>JAOTYL010000002.1 GCA_029861865.1 Myxococcales bacterium | reverse complement strand
GCCAGTGCCAGTGCCAGTGCCAGTGCCAGTGCCAGTGCCAGTGCCAGTGCCAGTGCCAGTGCCAGTGCCAGTGCCAGTGCCAGTGCCAGTGCCAGTGTCGCGCGCGATCACAGTCCTTTGACTTCGCCGATCAGGCCTTGCAGGACCTTCTTGGCGTCGCCAAAGATCATCATCGTGTTGTCGTATTCGAAGAGCTCGTTCTTGATTCCCGCATAGCCGGGGCTGAGGCTCCGTTTGACGACGAAAACCGAGCGAGCCTCGTGGGCGTTGAGGATCGGCATGCCTGCAATGGGGCTGCTGGGATCTTTGGTGGCGATCGGGTTTACGACGTCGTTGGCGCCGAGAACGATGGCGACGTCGGTGTTCTTGAACTCGGAGTTGATGACGTCCATTTCGAGGAGCTCCTCGTATGGCACGTCAGCCTCCGCCAACAAGACGTTCATGTGGCCGGGCATGCGGCCGGCGACCGGATGGATCGCGTAGGTGACCTTGGTGCCCCGGGACTTGAGCAAGTCCGCGAGCTCGCGAACCGCATGTTGCGCTTGTGCCACGGCGAGACCGTAGCCCGGGATGATGATCACGGACTCGGCGTTCTCGAGCACCATCGCAGCCTCTTCAGGGCCGCAGGATGTCACGCCTGTGTACTCGTCGCTGCCGCCGGCGGTGCCTTCGCCCACACCAAAACCGCCAACGAGGACATTCAACAGCGAACGGTTCATCGCGACGCACATGATTTGCGTCAGGATCAACCCTGCGGCGCCGACCATCGCGCCGCCGATAATCAAGAGAGGGTTGCCGATCACGAAACCGGCCATCGAGGCTGCCAACCCGGAGTACGAGTTGAGGAGAGAGACGACCACAGGCATGTCAGCACCGCCGATTGGGATCGTGAGGAGCACCCCGAGCACCAATGCCCCGCCAGCCAACGACAGGACCCACACCATCGAGTCGGGAGCGCCGGCTCCGACGGCGATTCCACCCGCCGCCAACGACGCAAACAAGAGGCCAAAAGTGATGAAATGCCGGGCTGGAAGGAGAATCGGCTGTCCCTTACGAAGACGGCCCTGGAGCTTGAGGAGGGCCACGAGGCTGCCCGTGAAAGTCACCCCGCCGACCAGGATCGACAACATGACCGTGATCGCCTCGTCGGTCCCAAGAGCGTCGTAGACCGTCCCGGAGGCACCGCCTTCGACCACGACGCTCCAATAGACAGAAGATGCTACCAGGGCCGACGCGATGCCGCCGAAGCCGTTGAAGAGGGCGACCATCTCTGGCATCGCCGTCATCTGAACGCGAATCGCGAAAAGTGCGCCGATGATCGTCCCAAGAATCAATCCGGCGCCGATCCACCGGTAGTCGACGACACCGAGCTCGAGGAGAGCTCCGGTGATCGCGAACAGCATCCCTGCTGCCGCGATCGTATTGCCGCGTCTGGCGGTCTTGACCTTCGCGAGCTGCTTGATGCCGAAGATGAAAAGGACCGTGGAAAGCAGATAGATGATCGGCACCAGGTTCGAACGAATGACCTCGTGACTCATCTCTACTTCTTCTTCTTTCCGAACATGCGGAGCATGCGATCCGTAACGAGAAAGCCGCCCACGACATTGATCGTCGCCGTGACGATTGCGACCAAGCCCAAGAGGTTGGCGATGGTGGGTGGAGCGGTCGTCGCCGCGGCAACGGCCCCGACGACGGTGATGCCACTGATCGCGTTCGCGCCGCTCATCAGCGGCGTATGGAGCGTCGGCGGCACTTTGGTGATCATCTCGAAGCCGACGAAGCCCGCGAGCACGAACACATAGATGCCGATGAGCAGGGGTCCTAAGGTCACGGCCGGTCTCCTTCCATCGTTCTGAGGCTAGGCACTGAGGGCCTCGGCGGTCGGTCCGTGGCGCACCTTCCCGTCGTGGGTGATGAGCGCGCCATTGGTGATTTCGTCTTCGAGATCGAGCACCAGCTCGCCGTCGGACAGCATGTTGAGGATCAGGGCATGAATGTTGCGGGCGTATAGGAGACTGGCGTCCGCCGGAGTGGCGGCAGGCATGTTCGGATGGCCGATGATGGTCACGCCCGATACGGTTACGGCTTCCCCGCTCTTCGACAGCTCGCAGTTTCCGCCCTGTTCGACGGCCAGGTCCACGATGACCGCGCCTTCCCGCATCTCCTCGATCATGTCCGCGGTGATGAGCTTCGGAGCGGGGCGACCTGGCACGAGCGCGGTCGTGATGACCGCATCGGCTGCAACGACTTTCTTACGAACCGCGGCCTGCTGAGCTTTCAGTTGCTCGGCCGTGAGCTCCCGAGCGTATCCTCCTTCGCCCTCGCCGGTCTCGTCCATCGGGAAGTCGATGAAGCGTCCCCCAAGGGACTCGACTTGCTCTTTGACGGCAGGCCGGATGTCCGAGACATCGACGATCGCGCCGAGCCGGCGGGCGGTGGCGATCGCTTGAAGGCCCGCAACACCCGCGCCCATGATCACGATCTTGGCTGGCTGAATCGTGCCAGCAGCCGTCATGAGAAGCGGGAAATACTTGTCGAGGTAAGTCGCGGCCATCAACACCGCCTGGTACCCAGCGATCGAAGCCTGGGAGCTCAACGCATCCATGGTTTGAGCGCGACTGATTCGGGGAATGAGCTCCATCGCAATCGCGCTGACTTTCCGGTCGCGGAAGACCCGGATCGATTCGAGGTTCTTGTGAGGGGACAAGAAGCCGATGAATAGAGAGCCCTCTCTGAGCTTGGCAGCTTCTTCGGGGCTGATCGGCCAAACCCGGAGGACGATGTCGGCTACCCCCCATGAGGCCTCCGCCTCGGCCGCCGACACGATCTTGGCGCCCGCGTCTTGGTACTGCCGATCGGTGAAATGCGCGTGCGACCCGGCACCGCTTTCTACGACGACCTCAAAGCCTTCTTTCACGTAGCGCTTCGTCGTGTCCGGTGTGCAGGCGACCCGAGTCTCGCCAGGGGCGATTTCCTTGGGCACGAAAACCTGAGGCATGCCTTCCTCCCGCGCGAGCTCAGCTGTCGAGCAAACCCGATCGATCTAGTCAACAACCGGGCACCCGCGTCCGGGGTTGTTAGTGGCGATCCGGGATGATGTCCAGCGCCGGCCAAAAACATCCTTTCGGGGACTGTCCCCGCCTGCTAGATCCGGCGCCCGTAAGGAGAAGGACCGCAGCATGGGGAACCCGGCAGAGCTCGACGTGCTCGCCATCAAGACGATTCGTGGTTTGAGCATGGATGCGGTCCAGGCCGCGAGCTCGGGCCACCCAGGTACACCCATGGCGTTGGCCCCTCTGGGATGGGCGCTCTTTTCCGGGTTGCGGCGGCACGACCCCGGTGACCCGGATTGGCCGGATCGCGACCGTTTTGTGCTTTCGTGCGGCCACGCCTCGATGCTGCAATACGCGCTTCTTCACCTGAGTGGGTATGCGGTGTCCCTCGACGACATCCGTCACTTTCGCCAGTGGGGAAGCCTCACCCCGGGCCACCCTGAGTCGCATCTCACGCCCGGCGTGGAGACCACCACGGGACCACTCGGTCAGGGCTTTGGGAACGCAGTCGGGATGGCCATGGCCGAGCGGCATCTGGCAGCACGCTTCAACAAACCCGGGCATGAGATCATCGATCACCGCACGTGGGTGATCGCGTCCGATGGCGACATCATGGAGGGCGTGGCCTCCGAGGCTGCGTCGATCGCCGGTCATCTTCGCCTGGGAAAACTGGTCGTGTTCTGGGATGACAACGGAATCACGATCGACGGCTCGACCGATCTTTCTTTCAGTGAAGACGTGCTCAAACGCTTCGAGTCCTACGGATGGCACACCGAGAGCGTAGAGGATGGAGAAGACTTGGCCGCGTTGAAGCGCGCGGCCGAGGCTGCGGTTGCCGATGACCGTCCAAGCTTCATTCGAGTGCGTACGATCATCGGTTTCCCCTCTCCGAACAAGAGCAACAGCGCGGCCGCGCATGGGGCGCCGCTTGGCGAAGACGAGATCATCGCGACCAAGCAGCTCATGGAGTGGCCGACCGATCTGTTTTTTGTGCCAGACGAGCTTGCTGCGGTGGCAGAGGACATTCGAGAGCGCGGTGCAAAGCGCCGCTCCGCTTGGCAACGGCGTTTCGATGCGTACCGGGGCCAGTTCCCCGACGAAGCCCGGGCCTTCGAGGAGGCCGTGGCCGGAGAGCTCCCGGCAGCTTGGGATCGCGATCTGCCTGTCTTCGAGGCTGACCCGAAGGGCCTCGCAACACGCAAAGCGAGCGGCGAAGTGCTAAACGTTTTGGCGTCGCGTCTCGAGGGATTGGTTGGCGGATCGGCCGATCTCGCGGGCTCGAACAACAGCACCATGAAAGGTTACGCAAGCTTTCTCACAGACGCGGAGGGCATACCGCGCAACATGGACTGGGGGATTCGCGAGCACGGCATGGCATCTGCGCTCAATGGCATGGCGCTTCACGGCGGCGTGATTCCCTTTGGCGCAACGTTTCTGATCTTCAGCGACTACATGCGGCCCGCCATTCGGCTTGCAGCCCTAATGGGCCTTCATACCCGATATATCTTCACCCACGACAGCATCGGCCTCGGCGAAGATGGACCGACCCACCAGCCGGTCGAGCAACTCGCCTCCCTTCGCGCGATCCCAGGCCTTGCGGTCCTCAGACCAGCCGACGCCAACGAGGTGCGTGAGTGTTGGAAAGCGGCGATCGAATGGGACGGTCCGGCGGCTCTGGCGTTGACCCGCCAGGGAGTTCCAACGCTCGATCGCAGCGGCCTCGCGAGCGCTGAAAAGGCAAAGCGCGGGGCGTACATCCTTCGAGAGGCAGGCGGCGGGGGCCCTGACGTGATTCTCGTCGCGACTGGCAGTGAAGTTGCGGTCGCGCTCGAGGCGGCGGAGACCCTCGAGGCCGGGGGTGCAAGTGTCCGCGTGGTCAGCATGCCGTGCTGGGAGCTGTTCGCGAAACAGGGCGAGGACTACCAGCGTGAGGTGCTCCCGAAAGAGACACCCAAGGTCGTCGTCGAGGCAGGCATTCGACAAGGCTGGGACCGCTGGGTCGGAAACGACGCCGCGTTTGTCACGATCGAGAAGTTTGGAGCGTCCGCGCCGTCCAAGGTGCTCTTCGAGAAGTACGGGTTCACGGCTGAGAACGTAGCCGCCCAGGCGAAGCACCTTCTTTCGTAACCGCGGGCGCCAGTATCGCTCAGCTCAGGGCAGCTATTGCGGCGTCGTAGTTCGGTTCTTGCGCGATGTCGGGGACCAGCTCGGTGTGGACGACTTTGTCGTTCTCGTCGAGCACGACGATGGCACGGGCGGAGACGCCTTTGAGAGGGCCATCGATGAGCTCCACGCCATAGTCTTTCAGGAAGCTGCCGCGAAACGTCGATACGGGAACGACACCTTCGATGCCCTCAGCGGCGCAAAACCGCTTTTGCGCGAACGGCAGGTCCGCGCTCACCATGAGTACGACCACATCGTCCAAGCCTGCGGCGCGCTCGTTGAACGTGCGCGTCGCCACTTGGCAAACCGGAGTGTCATAGCTCGGGTTGATCGAGAGGATCTTCTTCTGGCCGCGGAAGTCGGCGAGCCTCTTCTCGCTCATGTCGGTTGCGACGAGCAGGAAGTCCGGCGCCTTGCTTCCGATTGCGGGCAGGTCGCCGTTGGTCTGGGTCGGGTTTCCTTTGAGCGCCGTAGTTGCCATGATTGTCCCTCCGAGCAGCGAGTAGGGCGCTGTTATAGAGACCTGGGCGGGAATTCCAAGCGGTTTGCAAACGAAAAAGAAATTCATTATCAATTGGTGGTGAAGCCTTCGCTTGCGGACCTGCCCCTCGGCCAAGCCGCCGAAATCGTGTCGATCGACTGCGATCGGCCGATTTCGCGGCGTTTGATGGAGATGGGCCTCCTCCCTGGGACCGAGGTTCGCGTGGTGCGGGTGGCGCCACTCGGCGACCCGATCGAGCTCCGCGTTCGAGACTACGCCCTGTCCGTGCGGCGTGCCGAGGCGGCGAGGATCGCGGTCGCTCCGGCGAGGGCGGCATGAGCCTCACCGCGGCGACGCCGGAGATCTTGATCGCGGGTAACCCCAATTCCGGCAAAAGCACGTTGTTCAACGCGCTCTCCGGGGGCAGCGCCCGTGTTGGGAACTACCCTGGGGTTACGGTCGATCGTACCACAGCGACCGTTCATCTCAGCGCGCAGCGCGTCGCGCTGGTCGATATACCCGGCATGTACAGCCTGACGGCGAATTCGCCCGAGGAGCAGCTTGCGGTCGATGCGCTCGTCGCAAGCGAAACCCGGGCCGTCGTTTGTGTCGTCGACGCAACCACCCTTCAGCGTGGTCTCTACCTTGCACTTCAACTGCGAGAGTCCGGTGTTCCGGTCGTCGTCGCTTTGAACATGATGGATGCGGCTGAGCGGATGGGGCTTCGCATCGACACCGATCTCCTGTCCGAGTCGTTTGGTGCGCCGGTGGTCCCCGTCGTGGCCACCAAGAGGCAAGGGTTAGACGTCCTATTGAACGCGGTGGAGGATCAGCTCGGGCTGACATCCTCCGTCGACGCCCTTTCGGTCTCCTATCCAGCCGCTCTCGAGACGGATCTTTCCGAGCTAGTTCCGTTGGTCGAACGTTGGCGGCCCGGCGCTTCTCAGCAGCAGACCCGTGCAGTCGCGTTGTGGTGCCTTCTATCGCTAGACGAGGACAGCCTCCGAGGCGTTCCGGATTCGCTCCGGAGCGCCGTTCAAAGGCTTCGTTCTGCAGCGATCGCGCAGGGCCGAAACCCAGACCTCGAGATCATCGCGACCCGCTACGCCTGGATCGAGGAACAGGTGAGTCGGGCTTCGCCGAGCCCCGACCCGGAACCAAGCGTCAGCGAACGCATCGATAATGTGCTCACGCACCCGGTGTCCGGCCTGTTGGCATTCGCGATCGTGATGTTCATGGTCTTCGAGGCGCTCTTTACGTGGGCCGAGCCCGCGATCGGGTTCATCGAAGATCTCACCGCGGCTCTCCAAGGTCAGATTGCGGCCGCGCTCCCGGATGGGGTGCTTCAAGATCTCATCGTTGAGGGCATCATTGCCGGCGTTGGCAACGTCATCGTGTTTGCACCCCAGATTCTCATGCTGTTCCTGTTCATCGGTTTTCTCGAGGACTCCGGGTACCTCGCCCGAGTGGCATTCGTGATCGATCGCGTGATGAAGGGGGTGGGGCTACATGGAAAGGCCTTCGTGCCGCTGCTTTCGGGTTTTGCGTGTGCCATCCCAGCTGTCATGGCCACCCGGACGATCGAGCGGCGACGTGATCGGTTGGTGACGATGCTCGCCTTGCCGTTGATGTCCTGCAGCGCCCGGCTTCCGGTTTACATCCTCGTCGTCGGTACCGTTTTTGCGGGCGCAACGCTATGGTGGTTTAGCGCCGGCGCCGTAGCCCTGTTCGCGATGTACACCCTTTCCGTCATGGTCACTCTCATCGCGGCGGCACTGATTCGCAGAACCATTCTCCCTGGGCCCGCCCCGACATTCATGCTCGAGATGCCTCCCTACCGATGGCCATCCGCGCAGGTCCTTTGGATCAACGCCTGGCGCCGTTTGCGGATCTTCCTGGTCGACGCGGGAACGATCATATTGGCGATGACGGTGCTCCTGTGGGCGCTCCTCTCGTTTCCCAAGTCAGACGAGATCGCTGCCCGCTACGAGCAAGAGCGGGCGACGGTCGCGCAGATGGATCTACCCGCCGACGAGGGGGCTCGGGTCGTTGCGGCCCTGAACGCGCAAGAAGCGTCCGAACAGCTCGAGCAAAGCGTTGCCGGCAGGTTCGGGCATGCGCTCGAGCCGGTTCTCCGGCCCATCGGGTTCGACTGGCAAATTGGCGTGGGGATCATCGGCGCATTCGCCGCACGCGAGGTGTTCATTTCGACCCTCGGGGTTGTCTTCGGAATTGGAGAGGCCGATGAGGAAAACAAGCCTCTGCGCCAGGCCCTCCAAGAAGCGCGCCATTCGGACGGCACTCCCGTGATGACCCCCCTCAGCGGAGTCTCGTTGATGGTGTTCTTCTTGCTCGCGTGCCAATGCATGAGCACAATTGCAGTCGTCCGAAGGGAATCGGGTTCGTGGAAATGGCCGGTGTTTCTCTTTGCCTACATGACCGTGCTTGCCTACACCGGCTCCTTCCTGGTCTACCAGGGAGGCAGGCTTCTCGGGTTCGAATAGGTCTTAGAGATGCCGTGGCAGGAAATTGTGGCAGGGTTGATCGTCTTCGGAGCCGGCGTCTATCTATACAGGCGGTTTCGTCGCAAAGGCGGCGACTCGAGGCCCCAGGGGCCGGACGTGCCGGTGTCGAGGCTCAAACGCAAGCGTTCTCCGCGGGATTCGTGCGGACATTGAGACGAATGATTACATTGAGTTGAAATGGGCAGATCCGCGACAATTGAGGGGCTTCGGAAGTTTCGCCAGAGGCTCCTTCGCGAACGAGACCCGTGGCACGACGCCTCGCGCCGTTTCCGCGTCCGTCGCTTTGCGGGTCCCGAGTGTTTCATCGAGCATCTCGAGGGCGTCCGCGTCGCGCATCTAACCGACCTTCACGTTGGCCGCGTCACGCCGATGGAGGTTCAGTACGATGCCGTCGCGATGACCAACGCAGGCAACCCCGACATCATCGTCATCAGTGGGGACTTCGTTTGTCACAGCCAGGTCTACTTAGATGACCTTACCGACGTGATCGACAAGCTCGATGCGCCGGTGTTTGCCGTGCTTGGCAACCACGACCACTGGGCGGGCGCGCCTTCTGTTCGGAAGGCGTTGCAAAAAGGCGGCGCCGAGGTGCTCGACAACGCCCACACGACGATTACGATCGGACACCAACCCTTGCAAGTGCTGGGCCTCGACGACGCATATACCGGCCACGCTTCCCAACGGGAGGCGCTGAAGGGCCTCAAGTCGAACGTCCCAGTCATCGGGCTCTCGCATATTGCCGAGGAGGCCGATGCACTTTGGGAAAACGGGGTGCCTCTGGTCTTCTCGGGACATACCCATGCTGGGCAGATCACCGTGGCCCGCCTGCATGAACTCTCCGTCGGCAAGCTTGCCGGTCACAAGTACATTCACGGGCTCTATGGGTCGCGTGCCTTGGACGAACCCAAAGGCGCGGTTTACGTCGGCGCCGGGGTAGGGGCTGCGGTCGTTCCGCTCCGGCTTGGGGAGCGTGCGCAGAGAGAGGTGGCGTTTTTCGAGCTGGGTGTGCAGCCAGGTGCTTTCGACGAGCATCACGAGGAACAGGCCGCGTATCGAGGACGGAAACCCTCAAAAAGAAAGAAAGAGCGCCGCGCCCAGGCGGTCCTTCGGAAACGAGAACGCCGTGCTCGTCGAAACGGGAACGGCGCGGACCTCGGGTCTTCGGGGTAGGGCCGCTCAGCCCTGCGCGGTGAGGAAGTGCTCAGCTTCGAGCGCTGCCATGCAACCCGTGCCCGCGGCGGTGACCGCCTGTCGCCACTTCTTGTCCTGCGCATCGCCGGCGGCGAACACCCCCGGCACGTTGGTGGCCGTCGAGTCGGGTTTAGTGATGATGTAACCCTGCTCGTCGGTGTCGATCTGACCGTCGAGAAAGGCGGTGTTTGGCGTGTGACCGATGGCGAAGAACAGACCCGACACCGGGATGTCCCGCTTCTCGTCGGTCTTGAGGTCCTTGACTTCGATAGCTTCGAGAAAGTCCTTGCCCTTGGCTTCCGTCACCACGTGTGACCACAGCATTTCAATCTTGGGATTGGCCAGCGCGCGATGCTGCATGATTTTCGAGGCGCGCAGCTCATCTCTGCGGTGTACGATATAGACCGTTGAACCGTACTTGGTGAGAAACGTCGCCTCTTCGACGGCGGAGTCGCCGCCACCGATCACCGCCAAGGGCTGATTGCGAAACGCTGGCAAGGCGCCGTCGCATACCGCGCAGGCCGAAATACCCTTCTGCCAGAGCTCTCCGTCGTTTGCGCCTGGTATGTCGAGCCGCTTCGCGGTGGCACCCGTCGCGATGATGATCGTCTCCGCGGAGCCCTCCTGGGTATCTGCCTTGAAATGAAACGGCCGGCTGGAGAGATCGACCTCATTCACCGTTTCGGTGTGAATCGTCGTGCCAAACCGCTCGGACTGCGCGCGAAATCGATCGGTGAGGTCCGGGCCCATGATGCCCTCGGGGAAGCCGGGGAAGTTTTCGACATCGGTCGTGGTGGTGAGCTGCCCTCCTGCCGCGATTCCACCCGCCAGGAATCCCTCGAAGAGCACGGGTTTGAGCTCCGCGCGCGCCGCGTAGATCGCCGCCGTGTGTGCTGCTGGTCCGCTTCCGATGATCAAGACTCGATGGCTCATGGAACTCCTCTTGAGGCTGGTGAGGCGGGGTTATGCATACCGGTCGGCACAGGCGCAACCCCTAGCCAATCACCTCGGACACGTGAGCGCCGATGGCAAGGGAGGCCGTAAGCCCCGGAGATTCGATGCCGATCAGGTGAGCGAATCCAGGCTGCGATTCGGGGGTGGCGATGACGAAGTCAGCGAACCCGCCACCTGGGCCGACCAGCTTGGGCCGGATTCCAGCATAGTCCGGCGTCAAGTGCCCTGGGCGGATCGCGGGTAGGTATCGTGCGACCGCCTCGGCGAATCTCGCGGCGTGCGATTCGTCGACTGTGTAGTCGATCTCATCGACGTACTCGGCGTCCGGGCCCGCGCGGCGCGCTCCGGAGAGGTCGGCCGTGATGTGGACGCCGAGGCCTGCGCCCCGGGGCAGAGGATAGATGAGGCTGTGCTTCGTCGGAGGCGCCCCAGCCTGGAGTGCGAAGTACGAGCCTTTGCAAGGGTGGAGACGCCAGGGCCGCTCGCGTGCCGGCAGGCCTGACATCTCGGCGATGTCGAGCGCCGAAAGCCCAGCGGCGTTGACGATCCGACGTGTCCGTATCTCAGCTCCACGACCCATCGTGTCCTCGGTTCGAACAACCCACTCTCGTCCCGATCGATGGATGTCCTCGATCGCCGTGTGAAAGACCGCCGTGCCGCCCGTCTCCCGCACTTCGCGAAGGAAGCTTGCAAGTAACTCGTGAACGTCGACGACACCGGAGGTGGGCGAGTACAGCGCCGCCTGGCAGCGAATCTCGGGTTCCCGTCGCGCGACTTCCACACCGGTCAACGGCTCGAGCTCGCCGGCCCCCACCGCTTTGGCGTGTCGCGCAAGCTTCCGCAGACGTTCCTCTTCCTCATCGCTCGTCGCAACGATCAACTTGCCCGTGCGTGCATGCGGGATGTCGCGGGTTTCACACCATCGGTAGAGAAGCTTCTTGCCTTCGATGCACAGGCGCGTCTTCAGGGAGTCGCCCGGATAGTAGATCCCGGCGTGGATCACACCGCTATTGCGACTCGAGATCTCTCGCCCGGGGCCTACTTCACGTTCGATGACAATCACCGAATCGAGGCGGCGACTCAGCTCGAGCGCACATGCGAGGCCCACGGCGCCTGCCCCGATTACTACTGCATCGACCTCGTCGGCTGCCATTGCCTCGTTGTATCAGAAAGACAGCGGGTCGACGCGTTGCGCCGGGAGCCGTACCGACAATCTCGGTGGCGGCAAGTCCTGCTGCTTGCGGTAGGCGTCATAATTCACCAAGACCCGCCGTACGTAGCGATGGGTCTGTGAGAACGGAATCTGCTCTAGGAAAACGTCGACCGAGGTTTGACCGGCGCATACCTCCATCCATCGGCGTACGTTGTGCGGGCCGCCGTTATAGGCTGCGATGGCGAGAGGCAGGCGCCCGTCGAACCGGCGGATCAACGAAGTCAGGTACCAGGCCGCGAACTCCAAGTTGGTCCGTGGATCGAGCAAGTCCGCTGGTGAGAAGTCCTCATGGCCGAGTGCATGCGCGATCAATTGGCCTGTGCGGGGCATGATCTGCATGAGGCCGACGGCGCCGGCATACGACACGATGTGCTTCTGATAGGCGCTTTCGACGCGCATGACTGCGAGCAGGAGATTTGGATCGAGACCGTAACGGTTCGCTGCAGGCACTGCGAGCCATTCGTATGCTCGCGGTAGGGTCTCGATGAAGCTGGGCCCTGCAAAGCCTCCTGCCGTTCCCATGTCACCGAGCGAAGCAGCCACCGAAGAGAGGGTTGCGCGATCCGGATCGCTCAGTCCCGATCGCGCAACACGAACGTCTGTTGCGACCGGCTCGTGTACGCGTCCGTCCGCGCGCGCTACCGAATCGAGACCAGCTCGTGCCACAGGCTTACCAAGCGCATCCCGCCACGAGAGATACGCTTCGAAGAGCTCCGCAGTCGCCGAGTCCCTTTCGCCGATGCGGAGGAGATCGGCCGCCCGGCCGATCCAGGGATAGGTAGCGCCGTGGAACTCTGCGATCGACTCCAGTTGACCGGCAAGCTCGGAGTCGGCGGCCTTCGGGGCGCGTGGCATGCCGCGTCGGTCGAGGTCCGAGAACCCTTCTGGGCTCTCGATGCGATTATCGGCTTCGAGCCTCGCGAGGCCGTTGACGGCCCATAGCGCGTAGTAATCATCGCCGGTTTCGAGTGTGCTCGCGTAGTAGCTCCGGGCTTCGTCGGGCCGTCCTGCACGTTCATGTGCCCTTCCTAGGTGATAGAGCGCAGGCGCCCGATATCGAGTGCTGTCTTGCTTGGCTACGCGGTTGAGCAGAACGATGATCAGCCCGTCGCCTCCGGTCCCGGCTGCCGCCATCGCCGCATCGAGGAGGGTGCTCGATGAGACACCCGGACGCGCGCCCAAGACCATCAGGATATCTTCGACCTGTTCTTTCAACCCCGCAGGGGAGGCGAGCCGGATCATGTCCCGGAGCCGCGCCGATGGGATGGCTGCGTATGCGCGTCCTGCTCTGAGTCTACTGAGCGTCGCGAGCGCCGCGTCTTTCTTGCGCGCCGTTGCAGCCTGCGCCATGTCGTTCGCCCGGTCTTCGATCTCTCGCGTCGTCACGACGTCGGGGGATGGCAGTTCTTGCGCAGTCCGGAGGTAGGTTTCCGCGGCTTGCCAACGACCTTCATAGCGAGCCAGCCGGCCCGCGAGGTAGTGAACCGTGGCGTCCTGCTCCGGCTTCAGTGGTCGCTCGAGTAGCGCGTTGACCATCACCTTGGCTTTGTCGAGCGGCCCTGTGCGCACGAGCTCTCGTGCGATTCTCACTCGCGCTTCGTCGGTCAGCTCCGGGGTGGGGTGCCCGAGTCGCGAGAGACGCGCCAGATCGACCTCAGCGCGGGGCGCGAGATGGCTTCCCGGGTGGTCGACGCGGATCCCGTGGAGTGTCTGCGCTGCCTCTTCGTGACGCTCCTGTCGGATGAGGCTCCGGGCGTGCTCAAACAGCAAGTCTGCGCGCTCGGGAAGAGCTGGATAGGCCCACAAGAGGTCGTGGAGCGCCTCTTCCCCCGCCGGATCATCGGCTCGAAGAAGCGCGAACACGTAGCCGAAGCTCGCTTGGACCCTGACCGATTCGTGAATGCTCTCGGTGGCTTCCGCGAAGAAGATCGCAGCCCGATCCGGCCGGTCACGGAGCAGCTCGAGCCGCGCACTCCGGAGCGCGATGTGGTCGGCGATCCGAGGGAGGCCCTGGGCAGCGAGATCCAACTTCAGTCGCGCCGCCTCATAGCGGGTGGCTGCGATCAACCGAGTCGCTTGCCGATAGGCTTCGACTGCACGGCTCGACATTGAGCTCGCCTCGTCGAGTGCGATCGGAGCAACGTACGGGCCACACATGTCAACGGCAGACATCCTCAGACTGTCCACGGCAGACATCCTCAGACGGTTTATGTTGATCGGCGCTTCTACGAGATGCGCTTGATCGGCGACGCACATGGGCACTTCGGGTGACGCGTAGGCGGGCGATGGCGCCCAAGAGACAAGCACCGATGCGAACACGACAGCACTGAGTCTGCGATGGGTCACGCTCTCTATAAGATTGCAAAATTGTGAGCTGCGGCGCAAAGAATGAGTTGTCGTCGCTCCCGTTCGCAGCTAGCGCGCGCGGTGCCGGCTCCGCTCTGGTGCTGTTTGTCGTCCTTATTCTTGCGTATCTGCGTCGTCTTGTGAGATAGCTGACTCTTTGGTCGAATCGTCCTCCAGCTCCGGCAACAAGACGGTCATGACGCCGATTCCGATCAAAACCACGAACCCCACGCCCAACCAGAAGGTTCGCCACTTCGGAGTCTCGTATATGCCCTCGTGACGGGTCACGCGTTCAGCTCCTGAGAGCGGCCAGCGCCGCTTGCGTCGCGGAGACGATGTCGGCGGCGGGTACATCCTCCGACTCCGCTTCGATGCGCTTCTTCAGCTCGACGGTGCCTTGCTTCAACCCGCGCGAACCGACTGTAATTCGCAGTGGAATTCCGAGTAAGTCGGCATCCTTGAATTTCACCCCAGGGCGTTCGGAGCGATCGTCGAGCAGGGCCTCGATGCCTTGGTCGCGCAAGGTTTCGTAGATCTCGGTGGCCTTCGTGAGGGGCTCCTCATCCTTGCCTATGGGGGTCACGATCACTTGGTACGGAGCGACATGCACCGGCCAGCGAATCCCTTCCTCATCGTGATGTTGCTCGATGATTGCGGCGATTAGCCTCGTCACGCCGATTCCGTAGCAGCCCATCACGATCGGATGACTGTCGCCCTCTTCGTCGAGGAAGGTCGCGTTCATCTTGTCACTGTAGTGTGTGCCTAGGACGAAGATGTGACCTCCCTCGATGCCGCGATAGAGCTGTAGAGTGCCGTTACAGTTGGGGCATGGGTCGCCCGAGGTCGCTTGGCGGATCGATAAGACCTCGGCGGTGTAGTCGCGCCCGTGGTTGACGTTCTTGAGATGGTAGGGGGTCTCCCCAGCACCCGTTATCGCGTTCAGCACCGACACCGCATCCGGATCGGCAATGATGCGCCCTCCGAAGTCGACTGGACCGACGAAACCGATCTCCGTGTTCGTGGCCTCCTTGACCGCCGCGTCCGATGCGAGAAGCAACGCGTCGACCCCCAACTGTCGAGCAAGGCCGATCTCGTTGATCTCGTGGTCGCCTCGAACGACGGCCAGGACGATCTCGTCACTTGCCAGATAGACGAGCGATTTGAGCGTCTGGGCTGCGGTGACGTCGGGCCCGAAGAACGCGACCACCTCTTCGATCGTGTGGGTGTTCGGCGTCTCGACTTTCTCGACCGGGAGCATCTTGGACGGGTCCGGCTCAGCACCAGCGACGGGCCCCCGCCGGGCGATCTCGACGTTCGCGGCGTAATCGCACTCGTCGCAGGCGACGATCCAGTCTTCCCCGGTTTGGGCGAGAACCTGGAACTCGGCACTCTGCTTGCCGCCGATGGCACCGCTGTCGGCCTCTACCACGCGATACTCGAGCCCGAGTCGCTGAAAGATGCGATGGTAGCTGTCGTGCATCTGTTGATAACTCGCCAAGGCGGCTTCGTCCGATACATCGAAGGAATAGGCGTCCTTCATGATGAACTCGCGACATCGAAGTAGGCCAGCGCGCGGCCGGGGCTCGTCGCGATACTTGTTCTGAATCTGATAGAGGTTGAGCGGCAGCTGGCGGTAGCTTTTCACTTCGCGGCGAACCAGGTCGGTGACGATCTCTTCGTGCGTGGGCCCGAGGTGGTACTCGCCACCCTTGCGGTCTTTGATGCGCAATAGGGTTGGCCCATAGAGCTCCCAACGACCTGACTCTTTGAAGTACTCGCCAGGTAGAAAGGTCGGCATCAGGAGCTCTTGTGCGCCGGCTGCGTCCATTTCTTCCCGGACGATCTTCTCGATCTTGTGTAGCACTCGCGTCCCGAGCGGAAGAAGCTCGTAGATCCCCGCCCCCACCATGCGCGCATATCCTGCCCGCAACATGAGGATGTGCGACGGCATCGTTGCATCCTTCGGCACTTCCTTGAGCGTCGGAATGAACGCGCGCGAATACCGCATGGCGCCGCTCTAGCAGGACAAAGGGACGCGTTCCACCCCTCGAACCGCAGAAGCGGTTTGGTTTCACCAGGTTGGAGTCGGGGAGAGGAGTGTACCCCTAGGTGCCGATGATGAAGCTGACGCTGGTCGTGCCGCTTCCTCCGATGTTCAGGGTCTGGACGTTCTTGGCGCCGTCGATTTGGTATTTGTCAGCTTCGCCTGCGACCTGCTTGTGCGAGTCGAGAACTTGGCGGACGCCGGTCGCGCCGACGGGGTGGCCAGCACCGATGAGACCACCGCTCGGGTTGATCGGAGTCTTGCCACCCAGGGCGATGGCGCCTTCTTCCACTGCCTTCCAACTCTCGCCGGGCGCGGTGAGACCGAAGTGGTCGATCGCCATGTACTCGGAGGTCGTGAAGCAGTCATGCGTCTCGATGCCGTCAATGCCATCGCTATCGGCAATGCCAGCGCGTTTTTGCGCATCGGTGATGGTAGCGCGAACGTGCGGAAGCACGTACTCGTGATTGGCGCTCTCTGCAATCTTGTCTTCGAAGCGAATCCGCGCCGTGTGATGCCCCCAACCCTTGATGCGAGGGATCGACTCGAGTGGCACACCGACGCGCTCCGCCCACTTCTTGGCGTATTCCGCTGAGGCGAGTAGCACGGCTGCCGCACCATCGGTCACCTGCGAGCAATCGGAGATGTTGATGCGCCCACCGATGTTGCCGTTGAACTCGTCACGGCTCATCGCGTGGTCGTAGTTCATGTACCAGGTACGTGTTTGCGCGTTTGGATTGAGCTTCGCGTTCGCGTAGTTGATCGTGCTGATCCCAGCGAGGTACTCGTCCTTCAACCCGTACCGCTTGTCGTACTCGTCTCCGAGCTTCCCGAAGAGCTTGGGGAATGGGAACTCGACGCCCTGGGCCTCGAGCTCGTACCAAGCCGCCGTGCCGAGGAAGTCGCCGCCTTCGCCGGCGCCGACGGTTTTCATCTGCTCGACCCCAACGACGCATGCGAGGTCGTAGCGCTTGGCCTCGATCTCGGCGCCAGCTGCGAGAAGCGCGATGCTGCCCGAGGCACAGGCTGCCTCGTGTCGCGAAGTGGGAAGGCCGCTGAAGGCGGGGTCGATCTCCAAAAAGAACGCTCCCATGTGGCCTTGCTTGCTATAGAGCTCACCCGCGAAGTTGCCGGTGTGAGCGACGTCGATTTCGCTCGGCTGGATCTGCGTCTTTTCAAGAGCCCCGGAAACGGCCTCACGCATCATCGCGACAAAGTGTTTCTTCTCTTTGCTCCAGTTGCGGGCAAAGTCCGTTTGATACCCGCCGAGAACGTAGACCTCTGGAACCTGTGCCATCCTATTCACCAAACCTTTCGTTCATGCGGCAACGAAGAACTTGCCCACATTGACTTGTGGGTCTCGGAAAAACATGGTGCCCTCTTGGGCATTCGTCAGGGCAGGGGGCACGGGAAGCCCGGCCTTTTCGATCATCTGGATGCTCGGCTTCAGGCCAATGACGTCGACGAGAATGCTCGGCGGCGCCCAGTTGAAGCCATAGCCCATGATGCGATCGATGCCCGAAATGTCGTCGGTCACTTCGCCAACCCGGTGGAACGAGTAGCTGATGTATCCGGCGATCACTTTTTGAGCGATTGCCGCGTAGGGGCCGGTGGCGGCCACGAACGCCTGCATGCCGTCACGGTAGCGACCGACCCGGTGCAGCTCCGAGATCTCCTCAATGAAGGGGAGCTCCGGTCGTGGAATCGCGCTCTTTTGGGTGTACTTTCGCGTCTTCGGATCGAGCACGATGGGCTCACCCGCGTCGTCTTTGCCGAAGAACCCAGCGCCTGTCTTGCGACCGAGGACACCCTTGGCCATCAGGTCCGCCATGTATTCAGGGAGCTTCAGGGTCTCGTGCGCCTCGTCCGGGGCGAGCTCGTAGATGTTTTCCACGATCGCGCGGTGGATGTCCCAGCCGACGAGATCGATCGTTGCGAGTGGTGTCATCGCGCGGCCCGTGTAGGGGCCAATTAGCTCGTCGATCAGGAGCGGGCCGTGTTCCTCGGCGAGAATGGCGCACTCATTGAGCACTTTGAAACCGACGCGGTTACCGGCAAAGCCTGGGGTGTCGGCGGTCCGTACCATCGCCCGACCGAGGAGCTTCGTACAGTATTCGTCGATGAAGTCCACGAGCTTGGGGTCGGTGTCCTTGCCGGCGATGAGCTCGGTGCCGACGATCACGTTTGGGGGATTGAAGAAGTGGAGCCCGAGGAAGTTCTTTCGAAACGATTCGCTCCGCCCCTCGGCCAGCAAATTGATCGACAAGCCCGAGGTGACCGTCGCAACGATCGAATCCGGGCGCCTGACTTTGTCGATCCGCTCGAAGAATTCGCGCTTCAGGTCGAGCTGCTCGGTGACCGCCTCGAAGATGAGATCCGCCTCGGCCACCGCGCGATCGAAGTCCGCGCCATAGCTCCCGGTCTCGACCCGGTTGGCGACGGTGCTCGATCGCACCATCTTGATCGCCGCGGCCAGCCCGCCGTCGGCTTTCTCCTTAGTCCGAGCCAGGAATGTGACGCGGGGGACCGCCGTCGTGAAAAGCGCCCCGCTGCCCGCGCCCATCGCGCCATTGGCACCGAGGACTACCACGTGTTGGATCGAGCGAGAGTTGAGTAAGTCCGAGGACTTAGCACTCGACCCTGCTGTGCTCGCCGTGCTCGCCGACAACATCTCTTATCCTTTCGCTGCCTCGGCTATTTACAAGTTAACTAGCCGGGAAGCGTCAATGTGAGTTGATCGCACCTCAAAGTCAACCTAAGCCCAACAAAAACAAGTGTTTACAGGCGTTTTACAAAGCCGATCTTTCCTGCTTTTCGGACAACTAGCCGGAATCACAGGGATCTCGATAGACTCAGGTCGGATGGGAGCACAGGCTTCGATGATGTCACTGCTCGAGAAGATCAATGCGGACCTCAAAAAGGCGATGCTGGCGCGCGACGAGATCACCCGAGAGACCCTGCGAATGCTCAAGTCTGAGCTCCTCACCCTCGAAAACCCCGATGAGACAGCGGTTCTCTCACGTGCAGTGAAATCTCGGCGGGACAGCGCTCAGAGTTACCGGGAGGGCGGTCGCGAGGACCTCGCCGAAAAAGAGGAGGCGGAGATCGCAGTCATCCAGACTTACCTACCGACGCAACTCACGGAAGATCAAGCCCGCGAGGCCATCACCGCGGTCGTCGCGGAGCTCGGCGCTGCCGGCAAGAAAGACCTCGGCAAGGTCATGAAAGAGGTGATGGCACGCCACCGAGGACAGATCGATGGCAAGCTCGCGTCGTCGATCGCGGGTCAGCTCCTCGACTGACCATCAGTCGTTCTCACGCTCAGCGGCCCACCAGAGACGATAGCGTTCACGGATCGCTTGGCGTTCTTCCGAAGGCAGATCTGCGCGGTAGCCGAATTTTTTCTTCGATTGCCGACCGAGATCGCGCGCGACGATCCCGCGGATTTCCTCGTCCTCGTGGTCGAGGCTCGCGATCAGCCATTCAATCCGCGAGCGTTGGCTGTTTTCGTCCCACCAAGCGCGCCATGCGTTCGAGTCGGTCCCGAAATCCTGTGCGGTGAGCATGCGCAGCACCCGCCAAGCGGCCTCGCCTAGCACACTGTGCTCGGAAAGCGCGGGGATCAACGCTCCCACCGACGCCTGGTCTCGAAGCACGGCGAGCGCCCGCATTGCCAGCAATCGCGTGCGTTGATCGGTCTTCGGTTCGGTCGCGAGGGCACGAAGCGATTCCTTGAGGCTGTCGATCCCCTCGAGCCCTTGAAACACCTCGAGCGCGTAGAGCGCACTTCGGGACACGCCCTGGTCGTCGTCGAAGAGGGCTGCGGCGAGCGGTTCGATCAGGAGCGGGTGTGGCAGCTCCGCGGCTACGAGAACGGCGTAGTATCGAATCTCTTCATCGTCGGATTTCAGGAGCTCGGCGACATAGGGGACTGCAGGCTCGCCGAACGCTACCAGGGTCCTGCACAACCCCGAGACGCTTCTACCCTTGGGCGGCTGCACGTGGGGCTCCCAGCGGCTGAACCAAAGCCGTCCGGGGAAAAGCTCTTGCAGGGTGGGGAGCACTTCTTCCCCAAGGCCGAGCAGCGCCTGATGGTCGGGGGCTTCTTCGTTGGGGCCGTGCATGCCGAGCCGCGTGACCATGACTTTGACGCGCGAGGAGAAGTCGGGGGGCGCGGCCGAGGGCAGGGCGGTACGCGGAGCCGTTCCGACGGCTGTCAGACCGGTCACATGGAGCTGTTCGACCAAGAACTTGAGCGCCACCGAACGCCCGCTGTCGCCACCGGCTGGCGGGATATCGGTCCACCTACGAAACGCCTTCCCAAGCCCTTCGTCGGGCCACCATTTGGCCTCGAGGCTTTCACCGGGTGGCGGGTTCGACGTTCGCCAGCGCTCGCTCGAAGGATTGGACTCGGGTGCGGTGCTTGGGCTTGGCGCATCCACCCGGTCGGGTGGTGCGTTCTTGATCAAGTACGTCGAGTCGCGATCTTTTCGTGAGCCCACTGAGCCAAGGGTACACCAACGCCCTCAGATCAGCATCTTGATCCGTCGCTCCTCACTACCCTCGCGAAGACGACCGGTCGCAGCCTCACGGAGCAGTTTCTTGATCCGCAGCCCGAGGACATCGATCTCGGTGGAGACGAATTCTTCACCACCGAAACGACGCACCTGCTCGGTCTGTCGTCGCAGGATTTCGGCATCCTGTCGAACGATGTGCATCGCCGAAGGTTTCACGATCGTCCTGAGAATGGCGTTTGGGACCGGAACGTCGACGGCAACCGTCGCAAAAAGATCTGTCACGGTCGGGGTTCGCGGAGTGAGCGCCGCCGTCGTGATGATGTGGCTCTGCTCGCTCAGTCTGTATTCCACCTGGGCGATGCACGGGAGAATGAAGCGGTCGCAATGGAACACTTGGCCGCCCTTAGGCGCCAAGAATCGCCCGACGAGGCCCTTGGGCCTTTCTTCCCCGACAAACTCGGCTTCGACGCGGTCACGAGACGTGCGCACGATGACCTCGATGGGGCGCCTGTCTTTGTTCCTCCGGAAAAGACCGGAATGGACGAATGCGGTGTGCGGGACATCGAGGGCGTTTTCGGCGACCGCGTCCAACGGCCCCGGCATTTCGATACGCTCGCGGACCGTCAGGTAGCCTTTTTGATCCGCGTATGGGATCTGGTAGGGAGCGGAGTCGGGTTCAACGTCTGGTAACGAGTAGACCCAGAGCCAGCCCTGCGCGTCGCGACACGCATAGGATGGAACGCGACGTTTTGGGTGCTCCGCATCTCCGCGCAACCCAGGCACTTCGCGGCACTTGCCAGAATGATCGAACTGCCAACCATGGTAGCGACACTGGATGTTTGACCCGACGACTCGGCCTAACGACAACGGCGCGTTCCGATGGGCGCAACGGTCGACCAATACTGCAGGACGTCCTTTTGCGTCACGAAATGTAACCAGGGGTAACCCGTCTAACAGGAACGACTTCGGTGTAACGTCCACTTCATCGCTCGCCGCCAAGACGTACCACCCAGGCGCGAAGTTTTCGCCCAAATCCGAGCTGGTGTGTTGCAGCGATTGTTCGTTCATTAGCCCGCGCGCAAGTTATTCACGGCAATCGGCCGTGCATGTTTCATTTGCGTAAATACCATGGTTGAGTCGAGTTTCGTATGGAACCGAGTGCCCTCCACTGCTAGATGAACGACCATGTCTCGCCAAATCAACAAGGAACGCACGCGGCGCCGTTTGCTGCAAGCGATTCTCAAGACCATCCATCGTTACGGCCACGGAACGCTGACGACCGGCCGGGTCGCCCAGCTTGCGGGGCTGGCTCAACCTACTTTCTACGTCCACTTCCGAAGCATGGACCAAGCGCTCGAGCAGGTAGCCGAGTGGGTCGCTTTGGAGCTCGGGCCGGCCTTCGAGCCCACGGTGTCCCCAGAGAGCGACCGCGCAGCTCAGGTTCTCGAGGAAGCGGTATTGAAGTGCACCCGCTCACTCGTCGAGGACCGGAAGGTGGCCCAGGTGTTCCTGTCCAACCGGCGAGATCACACCACCGCTCTCGGTCGCCGCTGGGCGGTGCTCACCGGGGGCTTGCGTGAACGGATGCGCGAGATGGTGGAGCAGGTTCGGCCAGAACCCGCGCCAGCCGACGCTGATTTGCACGCCGAGATGCTCGTAAGCATCATCTTCGGCCTCGCCGAAGCCCACCTCGACGAGCGAGTTGACGATCTCGACCGTGCTGCCTCGGTGGCATCGCGTGCGATCATCAGCAGCATCCTGTCTAACACGGGGGTCGCAGACGCCGCGTAGTGTGCGGCACACTGTTTGGGTTCGACTTTCGGCTGCTGGGCGGGTGTGATAGGCCGGCCATGTGACTGACTTGTTCAATCCTACTCCGGAGCATCGTGCACTCCGAGAGCTGGTTCGTTCATTCGCGGAACGAGAGGTCGATCCACAAGCCGAGGCGTCCGATCATGCCGAGCGTTTCAACATCGCGCTCTTTAGAAGGCTCGGGGAGCTCGGGCTTCTCGGCATCACGGTCGAGGAGCGCTTCGGCGGCTCGGGTTTGGATGCGGTGGCCGCCGTGATCGCGCACGAGGAGATCTCTGCCGCGGACCCCGGCCTCGGGCTGGCGTTTCTCGCGCATTCCATGCTCTTCGCCAACAACCTGCAGGTTAACGGAAGCGATGCCCAACGGGCCAAATACCTTCCAAGCGCTAGTGCGGGTGACAAGGTTTGCGGCATGTGCATGTCCGAACCAAGCGCGGGGACCGACGTGCTTGGCATGCAGACATCTGCCGTTCGCAGAGGCGACGTTTACGTCCTCAACGGGGCGAAGATGTGGATCACCAACGGAGCGGTGAGTGACTCTGAGCTCGGAGACGTGTTCTTGGTCTACGCGCGTATGGAAGGCCAAGGCCGCAACCAGCTCTCGATGTTCATCGTCGAAAAAGGCTTCCGAGGCTTCAGTCTTGGTCAGAAGATCAAGGGTAAGCTAGGGATGCGCGCTTCCATGACAGCAGAGCTCGTGTTTGAGGACTGCGAAGTTCCGGTGGAGAATCTGGTGGGCGAAGAAGGCACCGCAACGCTGCACATGATGCGTAACCTCGAGATCGAGCGATTGACACTAGCCGCAATGAGCCTCGGGATCGCGCGCCGGTCTCTCGAAGTGATGAATCGATACGCCAACGAACGCAGCTCTTTTGGAAAGCCACTTCGGGAGTTCGGCCAGATTCAACGCTACATCGCTCAGTCGTATGCGGAGTTCATGGCTGGCCGGACCTATACTTATTACACGGCCGCGACCATGAGCTTAGAGACTCCCGGCCAGCGGCTCGACACCGACGGTGTGAAGCTCTTCACGTCGACGATGGGTAAAGACATTGCTGACCGCGCCATTCAAGTGCTCGGAGGCTATGGCTACGTGTCCGAGTACGGCGTCGAACGGCTGTGGCGAGACGCGAAGCTCTTGGAAATCGGCGGCGGGACGCTAGAGGCCCACCAAAAGAACATGTGTCGCGAGCTTGGCCGGACCGAGCGCATTTTGTGAGAAACCCCACAACTCACCGCGCTCGCCGTTATTTTCGACGCCCTAAGTAGGCGATGGCCGTTTTCAAAGGGTATGCTGTTTTGTAGGACATGACTCCTCGGGGGGGGAATTGACGGCCGCCGCTTCGAGCGCGGTGGGACCTGCCCGGCGGGGAAGTGTCTGAGGACACTGATGACGCAGGAACAGCAAGCCAGAGCCGAAGTGGGAGGGCCAAAGCCCCCCGTGGACCTCCCGGTCCTCGGTAAGTTTGCTGGCTATGACATCTTGGGGCGGCTCGCTTTAGGCGGCATGGCCGAGATCCTTCTCGCGCGGCACAAAGACATGGATGGTGACGCGCGCTTCTTGGTCGTGAAGCGTATTCTGCCGCACTTCGAGCAAGACAACGACTTCGTTCAGATGTTCCTCGACGAGGCGCGCATCGGGATGCAGTTGAATCATCCCAACATTTGCAAGTTCCACCAGTTCGGCGCCGACGAAGGTTCGCACTTCATCGTCATGGAGTGGGTCAACGGTATGCCCCTGGGTCGCATGATTCGGAAAGCCCGAAAACAAGGTGGCATCAGCCTTCCGATCGCCCTTCGCATCGGAGCGGACATCGCGCGGGGCCTCCATTACGCGCACATGGCCAACGACGAGCACGGCGAGCCATTTAACATGATCCACCGCGATGTTTCGCCCCACAACATCATGATCGGTTACGACGGATCGACGAAGCTCCTCGATTTCGGTATCGCCAAGGCGGACCACCGTGCCCACAAGACTCAGGCCGGCGTCGTCAAGGGCAAGTTCGCATACATGGCCCCCGAGCAATGCACCGGGGCGCAAGCCGATCATCGGCTCGATATTTTTGCGCTTGGCGTTTGCATCTTCGAAACCATCACCGGGCGCTCCCTCTATCGACGGCAGACCGAGGCCGCGACGATGCGTGCCGTCATCATGGATCCCGTTCCCTCGCTCAAGGAACGGCTTCCCGACGTGGCGGACGAGCTAGACCAAATCCTGCAAAAGGCCCTCGCGAAAGATGCCGGCGATCGATTCGCGACCGCCGAAGAGCTTGCCGATGCGCTCGAGAAGTTCGGAAAGTCGACCGAGCAGTTTGCCCGTCAGCGAGAAGTCTCGGACTTCATCAAGAAAGTGTTTCCCGAAGAGTTCGCGCGAGGACCCCGGGTCGACACCGTTCCGTTCGGCTCTTCCTATAGCGTGGACATGCATCACGCCAACGACTCTTCCAAGTCCTACGTGTCGCAGATCCCGGGCGTTCGCGAGCTCGAGGTCGAAGCTGGCGGCCTCGATTTGGGTCACTTGCTCGAGGCGGTCCCCGGGCTTGATACTACGTCCAAGCCGAGTGCGAAAACGGCCGCTGACGACGACTCAGGGCCGAGCGTCGACCGAACGCCCGCAGCGGACCCACCAAAGCGAGTGACCGCCGGGCCGGCTCGAGGCAGGCCAGTCCCGAAGCGAAGCTGGACACGCGTCGCCGCGCTCCTCGTAGTCCTGGTGGCTGGCGGCGGGTATGCGATGACTGAGCTCGATGGAATGAAATATGTTCGAGGCCTCTTCCCCAACGAAGGCCCTCCTGAGATTGCGCTCGATGAGAATCCGCTTCTTCAGCAGCACGGGGCTCGTATCTTGGTCGCGTCGTCGCCTCCGGGTGCGAAGATCTACCTCGATGGCAAGGAACAAGGCGTAACGCCTGTTGCCCTCACCGGCCTCATGCAGGGCGAATATCGAATCCGCATCGAGACACCGGGCTTTGCCTCATGGTCGACCACTGCAAAGGTTTCCACAGGCGAGACCGCGGGAGTGACCGCACGCCTACTTGGCAAGCAGGGTGGTGCGCAGCCTGGGGCCTATGGGCGAATCGACATCGAAACCAACCCACCCTCCGACGTGTTTATCGGCGGAGACCTGCTTGGCCGCACACCGATGGAGAGCGTGTACGTTCCGCTCGGCCGTGTCACCTTGGAGTTCGAGCTCAACAACGGTCGCAGGGTGACGCGCAAGGTCAACGTGAGGTCCGACCGCGTGTCGAGAGCGCGATTCGACTTCCGAAAAGACGCACCTTAGGCAGACGTACTTTCGCGAAGGCGCACGTAGCTTTCGTAGCGATCGCGATCAATCGTACCGCGGTGCATGGCGTCGATGACTGCGCACTGTGGCTCGTGGGTGTGGGTGCAACTGCGAAATGCGCACTCGCTTCGATATCGGGTCAGCTCAGGGAAGCACCGGTCGAGCTGATCGATCGGGAGCGCCCAAGTCGCAAGCTCTCGGATGCCAGGCGTATCAGCTAAAAAGCCACCCTGTGGGAGCGCATAGAGCGAAGCGACTCGGGTCGCGTGGCGCCCTTTACCATGATGTTCGCTCACCGAGGCGACCCCGAGACCGAGGCCCGGCAGGATCTGATTGATCAGGCTACTCTTGCCGACCCCAGACGGTCCGACGAACGCCGAGATCTTTCCGCGCAAGACCTCGCCGAGGGCGTCGATGCCTTCACCCGTCCCGGCGCTTACCTTCAACACCGGGTATCCGATCGATTCGTAGATCTTGTGCCAACTCGAGTCGCCTGGTTGCTCTAGGTCAGACTTGTTCATGACGATGATGGGCTGAACCCGTTGATGCTCGGCGATCACCAGAAACCGGTCCAAGAGCCGAGCATTGAAGAGCGGTCGGCCGTACGAGAACGTGACGAGTAATTGGTCGAGGTTGGCGACGAGCACGTCTTCTTTGCCTCGCCCTTTACCGGGTTGGCGTCGTGAAAACCGACTTCGTCTCGGCAGAACCTCGGCAACGAGGCATGTCTGCTGGTCCTCCCGTGCGACGATTACTTGGTCACCGATGACGCAAAGGTCAGTGTCTAGAGGTGTCTTTTTGAGCCTCCCGCGAATTCGGCATTGGATGACTTCTGCATCTACCAGCACATCTACGAAGCCTGCGGTCGCACGAACAACGAGGCCTTGAACCGGTTTTGACATGGTCAGTCTTGGCAGTTCGAGTCGGGGTCCCGGGTGATCAAGTGTCGCAGCCTGTCTTGGTGACTGATCCAGGCTTCGACGACACCTTTGGACACGGCGTGATCGTGAAGGGTTTCCTTGAGGATCTGTTTACGTCGGTCGAACTGACCTCCGAGGATACGGTGAGGCCGATGCGCGTCGTCGAGGGGTCGCCCTTCGTATTCGATCTGCGCCCCGAGCGCCTTGGCAGCGTGCTGATATTCGAAACGCTTGATTCTGTCTCGGTCCGCTCGAGCGAACAGGAAACCGATCATCACGTCATCAAAGCATCGATCGATGAAGTCATCGACGATCGCTCGAAGCTTCGGCTCGCCGCCAAGTTCCTCGAAAGGGCTCATCTATTCGGAGACCCTGATTCAATGTTGTATGCGAATCAAGTTGGGTCTTCTTGGCCGACGAGCGCTCCCAAGCTTGCCAAGGTACCCGTAAGGTCGACCTCGACGGTGAACGCGCCCAGCATCGGGTCTCCCGCTGAAAGAACACGTTGCGGGACCGTGAAGATGTTGAAGGACGAAGGGTCCAACGAAAGGCTGATCTCGTCCCATGACAGCGGCGTAGACACCGGAGCGCCCGGAACTTCCCGAACTGAGTACGGAGCCACGATCGTTCGGTGCCGGCCGGTTTGACCGACATCGATCAACACTCGGGTACCCCGCTTGTCTTTGCGGCGCTCCATCGTCGCCTCCTCGGGGTGCCGCTGCAGAACCAACCTTCCGATCAGCTCGAGGAGTTGTTTGGCTGCGTCCCACGGAAGTCCGTTGCCGAGCGGGACCAAGACGTGCAGGCCGGTCTTACCGGACGTCTTGGGAAACCCCCGAAGCCCTACTTCTTCGAGGATCTTCTGGATCGTCAGGGCAATCGGGATCGCTTGCTCGAGGGACGCCAGCTCGACATCCAGGTCGAGGGTGAGGAAATCGCACGTGTCGAGGGCGTCCGCGTGCGAAGCGACCACGTGAAGCGGGATGCACCCGAGGTTTGCGACATACATCAACGAGCTCAAATCGTTGATGAGGATGGTGTTCACCTCTTTGCCGTCTTCTTCCTCGGACCGCAACCGTAGCGAGCGTAGCCACGGGGGAGCTTGCTTCGGGATTCTCCACTGAAAGAAGCTCTTTCCACCGATGCCGTCGGGAAAGCGAACGAGCGTCACCGGTCGATCGCGAAGATGGGGTAACAGCACCGAAGCGATGGCCTCGTAGTAGTCACAGAGATCGCCTTTGGTGATCCCGTCGTCCGGCCAAAACAGTTTGCTCTGGTTGGTGAGACGCGCCTTGCCGACGACGCGGTCGGCGTCGGTCTCTGCGCCCTCGCCATCGTCCAGCATCGTGGCGTCTTCGGGCTTGGGCGCGAGCGTCACGGCCTCCGGGGCAACATCGTCCCGCATCCCGAGGTAGACGGGATGCCGGAGGTTGCCGTCCTCGGTCCAACCGGCGTATCGGACGCGCACCACCGCCGGCGCCTCCTTCGAAAGTCGTTTGAGCAAGAGTTCGATCTCGCGATCCGAGAGCCCACTTCCAACGCGGCCGCACGCTGTGAGCTGGCCGTTTTGGTACGTCGCAAGCTCGAGCGCGCCGAGCTTCTTTCGGCTTCCCTTGCCCTGGGTGTACCCGGTGGCGATGAAGTCGTCCTCGCGAACGCGTTTGACCTTGATCCAATGTCCGGAGCGCTTCGGGCCCGCACGATATGTGGAGCTCATTCGCTTCGCGACCAGCCCCTCGAGGCCATGAGAATCGCAGAAAGCCAGCAGTGTGCTCCCATCGTTTTCGAAGTAGTCGAGCGTGCGAATGACCCCAGCGCCGCGAAGGACATCCTCGAGCACGGCCTTTCTGTCAATTAGCGGGAGCGTTCGGAGGTCGAGGTTCCCGAGGCTCAAGATGTCGAACACGACAAAGATCACGGGAACCGCATCGCGCAGAAAACCAATGTCACCAGAGCGCCTCGCGTGAATGCGGCTCGCGAGCTTTTGAAAGGAGGGGTGCCCCGCATCGTCGAACGTGATGATCTCTCCGTCGAGCACCACGTCTCGAGCGAGGAGCGTCTTGAGGGCTTCCACGACCTCCGGAAAGCTTGCGGTGGCCGGGCGGTGGGTTCGATAGAAGAGCCGCGCTTCGGTGTCTCGCCGTTCGGCCAAGATACGAACGCCGTCGAGCTTCAGCTCGTAGAGCCAGCCTGGCCGGTCGACGGGAACGTCGTCGAGGGTGCAGAGCATTGGCGTGAGTCGACTGGCTTGGACCGCCCCCTTCTTGGCGCCGAGCTCTAGTGCATTGTCGCAGGCCTTCTGGTACAAACGCTCGGCGTCGCGCAGCTCCTCGACTGTGAGCCCCGAGAGCACGCTGCGAGGCCGTGTCGCAATGACATCGGCATCACTCGTGAACCCATCGTCGCGCTTCATGAGCAGCCACTGATTTCGTTGGTCGCCCCGTTGCTTGGACGGACGCACCAAGCTGAAACGGCCCTTCAGCTTGAACCCATCGAGCTCGAACGAAAGGGCGCCTTTGTCGAGGCCGTCCTCTGCGGTGTCACGCGGGTAGGAAACGCGCCCGCGGTCCCAGACGATCATCGCGCCCGCGCCGTAGTTCCCGTCTGGTATGACGCCTTCGAAGCTCAGGTATCGGAGCGGATGAGGCTCGGTTTGAATGGCAAGGCGTTTGTCCTCGACGTCGAGACTTGGTCCCTTTGGAACCGCAAAGCTCTGCAACACTCCCCCTACTTGGAGGCGCAAGTCGTAGTGAAGCGCTCTGGCGCTATGACAGTGAACGACAAACCGCCCGCGCCGCGTCGCGCCGCCCCTGCGCGAAGGTTCAGCTTCGAACGGCTCGGTGGTTTTGCTGGGATCGCGCTTTTTCCGGTATTGCGTGAGCCCTTTGTCACGTTTCTTACTCAACTCTTCGCCAATCCTAAGATGCGATCTATCATGTTCCGGTGCCCGCGCGCGCCATTAGCTCAGGGACTCTGTCCTTTGGCCTCGTGTCGATCCCTTTCAAGATCTTCACGGCGGCTAGCGCCGAAGGCGTGAGGTTCCACCAGCTCCACGAGAAGTGCGGCAACCGTATCAAGTACCAGGTCTATTGCCCGACTGACGACGAAGTCGTGGACCGAGCCGACCTGGTCAAGGGCTACGAATACGCCAAGGGCCAGTTCGTCCGTTTCGACGCCGAGGAGCTCAAAGCGCTCGAGGAGGAAAAGACGCACAACCTCGAGATCATCGAGTTCGTCCCACTCGATACCGTGGACTTCGTGTACGTTGAAAAGTCGTACTACCTCGGTCCAGACAAGGGGGGGCACAAGGCGTACCGATTGCTTTCGGAGGCGATGCGCGAAACGGGTCGAGTCGCGCTCGGCCGTCACACCGCGCGAGGCAAGAGCCACCTGGTCATTATACGCCCCTATAAAGACGGCCTCATGATGCACCAAGTCTTCTACTCGAATGAGGTTCGCGACTTCGGAGAGATCGATCTCGGCGACGATGTTTCCTTCAAGCCGACGGAGACCAAGATGGCGCGTCAGCTCATCGAGCAACTGAGCGAAGACCGATTCGAGCCTGACAAGTTTCGGGACGAGTTCCGAGCGCGCGTTCTAGAGGCGGTCGAGGAAAAAATTGCGGGACACGAGATCACCACGACACCCGAAGCACCACAAGCCAAGGTCATCGACCTGTTCGAGGCGCTCAAGGCAAGCGTCGAGCAATCCCAAGCCTCCGGCAAGCGAAAGCTGAAGCCACCCAAGAAGGCTCGCGCGAAGAAGGCCGCCGCCAAGAAGCCGCGCAAGAAGAAGGCGGCGTCGAGCAAAGACGGGTAGTCGCGTGATGGCGGTCGGCGATCAGGAGCTTACCGAGCATTCCTTTCGACTCTGTCAGCGGCTACTTCGTATCGACACCACAAACCCGCCGGGAAACGAACGGGAGGCTGCAGAACTCGTCGCCGAGGAGTTGAGCAGCGCTGGGTTGGAGCCGGTCGTGCTAGAAAGCGCGCCGAAGCGGGCCAATGTCGTCGCACGTATCCGGGGGACAGGCGAAAAGCCTCCGCTTTTGCTCACCGCGCATCTCGATGTCGTCGAAGCCGACGCTTCGGCTTGGGAGCACCCGCCGTTTTGCGGGGAGGTGCATGACGGCTGTCTTTGGGGGCGCGGTGCGATCGACATGAAGAACATGGTGGCGATGTCGGTCGCGATCATGGCGCGCCTCGCCCGCGAGGGCATCAAGCCCAAACGGGACCTAATATTTGCGGCGGTCGCGGATGAGGAAGCGGGTTGTCGATACGGTTCCCTGTGGCTCACGGAGAATCATCCCAATCTGGTGCGCAGCGAATACGCGATTGGGGAAGTTGGAGGCTTCAACATCCAAGTGGCGGGTCGAACCTTCTTCACGGTCGAAGTGGCCGAAAAAGGTGTTTGTTGGATGCGCGCGAGGGCCACCGGTGACCCCGGCCACGGCTCCATGCCTCGCGAGGATTCGGCGGTCGTTCGACTCAGTGAGGCGATTGCAAGGCTTGGCAAGGAGGGATTGCCACGGCACGCATCGGAGCCGGTCAAGAATTTCATCGGGGCGTTGGCGTCGCATCTGCCCGCGCCCCTTCGTCCGATCATCAAGCTCCTTGCCAACCCGAGCATCGGTCCGGCGGCACTTAGCCTCTTGCCTGATCCCTCTCTCAAACGGGCATTCCGAGCCTTGCTAGGCAACACGGCATCCCCGACGGTGCTTCGCGCCGGGAACAAGATCAACGTGATCCCGGGCAGTGCGGAGGCCGAAATCGATGGCCGTATTTTACCGGGGCAGACGAAAGAAGATCTGATTCGAGAGGTCCAGGCGGTACTTGGCCCCCGCATAGAGCTCGAAGTCCTTCACTCTTTCCCGCCCGTGGTCACCGAGCCTAAAGAGTCGTCTCTCTACTCGACGATTCATGAAGTGATGTCCGAGCGTGCGCCAGGTGCGCCGGTGGTCCCGTTCGTCGTGCAGGGCTTCACTGACGCCACCGCGTTCACCCGGCTCGGCGCGCGGTGGTACGGTTTCGCTCCGGTCCTATTGCCGCCGACGATGCGTTTTGCCGACATGTTCCACGGACACAACGAGCGCATTCCCGTCGACGGACTCGCGTGGGGTACGCAGACGCTCTTGGACGTGGTTAGGCGATGCATCGAAGCCTAGTGATCTTCGAACTGGCCGCGCGCTTCCAGGGCTTCGAGGATGGTATCCACGGCGTTGTCGATCCGCATTTCGTCGAGCGCCACTGTCACGTCCGGATTTTCGGGTGGCTCGAAGCCTGAGAAGTCGGCATCGGGGCGACGTTCTCGGCAGAGTGCCTCGTCGGTGTTGACGTAGACTTGGATGACTCGGTCTTCGCCGATCCGCTCCGCGAGCTGTATTCGATCTTGCTTGGTACGGCTCGGGAACGCGCAGATGTTGATCAGGCCGGCGTCGGTGATGGCTTTTGCCGCGGAGATCATCGAACGAAGGTCCTCGCCAACCGGGTTCACCACGGTTGCCGTCCGTCCCTGGTCGAACAACTTCCGCTCGAGGGCATATGCGAGCGTCCACCGCCCCGACCCTGGGAGCCCCGTCAACCAGACCGTAGCGCCGCGTTGTCCGAACCGCTCCATGCGTTCGCTCGGGCTGACGAAAGTCTTTGGCTCCATCGCCGACTCGGCGTGCAGCTCTTTTAGCGCTTCTTGGAGGTCTTGCCCGGTGCCTTCGAGCTCGATCATCCCGGCTGCCACAGTGTTGTTGGTCAACGAGTCGATCACGATGAATGCGCCGGTCTCGCGGTTGCGGGTATAGTCGTCGACGTAGAGTGCGCGGTGGCAGCTGAGGTGCACTTTGGCGATGTCGTTGAGGCTTATTCCGTCGGCCGGCTTCTCCTCGAGCGAATCCATGTCGATTTCGCAGTGAATCTTGTCGATTTGGGCGCGGACTGTCTGGGAGGTGTGCTTGACGAGATAGGCCTTGTCGGTGTCGAGCGGCCTTTCGTGCATCCACACGATGTGGGCGTTGAAGCGCCGGGTGACCCGCGGAAGATTGTCCGGTTTCACGATCATGTCGCCGCGGCTGATGTCGATCTCGTCCTCGAGCAAGATTGTCACCGATTGCGCCGCAGACGCCTCCTCGAGCTCTCCGTCGTAGGTGTCGATCGCTTTGATACGTGACTTTTTGCCCGACGGAAGCGTGACGACTTCATCGCCTTTGCGGATTACGCCAGAAGCGATCTCGGCCGCGAAGCCGCGATAGTCGAGGTCGGGCCGAATGACGTATTGCACTGGATACCGAAAGTCGTCGTAGTTTCGATCGTCTGAAACTGGGACTGTCTCGAGATAGCCAAGAACATTCGGGCCGTCGTACCAGGGGGTGTTCTCGCTGTCGCTCACCACGTTGTCCCCGAGGAGCGCACTCACCGGGAAGAACTGAATGTCTTTGAAGCGAAGCGTCTTTCCAAACTCCATGAAGTCCGCGCAGATCGTATCGTAGACCTCTTCGGAGAACTCCTTGAGGTCCATCTTGTTGACGCAAACGGCTAGATGGGGAATGCCCAACAAAGAAGCGATGTACGCGTGGCGGCGCGACTGTTGAAGAACGCCATGGCGCGCGTCGATCAGGATCAAGGCCACGTCTGCCGTGGATGCACCGGTGACCATGTTGCGCGTGTACTGAATGTGCCCCGGAGTGTCGGCGATGATGAATTTTCGCTTGTTTGTCGCAAAGTAACGATAGGCCACGTCGATGGTGATCCCTTGCTCGCGTTCGGCCTTGAGGCCATCGGTCAACAACGCAAGGTCGGGTTCGTCGCTCTGAGACGCGGCACGCACGGCGGCCATTTGGTCCTCGAACACCATGCCGGTGTCGTAGAGAATCCGGCCGATGAGAGTGGACTTCCCGTCGTCTACCGAACCGACGGACACGAAGCGCAGTAGCTCCTTCTTTTGGTATTTCGCGAGGTAGGCCTCGATGTCGTCGCGGATTAGTTCCTTTTCGTCGTGCATCGCGTTTCCCGGCGTAACCTAGAAGTAACCTTCGCGCTTCTTGGCCTCCATCGAGCCTTCCTCATCGAAGTCGATCAGCCGTCCTTGCCGTTCAGAAAAGCGGTTGAGCAACATTTCACGAATGACCTTGGGGACGGTGTCCGCGTCCGACTCGACCGCGCCACTCAGCGGGTAGCATCCCAACGTTCGAAAACGGACCCGCTTCATTTGGGGTTTCTCCCCCGGCTCGAGGCGCATGCGATCGTCGTCCACCAGAATCCACGTCCCCGCGCGCTCGACTACGGGGCGCTCCTTGGCGAAATAGAGCGGCACCACGGGGATCTTTTCGAGCCACACGTAGAGCCACACATCGAGCTCCGTCCAATTGCTCAACGGAAAAACGCGGACGTTTTCGCCCTTCTTGATCTTCGCGTTGTAGATGTTCCAAAGCTCAGGACGCTGATTCTTCGGGTCCCATACGTGGTTGGCGTCCCGAAACGAAAAGATACGCTCTTTCGCGCGGGATTTTTCTTCGTCACGTCTTGCACCGCCAAAGGCGCAATCGAATTCGTACTTGGTGAGGGCTTGCTTGAGCCCCTCGGTTTTCATGATGTCGGTGTACTTCTTGCTCCCGAAATCGAAGGGATTCATTCCCATCTCGACGCCTTCGGTGTTGACGTACTTGATCAGCTCCCCTTTGAGCTTGGCCTCAACCAGATCGCGGTAGCGATACATGTCCTGAAACTTCCAGGTTGTGTCCACGTGAAGTAGGGGGAAGGGCAAGGGCCCGGGCGCGAATGCCTTCTCGGCGAGACGCAGCATCACCGACGAGTCCTTTCCGACGGAGTACATCATCACTGGTTTGTCGAACTCGGCCGCAGCCTCGCGGATGATTTGAATGCTTTCCGCTTCGAGTTGGCGGAGCTGGCTCAGCTTTCGATCACTCATTGCACCGCTGTTTCCTAGGGCGTTCCTCTGCGCGACGCCAGTGTATACGGCACCTGCTCGTGACTTCCAAACCGGAGGGCGTGGACAGGGGGCACAACCCTGCGGTCGTGCTAAGTCTTTCGGGACATAGATGTCTGCGATCGTTTGGATGGATATGGAAATGTCGGGTCTAGACCCCGAGACCGAAAGGATCTTGGAGGTCGCAGTGCTGGTCACGGATCAAGAGCTCAATGTGGTTGCTGAAGGGCCCAACCTCGTACTGCACCAGCCCGAGGAGGTGCTGACAGCGATGGATGAGTGGAACACGACCCATCATGGCGAGTCTGGGCTTCTGACACGCGTTAGAGAGTCGACCGTCGACGAGGCACAGGCATCCGCCGCGCTTCTCGGGTTCCTCGAAAAGCATACCCAGAAGAAGAAGGCTCCACTCGCGGGGAACTCGATTCACCAGGATCGGCGCTTCGTGGCTCGGTATCTGCCCGAAGTGGAGGGCTGGTTGCACTACCGGAACATCGACGTGTCCACCATCAAGGAGCTGGCCTGTCGTTGGTATCCCAAGCAATACGTTGACCGCCCAGCCAAAAAGGGGAGCCATCGTGCGATGGACGATCTGCTCGAATCGATCGCTGAGCTGAAATACTATCGCCAGGCCGTCTTCTTGCCCCAGCAGCCATGAGGTGGGTCACTCTGATCTCGTTGATCGTCCTGATCGTCCCGGGCGGTTGTGCAGGCGCGACGAGACCCGAGCCAAGGACCGCCGAGTCGATCGTGCGCGAGCAAGAAGCGCCCCTCAAGCTGGTCGAAGCGGCGACCGGGAACGAAATCACAATTGAAGGGCTTCTTTCACAAGTCCGCAACAAGCGGGTGGTGTACGTCGGTGAGCGTCACGATCGCCCCGGCGATCACGCCGTTCAGTATTCTCTTCTTCGCCGGCTCCATGCGGAAGATTCCTCGCTAGCAATCGGGATGGAGATGTTTCAGGTCCCTTTCCAAGAGCCGCTCGATCGGTGGAGTGCTGGCGAGATCGACGAAACGGTGCTTCGACGGGAAACGGAATACGATCAGCGGTGGGGGTTCGATTTCAGCATGTATCGGCCCATGCTGGAGTATGCGCGGAGTCGCGGGCTCGAGGTCGTTGCGCTCAACGCGCCCCAAGAGGTTGCCTTCGCGGTCGCCAAGGATGGAGTCGCGGCGCTCCCCGAGGATATCGCTGCAACACTGCCTGAGATCGACCTCGAGGATCCCGCCCATCGCGCGCTCTTCGATGCGGAGTTTGACGCAAGCGAACACGATGTAGGGGAGGGGATCGACCGGTACTACGAAGCCCAGGTCGTCTGGGACGAGACCATGGGCGAGCGCGTGGCCGATACCCTCCGTCGTGCCCACGGCCCGACTAGAATGATCGTATTCGCCGGTCGGGTGCACGTGAAGCGGGGCCTCGGCATCCCCGAACGAGGAGCGCGCCGAGGCGCGAGTCCGTATGTGGTGGTCATGCCGGTCACCGAAAAAGAGCTCAAGGCCGAGCTGAAGTTAGCTCCGGCAGAGCGATCTGCCGACTTCCTTTGGGCTGTGCGCGAGTGAATCCCCACCGATAACTCGTACTCGTAGTCGTGCACGAACACGAACCGCGCGTCCTATACTCTACCGATAGCCGGCGGCTTGGAGGGTGAATAGATGGGCGTACTTCCCGTCTTGAGTCATCAGGCTTTCGTGGGTGCCGCGCTCGGTGACGCGCCCGCGTTCGAGCACGACGATTTCGTCGGCCATCCGGACCGTCGAAAAACGGTGTGAAATGAGGATCACCATCTTGTCTTTGGCGAGTCGACCGAAGCGTTCGAATACTGTGGCCTCTGCTTCCGCATCCATCGAGGCTGTGGGCTCGTCGAGCACCAGGATGTCGGCCTCCTCTCGCATGAAGGCTCGTGAGAGGGCTACTTTTTGCCACTGTCCGAGGGAGAGCTCATGGCCGTCGTCGAACCAGCGGCCGAGCTGCGTATTGTAGCCCGAGGGCAGTCTTTCGATGAACTCGTGCGCCATTCCCTTCTCGGCTGCAACTTGCCATCGATCCGGATCGGCAAAAGCCCGAACGTCTCCGACACCGACATTCTCGCCAGCCGCGAGCTGATAGCGCACGAAGTCTTGAAAGATCACACCGATTCGTTTTCGAAGCACGTCAAGATCCCACTCGGAAAGCTCTAGGCCATCGAGCAGAATTCTGCCCTCGGTCGGTCGATACAAGCGCGTGAGAAGCTTGATCAACGTGGTTTTCCCAGCGCCGTTCTCGCCGACGAGCGCGAGCTTGCGTCCGGGGTGCAGATGAATGCTCACGTCTGTGAGCGCAGGAACGTCTACGCCAGGATACGTGAAGCTCACGTGCTCAAATCGAACGCCATCGCCCGGCTTCGTGCCGACGATTGCGGTGCCTACCTCGTCTCGCCCTTCGTATTCGAGGTACTCGTACAAATTCGAGAGATACAGGCTGTCCTCGTACATTCCACCGATCGACGTGAGGATCGCCGCAAGCGCCGACTGCCCCTGTTTGAACACGAGCAGATACATGGTCATGTCGCCCAGTGTGATCCGCTTTGCGATGGTCTCGAGCGCGATCCACGCATAGGCCCCGTAAAACGCGACCGTGCTGAGGAGCCCAAGCAGAAAGCCCCATCCGCCACGTCGAAGGGTGAGCGCACGGTCTTCGACGAAGAGATTTCGAAAGATCTCCCGATAGCGCTCGAGGAATACGGGGCCCAGGTCGAAGAGCTTGACCTCCTTGGCAAAGTCTTCGCGCGCGAGTAGAACCTCCAGGTAGTTTTGCTTTCGTGTCTCAGGTGCTCGCCAGGTGAACAGGCGAAACGCATTGGCCGAAAACCTCGTTTCGACGAAGAAGGCCGGGATGGCCGCCACCACCAGCACCGCCAGTGCCCACACCGAAAGCTGCAGAAGGAGCCCGCTGTAAGCGATCAGCGAAAACGAGTGCTGCACGAGCTGAAAGCTCCGCATGACCAAGCTCAAGGGGCGCTGTGAGGCCTCGCGACGCGCGCGGGTCATTCGGTCATAGAGCTCCGAATCTTCGAACGCAACGAGGTCGAGAGTCAGTGCCTTTTCAAGAATCATTTCGTTCACGCGTTGGCCGAGGAGCGCGCGAAGGAGCTGCTGGCAGGTGGCCATGCCCTTCTGTGCGCCGGCAAGCACCGCGACGAGCCCGAGCTCGACGGCGACCCACTTGAGAGCCTCGTCGCGATCCGCAACAGATCCCGTTTGGGCAGCTTGCACGACAGCATCGACGATCAGCTTTCCCACCCACGCTGCCGCCGCCGGCAGGACGCCAGCAACCAGACTCAAGATCCCGAGCACGATGCTCAAGCGCCGGCTCGTCGTCCAGACCAGACCGAACCCCTGCTTGAGCTGCCGAAACACACCGAATATCTGCGCCCGGTCCTTCGACGGTCTGCGGCTCATCGGCCGAAGTCTAGGGCGGCCGCCTCTGTGCGCCAGAGGGGTGATCTGCGCCCGAAGGCCTGCGCCGTCTGGAGGGCCTCAGTGCTCCATGGTACGACGCGGTCGACGGAATCGATGGCGGCGCGAGAAAAAGGCCCACGCATTAGAGAGATCCCATCTGGCGACAACCGGCACCGCTTGGTTTGCCCTGATTGCGACTACATCGCTTACGAGAATCCCAAGGTGGTCGTCGGGGTCGTCGCCACGTGGGAGGACAAGCTGCTCATGTGCCGGCGCGCGATCCAGCCTCGCAAGGGGTACTGGACGCTGCCCGCAGGGTTCATGGAAATGGGGGAGAGCCCTGAGGAAGGCGCTGCGCGCGAGGCGTGGGAAGAGGCGCGCGCGCAGCTCGAGATCGTCGATCTGCTCGCGCTCTACAGCCTCGGTCACGTCAGTCAGCTGCAGTTGTTCTTTCGTGCAAGGCTCTTGACACCTGAGGTTTCGGCGGGCCCGGAAAGTGTAGAGGTAGGGCTGTTCGACTTCGATCGGCTGCCAGACTCCGAACTGGCGTTTCCATCGGTCCGCTGGGCGATCGACCACTATCAACAGGCGCGGAACGTCGGCGCGATTCCACCGTTTCGCAATCCGTCCGGCGCCACCGGCGACATGAGCCGTGGCCGCTGACCCACGATCGCGTCTGCTCTGACACGCGTCGAGCCCCTCGAAGCTTCAAAACGCGAGCGATCTCGACTGGCACGGTGCGTGCTCCCTGCGTCGCCAGGAGGTCCCATGAACACCGAGCCCCACGTTGTGATCCTGATTACAATCGCCGCGCTCGCCGTCGGCTGCGAGACCAGAGCACCGCGCGAGCCCGGCCCTCTCGAGCGAGCCGCATCGATCGGACCGACGCTTACCTCATCGAGCGCTACTCCGCCGGCCGAAGATGCGGACATCGACGCGCCGGCCGATCAAAACAAATCGATCTATGAGCCAACGCTGCAAAGCGGCGACGGGATCAGCATTCATCGCCTGATCACGGCATCTGACATTCAAGGCCGTGAGCCCCTTTCGGCTTCTTCGATTTTCGGCGACGACGAGGAGAAGGTTTACGCTTTTCTCGAGCTCAGCAACGAATCGCCCGAGGGAAGAACGGTGACCGTGTTCTTCATAGGCCCCTCGGGAAAGATCAGTGGCGGCGTCGAGCTCGAAGTGCCGGCCAACGTTCCTCGATGGCGAACTTGGGCCTACACGCGATTCGCCGATGAGCTCGGGCTGTGGCGTGTCGAGGTACGAAGCTCGGCAGGTGTGCTGCTAGGCGCCCTGCCGTTCGAGGTCGCGGAGGGTTGCTGAAGTTAAAATTGCGATGATTCGGGCACGGTCCGCTATGCTTCGGGGAATGACGGAGTCCTCGGTGGTGTCCCGGATCGCGCACGAATCGTGCTTACGCGCGCCGCCACTTCTCGCTCAAGGGAGCCACTGGTGGGAGGAGCTCGACCGAGACTTTGCACGACGTCCGGAGGGCTTCGACCTGGCCTTTACCGACCGCGTCAGGGTCGGCGCTGCTGCGACCTTCGATCGCGCGTTGCGCGCCGCTAGTGCCTCGATGATCTCCAGCATGGCGATTCCGGTCGGTTACAATCCCGTGGAGCTACAGAGGGCCCTAGGCGATGCCGACTTCTACGCGGACATCGCGGAGTCGGGCGATCCAAAACGTTTCTTCGTGACTCCCCCGTCGGGTGTCGCGGTTCGTTCCAAGAAAGGCCGCTGGCTTCCACGGTTCGAGCCTCTGGATGGAACCTGCGAAGCGCTGTCGTTCGAGAGCCCTTTCGAGCCGGTCAACCCTTCGCAGCACAGGCGGTATCTTCGGCATCGTCGCAACCGGGTCGCGCACGCACGCATGTTGCGTCACCGCGATGGCCCGCGGCCGACCATCGTTGCGATTCACGGGTTCACAGCGGACTGGTACCTGATCAACGAATGGTTCTTTGCGCTGCCCTGGTTTTACCGAATGGGTTGCGACATCGTGCTCTTCACACTCCCGTTTCACGGTCCTCGGCAGACTCGCTTCTCGCCCTTCTCAGGGCACGGTTACTTCGCCGGGGGCCCGTCGCGGATGAACGAGGCAGTCGCTCAGTCGATTTTCGACTTTCGCATTCTGGTCGACTGGCTTCAAAAGGAGCGCGGTGTCGAGCAAGTGGGTGTAACGGGCTTGAGCCTTGGTGGGTTCACCAGTGCGATGCTCGCCAGCGTCGAGGACCGATTGTCGTTTGCGATTCCTAACGTCCCCGTCGTGAGCTTCGCCGACCTCGTGCTCGAGTGGCAGCCGATCGGATGGTTGCTGCGGGCCGCGCTCGCGACGATGCGTCTGGATCTTTCCGATGCGCGGCGACTGGTCGCTGTCAGTTGCCCGCTTACCTATGCGCCGGTGCTTTCACCAGACAAGTTGATGATCGTCTCGGGCGTAGGAGACCGGTTGGCGCCACCGAAACACTCACGCGTCCTGTGGGACCACTGGAATCGTTGCCGAATCCATTGGTTCCCCGGGAGTCACATCATTCACATGGACCGCGGCGCATATCTCATCGAAATGGCGCGCTTCATGGTGGGCCTCGGGTTTCTCCCGCAGAATAAATTGACCAAGCCCGAATAGGGATAGATTTTTTCATCCCCGCGAGTACCCTCGCCCCGAGCTTGGGCGAAAGAGGGTTTCCATGAGCCGCATCATTCCGTTGTCTCGCCGAAAAGGCGACATCGCTGTTCTCGTCTTCTTCTGGATCAATATCCTTTTCATTACATACGTCGTCGACGTCGAGCAGATCGTCTTGCCCGACATCAGCGGCGACTGGGAGTATCCGCTCTGGCCGCCCGCCGCGGCGGTCGATCTGATTCATTGGTACGGAAACAACTTCGATCCGGTTCTCATCGCCAGGCCGGCCTGGTGGCGAATGACGATCTGGATCGACTCCTTGTTCTTTGGTCCGTTCTATGTCTTCGCGATCTACGCGTGGACCAAGGGCAAAGACTGGATCCGCATCCCGAGTATCATCTGGGCATCGGTGATGATGACGAACGTGACGATCATTTTGGGCGAGGAATTCATGGGACCGCACGCGACTCCCGCCCCGCTGCTCGTGCTCGCGCTGAATGCGCCCTGGTTCCTGTTTCCGGTCTATGTCATCAAGCGGATGTACAACACTGAGACACCCTTCACCGTGAACGACTGATCATGACTTCCTTTCGAGAGCGTTATGGGCCTTGGGCGGTCGTTGCGGGAGCCTCCGAAGGTATCGGGGCGTCGTTCTCCCGTCGCTTAGCGGGCCACGGGTTGAATCTTGTGCTGTTGGCGCGCCGTGCGGGGCGCCTCGAGGAGCTCGCTGCGGAGCTTCGCTCGAATCATGGGGTCGAGGTCAAGGCACACTCTATCGATCTTGGCGCACCGGATCTGATCGGAGGGCTGAAGAACGCCACTGCGGACCTCGACGTTGGTCTCGCGATCTACAACGCGGCGTATTCACCGATCGGAAGGTTTCTTGACGTCAAGCTCGAGGACCACTTCGATGTCATCAACGTCAACGTCCGCGGTCCGCTCATTGTGTCTCACTATTTCGGCCGACGACTCGCGGCGCGGGGCCGAGGAGGGCTGATTTTGATGTCGTCGATGAGCGGGTATCAGGGCACGGCGATGGTCGCCAATTACGCCGCGACGAAGGCGTACGACACGATCCTCGCCGAAGGCCTTTGGTACGAGCTTCACGAACAAGGAGTCGATGTCCTTGCCTGTGTCGCAGGGGCAACCCTCACTCCGAGCTTCGAGCAATCGACCGACCGCACTCCATCGAGCTGGCTTGCTCGTCCCATGCAGCCGGACGAAGTGACCGAGCAAGCGCTGCGAGACCTCGGGCAGAAGCCGACTGGTGTCTCCGGGCAGCGCAATCGCTTCGGCGCCACCCTTCTCGGACGCATTCTGCCGCGTCGTGCGGCGATTCGAATGGTGAGCAAAGAAACCGAGCACATGTATCGCTAGGCTTCGTTCGGTGCGAGGGCTTTCCGAGCGCACCTAATGTGCATGTGAGTGGCCTTCCCGCTATGCTGAGGCCCGCTTCACTGGGAACGAGAATGAAGGTTATGGTCACCGGAGGTGCCGGGTTCATCGGCGCCAACTTCTTGAATCTTCTGGTGCCCAGACTCCCCGAGCATCAGTTCGTCAACGTCGACAAGCTGACCTATGCGGCGAATCTGGGAAGCCTCCAGGCGGTTGAGCAGCTACCGAACTACATGCTGCGCCGGGTGGACATCACCGACATGGAGGCGGTCGATGCGGTTTTCGACGAGGTCGAGCCAGAGCTGGTGGTCCACTTCGCCGCCGAGAGCCACGTGGATCGAAGCATCCTCGGGCCCCGTGAGTTCATCCACACCAACATCGAAGGCACGTTCAACTTGCTCGAGGCGTGTCGAAAGCGTTGGCCAGCCGATGCCGGCGCGCTCTTTCACCATGTGAGCACCGATGAGGTGTACGGATCGCTTGGCGAGACGGGCAAGTTCCATGAGACCACCGCTTACGATCCGTCGAGCCCTTATTCCGCCTCCAAGGCAGCGAGCGACCACATCGTACGCGCGTATCACCGAACTTACGGGCTCCCCGTCAAGATCACCAACTGCTCGAACAACTATGGCCCGATGCAGTTCCCCGAAAAGTTGATCCCCTTGATGATCTTGAACGCCCTCGAGCGCAAGTCGCTTCCAATCTATGGTAAGGGGCTGAATGTCAGAGACTGGCTCTATGTCGAGGATCACTGTGAAGCGATCTGGTCCGTGATCGAGAGAGGCGAGATTGGACGCACCTACAACATCGGCGGCGACAGCGAGAAACGAAACATCGACGTCGTCGACACCCTGTGCGAGGTGGTCGCCGATGAGACAGGTAGTGATGTCGGCGAGCTTCTTCGGCTCAAGGAGCTCGTCACCGATAGACCTGGCCACGATCTCCGCTACGCCATCGATGCGACGAGGATTCGCCAGGAGTGCGGCTGGGAGCCCAAAGAAACCTTCGATACCGGCATCCGCAAGACCGTGAAGTGGTATCTTTCGAACGAAGACTGGGTACGTGACGTGCGGTCCGGCGAATATCGAAAGTGGATTGACCTAAACTACGGCGACCGCACCACATAGGGGATAAGCATGATCAACAAGGGCATCATCCTGGCGGGCGGTACGGGCACGCGCCTCCATCCTCTTACGAAGGGGGTGAGCAAGCAGCTGATGCCGATCTACGACAAACCGATGATCTACTACCCGCTGTCAACGCTCATGCTGGCTGGCATTCGGGAGATCCTCGTCATCACGACACCGCACGAGCAAGCCCTCTTTCAGGCGTTGCTGGGCGACGGGCAAAGTTGGGGCCTGCGCTTGGAGTACGCAGTCCAACCGAGCCCCGATGGCTTGGCGCAAGCGTTCCTGATTGGCGAGAGCTTCATCGACGGGGACGCCTGCGCCCTCGTCCTGGGTGACAACGTCTTCTACGGTCACGGGCTTCAAGGGCTCCTGATAGAGAGCGCACAGCGCAACGAGGGGGCGACCGTGTTTGGGTACCATGTCAGCAATCCGAGCGCATATGGTGTCGCGGAGTTCGACGAACATGGAGTCGTCATCGGGCTCGAAGAGAAACCCGCCGTTCCGAAGTCCAAGTATGCGGTCGCTGGTCTCTACTTCTACGACGAGGAAGTCGTTGCCCATGCCAAGGCGCTCGAGCCATCTGCCAGGGGGGAGCTCGAGATCACCGACCTCAATCGTCGGTATCTCGCGGAAGGGAAGCTGCGGCTGACCAAGTTGGGTCGCGGCGTCGCGTGGCTCGATACCGGGACTCCCGAGGCGCTTCTTCAAGCGGCAAACTTCGTGCAAACGATCCAAGATCGCCAGGGCTTGCGCGCTTCCTGTCCGGAGGAGATCTCGTTTCGTAAGGGTTGGATCACCGCTGAGCAGCTGGCGCGCCTGGCGAAACCCCTCGAAAAGACCACATACGGCAAGTATCTGCAGGATCTGGCCGACGGCCTGGAGGTTTGATGAAGGTCGAGGCTGCGAAGATTCCGGAGCTCCTCGTCATCGACCCGGTAGTGCACGGCGATGCTCGCGGTTTCTTTCTGGAGACTTACTCGCGCGACCGCTATGCGGCGGCCGGTATGGGCCTGGAATTCGTTCAAGACAATCTTTCTTCGTCGCGTCACGGCATTCTTCGGGGCCTCCATCTTCAGCACCCCGGGGATCAAGGCAAGCTGTGCTCGGTGATCGAGGGCGAGGTTTTCGATGTCGCCGTGGACGTTCGTATCGGCTCGCCCACGTTTGGTCAGTGGTTTGGGGTGACGCTGTCTTCCGAGAACAAGCGACAGCTGTACATTCCGCCCGGCTTTGCACATGGTTTCTGCGTCACGAGCGAAAGAGCCCTTTTTTCGTACAAGTGCACGGACTTTTATTCGGCCGACAACGAGCTGGGCATCGCATGGAACGACGACGGAATAGGAATTGAATGGCCGATCGATGCTCCGCTGTTATCGGACAAGGATCGGGCTTACCCCAAGCTTCGAGACATCCCTCCCGATCGCCTTCCCCGCTATGCCTGAATTCCTGGTCACCGGCGCGTCTGGCATGTTGGGGCGAAGCTGGACGAGATTGCTCGAGACCCGGGGCATCGACCACCTCGGGGCGTCTCGTGCCGAGCTCGATGTCACCAAGAAAGATGCGATCGAACGACTACTAGTTCCGGGGACGAAGTGGGTCATCAACTGCGCCGCTTGGACCGACGTCGACGGCGCCGAATCGCATCCCGAGGATGCGAACGCCGTCAACGGCCTAGCTGTGCGTCGGATCGCGGACCGCTGCCTCAGGGTGGGCGCCAAGCTCGTCCACTACAGCACCGACTACGTCTTTGACGGGAAACAGAGCTCTCCGTATCGAGTAGACCACTCGCGTGCGCCGATCAACGCCTATGGTCGTAGTAAGGCCAAGGGCGAGGAGTTGCTGGAACAGTCTGGCCTCGAGCATCTGCTAATCCGAAGCAGTTGGCTCTATGCTCCGTGGGGCAAGAACTTCGTCCTCACGATGCGCAATCTCGTCAGGACGCGCTCGCACCTGCGGGTCGTCGACGATCAGCGTGGCCGACCCTCATCGTGTGATCACATCGCGGAAGCGACGCTCGGCTTGATCCAGAAGGATTGCGTTGGCACCTATCACGTGTGTGATGGCGGTGAGTGCACCTGGTTCGACCTCGCATCGCTCGTTCGAGATGTCGTAAACCCTGATTGCGCGATTGATGCGTGCAAGAGCGAAGAGTTCCCGCGCCCGGCCCCGAGACCCGCGTACAGCGTGTTGGATCTAACCGAAACAGAGCAGGTGCTCGGGCCCACCTCCGATTGGATGCATCGCGTGACGCGCATGCTCGAGTTGCTCGAGGGAGAGAGACGAATCCGTGGGGGGTGAACCCAACATTCTCAGCTACTTGGTGTTCTTCCTTTGGGTTCCCTTCTGCTTCTGGGGAATGCGGCGCTGGCCGCCGGCAAAAGCCACCGCCATCCTTTTCTTTGCGGGCCTACTGTTCTTGCCGGAGCGAGTCTCTTTCAAGTTGCCTGGCGTTCCAAAATTCGACAAACCCGCCATCATCATTCTATGGATTTTCGTCGCCCTCTTGGTGTTTCATCGGCAACGATTCCGCACGGCGCCTTTCAGCTGGCAGTTCAAGTGGTGCGCTGGGTTGATGCTCGGCGGGGCCGTTTTCACAGTGCTATTGAATGGCGATCCCATCAGCATTGGCTCCAGTTACATTCCTGGACATCAACCATACGACGCAGTCCACATCGTCGTACGCAGTACTCTGGTTTCGATTCTGCCTTTCGTCGTCGGCGTGACGATGTTCCGAAGCGGATCGGAGCTGCGGGTGCTCCTCCGTGTCTTCGTCAGCGCCGCGCTGGTCTACTCTGTCCTCCAAATAATCGAGATGGTGATGAGCCCACAGATGCATCGTTGGGTCTACGGCTTCTCCCAGGCCGCCTTTATGCACACCATGCGCGGTGGCGGCTACCGCCCCATGGTTTTCATGGTTAACGGCCTGGCGCTCGCACTGTTCACGAGCCTCGCAACCATTGCTGCCGCTGCCCTATACAAGGTCGGCGACAGGCCGTTTCGCGTCCCGACGGTCTGGGTCGCCGGTTATCTGTGGTTGATTCTCTTTGCGTCGAGGAGCATCGCGGCGCTCCTGTACAGCATAGTCGCGCTTCCAATGGTCTTCTTCACTTCGCCCAAGAGGCAGGTGTGGCTAGCGACCGCGCTCGCGGCGACGCTTTTCGTGTATCCTGCGGCCCGCGCGCAGGGCTTGATCCCGATCGATGACATCAACGCGATTGTGCTCGAGCAATTTGGGGTCGATAAGGTGGGCTCCCTGACCGTGCGCTTCGAAAATGAAGCCGCGCTGCTCGAAAGAGCCGCCGAACGGCTCTGGTTTGGTTGGGGAAGATACTGCCGTGCCTGTCTTTACGATCCGTGGAGTGGGGATCTGATGTCGATTCGCGACGGGGCGTGGATCGGGGCACTCGGCGACTTCGGCCTGGTCGGGTTCCTCGGGCGGTTCGGTCTCTTGGTTTTCCCGATCTTCGTGCTGTTCCGGCGCCTCGGCTCCGCTCCGACAAAGAACGATCGACGGCTGCTCGCGGCGATGACCCTCATGCTAGGATGGTCTGCATTCGACCTGATCCCGAACGGCAATTTCAACCAACTCGCCATGGTTCTCAGCGGTGCCCTCTACGGATCGTTCATCGGCATCCTCCAAGAGGCGAACGCAGTTCGAAGGCGTAACCAAATCGAGCGTATTCAGGCCGCCCAACGCGTACGAGAGGTTCCGGCATAGTGAGCGAGGATCACTCCGCAGAGCCCCAACAACCCGAAGACCTCGAGGCGATCAAGGGCCGCGCGACTAGTGGCGCTGCGTGGACAGCTATGGGGTTCGGCGGCCGGCAGGTCATTCGCCTGATTTCCAATCTGATTCTCACACGACTGCTTTTCGAGGAGTTCTTTGGCCTGATGGCCCTGGTCATGGTGGTGATCGTCGGCATTCAGCTCTTTGCAGACCTAGGGATCAACGCCGCGCTGATCCAGAACGAGCGCGACGACCCGGCGTTCGCCGATACGATGTGGACGATCGAGATCATTCGGGCCGTTCTCCTGTGGCTCGTCGCCTTCGCCATCGCCGGGCCAGTCGCGAATTTCTATGGCGAGCCAATCCTCGCCAGTTTGATTCCCATCGCTGCTTTCAGCTCCGTCATCGAAGGGTTTCGCTCGACCAATTACTACACCGAGAACCGCAAGCTGCAGATGAAGCGGCTCATTCTCCTCAAGGTCGGTGCCCAGCTTGCGGGCACCATCGTCATGGTGACTTGGGCGATTCTGTCGCCCACGGTTTGGTCGCTAGTTGCCGGCGGCCTCGTTACCGCTTTCGTTTCCACTGTCTGGACCTGGGTCGGGTTGCCAGGTCGCCGCAATCGACTTCACTTCGAAAAGGAAGCCGCCTACACGCTCTATCGCTTTGGCCGCTGGATCCTCCTGAGCACGTTGTTGATGTTCTTGGTGGGCAATGCGGATCGAATGATTTTCGGCAAGCTCGTCACCATGGCCGTGTTGGGGGTCTACAACATCGCTTTGACCCTCGCGCTCGTTCCGTCCGCGGCGATGAGCCACCTCGCGATGGCGGTCATCTTTCCTCTCTACAGCCGTCTTTGGCAGAGCAAGACTGACAGGATAGAGTTGTACCGGAGCGTTCGACTGCCGATGTTGATCCTGGGCGGGTGGGCGACCTCCGGGATCATCGCAGGCGGCCCCACCATCATCGAGATCCTGTATGACCCTCGCTACATCGAGGCGGGCTGGATGCTTCAGATCCTGGTCGCTGGACCCTGGTTTGGCGTTGCGATGGAGAGCTCGAACGGCGCAGCTCTTCTCGCACTCGGACACAGCCGATGGATGGCGCTTGCCTCCGCGACTAAGCTCGCTTCCATGGCGGTTCTGATCCCTCTAGGCTGGCACCTCGGGGGCTTCCCCGGCGCGATGATCGGTTTCGCGGGCGCCGACGTCATTCGCTATCTCACTTCGACTATCGGTGTCCTTCGCTTTGGCCTCGACGGTCGGATGCAGGATTTGAAGATGACCCTGCTAGTTGCGGCCTCCTCTTTCCTCGGCTGGTTTGCTGTACACCTGCTGAGCGCGACGGGGGTGACGAACGTGTTCCTCCGGGCGGCGGTCATCGCAGTGGTAGTGACCGTGTTGTGGTTGCCGCAACACATGAAGTTGTGGCGGCGCTACAAGGACACCGGTCATCTTTTCTTTGCCGCGTAGTGCGCCCCACTAGGAGCTTGCACGCCAGAATTCGGCGACATTGCCGGCCCGGTCCGTCAAGGACCCGAGCTCATCGGGGAGCCCTACTACAATGTAACCGATCCCATCTTTGCGTCCGAGCCGGTGTTGCATTGCGTTGAGCTCAAGCGCAGAGAGCGCGCCCGAATGGACGAGCACGATGATACGGCTCGCGAGCCTTGCAGCGCGTCGCAGCGCCTGTCCCTCGAAAGGCCCGTCCCAAGCTTCGAGGTTGACGCGGTCCGTGCTTGGTCGGATGGGACGAGCCTCTAACGATCTCACGGAGGGACGCGTGGCCAGTGCTGTCGAGGGGGCAGAGCGTGAGATGGGGTACGGACCCGACGGAGGGCTCGTTGGAATCGTCGGCGCCACACGAATCGGCTCAGGTGGCGGAGGTCCGCCGTGCGGTGTGCCTCCAGTGATCACCCAATCGTTGTTCATCCGATCCGCGAGCCCCACGGCGAGCGGTGTCTCGTGGGGCGATCCACCCACGATCAACACGCTGCCCCTTGCGTCCGGAGCGTAGTCATCGAGCCCGGCGACGAGCTCATCGAGGCCATGGGGATCACTCGGCCACGAGGTAGTGCCGAGCACTGGGCCGGCTCCCCAGAATGCGATCTCGCCGGGCGTCTGGGCGCGGAACCCTCGAAACTCCCCCCACAACACCCAGAGGAGGGCAAGCCCAAAGGACACCAGAGGAACCGCACCAAAAACGACCAGCTTTGTCTTGTTGCGTTCCGGGTATTCCGGCACCGACCCAGGATCGAGGATGGTGAAGCCGCTCGATGGATTTCGCAATGCGTCCTTCAACGCGCTCTTGGTTTGTCGCAGGCTTTGAACGAGGCTCTCGCTCACCTTGACTTCCGAAAGCAGGGCGGACGCTTCGCCCTCGATGTCGGAAAATGCTTCGACGCGCCGTTGCGCCTTGTCGGCCAGATCGACCAGCCCGCGTTGTCGCTCGCGCAGTGCCTGGAGACTCGACTTGGCCGCGCGAAGCTGCTCTCCGATCGCTTGATATGTCGTATTGGCCGTAAGCTGCCCATCACCGCCAACAGCCGTGGTTCCGCCAGAACGTAGTTGAGCGCGGAGCTGATTTACCTGTTGCTGAAGTGCCTGAACCCGTGGGTGGGTCTCCGAAAGCGTAGCTCTCGCCGTTGCCAGCTCCTGGCGCAATTGCTGATACGCAGCGCGCTCGGGAGTGTTCCCGCCTGTGATGATTCGGGTCTGGGGCGTGGTGGCGAGTTGGGCCTCGAGACTCTTCACCTGCGCTTCGAGGGCACGCACCTCGGAGACCGCGAGCTCGCTCTCTGCCCTCAGTTTGGCCGCGGATTCCAGCATCGACTCCTGCTCGGTGCTCAGATTGGCGATTCCATGCATCTCGCGGAACTCGTTGTATCTGCGCCTTGCGACTTCCGCTTGGGCTTCTGCCGCTGCGATGCGTTTGTCGGCACGTCCGATCTCGACCTCGACCCGCTCCGCTTGGCGTTCCTCGTGATACTGGATGAAAATGTCGATCACTGTCCGCGCAAACTGAGCAGCGTCCTCGGGGGTGTCCCCAGGTACTTTGATCTCAACCGTGGAACCCCTCAGGTCGACCTTGTAGTCGATGAAATTCCCCAGGGTCGTTAGGTCTCCTTCGAAGCCGACCTCGTCGGCAACTCGTCGAAGAACCGCCTGGCGCCGAATATCGTCCGCCGCTGGACCAAGCCCGTGGCCGGACGGCGGCACCCCCTCGATGGGGGGGGTTCCTTCGAACTTCAGGACAGCCGTCGATTGGTATGAGCTAGACATCACGAACTTCGCGACGACGAAGCCGACCACCAGCCCAGCAAGCCCAGTCCCTAACAGCAACCGCTTGCCGCTCAGAAGGGCGCGTCGAATCCTAAAGGGATCGACTGCAATGCCTGGGCGAGACCCGCTGGATCCGCTTCCACCGGGTGAGATCGTGACATCATCGATCGCCAAACCGCGCTCTCCTCGTCAATATGCGTTGCGGCGTGCGCCGGATCCGAAGATCGTCATGATGATGATCTGCAAGTCCCAGAGCAGGCTCCAGTTTCGAATATAGTCTAGATCGTGTTCGACGCGCTTTTCCATCTTCTCGAGGGTGTCCGTTTCACCACGCCAACCATTGACCTGGGCCCACCCGGTGATCCCTGGCTTGACCTTGTGCCGAAGCATGTAGCCTTGGATCTTCTTGCGGTAGAGCTCGTTGTGAGCCACCGCATGTGGCCGGGGACCAACTATGCTCATGCTGCCGTTGACCACGTTCAAGAACTGCGGGAGCTCATCGAGGTTCGTCCGCCGTAGGAACGCGCCGACCTTCGTGACCCGTGGGTCATTCCGGGTGGCTTGGCGGATGTCGGTCCCATCCTCCGTGACCGTCATCGAACGGAACTTGATGACGTCTATCACCTCACCATTGAGGCCATACCGGCGCTGTTTGAAGAGCACCGGCCCGGGCGAGCTCAGCTTGACGACGAGCCCGACGATCAGCATCGGGATCGCGATGGTCATCAAGATGAGCGACCCCAAGACGACGTCCTCAATGCGCTTCAGCCAGCCATCAACCCCGTAGAAAGGGGTTTCCCGGAGGCTCACGGTGGGAACGTCTCCGAGGGTTCCCCATCGAGCGTGCAACAGGTCGAAGGCGAAAAAATCAGCGGCGAGATACACGGACGCCGTCGTATCCGAAAGCTGTCGGAGAAGCTCGGTAATCCGCGGCTCGGCGCGCAAGGGGAAAGCGATGTAGATCAGATCGATGTCTCCGTACCGCGCGGCATTGACTGCGTCTTCGAGCGATCCGATCCTGCGTCCGAGTGACCTCGGGATCGGGTGGCAGCGATCCTCGGTTCGGTCATCGAAGAACCCGTAAACCTCGAGGCCCAAAGAAGGCAGGTCTTTCATTCGCTGGGCGAGCTGTTCGCCAAGGGGGGTCATGCCGATGATCGCAGCCGGGCGCGTGTTGTATCCGCGGCTTCTGAGCTCGCGGAGCAAGAGAGTGATCGCCGTTCGCCAGACCGAGATGAGAGACGGCGCGAGCACGAACCACGTGGTGACGGTGATGCGCGAGTAGTCCTCGGAGCTCTTTGAAATGAATGCCACGAAGAGAAGGGTGGGGACGACGCCTACGAGCCAACCGGTCCAAGCGCGCATGACGAGCTGCTTGAGACGCACTGCGCGCGACCTCTGGTAGAGCTCGAGCGCCTGCGCGATCAACAAGAAGAGGACCGCGGCTAGGGTTGCGGCAATCCACGACCTCTGGTCCCAGACCTCACCCCTGGCGAGCGTCGGCAACCAGAGCGCCGTGTAAATCAAGGCGAAGTCTACGAGGCGCATGAGCGGCGCGAGCTCTGCATCCGTCCCGCGCCCCCAATCGGTGGGTTTCTTGCTCGGCATTAGTCGTTCGTGGACAGTATAGGCGTAGCGGCCCCGCTTCTCACTTCAACCTTGCGGGCTACCCATGGGCAGGCTAACCACCAATATGCGCCGTTTCTCGGCAATCCTGCTTTGCGTCGCGGTAAGTGCTTGTGCGGCGAATCGCTATCCCGGTGCGCCTACCATGCCCTCGGATGACCCAGCGTTCGCGGCCCCGGAGCCGGTGGTGATGCCCGGCCTCGAGACCGACCCGCCCGAGGCGCTGAAGCTGATGCCGGGAGATATCGTCCAGCTGACCACCGTCTCCGCCCAGACGAACGCGTATCCGGGTCTCATTGTCGATGCCTTGGGGCATCTGCACGTGCCGCTTGCAGGGGACGTCTCAGTCGGCGGCAAAACCCTGACCGAGGCTGAGAAGGCCATCGAAGCCGGGCTTCGGCGGTACGATCGGTTTGCCCGTGCCAATCTGATCATTACCCAACCCGACGGGCACGTCGCGTCGGTGCTTGGAGCCGTCGGCAAACCTGGCCGGATCCCGGTGCCCCCAGGGATGCGGGTCGCCGATTTGTTCGCCGCGGCGAGTGGCGGCAGGGAGACCGGGCTCGCGAGTGAGCAGGCCCAGAATTTGATGCCCAATTTGGACTTGGCCCGCCTGATGCGTGATGGGGAAACCGTGCCCGTGAGCATACCTTTGGCGATCAAGGGCGACCCCAGGCACAACGTTCGCGTTCGTTCGGGCGATCAGCTCTACGTGCCGCCAGGTACGGAGATGCTCATCATGGTCCTCGGCCAGGTCGGGGCGCCGCAGCCCATCGCCTACCGTCAGGGAATGCGGCTCACGGAGGCTCTCGCGCGGGCTGGCGGCATCACGGTTGCGGGCGACCAGAACGACGTACGGATCGTACGAGGTCCCTTGGATGAGCCCAGGATGTATACGGCCAGTATCAAGGACTTGGTCAACGGCAAAGCGACCGACGTCCAGCTGGCGGCCGGGGACATCGTGTATGTCACCAAGGCCTGGTACACCAAGACTGGCGAGGTTCTCAACGCGTTGTCGCCTCTGATCTCGCTGGCGAACTCGGCAGCGATCATCGCCGTCGCTGAAGCCATTCGTAGGCCGTAGTGTCATGGGGCGCAGGATGCTGTTCGGCCATCTCCTCGACCCTAACGTCGTGACCGAAGAGATGGATCCTCGGTCTATCGAGGGAGGCCTTCTCGAACCTGAAGAGCAAGCGGTTGCCGGAGCGGTGGCTGGCAGAATCGACCAGTTCACCGCCGGCCGCGTCTGTGCCCGCAGAGCTCTCGCGAGACTCGGAGTAGACGCCCAGACCCCCATTCTTCAAGGCGAAGACCGAGTACCGATCTGGCCGGAGGGCTTCATCGGAAGTATTACGCATACTGACGCTTGGTGTGCTGCGGCCGTTGCGCGCGCTTCGGAAGTTCGCGCCGTCGGAATCGATCTCGAGCCGGCGACGCCTCTCAAGGAGTCGGTCGTGACCCGGATTTGCACCCCGGCAGAGCGCCAGTGGCTCTCGGAAGCATCGGAACCCGGCTTGTTGGCCAAGGTCATCTTCAGCGCGAAGGAGGCGGTCTACAAGTGCCAATATTCCCTCACGCGCGAGTTTCTCGGATTCCACGCGCTAGCTCTCCACCTTGGCGATGGTCTCTTCGACGCTGTGTTTCAGCAAGACGTGGCAGACTTTCGACAGGGTGATGGCATTTCTGGCCGTTACATCATCGAGAACGGTGTGGTCGCAACCGCGTGCGCCCTGGATCTAGGATGAGCGTCGCGCCCATCACCGTGGTCATCGACGTGCCTCGCGGAAGCTTCATCAAGCGAGACGACGATGGCACAGTGGACTTCGTCTATCCGGTGCCCTGTCCTTTCAACTACGGCCACGTCCCAGGGACCAAGGCCGCAGACGGCGACGCAGCGGATGCGATCGTTCTCGGAAGGCGGTTGCCTTTGGGTACGACTACGAGTGTCCTGCCGCGAGGTCGCATTCGTTTCATCGACGCCGGTCGAGCCGACCCAAAGTGGGTTTGTGCAGACAAGCCTCTCAGCGAGCTCCAACGCCTGCAGGTTACCGGCTTCTTTCGGATGTACGCGACCGCGAAGTTGCTGATCAACCGTATTCGCGGGAAGCGCGGAGCTACAAGATACCTCGGCTGGCTCTGATAGGCGCGGTCCGTCAGACTCCCTGGCACCCTTGGGCGAGTTGATCGACATACGCGTTCTGTCGTCGTTAGCCTCGGTAGATGCGGCCGATTGGGACATCCTGACCGGCGACGACGACCCTTTCGTCGACCATGCGTTCCTATCGCTTCTCGAGCAAAGCGGATCTGTGGGACGCGGCTCGGGATGGGAGCCCACGCACATCACCGCGTGGCGTGGCAAACGACTAGTCGGCGCGCTTCCTCTCTATCTCAAGACGCACAGCTACGGCGAGTACATCTTCGACTGGGGATGGGCTGATGCCGCTGCGCGTCTCGGTGTCCGCTACTACCCAAAGCTCGTCTCGATGGTTCCGGTCACGCCGGTGACCGGGCAGCGGATCTTGTACGCGCCTGGCGAAGATCCGATGCCAATCGTGCGGAGGTTGATCGATGGCTGTCTCGATTTGGCGGACTCCGCGGGCATGTCCTCGATCCACCTGCTCTTTCTAAACCCTGAGGAACAAGCGTGGGTGGCGCGAGACGGTCGCCTCATGAGTCGGTTGTCCTTCCAGTTTCACTGGCGTAACGCGAACTACGAGAGCTTCGATGAATTCGTCGACGGTTTTCGCTCCTCGATGCGCAAAAAGCTCAAGAAGGAGCGACGGATCGCAACTGAAGGAGATGCGGAGATCGAAGTCCTCAAGGGGACCGACCTGAGCCACGACGACTGGCGCACGCTCGAGCGGTTGTACCGTGGGACATGCGGTCGGAAAGGCTCGCACCCGTATCTGACACCCGAATTCTTTGAGATGGCGCCGTCAGTGCTCGGCGAATCACCCCTCGTCGCTGCTGCAAGGCGTGAGCGACAGATCGTGGCGGCGTCGATCAACTTCCGAAAGGGCGCCAATCTGTACGGCAGGTATTGGGGAGCGGTTCGAAGGCATGACATGCTGCACTTCGAGCTCTGCTACTATCGCCTCATCGACTACGCGATCAGACACGGCATGCAGCGATTCGAGGCCGGCGCACAAGGGACCCACAAGCTTCGCCGTGGCCTCATGCCGGTTCCCATCTATAGCGCTCATTGGATTCGGCACCCCGTGCTGGCGCAAGCCGTGGCCGACTTCCTCCCGCGAGAAGCAGCGTCGGTGCGCGAGCAGATCGAGCACCTCGGCCACCATGGGCCGTTTCGTCGGCAGGACAGCCAGAGCACGTTGCACCGAAGAGCTTCCGGATGACGCTCCTCTTCGTCTACCTCGCGCTTGCGCTTGGCGTATCTTTTCTGTGCTCCATTCTCGAGGCAGCGCTCCTCAGCGTCACGCCAGCGCACCTCGCTCGGCTCGAGCAGGACCGACCCAAAGTCGGGGCCCGCATTCGCGCGCTCAAGTTGCACATCGATCGACCCCTCGCCGCGATTCTCAGCCTCAACACGATCGCGAACACCGTAGGTGCGGTCGGCGTCGGTGCGGAAGCCCAACGTCTCTGGGGCTCTCACGTCTTGGCGATCACCTCGGCGATCTTGACCCTGCTGATCTTATTTCTCTCCGAGATCATCCCAAAAACGCTCGGGGCGGTGTACTGGCGCCGGCTCACCGGTTTCATGAGTCGATTTCTGCCCGCGTTGATAGTGGTCTTGTCGCCTCTGGTGTGGCTTTCCCAGGTGATCACCAGCGTCATCAAACGTCGCCGAGGTTCGGAGAAGCTGTCGCGAGAAGAGTTCGCGGCGCTTGCCCGTGTGGGCGCCCAGCAGGGAGTATTTGACGAGTCCGAAATGCGAATTCTCTGGAATCTTTTCCATTTTGGGTCGCTGCGAACCCGGGACATCATGACCCCACGAACCGTGATGTTCTCGCTCGAAGAGAATACGAGCGTCCGGGATGCCGTTTCCGAACGGGGCTCTATGATTTTTTCTCGAATTCCGATTTGGAAGGGAACCCCTGATCAAGTGACTGGTTACATCCTCAAAGACCACTTGTTGATTCAGGCGGCGCGCAACGAGCTCGATGTTGCAGTGAACAGTTTCGCACGTGAGGCGTTGATGGTCCCAGACACCCTACCTTTGCCGTCCTTGTTCGAGCGCCTGTTGGATCGACGAGAGCACATTGCGGTCGTGGTCGATGAATACGGCGGTGTGGACGGTGTCGTAACCATGGAAGACGTCCTCGAAACCCTCATCGGTCTCGAAATCGTCGACGAAATGGACTCCGTTCAAGACATGCGAGCGATGGCACGTTCGAAGTGGGAGGCTCGCACCAAGCACATCGTCAACAACCTGCCCGAACCAGCCGGTCCCGGAGACCCGGCGACAGAGTCGTGAAGGCCTCGCTGACCAATCGCAGTCTTCCCTCCTCGGGCCTCGATCGATGGATCTATGCGCTGAAGCCCGACAGTTGGCCCAAGCTCTTGGTTCCGACGCTCTTTGGTCAGGTGCTCGGCGCAGTATCGGTCGGTGCGCTCGATGTCATTGCGGTCGTTTGGGGGCTGGGGTTCACGCTGGCTGGGCTCGGCTTCATCGTGCTTCTCAACGATTGGGGCGACCGCCAAGTCGATACGATCAAGCGCGCGATGTTCCCCGACGGCTGCTCGCCGAAAACGATCCCCGATCAGATCCTCAGCGTGAGGGCCGTCGGGGCAGCGGGCGTCGTCTTCGGCGTAGCGACTGTGTTGGTCACGATTGGGAGCGAGGTCGTGCTGGGTCGACGGTGGGCGCTCGAAGCGGGCGTAGGCTGCATGGCGTTGTTTGCGGCTTACACGTTGCCCCCCATTCGACTCAACTATCGTGGCGGAGGCGAGCTCCTCGAGATGCTCGGTGTTGGCGTCGCGCTGCCGATCTACAACGTATACTTGCAGGCAGGGCTCATCGCCCCACAGGTGTGGTCCTGGGTCATCGGATTCGCGTTTCTAAGCTTCGGGAGCGGGATAGCCAGCGGGCTGTCCGACGAGCAGAGCGATCGCCAGGGCGGAAAGCGCACGTTTGCTTCGGTGTTTGGCAATCGGGTCGCTCGGCGATCGACTGAGGTTTGCGTGCTTTTGGGCGCTGTATGTTGGTGTGTCGGCGCGGTCGTGGCGCCTGCGGCAGTGCCGTTTTGGGTTGTGGTTCCGGCCGTCGCGATTCTAGGATGGCGGTTCATTGCGATGCAGCGCGTCAGTGCACAAGCCGTCACCAATGCGTTCGAGGCGCAGGGGCGATACAAACACTCCCTTCACAAAGCTATTTGGCATAGTACGATGGCGGTGGCCCTTCTGTTGTGGGTCGACATGATTCTCTGATGAGTGCCCGGGCGATAGAGAGTCGAGTTGCAACCCTGGACGCGGTGCAAGCCCGCATCGATGCGACGACCTGGGGAGCGTTGACTCTCGACCCCTGTCGCCCCGCTGCGACTCCCCTCCGGGAGCTGGTCGCCTCGCTTGCGGGGCCTCCCGAGGTCGAGCACTTGGCTGCCGCAGCCGTCGAAGTGGCCACGGCTCAGCTCGACAACTTCCCGGAGAACCTCTTCTGGGATTTCGATCGCTATCTCGCCTCGGTTCACGAGCAAGCTTCCGCGTCCACAGACTACACGGGGTCCATCGAGCGGAGCAGCCTAATGACGGTCGGCTTGATGCGGCTCTACGGCCAGCAATCCAAGATTCGATTCCGATACGTGCACGATTTCATGTACGGATTCGACTGGGCACGGTGGGTGCGGCGCGACCCCTCGAATCGCGTTGGAGTCGATCCGTTTGGGATGAGCTTCCTGAGCCAGTCGGAGAGTCGAGGTCGAGACATTCTCGATCTGATCGAGGCCGACGACACATGGTATCCCCGCCTCGGAGACGGTGTTGCACGAAATCCCTTTTCCTTCTCCCGGGAGCCCGAGGACGAGCTCGTTCTCTATCGAGATCTCTCCGCACGAGGTCTCGTACCCGTGCAGGCTTGGCGAATCGATGCAGCGCCCGACTGGAGCCGCGATTTCGACGCCCTACGCGAGGCACGAGCCAAGGCGCTGAGGCTCGGCGACTAGGCCGAAAGCACCATCGCAACGATCCACGAGACGAGCAGCACGTTGAGCGCACCGCTGGCCCACGCGGCAGCACGAAATGGATCCCGCGCGCGCGCTCCGAGCAACAAGGGCACGAAGGCCATGATGCCGATGAGCACCCGGGTTCCGATGGGGACGAGTGGCGTCCACAAGAAGATTCCGAACGCCGCAAATGCAATCCCGGCAGAGGCTGCGCGGCGAGCATAGGTGACTCCGTAGCGAACAGGCCAGGTCCGCTTGTCGGCGTTCCGGTCGTCTTCGACATCCGGCAATGCGCTCAGAATGTTTCCGCAAACGCCGAGCACGGTCGTGGGCAAGATGATCCACATCGGCGCAAGTAGGATTTCAGCCTGCAGGTAGTAGCCCAAAGAGGGAAGGCCGATCCCAATGCCGAGGCCCTGAAGGATTTCTCCACCACCTCGATAGCTCAGTCGAACCGGGGGGAAACTGTAGAGCCACAGCAATGCGAGCGCGATTACCGCATAAGCCGGCGTCCAAGGTCGTCCGAAGAATGCGAGGGCGCTCGACCAGATCACGAGCAGGACCGCGCTCACTTGGGCTGCGCGGCGCAGCTGCTCCGGCTTCAGCTTTCCCTCGGGAATGACGCCCGAACCGCCCGATATTGGAGTGCGATTCCCGGTATCGGCCTCGTGGTCTGCGTAGTCATTTGCGTATACGACGAAAAGATGATCCAGGATGCCCCAAAGCAACGCGGCCACGAACCAGAACCAGTCAAAGGTTCCCGTGATGTGCCACGCCGCCACTTGTCCGAGAACCAGAGGCACGGCAATGTTGACCTGTGCGAGCGGTCTCGAAGCCTGCACCCAATGCTTCGCTTTCGTCACAGTCCTCGATAACACGATTCTTTCCTGCTAGGGGTGAATCGTGCAGGCGCCGATTAGGGAATCACTCTCCCGGCCAGTGCAGTTGTTCACCGGTAAAGGCGGCGTTGGCAAGTCTACCATCATCGCAGCCGTGGCGACGAGGGCTGCAGGTGCAGGGCAACGCCCTTTGATCGTCGAGCTCGGGATCCATACGTCGTCATCGCATCTCTTCAATGGGCCAGTGGTCGGCTACGAGCCGGTCGAGGTTACCGAAGGCGTGCACGCCACACGCGTGCTGTTCGAGCCCGCGCTTATCGACTACCTCACCTCCAGGCTCAAGCTGCAACCGGTCGCAAAGCTCGTCGCAAAAAACAACTCCCTTCGGCGTCTCTTCATGGCCGCGCCCGGGGTCGACGAGCTCGTCACACTCCACCGAATTGCGCAGCTCGATGCCAATGAAACGTGGGGACCGGTCTTGGTCGACCTCGAGTCGACCGGGCATGCCTCGATGTTTCTCGATCTCCCCGATGTCTTGAACGTTTTCCTCGAGGACGGTCCACTTCGCCAGGTTCTGGACAACGCCACTCGGCTGCTCCACGACGCGCAGCGTTGCGCGGTCCACATCGTCACGGTTCCCGAGCCGCTCGCGGTTCGAGAGACGATCGAACTCTACCGCGATCTGCGCAGGCGAGATGGAATCCACCTCGGTCACCTCTTCATCAATCGCGTTCCCCCTGCTTGGCTCGATGATGCCGGACGACGATCGATTCGAGACTTTCTCGACACCGCGAGCATCGACGATCCGTTCAGGCCAAGTCTCTTGTTGGCGGAGCACATGTTGATGCGACGAGAAAACGCGGAGAAGTGCATCCGGGGGCTGCGGCACGACATCGATCTGCCAACCATCGTTCTCGAGGCGCAGGACGACAGTAGAATTCGGATCGTTCAGTCTATCTGTGCGCGGCTTGGACCAACGGTGGCTTCATGACCAGGCTTCGCGAAGATTGCAAGCTCGTGTTTTGCGTCGGCGTAGGCGGGGTCGGGAAGACGACCTTTGCGTCCGCTCTCGGGGTACGGGAGGCGCTTGGTGGACGCTCGGTGCTGGTGTTGACCGCCGATCCCGCAAAGCGGTTGGCAGACGCACTAGGTATGTATGGCCTCCATGACGAGCCTTCCACCATCTCCTTACCGGAGAGCGCCGAGGGGGGTGAGCTTCATGCTGCCATGCTCGAGACGAAGGCCAGCGCAGATGCGATCATACGGCGCGCCGCACAAAACGAGGCGCGAGCACAACGCGTTCTCGACAACAAGATCTATCAGGCGTTCTCCACCACGTTGGCACGCTCGCACGCCTATGCCGCCATGGAACGCGTCTACGAGGCCGTTCATGATCCTCGATACGACCTGGTCATCGTCGACACCCCCCCGGCCCAAAGTGCGATCGAGATCCTCGAAGCGCCGGCTAGGCTCGTGCGGTTCCTAGACCAGCGGGTGGTGCGTTGGTTTCTGCAACCCGTCGATGGATCTATTCGGTTGCGGGGTGGGGCTCTCACGCGGCGCCTGCTCACGGCAATTGCTGGCGAGTCCCTCGTCGCCGCCTTGACGGACTTCCTCGTCGAAATGGCGTTCCTGCGCGAAGGCTTTTCGGAGCGAGCGAGAGACGTGCGCGATACGATGCGGTCCTCCGAGACCGAGTTCATACTGGTTTCTTCGGCCGACTCGGTAGGCGTGGAGGCGGCGCGATCCGTGGCCGCTGAGGTTTCTCATCGTGGCTTTGCGCTCGGTCTTATCGTCTTCAACCGTGCGTTCGTTTCAGGAGTGGAGGTTGGCGACATGCGCAGCGACAACTATCCGCCAGTCCTCGCCGTGCATGCCCCAACGCTCGCAAGGATGCGTGCTTGGTTCGCGAACGAGCAGGCCCGGAAGCGCGCCGCCATCGAGGCGTTTTGTCAGGAGCAGAGCCGTGGCGCCTGGATCCTTCCCGAAACCTCGAGGCCCCTCGGAAACCGGTCGGCGCTTTTCGCCTGGATCTCGGCCGGACGCGCGATTGGACCTCTCGCATAGCGCGTCCCCACCAGTTCGTGCAATCCTCCGGCCGGCGTATGGAGTACACGATCGACCACGATTTGAGCCCAGAGCTCGCAAAGAAGGCTGCGCAAAAAGCGGCCGACCACTACACGAAGAAGTGGGCAAAGTACAACGCGCAGACCACTTGGTCCGGCGATGACCACGCGGAGATCACATTCCACGTCAAAGGCGTCGATGTCGCCGCGACCGTGGACATGCGGCCGGGGCAAGTCGTCATCGACATGACGAAGGTGCCTATTTTGTTGCGCCCTTTCAAGCGGATGGCTCTCGAGGTCGTTCATAAGACCATGACCAAGTGGATCGAGAAAGCAAAGAACGGGGAGCTCGACGCGTGACTGCGAGCCTTCGGATCGGTACGCTTGGGGCAGCGACGATCACTCCGATGGCGTTGGTTCGACCGTCCCACAAGACCACCGGTGTGTCGGTCACGGCAGTGGCGGCGCGAGATCGATCGCGCGCCCAGAAGTTTGCTCGCAAACACCGGATCGAGAAGGTTCATGCCGACTACGATGCGCTGCTTGCGGATCCCGACGTCGAGGCGATCTACAATCCACTGCCGAACGGCTTGCACGCGGAGTGGACCCTTCGCGCCCTCGATGCGGGTAAGCACGTCCTCTGCGAAAAGCCTTTTGCCTCCAACGCACCTGAGGCGCAGAAGGTTCACGAAGCGGCGCAGGCGAGCGACCGAATCGTGATGGAGGCGTTTCACTATCGCTATCATCCTCTTGCGGAGCGACTTCGTGACCTGGTGGCCTCGGGCGAGCTCGGGGCCCTGCGCTTCGTCGAGACCTGGATGTGCATCCCACTTCCGTTTCCCAATGACATCCGGTATCGCCTCGATTTGGCCGGTGGCGCGACGATGGACACCGGCTGCTACGCGATCCATCTGGCGCGCACGATCGCCGGAGAGGAGCCGGACGTCCTGTCAGCGAGGGCCAAGCTCGCCTCCGAAGGCGTCGACCGAGCGATGAGCGCGGAAGTGCGCTTTCCAAGCGGCGCGGAGGGAAGAGTGCATTGCTCGCTCTGGTCCTCCAAGGTCGCGAAGATAGCGGCGCACGTCGAGCTCGAGGACGGCGAAATTCGGGCGACCAACCCGATCGCTCCGCAGTTTTTCCACCGATTCAAATGGCGCAAGAAGGGTGGGACCTGGGTCAAAGAAAAGTTCCCCAAGAAGCCGACCTACGAGTATCAACTCGAGGCATTTCGAGACGCGGTGGTAGACGGGAAGCCTTTCGTGACGACGACAGCGGATGCAGTCCATACGATGAGGGTGATCGACGCGGTGTACCGAGCAGCCGGGATGCAGCCGAGGTAAACTTCAGTCCCAGTCCCAGTGTTGGTGCCAGTGTCAGCGACTACTCCGAATCGTCGAGGACTCGGGCTGGGTGTCCATGGTCGATGTGGCCGATGAGCATCCGGTAGACGCTGTAGCCGACGAGCTCCTGCAGGCGTTTCGGGAAGCGCTTCGCGATGTCTCGCGGGATGCCGAGCTGTTGGTTTTCTTGCTGGCGAATGAAGCCGGCGCAGTAGTTCATCGCGATTCCGACGCGCCGCTCGTCCGTGCGGTTTTCCCCACCCCCGTGCCACATGGACCCGTTGTAGATCATGATGCTGCCCTTTCTCATGCAGGCCCCCTGGCTTTCATACGTCTGCCCAAAGGTAGGCGAGTGGTCGCGTTTGTGTGAGCCAGGGATGACACGAGTCGCGCCGTTGTCTTCCGTGAAGTCGGTGATCGCCCACATCGAGTTGCAAACCAGCGGCACATGAGGCTTTTCAATCGGGAGCAATTGATCATCCGCGTGGATCGGCTGCGGGCGTTCGCCCGGCAAGATACTGATCGACGATAGCGAGGAGATCAGGCATCCGTCGTCGAGCACCCGTTCTACGATGGGCAGCAATATCGGGTGTATGGGGATCCGCTCGTACAGTGGACCGTGCACCAATAGATTGTAGATCCGAATCGTGTTGTGCCCTTCGAACGCGTTGCGGTTGGGCGTGACCTCGAGCTCTCGTTCGAGCCTCAGAAGATCTTCCGCAAGCTCGTCGGCGAGGTCCGTATCGAAAGCGTTCTCGACGATCGTGTAGCCCTGGTCTTCGATCTCGGCGACGTGCTCGCGGAGCTCCATGACGACTAATGTGGGCCTGAAGGCCTTGACCGTCCAGAGGCGTCGGCGCTGGTGGCTTAGGCGCTTACGAACTGCTTTAGAGCCGCTTCGCCGTGCACGTTGCGGAGCTTTCGCAGGGCCAGGGCTTGGAGCTGACGGATGCGTTCGCGGCTCAAGCCGAACTCCCGGCCGATCTCGGCGAGGGTGTGCGACTCTTTTTCCCCGATGCCGAATCGCATACGGATGATGCGCTGCTCACGCGGATTGAGCGTTTCGAGAGCTCGAAGTACCGTCATCGAGAGATCCTCGTCGATCACCGAGTCCATGGGCGTACCGCCTTCTTCGTCGGATATGAGATCTCGGAGCTCGCTGTTGCCGTCGTTACCGACCGGCATCTCGAGTGACACCGTGTCGCGGGAAATCATCAAGAGGTTGGCGATCTGATCCGCCGGGAGCTTCATCCGTTTCGCGATTTCCACCGGAGTCGGTTCGCGGCCGAACTCTCCGGTCAGCTTGCGAGTCATTCCGGTCACCTTGGTCAAGAGCTCGCAGGCATGGACAGGGATTCGGATGGTGCGCGCTTGATCGGTAGTCGCTCGAGCCATCGACTGCCGAATCCACCACGACGCGTAGGTCGAGAGCTTGTAGCCGCGACGGTAGTCGAACTTATCGATGGCCCGCATGAGCCCCATATTGCCCTCTTGGATCAAATCCATGAAGGGGAGTCCGCGCTTCAAGTATTTCTTCGCGATCGCGACCACGAGGCGCAGATTCGCCTCGACCATTTCGGACTTGGCACGTTCGACGTCGGCCGTCGCAGCGCTCACCACTTCCTGCAATTTTCGCAGCTTGGCGGCTGACAAACCGGAGTCTTCTTCCGCCTTCCTTCGAGAGGCCGCGCCTTCGTCGAGTGACTCGACATAAGAGTCGAGCGCACAAAGGACGGATTCGAAGCTCGAATCGATGGCTGCCTCACGAATCGCAAGATCACCCTCAGCAACGCGCTGACGAACTTCGACCAACTCGTTCGCGTGCAGCTTGTGATCGACGATCGCGTGGTAGATGACCTGGCGACCTTTTTCGATCTGTCGCGCGAGCTCGACTTCGCCCTCTCGCGTGAGAAGGCTGACCGCGCCCATCCAATCCAAGTAGGTCTGAACAGGCTCCGCGCTGAGCACGTTCGTCTTCTCGGAGTTCTTCCCGTTTCGGCGACGGTCGGCCTTGCGGTTCTTTCCGGGCTTGACGGTCACTTCGATGCCTGCGGACTCGACGCGCCGAAGAAACTTTCGGACGGTGCCTTGGGTGGCGCCGATCTTGGCGATGACTTCCGAAGCTTCGTCATAGGTAATCCAGCCCCGTGGTTTCACGGCCTCGATCAGCTCCCTAATCTTCGCGGTTTCCTTGGCTTTGCTCTTGTCCGTCATCCGTCGGCTCCCCTGCTTCTAGGCTTGGAGTACCATCATGTTGGAAAAAACGCAACCATGTGATCAAAAAAATCTAGTTTCACTGTGAGCAGATCATCACTGTGAGGGATCTCACCTTCCCCAACGGCGCAGCCGAGGCGTTGATTTCCGGTGCCTCCCTGGGGTACGCCTCTCGGCCATGGCTGGATTCGAGGAGTACGACGCCTACGATGGATTGGGCCTTGCCGAGTTGGTGAGAGCAGGCCAGGTCCGCAGCCGGGAGCTCGTCGAGGAGTGCATCGCTCGGATCGAGCGGGTGAATCCAAAGATCAACGGCGTGGTTCGACCTCTCTATGATCGCGCGCGCGCCCAATCGCAGGAAGCGCTGGGGGAAGGGCCTTTCGCGGGCGTTCCGTTCCTGGTGAAAGACCTGATTCAGTGCATTCCAGGCGTGCCCACCGAGATGGGGTCGGTCTTCTGGAAAGGATGGACGCCTCAAACCGCGACCAACCTCTACAAGCGGTGGCGCGAGGCCGGTGTGATTCCTGTAGGCAAGACAGCTACATCGGAGCTCGGGCTGCTGCCAGTCGTCGAGACCGAGCTCTGCGGCAAGACCCGTAATCCATGGAATCTCGATCGAACGTCGGGTGGCTCGAGTGGAGGATCCGGGGCAAGCGTTGCAGCCGGCGTCGCTCCTCTCGCATCTGCGGGTGACGGAGGTGGCTCGATCCGAATCCCTGCGTCCTGCTGCGGTGTATTTGGCCACAAGCCGTCCCGAGCGCGTAATCCCGTCGGTCCTACGGCAAGCGAGCATTGGTCGGGCTTCGTCTCGGAGCACGTCGTCAGCCGCAGTGTGCGAGATAGCGCCGCGATGCTGGATGCGACGCATGGACCGGATGCGACTGCCCCGTATTTTGCCCCGCCGATCGAGGGTACGTTTCTAGGCGCGACCAAGAGCGACCCGAGGCCCCTTCGGATCGCGTTCCATAGCGAGCCCGCCTTCCCATCGACCGTTCATCCAGATTGCAGGACAGCCGTCGAAGACGCCGCTCACCTTTGCGAACAGCTTGGCCATCGCGTGGAAGAAATCTCGCCCGGTCACGATCCACCGGCGCTGAGTCGGGCGTTGGTGATTGTCTTCGGCAGCAACATCGCCGCCGAGATCGAAGAAGCCGAACGAATCGTGGGTCGCCGTGCAACTCCGAAAGACTTCCAGCTCACGACGTGGATCAGTCACATGATCGGCAAAGCGGTGAGCGCGCAGGACTTCTTGGTCGCCCTGAGGTCCCTCCAGGCCGAGGCACGCCGCCTGGCGCGTGTGTACCGTGACTACGATCTCGTGCTGACTCCGACGCTCGGTACTCCGCCGATCGAGATCGGTGCGCTCGAGCCGCAGGGGATCGATGCCGCTGCTCAGAAGCTGTTCGCTGCGACCGGCTGGAGCGCACCTCTCGCGAGCCCCAAGCTGATCGATCGAGCAGCGGAGACCACCTTTGCGTTCGTCCCGTTCACACCGATCGCCAACATCACCGGCCAGCCCTCGATGTCTGTGCCGCTGTTTTGGAACGCCAAAGATCTCCCGATAGGGGTCATGTTCACCGGGCGACCTCCGGACGAGGCCGTCATGTTCTCGCTCGCAGCGCAGCTCGAGCGGGCGCGTCCGTGGAGAGACCGCCGCCCGCCGGTTTATGCGAAGACATAATTGCCCTGTAATTTCGGGCCACTTGCGATGATTGAGCCTTCATTCATAATTGGATTGCCCGCTTCTGGGCGCACCCTCTAGGATTCTCGCGGATGTCCCAAGAACAGCGCTATCCGATCCTGCGCTCGAAGGTCGATACCACGTCGGACACCTATCAAGCCAATCGCGAGGAGAACCTCGCGTCCCTTGGCGAGGTGGTCGAAGCCCAGGTCGTCGCCAATGGTGGAGGCGGACCGAAGTACGTCGATCGACACCTTGCACGCGGTCGGGTTCTTCCCCGTCAGCGCATCGAGATGATGCTCGACCGCGACAGTTTCTTTTTGGAGATCGCCCCACTCGCAGGTCACGGTATGAAGGGAGAGGCTAGTGGGTCTTCCGTCGTCGGCGGTGTCGGGCTCGTAAGCGGTGTCGAGTGCTGTGTCGTGGCGAGTGAGGCGACGGTCAAGGGTGGTGCGATCACGCCCATCAGCATGTTGAAAAGTGGGAGGCTTGCCGAGATCTGCGAACAGAACCGCCTCGTTGGTCTCAGTCTCATAGAGTCGGCAGGCGCGGATCTCCCAAACCAAGACAAGATCTTCGTGCCCGGTGGCGCTGGGTTTCGGCATTTGACACGACGCTCAGAGCACAAGATACCGACGATCTGTCTGGTATTTGGAAGCTCGACAGCCGGCGGCGCCTACTTGCCGGGTATGAGCGACTACGTCGTGATGGTGAAAGAGCAGGCGCAGGTCTATCTAGCGGGGCCTCCGTTGGTGAAGATGGCCACGGGCGAAGAAGCTGGCCATGAAGAGCTCGGCGGCGCGGAGATGCATTCGAGCATCAGTGGCGTGTCCGACTACCTTGCCGAAGACGAGCTCGACGCGATTCGACTCGGACGAGAAATCGTCGCGCATCTCGAGTGGAAAAAACATGCCTCTCCCCGATCGCGCCCGGTCGAAGCCCCTCTTTACGACCAAGAAGAGCTACTCGGAATTGCCTCGGCCGACGTGCGGGTTCCCTTCGACCAAAGAGAGGTAGTCGCGCGGATTGTCGATGGTTCGCGCTTCAGCGAGTTCAAGCCGCTCTACGGAAAGACCATGCTCTGCGGCTGGGCCCACATTCACGGGTTTCCCGTTGGCATCATCGCCAACAACGGAACGATCTTCAGCGACAGTGCCAACAAGGGTGCTCAGTTCATTCAGCTCTGCAATAGCAGCGACATCCCGCTGGTCTTTCTTCAAAACACGACCGGTTTCATGGTCGGGAAGAACTACGAGCAGGAAGGCATCATCAAGAACGGCGCCAAGATGATCAACGCGGTTTCGAACAGCACCGTCCCCGCGATCACCATCATGACAGGCTCGAGCTACGGCGCTGGAAACTACGCGATGAGCGGTCGCGCGTACTGTCCTCGGTTTCTTTTCACTTGGCCCAACCACAGGATCGCGGTGATGGGAGGTAAGCAGCTCGCTGGCGTGCTCGACATCATTCAGCGCGACGCGGCTGCCAAGAAAGGCATCGAAGTCGATGAAAAGATGCTCGAGGTCGCCAAGATGATGACCGAGAAGCAGATCGAGGATCAATCGACAGCGCTATACGCAACGGCCCGAGTTTGGGACGACGGTATCATCGATCCTCGGGACACCAGAACCGTCTTGGCCATCAGTCTGTCGGTCGCATACAACGCGCCTGTCGAGGGGACGACTTCATGGGGCGTCTTTCGCCACTGAGGAATAGGCGCGGTGTGACCCAAACAATCCAAAAAGTACTGGTCGCCAATCGCGGAGAGATTGCCCGACGCGTCATGCGCACGTGCCGCAAGATGGGAATTTCGACCGTTGCCGTCTACTCCGAGACCGACCAGGACGCGCCTTTCGTGCGAGAGGCGGACGAGGCATTGTTGCTTGGACCAGCGCCAAGTGCGGAAAGCTACCTTCGGATCGACAGGATCGTAGAAGCGGCCAAGCGTTCGCAAAGCGATGCAATTCATCCCGGCTACGGCTTCCTTGCCGAGAGCGCCGATTTCGCCGAAGCGTGCCGTTCGGCGGGAGTAACCTTCATCGGACCGACACCCGAGGCGATCCGCTCGATGGGATCAAAGCGAGAAGCGAAGGCTTTGGTCGAGCAAGCCGGCGTTCCTGTGATTCCGGGATACGATGGGTTGGATCAAAACCCTATCGTCCTAGCTGAGGAGGCCACGCGAATCGGGTTTCCGGTTCTGCTGAAGGCGAATGCCGGCGGCGGTGGCAAAGGAATGAAGCTGGTGCGAAAGCAAGAAGAGCTTTCCGACGCGATCGCATCTGCGGCTCGCGAGGGCCAGAGCGGGTTCGGCGATGGCACCCTCATCGTCGAGAAGTACATCGACAATCCGCGTCACGTTGAGATTCAGATCCTCGGCGACCGTTACGGCGATTTGATTCACCTCAACGAACGCGAATGCTCGATCCAACGACGCCATCAGAAAATCATCGAAGAGACGCCATCTCCCGCCCTCGATGCCGAACTTCGAAGAGCGATGGGCGCCGCGGCCGTTTCCTGCGGTCGGGCGATCGATTACCAGAATGCCGGCACGGTCGAGTTCGTCTTGGCGCCCGATCGGAGCTTTTACTTCCTCGAGGTGAACACCCGCCTCCAAGTGGAGCACCCGGTTACCGAGTGTGTGACGGGCCTGGATCTCGTCGAGGAGCAGATCCTAATCGCACAGGGCGAGCCGCTGAGGCTCTCACAAGAGCAAGTGCGATTCGATGGAGCTGCGCTCGAGGTGCGGATCTATGCCGAGGATCCCTCTGCGGGCTTTCTTCCACAAAGCGGCAAAGTGGTAGACTGGCACCTCCCTCCCGTAGAGGGCCTACGTGTCGAAACCGGGGTTGAAACCGGGAGCGAGGTCAGCATCTACTACGACCCGATGCTTGCGAAGATCATCACCTCGGGAGACAATCGGGCGGTCGCGCTGCAACGAATGCGAAGTGCCTTGCGGTCACTAAGCGCACAGGGCGTGGTCACGAACCGTGACTTCTTGCTTCGTGTGCTGAATCATCCCGAGTTCATCGCAGGCAACTTCGATACGCATTTCATCGAGCGGCACATGCAGGGGGCGCTCACCGAGCCCCTGGACCATTCGGCAGAACGTCACGCGGCGGTCGTGGCTACTCTCGCGTCCCAACAACAACGCGAGCTAGAGCGTGTGATCATTCCTACCGTCCCATCTGGCTGGCGGAACAACTTCCACACTCCGCAGTGGGCCGAATATGAAGTCGGCGGCCGGGTGCACCGTGTCGAGTATCGGCATCTCGGCGGGCACGCCTTCACGGTGTCCGTGGGCGAAACGAAGCAGCAGGTGCGTGTGTTGTCCTGGGATGACCCACTCCTCACGCTCGAGGTCGACGGGCATCGCAGCATCGCTCGTGTGATTGTGTCAGGCGATCACGCCTACGTGCATGCCCACGGTGTCGACGCAGCGCTCCTGTTGAAGCCACGCTTCCCCGACAAGGCTCGGTTGGTTCCTGCCGGCGGCTGCGTTGCGCCGATGCCGGGCAAAATCATCGAGATCCGAGTTTCCGAGGGGGATTCCGTCCGGGCAGGCCAGGTCCTCTTGATCATGGAGGCCATGAAGATGGAGCATTCGGTGAGCGCTCCACGCAACGGAACGGTCGATCAGGTCAGCGTCGTCAGCGGGGATCAGGTAGACGCCGACGCCTTGCTCGTCGTCGTCTCCGAGTCTTGATCGTTTCGGATGCTAGGCAGCGTCTAGCTCGGCGATCAGCTCATCGCCGCTTAGGTGGTCCGCGGATCGCCCATCGAAGTACTGCATCAGGCCGACACGCTCGTAGTGAGGCTTGATACGGTCACTGAGCAAGCCGATTTCCCGGAGGTTTGGCACCAATCGTTGGAACATCACTTGGCGGAAAATCTCGAAGCCGGGCGAATGAGACACCATGTGTGCCCATTGCTTGCGGGTGATCTTGTGCTCAAACCACTCTTCGTAAACCTCGTACGATAGGAACCTGTTGCGCATGAGAAGGGCCACCTCGAAGGCCCAGTCTTCGCGCTCGCGCTGCTCTGATTCGCTGAGCTCGTTCTGGAAATGATCACGAAGAGCGATGACGCCATAGTGTACGTGGCGCGCCTCGTCCTGAATGACTTTCTTGAGGAGCTCCTTCAACAGAGGCTCTTTGGTCATTTGGTAGAGTGTACCGAATGCGCCGAGGGCCAAGCCCTCGACCATGATCTGCATCCCGAGAAACTTCAGGTCCCACCTGGAATCCTGAATGAGGGCATCGATGATGACGAAGAGGTTGTCGTTGATCTGATAGAGCTTGTTGAGCTTCGTATCGAGATATCGGTGGAACACTTCGACGTGGCGCCCTTCGTCGACGACCTGGGTGGACCCGTAGAGCTTGCCGTCGAAGAACTGCACGGCTTCGGTCACCTGTGCGGCCGCGAACAGCGCACCCTGCTCGCCATGGAGGAACTGGCTCAACATCCATGCCCCGACGCTCGCGTTGAGACGGTGCTTTTCGAGCTCGGTGAGCTTGATGCCCATGCCTCTCAGCTCGTCGTAGCTCATGAACTCTGGTGGGATGATCGGAACTTCCGGGTTCTCCGGATCGACGTCGATGTGCCAGGGGAGGTCCTCGCCGTTCCATTGCTGCTCTTTGGCGCGGGTGTAGAGGTCGCGCATCTCCGGTTGGTCGTTTGGGTACGTCCAATCGAAGTGAGTTTGATGGTGCGAAGGCATCTTGGTGGGAACGCCCTGTTTGCCTCGCTGTAGAATCAGCCCCCGAACCCCCGACGGCGCCATCGCGCGAAGCACTTTCGGGTTGCTCGTCTCGGTCATCACTTGGACGGCCTCGATGTAGGGCTCAAGGCGCCTACGAATCGAAAAGGGCAGGTTGTCGAGAACTTTGTCGGTGAGCATGGCCAAATCCTTCGTTAGAGCACGTTGGCGAAGAAGTCGCGAATCTTGGTTGCGTGTAGACGCATGATGAAGCGATCGAGCACCGGGAGTACTTGCTCGATCATGGTGGCGACCTGCTCGGGCGGCAAGCCCGAAAGGCGTGAAGAAATCAAGTGCACCTCTTCTTGGAGAAGCTTTGCGATCAGGTCCTGGTAGTACGACATGTCCTCCACGCCGAACCCGAGCTCCTTGGTAAAACCGAGGGAGCGAATCTTGCCGAGCACTTCGAACGACCAAATATCCGCCGATGCGACGCGGAGCATTCCGTTCGTGCGCTCGCCACCGATCAATCCGAGCTCGAACGCGCGCTCGACGTCTTCAGGGTCGACCCCGGTCTTTTCGGCTATTTCATTTGCAGTGAGAGTGGGACTGCGGTCCTCACCGGTCTTGAGCGACGCGTCGAGACGTTCTTTGACCCCGGCGAGAAAAGCATGCTGACGGGGCGAGAACACATCGTCCTCACCATCGAGAAGGGCCTTGATCGCCTTTAGCGGGAGAAATCGCTCGTGCTGAAGCTTTTTGATCAGGTGCAGCCGATCGATGTGCGCCTCGGTGTACCAAGCCATGTTTCGCCCGGTCTTTCGGCCCGCGGGGAGAAGCCCCTGTTGGATGTAGAAGTGAATCGCCTGACGCGGAAGCCCGGTCGATTCGCACAGATCTTTCATCCGGTAACACCAGCGCTCTTGGTCGAGCTCGAGAACTTTCGCTGTGGCCGTCATGAACCTTCTACCTCGATTCTACTCTGCGCGAGCGGTCGCCCGACGCACGTCAATACATACCCCTGCTCCTTTTCGGAGCGACTCAAACAGTTCGGCTCTTCCACTTGGATGTCACCACTGCGCTGGCGGACGCGGCAAGCTCCGCAGCCGCCCATGGCGCATGAAAACGGCATGTCGAGACCGGCAGCCAACGCGGCCTCGAGGATCGTTTGCCCCGGCGCGACCTGAACCCCATGGTCGCTTCCGCCCTTCGAGATGACGACGAGCTCGGTCTTGGCGCTTCCGAGGCCCGCGTGACGATCTTCGGGATGCGTGAATCGCTCTTCGGCGATCCTCGCGGCATCCACACCCCGTCGGTTCAAGACCTCATGCGCGGCTTCCATCATCGGGGTTGGACCGCAGATGAAGTACCGGAGCATGCCATCATCCTCGATGCCAAGCGCGTCCAACCTTTCGAGCAAGACATCGTCGGACAGGAGCCCTTCGCCGCCCGACCAGCCCGTCGGAGGCTTCTCGAGTACATGGTCGATGACGAGGCGCTCGCCGAGCCTTTCGGAGAGACGAGCCAATCGCTCTCGGAAGATGATGTCATCCCAACCTCGATTGCCGTAGATGAGGGTCACTTTGCTGCGCTTCTCGTGATGAAGAACCGTCTCGAGAAGGCTCATGATCGGGGTGATGCCGCTGCCTCCGGCCAGCATTACGAAGTGCCGCTCGTTCAGCGACCTGGGCTCGATGGTGAAGTTCCCCGATGGACCGAGCACGGAAAGCGTATCGCCCGTTTTGATCGTGTCATTGAGGCGGTTGCTGACTCGGCCGTCTGGCATGCGCTTCACCGTGATGTGCACCGGCACACCCGGGAGACATGCGCTCGCCAACGAGTAGGCCCGCCGGAGTGTCTGTCCATCGACCGTGACATCGACGCTCAGGAACTGCCCAGGCTTGAACTCGATCGGGGACCCGTCCTCTTCGGTGAGGTAGATCGACACCGCGTCGGCGGTTTCGCGCACCACGTCGACGACCTCGACGGTGCGGGTCATGTGGGGCGCTTTGCGGGCAAGCGAAACCACGGCCCCGGGGGCGCGCTGCGGTCTCTCGATGAGGGGCGCAGGCGTTTTCCCAAAGATCAAACGACCGCCGAGCATGGCGACGTCACGGTGCGCGGTCCGCACCCTGTCGGCGAGTCGTCTCGGGAGCAGGACGAGTGGGTCGACTTCGTCTAAGGGTGTGGGGGATGGGAGCTTCTCGATCAAAGGCGCGGGCGTCTTCCCACGCGTCCGATCGAGAAGCATCCGCGCATCGAGACGAGCTTGATCGAGCACAGGGGTGCAGAAGCTTGGAAGGGCCCACGCAGCCAGTGATACTGCTGCATCGAGCTTTCCTGGGGGTCGGCGGCGGTCACCCTCCACATGCTTAGCGTGCCGAAGTAGTGCATTAGTGTCAAGTGCGACTAAACACTTTACTTACATTGTCGGATACCCTAGCAAGAACTAAATGATTTCAAGCGCTCTCCTCGATCCACGGACGCTCGCCACGGTGCTCGACGAGGTTGTCGTCCTCGACGCTCGCACCGGCGCCGACGCCGAAGAGGTCTTCGAGGCGGGTCACGTTCGTGGCGCGATCCGCGTCGATCTCGAGACCGATCTCTCCGCGCCTGGCAATCCAACGAAAGGAGGACGCCATCCGCTCCCCGACTTCGACGCGTGGCTCAAGCGTCTCGGCGAATGGGGGATCACCGACACTACGCCAGTCGTGATCTACGATGCCGCGTCGGGCGGGATGGCGGCGGCGCGTGCTTGGTGGATGCTTCGTGCCGTGGGTCACGACCCCGTCGCGGTGGTCGATGGCGGATGGTCCGCGCTCGTCGCTGCAGGGATTCTGATAGACACCGAGGCCCCGTCGGTCGAGTCGCTCGGGCCATACCCAAGCAGTCGTTCGACCTGGCCGACGGTCGACGCAGATTTTGTCGATCGCATTCGACGTGATCCCGCGTGGCGCCTCATCGATGCGCGCGCGCCTGAACGGTATCGTGGTGAGAACGAGCCGCTCGATCCCGTTGCCGGCCACATCCCCGGCGCAAAGAATCTGTTTTGGAAGTCTCTTCTCGGTCCAAACGAGCGTTTCCTGTCACGCGGTGCATTGATGGAACGATACGACGCCCTGCGGGGGGACGTGCCTCCGGAACGAGTGATCTGCTACTGCGGCTCCGGCGTGACCGCTTGCCACTTGCTGCTTGGCATGGAGGCCTGCGGCCTCGAGGGAGCACAGCTCTACGTCGGATCTTGGAGCGAGTGGTGTCACCTTCACCCCCCTTCGAACAAGTCAAAGTGATCCCGCGCAGGGCTACCGAGGGTCATTCCCGAAGCTTGCAGTCAAAAGGGGCGTCGCAAGTTCCTCTTCGAGCTCGGCTGCCCAACTGATCCACGCCGTCGGTATCGATTCAAATTTTGTGGCTCCGACAGCAAAAAGCGCTTGGGGGCTTTCGCGGCTAGGCGAATGCAGATTCATGCAAATGGACGGACTCAGCCGTCGAGAGGACCCGTTTGGCAGTGTCTTCGCCGACTTGCTACTCAATCAAAGGGGGATATGACGATTGGAAGGGCCATCGCGCTTGCGCACCTCGCCGCGTTGAGCGCCTGTAGTGACGGAGGAGGTAGTCCTCGCATGGGGTCCGAGGACCCGTGTCCGACGACCCTGCAAGAAGTTGGGACGCAGGTCTTTCAGTCGAGTTGCATCGGAGGAGGCTGTCATAGCTCCGTTGACAGAGCGGGTGCTCTCGACCTCGAAGGTAATGCGCTCGAGCTGGAGCTCATCGGCCGAGAGGCTGCTCTTTGCAACGGCGAAACCCGAGTCATACCCGGTGACGGCGAAGGCTCGCTGCTCATTGCGAAGCTTCGAGGAACGGCCGACTGCGGCGCGAAGATGCCAATTGGGGGTGAGATTGCGACCGCAACGATCGACTGCATGGCCGCTTGGATCGATCAGCTCGAAATATCCAATGCTTGTGAGACCTGCGGTGGCACGGCTTGCATCGACCTTCAGGCAAACGCTGACCACTGCGGTTCTTGCGAGACAGCATGCGGAGGCTCTTCGGTTTGTGTCGATGGGGGCTGTGCCTGTCCCAGTGGTCTGGCGGTTTGCGATTCCGGATGTGCCGACCTCGACAGCGACCCTGCGAATTGTGGGGCTTGCGGCTCGGGATGCGGCGATTTGTTCTGCCTCGCAGGCGAGTGCTCGGCAGACTGCGGGGCGCTCACCGAGTGCACAGGCTCTTGCGTCGACTTGACGAGCGACTCGAATCACTGTGGAGCCTGTGGACGAGCTTGCAGCCCGGGTTCTTCTTGCGTCGACGGACAATGTCAGTGCGGCGGCGCAACAGTATCGTTCGCCACCGACGTTCAACCGATCTTCGATGCCAGCTGCGCTTCGATGGGGTGTCACGACGGAATCGGCGGGCCCGGCCGCCCGGGCGGGGGGGGAGGGACGAGCCTCGACCTCACTTCTGGCAACTCGTACGAGAGCTTGTTGAGCAGGACGACGACGTGTGGCCCCGTGGTGGCACCAAGCGATCCCGAGGGCAGCGTTCTCATCGGCAAGTTGACGGGCACCAATCTCTGCATGGGAAGCCAAATGCCGAAGGGAGACTCACCGCTCGCTGTTGAGCTTATCGACACAATCGCCGGGTGGATCTGTCAGGGCGCCACAAACAACTGAGCTCACGCCTTCTCAATCCGGGTCATCGCACGCGGAACACTCGCACGAACCCCTGGGGATGCTATCCCAAGCCGCGTGACAGAATCCGTTTGGGAGTTTCCCCTCAGACTGCCACGTAACGCCTTCTCTGCGCGGGAGGCTCCTCGAGCGGGCGACATATGGCGCCTCTGCCAAGATGCGGCGACCCTAGCGTCGATTCATGCAGGGTGGCCGCCAGAACGCTTTCGAGTCGAGGGGGTCTTTTTCATCGTTTACCGGATGGTGGTGGTTCACGAAGCCGAGATCCCCTACGGCGAGGTTCTCGACGCGACGACTTGGGTTTCCCGTCTCCGGCGGCGGACGCTTTCCACGCGCGAGGTCCGACTTCTTGCTGCCGGAGAGCTCGTCGCGGCAGCCACCCAGGACTGGGTGCACGTCGACAGCCAGACCTTCAAGCCCAAACAAGGGACGAAGGAGACCGCAGCCGCATTCCCGGCAGTCGATGTAGAGCCCTCCGTGAGAATGCCGAAGTTCGAGGAACGCCCTGGCGGTCAGAGCGTGTTCCAGTTTCAAATGTGGCAGACCTGGGCGGACCCACTCGGGCATGCCAATCACCCGGCCTACATCGATTGGTGCGATGAAGCGATTAGTCGACGCATGGTGGAGGCCCGCATCGAACCGTCATTGCTGCGTCCCGTGGCGGAGCAGGTCACGTTTCGCGACTCGGTTTTGCCGGGTGAGCAAGTCACCGTGCGCACGGAGCGCGTCGGCGTGTTTGGCGAGAACGGCGTCGTGTTGAGGCACCATCTCGAGACCGATCGGGGGCCCGCTGCCGAGGCCACCAGCATTCGGAGCCTCGCTGCTGGGACTGGCAATCTCTTGATCGCAGCTTGGGATTGACGATGTACGAGCGAGTGCCTAGGAAGGGCTGACCGATGTGCACCATCATCGTGCGACACAAGATGGACGATTGGTGCTCGACCGTCATCGCTTCGAATCGGGACGAGTTCTATAGTCGTCACGCCTCGGCGCCGGTCGTGTTGTCTGCGGATCCGCTCGTCGTCGGTGGACGCGACGAGACGAAAGGGGGCACGTGGTTTGGAATGACGGAGGCAGGTCTTTACGTTGGGCTCACCAACCAGCGCACCTTCAGCTTTCCCGACGATTCGCTTCGATCGCGTGGAGAGCTCGTGCTCGATGCTCTCAAGAGCGATTCACACGACGGGGTGCGCAGCTATCTCCGACAAGTCGATCCTCGCCTATACAACGAGTTCAATTTGATCTTCGGAGATGGTGATAGTGTCTCCGTCGCCTATGGCCGGCGGTCAAACGACCGGATCGAGGTCGAGTCGCTGTCCGCGGGTGTGCACGTGCTCTGTAATGACCGCCTCGGATCGGCCGAATTCCCAAAGGCAGATCGCACGCGCGCCCGCGTCCTCTCCCTGGCGCCCCAATCGTGGCCGGCTCTCAAAGACGAGTTGATCGCGATTCTATCGGACACCTCACTCCCCGATCCGTCCGAGGTTCCGCCCTTACCCCCCAATCCGATCTTCGACCAGGAGCTCGCCCGCCGCCTGCAAGCCGTCTGCGTGAAGACCCCTCTCTACGGAACCGTTTCCTCGACGATCGCCGCGGTCAAACCCGGGGAAGTGGTGCAATATCAGTACGCGTCAGGTCCTCCCTGCGAGAGTCCTTTCGAAGACGTGCTTCATCTCATGCGGCGATAGACACCGCGCCGAGTCAGCTCAGGCTGTTGGCGAACGCGATGATCGAGTCCGTGGCTGTGGCGAGGTTTTGCTCATTCGTTCGGCCGCTTTTCTTTCGCGGCTTGAACGAGTGGTCACCGTCTTCGATCCACACGACCTCGATCGATAGCGACAGCGCGTAAGAAGCGACTTCTTCAGGCGTTCCAAAGGGGTCTCGGGTTCCCTGTACGATCAAGGTTGGGGTTCGTAGCGTCTCCAAATGCGCCGTTCGAAGGCGTTCGGGTTTCCCTGGGGGATGAAACGGATAGCCGAGGCACACGACCCCAGCGACGCCCGCGTCATCTGCGATCATCGAAGCGATACGCCCGCCCAGGGACTTTCCGCCGATGATCGCACGTCTGGGGTCTTCGATCTGTTGGAGTGCTTCCTGGTAGCGCTGGATCAGTTTCGGAGCGCGATCGGGCCCCCGCCGTTTTCCGTCTTGGCGCCGCTTGGCCATGTACTCGAACTCGAAACGGACGACGGAGATCCCTGCTCCAGCCACCGCTTCGGCGATCGCATTCATGAATGGCGTGTCCATGGGCGCGCCCGCACCGTGCGCCAGGACGAGGCAAAGGCGAGATTCTCCGGGTCCGTTTCGTAGAAGATCGGGCATGCTCTCAGTGCCAGTGCCAGTGCCAGTGCCAGTGCCAGTGCCAGAGTGTCAGTGCCAGTGTCAGTGCCAGTGCCAGTGCCAGCGTCAGTGTCCGCGTCAGTGCCAGTGTCAGTGCGAGTGTCCTCGTAGGATAAGTACGGCGGTGTCTGCCTTCAGGTTCGGATCCTCCGACTCCGCGATCCGGATTCCCTTACTATCGTCGTAATACCGCGCCTCTTCGACGGTCACATTCATCTTGTCACAAAGGTCCAGCACGTCTTGAATGGAAGGAAAACGTCGGTTCGGTGTGTCGTACCATTCAAAGTCGTAGGGCCCCGGCGCTTTGGGGACGCGGCCTTCTTTTGCGAACATCGTTCGTAGGGTCTGGTATCCAAAGTTGGCGAAGCTCACGATCGCCCGCTTGCCTACCCGGAGCGAGTCCGTGAGCAATTGCTCGATGTTTGGAACGACCTGCAGTGTCGAAGAAATGACCACGTAGTCGAACGTACCGTCGTGGAACTGCGGCAACCCCACGTTGAGATCGCAGTCGATGGCGTTCACGCCGTGCTGCATCGTCGCTGCGATGAGCGGTGTGCTCACATCGACTCCTACCAATCGGGCGTCTCCTCGCTCGCGAAGTCGGGCAAGAAGGTCACCTTCGCCGCAACCGAGGTCGAGGACCGAGCTTCCCGGGGGGATCAGCTCGATGATTCGGTCGTCGCTCTTCCGGCGCTCGGGTGTACGCGGCCTCATGTCGCCGAGCTTGGCCCGGACCAACGGCCCGTAGGCCTCGATGTCGTCCGGCAGAAGAAACCCGTCATGACCGCCGTCGGTTTGGATCTCGCAATACGAGACATCTTGGTCCAACGAGGTCATTGCGGCGACGAGGTCCCACGACTGAGCGGGGGGAAACAACCAGTCGCTAGAGAACGAGATGACCAGCCAATCACATCGCGCTGGCTTCAGGGCTCGAACTCGCTCTTCGTGGGTGCCCCCGAGGTCGAAGTGATCCATCGCAAGAGTGATCGCTACATACGAGTTGGCATCAAAGCGCCCGACGAACTGATCCCCTTGATAGGCAAGATACGACCCTACCGAAAAGCGCTTCTCAAATTCGGTGGCGATATCACGCGGCTCGTGCCGATTGACGTCGAACCGTTTGCTCATCGACTCGGACGAAAGGTACGTGATGTGCCCGAGCATCCGCGCGAGTGCGAGCCCCATGTGTGGGAAATCTCCGGTGTCGTAGTACTGCCCGTCGTGAAACTTCGGGTCGGTCTGAATGGCGTTTCGCCCCACCACATCGAAGGCTAACGCTTGCGAGGTGAGGCGTGACGACGAGCCGAGGGCGACACCGGTTTGAACCTGCTCGGGGTAACGTGTCGCCCAACAAAGCGTTTGGTGACCCCCAAGAGAGCCACCCACCACCGCACGCAGCCGACGAATCCCGAGCAGATCGACGAGACGCTTCTGCACGTCCACCATGTCCTCGACCGTGATCAAGGGGAAGTCTCGTCCATACGGCACTCCGGTGCTCGGATCGATCGTGCTCGGCCCGGTCGTACCTCGGCACCCGCCGAGCACGTTCGAGCAGATCACAAAGAACCGATTGGTGTCGACGGGTCTACCCGGTCCTATCAGCGTCTCCCACCAGCCCGGATCGTCGCTTTCGTCGTGGCGCGACACATGTGAGTCGCCCGAGATCGCATGGCAGATCAGGACGGCGTTGCTGCGGTCCTCGTTGAGCTCGCCATAGGTTTCGTATGCCACTTCGATGCTTGGAAGCGTTCCGCCGAGTCGAAGGCGCAAGGGAGTTGGGAACACCGCCGTCTGCAAATGTCGAAGAGGCTTGCCGCTTCGGACCGAATCTGTGCTTTGGAAATCGTGGCTCACGTCGCGGCGGCAAGTGCCTGGTCGATGTCCGCGATGATGTCTGCGACATCCTCGATCCCGACCGATACCCGGACATATTCGGGCACCACGCCGGTCGCCTGCTGATCTTCTGGCGTGAGCTGCTGGTGAGTTGTCGAGGCTGGATGGATCACGAGGGTTTTCGCGTCTCCGATGTTGGCCAGATGCGAGCAAAGCTTGCAGGCGTTGATGAATTTCTTGCCGGCTTCCATCCCGCCTTTGATGCCGAATCCGAGAATTGCACCCTTGCCGTTGGGCAAATAGTGGTTCGCCGCCTCATGGTCGGGATGTGACGGAAGACCTGGATAGTTCACCCACTCGACCCCGTCATGCCCTTCGAGAAACCGTGCGACGGCCAGCGCATTCTCGCAGTGCCGCGGCATTCGCAGGTGCAATGTCTCGAGCCCTTGAAGGAACAGAAACGCAGCAAACGGGCTCATGGCAGCGCCTGTGTCCCGGAGCCAATGGGTGCGAACGTAGATCGTGTAAGACACATTGCCCATCGGTTCGAGCGCATCGGCCAACACCAAGCCGTGGTAGTTCGGCGACGGACCACAGAGCTCGGGCCATTTGTCGCGTTGGTCGGTCCACTTGAAGTTGCCCGAATCGACGATCGCCCCACCGACGTGGGCGCCATGGCCGCCGATGAACTTGGTGGTCGAGTACACGTTGATGTCGACGCCGTGGTCGAAAGTGCGCAACAGGCACGGGGTGGTCACGGTGTTGTCGCAAATCAGTGGAAGCGCTCCATGCGGTGCGCTGTGGGCAGCATCGGCGATCGCGCGGAAGTTTGGAACGTCGTTCTTTGGGTTGCCGATCGACTCCATGTAGACCAGCCGCGTGTTCTCATCGACGAGGTCGTGGATCTGCTCCGGGTGCTTCGGGTCGAAGAACCGAACCTCGACACCGAGGTTCTTGAAGGTCTGCGTGAACAGCGTCCACGTGCCCCCGTAGAGGCTCGTTGCAGAGACTAGGTTTTGACCCGAATGACAGATGCTCAGGATGGCGGCATTGACCGCGGACTGCCCCGAGGCGAAGCAAAGGCCCATGACCCCGCCGTCCATGGCAGCAAGCCGTTTCTCGAGCACGTCGACGGTTGGGTTCATGATGCGGGAGTAAATGTTCCCGAACTCCGCCAAGCCGAAGAGTGCTGCCGCGTGGTCGGTGTCCCTGAAGACATACGAAGTCGTGGCATAGATTGGCACGGCCCTTGCGCCAGTGACGGGGTCGGGCTCTTGGCCGGCATGAAGAGCCATCGTTCCGAGTCCCGGTTCTTGTGGAGCTGTCATGGTTACCTCAATGCTAAAGCGGCGGCGGGACCGCGTGGGGCGGCGAGGATAGCGCAAGAAGCGGCGACAGCGCCAGCGCCAGTCTAGGTGAGCAAGAGCAAGCCTAGGGCGATCATGGCGGGTACGCCCTGAAGGAACATGATCCTCATATTTACCGTGATGCCTCCGTAAAGGCCCGCCAGGGACACGCAAGCGAGGAAGAACACCTTCAGCGTGAAGGCAGTCTCCGGGTTGGCCACGAAGAAGCTCAGCGCCAGCCCGGCAGCGAGGAACCCGTTGTACAGGCCCTGGTTAGCCGCGAGCGTTTTCGAGCCCTCGGCGTCTTCTTTGGAGAGCCCGAATGTCTTTCGTCCGAGGGGCTTCGTCCACAAGAACATTTCGAGAACCATCGCCCACACGTGGAAGATGATGACGTAGACGATTAGGACTGTGATGATTGCCGTCACGAGGTGCGAGCCTAACAGGGCTAGGAACTGCACGAAAGAGCCGAGCATCCCGGCCGCGTCCGTGCCCAATCTGGCCGTTTCTCTGCGTAGCGCTCGTGCTCTGGCTGTTCGTCGTAGGGGCGCCGCATAACTTCCAACAGCTCGTCGACCATTGTAGGCTCGCCCGTCTCTGCTTTGTCGATCGCGAGCTGCGCGAGGTAATTGCGAAGAACGTATTTGGGATTGGCCCGATTCATCTTCGCGCGGCGTTCGGTCATGGCGAGGTCATCGGTCATTAGCCGCGCGGCGTACGAACAGAGCCAACCTCCTATGCGCTTCTTGACCTCTTCGTCGAGCTCCGCGGGGGAATAATAGGCGTCGAGTAGCGGAGCGATGCGCTGGTCATCCGTTTGCGCCGCAATTTCGGCCGGCTCGATGTTCGCGAGTCGGCGATAGAAGATCGTCATATCGGTTTCAGTCGCCTGGAGCACCGCAAAGAGGTCCGCGATCAACGCGTCGTCCTCATCATGGCGGAACGAACCGAGGCCGAGCTTGTTCGCCATCATTTCACGATATGCCCTCTCGAAGGTTTGTGGGTAGGCTTTGAGCGCGCTTTCGATTGGCTCGGTTTCTCCGATGAGAGGGTAGATCGCGTTCGCGAAGCGTACGAGGTTCCACATGGCGATGTTGGGTTGGTGTCCGAAGCGGTAACGCCGACCGGAGGCGTCCGTCGTGTTGGGCGTCCAGCCGGCGTCGTAGTTATCGAGCCATCCGTAGGGGCCGTAGTCGATCGTCAGCCCCAAAACCGACATGTTGTCGGTATTCATGACTCCGTGGACGAATCCCACCCGCATCCAATGCGCGATCATGATCGCCGTCCGGCGTGAGATTTCGGCAAGCCACCGAAGATAGACGTCGGGGCAAGGGTCTCCAAGCTCCGGAAAGTGCACCCTGATCGTGTAGTCCGCGAGGGTCTTGAGCACGTCGAGCTCGTCGCGGGCGGCGAAGATCTCGAAGTTCCCGAAACGGATGAAGGATGGAGAGACTCTGCACACGACGGCACCCGGCTCGGATCGCGCATTCCCGTCGTAGAACATGTCGCGCACGACTTGCTCCCCGGTGGTAACGAGGCTGAGCGCGCGGGTCGTTGGCACGCCGAGGTGGTGCATGGCCTCGCTGCACAAGAATTCTCGAATCGACGACCGCAAGACGGCGCGACCGTCGGCCGTTCGGGAGTAGGGGGTAGGGCCTGCGCCCTTGAGCTGGAGCTCCCAGCGTTCACCGCGGCGGTTGACCACCTCTCCGAGCCCAATTGCACGGCCGTCACCGAGCTGCCCAGCCCAGGCTCCGAACTGATGACCGCCATAGCAAGCCGCGTAGGCGTCCATCCCGGGCCACGCCTTGTTGCCTGCAAACACCTCGGCAAGCTCATGCATACCGACATCGTCCACCTCGAGGTCGCACAGGTCGGCGACTTCTCTCGAATAGGCGATCAATCGCGGTGCCGTGACGGGGGTTGGCGCGACATACGAGTAACACGCGTTGTGCACTTGTCGGCGTCGATTGGTCGCGTCCGGGTCGGCGGGCAATTCGCGGACGAAGCTATTGTCGAAGCTGAGCATGGGGCGACGGGAACTATGTAGGGCGGACTCGCCGAACGTCGAGGTGACGCTGACACGGGCACCGGCACCGGCACTGACGCTGGCACTGACGCTGACACTGCCTCTGGCACTGCCTCTGACGCTGTATCAAGCTCCTTCCATGCCGGTTCGGCCGCTCGATCTCACCCTGCGGACGCGGATGGGTCGCAATCTTGCTGCGCATGCTCGTGCTGCAAATCGCGATCCGTCGTTGACGCACGCGGCTGTTGCCATCGCGCTCGTGACTGGCGAGTCCGGCGAAGCGGCGTTCGTCATCACCCGGCGGGCAGAAAGCCTACGTAACCACAGCGGGCAATGGGCACTTCCGGGCGGACGACTTGACGACGGCGAGACCGTCATCACCGCAGCGCTACGCGAGCTCGACGAGGAGGTCGGGCTTCGATGCGCACCGGACCAAGTGCTGGGCTTGCTTGACGGTTACCCGACCCGTTCCGGTTTTCTGATCACCCCGGTCGTCGTCTGGGCTGGCGCCGATGCAGTGCTTTCGCCGAACCCAGACGAAGTCGCCGAAGCCCATCGAGTGCCTCTGGCTGATCTTGAAGAGCCTGGTGTGCCCCGGCTCTTCGACATTCCCGAGAGCGATCGACCGGTGATCTCCGTTCCTTTACTCGGAGACTTCATCTTCGCCCCGACCGCTGCGATCTTGTTCCAACTCCGCGAGGTGGCACTCTACGGAAGGGAGACACGGGTAGCGCAATACGATCAGCCGGTCTTCGCCTGGCAGTAGGCGCTCGCGTGGGGGCGGCGGGGTGGGGCGTGCGGGTCACTGGATAACAGTGACAGTGCCAGTGACAGCGACCGTGTCAGTGTCAGCGCCAGTGCCAGTGTCAGCGCCAGTGCCAGTGTCAGCGACAGTGTCAGCGTCAGTGCCAGTGACAGCGACAGTGTCAGCGTCAGCGTCAGTGCCAGTGCCAGTGCCAGTGACAGTGTCAGCGTCAGTGCCAGTGTCAGCGCCAGTGCGAATGTCGGTGTTTCGCGACTACTGGGGACATGGGCCTTTTTGCTTCACCGAGACCCCCGCGGCGCCTGCGGAGCATGCGTTGGAATACGTGTTTCCGTCGCACCCGCAAACCGGGTTGTAGTCGCTCGTGCAGGCTTGGGGGCGGGCTCGGCACTTGCCCGGCTTGTTCGTCGTGCCGCAACGCGCTGCGGGTGGGTAGCTGCAATAGAGGCCCGTCGCACAGCCTGCGGTGTTGGCGGTGCCACAGGCGGCTCCGATCGTGCCAGCGGCTGCCTCCGCTGCATCTTGGCAAAGACCTCGATGCCGGATCGAGACGCTGTGGGAGTGTGCCACGCAGTCGTTGCTGTAGTTGCGATCGTCGCAGCCGCATACGGGCGCCCACTCCTTCGTACATTCGGTCGGTCGTTCTGCGCATTCGCCCGGCGCTCCGACCTCACCGCAATACTGAGCTTCGCTGTATCTGCAGAACGTCGATTTCGGGCATTGATTGACCGCGCCGCCAGGCCCGCAGGTGGTTGGTCCGGCTGAGGTGGCATCCGGGCATGCACCAGTGGTTCGAGGTGACACCGCATGCGAGTGCGCCACGCAGATGTTCAAGTACGTCCGCCCGTCGCAACCGCAGATCGGACTATAGTCCCTCGTGCAGGTCGTAGGCATCGGGAAACACGCGCCCTTGGCCCCTGACTCTCCGCACTCCGCACCTGGAGCGTAGTGGCAGACCCAACCCTCGTCGCAAGTGTCCCCGGGAGCTCGGCTGCATTCGCCGCCTGGCTTGTCAGGATAGCGGGCAGGCTCACTGTTGTCCTTCTTACACGAGGCGACGAGACCCAAACACAACACCAAAATCGATAGACTGCGCATATCGCGTAGGTATCGCCGAAGCCCACTCAAAGCAAGCCCTCAGGAGGCAGAAAGCAGATCGGTAATCTGTGGCACCCAGTGGCCCGCGGTTCCTTCGAGGAAGACGCCTTTGCCGGTTCGCTCGACCAACTCGCTGAACGGATTGGGCTCCGGATTGATGACCAGCATCGGAGTGTCCTGCGCGGCGGCGAGGTTTCCGATGTGCATGGGCAGCGAAGTGGCTCCGGTCGTCCCAACTACGATCACCAACGACGCTCGTTCGGCCCCTTCGAGAGAGCTCTGGAACCGGAAGTTCTCTTCGTCGTAGCTTTCGTCGAACCAAAGGACGTGGGGGCGAGCCGGGCTACCACAGGATGGGCACCGAAGCGCGTCCCTTTCCGGCCCGGTCAGGGGCCGACCCCGCTCCCAAAAGACATCGATTGCATCCGGGACAGGCACGGGCGCGTCAAGGCATTCGCGCACGCACCGCATGAAGTCGATGTTCCCGTGGATCTGGTACGTGCGGTCGAGGGTGTTTCCTGCGCGGAGGTGTAGCCCATCGACGTTCTGGGTAACGAGCAGGAAACGTTCGCCCGACCGTTCTTCGGCTGTTGCGAGCGCGCGGTGCGCCGGATTCGGCTCGGCGAGACGGCAGACCCCGCGTCGGTAGAGATACCAGGCCCACACTTCATCCGGCATTTGGCCAAACGCAGCTTGCGTTGCCATCTGTTGGGGTTGGTAGTTCCGCGACCCCACCCGCCAGTAGCCCTCTTTGCCACGAAACGTCGGGATGCCACTCTCGGCCGAGATCCCCGCGCCGGTGAGCCAGAGAACGAGGCCGTCGGCGTCGGTGAGGAGATCGTCGAGCTCAACCACGTCGTGTTGCTAGCCCAGGGTCAGTGCCAGTGCCAGCGCCAGTGCCAGTGCCAGTGCCAGTGTCAGTGCCAGTGTCAGTGCCAGTGACGGGAATACAAAAGCCGGCCCCCTAGGGAGCCGGCCTTTGTGTCCGTTCGTTGGCTACTGCTAGCTAGTTCCCAATGTGTCCGCTGACGCCGAGGATGACCGCGCCATAGATCTTCTCGTTGGGCTGAAGAATCCCTGTACCCGGATCGGGCGACGAGCTACGCGTGAAGTAGATGTCCTCGCCAGCGCCTTCGACTCGCCCCTCCAGGCTGAGCACCAGATACTCGACGGGCATGTAGCGAATCGTCAGCGTGCCGGTCCAGAGAAACCCAAAGCTGTTGTCAGGGTCCCCGAAGTCGCGGTAGTTGTCGTTGCCGCTCAGATGCTCGCCACGGACGCCGATCGCCCAATCATCGGCCACGTCGAAGATAAATGCGATGCTGCCACCATACTGGAAGATCGTCCCGGTCGCGATGACGTCACCCATGGCGTCGGTGTTTTCGCCGTTCCCGTCGACTTGGTAATCCCCGTTGACGATCAAGGTGAACCATTCGACGTTGACGGTGAGCACCAGATCGAAGAACGACTCCCAGTCCTTGTTCCCGTTGTTCCCGTTCGGGGCATGGTTGCCACCGATGTAAAGACCAATGTCGTCAGTGGGAGCAAAGGCGAACTGCCAGCCGACTGCTGGGACTTGGTTGTCGTCGATCGGCGTTCCACCCAAGACGCCGCCGTTGGTCAGCATGAACGTGAAGCCCACCCTATCGGCGAGCTCAGCACCCATTCGAACGCCCAAATGGTTGAACGGCTGCCGCAGGAAGTAGAGAGCGCCACGCGTGTAGTTCGCATTCTCCCACTCATCTGCGACCTCGGCGCCGAAGATGGTGTCGAAGAAACCGAAGTCGATCGACAACTTCTCGATTGGGAAGTAGCTCACATAGCCTTGCTTCACCGGGACGAGCGGAGTCAGCAGTGGCGCCGCAGTACCCCAACGGAGGTCGACTGTCACACCCCACTTGTCGCCCGTGTAGCTTGCCATGCCGCCAACGAAGTTGAGGCCGAAGCCCATGTAATTGGTGTAGGGGTACGCCGAACGTTCGGCCGGGTTGGGATCGAGGTCATTGTATGGCCCCGACACACGGTACCCATTGAAGTTGTAGAAGGCACTCGCCATGATCTGCCAGGTGAGGCCGTCGAGGAAGGGATGGGACTCGTCGCCCGCTTCGCCCGCGTACTCCGCTTCCATGTCGTCAGCGGCCACCTTGGGCGGGGGCACGTCGTCTATCGCCGGCTTCGTCGGCTCGGCGACCTTCTCGACTTCGACTTCCTCGCCCACGACGTCGTCTTGCGCGAGGGCCATCGCAGGAAATGCCAGACTGCACATCACCGCGAGGGAAACAAACCTACTCATCACTACCTCCACTCCAGCGTGTTCCCACGCACCAAACCTTGTTAAACGGCTCTCTGTACTATTGATGTCGATCAAGAAAAGGGTAGAGAAGAGGGGCGAAACAGACCGGGGAGCCGTCCCACCCCTCTACTCGAACTCGTTAGCGGTTTTCGGCGGGCACCATAGCGCCGGCGGCCTCTCGTGCGGCTGCGCCCGCGGGGATGTCCGCGTGAACACCCGCCAGCTCTTCGTTGTAGGCTTCGACTCCACACTCGGCGATGTCGAGACCCTCGAGCTCGTGCGCCTCGGAGACGCGAACGCCGCCTGGGACGAGGAACTTCAGTACGAGCCAAACGAAGCCTCCGACGAGGAAGGCGAAGCCGACGCCTGCAAGCGCGCCGTAGGTCTGGACCCAGAGTTGCGAGGCGTCGCCGCCCACGAAGAGCCCGACCGGCTCGGCGAGCTCGGCGGCGTTTCCGTAACCGAAGAGGCCGACTGCCATCGTGCCGAAAATTCCGCAGATGCCGTGCACGGTGATCGCGCCGACCGGGTCGTCGATCCTGAGCTTGTCGAGCAGCAGCACACCCTCGACGCAAAGGACGCCCGCTAGGAGGCCGACCACGATCGCCCAACCTCCGGGAATGTTGTAGCAACCTGCAGTGATGCCCACGAGACCGGCAAGGGCGCCATTGAGTGCCATCGAAAGGTCGAGAAGGCCGCTACGCATTCGTATCCACGCGAGCGCTGCGAGGAAACCAGCCGAGGCCGCGAGGTTGGTGACCAGGACGATGCGGCCGACCTCCGCGTCCATCGCGAGCTCCGAGCCCCCGTTGAACCCAAACCATCCGAGCCAGAGGATCAGCACGCCGAGGGCGGCGAGCGGGAAATTGTGTGCTGGCATTGCGCGAGCCGTGCCGTCTGCAAGATACCGGCCGAGGCGTGGTCCGATGATGAGAGCGCCCGCGAGCGCCATGCCGCCGCCAACGCCGTGGACGACCGTGCTCCCCGCGAAGTCCATGAAGCCCTGCTCCGAGAGCCAGCCGCCGCCCCAGACCCAGTGGCCGACCACGGGGTAGATCATCATCGTGGCCAGGGCCGTAAAGATGAAAAACGTCAGCAGTCGGGCGCGCTCGGCGATCGCACCGGAGACGATCGTGCAGGCGGTCGCCGCAAAGACCAGCTGGAAGAAGAGAAACACGTATGGCGGGAGATCCGAGTCCGCCCCGCCGTTGTTCGGAAAGAAGCTCGCGAGCCCCATGAAGGCATTGCCTTCCCCAAACATCACCCCGTACCCGACGAGGAAAAATATGAGGGATGAAACAGCAACGACGCCGAAGTTCTTCATCAGCACCATAACCGCGTTTTTCCGGCGGCAGAATCCGCTCTCAACGAGCGCGAAGCCGGCGTGCATGAAGAAAACGAGCGCGGCGCTGACGAGAACCCACAAGGCGTTCGCATACATGGTCAGTTCTTCTGCTGACGCCGTCAGTTCTGAAAGTTGTTCTTCCATGATCTCTCACCTCTTGGTCATGTCCGCGGAGCACCCACGGCAGCGGTACGGGGGGATCTATGGCTGGCCTTGATTTCCACTTTGTTTCGTCGAGACATCGGTTTGGGAAAAACGGCTGGTGGAAGTGAGCAGTTGCGCTGTATTCAGGTGGGACCCATGCTGATCGGGTGGGTGATTTCCCGCATTTGGCCTACGGAACACCTCGAAAGCTGCCAAAGCCCGAGAGCCTTCCAGGGCGTGTGGTGGTGCTGGATGTCGCCTTTGCCGCGAACGCAGGCGGGGCCAGCTACGAAAAGACCACCCTTCCATTCATCGAGGGGCTAGGGTCCCGGCTCGCCATGTGGGTCGATCATCATGATCACGACCGACACGCAGACTTTGCCGATGACCCGCGCTTCGTGCTTCGAACGAAGGCTGAGCATGGCGCGTGTCCCGAAATGGTCACACCCGAGCGCGTCGAGGCCGCAGGGCATGTCGACACGATCTGCTGCCATGTCGACTTCGACGGACTTTGCTCGGCGGCGAAATGGATCCGTGGCGGGATAGAGCCTTACGAAGGTGCGGATGACGATGCGCGCGCGATCGACACGCGCCTTGGTCAGCCAAGTGAAAGAGCTCGCGTACTGGATCGCGCGCTCCGAGCGCGGCCGCGGGACGAGGGCCTTCGCGGGTTGATGGTTCGCTATCTCGCGCAGGGCGCCAATGATGCGGTGATGTATCGTGAGTTCCAAGCCGCCGCCGGCGGGCTCGAGGCCATGGAGCGCGAGGCCAAGCGCCTTTCCGCGAGGTACTTCATCCGCGGCGAGCTCGCGATTTGCGACGCAACCCGTCGCGATGGCCCCTACGACAAGACGGCCCTGCTGTTGATCGGCCAAGAGCTGGCGCCGATCTCCCTCGTGCATGACGAAACCACGGTCACGGTGGCCGCCAGGTTCGATAGTGGCATCGATCTGGTGGGCGCGCTCGGTCTCAGCGGCGGGATGCCGACTCGCGTGAGTGTCGCGGCCAAGCGCCTCGAAGAGGTGATCGAGATCTTGGGTGACTTCGTCAGAAACGGCTGACGGAACAGACGAACAGCCTCGCATGGAGCTCGAGCTTGGCGTTCGCTATAATACACATGATGGCGCTGACGCTCTCCTACATCGAAGGACTGCCCAAGACCGACCTCCACGTTCACTTGGATGGGTCGCTGCGCCTTTCGACCATGCTCGAGCTTGCCGACGAACAAGGCGTGGAGCTTCCGGCCGATACTCCCGAGGGCTTGGCCAAGGCTCTGCATTGCGGCGAGAACGCCGGATCGCTGGTCGAGTACCTCAAGGCATTTGACACCACGCTGAAGGTTCTACAGGACGCCGATGCCTTGTACCGCGTTGCATACGAGCTGTCCGAGGACGCGGCCGCCGAGAACGTCCGTTATATGGAGGTGCGGTACTCGCCGATGCTTCACACGCGCGGCGGCCTTCGGCTCACGACGGTGGTCGAAGCGGTGCTAGCTGGCCTTTGGGACGCACAAAAAGACCATGGCGTGATAGCCAATGTCATCCTCTGTGGCATTCGCAACATCTCGCCGGAGTCTTCGTTCGAGATGGCTCAGCTCGCGGTCGCTTACAAGAACCGGGGCGTCGTTGCGTTCGATCTGGCTGGGGCCGAGTACGACAACCCTGCCAAACACCACCTCCGAGCGTTCAAGCTGGTCAGAGACAACAACATCGCTGTCACCATTCATGCTGGTGAAGCCTATGGGCCCGCGTCGATTCACCAGGCGATTCACGTTTGCGGCGCGCATCGCATCGGCCACGGTTGTCGTCTTCGAGAAGACGGGGATCTGCTCCACTACGTCAACGACCACAGAATCGCGCTAGAGTGCTGCCCGTCGTCCAACGTGCAAACGGGTGCGGTCAAGGACCTTCGGACCCATCCACTCAAGCTCTATCACGACCTCGGGTTACGTGTGACGATCAACACCGACAACCGACTCATCACCGACACGACCGTGTCCCGAGAGCTTTGGCTTTGCCACACGCAGATGCGGCTCGATCAGGACGACGTACATCGGATGATCGTCAACGGTTTTAAAGCCGCGTTCCTGCCGTTTCACCAGAAGCAGACGATGGTTCGTGCGGTTTCTCAGGAGCTGTCCAACGCAGAACGGGCTTTCGAGCAGCGCGAGTCTCGTCGAGACGACGCAAACGCGTGACTTGCGGCGCCGTCGTGACACGCGCCGGCTCGCTCGATGCCTCGTCGCTGATCGTTTGCATGACTTCGACGAATTCGTCGAGTGTTTGCATGCTCTCGGTCTCGGTGGGTTCGATCAGCATGGCGCCCTTAACGACTAGTGGGAAGTAGACCGTCGGGGGGTGAAAACCATAGTCCATGAGCCGTTTGGCCACGTCCATGGTCGTGACCCCCGTCTGTTTCAGGTGCCGGTCGCTGATCACGACCTCATGCATACACGCGGTCTGGTATGGGACGTGCCAAGTTTCGCCGAGGCGCACCCGTAGGTAGTTGGCGTTCAACACGGCGAGCTCAGCAGCACGCCGCAAGCCCTCGGCACCCATCTCGCGTAGGTAAGCATAGGCGCGCACCATCATGCCGAAGTTCCCATAAAAGGAACGGAGCCTCCCGATCGATGCTGGGCGACTGTCATGATCGAGAACGAAGCGCCCGTCGCGTCGGTCGACGACCGGAACCGGTGCATAAGGATCGAGAAGGGCTTTGTAGCCGACGGGACCGCAGCCAGGGCCACCGCCGCCATGCGGTGTCGTAAAAGTCTTGTGGAGGTTGAACTGCATCACGTCGATACCGAGATCGCCCGGTCGAGCCTTGCCCATCAGCGCGTTCAAGTTGGCCCCATCTCCGTAGACCAAGCCGCCCTTAGCGTGGATCAACTCTGCGATCGCATGCATGTGCGTTTCGAAGAGACCAACGGTATTGGGGTTGGTCACCATGACAGCCGCCACATCGTCGTCGACGAAAGGCGCAAGGGCCTCAGGGCTGACGATCCCGTCTTCGCCAACGGGGAAGGGAACTGCCCGCAGGCCGTTGAGCGCGCACGATGCGGGGTTCGTTCCGTGCGCCGTGTCCGGGACCAACACCTTCTTCGGATCTCGACCCTGAGAGCGATGGTGGGCACGAATCATCATCAGGCCAGTGAGCTCGCCCTGCGCGCCAGCGGCGGGATGGAGCGAAACGCGATCCATGCCACACACTTCGGCAAGCCCTTGCTCGAGGCGCCACATCAGCTCGAGTGCACCCTGCACGAGATCCTCCGGCATGTACGGATGAAGATCGGCGAACCCCGGTAAACGCGCCGCCCATTCGTTTACCTTGGGGTTGTACTTCATCGTGCAGGAACCGAGCGGATACATCCCAGTGTCGATCGCGAAGTTCTGCTGGCTGAGTCGCACGTAGTGGCGCACGGCTTCGGGCTCCGAAACCTCGGGCAACATCGGCGGGTTCCTTCTGGCCATGGCACCGAGCATGGCTTTGGGGTCGACAGTTGGCAGGTCGTCTGTAGCGAGCGACGCGGCCGTGCGATCCGGCGAGCCTTGCTCGAAGATCAGCGGTGATTGAAACGAGAGACCTGAGGTAGCAGAACGAGGCGTCATACGCTTGTAAGGGAAGCTACTGGATTCGTGACCGCTCGCAAGCGATCATTCCCGGTTTTGCAGTGCCTTGCTGAGCATGTTGATCGCATCGGGGTCTGTCTCGAGGCCGTTGAGATAAGGTAACTCGCTGCAAGGAGCCTCGATGTGACCGCGCACGCGCCTGATCGCGCGGTGTTGAACCGTCTCGCGCAGGACGCGTCGTTTCCCCGCAACGGCAAGCCCGCGGATATCGGTATTTTCGGGGAGCTCGGCGGGTAGGCTTTCGAGCACAGAGCGTTCTTTCTCGACGAAGAGCACAGTCAAGACGCGGTTGATCACGAGTTGGAGGACGGGAATCTTCAATTCCTCCGTGAGCGCTTTCGTGAGCTCGAGTGTTTCGCTGACGGGCATGTACTCGGGAAGCGTGACGACGACCGCCCCGGCCTGCACCGGATCTCGAAAGAGCTCTACAGCGCGTGCAGCGTCGCGTCGCAGAATGCCCGGAGGCGCTACGCTTTCGATCACGAACGGGACCCGAAGCATGTCGAGTGCGTGACCGGTTGCTGGGGCGTCGAGGATCACGAGGTCGTAGTCGGGCTCTCCTCTAGGAGGTGAAGCATGATAGAACGCCTTGCCGAGCATCGACCAAGCCTCGAGCCCTGGTGTCCCCTTCAGGAACGCTCTGACAAGGCGACTGCCGAACACCGCGTTGTAAACGGCGCGCACTTTGAGGATCATCAAGCCGTATTCCTCGAGGGCGGCGTCCGGGGTCATGTTCACAGCGTCCAAATTCTCACGCAGGTTGACGATCTTCGAGCCGATCGGATCGGTACCCAGGAGCTGGCTGACGCGCTCTTTGCAGTTGACCATCGCGAGAAGAACCTTCTTTTCGCGGCGACTTGCCTCGACGGCGAGCGCCGTTGCGACAGTGGTCTTGCCGACGCCGCCCTTGCCGACCACGAACAGGAAGCGCCGGTCGAGAAGATCCATCAGCGCCGTCTTTAGCGGCGCGCTGGAATCGCGGCAAACGGACGCCGTTGTTACTGTAATTTCGGCCTGCCCGAAGGCTGACGGCCTTGCGGTCGCATGCTAGCGTCCGGGTCGAGTATGCGTATGAACGGTGCACGACAGTCGGGCAGCTCCACTCTATGGGGACTGATCTTGCTGAGCACGCTGGTGCTATTTGGCGCCACTCTTTACACGGTCTTCGTCGTGGCTCCCGTCGAAATGCAGATGGGCATCGTGCAGAAGATCTTCTACTTCCACGTGCCAAGTGCCTATGCGATGTACATCGGATTCGGCGTTTCTGCGCTCGGCAGCATGGTCTACCTGATCAAGCGAGACCCCAAATGGGATGCCCTCGGCGTGGCCGGTGCCGAAGTCGGCACGTTGTTTTGTCTAATCGTGTTGCTCACGGGCCCGCTTTGGGCACGCAAGGCCTGGGGCGTCTGGTGGACATGGGACCCACGGCTCACGACGACACTGCTCGCCGGCATGATCTTCGCTGCCTATCTCGCACTTCGCTCGATGGGAAACGCCGGCGAAGTCGAGAAACGATTCGCGGCAGGACTGGCGATCTTTGGTTTGGTGGATCTACCGCTGATCCACTACAGCGTGCAACGCTGGAGAGGAGTACACCCGACGGTCATCACCGGTAAGGGTGGCGGACTAGAGTCGGAGATGTATTGGGCCCTTGGGCTGAGCTTCCTGGCATTCACCGGCTTGGCGGTCCTCCTGATTTGGGCCCGAGCCGCAATCGAAAGACAGCGCGACGAGACCGCGCGTTTGCGCTTTGAGTTGATACACAGATGAGGGGGACGACATGCGAGCTCTGACCGTCGCGTTCGTGTTGGTTACTACGATGCTCATCGCACCGAGAGCGCTCGCTCAGGATGGAGGAGCCGAGCGTGATTCCACGAGCAAGCAAGCCACCGAGGATCCCGCTGAAGAGCGCGCCGCCCAGTTCGTGGGGGTGCGTGGTCCGGACGCCGAGCAAGTTCCGGGCGGAGCGTTGCTGCTGGCTGCGTATGCAGTCGTGTGGGCGCTACTTTTCGTCTTTCTCCTCCGGATGCGGGGTCTCCAAAGACAGACGGCGGACGAGCTCCAGAGGCTGAGTGCCGAGATCAGGGCGTCCGGTGGCCGGTAATGCCTTCGATCGCACACCTCATCTACATCCCGGGCATCTTGTTGGTTGGCTTCGCGTTCGGGTTTCGCATGGGGGCACGAGCAGTGCGCGCCGAGCTCGAGCGCCGCGAGCAAGAACGGCGACGTTAGCTGCCGCGCTGGTCGTCTTGGCGGGCGCGGGTGTCAGCGCCGAGCCGGACTCATTGCCGGCTTTCGCTGGAACCACCCTCTCTCAAGATGCGCTCCTACAAACCCTCGCCAACTCGCCCTCGCGTCAGTTCAAGCCGATCGGACGCACTTCCGTGGCCTTTCGAATGCGCACGGAGTCTCGAGTCACGGCTGGATACAAAGTCAAGAGCCGCAATCTCGAGCGTGGCTACCAATCGGAGATAGCCGCCTATCGACTGAGCCGATTGCTCCTCATGGACAACGTCCCGCCGACCATCTTTCGGCGAGCAACACGCAAGGAGATCAAGGCCCGCTTCCACAAAGAGAAGCTTGCCCGCTGGAGCTCGGTGCGACGTTCGACCTCGTGGGAAGATGACGGAACCGTGGTCGGTGCTGCTTCTTATTGGGTCAAGGGCGCGCGAAGGGGTTTGGAGGACGAGAAGGGCCAGTGGCAGGTCTGGCTTCGCATCGGGGGCACGGCACCGCCGGGAAAGATGAAGCTCGCCGAGGACTTGTCCACGATGACACTGTTTGATTTTGTCATCGGCAATTGGGACCGGTACAGCGGGGGTAACCTCTTGACGGACCGGCACCGGACTCGCGCTTTCTTGATGGACCATGACCGCGCCTTCGCGGGCATGAACGAAGCGCTCTACGAAAGGCTCCTCGAGGATCTCACGCGGACGCAGCGGTTCTCCAAAAGCGTGGTCGACCAGCTCGTGGTCCTCGATCGAGACTCCATCCGACGGGAGCTCGGGCACGATCCAAGTCACAGCTCCGAGCCGCTGTTGACCGAGTCACAAATCACCGCGCTTCTGGATCGCCGCGCTACGATTCTCTCGTACATCGCCGCTCTGATTCAAGAGCATGGCGAAGACGAGGTGCTCTTCTTTCCTTGAGTTGGCCACCGTGGTAAGGACCTCTCGTGGCGAAGCCCGATGTGATCAGTGCAGACGAAATGGGGCATGCGCTTGGTCTCCTCGTACACGACCTTCGCAATCCCGCTGCGACGATTAGCGCCAACGTCGACTTCCTACAGGAAGTGGGTGTGTCGGACACCGACTCGGTCGAGGCTCTTCAAGACGTCAAGCTCGCCGTTGGGGAGTTACGTCGAGGGCTAGATCTCCTCGCGTGGATCAGCCGGTGGTTCACAGGCCAAATTCCTCTCGAGGCGGCCAACGGCGATGTCGGTGTTTTCATCCGGCGACTCGAGCGCGAGGAAACACCAGCCCCCGTCACGGTCGAAATCGATGACGCTGGCCAGCTACATGCGCAAGGGGCACAAGTTGCGGTCGAGGTCGTCGACCTGTTGCTTCACAACACGCGGGCGAACGCGCCGGACACCACCGCGACGGTTCGCGTCTACGAAGATAACCATAGGGTGGTTATCGAGGTCCAGGATTCAGGCGAAGCCATCGCCCCGGAGCTCCGCGCCAAGGCCTTTACACTAGAGGGGCAGAAGGATCTCAAGGGGCGGCTCGATGGGCGCTATGGTCGCTTCGTCGGCCTATTCGCCGCCGCGGTCGTTCTTGATGGCGTTGGCGGCTCGATCGAGGCCGACGGTGAGAAGGGTGCCGCGGTCTTCAGGATTCGGCTTCGTCAGGCCCGTCCGACGCGCCCGCCTTCGACTTGAGGGGCCCGCGAAGCTCTTCGAGTCGCTGCCTAATGCGTGCTTCGAGACCAATGTCGTGCGGGCGATAATAGCGACGCCCGACGAGTCGGTCGGGCAAATAAGTCTCGCCTGGGCTGTGACCGCCTTCGTCGTGAGGGTAGCGGTACCCTTCGCCATATCCCCACGATTCCATCGCCTTGGTCGGCGCGTTTCGGAGCTTGAGCGGTACCGGCAAAGCGCCGAGCTCACGGACGTCGACTTGAGCCGCCTTCCACGCCTCGTAAGAGGCGTTGCTTTTCGGCGCGCTCGCGAGATAGATGCAGCATTGTGCCATCGCGAAGATGCCTTCGGGCATTCCGAGTCTCCGCAATGCAGCGTCTGCGTTCACGGCGAGCTCGAGCGCCCGCGGGTCCGCATTGCCGATGTCTTCACTCGCGAAGATCAACATTCGCCGCAAGATGAATAGAGGGTCTTCGCCAGCTTCCAGCATCCGCATCATCCAATAAATCGCCGCATCCGGATCGCTACCGCGCATCGATTTGATGAACGCGCTGATCACGTTGTAGTGCTCTTCACCGGATTTGTCGTAGAGGAGAGTTTGTGTCGCCAGCGCTTCTTGGACTATCGGCACCGTGACCCGCTCGACCCCCGCAGACTTCGCATAGTCAGTCGCGAGCTCCAGGGCGGATAGAGCCCGGCGTGCATCGCCGCGCGCGTTTTCCGAGATCGCCGCGATCGCGTCTTCGTCGATTTGGTGGGGCACATGCCCGACGCCGTGTTCGTCATCTTGCAGCGCGCGCTCCACCAGGGTCTGCAAATGAACGGTCTCGAGCGGCTTTAGATCGAACACGCGCGTACGCGACAACAGAGCGGAGTTGACTGCGAAGGACGGATTCTCGGTGGTTGCCCCGATTAGAGTCACGGTGCCGTTCTCGACGTGGGGCAAGAGCGCGTCTTGCTGCGCTTTGTTGAATCGGTGGATTTCGTCGATGAAGAGGATCGTCGTCTTCGCGTAGTAGTTCTTCTGTTCCTTGGCCGCTGCGATGATCTTCCGAAGTTCGGGCACCCCGCCAAGCACGGCGCTAAAGGGGACGAAAATCGAGTTCGTCTCGTTCGCGATCACGTGCGCGAGAGAAGTCTTGCCGGTACCAGGTGGCCCCCAGAGGATCATCGAGGGAATGCGGTCAGAGCGAATCGCGCGAGCCAAAATGTGGCCATCTCCGAGCAAGTGCTCTTGACCCACGACATCTTCTAGCCGATTGGGACGCATTCGGTCTGCGAGTGGCGAGCTCGACTCGGACTGGCGCTCAAAGAGGTCCACGCGATTACTTATAGCTCACCGGAGGATTCGAAGTCTCTTCGGCCCTTCGCCTTCGGGCGCCGTTTCGCCACCACCGCGTTCGAAGTGCTCATGGGCAACGCGCTCCGCCAGGGCATCCGCAATCCTGACGAACGCCTGAGCTGACGTAGAGGAGGGCGCTGCTTGTACAACCGGAGTTCCTCGGTCTCCCCACTCACGCACTTCAGGGTCGAGCGGCACCTGCCCGAACAGCGGCGCCTCGGCGAACTCTGCGATTCGTTGACCGCCACCGCGTCCAAACAGCTCATGGGTGACGCCGGCACTATCGACGAAGTAGCTCATGTTCTCGACGACACCCAAGATGGGGATATTGAGCTTCTGACACATCGATACCGACTTGTAGACATCCTGAATCGCGACCTCCTGAGGGGTCGTGACGATGATCGCGCCCGTGATGCGCAGACGTTGGGCCAACGTGAGCGCGACATCTCCAGTTCCGGGCGGCAGGTCGAGGACCAAGTAGTCCAGCCCACCCCAATCGACGTCGTTCACGAACTGTTGGAGTGCGCCATGGAGCATCGGGCCACGCCAGACGACCGCCTGCTTCGCGTCTTCGAGCAAGAACCCAATGCTCATCAGCTTGATGCCGAACCGCTGAAGTGGTTGGATTCGCTTGCCGTCTTTCGATGTCGGGTGCCCTTCGATGCCAAGCATGGTTGGCAGTGAAGGCCCATAAATATCCGCGTCGAGAAGGCCGACCCTCGAGCCCAGCCGCCGAAGGGCGAGCGCCAAGTTGGTGGCGACAGTGCTCTTGCCGACGCCGCCCTTGCCGCTCATCACCAGGATGACGTTCCGAACGTCGGGGATCGGGTCCGTGCTGGTCGTCTCGCGCGTCGGCACGTCGACGGTCAGCTCGACTTCGATGAATCCAACCTCGAGCGGCTCGAGCGCTTCATCCACTCGCTTTCGAATCGTGTTTCGAACTTCTTCGGATGGAGAGCTCACCTTGATCTTCGTCCACACACGCCCATCTTCGACGCGAACATCGAGGAGTGTTCCCAGCTCGCCGAGCGGCTTTCGAAAAATTGGATCTTCGACTTGGCGAAGCGCTTTGGTTACTGCCTCGAGCGTGGGGGACCCCATGGAAACCTCCGAGTCCGGGAAACCGGATTCTCCTAGGGCGGCAGTTTCGCCCCGTCAAGGTGGACAAACTTCGGGTACCCCGACCTGGCCGGTTATCCTGCGGGGGTGTCGATTTGGGAGAGACGATGGGCCATTCCATTGGCGATCTTCGCAACGTTTGCGGTCGTCTACTGCGTCACCTCTGGTGATCGCCTGTTGTCACCGTCCCCCAACAATCACTACGTCCATCTTGCACAAGCGTGGCTCGACGGGCGTCTGGATGTCGGGGGAAGCCCTCCAGGCCCGAACGATTGGGCGTGCTTTGACCGAGAGGAACGCACAGCATGCCCATCAGGTCGTTTCTCGATCACTGGCGGTGACACGGCCCGCTACCGCTGGTACGTCTCGTTTCCACCATTGCCCGCGCTCCTGTTGTCGCCACTCGTCGCGATCTTTGGGCTCGCTACCTGGGACCGCTTGTTCTGGGCGCTGTTCGCCGGTCTTGCTCCCGCTTTCCTATTCCTGGTGTTGCGCCTCGTTCGCGAGTCTGGCCGAAGCGAGCGTACCGTGCGCGATGATCTGCTGGTCACGACTTTGTTCGCGGTCGGGTCGGTGTACTTCTTCGTGGCCGTACAAGGAAGCGTGTGGTTTGCGGCGCATGTCGTCGCAACTGCAGCGATCTGCCTCTATCTCTTCTTTTCGTTCGATGCGCGCCGCCCGGCGTCGGCAGGTCTCATGTTGGGCCTGGCGTTCCTCAGCAGACCGGCAACCCTCTTGCTCGCGCCATTCTTCGTGCTCGAGGCGATTCGCACGTCGCGACGCCCGGGCGCAGACTCTTTCTCGCTGACGAGCTCAGTCGGGCGATTCGCGCTTCCGGTTGCCGTGTTGGTCCTGTTTGCGATGTGGCACAACATTGCGCGCTTCTACGATCCGTTCGAGTTCGGCCATCGTTTTCTGCAGATTCGATGGCGGCAGAGAATCGAAACCTGGGGCCTTTTCGACCTCCACTACCTTGAGCGCAACCTGACGGTATTCTTCGCGTCATTACCGTGGCTCTACACATCGAGCCCCTTCGTTCGGATCAGCAGGCATGGCCTCGCCTTGTGGTTCACCACGCCGAACTTGTTGTGGAGCTTCTGGCCCAAACGCTTCGATGCGACCATTGCCGCTCTATGGGCGGCGGTAATCCCAACAGCCCTCTGCACGCTGCTCTACCAGAACACGGGGTGGGTTCAGTTCGGCTACAGGTTCTCCCTCGACTATCTGCCTCTGGTCTTCGTGCTCATTGCGCTCTGTAGGCGCCGGTTTGGTGTCGCGTTCTTGGCGTGCGCCGTGTTTTCGATCGTCGTCAACACCTTTGGCGCCGTGACCTTCGATCGTTACCCGCAGTTCTACGACACCGATCCCACCCAAGAGGTGATCTTCAAGCCAAAGTAGACGCGCATCGTCTCCAACGAGCCCCCAAACCATGAATTGGAGCCGTGTCTTAGGCAGGCTCCTCGGCCTCGATCAGATCACGCGCGAGCGGGCTCGCTGGGCCATTTGGGTGGAGCACGCGTTCGAGGCCTGCACGGCCGGCGGCTTGGCGAAGGGTCTTCAATTCCTCGAGCGCGGCCGCCCGTTGATTCTGGCCTGCCAGAATGTGTGCCCTGACGAGTCGATGAGACGCTTCGAGCGACGGGTTGTCCGAGGTGTCCTGACCTCGGAGTTTGGCTCGGGCCCGGTCAGGGTCTCCACGCACGGCGAGAAGGAGCGCCTCCATCGCGATCAACCAAACTTCGATCGATGGCTCTGCTGGCCTCGGGATGTTGCCGATGGCGTCCTCTGCTGCGCTGAGCTCGTCGAACTGCAGCTGGCAGGTGGCAAGCGCTTGGTTTCGAAGAACCGACTGAGCCGGCGTCAGGCTTTGCCCGTCTATGCTCAAGAGCCCTGCTCGGGCTTGCTCCCAAAGGGATGCCTGGGTCAAGGGGCCCGTGGCCATGAGCACGAGGGCGATGTGGCGATCGGCATCGCTCCTTTTCGCGCGATCGAGCAGTCGTCTGAGCGCTCGGAGCGCAGTGGCCTGTGCATCTTCTTCGGAGAGTCGTTGGCACAAGACGGAGAGGCCGCGAACCTGTCGCATCCGGCGAGCCGAGCTCAGTAACAGAACGAACCCACCCAACGCTCCGATGCTCCCCGCTAGGATGTCGACCCGGTACGGTGTCAGCGCCGTTGCCCGAAGGAGAAAACCTGCCGTCGCTCCGATCAGCAAGACCGTGAGCACAGATCCCGCGAAAGACACCAGGACGGTGCTGATCGACAACAGGCCAAAGGGTACCCCCCAAACCAGTGCCCGTACCACCGGCGCCAACAATCCCACCACAAGCGCCGCGATCAACGTCGTGGTCATCGTTCAGGGCGAGGTCTCGGAGCGATAGGCATAGTAGTGCTTCAGCACTCGGCGCACGTAACGCTGCGTCTCCTGATAGGGTGGAATGCCCTCGTACTTATCGACCGCTGCTTCGCCGGCGTTGTACGCCGCAACGGTCAGGATCAAGTCTCCTTTGAAGCGGTTCGCCAGAATGCGCAGGTAACGAGCACCACCGAGAACGTTCTGTCGAACATCGAATGGATCGGAAACCCCCATGGAGCGCGCGGTCTTGGGCATGAGCTGCATCAGACCCATCGCCCCCGCGCGACTGACGACGGTAGGATTGAAATTGCTCTCCACATGCATGACCGCGCGGATGAAGGAGTGGGGGAGTTGGTAGACTTGCGCGGCCTCGGTGATCAGGTTGTCGTACCGCGTGTGTCGCTCGGGGTCTCTGGGGTGTCTCTTCGTGGGCGGTCTCGCCGTGCTCGGCGACTTCCTCGCACTCCTCTTGGCTCTAGACTTCTTACTCGCCCGGACGACGACCTGGCAGCGGCGGCCCTGCTCTCGGACATTCGTATAGTGCTGCGTGCCATCGGCTCGCTTGCACCGATAAATGTCGGCGCCCGCAGACGCGGCCGTCCCCAGCGCAAAGCTGGCCAAGACCACCGCGAATGGCAACGAAAACCGCATCATCACGGAGTGTATCTCCCAGCGCGGAGACGCGCCAAAACCAGCCTCCCGCGCTTGCGCCCAGCTTTCTTCGGCTCATCCTTGGCCCTCGCATGTCCTCCCTGACGTTTTTCGAGGGCCCAGAGAAGAAGCTCGAGCTGGTTGTCACGCCGGATTCGGCATCGTTGCGGTCCCTCGGGGACGACATTTGGCGAGATGTGGTGCGCGCGGCAGGGGCAGACGTCATCTCGGTGATGCGCAACGACCACTGCGACGCCTACCTCCTCTCCGAGTCGAGCTTGTTCGTCTTCGATGATTACTGCGTGATGATCACGTGTGGCTTGACGACTCTGGTCGATGCGGTAGCTCGATTGCTCGAGGCCATCTCCGCGGATTCGATCGCATTCCTGGTCTACGAGAGAAAGAACGAGCATTTTCCCGAACGCCAGCCGACGACGTTCCGCGAGGATGCTAGACGCCTGAAGGCCATGGTTCCGGGTCGCGCGCTTCGGTTTGGCGATGAGCATGGGCATTACGTACAGATGTTCCACACGACTCGTGCGTTCGTTCCTGAAACGTCTGATCCGACCATCGAGATACTGATGCACGCCATCGATGAACGTGTGGCAGCGCAGTTCACGAGTGCCGAGTTGTCGGAGGATCGTTCGTTGGCGGTTGGGCTCGGCATCGATGGTGTGCTTCCGGGGTTCGACACATCCGAACATGTCTTCGACCCCGCGGGTTATTCCCTCAATGCGCTTCGGGGCCAAGAATACTACACGCTTCACGTGACCCCCGAACAGATGGGGAGCTACGCGAGCTTTGAGACGAACCGGGATTTCGGGAGCGATCTGACTGGGTTCGTCGGGACAATCGTCGAGCTTTTCCAACCTCGGGCTTTCGATGTCGTCGCGTTTTTGCCCCAGGGCGAGCCCAAGTTGAAGCTGGCCGGTTACCAGTTGGGTGACCACGTAGTCAGGAGCCTTGGGGGCTATCGCGTGACTTATCTCCAGTACTACATTCCTCCGGGTGGGCCTCGCCCTCCCTACGAGTTGCCACTGTAACTCGCTCGGGACAACGACTACAACACTCCCCGTTCCCCTGATAGACTGCCCCGTCGATGCGAACCGAGTGTGAGTATCTGGTTCTAGGTAGCGGTGTTGGGGGCTTGAGTTTTGCGCTCGAGGCGGCGCTGCATCGCAAGGTCACGATGGTGACCAAGCGCAGCCGAAGCGATTCCGCCACAAATTGGGCGCAAGGTGGGATTGCGGCTGTGCTCGATCCGGCCGACTCGTTCGAAGCGCATGTAGAAGACACGCTCAACACGGGTGGTGGCCTCTCGCGTCGGGACATCGTCGAAATGGTGGTTCAAGACGGGCCGGGCCGGATTCAGGAGCTCATGGAGCTCGGGGCTGAATTCAGCCGCGACGGACAAAGCAAGTCGCTCGATCTGACGCGCGAGGGCGGGCACAGCGCACGGCGCGTCGTTCATGCAGGAGACATCACGGGTGAAGAGGTGCAGCGGGTCCTCATCGAAGCAGCAGCCGCATCGCCCAATATCGAAATCTACGAAGATCACATGGCCATCGACCTCGTCCAGACCCCAACGCCCGATGGTTCGACTCGAGTCGTCGGCGCTTACGTCCTCGACGAGACCACCGGCGATGTTAAGACGTTCCTTGCCAAGGAGACCATCATTGCGACCGGGGGCGCCGGGAAGGTCTACCTTTATACTTCCAACCCCGATGTCGCGACGGGCGACGGTGTGGCCATGGCGTATCGTGCCGGCGCCGAGCTCGCGAACATGGAGTTCTTTCAGTTTCACCCGACGTGTCTTTTCCACCCAAAGGCAAAGAGTTTTTTGATCAGCGAGGCGCTGCGCGGGGAGGGAGGCATCCTTCGCTTGCGCGACGGCACTGCTTTCATGGTTTCGCATCACGAGATGAAGGATCTCGCACCCCGCGACGTCGTTGCCCGCGCTATCGACTATGAGATGAAACGCACGGGCGAAGAGTGTGTTTATCTTGACATGACGCACAAGCCAGCGTCGTACCTAGTCAAACGGTTCCCCAACATTCACGCACGATGCCTTCAGTACGGCGTCGACATGACCCGTGCACCGATCCCCGTGGTCCCTGCGGCGCACTACATGTGCGGTGGAGTCGTGGTCGATGGCGAGGGCCACACGACGCTGCGGGGCTTGTGGGCCGTGGGCGAGGTGACTTGCACGGGCCTCCACGGCGCGAATCGACTCGCGTCCAACTCGCTGCTCGAAGGGCTCGTCTATGGTCACCGTACGGCTATCGCGGCGCGCGCGAGGTTTTCTGAGATCGACGAGGCGTTCGAGGCGGTTCCGGACTGGGATGTGGGCCAGGCCGTCCCGAGCGATGAAGCCGTCGTGGTCACCCAAAACTGGGACGAGCTCCGGCGCTTCATGTGGAACTATGTAGGGATCGTTCGCACCGATCGGCGCTTGCGCAGAGCGGCCCGCCGCATTGCAATGCTTCAGGAAGAGATCCGTGAGTACTACTGGGCCCACCTCGTGAATCGCGATATGTTGGAGCTCCGCAACATTGCCGACGTTGCAGAGCTGATCATCCGTTGCGCGGAGGCTCGCAAAGAGAGTCGTGGGCTACATTACAATCTCGACTACCCGCATGCGGGCGAAGAGTGGCGTGGCGACACACGCATCGTAAGAGGTAAGCCTCCTCGCATCACGCACGAGTAGGCCTTTGCCTTCCCCGACTGCTATTGTGAAGGGGTGCCCCTCTTGGGCCTTCTTACTTGTGGGGAGAGATGCGTTTCCTTCTTATCGCGGCGATCACAGTCGCATCCTTAGTTTCGACGAGCAGTCTGCATGCACAGAGCTCAGCTTCGCGCGACGAGCAAATAGCGCAGGCCAAAAAGGAGTTTGTCTCGGGCACGAGCGCCTATCAGAACGGCGACTTCGAGACGGCGCTCGCTCACTTCCGCCAAGCCTACCAGCTCACGAAGAGCCCTGACTTACTCTTCAACATCGCGACGGTCTCCGACCGAATGCGCCACGATGCCGAGGCCCTCGCGGCCTACGAGGGATACATCAAGGCACGGCCGAAATCGCCCGATCGAGAGCACGTAGAGGGCCGGATCGAAGCTCTTCGCGAGGCAATTCGCGCTCAACAGCGGGCCGAGCTCGATGCCGAGATCGAGGCGCGACAGGCCGCCATCGAGGCGGCGGCGAGGGTCAAAGCCGAAAGACCACTGACGCGGCACGTCGGCCCAGGTCCAGGTCCGTGGATCACGATCGGAGCGGGCAGCGCATCGATGGTGACGGGAGCGATCTTGGTGGGGCTCGGCCAACGCGATCAGAAGAACGTGTCGGGTGCACCGGCTGGATCGAGCTTTGCCGAATACCAAGACATGGCGGATCGCGGGCCGCGCCGGACGAAAATCGGCCTAGGACTTCTCGGCGTCGGCGCCGCAGGGGTCATCGGAGGTGTCATCTGGCAGCTCACGGGAGGTCACGAGGAAGAGGTCCCCGAGGTCAGCATCGGGCCGACCGGTATCTCCGTCAGGGGGAAATTTTGATGAAACATCTCGTAGTATTGTCGCTCGGTCTCATCCTGCTGGGTGGTTGCAACCTTGCCATCCCCAACGGCCTCTTCGGCTGTGGCCAGCAGTCGGACTGTCCTTCGGGTTACTTCTGTTGGAACAGCGATAGTCGGTGCTACGACGCTCAAGAACCGGGCTGCGAGCCCAAGACGTGCGAACAAGTCATCGCCGAGTTCGCGTCCCTCGGGATTCCGATCGAATGCGGCTCCCTTCCCGACGGTTGCGAAGGGTCGATCGAGTGCGGCAATTGCCCCGAAGGGACTGAGTGCGGCGCTAATGCGCAGAACTTCTTGTGTGGGTGCGAGGAGCTCACCTGTGCCACCGCTGGAGGCGGCGCCGAGTGCGGCACGATACAGACTCGGTGCGGTGGGACCTCGCCAGCGATCTATTGCGGCGAATGTTTTGGTCAGCAAGTCTGCGAGAACAACAAGTGTGTCTGCCCGGCGGGGGTGAACTGCGATCAGGGTTGTGGTACTTGCCCCGAGGGCCAGGTCTGCGTCGACGGCGCGTGCTGTGCCCCGACCTTTCCATGCTCTCGGAACGAATGCTCCCCGCCAGGGGGTCTCGACGACGGCTGCGGCGGCAAAGCACAGTGCCCTCCATGCGGGGATGGTGAGCAATGCGTGCTCGCCGAGGACCTGACGTACGAGTGCCTCGGAGACTGCACATGCGAGGCTCAGGATGTCGAATGCGGAAGCGCCATCATTTGTAATCAGCCGACCTTGTGCGGAACCTGTCAGGACAATGGCTTCGAAGACGGCTTCCGGTGCAGCGGCGGCAATTGTATCTGTGATGATGTATACGAATACAACGATAACCTAGAGAACATGTCGATCGTCTGCGGGGGCCTAACCTGTTTCCAAGACGCCTGGGGGATCGAGGTCCCGGCCACACTGCACCACAAGGACGACATCGACTACTACGCGCTCCAGGTTCGCGATGCGAACACCGCGCTCGTCGCCGAGATCTTCGAGGGTGCGGGTCGATACACTCTACATCTCGCCTATATCTGCCCCGACGGTGACTCCGGGGTAGTGGATTGCAGCGAGTCGACCGAGCAGCTCGAAGGTATCGACTTCTGCAAAACCGACAACAATTTCGTGGCACTCACGCGCGACTGTGACTCGGAGGGCGTTGCCGCAACGGGGACGGTGTTGGTCGGAGTGCGTTCCAAGGATATCGCCGGAGTCTGCGACGCCTACGGGTTGCGGGTCTTCGCGACTTTCGGCCCCTCGCAACCGCCCGAACCGCCATTCTAGGCTCCGTTTGACTAGGGGCGCCACGGCGGATAAGAGCCATCGCCAATCATGAGCGGTTATCTGTTTACTTCCGAGTCGGTGACGGAAGGCCATCCCGACAAGATTTGCGATAAGATCAGCGACTCCCTGCTCGATGCCTACATAGGCCAAGACACACGGTCACGCGTCGCGCTCGAGACGATGGTCAAGACCGGCTTCGTGGTCGTCGGAGGTGAGGTCACCGCAAAAGCCACCATCGATATCCCGGCGATCGTTCGGAAAGCGATCGCTGGAATCGGCTATACCGACTCCTCGATGGGCTTTGACGCCGCCACATGCGGTGTCTTGACGGCCGTCGAGCGGCAATCGCCTGACATTGCGCAAGGGGTCGATCGGGCCAGAGGTCAGGAGCAAGGGGCTGGGGACCAAGGTTTGATGTTCGGCTATGCCGTCGACGAAACGCGTCAGCTCATGCCGATGCCGATCGACCTCTCTCACAAGCTTGCGCGGCGCCTAGCCCAAGTTCGCAAGCGTGGGGTGCTTCCCTGGCTCCGTCCCGACGGAAAGACTCAGGTCACCGTGGAGTACCAAGACGGCCGGCCGGTCCGGTTCGATGCGATCGTCGTCTCGACCCAGCATGCCGAGGAAGTGAAATATCGAGCGTTGAGAGAGGCGATCATCGAAGAGGTCATCAAGCCCACGCTTCCCACGAAAATGATCGACAAGTCGACCAAGTTTCACGTCAACCCAACCGGACGATTCGTGGTGGGTGGCCCGTACGGGGATGCTGGTCTGACCGGGCGCAAGATCATCGTCGACACCTACGGCGGCATGGGCCGGCATGGCGGGGGTGCCTTTAGCGGCAAGGATCCCTCTAAGGTGGACCGGAGCGCAGCGTATTTTGCGCGCTACGTCGCCAAGAACATCGTCGCCTCGAAAGTCGCGTCTCGGTGTGAGGTACAGGTGGCGTATGCGATCGGCGTTGCCAAGCCCATGGGTATCTACGTGACGACATTCGGTACCGGACGCGTGGACGACACAAAAATCGCCAAGGCTGTCTCCAAGATGTTCGACTTCCGGCCACGTGCGATCGTCGAGACGCTAGATCTGTTGCGGCCGATCTACACACCTACTGCGGCCTATGGGCATTTCGGCCGGACCGAAAAGACGTTCACCTGGGAGCGCACCGACCGAGCGGACGAGCTTCGAAGCGCGCTGCTACCGAAGTCGCGCCACTCTGGCTCGAACGGCAAGCCGACGAGCAAACTGCCTTCCAGCAAGAAGCGTCGCAAGGCGGCTCGGCGCGGGGCAACAGCGCGCTAAGGGTGTCTTTTAGGGCTCCGCGGGTCGGCACGCTACACTACCGGCGCCATGGGTGAGCCACCGCTTTCGATGCTCTCGGGCTGGGGCCGGCACTCCGCGCCAGGACGCGAGCGGTTTGGTGAGGATCTCGAGCGCATCAGCGCCGACGTGAGCCTGTCGCGAGGCCTCGGGCGGTCTTATGGCGATGCCTCGCTGCCCTCCACGGATGCGCCCGATGTGCTCAACACGACTTTTGCTGATCGTATCCTTCGTTTCGACGAAGACACCGGGTTGTTTCGTGCCGAGTCGGGGTTTGCGCTGAGCGAGCTGAATCGGCTTCTCATGCCCCGTGGTTGGTTCACCCCCGTTTCGCCCGGAACCAAGTTCGTGACGCTCGGGGGGATGGTGGCGGCGGACGTTCACGGGAAGAACCAACACTGCGACGGCAACTTCGGTGATCACGTCAAGTCCTTCAAGATGCGCGTGGCCGACGGCCGTGTGCTCGAATGTTCTCCGGAGCAGCATTCCGACCTCTTCAAAGCGACCATTGGCGGCATGGGGCTCACCGGGCACATTCTCGAAGTCGAGTTCGGGCTTCAGTCCATTCCGTCGCAGTGGATCTGGCAAGAGAACCGGCGCATCCACGACATCGACGAGTTTCAGGAGTCGCTCGAGAGTGCCGCTCCCGATTGGCCCTACACCATGGGTTGGATCGATTGTCTTGCGCGCGGCAAGCGAATGGGGCGGGGCACTCTGATGTGCGGCAGATGGGCAGACCCAGACCAAGCGCCGCTCCGCCCGCCCAAGACTCGCTTCCGACCGAGGCTCCGGTTCGATTGGCCGTCCTGGATCTTGAACCGCGCGACGATCCGCATCTTTAACGAGCTCTACTACCGAAAGCAGTGGCGACGCGTATCACGCGGCATCGTGAATCACGAGTCCTTTTACTATCCGCTCGATGCAATCCGGTCTTGGAACCGTATGTATGGAAAGCGTGGATTCACTCAGTATCAGTGCGTCCTGCCAAGAGAGGTGGGTCGTGGCTCTGCCCGCAGAGTCCTCGAGGTGTTGACCGCCCGCGGCGGCGCATCGTTTCTGTGTGTGATCAAGGATTTCGGTCGTGAGAGCCGGGGTGTTTTGTCGTTTCCGCGCCCCGGCATCACGTTGGCGCTCGACATCGCGGTGCGCGACGACACCCAAGCGCTGGTGGATTCCCTCAACGAGCAGGTCCTGCGCGAGGGTGGGCGTATCTATCTGGCCAAGGATTCGTTCACCCGGCGTGAGCATTTCGAAGCGATGGAAGGCGCGCGGCTTAAAGAGTTCAACGCCATTAGGGATCGCTGGGATCCAAATCGCAGGTTTCGCAGCGCGTTGTCGGCGCGGCTGCTGGGGGATTGACATGAAAGTTGCGTTCTTGGGGGCGACCAGAGGAATGGGGCGCGCGTTGGCTCGACTGAGCGCAGAGCGCGGCGACATGATCTCCTTGCTCGGTCGAAACGAAGCCGATCTCGAGCGTAGTGCGGCAGACCTCGTCGTACGAGGCGCCGCGGGGCCGGTTCGGTGCTTCTCGTGTGACCTCGAGCAGACCGAGACCTTTGCTTCTGCCATCGCTTCGGCCCACGAAGTCTTGGGGGGATTGGATGCCGTGGTGGTCTCGGCTGGAATCTTTGGGACGCAAGAGGAGCTCGAAGGCGATCTGGCTTTGGCGGAGCGATTGATACGCATCAATTTCTCGAATACGGTCATGTTCTGCGAGGCCGCCAAGAAGGTTCTGCTAGACGAGGGCGGCGGAACCTTGTGCGTGTTCAGCTCCGTCGCTGGCGAGCGCGGTCGCAAGCCGGTCATCATCTACGGCGCCGCCAAGGCCGGGCTCACCCGTTACCTCGAGGGCCTCGATCACAAACATCGCGCCGATGGGCTTCGTGTGATCACGGTCAAGCCGGGTTTCGTGAATACCAGCATGACGGCCGGGCTATCGCCGCCCCCGTTCGCTGGGGAACCAGACGCCGTCGCCGTGCGGGTGCTGTCGGCCATTGATCGCGGAGCACCAGTCGTCTATGCGCCGGCACCGTGGCGGTACATCATGGCGATCATTCGAGCGATGCCGCGTGCGATCATGCGTCGTGTGGAGTTCTGACCCACCACACCTTGACACTACGACTTGCTCGATTCTTTGATGAACGCCCTAATGTCGGGTCGTGATACACGCCAGGCAGCTGCCACGTGGAGAGCCGCGCTTATGATGCTTCCTAACACCACGTTGGAAATCAACTCGTTCAGGGTGGCTCCGCTCGGGCTTGGCGCTGGCAGCGACGGGAACACGAGCTTGAGGTGGTGGACCATAGTTGCGGTGTACGCGACGATCCAGATGAGCTTGGCGGTAACAGCCTGCCTGATCCACCATTGAGCCAGTTTGCGGCGCCAACTCAACATGAAGCTTCCGATCAGAACCAGCGCCGACACGACGATGTTGGCAGCGGCCATCGGCCGTCGGTAGGGGTTTGTGGCCTGCGCCTCTAGAAATTGCAGCTTCAGCGGAGCCAGGTCTTGCAGGTCCTCGGGGAGAGGACTGGACTGCAGGTCATAGGTGCCCAGCAAGACGCCCGCGATGCCGAGCATCGTCAGCAAGGTCGAGGTCAGCAGAACGGCAATCATCACCCGTCTATCGCTTGATTCGCTTGCCATCGCTTGCTCCAGTTGTTGTAACCTGGCGCGTGGGGCCGATCGACCCCAAAAGAAGAGCATATGAGCCAGAATCAGACACGCCCTCCCGTGTTTGCGGAGCAGCGCACGCGCGACGACTTCAGCGCCGACCGGATTCGTTGGTTGATCTCGCTGCGCTGGGTTGCGATGGCCGGGGTCCTCGTTGCGACCGGTTTCGCCGTTGCGGGGTTCTTTCCAGGCGTTGCCTGGTCTGTGTTGTTGTTGGTGGCCATCGGAGGTAGTGCGTACAACTATTCGCTCACTCGCTCGCCTCTACAGTCTCGGGGGGGTCGACGCGCGGCCGTGTCGCAGGCGTTGGTCGACCTGGTGATGTTGACCATCGTCCTGTGGGCAGCAGGCGGCATCTCGTCACCGTTCCTCGGTTTTTACGTCTTTCATCTCGCGCTGATCGGAATCCTCGGTGGTCCCCGGGCGACGTTCGTGGCCACGGGAGCTGCTTTCGCTGGGACGGGTTTCCTGGCGCTCACCGAGTGGATTCCTGCGCTCAAAATCGGGTTGTGGGATCCGATTCCGCCCTGGGACACGATCGCCGATGTGACCGCGTTCATGATCACCATGGGGGCAGTGGCCTACGTGGTGCTTCATGCAGTTCGCGAATTGCGCGATCGCGAGCATGCCCTCGAGGGCGCGCGCGACCAGGCCGAGCTCGAATACCAAGTGATCTCCAATACGCTGGACGAGATCGAGGCAGGTCTCGAGGTCGTCGACGCCGAAGGCCGGATCGAGTGGCGAAATCGTTTGGCTGAAAAGCTGGCTCCCACGCCCAACCACGATGGGACGTGGGAGTGTCCAAGCCAGACGCGCGCATGCCAAACCGATCCTGCGGGACCGTGTCCCGTTTGGCGAGCTCGTGACGAAGATACACCAGGCCGATGCCGCTTTTCTGCAGGCGACCGAACCTACGAGATGCTCTCGTTCCCGTTGGCGTCTCGCGATGAAGGACCGCCCCGCATCATGAACCTCTACGTCGACCGAACCCAGATGCTGCACGCGGAGCGACGTTTGATGCAAGCAGAGCGTTTGGCGAGCTTAGGCCGCGTTGCTCAGGGCGTCGCACACGAGCTGAATACGCCGCTTGCGACAATTCGTACTCTCGCTGCGGACATGCGCGAAGCGATTCGGTCTCTTGGAGCGGACGAAACATTGCAGTCGGACCTCGCGGAATCTGCTGCGTTGATCCGCGACGAGACCGGTCGGCTTGGACGCATTACGCAAGCGCTCCTCACGGGAGGGACTTTGCCTCGCCTCCAGCTCGATACGGCGGCACATCTACGCCCGATTGTCGAAAGGGCTAGGGCACTGGTGTTTGCCGGCGTTCGGGATGGTCCAGAGCTCGTGGTCGACGCCAGTGTGGCACAGCATAGCGTTTCGGCAGACCGGGACCGACTTCTGCAGGTCTTGGTCAACCTTTTTCAAAACGCCCTCGACGCGAATCGGGAAACGGGGCGAAAATCCGTCTGGGTCTCGGCCGCGCGAGACGGTGAGATGGTTGAGCTCACCGTGGAGGACGAGGGCTCTGGCCTGCAGCCCGATATCGCAGGACGGGTCTTCGAACCGTTTGCGACCACGAAGCCCCCCGGCGAAGGGACCGGCCTCGGTCTGTACGCTTCATACATGCTCGTCCAAACGATGGGCGGCGAGTTGACGATCGAGAACCGCCCACGTGGCGGAGCTCGTGCCTGCATCCGGCTTGCGGCCGGGGCCGACATGCTTGCAAAGGAACCGGGACTGGCTCACGGTGCGACTTTGTCATGAACGGCAGCGTCCTCATCATCGACGACGATACAGCTTTTCGCTTCGCGATGGCCAAGGCGCTGCGCCGCGGAGGCTATTCGGTTTCCGAGGCCAGTAGCGGTGAAGAGGCGGTCGAGGTTCTATGCAACAGCTCTCCCCCGGACGTCGCCTTGCTCGACCTCAAAATGAAGGGGATCGGTGGCCTTGAGGTTCTTCGACGCTGTGGGTCGATTCAGACCAACGTCATCGTTCTTACTGGGCACGGAACGGTGAAAGCGGCGGTCGAGGCCATGCAGCTCGGTGCCTTTTCATTTCTCGAGAAACCGGTCGACGCCGACATGCTGCAGCCACTGCTGCGTCAGGCGCTCTTGGAACGCGGAGCCGCCTCGGCTGGGGACGCGGGCGAGCCGGCTCCCCTGATCGGTGTGAGCGCGATGATGGAGGAGGTTCGCCAGTTCGTCAGGACCGTAGCGCCGACCAACGAAACGGTCCTGGTGTTTGGTGAGACCGGGACGGGTAAGGAAGTCGTAGCTAGGCAGATTCATGCCCAGAGCGGTCGAAGCGAGGGTCCCTTCGTCGCGATGAACGCCGCTTGTGTGCCGCGCGAGCTCTTCGAAAGCGAGCTCTTCGGTCACAAGCGTGGCGCCTTCACCGGTGCGCACAGCGACCGATCGGGACTGTTCCGCGAGGCCGACAGCGGAACACTGTTCATCGATGAGCTTGCCGAGCTTCCTCTCGAGAGCCAGGCCAAGCTGCTCCGGGCGATCGAAACGAAGATGATTCGTCCCGTCGGTGAATCGGGTGAGGTCGAGGTCGACGTTCGAATCGTGGCGGCAACCAACCGCGACCTCTGGGCCGAGACCCGGGCTGGTCGGTTTCGCGAAGACCTCTATTTCCGACTCCAGGTCTTTCCCGTGCTGGTGCGTCCGCTTCGTGAGCGGCCCGAAGACGTCGAGCCTCTCGCCGGGCATTTGCTCCAACGCTTGGGTAAAGGGGAGATTGCGCTCGAGCCCGAGGCCCTTGGCGCGCTGCGAGACTACGACTGGCCTGGCAACGTGCGCGAGCTCTTGAATGTGCTCCGGCGGGCGGCTCTCTTTTCGATCTCCAACAAGCTCGGCGCAGACCTGGTCCGCCGGATGATCGCCGCTAGCGTGTTTGGAAGCGCCCGCGAGTCCACCCCGACCACGGGCTCCGCCAGTCAAACTAATCTCGCCGAGATGGAGCGCGAGCACATCGAGCGAGTGCTGCAGGAGATGGACGGAAACATCACCCGCGCAGCATCGGCCCTCGGAATCGATCGCCGAACCCTCCAACGCAAACTAAGATCCTACGGAATCGAGTAAAGGGGACAGTCCCCTTTTACAAGGGGTTAATATCGAACCCGTCTCGGCCGTTCGTCAGGGACAGGCACCCCAGGCATCAAGCTCAGCCTGGCACGAATCCGTTGGGTCAATATCGCAGTCGCCGCCTTGAGCTTGCTCGGCGCATTCCACTAACGCTGTCGTCTCGGGGACACAGCCGTCCAAGTCTTCTGTCATACAGTCCGAGAGGCACGTGGGGCTATCGGGGTCGACACGCACAAACAATTGGCAGACGCTATCGCAGATAGTCTGGCACGAACCTGTCGCCATGCCTCCACCCGAACCGCCCGCTCCCGCGGAGCCACCTGAGCCCGCGGAGCCACCTGAGCCCGCGGAGCCACCTGAGCCCGCAGAGCCACCTGAACCACCACTATTATCGTCCCCGCAACCCGTGATCGCCAACATCGAGCCAAACACGATTGCGCATAGAAACTGTCGTTTCTTCATCGCTCGAACTCCTCCGTCCTCGGCTGCCGTGACATCCTGGAAACGTGGGTATCAGAATGCGCGTCATTTGTTCAAGATTTTCGCGCGACCCCGTTCACCGCGGGATAATGACTGTGAAGGTGGTTTTTCCAGGTCTCGACTCGACGTCGATCCTCCCCCCGTGCTCGGTCACGATTCGGCTCGTGATGGCGAGCCCAAGCCCTGTGCCTCTCTTCTTGTCGGTGAAGTAAGGTTCAAAAATCAGATCGACTTGGTCGTCCAGAATCCCCCCGCCGTTATCCTCGACTCGAATGCGGACTTCGTGAAGCCCTTCCTCCAAGTTGACACGCACACGACCGCCGCCACTCGGATGCGCGTTGAGAGCGGCATCATTGGCGTTTTGCAACAGGTTGTGTAGAACCTGCGTGATCTGGTCAGCATCGACCTGTGCCCGGATGGGGTGTCCCGGAAGCTCTGCGCTCACCGCGACCTCCCCCGATGCGTAGAGCGACACGGCCTGGGGCACGATCTCTCGAAGGTCGGTTTCGCGCAGCGTTGGAGGGGGAAGCCTGGCGAACCGACTAAACTCGTCGACGATCTGCCGAAGACGCTCGACCTCTTGAAGGATGGTCTTGGTCGATTCGTCGAACAACACGTCAAAGTCGTCTTTCGAGCGGGCGTGAGCCTTACGAAGTGTCTCGATGGAGAGGCGAATCGGCGATAGTGGATTCTTGAGCTCGTGCGCCAGGCGTTTCGCGATATCCTGCCAGGCGGCAACCCGTTCGGTCTGGCGAAGCTGTTCTTGGGCGTTTCGTAGGTCGCGCGTCATGCGGTTGAAAGCGGTAGCGGTCGCGTGAAAGGCTCCGGGTTGCCCTTCGCGCAGTGTGGTAGCGAAGTCGCCAGCGCCGATCCGGGTGGCCGCCTCAGTGAGCTCGTCGACCGACGACTGCAGCCAGCGATTGAGGTAGCCGCCGAACAGGAGCGCAAGCCCGAGGGCCAGGAGGGCAACGCACCCCATCCACAGAAGAAGCGGTGGCGCGGCTTGATCGATCCCGGAACGCCAAACCACCACCCCCTTGGCAGCACCCTCGGAGTCTACGAGCTCGGCAATTGGGAGGTCTCGGTGGGACACTTGGTCGACGACGAGGATGCGGTCCGGATCTAGAGCGCGAAGGTCGGTGAAGCGGTGGGCGCCCACGACCGTCACGCCAGCGCCGCCTCGCTCGATCGTACATGCGCGCCCCACGAACTTTTGATGTTCTTGCTCACCGAGTGTGATGACGAAGGCCCGCTCCCCCGCCAGCCGGCCTTGACGAATCAGGGCAGACCCGTCACGTCCGATGATCTGGTTCTCGTGTCCTGCGGCGATCACCTCACCCGATCTCGAGTCTAGAATCCACAACGCCTGAAGGCCCGCGCCCCGCATCGCGCCACGGAACAATCGATCGTAGTCGAGCTCCGAGGGCGTATCCTCGCTACGACTCGTCAACAGGCGATCGACCACTAGGTCGTCTCGGCACAGCGCCGTCACAGCGACCTTGCGCTGCTCGTCGAGCTCCTGGAGATACCGCCCCGCCAGCTCGGCTTCGCGGTTGGTCTCGCCCCCGCCCCAAGTCGCCATCGCGAACCACACGACGACCGTCAACGCGATCGGAAATATCGCGACGAGGGCAAAGAGCACGACCACGCGCGTGCTCAACGAGGTCATGGCGGAGCCACACCTCCGAGGACACGATCCTCGCGGCGCGTCGTCTCCGACGATGCTTCTGCCTCGTCGAACTGCTCCATGAGGAACATGTTGGGATCGGCCACGTCAGGCGGACGCGCGACGTCGACCGGTGCGGTTCCCCTGAGAAAGACCTCGTCGAGGGCGTCTTCTTGCCCTTCATAAGCAAGCAACCCGGACGCTGGGTCGATCGGCACGACGATGACACCGCTTGGCATCGCAAAATCGGTCTCCTTTGAGCTTTGATCGGCGACCTCCATGACCTCGATCCAGATCGGGAGGGCGCTGCGCGTACCAGTCTCCCGTTTTCCAAGAGAGCGCGAATCGTCGAAGCCGACCCATACGCCCGCCACAACGTACGGTGAATAGCCGATGAACCAAGCATCACGCGCCTCGTTGCTCGTTCCGGTCTTGCCCCCGACTGCCCGCGCGAGGCGTAGCGCAGGTGTGCCAGTGCCCGAGGTTACGACGCTCCGAAGCATGCTCGTCATGACATACGCCTCGTCGGGGGTCATCACGTCCGTTGCAGGCTCGAGCGGTAGTAGCGGAACGCTGGCTCCATCCGGGCTGACGATCTTGCTCACGATTCGTGTCGGGGCCCAGCGCCCCCCGGCGGCGAAGGTTGCGTATGCGTTGGTCAGCTCGATCGGTCTTACTCCGCTCGCCCCGAGCGCTAGCGCCATGTCTGCTTCGAGCTTGGTCGTGATCCCATCCTGCCGTGCGAACTCAGCGACATCTTGCACTCCGAGGTCTTCGATGACCCGAATTGCCACCATGTTGATCGACCTCGCGAGCGCTTCACGGAGGCGAACGGCTCCCTGATAGTTCCACTGCTCGTAGTTGCGGGGTTTCCATTCTTCGTACACCGCCGGGGCATCCATCACCAGCGAGGCCGGAGTGAAGCGCCGGGACTGGATTGCCCTCGCGTACACGATCGGCTTGAACGCGCTCCCCGGCTGACGAATCGCCTGGGTCGCCCTGTTGAAACCGCTGCGTGCCGCGTACCCGCCCACCATCGCCAACACGTCCCTCGAACGAGGTTCGATCACTACGATGGATCCTTCAGGCCCTCGTTCAGCTCGGGCGACCGCAGGGTCTTCCTCACCCCCGAGTTGCGTAATCGAAACGGGCAGCATGTCGCCTGGCTTGGCGAACTTCGACGCCGACAGCCCTTTGCGATTGAAGCGTTTGAGGTCCTGCATCGGCAGGAGGGCAGGGTGACCCGCGATCTCGAGTCGCAGTTGATCCTTGTCGTCGTCGGTCGTGATCACCTTCGCCACATATGTCCGGCCCATCCGCAACCTGTCGGTCGGTGGCGTCGCCTTCGGACGACCGCGTCGGTTCTTGGCACGGTACGGGCCCTGATACCCTTGGCGCTCGTCTATCGCGCTCAAGCCGCGTTGAAGCGCCCTGCGAGCGTGCTTCTGCAATGCGAGGTCGATCGTCGTGTGGACGGCGTAACCGCCTTCGTCGAGCGCCTCGTCCCCGGCGGCAGTGCGAAGCGCCTGTTTCGCAATCGCGAGGATCTCCGGCGCGCTGCCTGAGGCTTCCGGCAGGGGGATCGTCTCTACTTTCTCCTCGCGTGCGGCCTCGATCGCCTCCTCGCTCAGGTCGGGCCAGTACACTTCTCGTTTCGAGGCCAGCTGGCTGAGCACGTACTGCTGCCTCCGCGCAGCGGCTTCGGGGTTATTCCGAGGCGAGAGGCGTGCGGGCGCTTGCGGGACGCCGGCCAGCATCGTTGCCTCGGCCAACGTGAGCTTGCTTGCGTTCTTGCCGAAGTAGTATTGAGCCGCTTCCTGGATCCCGTAGCGTCCACGACCAAAATTCACGTGGTTCAAGTACATGTGCAGGATCTCGTCTTTTGACAGCTCGTTCTCGAGGCGCCTAGCCAAGATCAGCTCCCGAATCTTTCTAGACAGAGTGCGTTCCGGGGTGAGCAGCATCAGCTTGACGACCTGCTGGGTGATCGTGCTTCCCCCCTGTGCCGCCCGTCCGCTGATGACATCGCGAGCCACCGCGCGTAGGATGCCGGCATAGTCGAGCCCCTCGTGCTCATAGAAATCGGCGTCCTCTGCCGCGAGCACCGAGAGGACCACGTGCCGCGGAACTTCTGACAGAGGGATGACCGTTCGACGCTCGGTGAAAATCTCACCGATCACCTCTCGATGCCGATCGTAGACGCGAGTCGTTTGCGGAGGTTTATAGTCGCGGAGCGCGCTCACTGAAGGAAGATCGCGGCTGAAGTACGCATAAGTCCCCATCACTACGACCGCGCCCACAATCAGCGCCGCGCCAATCAATCTTGGCAGTATCGATGCGGTCCGCCGCTTCTTGCGCTTGCGACCCTTCGCTCGCCCCTTCTTCGTTTGCTTGCCTGCCATCGGTCCCTACGGTCCGCGGGGCTATAGCATCCCCCGTTCCCGGACTTCCCCCTAATTCATGACACCCCGGAGACCCTAATCATTCCCAACGTATTCATCGATGATTTGGTCCGCGTTCTTCACGGAATTCATCAAGAATCTCGCCTCTAGCGTACGCCGGCGCGCGTCGCTCAATGGCGCGCGGCTTCCTGCAGCGAGGGTTTGCATCGTGATCGCCGCGGCGACCGACACGTTCAGGCTCTCGACGAATCCCCGCATGGGTATACAGAACGTGCCGTCACACAGCTCAGCCCACTCTGGCGATGCCCCTCGATGCTCGTTGCCAAACACGACTGCCAATCGCGTTTGTCTTTGGAGAGCCACCGGATCGTGGTCTCCCCCCATCGTGGCGACATAGATCGCATAACCGGCATCCTTCAGTCGCTCGGCGCACGGCTGGGCGGTTTGGTATCGAATCACGTCGAGCCACCGATGCGTTCCCTTCGAAACTCCCCGTGACGCGCGAAAGCCGTGGCTCCCGACTATGACATGCACCGTTTGAACGCCAAACGCGTCGGCGCTTCGCAGCACGGCGCTCGCGTTGTGCGGATCGGAAATCGAGTCGAGCACCAAGACGAGATCATCGGTTCGCTGCGCAACGACTTGCTCGATTCTTCTTCTACGCTCCGGAGTGACGACGGGCGAAAGCGCCTGGATCACCACCTCGGCAGGATGAGAGAGCGGGGGAGGACCTTCAATTTCGATCACGTCGGGATCGTCTGCGCGCATGAGCGGTCTTTCAGCCGGACGAATCGGCCCACGAATCGACGGGGTTAGGGAACCCGCACTGTCTTTTTGGGGTCTACGGTGACCCCGACCACCAGCGTTCCACCTTTATAAGTCTGCCCGGCGACGAAGAAAGGATCGCCAGCCGACGCGACAACTTGCAAGAGCGGCAGGTAGTCGACCTTCTCGGGCCGATTGATCGAAACCTTCATCTTGTAGCGGCCGTCGGGCATGACTTGAAGCAAGGCTACCTTCAGCCTACGTCCGTTCGGCAACGACACCACGGCGTCCTTTCCGGGGACGAGCTTCAGCTTGGGTTTGGACAAGATCTGCATCGAGCGGAATGAATTGAACGGAGGACGACGCAGCGCGGTCAGCTTCTTGAGCTCTGGGTCGATCGATCCAGCTTTCTCTTCGGCGAGCACTACCAGCACTTCCGCAGGGACCCCACCTGCGATGGCACGATCGGACTGCACGAGCCTGGAGCCTTGCGCCGAAGCGATGGAGGAACCCAGCAGCAGACTGAGCACGAGCATGTACCGAACCGCGTTCATGGGATCGCAACCTCCTCATCGTTGATCCAGACGACGCTCAACGACTGCCCCGCGCTGCCTTTCACCTTGAAGACCGTGCCAGCGTACTCGCCGAAATCGACTTCGAGCACCTCGGAACCGCGCGTCACCCCCGCCATCTCCGTAGGGGACTGCTCGCCTGGCCACGCGAGCACCGCCAAGAGGATCGCTGCCGCGGCCGCAAAGCCCGCTGCCATGCCACCCCACACCCGGCGCTCACGACCCCCTGGAAGGACGCGCAAGGCCGGCGCATCTTCAGTTGCCTGAATCTGCTGTGCTATCCGGGCAAACAGCGCGTTCGAATCGATGTCACCGGTCCACTCCGCCGATGCGCTTTGCATGGCAGCGCGGAGCTGATCCCACTCGGCGACCTGAGCCGTCTTCTCGGGTGAACCCTCGAGGCTTCGACGCACCGCAGCCTCTTCTTCGGGGGGGAGCTCCCCGTCGAAGAACATCTGGAGCTTCTCATTTTCTGTCTTTGAGCTCTCCATGACTATCCTTCGGAAGGTTCCTCTCCAGAAAGATAAGGCGCAAGCGCTGCCTGCATCTTCTTTCTGGCGTGAAATAGGCGACTCATGATCGTCCCTTTGGGCACTCCGAGCACCTCGGCCATCTCTTCGTAGCTCATCCCCTCGACCTCGCGAAGCACGATGACGGCGCGATGATGCTCCGGGAGCTCTCCCAACGCGGCTTCGATGGCACCGCCTAGCTCCCGACGGAGCGCGGCTCGGCCCGGGTTTGAGTTGGTGATGCTCGGCAAAAGCGCGCCATCTCCGGCGACCTCGCTTTGCTCGTGAAGTGCACGCTCGTCGAAGTCGAGATTCTTTCGTCTGCTGGTGCGTCGAACGTGGTCGATGGAGACATTCATGACGATCCGGTAGAGCCATGTGTAAAAGCTCGAGGAGCCTTGGAACTTGTGTATGTTCTTGTGAACCTTGACAAAAGCCTCCTGCACGGCATCGAGGGCATCGTCCTGGTTCTTGACGACGCCCATCGCAACGGCGAACGCACGACGATGGTATTTGTCGAAAAGCGTTCGGAATGCTTTCGAGTCGCCTGCTTGTACGCGTTTGACGAGTTCATGGTCGTTTTCACCCGGAGAGCCGTCGGAGGCCCCTTTCGCCTTGGACGCGGTCGACAGTGGTTGATTCACCAATAGATCCTTGACGTTTGCCACGTTAGTCGGCGTCACGACCCACTTCCCATCCGTTTACGCGCAAAACGTGAACCAGGCCAGCTTTCTCCCTCTCAATATCAGCATACCCAAGGTTTTGCCTGGTTTCCACGGCCGGCCGCAGCTAGGGTCCCGCGGTGCTCGACCTCGGGTCTCTGAATCCCCGTCAGCGGGACGCAGTGGTTCACCAGGGTGGCCCGCTCGTCGTGTTTGCAGGCGCGGGGAGCGGAAAGACCCGGGTGATCACCTATCGTGTGGCGCACCTGATCTCCGCCCACGACGTCGCCCCATGGCGCATCCTGGCGGTGACGTTTACCAACAAAGCGGCTGGCGAGATGCAGGCACGGCTCCTCGAGCTTCTCGGCGATCGGGGCACCGCTGTTCAGGTCGGAACGTTCCACGCAACCTGCGCTCGATTCCTGCGCCGCGACGGAGAGACGCTCGGCATCTCCAGGAATTTCACGATCTATGACGATCAGGACCAGCTTGCAGTGGTGAAAAGGGTCTTGCGAGACCTCGGACTGGACGAAAAGCGCTACCAGCCGAAGGCGATCGCCGGTCGCATCAATCGCGCCAAGCAAGAAGTTCAAGGGCCCGAGAGCATCGAAACACCCGACCCGTGGACCGAGGTCGTACGCCGCGTGTACCAAGCTTATGAAGAAAGGCTCGATCAAGCCAATGCCCTCGACTTCGGTGACTTGATCTCCCGGACGGTAAGAGGCCTCGAAGCGGATGAATCATTTCACGACGCGCTTACGGGCAGGTTTTCGCACGTCTTGGTCGATGAGTTCCAAGACACCAATCAGGCCCAATTTCGACTGGTCCGATCGCTTTCGGAAGGCCACCGAAACCTCTGTGTCGTCGGAGACGACGACCAAAGCATCTACCGTTGGCGTGGCGCGGATCGCCGCAACATTCTCGACTTTCGCGCATCTTTTCCCGACGCGACCCTGGTGAAGCTCGAACAGAACTACCGATCCACGCAGCGGATCCTTCGTGCCGCCAACGCCATCATCGCCCGGAATATAGACCGGGAGCCCAAGGAGCTCTGGACTGCAAATGAAGAGGGGGATGCGGTCCTCGTCGTTCGTACGATGGACGAACGAGATGAGGCACGTCTCGTGTTGCGTGGGGTGCAAGAGCTATTGGCTCAGGGTTATGATCCCTCCGACATCGCCGTATTTTATCGCACGCATGCCCAGTCGCGCGTGATCGAAGAGGCGCTACGGAGTGCCAACATCGGCTACCGGATTGTCGGTGGCATGCGTTTTTACGATCGCGCCGAAGTGAAAGACTTGCTCGCGTATCTTCGCGTAACGATCAATCCGGCCGACGACATGAATTTGCTTCGCATCGTCAATACCCCTGCACGCGGGATTGGAAAGACGACGATTACGCGGCTCCTCGACGCTGCCGCGCAGCACGGTCGAAGCCTTTGGAGTGTCGTCGAAGAAGAAGGCCTGGGAGCTTTGGGAAATGCAGCGCAGAAGCGTCTAGCGGGGTTTCGGAAGTTGATTTCAGGTTTGCGCGATGTAGCGACCTCCGATGCGCCTCTCGGTGAAGTCGGTGCAGCGTTGGTCGAGCGGACTGGATACGCCGAAATGCTCAGGCACGACGACACGCCTGAGGCCGATGCTCGCTTCCAGAACGTGCAGGAGCTCGTGGCTTCGATGGACGAGTTTCAGCGAGAGCATCCGGATGCCACACTCGCCGATTTTCTCGAGAATGTGACCCTTCAAACGTCGGCGGACGAGCGAGTCGAAGGAGATCGCGTCACCTTGATGACGGTACACGCAGCCAAGGGGCTCGAGTTCCCAATCGTCATGGTGACCGGGCTCGAGGAGCAGGTGTTCCCCTTCAAGGGGATCGATCCTTGGGAAGACCCCGAAGAGCTCGAAGAGGAACGGCGGCTCGCCTACGTGGCGTTCACGCGTGCGAAAGAGCGCCTCGTGCTGAGCTTCGCGGCGGTCCGGCGGATTTTCGGTCAGCAGCGTGTTGGGATCCCGTCGAGGTTCTTGCATGAGCTTCCGGCCGAGGACACGAGCTGGATCGGCGCGCGGTCTAGCGCCCGGTCGCCGCGACCCACAAAACCGCGCGCGCCCGAGCGAGCATCGACCGATAGTTACGTCGACTACAGCGAAGGCTCCGACGTCTCGGGGCTTTGGCGTGGCATGCAAGTCCGCCACCCGAAGTTTGGGGTGGGTGAAGTGCGCGAGGTCATGGACGGTCCACCGCCGCGCGTGTCGGTTCGCTTTCCGGGGTGGGGGACGCGGAAAATCATCGCGTCCTATCTCGAGCCGGCATAGCCGTACGAGTCTAATCGTCGGACTTGCTGCTCGTCGTCGTGCTCGCCTTCTTCGGGCTGCTGTCCGAGCTCGAGCTGCCGCTAATGCTGGTCGAGGCGCTGCTAGATTCCGCGCTCTTGCTCTTGGACCGGTTCGAAGGGCCCGAGTACAGATCCGACTCCCAGCCACCACCTTTCAAAATAAACCCACCGCCTCCGATCATTCGTCGCGCCTTCAACTTCCCGCACTTGGGGCACTTCTTGATCGGTTTGTCGGTGATGCGCTGCTCGCGCTCGAACTCGTGGTCACAGCTGTCGCAGGTATAGTCGTAGGTCGGCATGCGAAAATCCGGGCGCCAACTTAAGCGGCGACGGGCCCGTGTCAAGCTCACTCGTAGTCTTCGCCGAGCGGGTTGGCGAGCTTCCGAGTCCACAGGATCGCGTCTTTTCGGCCAGCTACCCCATCGAGGATGCCTTGTGCGAGAAGGCCGGTCTTTCGGTACCCAGCCGCGACGAATGCAGTGGAAAGCTCTACGTTGTCGTTCGGCGCAAAGGAAAATGCGGCCACGATGCCTCGTTCTTGTAGGTCGTCACCGAGTGCGGTCAGGCCGCTTGCGATGGCCAGCGTTTCGTTTTCGGTGGTCGGCAGACGAAGCACTTCAATCAGCGCGTGCCCAAAGCAATCTTGGAATTCCGCGGAAATGAAGTTGGCCTTGCTGCGCTTGACGCTGGCTTCGTAGTAGATGCGTCCGGCGTCGCGACCAAACATGTCGAAAGAACCAAGCGCTGGATTCTTTCGCCAGGCCACATCACGGGCTGAGAGGGCGTCTTTTTCGTTGGCCTTGCGGACCGACGCACCACGGATCTTTTCCGGGATGTCTTTAGCTGCCTTTTTTGCGGCATTGATGGTCTTATCCGTCAATTTTTCGGAAGCGTCACTTACCTCGACGGACGCGGTCTTGTCGCCGATGACACAGCCGCACAAGTGACCGTCGCTACGCTTGTAGAACCCGGGGATCGTACCTTCGCGAACGAAGCCCACGCGGGTCCAAGAAGAAACCTCGTCCTTTTCGACCAAGGTGATGACTTTGTCGACGCTCTCTTGAGTCGCGACCGATTGTATGTAGAGACGTTTCGCGGGAAGCGCACCAGCCCGAAAGTCGATCACGCGGATGCAGCGCGTCCGACGGTTCAACAGCAGGCACAGGTAAGCGCTGTCACTTCGGAAATAGAGCTCTTCGACGGTGGGCTTCTTTTTGGTTCGTTTTTTGGCGGGAGCGACTTTCGCCTTGGCGGTGGCCATGCGTCAACACCTCGAAAATACTTTGGTTTTCAGCGACCGTCCGGAATGTAATGCGCCGATCCGCCCCTGTCAAAAGGACTGGGGCAGGTCCACGCATGGACCCGCCCCCACTAGTCGCACGCTAGTTCTTGAGCTCTTTGTCGATCGCAGCCTTGAATGCCGCGTACGGCTGCGCGCCTTGGAGCAGCTTGCCATTGATGAAGAACGACGGCGTGCCGATGCGTGCGCCAGCTTTGGCGATCGCCTGAATGTCCGCGTCCACGGCTGCCTTGTGCTTGCCCGAGTCGAGCGCCGCCTTGAAAGCGTTCATGTCGATGCCTCCTATCTGTGCTGCGTACTTCTCGAGGTTCGCACGTGTAAGTGCCTTTTGGTTCTGAAAGAGAATGTCGTGGTACTGCCAGAAACCCTTGTTGCCCTTCTGCTCGTATACCTCGATCGCAGCCTGTGCGGCCGGGTGTGCCTCCTTGTGGAAAGGCAGCGGGTAGTTGCGCCAGATGATCTCGACCTTGTCGCCGTACTCGTCCATCACCTGAGCCATGGTGGGATTTACGCGGCTGCAGAATGGGCACTGGAAGTCGCTGAACTCCTGGATGACCACCTTGGCCTTTGGGGAGCCCTTGCTCGGCGCGCTCTTCGGCCTGGGAATGTCGTACACCTTGTTTGCGTCCGGCGCGGCTGGGGCCGGCGCTGTCTTCGGTGCGGTTTCGCCGTTGGCAATGGCTTTCTCGTAAACCTTGGAACGCGGCGTGCCCTTCGCCACGAGGTCCTTGGCCTTCTTCAGCTCTTCGTCGATCACGGCCTCGAACGCAGCAAGCGGCTGAGCGCCACGGAGGTTGCGGCCATTGATGAAGAAGGCTGGGGTTCCACGAGCACCCAGACTCGTCGAGAGCGCCTGCTGCTTTTGGATCGTGGAGGCATACTTGTCGCCCTCGATGGCTGCCTTGAACTTGTTCATGTTGAGGCCGAGCTCTTTGGCGTACTTCTCGAGATTCTCGGTCGTGAGCCCCCGCTGGTTCGAGAAGAGCTTCTCATGCATGGCCCAAAAACCCTTGTCGCCCTTCTGCGCATGGGCTTCGAGCGCAGCGTTGGCTGCTGGCTTGGCGTTTTTGTGGAACGGAAGAGGATTGTTCATCCACACCACGCGCACATCCTTGCCGTATTTGTCCTGAATCGCACTCAGCGTCGGCTCGACCCTCCCGCAGAACGGACACTCGAAATCACTGAACTCGACGATCGTGATCAGCGCGTCGTCTGGTCCCTTCTGTGGCTCATTGCCCTGTAGGGGAACCTTGTACACGGCTGTTGGATCGGGCTGGCCCGGCCGCTGTTGCGGCTTGGGCGGGGCGGCCTTGGTCAGGCCGTCTTTCGTGATGGTCGCGTACATTTGCGCCTTCGTCACGCCCTGCTCTTGGAGCTTCTTGGCGGTCGCTAGCTCTTCGTCGATCACCGTCTTGAACGCAGCGAAGGGCTGCGCGCCACGGAGATTACGTCCGTTGACGAAGAAGTTTGGCGTGCCGCGCGCCCCGATGGTGCCCGCCAGCGTCGTGTCCTCTTGGATCTGCTTCGAGTGAGCCTTCTCGTCCAAGGCCTTCTTGACCTTGTTCATGTCGAGACCTGCTTGCTTCGCGTAATTCTCCAGATCCGCGCGTGTGAGCGCTTTTTGGTTTGCGAAGAGCAAATCGTGTACCTCCCAGAACTTGTCGTTGCCACCCTGCGCGTAAGCTTCCATGGCCAACTGCGCAGCAGGATCCGCGTTCTGGTGGAAGCCCAGTGGCAGATTTCGCCAGACGATGCGCACATCGTCGCCGTAGGTGTCGCTGATCTGCTTCACGCTCGGAAGCACCCGCGCGCAGAATGGGCACTGGAACTCGCTGAACTCGACGATCGTCACCAGCGCGTCGGCCGGTCCCTTAGAAGGTTGAGCGTCGCTGACGGGAACTTTGTATCGCTCTACGTCTTTAGCGATCTCGACGTCTGCGGCTTCGACCGCGGCTGTGTCGCCGCCATCGGACTTCGGGCCGAAGTATACGTATGTGAGGGCAAAAACGGCGATGCCGACTACGGCAGCCAATAATATGGATGAACCTTTACTCATTTCTCTGTCCTTCCGCCGCCATTGAGCGACGAGTGAAAAAAATCAAACGTTAGAATCAACAGACCAATTGCTAGAAGACCACCCCCAAGAGTGGCCGGTGCTAGCGAGGCGGCCGCTCGACTCGTCGCGCGTGGGCGTATCTCGAGCCCCCGTCGACCAAGATCGCCACTAGCGATCCCGTGCGGGGAGGCGTAGTCCATCGGAGTTGTTGGTTCCAAGCCGTGGCCAGCGGGATCAGCGTCTGGAACGCGCCGCCGTGGGTGCTCGCAGGCATGCAACGGGGATCGTCGCTTCGCTCGCACCACATCGGAGGCAGCCTCAGCCCATCGTTAGCTTCGACCTGGGCTTCGATCGTGTCGATGCAGGTTTCGATCGATGACGAGCGGTCGCACGAACAGTCGGCTGCGTCCGCAGAGGACGCAGGCAGCAACATCATCATGGTGACGGCGAGAGCCGGGAAGAGGTTCCTCATGGAGGCGAATCCGAATCCGCAGTCTACCGCTCGAGACAGCGGTCGCAAGGAAGCGGTGTAGACGCGAGGTGAGGAGGGTGAAACGGCGCTGCGAGGTGTGGGATAGTGGGAGAGGAGAGAGTACAGTTTGTGAGCAGCCTCACCCCCCCCCAACTTGTAGGGTGAACACGAGGCGGGACCGCGTTATTCCGCGATCGATGCCGGCTTGGCGATCGAGTCCGGAAAACCCGGGATTTGGGCCCGCAGTAGGCCCTTGAGCGGAACAAACCGTCCGGTCTGAGACAAAGCGCGCCCAACGTAGGCCAAGCTTTGGGCGTACCACTGTAAAAAGCTTGCATCATTGCGCTTTCGATCGATGAATACGAAACGCCCGGCGTCTTTCAGCTTTCGATGTAGCGTGACTACCCAGAATTCTCGACGAACCTGCTCGGCATCGATGCGACGCGCTACAGCGTACCTTTCGATCATCGCTTCTTGTAAATCGATGTCGAGGGAGACGTACGAATCGCAAAGGAGGGCGACCAGGTCGTACGTCCGTGGGCCGATGAGCGCGTCTTGGAAGTCGAGGATCGTGAGCTCGCCTCCTTGGCGAACCATGAGATTTCGCGATTGATAGTCGCGGTGCACGAACCCCGTAGGCATGGCTTCTATTTCTGCGACGATTGCGGAGAAGGCCTCTGACGCGACTCGAGCCGATGCGGGATCGAGGCTTCCATACAATTCCTCGAGCCCCCATCGCCGAAAATGCTCGAGCTCCCATTCGAGGAGCGCGCGATCGAAATTTCGCCGCGTGACGATCGAGGTTGGGGGCAGGTCTTCGCAGCGCTCTTGAATCTCGGCGAGCAGATCGACCGCTTGGCCGTACGGCCCTTTCCATTGTTCTCTGGGGGTCTCGAGCAACTGCCGTTCAAACGTCGTGTCGCCGAGATCTTCGAGCAGGATTTGTCCGCGCTCGAGGTACTCTAGGTAGATGTTCGGTACCGGGATCCCCCGGGCGCAGAGGAGCTCTCCGACCTCGAGGAACGGCAGCCTTGTGGTCTCCAGTTGGGCACCGCCTTCGTCGCTCCCGAAAGCGTCCTCAGGCAGCTGCATCACGATGATCGTCGGTGGGCCTTTTCTGGGTTCGGTCAAACGCACCCGAAAATAGGTGCGCGTCGAGGCGTCCCCCTTGAGCTTCTCGACCACGACCGGGGGAAGCGGCGTCCCGTAGAGTTTCTCGAGGCCTTCGTCGAGGTCGGGGGTCATGATCATGCGCGTCGAGCCTACGTCAGTTTGGGCGAGTTTGCGAAAGAGGGGTATCGTCGACGCAAGATGCGTGAGCAGCAATCGATCGGGATTGGGACCGAGTTGGCAGGTCGGTATGAGCTGGTTTCCGAGATCGCTCGTGGCGCCATGGGGGACGTGTATCGCGCAACCGACAACCAAGAAGGCCTTACGGTTGCGGTGAAGATACTCCGCGCGGAATACCTCACCGACGAGGCGATGCGCAGGCGCTTTCGGCGGGAGGGCGCCGTGCTCAAGGCCCTCGACCATCCGTCGATCGTTCGGCTCCTAGATCTCGAGATCGATGAAACAGGTCTCGTCTTCTTGGTGACCGAGCTCGTCGAGGGCCCAACCCTCGCCGAGCGGCTCGCCGAAGGTCCGATCGATCTCGAGTCGGCGAGCCAGTTGGTGACTGCGCTTTGCGACGCGCTTACTGCAGCCCACGATCACGGAGTCCTCCATGGCGATCTCAAGCCGGCCAACATCCTGTGGTTGCGTCCCGTGCCGCGTCTGGTCGATTTCGGAGCGTCCAAGGTTCTGGGGCTCGACCGGCTCACGGCCACCGGCGAGGTCGCTGGTACGCCGGCTTACATGGCGCCCGAGGTTCTGACGGGAAAGGCGGAGGTCGACGAGAGGATCGACGTCTATGGTCTCGGCGTGCTGCTTTACGAAGCCCTGAGTGGCAAGCGCCCGTTTCAAGATGCACATATCGGCCGACTGTTGATGAAGATCGACGCGGGTGACCGACTGCCGCTCGACGCCCTCGTCGAGATCCCCGAAGCGATCGCAAACGTCGTCCATCGAGCGATGCATCGGGACAAAGAAGCGAGGTTTCGAACCATGGCGGAGCTCGAGGCAGCCTGGCAGCAAGCCGAGGGGGCGGGGCAGTGACAGTGACAGTTCCAGCGACAGTGCCAGTGCCAGTGCCAGTGTCAGCGACAGTGACCGTGCCAGTGCCAGTGTCAGCGACAGTGACCGTGCCAGTGCCAGTGTCAGCGTCGGTGCCAGTGTCAGCGACAGTGTCAGCGTCGGTGCCAGTGTCAGCGACAGTGTCAGCGTCGGTGCCAGTGCCAGCGACAGTGATCGTCTTGGGGGTTCCTTGCTCGTGATCGATGAGCTTTGCCGGGCGGTTGGTATTTCCGTGCCGCGGGGATGGCCCGCCTATTTCGACATGGCCAAAGCCTGGGGAGCCCGCACCGATCTTACCGGCGCGGACACCGATGCCGAGCTTGCCGAGATTCTCTTTCTCGATGCCGCGAGATTGATCGAAGCCGCGTGGCTGCAGTCGGTAGGCTCGTTGGTCGACGTCGGCGCTGGTGTGGGTGCGCCTACGATTCCGCTACTTCTTGCCAGTCCAGCTCAGCGCGCCACCTTGGTCGAGCCGCGGCGCAAACGCACGGCGTTCCTCCGGTCCGCCATCGGCTCCCTCGACTTGGCAAATCGTGTGCAGGTGCTCGAGCACAGCGTCGACCCCGACGCCCCCATCGTGGAAGGCGCGCCTTTCGATGCGGCGCTTTCGCGCGCCACATTCTCGCCGGAGCGTTGGTGCGCGATCGGGTCTCGACTGGCCGGCGAGGTTTGGGTGTTTACCGCCGGTACTGCGCCAGAAGAGTCGGATCTGCGCCTGCTTCGACGTATAGACTACGAAGTCCCATCCACTGGCGCCCCACGATCGATCCTAGCCTACGCTCGCTGAAAGCGCGTTCCGAACTAGCGGGTTGACCAGAAAGCCGAACGCCGCTGACAAACAATCTTTGAGCCGCTCAACACAGCCACCTCTGCGGCTTGCGCTTGGCCAACACCGCCCGCACGATCGGAAGCGGTGACAGGAGAACCGCAAGAAGGTCAAACCTCGACGCGAACGAGGCAAAGCGCCCAGCGTAAGGAGTTCTTTTTGGACTTGGAAGACCGGGGCCGCATCCGGGTTGTCGAGTTCGATGGGCCCGAGGGAGCCCCGACGCTGCTGTTGCTCCATGGCCTTGCCGCGACCGGGCCACTGAATTGGTTTACCGCTTTTTCCGACCTTGCCGAACGCTACCGTGTCGTGGCGGTCGATCACCGCGGTCATGGCCAAGGGATCCGCACGCGTCGGTTTCGATTGAAGGATTGCGCGGACGATGTCGCCGCGGTGGCTAACGAGCTCGGCATCCACAAGTTCATTGCGGTCGGATACTCGATGGGGGGCCCAATCGCCAAACTCTGTTGGAGCCGACACCCCGGGCGTGTGCGTGGATTGGTGCTTTGCGCGACCGCGAGGTACTTCACGCCGCAGCAATACCCGGTTCTTACGCGAGCGATCTTGCCAGGAGCGGTCGTCGGTGCTCGGGTGGCGCCCAAGCTCGTGCTTGGCCAGATCATCGAGGCCATGGTCAGAGACATTCCGACACCGGGGGCCAGAGACTACGTTCGCAAGGAGATGTCAGGCTCTGACCCCGCTTCGCTCGCGCAGGCAACGCGCGCCCTCCTTCGTTTCTCGTCCCGCAACTGGGTTTCCAATATTGCGGTGCCGACGGCGGTCGTCGTCACGACACGGGACAAGATCGTACCCACCCGCCGTCAATACGCGCTCGCGGCTGCGATCCCGGGTGCCAGGCAGTTCGAAGTCGACGGCGATCATTTCGCTTGCGCGAACGACCAAACCGATTTCGTCCTTGAGTTGATTGCTGCCTGCGACCACGTCAACGCCGCCGCGGCCTAGGAACCCAACCGGACACAGCCTCGTCGGTTGCGTGCGCTGTCGGGGGCGCTGATGCTATCGGCGTCTACGCGCGGGAATAATTTGGATCCGCCGTCTCATACCTTCGCCTTGGGACATCGTGTTCACGCCGTCGAACTTTGCCAAGGACATGTGGATCACACGACGATCGCGGGCATTCATCGGCTGAAGTGTCACCACCTTCCCCTCGCTGACGGCGCGTTGGGCCTGCCGCTTCGCGAGTGACACGAGCCCGTCGTCGTGCCGCTCCCGGTAGTCGCCGGAATCTACAATCACGTGTCGTCGCGCCTCGGGAAAGCGGTTGACCATCTTGTTGATCAGGAACTGCAACGCATCGAGCGTCGCGCCCTTCTTTCCGATTACCCGCCCCGAGTCCGCTCCAGTGGCGTCGAGCTCGATCCTCTCGGCGTCCGAACGAATCTCGACTTGGACATCGAGGTCCATCAGATTCAAGAGCTCCTCGAGAATCTCCGCCGCCTCTTCGGCTTTGCCGTCCCCCGCGTACTGCATCGGATCTTCTTGCGGTGGCTGATCGCCTAGCATCAGCGCGCCATCTCTTGGTTTGGTCTTAAGCTCGTCCACGGCGAGTCCTCTTCTTTCTACGGGGTTTAGCCCGCTTGGGTGCGGCGGCCGGCTCCGTCTCGGCCGCGTGATCTTCGGGTTCGTCGCCATCGATGGCGGAGACCACTGTGAGCTGTTCTTTGTCCATCTTCCAGTACATGTACCGCTGCTGCGTGATGCCGATGGCGGAGCTGGTAACCATGTACAGGCAGAGGCCGGTCGGAAGCAAGAGCATGAAAAAGGTCATCATCAACGGCATCGCGTAGAGCATGACCTTGGCTTGCATTTGGTCCATTTGGATGGGGGTGAGCTTCTGTTGGATGAACATCAGCGCCCCGAGCGTGACCGGAAGGACGTAGTAGGGGTCTGGAGACGAGAGGTCGGCCCACCACCACACGAATGGGGCATGGTAGAGCTCGATGCTCGTCGACAGCGTCTGATAGAGGGCGAAGAAAATCGGCATCTGCAGGAGTACGGGCAGACAGCCGCCGAGGGGGTTCACCTTGTTCTTGCGCCAGAGCTCCATCATTGCGGCGCCCTTCTTCTCGCGATCGTCTTTGTAGAGCGCGTTGATCTTGTCGATTTCGGGTTTGAGGGCGCGCTGCTTGGCCATGTTTCGAAATTGCGGAATCACGAATGGCAGGAGCAGAACCCGGACGAGAATAGTGAGCAGAATGATCGCGACGCCCCAGTTCCCGATGAAGTCGTAGATCGTGCGGAGCAGCCAGCTCATCCCACGAGCGATGAAGCTGAACCAGCCGAGGTCGATGACGTTGGTCGCTCGATGACCGAACTCCTCAAGCGCATCGAAGTCCTTCGGTCCGGCGTAGACCGCCGTTCGGAACGTCGCGGTCTCGTTGGGACCGAGCTCGATGGGTGCGGAGGCGAGCTCGGATTCGAACAAGCTCCCGTCAGGATCGTCGGGCGTTCCACCCCGGTCGGTCGTCAAAAGATCGCAGCGTTCCGCGGTCTCTCCTTCTGGGGCTGCGATGATCGCGAAATAGACGCTGCTGAGCGCGACGTACTCGACGCCCGGGCCGTAGGTGTGCGGCTGCATCGGTCGCGACTCGTCTTCGCTCAAGAGACCATCGCGATCCTCGCGGATCGTCTCGTCGGCTACCTGGCAGATCCCGTGGCTCAACGCGGGGGAAGGGCGCCCGAAAAACCCTCCCTTTTCGTCCTCTCTGCGAACATAGTGAGCGGACGTAATGCTGAACCCAAGCTGCCTCGGGGTCTCCTGTTGGTTGTGTATTTCGACCGACGAGCGGAATTGATACGGCGGCTCGGCAAGCTCCCAGATCCGATCGATCGTGGCGCCGTCGCCCGACCAGCGGAAGTGGATCTTTCGTTTGGACGCCTCGACTACGCTCCACCGGATGGATGGTGGGATCGCAATGCCTGTGATCTTGGGCCTCAGCGGTAGGTACTGCTCCTTGTCGGTCGTGACGAGCTCAAATGGCTTGCCTTTTTCATCTCGGTAGCGGTCGCCTTTGATACGAAGGCTTACGAGCCCCGTGTTCAAGTTCGTGAACGCAGCGACGAGACGATCATCTTCGAGCTGGTAAGTCTTTTGCGACTCGAGTCGGTCCCGAACCTCGCCCTGGGAGAGCTCGGTGCTGACTCGAGCGGGCGCATCTTCGGCTTCGTCGGTGGATGCTTCAACCGCAGGTTCGTCGGTCTGGACTCTGCTTGGAGCGAAGTACTGTACGCCCAACATGATGCCCATGAGCGCAACTGGGAGCGCCAACAGCAGGATCGGCGGCCGTTTGCGATCAGCCATGATGCGCCTCGTGGCGGCGATGCTCGACTTGCGGCGGTGGGTCGTGCCCGCCTGGGTTGAGAGGGTGGCAGCGAGCGATGCGCCTGACGCCCAACCACGAGCCCCGAATCGCCCCGAAGCGCTCGATACACGTCGCAGCATAGTGGGAGCACGAAGGTTCGAACCGGCAGGTGGGGCCGAGCAGGCGCGACAGCGTCATTTGGTAGAGGCGAATCACGAAGAGGAGGAACGCCCTGATCATCGCGAGGCCCCGCCCTCTCTGAGCTTGGTATCGACGCGACGGACCTCGCTCAACACCGAGTCGTAGCTCAGGGCATCCGCGTCCCGCTTCGCGATGAATACGACGTCGTGGGAGGGCGGGAAGAGATGGCGGTTTCGCCGAAAGACCTCGCGGACCACACGCTTGATGCGGTTCCTTTGTACGGCGTTGCCCACTTTCTTCGTCACGGTGATCCCAAGTCGCGTGTTCTCTAGAGCATTTGGTTGGACTATGATGAGGAAGTGGGGTGTGTGGATGCGCCGACCGGTGAGTTGTACTTGCCTGAATTCGTAACGCTTCTTCAGTCGATCGGCCGGCGGAAGGCCCTGGCCTCCGTTGCTCGGATCCCCCCCCGCTCCCGATGCACCACGCATCTCTTCACCGATTCGGCTACTTCTTGTAGCAGGAAACGGTCAAGTGCTTTCGACCCTTGCGGCGGCGGGCGTTGAGCACGTTCCGACCACCTTTGGTCTTCATGCGTGCGCGGAACCCGTGTGTCCGAAGACGGCGCTTACGATGTGGTTGATAGGTCCGCTTCACGGCCATGCTCCCGGAAAATAAAAGTGCCGGAAGAAAGCACGGGGCCGGGAGGGTGTCAAGCCGTCTCCTATGGGCAAAGGGCGGTGGAAGCCTTGGAATTTGCTGAGGTAGTTGGCCAGGCACCGGCATCTCGAAGGCTCGTGTATCGGCCGCTCCCGACGATGACGTGATCGAGAATCCGGATCTCGAGGAGGGAGCCCGCGGCAACGAGGCGCTCGGTCAGCACAAGGTCGTTTGGGCTCGGATCGGGGTCGCCGCTCGGGTGATTGTGGATGAAGATGGCGCCTGACGCCGAATCCGCGATCAGGATTCGGAAGACCTCGGCGGGGTCGACTTGGCAGCTGGTTCGACCCCCGCGGGCCACCTCCCGCTCAACCCGCGGTCGGTTCTTCGCGTCGACTGAGACGACCAAGAAGCGCTCGACAGGACTGCTCATCAACGCGTTTCCGTAACGTTTGAAGACGGCCTCGCTGTTGGTAAGTGGCGCGGCAAGCTCGCACGGAACAAGGGCGCGGGCGCCTGCTTCGAAGGCGGCGGCCAGACGAGAGGCTTTCGCGGGACCGATGCCGTTGATCTGCACGAGCTCCATCGGGGTCAAACGAGCCAGCGCGTGCAGGCCGCCCGTCCGGCGAAGAACGCTCGCCGCAAGCGAAGTGACGTCTTCGCCAGCGCGACCGGTACCTAGAAGAACGGCGAGCAGCTCGACGTCAGCGAGCGCCGTCACGCCAAGGCGAGCCAGTCGTTCGCGAGAACCCTCCATGCGGCCAGGTACTGCAGGCCCCATGCCAATCGAAGGGGTCGTGGATCCGCGGTATTGGCCTGGTGGCAGTGGCGTACGGAAGCCATCCCGCCGGCGGCCGACACCGAGATCAGTGTCAGCGTCAGTGCCAGTGCCAGTGCCAGCGCCAGTGTCAGCGCCAGCGTCAGTGCCAGTGCCGGTGCCAGTGCCAGTGCCAGCGCCAGTGTCAGCGCCAGTGTCCGTGCCAGTGCCCTAGCGTCGCTGCGAGTCTTACTTCTTGAACAGCTTGCCGAAGATGCCTGGGCGCTTGCTGCCTTTGCCGGGGGGTGCGCTCGAACGGCCTCTCGATTGGCGCATCGAGCCTATCCGGACTTCGCGGATCGCTTCGAGGTTCTTCGGGTTGAGCTTGGCGACCTTTTTGAAGTGCTTCAACGCTTTGTCGTGCTTGCCCATGCGCTTGAGGAAGTGGGCCCGTACGAAGTGGCCATGCACGTGATCGGGGTTGAGCCGAAAGGTCTGTTTGAGCAGCCCCCTGATCTCGTTCGCGACTTCGTCTTCCTCGATCCCGTGCTTGAGCATCAGGATCCACGCCTTCATGGCCGGGTAGTCGGCTTCCTTGCGAACGACTTCCATGACCTCGTCGCAGATCTGTAGCGCCTCGTCGTACCGTCGCCGCTTAACGAGCACATCGACCTTCTGAAAGTTGATCGCGGACTCGACCATTACATTGAGCTTTCGCTCAGACTCCGGGGTGCCGCCGCCTTGCATGACGGTTTTCTGGTATTCTATGCGCGACTTATCGTTCGCCAGCGTGTCGCGCGCCACCGTAAACAGGTGGAAGATCTCCTCTACCCACGGTCGCAAGGGCGAGAGCTCGTTCGGCAGGCGGTCGGGGTGCCACTTCTTGGCTAGCTTCATGTACTTCCCGCGAATGTCGTTGGCGTCAGCCGACTCTTTCACGCCGAGCATTTCGAAGTAGTTCTGGCGGTCCATCATGCCGATCACGCGGGCCACCTCTTCCCAGCGCTTCCGGTGCTCTTCCGAAAAGCCTTCAGGAGGCATTGGCGGCATCTGGCGCGGTGCGAGAATCTCGCCGGAAAGGCGCTTTGCGGGTGGCAGGTTGCTGATCGAAGTCGGGAGTACCGAATCTCCGGCCGGTGGCGCAGAGTCGCGACGGCCCGGCGGGGACGAGCGGCGCATCCTCGGCGGCGTCGTGCTTCCCGACGAAGCCCGTCTCCCAAAGGGGGGTGACGAGGGCCGGTCTCCCTGCGATGAAGGCGACACAGCTCTCAACTTCTGGCGCGAGATCGGTCGATACACCTCGAGGCTCTCCGTGATCGCGAGCAGGTAGAGCATACGTCTTGCGATTTTGGGATCGCCGAACTGTTCGACCAAGACCGCGGCCGTCGCTGGCTCCGCGCGCATCAGCTCGACGAACGCTTTTTCGTTGGACTGCAAAGAGAATCTCGCGAGCGGTGCGCTCTTCTTGATGCGTTGACGTTCGTCCCCCAGCTTCCGAATGACCCGAGTCATCGCGTCCTTTGGGACATCGCCTCGAAGCGAGGTGGCGATGACTTCGAGCACATCGACCGAACCACGCATCGTCCCATCGCCCTCACCGACCAAATCGGCTTCGTAGAATGCGTAGGGGCCGCGCTCCCGGGGGAAGATGGTGAGCAACCCTCTATCCAAGCTCGCCACCGGCTCGATGAAGCGGCCGATGGCGGGCACCCCGCTGCGAAACAGAATACGATCCTGTCCGGGCTGGTCGTCGTCCGGCCACACCGCAAGCGTGCCTGAGAGACCCTTCTTTTGAATCGACAGGAGAACGTGACCGAAAGGTGTCGCGCTCAACGCCCCTTCAGCGAGTGGCTTGGGAACAGAGGATGGCAACGAGTGCTCCAAGAACTAATAGATTGACATAACCGGGCGGCGAGCGACAGATCGAGGTTGATACCGACCCGCAAAAAACCCCATTTAGCAGAAGCGCGAGGCGTCCACCCCTGATTGTTTCATCAGTCGGTGATCGTCCAGCCAGTCCCCTCGGGGCCGTCCAGAAGCTCGACGCCCCGGTCCGCGAGGGAGTCGCGGATCCGGTCAGCTTCTGCAAAGTCCCTCGACTGCCGTGCGGCGGTACGCGCAGCGATTTGCTGATTGATCTCCGCGGCATCGAGCCCGCGTTCCCGTGCTCGACGGTCCCGGATTCGCCGGAGGACCTCGTCCGCGGCCTGCGCCCCCAGCCCGAGCTCGGCCTCGAGCGCCACAAAGCCCGCTTGGGCGAGATCGACCGCTTGTCGTGGTGCCTTGCCCTTTTTTCGAGCCGCGTTGTCGCAAAGCTCATTCACCGCCTTGAGAAACTCGGCCACTTTGGCGAGCGCCACGGGCATGTTGAGGTCGTCGTCGAGCGCCTCGCTTAGGGCCGCCGAGAAACCGTGGATCTCTTCGGGCACAGGTGTTCCGGCGTCCGCAATTCGCTTCGGTGGCAACCCGAGGAGCCGTTGCTTCGTTTTGTAGAGATAGGTCACGCGACGCTCCGCGTCTTCGAACTGCGGAAAGCCGGTCACGTTCCCTACGTCGTCGAGCGTCCAGTCCAAGTTGAGAGGTGCCCGATAGTGGACGGTCATCATGAAGTAGCGGATCGCCTCGGGCTCCATGCGATCGAAGAGTTCTCGAGCCGTGAAAAAGTTCCCGAGGCTCTTACTCATCTTTTCTTTGTCGACCTCGACGAAACCGTTGTGCATCCAGCACCGCGAAAAGGGCTTGCCGGTCGCGGCCTCGCTTTGTGCGATTTCGTTCTCGTGGTGAGGGAACACCAAGTCGAGCCCCCCGCCGTGGAGGTCGAGTGTGTCGCCCAGGTGCTTCATCGACATGGCGGAGCATTCGATGTGCCAGCCCGGCCTGCCCCGACCCCATGGACTATCCCAACCCCAGGCGTTCTCTTCATTTTGCTTCCACAATGCGAAGTCCGCGGGATGGCGCTTTCTAGCGGTCTGTTGCTCGTCGACCCGCTCGCTGGCCCCGAGCCTCATCTGCTCGAGATTACGGTGGCTGAGCTTGCCGTACTCGGGGAAGGACGCGACGGAGAAGTACACGTCGCCATCGGACACGTAGGCGTGATCACGGTCGATCAGTCGTTGCACCAAATCGATGATGTCCCGAAGGTGCGTGCTTACCTTCGGTTCGACGTCTGGGTCGAGATTGCCGAGACGGTGCATGTCCTCGGCGTACGCCTCGGCGAACCGCGCGGCGAGCGTGGTCGGCTCCGTTCCTGACTCCGAGGCCCGCTTGAGAATCTTGTCGTCGACATCGGTGATGTTCCGGACGTAGGTGACGTGCATCCCGTTGGCTCGGAGGTGGCGGACGAGCACGTCGTAGACGATGTAACAGCGGGCGTGGCCGAGATGGGCGTAGTCGTAGACGGTCGGACCGCAGACGTAGATTCGCGCGTGGCCTGGCTCTTGAGGCTCGAACGGCTCCTTTTGGCCCGTCAGTGTGTTGTACAGGCGAACGCTCATGGTCGGCGAAGTCTGAGCATTTTCCCGACCAAAGGGCAAGGTCGCGCGGTTGACCCCGTCCGCCGGCCCGCTAGAAACAGCAAATGCTCGCGATTCACGAACGAGGGCAGGCTAGCTACCAAGCTACGCTCGACTCTTTGAGTCATCGCGGCACCGAAGATCTCGCGCGCGTCGAGCCTGACGTCCGCGAAATTCTCGAAACGGTACGCGAGCGGGGCGACGAGGCGGTGCTCGATTACAGCGAACGATTCGACCGGCGTCGCCCCGAAGCGCTCGTGCTCGACCGAGAAGCCTGGCTTGCTGAGGCGGGGCGCGTCGATCCCGACGTTCGCAAAGCTTTGACCGAGGCCGCAGAGCGCATTCGTCGTTACCATGAGCATCAGCGCGAGCCGGGCTTCCGTTACGAGGAGGACGGCGTCGAGCTCGGGCAGCGCGTTCGGCCGGTCGCTGCCGCTGCGGTCTACGCACCCGGCGGGAAGGCTCGATATCCTTCCACGGTCTTGATGACTGCGATTCCAGCGACGGTGGCGGGCGTGAAGCGCATCGTTCTCGTCACACCCAACCCATCCCCGGAGATCTTGGCAGCAGCCGAGGTGGCTGGTGTAACCGAAGTGGTCGACGCGGGGGGTGCGCAAGCGATCGCTGCAGTCGCCTACGGCACAGAGTCGATCGCCCGGGTCGACAAGGTCGTAGGGCCTGGGAACATCTACGTGGCATGCGCCAAGCGGCTCGTGTTCGGCGCGGTCGACATCGATTCGATTGCCGGCCCGAGTGAGATCTTGGTGGTCGCCGACGAAGGCGCGGACCCGGAGGTGGTAGCTGCCGATCTCCTGTCGCAGGCCGAGCACGACGAGGCGGCTTACCCGCTTCTCATCACCTTGTCCCGAAGCCAGGCCGAGGCGGTCGATGCCGCGCTAGAGCGCCAGCTCGAGTCGCTTCCGAGGAAGGCGATCGCAAAGGAGGCGATCGCAAAGAACGGCTATGCCTTCGTGACGGGCGACCTGACCGAGGCGGGTCGCGTCGCAACGGTGCTGGCGGCGGAGCACTTGAGCCTGTCGGTGGAGGACCCGGACAGTCTGCTGGACCAGGTAGGGGCCGCGGGGGCGGTATTCCTCGGCTATCACACTCCCGAGGCTGCCGGTGACTATGCTGCCGGGCCGAGCCACGTGTTGCCGACGGGCGGCGCGGTCCGGTTTTCCTCGCCGCTGGGCGTCTATGATTTCGTGATTCGCTCGTCGCTCATTCGCTATTCGCCAGCCGCCATCGCCGATCAGGCCGACCTTCTCGAGGGTCTCGCCCGGCTCGAAGGGCTCGAAGCCCACGCACGGGCGGTTGCGATTCGCCGGCGAAGCTGACCAAGGCCTTGCGGGCGAGCCGCGCGGCGAGTACCCATCCGGCGTGGCTCTGGATCCCCTGCAGAGGCGGCTTGCGCACGAGATGGGGCGCTGCATCGCGGACTTCGAGCTCATCGAGGCGGGCGACCGAGTGATGGTGGCAGTGAGCGGGGGCAAGGATAGCTACGCCCTTCTGCATCTGCTCGAGCGTTCGCGGCGACGGGCGCCCGTTCCGTTCGAGATCATCGCGGTGCATCTCGATCAAGGACACCCCGGCTACGATGGCACACCTCTGGAAGCCTGGCTCCGAACGCGTGGTTACGAACATCGCATCATTCACAAAGACACCTACCAACTGGTGACCACGCGAACACCTGAAGGGAAGACCCATTGCAGCATGTGCTCGCGTCTTCGGCGTGGGATTCTCTACAACCTCGCGCAGGAGCTCGGGTGCACCAAGATTGCGCTCGGCCATCATCGGGACGACGCGATCGAGACTCTCATGCTGAATCTCATGTTCAACGGCGCATTGAGCGCGATGCCCGCCAAGTTGGCGAGTGGTGACGGCCGTAACACGGTCATTCGGCCATTGCTCTACTGCGCCGAGCGAGACCTTGCGGCCTATGCCGAGCACATGAGCTTCCCGATCCTGCCTTGCAATCTCTGCGGCTCCCAAGAGAATCTTTGGCGGCAACAGGTCAAGGAGATGCTCGATGATCTCGAGGAGCGTGCTCCGAGGGTTCGCCAAAGCATGCTTGCGGCGCTCAAGAACGTCCACGCCTCTCACTTGTTGGCTCCGAGCTAGGTGACATGGCCCGGTTTGCTTCCGCGTTTGTCCTCGTCCTGACACTCGGTTCGACTGCTATGGCGTCCGCCCAAGGGATTGACGTGGAACGGTTTCGCCCGAGTCTCGACCGCTTTGGTTTTCTCGGGATTCAGGGGAGCGCCACCCCCGGCCACTTGCGGTGGAACCTCGCGCTGTGGACTTGGTATTCGAACAAGCCGCTACGGGTTCGCTTCGTGGACGGTACGTCCGAGACGGTGATCGATCACAGACTCACCTCGGACCTGCTTTTCCAGCTAGGGCTGTTTGGGAGATGGTCGTTGGCCCTCGAGGTGCCACTCGTCCTCTACCAGCAGGGTGAAACCTCGATGGCACTCAACGGTCGGACGTCGTTTACCGGCTTCGGAGTCGAGGACCCGCGCTTGACCACCAAGATCCGGCTCCTAGGGAAGAAGACCGAAAAAATTCAAAACAAGCCGGACGGCCCTGGCGTTGGCCTGCTCGTGACCATGCCAGTTCCAATTGGCACCGAGAGCCTCTACGCGAGTGAGGATCAGTTCTCGTTCGATCTCCAAGCGCTTGGTGACTTCCATCTCATTGGAGCGGGGGTCGGAATCATGGTCGGGTGGCGGTACCGCGCGAACGCACGACAGGTCGGGGTCGACACGCTCGGCCAAGAGATGCTCTACGGTTTTTCGCTAAAGCCACCGATTCCACCTGCCAAGAATCTGTTCGGTCTGCTCGAGTTTCGCGGCTCGACCAGCTTTCGGGGGCGGAGCACCAACACGCTCGAAGGTGACATCGGTATTCGCTACACGAAGAAAGACGTGACGATGACTGCTGCTTTTGGCGGTGGGCTCGTGCGCGGTCTCGGTCAGCCTAACTTTCGCGCGATCTTCGGCTTTTCTTGGTCTCCGAAGAGCAACGATATGGATAACGACGGGATTCCGGACTCGCGCGACGAGTGCCCTAGGCTCCCTGAGGACATCGACGGCTTCGAGGATGCGGACGGTTGCATGGATCCCGACAACGACAACGACTTCGTCCCGGATGCCGATGACCGATGCCCCAACGAGGAGGCTCTAGAGGGACGCGACGAGAATGAAGACGGCTGCACCGATCCGTGACAGTGTCAGCGACAGTGCCAGGGTCAGCGACAGTGACAGTGTCAGCGACAGTGCCAGCGTCAGTGCCAGCGACAGCGTCAGTGCCAGCGACAGTGTCAGCGACAGTGTGTGTGTGGATGCTCTTGGTGGGGGTTGGGTGGATGGGTTGCACGCCCCAGGGCGATCCGGGGATCGGCTCGGGGTACGCTGACAGCTTTGAGCGCTCTCAGCTCGGCAAGGATTGGAAGAAGACGGGGGGCAATTGGCGGATCGAGGGGGGTGAGCTGCACGTTCGGGGGGCGCGCAACCATCCGCTTTGGCTCCTGCGAACCTTGCCGCGCGACGTGCGGGTCGAATTCGATGTTCGCAGCGAGACTCCAGATGGGGATATCAAGGTCGAGATTTTCGGGGACGGCGCGTCCTTCGCAAAAACCGACAGCTACACCGCTACGAGTTACGTCATCATCTTTGGTGGTTGGAACAATTCCCGGAACGTCTTGGCCCGAATGGATGAGCATGGCGCCGATCGCGTGGAGGGCACGCCCCGAAAAGTCGAGCCCGGACGGATTTATCACTTCCGGATCGAGCGCGTCGGCGCGAAACTCTCGGTATGGGTCGACGACGAGGTTCTGCTGAAAATGAGCGATCCCAACCCGCTACTCGGGCGCGGACACGATCATTTTGGGTTCAATAACTGGCAATCGGACCTCTGGTTCGACAATTTGAAGATCACGCCGCTCTGACGGCCAAGCCATGACACCCAAAGAGTTTGAGATCAGGTTGTCGGATGCCGAGGTACAACTCTCGCGCATCAAGCACCTCTACGAGCAATGGTTCCAGGGGATCGAACGCATCGAGCCGCAGATCCCTCGCAAACAATTCGACCGCGCACTCCACGAGCTTCGAAAGATCAAGCCCCGCAACACGGCGCTCCGCTTTCGATTTCAGACGCTCATTCAACGCTACACGACACTTCAGACGTACTGGCGGCGGATCGGACGCCAGATTGAGGAAGGCACCTACAGACGCGATCTGCTTCGTGCCCGACGTCGGCGAGAGGCGCTACGGGCAGAACGTGAAAGAGAACATGGCCGGGGAAGCACGAGTCCTGTCGAGCTCGACCCCAACGAAGACGTCAATGTCGAAAGGCTGATCGAGGACGCAAGTGACCGCCTGGACGAGCTGCTTCAGGACACGACGCCGCCTGCCAAAGACAAGGGCACGCCGCCACCGAAACGAACGGCTGCCGAAAGCCCAGCGACGGCCACGTTCGGCAAGCCCAAGCCACGGCCCCTTACGCCCAAACGCGACAAGTCGAGCCCCGCAATTGCATCGAACCGACGGGCGCCGCCACCGATCGCCGCGCGCTCCAAAGGCCCCGGGGACGCTCGCATGCGCCAGATCTACGAAAGCTATGTCGACGCGAAGCGACGCAACAACGAGCGCACCGACAAGGTCGACTACGAAACGGTCGCCAAGAGCCTCAGGAAAATGGTCCCGAAGCTCGATCGCAAGCACAAGGGCAAGCGCATCGATTTCAAGGTCGTCGTCAAAGATGGCAGGGTTGGCATCAAGCCGGTGGTGAAGAAGTAGGCTCGGGCGCCGTCGCGATCGGGTTCGAGACCGCAATACGCTTGTCGATCTCGGCTCTGAGGGCCCCGAGGGAGCTTGGATCGATGGCGCTGATCGCGATGCCGCGGTTCTGAATCATCGCTTCGGGTGCTTCGAGACGGTCGCATTTGTTGAAGACGAGGATTCGCGGAACCCGCTCGAGGCCGAGGTCGACCAGGAGCTCTTCGGTCGTCTCCACGTGCTCGTTCCTGCAAGGGTCGGAGGCGTCGATCACGTGCAGAAGCAGGTCCGCATCCTGAGTCTCGTCGAATGTCGCTCGGAATGCAGCGAACAAGTCTTTCGGAAGATCGCGGATGAACCCGACGGTGTCGGTGAAGATCACGGTACGCCCTGAAGGCAGCAGCAGGCGGCGGGATCGAGTGTCGAGCGTGGCAAACAGCTTGTCCTCGGCGATCACGTCGCTTCCTGTCAGGGAGTTGAGCAAAGTGCTCTTGCCTGCATTGGTGTAGCCCACGATGGCGACGGTGGGTGTGCCGCTCCGTTGACGCCGTGACCGCCGCTGCCGTCTCTGCCGACCAAGCTGTTTGAGTTGGGACTGAAGGCGCGTGATTCGCTCCCGTGCGCGGCGACGACCAACCTCGAGCTTCGTCTCACCGGGGCCACGTCCTCCGATGCCACCGGTCAGTCGCGACAACGCATCGTCGCGTTGGCCGAGACGGGGGAGAATGTACCGCATCTGCGCGAGCTCGACCTGCAGCTTTCCGTCCCTGCTCTCGGCGTGTTGTGCGAAGATGTCGAGAATCAACTGAGTGCGATCCACGACTTTGAGATCGGTCATGCGTGCGATGTTATTCGCCTGCGCCGGACGAAGGTCGCGATCGAAGATCAAGGTCTCGACATCGAGCTGCATCGCGCGGATCACGAGGTCTTCGAGCTTACCGCGTCCGAGTGCGTACCTGGGATCGACGCGCTCCCGCACCTGCAGCACACGATCTGCGACGTCGACTCCCGCCGTCCGAGCAAGCTCCTCGAGCTCTCGCAGAGAATCTTCGGCTTGGCCCGCGCTGCGCTTGTCGCATACGTGCACGAGGATCGCGCGACCATCCTTGGCCGCGACCCCCCTCGCTCTTGCGGCTCGGGCGAACTCTTGTTCGAGCGTCTCGATGATCTCGGCGGGGTTGTCTCGTGCCTTGGCGTACGGGATTGGCCCAAACGTTTGAAATGGGGACTCGTTCGAATCCTCGGCCACGGGAAAGTTGTGTCCGTAGTAAACGCAAAGGGCTCGCTCTTCGCCGGACGCCAGGCAGATCGCCACGATGAGATCCAGGCGCAAGCGGGTGAGGTCGACCAGGTCGTCGCGGCTGAGCGGCTCGTTTCGAAGATGCGTATGGATCAGGCGCAGCCCACGGAGTCGCCCCGCACCGGCGCGGAGGCGACCGACATCGGGCAACATCAGCTTCGATGCGTCGCCCAGGATGACGTGATGCACCGTGCCTCGGCGGTCGACCAGCACCCCCACTTGCCGACCAGTCGCATGGGAGACGCCCACCAGCGCTCTCGTGAGCTCCGGAGTGGTCAATCGGTCCAAAGGAACGCGCCTTCGGTAGATTCGCTGAAGCGCCTTGGTTTCGGAGGGGCTGAGGTCGCTTGTGTCGCCGTAGATCTGCACTTATGCCAATCGCTGAAGTCGCTCTTCGAGAGCACGGGCTTCGGGGTGACTTAGCGCGTTTTCGAGGGGGATGGGAGGCGACAGCGTGGTGACGCGTCGGCGTAGGGCGTCGGCCCGGGATCTCGCCTCCTCGAGCCGCCTACGGAACGCTTGGTGTCGGCCGGCCTCCCCAGCAAGGGCTTCGCGCAACCTTCCTGCCCCTTCGACGTCAGAGCAGATCAAAAGGATGTCGCAGCCTGCCTCGATCGCAAGAAGACCAGACTCCTCGATCGGGTAGAGTGTGCTCACGGCGTTCATTTCCAGGTCGTCGGTGAACACTGCGCCATCATAGCCGAGGTCGTCGCGGAGGAGCTCGGCGATCACCCTGCGTGAGATTGTGGCAGGTACCGAATCCAATGCGTCGAAGATTACATGCGCCGTCATCAAGGCGGGGAGCCGGCCGACGGCGGCTCGAAACGGATAAAGCTCGACCTCCTCGAGCCGTGCCCGATCGTGTCGCAAGATCGGTAGGGCGAGATGACTATCGACGTCGGTGTCTCCGTGCCCGGGGAAATGCTTGCCGCACGAAAGGACGCCGCCAATGTGCAGGCCGTTGGCGAAGGCCAACGAATGATCGATGACCACTTGCGGCGTGCTGCCAAAAGCCCGGTCGCCGATGACGGGGTTTCGAGGGTTGGTATCCACATCGAGCACCGGTGCGAAATCGAGATTGAAACCGAGCGCCCGAAGCTGACGTGCTAGGACGGCGCCGGCCGTGGTGGTGAGCTCCAAGTCGGCTGCTTCGGCTAACTTACGCATCGCGGGTAACTTGATGATCGGATCGCCAAATCGTGCGACTCGACCACCCTCTTGGTCGACGCAAATCAGGACCGGCAGCGAGGGATCCTCGGTCCGAGTGCACGACGTGATCAGCTCGGCCGCTTGCTGCACGTCATCGATGTTGCGCTTGAAGAGGATCACTCCCGCTACGGATTCGTCGGCCAACCACGAACGAATGTCGGGCGGCGCCTCTACCCCGGAAAAGCCGCAAACGATGACCCTGCCTGCCAATTGCTCGAGCTCATTCACGCTACGCGCCCCGGCTAAGACGTTAGCACTGCGCGAACGTTGCCGTAAGCCTAGGTTATTGCTACAAGACGATAACTAACTTCTTTGGCCTTCGTGGCCTCTGGTATTCGATGACCCAAATTCTAGATCCTGACTTCCGTCGGGGAGACGACCCGGGCGCTCTCGATGCGGAGCCCCCGGAACCTGTCGTCTACGCGCACACCATTCCACGTCGATTGCTCGACGCAGACGCCGCGAAAGTCATACGGCGTCTCAATCGGCACGGTCACACGGCCTATCTCGTCGGCGGCGGGGTGCGTGATCTGATGCTCGGGCGCAAGCCCAAAGACTTCGATCTGGCGACCAGCGCCCGGCCATACGAGGTGCGAGACCTCTTTCGTAACTGCCGAGTGATCGGCCGGCGCTTCCGACTCGCTCACGTTCTGTTCTCGGGTGGCAAGGTCATCGAAGTGGCCACTTTCCGCCGTGACCCCTCACAACACTACGAGGTCATCAAGCCGAAGATCGCCAAGAAGATCCCGCTGTGTGCGGGGCCTGAGCCCGTTCGATTGATCCCCGCCCGTAACGCCGAGCTCGATGGCGAGGACGCGGACCTGCTCATCACGAACGACAACGTGTTTGGAGAGCCGCACGAAGACTCGATTCGCCGCGACTTCACGATCAACGGGCTCTTCTACGACCTCGAGCGCGGAGAGGTCATCGACTTCGTGGGCGGCGTCGCCGACTTGGAGGAACATCTCCTTCGTACCATCGGCGATCCTAACGTGCGGTTTCGTGAGGATCCCGTGCGGATCCTTCGCGCGATCAAGTTCAGCGCGCGGCTCGACATGGGCCTCGATCCGGCGGTCTACGACGCCATGGTCCGACACCGCTCTGATCTCCGGCGCGCTGCTGCTCCGCGTGTGCTCGAAGAACTGCTTCGGTTCCTTCGCGGTGGAGCTGCGCAGCGATCGGTCTTCCTTGCGTGGGATGTGGGCGTCTTGAGCGAAGTACTGCCCGAGGTCGCATCGTTTCTCGACGATGATCCCGAAGGCGCGGCACTTACCTTCGGCCGCTTGAAGGCGATCGATACGTTGGCTGCCGAGGATAGGCTCCCGAACGACGCCGTTCTTCTCGCTGCCCTTTTCCAGGGGTCAATCGACGATGCGCTCGAGGGCGCAACCGACATACCTGTCGCTTACGAAGAGTTCATTCGAGAGTTTTCCCTGCGCCTTTCCCTCCCGCGCCGACTCAAAGATCGAATCCGGCTGCTCACCATGGCGCAACGCCGCCTTCGCGCCGGACGCGCTCAGTCGATCGCGCGACGCGAATACTTCGCGGACGCGGCAACTCTGTTCGCCCTCGATCGAATGGCCCGAGGAGAGGATCTCCCGGCATGGGCGAACGAGCCAAGCGAAGCGCTATACGATGCCGAACCCCGCAGTCGTCGTCGTCGTCGTCGTCGTCGGAGTCGCAGCTAGTTTCCCGTGCGGTCCACGATCAGCTCGAATGAACGCTGATTGACGTCTGGTTCGTCCGCGTCTGGGAGTCGATTCGACAGGTTGGTGACCACGAAAAGCAGCTGGCGCGCTCGACTGTCGAGCTCGATCGGGAGGTAGGCGGTCGGGGTAGGGCCTGTGTGCGGCGTAGCAAGACGACGAAGCTCCGTCCCGTTTTCGTCGAGCTGAACGGCGACGAAGGACCACCGCACACCGTATTCTCCCCTCATCCATGCGCGAAGACTCTCCCCCGGCGTCCAGGCTGATCCCTCTAGAATCACGTAAGCGCTTCCGAAAGGACTGAGAGCAATGGAGGTGCTCGCCCGGGTTGGGAGTCGCTTGAGGTGTCGCAGAGCCGGGACTTGGGCGTCACTGTCGATCGAGGCGATTAGAGAGCTTTCGGTCTTTCCTCGCCCCACGAACCAGCGCAGCACGGCGAGCTCCTCGATGTTGTCGAGAAGCCGATCGCCGCTCCGCTCCACGGAGGTCTCGACGGCCGCCCAAAGGTCCGGCTCGGCACGGAGGCCCTCGCCCTCCCAAGTACGTTGGCTCGAGAGCTCCCACGCATTTCGGACGAACCGCGAATCGTCATCGTCGTGCCTCGCGGATAGATAGGCAAGCAGGAGTGCACCGCCTGCCCCCACTCCGGCGCCGCCTCTCACCCACGACCGTTGAGGCTGAGCCTGTTGCTCCCAAACTGCGTCCTCGCAGCCAAAGCGACCGGTCAGCACCCACGTCAACCACGCAGCCGTGGCTCGTCGCCATGCTCTGGCTTCGGCTGGGTCCATGCTGAGGAGAAGCGCTTCCGCATACGCCGCAGTCACACAAGCCTCGATCGACTGGTTCGGAGTCTCGGGGTCGATCACGGCGAACGCTGTTGCGCGATCGAGATAAGTCCACCAAACCATGCCATCCGAATGCGCGGCGCTGGGGAGACGCGTCGGGGTGAGATACAGATCGAGCTCCGGACCCCCACCAAGGTCGGCATCGGGCACGGGAGAGGGCCAATTCATCGTCTCGAGCTGGGAGCTGGCGTACTCGAGGGCCGCCATGACCCGGCCCATCGTCTCGGGTGCCACGCCCGGTCCCCCATGGACCGCTAGGAGCGCCGTGGCCGAGCGGATCGTGATTGATGCATCGCTCGGTCGCATCACCTCCATAGGGGCGGGGATTCTCGGTCCTGTCCAGACGGGGCCGGTCATCGCGACGATCGCTTCCGCGATGTCATCCGCTCCCAGCAGATCGCCTTCCGCCTGTGCGCCTGCCGGAGACGAGGCGATCGCCAGGGTTAGGACGACGACCTTGGATTTCATCCGTGCCATTTGACACGATCCAGCTAAACCTTCTACATCAGGGGGGAGGTTATCTATGCACGACGGCCGTTTCGATCCCGGCGGCTTCTACGAGTTCAATCTCAGTGGGGGAACCATTCGTACTCGGACGCGCGAGCGGGTCATCGTCCTCAGCGAGGCAGTGCTTTCCTCGTTGGTGGCGGCGGCAGCTCGCGATGGCGACCTGACACCACTTCGTAGGTTGGGCGAGCTCCTGGGAAATCACGTGTTGAGCGGTCTCGATCGGCCTGCATCCGTTCTCAGTCCCGACGCCGTGTTGGGCCACGTGTCGGCCGTTACAGCACTCTTCGGTTGGGGGCGTCTGACTTTCGAGCGCTGGGGCGCAGCACTGGTCATCGCCCTTCGAGACAAGCCCGAGCTCGACGAGGACGATCTCGGGGCCGCCGCGCTGCTCGGTGGTATGTTCTCCGAGATCTCGCAGCGGCAGGTTTCGTGCGTGCCCACCGGGGATTCGAAGTTCGTGATGGTCGACTTCGAGGTCGCGGAGACTGTCTGGGGCTGGTTCAAGGACGGTGCTGACTTGCCTGCTATCGTAGGCATGTTGCAACCGAAGAGGGCGTCATGAGTGACCGCGAAGATCGATTGAAGTCACTTCTAGACAAAGTACGCGCAAAGCGCCCCGGCGAGCGGGCGACCCAGGCCGCGGATGTGCTCCAACGGATCCGCACGGCCTCAGGCGCGGTCCCCGCGGTGGAAACGGCCCCAGCGACACCTCCACCGGCCGCCATCGAGTCGCCGATCTCGAGCGATTTCCCGACCCAGCTGCCCGCTGCGCCCTTGTCCGAACCCGACACTTCGCCGGCGATCGACAGCCCGACACGCTATTCGTCGCAGCCACCGCGGGTCGAGCGGCCGCTGTCGGTGGAGCCGCGTGCAAGGTCGGCCAGTCCCGCTTCCGGGGCTCCCTCAGGGCCGATCTCGAGCGCCCCTCCAAGGCCCTCGTCCGGCGCCCCTCGAGCTCCGAGCTCGTCGCCGGTGCGTCGGCCGGATTCCATCCGGACCCAGAGCGTCGCACCGACTGGTCAGCCGATCGTCTACGCGACTGACGAACCCGAGTTTCCGAGGCCCAAGACATTTGGTGACCTCCTCGAGCTCACCCTGTCTCTCCGGCCGCGGTAATGCTCCTCGTCGTCGACGTCGGCAATACGAACATGGTCCTCGGTCTGTACGATGGGGACCGCCTGGTCCACGACTTCCGCATCGAGACTTGCAAGGGTCGAACGAGCGACGAGTATCACGTGCTCCTGCTCAATCTGTTGCAGCTGGCCGGGGTGGAGCCCTCGGACGTGCGCGCAAGCATCTTGGCGTCCGTCGTGCCGTCGCTCAACGACACCGTCATCGAGGCCGTGGATCGCGCCTTCGATCACGAGATCATGACCGTAGGCCCTGGTATCAAAACGGGGATGCCGGTGCTTGCGGAGAACCCTCGCGAGGTGGGCGCCGACCGCATCGTCAACTCCGTAGCCGCCTATGAGCGAGTCAAAGGGGCTGTGATAGTCGTCGATTTCGGCACAGCCACTACATTCGACTGTATTTCTGGCAAAGGCGAGTACTTAGGGGGCGCGATCGCCCCCGGGATGCAGATCAGCGCGAACGCTTTGTTCGCAAGCGCTGCCAAGCTGCCGAGAAGTGAAATCGCGCGCCCCCCACGCGCCATAGGACGCAATACCATTCACTCGATGCAGGCGGGGATCGTCTTCGGCTATGTGGGCCTTGTGGACGGCCTCGTCCGACGACTCACGTCGGAGATGGGGACCGAGGTCGCGGTGATCGCAACCGGTGGCTTGGCGACCCTCATCGAGCCGGACAGCGAAACCATCGACGAGGTCGACGAGTTCTTGACGCTCGAAGGTCTCCGTCTGATCTACAGGCGCAACGCGTAGGACAGTGTCAGTGCCAGCGACGGTGCCAGCGACTCAGCGGGTCAGGAAGAACATCACCGCGACGCTTGCCGCAAGCAAGAGTCCCGCCAGCAAATAGACCACCAATTCGCTCGTGCCCATCGGCGTTCGTTCCTGAACCGGTCTTTGTGGGGGCGGGGTTGACGTTCGCGGCGGCGGGTTGGTCGGAGATGCCTTCGGGATCGGCAGCAGCTCGACCGACTGATCGGCTCCACTTTGGATCGTCTCGAGCTGGGCTTCCACCGACGTCTGCTGATCGGCGTCCTGTTCCTCCAGCATCTTTCGCGCGTACTCGGTTGTGAGCCTTGCCGATATCGTCTGTGCCACGGGAACACCGAGGTCGATGATGAGCTGGTAGCCGCCGATGTCGATGGTGTCTTGTGTTCGTAGGGTTTTGGGGCGGCCCGCGACCACGGGAGTTTCGTTGACACGGGTTCCATTCGTCGAACCTTCGTCGATGAGCACGTAGCCGGTGTCCTCGATGCGGATGCTCGCGTGGGTCGAGCTCACCGCCAAGTGAGGGAGCTGAACATCCGCGCTGCGCGAGCGCCCGATGACGATTCGAGACTGGGCAAACTCGTAGATGAACGTGGAAGGCTCTTCCTTCGCCCAAAGCGACTGCACCGCGATACGAACGCCCATCGTGGCCGCCAAGGCTGGGGGCGGAGCGCGAGCCGGTCAAGGAACCGGGTTGCAGAAAAGTGGACGGTTCGCCGTACTTTTGGGACCAGAGGAGACGGGGCGACGTCTGCGTCCCGCCGAAGAGGCATTCGATGAATACATCCGTCGGTCATTACCAAGCGCCTCGACCTCCGCGCGTGCCGCTCGACGAGGTTCTGATCAGGCTCTACCCGGAAGGTTTCCATGACGAGGAGTTCGAAGCGGACGCCCTCAATGTCGGCCCAGGCGGGATCTCGATGCGTGCGTCGGTCCTTCCGCAGGTCGGGTCGACGCTTCGGTGCCAGCTCGAGAGCCCGATCGGTGGGGCACCGATTCAAATGGTGGGCAGGGTCGTCTGGGCGCACGACAGCGGCCCCCAGGTTGGAGAGTTCGGAATTCGATTCACTCGACTCTCGGACGAGGATCAAACTCGGATCGAGGCGCTCATCCAGCGCTGGGGTCGCAGCTCGGCTGAGGCACCGTCTGTTCGACTGAGGTTAGACGGTGTCGGTTCGCCGATAGTCGCCGAGCTCACTTCTGAAACCGACACCGAGCTTGCGGTCGAGCAGAGTCTTCCCTTCCTTGCCATTGGAAGCGCGGTAGAAAACGAGACCGCAGGTCGCCGCGGACACCTCGAGGCGGTCGAGCTCAAATTCGACGAGAGGACGCCAAAACTCGTACTCAACATCGGCTACGAGACCGAGGAGTCAGCCGACTCCGTGCCCCAAGATTCAGACAGGGACACGCTCCCTGATGAGGCGCCAAGGGCCTCGCGGCCGAACCGACGCACTTCGAGCGCTCGGATCCACGATACGCCGCGCATTGTCCGCTACGACCTCAGCGCCGAGGGGTCGCTCGACAAAACCATCGCGGTGCGCCTTCGCGACTATGCGCGCGCGGCATCCGACCGGCTGTCGAGCTCAATCGCGAGCATGGGCAGGGCCATCAAGAACGACATGATCCCATCGATTGCGGCGAGCACGCGTCGGAGCGGGACGGTGCTGGCGCGATTCGTGGAGGCTTTGCGAGGCCGCCTCGATGACAAACCGCGTCGTAGGCAAGTTCCGCGTAGCCAGGCCGCTCGTGAGCATCTGAAGAATTCGCGGCGCGCTCGGAGGCGGTACCTGATCACCGCCGCCCTCGCTTTCGGCATCGTGATGGCGGGTTGGGGGATCTACCTTTGGGCAACGGCAGGGACCGGGACAGGGACAGCGGCAGAGACAGCGGCAGAGACAGCGGCAGTGGCAGGGACAGCGACAGTGGCAGGGACAGCGTCAGCGGCAGGGACAGCGTCAGCGGCAGAGACAGCGATAGTGGTGGAGGCAGCGGCCGCGGTGGACTCAGCCGCAGGGTCGGCGACGGTTCCTTCGCCGCCTGAGCGGGTGCGGGGGATGGCCTTTGGCGCCGACGAAGTGCAGGGCGGCGAAAAGTACGTGCTTCGAATGAGCAACCCGGTGACCACCATGGATGGACTTGTCGAGGATGACGGCTTTTCTGTGATGATCCCCGGAAGCCTGTCCCTTTCTCGTGCAGGCCCCATCGCCACCGCACACCCGGATGTGGAGCACGCAGGGATCCTCAACCGGGGGGACTTCTCCGAGCTCACGGTCCGCTTCGTCGCGGGGCGCCATCCCGCCTTCCGAGTGCAGGCGCGCGGACCCTCGATCGAGATCACGATCGCCCGCTGACGCTTCTACTTCGAGCGACCGATCGACTGAAAGAAGCGTCGAGATTCGCGCTCCACGTAGAGCAGCGCTTTACCGTCCCTCAGCGCAAGCTGCACATCTGCGGCGGACTGCACGGGGCGTTGGTCGGCCTGCAAGATGATGTCGCCAGGCTGCAGCCCCGCCCGGTCAGCATCCGAACCCGGCTGCACCCCTCTTACGAACACCCGTCCTTCCCCCTCGTATCCAAAGCGCTGCCGCAGCATCGGCGTGATCTCTTGTAAGGAGAGGCCCAAGGTGTCGCTATCATCGGAGCCCTTCGGCTTCGCTTGCGCAGCATCTCCGGAAGGTCGCTCACCGGTGACCAGCTTCACTTTCCGTGTGGTGTTCCCTCGCCGGACTTTCAACGTGAGCCGCTCGCCCACTTCGTGGCGCAACACCGTGCGAAGCAAGTCGTGGCCTTCTCGTATCTTGATATCGCCGACGGCCACTACGACATCACCCGCCTTCAAGCCGGCTTTGTCCGCGGGACCTTCCGGAACCACCCCGTTGATCAAGGCGCCTCCATCGAAGTCACCCCCGAAATGCGAGGCGAGCTCCGGTGTGATCTCCTGGAACGAGACCCCGAGCCAAGCACGCTTCATCGCGCCGTGCTGAATCAATTGTTTGGCGACGCGCTGAGCGATCTCGGAGGGAATCGCAAAGCCGATCCCCGAGCCGCGACCGATGATCATCGTGTTGATTCCGAGAACGTCCCCGTTGAGGTCGACGAGCGGGCCTCCCGAGTTGCCGGGGTTGATGCTGGCGTCGGTCTGCAGATAGTCTTCGATTTCGTTGGCGCCGATGCCCCCACGACCCTTCGCGCTCAGCACCCCGGTGGTCACCGTGTAGTCGAGCCCGAACGGCGAACCGATCGCGATTACGAGCTGCCCAACCCTCGCATCCTGTGAGGAGGCAAAGTCGGCTTGTTTGAGTCCGGTGGCGTCGATCTTTAGAACGGCGAGATCGCTCGGCGGATCTGCACCTATCAGGGTTGCAAGGTAGCTTTCGCCGTTTTGGAGCGTGACGTCGATGCGCGTCGCTTCACGAACCACGTGATTGTTCGTCAAAATGTATCCATCGGACCTCAGGATGACTCCGGAGCCACCCCCCCGAACGATGCCGCCCCGGTCGGGCATCCCGAAGAACGGCATCGGAAAGCCCATTTGCTGGGGTCGGGTCACCTCGACTTTGATGCTTACCACCGATGGCGATACCGATTCGGCAACCTGAGTGAGCGCAGTTTCGAACGCGATCGCCCTGGACAGTGCCTCCTGATCGACGCTGGCCTTCTTGGGCGAAGCGTACGCGGTACCGAGAACCGCGGCAGTGACTGCGGTGACGAGCAAGGCAACCCTCCGGCGCCGGAACCTGGTTCGAGTCATCAGCATGACCTCCTTATGGAGCTCTGAACCGCCAAGCGGTACTTTTGATTCCAGCGCCCCTCACTCGAGCCGGGCGCCTTGTCACAAAAAACCAATGATCACATAATTTTAGAGGTCGACCAGGCAGGGCAGGACGATCGTGACGGTCGTGCGCTCGCCGGGCTTGCTTTCGATCTGGATTCGCCCCTTGTGCTGTTCGACGATGTTCTTGACGATCGATAACCCAAGCCCGGTCCCCTTGCCCTTTCGCCGAGTTGAAAAGAAGGGCTCGAACACCTGCTCGAGCTGGTCTTCTGGGATGCCGATGCCGTTGTCTTCGAACACGATCTCAATCTGGTCGTTGCCGTGGGGACGGGTCCGGATGGACAGGACCCCGCCCTCTTTGCCGGCTGCGTTGCAACCATTGGTGATCACGTTGACGAAGACCTGATGAAGTTGCCCGGGCACCGCATGGATTAGGGGGAGGCCCTCCGCATAGTCGGGGATGACGGTGACGTTCGTCTCCCTCGCCAAATGGTCACAGAAGTCGACCGCCTCGTCGATAAGCTCGTTGACTGCGACCTTCCGCGCCTCCTCCTTCGAGGGTCGAGCGTAGGTCAGCAGGTTGCGCGTGAATGACACGATCCGGTCTGCGCTTCGTAGGATCCGCTCGATTCGCTTGAGGTCGGACGACTCGGCGCCACTCCGGGTGAGCTTACTCAGCAAATACTCGCCATACACCGATATGCTGGTGACTGGGTTGTTGATCTCGTGCACGATGCCCGCTGCAAGTTGGCCGAGGGTTGCCAGCCTTTCCGCATGGATGACTTGCCCCTCGAGCTCTCGGACCTCGGTACGGTCCTGGCCGATCGCGATCACCCCTGCGACTCGCCCCTCGGAATCCAGGATCGGTGCGAGCTTGAACGAAACACGTGCCGACCCTCCCTCCGCTCTGGGGAGCTGAAGCTCGAATGGATCGACGTTGCGCCCGCGCAAGGCACCGACGAAAGCCGAGAGGACGCGCACACGCTCGCTTTGCGGGGCGAGCTGCAAGACGTCTTTCGCTATCAGTGAGTCACGCGGGATGCCAGTGATTCGGGCAAACGCGCTACTGACGACGCGAACACCTCGATCGCGGCCGACGACAAGCACCGGGATGTTGGCATGCTCGAGGAGTTTCTCGACGTAATCACGGAGATGGCTAGCTTCGCCACGAAGGCTCCCAATCTCGAGGGCGGCACTCGCCTGGTTGGCTGCGATGACGACTGCGGTTTCGAGGCTCGTGGGGAAGGGCTCGCGCCGATCGAACTCTGCAAGCACGACCCCGATCACCTCGCCCCCCCGAGTGAGGGGAACGTCGAACCCATCCGAGAAAGGCGCATCGTCAGGCGGCGCTTCCAGGATCGGCTCGTATGTGCGTTGAAGGGTCAACTCGCCTAGTGCCGGGGCTGCCTCCCAAAGACCGCCGCGTACGAGCCCGGCTTCGGTGATCGTGACCGCGTGAAGCGCTTCGTTCGCGATGTGATGGGTGGCGGCCTGTACTACTGCCACAGGCTCTGCCGCCGCGTGCTGCGCGAGGCGCATGCCGAACCGCACCTTTGGATAGAGGTTCTCGAGGGCATGTACATACGCACGCAGGATGTTCTCCTCTGTCGCAAAACCTCGGGTTTCGTGATGCGCTTGGTTCAAAGCCCCGAGGATTTCAGGTATCGTGGGCTCCTCGGTCCGTCGGCGCGGGGTCACGATCGACTTCACAGCCGACACCCTGGGCTGCAAGCTCTGGTAGCGGCGCGGTTTCTTTGGAGCCGGATCGTCCATCACCCCTCCGGTCCCCGGTCGGAGCTCGGCGCGTCTGCAGCGCGATCGAGATCGAAGATTTTCTGCTGACCCACGTACGAAGTGGTCTCGTACCGCGTGATCTTTCCGATCTTACGAACGATCTCGGCCATGCGCTCGGATTCGCGGATCAGCACCTCTGCCGCCTTTGCGCCTATCGAGCCTGCCTCCGATTGGCGCAACAGAAGCTCGGCGTAAGCCATCATGCTCGTGAGAGGTTGGTTGAGCTCGTGAGCCGCCGTGCCTGCCAGCTCAGCGAGCACGCCTTGCTTCTCGGTAAAAGCGAGTTTCTTCTGCGCGTCCGCGAGTCGCTCTTCGACGCGAATTCTGTCGCGGAGGTCCGCGAAGATCAGCACGATGGCCGACGGTTGACCGTGCTCGTAGATCAGTGACGCCGATAGTTGCACCGGGATGTGCGCGCCGTGTACATCGACCAGCTCGAGCATCGTAGGCTCGAGTCGACCATCGCCGCCGTGGTCTTCCACCAATAGCCTTCGCATCACCAACTCGGCAGCTCCTCGCCCAAGAAGGTGCTCGAGCGTCAATATGCCCACGGCATCCGAGACATGGTGACCGGTGATCCTCTCAGCACTTGGGTTCAACAGGACTACGCGTTGCTCCATGTCGGTCGCAATGATCGCGTCGACGCTCACGTCGATCAAGGAGCCGAGGAACTCCATCGTCTTGAGAAGCTCGCGTTCGGTCTTGCGCTCGTCGGTCACGTCTTCGAAGCAGAACACCGTATGATCCTCACCGTCGAGCAGAGGCGCGAACGAAGAGCTGCAGAGGATCTTGGCGCCTTCACGGCGAATCAGATGAATGTCCTTTCCCTGTGCGAGCTCTCGACGCTCGAGCGCCTCGAGGATAAGCGGCCAATCCTCGGGGGCGACCAGCCGCGCTAGCTCTTCCCCGCCCATCGTTTCTTCACGGTACCCCATGATCTCAGAAGCTCGAGGGTTGGCAAAGACGATTCGCAGGTCCGGTCCAACGACGATGACGCCTCGCGCGATCGAGGCTAAGGCGTCGAGATGACGCCGTCGTAGATCTTCGAGGGGCGTTCTAGTGCGAAGTCTTTCGAGCCTAAGGAGCAACTCTTCGGCTGGCGCACCTCGAAAGACGATGTCGTTCACGAGCTCGTCGAACTCCCCGGTGCTCTTCTCTGCGCCAAGAATCAAGAGGACAGGCTTTCCCCGCGGGGCCTGCCACTGACCGGCCAACGGATGCCCCGCATCCAGGACGACGACGTCGTGGTCGATCGTGGCATCGTCGATCGCGCTCGACTCGAGCCACTCGACCGACCAGCTGCTTCGCTCGAGCCCCCTCACGAGCTCGTCGTACAGACTCGAGTCAGTCGAAATCAGTGCCAGCGCGGCCATACTCGTCCAGCCTACCAGAGACGCCCCGAATGGTGGCCCTTTCGGGGTGCTTGTGTAACGTTGCCTCACACGGGGCACGGTGGCAAAGCCGATTGGAATCTTCGATTCGGGCCTAGGCGGCCTCACGGTCGCTCGCGCTGTCCGCGAGACGCTACCGGGTGAGAATCTCGTATACCTAGGCGACACCGCGCGTGTCCCGTACGGAACCAGAAGCGCGCGCACGGTAACTCGCTATGCGCGAGGGTGCGCTGACCGCTTGATGGGCTTCGACATCAAGCTTCTCGTCGTGGCTTGCAATACGGCGAGCGGGGTCGCCCTCGAGGCGCTCGAACAGCAACTGTCGATCCCTGTCATCGGTGTTATCGCGCCTGGCGCGAGCGCCGGAGTACGAGCGACGCGCAGCGGTCGTATCGGAGTCCTCGCCACTCCGGGCACGGTAGCCTCGGGGGCCTACGAGCGCGCGATTCATCGGGAAAACGACGCGATTCGCGTGTTTGCACAGCCAGCACCGCTTCTCGTTCCCCTAGCCGAGGAAGGATGGGTAACCGGGGAAGTGCCGACGTTGGCGGCCAAGCGCTATCTTCAGCCGCTGGTGAAAGCCGATGTCGACACCATCGTCCTCGGCTGCACCCACTACCCGCTGTTGTCGGATACCATCCACGAGGTAGCTCGCGAGCTTCTCGGGCATGAGGTGGCGATCGTCGACAGCGCCGAGGCGACTGCGTCCGCGCTTCGCTCCCTGCTCGAGGCTCAACCCGAGGAGCCTTCCGGCTCCGGCTCGCTGCGGGTGCTCGTCACCGATCTTCCCGCGCAATTTAGGATTGCGGCATCGAGGTTCCTCGGGGCACCCCTCGAGGGCTTTGAGACGAAAGCGATCGATCTATGAAAGTTGCAGATTACAGTGACATCGATATAGTATATAAATACTGATATGCGGGATATGAGGGGACGGGCCGTGGCCGCGAGCGACCACCAGATCGATGGAGAAAACCGGATCTTCGCGACAGGCGAGCTGCTCGACGGCGTGTACGAGATCATGCAGCTACTCGGACGCGGGGGAATGGGACAGGTCTTCGAGGCCCACGACCATCTTCTGAACCGGCGGGTCGCCATCAAAGCAGCGTGGCCGAACCCGCTCACACCGCCGCTTCGAAATGAGGCGCGAGCACTGGCCGCCTTCCAGCATCCAAGCCTGGTGAGTGTTCATACCCTCGGCGAGCATCGGGGTATCGACTACCTGGTGATGGAGCGCATCTACGGCGTTTCGATGACGCAACACGCGGTCACGCGTTGGAGCGCTTCCCAGAAGTTCAGCTCCGCCGAAGCGGTCCAGATGCTGCTTCCCGTCGCCGAAGGCCTGAGCGTCGTCCACCGCGCAGGTTTAGTCCACCGGGACGTCAAGCCGGACAATGTCATGCTGACACCGTCCCATCGCGTCGTCTTGATGGACTTTGGTTTGGTATTGCCCGAGTTCGACGTCAACAACAAGCAGACGGTTGCAGGCTCGCCACCTTACATGGCGCCCGAGGTAATCTTGAGCACTGCGGCGTCAGGAAATGGGCATCTCTCCGACATCTTTAGCTTGGGCGTGCTCGCTTACGAGCTCCTGGGCGGGGTGCGACCCTATCTGGGGAATACGATTCGCGAGATACTCGCTTCGCATCAACGGGGGCCTGCGAAGGCTTTGGCCGAGCTTCGCTCCGATTGCCCTCTCGCATTGTGTCAGTTGATTCACGAGATGTTGAATCACAATCCCCAGGTGCGTATTCAAAGCGCAGAAGCCGTCGCGTGGCAGATGCGAGCGATTCGCGATGAGCGGGGTCGAAGCGATCTGCCCGAGAGCGAGCGTCCCGCCGAGCAAAGTGGGTCCAAGGCTGCTTCCGTATTGATCGTCGATGACGACCGCGACCTTGCACGGATTCTCACGTTCTACGTGCATCAGATCATGGGAGGAGTCGACGTTCGCGTCGCACACGACGGGGAAGAAGCCCTGAGCGCGGTGCAGGATGCAGAACCCGACGTGATGCTTCTGGACTTGCACATGCCGCGGATGAACGGCGTAGAGCTTTGCATGCAGTTGAAAGGTGAGGGACTCGCTCAAGGCTCATCGATCATCTCGGTGAGCGCGGGAGCCGCCGCACACGACGTCCAGCTCCTTCATCAACTCGGAATTCATCACTTCGTCGAAAAGGGCTCGAATCTGCGGGAGCGCCTTCGGGCAGTCCTGGCCGAAGTTTGCGGCGACAAGCTTCTGGTGGACGAGTAGCCAGAGCGATCGATGGTCTGGCCAGCTAATCGCTCGAGGGCCTGTCTCGAAGCTGCTCCTCCAAGCGGCGAATCGTACGCTTGAGCTCGCGCACCTCTCGGGCGGTTGCCAGATTCAGACGGCGCGCCATGCGTTCCAAGCGCTGGTCGATTCGTTCTTGAACCCGACCACGGAAGCGGAGTCCCTGCATCAACGCTTTTTGGGCTCTCGGATCGGCCAACAGCTTGGCGACACGCGGATCTTGAAGCAACTGAAGCAGCCGATTGCGGAGATCGCCCATCGTTCGTCGGTGTCAAGCCTGTGGGGGCTCAGGTACCGGTCTCCAGATCTTGTGCCAGATACGCGAGGATGACCTCATCCAATGTCTTCTCGGTCAGCACGTCGTGTCCAAACGGAGTCAGCGCCGGTTTGGACACCCTGCGGTTGGTACCGGAGGGCGGTCGCACGCGTTCGTAGCTCGGGGAGCCCTCCACGAGTCGAGCCGCCGCGTGCTCCAACACCTCTGTCGTGACGGGCTTGTCCGCATCTTGGCTCTTGCTCGTGTCGCCATCGCCGTCCTCGTCATAGACCCCGTCGCGAAGCGCGATGAACACGCGCTTGTGCTGCTCCTGCATGAGTTGCTTCACGAGCGCGCCCAGGTTTTCGGCGCCCACGTGTTCTTGGTACGAGGTCTTCTCGGACGCGATGATGCGTCCCCCATCCGCAAAAAGCTGAGTGATGACGTGTGGGCGCTTCACCCCGGAATCCTCGGTTTGAATGTGATAGAGGTTTCCCTTATGGCGCACGTTCGTGTTGTAACCCACGAGCGGTGACGGATTCACTACCATCCCCCAAATCATATCCCAGAAAAAGGGGACAGTCCCCTTTTCCCAGGGGTTAACAGAGAGCCCCCCGTTAGACCATGGCTGGAAACAAGAAGAAAAAAACCGAAGTCCGGCCGCTGCTCGTACGTCCGGGCGCTCGCTACACCTGCTTCGGGGATGGTTTGTGCTGCACGGATATCCACGGGATCGGCCCGCTCACCAAGAAGGAAATGGCAGAGATGCGTCGCATCGACCGCCGTTCGGCCGGTTGGGATGACGACCACGAAGACTACATGCTGAAGACGGAGGCGGACGGCGGGTGCGTGTTCCTCATGTCGGATCAACGCTGCTCGGTGCACGCCCAGAAGGGGCTCGAAGCAAAGCCGGACGGGTGCCGAAGGTTCCCGCTCGGCCTGGTCGCAACGCCTCGTGGAGGCCGCATCACTACCGAGCACCGTTGTCCTTGCCGAACGATGGGAGACCGGCCGGAGCTGCGTGCCGAGGATGTCGAAGCCTCGATTTGCGATGGAAGCAAGAGACCGGTCGCCGATCGTCGGATCAAGCGCATTCCATTGACCTCGAAGAAGCAACTCAAGTTCTCCGAGTGGGAACCCATCGAAGCCGAATACATACGCCGGTTTTCCGGTCGCGAAGCGCTGCTCGGCATTCTCGACGCCAAACCCTTTCCGAAGCTCCACGGGAGCAGTTGGGAAAAACAGGCGACCGAATTCATAGGCGCCCGCGACGGCACGCAGTTCGGAGTGGCGATGGCTTGGGTTGGGGACACGATCTTGACCCTTCAAAATGGGCATGAAACACGTTCCCCGGGCCGACCATGGGGACCTGCGTTCGACCGTGCACAGGCTCGTTCCCCCAAGAAGCAGAGTAGTCGCGATGTCTTCGGCGATTGGTTGGCCGACGAGGTCTGGTCTCTCAAGTGGGCGGACGACTACAACTTCAATCTCGCTCGCACGGAGCTTGCCACCCGATTGGCAATCGGAGAAGACATCTGCGCACGACTCGAAGGCTCGGGAGCGCGACTGGATCGTGCGGCCGCCGAAGCCGTGATGATGGTCGAAGTCGTCGGTGAATCGGATTATTGGACCGAGGTCAAAGACCGCATGCGAATCTAATGACCGGGCACGAGCAAGATAGCGATGTCCTTGCTCTTCAGATTGGGCGCCCCTTGCGCGCGACCTCGAAAGTACTTCGTCGGTGCAACCAAAAGCTCCCCATCGTCGCTGCGGTGCCACCAATCCTGGACACCGGCGAGCCGTTTCCCACGCGCTATTGGCTGACTTGTCCGCTCGCCCATCGTCGAATCGCGCGACTTGAAGCGGAAGGCGGTGTCCGTGCGGCCCAGGCCAAGCTCGAAGTCGACCAAGCGTTGGCGGCACGATTGGCCTCAGCACACGCGCGGTATGAACGCGAACGTGACGAGTCGCTGTCGCCTGGAGTGCATCCGAGGCCCAGTGGTGGGGTAGGTGGCACATCGAGAGGCGTAAAATGCCTGCACGCGCACTACGCGGACCATGCCGCTGGCAATGCCAATCCCATCGGACTGGACGTCGCGCGCACGATCGGAGAGCCTCGGTGTACCGTGCCCTGTGTCATTCACATCGACGGTCGCTTCGGGCGAAATCCCGATTGGCGCGAGACCGATGCCATCTGATGAGATCCGCTCCACCTCGGTTGCAGAGCGCCTTCTTTGGGCGAGCTTGGCAGCTGGCGGGTTTGCAGTGCTCATCGCGGCCGCGTGGCTCGAGCCCGACCCGAGTGGCTACGGAACCCACATGCAGTTGGGCCTTCCCCCCTGTGGTTTCCTCGCGCTCACTGGCTACCCATGCCCGGGCTGCGGGCTCACCACGGCGTTCGCATATGGGGTCCGTGGGCAGTGGTGGCTCGCGGGGGCGTCCAACCCACTTGGTTTGGTCTTGTTCTTGGTCGTGTGTGCGACCGTTCCGATCAGCATCTTGGCGCTCGTGCGCGGTTGGTCCTTCGCCACAGTGGTCGACCGCCTCTCATTGGATCGATGGGCGTTGGCCGTCGCAGGCTGCGGTGTCGTTCTTTGGGTCGTCCGGTTCGCTTCGGCACTCTAGGCAGAGCTCTAGCTCGGCCCGCTCGCTTTGAGCTGGTGACGCGTTTGCTTGAGAAGGTCGTCGCCGCTTTTCACCGTGGTGGCAGGTGTGCTGGTCACCGCGATCTCCATCGCAGGTCGGGGCGCAACCGCCTGCCCCCACAGCTCCCCACTTGCGATCTGTCCTTCCAATCTGCGAAGCACGTATACCGCACCGTCGCCATCGGTCTCGGGCAGCAAGATGCAAAACTCGTCGCGGCGCAGTCGAAAGAGGTGGTCGACAGCACGAATGCATCCCCGCAACCCCGTGCCGATCAGGGCCATGACTCTGTCCGTCGTGCCGTCCTCGCTCGCTTCTGCGATCGCATTGGCGTTGCCGAGACGTACCACCATGCACGTGAGCGGATGTCCATAACGTTCCGCACGGGTGTGCTCGTAGTCCAAGCTGATCAAGAGCTGCGAGGGCGTGCCTGCACCAGTGACTGGATCACGCTGGTCGGCAGGCGGCGTGCTTTCCGGAATACCAAGACGATCCCGGCGCGTAGCGCGTAACACGTTGCGCACGCGTTGTTGAATCTCGAACACACGGTAGGGTCGCGTGAGATAGTCCTCGGCCCCGAGCTCGATGCCTCGGCGACGCGAATCCAAATCGCCCTCGTCGGTGACGAGCAGCACGGGGATGTTCTGAAGGCTCGCATCGGCCTTGAGGATGCGCAGGATCTCGAACGCGTTCACCTCCGACATGTTGGCGTCGAGCATCAGCAGGTCGGGTTGTCGCCGAGCCACCATGGCCAGCACTTCGGGTCCATCGGCTGCAGTCACGACGTCATAGCCTGCCGCCTCGCATGCTTCGTGCAGTAGGCGCAGATCGAAGGGATCCGGATCAGCGACCAGCACCAAGGCACTCATCGCCTCACCCTTCGCTCTCGCGGAACTTTGGAGGCGTTCCCCACGGTCGTCACGGTATCATGCGCAAGCCCGGCTCTCCAATCTCCGTGCCCAGCCTCGCGACGCGAGTAAGCTCCACTCGTGGTTGCGCCAGCTAGACGGATCGCCACCCGCGTTCTGCATCGTGTCGTGCACGATGACGCCTGGGCTGCGCCAACGCTCGATGCCGAGCTCAGACGCTCTCAGTCGAGCAGTCTGGACGCCGCGTTGGCAACCCAGATCGTATACGGTGTGCTGCGCGTCTTGCCAGCGCTCGACGCAGCGATCAAACAGCATGCTACCCGTCCTCTGCGCGTCGATGCTTGGACACACGCGGCGTTGCTTGGCGGTACATTTCAGCTCTTACATCTCGGCCGAGTGCCTTCTCATGCTGTCGTAAACGACACAGTCGAGCTCGTCCGTCAGAAACGAGGCACGCGCGTCGCTGGCTTTGCGAACGCAATCCTCCGGAAGATCGCGACGATGCGCCCGGTCGATCCGCAACTTCCATCGAAGCTCGTCGTGCCTCCATGGCTGGATCGGACCTTGCGAGATTCGATCGGCGCGGACCACGTCGAAGCGCTCTTGAGGTTGGAGGACGACGCGACGTTCCTCGATCTTCGTCTTCGCGCCGATGTGGATCCGGATGAGGTCGCGGCGGAGATCCGCGCTGCTCGACCTGGCGCCTCGGTTGCGCGGACCGCACTCTGCTCGCGTGGTCTGCGCGTGAGCGGTGGCGGCGATCTTCGAGAGCTAAAGGCGTACCTTCGAGGCGACTTCGCGGTTCAGGAGGAAGGCGCGCAGCTGGTTGGAGAGCTGCTCGGGGCTCTTCCGGGGGAGCGCGTGCTCGATGTTTGCGCTGGACGCGGAGGAAAGACCGCGCAGCTGGTCGAGGCCGTCGGACCCTCCGGCAGCGTGGTGGCGACGGACCTTCACGAACACAAGCTTCTTCAGATTTCGGACGAGCTCGAGCGCCTTCGTCTCAGCACATCGTCGCTCGAGCGCGCCTGCGTGGACTGGACCGCGGGCCCCGGCAGGGTCGTCGGCCTGTTCGATCGGGTCCTCGTCGACGCTCCATGCACCGGGCTCGGGACTCTTCGCCGCCGGCCTGAAATTTTACTGCGGATCGGTTCCCAGGACGCAGCCCAGATGGGTGAGACTCAGCGGCTCATCCTCGAGCACGCTGCCGCACGGGTGCGGCCCGGAGGAACCCTGCTTTACGCCGTCTGTTCGCCACTTCGCGAGGAAGGAACCAGGGTCGCCGAGCGCGCCGATCTGCCAAGCTTCGCGCCGGCAACCTCGCGGTCTTTCGGTCCGAAATTATTGCCCTTTTGGACGAGCCAGCCCTTTGCTCTCGGGCCCTGGGTGCCCGGGTCGGGGCCCTGGGCAGACGCCTACCAAATCCTGGTGTGGGTACATGTAGGATAACTCGTTGACAGTTCTCCGCCACAACGCTAGATTCCGCCGAGCTTGAAATACGGGGCGTAGCGCAGCTTGGTAGCGCGCACGGTTCGGGACCGTGAGGTCGGAGGTTCAAATCCTCTCGCCCCGACTAGAATCGAACACTGAAGATAAAATTCTTGGCGGAGGCACAATGGCAAAGGCGCTACCACCGGTAAAAGTTCTCGTCGTCGACGACGATCCGGCGATCTTGGAGTTCATGGAGACCTTCCTCACCAAGGATGGCTTTGAGGTCACTACGATTGCCGAGCCCAAGGACGCGCCCGATGAAGTCAAAGACGGCGGCTATCACCTCGTCGTGCTCGATCTCATGATGCCCGGACTTGGTGGCGTCGAGGTTTTGGAGCAGATTCGCAAGGTCGACAGCGACGTCGCGGTGGTGATCTTCACCGGCTATCCCTCTCTCGACACCGCCGTGCAGTCGATGAAGCTCGATGCTGTCGACTATCTCAAGAAACCGTTCAACCCAGACGAGTTTCGCGAGGTCCTCGACCGAGTCATGCGCAAGAAGGGTTTGCTTCGGACGCCCGAGGAAAATCTGCACCGCGTCATCGGAGAAACCATTCGAGGACTCCGCAAGGACCGAAGCCTCACGCTCAAACAAATGGCACGCCGCACCGGGCTGAGCGTTTCCCTCCTCTCACAGATCGAACGCGCCGAATCCAGCGCTTCGATCAGCTCGCTGTACAAGATCGCAACCGCGCTCGACGTCCGAATTCAGGATCTATTCGGCGAGTATTGAGACGAGATGCGCGCGTAGACGTGAGTCGTCGACGAGCGGCAAGGTGGCGAGACCCCTCTCGGCCGCCGTTTCCGGTTGGCCTGCTTCCTTGAGAAGCTCGACCAAACGCACCCGGGCATAGAGATCGGCAGGCGCGGTTTCGCTCCACTGCTCGAGAATCATCGTTGCGGGACCATAGAGCCTGCGCGCGGCCAGCCGCTCGGCTGTAGAGCGGGCCTGCAAGCGCGGATCATCGGACGCGCTCGGTTCTAGCGTGCCATAATAGGCAGCGGCTTCCTCGTAGTGTCCCGCTCGTTCCAGAATCGTAGCGACTGCAGCGCGATCGGAGGCGAGCTTGGCATCGAAGAGCCCCAACGCGGCCCGGAGGTCTCCCTGCACCAGATAGAGCTCCGCAAGCCTGACGCGGACGGTCAGCGAGTCGTGAGGCGCGAGACTCAAGGCTTCGGCGGCGGCCCCCGTGCGTCGCTGCGCTTCCGAGGACTTCGCAAACCCGATGCGCGCGGCTTCGAAGGTCGAGCTTCCGCTGGGGACATCGCACAAAGTGCGTGAAGCTTGGAGGTAATCGCCTCGTTCGAGCAGCGCCATCCCCTCGGCGTACTGTGCGCGCGGCGAGCTCGGGGCCGCTCTTAAGAGGTTCAGTGCTCGATCAGGCTCGTCGACCTCGATGAAGAGCTCTGCATGGGCGACTGATCCACCCAGCTCGTCGCTTCTGGCGCTCTCGAGGAATTCCCGCGCTGTCTTCCGCTCGCCGCTCGCCGTCAGAGCCCGAAGCCAAAGCAGCCTATTTTCGGGCGCTCTGACCGTGTCCGCCAACAACCGTGCGGCAAGCGCGGGTTGACCCGTATCGAACGCGACCCGTGCAGCCAAGCGCGCTTTGCGTTCCGGGTTCGATCCGTCGCCGACGGAGAGCGCATGCAGCAACGTTTCGGCGTCGCCCCTTCGGCGAGCGAAGTCGATTAGGACGCGGCGTGCGCCCGTCGTGTTCGTCTCGTGGTTTACGGTGATGTACTCGATCAGTAACGCGTTGGCCCTGAGCCGGTGTCCCTGCGTTCGGAGCACTTCGGCTAACGCGATCACGGGTTCTTCCCATTTCGGAGCCCGCCGTCTGGCTTCGAGAAACGATGTCATGGCACCGTCGAGATCGCCTCTGTGGCGTTTGATGCGTCCTGCGGCGACGTCGACCCGCGCCGATTCGGGATAGCTCCGCCGCGCCAATGTGAGTGTTCGATCCGCGCGTCGAGAGGCGCCGCTCCTCTCGTATTCCTCGGCTAGGCGCGTCATGAGCAACACGTCTTCCGATGGCGCCGCGGTCGCGGTTTCGAGTGCGATGGCGGCGTAGTCATGCTCCTTTTTGGCGGCAGAAACCTCGCCTTCGATGAACCACTCGTAAGCGTAGGGCGAGACGAAGGCTCCTTCCTCGACCCGGCCGTCAACGATCCGCGGAACGGTTCGCGGGGCAGGGGGTGTGCACGCTGTAACTCCCAGTAGAATTATCGCTACGGCGCGGCCCATCCTCACATCATAGTCGACGGGGCAAGAAGAGGCTCGGCCGGCGCAATGACACCGGTTGACTTCGATGCGTGGCACCTCTAGACCTTCGCGCAGCGCGAGCCTACGTTGGCACTGGTTCCGCGCTCGAGGTCAGGGAGAAGTCGATGGGTCCGATTTGGATGACATTGCTGTTGGCAAGCACGCTTGGCTTATTCTCGTGGTCGGCATACAAGCGACTACGGCAAGTCAAAGTTGGCGTTCCCGACCCCCGCTTTGCTTGGACGTCGGAGCAGGTCCTCGATCGGGTCAAGACGACGCTCATTTACGCCTTCGGGCAGAAGAGGATGCCCAACTACACTCTCGCGGGTTTCGCCCACGTGGGGATCTTCATCGCCTTCCAAGTGCTGTTGTTGAACAGCTTGATGTTGTGGGGGCGAGGTTTCGATTCCGGATTCGACTTCTGGGGAGTGCTGAGCGAGAGCCACATCATCGGCAAGGGGTATTCCTTCATCAAGGAGCTCGCAGCCTTCGCGGCAATCGTTGGCTCGCTGGCATTCCTCTATCTTCGCTGGGTCAAACGCGGCTACGACAGCGGTGACCCCGAAGCCGTCAAGGACAAGCCGAGGATGACACTCGGCCATCAGGTCAATCGGTATGTCTTCACCGAGCCCATCCTAATCCTCTTCATCATCATCACGATGATGCTGGCGGACTTCCTTTACGTCGGCTCCTCGCTCGTTCTGGACTCGCAGGCATTTGGCGAGCCGATTCACGCCGGGTGGTGGGAACCATTCGGGGGGATCACGGCGCAACTCCTGTCGGGCGTCGAGAACGATTCTGCACTTCGCGCACTTCAGCACGCGGGGTTCTGGTGGCACTCGTCGTTCGTCCTGATCTTTCTGAACATCTTGCCCTACTCGAAGCACTTCCACGTGCTGACCGTCATTCCGAACGTATTCGCCTACGACCCGCGCCCCAATGCGCTGCCCAAAGTCGAGGACCTCGAAGGGAAGGTCGAGCGAGAGGAATCGCTCGGCATCAACCGGCTCACCGATCTCACCTACAAGCACATCATGGACTTGTATACCTGCACCGAGTGCGGTCGGTGCAGCGACAACTGTCCAGCCTACATCACCGACAAGAAGCTTTCCCCGAAGCACCTCACTCTTGCCTTGCGCGACCACTTGTACGCAACCGAGCAAGCGATGTTTGGCAAAGACGCTTTGGTGGCGGAGCCGAGCGACGGCCCAGTTGAAGAGCCGACGCCGAGCTCGGGCGAAGAGCCGATTCACACCTTTCCTCGAGCTCCCGAAGGCGCCTACTTCGTCGGCGATACGGTGGTCGACCTCATCCCCAACATCTTGCACCCCGACGTCATCTGGGGGTGTACCTCGTGTCGCGCGTGCGAGGAGCAGTGCCCAGTCATGATCTCCTATGTCGACAAGATTGTCGGCATGCGCCGCGAGGAGGTCATGATGAAGAACGAGTTCCCCAGCGAGCTTCAAGGGGCATTCAACGGTATCGAGACCAATGGCAATCCCTGGAACCTCTCCTCGATGGACCGCGGCGACTGGACCGACGGGCTGCAGATTCCCCTTCTTGGCGACAAACCCGACGCCGAAGTGCTCTACTGGGTTGGATGCGCGGCGAGTTACGACGACCGTGCCAAGAGGGTCGCTCGCTCGGTGGCCAAGTTACTGAAGAAGGCCCGCGTGGACTTTGCGATCCTCGGGACCGAAGAAACCTGCACGGGGGACCCAGCTAGGCGCGCAGGGAACGAATACCTTTTCCAGATGCTCGCAGAGCAGAACGTCCAAACCCTCAACGGCTACGAAGTGTCGAAGAAGACAGTGATCACGGCATGCCCCCACTGTTTCAACATCCTCGGTAACGAGTACGGCGATTTTGGGGGCCAGTTCGATGTGGTTCATCACAGTGATTTCCTCAATGGCCTTCTCGTCGCTGGCAAGCTTGTTCCTTCGAAGGCGGTGAGGGGTAAAGTCGTCTACCACGACAGTTGTTATCTCGGTCGCTACAACCAGGTGTACGATTCGCCACGGCAAATTCTGGAATCGATCGAAGGTCTGGAGCTTACCGAGGTTCCGTACTGGAATCGCAAGAAGGGTCTCTGTTGTGGGGCCGGCGGCGCGCAGATGTTCATGGAGGAGCAAGGCGAAGAGCGCGTCAACAACAAGCGAACGCTTCAGCTCCTCGATACCGGCGCTACGACGATTGCCAGCGGTTGTCCCTTCTGCATGACGATGCTCACCGACGGCCTCAAGAAACAAGACAAAGACGAAGAGATCGCGCAGCGCGACATTGCGGAGATTCTCGCGGATGCCATCGAGCTCGACGAGGTCGAGGACACACCGGTCGCAGCGGAGTAGGTCACCGCTTCGTAACCCGGCAGTTGACACCTGCAGCGATGCGCCTAATCCTCGGCCACCATGACCGCGGGCGATTTTCTGCACGCTGCGTTTCACGAACCTCGCTTTCGTGCGTATCGCATCGTGGAGAGCGTCGTTTGGACGCTGATCCTGCTTTCGATCCTTCTCTTGATCATCGAACCCTTCTTTCCTGTGGGTTCCCGAGGGGACATGGTCCTCCAGGGGTTCGATCGCGTGATCCTTTCGTTGTTCTCGGTCGAAGTCTCTCTTCGAATCCTCACGTATCGACCACCCGAGCTCGAGGTCTTCAAGAGGACCCCGCTTGGGCGGCTGCGGACGGAAATTGTGGGGCGGATTCGCTTCGCCCTGACACCGATGATGCTGATCGACATCTTGACGGTACTCGCGCTGGTCCCCGCTCTGCGCGGCCTTCGGGTGCTTCGACTCTTGCGCCTGCTCCGAACGGCACGGCTCTTCAAGTATGCGAACCCGTTCTACGGGGTCATGCGGGCGTTCCAAGAAGACCGCCTTCTTTTCACCTTTGCGTTTTCCGTGCTCGGGACTGAAACGATTCTGGGGGGAATCAGTCTCTTCCTCGTGGAGCGCGGTGCGAACCCCGAAATCAACAATATCGGCGACAGCCTCTGGTGGGGATTGGTAACGATCACGACCGTCGGCTTTGGGGATATCACGCCGGTGACCACGCTGGGACGCATCATCGGCGGCGCCATGATGGTCGGCGGTATGTTCACGTTGGCGCTGTTCGCAGGAATCGTAGGTCACAGTTTGTTGCACGCAGTTCTCAGTATCCGAGAGGAGCAGTTCCGTATGAGCGGTTATGTCAATCACATCGTCGTTTGCGGGTACGAAATGGGAAGCGGGATGCTACTCGACGTGTTGGTCAACGCAATCAACACCGACGAGCAACCTGTCGTCCTCTTCGGTCCCTACGAACGACCGCGCGAGCTTCCGCCGGAGTTCATGTGGGTTCAGGGTGATCCGACCAAGGAAAGCGAGCTCAGCAAGGCACGGATCACGCAGTCGGCGAACGTGATCATTACCGGCTCGCGGCGGATCAAGCCACAACAAGCCGATGCCGCGACGATCCTGACGGCATTTACGATTCGTTCGCACCTCAGCAAGAGCCGCTTGGCAGCGAAGCGCAAGAAGCCCGTGCACATCGTTGCAGAGGTCCTCGATTCGGAGAACGTGCAGCACGCGAGGGCGGCCGGAGCGGACGAGGTCGTCGAAACCCGCCGAGTCGGGTACTCACTGCTCGCGCACGCCGTGTCATATCCTGGTATTGCGGATGCGACGAGCCGAGTGGTGTTTGCTGGGCATCAAAACCTCTACGTCGGTGCTCTTCCCACAACTGTGACGGCCCCCATTGCATTCGACCAGCTCAGTCAAGAGATGCGCGCGGCAACGGGTTGTTTGGTGGTCGGAGTGCGCGATCCGACAACCGGCCGAGAGCGTGTGAACCCCCCGAAGGACGAGCTCGTCGCGCCGGAGATGGAGGTTTTGTACCTAGCGACAAGGCCCCTCTCGGAACAGGCATGACGCTCCGGCCCAGGTGCGAGCCGATGCTCGCCCGCCCCGGCGCACGCTTCTCCTGCGAAGGAGACGGGCTCTGCTGCAGTGATGTCCATGCGATCGGCCCCTTGAACGAGGAAGACATCGTTTTTCTATCCGCCATTTCGGAAGAAGCCATCGATCGTCACGCGGACGACGATGCGGCCGTGTTGATGATGCGCAGTGATACCGGCACGTGCGTGTTCTGGAGTGAACGCGGGTGTGCGCTCCACATCAAGCTCGGCCCGGAGAGGAAACCAAGCCCATGCATCCAGTTTCCGTACAGCCTCACCGCCACGCCCACGGGTGGACGCATCGCGACCCAGCATCGATGTCCCTGTCGAACTCTCGGAACCCGAGCGCCGGTGAGTGCCGATGGCGCGCGCTCCTGCCTCCTCGGCCGCCGCGGAGAGCTCAAACCGGATCACGCCGTCAAAGAACCCATGGCTTGGTCTAAGTCCGAATCGATTTCATTTGGCGAATACGAAAGGCGCGAGAGCGCGGTGATCGAGTCGCTCATCGACGGGCAAAGTATCGGTCGGACGCTCGCCGTCGAGCCTTTCCCAACGCTCGATGGCCTCGCGTGGGCCGAAGTGTCCGACGAGCTAAGAGAGTTTCATGGGCCGTCGCGGGTGGCGACAGCCGCACGATGGTTCGGTGATGCCCTCGGTTACCTGATCGACCGGCGCGAGCGAACGGAGCGTGACCGGCCATGGGACTTCTCGTTTGACCGAGCCCAACAACGCATCGTGGCCCCAGAGCCACCGAATCGAGTATTTGGTGATTGGCTCGCGGATGAAGTCTGGGCGCTTCGGTGGACTCCATTCGGCAGCTTCGCCAAGGCGCGTGCCGAGCTCGCCACCCGCCTGGCCGTGGCACGACGCATCGCCGGATGGCTCGACATCAGCAACCCGAAAAGCGACAACGTTTCGGCCGCCGAGGCGGTGATGATCGTAGACGTGATCGGCAGCACGGACTCATGGGAAAGCGTGCGGCAAGCGATCGTGGAGCAATAGCGTCAGTCGAGCCGCTTCCGTACCGCTTGGTTGAGCCTGTACTCGAAGTTTTCGGGGGAGAAGCCGATCTGGACGATATCGTCGATCTGGAACGTGGGAATGCTAGTGCGCGGATTGATCTTGCCTAGCCGCTCTTTGGCTGCCTCATCCTCGTCGATGTCGTACTCGGTGTAGGCGATGTCGTTGTAGCTTAGATACTCGCGCGCGCGTCGACACGAGCCGCACCACTGAGTGGCATACATCTCGATCTTCACCTGACTCAGCGCAGCCTTTGCATCCTCTTCGGAGATGGCGTCCTGCACCGGTTGTTCGGCGGGGGCTTCGGGGGCTGGGGCGACTTCCACTCTACGAGCCTCTATTTGCTCTGGAGTTGGCGGCGATGGTGGAACCGGAACCGACGAAGGCTCGGGCTCGGTGCGAGGCGACTCGGGTGCGGCGGTCTTGACGGTTGGTGCTGGTACGCTGCGTGTGGGCACGCCGCGTTCGGGCGCCGTCGGTTTGAAATCCGAGAATGCGGCTAACGCCAGGGCGCCGCCTCCAAGTAGCAGCGCGACCAGAGCCACCCCGACCCACCGAGCGGCTCGCGATGACGGCTGTTTCGAGGGCATCACACTCAGCCGACAAAGCTGACACTCGCCTCGGCCGTCGAGTGGCAGCTCGTGCTTTTCGCACATTCCAAGCGACCCCACATCCATGCCCTAAAGAATATCACGCGGAGACCGGCACCGGTTGACGCGGCCCTAGCGCTGCGACCGACGAGCCCTAAAAGCCCATAATCTTGGCAACTGCGTAGCGCATGACTTCGGTCGCGCCGCCCCCGATTCGGAACAGGCGAGCATCGCGCCACGCACGGGCAACCCACAGCTCTTCGAGGTAGCCCATCCCGCCGTGGAACTGCACGCATTGGTCCATGATCTCCGCCGTCACATCACCTACGTAAGCCTTGGCCATCGAAACGATTCTCGTCGTTTCCATCGAGAGGGGTTGCTTGTTGACGAACTTGTCCTCGTTGTAGGCAGCGCACGCCTTGTAGGAGAGCGCTTTTGCTGCCTCGTACTTGGTGTATAGATCGACGAACTTCTGCTGCCAGTACTCGCGCTTGATCAATGGTTTTCCGAATGCGACGCGCTCTCGGCCAAACTGCACCGATCGGTCGAGAGCGAGCTTCGACCCCTCGAGCCCGCTCACACAACCGACGAGTCTCTCCGACTGAAAGTTCTGCATGAGGTACACGAAGCCCATGCCTTCCTGCCCAAGCAGGTAACGCTTCGGTACGCGCACGTCCTCGTAGAACAGCTCAGCCGTGTCGCTCGACCAGTTGCCCGCCTTCTTGAGCTTCTTCGAAACACTGAAGCCCTTCACGTCCGTGGGACACAAGATGATCGAAATACCGTTGTGACCGGCTTCGGTGTCGGTCTTGACCATCAGTGTCACGAAATCGGCCCGGGTTCCATTCGTGATGTAGGTCTTCGAACCATTGATCACATACTCATCACCGACCAGCCGCGCGGTCGTTCGCAGAGCTGCGACGTCGGAGCCGGCGCCTGGCTCGCTCACACCGAGTGCCGCAATACGTTCACCCCGGATGGCTGGCGTCAGGAACTCTTCTTTGTGCTCGCGGGTGCCTAGGTCGTTGATGACCGGCGTGGCCATGTCCGCCTGAACGAGTAATCCCATCGTGACCCCCGCAGCCCCGCAACGTGTCAGCTCCTCAGACTTCACCACGCTCATCCAGAAGTCTCCGCCTCCACCGCCGACGTCTTCGGGATAGTGGGCGCCGAGGATGCCGAGCTCGCCGGCCCGCTCGAACACGGAATTGGGGAAGAGCTCGTCCTCCTCCCACTGGTCCACTTTCGGTGCGAGCTCGTTCTCCGCGAAGCTTCTCACTTGCTGTCGGAAAATATGGTGCTCTTCCTGAAAGGGCTGAAAAGTAGTGGTCATGGCTCCCTCGCTACCAATGAATGAACGTTCATTTAGTAGCTGGAGGCCCGCGATTTGGCAAGTATCGAGTTTGTGCGGTGGTTTTCTACTGGTTGGGCGGCTCGATCCGTCCGGCAGCTTTGTCGAGCACGATCGCGTCCAAGCGTTCGGGGTAGGTCTTCGGCTGGAGCTCGGCCCTCAGGTCGCTGAGAAGCTCGTCGAGCGCGGCCTTCCGACCCTCGCGCCACAGGCGACGCCGAATGCTGTTGCTCGCGTCTTGGAGACTCTCGACCCTTGCTGGCTGAATGGCCGTCAGTTGGAGCACACTCCATTTCCCGTCGCCAAGGTCGATCGGCTTCTGGGTGATGTCGTTTTTCTTCTCGAGGGCGAAGGCGGCTTTCACCAATGCTGCGTCCACGGCAGGGTCGTCCGTGCTGCCCACCGTGCGCCCGTCCTTCGTGAAGTAGAGGAGGTCGCCGCCGCGGAGCTTGGTTTCGGTATCGAGGCTTCGTTGTTTTGCGATCGCACCGAAGGTCTTGTTTGTGCCTGCTTCACTCTCGGCGATGATCTCCTTTGCCTCTCGTCGACTGCCGACCAAGATGTGACGCGCGCGACGCATTTCCGGCCTTCGAAACTCGTCAGGATGCTCGTCATAGTAGGTGGCGATTTGCTCTTCGTCGATCGGTTCGATCTGCTCTGCTTGCTCGATCTCTTTTCGGAGGAAGAACTGCGTGATCGTTCGGTCCACAAACGCCACCACGTCCGGGTCATCGGCGTAGCCGAGCCGCTCCGCACCTTGTTCGAAAATCTCGGACTTTACGCGGTCGTCAGCAAACTGGCGTAGGATCTTCGGATCCTCGAATCGCTTTCGTGCATATGGCGAGCGCGCGTTGATATTGTCTTCGAGCTCTCCAACGGTGATCTTCACATCGCCAACGGTCGCAAATACGCGTGCCCGTCGTGCTTCTTCCTCGGTCGCAGGTGCGTCCCCCGCAAGCGCTTGCAAGGAAAACGCGCCGATCAGCACGACCGAACCCAGTGCATAACCCCGCATGGGCGGCCAGCGTTTCACGGCGCCCGGACCCGGTCAAGCGCCACGCTCGGAGAAAAACGTGGCGAGCTCGGAGGACAACCGGTCCGGCTCGAACCAGTGGATCATGTGGCCCACGCCGGCGATCTCAACGAAGCGATGGTCGAGGATCGCGCTCATTCGTGCCTCTTCATCGGCGAGTCGTAGGCCTCCCTGACCGGCGACGATCAGGGTTGGGACCGGGATCGCTTCTAAGGTCCGCGAAAATAGATCGGCTTCGAACGGGCGGGGCGAAAACGTCTTGTGCAGCGGGTCGAAAGTCCACTGAAGGCCCCCTTCGACCGCCATCGTGCTCTTCGACACGAGAAAGAGACCGAGCTCGTCCGGCAGCTCCGGGTTTTGAATTCGCATCCGCCTCAGCGCCGTGGATTCATCCTTCATCGGTGCACGATTTCTCTTGCGCGTTTTCGAGACGCCTTCTAACCAAGCGCGGAGACGGCTGGCCGGATCTCGGGCCTCCATTTCCGGCGGGCCGAGACCCTCGATCAACGAGAGTGTGCGCAGCTTTTCCGGTCGAGCCGCCGCATACATTGCACAGGCGCTACCCCCCATCGAATGGCCGACCAGGTGAATGCGGCGGCTGGCGAGTTGTGGGATCAACTCCTCGAGATCGAGGACGTAGTCGGGAAAGTGATAGTAGCCACCAGCGCCGATCCATTCGGTTTGTCCGTGCCCTCGCCAATCAAAGGATGCAACCCCGTGCCCAGCCGCGGCTAGCCCACGCGCGACTGCATCGAAGCTCCACGCGATGTCGAGAAAGCCGTGGCATAAGATTACGTCTACAGGCTGATCACCCCAAACGATGACATGGTGTCGCAGGCCGTTCGCGACGACCATGTGCTCGCGTGTCGCCAGCATTAGCTCGTCTCCTCGAACCTGCGAGGTGAAAGCGCCTTCGCCTCTCTCGAGGGTGGTTCGCCGACGATCGCTTCGGCGATCAGCTCCGCGGTCAGAGGAGCAAGCAGGATTCCGTTTCGGAAGTGCCCACTAGCGAGCAGCAGCCGTTCGACGTGAGTTTCGCCAACCAGTGGCAGACCGTCGGGGGTTCCGGGGCGGAAGCTGGACCAGTGACCTCGAACGGCGGCATTCTCGAGGGCCGGTGCGATCCGTGTCGCTGTCTGAATGACTTGCGCCATCCCCCCGAAGGTGGTGCCTCGCGCGAAGCCCACGTGCTCTTCGGTGGAGCCACAGAGCACCTGTCCGTCCGGACGCGTTACGACGTAGCCACCAGCGCCAAAGACGATGCGTCGAAAGATCGGGGGCCGCGTGCGGGTAGCAAGCATTTGACCGCGGACCGGATAAATCGCGTTGGCGTCGAGTCGAATCCCCGGGATCAGGGTCGTCCAACTGCCCGCTGCGACCACTACGCGGTCAGCCTCGATCACCTCTCCGTCGAGTTTGACGCCGCGCGCCTGGCGGCCGTCCAAGATGATGTTGCGTACCGCTGAGCCCGTCCGGAATACCGCTCCTTCGCGTTCGGCTCCGAGCGCGACAGCCGAAAGAAGCGTCTTGGGCTCGACCTGGGCGTCTTCGGCCACGTGCAGTGCCCCATGTGTTTCCGGATTACAGGACGGCTCCTCCGCAAGCAGCTCTTCGCGTGTCCATCTGTCGCAACGAACACCATTCGCCTCGAGCGCGGAGGCTTGAGCGTCGATCTCGACCCGATCGGCCTCGTCGAACGCGAGCTTGATCACGCCGCAACGTCGAAATCCGACATCGATACCAAGGAGCTCATCGAGCTCGTCGGAGAGGTGGGCATGTAACTCACGGCTGCGTCGCCCCAACTGGAGTGCAAACGCGTCTCGGAACAACTCGACCGAGGGTCCGAGAATTCCGGCTGCCGCCGACGAGGCCTCGGCACCCGGCACGCTCTTTTCCAAGACCAGCACCCGGACGTCATTCTTCGCGAGTCGATACGCGACGCTGCAGCCCATCACCCCGCCACCGACGACGATCACATCCGGTCGCATCGAGCGAAGTTAGCGGCTTGGACGTGCCCCGTAAAGGCACCGCGATGTGGTACCCAAGGGGCTACAGTCAGGGATCTTCAGCCGAAGATGTCGCGGTAAGTGACCAGGAGCATGACGCCTAGGAGGAAAACGATGCCGAAAGCATGGACCGCCATCTCGAAGCGCTCGTTGGCCCTTCGGCGCGCGACCATTTCGTACCCGAGAAAGATCAAACGACCGCCGTCGAGGGCGGGGAACGGCAGGAGGTTGAACATCCCTAGCGCGACTGAGATGAACATCAGAATCCACAGGAATGCCGGCAAGCCTGCTTCCGCGGCCTCGGCGACCATCTTGCCCATCATCACGGGACCGCCGATGCCTTCCGTGCTGCGACGCTGCACCATATCGGCGAGCCCTTCGAGCTGCATGACCGTCATTTGCCATGGAAACACGATCGACAACTTTGCGGACTCCCAGACGCTGAGATTTTCGTAGAGTCGCGTCATCTGTGCGCTCACGCCGATCTGGCCTCTTCCACCGCGATCGGCGGGGGTAATCGTCAAAGGAGGCAGCTCTTGGCCCGCTCGCTCGACGACATATTCGGTGGGTTGCCCAGCGCGTGGTGCGGTCGCGTCGATCAATTGCCCGACGTTCTCGATCTCCTGCCCGTCTGCCTTGACGATCACGTCCCCTTCTTTGAGTCCTGCCTTCGCGGCAGGGGAGTCGGGCACGACATGCGCCACCTGCATGGGTTCCGCGGGCTGCCGGGGCGGAAGGGTGTTCGTCACGCCTAGCCCGAACACGATCAGCGATGCCGTGAGGTAATTGGCGAATGGCCCTGCGGCGATGGTGGTCGCGCGAGCAAGCCAACTCTTGTTCGGGTAGAGCTCGGGATCGTTCGGATCGACCTCCTCGTTGGGGTTCATCCCGGCGATCTGCACGTACGCAAGGAACGGGATGACGGCGACCTGAAAAACCGTCGGGCTTCCTTTCGGCTGATAGCGAAACAACGTCGGGCCGAAACCGATGCTGTAGCGAAGGACCCGCATGCCGAATGCTCGGGCGGCCAGATAATGACCCCCCTCATGAATGATGATGAGCACCGACAGCGCGACGACTGTAATAAGGACCTTAAAAAGCACGCTATCCACGATCACCAGCATAATGCGTCGGGGGATCCCGTCGAGGTTTGGGGCCGGCTCTTCGCGCCAAGAAGCGGCTGCGGGGCTTCCGACACCTGTTTACTCTGACTGGATCACTACACTTGCCAAGGGCGTTTCGCCCCGAAAAAGTTGGTTCCAGTGCGGTTCACTGTCGCAGTTGGCTCTCGTTTTGCGTAATATCCCGGCCACCTGAGGAACGGGGTAGGTTGTGGTTGTACATCATCTAAAAGCGAAAGTTGTCTTGCCAGCGCTCGGTTTCGCCCTGGCTCTTGCGGTGTGCACCGCTCCGCAGACGGCTGTTGCGCAGGACGCGTTTAGCTGCATCGAGGAGCTCTCCGACGATGAGGTGAAATACAGGATTCGCGTCATCGAGGATGACCTTCGCGACGGCAAGAAGCACGCTGCCGCCTGGCGATACACGTGGATGTCGATCTTTCTAGGCCTCGGCGGTGGCGCGACGTATCTGGCGGTCAATGCCGCACAGGACAACAAGCAATGGGACAAGTTTGGTTGGGCCTATCTCGCATCGGGCTTCTATTTCTCGGGAGTGGTGCATGCAGTGCTGCCGGCCGCGGACGTCTGGGGCGCCAAACGCATCGGCCGCAAAGACGGAAGCACCGAAGAAGCGCGGCGCGCGAAGCTGCGATACGCGACGGAGACCCTTCAAAAGGCGAATGACACTCAGGAGCTCCTTGGGGGGCCGTTGGGAGTCGTAGGAGCGACCATCTTTGGTGTGGTTGGCGGCTCGGTGAAGGCGGCCCAATGGAAAGGCCAAACCAGAGGCTTGACCGCGGGGTTATTCGTCGCGCCGCCCGTTCTTGCGATCCTTGCCGCTTCGACCGCACCCCGGGAGGCGGTTGCCACGTGGGAGGGCTACCGCGGCATTGCGTGCTCGAGCAAGTACTACGACATTCACGAGGAGGGCCCCGAGCTCGACTTCAGTATGAACCCCGCCGGCGGCTCGTTCACGCTCCGCTTCTAGCCGGCTACGGTTCTTTCTTCCGCCTCAGGCGGGCACGGAGCCGGGCCGCGTAACCCTTCTTGTTTTGCTGTTTGGCGCGCCCCACGGCCAATGAATCTTCGGGCACGTCCCGGGTGACGGTCGTTCCGCTCGCAATATAGGCGCCTCGCCCGACCGTGACCGGTGCAACCAGCTGGGTGTCGCTCCCGATGAATACATCATCGCCGATGACTGTCGTGTGCTTTTGCTCACCGTCGTAGTTGCAGAAGATCGTGCCAGCGCCGATGTTCGCGCCTTTTCCGATGACGCCGTCGCCCACGTAAGCGAGGTGGTTGACCTTGGACCCTTCACCGAGGGTCGTCTTCTTCGTTTCGGAGAAGTTCCCGACCTTGCTGCGGGGTCCAAGCTCGGACTGAGGGCGAAGATGACTAAACGGTCCAACGCTGGCCCCTTCGCCAATCGACGAGTCTGTCGCCACGCTGTACGGCAAGACCAAAGCGTTCGCCTCGACCACGACATCGGTTAACACGCAACCGACGTCGATCGACGCCCCCTCGCGAACCACACACCTCCCGCGCAAGTGAACCTGCGCGCCGAGCGACGCACCGCCTTCGACCTCGCAATCAGCATCGACGTAGAGGCTATCGAGATCGGTGATTGCAACACCCTTTTCGGCGAGGGATTCTGCGATCCGACGTCTGGCCCGGGCCGCGCAAATCGCGAGATCGCGTTGGTCGTTGACGCCTATGAGGTCAGCCATATCGCCCGCAACGGTTGCTACACTTCCGCGGCGCGCCGCGAGCTCCACCACGTCCGTGAGGTACAGCTGGCCTTGGGCGTTGTCCGGCGTCAGCTGCCCAATCGCATTGCGCAGAAACGCAGCATCGATGTCGTACAGCCCTGGGTTGACCTCGTTGATCTTCCTTTCTTCATCGGAGCAGTCGCGATCCTCGACGATCCGGACGACGGCTCCCTCGGCATCTCTGAGGATGCGGCCATAGCCCTCTGGGACGGCGAGGTTCGCCGTGGCCAATCCGAGGCTTGCCTTCGCTGCACGCGATGCATCGAGCAGGACATCAATGAAGCCTGATGGAATGAGCGGGCAATCGCCATAGAGGACCACTACCCGGCCCGAGAGCGTGGGGTCGGACTCGAGGGCGCAACGGACCGCATCACCGGTGCCGCGCTGCTCAGGTTGAAGCACGACCTCGACCCGTGCACCGAATGCCTCCACGACCTCGCGTTCGACTTCCGCTCGCCCATGGCCGACCACCACTAGACATCGTGCAGCACCCGCCTCCAAGGCGGTTTGGACGACCCAGGATATCAGCGGACGGCCTGCGATCGTGTGAAGCACCTTGGGACGGCTGCTCTTCATCCGGGTGCCCTCGCCAGCGGCCAATATGATCGCACTCCACGGGGCTTGTTGGTTGGTCGGCATGATTCAGGCCTGGACAGTGGAGGTCAGATAAAAGGCTACTTTGGCAAGCGCTGCGATGTCGTGCACATCTTCGTCGAATGCGGGCACTTCGACAATCCGTGTGTCTTGTCCGATTTGAGAGCTCAATCGTTCGACTTCGGTCCGATCGGCGATGGCCCACCTCCTTTCGTCTCGAAGCGCCTGCTCGAGCCGCGGTTGAAGATCTGCCGCATCAATCGCTTCGGGCAAGACTTCTCGAAGGGCCGTGACTTGCTCGGCGGCCGAAAGGCGGGGCTCTTCGATCAGGCTGTGGACTTGATTTACGACCACTGCCTCTCGATTCATACCAGCATCCTGAAGCTTGTCGCTGAAGTAACGCGCTTCGCCGATGGCGAGGGGGGCAGGGCTGGTAACCAAAACGAACGCTACCTCGGGGCTCCTCAACGCATCCGACACCTGCTCGGCTCTATCTTTGAATCCGCCAAACATTTCGTTGATCCCGCTCACGAACTCGGCCACTTTTTCGAGGAATTCGAGCCCCGTGATCTTACCGATCCCTTTTAGAAGCACGGTTGCACTTCTGCCGACCAAACCAAACCCCGCTTTGCCGGCTCCTTCGAACACCTGGAGAAACCAACGCATCGCGGGTGAATCGATCGCGTCGATCAGCCGCTCAGGGGCGGTGAGAAAGTCGATCGCATGTGAAGTAGGCGGGGTGTCGAGCACCACGAGGTCCCACTGTTCGTCCTTGCGCACCTCATGGAGTTTCTCCATGGCCATGTACTCCTGGGTGCCCGCGAGCGAGCTCGCGACGTACTGGTAGATTTGGTTGTTCAGAATGCGGTTGCGGGCTTCTTCGTCCGAAGCGTATTTCTCGACCAGCCCATCGAACGTGCGTTTGGTGTCGAGCATCATGGCCGACAAAGCACCCTTGCATTCGAGCCCATACCTTTGAAAAAGCGCGCGAGGGACGTCCTGCTCACTCGTCGTCATCTCGTCGAGGCCCAGGCTGTTCGCCAGTCGACGGGCGGGATCGATGGTCAGGCACAGCACTTTGCGGCCTTCCATGGCAGCATGGACGGCCATGGCGGCGGCCGTGGTGGTCTTTCCGACGCCGCCGCTCCCGACGGTCACGACGACACGGTGACTGTCGAGCACGTCCGCGAGACTCATCGAAGGCGACTCTAGCAGCCCTATAGACGATGTCGATCTTCCTGAAATCGCTGGATTTTGTAGAATCTTTGCCCAAGAGAGAGGAGCACAATAGGCTACATTTGACTACATCAGTAGGAGCTCTCTCATGAACGAACGCCGCGCGCAACGAAGCCAAGACCCATACCGCGCCTTGTGCCTTCAGCTCGAGCACTCGAGGACTCATGGCGCGCTCGAGGCGGTGGTGGTCGCCATCGACAATGGGCTGCTCGTCGCGGGTGCAGGCGACGAGTCGCTGTGCGAGGCGTTAGGGGCGGTGGCGCCGTTGGTGGACGAATCGCGCTTCGAAGGCGCGATGCCGAGGGCGCTCGATGGTCAGAACATCGATGTTCGCACCATGCGTCTCGAGGGCGAGATGCTCTACGTCGCGAGCGCGGGTCATCGGCCTGCGGACGTCTGGTTGCAACGCTCGATCAATGGAGTCCGCCGCATCCTAGGCCGAAGGCTCGACCGGAACTAGCCACGCAGCCGCTGCGGAAACCAGCCCTCAGTTTGTCGTCAACTGGCTCTGCATGGCGGCAAGGGCTGCCTGGCGAATCAAATCCCCTGCGCCGCGGTCCAACAACTGCTCAGCCACTTCCTCCCCAAGAGCATGCGCGTGCTCGATCGCATTGGGCGAGCCGGGCTCCATGTACGCGTCTGAGGCCGCGGTCAGTAGTTGATCGCCGTCATACGAGGCTACGAGGCCTTCGAGCTTGATTCGCGCGTCCGCGATGGTGGCATGCCCTGCAATCGGGGAATGACAGTTCCCTTCCAGCTTTTGGAGCATCGCGCGCTCGGCTGTAATCTCGATGCGTGCGATCGAATGTTCGATGGCGCTCAGTCGATGGCGCAAGGCGTCATCTTCGAGGGAGCCCTCGATGGCGAGCGCTCCTTGACCCACCGCCGGTAGACACAGGTCGGGAGACAGCACCTCATGCGGGACCTGATCGAGCAGGCCAGCACGCGACAGGCCCGCTGCGGCGAGGACGATCGCATCGCACCGCCCTTCTTGAAGCTTGCGCAGGCGCGTTTCGATGTTGCCGCGCATGGGAAGGAAAGCGAGGTCGGGGCGCCTCCGCTGGAGTTGCACGATTCGCCTTCGCGACGTGGTGCCGACCCGGGCCCCCCGCGGAAGAGATGCGAGGTCGGTTCCGTCCACGGTCACGAGCACGTCCCGTGGATCCTCGCGCACGGGAATGCTGAGAATGCCCATTCCTTTCGCGAGCGGGACGTCGCCTGGTACGTCTTTGAGAGAGTGGACCGCAAAATCAGCTGCGCCTCGGACGACGACGGCTTCGACTTCACTGACAAACAAACCCTTGCCACCGACCTGTGCGAGGGGACGGTCCTGAATTCGATCCCCCTCCGAGACTACGTGCACTTCCTCGATCGTGAGCTCGGGGAACAGCTTCTGGAGCTCTCGACCGACCCAGCGAGTTTGAATTAAGGCCAGGTTGCTGCTTCTGGTGGCGATACGGAGCTTCACTTGGATTCGCCCGTGGGGCCGGATGCGGCTGCGGCGGTCAACTGCGTGACGTTTGCCTCGTCACCGGCCTCGATCGAGGTTTCCGTCCCGCCGCTGTCGTCATCGGTGATCGCGAAGAGCCTGCGCACCGTGTCGATCAATTGGGCGCCGTCCGCCTCGGCCGCGCCGGCCTTGAGCTGGATCATCGGCTGGTGCAGCAGCTTGTTCACCAACGAGCGCGCCATGGCTTCGAGCACGGCACGATCAGACGGATTCAGGTTTTGGAGCCGGCTGAGTGCTCGTCGAAGCTCCTCGTCGGCAACGTCGCCGAACTGTTTCCGTAGAGCGACGATCGTCGGTGCCAATTCGAGCGACCGGCGCCACGTCAAGAACGATGCCACTTCCTCTTCGATGATGCGCTCGGCTTGGTTTGCCTCGCGCGCTCTGACGGCCAGGTTTTCCTCGGCTACCTGCTGTAGGTCGTCGACATCGTATACGAAAACGTTGTCCATCGTGCCCACTCGCGGGTCTACATCGCGGGGCACGGCGATATCGATGATGAACAGCGGGCGGTGTCGACGGCTCCGAACGACTCCTTTCATGAGCTCCGGCGTCAGAATGAACTTGCTGCTTGCGGTCGAAGCGATCACGACGTCGGCCTCGGCGAGCTCGGTCGTCAGTCGTTCGTAGGGAACAGGGCGACCCCCGCACGAGCTCGCAAGCTTCTCGGCTCGCTCTTCGCTCCTGTTGATGACGTGGAGCTGCGTCCCGGTTTGACGGAGGCTTCGAGCGGCGGTTTCTCCCATGTCGCCAGCGCCCAGCAGAAGTGTGCGGCGGCCATCGAGGTTGCCGAAGATCTTCTTTGCGAGCTCGCAGGCGATCGAGCTGACGCTTACGGTGCCTTGGGCGATCCCGGTTTCGTTGCGAATGCGTTTCGCGGTCGAGAATGCCTGGCTGAAACACCGGCCAAGGAGTGGGCCGGCGGTACCGGCGCTCCTAGCCGCGTCATAAGCCTCTTTCACCTGTCCGAGTATTTGTGGTTCGCCTACCACCATCGAGTCGAGGCTCGACGCAACGCGAAATGCATGACGTACTACGGCCACACCGCGCTCGGTGTAGAGGACATCCTCCGATGCGTCGTCGGGCAGGCGGCTGCCAAGCGTGTGTCTCGCGCTTCGAACTGCTTCGGCGGGGTTCGCGCTCGTGGCATAGAGCTCGACTCGATTGCAAGTCGAGATCAGCAGCGCTTCGTCGAAGCTACCCCTCGCCGAGATTTCCTTCAGCTCGTCTTCCAGTCTTTCGGGCGCAACGGCCAGGCGTTCGCGTACCTCCACTGGCGCGGTCCGATGTGACAAACCGACGACTACGAAATCCCGCATCAGGCGCTCCCACCCGCTGCGCGTACGACGTAACCTGCCAGAACGAGCAATGTGCACACGAAGCCCATGATCGTGCCAAGCGCGGCTTTACGGCCCTGCCAGCCTGCGGCGACCCGAAGCACGATCACGGCCGCGAAGATCGCCCAGGCAAGCAAGCCAAGCAACTGACTCACGTAAAATTCCGAGCCATCCGTCCGCAGAAGCCAGAACGTGCCGGTCACCATTCCGAACGTCAGGAGTGGAAACCCCGTAAGCACCGCCCGCAGCCCGATCGTGTCGAGCACATCCAGGGAGGGGAGGCGTTGAAAGAGCCCACTCAGCTGCCGGCGTCGCAGGAGGCGTTCTTGAAGCACGTAGGCGACGCCAGCTCCGAACGCGAGCGCAAACGCGACCAGTCCCAAGATGTTTGCACCGATGTGAAGGGTCAGCACTGCGTCTTCCACGGGCGGTGACACAGGGGCGTAACTGCTTCCGAGACCCGACGCGAGGAAGAGCATGAGGGCGACGGGAACCATGAACGCACCTAGCACCGTGACATCGAATCGATAGGAGGCCAGCAGGAACGCAATCCCGATCCCCAGCGACGAGATGCTGAGAATTTGTGAGATGTCAGCCAGTGGGATGTCGCCCGGTGGAGGACTCTCCAACATCAGGAACGCGAGGTGTGCGCCGAGGGCCGAAACGAAGACGAGTCCGGGAAGGCGTCGCATCGAGTCCGAGCGGCGCGTCAGAAGCGTCAGGTATAGAATGCATGCGATCCCGTAAAGGGTTGCCGTGGCGATAAAAAGGCCGCTTTTCATGGTCTTGACTGGGCCCCCACGCGCGTGGCTCAACCCAGAAAAAAGCCTACCATGCACCGGTTTTGGGCGGTAGTCAGGGACCGGTGGACGTTGACAATACGACATCGCGTCCTTACTTAGTCCGGTACACGAAACCCGAAGAGGAGCACAGATGGCTGGTCCAAATGTACACGCGGTAAACGACCTGAACTTTGACACGGAGGTTCTGAGCTCAGATACACCCGTGCTCGTCGATTTCACGGCGGTTTGGTGTGGGCCGTGCAAGCAGATCGCGCCGCTCATCGACCAGCTCGCGGACGAGTACGTCGGTAAGGTCAAGGTGACCAAGCTGGACATCGATGAAAACCCCGGCATGGCCGCCAAGTTCGGCATCCGCGGTGTCCCAACGCTGATGGTGTTCAAAGGCGGCGAGCTCGTGGCTCAACACGTCGGTGCCGCGCCGAAGACGACCATCGCGCAACTCATGGATCGCGCCCTGTAGGCAACTTCTTAGTGGCCAGTGCTGCCGAAGCCGGCTTGGCCTCGTTCCGTTGGGCCTAGGTGGGTTTCGTCGTCGACCGCTTCAACTTCGACGTGCGTCACAGGTGCGACGACGAGCTGAGCGATACGGTCGCCGTTGTCGATAGTGAACGGCTCGGTCCCATGGTTGATCAAGAGGACCTGAAGCTCGCCGCGGTAGTCCTCGTCGATCGTCCCCGGCGCATTGAGCACCGTGAGGCCCTGACGCGCCGCAAGGCCCGAGCGTGGCCGTACCTGACCCTCGTGGCCGGGCGGTAGCGCGATGCGCAACCCGGTAGGGACGCGCGCCCTGGTCCCCGGGTCGATCGTGATCGGAGCGTCGAGACAGGCAGCGAGGTCCATCCCCGCCGCGCCGCTCGATTCATAACGCGGGAGCACCGCGTCGGCGCGCATCTTGAAGACGCGCAGCGTGGCCATTAGTCGTTTCGTTCGCCGGTGCGCTCGCGGGTGCGCTCACGGGGTCGGTCACCGTCGCTGTCGCGATCCTGGGTTCGTGCGCGGTCTCGATCGCGGTCCCGATCACGATCACGATCGCGGTCACGGTCCCGGTCTCGCCCACGATCACGGTCTCGATCGCGGTCTCCATCCCGTCCACCGGCGCGGGCGCCGCCGCGACCGCCGCGATCGCGATCTCGGCCGCCACGGCCGCCCCGGTCTCGGTCACGGCCGCCTCGCCCGCGACCACCGTCCCGGTCTCGCCCGCGACCACCGTCCCGGTCTCGCCCGCGACCACCGCCGCCCTCACGGCGTTCGCGCTTCTCGGGCTCGACGTAGCCTTCGGGCTTTTCGAGCAGGGCCTTGCGTGACAACCGAATGCGGCCTTCGCGGTCGATGTCGCTGATCATCACCTCGACCTCGTCGCCGAGGTCCATGACGTCCGCGACTTTTTCGACGAAGCCCCAGTCCATGTCGGTGATGTGGAGGAGCCCGTCCTTGCCTGGAGCGATCTCGAGGAACGCACCATAGTTCTCGACGCGTCGAACGACGCCCTTGTACTTGGTTCCGATTTCAGGCTCGACCGTGAGGCTCTCGATGATTGCGATCGCCTTCTTGAGCGCTTCGCCATCCGGTGACGCGATGCTGATCGTCCCGTCGTCGGAGATATCGATCTTGGCGCCTGTCTGATCCGTAATCGCCTTGATCATCTTGCCGCCGGGGCCGATGACGACACGGATCTGGTCGGGCTTGACCTTGAGAGTCTCGATTCGCGGCGCGTACTGCGAAAGATCCGGACGGTGCGTTGCCAGCACCTCGTTCATCTTCTCGAGGATGTGGAGCCGGGCGTCACGCGCCTGATCGAGCGCCTCGCTCATGATCTCCCGCTTCAAGCCAGCGATCTTGATGTCCATCTGGATGGCGGTGATGCCCTTGGCGGTGCCGCAGACCTTGAAGTCCATGTCGCCGAGGTGATCCTCGTCGCCCAGGATGTCGGTCAGAACAGCGTACTTAGCGCCTTCCATGATCAGACCCATCGCGACGCCGGCGACGGCCGCCTTGAGCGGAATGCCCGCGTCCATCATCGCAAGGCTTCCACCGCAAACGGTGGCCATCGACGACGACCCATTCGACTCCGTAATCTCGGAGACAATGCGCAACGTGTATGGGAACTCCTCGCGCGAGGGGAGAAGCTGCGTCATCGCGCGCTCAGCGAGATTGCCGTGACCAACTTCGCGCCGACCGGGGCCGCGGAGGAACTTCGTCTCGCCCACGGAGTACGGGGGGAAGTTGTAGTGGAGCATGAACGGCTTCCAGTAGTCGTCGATCAGGCCGTCCATCTTCTGCTCGTCCTGACGGGTACCGAGCGTGGTGGTCACGATGCTCTGGGTCTCACCACGGGTGAAAAGCGCTGAGCCGTGAACACGCGGCAAGAGACCGACTTCGATGCTGATCGGTCGCACGGTCTTATAGTCGCGACCGTCGACCCGGCGTTTCTCGTCGAGCACCTGGGCGCGCATCGTGTCGTAACGGAGGGCCTCGTAGGCGCCCTTGATGTCACCTTCGTGGTCCGGGAACTCCTCGGCTAGATCCGCAACGACTTCTTTCTTGATCTCGCTGAAGCGGTCGTAGCGCGGGTGCTTGTCCGCGATGTTGCAGGCCTCGACAATTTTGGCGAGGCCGACCTCTTTGACGCGTGCTTCGATCTTCTTGTCGCGCTGCGGAGTCTCGAAAGGCCACTTCGCCGTGCCCACCGCCTCTCGAATCTTCTCGATGAGCTCGAGCACTCCTTGCACGGCTTTGTGGCCGAACTGGATGGCGGCGACCATGTCTGCCTCGGACATTTCTTCGGATTCGCCTTCGACCATGACGATGGCGTCCTTGGATGCGGCGATGATCAGCTCGCAGTCGCCCTTTTCAATCTCTTCGTACGTCGGGTTTGCGATCAATTCCCCGTCTACGCGCGTCACGCGCACTCCAGCGATCGGACCCGCCCAAGGAATCGGGCTGATGTGAATCGCCGCCGAAGCACCGATCATCGCCAGCACGTCCGAGGGGTTGATCGCGTCCGCGGACATCACCGTGGCGATGACCTGAGTCTCGGCCATGTAGCCTTCGGGGAAGAGCGGACGGCAGGGACGGTCGATCAGCCGCGACGTCAGTACCTCGTTGTCGCGGAGCCTGCCTTCGCGCTTGAAGAAGCCGCCCGGGATCTTGCCGGCGGCATAGGTCTTCTCGACGTAGTCGACGGTCAGTGGGAAAAACGGCTGACCCGGCCGGGCTTCTTTGTTGCCACATACGGTGACGAGGACCATGGTCTCGCCGCAGCTCACCAACACCGAGCCAGCCGCCTGTTTTGCAATACGGCCGGTCTCGATGGTGATCGTCTTGTCACCAACTTGAACGGATTCTCTGATTATCATCGCTCTCTTGCCTTCCGCGCGGAGCCTCCGCGCCGTGACAGCGTCCCGTAGAGAGCGGGTCTCGGTCCCCGGTTCCAGGATTCGAGGTGTCGACTCGAATCATCGAAGCGAAGAGCGAACTCCGGACTCCAGGAGAAGGCTGCCAAGTATCTATTGGGGCAACGCCCCCGAGCTCAGCTTACTTCCGAATGCCAAGCTCCGAAATGATCTTGCGATATCGCTCCACGTCCTGCGAACGGACGTAGTCGAGGAGCCGTCGGCGCTGGCTGACCAGCTTCAATAACCCTCGACGGGAGTGATGGTCCTTTTTGTGCGTCTTGAAATGCTCGGTCAGGTAGGTGATCCGCTCGCTCAAGATCGCGATCTGGACCTCGGGCGACCCGGTGTCCTTGTCGTGGGTGCGGAATTGACCGATCAATTCGGACTTTCTGTCGGCGGTCAGTGCCATGCGTGTCTCGCGCTAAATCTCTCTCTTATTGCGTGTTTATCTGTCTAAAGCGGGCGGGAGTATGGGCGTGCGGTTTGGGGCCGTCAAGGCGGGGATCGCGCCTGCCGACGTCCCGAGACTCCAAGTTGATACTGCCGCCGGCCTTCGGTACATGCAGAATTGCTTTACCAAAGTGTCCCCAGCTGGTAGCAGTCGGCCTCAACGCTGGCCGACACGGCGGCGAAGGAGACAATGAGGATGAAAAAGCAGCATATTTTGTTGTCGATCGTTTTCGGGTCGATGTTGGCGATCACCGGCTGCGGAGGTGACGGCGAGGGAGACGGGACCGGCGGGACCAACGGAACCGGTGCCACAGGCGGTGGCGGAACCGGCGCGACAGGCGGTGGCGGTGGCCCTTCGTCGAGCACCTGCGAGGCGATCTGTAGCGGCACCTGCGACTTCGAGGGCGTCGACCCGACAGCCATGGAGTTCGAGCAGTGTGTTTCGACGTGCAATGAGTTCCTACCTCAGTTCAACGACGACTGTGGCTCCCAGGGCGACGCATACCTCAGTTGCCTCGAGGACAACGAGTGCGACGAGGAGACACAGAACTGCAACAACGAAGCGATTGCCTGGGGCATGTGTATCGCTCCCGCTTTCCCGTAGCGGTTACCGTCCTGTGCGGCGCGTCAGAGGCCCGCGTGTGAGGCGATCACGTCGATCGCCTGCCGCGGGTCGGATTGACCTGCCCAGGTCAGAAACGCCACGGCACGCTCGATGCCGAGGTCTTCAAAGGCCGGGAGTGCATCGGGCCGCTTATTGACTCGCCAACTCGCCGACACCTCGATCGTGTCGAACGAGCGTCCCGCCTCGACTGCAATTCGCTTGAGCTCGGCGATCTTTTCGGAGAGCTGTTCCTGTGAATCGCTTGGCGCGTACCACCCTTGCGCGGAGTCGACGACGCGCCGAAGGCTCTTGCTGGTGGTGCCGCCGATCAGAATCGGGGGGTGCGGCTTCTGCGTTGGGGTGGGGTAGCTCTTGAAGTCGTGCCACGACAGGTGCTCACTTTGGTGCTCGACGACCTCGCCACTCCAGACTTTCTTCACCGCCTCGAGATAGTCGTCGAATCGCGCACCGCGCCGTGCGAAGGGCGTGCCCATGGCTTCGTATTCTTCGGCGAGCCACCCAAGGCCGAGCCCGAGCTCGAGGCGGCCGCCACTCAGCACATCGAGGCTCGCCGCTTGTTTCGCAAACAGAAGGGGGTTGGTTTGAGGGAAGATGTTGACCCCGGTACCGATGCGAATCGTTTGGGTCGCCGCAGCGATGTGAGCCAGTGAGATGAGCGGGTCGATCAACCAAGCTTCGGGGGCGATCGGCATCTTTCCGGACCTGCCGTAGGGATACACCGACTCGTATTCCGTGGGCACGATCACGTGCTCGAAGGTCCAGACCGATTCGATCCCCGCGCTCTCGGCGTATTGGACGGTCTCGATCATCCGCTCAGCGGTCTCGGGCCCACCGACATTGATCGGCGCAATTCCAATCTTCATGAGTCGGTCACTCCCATATTCTCAGTGTCAGTGCCAGTGCCAGTGCCAGTGTCAGTGTCAGTGTCAGTGCCAGTGCCAGTGTCAGTGTCAGTGCCAGTGCCAGTGTCAGTGTCAGTGCCAGTGTCAGTGCCAGCGCCAGTGTCAGCGCCCATGTCAGCGCTGGCTAGTCGGTTTTCAGCAGATTCCGTGTCTGAAACCGCGCCACGACAGTGTCGTCCGCGTAGAGCAGGAGCTTGGATCCGTGAATTTCGTATCGGGTCGTCTGCCCGAGCACGGTGAAGAGCTCCTGCTCCTGATTCGTCCCTTCAGGGCACGCCATTCGTGTTGCACCGATCGTGCTGAACGTGAGAGCCTGATCTTCCCCAGCGTCATAGGATCCGAAGAAGCGATTGCATCCGCCAAACCCGTAGGAGCTCTTCTTCGCGGCGTTGAACTCGAGGTACGGCGCGGTGGCCTCGGAGGTGACGACGATTGGCTTACCGTTGAGCTCGAGGAGAGCCCAGCTCACGTTCTCGAGAGCCATCGGGGTCATGCTTCCACAGGTCTCTCTCGGTCGCACGCGAACGAAACGTTCGATGATGAGAACGTTTTCCCTACCTGGGCCATCGATCTTGGGACGCAGGTCCACACGCCCATCGACCGTGACGAGCAGCGGTGAGCCCGGCTCGACTCCGGAGCTGGTGTACGCCCGCTCGAGCGCTGCGTTATCGCCTTCGGTGGCTACCGGCCATTTCTCTCCGGTGGCGCAATCCTCGAAGATCCCGGCGTCGGCCAAGTAGGTGTACATACCGTCGACCGTCATCAGGCCGGATGGATTGGGCTCGTGGCTCGCGGCCTCATTCGCATTCGACGAGCTCTTGCCCTTCTTACAAGCGGACAGGGTGAATGCCAGGGCCAGGGCACCGACGAGAGAGAACCGCAACAGTCTCGAGCTTCCCCGCATGCGCACCGATGTAGCACCAACGCCCCGCCAGACTCAACGGTTTCGTCGGCTCAGCCCGAAAAAGGAATGCGTTCGCGTAGCTTCTTAGCGCGCTCGCGAGCCAGCGGAACCTTGGGCTCTTCGGGATGGTCTAGCAGCAGTTGGTAAGTGCCGGCGCCGACAGGCTCGATCGCTCGGATGCGGTCGAGCCGGACGATGAAGCCTCGGTGCGATCGAAAGAAGAGCTCGGGATCCAGCTCTTCCTCGAGAGTCGCAAGCGTCTTTTCGATCGAAAAACGATCGGTCCCAGTGACGGCCCAGACCAGCTCGTCTTTCACCTCGAAATAAACGACATCGCTCAACTCCAACACCACGTATGCGTCGCGCCTCCGCACGGCGATGCGATCGAGGCGCTCGTGCGTGCCCGAGGCGCTCGAGCTGCTGTCCTCAACCCGGTGCACGGCTTGGCGGAGTCGTTCGAGCCGGACTGGCTTGAGCAAATAGTCCGCGACACGTGCCTCGAATGCGCGAAGGGCTCCTTCGTCGTGCGCGGACACGATGACGACCTTCATCTGCGGCGCTTTGGCCATCAGGCTCTCAGCCAACGCCACCCCGTCGGGACCTGGCATTCGAAGGTCCACGAAGGCAACATGCGGTTCTTGCTCCTCACAGAGTGCTTGCGCCTCGGTGGCGTTCCTCGCCTCGCCGACGACTTCGACGCCCTCACACTGACCGAGCAGGAACTTCAGCTCGTCCCGGGCGAGCGGCTCATCATCGACGACGATCGCTCGCAACGTCATGCGTTTTCTCCGATGTCTCCAGGCATTTTCGGAAGGTCCACGGTCACGAGAGTCCCGCGCTCGAGGGGCGAAAGCCGAAGCGCTGCGTTTCCGTTGTACTGCCTCTCGAGCCTCTTGCGCAACGTTGTGAGGGCGAGGCCGGACCCCTTGGTCGGAGGATGGCTCGCCGGGCCGTCCGCCTCATCCTCGACTTCGATGCGGACGAGGTCACCGAGGTCCCGCGCGCGAATGGTGATGGTGCCGACGCCATCTTTGGGGGTAATGCCGTGCTTGACCGCGTTCTCGACAATGGGTTGAAGGAGGAGTGCAGGGACGCGTGTGTCGCGGACGTTCTCGTCAATCGCGGTACGGACAGCCAGCCTTTCTTCGCCGAGCCTCGCTCGTTCGATTGCCAGGTACGCACATGCGTGCTCGACCTCGTTGTCCAGTGAAGCGTCGCGCGGATGGTGCAAGAGATATCGGTACAGATCGGCTAGATCGGACACGAGCCCACGGGCGCGATCGGGGTCCGTACGGATGGTTGCGCGCAATGTGTTGAGGGCGTTGAAGAGAAAGTGCGGCTCGAGGCGACTCCTCAACGCTTGAAGTGAGAGCTCGTTCGCCGCCGCTTGAGCGGCAACGAGAGCGACGGCCTGCTCTTCGCGCGCCAGCACGACGCGTGCCACGTTCACCCAAAGCGCGACGCCGGCCGCCACACCGAGCAGTTGAGCCCCTAGAGACGGAAGCGCGCCTACGGTATTACCGCCCGAGACGCCGATTCCGAGGGCGACGATCGTCAGACTCGCCAGCTGAATCAGAGCAGCGGCCCGAATGGCACGCCAACCGACGAACCACCGCTCCTTGCGCTCTGCAATGCGACCGGCCAGCCATCCGTCGAGAATCGAAGCCCCGAGCGCCCAGACACCCGCGTCCGGAGCGACACGGGCGACGAAGAACAAGCCCGCCAACAGGCCGGTAAGGGCTCCCGCCCTAGCACCGCCGAGAATTCCGGCGATCATGATTCCGACCGCTCGGAGATTCAGGTGATGCCCAAGCCACGCAAAGCCCATCGTCGAGCCCCAAAGCGACAACAAGAGTCCAAACACGACCGCCACCCAGATATCCCGGGGTCGCCCAACGCCAAGCAACCGATTGCGGAGCGGTGGCACCAGGACACCGAGAAGGCCCGCGGTAGCGATGAGGCTCAGCTTCTCGAAGAGCTCGGTGATAAGGACGCGAATGTCCACGATCGGAGCCTAGCAGTGTTTGATTTGCGGGGCGTGGTCCCGGATCGTGAGCTGCGCTATCGTCCCCGCGATGGTGAGGCGCCTATCGTGTTTGGCATTCTTGTTCGCGTTGCTTGGCTGTGGGACGAGCATTACCCCCAAGGACGTCGACGAGCCGTGTACGCGCACGGGTCAGTGCAAGACAGGGCTCGTTTGCCTAAGCGGGGTTTGCCTTGTAGCAACCGATGGCGGGCTCGACATGCCGGCCGACCCAGATGGCGGCTCGTGACGCACTGCCGTTCACGGCTTCTCGGGCTCGTCGAGCAGGTTCCCGGCCTGATTGACGTACTGAAACCCCTCGTTGATCCGAAAGACCGAGCCATCGTCGGTTCGAACCACCACATCCACGCGACCTGGATCGATCGTCCGCGGCGTCACGGCGATCAAGGCCTTTTCGCTCTCGATCGACACTTGAGGGGAGATCTGCTGACCGAAGAGGACCGAGTAGCCAATGTCCAACCGGATATTGTCGCCGAGGACCCGGACGCTCTTGCCACCCTGAAGGCCGCCAAAGTCGGGGTCGAGCCTGTCAAACGCCATGTCGGCGCTCTGCTTTTCGCAGGCGCCGAGCACGATTACTGCGCCGATGATCACGCCTAGCATGCATTTAGGGTTTTTCATTGTGCCCATCTCAATTTATCACTGAGCAGTGACCAAGCAAAACCTTCTCGTCGTCGACGCGGATCCCCGCAGCCTCCGGGTGTTGGAGGTGAGCTTGCGTAATGCCGGTTACAACGTGGCTGGCTGTCCCAGTGTGGGTAAGGCCTTCGAGATCCTACACACCAATAAGCCGGACCTGATTCTGTCGGACACGGCTTTCGCCGATATGAACGGCTTCGAATTCGTCGAGCAACTCCGACAGAACCCCGAGTGGTCACGGATTCCGTTCATGTTCTTGTCGAGTGACGAGTCGATCGAAAGCAAGATCCGTGGGCTCGAGCTCGGGGTCGAGGATTATCTCACGAAGCCGATCTACATCCGTGAGGTGATCGCGCGAGTCGGCCTGGAGCTCGCTAGACAAGCTCGTGAAGGTTTGGCCCAGCGAACGGGCGACGATCGGACCCGGTTCAGCGGGTCGCTGTCGGAGATGAGCGTGGTCGACCTCCTTCAGACGATCGACGTGAGCCGGAAGTCGGGTGTGCTGAACCTGGCCTCGGCGGTCGGCGATGAGGGGATGATCTCTTTCGATTCGGGAGCGGTGATCCACGCTGCTGTCGAGGATCTCGGCGGGGAGGACGCGGTTTACCGATTGTTGCTCTGGCGAGACGGGACGTTCGACCTCGAGTTTTGTCGAGTGAGCCTGGTCGAGCGCACTGTCCACCGAACGACGCAGGCGTTGCTGATGGAAGGCATGCGCCGGCTCGACGAGTGGAGCCGTCTGTCCGAATTGCTTCCCCCATTTGATGCGGTGCTCGAAGTCGACGCAGATGTTCTGCGTGATCGCCTCCACGAAACCCCCGACGAACAGAACACTATGGTGCGTTTGATCGACGGCGTTCGGACGACCGGCGAGGCCATTCGCGCGCATGGGGGCGACCACGTAGAAGCGCTCCGCAAAGTCGTCGATCTCTACTTCGAGGGGATCATTCGCGAGGTCGGCGAGGTGAAGGAAAGTATTCCGATACTCGCGCAGATGCCCATGCCGCTCTCCTCGATGCCCCCGAAAGCGCCGGTTAACACGCTTCCGGGTCCCGGCCCGAAGCCACCGCTCACTCCGATCGCGATCCCTGGGACTAGCCGCTTGCCCGAGACGGAGTTGGTGCCGTTCTCCGAGCGGGCGTCGATGCCGATCTCCGTACCGGCTCCGCCTCCGCTGCCGAAGCGCGAGTCCGTTTCGGGCCTCGCATCCGATTTGGCTCCGACCCCGGAGTCACTCCCGTCGCCGGGATCGACCGCGGGCCCGGCGGGGTGGGGGCCTGCCCCGCCACCGCCCACGGCGCGTCCCAGGAAGCATACGCCGACAGGGTTTCAGACCGTGCGGGGTGGGGGCACGATCTTGAATTGGGCGGGTCGAGTTCCGGAGGTAGCGAGTCTCGGCGACGAGACGACGCGGGAGACAGTCGAAGTTGGTCAGTGGGACCGAACCCTCGACGAGCTTCGAGACGATCCCGAGGTTACGGAAGCGATTGCCATCATCGACTCGGACCCACCCCCCGGCCCATTCGTTCGGTCGACGCCTCCGCGCGCCCAGGCGATCGACGTGGTGAGCGATCGCGTTGAAGAAGAGCACCGGGATGCGATCCTCGAATACCGCGAACCGCCGGAAGCCGACCCGCCGCCGCTCACCTACGAAGAGGTCTTCGACAAGCCGGCAGCTCCGAGCCCCACCGCTCAACGGACCATTCCCGGCGCTGCGCGAGTGCCCAAGGAGGCTCAAGCTCAGAGCCCGGCGCGCTTCGTGTGGATCGCCCTGTTGGCCTTCGGAATTGTGGCGTTGATGTACTTGCTGCCGTCGCGAGACTCTAAGCAAATGGGTGAAGCGGTGACAGGGGAAGGGACAGAGGCAGGGGCAGGGACAGAGGCAGTGACAGGGACAGAGACAGGGGCAGGGACAGAGACAGAGGCAGCGACAGGGGCAGAGACAGAGGCAGCGGCAGCGGCAGGGACAGAAGCAGGGGCCGTGACAGGGGCAGCGGAAGCGGCAGAGACAGGAGCTCCTCCGGTTCATGCCAAGACCGGGGCGGAGGATACCTATGAGGCTCAGCTCGCGCTTGCGCGTCAGTTGAAGCGCGGTTCGCGTGCCGTGGCTGCGTATCGGCGGGCCATCGAGCTCGATCCGCAGGCGAGTGACGCGTTGGCCGAGCTCGCACGGTTGCAGCTCGGACGGCAACGTACCCGTGAAGCGGCCGAGCTGGCCGAACGAGCGACTGCAATCGATCCAGCGAATGCCCTGGCCTGGGTAACCCTCGGCGCCGCTCGCCACGACCGAGGCGACCGCCAGGGCGCGCGTCAGGCCTATTTGAACTGCGTGAAGCTCGGGAAGGGGCGTTTCGTTTCCGAGTGTAGATCGATGCTTCGTTGACAGCTCCCCCCAGAGTTTTCTCGAAGCGCACCCGCCCTGCTAAGCTCTATCGATGATGCGGGGGGCGGCTTGAGTCGGAGCGAAGCAATTGGGGTTGCTGTCGTCGGTGCCGGCGGATGGGGCAAGAACCACGTCCGTAACTACGCAGCTCTGCCGGCGGCCGATTTGCGCTACATCTGCGATCGCGACGAAGCAATTCGTACGACGATGGCCGCGACGTATCCGAGCGTTTCGGCGGTTGGGGACTTCGATGCTGTGTTGAGTGACGCCTCCGTGTCGGCGGTCGTCGTGGCAACGCCCGCCCCATCGCACTTCGAGCTGGCCGAGGCTGCGCTCGTGGCAGGCCGCGATGTGTTCGTCGAAAAACCGCTTTGCCTTTCCGGCGCTCAGGCCAGGTCGCTATGCTCGCTCGCGGAGCGGAACGAACGCATCCTGATGGTTGGGCATCTGCTCCTCTATCACCCCGCCGTCGAGCGTCTCAAGAAGCTGGTGCATAGTGGCGAGCTTGGGGACGTGCTCTACATCTATGCCCAACGCGTGAACCTCGGTGTAGTCCGCCGGGAGGAAAACGCCTGGTGGTCGCTGGCCCCGCACGACATCTCGGTCGCCAACTATCTGCTCGGTGCACCTCCCCAAGCCGTGAGCGCGACCGGTTCGTGCTACCTTCAACCCGAGCGCGGCGTCGAAGATGTCGTTTTCGCGACAATGCACTATCCGGGAGGGCGGATGGCTCACATTCACGTGAGCTGGCTCGACCCGCACAAGATCCGAAAGCTCACGGTCGTGGGCGATCGAAAAATGGCGGTGTTCGACGACACTTCCCCAGATCAAAAGCTCGCGGTCTTCGACAAGGGTGTCGAGCCTCCCGCAACCGTCTCTTATGAAGAGGGCGTTCGCATTCGAACGGGGGACATTCGCATCCCGGCGCTCAAGATGGCTGAGCCGCTTCGAAGGGAGTGCTCAGCCTTTCTCGATGCTGTGCGGACCCGGAAGGCGCCGGTGGCAGATGGGCAATCGGGGCTCGAGGTCGTGCGCACGCTCGAAGCGGGTGCAGCGTCGCTTGCTCGTGGAGGTGCGCGCATCGAGCTCGACGGGGGCAGCTGATGGCCGAGCCCTTCGTTCACGAGACCGCCGTCATCGACGACGAGGTACAGCTCGACCAAGACGTTCGGATTTGGCACTTCACACATGTGTCTCGCGGAGCCCGGATTGGCGGGCGAAGTGTCCTCGGGCAGAACGTATTCGTTGGGCGGGGCGTGCAGATCGGGAGCGGGGTCAAGATTCAAAACAACGTTTCGGTATATGCCGGGGTAACGATCGACGACGATGTATTCCTCGGTCCGAGCAGTGTCTTCACCAACGTGTTGACCCCCCGCGCGCACGTGGAGCGCAAAGAGGAGTTTGCGCCTACCAAGGTTTGTCGAGGGGTGACGGTCGGTGCCAATGCCACCATCGTTTGCGGTCATGAGCTCGGCGAGTACGCTTTGATCGGCGCTGGAAGCGTGGTCACGAAAGACGTAGCACCCCATGCGGTCGTCGTCGGCAACCCCGCGCGGCGGACCGCATGGGCATGTCGCTGCGGAGAGGTTCTCGGACGCGACGGGGTGTGTGTGCGATGCGGGGACCGATATCGAATCACCGAGCACTCTTGCGAGCGTGTGGAGAGTCGTGCCTGAAGAGCAAATACCGATGTTGGATGTTGCGGCCCAAAACGGGCCGCTGATGCAGCGCTTGATCGACAAGGCAGCCGAGGTCATTCGTTCCGGACGATACATTCTCGGGCCGGAGGTCGAGGCGTTCGAGCGAGAAGTCGCGAAGTACATCGGAGTCGAGCACGCGATCGGCGTATCGAGCGGAACCGACGCGCTGCTAGTGGCTCTGATGGCGCTCGGCATCGGAGCAGGCGACGAGGTGATCACGACGCCTTTCTCGTTCTTCGCTACCGCTGGATGCATCGCTCGAGTCGGAGCCAAGCCCGTGTTCGTCGACATCCGACCAGACACGTTCAATATCGATGTTGAACAGGTCGAAGCTTCCGTGACCGAACGCACCAAAGCGATTCTACCGGTGCATCTTTTCGGACAAGCATGTGACATGCGTGCGTTGAGGGAGATCGCAGCAAAGCACCAACTGCCGTTGATCGAGGATGCGGCGCAGGCGATAGGGACCAGGAGCCCCGCAGGTCCGGTCGGGGGCTTGGGCGCCTATGGGTGCTTCTCGTTCTTCCCATCCAAGAACCTCGGAGGCTTTGGCGACGGCGGCCTCGTCACGACCAACGATGCCGATCTCGCCGACAAGGCCCGTGTGATTCGCGCGCACGGAAGCAAGCCGAAGTACTATCACGCCGTGGTCGGCGGAAACTTTCGCCTCGATGCGCTTCAGGCCGCGCTCCTCCGGGTGAAGCTCCCCGCCCTCGAAGGATGGACCTCGGTTCGGCGTCAGAACGCCGATCGATATGACGCGGCCTTCGCCGCTGCGAGGCTCGACCCAAGCCTGTTGCGCACTCCTGTGCGACGCTTCGAGGGTCACATTTACAATCAGTACGTCATTCGCACCTCGCAGCGAGATGCGCTTCAAACCAATCTGAAACGACACAAAATCGCGACGGCGATCTACTATCCGGTGCCACTCCACCGACAGGAATGCTTTGCCTACCTCGGCTACGCGGTTGGGTCGCTTCCCGTAGCGGAAAACGCCAGCGAGGAGGTGTTGGCGCTCCCGATCTTCTCGGGGCTCGGAGAGGCGCGCCAAGCCCGCATCATCGATACGGTAATTGACACGTTCGATCGCTAGAAGCTGGCCAGTTGAGGGCCCGAGCCCTAGAGTCCTGCTCAGTCGATGACAGGCCGCTATCACGCACCGTTTGGCCAAGGGGGCTCTCACGCGATCGACGGGGACGTGGCTCAGCGTCTTCTTCGCGTCGCACTCGGCCAAGGAGGCGACTACGCCGATCTATTCTTCGAGTACTCGGTGAGCGGAAGCTATGCGTACGACGAACAGATTCTGAAGTCCGCTCGTCGCGCGGTCTCCATGGGCCTCGGGGTGCGGGTTATGAAGGGCGATGCAACCGGCTACGCCTACTGCGAGGACTTCGCTTATGACACGATGAAGCGGGCGGCCGAGACCGCTGCCCAGATCGCATCCGGAAACCGGCCGGTCGCACCGCTCGAAGTCACTCTGCGCGATACTCCGAACCGTTATCCGGTGGCTGCAGAGTCGCTCGACGTCGACGGAGCCACCAAGAAGGCACTACTCGAGCGAGCAGACCTTGCGGCACGCAGGAGCGATCCGCGCGTCGTGCGAGTCGACGCTTCGTTCAGCGAAAGCGTTCGAGAGATCCTGATCGCGAACAGCCTCGGTCACATGGCGCGTGACAGGCAACCCCTGATTCGTTTCGGTGTTCGCGTCATCGTAGAAGACGGCGGCCAACGTCAATCCGGCTCGTCTGGCGGCGGCGGTCGGGTGGGCCTCGACTATTTCGAAGACACCAGTCCCGAGTGGCACGCAGAGGAAGCTGTACGCCAGGCTCTCGTCATGCTCGATGCCCGAGAGGCTCCCGCCGGCGAGATGGATGTCGTATTGGCCCCTGGCGATAGCGGGATCCTGCTCCACGAGGCGGTCGGCCACGGGCTCGAGGCGGATTTCAACCGGAAGAAGACGAGCAACTACACCGATCAGGTGGGCCAGGAAGTGGCGAGCGAGCTTTGCACAGTCGTGGACGACGCATCGCTTCAGGGCTCGCGTGGGTCGATCAACGTGGATGACGAGGGTCAGCTGCCGACGCGATCGGTGCTCATCGAGGAGGGCATCTTGTGCGGCTACATGCAAGATCGACACAGCGCTGACTTCTTCGGAACCGCCCCCGACGGGCACGGCAGGAGGCAGAGCTTTCGATCCCATCCCATGCCTCGCATGACCAACACGATGCTCCTTGGAGGGAAAGACGCGCCAGAAGACATCGTTCGCAGTGTGAGCCGAGGGGTCTACGCCAAGCGATTCGGTGGCGGGCAGGTGGACATCTCGAATGGGGACTTCGTGTTCTCGTTGACCGAGGGATACCTCATCGAAGACGGCAAGATCACCGCGCCGCTCAAGGGCGTGAACCTGATCGGTAACGGTCCAGAGGCCATGCGTCGAGTCGTCATGCTGGGAAGCGACTTCGAGGTCTCGGATGGGATCTGGACGTGCGGCAAGGAAGGACAATCCGTGCCGGTCGGGGTCGGCTGTCCGACCATCAAGATTTCCTCGATGACAGTCGGTGGCACTCAGGTGACGGGTTGATGTTCAAAAAGGCTGGCGAAGATCCAGCAGTGCTGATCGATCTCGGGCGTTCCGTCGTGGAGCGCGCACTCGGGGCGGGCGCCAACGTTGCCGAAGCCAGCGTCCATGACGGCTCGCACCTTTCGGTCAAGGTTCGCATTCGTGAGCCAGAGCTGGTCGAGGAAGCGAGATCGCGCGCACTCGGCCTTCGCGTCATGGTCGGGCAGCGCGTCGCCTCGACGTACACCAGCGATTTGAGCCCAGCGGGGCAACGCATGCTGATCGAGGACGCCATGGAGCTCGCTCGACTCAGCGAAGCGGACGAATTCGCCGGGCCGCCGGATCCCTCCGAGCTCTCGTCTCCCACCGCGTGGGCGGAGTTGGATACCTTCGACGACGCCGTGAGCCGGGTGGCTGCCGATGAAGCGCTCGAGCTGGCGCTCCGCGGCGAGCGTTCCGCCTTCGAGCTCGATCCGCGTATCACGAATAGCGAGGGGGCGTCGTTCAGCCGAGCGGCGGGCTTCAGCGCGCTCGTGACCAGCGGTGGCTTCGCAGGGGGCGACCGCGGAACGTACGCGTCGGTTGTGGTCAATCCCGTGGCAGACGATGAAGGAGGCAAGAAGCGGAGTGGGTACTATTGGTCAGCCTCGCGACACTACGCCGACCTGGAAGACAGCAACAAAGTCGGCCGAGAGGCCGCGCGTCGCACCGTTGCACAGCTGGGCGCCACCAAGCTTCCGACACAAGAGCTTCCCGTCGTGTTCGATCGAGACGCCGCTCGGTCTATCGTCGGGCTGTTTGCGGGCTGCGTTCTCGGCGGCGGGATCTGGCGAAAGAGCTCCTATCTCGTCGACCGAGTCGGCTCCAAGGTGGCAAGCGATCTCGTGGCGATCGCCGATGATCCACTGTTGCCGCGAGCTCCCGGCTCGCGAGGGTTCGATGGAGAGGGATTGCTGTCGCGCCGCAACGTGGTCGTCGAGGGTGGGGTGCTCAGGACGTACCTGATGGACACGTACAGCGCCCGAAAGCTCGGCCTGAAGAGCACCGCCAGTGCCTCACGGTCTCCTGCCGGAGGGATCTCGTCTTCGACCAGCAACTTCGTTCTCGAGGCGGGCTCCCAATCGCGTCAAGAGCTCATCGCCGACACCAAGCATGGCCTCTACGTGACCGGCATGATGGGTTTCGGCTTCAACGCAGTGACAGGCGACTTCAGCCGCGGCGCATCGGGTTTTCTGATTCGAGACGGTGAGCTCTGCGAGCCTGTCTCCGAGGTGACGATCTCGCTGAACCTCGACCAGATCCTGCAACGGATCGACGCCGTGGCAAACGATCTAGACTACAGGACCGCGATCACGTCGCCGACATTCCGGGTCTCGTCGATGACGCTGGCGGGGATCTAGGCTCCGTCAACCGGTGACCCGGCCCGCGACACGGCACGGGCGTGCTCGCGATGGGGCCCCGGTCGCCCTTGCGGATAATTATGGATCCTTACGCGGGCTCCTCCCCATCGCTGTGCTGCCCATCCCGCGCCGCGGGCCGGGTCACCTACTCCTTGTGAGCAGTGTCAGCGACAGTGCCAGTGTCAGCGCCAGTGTCAGCGCCAGTGTCAGCGTCAGCGACGGTGCCAGTGTCAGTGTCGCCGTCGTCTGATCAGGAGGGCTAGTCCGATTAGGAGTAGGGTTGCGCCGGCGGTGTTCCTGTTCGTCCATCCTACCGAGCAACCGCCCTCGGTCAGTTGGTCGATTGGGGGTTGTGGGCCGTCGCCATCGTTGCCAGCTCCATCAGGTGGCGCAGCTCCCTTGGCTACACGAAGCGCAGGGTCACCGAGCAGATGGTAGATCTCGACCATGTCGCGACCGTCCTCCATGCCGTCCAGCTGGCTGAACGCCCGGTTGATGATGGGGCCGATCCGGGTTTCGATACCGGCATGGAGCTCGTCCAGGAATGCGCTCGACAGGAGAGTCGCGTACTCGTTGACTGAGTTCCCTGAGGGCCCCCACACTGCGATGGCAGCTTCCTCGTCGACGAGGAGGGCCTCTCCGAGGGAGATCACGCCGGGGACTTCGAAGCGCGATGCCAAGCACGTCATCGCGGCGAAGATCGGTTGAGTCTCATCGATCGTCATCGTTTCGAGGTCGGCGACCCCGAAAAGCGGTTCTCTCTTGCCGAGCGTGGTCATGCCCGAGTGGCCGAAGTAGTTGACCACACGGGGGCTCCGTTTCACCGCCTCGAAGAAAGCGGCCCGCGTAGCTTCCACGTCTTCGAACTGCGAGCGATACACGCTTGTCGGCTCCCAAATGCCCGGCAGCTGGGCAGCGATGTCATCTTGCATTGCGGCGAAGTCACCCTGGGGGTCTGGTGCGTCGGCGAACAGGGTGATGCCATTGCCAATGGTGTCGAAGGCGTTCTCGTAGTCGATGATCTGTCGAACGATTGTGTTGAGCTCGGCACCCGAGGTCACGGGGAGACGGCCGATCGCGACGTCGGGCATGCCATCGTCGCCGAGGAAGTCGGCGTACTTCGTGTCGGACGACGCCATCCCCGCATGGGTGAGCGCCATGATCGGCGGTAATAGGTTGATGGCAGGCCCGAGTATCTCGCGATAATCGAACGACCCCTTGCCGACGAGCACGACGAAGCGGGGCGAGGTCGTCCAAGTCTCGTTCGCGAAACGCAGGAACTCCCGAATGGCATTCGGATTCGGGGAGCCGTTGGCAAACTCGTCGAAGATGTCCTGAAGCTCGACGATTCGCACCATGAACCCGTCTGTCTCTCGGTAGGTTGCAAGCTCTTCGACCTCGTCGATGAAACTGGCCGGTGCGATGATCAGGTAGTCGGCGCGGTTGTTGGCGTTCCGCAGATCGGATGCGACGTCTGCCCAGCTCGAGCTCGGCCGAAGCAGCTCGCCGGGTGCGACCGCGAAGTATTCGATCGCAGGTTCGATCGCGAGTCGAGCGCCTGACGCTCCGATCACGGCATCCACCAACTTGGCTGGCCGTTGGGGGTCGGTCACGTCGAAGAACCGCGTACCGCCGTTTGTGAGGCCGCCGATTTCCACGGATGCGGCTTGCTCGGCGCGGAACTGAAGCGTTTCAGACGAGGTGTCGTAGCCACGCATGTAGGTGACATCGGCCGCGTCGAGGAAGAATATGCTGTCGCTGGGCTCACTGGGCGCCACCCGAAGTCTGTTGTTGGTGTCGAGCAAGCCATCGGGGATTGCGAACACGGCCTCGTGTGCCTGAAGGCCGAGGAATCGAGTGGTGCCTAGCAATGTGCCGTTGACCCATACGTCGACCGAGTGCGGGTCGTAGGAGACACCGTGGAGACGCACGCGAAGGCTACCGCCACCTGCGACGTCCTCGAGGGCGAAAGACGTTTCCGCGTCGGTCGGAATGTCGGGGCTCGCGGTGACCAGCTGCCAATACCAGTAGTCTTCGTTGGGATCTTGCGCAACGAGGATGCCTTGAATGAGGTTCTCCTCGAGGTGTACGGTGTCCGCGAATACGAGCCCATCGGTGATCGTATCGGGGCTCACCGAGCGCTCGGTCATCGTGTCACCGCGGGCGACCGAAAGACGATAGAAGCGCTCCGTCGTGTAAAGGCTTTCACGCTCGAGGCCGAAGAAGGACAGCTCCGAACCGTCCGCGGCGGCTGTCCAGGCCACGCTCTCTCCGCCCTCGGTCAGTCGAAGCTCGCCAGCCTGGATCCAGGCTTGAACTTCCGACTCGTCCACCCGAAGCCCAGCGGCGATCTCCGCCGCGGAGACGGCGTAGAGGCCCGTGCGCTCGACGCCGAAGTAGAGCGCCACAGGTTGCCCCGCACTCTGCTTGTCAGACTCGAGCGACTTCTGGACGAGTCCCGCGGAAGCCGTCGCATGAGGCTCGCGCCCGTATCTCGCTTCTTCGCTGAGGAGGCTCTCGCCCTCGGAGTCAGGTACGACGTCGAAGGGTCCATGCTCCGATTCGATTCCCCGGATGTCGACTTCGATGACGAGATACTGTTGAGGTTGACCGGGCCGCGCCCCGTTGTCGCGAAGGTCGTAGATGCCTCCTTGCGGCGAGGCTAGCAATCCCGGAAGTAGGCCGTCGTGGATCGGCATCCATTCGCCTCCCTCTTCACGGAGCACCCGAAAGCCCATGGTTCCCGCCTCCGAAGACGTCGACCATCGTACGACGACGGAGCGGCGCTCCACGAACGAAATGAACGAATCCAGCGTGGCGTGCGTAAACAACTCACAAGTGAAGTCGGTGAACGTGAAGTTGAGGCAGACGTCCGTGCCCGTGCCTCCGTTCACGGTGTTGATACCGGTCCCACCATCGAGGCGGTCGTTATCCGCGTTGCCGTTGATCAAGTCGTCCCCACCATCTCCGTTGACGCGGTCCGGCCCACCGCCGCCGTTGAGGATGTCCATGCCGTCGCCGCCGTTGATGACGTCGGTCCCGTCGCCGCCGTTGAGCGTGTCGTCCCCCGCGCCGCCGTTGAGCGTGTCGTCCCCCGGGCCGCCATTGGCGTTGTCAATCCCGGGGCCGCCGCTGATTGTGTCGTTCCCGTCGCCACCGTCCAGCTGAGGGTCGTTCCCTCCTTCTCCATTCAGGCTGTCGTCTCCGCCGCCGCCGGTGAGGCTATCCGCGCCGATTCCGCCGAACAGAAAGTCGTTTTCGGTGCCACCGATGAGCGTATCGTCCCCGGAGTCGCCGCGCAGAATGTCGGCGCCGGAGTCGCCCGTTATCGTGTCGTTGCCATCGCCGCCTGAGATATCGTCGTTGTCGGCATCGCCAAAGAGGAAGTCGTCGCCGTCGCCGCCTTCGATGACGTCGTTGCCGTCGTTGCCGTTGATCTGGTCAGCGCCGAGTTGGCCAAAGATCGTGTCACTTCCGGCTCCGCCCTCGATCAGGTCACCGGCGTCCACGCCCAGTGGAAACAAAATCGAGCCGCCGTAGATGGTATCATCGCCATCATTGCCGCAAATGCAATCGGTATCGCCATGCCCTCGTATGCTGTCCGAGTCGGGCGATCCAAAGATGCAGTCGGTAGCCGCCGTGCCATTACAAACTTCGCCGATCACGCAAGTCACCTCATTGCAGGTCGGAAAAAAGTCCAGGCACATGAAGTCACAGGCCGTGGTGGGCTGCGCGCGGCCGTTGGTTGGCACACACAGCGCCGCGACGCCTAAGTAAAAAAACGCGACCTGAAACAAGCCTCTAAGCAAGGGCTGACGCGCCACAGATCGTCTCCTCACGAAGCCCGTCGTCATTAAGGCCACCCAAGCAAGAAGCACCACTCTCCAGCGCGCCATCATTGTCTACCCGATGACAAGATGGAGCGCATCATGCCACGGTCTGGTCGTGGCGTCATCCGGTCGCGCCCTGCCCGCAGTAGAAGGGCCTTTATTCTTGGCGCACTCTTGGTCATAACACTCGTGTGTGCGTGATCGTGGACCCAGGGGGGGGCGGGGGATGGCCGTCGCGGGTATCGCTGCTGCTCCTATTGGCGATCGTTCTTGGTGCTCTGCCCACCCGCGCCGAGGCGCAGGCTTTGTACTACCGTTCTATCCCGATCGGCGACCACGCGGTGGGCCTCGGCGGGGCCTTCACCGGAGTAGCCACCGATTCTTCCGCCGCTTACTACAATCCCGCTGGCTTGGTGCGGGGAGGACGCTTTGAGCTCCAGGGAAGCTTCGCCTCGATCGTATTCACCAAGTACAAGATCGAGAATGCGTTCGATTCGCCTCAAAGGGACGAGACCTTCGACTCCACGGGCACGTCAGCCCTGCCACGCTTCGTCGGAACGGCAGTCAAGGTGGGTCCCAAGAAGTTCGGCGACGACCATCAGTTTGCCGTCGGCTACAGCACGGTCGAGGTCGCACGCAACAGACTGAATATCGGCACCGCCCAAAACGATCCAACCTTCAGTCTCGATCTTCGCGTCGACAACAACTACCGTTCCCGCTGGTACGGTGTTTCCTTCGCGGCCGAGGTGACCAAGAAGTCGGCGGTCGGATTTACAATCTTTCTTTCGGACCAGGCCTTCGGTTACGGGGAGGACATCGGCATTGCCCTGGGCGGCACCTTCGACGAGCAAACCGGTCTTCGCGTGGGTGGGGACTCCGTAACGGCGAGCAGCTCGATCGGGGTCCGCGCGTACCATTTCGTCCCGCGTTTGGGATGGCTCCACCAAATCAATTCCCAATGGGCGATCGGCATGATGGTTCAGACACCAGGGATTCCGCTGAAGCAGAAGGGTGATGTCCTCCGTCGCATCACCACCGACATCAGCCCCGACGAACCGACGTTCTTCCTTTTCGACTCCGGGAGCATCAAGGCGAAAATGCCCATTCCGTTCGAGCTCCGCGCAGGCTTTGGTTTCCAGATCAACGAAGAGACCTTGCTTTCATTTGATGCCGCCGTAACCGGCCCCGTGAAAGACGGCACGCTGTTCGGGCGACCCGCCGAGCTCGAGAACATCGATGTTCGCTCGGGGGTCTACTTCTCGTCATCGATCGCGCGGCGGTGGACCCCGAACCTCTCCATCGGGGCCGAACACAAGTTCGGTAAGGCCGTGGTCGCCGGTGGCCTCTTCACGAACTTTTCAGCGGCCCCCGACGTCCCTGAGACTTCGCAGGAGTACACACCGGACCAAGTCAATATGTGGGGAGCCTCCGTGGCGATTGGCGTCGATACAAAGGGATACCGGTTCACGGTGGGAGCGACCGGGCTATTTGGCAAGGGCGACGCGCTCGCCGCGGTCCTCGACGAGAACACGGACGTCGTTTCGTACAGACGCACACAAGCGACACGCGCGGCCATCATCCTTTACATTTCCGGTGCAATCTCGGTCGCCACAAAGGGGGCCAAGCAGGTCCAAGAGAAGCAGAAGGAGAGGAAGCGAAAGCGGAAGAACGGAGACACTGGCGCTGGTGCTGGCACTGACGCTGGCACTGACGCTGACGCTGACACTGGCCCTGGCGCTGACACTGACACTGGCACTGACACTGACACTGCGACTGACAACTAGCGGCGCGGCGTTACAGTCGCTTTGCCGGGTCCGCGTCTCGCCTGTTCCACCATTAGGTCCACGTAGCTGTCGAGTGGGGGGCAGGTGATTCGGCTTCCGCGGAGGAGCTCTCGAGTGTTGCGGTCATCGTAGACGACGTCGGCCCTGAGGTGGTCGAGGAAGGCGCGGGTCGTGTGGGTGAAGCGCTGGAGCCCTGGCGCTCGCAACAGAGCCGTGGCCAGGTTGAGCGGGTCGTGCTCTTTCGGGAGCGGCTTTCCCGTTGCCTCGGCAAAGAGTTGGAGCGCGTGCTGCACCGTGACCGGCTTCGGGTCGACGACGTGGAACGTGCGACCAAGCGAACGGTCGTCGGTGGCGATCTGGAGCCCGGCTTTTACGGCGTAGTCAACGGGGATCGCACTGATCCGGACCCCTGTCCGACTGGGTGCCGGGATCCGGAAGTCATCGGGCGCGCTCAACAAGAATCGGATGAGGAGATAGAGCCCGTTGAGGTCCTCGACTTCCCCGGTAACCGAGTCCCCCACCAAAAGCGCTGGGCGGATGATGACAACGGGGAGCTCTTCGGCGGCTTCCCGGACCATCAGCTCGACCTTGTAGAGTGATTCTTCGATCGGATTTCGAAAGCCTTCGGCTTCGCTCAGGTCGTCCTCCATGACGAAGCCTTCGCGATTGCCGGAAACGATCGCGCTCGACCAACACACCAGTCGCTTGAGATGGGGCGAGCTCTCGGCCAGCTCGAGGATTTCGGCCGTGGCCGCTACGTTGCCCGCGCCCTCTTCTTTGGTTCCAGCAGGGTCTGTGATGCAGGCGCAGTGGTGAATGACCCCAAGCCGTTCCGTTAGCGTCCTGAATTCTTCCCCACTGAGCCCGAGGTCGAGCGCGCGTGGGTCGCCGATCAGCAACGAGATGCGTGAATGCGCCGAGGCGGGCAGCTGAGCGACGAGCGCGAGCGCACGTTCTCGTTGGCTCTCCGTGACGAGACAGTGAATCGAAAGCCGCTCGTCTCGGCAAAGCTCGCGCACCAGGTGCACCGCCAATTGCCTTCCCGGAAAGCCCGTCACCAACGCAGCCCTTGCAGAACCCCCCATCATGCCGATCCCTCCTGACTAAAGCGCGACACGAGCTTCTCATGAACCGTCAAAACCTGCGAGCGGGTTGCTGCTAGATCACCGTCGTTCACGACCACGAAGTCTGCTACCGCGGTTTTTTCGGTGAGCGGTAGCTGAGACGCGATTCGGGTGTCCGCCTCCTCTTCCGTGAAGTGATCACGCTCCACCAGGCGCGCTCTTTGCACCGTTTCGTCGGCGCTGACCACGACTAGCGCCGAAAAAGCCCTGTAGGAGCCCGTCTCGACCAGAAGCGCCGCCTCATAAAGGATGTACGGAGCGGGGCTATCTTGGAGGTTGGCGATGTGCTGAGCGCCGGCCGCCCCGATCAAGGGATGCAGGATCCCATTGAGGCTCGCCCGGGCCTGCTCGTCCTCGAACACGAGGTCCGCGAGTCGTTTTCTGTCCAGGCGCCCTTCGGCATCGAGCACTTCCTCGCCAAACGTCTCGACGATGCGCGCGAGACCTGGCGTTCCAGGCTCGACGACTTGACGCGCGAGAATGTCCGCATCGATCACCGGAATGCCGAGGTCGCCAAATATTCTCGCGACGGTAGTCTTGCCACATGCGATCCCACCCGTCAGCCCCACAACCGGTTTCATCCCGAGGAGTATTGAGCATCGTTCCGATCGGGCAAGACGATTCACACTGTGCTACTGAAGCCCGCATGCGCGCCGTGGTGCAGCGTGTCAACGAAGCAAGTGTGACCGTCGAAGGTTCGGTCGTCGGCTCGATCGAACGTGGCCTCTTGGTCTACCTCGGTGCGGCGCAGGGGGACGAGGCGGATGATGTTCGCTACACCGTCAACAAGATTGCTGGGCTTCGCGTGTTCCCGAACGACCAAGGGCGAATGTCATCGTCGGTCACCGAAATCGGTGGGGCGGTTTTAGTCGTTTCGCAGTTCACGCTTCTTGGCGACGTTCGACGCGGGCGGCGTCCTTCGTTTGACGGTGCAGCAGATCCGGCCGATGCCGAGCGGCTCTACCTCGAAGTCGTCGATGGGTTGCGTGCCAAAGGCGTGCCCGTCGAAACAGGCACCTTTCGCGCGATGATGCTCGTGCAATCCAGCGTGGACGGACCGGTCACCATCCAAATCGACAGTCGAAAGCTTTATTAGGCTTCCCATTGTAGAAGCGGCATACTCACCGCGGGATGCTGCGGTTCCTCAGCGAGCGGCGCGCATGGGTAGTCGCGGTTGGGTTGGTGTCGGTCCTCGTGGTGGTGGCTCTGTGGACGTGGGGCGCGCGCCACGCAGCGGCCCGAGCTTCGGAGCTGATCCATGACCGCTTTGGGCTCGACGCCGACATCGCCGCGGCCGACCTGGGTCTACGCGGTGTGGAGTTGAAGAATGTCGAGCTTCGCGGTCGCGGCGGAGGTCTGCTCGTACGCGCCAATCGTGTGGACGCGCGGGTGAGTCCGCTCGCTGCATTGTTTTCCGGAGCGCGTGCAGTGGACGCGATCTACGCCGATGGGATCGACGTATCGGTCGACTTCGGCCACCCCGGTATCGAGGCCTCGCTTTCCGAGATCGAGAGCAAACTCGCACTTCGTCCACCTTCGTCCGCTACTGCGTCCGGTTCGCCCGGTAAAGGACGTGAGTACCTGATAACCGACCTCACTGTGCGGGTTCGCGACACAGAGGGCGCGCTCGTGCAAATGCGCGACGTCGACCTCAGCAAGAAGTCGAATGAGTTACGCACCTCGATCGCAGAAACTCTAATCGGAGTGACGATCGGCGACCACGCACGCATCGGTCCGACGACGCTTGCGCTGCATCGGGAGAACGGAACGTGGGCGCTGCGCGAGCTCTCGGTCGACGGCGCAAGTGTTCGGTGGCTGGGCGCTGCGGTCGGTGAAAACGAGCCGTTGGCTCCCAGAGTTCGCAAAGCTTTGCAGGTGCTGCGTGCGTCGCGGGCTGCCCCCGAGCCAGATGACGCCGCGGAGCCGCCCTCCGATATCGGTCCAAATGCACAACCGCCGTTTCTTTCACGCCTGAGCGTCGAATCGGAGATCAAGCTCTCAGACCTGACGATCGAGAGTCGAACGCCCGACGGTCGCGCCGAGCGCGTACAAGACCTTGCGGTTGCGCTCACCGGCAACGGCGACGGTTGGTTCCGATTCTTGATGGGTGGACATACATCGAACGAGGGCACCCTCAACGTCGATCTCCGTGTGCAACCGAGCAAAGCTCAGGCAGAAGGAAACGTCATCGTTCGCGGAATTTCCCTTGCCCTCGTCGCGCCGTTCGTTCCTGTGGTTCCTTTTTACGACGCGGAGGCAGGCACTGTGACCGCCGAGCTCGATCTCCGCGCCGATTCGCCCGACCGGTTTCGCATCGAGGGCAAGGCCGCGCTCCGCAATGCGGCCCTCTTCTCAGAGCGCATCGCACCCGAACCCATCGAGAAGATCGGTTTCGACCTTGCAGGCGAGGGCACCTGGTTTCCGGCCCAGCGCCGACTCGTGATCGACCAGGGCCGCATTCGGCTCGGCGACACGCATGTCCTGGTGAACGGGGAGCTCGAACGAACAGCCGAGCACTATCGAGCCGATCTGACCGCGGAACTGCCGCCCACCCCCTGCAATGATGTCGTCGGCGCCATTCCCCAAGACGTGCTCGGCAGCCTTCGAGGCTTTGCGTGGTCGGGTAACTGGAGCGCGCTCGCGCGCATCGCTCTCGATTCACGCGATCTGGAGGCCACCGGGCTTTCGATCCGCGTCCGCAATCTCTGCGAATTCGAGCAAATCCCGCGCTGGGTGCGAGTCGAACGCTTTCGCCAGCCGTTTCGGCACAAAGTCGTAGAGCCCGACGAGACCGTCTTCACGATGGTGACCGGCCCGACGACTGCCAACTGGGTTCCATTGGTCGACGTTAGCCCGTTCCTGATCGAAGCCGTCCTCAGCCACGAGGACGCGCGGTTCTACGACCACGGCGGCTTTGCCCCGTGGGCCATCCGAGATGCGCTCGTCCGCAATCTGCAAGAGGGTCGCTACGTGGTCGGAGCCAGCACGATTTCGATGCAACTTGCGAAGAACCTCTACTTACAGCGAGAGAAAACCCTCGCACGCAAAGCCCAAGAAGTGATTCTGACGTGGTGGCTCGAGAACGCCCTCAACAAGGACGAGATTCTCGAGCTCTATCTCAACGTCATCGAATACGGACCGAGTATCTACGGTCTGAAGAACGCAGCGTTGCACTACTTCGGGCGCATACCGAGTGACTTGAGTCCTGCGGAGGCGGCTTTCCTGGCGTGCATTCTGCCATCCCCAAAGCGCTACCACGTCTACTATGAGCGTGACGCGCTCACGAAAAGCATCCGGAGCAAAATGGGACGACTTCTCGAACACATGGCGAAGCGGCAGCGCATCGGCCCTGAACCACTCGCCTATGGGCTTGCCGAGCTCGAGCAGTTCGATTTTCAGCAGGTCGACGATCCGCCGCCTCTGCCGCGCGTCCTGCCGCCGCTCGGAGTGACCGTGGACGAGGTCCTCGAGCCCGATCCATACGAAGTCTTGTTTGTGGCCCCTTGATCCTTCGCGCTCGAAAATTCTTGCCTCATCGGAGACAGCTCGGCGATGGAAGTCGGTCACTTTTTTACCTAGTGCACAGGGGTGGGGGTAAACATTAGCGAGGCGCTTGGGTCGGGAGTGAATCCGCCCAAGCGACGCGCGTCCGAGGAATTATGCAACGGTTGTACAGCGTCGATGGTTTGGTGCGGATTGTGCTCGTGATCGGTCTGGCCGGCATCGCCGCCGAGGGCGCGGCACAGCAAGCCGCTCCAGGTGTGGTGGTCATCACCGCTGGGGACGAAGCCACCTCGGGCGCGTCGATCAGGCTCGATGGAAAGCCAGCGGGAAGCGTTCCACTTCGCGAGACGCTCGTGCCGGGGCGGCACCTGGTTCAAGTCGGTAAGCGCGGCTTCGTCACCTTCTCGAAGTGGGTCGACCTCGAGAGCGGCCAGGTTCTGAAGATCCCAGTGATCTTGCGGCCACAGGAGGCAAAGACAGGATCCCTCTTGGTGACGGCGGACGTCACGGGGTTGCCGGTCTTCATCGACGGACAACAACGTGGGGCGACTCCGCTCGTCCTCGACGGACTGGAAGTTGGGGAGCACCTCGTCGAGATCAGGAGCCCCGGCGATGGCTACAAGCCCTTTGCCAAAACAGTCATGATCACAGCGAACCAGCGGGTCACCTTGGACGCCTCGATCCGCATCGCTCCAGATCTTGGAAGTCTTCGCGTCATCACGAACGTGCCCGGCGCGATCATCAGTCTAGACGGAGCCGACATCGGAGTCTCTCCCGCCGCAAAGGGTGGGCTTACGCCGGGCGAGCACGTCGTCATCGCGCGGGCCCCCGGCTACGAGCCAGTCGAGCAGACGGTCATGGTGGTCGCAGGTCGGGAGAGAGTGGCCTCGATTCGTTTTACGACGACGAGCACGGACGTCGCGCGCATTTTGGTCCGCGCGAACGTGCCCGACGCGTCAATCGCCATCGACGGGGAAGAATACGGAGCGCCGCCGGTCACGATCGAGCCCGCCGAGCTCGGAACGCATACCATCGTGGTGCGCGCGCCAGGGTATCGCGAGGTCCGCCGCACGTGCTCGGTCGGTCGTGCGCGAGACTGCGAGGTCTACGCCGAGCTGTCCCCGTTGGGGGTTCCCGTCAGAATCGAGACCAACGTTCCGGCGGCGCAGCTCTTCGTCGACGGGGAGCTTCTGGGACCGATCCCCTGGGAGGGCGATCTTTCGCCGGGTAGCCACCGCATCGAAGTGCGGGCGGAGGGCTATCACGCGCACACCGAACAGGTTCGGCTCGAAAAGTCGATGACGGTGCGAGTGATCCAAGTGATCCTGTCGCCTACGAGCGTTCCGGTGAGCGGAGAGGTCCGTGACAAGCAGGCGGAGCGCGACGATGCACTCCGTAATACCGTTACGCACGCCGGTGCGCCGGTTCCGGTCGGAGTCGCAGCCCTCGACTTCTCCGCCGGGTGGCCTTGGTTGGCTTCGCTGGACCTTCGGACCGGACTCACCAAATTTCTCGACATCGGAATCTGGGTCGGAACGTTTGGCCGACTGACCGACGTGGCGATCACGACGAAAGCTGGCTGGCGCGTCAGCAACAATTTTTCGGTCGGCGGCGATCTCCAGGTCGGCGGCGGCGTTGGCCCCGCGCAACGCGACTTGATGGGCAACAGCCACCCGGCGAACAACTTCTTCATCAGCCTGGACGCGATTTTCAGTCTGCACTTCCCTCCGAGAGGCGCGTTATCGATTTGGATGGCGATGGACTTCAACAGCGACCGTTGGGATTTTGCCGATCGCAATAGCGATATAGTCGTGGCAAGCTCTCGGCAGAACGTCGTTCGCGGGCGCCTCGGTGGTTCGCTCGAGATCGTCGTGACGCGAAAGTGGAACGTATGGGTCGAGGTCGAGGGTATCGTAGCGGGGGATCGGCGACGCGTGCTGGGCGACGTTTTCGGCGGCGGACGGCCCGACTCGAAGATCTACGCGCAGCTCGGTGCGACCTTCAAGTTCGGCAGCACCAAAGAGGATAGACGATGATCGAAGGTCATTTCATCGTGATCGAAGGGATCGACGGCTCCGGGACTACGACTCAGTGTGTGCGGCTCGCTGACCGGCTCACCGCCAAGGGTTTGCCGGTTCACATTACCCGCGAGCCGAGCGACGGACCCATCGGGATGTTGATTCGACAAGTCCTGACCGGTCGCGTGGTCGTGCCGGGTCATCATGGGGCTCATCCTTCGAGCTGGGCCACCATGGCGGCTCTGTTCGCCGCCGACCGCCTCGACCACCTAGAGGCCGAGATCGTGCCAAACCTGACCGACGGCGTATCGATCCTCTGCGATCGGTACGACTATTCCTCTGTGGCGTACCAGACCGTGAGCAGCGGAGGCGGGTCTGAGGCAGCACGCTGGGTGCGCGAGCTCAATCGCCGTGCACGGAGGCCCGATCTCGCCCTCGTTCTCGACGTCAGCCCCGAGGTCGCTGCCAGTCGGCGCAGGTCTCGTTCCGGAAGTCCCGAGCTCTACGAAACCGACGCCATGCAGGCCGAGCTGGCTGCCTTTTATTCGACTATCGACGAGCTTTTCCCTGATGATAGAATTCGTCACATAGACGCCAACCGTGACATCGAGGGTGTGGCCGAAGCGATCTGGGCCGAGGTCGCCGCCCTCCGAGGAGAGTCTCCATGATGCGCTTTGTAGTTTCCGTGTTGCTGATGCTGGTCTTCGTTACTTTCGCGGCTTGTCAAAACAGTAAGCTGCAAAAGGACATGATGGGCGATTCGACCTGGGAGACTTCCGGCGACGAGGACCCCCTGACGGCGCCGGCAGAAAAGCAGCCCAAGTACGACGAAGAGTGGGAAGAAAAGAACGAGCCACTGCCGGGCCAAGAGCCGGCGCCCAAGAGCGACCTGATGCCGGAGTTCCCCCGGGTGACGTCCGGAGTTATCCGACGACATCAGCTCATCCGTGTGCTCGACCAGGGCCTTGGACGATATCTCAGCAACGTCGAGATCGAGCCAGAGTTCAATAAGGGCGCCTTCGTGGGTTTTCGGATCGTGACGCTTTTCGCCGGAGACCTGACCTACGCTTCGCTCGACTTACGCCCCGGTGACACCGTGACGAGTATCAACGGCAAGCCGATCTCACGCCCAGAACACGCGGCGGCAATCTGGAAAGAGCTCCGGACTGCCTCTGATATCATCGTCGACTATCGACGCGGAAGCACCGATCGCACGATGCGATTCGTGATCGTTGACGAGGGTTGAGTTCGACTCCATCGTACCGCGGTGCGTTCTCAAAGGCGCTTTGCGGTCGCGGCAACCGCGCTGCTTCCTTACACGGTAGCGGTCATTTTATGGGGTGCCTACGTTCGCGCGTCGCTTTCGGGCGACGGCTGTGGAGCTCACTGGCCACTCTGTAACGGCGTCGCACTCCCTGTCGCCCCGTCTACCAAGACCATCATCGAGCTCACCCACCGGCTGACTTCCGGTTTTGCCTGGATTTGGACCCTGGTGATGTGGCTCGTCGCGCGTGGTCTCTTCGCCCGCGGTCATGCCACGAGAGCTGCCGCCGGTTGGAGCTTTTTCTTCATGACGACCGAGGCGCTCGTCGGGGCAGGGCTGGTGCTCTTCCGAATGGTGGCAGACAATCCTTCGTCGGCGCGGGCGACTTGGATGTCGGCGCATTTGATCAACACGTTTCTCCTTCTCGGGGCGCTCACCTGGATGACCCTCGGCGCTTGGCGGGACGAGGGCGTATGTTGGCGTCGCGACACGCGGAGTCGCCGGCTCTTCGGGGTCGCCGCCGCTCTGCTTCTCCTTGCCGGGGTGAGTGGGGCGGTCGCCGCGCTTGGGGACACGCTATTCCCAGCGGAGAGCTTGGCCGAAGCCCTTCGTGAGGATCTTTCGCCTTCGTCACACGTCTTTCTCCGATTACGCCTGTGGCATCCCGTCATCGCCATCTTGGGCTCGGGCTATCTCGTCTGGCTCGCCGGCTTGCTTCTCCGGGACGAGCCCTCGAACCGATCTTCGGCCCTGGGTCTCGGAGCGTTGTCGCTGATCCAAATAGCAGTGGGTTTCGTCAATGTAGCGTTGTTGGCGCCGGTCTGGCTCCAGCTCACCCACCTCCTCATTGCCGACGCGATATGGATCACGCTCGTCACGCTCGCACTTTACTCACAGCCCGCCATCTCGAGTGCTAACCTGACCCCGTGAGCGATCCGTACATGGGCAAAGAGGTCGCCGGCCAGTTCCGCATCGTCGAGAAGATCGGGAAGGGCGGGATGGGCGCGGTCTATCGCGCCGAGCAGCCCGACATGAATCGGTACGTCGCCATCAAGATTCTCCACTCTCGATACCTCTCACGCAGCGACTTGGTATCTCGATTCCGACGCGAGGCGCGGGCGATGAGTCAGCTTTCGCATCCGAACACGGCTCGCGTGTTCTTGTACGGTCAGTTGGACGACGGCGCGTGCTACTTCGTGATGGAGCATTTGGTCGGGCAGAATCTCGCCCAGATGGTGCGTGCCGAGGGCGCGCTGGCGCCCGAGCGGGCGATCCGGATCATGGTGCAGGTCTGTGGAGCCCTCGAAGAGGCCCATCAGGCAGGCATCGTCCACCGCGACTTGAAGCCGGAGAACGTATTCGTCACGACGCAGGGAGGTATTCGCGACTTCCCGAAAGTGCTCGACTTCGGTCTTGCCAAAGTTACCGAGCGGCAGATGCGCCCGGGCTCGATGGTGCTCACGCAGCAAGGAATGGTCTTCGGGACACCCGAGTTCATGAGCCCCGAACAGGCTCACGGTAAGACTCTCGACGCGCGCTCAGACATCTACTCGCTCGGAATCATCCTGTACGAGCTCCTGACGGGTAAGCTTCCCTTCGATGCCAAGCAGCCCATCGAATACATCCAGCTTCACGCCAACGCGACCCCGATTCCGCTCTCCAAGCGGTGTCCGGAGGCCTTTTTCCCGCCGGGACTCGAGGAGGTGGTCATGAAGGCGCTCGCCAAGGACCCCGCCGAGCGATACCCCTCCGCCGCCGAATTTGCGATCGCCCTCGAGGCGGTGCTTCAACCTCGCGAAAGCGCGGAGGGGCTAGGTCCGATCAGCCTGCCGATCCCTGGGCCAACGGCGTCGATGGTGAGCCCCTTTGAACCTGCCGCCCCGGTTCGGTCGGTGGGCGCTCGAAAGCGCTCCAAAGGCTCGTGGGTGGTTCTCGTCGTGGGGATTGCGCTCGGCGTGGCTGGTGCACTCGCGCTTTGGGCCTCGTTCCGGCCGGGCTCTTGACCCTCTGCTCAGCCGACTCTAAACCCCCCCCAACCTGGCATGACCGCAGCGACTCGACCAGTGACCATGATGCTGACGATGCGCGATCTGATCGCGCTCACCAAGCCGCGCATCACGCTCATGGTTTTGGTAACCGCCGCTGGCGGTATGTGGCTCGCGCCAGGGTCACTCGATCTCCTGGCGATGACCATCATGCTCGTGACGACGGGGATGGTCGTCGGTGCCGCCAACGCTCTCAACTGCTACCTCGAGCGCGATAGCGACCGGCTGATGGCCCGAACCGCCAATCGCCCGCTTCCCGACGGGAGGCTCGCGCCGGTGTGGGCATTGCTGCTCGGTGTCGGCATGGGGATGTTGTCGGTGCCGGTCCTTTGGTTGGCCGTGAACCCGATGACCGGTTTTCTCGGTCTCATCGCCCTGCTCAGCTACGTGGCGATCTACACACCCATGAAGCAATGGACGCCCACCGCGCTTTTCGTTGGCGCCATTCCGGGCGCACTTCCACCTTTGATGGGCTGGACCGCCGTGCGTGGCACGATCGAGGCTCCGGGGCTCGTGCTCTTCGGCGTCTTGTTCTTTTGGCAAATCCCTCACTTCATCGCGATTTCGATCTTTCGCCAAGACGAGTACGAGCGGGCGGGTCTCAAGGTGTTGCCCTCGGTTCGAGGTCTCGAGTCAGCCAAAGTCCAGGCCGTGGTCTACAGCTTTGCCGTTTGGGCGGTTTCGCTCCTGCTCGTTCCGTACGGTCTGGCTGGTCTCCTCTATCTGTCGACGGCCGTGGTCGCCGGTGCGTTGTTCTTCGGGGAGTCGCTTCGCGGGTTTTGGGCGCCCGATGTCCAGGCTTGGGCCAAGAAGCTCTTCGTCGCCTCCCTCATTTACCTCACTGTGATATTCGCAGCCCTCATCCTCGATGCGCTCTAAAACGATTCGACTGCTGCTCGTCTTGTCCGTGCTGACCATCGGGTGCTCGAGGAAGAACGAGCCGCCCCCGGTTCTCGCTCAGCTTCCCGAATTCACGTTGGTCGACCAGAACAGCCAGACATTCGATCGCCAGGCTCTCGAGGGAGATTTTTGGGTGGCGGACTTCATCTTCACCCATTGCCGTTCGACCTGCCCGAGGCTCACCGCTCACATGCAGGGCCTTCAGACCCGCCTTTCCGACATTCCAAACGCTCAGTTTCTGTCCGTGAGTGTCGATCCGAGAAACGACACACCCAAGGTCCTCAAGGCCTATATGACCAAGAACGAGCTCTCCGAAGCCAACTGGCGGTTCGTCACCGGCGAGGAGCAGGCGATCCGCGACGTCGTCTTGAACGGCTTCAAGGTCGGGCTGGCCGAGGGAGACGACCAGCCGGGGGCCGAGGCGATCATGCATGCCAATCACTTCGTGCTGGTCGACGAGAAGGCCCAGGTGCGCGGCTATTATCGCGCCAACAACGATGGGATCGCCGATCTAGAGCGGGATCTGCGCTTCTTGGCTTCGAGCGTGTCTGCGGTGCGTTGATACGCCGGCGCTTCGGTGTTAGGTCCGCCGCATGACTGAAAGCATTCCGGTCGCCCGGCGGCTCAGTGCCGTCAAACCCTCAGCCACCGTCGCAGTCGCCCAGCGAGCACGCGAGCTCAAGGCACAGGGCATCGATGTGCTTTCGTTCAGCGTGGGCGAGCCCGACTTCGATACCCCGGCCCACATCCGCGATGCCGCCAAGCAGGCCATCGATCGGGGTGCGACCCGCTACACCGCGGCGCGTGGCATTATCGAGCTCCGCAACGCGATCTGCCAAACCTCGGCGGCGCGGCGCGGCGGCGTCTCTCACGAGCCAGCAGACGTCGTAGTCTCGATCGGGGCGAAGCACACCCTCTTCAACTTGGCGCTCGCCCTCTACGACGAAGGGGACGAGGTTCTGATCCCGGCGCCCTACTGGGTCAGCTACCCGGAGCAGGTTCGTCTAGCGGGTGCGACTCCGGTGATCGTCCAAACCACCGAAGCCGAGGGCTTTCGGATGACCCCGGACGCGTTGCGTGCGGCGATCACCTCGAAGACCAAGGCGCTCCTTCTCTGCTCGCCGTCGAACCCGACCGGCGCAGCGTATTCCGGCGAACAGCTTCGCGAGCTCGCCGATGTCGCCGCTCAGCACAACTTCTGGATCATCGTCGATGAAATCTACGGGCAACTCGTCTACGGCGGCTTCGAGCAGAAGTCGATTCTCGAGGTCGCGCCCGAGCTTCGTGATCGAATCATCATCGTCGATGGCGTCAGCAAGACATTCGCGATGACTGGCTGGCGCATCGGTTGGATGCTCGGACCCGAGCACGTTGCGAAGGCCTGTGACAAGATCCAGGGGCAAGCCACCACCAATCCGGCGGCGGTTGCTCAACATGCCGCGTTAGCCGCGCTCGAGGGCCCGTGGGCGCCGATGGAAGCGATGCGCAAGGCATTCGAGGAGCGCCGGGGTATCATCATCGAAGGGCTGAACGCGATCGATGGGATCTCCTGCCGGCTGCCCGAAGGTGCCTTCTACGCTTTTGCGAGCGTGCAGGGCCTCATCGGAAGGCGAGCGGGCGACCAAACACTCGAAACCGACATCGACATTGCGGGCTACCTGCTCGAAGAGGCGCGCTGCGCGGTCGTTCCCGGAACGGCCTTTGGTGCGCCGGGCTTCGTACGGATTTCCTATGCCGCCTCCAACGACGTGATTCGAGAGGGTCTCAAGCGGATCGGCGAAGCAGTTGCGAAACTCAGCTGACTAGCGTTCGGTGGTATCTCCCTCGGCCGCTCTACGGCGCAATGCAGTTGCAACGGCGGCGCGAGATATGAGGGCGACCGCGAGCACCGACATGATCAACGCACTTGGCGTACGGGGAGCGTAACCAGTGCACAAGAGAAGCACGAGGGCTGCACCCAATTGTCGGAGCGTCGGATCTTTGGAAAGAGTTGCGGCGACCGCAACCGCCCATCCGATGCTAAGCGGCACCGCGTACCAGCCAACCGCATTTTGTTCGGCGAGGAAGTCGAGCCGAAACGCACCGTAGAACAGATTCGTCAGATCGCCCCCAACCGAGTTGCGCCACACGACCATTCCCGCTGCAACTCCAACAGCAGCGATCATCGAAAACACGAGCGTCAACTTGCCACGGGCCTCACGCCAGGGGATCCGAACTGCAAAGCCCACCGCGATCGGCACGGCGAGGTACGCGAGCTCACCCGACCAACGAAAAGCGAAAGCCAGCCGCTCGGTGTGCTCCCAGAGCGCTCGTCCGCCGACGAGGCTCACGATCAGGGAGACGATCCCGCTCAGGTATGCCACCAGCAAGAGCGCGAGCGTGCTCGAGATCGCCTTCGTCGAGCGCCAGTGGATGCCCGCCAGGATCAGCAAGAGAATCAGGGCGTGCGCGAGACCCGCGATGACCAATACCAGCTCGACGCGCATCCATGCGAGGGGCAGGAAGGTCATCATCACGACGATCGGGATGAGTGCCCAACCAAAACCCATGATTCCGATGCGTGCCGACAAGGGGAGCTCGCTCTTGCGCGATCCATATGCGGACAGGCAAAACGATAGCGCGACGAGCCCGCTCACCACGGCGAGGTTTCGCGAAAATGCGCCCCAGCGATCGAGGTGCAGGAACGCTTCTCGCGACAAACCGTCTGCCCATGTCCGAAGCAGGATGCGGTTGATGATCAAATCGGCGGCGCACCCGAGAGCGGCCATCCATGTCAGAGGCGGTACTGCTCCGAGGGGAACTGGCCGGGCGCTTTCGATCGGTGCGATAGGAGCCACGGCCGCCAGCGATGAGTCGATAACCTCGGACAAGATTTCCGGACCCTACGCGGGGGTTTCGACCCTTTCAAGGCGCTCATCCGCAAGAAGAGGGCTCACCTTGCGTGTCCACGCATCGGGAGGCTAAGACATCGCCCCAGATGACCGAGGCCCGCCATTGGACCCGAGCGGAAGCTCGCGCACTTCACGATCTGCCGCTGACCGAGCTGCTTTTTCGCGCGCAGACGGTGCATCGACAGCATCAGCCTCCTGATGCGATCCAGTTGTGCACCCTTCTGTCGATCAAGACTGGCGCCTGCCCAGAAGACTGTTCGTATTGTCCCCAAAGCGCCAGATACGACACCGGTGTCGAACCCGAGCGCCTCATGGACGTCGACGATGTTCTCGAAAAAGCGCGTCAAGCTAAGGAGGCAGGGGCGAGTCGCTTTTGTATGGGTGCGGCCTGGCGAAGCCCCAAGAAGGGCAGCGAACAGTTTGATCGCGTGTTGCACATGGTTCGAGGCGTGCGCGATCTCGGCTTGGAAGCGTGCGCCACTCTCGGCATGCTCGACGACGAACAGACCCAGCAGCTTAAGGATGCTGGACTCACCGCGTACAATCACAATTTGGACACCTCGGAAGAGTTTTACGGCGAGATCATCACCACTCGCACCTACCAAGATCGTCTTCAGACGATTCAACGCGTGGCCGAGGCCGGAATCTCGGTTTGCGCAGGTGGCATCATCGGGATGGGCGAGGGCATCGATGATCGCGTCGGGATGTTGGTGACGCTCGCGAATCTTTCCCCGCAGCCCGAGAGCGTGCCGATCAATGCGCTCGTCCGCGTGGAGGGCACACCGCTTGGGGATCGAGACCCCGTCGGATCGCTCGAGCTCATCCGCATGTGTGCCGTGGCGCGCATCCTGATGCCTGGCGCGCGCGTTCGACTGTCGGCTGGCCGGAGCGGGCTCAGCCGAGAGGCACAGCTCCTATGCTTCATGGCTGGAGCCAACAGTATTTTCTTTGGGGACAAGCTGCTCACGACCGGCAACCCCGACCATCGGGCCGACCTCGACCTCCTTCGAGAGGCGGGTCTGGCGGCGCTCGATCCGGGTGACCCGCGGCTTGGCTCTCCCGCCGGTAGCGTCGAACTACCCGGAAACGCGGCGGAATAGGGCGAACGAGGAAAATTTTCCAGCTCTGCGCTTTTTGTCGATATTGAATTTGATTTTCAACTTCTAGGCGTTATAAAGAAAGCATGCTGGTCTGTCACTGCCATGCCGTGAACGACACCACGATCCGACGATGCGTCGCCGATGGCGCGCGTAGCGGGAACGAGGTGCGCGAAGCTTGCGGTGCCGGTGGCAGCTGCGGTGGTTGTCGTCCCGTCATCGACCGTTTGATCGAGTCGCACGACTGTGTGGAGACGACAATCCGAGCGCGGCGTCGCTCGTGAGTTGAAATCGCTTTTCAACTTCACGCATAGGGTTTGCGACATTCGCGGCGCGTACCTATGCTCGCGTGAAGGAAATCGATATGAAGGGCAATGACGAAGTCATCGAGCTGCTGAATGAGGTTCTCACCTCGGAGCTGACCGCGATCAATCAGTACTTCATCCACCATAAGATGTGCGAGGACTGGGGCTTCCACGTGCTTGCTCAAAAAAAGCGCTCGGAGTCGATCGAAGAAATGCAGCACGCCAACTCGGTCATCGGACGCATTCTGTTTCTCGATGGCACGCCCAACATGCAGCGGCTCTCTCCGGTGAAAGTTGGTGAAGATCCCGTCGAGCAGCATCGAGTCGACCTCGAACTCGAGCTCGAAGCCTGCAAGCGCCTGAATGACGGCATCGCCCTCTGTCGCAAGAAGGGCGACAACGGGACGCGCGAGCTCCTCGAGAGCATCCTCGCCCAAGAGGAAGAGGGGATCGATTGGCTCGAAGCCCAGCTGCACCTGGTCGACACCATTGGGAAAGACCGATATCTCGCCGAGCAAATGGGCGGCGATACGAACTAGCTTCCGGTCATGAGCGAGTAAGGCTTTCGTCAAGCGGCCGGTGGGCTGCTACATGCTCAGCGATGCCTGCACACCCGCTTGCTGGACAGCCAGCGCCTTCCGAAATGTTGGTGGACGTCGACGAGCTCATCGCCGAGTACTTCGAGGGCAAGCCCGATCCCAACGAGCCCGCGCACAAGGTCAGCTTCGGCACGTCCGGCCATCGCGGTTCCTCTCTCCGCCTCAGCTTCAACGAGATGCATATCCTCGCGACCACGCAAGCGATCTGCGACTACCGCAGCGCTGAAGGGATCGACGGGCCTCTGTTCATCGGGATAGATACTCATGCGTTGTCGACACCGGCCGCGAGGACCGCGTTAGAAGTGTTCGCAGCCAATGACGTGGAGGTCTGTATCGCGCGGGAAGGCCACTACACGCCTACTCCAGCCGTGTCGTTTGCGATTCTCGAGCACAATCGAACGAGCGCGCGGGATGCAGACGGGATCGTCGTGACTCCTTCACACAACCCCCCCGAGGACGGCGGCTTCAAGTACAACCCCCCACATGGCGGCCCCGCGGACACCGATGTCACGAACTGGATCGAGGGACGGGCGAATCAGTTGCTCGCCGCCGGGCTTCAGCAAGTCCGACGGGTGAGTTACGACGAAGCGCTCCGTGCCGACTCGACGCACATTTACGACTTCCTGACGCCCTACGTGGATGCCCTCGACACGGTGCTGGACATGAAGTCGATCGCGGATGCTGGCCTCCGTATCGGGGCCGACCCGATGGGAGGCGCGGGCGTCAAATACTGGCCCCGAATTGCAGAGCGATACGGTCTTCGGCTCGAGATCGTCAACGAGGCGATCGACCCGACGTTTTCGTTCATGGCCCTCGATCACGACGGTAAGATCCGGATGGATTGCTCGTCTCCCTACGCGATGGCACGCCTAGTCGACCTACGAAATCAGTACGACATCGCGTTCGCGAACGATACCGATTTCGATCGACACGGGATCGTCACGCAGAGTTGGGGTTTGCTCAACCCGAACCATTATCTGAGCGTGGCGATCAGCTATCTGTTTACCGAGCGCGACTGGCGCTCGAAGGCTGCCGTCGGTAAGACCGTGGTCAGCAGCGCCATGATCGATCGGATCGCACGAGATCTGCGGCGGCGGCTCGCCGAGGTTCCGGTCGGTTTCAAGTGGTTTGTCAACGGTTTGATCGACGGTTCTTACGGATTCGGCGGCGAGGAAAGCGCGGGTGCGTCTTTCCTTCGTAAGGACGGTCGCGTTTGGACGACCGACAAGGATGGGATCTTGTTGAACCTGCTGGCAGCGGAAATCACCGCGGTGACAGGCCAAGATCCAGGCGAGTGCTATCAAACGCTCACCCGAACCTTTGGCAATCCGATCTACGAGCGGATTGACGCACCAGCGAGCCCGCTACAGAAGGCAGCCCTCAAAGCCATGAGTGAATCGGACCTGGTCGCCGATACGCTCGCCGGCGAGCCGATTCGGCAAGTCTCTACCCGTGCGCCCGAGAACGACGCGTCCATAGGGGGCCTCAAGGTCACCACCGACAATGGATGGTTTGCGGCGCGCCCATCCGGCACCGAGGATGTCTACAAGATCTACGCCGAGAGTTTCGTCGGTCGCGAGCACCTAGCTTCAATCCAGCGCGAGGCGAAGGAGTTGGTCGGTCGCGTTTTCGATGCTGCCGAGTCGGGTTGACGCCTCAGACAAACGTGTTTCACTCCGCCGCGTGCGCACGGTAGTCACCGGCGGTGGTGGACGCCTCGGCAATGTCTTGGTCCGACAGTTGCTCGAGGACGGTCACCAGGTCCGAGTCCTCGAACCCGGTCCGCGACCTCGATCTCTCGAGGGTCTCGACATCGATTTCATGCCCGGATCGGTGCTCGAGGCCTCAGACGTGGCTCGTGCAATCGAGGGTTCGGACGTCGTCTACCACCTTGCAGCCAAGATCGACCTTCGCCCCAAGAAGGACCCGATGATGTACACGGTCAACGTGGAGGGCACGCGTACCGTCGTGGAAACGTGTCTGTCTTGCGGGCTACGGCTGGTGCACACCAGCTCGCATCATGCGGTCGAGCGTGAGCCGCTCGACCAACCACTCACCGAAGATCGGCCACTCGCTCTCGACGAAAAGTGCGACTACCATCGTTCCAAGGCGGTCGGCGAGACGATTGTTCTCGACGCCTGCGCCAAGGGGCTCGACGCCGTGATCGTCAACCCGGGCTCGATGATCGGTCCTTTCGACTACGAGCCCTCGATGATCGGCGCGGCCCTGCTCGATATGTACTTCGGACGAGTGCCGGTCTTACTCGACATGTTGAGCGACTACGTCGACGTCCGAGATGTCGCCAAAGGCATGATCGCAGCGGCCCACAAGGGTCGACGAGGTGAACGGTACTTTCTCACCGGAGATGTCATCCCGATTCTCGAGATGGTTTCTCTGTATGGCGAGCTGACTGGCAGGAAAGTCCCGACACGGGCGCTACCACTTTGGTTCGGATGGGTGATTCTTCCTTTCGCGTTGGCCGGCAGCGCCCTCACCAAGAAGGACCCGTTCCTCACTGGTGACATGCTTCGCGCAAGCGTGTCGAATGCGGTCGTCTCACGCGACAAAGCGCAGCGAGAGCTCGGCTACACGCTCCGGCCCCTCCGCGAGTCCCTGGCCGACGCCGTCAGCTTCTACGAAGAGCAGGGTTGGCTTCGCGCGTAGGCCCCGCTTTTCGCGGTTGACGGGGCTCTCATGCTACACATAGACCAGTCATGCCGGAACGAGGACCCAAGCGTCATCAAGACCTCGAGGACGTGATCGACATCATCACGCGGTCCTACGACGCCGACGCCGACATCAATAATCTCGACAGCGCAGCGCTTCCCAACAAGCGCGCCGTCATCAACGCGTTTCACCACATCAAGCCCATCCTCTACATGGGTTTCTACAGCACCCGGTCGCTCAATCGCACCAATCTCCGTCATGCGATCAGCGAGCACGTCTACCCCGCCCAAGACATTCTAGTCGAGCAGATCGACCGTGCGGTGCGATACGAAGAGAACATAGGGCGGCTTGGTGGAGTCCGCCCCGAGGGGTGGAGCGAGGAAGTAGTCCTGCGCCTCTTCGCGAAGCTTCCCGAGCTTCGAAAGCTTCTCAACAAGGATGTGCGCGCCGCGTATGAGGGCGATCCTGCGGCAGCCGGGATCGAAGAGGTGGTGTTCAGTTATCCGAGCATCGAGGCGATCACCGCGTACCGAATCGCACATGAGCTCTATCTCGAAGAAGTCCCCATGATTCCCCGAATCATCACCGAGCATGCCCACAGTGAGACCGGGATCGACATCAATCCGGGCGCGCAGATCGGCGAAAGCTTCTTCATCGACCACGGCACCGGTGTCGTGATAGGCGCAACCGCGATCATCGGAAACAACGTGAAGCTATATCAGGGTGTCACCCTTGGTGCGCTCAGCGTTTCGCGAGGTGAAATTGACAGCGGGCTTGGGGAAAAGCGGCATCCGACCATCGAAGATGACGTCACGATCTACGCGGGCGCCTCGATCCACGGCGGTGACACCATCATCGGCAAGGGGTCGGTCATCGGGGGCAACGTGTGGCTCACCAAGTCGGTGCCTCCGGGCTCGAAGATTTTTGGCCGCGGCAAGTAGGCGATCGGTCAATCTAGGCCAGTTTCTCTTTCACCTTGTCATAGACGGCGTTGAGGTGGATGAGCTCCGCGAGCTCCTCTTCTTCGATGACGACGTCGTAGTTCTTCTCGACGTCGGCCACGATCTCGATCGCCATCATGCTGTCGATTCCCAGGTCCGTAAACGGCGTATCCTCCGGGATCTCTTCAACTTCCGTTACCTCGATGATGATCTGTCTAAGTTCTTCTTTCAGGGTATCCGGCATGACGCCCGTTTATGCTTGGGTTCCCGATCTTGGTCAAGCATTTGAAAACTGGCCGATCGGCCTGTTTCGAAGGTGGTATCCAAGGCAGATTACGGTACCTTGCACGGGTTCAAAGGCGCGCCATAAACGGCGCCGAACGCTATGAGCTGGATTTCCGACAAGGCAGCGGCCGAGCTAGGGCGGGTACGGGATGCGCAAGAAAAGCAGATCTACCCCTACTTTCGACCATTCGAATCGGGTGGGCTCCACACGACCATCAACGGAAAGCCGATCGTCAATTTCAGCTCGAACGACTACCTCGGCCTGACCAATCATCCAAAGGTCAAAGAGGCCGCAAAAGCTGCCGTCGATCAGTTTTCATGCGGCCTAAGCTCGTCACGTGTTCAGGCCACCGCGACCAAGCACGTCGAGCTCGAGGAGCGGCTCGCCAACTGGTACGGCTTCGAGAGCTGTCTCGTCTTTACGACTGGCTACCAAGCCATGGTCGGAACGATCATGGCGCTCGCGGACAAAGATACGACGATCGTCCTCGACAATCTGAGCCATGCTTGCATTTTGGACGGTACTTTTCTCGCGGCAGGCACGCCGATGAGGGCCCCCGAAGTCCGCTTCTTCAACCACAACAGCGCCAAGGCGCTCGATCGGGTGCTTCGCAAGCGCGATCGCAAGAACGCGCTCGTCATGATCGAAGGCATCTACTCTCTCGATGGCGACGAGGGCAACGTCGAAGCATTCGTCGATGTATGTGGCCAACACGAAAACACGGTGATCGTTTGCGATGACGCGCACGGCACTGGGACACTCGGGAAGGGCGGTCGCGGCATCATCGAAAAGTACGGCCTCGAAGGAAAGATTCCGGTCGTCATCAGCACCTTCTCCAAGACATTCGGTGGGATTGGCGGGATTTTGTTAGGCGAGTCCGATGTCATCGAACTCATCAAGCACAACGCGCGGTCGTTTCTCTTCAGCGCTTCGTTGCCGGTTCCGATCGTCGCCGCCGCGAGCACGATCCTCGACATGCTCGAGGCCGACGGCGAGGCTCTCGTCAGCGAGCTTCATGAAAAAGCCAGCTACATGCGCAAGGGCCTCACCGACATCGGGTTCGACCTCGGCGACAGCAACACCCACATCATGCCCGTCATGATTCACGACGAAACGAAGGCGATGCTCCTGCACGTAGCGCTCCTCGAAAACGGCGTTCTGATGGTGCCTATCATGTACCCAGCCGTGAAGCAGGGCGAAGAGCGACTCCGCCTCAACATCACCCGCGGCCACACCTACGAAGACATGGACAAAGCTCTCGAGCTCTTGAAGCGCTACGGCGAATCATTTCAGCTCATCGGAAAAGAAGCCCCCGAGGCCGTGCCCAACGCTAGGCGGTAGTGTGGGGCTATGCCGACGGCTAGAAGAGGACTAGCGGCCCTCGGCTCGGGTAGTAGTAGGCCCAGAAGAAGCACATTTCGTCGTCTACTCCGGTGCCAAACGTGACCGGGCTGTTGCTGAGGTTGTTCCAATCGCAGGTGAGATTGAAGCCGCCGCCATCCGAAATGGTGAAGGGCGGATCGTGCTTGACCGTTTCGGGCTCATCCCATCGGAAATTGAAGACGTCGTACACCGGTGTGCCGGGCATTCCCGATCCGGCGGTCGTCTCGACGTAGACGTTGGTCCCCCATTGATGCTCGTGGCCGGTGATCGCGAAGTAGTTCACGCCGTGAAATTCTTCCGGCACTTGGATGAACGTGGGTCCGACAGTTGCGGTGCTCTGTGCCGGAATAAAGATGCCGATGTCACCCATGAACATGACATCGGCCTCGTCGGTGACTTCTTCGGCCGGCATCGGAATGAACGTGGAGTTCGCCTCCGCCATTTGGGGAGCCGCTGTCACGTTGACGTAGTGGAGCTCGAGGCGGATCATCTGATTCGGTTCTAGTTGGTATGCCACTCCGGGCGGGAGCGTCAGCAAATCGTCGGCCTTCTGCGTGATTATCAGTGGAGGGTCCCCGAGCACGTCGAGGAACGGCTGACACGGCTGCGGCTCCAGCTGCTCGACCGTGTCGTTGACTTTGTAGACGATGAAATGGTGTGATGTGGCCCCGAGCACGTTGTGGATCTGGTGGATGAACGTACCGCCGGGATTCCCGAGCCTCTTCACGACGCACTGGGTGCTCTCCACCCCCGAGGGGACCTCGGTTGGCCCCCACTTCATGGTGTATGAGCCGGCAGGGGGAATGAATGTCCCGCCGCCACCGCCCGTCCCAGTAGCCGCGCCGCTGCCGCCGGTTCCAGTCGTCGCGCCGCTGCCACCTGTCCCGTTGGCCGCGCCGCTTCCGCCATTGCCGCCAGTCGTGCCTTGACTATCTCCGCATCCGACGGCCAGTGCAAACAAGACTGCCCAAAAACTGCGCCACTTCATGATGACCTCCGACTCCCGGCGAATACCCGAGGTTAGCACGGCGTGGCGGTCAGCGTCAGCGGCAGTGCCAGGGACAGCGTGAGTCCCAGTCCCAGTGTCAGCGCCAGTGTCAGCGCCAGTGTCCGTGCCAGTGTCCGTGCCAGCGCCGGCGCCAGCGTCTGGCGCCAGCCCGGAGACCGGCTAGTCTCCGCAAATGGCCGTCATCATCGAATCCCCTCACGACCTCAAAGACATGGTCGGCAAGCATCTCGGGTACAGCGAGTGGCTGACGATGGAGCAAGACCGTATCAACCAATTCGCCGAAGCCACGGGAGACCACCAGTGGATCCACGTCGACGTCGAGCGTGCGAAGAAGGGGCCTTTTGGGGCGCCGATCGCGCATGGATATCTGACCCTTTCCCTTGTCAGCAATTTCCTGATGCAGATCGTCGAAGTGCGTGGCTTCGAGTTCGCGGTGAACTACGGCACCAATAAAGTTCGGTTTCCAGCTCCCGTGAAAGTCGGGTCGAGGATCCGCGGTGGCGCCGAAGTGGTCTCGGTCGAAGAAGCCAAGGGCGGAATCCAATCAGTCGTGAGGGTGACGGTCGAGGTCGAAGGCGAAGACCGCCCAGCCTGCATCGCAGAAACCGTGAGCCTCTACTTCCCAAAGAAGGGGTAACACCGGCGCCGCCGCCAACGCCGACACTGGCTTTGACGCTGACAAGGCTTTGGATTCGGTTACTTAGCTGATCCCGCGCTCCCACGATGGAGCATGCATCATACGGCGGCGGACCGGCCGTATCACGGGCCCGCCGTCTAGGCACGGTGAGAACGGTGGGGAGTCGGAACCGCCATAGGTGATTTCGCGTTTTGATCTGCTAGAGCTTTTCATCCGCGGCATGCTCAGCACACTAAAGTACCACTTCATCAGAACACCTCTCGAACGACCGCTCATGTTCCTGCGGGAGACGCTGAAGTTACCGGGCCGCCTTCGGCATCCGGAATTAGCGGAGATCTACAAAGAGAGCGGTCGTATCCAACAAGTCCTGTCCCAATCCCTTACGACCCATTCGAACTGTCTAGACGTCGGGGCTCACTATGGCTCCATGCTCAGCGCGTTCGTGCGACTTGCTCCTCGAGGCCAGCACATTGCGATCGAGGCGATCCCTGAGAAAGCAGACTTCTTGCGGCGCAAATTCCCCGAGGTCCGGGTCTACTCGCTCGCGCTTTCGAGCCAGTCCGGCAAGGTCGACTTCTACGTGAACACCCGCCGGTCGGGATTCAGCGGCATGGCCAAGCACGGAAGCCCGCAAGAGAAGTTCCGCAGAATCACTGTCCCGTGCGATCGACTCGACAGCCTCATTCCGCGCTCGCCTCGGATCGATTTCGTCAAAATCGACGTAGAGGGCGCCGAAGACACGGTTCTCCGGGGCGGTACCAGCTTCATCGCGGACCACCGCCCCCTGATTCTTTTTGAGTGCACGCCCTCCGGAACGAGAGCTTTTGGCAAGCATCCCTCCGAGGTATTTGAGTTTTTGACGGACGACCTGGGCTACGAGATCTACTTCCTGAAGGACTTTCTTCAAGGGGGCTCGCCTGTGGACCTGGAAACGTTCGCCGACGCGCTCGTCTATCCGTTCCAGGCATTCAATTGGATTGCCCGGCCAGCGAACTAGCGCAGACGCAACCCCGACCCTGTCACTGTCCCTGACCGAGCTCGACTCCGTCTACCATCGTCTTCGCTGCGCTCATCGCGGTGACGCCGCCTGACATGATGAAGGCCATGAACTCGGCCCCGTCGGCGTCCAAAAGGTGCACCCTTTCTCTGGGCACGACGATCAAGTTGCCCGCGAAGTTGTAAGACTCCGGTAGGTAGACCGAGACGTGGCCTGCAAGATGCGGGTCGTCGAAGCGCTCACCGGTGAGGAATCCGAGCACTTTCAGTCCGTGGCGATTGATCTCGACGGCGACCGGCTTGTCGAACTTGCGTTGGCCCCCGACAAACGCCCCAAAGAGATCCCGTAGCGAGTTGTAGAGCAGCTTGATGATCGGCACGCGTTGGAGCCCTGCCTCCAAGAACGTAACGAGCCGGCTGCCAACCACATTGCCGGTCAAGTACCCGATGAAGGTGATCCCCACCGCCGCGATCACGATGCCGAGACCGGGAATCGGAGCGTTGAGCCATTGGTCGAGCTTGGTGACGGTGAACACGACCACCCAAACCGTGATGGCGACCGGCGCCAGGACCAAGAGGCCCTGCGCGAAGCTTCTCGTGAGTATTCTCATGGGTCTCTCCTATCACCAGGTTGCACTCCGCGCATTTGCATGCACAACCCGCGGCGTGCCACTCCTGCTGCAACCCTGGCATCGACTTTCGCAAGGGCTGCGGCACATGGTGGTCGGGTCGCTTTTTTTCAGCGTGATGAGCGTCTGTGCAAAGCTCGCCGGCGAACGCCTGCCAACGATGGAGCTCGTGCTGGCCAGGGTCGTGGTGACCCTCGCGATGAGCTGGTGGGCGCTCAAGAGCCTCGGGATCGATCCGTGGGGCCACAACAAGCGCCTGCTGGTCTGGCGGGGGTTGGCTGGGTTTGGCGGATTGAGCTGCTACTTCTACGCGATCACGCACCTCCCGCTCGCGGACGCGACCGTGATCCAGTTCTGTAACCCGATGATCGCAGCCCTGATCGCGGTGTTTGCCCTCCACGAGCCGCTCCGCTTGGTCGATCTCCTGGCGACTGCCCTCAGCATGGTCGGCGTGGTCCTCGTCGCGCAGCCGACCTTCTTGTTCAACGTCGGGACGCCGCTCGACCCGCTTGCCGTCGTCATCGGCGTGTTTGGGGCAATTTTCTCGGCGATCGCGTACGTGATCATCCGCCGTCTAGGAGCAACCGAGCACCATCTGGTGGTGGTCTTCTACTTTCCCTTGATCACTGGGCCCGCATCGCTTCCCATCCTCGCCGTCGAGGGGCTGGTGATGCCAAACGGGTGGGAGTGGCTCCTGCTGCTCGGCATCGGTGTGACAGCACAGCTCGGCCAGATCGAGATCACCAAAGGCTACAAGCTCGAAACCGCCGGACGGGCATCTTCGATGACCTATCTGCAGATCGTGCTTGCGTACACGTGGGGCGTGCTGATCTTCAGCGAGTACCCCAACGTCCTGAGCGTCATCGGCGCAGTGCTGGTGGTACTCGGGGTATTGAGCGTCGCCCGCCGTCAGCCCTGAAAGAGGGGGTCGAACAATCCGGGGCTGCCCCCCAACGCTTCGAGGTCTTGTGCGCCTTCGACGTTGGTAATGAACGTGATCATCTTTCCGGCGCCTTCGTGCTCGGTTGCGATCAGGGCACCGGTACTGAGCTCGGTCCAACCTTCCCAGGTCATCGAAACCCCACCAACGGGGATGATGCTCACCCACATGCGCCACCTCACCGGCAGGCCATTCTCATCCGCGTTCCATAGATAGGCGTCCCCTGGCGTCACGCCGCCTGAAGTATAGGTCACTAGCAGTCCCGTCTCGCCGTCTTCCTCGGTGACGATTTCGCGCTTCACGCCGGGGTCGAAGAACTTCACGACGGGGTTCAGCCAGAATGAGTCGTTGACCCAGAACTTGTATGCCGTCTGCAGCGCCGACTCGGCGTCGCCGCCAGTGACCTCACCATCCTCGCCCCAGACCCGTCCGGTCTTGTCGCCGGTCCGGAGAAGCACCCGGGTCTCGCCCCAGCGCACTTCGACCAGATCGCGTTTTCGATCCCATACGTAGTGGTGTTCGTCGAAGAAAGACCAGCGCACGGCTCCCGTTCGGTCCCAGGCGTCCTTGCGGACGGCCTGCTCCATCTTGCGGGCGAGCTCATCCGCCTCTGGCGCCTCTCGCCCTTCCGGCCTGGGCTCACTCATGAAATAGGCCGCCCCGATGACCACGAGCACGCCGACGAACAGCACAACGGCTAGCACTTTCAGAACTCGCATAGTCTCCCTCGCGCGCGGCCAGCCTACACTGTGCAGAGCGGTCGCAAAAGCGCTATGAGAGCTTTCATGGGTGATTCCTCGATCGAAGTACATGAGCGTGGCGCTCCACGCGACGGCAAGCCTCAGGTCATGGACCGGCGTTTGTTCATGCAGCTGCTGGTGTTTCAGATCCCAACCGGTACTTCGATCTCGAAAAACCAAGACGCCTTGATGGCGGCCGTACGCGCCGCAAACCTGCCGTCCGTCGTCTATGCCGATGCCAACGATCCGCGCGGGGTGGGTCTTCTGACATTCACCGAAGATCCGACGCGTTTCGTCGATTCGGTGCGTCTGCTTTTCGAAGCGGAGCTTCTTCGCGATTGGGTGCTTCGTCCCGAGCTCACCATGATCGGCCGAACCTACAGCAGCGGCTACGAGCAGGACCTGGAGTTCTGGTTGATCGACCGACCCCAGCAAACCGTGCTCAACCCCGACTGGGATTGGGCAGTTTGGTATCCGCTTCGTCGCAGCGGTGCATTCGAACAGCTCGAAGGCAAAGAGAAGGGCGGCATTCTACGAGAGCACGCGACGATCGGGCGCGCGTATGGCGCTCAAGACCTCGCCCACGACGTCCGTTTGGCGTGCCACGGTCTCGACGCGAACGACAACGAGTTCGTCATCGGTTTGATCGGCTCGAACCTTCATCGCCTTTCACACGTCGTCCAAGCGATGCGCGGCACGGTGCAGACTGCACAGTATATCCAGCAGATGGGGCCCTTCTTCGTCGGGCGTGCGATCGGGCGACAGGCGGGCACCAAAGGATGATTGGACATGCCGGGTAGCACGTTCGGCTTAGCCTTCCGCGTGACCACCGCCGGCGAAAGTCACGGCCCTGCCAACGTCGTGATCATCGACGGCTGCCCGCCCGGGATCCCCCTCTCGGAAGCGGACATCACGGGTGACCTCGATCGACGTCGTCCGGGTCAAAGCAAGATCGTCACGCAGCGCAAGGAACCGGACTCCCCCGAGATCCTTTCCGGCGTGTTCGATGGCGAGACGACCGGCACTCCGATCGCGATCATCGTGCGCAATCAGGATCAGCGCCCGCGAGACTACGCGAAGATCAAAGATGTCTATCGTCCGGGTCATGCTGACTACACCTTCGACGCGAAATTCGGGCGCCGTGACTACCGCGGCGGCGGACGAAGCAGCGCTCGGGAGACGGTGGTGCGGGTGGCCGCGGGGGCCGTCGCGAAAAAGCTGCTCTCTCATGCGTTCGGTGGTGAAGTAGTCGGATACGTCACTCGGATCGGTGACATCGAAGCGGAGATTCCCGAGGCGGTGACACTCGAACAGGTGGAGACCCTCCCGACTGGCGAGCCCAACATCGTCCGCTGTCCAGACCCCAAAGCTGCCGCGCAGATGGTCGAGCTCATCGAGAAGATGCGAAAGGCCCAGGATTCGATCGGCGGTGTTGCCGAGATCGTTGCGCGCAACATTCCTGCCGGCTTGGGGGACCCGGTGTTCGACAAGCTCAAGGCCGACCTCGGCAAAGGCCTTTTCAGTCTTCCAGCCGTCATGGGCGTCGAGTACGGCGCTGGCTTCGGCGTTGCTGCGCTCAAAGGCAGCGAAAACAACGACGTCTTCGAGACCGATGCCCAAGGCAATGTGCAGACCCGCACCAACCGCCATGGAGGCATGCTCGGTGGCATTTCGAGCGGGATGCCGATCGTCGTGCGTGCAGCCGTAAAGCCCACGAGCAGCCTCCCGCGTGCCCAAGACACCGTGACCGCCGAAGGGGACGCCACCACCATTCGTACGACCGGGCGCCACGACCCCTGCTTATTGCCGCGCTTCATTCCGATGGCCGAGGCGATGGTCGCGCTCGTTCTCGCCGATCACTGGCTCAGGTGGCGCGCGATTCGTGACTGAACGTTAGCGGGCGAAGTTCCACGCGATGATCGCGAGCGCCGCGGTCACTAGGATGGCCGTCCAAAGAAGGTTGCTTCCTTTGCGCTCGCCTTTGGCTTCCTCGGAGCCGACCGCGCGTCGAAAGCCGCTGACCATTCCGCCCATGACCCCCGTACTCTGGCCGCCGACCGTATTGCGAGAGGGGCCGTGCCCACTCTTGCCTCGCTTCTTCCGGCTGGCGCTCTTCTTCTGATACTGCTTCGCCATCGGTTCATCTTACCGAAGTTTGGCGCTCGCGTGAATCGCCTTTCTGGGAGGGGGCGAAAGGCTGTATTGTGGTATCGGTTGCCGGTCCGTGCGGCACCTCACATGGTCGCGTTCGCACGCTGCCAGCATCCTCGGGGCTGAATCGGGGGAACGGTGTTTAAGCCAGGCCTCCTCGGCCAGAGCAGCGTCGGGATGCCCGAGGCTGGTCAGTGCTAGCGAACGGCTTCTCAGAAGGCTTTCGTCGCGAGGCGCCAGTCGTAGCCCCAGCTCGGCGGCGGCGAGCGCGTTGTGGTCGTCCGCGAGGCTTCCGTAAGCGCGCGCCAGGGCACGCCATGCCGTCCAGTCTCCGGGAGAAGCTTCGACCACGCGACGGTACGCGTCTGCCGCCTCCGACCACCGCCAGACCCGCGCGTACGCATCACCGCGGACGCGATCGAACACGGGGTTCTGACCCACGAGCGCTTCGGCACGTCGGGTCGCCGCGACCGCATTTTCGGGCCGGCCCTGCATCGAGGCCAGGCGCGCGAAGAGTAGCTCGACGCGCGCGACGAGGTTTTCCGACCCTGACGCGCGCGCCAAAGCGAGCGCACGGTGCAGGCTCGGCTTCGTCAGCTCCAGGTGTTCTTGCGTCCCCCGTAGCAGTCCAAGCGCTTGGTCGAGGAGTCGCTCGATCGTGGGGCGTGCGGCGCCGCCAAGCGAAACTTCGTTCGTCGCACCATCCCCCATCCAGGCCGTGGCGTTCGCGATCTCCGTCAGCGGCTGGCGTCGGCAGGGATCGAGGGCCACTTTGCCAAAGAGCTCAGCCCAGTACGCAAAGGCCTCGCCTCTTTCGGTACGGCTTGCCTCGCACGCTGCGCGCTGAAAGTCACGGCTGTGCTTGCGATGCATCAGTCGCGTATCGATGCGAAGCGGCAACGATGCATCGTTTGGAGCGGTGAACTCGTAGCGAACGATCTGTGCGTCGTGCGTCGGCAGTGTTCGGTCGAAGGCCGGGGTGGCAAAACGATGGACCTGATGCAGGATCTCGGGGTCGGCGGACGCATCGAGCATCGTCGACCGCAGCACGAATACTTCGTCGTTGTCGCTTTCGGAAGGGCGGGAGACCGCGAGCAGCCGACCCGAGGCGTCGCGTATGTCGACTTCGACCCATACGTCGTGCATGTCGCGCGTCCCCCCGGGAAAACGATGTCCGACCTTGGCGTTCTGCAACACGATATCGAACACAACGCGCTCACCGCCTCGGATCTTGGCCTCTTCGGGGAATAGGACTCTCTTTTCGTTTACGCGCGTGGCTCCGATATCGATCACCACCGAACCGACCAGCGTGTCCTCCGCACGCCCGGCTTGTGCGCGATCGGGCAGCTGTGCCGCCATGGCGGTATGAGACGCCGCCCACCGATGCCCGCTGACGAGCCCATCGGTTGCGGCCAGGTCTCCGGTCAACGCTGGCTCGGGCGTCATGTGACAACCCCGACAGTCCCTCTCTGCGACCGTGACCCAATGGTCGGGGACGGACCCCGAGAAAGCCGAGGCGCCCCAGTCCCCCAGATCATCGATGCCGGGGAGGTGGTTTTCGTTTCCGATCGCGGAACCGGAAAACGACCGATGGCAGGAACCGCACAACGCGGCCGAACGGAGGGCAGGCATGGCGAGGCGTTCGCGATGCGCTTCGATTTCCGCTGGGATCGCGGGGTCAGGAATCAACACGGGTCGATCGGTGAGGGTGAAGCTCCCGTTTCCGTCGGATCGAGTCGATTCGACACTGTGACAGACCAAGCAGGTGATCCCGGCATGAGCGAGCTCGTTCTCAGGCTTGACCTCACGATCGATGTCACCTGACAACAGCAGGAGAGGGTCGTGACACCCTGCGCAGAACCGACTCGCCTTTTCACCGCGGTGCTGCCGAAACTCATCGACGCTCGTGCGGTACCAAGGGTTATCGAACGACGCATAGGCGTGTGCGCTATGCATCCAATGCGCAGCGACGTCGGAATGGCACCCTGCGCAATCGTCGGTTTTTGCGAGCCGCTCGAGATCGATCGTCGAGGGCGCGGAGAGTAGAGACGGGCTCGACACCCTTTTCATCCCATCGCCGAAGGGCACCGGCCCCTCCGAGCAGGCAGCGCAGAGCCCGCACGCAACGAAGAACACACCCATGAGAAGCCACCGTGCCATGTCGTGTTGGACGTCTGCCGCCCCCTTTTGGATCTGATTTCCGGTCAGAGGGTGCCAATACTCACGAAAATCTGCGTGAGAAGCGCATCAGCCATCAAGATGCTGATCGAGACGACCACCACCGCGCGGGTGGTCGAGCGGCCGACGCCCTCGGTTCCGCCACGTGTCTGAAGGCCGAAGTAACAGCCGAGAAGGGCGATCAAGAAGCCGAAGAACGGCGTTTTGAAGACGCCACTTGCAAAGTCGTTGATGCCCAGTGTGTCGAGCGCGGTCGAGTAGAAGAACTCCATCGGGATGCCATATGACAATGCTGCGACGAACATCGAGCTCACCATCCCGAGAAGAAATGCGATGAAGGTGATGAGCGGCATGATCAAGATGCCTGCCACCATGCGAGGCACCACCAACTTGCGAATCGGATCGGCGCCAAGCGCACGAATGGCGTCGATCTGTTCGGTAACCGCCATCGATCCTATCTCGGCGGCCATACCCGCCGCGATGCGGCTTCCGACGACGAGCGCCGTGAGTGACGGGGCAAGCTCACGTGCCTCGGAAACTCCGATCACACGTCCTAATGTGTCCTTGGCACCAAACGCTTCCATCGATACCGCGAACTGAATGGTCATCACGATTCCGACGAAGATGGCGGTTGCGGCCGCGATGGCAATGCTCCGGACACCGAGCTGCTCGATCTGATAGATGAACTCGGGCGTATCGAAGCGCGTCGTGAACATCGTTCGAAAGGTGCGGATCGCGAGCAGTGTTGCCGCGCCGACCTCCTCGACGAAGACGCGCAGCTGGCGAATCCGAAAGTCAGCCCAACCTGTGAAGCTTCCTGGTCGGGCCGAAGGTCGTACCGAGTTCATGACTTTTCCGAGATCGTATGAAACCCGTCGACAAACGCATCGAAGTCCCCGAGGGCTTCTTCAAATGGAGACCCTGGAGGTGTGATGAGAGCAAAATCGTATACACAGTCGTCCTTCTTGAGGATCTGCATGAGAATCTCACGAGGGACTCCATCGAGGGTCGCGGTAAAGTGCGTGCGAAGCGCCTCACGCCCGTCCATGGGTATGGTTTCCTCGGAGATGACGTCACGCTTCGTGAAACCGATCATCAGATGGGCGCGAAGCGCCGTGAGGGGGATGTCGAGAGAGGGGTCGCACCTCGAGTCGACATGCATGACCGCCTCTTTCGAGGAGTTGTGCCAAGCGAGGTCGTTTTGACCGCTGACGGAGACCCTTTGCCAGCCGGGGCTGACGGCGCCGATGCGATAACTCGCCTCGGCGCCCGTGTAGACACCGTTTTGAAGCTTCCCGGTGGTGGCACAGCCGGTCGCCATCAGGCTCCCCAAGAGCCACGTTCCCAGCCGTCGCCTCACGGGGCCAGACTCTAGCAGCCCCCGGATTCTTGTCTATTTGCCCCTAAGTCGCCGGAAGTGGGGCGCCGCCGTTTTTCGTCCGTTAGACTGTAAGAAGCATGAGTCGGGGGGCTCAACAAGAACAAGCAGCCCGGACGCCCGGGGTGGCGATTTTGGATCGCCTCGTGGTGGAGGGCAGGATTGCACCCGAACGATACGACGAGGTCGTCATCCACGCTCAGCGGACGCAGTCCACTGCCGAAGAAGCGATGATTCAGCTCGGGCTCATCGGCGAGGCTGAGCTTCTCAAGTACATCGCCAACCTCTACCAGACTCGATTCGTGGGCTCCGAGCGCCTGGCAAAGGCTGGGGTCGACCCCCAACTCATTCGGAAGATCCCTCGCAAGTTGGCGAAGCGGCTCACCGCTTTCCCAATCTTATTCGACACGACTTCGCGTACTCTTTCGGTCGTCGCCGCAGACGTCACCGACGATGATGTCCGCCAGCAGATGCTGTTCACGACAGGAGCTCGTGATGTCAAGATCTACGTAGCCCGCGAGGCAGCCATTCGGGCCGCCATTGCGAAGCACTACGACCAAGACAATCGTCCCTTCGAAATGCTGTTGAGCGGTGCCTCCTCTCGCGAGGTCCGGACGTCGCGCGAGTCCGACCCCGTGCCGGGGTGGGGTCGAGTCTTCGAAGAGAAGGATGGCTTGCTCGTGCACCGAGAGCCCGCGAAGCCACTCGGTGCGGAGCCCGCGAACGACCATGCGCCCAACGTGGCCTCGCCGGATTCACCTCTCGAGACGCAACCAGGAAGCGCCACGATGATCGAGGCGCTCTCGGCGGCAGCGGAGGGCGGCGATCTCAAGGTCGAGCCCGAGGTTTACCTCGAGACTCTCAACGTGCTGGTGACCTTGATCGAACAGCTCAATCGGGATTGCGGGGGCCACGCCACACGCGTAGCGCGACTTTGTCAGCAGCTTGGAGACCGGATTCGACTCACCAAGCCACAGGTCCAGGGGATCTTGATCGCCGCCTATCTCCACGATGTCGGGGTCTCGAACGAGTCTCACGTGACTCCGCTCGACGTAGCCAACGATGAAACCAAACGCGAGCTGGCGCGCAGAGCGTACACGGCGCCGATTCGACTTCTCGAGGCCGTTGCGCTCCCGGGAACTGCCCTCGATGCGCTACGCCACCGATACGAGTGCTTCGACGGACGTGGTTTTCCCGAACGGCTCAGCGGCAAGAACATCCCCCTCGGAGCGCGGGTGCTGGCCATCGCGGAAAGCTACGTCGACCTCGCTCATAGCCAGCACAACGCCGCAGGTCGTCGGCTGGCGGCAGAAGATGCCTGCGACTTCCTCGACCTTCACAAAGGCACGACCTTCGACCCAGCCGTAGTCGATTGGCTCCGACACATCGTGCTCGACGACGGGATGCAGACACAGCTGCTCGCTTCGCGCAACCGCGTGTTGATCGTCGATCCCGATCCCGAAGAAACCTCCGTGCTCGAGGTGCGATTCGCCGAGAGGGGTTACGAGGTGATGATCGAACGAGAGCTGACGACCGCGCTCAGCCGGCTCGATGCTGAGAATTTCGATATCGTCGTGAGCGAAGTGCAGCTGGCGAATGGCGATGGATTCGAGCTCTTGACGCGCATGCGCGACAAAGGCCACACCACGGTACCGTTCATGTTCCTCACCGCAACGCGCGACCAATCGTCGGTGAACCGTGGGCTCGAGCTCGGGGCCGCGGACTACGTCGTCAAACCCGCTTCAGCCGCCGTCGTGGCAGCGAAGGCGGGCCGCATCATCGAGGAAGCGCGCAGTCAAAAGCCAGGCGGTCGTGGGGTGTCAGGGTCCCTTCAGGAAATGGGGCTGCCCGATGTCATCCAGATCCTCGCCAACGGTCGAAAGACCGGACGCCTCAAGGTTCGAAGCGGCCGTCTCCAAGGCGAAATGATGTTCCAGGGCGGCGCGATCCATGACGCCGTGTTCGGGGATCTCACGGGAGCCGAGGCCGTCTACGGAATCCTGCGCTTGACCGAGGGCGATTTTGCGCTCGATCCGAACATGGAGCCGATCGAGGACCGCATCGGGGTTCCAGCGCAGCACCTGCTGCTCGAGGCGATGCGGCGGATGGACGAAGGCGCACGCTAGCACCGGCCAGGTGTTCAGCGGAGGCGTCCGAGTTTGAGCGGAGCTAGCGGTGGGATATGCTGGCTAGGTGCACTTGTGCGTACAATGTGGCGCCTCGGTCGAGGATGGAGCGCGTTTCTGTTCTGCATGCGGGGCACCGGCAGATGAGGGCGCTGGATCGGGGGCCGCGGACCCCTTGATCGGCAGGATGGTCGGCGGCAGCTACCTCTTGCAGGAGGTGGTCGGCGTCGGCGGCATGGGGCGCGTTTACAAGGCTGAGCAGTCGACGCTTGGACGCACCGTGGCAGTGAAGGTCATCCACCCCCATCTGCTCGGCGATGAGCAGACCGTGGCTCGCTTCTATCAAGAGGCGAGGGCGTCTAGTCGCCTCAACCACCCCAACAGCGTCAGCATCATCGACTTTGGTCGCACCGACGACGGCATTCTCTATCTGGCGATGGAGTTCCTGAGCGGAAAGGACCTCGCGCTGGTGATGCACGAGGAAGGCCCTCTCGCGGCGGATCGAATCTGCAATATCCTGGTCAACACCCTCGACGCGCTTGGCGAAGCCCACGAGCTCGGTATCGTACATCGAGACCTCAAGCCGGAGAACATCATCCTGCGCCCGCTTCGTTCTGGTGACGACCTCGTCAAAGTGGTCGACTTCGGGCTGGCAACGATCGTGGGGGGCGAAAGCTCGATCACGAAGCCCGGCTTGGTTTGCGGGACGCCGGATTACATGTCTCCCGAGCAAGGTCGCGGGGATGACGTGGACGGCCGGGGAGACCTCTACGCGCTCGGCGTAGTGCTTTTCGAGCTGTTGGTGGGGCATCTTCCGTACATCGACGACACACCGACACGGGTCGTCCTTCGCCATCTCAACGACCCGATCCCCGACCCACGCCTAGCGAGCCCGAACCGGGCCATTCCCGACCGACTCGCCGCTGTGACGATGAAGGCGCTGGCCAAAGATCCGAATGATCGGTTCCAGAAAGCCCGCAACATGCAACAAGCGCTTCGGGAGGCCCTCGATGAGCTCCATGTGCAGCGGACGTCCGTCATTCCGTGCCCGAACTGCGGTGCACCGGCCGTGCTGTCGCAGAACTTTTGTGGGGAGTGCGGTGCGCGCCTCGGAAGCGAGGCTCCATCGTACCGCGTCCACCGTTCGCTGCGCCCGTCCTTTTATCCGCCCCTCGGTTCCCAGCGCGATTTCGTCGGACGCGAGCCCGAGTTGCAGCTGATCCGCGAGCACCGCCACGCCGCTTCCCAGGGCGCTCACTGGGTGCACGTTTGTGGGGAATCTGGGGTGGGCAAGACTCGCTTCCTAACTGAAATTGCGGAGATTGCGGCGGCGGAGGGAGACCTGGTCATCGGGGCGGGAGCACATCCCTCGGGTGCCCCTGTTCCGTATACCGCGGTGAGAACGATCCTCTCAGAGCTTCTGGAAGTCGATGATTCCGAGCTTAAGAGGATGGCGGACCGGGGTGAAGAGCTCGGTTCTGCGTTGGCGAGTGCGGGCGTCGACGAGGTCATCAAGCCCGCCGGGCTCTTTGGCGGGGACGGTCGCTCACGCACGGGTGCTGTGGCCGAAGCTTTGGCTTGCGGTGTGCGTCGCGCGAGGGGCCGCGCGGCAAGCGGCCGGGTCATGTTGATCGTCGACGACCTACCTCATTGTGACGGGCTGACTCAACGTACGGTGACCGAGCTTGCTCGCGTGCTCGGAACCGAGCCGGTTCTACTGGTGACGGCGGGCGACGACGATCGAGAGGTTCATGCCCACGAATCAATTCGACTCGAGGGCCTCACTTCCGAAGATGCACAACGATTCTTGGCGGGTTCGTTTCAACTGCGGCTCGTTTCTGGTCTGCATCGGCTCACCGACGCCATCGGCGGCCGCGTTCTTCCGCTCCACCTCGAGCAGCTGGAAGCTCTCGGCATGTCTCCCGACGACGGCCCGCCGCCCCGCCTTGCGGATGCGATTCTGCAACGCATCGAAAGGCTCGAGGTCAGCGCGCAGCGACTGCTTCAAGCGGCAGCGGTGCTCGGTCGCACCTGCGAGCTCGATACCCTTCGCGCCGTGGCGAGCAGCGATCATCTCGAGGGCCTCGATGAGCTTGCAGGCACTTCGATCGTCCAACTCAATGGTACGCGCGCGAGCATCGTACATCCCTTCATCGCGGAGCTGGTCGAGGCTTCGATACCGGCCGAGGCGCGGCGCGACCTCCATCGACGAGCGTACACTGTGCTCAGCGAGCTTCGGGCCCCGGAGGAAATCCGCGCCTTCTACGCATTTCGTGGCGTCGACCCCGTGAGCAGCTTGGTGATCCTCGAGCGTGCGGGAGACGCAGCCATGGCCCGAGGGGATCACTTGGGCGCCGTGCTCCAGTATCGCCGAGCGCTCGAGCTGGCTCGTCGCGAGACTCTCGAGAGCGGGGACACTGTGCTCGATCGCGCGATCTCGACGTTCAGCCGCAAGCTCGGCGAAGCGATGTCGCGCTCCGGGGATCCCGCTGGTGCGGATGGTGTCCTTCGCGAGGCGTTGGACCTGACGGCTCCGAAGAGCGCGGACCGTGCCCGTATGTTGCTTTCTCTCGGGCGCATTGCGGCCCGTCGCGACCGGCCGCGAGATGCCATGCGCCATTTCGGACAGGCGCTCGAGCTGGTTGCCGGGGTCGAGCCGGAAGTCGAGTCGCACCTCCAAGTCGCAATCGGCCGTATCCGTCGGATCGAAGGTGACCCGCAACACGCTGCGAATGCCTATCGTCGAGCGCTCGAGTTGTTTGATGAAGTAGGGGCGTCCGAGTACACCATAGCTCGCACCACTCTCGAGCTCGCGGATGCGCTCACGGCGGCTGGAGATCACGAAGGCGCGGCGCGCGCGCTGTCGAAGGTCGAAGAAGATGGTCGGCGGACCGGCTCGCTGAGCCTCGTTGCGCGGGCCATCGGTATGCTCGGCTCGATCGACGAGCTCGCCGGCCGAGCGCGCGATGCTCAGCATCGCTACGAAGACGCCGCTTTGCTCGCCGCTCAAGCTGGTGACGCACCTGGCTATCGCCGTTGGCTCTCCGCCAGCAAAACCCTGCGCGCCAGCATTTAGAATTAAAAAGGGGACAGTCCCCTTTTTCGAGGGGTTAACGTCGCCTATGCTTGCCTCCATGCGGCATGCTTGGTGGCTTTGGGTGTTCGTCGCCGCGGTCGGGTGCGACTCGCTGGGCGAGTTCAATACCGGTGAAGACGAGATCTATACCGGCTTGATCGCCGGCGTGGACGACCCTGAGAACTGCCCCGGCGGGATCGACTGCTCCTTCATTCGTCGCGGATTCCCTTACGGCGCCGAGCTCGACCTCCGGTTCGACCCGTTCGGCGTCTACGATGACCCCGGGACGATCAGCACGCGAGGCGAGAATTGCGGCGCAACCTTCGACAACACACCCCTGCTTCCCATCCCCCCGTTGCAGCATGACCAACTCGGGCTCTACGAGTTTCCCGGCGGCGGGCGGCTCCGCAACTATATGTTCGTCGCAAGGCCAGAATCGGGTCCTTTGGCGGGGCGCGATGCCATGGTCTTTCTTTCATTGATCCGCGGAGGATCGATCGAAGTTCGCATCGTCGCTGGCCCTGGCCTCGTGCTCTGCGACCCGAGCGACTGCGCAGAGCTCGACGCTGGAGGTTGCGACTTCTTCGGCTTCTTTTCCCTCGAACGGCAGCCGCTTTGATGCGGGTCTTGGGGATCGAGAGCTCTTGCGACGAGACGGCGGCGGCTGTGGTCACCGACCAAGGCGAGGTGCTTGCCGACGTCGTCGCGAGCCAGATCGCGACCCACGGACCCTACGGCGGCATCGTCCCCGAGCTGGCCTCCCGAGCCCACATTCGTGCGATCATTCCGGTCATTCACGAAGCGCTCTCCGGCATCCCCGGTGGCCTTGCCGGCGTGGACGCGATCGCGGTCACGAGAGGCCCAGGCCTCGTCGGGTCGTTGTTGGTGGGGGTCCAGGTCGCCAAAGCGCTCGCTTGGAGTCTCGACAAGCCATTGGTCGGGGTGAATCACTTGGATGGCCACCTATTCGCCATCTACCTTCAACGTCGTGAAAGCGACGAACCGACCTCTGTCCCCAAGATGCCGCACATCAGTCTGCTCGTCAGCGGCGGCCATACCGCGCTCTATCGAGTCGAAGGATTCTCCGATGTCGTTCTCTTGGCGCAAACTCGGGACGACGCGGCTGGCGAGGCGTTCGACAAGGCCGCCAAGCTTCTCGGCCTTGGTTATCCAGGGGGCCCGGTCATCGACGAGCTGGCGGCCCGTGGGCAGGCGGATGCGTTCTCGTTCCCACTCCCGATGGCATCACGAAAGACCCTCGACTTCAGCTTCTCCGGGCTCAAGACAGCGCTCGCGCGACACGTCCAACAAGCGGGCGTTCCCAAAGACGAACAGACGCTCGCGAATCTCTGTGCTTCGTTTCAAGGTATCATCGTCGAAAGCCTGGTTCGGAAATCACTGCTTGCCTGCGAGCGCGAGGCAATCGATCAACTGGTGATTACCGGCGGCGTCGCTGCCAATCGTGGCTTGCGGGCAAGCGCGAAAGTCGCCTGTGACAAGAACAGAATCACCCTGTTCGTGCCGCCGCCGATTTCGTGCACCGACAACGCTGCAATGATCGCGATGGCTGCTGTTCATCGATTGGCCGATGGAGAGAGTGACGATCTATCGTTCGCCGTGTATTCTCGCGACCCGGACAGGCGTCGCGGCAAGTTTCGAGCCGATGGAACTCTCGTCGACCACAAGTCAGAGTAGAAGCCCGACTGCCGGCACTACCTCGGCGCTCGAAGCGGCGTTCGTCGAAGTGGCGCTGCCGGTACCGATTCGCAGGGTGTTTACCTATCGAGTGCCTCACGGCTTGGTCGGGAAGCTGAGCCGGGGCTCACGGGTTGCAGTGTCGTTCAACCGCCGTAAGTTGCCGGGTTTCGTGGTCGGTTCGCGGACCGACATGCCCGAAGGCGTCAAGCGTGCGTTGCCAGTGGCCGGGCTCCTCGAGGCCGAGCCGGTGTTCACGCCGGAGCTTCTGCGGTTTCTCGAGCAGGCCGCCAAGTATTACATGCATCCGCTCGGTGAGGTGCTGCGCGCCGCGGCGCCGGCGCTACCGACCGGGGCGATGCGCCGACTGCGTGACGATGGTTTTCTCGAGGCCGAGGAGCACCTTCCTGGGCAACGCGTCGCCCATCGCACGACCTGGAAGATCACGGCAACCGGCAAGGACTCTTCGCACGTTCGACTCGGGTCGCGCCAGCGGGAGATCATGGAGCGCTTCGCGAGTCGACAATCGCTTTTCCTCGACGAGCTTCGGCATGCTCATGCGAATCCGCGTGCGGTCGTCCGGGCGCTCGCGGCCAAGGGTCTCGTCGAGCTCGAAGAAGTCGAAGTCAATCCTGACCCGTTCTTTCGTTCTCCGGTACAGCGCGACGAACCTCCGACGCCGACGGAAGAGCAACGATTCGCGATAAACGCGATCTGCAAGGCGGTCGAGGGGCACAGGAGCGACGCGTTCCTGCTTCATGGCGTCACCGGTTCGGGTAAGACCGAAGTCTACCTCCGCGCGATCGACGAAGTTCGCAAGGGTGGTCGGGGCGCGATGTTGCTCGTGCCCGAGATCGCCCTGACCCCGCAGCTCGTGGGACGTTTTCGCGCACGGTTTGGCGATGAGATCGCGGTGCTTCACAGCGGGCTCACGGCCCGACAGCGTGACGACGCATGGCAAGCGCTCCGCCGTGGTCACGTTCGAGTCGCGATAGGTGCGCGATCGGCACTGTTTGCACCGGTCGTCGATCTCGGAATGATCGTCGTCGACGAAGAACACGACCCATCGTTCAAGCAAGACGACGGTTTTCGCTATCACGCGCGAGACATGGCCCTGCTCCGAGCCCAATACGCAGGGGCGGTCTGCGTCCTCGGAAGCGCAACGCCCTCGATGGAAACCTATCATCGCGCGACCGAGGGCAAGCTCCGTCTCTTATCGCTCCCGACACGCGCGACTGGGCAGCGACTCCCCGAGGTCGAGATCATCGATCTACGAAGGCACGGTCAAGGGCCAACTGGGCACGCTCTGCTTTCGGGCCCGCTTCATCATGGCCTCGAGCAGTGTTTGGAATCCGGTCACCAGGCCATTCTGTTTCTCAACCGACGCGGTTTCTCGCCGAGTGTGCGTTGTGTCTCGTGTGGCGCCGTAGCCGAGTGTCCGGCGTGTAGCGTCGCCCTGACCGAACACCGAAGACAAAGTGCGCTTCGCTGTCATTACTGCGATTTCCAGCGGGCAGTTGCTGTGCCATGTGTGGCCTGTGGGGGATCGGAGTATCACCGCCTCGGCATTGGCACCGAACAGCTCGAGCAGGCCATCACCGGGAGTTTTTCGAAAGCCAAGGTAGCGCGGCTCGACCGCGATACGGCCACCGGCACGGGCGTCGAGGAAGTTCTCGACCGTCTCCGCGATGGCGAGGTCGATATCATGGTCGGTACGCAGATGGTGACCAAGGGGCACGACATCGCAAGGGTGACCCTGGTCGGTGTCGTTCTCGCCGACCAAAGCTTGGCGTTTCCGGATTTCCGTGCATCGGAGCGTACCTTTCAATTGCTCGCGCAGGTCGCGGGAAGGGCGGGACGCGCAGAAACGCCCGGCAAAGTGATCTTGCAGACCTATCAACCCGACCACCCTGCGGTCCGTCTCGCCGCGCAACACGACTACGAGAGCTTCTACGCTGCCGAGATCCGAGCTCGACGCGAGGTCGGGTATCCTCCCTTCACCCGCCTCGTGAGTGTACGCGTTCATGCTGGCGCCGAAGCCGATACCCGCCAAGCGGCTCAGGCACTCGCAACCACCGCGCGTCGACACGACGCTTCGCGCGACGGGATCGTCGAAGTGTTGGGCCCGGCGCCGGCCCCTCTCGCGCGCCTTCGAGGGCGCTACCATTACCGGCTCCTTCTCAAGTCCTCGGACCGAAAAGCGCTCCGCTCCGTAGCGGCCCACCTCGCCGCCCAGATCGACGAAGGCCTGTCTCCGGCCCGCGCCTCCCTCGACATCGATCCGCTCTAAGATGCGCTCTCCGCAACGCCCAAACGTCCGAAATCACGCGATAATTGAGTGGCAGATTCGGAGAATGCCTCGGCGGCCTCTGCTGCGAGAAAGCCGAATGTGAGGGCCGGGCCGATCGTGCCGCCGGCACCTGGGTACGTGCGACCCATCATCGAAGCGGTGGAGTTGCCGGCCGCGTAAAGCCCCGGAACGGCCTGTCCATCCTCTTTCAGCACGCGACCGTGATCGTCGGTTCGGAGGCCACCCTTGGTGCCGAGGTCGCCTGGATAGATTCGAACTGCGTAGAACGGCCCGGTCTCGATCGGGCCAAGTGAGCAATTCGGCCTTACGCGCGGATCGCCGTAGTAGCGATCCTGTGCGCTCCATCCGCGGTTGTAGTCCGGATCCTCGCCTCTGATGGCGTTCTCGTTGAAGCGCGTGATGGTAGCCCTCAAGGATGCGGCGGGTACGCGGATCTGTTCAGCGAGCTCTTCGAGCGTGCTCGCGCGGAAGAGGTAGTTTCCATCACGGTACCGGCGGGGCACTCGCTCGTCGGGCATGACCTTGCCGGGGGCGATCGGACCTTCGATCGACGACCTTCGATAGGTGGCATCGAAGATGTGGTACCAGCGCGGATCTCTTGCCCGTGTCTTGGCAACGTCTTCATACATCCCATTGACGACATCGATGTACGGCGCTGCTTCGTTCGTGAACCGTTTTCCGTCCTGGTTGACGAACAAGCCATGGGGGAGGCTTTTCTCGACCACGAGCACCCACGAAAAAGGCGACTTGGGAACCAGCGACACAGGTGTCCACCAGGCTTCGTCCATCAAGTCGAGCGCGCCGCCGGCCTTTTGGCCGAGGATAATCCCGTCACCGGTGTTCGACGGGGTACCGGCAGTCCACTCTGTGCTGATCGGGTGGCGCTGGTATTTCTCACGCATCTCGAGATTTCGCGAGAAGCCGCCAGCAGCGATCAGCACGCCTCGGTTGGTCTTGATCCGCAACCTCTTGCCCTCTTTATCGAGGATCGCCCCTACGACGCGACCATCTTCGAAGATCAGCTCCTCGACGGACGTATGGAGCCAAGCCGGGATGTCGCGTTCTTTCAACGAAAGCAGGAGGCGTCCCATCAGGGAGTTTCCGGCGCACAGTTTGGTGTCACGGCCCCATCGCGTTCGTTTCGGGTAGCGGAGCACATAGAGAAACATCTGCCAGGCCATGAAGAGCATCGTGCGGAACCCGACACCGATCGCGGCCTGGGCCTCCCTGGCGGTGATGCCAAACTTGCCTAGAATCTGCGACTGAGGGTGTGGCCTTCGCAGTTGGATCAAGTCCTCACGAAGCTTAGAGCCATCGAACGGCACGGGGTCCATCGAACGACCGCCCGATCGGCCGCCGGGTGCCTCGGGATAATAGTCGGTGTACTTCGTCAGCGGAACGTACCGCACGTGGGTGTTTTCCTGCAGGTAGGCGAGCACGCGTTTGCTTTCGCGGATGTACAACCAGAGACGCTCTTCGGCGACTTCGCCCTTCGTGATGTGCTTGAGGTACGTGAAGCCCTCTTCATCCGAGTCGGCAATTCCCTCCCTTCCCATGCCTGGATTGTTCGGCACCCAGCAGACGCCGCCCGACATCGCCGTGTTGCCGCCGAACAGATCGCTCTTCTCGACCAGGAGCACGTCGAGACCCAGGTCGTGCGCCCGGATCGCCCCGCTCATCCCGGCGGCGCCACTTCCCATGACCAGCAAATCGACCGTTCGATCCCACTCCGCCATCAAGGCGCTCCTTCTGCTAAGTTCGCGAGAAAATAGAACATGTTCTAGTGGAACGCACCTGTCAACTGGCCCAGGATCTTGCGGTAGACCACCCTGGGCGCTAGAAAAAACAATCGTTCCAAGGTGTTGAGCGGCCAGCCGCTCGGAGGTTACACGTTGCTTCGCCCGATTCTCTTTTACCCAGACAAACGTCTCCGCAATCCCGGCAAGGAAGTCGAGGAGTTCGACGCCGAGTTGCGCGAGCTGATCGAGGACATGGCCGAGACGATGTACGCCGCTCCGGGGGTTGGTTTGGCCGCTCCCCAGCTCGGGATTTCGAAGCGACTTTTCATCGTGGACGTCGCGACAGGGGAAGACGAGCCGAGTGACCTTCGCGTCTTCATCAATCCGGAGATCATCGAAGCCGAAGGGGAAACCACCTTCAACGAGGGTTGTCTCTCCTTCCCAGGCATCCGTGAAGACATCGACCGCGCAGAACGCATCAAGGTGCGCGCCTTCGATCCGGACGGCAAGCCCTTCGAGCTCGAAGCCGACGGGCTTTTGGCGATCGCGATTCAGCACGAGAATGATCATCTCGACGGCAAGTTGATGATCGATCATCTCAGCGTCTTACGCCGCCGCCTAGTGCACCGCGCGATGACCAAACGGGCCGCGGTCGACGCCGCGCAGTGAGCGGTCGATGAGGTCGGTGTTCTTCGGCAGCCCCGACTTTGCGGTGCCCTGCCTCGAAGCCCTGCACGAGATCAGTGACGTCGTTGCGGTGATCTCCCAACCGGACCGACCGGCGGGGCGGGGACTGTCGATGCGACAACCCACGGTGAAGCGGCGCGCTCTCGAGCTTGGCCTCGAGGTTTGGCAGCCGAAGAAGGTCCGGACACCTGAGTTCGCAGCGAGCCTACGCGAGCTCGACGCGGATGTGGGCGTAGTGGTTGCTTATGGCCGGATCTTGCCCCGTGCGGTTCTGGACGCTCCGAGAACAGGGTGTGTGAACGTGCATGCATCGCTCCTACCGCGGTGGCGGGGGGCAGCCCCGATTCAATGGTCGATCGTCCACGGTGATTCCGAGACCGGGGTCACGCTCATGCAGATGAATGAGGGCATGGACACGGGCCCGATCTTGGCCAGGGCAACGACCGCGATCGAACGCAACGATGATGCGGCGAGCTTGGGAGAGCGCCTCTCGAAGTTGGGAGCCGAGCTCTTGCGCGAGAAGCTTCCGCGGTACGTGGCGGGCGAGCTCATGCCAATACCGCAGGACGACGCCGAGGCCACGATGGCGCCGCTTCTCGACAAGGCGCACGGCCGCATCGACTGGAACAAGTCAGCCCGCCAAGTCCATGATCAGATTCGCGGGATGAATCCGTGGCCTGGGGCGTTCACCACGCTCGGGGGGCGCCGCATCAAGGTGTATCGCACGCAGTACTCTACGCTCGATCCGGAAGGGGCGGCCCCCGGAGAAGTCATTGCCCTCGACCCCGAAGGCATTCTCGTCGCTTGCACTGAGGGCACGATCGAGGTTCAAGAGCTTCAGGAAAGTGGACGCAAGCGGGTGGATGCCCGAGCGTTCACCACGGGACGCGGGATCCAAGTCGGGGACCGATTTTCGAATGAAGGGACCGACGCATGAAGATCTACACCAAGACAGGCGACACAGGCGAGACGGGCCTCTTCGGTGGCGCCAGGGTATCCAAAGCCTCCCTCCGCGTTGCTGCGTATGGCGAGGTCGACGAGCTCAACAGCGCGATCGGCTGGGCACGCGTAGCGGTTTCCGACGCTCACCTCGATGCGCTCCTCAATCAGATCCAAAACGAGCTCTTCCAAGTGGGAGCGGAGCTCGGGTCGACCGCGGACCGCAAAAAGAAGGGTGGCCTTCCGCTCATTGAAGAAGCCCAAGTGCGAACCCTCGAGCGAGCGATCGACAAGTACGAAGAAGGACCGCCAACCTTAGAGTCGTTCGTCCTCCCAGGGGGGAGCGAAAGTGCGGCCCGCTTCCACCTTGCGCGATGCGTCTGCCGACGTGCTGAGCGCGGGGTCGTGGCACTTGGCGCGCAGGAAACGTTGCGCGGCGAGATCTTTCGTTACCTCAATCGTCTGAGCGATCTGCTGTTCACGCTGGCCCGCTACGCCAACCACACCGCCGGGGTCGAAGACACCCCCTGGAAGGGACTGGGTGGTTAGGGCATATCATCCCGGTCCAACGCGAAACCCGGCGTCGCGCTGATCCGGCCGTCATCGCGTAATCGCCCCGGCAAATCGAGCCCTTGGCTGATGTCCTCGAGCGCCTCAAATAGAACCGCGCGCTCTTGGGAGAGCTGTTCGATGATCGTCGCGCCCCATTTGCGCTTTGCGCGGATCTTGATCGAAGTCCAGGTGCGGTCGACCAGTTCGAGATAGACCAGAGCGAGCGCTCCGCCCAGCGCGCCGATCAAGAATGTCGTGACACCGGCTGCCCAAGGGGCACGGGGGATTCCTGCGAAAGATTCGTGAACCTGGATCTGACCAAGCCCAACCAAGAGAGCGAAGGTCAACCACGTCAATGGGAAGAGAATCATGCCAGCGAGCAGCTTGACGGTGGCCGTGTCCTTGTACTGTCTCGCGGCGAGCTTCGAGGCCAGGTTGGTCAAGAAGTAAGGGCCCACGTTGATCAGCAGGCCCAAGACCAAAACAGGTGGAAAGACCAAGAATACGACTGCCGCTTGAAGCCCTAGGAGCAGCGGAATCCACTTCGATTCGATCGGCGGCGGTTTGTCGAGGTCATCGTCGTCGAGCTTGACCTCACGGAGTGCAGAGTCGTACGCGGCCACCTTGTCCAACAAAGCCTCGACAGCCTCTGGATCGGTTTTCACGCGGGCATGGTAGGCCCTCCAGACACGCGCCATCCCGAGCGTGCGCTCGGCCATGTCGGGTGCCTTCAGATTCGCCCCCGCCCTCTTGGCGCGCTCCGCCCTCATCAAAGAGCGCACACGGCCCATCAGTCGGTTGAGCTCCCAGCTCTCGGTCGCATGCGTCACTTCTTGCAGAATCGGTTCGAGCTCTACCGTGAGCTCGCTGCTTCGCGCCCGAAGCATCTCGTCGTCGTCATCGGGAATCGGCGCGTCTAGCTCAGGCGTCAACTCGATCGGTGCATGGAACTCGACGAGCGCGTCCGAACGAAAAGATGTCTTGTCGTCGTAGTGTAGGCCTACCGGGATGATGACGGGTTGCACACCTCCTTGATGACTGAGCTGCTTCGCTCGATAGTAGAGTCGGGCTGCGCCGGTTTTCAGCTCTTGCAAGAAAGGGGCGTCATGGCTCACGCCTTCCGGAAATAGTGCGGCAAAACGTCCTTCGCAGACCGCCTGCGCCAAGGCATCGAGGCTCTTTCGATTCGCGTTTCGGCGCGCTTCATCGTCTGCGTCTTTGAGGTCGACGGCCCTGTAGATCGGAACCGTCCCGAGAGCACGCATCACCTGACCCACGATTGGCCATTTGAAGAGGCCATGTCGCGCGCCAAACACCACTTGCCTCGGAAATGTGCTGACGATGAGTGCGGGATCGACGAGACCGTTGGGGTGCCAAGCGATCAAAATCCCCCCACCGGTCTCGGGCACATGATTGGTGCCGGCGACCCCGACGCGCCGAAAGAACATCCCCACCAGCAATCGAACGAGACGCACTGCGCTGCTGGTGGTGATGGCCATACCCCATGATATCCCGAGAAAATGGGGACAGTCCCCTTTTTCGATCCTCCGATACGCGCTAGAAACGCCCGTCATGACAGGCGAGCGAATCGTGATCCCGTTTGTTGCGCTCGCCATGCTTTCGTTGGGTTGCAAGAAGAAGCCGGAGACGGTCGACGAATCTCCCCCTGCACCGACCGCGGAGACAGCCCCGGCATACGTGGGCACGGAAGCTTGTGCATCCTGCCACGAGAAGGCACACGAAGACTGGGTGGGGTCGCATCACGACCTCGCGATGCAAGTCGCGACCTCCGGTAGCGTGCTCGGCGATTTCAGCGGGAGGAGGGCGCGCTACTATGGCGAGACCGCAACCTTTGTCCGAGAAGGCGATGCTTTCTTCGTAGAGGCTTTGGGCGCCGACGGTCAGCCGGGCCGATTTGCGGTGAAGTACACGTTTGGGATCGCGCCGCTTCAGCAGTATCTGGTCGAGATCGAGCCCGGACGTCTGCAGGCTTTTCCTTTCGCTTGGGACACGCGCCCAAAGGAGCTCGGAGGGCAGCGCTGGTTCCATCTGCAGCCGGAGGAATACATCGAGCCCGCCGATCCGCTTCATTGGACGGGTCCGAGCTACAATTGGAACCACGCGTGCGCCGATTGCCATTCGACCGCGCTGAAGAAGAACTACGACCGCGCCTCCAAGCGCTACGCGACCGAGTACTTCGAGCTCAATGTTGGGTGTGAGGCGTGCCACGGGCCTGGGTCGAAGCACATCGAGCTCGCCAAGGCTAAACGAAGTGCCAAGAACACGGGCTTTGATAGCCGACTTCCGACGCTCATCGATCGCCGATGGAGCTTCGTCGATGGCGCTGACATCGCCGTTCTCGCGACGGGGTCAACGAGTGACGAGCTCGAAACCTGCGCCCCTTGTCACTCACGCCGTGCCGATCTCGGTGGCGACCATCGCGACTACCATGATCGCTATCGCCTTGCTCTGCTCGATGAGCGTCTCTACTTCGACGACGGGCAGATCAAAGACGAAGTGTACGTCTACGGATCATTTCTGCAGAGCAAGATGTACGCTGCCGGCGTCATTTGTAGCGACTGCCACGAACCGCACAGCGCGACCCTTCTCGCCGCGGACAATGCCCTTTGTACCCGCTGCCACAAAGCGGAGGTGTTCGATGGCCCTCAGCACTCCTTTCACGAAGCAGGAACGCCTGGAAGTCTCTGCACCGACTGTCACATGCCGAAGCGCACGTACATGGTGATCGACGATCGCGGCGATCATCGCTTCGGGCTTCCGCGCCCGGCGCTTTCGGCGATCATCGGTGCACCGGATGCTTGCACCGACTGTCACGCCAACGAGACCCCAGCGTGGGCGGAACGACAGATTGCGAAACGTTTCGATACGCGACCTGACCATGATTTTGCCGCTGTGCTCTTCTCGGCACGCCATCAGCAACCCGGTGCCGAGACAGGACTGGTGGAGCTCCTGGCCGCTGGCTCCGCTCCCGCGATCGTGCGGGCGACGGCGCTCCTCGAGCTGCGAAACCTGCGCTCGCGTGCTCTGCCGGCTCTTCTGATGCGGGCCTCGAGTGACCCGAGCCCGGTCGTCCGGCGATCGGTGGCCGCCGGAGCGAGAGACTTGCCCCCCGATCTTCGTCCCGAGGTCGTGGTCTCCCTCCTCGATGATCCCGTGCGCACCGTCCGCATCGAAGCGGTTTCCGCCTTGCTGGGCAGCGACACTCGAGATTGGAAGCTATCCGATCGCCAAGCCCTCGATCGAGCCAAGGCCGAGTATGAGCAAGCCCGTGCATTCAACGCCGACCGCGGTGAAGGGCTCGTCGACCTCGCCCACCTCGCAGCCATCGAGCGCAATCCGAAAGAGGCTGAGACGATACTTCGAGAGGCCATCGTCACCGATCCGACCTTCACGGCGGCGTATGTCAACCTGGCCGATCTCTACCGAACCCTCGGTCGCAATGACGATGCCGAAACCGTGCTCCGCGACGCGCAACAAAGAGCCGCCGACCAACCCACGGTCGAGCACGCCTTGGGCCTCGCGCTCATTCGCCTTGGCCGTCATGCAGAAGCGATGAAGCACTTGGCCCGCGCCTATGAGCTTCGTCCGGAAAGCATTCGGTTCGGCTACGTTTACGCCGTGGCTCAGTTTGATCAGGGCCGGCAAGACCCTGCGCTCCGAACCCTCTCCGAGATACACGCGCGCTACCCGGCCAATCTCCAAATCCTGGAGCTGCTGCGAAACTACAATCGGCAACTCGGTCGCGAGAAGGCCGCAGCGCGTTACTCCGCCAAGCTCCAGGCGTTGGGGGTGACGCCAGAGCGGCGAGACTTCGTACCTTGACAGTGCACTAGGCCGCGGGTGAGCCCCGTCCTCCGCTAGGCGTCGGCGCGGGTGTCAGTGACAGCGTCAGTGACAGCGTCAGTGTCAGCGACAGTGTCAGTGTCAGCGGCAGTGCCAGCGGCAGCGGGAATGAGTCCCTCTGGCACACCGCGCAGATGCAGATCTCTCTGGGGAAAGGGGATCTCGATCCCCGCCTCCTTCAACGCCTCGTTGATCGCCACGGTTAACTCACTCGGCACTTCTAATACATCTTTGGGGTCCATGAACACGCGCAGCTCGAAGTCGAGCGAGCTCTCACCGAAACCGCGAAACAGCGCCAACGGCGCCGGGGCTTTAAAGACTTTTTCATGCGCGTCCGCGACTTTCGTCAGGATGCCGAGGACCTCGGCTGGGTCGGTCCCATAGGCGATGCCCACTGGGATGATCACGCGCTGTTGTGGCGCCGACAAGGTCCAGTTGACGACCCGCCCGGAGAGCAAGTCGCCATTGGGGACGATCACCTCGGCGCCATCGAAGGTGCGAATCGTGCTTGCACGAATGCCGATGTCGCTCACATTGCCGAGAATGTCGTCGATCTGGACCTTATCCCGAAGCCGAATGGGCCGCTCGGTCAAAAGAACGAACCCCGAGACAACGTCGTTGACGAGGTTCTGAAGACCGAACCCGATTCCGACCCCGAGAGCGCCTAGGACGATGGTGACCCTGTCGAGCGGAAGGCCCAAAATCGAAATGGCGGCCACGAAGCCAATCGCGATGATCGCATAGCGGGTGAAGGTGGTCAGCGCGAAAGGCACACCCTGCTCCATCCGAAGCCGAGGAAAGATCTCCTCTCGAAGCACGAAGCTGACGAAGCGCGCGAGCACCCAGCTCACCCACAATATGATGAAGAAGGCGAAAAAGTCCTCGAAGGTGACGCCGGTGGTGGCAAGACCAAGCCCCAGGTCCGCCGAGAGGGCGCGGCCGAGCCAGCGTCCAAGGGGCCGCCAGACCGATGTGATGTCAGCAAACGACCATGCAAACATGGCGGTGGCGAAAAGACGTATAACGCGGCTCAGCGTCTGTGCGGTGACATCGCGGTTCGCCCGCACCATGCGGAAGGCATCGGCCCGACCCATATACACCGCCGTCGAGACAACCGCCTCGCCGATTCGCGCCACCGCCATCCAGGCGGTCGCGACGATCGTGCCGATGATCGTGGCCGTCGCGGCTTCCGCCGCCAAATAGGTGTACCCAACCACGGTTGCGCCTACGCCGATCGAGGCGATGAGGAGGGCAAGCCTCGCCCAAAGACTCGTCACAGAGAACCAGAATCCTTGCCGGGTGCGCTTCGGAACGTCGACCTCGCGCAAGAACCGAATGAGCCAGAGGGCGCCGCCGCACGCCACCACCAATTCGACGAATAACAAGATCCGCTCAGCCCCAGAGCGGCCCGAGACCAAGGCCACTACGATGTGGAGTGTCCCGAGCAAACCGAGCCCGACGAGTGCCTTACGGAACTTGGCGGGCACCATCTCCTTGTAGACCACGAACCAGAGCGGGAGCGCCACCACCCACGTCAGGATGATGATCTCGACCATCCGGCCTAGATCGAAGATACGAGCCGAGGCAATGCCCAACAAGAGCGCCGCAGCCCATGGGTGCCGAAGCGCTTGCATCGCTCGGTCCTCCCAAGGGATGCCCCCAGCCTGTTGCCGTTTGTCGATCCGTGCCGTCAATGCCGCGCGCGCCCGCACGAGGAGCCATCCGAGGGTGAGCACGAGGAACAGCTGCAGCAACAAGACCCCGCGCTTTTCACGCAGGTAGCTCGCAACGGCCGTCCCGGAGAGGCCAATCTCATAGCCCACACGTGCCGCGCCTTTGTCCGAGATGGCATCGGGTTCCCAAAGCGGGGGATCCTGTCGCTCGAAGACGCTGTCGACCTGCTCACGTTGCGCGATCTTGACGTTCTGCTGGGAAGTAAGAACCCCGTCGCGAACGTCGAGTGCCCGCGATTGAAGTGCGAGTACCTCGCCGGACTTCTGCTCCAGCTCCTTTCTGCCGGCGCGTAGACCCTCCAGGATCGAGGCGGTGCGATTTCGCACCGATACCGGAACCGACGGTCTTCGCGCTTGTCGAAGGGCTCGAGTCCAACGCTCGATGTCCTGGTCGTTCCGGGTCGCCAACTCCTCGAGCTCGGTGGCATAGACGCTGAGCCGGTCGATCTGCCTATCGGTTCGCGCGGTCAGCTCTTGAAGGCGAAGGCTTAAGACATTGAGCTCGGAGCTCATCGCTCGGCGGTCGGCAAGCGCTTCGAAACTTTCTCGAACCTCGTCGACCTCGGTATCGATGGCGTCTAGCTCTTTGGTCACCTCGTCGACCACATCGATGAGGGAGATCCGAGCTTGAATTTGCGACAGGCGCTCGTCGACCGCGTTGGCTTCAATCGCAAAGTCCACGAGAGAGATCTCTTTTGGCTCCTCTGGTTCCTGGGGTGCAGGGGCTTCGGGCTTCGGTGGGGGGTCCTCGGCTCTCACCGACAGCGCGCCGCCTAGACCGACGCTACCGGCAAGCGCGAAGGCTGCTATCCAGAGCCAGCTGCGATTAAGGCGCCGAGGCATTCCAAGGCGACTTAGCACAGATGAGTCTGGACAGTGATGCGCATTCTCATCGCGAACGCTGGCACTCGCGCAGACACTGGCGTTGACACCGGCGCTAGCACTGGCGCTGACGCTGACGCTGACGCTGACACTGACACTGACACTGACACCGACGCTGGCACTGAAGCTGACCCCAAAAAGAAGAGCCGACTCTTTCGAGCCGGCCCCCCAAAGATAGTCCTGACCGTCGTGCCGTGGGATCTATGTCGAGTCGAATCCCTACCGTTCTAGTAGGTGGGAACAGATACCGTACGCTTAAGGCACCCCGATGAAGCTAGCCGGGTCCGCACACCACATACGCTGAAGTTCCCCATTCGACCTAGTCAGGGATTCTCTACTCCTTCCTCACCTGCACAACAGAGGGACCTTGGAACAAGGTAGAGCCGGGCCTACCGGCGGTCAACTCATTGCTTGACCGGGCTCGCTTTGAGCGCCGCGCGCCCTTCTTTCACGTACACGGTGAAGCGAACCGAGTCGGCGTTGTGCCGTTTCATGACCTGCTCGCGAGCGGCATGAAGTTTGCCGACGAACTTGTCGAAGCTGAGGCCGGCCACGGGACCGCCGCATTCCTTCTGAGTGGCGACGAACCGATCGAAGACCTCGCGGAAGTGAGCCTCTTCGTTTTGCTCATCCGGGTTCGATCTCTCGAGCAGTTCTTGCGGAATGTGCGTAACCTGCGTTGACTGTTCCGTATCGCCGAAGCCATCGTCGAACTCGTCGTGCTCATCCACGATCGCACGCGGGCGAGTCGGCGGATCATCGGGTAGAGGCGTTACATCCTTCTCAGCTCTTACAGCTGGCGCCTGGCGATGCCGGGGTGTTGGTGCGGGTGGGCGTGACGACTGCGAGCGATCCGGTCTTGCCGTCGGAGCGCCGTTGGGCCGCGCAGTCGGAGTATCCTTCGGCCGCGCTGTGGTCGTGCCCCCCGGTTTGGCAGTCGGTATTCTGTTTGTTTTTGGGACGTCGTCGGTAGGCTGAGACTTCGCACCAGGCTTCGCGGCCACGGTCTTGCTGTCGACGACTTCATCCGCTGCGTCGACCGAAGTGCGCCGTGCAGTGGGCGCTTCGTTCCCAAACCCGAAGTAGCCCGTGTCCGCGCTGTCACGCGTCGAGCTCAGCATGTCGTCCAGGTCGACGGAGGCGCGTTTGTGAGCGTCCTTCTTGAACCCTACGCCCGCATGCAGTGCAGTGTTGATGTTTTCCGCGATCTTGCGGTAGTGACGGCGGAGCTCGCCGGCAGGCAGTCCGCTGATCTCGTTCTTTGCAAGCGCCGAGCTTGCCTTGGCCAAAATCCTGACTCCCTTGTCGTGCTCCATGTAGAGCAGGAAGAGCCCCAGGCCGAGCAGCGCCAGCGGAATTCCGATGATTGCCCACCACGGAAGTGATGCGACGTCCTCCGAGAAGGTGTTGGCGAATAAACCGCCGAGCCCGGCACGGCTTCCGTTGCGTCCGATCATGTACCCAACCCGCGCGTGCGCTGCGTCGCCTCGCATGGGTGACGCGATCGCCCGACTTCGTTCGTCGATCTCCACCGAGCTCTGGGTGTCGGACATGTTGGCAACGACTCCAGCAAGGCCGTTCTTGACCTCGCTGCGCGTTGGAGCGTTGGCACCTCCCGTGTGCGCGCCGATCACCTCGTCGCCAAAGAAGAACACTATGGTTGCGTTCGGCAGCTTCTCACCTAGACGCCGTGCGAGGTCGTCTCCCACAGCCATACCATGGACGATCGCGCCTACGTAACGCCCGCCGTCGAATACGGGTCGGCCCGCCATCCGATATACGCCACCGTTGTAGACCCACACGTCGTCGCGCATGAATCCCCGAAGGGCATCCCGGACGAGCGGCATCTTGTGGAGCCGCTGCTCGCTCATGTCTTTCTTGTCGAGCGTCGCTACGACCTCACCCTCTGCGTCGACGGCGAAGACTATGTCTCCCTTGCCCTCTTCGAGCTTGGTGTTGAGCACGTTGAGCTTGTTGCTCAATCGCTTGCGCACGGTCGGACTCGGCGTGCCACTCTTGTTGCTCGAGTTGCGAAGTGTCTGCCGGACCTCGGGTTCCACCGCGAGCGCCGCGAGGGCATCGAGGCGAAGTCGTGCATCCAGTCGAAGCCATAACTCCGCCTCGACGCGGTCACGCCGTAACTGCTCATCCAGCTGAAACTCTACCTCTCGGCTTGCTGCAGACTTGTTGAGAAAGGCACCCGCCAATGCAACGCCCAAGGCTACTGCGAGAACCAAATACCAGAGACGCGACAACATCGGTTACTTCCCCCCACTTTTCAGCGTCAGCGCGTCGACCTGGAGCGTCTTGCCGGCGGGCAACGTCACGCGACGGCTCGCCACTTGCTCAGTCCCCCGCAGGATCCTCAACGAATAGGGTCCGGGTGGCACGTCATCGAAGCGGAATCTCCCACTGGAGGAAACCGCGGCGCACGCGACCAGCTCGCGAATCGAGTGCAGATACCCGTCGACGTGACCGTAATAGAGATCACCGAGGCTCCATGGACCGCCCGCTGGGACCGGGATCGTCCGAATTGCTCCAGGACCGGATTCGAGCGGCGTGAACCCCGGAAGCCCGTCGACGGAAAGCTCGTGTGTGAACGTGTCACGGTTCTCGACCCGCACGGTCGTTCCTGAGCGTGCCGCGATCGTCGATGGATCGAGCGCGCCGCCTCTGAAGCTGAACGTGCACCCGATCGGCGGTCCAGTGAACTTCCCCGTCAGTACCGCCAACAAGTCGTCGTTGGTGTCCGCTGCAGGTCGCTCAGGCAGCGCGCCATTCCACACTTTCCAGTAGTAGTCCTTGGCCGAAGTCGGTTCCTTTGTCGGGCCACCGGTCGATCGCACCGAGCCCTCGACGCTTTCGGCCGAGACCCCCGAGTAAGCCATCGATAGAGCTGCTACGACCGCGGCCGCCAGCATCGTCCAAGTCGTCTTCCCCCGCATCGGTATGCCTGTATTATTACAGTTTTACTGGGAGAAAGGTAACGAATTTCACCGATCTTTCGAAAAGCGGCGCACTTGGGCCCGTCAGCGGGAGAGCTGGGATTTGTAGTCGACCACTTTGACGGGATTCGGGTGGAGTTGCGCGCGCATCGACTTGGTCATCCCCCCGGGATCACCACCGATTTCGATTGGCGTGGGCTTCGGGAACTCGAAAACCACGTCCTCCGCGTAAAAATCGTGCAGGTTGTCGTTGCGGTAGGTGCCCTTCCACGCGCTGAGCATATGTGCAGCGATGTGAAGCGGGTGCGCGGCGACAATCCGCAGACAAAAGCGATCTTCGGGCCGGTTGTCGGCGAACGGAAAAATCCTGAAGCCGAATCCCCAGTACGGGATGGTCGACACCAAGGCGGCGATGCACTCGCCCTCGAAGAGAGTTTCGCCCGCTTCGACGTAGTGTCCGGTTGGATGGCCGTCTTTGTCGAGCGCTTGTGCGGGCGCTCCGCGATTGACGATTCGAACCTCGAGTCGCGGGCGGAGAGCCAGCTCTGGAATCGTCAATGCTGGAATCGAGATCGCGTACGACGCTGCGCCCGTCGCGTGTCTCCCGACCCAAGGCAAGTGCCGCACGATCGAACGAACGTCGTGGAAGTGTTTGAGGCCGAGGGCGTCGAAACCAGCTCCCGCAAACGGGGTCAGCAAGTCTTCGACTTCGATGAGGCGGAGGTCCTTGTGGCCGCTGTCGCGATGAAGCCGGGCGAGGTCTGCAAAGATCCCTTTTCGACTCGTGCCAGCACCCAGTGCCCATGCCAGCGAATTGCCGGTCCCCAGCTTCAAGAGACCGAAGCGCGGCGGCTCTTGACCGCATGCCATCGCCTCTCGCGTGATCGTCGTCACCATTTGAACGAACGTGCCGTCACCACCCCCGGTGAGCACGACCGAATAACCGGACTCGACGATCTGACGGGCGATCTTTCGTGCTTCCCCGAGGCTTTTGGACAGGAACAAGTCCCCGGTTCCGACGACTTGATCGAAGCTCTCCACGAGCTCGTCCGTCACCTGTCTCGCGTTGCCGTTCAGCACGACGGCGACGCGGTCTGCTTTCGGCAATGCGGGTTCTTTTTGTTGTTTCATCACCCGCCGCCGTAGGCGCCGTTAGAGCCTGACGAGCGCAGCTCCCCAAGTGAATCCAGAGCCAAACGCGGGGAGCAACACCAAGTCGCCTTCCTTGGCGCGACCTTCCTGAATGGCTTCGCTCAACGCGAGGGGAATCGAGGCGGCGGTGGTGTTGCCGTACTTCTGGATGTTGTGGACCACCTTCTCGGGCGGGATCTCGAGCTTCTGCGCGACGAACTCGTTGATTCGCTTGTTGGCTTGATGAGGAACGACCCAGTCGAGATCTGCGACTGCCACGTTGTTTCGCTCGAGCACGGATCGGCTCACTTCGGGCATCTTCGCCGTGGCCCAGCGGAAGACGTGCCGCCCATTCATCGATGGGTATACCGTCTTGTTGTCTATCATCTCGTGGGTGAGGCGAGGATTGTACGCGCTCGCGGGGCCTTCGAGCCAAAGCTCCTTGGCGCCGCTGCCGTCTGCGTGTACCTCGACGTCGATCACACCGCGGTTGCCTTCCTCGGTCGGACCCAAGATCGCGCATGCCGCACCATCGCCAAACAGGACTGTGACGTCGCGCCCCTCGTCGCTGAAGTCGAGGGCCGTCGAATGCACCTCAGCACCGACGAGAGCCACGCGCTTGTACATTCCACACTTGATCCAGGCATCGGCGATCTGCAGGCCGTAAAGGAAACCGCTGCATTGGTTCCGCACATCGAGCGCAGGCACTCCGGGAAGGCCTAGCTTGTCGCCGAGGAAGCAGCCACTTCCGGGAAAATTGAAATCAGGTGACAGCGTCGCGAAAATGATCACGTCGATTTCGGAGACATCGATGCCCGCGTTCTTGCAAGCCATCTGGACTGCGGGCACTGCGAGATCGCTAGCCCCAATCCCGCTTTCTTCGATGTAACGACGCTCTTTGATCCCAGTGCGTTGCTGGATCCATTCGTCACTGGTGTCGAACATCTGCGCGAGGTCGTCGTTGGTGACGACCTTGGAGGGCACGTAGTGGCCCAATCCTAGGAACGCGGTCTTCGTCATGTCGGAGCCCTTTTCGATTGCTGCGAGCCTAGCGAACACGCCGATCTACGACAAGCCGGGCCGGAATGCGCCTGAAGGCCGTCCTGCTATAGTCGCCGCTCCTCTGGCCGAGTGGCGGAATTGGCAGACGCGCCGGACTCAAAATCCGGTGTCCGCAAGGACGTGTCGGTTCGAGCCCGACCTCGGCTACTAAGCGCCCGCTCTCTGCGTCGAACGGCGACCGGGGCCGCCTGCTCTTGTAAAACAGTGTCAGCGACAGTGGCAGTGTCAGCGACAGCGGCAGCGACAGTGGCAGTGTCAGCGACAGTGCCAGTGGCAGTGTCAGCGGCAGTGTCAGCGGAGTGTCAGGGTTCGGGGTGGGTGTCGGTCGTGTCCGCTCTGTTCCTGCTGCCATCTTGGCAACTCCTCTGATGCTTGGATTGGGGAATAGGGTGTAACGGACGCCTGTTGCTCAGCATAGACCACACCAGTCAGGGGGCTCTATGAAACTCGAAATCGACGCGCCGCAACGACCTACTCGCGACATCCGCCACGACCGGCTTTTGGTTTTAAGAGATGCACACCGGACACTCATCGCGCTGGCCGACGGGTCGGATTCGGGAGCGGCTTCGCAGGCAGCAGCCGCCCTCACGGTACGAGAGCTTGCCCGCTGTTTTCGGAATGGGACGCTGCCCGACAATTCCCGTGATTGGGAAATGGTCCTTCAAGGGATCGATCTGACCGTCTTTAAAGATCCGGTTGCCGGCGAAACCAGCGCTCTGGTCCTCCTCGTTCAGCAAAACGTCGTCGTTGGCGCTTCCGTTGGGGACAGTCTTGCGTATACCGTTCCCACAGTCGGCGAAGCTCAGCTGTTGACGGCTCGTTACCGCGATGAGCCTCGCATCGGAACCGGCATGGCCGCCCCGATCGGGTTCGGGCCTGTCAAGCTCAACGGCAAGCTGATCACCCGCCGCGCCGCCGAAGTCGATCCACGCGGAGTCCCCTTCACCATCGCGGCCGCCGAGAAGCCCCGGTCCAAGCGTCACTTTCTCGCCACCCCTTGAGGGCCATCGCCATCAGTTGAACGAAATCGTAAGAACAAAGACTGGGGCTGACACTGGCACTAGCTCTGCCGCTGACACTGCCGCTGACCCCGCCTACCGGGCGGCGACGTGGCGTTCCATCAGTTCTTGTAACTCCGATGGTTTTTCGTCGGGATCCTGGCCCTGGCGCCGTTTGTCGATGTCCTCGAGCAGTTCTCGGCACTCGGCCTTGTCCCTCAGGTGGTCCAACAGCAGGTCCGAAGCTTCACCGAAAGCGTTTTCATACTCGAGCGCTTCACGGACTCGGCTCGCGATACGCTCTCGACCGGTCTGCAGGTCGTTTTCCAGCGCTTCGCTGTATCGCTTGAGCTGTGCTCGAAGCTGTTCGATCTGTTTTCTGCGCTCGGCAGCCGCGTCTTCCTTGCCGCGAGCACGCGCCTCATAGTCCCGTGCCACACTGTCGAGTACGTCGATTTCGGCACGGGCGGCGCCGAGCGATTCGTAGGCCTTGCGAACGGCTTTGAGGTCGCTTCCCGCTGCTTGGACCTCCGCTTGCGCTTCTTTGAGCTCTCGCTGCGACTTCTTCCGCTTCAGCACGAACTGGCTCAGCACGTCCCGTTCAGCCGAAGCGTCTCGGAGGGCGCGCGACTCTTCGCCGGCGAGGTCTTCGACCTTACGACCGATCTCTGCGCGCAGGGCTCGTCCCCGCTTTTCGATGGTCTCTAGCTTCTTCGAGTGACTTTCGAGCTCTCCCTCGAGGCGGGATGCGCGCGAAGCCATTTCCCAGATCTTATCGGCGGCATTCTGAACGGCCTTCGGTGCGTCCCCGTCCGGATAGGCCCGCGCGACAGCGCGCAGGAAGTTGGCAGCGGTTCGACTCCACTCGACGACACCAGGTGCCCTTGCGGGAGGCGGCGGTAGCGGCGCTTGAGGCGCCACGTCCGTCGGAGAATCCCACGTGCGAGCGGGGAGGGCGCGCTGCATCTCTTTGAGCTCTTCTTTGAGATGATGTCCATCGCGGAAGCGATCGGGCGGATCCTTCTCGAGCAGCTTCATGATGACGCGCTCAGCCGCCTCCGGGATATCGGACCGGTACTTGCTTGGGCTAGGTGGCCTCGCCTTGCGCTGCATTTCGAGGAGCTCGTCCCGGTTTCCAGAACGGAACGGCAGCCGCCCGGTCAGCATCTCGAAGAACAAAATCCCGAGGGCGTACAGATCACTCGATGCGATTGCGTCTTCGCCACGGGCCTGCTCGGGCGACATGTACTCGGGCGTTCCGAAGACAGCGCCCTTCGGAGCAAGCCGAGGATCGCGCGTCAGCGCCGCGAGGCCGAAGTCGAGAATCTTCACGAAGTCCTTACGGCCGCCGCGCCCGGTGATCATGATGTTGTCGCTCTTGAGATCGCGATGCACGACTCCGAGATCGTGTGCACGTGCAAGCGCTGCAGTCATCTGCTCGAGAATGTCGACGGCGCGGGCAATCGGCATCGGTCCTTTGGCGATCTGTGAGGAGAGCGAGTCTCCGATCAGATACTCCATCACGAGATAGAGCTCGCCATCCTCGGTCTCGCCGACGTCGTGAATGTCGACGATGTGTGCGTGGTCGACTCGGTTGGCGGCGCGCGCTTCGCGAACCATCCAAGCACGCAAGTGCGTCTCGCCGCGCAGGTCTGGGCGAATGAGCTTGAGTGCGACGACGCGATCGATCAGCACGTGTCGCGCGCGATAGACGACGCCCATTCCGCCTTCTCCGAGCTGCGACTCCAGCCGATATCGGCCGGCAACAACCTTCCCGAGAAGCGGGTCTTTCGATTTTTTCGAGCCCGCCGATTTCCGAACAATCCCCATGGTTCCCCCGTACCTAGTGGACATTCGTATGATAGACAGAGACGAAGCGGAGCCCCAAGTGTTCCGTTCTCGCTGAAACCGTCAGCGGGGTAATCTGACAGCCGGTGCCCACGCACCTATATTGATTGCATCGGTCACAGACGGAGGGATGTGTGAGCGAAGAGCGGCCGCTACTCGGGCCGTACCACATCGAGCGTCGCCTAGCGACGGGGGGAATGGCCGAGGTTTTCGTTGCGCGTCGTGAGGGACTTCACGGTTTCCAAAAGCGAGTCGCACTCAAGCGGATTCTCCCCCAGTTTTCGAGCGATTCGGATTTCGTCTGGATGTTCATCGACGAGGCACGCCTCGCTGCGCAACTCGAACACCCCAACATTGTTCAGGTGTTCGATTTTGGCACCCTGGGCGACGACCTCGTGCTGGTCATGGAGCTGGTCGACGGATCGAACGTCAGTCGGCTTCTCCGAGCTGGGCCGCCAGAGACCCCCATCCCTTGGGATGTGGCGCTCCACATCGCCTATCAGACTGCCCAAGCCCTCGACTATGCTCACCACGCTGTCGATGACCAGGGCCAGTCTCTCGAATTCGTGCACCGGGATGTCAGCCCAGCCAACATTCTCCTGACGAGAACCGGTCACGTGAAGCTCACTGACTTCGGGATTGCGACAGTCCGAAGTCGAGCGCCCACGACTGAGGATGGCCAAGTCCGAGGCAAGCTCGGCTACATGTCGCCCGAGCAAGTGCTTGGAAAGGAGCTCCAGGGCAAGAGCGACGTATTCACGTTGTCGACGGTCCTCGCAGAGATGTTGATCGGCGAGCCTCTGTTTCAAGGAGAGAGCGAGCTCAACGTGCTTTTGCAGATCCGTGATGCGGACCTTCGTGTGCTTGCACGGTGCGAACGAAGGATCCCTCAGGACATTCGGCTGCTCGTGCTTCGGGGCCTGCAAAAGGATCCAGCTGAACGCCCCAGTGCCGGCGCCTTCGCTGAGGCTTGCGCCGAGGTCATGCGGCGGAGGGGCATGGGACACGGGCCCGACCGCCTCGCGCGATTGCTTTCTCAACTGGAGCTCGTCGAGGGGGAGGCTCCCGAAGTTCGCGAGCCCGGCGCAGAGATACCTTCACTTGTCGATAGCGATCTGATGCACCACACGCGTCAAGAGCTCATCGGCCCTCAGGCGACCACTTCGCCCACGATCTACCGAGTGCAGCTCCCTGATGGCAGCGAGATGGGTCCGATGAGCTACCCGCGCTTGATCCAGCTCATCACGACTGGGGTCATCGACAGCAGAAGCAGCAAGATCGCAAAGAGCGACGGTACGTATCTCGATGCGACACGAATTCCAGAGCTCACGCGGTTCGTGACCTCGCCCGGTCTCCAGTGGAAGCTCGAGGAGCTCGCGCAGGCAGAAAAGCAGGGGCAGCTTCGGGCGGCCACCCTCTTGCCGGTCGTCTATGACATCGTCGTCAAGCAAGAGACCGGAGTGCTCCACTTGTGGCAGCGCAATCGACGAAAGAAGATCTACTTCGTGTCTGGGCGGCCCGAGTTCGTCGCCTCCACCGACAAGTCGGAGCTTCTCGGCGAGCACCTCGTCGCCACTGGACGGTGCCTTCGCATGGAGATTGAGATGGCGTTGGCGCTCTTGCCCAAGTATGGCGGGCGCCTCGGCGATGCGTTGGTGGGGCTTGGGATACTACGCCCCGTCGAGCTCTTCAGAGCGATCACCGACCAGGTTCGCGGCCGGCTGATGGAGTCCTTTCGCTGGAGGCGGGGCGAGTGGGCCTTCGTTCGTGGTGCCCGAAGCCACGAAGAGACGTTCCCGCTCGGGCAGGATCCATACGAGCTCCTGCGCGACGCTGCGAATGAAGCTCATCTCGAGGAAATCGAATCGGTCCTCGATCCGTTGCGGGAGCGTGTGGTCGAGCGCTGTCAAGACGGTCCACCGCTGGGCGCCTTTCGGCTGGACCCCGAATGGGTGAGCGTGCTCGAGTCGGTTTCGGGGGATGCAACGCTCGGAGGCCTGGTTGCGAGAGAAGGCCACTCCGGGGCAGATCTCGAGCCGGTGTATCGAGCGCTGTACCTTGGGCTTGCGTGTGGCCTGGTTCGGACCAAGGTGACTCCTTCGGAGATGCCGTTCCGAGAATCGTTCAGCGCTTGAGCCACCCCGTGACTTTCGTCGAACTGACCCAGCCACTAGCAGAGCCCAGACCGGTACTCGTCGAAGTCCCTCACTCGGGCTTGCAGATCCCGACGGAGATTGAGCGCGAGCTCGATACCTCTCCGCTGGCCGTTCTGCGCGATTCCGATCTCTATGTCGATCAGCTCTACGCCCGGGCGCCGAGCTTTGGGGCGACTCTCTTGGTATCGCGGGTGTCGCGTTACGTGGTCGATCTCAACCGCGGGCCTGACGATGTCGACTCAGCCGCAGTTCCCCGGCACCCGAACGCTCGACACATTCCGGCGAGGGGTGTGGTTTGGCGCGCACGCACCGACGGGACTCCCCTTCTTCGGGCTCCACTCACCGTCGATCAGTTTTCCCAGAGGCTCGAACGCTATTACGAGCCCTACCATCGAACTCTCCGCGACGTGGCGTCACGGATTCAAGAACGGCACGGCCACGTCGTGGTCTTGGCCGCTCACTCGATGCCCTCCGAGGGCCGGCGTCTTGGGGGTCAACCCGTTCCACGGGCAGACGTCGTACCGGGAACTCACGGTCGTTCCACCGCCGATGGTCGCATCATCGATCTGATCGACGCTCATTTCCGCGAGGCGGGTCTCAGTGTGAAGCACGACGACCCGTATCGGGGCGGTTGGACGACGCGCAACTACGGTGCACCCAGGCGCGGACGGCACGTCGTTCAAATCGAGCTCAACCGAGCCCTCTACGTCGACGAACGATCGAGCGAGATCAAGAAAGACGACTTTGCGTTGCTGCAAACGGTCCTCGACCAGCTCATCGTGAAGCTCGGCGAGATGATGTCGAAAGGGGCTCAGTTCGCAACAGGGTGATCGACCACGCCCGACTCACTCGAGCGTACCTCGAGCCGATAGCTGCTGTTCGCAGTCTGGACGTAATACGTGTCTTGCCCGCAAAGTTGTAGAACGCGCTTCACCGGAGTGGTCACATACTCGTGCAAGCCGTCCGCGAATTCGATGACGACGACCGAGCCCTTCCGCGGCGGACGCAAAAGACGCCCCACCACAGCTCGACCCGGCTTGCGGCCAACTTTGCGAAGGACAACGTCCACGACTCAAAACTAGCATACCTCTGCCCACCAGCAAAGCTGGCACGGAATTTTCCAGCCTTTTTGTGCGTCAGGCGACGATCATCGGCCGGGGAGCTCGCCGCGGCAAATCCGCATCGCGATGCGGCAAATCGCCGCGTCAGATTGGCGCCCTTGGGCCGATTCCCTCGCGTTTGCGATCGATCGAGCATCGGCATGGTTAGTGCACCGCTCGTCCAGCATGACTTCCGCCGCGACTTCCACCACGCTCGATCGCTACCGCTCCTCGCTCAAACGGGTGGCGGTGCTCGACCGAGATACCGAACGAACGCTGGCGAGATCCTGGGCCGAAGGTGACGACGCTGCCGGCGCGCGATTGGTCGAGTCTAGCCTACCGTTCGTGATCTCGATCGCGCGCGAATACCGACGTTGGGGTGTCCCGCTCGAAGATCTCGTCCAGCAAGGCAACCTGGGCCTCCTCAAGGCGGCAGCGAAGTTCGATCCGGAAAAGGATTGTCGCCTCATCACCTACGCGGCCTATTGGATCCGGGCGGAGATTCGCGATTACGTCGTCCGTTCCTATCGGATCGTGCGACTCGGCACTACCCGCACGGAACGTCGCGCGATGCGAGCCTTCCGCCGAAAGTCGGTCGATTCACCTGAAGCGCTCGCCGAGGAAAGCGGAATGCCGCTCACACGGGCGAAACAGCTTTGGCCGCTGCTGAGACGGGGCGACATGTCGCTCGATGCCAGTGTATCGAGTACCATCACTCCGCTCGAGCGAATGAGCTACGAGCAGCTGACACCGGAAGAGGAAATGGGGCGGGCCGAGGCCATTCATTGCGTTCGCGAGGAGCTCGACTCGGCGATGCAAACCCTGACCGCTCGGGAGCAGCGCATCGTCGAGGCACGCTTCATGGCACCCGAGCCCCGAACCCTGGAAGCTCTGGGCCGCGAGATGGGCGTCAGCAAAGAACGAGTCCGGCAGCTCGAGCTTCGGGCCCGTCAGAAGCTTCGGGAACGCCTCGGGCACCTCCGGTCTGCCGCCTGACACGGCATGCGCCACTCACTTGACTCGACGAAGGGGCCGACCCAATTTGTCTCCCGCAATGCTTAATCGGCGCTCCCTTGCTTATCTGATCCCCGTCGCTCTGTTCCTGATCGTTGGCTGTAACCGCGACCTCGGCGAGTGCAACTTGGATGGAAGGACCGACGAGGGCCGCCCGATCGAGGGCCCGGCTGCGTTCGACATCGCGTATCGCGAGACCGACGGGCTTCCTATGTACGAAGGCCAAGCGCTCGTTCAGTCGTCATGCGGCAATGGACAGTTTTGTCATTCGTCGGCCGCCGAGGGGTCTGACCGAATTGGCGTTCCTGCCGGCCTCGATTTCGATCTCGCTCTCGCTTGTAATGAGGCGGTCGATCCAATGTGTGTCAACCTCGGAAGCTGTGACAGCGGCGCCGAGTCGACGTACTGCGACCAGCTGGAGCGCCTCGATAGCAATCGAAGTCGCACCAACTCGTGGGCCGGAGAGATGGTCGCCGAAGTCCGCGACGGCTCGATGCCGCCTGGAGAACGGGGGCGTAGTGTTCGAGACGATACGCCATGGTTTCGACCCGATGGCTCGCAGCTCCCCTCGCTGGGGTCGGACAACCCCGAGGACATCGATCGCGCCAAGGAGATCATCCGCAATTGGCTGGCTTGTTCGGCGCCGGTCGTCGCGAGGACGGAGCTTGCGCCTAACCCACAGCTTGAGTTGACGCCCTGCGCGACGGTCGACGGGCAGACCTGCGTCTATACCGGCCCCCAGGGTGCTCTTCCGGCTCCCACGTGGAGCTCGATTTACGCGAGCTTGATCTTCAACAGTTGTTTGCTCTGTCACGGGCCCGCGAACTCGAACGTCGATCAAAATCCCAACAATCCGAGCGGAATGATACCCGGAGGGGCAAGCCCTGAAGGCCTGGCCGCCCTCAACCTGTCCGGTGTTAATCTGATGGACACCAGCAATTGGGCGTTCGACTCGCATGCCGCGGTGTTCAACGTGCCTGCGTCCGCCGACGGCGAGTGTGAGGGCCAAGGAACGGTCGTCGTGCCCAACGACTCGGCGGGCTCTCTGATGATCCAAAAGATGAGAGCCATCCAAACGTGCGGCGACGAAATGCCGATCGGCATTGGCAGCCAATCCCTTCCCGACGCGATCATCAACGTCGTGGCGGAGTGGATCGATCTAGGGGCGCCAAACGACTAGTGACCCGTGGGTGGCTCATCGCGGTCATAGCGCTGGCCGTCGTAGTCGGCAGCTGCAAATCGGCGCCGGCGTGCCCCGTTCAAACGCGGACCGATCCGCAAGAGACGCTCGATGAGCACGCGGGGCGCCAGCAGGGATGGAGGTCGCTCAAGGCCGAGGCGCGCGTGACGCAATGGGCCGACCGCGGCCGCATTCGCGGCACCGTTTTGATGTTCCTCGAACGGCCAGGACGCGTACGGTTCGATGTCATGACGCAGCTCGGACCCGCCGCGGTGTTGACCAGTGACGGTGAGAGCTTTCAGCTCAGCGACTTGCGCGAAAACGTGTTCATGCAGGGCCCGACATGCCCACAAAACATCGCCCGCCTCCTCGGCATCGAGGTTGACGCACAAAATGTTCTTCGATTGTTGACGGGCGACACTCCGATGATCGAAGCCTCCGAGCAGCGCATGGAATGCCGGGACGGGAACTACGTGGTTTCCCTCTCGGCCCGCGACGGATCGACGCAAGACATCGAATTTTCGGTCGAACACGGGGCCCGAGACGAGCCGCCCGCCAAGCAGCGCCTCACGCTTCGCAGATCGAGCGTCCGAGCGGCCGACGGAGAGCTACAATGGGAGGTTACCTACGACGACTACACGAGCGTCGATGGCCAATCGTTCCCGACGAACATTCGTTTCGTGGACCGCGCGCACGGAGCCGATACCCAGGTCCGGGTGAAGTCGATTTCTCTGAATCCAGACGTGCCGGCCGACGCGTTCCGGCAAGCCCCCGGGCCCACCATGGCCATCGAAGTCGCCACCTGCCCATGAGAAAGGGGACAGTCCCCGTTTCCCTCTTGTTCGAACGCTCTAGTGCTAAGGTAGCGGCGCATGGCCGAACCGCTGCTCCGCGTGCGTCACCTGGTCACGGCTTTCGAGACGGACGAAGGTTATCTCCGCGCCGTCGACGACGTGTCGTTCGATGCGTTTCCGGGTCGAACGTTGGGCATCGTCGGTGAAAGCGGATGCGGCAAGAGTGTGACCGCTTTGTCGATCATGCGGTTGATCCCGACCCCGCCCGGCGTCATCGAACGAGGTGAGGCGCTTTTCGACGAGCTCGACCTTCTGTCGATTCCGGAACGCGAGATGCGCAACCTCCGTGGAAACGAGATCTCGATGATCTTCCAGGAGCCGATGACATCGCTCAATCCCGTGTACACGGTCGGCACGCAGATCATCGAATCTCTTCGCCTGCACCAGCGGGTGAGCCGTCGAGCTGCTCGGGCACGATCGATCGAGCTTCTCGACCTCGTTGGAATCCCAGCGCCCCACGAGCGCGTCGATTCCTATCCTCATACCCTCTCGGGAGGAATGCGTCAGCGCGCCATGATCGCGATGGCGCTTGCTTGCCAGCCTCGACTGCTCATCGCCGACGAGCCGACCACCGCGCTCGACGTCACCATTCAAGCCCAGATCTTGGATCTGCTTCGTTCCCTTCAAAAGGAGCTTGGGATGAGCATCGTCTTCATCAGTCACGACCTCGGAGTCATGGCCGAGTTTGCCGACGAGATCGCGGTCATGTACGCCGGGAAGATCGTCGAGCATGCAGACGCCGAGGCGCTTTTTCGTGATCCACGGCACCCTTACACACGCGGTTTGTTGCGGAGCCTGCCTGGCGTGCACAACCGCGGCTCACGCCTGCACACGATCCCCGGCATCGTGCCCGATCTGCGGACTCTACCCGAGGGCTGCCGCTTTCAAGACCGCTGCGAGCTAGCCACTGCGGAGTGCAGAGTCGAAGAGCCGCCCCTCGAGCTGCATGGCAAGACCGACGTGGCCTGCTTTCACGCAGAGGCGCAAGCGTGAGCGCCGAACCCATCGTCCGCGCGGAATCGCTGCGCAAGTCGTTTCGAGGGCCACCGCGCGGCTTGGGGAAAGGGCGCGCGGAGCTTCGTGCCGTCGACGGAGTCTCCCTCGGTATCATACAGGGCGAGACACTGGGCTTGGTAGGCGAATCAGGGTGCGGGAAGAGTACGTTGGGTCGGCTCCTCCTTCGCCTCTACAAGCCGACGAGCGGTAATGTCTACTTCGAGGGACAAGACATCACCGAGCTTTCGCAAACGGCCCTCCGCCCCATTCGTCGCGACATGCAGATCATCTTCCAAGATCCCTACAGCTCGCTGAATCCACGCATGACTGTCGAAGCGGCGATCGCCGAGCCGCTCCGCGTGCATAGGCTCGTCAGCTCGAAAACCGAAACCCAACAGCGCGTCGCGTCACTGCTCGAGCGTGTTGGCCTGCGGCCCGAGCACATGCGCCGGTACCCTCACGAGTTTTCGGGTGGACAGCGCCAACGCATCGGCATTGCACGAGCGCTGGCGGTTTCTCCGAGCTTCATCGTTGCCGACGAGCCAGTGAGCGCACTGGACGTATCGATTCAGGCGCAGATCGTGAACTTACTCCGGGACCTCCAAGAGGAGCTCGGATTGAGCTACTTGTTCATTGCACACAACCTTCAGATCGTGGAGTACGTGAGTCACCGGGTCGCGGTCATGTACCTCGGGCGCGTGGTCGAGCTCGCGACGTCGGAACAGATCTACGAGAGCCCGCGTCATCCATACACTCAAGCCCTCTTGAGCGCCGTGCCCGAGCCTGATCCCTCCGACCGGAAAAAGCGTATCCTTCTCACGGGCGACGTTCCGAGTCCGCTCGACCCGCCGGCGGGCTGCGCGTTTCATCCCCGCTGTCCGATCGCCCAAAAGGGCCTTTGCGATCGGGAGATACCCGAGCTGCGACCTCTCGCCCAGGGCCACCACGCCGCCTGCCACCTCGCGCAATAGAGGCGCCAGGGCTGTCGGTAATCCGACACCCTTGACCAGCGACCCCTTGCTAAGTACATGCCTTACGTGATCGGAAGGTGGGGAACGGTGTGGCTGGCTTGCCTCGCGATGGGGTGCGCAACGGGGTCTGCTGCAGGCACCCCCGAAGCCGAGCGCTCGTTTCGGGAGTTCCAGCTGGCGGCCAGTCTTCGGGAGGAGGGCCAGACCGCGAGTGCCATTGAACATTTGCATAAGGCTATCGATCTCGATCCTGACAATGCCGAGGCGCACCTGCTCCTCGGCTTCATTCAGATGGAACGCCAGGCATACCCGAACGCAGAGGAACATTTGAGCACCGCCATTGCGCTGCTCGAAAAGCAGAAGGGTGGCGGTTCGACACTTGCTGAAGCCCGCAACATCTATGGACTTTGTCTCATTGAGCTCGAGCGCTACGACGAAGCTATCGTGGTACTGCGCGAGTCCGCATCGGATGAGCTGAACACAGCTCCACATCTTGCGTGGGGAAATCTAGGGCTGGCACAATTCAAGCGGGGCGAATATCAAGAAGCAGTGAAGTCCACGATGGAGGCCGTTCGAACCCAACCACGCTTTTGCGTCGGATATTTTACGATGGGGCAAGCCCTTGCGCGCATGCAGCAGTGGCGAGAAGCGGAACGAGCGCTGGTCAGCGCCATCGGTGCGGACGAATCGTGCAAGGACAGCCCACAGCTTCAGGGGGCGTGGCGTCTGCGCGGAGAGGTTCGCGCGCAACTCGGACATCACCAGGACGCTGTAGCCGATCTCGAGCGTTGCGTGGAGCTCGGGCCTTATACGAATGATGGGCGAATGTGCCAAAGCTTACTGGAGGCCACCAAGTGACGCGTCACTCGATCGGTGCGCTACTCAAGAGCGAACGCGAAACTCGCGATCTCTCCATCGAAGAGGTATCGAGCACTACGCGAATTCCTCGTCGAACACTGGAATCGCTCGAGGATGATCGCTTCGACGACCTCCCGAGCGGCGTGTTCGTGAGAGGGTTCATCAAGGCCTATGCGTCCGCCGTCGACATCGACGCGCACGAGGTTTTGGCCCGTTTCGACGAACAGCAGCCGAAAACCACCTTGACGCCGCCGCTAGCAGGCATTCGCCGCGACCGAAGCTATGTCTGGCTCTTGGCCATCACGACGGCAGCTTTGTTCGCCATCATCGTTGCCACGTTCGTGATGGTACGGCGCGCGCCTGCACAGAATGAACCGATTGAGCTATCCTCCCTTCAGCCGTGCCAAGTCGAACCCGACAGAGTCGAGCCTTACTCCTACGCTCCGTCGATTATCGTGACTCCGATCGCATCGTCACACTCCTGACCGAGGACCACGGAAAGATCGCGGCTATCGCCCGCGGTGCGCGAAAGAGCCAGCGCCGGTTTGGCGGCGCGCTTCAACCATACGTCGTCATGCAGGCGTACTTTCACCGAGGGCGTGGGGAGCTCGCCCATCTGGAGCGCGTGACGGTCGATCAACCGTTTCTCAACATTCTTCGTGACCTCACCGCGATTGGAGCGGCCGGGGCCGCATTGGCCGTCATTCGCGAGCGGGTGCCTGATCATGAGCCCGAGCCCGCGGTGTTCGACGTCGCCGTGCGTTTCCTGGCGGCGCTTGACTCGGGTGCAGCAGCCGAGGAGGCGCTCGTGTCCCTCCACATCCGCGTGCTTGCCCTCCTCGGGTTTGCTCCGACGCTCGATCGGTGCGTTATTTGCGGGAAGAGCCCTCCGATGGGGCGCTCGGCTTCCTTTGATGCGGGGCGCGGAGGGATCGTATGTCGCGCGTGCGGTGGCGGGAGGCTCGTTCTTGGCGCCGAGGCGTTGCGTCGATGGACTCTAGTGCAAGCGAGCTCGGAGTTTTCGAATGAGCCCTGGCCCGACAAGGAACGCATGCAGATTCACGAGGCACTCGCTCTACTCGACGCGAATCACGCCACCTCGTCCGTGCTCGAACGCACCTCCACGGCCCGGGCCGCATGGGTGGGTCGGGCAACGTGAGTGATGCCCCGGAACCCCTGGAGCTTCGGGCGCCACGGGGAGCGCGCGTCATGGAGATTGACTGGGGGGACGGTCATGCCGGGATCTATCCGCATGAGCTATTGCGGGGCTATTGCCCCTGCGCCCATTGCCAGGGGCACGAAGGTCCGATCCGGTTCGTCGAGGGGGGCAACCTCGACCTCGAAGACATCCAGCAAGTCGGGAACTACGCGGTGCGGCTCGTGTGGGGCGACGGTCACCAGACTGGGATCTACAGCTATCGCTTCCTGCGAGAGCTGTGCGCATGTTCATCCTGCGTCGGGGGAGATCCGAAGAAGCGGTCTTTTTTGGCGACGATAGAGCCGGTGTAGGCCCTCCAGCCCCCCTTGGACTCTGTTACCATGTGCATGGGGGGATCCAGTGATTTTTCATGCTCTAATTGTCGACGACAGCAGCGCCGTGCGCGCGTTCGTCCGGGCGTCCCTAGAGAGTGCGGACTTCGCTCGGGTCGAGGAGGCCGGAACCGGATTCGAAGCCCTTCGGATCCTAGCCACCCATGCATTCGATGTGGTGATCGTCGACGTCAACATGCCCGACATCAACGGGCTCGAGCTGCTCTCGTTCATGAAGAAGAGCCCTCGGCAACAGGGGGCACGAAAGATCTTGATCAGCACACAGGCTGGCGGTCTCGATTCGCAGCGTGGCGTCGAGCTCGGCGCGGACGCTTTTCTCAAGAAGCCATTCACCGTCGATGAGCTTCGCGAGCTGGTGTCGCGGCTTCTCACTCCAGTGGAAGGGGTTTCGGGATGACCGACCCTCGCGACAATGTGCAACAGGAGTTCTTGGCAGAGGCTCAAGAGCTCGTGGAGGCGCTCTCTCGCGACCTGTTGTTGCTCGATGAAGCCCATCATCGCGGCGAGCGCATCGATCCCGCTTTGGTAAACGAAATCTTTCGAAGCGTCCACACCCTCAAGGGGATTGCGGGTATGTTCGGCTACAAGCACGTCGGTGCAGTTGCCCACGCGCTCGAGGACCTTCTCGACGACTTGAGGCTCGGAAGGACCGCGGTTGGCCAGAATCTACTCGACATCCTCTTCGATTCCGTCGAGCGTTTTCAGAGCCTTCTCACCCTCGAGGATCCGCAGTCACCCCAAGAGGAGGCGGGGGTCCAGCAGTACATCGCAGCAATCCGGTCCGTCGGCATCGAAGAGGAAGTCGAAGAGGGCGATCCAATCGATAAGTACGCGATCGACCAGGCCGTGCTCGCGGTCCTGACCGAATACGAAGAGCATCGATTGCGGGCATGCATCCGCGAAGGACTTCGCCTGTACCGACTTCGCGCGTCTTTCGACCTCATGACTATCGACGACTCGATCGAGGCTCTGCGGGAACAGGTCCAAGAAGAGGTTGAGATCATCACGTATCTACCAAGCATGGAGGGCGGGAATGAAGATACGATCGAGTTGGTCGTTCTGTTGGCCGCTCGAGTGTCGGAAGAGGAGCTCAAGGCGGAATTCGAAGGCCGATACGGTTTGATCGAGGCGATCGCCGAGCAGACTCATCTGCCAACGTTGCCGCCGCGACGCACCTCGATCCCCGTGCTCAGCATGCGACCGCCCTCCGAGGACGATGGGGGTCAAGCGTCCCTACGTTCGGTCGCAGACTCGGTTCGCGTGGACATCCGCAAGCTCGACCACTTGATGAGCGTGGTTGGCGAGCTCGCCTTGGTCCGAAGCGCCGTGAACCGCATCGTCGACCGTTTCAAGCACGACGTGACCCATCGCCAGTCGACCATGGATCTCGATCGCATCGGCCGTGGTCTCGAACGGCAGCTCTTGGAGCTTCGCACGGGGATCCTCGATGTTCGGATGGTTCCCCTCGGGCAGGTGTTCAACAAGCTCGCGAGGATCGTGCGCCAGTCCGCCAGGGAAGACGACAAGCAGGTACGTCTCGTGGTCACCGGTGCCAATACCGAGGTCGACAAGCTCATCGTGGAAGAGCTCACCGATCCGCTGATGCACCTAGTCCGCAATGCCGTCGACCACGGCATCGAATCCCCTGAGGCGCGTCTACAGGCGAACAAGAGAGAAGAGGGCACGCTTGCGCTGAATGCCTACCACAAAGGTAGCAATGTCGTCATCGAGGTCGAAGACGACGGAGGCGGGATGAATGCACACCTGCTTCGTGACGAGGCCATCGAACGCGGACTTCTGACTGTGGAGGCCAGTCAAGAGTTGTCTCGCCAGGAGATGCTCGACCTCGTCTTCCTTCCGGGGCTTAGCACCAGGTCGGAAGTGACCGACATGTCCGGGCGCGGGGTCGGGATGGATGTCGTCAAGACGAACATCCTTCGACTCGGCGGCATGATCTCGATCGCAAGCGAGCAAGGCACGGGGACCAAAATCACGGTCACGCTTCCGATTACCTTGGCGATCATCCGGGCGCTCATCGTGACGGTTGCGGCTCGGACCTTCGCGTTTCCTATCACTGCGGTGCGGGAGGCGATTCCCTACATGCCGAACGAGGTGCACACCATCCATGGGCGAAACGTGATCACGCTTCGTGGGGAAACGCTCGCGATCTGTGACTTGGGGCAGCTCTTTGACTTGCGGAAGCCCGGCGATCGGGAGGGCAAGTTCGTGGTAGTTGGATCGATGGGCAACCGCAAGTTGGGTTTCGTCGTCGACGAGCTCATCGGCCAGGAGGACGTGATCATCAAGTCGCTCGGTAAGAGCCTGTCCTCCGTGCGCGGCTTCGCCGGGGCGACCGACCTCGGTGACCAGAAAGTTGCTCTCATGCTCGATGCGCCGGCCTTGTTTACGGAGTATTTCGAGGGGCCTGATGTGTTCCGTGGTTTGGAGAGTCGACCATGAGCGCCGCACAAAAAGCGACGCTGGCGCCCGAGCCAGATAGCGATACCGGTGCAGTCGCGGTCCTCGGGGTGCGGGTTGGCAACGAAGCGTATGGAGTTCCGCTGGCTTCTGTTCGCGAGATTCTGGTGCCGCCACCGATGACGGAGGTTCCTCGTGCGGCGAACCACTTTCTCGGGGTGATCTCGGTTCGTGGAGAGATCATCACCGTGATCGACCTCGCAAAGTTACTGAATCTCGAGGTCGTTAACGATGAGCCCCATGGCCGCGTGCTGCTGGTCGACAACGGCCAAGAGCTCATTGGGGTGGCGGTCCATCGCGTGATTCAGGTGTACCGGTTGGAACCCCGTCAGATCGAGTACGCAAGCGTCATGAGCGCGGACCTCTCCGACTACGTGGTGGGCGTAGGACGAGTTCAAGACCACTCCACGGGCGGCGCCGATGACGTGCTGATCTTGATCGACCCAGTGTCACTTCTTGGAGAATGACGTGAGCAGTAGCCGAGCCTACAGTGGAACTCTCGCCAAAGACTTGATTCGAGTCGAGGTAGGCTCGGTGTCCTACGCGCTCCCAGTTTTGTGCATCCGGGAGATCGTGAACCCGCTTTCCATCGTCGAGCTTCCACGCGAGCGCGATTTCGTCCTGGGGGTCGCCGAGTATCGCGAAGAAGTGGTCGCCGTCGTCGATCTGCGAAGTCTGTTCAATCTACCGAGACAGGCGCCGACGCGCAGTACGAAATGGGTGATCGTACAAAGCTCGAACCGGCCCGTCGCCGTCGTCGTGGACGCGGTCCTCGACGTGTTTTCGTCGGTCGAGCACGGCGAACGCAATGTTCCTGTTCTCGACGAGCGTCATCGTGAGCGGGGGATCAAATCCGCGTACAGGCATGCCGACGGACTCGTGTTTCTGTTGAACCCCGACCGACTCGCGGAGCCTGCCATGGAGCTTGGCTCTGGGGAGCTCTCCATGTTCCCATCGGAGGGCCCGTGAGACGCGATGACATCGAGCAAGCGCTTCACTCGGCTGACCCGGACGTTCGGCGGCGCGCCGTTCATACCCTGAGCCTGCGCCCTGCCGGAACGCCGCTGACCCAGATCGTCAATGCGCTCGCCGATACCGATTGGCGCGTTCGTCGAGAAGCAATTTCGCTAGCTGCGGCGAGCGACCATAAGAGCGAGCTGATCGACGCCCTTTTAGCTCGACTAGTCGACACCGACAACATTGGTCTGCGGAACGCGTCTATCGAAGTGCTTGGATTGATCGGGCAGGGAGCGGTCGACAAGTTTGCCACGGCAAGCGAGGCAGCCGACACGGGCGCTCGAAAATTCTTGATCGAGGCAATGGGCAAGACCTGCGATCCGCAGATGGTCGATCACTTGCAAACCGTGCTCCGTGGCTCGGACGCCAACGCGGCCGCGGCAGCGGTCGAGGCGCTCGTTTGTATCGGCGGCGCGCGTGCGGAAGCGCTTCTCAAAGAGCAGCTAGCGACGCCCGATCTTTTTCTTCGCATCTCGATCGTCGAGGGGCTTACTCGGTTGGGCACGCAAGTCTCATGGAAGGAGCTGAGCCCTGCGGTCGAGGACGCAATCGTGCGTCGCATCTCGGCCGAGCTGCTGGGCCGTACGGGTGATTCCCAGGCGCTGGAGTTCCTGCTCGAGCTCGCCACCGACGCCTCTCCCCAGACTTCCGCCGCCTCTATTCGCTCGATCGGGCAGCTCGTGGACAAAGCCAAATCGCAACGGGTCGCGTTGGTGGATCGACTGAGTGCGTCCAACGAATCGTTTCGCCAGGCTCTTTACGAAGCTTTGCTTCACGGCGACAGCGCGACCCGGAGCGCCGCTGCTTACCTATCCGTTCTCTGCAAGGACGAGTCTTCGCTCGAAGCCGTCCTGCAAGCAGTTGCCGATGACGTTGCCTGCACAGGCACCCTCGAGGCCTTGAGACAATGGGGAGGGAGCCTCGTCGAGCCGCTTCTCCTGCAACGGCGTTCGGAGCCCCGAGTCTGGGCGCTGGCGCTCGAGCTAGCTTCCGAGCTGAGCTATTCACACGCAGACGAGGTCACGGTCGAGGCCCGGGACAGGGTTCGGTCGGTCATCGAGCGTGACCTCATCGAAGGCTCCGATCCTGTTCGCGCAGCAGCGGCGGAGAGCCTTCGATGGTGGGACGATCCCCGAGACTGTCAGGCTTTGGTGGAGTGCTTGAACAGCCCGTCCCATTTGGTTCGGGCTGCGGCGACGGGCTCACTCGAGGCGTTGGCCAAACGTGTTCCCGATGCCGTCGAGGCGGCGCTCGAACGAGCAAATCTCGAAGGCCCGGGCGGCGCCGATATCGCGCTCGTCTTGTCGCGCATCGGTTCGGAAGGTGCGATCGAGCTACTAAAACGCGGCCTGCATAGTGGAGAGGCGCGCACGCGTAGGGCCGCAGTTCAGGCATTGGCAATGGCCGATGCAACGGATGTGGCGGAACTGATCGGATACGCGGTCGTGGATGAGGACATCGACGTTCAAATCGCGGCGGTTCGCACGCTGGGCAAGATGGGCACCCCGGAAGCAAACGCACCCCTGCAGACCGCCCTCGATTCTCCTTTTCCGCCCATCCGTGCAGAAGCGGCGCTTGCGCTCGGGCGACGCGATGCTGGCAATGCGATTCCGCAGATTCGCGCGCTGCTCGAAGACGAGGAGCCGGTTGTGGTTGCCGCGGCCCTAGATGCCTTGTCTTGGCTCGGAGACTCCGAGGTTGCCTCCGCTGTTCAAGAGGCTCTTGCTCAACCGGACGACGAAGTGTTCCAGGCCGGGCTCCGCGCTGCTCGCATGCTCCCGACCCGTGACGCCGAAACCCTGATTGGTCGTGGCCTTTCCCATTCGGGTTGGCACGTCCGCATGTTGGCGATCAAGCTCCTTCTCGAGCTCGGCACCGACCGGAGTCGCGAGCTTCTCACCGAGGCACTAGCCAACGAAACCGACGCGATGGTGCGGCACGCGATCGAAAGCGGGCTTCCATTCGGAGGTTGACGTGAGCTTGCTTCATGACGTAGGGCCGACGCTCGATCTGAGGGAATTTCGCCTCCTCCGTGACTACGTCAACAAGTTCTGCGGCATCTACTTTGCGGATGATTCGTCGTACATCGTCGAGCGCCGCCTGCGCGAACGACTGAGGGAGCTCGGCCTCGAAAATTTCACCGAGTACTACCGATACGTTCGTTATCATCCGAAGGCCGAGTCGGAGCTCGAAAGGGCGGCTGAAGTTCTCACCACGAACGAGACATATTTCTTTCGAGAGGCCTACCAGCTGCGTGCTTTCGTCGACGAGGTCCTGCCGACGGTGCGGGCGAGGGCACTTGCGCGAGGCTCGAAGCGTATCGACGTCTGGAGCGCCGGATGCTCGAGTGGTGAAGAGGTCTACACGATCGGCATGCTCATCGAGGCGTCGGGGCTCTTTGAGGGTTGGAACGTTCGCATCTTCGGCAATGACATCTCGCGTCGCGTGCTGAGCAAGGCTCGCGATGCCACCTACACGTCCGCCAGTTTCAGGGCCATGATCCCTGACTATGAGCGCTTCTTCATCTCGACGGATGAAGGGAAGCAAGTGCACCCCAGAATCCGGGCGATGTGCCACTTTGGGCACCTGAACCTCATGAACGAGAGGCGAGCGGCGATCGTAGGACGCGTAGACGTGACTTTCTGCCGCAACGTGTTGATCTACTTCGACGACGCATCGCGCCGCAAGGTGTTGGATACCATCTACCAGCGGCTTTATCGTGGCGGCTATCTGCTCTTGGGTCACAGCGAGTCCCTGCTTCAAACGAGCACCGCCTTTGAAATCGCGCAGCTCACGACCGACATCGTCTACCGTCGACCGATTCCCTACACCGACCTTCCGCCGAGTAAGACCTGACATGAAGAAGCTGCATGCCCTGGTGGTGGACGACTCGGCGCTCAATCGACGCACCATCGCAGCGATTCTGAGCGACATGGAGGGAATCTCCCACGTCGACGTGGCACGGGACGGCGCTGAGGCGCTCCGTTTGGTTGAAGCGAAACCGCCAGACTTCATCGCTCTCGATCTCGAGATGCCGCGCCTGGATGGATTCGAGTTCCTTCACTTGCTCATGGACCGACATCCCCTTCCGGTCGTGGTCATCTCAGCGCATTACGGCAAAGAGAGTATTTTTCGAGCGCTGGAGCTCGGCGCCATCGACTTTCTGCCCAAACCACATGGGGAAGAGGCTCCGCTCGAGCGGCTGCGTCAGCAGCTCGAAGAGAAAGTGCGGGTCGTGCAGCAGCTTTCACCGTTGGCTCTTCGCCGCACGACGGTGGGCGGGCTCGACTTGAATCTGGAGCGCAATGGTTTGAGGCGGGCCCACCGAGAGCCCTCGGTGATCCGGCGAGTTCCGAGCAAGGTCATCGTGATCGGGGCCTCCACAGCTGGGCCTAGGGCGCTAGTCACCCTGTTTCGTCATCTTCATGACGACCTAGATGCCGCAATCGTCATTGCACAACACATGCCCCCACGTTTTACGTACACGTTCGCGCAACGCTTGGACAAGACCGGGGTCATGAAAGTTTCGGAGGCCAAGCAATACGAGCGCCTCGGAAGGGGGCATGCCTATGTCTGCCCAGGTGGCCGCTGTATCGAGATCGTGCCCTCTGATCGTGGTCCGGCCCTCCGAGTCGTTCCTCCTGATCCCAGGGCCCGATACGTGCCGTCGGTCGATCAGCTCTTTGAGTCGGCCGCGCGGGTCCTTGGCGATAAGGCCATTGCAGTCGTCTTGACGGGCATGGGCGATGACGGCGCTCTAGGAGTTTGCCAGATCGCAAAGCGTAACGGTCAAGTGTTGATCGAGGCTCCTGAGACCGCTGTGGTATCGGGCATGCCTTTGGCTGCACGACGGTCGGGAGTGAACCATCGGGCTCTAGGGATTTGGGGTTTAGGAGACACGCTTGCCGATCTCACCCGACCCGCGGAGGATGAGGCGTGAACTTTGAGAAGGCCGCATCCCTATCGTACGATGAATTGATCATGCGCCAGTATCGCTGCCTAGTAGTCGAGGATTCCCAGACCATGCGCAACATGCTGGCGGAGTCCCTTCTCCGGATTCCTGGCATGGAAGTCGTCACGGCCGAAAACGGTCTCTCAGGAATTCGTGCACTCGCGTCGCAGAAATTCGACTTGGTCCTGACGGACGTGAACATGCCTGTCATGGACGGGCTGAAGTTGGTCAGGCACGTGCGAGGAGACCCTCGTCACGCCGATACACCGGTCGTCGTGATCACGACCGAAAACGCACCCAATGACCGTGATCGTGCCATGGCGCTTGGGGCCAATGCTTACATCGAGAAACCGATTCAAGCTCCCCGCGTCATTCGAGCCGTCAAGAAATTACTGGAGTTGTAATCGATGGGCCAGCCAGACAACGACGATCGAGCGCGTGCCGGAAAGGGCATCTTGCATCCAGAAGGAATGCGGGCGGTTCGTAATCTCGCCACCGGGGTAGTTCACGAGATCAACAACGTTCTTGGCGTCATCATCGGAAATGCCCACCTCGCCAAGAAGAACCTTTCTAGCGCAGACGCGGTCGAGCGCTACATCGTCGAGGTACGAAATGCGGCCGAGGAAGGGCGCGAAATCATGCGGCAGCTTTCGATGCTTGCCACTGACGGGGCGTCTCGTGCGCGAGTGGTTTCGCTCAACGATTTGGCCCATCAAGTCGTGTCTGGTTTGAAGACGCCGGTTGATGTCGAGCTGAGCATCGTCGACCCTGCGGTTCGCCTCGACCTGTGGCTCGCGCAGGACGCGCTTCTGAGCGTTGCCAGATTTCTCTGCGCCACCCTGCCGCCGACGTCGGTGAAGGTCGCTACCCGTATCCTCGGTCAGGCCGCGATGCTCACGGTCGAGGATGACGGGCCGAGCCCCACCAGCGACGAGCTCACCACTTTGTTCGCTCCCTTCACCAAGCTCAGTCGACGGCCGAAAATCAGCCTCGAGCTGACCAAAGTTGCACATCTTGCCGAGCGGCATGGAGGCCACGTTGCCGCCGCCGCCTGCGAGCCCCACGGGCTCCGGATCATACTGACGCTCCCTATCGTGAACGAGGCACGCTAGACGGCCTGCGGCCTCAGTGGGTCCCGCCCCACCGCCCCCACGCTATCGCCTAGACAACGGTCCAAGTGTGCCCCGTGCGGAGCAGGGCCTTTAGGTCGGGCTCGCCGAAGCGCTCTTTTGCGAGCTCACGCTGCTTCGTCACGCTTTCGTTGTACACCGGCCCCGGCTGTCGGTAGAGGACCCCGAGTGCCACGACGCCTGGAAGATCGGTGAGCATCCACGCGAGCGAAAGGTTGGTCTCGTCGTGAACGACGATATCCGCCTCGGTGATTCCCTCTTCTCCGACCGTCACCACCTCGAGCGTGAGGGTTTTGGGATTCATGTGAAGGCCTTTTTCGCCGTTGGCGCCGAATCGCATCGGCTGTCCGTTCTCGAGCCAAAGCTGGTATGCCGGGCCGGTCTTTCGGTCGGTGATAAGATCGAACACCCCGTCGTTGAATACCGGGCAGTTCTGAAGCACTTCGATGAAGGCTGCGCCGTCGTGCTTATGTGCGTCGGTCAGTGTTTCCGGAAGCCTCTTCGACGTGTCGTAGCTCCTGGCCACGAACGTGGCGCGAGCCCCAAGGGCAAAGCGCGCCGGGACGATTGGTTGATCGACCGACCCGAGAGGGCTCGACGGAGTCACCTTCCCGACCTGCGACGTGGGTGAGTACTGGCCTTTCGTCAAGCCGTAGATTTGATTGTTGAAGAGCAGGATCTGCAGGTCGACGTTTCGACGCAAGACGTGAAGGAGGTGATTGCCGCCGATGCTCAATCCGTCGCCGTCACCTGTGATGACCCATACGTCGAGCTCTGGATTGGCCAGCTTGAGGCCTGTCGCGATCGCGGGCGCACGTCCGTGGATTGTGTGGAACCCGTACGTGTTCATGTAATAGGGAAAGCGGCTCGAGCAGCCGATGCCTGAGATGAACACGGTGTTCTCTGGCGTCGAGCCCAGATCCGGCAAGACCCTTTGGACCGCGGCGAGGATCGCATAGTCCCCGCAGCCGGGGCACCAGCGTACCTCTTGGTCCGAGGAGAAGTCCTTACGTGTGTACTCCTTCTTTGGGGGGTTGGGGCTCATTGTAGACTCCGTTTCAAGCGCTCTTCGGCCGCTTCGACCAGCTCGCTGATTCGAAAAGGTTGCCCGGCGATCTTGGTAAGGCTGTCGGCGTCGACCAAGTACTCGGCTCGAAGCAGCTTCACGAGCTGGCCGTTGTTGAGCTCGGGAACCAATACGCTGCCGAACGAACGAAGGAGGTCGCCGACGCCTTCGGGCAACGGCCAAATGTTGCGGAGGTGAAGGTGCGATACTTTGCGACCCCGCTCGCGAAGCATCCTCACCGCTTGGCTGATCGCGCCGTATGTAGAGCCCCATCCTACGACGAGCATGTCGCCACGGGGGTCGCCCTGATCGATCGCGGCCTTCGGGACGTCTTTTGCGATCCGCTGCACCTTGGCCTCGCGTAGCTTGGTCATCATGTGATGGTTCTCAGGATCATATGAAATGTGGCCCGTGTCTTGCTGTTTCTCGAGCCCGCCGATCCGATGCTCGAGGCCTGGAGTGCCAGGGATGGCCCAGACGCGGGCCAGCGTGTCTTTGTCACGCATGAAGGGCATGAAGCCCTCTGGGTCGTCTCGGAATTGGACGGGAAAGGGCTCGAGCGCATCGATGTCTGGGAGGTGCCACGGCTCGGCGCCGTTGGCGAGATACCCGTCGCTCAAGAGCATGACCGGAGTCATGTACTTGACTGCGATGCGTACGGCCTCGACCGCCATGTAGAAGCAGTCGCCGGGCGTTGCAGCCGCAAGCACTGCCAACGGGGCATCCCCGTTCCGTCCCCAGACCGCCTGGAAGAGATCGGACTGCTCGGTCTTGGTAGGGAGGCCAGTCGAGGGACCGCCGCGCTGAACGTCGACGATCACCAACGGGAGCTCGGTTGCAATCGCCAGCCCGATCGCTTCGGACTTCAGTGCAACGCCGGGACCCGATGTCCCCGTAACGCCTATCGCGCCGCCGAAGCTCGCACCCACTGCTGCCGACACGGCGGCGATCTCGTCTTCTGCTTGGAAGGTCGTCACACCGAATTGCTTGAGACGCGCGAGGTTGTGTAAGAGGTTCGACGCCGGTGTGATCGGATACGACCCGTACACGATCTCTAGACCTGCGAGCTTGGCGCCTGTTACCAGGCCCCAGGCCGTAGCTTCGTTGCCGCTGATGTTGCGATATTGGCCGGGCTCGAGCTTGGCCGCCGGCACCTGATACGCCCCGATGCCGTGCGGCAAATCGGCGTTCTCGCCGTAGATGTGCCCGGCATTGAGGGCGGCGATATTGGCTTCGAGGACTTTCGGGGTCTTGACGAACTTCTTTTCGAGCCACCTGACAGTGGACTCTCGTTCGCGGCCGAAGAGCCAGTACATCAGGCCCAGCGTCCACATGTTCTTGCAACGTTGCGCGTCTTTCGAGCCGAGCCCGATCCCCTTGACCGATTCGAGAGTCATCTTCGTGATGTCGATCGCCAAGATTCGAAACGGGTCGAGCGAGCCATCGTCGAGTGGGTTCTCTTCGTAACCAGCCTTGGCCAAATTGTTCTTGTTGAAGGCGCCAGTGTTGACCACGAGTAGACCACCTGGCTCGAGCACGTCGATGTTCACCTTGAGCGCGGCCGGGTTCATTGCGACCAGCACGTCTGGCGCGTCACCCGGGGTGCGGATGTCGTGCGCAGCGAAGTGGATCTGGAACCCCGAGACACCGTACGTCGTCCCCGCAGGCGCACGAATCTCTGCCGGGAAGTCGGGAAACGTCGCGAGATCGTTTCCCGCGACGGCCGTTGCGGTCGTGAACTGACTACCCGTCAATTGCATCCCGTCGCCGGAATCGCCGGCAAAGCGAATCACGACGGAGTCTAAGATTTCGCGCGGACTCGGATGCACGCGCGCGGCGGCAGATGTTTCCATGCTCGATCGTCGAGTCTAGTCCCGCAGCACACCAAACGCCCATGGTCTGGAGGTCGAGTGCCCGGGTTCTAAAGCGCCCGGCGCCGATCCGCAAGGGGCCTCAGGCACGTTGCGCTACCCCGCTTCCGCGGCCCATGTTGGAGCATGGCCGAGATCAAGATCTGCGGGTTGACTACAGTAGACGACACCCTGCGCTGTGTCGAGGCGGGGGCCGACGCCATTGGTCTCAATTTCTGGCCTCGGTCGCCTAGAAGCATCGATGTCGCGACCGCGAAGACCATCGTGGAGGCCGTTGGGGATCGCGTCCAGCTGGTCGGGGTTTTCGTCGATTTCAGCGTCGCGCAGATCCGCGAGATCCTGATGGAAACGGGTATTGAATGGGCACAGTTGCACGGAGAGGAGAGCCCCGAACAAGTCGCTGAGCTCTTGCCACGGGCCTACAAGGCGATCGGGGCGAAAAGCAGCTCCGTGATCGAGCTCGCCCGAACCTACTCGGGCGAGCACCTACTGCTCGATGCCAGTGTCCCGGGGCTTCCAGGCGGCACCGGGCGGACCTTCGACTGGGCCATTGCTGCGGAGGTCGCCCGGGAGCGGAAGCTTACCCTGGCTGGCGGGCTCGATGCCAAGAACGTCACCGAAGCGATCGAGACGGTGAATCCGTTCCGCGTCGATGTCGCATCGGGGGTCGAGTCGGAGCCGGGGCGAAAAGACCCGGACCTGGTGCGGTCGTTTATCGACGCGGCCAAGACGGCTTTTTCTGCACGCTGATTCTCCGTGTTAGGCTCGTCGTTCACCCGAAGGAGGAATTATGCGTCTTGCTCTTCTCGCTTCCGTTTTGACCGCTGGCGTCATGTGGTTTGCGCTCGGTAGCGCCCCGGTACAATCGCAACCCGAGGCCGGAGCCTCTCAGTGCACGACCTGCGGCAAGGCCAAGGCGTGCCCGCATTGCGCGGCTAAGGGTCACGGCTGGCACCATGCACACAAATACGAATACAAATGCGTTCATCAAAGCGAGCGGACCAGCAAGAAGGCCGCCGACGCCATGACGGCGCAGTTCACCGGGCTCGGTGAAAATGGCTGGCACCTTTCGAAAGCCGACGGCGGCTTCTGGTGCTTCAAGAGGGTCAGGAACGCAAAGTAGCCGGCGTCGGCCCGACACCCGCGTCGATCAGGTCCTTGTGAGCATCCGATCGGACAGGTAGCTGGCCATCGCATAGATCGTTTCCTGCGGGTTCACCAGCAAGGTCGTTGGGAACAGGCTCGCGTCGACGACGTAGACGTTGTCGAGATCGTGCACGCGGCCGTCAGGGCCGACGACGCTCTTCTTTGGGTCTTTGCCCATCCGCATCGTTCCCTGTGGGTGGTACGAGGCGAGCTTGTAGCGGTGCTTCCCGTTTTCGAGTGAGTTGACGATGGGGTCGATCTGATCAGGGCTCTCGATCACCGTGCGGCGAGTCGTCGGTAGGAACACGCGCTCGGCACCTGCGGCGAAGTAGATCTTCGCAGCGTTACGAAAAGCCTCCTGCAAGCTCGGAAAGTCGCGATCGTCGAGGTCGTAGTCGATGCGCTTGCGTCCGTTCTCCATGTAGACGCGGCCGACGTTGTGGTCGTGGATAAGGGTCACCGCGGCCAAGAACCTGTTGCTTTGTTGGATGAAGTCGGTGTACTCGGGCCCGACTCCCCCACCCGTGCCCGTGGTGAGCGACATCGGCCCGAGGAAACCCGCCTCGAGCAGAAAGCTTCCCTCTGTTGGATCTTCGATGTTCCCGGCATAGGTCGTGATGGTGGCGCCGAGCCATCCATAGATTTCGTCTTTGTGCACGGCGATCATTGCGGTCGAGGGATGGCATGCGAAGTTGTGCCCGACGAGGCCGCTGCTGTTGCCGATCGCGTTCTTCTGAAACAGCAGGGGTGTTTGCACCGCGCCTGCAGCGACGACCACCAACCCGGCTTTGACCTCGACGGCCTTGGTGTTGCCGTCATCGTCGGTTGCGACCGCGTTGACCTGGGTGACGCGGCCATTGGTCACCTCGAAAGTTTCGGCGCGGGTGCCGCTTAGAATGGTGGCGCCGAGCTCGCTTGCCCATGGAAGGTAGGTCACCAGCATCGATTGCTTCCGATCGGTCTTGCAGCCCGACAGGCAGTGACCGGTGAGCGCGCAGTGCTCGATGTTTCGCGAAACGGGGGCAGCAGGGATGCCGACGCTCTTGGCGCCTTGCATGATCAGGCGGCCGTTGAGATTGATCTCGTGCGGACCGTTTGGGTGGATGCGAAGATTCTTTTCGACCTGTTCGAAGTACGGCGCCATCGCTTCAGGGGATAGGTTGTCGAGGCCGTGGTCCTCGCCCCACGCCTCGAGCACCTTGTCGGGCGCGCGAAAGCACACGGCGGCATTGACGACGGTGGACCCCCCAACGCACTTGCCTTGGAGAAGCACCAAATCACCGCTCTTGTTGACCTGGTTCCCGCCCTCCTCGTAGAGGGTATGGAACGCTTCGATCAGGCGTTCGGTGAACTGTTGCGACTTCACATAGGGGCCCGCCTCGAGCACGATCACCTTTGCGCCAGCGCGGCAAAGCTCATAGGCCGCGACGGCGCCGCCGGCCCCCGAGCCGATCACCACAGCGTCCGCCTCGAGTTTGAGGCCCCGGTCCGGCATGTCGGCGGGTTGTTCAACCCTGAGGACTGGGAGCGGTAAAGCGGTGTCGGGCGACGGCTCCATCACGGCGTCTCGATCTCTTCGGCCACTGCAATGGGCATCGGAGCGTTTCCGAGCTTCAAGATCCTCGCCTCATCCGAAACAGGGCCCTGATAGCCCACCCGACGCGCAGCCTCGACGTCTTGCCAGTATCCGAGAGCAACGAGCTTTTCGATGATGCCGACGATCGCGCGTTGCGTCTCGCCGCCAGCATGCCATCTGCGGATGTAATCCAGCCTGTCTTCCGGGCTCAGATTGGCGAACCGCGCCAAGTAGAGGCCGACGACGAACGACCCATAGTCGAAGAGCTTCATTCCCGTGTGAAACTCATCGAGCGTCGGGGCATCGAGAAACGCGAGAATCCGGTCGATGTTGTCGAGGTAGGGCACCTCGGACAACGGCCTTAGGTTCGTGCCTTCCGTTGGGATGTAGACCTCCGCAAAGCGTTCGAAAATCACACGCTCGTTCGGAGAAAGACGGGCCGCTTCGCTATGAGTTGGTGGCGGCGAGCCCTCGCACGCCGGCAACACCAGGGCCCCCGCTCCAGAAAGAAGACTCAGCTTCGCAAACGTTCGACGGTGAAGCTTCACGAATCGCTACCCGAGCGGGACTATACCGACTTAGCTCGGGGGTTGCCACGGAACCGCCTAGTTTGCACTTGAAGGTCTCGGGAAACATCTACCATTGCGTCGCATTTCGGAGATAATGGCCGGCGATTCGGCTCGGCAGCCGGCCGAATCGTGAGAGGAGATCCAATGGGCAATAGAGAGGTCGCTTTGGTAACCGGTGCGTCGATGGGCATCGGCAAAGAGCTCGCGAAGATCTTTGCCGCGGACGGTCGTGACCTCGTTCTGGTGGCCCGGAGTGAGGACAAGTTGCGAGCTTTGGCGGGCGAGTTGGAAGCCCAATATCAAATCACGGCGCACGTCCTTCCAGCTGACCTCACGAAGCCGTCAGCCCCCGTCGAGATCTTCGAATCGCTGGAAACTAGAGGCTTGCAGCTCGACTACCTCGTGAACAACGCCGGCTTCGGAGCAACGGGCGCGTTTGCCGCTCTTCCGCTCACCGGACAGATGGAAATGCTGCGCGTGAACATCGATGCGGTCGTCGCCCTCACCCACTTGGCTCTAGAGGGCATGCTGGCTCGCAAAAAGGGCCGGATTCTCAACATCTCGTCGACCGCGGGCTTTCAACCGGGCCCAGACATGTCTGTGTACTACGCGACCAAGTCCTTCGTGATCCTTTTTTCAGAAGGCGTTGCCGAAGAAGTCAAGGAGTCAGGGGTGACCGTGACCGTCCACTGTCCCGGGGCGACCGCCACCAACTTTGCCGACACCGCTGGGAATGCGAAAAGCCTCTTGTTCAAGCTCGGTGCTGCGCCGGCAGACAAGGTGGCGCGCCACGCCTACCGGTCGATGATGAAGGGCAAGGTCGTGGCCATCGAGGGGTTCATGAACCGGCTCTCGGCCTTCAGCGTCCGCTTCGGCCCGAGGGCGGTGGTGCGCAAGCTCACGAAGTGGCTGAACCAAACGTAGTGGTCCCCGAGCTTCTGGGCACGGAGGCTTGCATCTACGCTACATGCTGCGCACTTCGCGAAGGCGCACGGGAAGACCACCCACAGGATGGGGGATCGGGACGACTTGGAACCGGGTGCTGCGCTTTGAGCGGAGGCGAAGTTTGGCCAAAACGCTCTCGGCTGACACTGTCCAAGATGCGCTCGCGCCGCTCCTGCGCTACGTTCTGCGCCTCATGCAAACCCCTGAACCAGCTCCTGGGCGTTACGGGCCTTATGGCGGGCGGTATGTGGCGGAGACGCTCATGCCGGCGCTCGACGAGCTTACGCATGCTTACGAAGAGTCGCAGCGCGATCCGGAGTTTCAAGCCGAGCTCGACTCGTTGCTTCACCACTACGCAGGACGCCCAACGCCCACGTATTTCGCATCCCGGCTCAGCGAGGAGGTGGGGTCACGCATTTGGTTGAAGCGCGAGGACCTGTGCCACACGGGGGCGCACAAGGTGAACAACACCATCGGCCAAATCCTCCTGGCAAAACGCATGGGCAAGACCCGCATCATCGCGGAGACCGGCGCTGGCCAGCACGGCGTCGCGACCGCCACGTCGTGCGCGCTGATGGGGCTCCCCTGCGAAGTGTACATGGGGGCCGAGGACGTGCGACGGCAGGCTCCCAACGTTCGGCGGATGGAGCTCCTCGGTGCGAAGGTTCACTCGGTGAAGTCCGGGTCAGCGACCCTCAAGGATGCGATGAACGAGGCGCTGCGAGACTGGGTAACCAACGTTCGGACGACCCATTACTGCGTGGGGTCGGTTGCGGGTCCACATCCGTATCCTTTGATCGTTCGTGACTTTCAGGCGGTGATCGGAAAAGAAGCCCGCGCGCAGATGATCGAGCAAGCCGGAAAGCTTCCCGATGCGGTGGTCGCTTGCGTCGGTGGCGGCTCGAACGCGATGGGGATCTTCGCAGGGTTCGTAGACGACGAGTCGGTGCGGCTCATCGGTGTGGAAGCTGCCGGGGAGGGCGTCACCACGGGGCGGCATGCGGCACCGCTTTGTGCTGGAGGTGTCGGAGTTCTTCACGGCTCCAAGAGCTATGTGCTTCAAACGGCCGACGGGCAGATCCAAGAGGCGCACTCGATCAGTGCGGGCCTCGACTACCCCGGCGTGGGCCCTGAGCACGCGTGGCTCAAAGACACCGGGCGCGCGACTTACGGCGCTGTCACTGATGCGCAAGCGCTCGATGCGTTCCAGCAACTCTGCCGAACGGAGGGGATCATCCCTGCGCTCGAGACCAGCCATGCGTTTGCCTATCTTCCGGTAGTGGTCGAGGAGCTAGGAGACGACGCGGACATTTTGGTGTGTCTCTCAGGGCGAGGCGACAAAGACCTCGACACCGTGTTGGCACAGTTGAAAAGCAGGAGCTGAGTTTCGTGGGTCGCATCGCTGACGCCTTCGCGAAGGCGAAGAAAGAGAACCGGGCTGCTCTGGTGATCTATCTGTGTGCCGGGGATCCGGATCTTCGCACGACTGAAGATCTCGTCGTTGCCGCGGCCGAATCCGGAGCCGACGTCATCGAGCTCGGCATCCCATTCAGTGACCCGACGGCGGACGGGCCCGCGATTCAGCGAGCGAGCGAGCGGTCCCTTGCAGCTGGGACGACGCTTGCGAAAGTACTAGACACCGTGAGCGCGATTCGTCGGCGTACGGACGTGCCGATTCTGCTCTTTGGCTACTACAACCCGATTCTGTCGTATGGAGAGCAGAAGGTAGTCGAAGACGCTGCGGCCCGGGGCGCGGACGGATTTCTCGTGGTCGACTTGCCTCCGGAGGAAAGCGACGGCTTACGGCGGCCTGCGATTGCGAAGGGTCTCGATTTCGTCCCGCTCATCGCGCCGACCAGCGACCGAGAGCGCGTGGCAAAGGCAGCTGCCGCGGCCACTTCCTTCATCTACTATGTGTCCATGACGGGCGTCACGGGCTCCAAGGCGACCGATCTCGCAAGCGCCTCCGAGCGCGCAGGGGCTCTGCAGCGAGAGCTCGGCCGGCCGATCGCGATCGGGTTCGGGGTGAAGACCAAAGAAGACATCGCGACCGTGGCGCCTCATGTCGATGGGGTCGTCGTTGGCAGCGCCGTCGTTCGTTTGGTCGAAGAGGCTGAAAGCGCGACGGCTGCCCTGTCCACCGTGCGAACGCTCGTCGCCGAGCTAGCGTCCGGGACCGTCAGACAATGATGTCCTTGCAGGGCCATACAGATGACGATATTGTCTTTTCATGGCCAGTATTGATGTCATTTCCGCCAACCTGCCGATTCTCAGGGAGCTCCGGAACCGGATCGGTCAACACGAGCTCGCCGAGCGCGTCGGCGTTTCTCGGAGGACGATCGCCCGGCTCGAAAGCGGTGAGGTCGCCGACCCAGGGGTCGACCTGATACGCCGGATCGCGAGCGAGCTCGGCGTTAGCCTCTCCTACCTGACCGAAACGCGCATGCGAGCGGTCACGCTGCCGCTGCCGGAAGACATCTGCGCGCGCCTCGAGTCCGAAGATGCCGGAGTGATCTTGGAAACGATGATTCGCTCGGCAAGAGCCCACGGGTAGGCGAACGGCCCTTTTTTTTGATCCCGGTCGGGCCTGCGGCCCGGCAGTCTGTCCCGCCCCACCGCCCCCACGCTATCGCCTAGGGTTTGTTGCGGTTGCGGGCGAGGCTGGTGGTGGCGGCTTCGGTGATGGTCTGTCGGAGGTCGTCGTCGTGGATTCGGCTCAGTGCACGACCTAAGTCCTCGGGAAGTGCGGCGAGTCGGACGGGCTCGGGAGCTGGCGGTGTTGGTCGCGCGCGCTTTGGAAGGTCCGGGAGAGGGCCTACTTTGAAGCGTAGCTTCTTGACTCCACTGTCAGGCACCTGCGCGCGGATCTGTTGAAGAAGATCTTCGGCGAGGTAGTGTAGCTCGTTGGCCCAGACCGATGAGCTGACATGTACGATCAAGACGCCATGAAAAACCTTGACCGGCCGCGCGTGCTCGAGGACGCGCGGCGGGACGGACCGGCTCCACCAGGCGAACGCTTTCGCGGCTTCGAGTTGGTCAGGCGCTGGGTAGACGCTTTGGAGGACCTTCCCCAACGATTCGAGCTTTCCTTTGCGCCGCTTACGAATCATCGAAACAGGCCTTGTAGAGCGCGAGCAGGTCGTCCTGCGAGCAACTCCGTGGGTTTTGCTTGTGACACGAGTCTGCATTCGCCAATGCGGCGAGCCGTGGTAGGTCGCTCTCCTCGATGCCCTGGGAGCTCAGATCCGAGGGAAGCCCAATCGCACCTCGCAACGCTCGAACCGCGCCGGCGCACTCGAAAGACAGCGTGTCGGGATCATCGCTTCGCACGCCGAGCTGTCTTGCGATCTCGGCGATGCGATCGGGGATGGCGCTTCGGTTGAAGTCTAGCACGGCGGGCAGACAGATCGCGTTGGCGAGGCCGTGATGCATTCCGAACTCGACAGAGAGAGGATGCGCGAGCGAGTGGCAAGCGCCGAGGCCTTTTTGAAAGGCGACTGCGCCCATCATGGCGGCTTTCAGCATGTCCCCGCGAGCGCGTAGATCCCTGCCATCCTCCACGGCAGCGCGAAGCGAATTATGACACAGCCGTACCCCGCCGAGCGCTATCGCATCCGCCATCGGGTGGTCACCCACCGAACAATAGGCTTCCACACAGTGCGTGAGGGCGTCCATTCCAGTTGCCGCCGTCATTGCAGGCGGCATCGTCTGAGTCATCGCCGCGTCCAAAATCGCTGCATCGGGAATGAGCAGCGGCGAGAAAATGACGGTCTTACGGTTGGTTGCTTGGATCGTCACGACCCCACTTCGGCCGACTTCGCTACCGGTGCCAGCGGTCGTCGGGATTGCGATCATTGGTGGCAATGGGCCAACGATGTTTTCGCCTCCACCGATGGCGTCGTCATATTGCGCTAGTGGCTCGGGGTGGGTCACGGCGAGCCGGACGAGCTTGGCAACGTCGAGAACGCTTCCGCCACCGACGCCGATGACGATGTCTGCCTTGAAGGTATCGTATTCGCGTGCTGCGCCGAGCACTTGAGATTCGAGCGGATTCGACGAGACGTCGAGGACTGACTCATGAGCGACCCCCGCTACGTCGAGTGCCTTGCGAATCGGATCGAGCAACCCTGCGGCTTTGACGCCTTTGTCGGCAACTAATAGAGCCCGCTGGCCTCCGAGCCGGACGGCCTCCACGCCACACTGCTCCGCTGCGCCTTCTCCGAAGACTATCCGGGTCGGAAAGCTCCACGAGACCAGGTCTTGAGTATCCGTCATTCTGGGCCCACACGCCTCTCCATCAGAGCGTGCAGCGCATCTTCGGGGGTCATGCGTCGATTGGAGATTTCGACGAAGACCGAGGAGATTGGAGTCTGCAAGCCAAGCCGGTGCGCCTGTTCGATCATGTGCTCGGCGACTTCGACGCCCTCGACGTACGCGCCCGCTTCGGCGACTGCGCTCGCGAGCTCTGCACCGCGTGCCAGCGCACGACCGACGAGGGATTCGGCTCGCTCGTCGCCGGCCACCGCTGCGATCAAGTCTCCGAGGCCGGCAAGCCCCATGAATGTTTCCTCGGATGCACCGAGCGCCTGACCGATACGTGAGATCTCGACCATCCCGCGGGTCGCCAAGACGGCTAGGGTGCTTGGCTCGACGCCAGTCGCTTGCGCGTATGCGAGTACCACGGTCAAGAAGCCGACGGTCGCGCTCGCCAGTTGTACGCCTAACACGTCGGTCGTGTCGTAGATTCGAAGCTCCATGCCGCCGATCGCTTCTCGAACCATCTCGGTGACCTCCGGAAACATGGTTCCGAGGATGGCACCGCTCGGTCGCCCCTCCGCAAGCGCATTGGGGACCAGAGGGCCGGCTAGGGCGCCAAGGCGCCGCGCCGCCGTGTGCTCGCGAAGCACGGTCGTGATGGTCTTGAGCTCCGCGCCGATGAGACCGCGACTCACGTGCACGATCAAGTGCCGACCATCGACTACCTTCCCGAGCTGATCCGCAATACTCGTCGCGTGCCGGGCAGGCGCCGCGAGAAAGATCACGTCGCGATCTTTCATGTCATCGATATTTGTCGACGCGCGGATCGACTCTGGAACGGATCGCTCTCGTCGGCTCCAGAGCACGACGTCGTGCTCTTGCCGCGCGGCCGCACGCGCGATCGCCTGTCCAAAGCCGCCCGCGCCGACCACGCCGACCTGTAGGCTCATCGGTGAACCCCTAGTGCTTCGATCTCGCATGCGGCTTGCATCTGCTCGGTGTCGGCGATGCGATCGGCAAAGGGCACCAATCTGTTCTGATAGTAGAGAAGCAGCGACGGGTCGCAGAGTAGGACGCGATCGGCCTCCAGGCTCGCGGCGGTGGAGTTGTGGTAACCGCTCCAAAACTGAAGGGCTGCTTCGATTAGCTGGTCTGGCGAGTCCTCGCGGACGACGTCGCTGATCAGAACTTGGCCCTTCGCTTCGAGTGCGAGCAGCCTATCCCGGGCATCACCGAGGTCCTTGTGGACGACCGCACGATCGATGCTTACTTCGTTCCGGAGCCGCATACGCGCGAAAAGGTCCATCCCGGGCGTCGCCTGTACGAGATGACGGTACAGGACGTGGGCGACTACCTGCGTGCTCATCAACACCGTGTCCTGTTCATACCGCTCGGCGAGCACGGTTCCGAGCTCTCGTGTGTAGGCGGCGTCCCGAGATAGATCGACGACAGGTGTTCCACGTCTCTCTACGTACCCACCGGGGTCGATGTTGTGACCTGCCGGGCTGAGCGATCCTCCCTTCTCGTCGATCGCGTTTCCGAACGGGTCGATTGGCTCACCAAATCGAATGATGCAGGCGCCCCGCATCCCGACCACCTTGCGGAAGAACGCAACCCAGCGATCGATCTGGGAGAACTCGTCGTCTTCGATGATGTAACGGGTTTGGCCCTCCTCTGTGAGCCAATCTCGGATGAGCGTCTCCGCTTCAAGCACCAGGGCGTAGTTGATCGTCGTGGGGACGAACCAGACCGGTCGTTGGACGCGCCGCACGCGATTGGTCGTGAACGCTTCCACAGCGGAGCCGAGCAAGCCGAGCTTTAGATGCCGCTCGATCATTCCAGAGCGGCTTCGCGTGCCTCCGGGGAAGAAAAGCGAATGATAGCCTCGCTCGATCATCACTTGGGAGTAGAGCGTCAGCACCTCTTTGTAGAGCCGAACGCGGATACGCCGGTCAACTCGATACGCGCCGAGATTGTGCATGAAGAAGCTGATGATCGGATTGGTAAAGAGGTTCTTGCCGGCTCCGTATATGACGGGGGGTAATCCGGATACCTCGAGCGCTTGCGCCAGCACGATCGAGTCGAGATTCGACGAGTGAGTGGGAACGAAAACGAGGCTCCCTTCGGACTGAAGATACTGGAGGTGATCGATGTCTCCCTGGACGCGCAATACTCGGCTGAGCACCTCGGACTGAGGTGCCGTGAAACTGCTGGCGAACCGCCGCGGCTCCATGACCCCCGCGACCATTCTCGGTATCGCTTGGCGCGCGAAGCGGTAAACACGGGGATCGAAGTTGCCAGCCACGTCGTGGGCCATGTTGGCCACGATTGTGTGGAGCGCCTGTCGCTGTTCGGCGTCGTCCATCTTGCCGATGCGCCGGATCATCGAACGCCAATACCCGAGCCGGTCTCGCGCTTCCTCGTCGCGTTGCTGTTCGAGGCGTCGAATCTCGTGGAACGCTGCATCGTTGAGGGCCATCTCGAGCCGTGAACGGTCGGTCTCGTGCGCGACGCAGATTCGATTGACCACGTCCGACACGATGTCGCCGCGCTCGCTGTTGAACCAGAAGATCGAGGGGTCACTCGGGCGCGGAACGTACGGCCTGATGTGAGGTAACCGGAGGGGGCGTTCTGAAAAAAGGCGTTTCAACATCATCTACCCCTCTATGCGGACTCGAAGTAGCGCTGGAGCTCCCATTCGCTCACGGACTTCCGATACTCGCGACACTCCCATTCTCTGGTGCGGATATAGTGGTCGATGAAATCTTCGCCAAGCACATCTCGGACTGCCTGACTCTCGCGGAGCCGGCCGACCGCGGCTTCGAGCGTTGGGGGCAGGGCGAGCGAGGGGTCTGGGTCTTGGGTTGCGTCGCCCGAGGTCATGCGGGGCGGGGCGGTTTCTTGCGCGATACCATAGAGCCCGGAGCCGAGACAAGTCGCCATGGCGATGTATGGATTGATGTCCGCCGCGGTCTGCCGAAACTCGATGCGAGCGGCGTGGTCGCTTGGCCCCAGGATTACCCTCGACCCGCAAGTGCGGTTTTCGATCCCCCAAGACGCGGTGAGAGGAGCCCAGACCCCGGGTACATACCGTTTGTAACTGTTGACGAACGGCGAGTAGAGCGCGGTGAGCTCAGGCGCCAACGTGACCAACCCACCGAGGTAGTGAAGACCCGTTGCACTCAGCGTGTCACTCCCGGCCGCAGCAAACAGGTTGATCTGACCGCCCGCATCCCAAAGGCTTTGGTGGAGGTGTCCGCTCGATCCCGGCAGGTCGGGATTCCATTTCGCCATGAATGTCACCGAGTAGCCGTGGCGATCGCAGATCTGTTTGAGTGTCGTCTTGAAGAGCGCTGCTTTGTCGGCTGCGGACACGACGTCATTGTATCGTAGAGCGACTTCCCACACGCCTGGACCCGTCTCGGGGTGGAGGCCCTCGATGGCGATGTCGTACGCCTCGCACGTGTCCAAGATATCGTCGACCAGGAGTTGGTGTTGTCCCTGACGCAACCAAGAGTAGCCAAACATCCCGGGGCTCAAAGGCTGCAGGTCGCGAAATCCCTTCTCGTGCAGGGTTTCTGGAGTCTCCTGGAACACCCAAAACTCGAACTCGGCCGAAAACTTGCCGCGAAAGCCGGCGTCGAGGGCTCTTTGGTTGATCGATTTGAGCAAGCCTCGAGGGCACGCTGGATGGGGTTGGCCCTCCGGTGTGTAGAAGTCGACCAAGAAATCGGCAGTATCTGGGGCGTAAGGCAGGACCCGCATCGTCGCTGTATCGATGCGGGCAAGCGCGTCAGGATAGCCAGTGTCCCAGCCGGTGACCTTGGCATTGTCGTACAGCTGGTCGTTGATGTCCCAGCCGAAGATCACGTCGCAAAACCCGAAGCCCTTGTCCAGGGCCGACCAGAACTTTTCCAAGCTGATGTACTTGCCGCGCAGGACTCCGTCGATATCGAAGCCGCCAACCCTGACCTTCCGGATGCCCTTGTCGTTGAAGTCGCGCCGCAGCTGTTCGCTCACAGAACCCTCCTCGGGCCGGGAAGCATAGCCTGTTTTGCGTGCCGAATGGCGAGGAGTCGAATCAATTACCGCCTATTTCGACGGAATCCAGCGGTGAACCAACCCCAAACCCATGACGAATAAAACTGCGACCGAGGCGTGGCCGAGAAGGACGTGTCCGGTAGTTTCGATCTCGCAGTGAGCCTTCAGCACGAAGTTGCCCGCGAGCCCCGCAGCCGATGCAGCGATCAAGCTGCCAAAGGCATTGCCTCGATCGACTAAGCGGAGCAACGCATAGACGGGAACCCCGAGCAACAGCCCAAAACCCATGCACGCGCCGGCTACCATTCGGCTGGTGTGTTCGTGCGTGATAGCTTGCGCCCCGGCGGTTGGCCAAAAGGCGGCAAGGACCGTGGCCCCAACCGCCACGCAGACGAGGCATACGGCCTGCCAACGTGGAAGCTCCGGTCGATGTACTGGACGGGTGACCATCAGCATGGCGACGATCAGAAGAATGCAAAAGGCTGCGAGCGTTGCGACCCACTGTCCCGTGCGCACAGACTCGTCGACGAGGGGGAAGTTGTACCAGCCAATGACGGCCAACACCGCAAACACGACCAACACGATGAGTCGCCGGACGATGGTCGACCGGCTTCGGACAAAGCCTGTGATTCGCCTGTCGCTGTCTGCGCACTGACCTTTGACATTTCTGAACATCCGGTCGATCAGCTCGCGATCATTGGCCTCGCTCGCCGGGTCGAGCTCGCGTAGCCGCTTGCCCAGACCGTCGTCCGTACCTGCCCCGTCGCTGCCTCTAGTCATTCATCACCACGTATTTCCGAAACTAGTAATTGTTTCAAAGTTGCGTACGCCCGATGTGCGCGAACGCGCACAGCCCCCTCCGAAGTGCCCACAATCGTCGCAACCTCGGCGTAGGGGCGCTCCTGGAACCAATGGAGCTCGACCACTTCCCGCTGGCTATTCGGGAGCTTCTCGAGGGCTGCGTGCAGAAGCTTCGCGCGCTCTCGAATCTCGAGGGGCATGAGCTCGGCTTCCGGCGCGGCCTGGGTTTCGACCTCCAGGGAGGTCATTTTCCGACGCTTCTTTCGCCGCCAGTGCTCTCGGACGAGATTCATCGCGATCGTCATCACCCAGGGCCTGAGCTTCGAACCCCGACGGAAGTCGTTGCGGGCTCCGTGGAGTCGAAAGAACGTCTGCTGCACGATCTCCTCGGCGAGCTCGTCCGACCGGAGGTGCCGGCGAGTCAGCCGGAGGAGGATCGGCGCGTAACGCTCGAACAGCAATCGGAACGCCTGATCGCTCCCATCGATGTAGGCATCCATCAGCTCTTCGTCGGTGGATTGCGGGTTTGGTGGCCTACTCAACATATTCCGTGGCGGGGGCGAGATCAGGAGACAGAGCTTCTTGGTTAGCGCTCCTTTGACCCGTCCACCAGTAGCCGGAGAAGACGAGAGTGCCCAACAGCACGAGCAAGAGCGCGATTCTCACCCAGTGGCGCTTGTTCTCCGAGGTCGCGTCCTGAACGATGATTGGTGCCTTTGGCCGCGGCCGTGGGCCTGAGACGCTGAGCACGGTTCCTGCCGGATGGTTGCTGCTGACGTGTGCCGGGGGCAACGAGGAGGCCAGGGTGGGCACCGGGATCGACCCAATTCGTGAAGACTCCATCCAGGGGGCGATGTCCTGGGTCTGCGGGTTGAGCTTCGCGGACTCGACCTCGACCCACCCGAGCGCTGCCAACATGGACGTCGCGTCGGGGTAGCGGCCCTCGGGGCGTTTGGCCATGGCGCGACGAATCACGTCAGGAAGCGCTGGAATGTCTTCAAAGCCTTCGTCGGTTTCCCAACCTACCGGTGGGGAGCCGAGCACCATGTGGTGCAACAGAGCGCCGACCGAGTACAGGTCTGCGGAAAGGGGGAAAGCCCCGGTGCCGATGAGCTCTGGAGCCATGTACGCCACAGCGTGCTTTCCTGACCCGGTATGCGCTGCGTGGGCGCTCGCTTCGGGACATGCACGGAGCAGTGGAACGACACCCGTCCCGATCACACGAGCCGCCAACGCACCGTCGCTTTCTCGCGTAATGATGACGTTTTCCGGGGTCACGTCCCCATGTGCGAGGCCCTGCGCGTGCGCGGCTTCGAGCGCCTGCAGCACGTCACTCGCGATCCGAAGCACCCCTACCGAAGGCAGCTTTCGGTCACGCAGCAGGTGGGATAGAGGAGTCCCTCGCGTGTCCTGAAATGCTACGTAGGGAACGCCATCGATGATGCCTGCGTCGAGCACACGCGGGATCGAACGGCACTGAATCCGCCCCAAGCTTTGTGTCAGCTGCGAGAACGCGGCTTCTGCGAGGCGGGAGCGACTGACATCCATCGGAAAGATGCAGATGATCAGAGGCGTTCCCTCTGCCGAGCCTCTGTAATAAGAGACGAGCCCGCCCCACGGCAACTGGCCGTCGACCGCGTAGCGCCCGGCGAAGAGTTCGTCCGGCGGAGGATGAGCGCCACCAGGCGATGGAAACATCGGCAAGAGTTTAGTCGCAATCGGCCGCTATGACGAGGGTCTAGATCGATGCTTGCGACGCGGGCCGTTTGCGGATTTGACCCCGTGAATGGACTTGGCCCGTCTCGGGCTGCCTCAGCTCAAAGGCTCTGGTGTCGTGCCCGGTCACCCAGGTTTCCATTTGGACCCGTTGGCCAGCATGGGTCTCCCGAAGGTACTCGACCGAAAGCGACTCGAGGGGCCCTTCGAGCCCGGCCGGCTCTCCCGCCATCGAGGCGAGCTGTCGCGTGTCGTCGATGTAATCGACATAGCGCGCCTGGTTCACGTGGCGAAAGCTATCCTGGTCGCTCGGTCGAACGATCCACTGTCGCGTCCACGAGGACCGACGCTCGGTTTCCTGCCAGATGACAACGGCGGGCACGGGTTCGTCTAGAATCGTGGACGCCAGGTCTGAGCCGATTGGCGCTGGGCCATCTGGTCCGATGTGCACGATGGTAACCCTCGTTCTAACCGCTACCGCCTGATCGCTCAGCCTCTTGATCGCGTGCCCGAAGTCGTAACTCGTGTTTCCCACCCGCGCGAGCCAGGTCGAGATCTCGACTTGGTCGTCGGCCCGGAGGGGTTCGCGGTATTCGAATGCGCTGGCACGTGCGACGCCACCTACGACTTGGTTTCGAAGGGCGAAGGTCTCTAGGCCGAAAACGGACCAACGGACGCGTTCGAGCATCCGCGCGATCCAACCGGGCCCAACCGTCGAGGACGCGTCGGTCTCGATGCCGCGGATAGTGTGCTCAGTCTTCACAAGCTTTGTGACGGGTTCATTCATTGGCGGCGGCGACCGTAGCAGGAGCGCTCGGTGGATGACAGCGCACCGCGTGGCTGGTAAGGCAAGCCCTGATGAGTGAGGATCTCAAGGTCGCGATCGCCGATGGCGTCTGTGAGGTACAGATCGCCCGGCCACAGACCAAGAACTCATTCCTAGCCTCCATGTATGCCGATTTCCGGTCGCTTCTCGAGCGGGTGGACGCCGACGATGCTGTTTCCGTCGTGTTGGTCCATGGGCAAGGTGAGAATTTCTCGAGTGGAAACGACCTCAGAGATTTCCTCGAGAACCCACCGACCAGCCCACAGAGCGTCGCCATTCGTTTCATGCACGCGCTCCACGGGTTCACTAAACCCCTCATGGCGGCCGTGGATGGCTTCGCCGTTGGCATTGGTGCGACGATGTTGCTCCACTGCGACATCGTCTATGCGACTGCGAGCGCCAAGTTCCTGATGCCCTTCGTCAACCTCGCACTCGTGCCGGAGGCGGGGTCGACGTTGCTGCTGCCCCAGCGCGCAGGGCTTCGACTCGCAAGCGAGCTTTTCTACTTCGCCGAGGCGTTCGATACGGAAGTCGCCGAACGCGCCGGCTTGGTCAGTCGCATCGTTCCACGGAACGAGCTCTTGCCATTTGCCCGAAAGCGAGCGGCGTTGCTCGCATCGAAGCCGGTCGCCGCCGTCCGAGAAACCAAGAGGCTTCTGAGACAGGATCCAGCCGGGGCGATCGTCGACCGGATCGACGCCGAAGCGGAGATCTTCTGCAAGATGCTCCAGGAGCCACCGGCTCAGGCCGCGATTCGCGGGTTCATGGACGAGAAGAAGTAGGCCTCGTCATGCAAAGTTGTTGGGGCGCTCGACGCAATAGATGCCGCCGGGGGCCTCGATCAGCGTGGCGCATTGGTTGCAATGACTGCAGCCGTTCTTGTACTCGGGGCGCGCCCGGGCCTGCTTCGGAAAGTCTGGATCGAAGATGAGGGCGCGACCAAGTTGGATGAAATCGAAGCCGCCGCTCATCACACGGCGAATGCTATCGGTCGTGCAAACCCCGCCGATGTAGCAAACCCCGCATTGCACCCGATCGCGGATCCGCTGCGCATGCTCGAGGAAGTACGTTTCTTCGTAGGGGTAGTTCTTGAACATCACGGGCGCCGATAGCTTGATGCCGATCTTCATCAGGAGGCTTCTTTCGTGTTTGACGAGACCCGGAACGAGACTGTCACCACGGAAGAGCAGCATCGGATTCATGCTGCTGGTGCCACCGCTGCAAACGATGACGTCCAAACCCCCCGCCTCGAGCATGGCCGCGATCTCTACTGAGTCTTCGTACGTGACGCCGCCGGCCACCCCGTCGGTCATGCTGATCTTTCCGAGAAGCGGATAGTCCTCACCGACGGCTGTTCGCACCGCCGCGAGCACTTCGAGGGCGAACCGCATTCGGTTCGTGAGCGAGCCCCCATACTCGTCCGTGCGCTTGTTGGTTTTGGGGCTGATGAACTGGCTGATGCCGTAGCCGTGCCCGAAGTGAATCTCGATGGCGTCGAAGCCCACCGACTTCATGAACGTGGCCGCGCGGGCGAACACGTCGACTCGTTCGGTGATCTGTTCCTTCGTCATCGCGTCGATGCGCGGGAGGCCGTATGCGAGGCCGAGAGCGTTCATCGCTTTCGACGGGCCTAGAGGACGCTTGCCTTCGAACTCTCGGTTCTTCGTGAAGCCCCCGGCATGGCCGAGTTGGCCGGAAACCTTGGTTCCGGTGCCGTGGAGGATGCGGATGAAATGCTCGAGCTCATGGCGAATCCCCTCGTGCATGTACATCATGTTCTCGTGGATGCGCCCGTCTGCCTCTGCCGCGCAGTATGCGATGGTCGTCATCGCGATACCGCCCCGGCCGATTCGTTCGTGAAACGCCGTCAACGCCTTGCTTGGGATGCCACCTGGGCACTTGCCCTCGAAAGTCGCTGCCTTGATCAAGCGGTTGCGCAAGGTAAGGCCGTTGATCTTCGCTTCGGAAAAGCATTTCTCTAGCGGATCGGCCATCGGTCGTTCGGAAGCGTATCACCGGCTCGAAGTGCGCGCATCGAATGCTACGGACGGCTTCCAAGATACGCCTGGACCGCGCGTGGAACGGGCTGACGGCGTAGCGCTTGGGTGAGCGCCCAACGCTGGTCCTCGGGATCCTCCAAGAAGTGCGTTTCGCTTCCTTCATGAAAAGCGATTGGAACGCCGTCTCGGAAGAGGATCCGGTTTCTGGGCGTCGAAGGGACTCTAGCTCCGGGGGTCAGGATGCCGACCAGATTGAGGGGGTCCGCCGCGCTGATCGACATGAGCTCACCGGACTTCTGTTTGCGGCGGGACTTGCGCAGCGCCGTGACCGCTTCGGGGAGGGCGTACTGCTCACCTGCGAAACCGGCGACGAACCGGCCGCCTCGAATGCGACCCTGCGCCTCGAGACGGCGATAGACGCGGAGGAGGGCATACCACGGCGGCAGGTCCCCCTCGCGATCGAGGAGTCGCCGGAACACGACACCCCACCGGCGCAAAAGGGTCCAAGCGACGCTCTCGACATCGTGCTCTTCGGGTGCGTCGGGTAGGACCGTCCAACGGCCGGCCGCTTCCATGCTGTACGCGGCTGCCGCGCGCCGGCCGCGCCGTCGTCGCTTCGGGTCCGGTGCCAATAGGGCTCGAAGCCCCGTAAAGCCGTCGGCAGTTACGAGCCCGAGAGAAACGAGCTCGCCGAGCGCTTCTTCGGTTTGCGTCGGCAGAAGCCCGGTTTCGCGCACGATGTCGTCGAAAAAGCTCGCGCCGGCGCGACGCAGGACCTCGAGCGCGATCGCTGCGTTGCTCGACGTCGGCTCGTCGCCCACCGATCGAAAGCGCCAGCTGCGCGCGCGCTCGCGGCGCGAAAAGGCGACGGGGCTGGTCCGAATTGGGCTCGATGCGCGCCCTGTAGGCGGTGTGCGACGACTCCACGTCACGCGCCCCGAGATGCAAAGGCTATCGAGCCAACTCGGATCGTAACCTTCCATCCGCGTCGGCAGGATGTCTGACTCCCAAGCTGCGGCCCCCGCTTCCAGGCCCTCGAGCTGTTCGATGAGAACGGCCAGCCCCTCGGGCCCATCCATGCGGCTGTCGGGGGCGGCGTGTTGCCAAGTTGAGAGAAAGCGGATGAAATCCGCCGCGGTGACCGCTTCGATCTCCTTCCGAAGCCGGTTGAGCGTGTACCGGTGAATCCGCGCCAAGAGGCCGCGCTCGCACCATTCGGTCGCGGTCGCCTCCGGTGAGAACATGCCTCGAAGGACGAAGCCCTCGCCTTCGAGACTCGCAAGGGCCGCGGCAACCAAGTCCGGCTCGAGCCCAAGGATGCGCGCAACCGAGGCTGCGGTAACCGGACCCGACGCTTGAAGACGGCCTCGCACGACCTCCCGGATCGCTTCGTCTCGTGTCCATGCTTCCCGACGGTGCCGCTCGGGAACCACCACGTCGGTTGGGGTGCTGCCATTGGGCCAGGCAGCCTGCACCATCGGAAGTCGCTCGGCCGCGGTCCACGAGGTACGCTCGGCCGCGGCGAAACGGGTGGCGCGGCCCGACGCCTCGAGATCGCGGAGCCAGCCAAGCCATTGGCCGGTGCTGACCTCTTCGTCGGTGAAGCAGTTGTGCATCAAGAGCGCGTCGTGCAACTCGTCGGCGTCGCGAGGCTCGGGCCATGCTTCTCCGCGGACGCGGTCGATCGCTGCCCGGTCGAGCGCTCCGAGATCCGATGCTTGGGAGGGGTCGAGCCAGCGCCGCGACATTACGGCTTGTGTACGACGCTCTTCGAGGGGGGCATCGTCGAGGAACGCATACGGCTTCGCGTTGAGAATCTCCTGGGCCAGGGGCGAGGGCTCGGTCAGATCGCGGGCCAGCAGGGTCAGCTCGCCTGCCTGCAATCGCCGGAGAAGTGCCTCGAGGCCTTCGATGTCCATGGCCTCGTGCAGACAGTCCTCGATCGTTTGGCGGACCAGCGGATGATCGGGGATTTCTCGATCGCCGGCGACGTTTTCGAGGCAAGCCACCTGGTCGGGAAAGCAAAGGGCCAACAGGTCGTCGGCTTGCATGCGTTGGAATGGCGGCGGGACCTTCTTCCCGCCTCGAAATCGAAGGATTGCCAAGGCCCGCGTCGCGTTCCAACGCCAGCGTGTTTGGAACATCGGCGCGTCTAGCATCGCTTGGATCAACACGTCCCGGACGTTGTCGGCGCGCAGGAACCGAAAAACGTCTTCGAGTGGAAAGCTATGCGTCGGGCCGAGAGAGAGAACGATCGCGTCCTCGGTGGCCGCTGCTTGAAGCTCGACGTTGAAGCTTCGGCAGAAGCGCTTGCGCAGCGAGAGCCCCCATGCTCGATTGATCCGACTGCCAAAGGGCGCGTGGACGACTAGATGCATGGCGCCGGTTTCATCGAAGAAACGTTCGAGCACGACTGTCTCGCGGGTTGGCATCGCGCCGAGAGCAGTGCGCGAGGCGAGCAAGTACTCGGCGACCTGTCTTGCAGCGGATTCGACGATAGCGGTTTCTTGCTGGAGCCAGTCGATCACGGTGACGAGGTCGTGATCACTGGCTTCGATGCCTTCGCGAATGGCGTTCACCGAAGTCGACAGGAGGTCGGCACGAGAAGGTGCCTCCCCGAACCAAAACGGAAGGCTTGGCGGTTTGCCGCGAGCGTCCGCGACTCGGACCACCCCCGGCTCGACCCTTAGAATCTCGTATGAAACGTTGCCCAACTGGAAGATGTCGCCCGACATGCTCTCGATGGCAAAGTCTTCGTTCAATGTGCCCACCCGAAGTCCCTCGGGTTCCAGCCGCACCTCGTAGTCGAATGTGTCGGGGATCGCGCCTCCATTGGTGATCGCCGTGAGTCGGGCACTTCTCCGCGGGCGAATCCGACGGTTCACCTCGTCGTGATGCAGAAATGCCCCGCGACGCCCGCGGCTGGTGGCGAATCCGTCAGACAGCACCCGAACCACTTGGCCAAAAGTCTCTTTGTCGAGGGTCCGATAGGGCCATGCACGCCGAATCATCGCGAGTAGCGCGTCCTCGCTCCACTCCTCTTTGGCGGCGGCGCTGGCGACGATCTGTTGTGCGAGAATGTCGAGTGGGCCCCCGGGAATCTCGATGCGGTCTAGCTCCCGGCGCTGCACGCAGCGCATGAGCGCAGCGCACTCGACGAGGTCGTCGCGGCTGAGCGGGAAAAGCCGGCCTTTGGGTGTTCCGCCATGCCAGTGACCGGAGCGACCCACGCGCTGAAGGAAAGCTGCGACCGAGTGGGGCGAGCCGAGTTGGCATACGAGGTCCACGTCGCCCACGTCGATCCCGAGCTCGAGCGAGGCAGTCGCGACGACGGCCTGGAGCTCTCCCGACTTCAGGCGCCGCTCGGCTTCGAGTCGGTGCTTACGTGCGAGACTTCCGTGGTGGGACGTCACCGCGTCTTCGCCAAGCAGCTCGCCCAGATGTCGCGTCACCCGTTCGGCGAGGCGCCGCGTGTTGACGAAGATCAACGTTGTGTTGTGTGCTTCGACGAGCGCGGCCAGCCGTTGATAGATTTCATCCCATACCTCGAGCGACATGACCGTCTCGAGCGGCGAGCCAGGCATCTCGACAGCCAAATCCATCTCGCGCTGATGGCCGACGTCGACAATTCGGCAGGGGGGTTCGTCGTCATCGGTTTCGTTTGCACCCACCAGGAAGTGGGCCACCTGCTCGATCGGGTTTTGCGTCGCGGATAGGCCGATGCGGGTGATGTCGCGACCCACTAGCTCCTGAAGCCGCTCGAGCGACAGGGACAGATGAGAGCCCCGCTTGTTGCTGACGACTGCATGGATCTCATCGACGATCACCGTCTTCACATCCGACAGCATTCGCCGCCCGCCTTCGCTGGTGAGCAAGATGTAGAGCGATTCGGGGGTCGTGACGAAGATGTGCGGTGGCGATTTCACCATCTTCGTCCGGAGATGTGACGGGGTGTCTCCGGTGCGCACCGCCGTTCGAATGTCCACGTCGCCGAACCCCAGCTCCTCGAGCGTGCCGCGAATCCCTTCCAGAGGCGCTTGGAGATTGCGCTCGATGTCGTTGCTGAGCGCCTTGAGCGGCGACACATAGAGGATCTGCACCCGTTCGGGTAACCCCTCGTCGAGACCCTGCCGAACGAGGTCGTCGATCGCGCAAAGGAAGGCCGCCAGCGTCTTGCCTGACCCTGTTGGTGAGGCGATCAATGTGTGGCGTCCCTCGCGAATCGCCGGCCAGCCTTCCACTTGCGGTGGCGTCGGCTGGCCGAAGGTGCGGTCGAACCAGGTAGCCACGGCAGGGTGAAAGCCGGCGAGGGGCATGGGCTCGATCTAGCACCGCAAGACGATGACGGTAGTAATGGCTCAGCGCCATCTGGGTGCATGATAGGGCCGGATTGCCTCGCCCAAGATGATCGCCTCTCGAATCGCCCGCGGCTGACGCAGGGAGGCGACGAGAGTGTCCCCGATCGCGCCGGTTGGAGGGCGGACGGCCTTTGGCTCTTCTGCGCGTCGTTTCTCGGTTCCGATCCCGATGATCGAACGGCGCGCAGCATCGAGGATTGAATTGTGTAGCACGGGTTGCTCCGAAGCCGCGAGGACTGCAGCCGCCATGATCCAACGAATGTCGGCGCGAACGGTCTCTCCGCGTGCCAGCTCGGCGCGCAATCGCTGAGTCTCGGCGTGCTCGGCGTGCAAGTACGCGAACCCAGGGATGTTCATCAGTTGGAAGTCAGCGAGCTCTGGCCAAGACTGCCCGAGCAGGGTGTCGACGATCGAGTCGGCAAGGGCATGTAACGACTCGTCGGACAAACCTACCCACTGGCCGGCGAGCGGGAGATAGTAGAGCCCTACCTCGGCATGTTCGGCTTCCCAAAGCGCCCAGAGCGAGTCGGCCTCCTGGTGGCGGCCCAAGTGGTGTAACACACGGCTCGCCATGTAGAGGCGCAGGCGTGCGGGAGGATGCTCGTCGATCCAGCCGTTGCTCGTAAAGATCGCGGAGGTGCGGTGCGCGGAGTCGGGCTCCCGAAAGGCGCGTCGCATGGTCTCGACGTACGCGGGGCCGAGCATGAGGGTGCCCACCGTGTCGGCGAACACCTCGGCAAGCCATGCTCCGAAGAGCTGACGAAGCCATGCCGGGTCGATCTCGCGCTCCGAGCTGGGTGCAGACAGACGTTGCGGCAGGTTCAGACGTTCATGGAGATCGGTTTCGAAACCGTCGACGCTGTAGTAGAGGTCATGCGCGATCTCGTGAGCGATCGCGGGCCATAACCAGAGGCTACGACCAAAGCCCCTCGGGAGCCTCAGCGGAGCCACCCGGGTCGACGCAAAGCGCGGCACGATCGACAAGGCCCAATCGCCGCTCACCACAACGGGGGTGCTGGTACGCAAGTCGAGGCCGTGCGCGTTCGCAAACGCGAGGAGGGGGGCGTAACAGGCGTCCGCCATGGCGTCCGCGTCGCCCAATATCGAAGCCGAGCCATGCAGTCGCTGCGCCGCCATCCGATCTAGGTACTTCAGCAGCTGCTGAAGGCCCTGAATGACGGCATTTTCTTGCATGACGGTCGACACCGTGGGCTTGCCCGCCAAAGACCGGTCGATGATGGCGAGCCTGCCGAGTAGGTCGTCGCGGAGCGCTCGGACCAGGCGAACCAAACGAGGGTCGGCCTCGGCGCGCCGAAGCAGGGCGGTGGCTTGTTCCCGAAGCCGCTTCGCACGTACTTGGGTCGTCGCGATGATATCGCCTTCGCGTGCGCGAGGCATCGTCGCCGGCCGAGGGGGAGTAGGGCGAGTAGGGGTAGGAGAACTAGGCTCCGGCCGCGAAGCTGCTGCGGGCTTGCGTCGAGGTGCGCGTGCCTCTGAAGGCTCTTTCCGCGTCGAAGGCCGTTCGGTTTTGTTCCGTCGATCGAGCCAGCGCTTCAGCAGCGGATAGAGGAGGTAGACCAACACCGCGATCGCAGCGATCCAGTCTTTGAAAAGCTCCTCCATCAGCTTTCAGCGCTTGGGGCGCCTTCCGTAGATCAGCGCCTTCCGTTCCAGCGGACCAGCGCCGCGCTTGGCGAGCAGCTCCGCGAGCACCAGTCGCGCAACGAAACGTCGCGGCTGTGCGAGCAGCGCCTCCAAGGGGACTGGCGCCCTAGGGCTGATTTTCATCGTCCGGACCTCCGGTCGCCTTGCTGATCGCGTTCCTCATATCGGTGTCGGCGGCGACGTTGCGCAGGTTGTAGTAGTCCATGACTCCGAGGTTGCCCTCCTTGAGCGCGTCGGCCATCGCCTGGGGAATCTTCGCCTCTGCCTCGACGAGGTGCGCGCGCATCTCTTCGACTTTGGCCCGCATCTCTTGCTCTGCTGCAACGGCGAGAGCCCTTCGACCCTCGGCGCGCGCCTGAGCGACTTGCTTGTCCGCTTCGGCCTGCTCGGTCATCAGCTTGGCGCCGATGTTCGTGCCGACGTCGACGTCTGCAATGTCGATCGACAGGATGTTGAATGCGGTGCCGCTGTCGAGACCGCGTGCGAGAACGTTCTTCGAGATCGTGTCGGGGTTCTCGAGGACCTCCGCGTAGTTCGCCGAAGAACCGATCGTCGAAACGATCCCCTCGCCGACGCGTGCGACGACGGTTTCTTCCGTCGCGCCTCCGACCAGTCGATCGATGTTGGAGCGCACCGTGATCCGGGTCACCACCAGCAGCTGAATGCCGTCTTTGGCCACCGCGGTGATCTTCGGCGTCGTGATCACGCGCGGATTGACACTCGTTTGTACCGCGTCGAGCACGTCACGACCTGCCAGGTCGATCGCGGCCGCCTGTTGAAAACCGAGCTTCATGCCAGCCTTGTCAGCGCTGATCAACGCGGTCACGACGCGGTCTACGTTGCCTCCGGCCAGGTAGTGAGATTCCAAGGTGTTGGTCGGCAGGTCGATCCCCGCTTTCACCGCGGCGATGCGAGGGTTGACGACCTTTCCCGGGGGCACTCGACGCAGCCGCATCCCGATCAGCTCCCCAGGGCCAACCCACGCGCCGCTCGACCATGCCGCGATCAAGAGACGTATGGGGATCACCCACACGAACAGGAAGAACAGAATGAGGACTGCAACGAAAACGAGGCCGATTACTGAGAATGGGACCATGGGATTTTGCTCCTACGTTGAATCTGGGGTGCGTACGACGACACGTGGGCCTTCCACCGTCATGACTTCGACTTCTTGATTGGACTCGATGTATTCGCCTTCGGTCATGACATCGACTTCGTCGTGCCCGAAGCGAACACGACCGATAGGCCGAAGAGGAGTGACTGTGATGCCGCGACGCCCCAGGAGATCGCTGCGATCTTCTTGGGACACAGCCTCTGCTTGGCTGTGTTCGAGAACCATCCGCCGTCCGGCTCTGCTCTTGGGGATGACGTAGAGCATCACGCCGGCCGCGATGATCGAAACTCCACCAGTCACGGTGCCCCAAAACGGACCGAGCTCCGTCCATGCGGCGATCGCTCCCGCGGCGAGTGCGAGCATCCCTAAGACGCCCGCTACGCCAAAGCCGGGCACGATCGCGACTTCCGCGAGAAGAAGAAGCAGGCCCAAGACCAGTACGGCGACGACAACAACCGCGGTCACGACTCATCCTCGGGTCGTACGATCAGCGCTGGCCCGTCCCGCCCGATCACCCGGACACGCGCGCCTCGCGCGATGAACTTACGCTCGCTGGTCGCCTCGTGACGCACCCCAGCGATGGTGACCTTGCCGGCGGGCCGAAGGTCGGTGAGCGCTTCACCGATTTGACCGACGAGATCCGATGCGGTGGGGGCGGAAAGAAAACCGGTTTCGGCTTCCTCAAGGACGAGGGCTCGGCCCATCGCGGTTTTCGACAACAAACGACCGGTGACCAGCGCAAGCACGAAGGCTCCCAAGAGCGACAACATCACTCGGGTCATCGCATCGGCCAGTACCCCGGTCTTGAAAGAGACGTCGATTGGGATGCCGATCAGGGCGAGCACCAATGACGCAATGACGAAGATGAGACCGAGCACGCCGGGAACACCGAGACCGGGCACGAAGAAGATCTCGACGACCACCAACACGACGCCGGCGATGAAGAGGAGTGCCTCTTCCCACCCGACGAGATGGACGACCGCGTGCCCACCGAAAAACAACGCGAGTGCCAGGAAGCCCGCGACGGTGAACGGCCCGACGCTCCGCGTGTAGAACGCGATCATGAGCCCCAGCATGCCGACTGAAAGAAGCAAACCGCTCACGGTCGGTTCGGTCAGCCACCGTGCGATTTCTTCACCCCAGTTGAGCTCTACTTGCGCGATCACCGGGTCCTTCAGCGTCAACGACTCCATGACAGCATCGAGATTGGCCGCCTTGCCGTCGGCGATCCCGAGGTCGATCGCCCGGTCGGTGTCGAGGGTCAAAAGCTTGCCCTCTTTGACGATCCCCTTGATGACGACCTCGCGGTCGACCATCGCCTCGGCGATATCGCCGCGACGCCCGTTGGCTTCGGCTGTCGAACGCATCTCGGCTCGCATGTACGAGACCATTTTCTCGCCGACGGCCTCGGCCTGTCCGCCACTCGCTTGAATCGGCGTTGCGGCACCGATCGTTCCGCCGTCGCTGATCAGGATGTTGTCACACGCAAGTGCGATCAGGGCACCTGCGCTGATCGCCCGGGGATGTACGAAGGCGACGGTGCGCGGCGCGGCCTCCAAAAGGGCGTCACGGATTTGAATCGCTGCGTCGACGCGCCCGCCCAACGTGTTGACTTCGAGCACGATGGCAACGGCGTCCGGATGTGTAGCGATCGCGCGTCGCACGAACGCCGCGAGCCCGAGCTCGACCGTGCGATCGATCCCGATGACCACCACCTCGCTGCCCGGCGGCGCCTCGAGCGGGAGAGGCTGAACGTCGCTCGGCTCATTCGCGCTCGGCGCTGGTCGGTACCCCGTCTGGCTCGGTTTCTGACCGAGGGTCACCTGCGCCGTGCACAAGAGCACACTGGCGACGATGAAGCCGCGAAAGCTCAACCGAGGGATTCGAACCCACCTCACAAAGGTGAACCTAGCTCCGTTGGGACCCCGGCTCAATGCCATCGGGTTCCTGGTAGCAAAAGAACGCATCGAGAGCCTGCGGGTTGGGCTGGGCGTGATAGGCTCCCGACCTCACGAAAGCGAGCACTGATGGCGCCGACGCCCCCCGAGAACTCCGGCCCCGTTCGCGAGGCCCACCGCTTCGACGAAGCGCGTCTCGACGCCTGGCTAGGGGAGCACGTGGACGGGTATACGGGCTCGTTGCAGGTACGTCAGTTCAAGGGCGGTCAATCGAACCCAACCTATTGGCTGGCGGATCGCGAGCGACAATATGCCCTTCGCAAGAAGCCCCCGGGCAAGCTCCTGCAATCGGCGCACGCCGTCGACCGGGAGTTCACGGTGATGCACGCGCTCGCCGAGACCGACGTTCCGACGGCCAAGATGTATGCGCTTTGTGAGGACAACTCGGTGATCGGGACCTCGTTCTTCGTAATGGAGTTCGTGCCGGGGCGAATCTTCTGGAAAGCGCAGGTGGAAGGGGTCGGCCGCGCCGAGCGGGCCGCCATCTATGAAGAGCTGATTCGAGTCCTCGCTGCCATTCACAACGTCAACTTGGAAAAGACTGGGCTTACCGAGTACGGGCGGCACGGCGGGTACGTCGAAAGACAGGTGAAGCGGTGGACGAACCAGTACGTCGCTTCACAGACAGCCGACGTCGGAGCCATGGATCGACTGATCGAATGGTTGTCGGCAAACGTACCTGATGACGACGCAACCACCCTCGTCCACGGTGACTATCGTTTGGATAACATGATCTTTCACCCGTCTGAGCCGCGTGCGCTGGCGGTCATCGACTGGGAGTTGTCCACCCTCGGCCATCCGCTTTCGGATCTGGCCTACATCTGCATGCTGTACGACGTCGTGCTTCCGAAGACGGGCGGCCTGTTGGGCGTGGACTTCGAGGCGACCGGTATTCCGAGCGAGGAGGCTTTCGTAGCGCGGTATTGCGAGCTCACCGGACGCAGTGGTGTGCCTGACCTCGCTTACTACAAAGCGTTTTCGCTCTTTCGACTGGCCGCGATCGCGCAAGGCGTCTACAAGCGCAGCTTGCAAGGGAACGCCAGCTCGGAGACTGCATCGATGTTTGGCGCTGCAGTCCCGCACCTCGCGGGCATTGCCTGTGGTTTGGTACGGATCGAGTAGCCATGATCGAACGAATCGTGTTGTTCAAGTTGAAGAGCGAGTACTGCAACGACGCGGCCCGCGCCGAAATCGCAGAGCGCACGCGAAGAGACCTCGGTGTGCTGAAGGGCGTCCGAAGCGTCAGCGTCGGCGTCCCTGCCGATGAACCCGCCGAAAAGAGCTGGGACCTGAGCGTCGTCGTCCGCTTCGACAATCTCGAAGACGTCGACGCCTACGTGGTCGACCCCGCACACCGCGCCTACGTCGACAACTACATGCGCGACCGAATCGAGCTCCTCAAAGCCTGGAACTTCCGCACATAGAAAAAGGGGACCCCTTTTCGTGGGGGTTAACCGAAGCCGGTCGCATGGCGGCTTGGGGTCTGCTAGCTTCGCCGCGCCGACATGATTCCCCGCTACACACCGGCCGATTTTCGAGATCTCTGGTCGTCCAGGCGCAAGTACGAGGCGTGGTTTGACGTCGAGATCGCCGCTTGCCGCGCCATGGAGAACGCCGGGATCGTGCCCGCCGGAACAGCGGACCGGGTCAGCGATTTTCGGGACCAGATCGACCCCGCGGCGATCGACGAGATCGAGAAAGTCACCAGGCACGACGTCATCGCGTTTTTGACCCATGTCGAGGGCTTGGCAGGTGAGCCCGCGCGTTGGTTGCATCGCGGGATGACCTCGTCGGACGTGCTCGATTCGTCGCTTGCGTTGCTGCTCGTCGAGGCGACCGACAAGCTACTCGGTCGCGTTGAAGCCGTCCTCGACGCCCTTCGCGGTCGAATCAAGGAGCACCGAAAGACGCCGGCCATCGGACGCTCGCACGGCATTCACGCGGAGCCCGTAACCTTTGGCCTCATCTTGGCAGGGCACTACGCCGAGCTTCGACGAGGACGAGCTCGGCTCGCGATTGCACGCGAAGAGATCGCAGTCGGAAAGATCGCCGGCGCGGTCGGTACGTACGCACATCTCACTCCCGCCATTGAAGCCGAGGCGCTCAGTGCGCTCGGATTGCGGCCGGAGACAGCCTCGACTCAGGTGGTGGCCCGCGATCGTCACGCCGCGTACGTCGCGGCGCTGGGCGTCATCGCAGCCGGCATCGAACGATTTGCCACCAACGTTCGTCATTGGCAGCGGACCGAAGTGGGCGAGGCCGAGGAGCACTTCAAGAAGGGACAAAAGGGGTCGAGCGCGATGCCGCACAAGCGAAACCCCGTCCTCAGCGAGAATCTATCCGGCCTCGGACGGGTGGTCCGGGCTGCCGTCGTGCCTAGCTTCGAAAATGTGGCGCTCTGGCACGAGCGCGACATCAGCCACTCGTCGGTCGAACGGATGACGCTCCCGGACGCAACCTCGACCCTCGGCTTCATGCTCGATCGGGTGCGGAATGTGATCGCCGATCTCGTCGTGTATCCCGAGCGGCTCCAGCAGAACCTCGACGAAACCGGAGGGCTCTGGGCGAGCGAGGGTATTCTGCTCGCGCTAGTCGACAAAGGCCTCGGGCGGCAAGACGCCTACGTCCTCGTCCAGCGCAACGCGATGAAAGCCTTCGGAGGACAGGGCGAGTTTCGAGAGCTCCTCCACGGCGATGCCGAGATCAGAAAGCACCTCACTGCAGAAGACATCGACCAGGAGTTCGACTTGGACCGTGCGTTGGCGCACGTAGACACAATCATCGATCGCGCCTTGGGAGGGGCCTGAGATGACCGTATCGATAGAGACTCTACGAGAAGGCCTTTCGAGAACCCTGGACGGAACGAACTTCGAAGGCTTGGGGCACCGCTACGAAGGCAAAGTGCGCGACAACTACACCAAAGACGGTAAGCGGACCATCGTCGTCACCGATCGGATCAGCGCGTTCGATCGGGTACTCGGAACACTCCCCTACAAGGGTCAGGTGCTCAACTCGTTGGCGGCTTGGTGGTTCAACGAGACAGCTGGCGTCGTGCCTAATCACGTCATCGATGTGCCGGATCCGAACGTGATGGTCGGCATCGAATGCGAACCGCTCCCGGTCGAGTACGTGGTCCGCGCGTACATCACCGGCGTGACCTCGACCAGCATTTGGACGCATTACAGCAAGGGGACACGGGTGTTTTGTGGTCACGAGCTGCCCGACGCTCTGAAGAAGCACCAAAAACTTCCGGACCCGATTCTCACACCAAGCACCAAAGCCGAACATGGCGACCATGACGTATCGGTGTCGCGCGAGGAAATCCTAGCGATGGGTCGGATCAGCGAGGCCGACTTCGATGAAGCCGCTGGATACGCGATGGCCTTGTTCACGCACGGACAGAAGGTCTGCGCGGAGCGTGGCTTGATCCTCGTCGATACGAAATACGAGTTCGGCAAGACGCCTGAGGGCCAGATCGTCGTCATCGACGAGATCCACACCCCCGACTCGTCGCGCTTCTGGTACGCGAATAGCTATCGGACGCGCTTCGATGCCGGCGAAGACCCCGAGAGCTTCGACAAGGAATACGTCCGCCGCTGGCTCGCGGGGAAGGGCTACAAAGGCGACGGCCCGGTTCCCACGATTCCTGATGAAGTCCGTGTCGAGGCGTCCCGTCGGTACATCCAGGCCTGTGACGAGATCCGCGGTGTCGCATTCGAGCCCGATACGAGCGAGCCGCTTGAGCGCATCGCGAAGAACCTCGGTTTGGAGAAAGCATGAAGGCGAACATCTTTGTGACCCTCAAGCGCGAGGTCCTCGACCCGGAGGGCGATGCAGTTCGCCGCTCTCTGCGCTCGCTCGGTTTCGAAGAGGTGAAGGCCGCTCGCGTGGGTAAGCTCATCGAGCTCGAGCTCCACGGTGACGACCGAGAGTCCGCCGAATCTCACATTCGGTCGATGTGCGAAAAGCTCCTCGCCAACCCCGTCATCGAAGACTTCCACTACGAAATCCTCGATTAGCAGGCTGTCTGTCCCGGCGTTCACGTACTCGTAGTCGTGCTCGTGCACGTACTCGTGGTCGTACTCGAGGACGCGCACGACTACGAGGACGACTACGAATACGAGTACGAGGGCTAGGACTAAGGCTGGCCGAAGGGGTGGTTGACCTCCGTATTGCATGACGCTAGCGAATTAGGGTGACGGGTCTTGGGTTGCCGGATGTGCGGACTGTGCTTGGGGAGCGCGCGCCGAAGGAGTTGCCGGAGCACGACAAGTGGGCTGCCGTGGCGATGCTCCTGCGCGACACCGAGGCGGGGCCCGAGCTGTTATTCATCCGGCGGGCGGAGCAGCCGAGTGATCCTTGGTCCGGCCACATGGCTTTCCCGGGAGGCCGGCAGCAATCCGAGGATGCTTCGTTGCTCGACACCGCAATACGCGAAACGCACGAAGAGGTCGGGCTCGACCTCGCCATCGGCGCCAACCAGATCGGTCAACTCGATGACCTTCAGGCCATCGCTCGCGGGAAGCCCCAGGAAACCGTGATCCGCCCATTCGTGTTCGAGGTTCACCGCGAGTTTCCTCTGCGTGTCGACGATCGCGAGGTTGCGGAAGCACTCTGGACGCCGTTGCTCCCGTTGTATCGAGGCGAAGTCGATACGGTGCGGCCTTACGAGTGGCACGGGACGCACATCGACTTCCCCGCATATGATGTAGACGGGCGCCTCGTCTGGGGGCTCACCTACCAAATGTTGCGTTCATTCTTTCGGATTCTGGGGTAGCCACCAGGCGTGCCGGTGCTAAGTTCTGTCGAAGAAACTATGCCCGAAGCGGATCCCAATCGCCTAGTCTACTGCATTAAGCTCGACCGTGAGCTCCCCGGCCTCGCGCGGCCGCCGTTCCCGAACGAGCTCGGCCAGTTCATCTTCGAGAAGGTCTCGAAAGAGGGGTGGGACCAGTGGCTCCAAGAGAGCGTTCGCTACATCAACACCTACCGTGTCGACCTGTCCTCCCGAGAGGGCACCGAGTTCATGATGAAGCAGCTGCGGATTTGGCTCGGTCTCGAGGAGGGAGACCTAGCCGCTACCGCGTGGTCGCCCCCCACCGAGTAGCCGTCGCTATTGGAAGTTCTGGACCGCCCAGATGTCGCCGCTGCCGGTCTCGTAAAAGCCGCAGGCGACCATGCTGTAATCCGGATTGGTCATGTTGAGGTAGTGCCCGTGTGCCGGGCCCCATGGGCCAGGCCCCTCGTTCCACATCGCCTGCAAGCATCCGGACACGACCTGTGTGACCGAGCCCCAACCCGGGCACTCGTTCTGCGCCCAACCGCCCGGCGAGCAAATTTGATCGACGAATCCAGCGTGCGCGTTTCGCGTGCTGTCGTACTCGGCATGTTGGTTCGCGCAGCCCTCCGCCTCGGTCCAGCGCTGAAGAGGTGGCAAGCACTGACACTCCCACCGAAGTTGGTTGACGCGATCGACGCAGTCTCGTGCCGGGTCACCGGTGCTCTCGAGGGTTTCGGGTGCGCAGTTGGCGATCGGGGCCGAGAGCGGGCCATTGGTGCAGTCCGCCTCGAAAATCGGACTTCCACCCGAGCTCCCGGTTCCACCAGGTCCCTCTCCGAACAGGTCACTCCCACATGCGGTAACTAAGACACAGAGCAGAAACACCGAGGCTTTCACGAAAGACATACCGGCTCTTCAGTCGAAGTTCTGAACGCCCCAGACTTGACCGCCTGGCGTGGTGTAGAAACCACAAGCGACTTGGGTGAACGAGGTGGATGACATGCTCTCGTAGTGGCCGTTGACCGTGTTCGGGTCGCCATCTTCGGGGCCTTCATCCCACATCAACTGCAGGCAGCCGTCGATGACCTGCTCGTTGGAACCCCAGCCTGGACACTCGTTTTGAGCGCGCCCGCCGGATCCACAGGGCTGCGCGGTGAAGCTCGCATGGGCTCCGTTGATGCTGTCGTATTCAGCATTGCCGTCTGCACAGGCCTCACCATCCGTCCACCTCGCGAGGGGCGGTAGGCACTGGCAATCCCATCTGAACTGATTGATGCGCGCCACGCAGTCCGCGTGCGGGTCGCCCGTATTCGGAACGGGTGTCGGCTGGCAGTCCGGGAGTGGCGTCCCGAACGGCCCACTCGCGCAGGGGCCTGCGTCCGGGTTCATTCCCGCGTCCGGGTTCATCCCGGCATCTGGATCCGTTCCGGCATCCGACGGTGGCTCGACGCTGGCGTCTGGCAACTCGATCGGCGGCACCCCAGCATCGACCGAGCGCGGTTCACCCGTCAGCTCTTTGGTCCCGATCGCGCCTTCACATCCCATCGCGATCACCAAGACCGCGGAAAGCCAAGTAACCCAAGCCCTCATCTACGAACAAGGTAGCAACGGGTGGCACCACGCCCAAATGGGTGAGATAGATCCTTACATTCCTAGGGCAGAAAGCGGGCTCGGTCCTCGGGGGGTGGGAGCGGACATTGGTCGTACTTTCCAAACACTCGGTAGCGGTACTTTGCGAGGATCCCGTAGAAGAAATCGGTCAGCCACACCGGGAACACACGCAGCCAAGAAAGGGCCTTCCAAGGGTAAGAGACCTCTCGCATCGCCTCGAACGCGCCTCGGGATCGCAAGAACACCTCGCCGTCCCGGAGGTAGACCATGGTTTCGAGCTCGCTCGGGATGCCGGGGTGAGCCTTCCTGGCCTGGTCGGCGGTCTCGCTTTGAAGTGAAGCGAAACGGAACATGCCCGCGGTGTCGATTCGCAGCATCCACTTCACGATCCCATTACACATTGCACAGACGCCATCGTAGAAGACCAAACGCGACGGAAGCTGACTCATCTTGGCTTCAATAGCAGAAGTCCGGCCTTTGGCGGCCCGGCGACTTTGAGGTCTTCGGGCAGGATGCGATTGACCGTGTGGTAGAAGATCGAGCTGATCGCGCCAGATGTCGTGACCGCTGCATTTCGGTTGGTGAGCGGTGTGATGAAGCCTTCGCTCGTTTCGGGCAAAACGATCGGCTCTCCGACGACCGTCCCATCAGCGAGATCGAAAGTTACGAACAGCGACTCCTGGGGCACCGGCACCCGGGTGCGATCGCTTCGCGACAGAATCTTTGGCAGGTGATGACCACAGACCACGTTCATCCACCCGCTGCGTGGTCCAACCGTGAGGATGCTGTCGATGAATGCGACTGGCTCCGAGAAGACGAAGCGCCAGACGCCACCCAACTTCGGCAGGCGCTCTTTGCACACGTCGCTGTAGCTCTTTTCCCAGCGAACCGTTCCGTCTCGTGCAAACGCCGTGATGCGGTCTTGGAACGGCGTGAAGATCGTTTCGTCCGCGCCGATGCTAGGAGAGGCCGAACCGCCTCCACCTTCGTCGCTCTGCCATTGCCGCTTCCCGGTGTGGGCGTCGATCGAGACCATTCTCCCGAGCTCATCGACCGCGTAGACCGAGCTTCCGTCGTGGGAAATTGCCGGGCTCGTTCCGCTTCCGCCACCCATCGGCGCTTGGAACGCGATGCTGAGCGCGTCGTCGGTAATGTCGATCCCATAGAGCATCCCGACCTCCGGTCTCTTCCCAGCGGCGGTGATGTAAAGGCGGCCGGTTTCCGGGTGAAGCGCAGGCGTGTTGGCGACTTCGAGCTTCCAACCCTGAATCAAGTTGAACAGGAACGGGATCAGGTCCGGATCCATCAGATCCTTCCACAGGCCTTCTGGGGGCTCATCCTCCGGCTCGGGACCCGCACCACCGGGAAGGTCGAGCGCAGGCATTGCGAGCTCGCCGGTGTGCGACCAGAAAAACAACACCTTCCCATTGGTCGTCACGCCGCCGACATAGTTCTGCCGACTGATGACCACGGTCATGAAGCCCCAGTCGACGCCATAGGGCTCGAGGTCCACGACCCACTTTACGTCGCCGTTCGGCTTGAACGCCCAGAGCTGGTTGCGATCTCCGACGTACAGGTCGCCCGCTGCATCGATGGCGGGTGCGTTCATGATCGCAAACGAGTCCAAGTCCGCCAGGGACTCCTGAGGGGGAGCCGACCACAGAATCTCGCCGTCCGGCGAAATCGCGAAAAGATGGCTGTTTCCAGGCGGAGCCCCGGTGACGACGTACGAGGTTCCGTCGATCCCAATCGTCGGCGGCCAAAAGATCGGGTGGCCCTCGAGTAGGTGCTTGTCGAGCTGGTAGTCGCTTCGCAGAGTCGTCGGTACGAAGTCGGTATTCGCGCTGTCACGATGCCCAGCCGGCCACATGCTCTGCATGTACTGAGGGCTCAAGCCCAGCTCGGTTTTCGATTGGCGAAACGCGGGAGGCCCTTTGGCCAAGACCGCAGGTGGAAGCGGCCCCGGGGCTTTCTTGGCCTGCCGGGTGCTCACCACCCAGATCGCGACGATCGCCAAGGCCAGGGGCAGCGCCCAGCGTAACCAACGTCTCTTTACCGTACTCATGGTCGCGTGCTACCACGCCGCCGCGCCGCAGAGTCAAGCGCGAAGTCATGCCGCTCCCCCCACCCCATCGTCCAATCGGGATCCGAGCCCTCAATCGCATAGGCGGGGGCCTCCACGCTTTGGGGATGAAGTGGCCCTCGCTCGACGAGAACGACCTCATTCGTACCGCGATTTGGCGGGCTGGATCCGATGACTTTGGGGGCGAGGGTTTTCGCCAGGGGATGTCGGTGTTGCTGGACTCGTTCGAACGCGAAGCCGAGCTCACGACTCTCGGTCGTATGAGCTGTCGGCAGACTCTTGTCGGCTATCTCGAGAACAGGCTCCGCCTGCAACAGTATCGTTTGGCGCACCCCGAGCTCGAGCGCGAAGTCATCGAGCGGCCGATCTTCATCGTAGGGCTCCCCCGGACTGGAACGACGATCTTGTTCAACCTGATCTCCGAGGATATGCACAATCGGCCCGCCTTGAGTTGGGAGGTCCACTGGCCGGTGCCCCCGCCGGCACCTGCCACGTACGAGAGCGACCCGCGAATAGAAGACGCGGTCGAGGTCTTCAGCAATCTCGATCGCGTGCTTCCAAACCTTGCCGCGATTCATGAGTTCGGCGCATGCTTGCCGCAAGAGTGCGTGCCGATTCGAGCTCACGAGTTCCTCAGCGTGCAGTTTCAGTCGACCTTCAACGTTCCGAGCTACCAGGCCTGGCTCGAGCAACAGGACCTGTTACCCGCTTACGCGTTCCACAAACGATTCCTCCAGCACTTGCAGAGCAAGTACATGAAGGATCGTTGGGTTCTGAAGAGCCCAGCTCACCTTGCAGCGATCGACGAGATTCTTCAGACCTATCCAGATGCGCAGATCATTCATACGCACCGCGACCCCGCCAAAGTGGTGCCCTCGCTCGCGAGCCTCGTCTACACGTTTCGGTCGATGAGCTCGGACTCGCTCGACCCAAAGCGGATCGGTCGGCAGGTCATCGACATGTGGACCCTCGCGTTGCAGCGCGCTACCGAAGCGCGGCGGCGGCACAGGGACAAGCCCGCCCAGTTCTTCGATGCTTATTTCGAAGACACGCTCGCCGACCCGGTCGATCTCCTTCGACGCGCATACGATCGCTTCGGCCTCGAGCTCACCAACGAGACCCGTGACCGGATGGCCGCCTTTCTAGCGGCAAACCCCCGTGGCAGCCGGGGGGTGCACCGCTATGCGCTCGGGGACTTCGATCTGGATCTCGGTGAGATTCGTGAGCGGTTCTCCGAATATTGCGCCGAATTCGACGTTCCGCTTTCCACCTGAGCGCCCGCAGTGGTCCCGGCCAAATCGCAGGCGGATTGCGCCTTACGCTTCCGAAGCGCTCGGACTAGGGTAACAGCACCGCGTTTGCAATCGACGAGAAAGGTGTTGCGATGTCCGGCTCCTGGGAGAAAACGGCCTGCATTTTGTGCGAGTGCAACTGCGGCCTCGAGGTTCAACTGGGAGGTGAGGGAGGGCGCCACTTCACCCGCATTCGGGGCGACAAGGCGCACCCCGCTTCTCGAGGATACGCGTGCGAGAAGCCGCACCGACTCGACTACTACCAAAACGGGCCAGACCGCATCACGTCACCGCTTCGACGAAAGCCCGATGGAACGTTCGAAGAGATCGACTGGAACAGCGCGATTCGCGAGGTGGCACGAAGGCTGTCCGCCGTTCGTGATGAGTTCGGTGGCGATACCATTTTCTACTATGGTGGAGGCGGGCAAGGGAACCATCTCCCGGCAGCCTATTCGGCGGCAACGCGGCGAGCGGTGGGTTCACGGTATCGCTCGAACGCGCTAGCCCAGGAAAAGACGGGCGAGTTTTGGGTCAACGGCCGTCTGATGGGGGCCGCGGTTCGCGGCGACTTCAAGCATTGCGAGGTTGCGCTCTTCATCGGGAAGAATCCTTGGCAGTCTCACGGCATCCCGCGCGCGCGCGTCACCCTCAAAGCGATCGCCAAGGACCTCAAGCGCGCGATGATCGTGATCGATCCGCGTCGCACCGAAACGGCGGAGCTCGCCGACATCCATCTTCAGGTCAAGCCCGGGACCGACGCATGGCTCCTCGCCGCGTTGGGGGCGGTGCTCGTCGAGGAGAATCTCATCGCGTCGTCCTGGTTGGAAGAGCACGTCGACGATTACGAACCGGTATTGGCTACCCTCGGCGAGGTGCCGATCTCGGAATATTGCGAGAAGTCGGGTGTCCCCGAGACACTCGTTCGAGAGGCCGCGCGAAGGATCGGCAAGGCCGAGAGCGTAGCGGTCTTCGAGGACCTCGGCATTCAGATGAACCGGCACTCCACATTGAGCAGTTACCTCAATAAGCTCCTGTGGCTCCTCACGGGGAACTTCGGCAAGAAGGGCGCACAGTACGTTCCTGCACTCCTCGTCAACCTGGCGGGCGGCCTCGACAAGATCGCCGGCCCTGCAGCGAAGGACAAGGTCACACCGGTCGTCGGGGCGCGCGTGATTTCCGGGTTGGTCCCCTGCAACGTGATCGTCGACGAGATCTTGACCGATCATCCCAAACGATATCGCGCAATGATCGTCGAGACCGCGAATCCCGCCCATTCACTCGCCGACAGCACCCGCATGCGTGAGGCCTTGAGCGCACTCGATACCCTCGTCGTGATCGACATTGCGATGACCGAAACTGCCCGGCTGGCGGACTACATCTTGCCGACGCCTACCCAATACGAAAAAGCGGAGGCAACGTTCTTCAACTTCGAGTTTCCAGAGAACTACTTTCAGTTGAGGCATCCGCTTTTCGACCCGCCCGATGGGGTTCTGTCCGAGCCAGAGATTCATGCGCGACTGTGTGAGGCTCTCGGTGCGTACACCGAAGAAGATCTGGCACCATTGCATGCTGCCGCCGCTCAAAGCCGCGAGGCTTACATCCCCGTGTTCTTTGGTACCGTGCTCACCAACCCCAAGCTCGCGCCCTATGCGCCGGTGATCCTCTATCGAACACTCGGTCCGCATCTGCCGCCGGGCCTCGCACCGGGGGCGGTCGTTTGGGGCCTGGTTCATCAGTTCGCCGCGGCATACCCGGATTCGCTTCGCCGTGCCGGCTTCGAAGGAAAAGGGTTCGAGGCGCCAGAACGGCTTTTCGATGCCATCCTCACGAGCCCTTCCGGCATCGTTTACTCCGTCGATGAGTTCGATGAGAGCTGGAAGCGAATCAAGACTGCGGGCGGTAAGTTCCATGCCGCGATTCCCGAGTTGCTGGACGCGCTCGGCTCGCTTCGTACCGAGGAGGTAGGCACCGGGGATCGCGCTTTTCCGTTCGTCTTATCCGCGGGCGAGCGTCGCTCATTCACCGCCAACACGATTTTGCGGAACCCGGCCTGGCGAAAGAAGGACGTCCAAGGTTCGCTCCGCATGAGCCCCGACGACGCCGCGCAACTCCGTGTGACCGACGGGGATCGGGTTCGGCTCACCACCAAGAGGGCGTCGGTGGAGGTGCCTGTCGAAGTGTCCGAGATGATGCAACCAGGCCACGTATCGCTTCCGAACGGGCTTGGCCTCGACCACCCCAACGATGGGGGAGAGCGGGTTCAGACCGGAATCGCGCCGAACGAGCTCACCGCGAGTGAGGATCGGGACTGGCTTGCGGGGACGCCCTGGCACAAGCACGTGCCTGCGCGCATCGAAGCGGTACAATAACCGCCACCGCGCCGTGTACAAGAACCTCACTGCTCAGACAATTCATTATTTCGCGAGGCCGCAGGCGGGCGTGCTGCGCGAGCCGTTGCACATCGCCGCGGCATGGAGGGGCAGGGAGATGGCACGGCGTGACGACTGGCGAGAACGGCTCACCGAAGGCGACGTCGCCGAGCTGGATGCCGCGCTCGCGACCAGCAAGCGCACCGGCAAAGCGACACGCGAGCTCTCCCGAGACGACTTTCCGCTTCCCACGCTGACGCACAAGATCGATCGCTGGCGCAGCGAAGTCGCGACCGGGCGGGGCTTTCAAGTCTTGAGCGGTGTGCCGGTCACCCGGTGGTCACAGCACGAATCTGAAACGTTCTTTTGGTGCTTCGGGCTTCACTTCGGCATCCCTGGCGCCCAAAACCCGCAAGGCGATCTCCTCGGGCACGTCATCGATACCGGCGAGAGCCCCGATTTGGTGCGCCACTACCGCACACGCGTCAACATCAACTTCCATTGCGATGCCGCCGATGTGGTTGGACTCCTTTGCCTCCAAAAGGCCAAGAGAGGAGGTCAAAGTCGCATCGTCAGCTCGGTATCGGTCTACAACGAGCTGGTTCGTCGCCGGCCCAAGGCCGTGGATCGTCTGTACCAGCCGTTCATGATGGACACCAAGGGAGAGGGCGGTGTGCACTACCTTCCCGTTCGGCCGTGCCGTTACGACGGCGACCGCTTGCGAACCTTTTATCACACCGACTACTTCCGTTCCGCGGTCGGCTTCCGCGGACAGCCCCTGTTGTCTTTGGAAGACCGCATCATCCTCGACCTCTACAACGAGATCGCCGGCTCGTCCGATCTCTACCTCGATATGGATCTAGAGCCCGGAGACATCCAGCTCCTGTCCAATCACACCATCCTCCACGCGCGAACCGACTACGAGGACTTTCTTGAGCCCGAGCGAAAACGGCACTTGCTGCGACTGTGGATCTCGCTTCCGGCGCGCAGGCCGCTGGCCACTCGATTGCGGACTCATCGGAGCCGCCTTGGGGTGGCCGCCACCGCCGCAGGCTTCAAGCTCGGGCATGCAATCCGCCGCGCCACCAACGGCTAGCGCCTAGGGGATCTGGGCGGTGATCGCGTATTGGTAGGGGAGAGACTCTTCGAGCAACTCTGCAGAGAGCCCTGCCGACTCGAGCTCCGCGACCACGGTGCTCGGCGACAGTCGAAACTCGACGGGCGGCCCCTCAGGGCTATTTTCGTCGAAGTCGACGATGAGCACGAGACCGCCAGGACGCAAAGCGTCGAGGAGCTTTTCGGCGTAGCCCACCCGGTCGGTCAGATGGTGCCACGTGTTGACCGCCAGCACGCGATCGACCGACCCCGGGGTGAGCGCGGGATCGTCGGGGGCCACCAGGCTAGGGCTCACGTTGTGAAGACGCTGACGCTGGACGCGTCGAACCATGATATCGACCATCGAGTGGTCGACATCGAGCGCGAGGACCCGACCTTCTCGCCCCACGGCGCTCGACAAATAAGGGAGGAAATAGCCGGTACCGGCGCCGAGATCGACGACCGTCATGCCGGGGGCGCAGCGGAGGAGCTCGACGACCCGTTCGGGTTGTTGCCACCAGTAACGCTCCTTGGCGTCCATGCTGGCGGCGTAGTTCTGGGGATCGGGGAGCCCCGGCGGAGGCGGGGTCGTGGGATGTTGCGAGGATGATCCCCCGCAGGCGGAGCCGAGAGCCGTCAAAAGGACGATTGCGGGAATAGCTCGAAGAGTCATTGGGTTTAGGCTAGGCGCGAGCCTTACAATTGGCGACATGTTTGACCGCGGCAAATGACTTCGCGTATTTAGGGCAAGAAAAAGTAAGCCGTTTAACCCCGCGCAGTCACTCGAAAATTGCGCGGTTTCACGCGGCGACTAGACTGGCGCTCGTAACCTCTGTGCGCAGGGGAAGGGGAAGAAACTCCATGAAGAGACAACTGAATTCACCTCTGATGGCCGTACTGTGCCTCACCCTTTTCGCGGTCCTGGTAGTCGGCTGCAAGAAGGACGCTGAGGAACCAGAAGTCGAAGACACGACGGGCGCAGAAATGCCCGAGCCTGAGCCCGAAGTCGAGGTCGAGCCCATCGAAGAGCCGTGTGGCTTCGAGACGGTCTACTTCGAGTTCGATTCAGCCGAGCTCGACAGTGCCTCGCGCACTTCGATCCAAGAGGCGGTCGAATGCTATCGAGGACAGAACCCCAATGTGAGTCTTCTGCTCACCGGCGCCGCCGACCCGCGTGGCACCGAGGAGTACAACATCGCCCTCGGCGAACGTCGTGGTCAGGCGGTCCGTGGCTATCTGGTCTCACTCGGGCTGGACGGGAGCCGGATCTCGGTCACCTCGGTCGGCGAAGAAATGGCGACCGGCACCGACGAGGCGGGCTGGGCGCGAGACCGGAACGTTAGCGGTTCTGAAAACTAAGTCGCCGAGGGGCGCTCGTGGGGGATAACCGTTGATGCTTTCAGTGTTCCTGCAGGCGAGCGCACCAGAGTCACTCAATCCATGGCAGCTCGTGATCGGCGCTTCGCCGGTCGTGCAGCTCGTTATGGTCATTCTCGTTTTCATGGCGGTGATGTGCCTCTACATCATCGGCGCGAAGTGGATCCGTTTGAAGCAGGTCACCGACCAGAGCCGCAGCTTTCTCGAGCTATTCTGGTCCGAGGAGAAGGCTCGCAACTGGAACGCGAAGTCGCTGAACGAGATCCACGGCCGCTCCGCACAGTACACTCGTTCGCCCATTGCGACCGTGTTTCGCGCCGGATACCGCGAGCTGGCGCGCATCGCGCGGACGGGGCGCCCCGGTAAAGCCGACGTCGACAACGTGGAACGCGCCCTTCGGCGAGCCCAGAGCGCCGAGTTGACGCGCCTCGAGAACAAGGTGTCTTTCCTCGCGACGACGGCGTCGACCGCGCCCTTCATCGGCCTCTTCGGGACCGTTTGGGGCGTCATGAATTCCTTCATCGCGATTCATGGCCAGAAGAGCGCAGGTCTCGATGTCGTTGCGCCCGGCATCGCTGAGGCGCTCATCGCGACGGCCCTCGGCCTTGCTGCTGCAATCCCCGCGGTGATGGCATACAACTACTTCGTTCGACGCATCCGTGTCGTCGATAGCGAGACGGCGGCTTTCGCGAGCGACTATCTCAACATCATCCGCAGACACCTGCTGGTGGAGTAGGGATGTCTTTTTCGAACAACGACAAAGGCGCGGGTAGTGCGCTCAGTGAAATCAACGTGACGCCGTTGGTCGACGTGATGCTCGTCCTTTTGATCATCTTCATGATCGCGGCGCCGATGCTCACCACCGGTGTAGACGTCGAGCTACCCAAGGCCGAAGCGCCCCGAATGGACATCGACGAAGAGGTCCCGGTGATCACGGTGCATCGCGATCAGCGGCTCTTCCTATTCGAAGAAGAGGTCTCGCTCGACGTCCTGAAGGAACGACTCGCAACCGACAAACGCGTTCGAAGCGTAGATGAGGTTTTCGTCCAGGCCGACGAGCAGGTGCCGTATGGTGTAGTTGCGCAGGTCCTTGCGCTCGTGCGTCAGGCGGGGATCGGGAAGATGGGTCTCGTCACCGACCCCGTAACCCGAAGGCCGAGATAGGATGGCCACGGCTGGAGCGACCGACTGGCGGACCCTTTGTCTTTTCGAGACCGAGCGGCCCACCTTCATCGAAATCGCGGGCGGGGTTGGTTTTGCGTTTGGTGCGTTCGTAGCGATCCCGTTACTCGCGCTGTTGAGCGCCCTTCTGCTGGGGGCGATGCAATCGGTTTTCGGCACGTCCACGGCTGAGCTACCCCCTCCACCGATCGAGGTCATGGAGACGCGGTTCGTTCGGCTCGGGAAAAAGAAGCCGCCGCGCGCCCTTCCGAGCAAAGAGATTCCGGAGGCTCCTCAGCAAGCCCCCGTTCCCGAAGCGCCAATGTCCGATCCAGTGGCAGCGGTGCCCACCGGCAAGGCGGAAAAGGGCATGACCAAGCCGAAAGACAAGCGCGACAAACCGCAAGACGATCTTCTCTCTCAACTTGGTCAGCGCGCGGGTGCGATCTCCGATCTATCGAAGGGCCCGGAGCTCGAAGGTGACCCGGATGGCATTGCCGAAGGGACGATGGCGACCGGCACCGATCGGGAGATCTACATCGGTAAGCTCTACTCTTACTTCCGCCGGGGCTTCCGAACCCCCACCAGCATTCCGACCGAGGAGCTCCAGAAGCTCACCTGCGTCCTCGAGCTTTCGATCACAGAAGACGGACGGGTCGCAGGCTACGAAATCACTCGGCCGAGTGGGAATGAATCGTTCGATGCCGCCGTTCGTCGCAGGGTGGATGATGCCGAAGGCGCCGAGCTTCCCACACCGCCCGCGTCGATCGCGAAACAGGTTCTTGGAAACACGATCTCGCTGCGCTTTTTCGGACGCCATTTTTAATGAGGGGGAAGCATGGCTTTGACAGCATCGGCACATAGAGGTTTTTGGCAGGCATTGGTCTGTGCTTTCGTGCTCATGCCCGTCGTCTTTGCTGCGATGCCTGTGGCCAGCGAGGACGACGCGCCGCCGCTTCCAGAAGACAAGATCGTCGTCGATATCGACGCTGCGGATGAAGAGGTTTTCCGAATCGGCATTCCGGATCTGATCGGCGAACCGGCAATTCACGCGATCGGCGGTGCCGACGTGCTACGCAACGACTTCCGTTTGATGCCAGGCTTTCGCGTCATCGGTCCAGGTGCGATCCGTCACGACTTCGTGAGCAGGGGGATCGGCATCGATCTCGGCTCATGGTCGGTGCTCGGAGCCAACGGAGTCATCAAAGGGACGATCTCGAGCAGTCGATCGAACATCAGCGTCGAGCTGCGTTTCTACCAATCAACCGGCGCCGGCACCGCGGCTCTGCGGAAGACGTACCGAGGCAGCCCTGATGAGATCCGCAAGTGGATGCACGACTTTGCCAACGAGGTGATCGCGATCGTCACCGGAGTCCGCGGGCCCTTTGGGACAGAGATCGCCTTTGCGCGGAAGCTCGGGCCCGGGAGGAAGAGCGTTTACGCTGCCGGAATGGATGGCTACGGTGTTCGGCGCGTTTCGAGCGGCGGCGGGGTCTCGATGCTTCCGTCCTTCGGCGCGGGCGCCATTTGGTACACACGTCTCTCGACCAAAGGGATGTTCATCACCAACACACGCGCCGGGGGAAGGCGCGTGATCGGCGGCAGAGGGATCAACATGGCGCCGGCGATTTGTGGTGACCGGGTTTACTTCACGTCTTCCCGGCAGGGAAACTCGGAGATCTACAGCGCGAATCTCGATGGAAGCGCCGTGCGACGTCTGACCAGGAGTCGCGGGATCGACGTAAGCCCAACCTGCGGCCCGGGGAGCAAGCTGGCGTTCGTGTCGAACCGCCATGGGAGCCCGCAGGTGTTCACGATGAATCGCGATGGCAGCGACGTGAAGCGGGTAACGTTTCGCGGAGGCCACAACCAGACCCCGGTCTGGTGCATGGACCCAAAGCAGCCGCTCATCGCGTTTAGTGGACGCGATGCAAACTTCGACATCTTCACGGTCAACGTAGAGACCCAGGAGTATCGGCGGCTCACACAGGGGCAGGGCGATAACAAAGACCCGGCCTTTTCACCGGATTGTCGACTCATCGCTTTCACCTCCAACCGTCGGGGCGGTTCGGGGGTTTACCTGTCGGGCCAGGATGGGCTCGACCAGAACCAGGTGATTACGGGCGGAGCCGAGACGGTTCGCTGGCACCGCTAGTGTGCGGATTAGCTCCTAGCTGCTAGTCGCCTCTTGGCGGGCCAAGCTTCGCGGCTTATGCTGCCGGCTTCGTGGCTGTTTTGAAACGCGTGTCGTTGGGCGTGATCATCGTGCTTGGGTTGATCGCGTTGGTGTTGTGGTTTGTGTTGGGGCGTGGTCATCCGCAGGTCGATGGCAATGTCACGTCAGCACCCTTGGATCCCGACATCGTCGCTGCGCGTGACCGAAGCTCTGGTGACTCTGGGGGCCGGATTCTCTTTGGCGACCTTCACGTGCATACGACGTTGTCGGTGGATGCGTTTCAGTGGAGCTTGCCCCTCATGGGTGGAGAGGGCGTTCACCCTCCCGCCGACGCCTGTGATTTCGCGCGCTTTTGCTCTCAGCTCGACTTTTACGCGCTCACCGACCACGCGGAGGCGCTCACCCCGCGAACGTGGGCCATGGGCAAAGAGTCGATTCGCCAGTGCAATGCGGTAGACGACAGCGAGCAACCCGACCTAGTCGCGTTCACAGGGTTCGAGTGGACTCAGATTGGACTGACGCCCGAGGACCACTACGGACACAAGAATGTGATCTTCAAACAAACCAGCGACGGCCAACTTCCCACTCGGCCCATCGCGGCTCCCGGCCTTGCCTCGCGCGCCTTCAAGGACCGGAAGACACTTCTAGTCAACGCGGACATTCCCTTTCGCGCCTTCCCGCACCAGCAACCCTACAACGACGTGACGGTGCACGTTCGCGAGATCGCTTCGGTGCCGGACTGTCCCGAAGATGTCCCTTCTCCCGAGTTGCCGCCCGACTGTCGCGAATTCGCCGGGACGCCGGAGGTTCTGTTTCGGAAGCTCGATGAATGGGGATCCGAGGGCATGGTAATTCCACACGGCACGACTTGGGGCTTCTATACGCCCCGCGGTTATCTCTGGGACAAGCAACTGGCGCCGGCGCAAGATGATCCGAGGTGGCAACGCCTGGTCGAGGTCTTTTCCGGGCACGGCAACTCCGAAGAGTACCGCTCATTCCGCGCGGTCGAGCAGGGTACGGAGGGCCCGGTTTGCCCTGTACCGACAGAGGATTTCGAGGCGTGTTGTTGGCGGGCCGGTGAGATCGTGCGCAGCCGTTGCGAAGAGCCCTCTTCTGAGCAGTGCGAAGACCGAGTCGCCGCCGCTCGGCGCAATTACCTCGACGCGGGGACGGCCGGACACGTGACGTTGCCGGGGACAGACCTCGCCGAGTGGGGCAACTGCGGACAGTGCACCGATTGTTTCAATCCGAGCTTCCTCTACCGCCCTCGGGGCGCGGTCCAATACATGCTGGCGAGGGGCAATTTCGACGACCCGGACTCACCGCGGCACACGACCCTTGGTTTCATCGCGTCGAGCGACAACCACTCTGCCCGGCCGGGCACCGGCTATAAAGAGCTGGAGCGGCGCAGGATGGCCGACGTACGGGGACCGGTGAGCGAGAAATGGGAGCGACTCGTCTTCGGCGCCCCCGAAAAGACCGTCGAGTCCGTGGCGCTCACCAGCCAAGAGATCGCGTCAAAGCCCCCTTTTCAAACAGTATGGCTCGAACGGCAGGCGTCGTTTTTCCTGACCGGCGGTTTGGTGGCGGTCCACGCGCCCAAGCGTACCCGAGATGCGATCTGGACGGCGTTCTCCAAGCGTGAGGTATATGGAACCTCGGGCGAACGGATTCTGTTGTGGTTCGACCTGATCAATGCCGGGGACGAGATCAATGCCGGGGACGAGCGAGTCCCGATGGGGAGTCAGCTCGCCTTCGAGGGAACACCGAAGTTCCGAGTTCGCGCTGCCGGAGGGTTCGTGCAGCTTCCGGGCTGTCCGGATAGCGTCGCAGCATCACTCGGCACGGATCGTGTCGAACACATTTGCGCGGGCGAATGTTACAACCCGTCAGACAAACGCAGAAGGATCAGCCGTATCGAGGTCATTCGGATTGCGCGCCAGATGGCAGAAACGGAGGCCGTCGAGGATCTGATTGAGGACCCGTGGCTCACCATCCCTTGCCCGCTAGGCAGCGACGTTTGTGAGGTCGAGTTCGAAGATCCGCAGCGGGGCACATCACGACGTGAGCTCCTGTACTACGTGCGCGCGATCCAGGAACCGACCCCGGCGGTGAACGCCGGCCTTCTGCGTTGCAAAGACGGTGCGTGCAACCCCTGCTTCGGGGGCTACCAAACCGCGCTCGACGATGACTGCCTCTCCATGAACGAGGAGCGCGCGTGGTCTTCGCCGATCTACTTGACAGGTCCGCCTTCGGCTGCAGCGCGCTAGCTCCCGGTTGGCCTACGGCCTCAGTTTGTCCCGCCCCACCGCCCCCGCACTAGCTCCTATCGGCGCACTCGGCGCGGCCCATTTCGCGGACTGCGCGAAGTTGCCTCTTGGCCTTCTGAAAGAGTGGCGATTTCTTGTGGTTCTTGAGCAGTGCTTTGAGGGCGGTCTCGGCGTCGTTGCAGGACCGCACTTGCAGGAAGGCTTGCGCCATGTCGTAGAGGGTCTGGTCGAGGACGTCGCCCTTGCGATAAGTCGAGAGCACTTTTCGAAACTCGCCGAGAGCGGCCGCAGGCTGCCCCTGCCTCAAGTAGCTCGAGCCAACCATGTACTGCGCGTCGTCGGCCTTGCTGTCATTGGGGTAGCGCTCGACGTACGCCCGAAGAAGTGCTCTCGCGTACGAATGGTCGTTGATTCGATGGGCCTTGACCGCCGCCTCCCAGTGTTTCTTCTTGTTGTCTGGGATCTGACTCGATTCGAGAGGAACGTCCATGCCCGCGGCGCGCGCGACCTCGCTGAGCTTTTTCTGAAGCTCGGCTTCCTTCGCCAGCTGTTCCTGCGATAGACCGCTGCTTTCCATTCGAAGCTCGGCGATCTCCCCCTCCATTACCGCGAGCCGATCTATGATCTCCTCGATCTGCAAACCTTGGTCGGCGCTGTTACGTCGCAGGACGCGGCTCGCTTCCGCCAGGGCTTCCTCGAGCTCTTTGCGCTTCGCTTCGAGATCGGCTTCGAGCGAGTCGAGGCGCTCCTGGTTGGCTTTGATGTCTGCCTGCATCTGGCTGATACAACCCGACGAGGTTGCGATCAGTACTGAAAGCGCCACCCCCCAAGCATAGAGGCGCGCGCGCGATCGGCTCATCAACCCGAGTCTCCCCATCACTTCGAGAGGTAGTATAGATGGGTTATCGTCGCCAACTAAGAATCTGACCGAAGAAGGTCGTTGGCAGTCACGATCTTCTGAAGCTCCGAGAGCCCTTGCTGAAGCTTGGCGAAAAACGAAGTTGAATGCGGAACAAAGCAAAAATTCGCGTGTTTTGACCAAAGCTGGCGGAGGCGGACATCGAGCCGGCGTGCCTCGGCGTTGTCTTCGGTGCGCGTAGGATTGCCGCCTTCGACCTGAATATCGCCCACGGCCGCCGACTCGAAGAAGAGCGCGGCATCGTAGCGCATCAGCTCGGCTTCGAGTGTCGTGCCAACGCTCTCGAAGAAGCCGGCCGGCGCGCTTTCCGGCCAATAGGCCGCGCCATCGATGGTGCCGCGATCGCAAAGTAGGATGCGCCCGGGGTAGAGCGCACCTTGGATGTCCTCGAGGGCACGCTGGGCGTGAAAAATCGCTCCTTGCGTGGCCAAACGGGCCTTTGGCTCGTTCACCCTTGGAAACCCCCCAGCGAAGAGCATGGTTGCTGTCTCCGGCACGATGACCACCCGCTCTCCGATCTCCCGTCGAAAGAGGTCGGCGGCGGTTGTCTTGCCGCCACCCGGCCCTCCCGTCAGGACGATTCGAAAGTGATTTCGTGTCGCGGTGCTCATGGGGGAGGACGATAGCCAGGGCGACGCCGACACGCACGGCGAAAGGTTTTGAGGCCGAAAGGTCTTTCGGGTAACGATCCCGGTTGGCACACATGCAGCACACCGGCCCCGGATACCTGCTTTCAAGAGGCCTCGTCGTCGACGGGACCGGAGCGAGCCCTCGACCGGGTAGCCTCCTGATCATCGACGGCAAGATCGAAGCGATCGGAGCAGTATCGCCGATCGGAGTCGAAGAGATCGACTGCACGGGCAAAGTCATTGCCCCGGGGTTCATCGATGCTCACTCGCACATGGACTTCTTTTCCGCGAGCGACGATCCACATCACTTCGACTCTTTCGTCGCTCAAGGGGTGACCACCTTCGTGGCGGGCAATTGTGGCTTCAGCCCGTTCGGATTCGTGCCGAGCTCACCGCACCGGCATCTCATCGAAAGCTCGCTCTTCAAAGCCGGGCGAAACTCGCTCGATTGGAACAGCTTTACGGAGTACCGTGCCGTTCTCGAGGAGCTGGGACTGACCCAGAACTTCCTCCACTTCGTGGGTCATGGGGCGGTCCGCACGTCGCTATCGGGATTCGAGGCCCGAGCTCTGTCTCCGGACGAATACGAGCAGATGCTGGGCCTGCTCGACGACGCGATGACCCAAGGCGCGGCCGGCGTGTCCCTCGGCCTTCAGTACAAACCCGGAGTGTTTGCCAAGATGGACGAGCTCGACGAGGTCGCGCGCCTGGTGAAGGGGCACGACAAATTGCTCAGCGTGCACGCCAAGGCCTACTCCTCGTTTTCGGGCACGTATCCGATGGTCCCGTTTGGCCGTCCACACAACCTCAAGGCCATCGAGGACATGTTGGCCCTGGCACACCGCACCGGCGTACGGCTTCAGTTTTCGCATTTGATCTTCGCGGGCTCGCAGGCTTGGAAAACCGTGGATGCGGCGGTCGGCCTCTTCGACGAGGCCATTGCCGAAGGGGTCGACGTCAAGTTCGACATGTATCCCTACTCCTGCGGGGCGACCTTGCTCAACACGCTTCTCCCCGAGTGGTTCATGGCACGCATGCCCGACTCGCTTCACGAGCTCGGATCGCGGGCGCGGCTTCGCCTCGAGGCTACCGTCGGCTTTCGACTGGCCGGCTTTGGCTATCCGCAGATTCAGATCACCAACGCTTGTTGTTCCGAGTACGAACCCTACAACGGGATGTACCTCCCCGACATCGCCTCACGCGTCGCAAAATCGCCGTTCGAGGTTCTCATCGACATCCTCGACAAAAGCCAGGCCGAGGCACGAGTCCTCTTTCACGACTACTACAACGAGGAAATCATCGACAGGCTCATGCGGCATCCGGCTGCGATCTTTGCGAGCGACTCGTGGCCCGAGCCTGGGGGTCACCAAAACCCGGCGGCTTACGGGACATTTCCGCGTTTCCTTTGCAACGCGAGAGAGCGGCGTAGCTTGTCGCTCGAGGCTGCCGTCCACAAGATGACGGGCGCGGCGGCCGATCGTTTTCGGCTCGCCGCGCGGGGATGTTTGAAAGAGGGGTATGCCGCCGACGTAGTGGTGTTCGATTGGGACGAAGTACGAGACCGTCCCGGCGAGGCCGGAACCGGGGCTCCCGCTGGAATTGAGCATGTCTTCGTCAACGGCTCACCCGTGTTTTCCTTCGGGAAGGTTTGCGCTAAGAGGGGGGTCGGCCGGTTTCTTCTGTCGTGACGACCGCGCGAGCCTCAAGAACGAAAAGGCAATGAAAATTTCCTCAGCCGTGCTTCGCACCGCGACGCGCTATGGCCTGAAGCCGTTCCTCGGGCCTCCCTGGCCGTTCGCGTTTCAACGTGCATGGTTGCGTTTGGTCTCAAACGTCAACTCCCCTTCGCCTGATTCCGAGACCGAATGGATATCGATGGGGGGAGTCCGAGCGTTGGTAGCGCGACCTCGAGGCGAACGACCCACCGGAGCGGTCTTATACCTGCATGGTGGTGGTTACTGTGTTGGTAGCCCCTCGACCTACAAGGGCCTCGTGACGCATCTGGCTGTAGCCGCCGGTGCATCGGTCTACGTACCCGACTACCGTTTGGCACCTGAGCATCCGTATCCAGCCGCCCTCGAGGATGGGCTCAACGCGTATCAATGGATGCTCGACCATCAATTGTCGCCCAAGCGAATCGTGCTTGCGGGGGACTCAGCCGGCGGGGGCCTGGCGCTTGCGATGGCGCTTGCGATTCGAGACGAAGGCTTTCCCCAACCGATTGGGGTCGTCCTCATTTCCCCGTGGACCGATCTGGGTTGCAACTCGCCTTCGCGCACCAACAACGCCAAGATCGACCCCATGATCCGCACGAGTTGGAGCAAACAATGCGCCGCTCACTATTTGGATGGTCGGCCGGTCGACGATCCAGCATGCTCGCCCTTGTTCGCGGACCACAAAGGTCTACCTGCGATGCTCATCCAAGTGGGAACCGACGAGGTCCTGATCGACGACGCGACTGCGCTCGCCGACGAGTGCCAAGCGGCCGGTGTCGACGTGAAACTCCAGGTTTTCGACGGCATGTGGCACGTGTTCCAGGTCAGCGTCGGAGTCATGGACAAGGCGGATGAGGCGATCGAAAAGATCGCGCATTTTCTCGAGTCTCGCTGGAGCTGACGATGGGAACGCGTTAGGCTATGCGACACCCAGGAGGTATCGATGGGTCCGGACGAGAGTGTGGCATATGCCATCGCGACCTGGGGTCGCTTCAACGCAACCGTTTCGGGTGACCTTCTTCGCGCGTTGTCGGGGGCCTTTGCGTTGGTGGCCGCCGCGGACGGCGAGCTTGCGAGATCCGAGGCTGCGGCGTTCGTCGAGCTCCTTCGAAGCAAGGCGGACGTCTTCTCCGGCATCGATTTCAATGCGCTCGAGGTTGCCTTCCAGGACCTGTCCGAGTCGCTCATCGCCGATCCTGAAGGGGGTCGGCTTCAAGCCCTCGATTGCGTTGCCAGGGTGAAGGGGAACCCGGAGCACTGTATCCTCGTTCGGAGCGGCGCTGAGATCGCCATCGCGGCGGATGGTCGAGCGCGGGCACAGGAAGCTCTGGCACTGCAGGAGATCTGTCGGGCGCTAGGGCTCGAAAGCTAGAAGCTCGCCGGCGTCCGACAACTCGCGTAGAACGTGGCGCTGCAGTACGCTGCTCCGGTGGAAGACTTCCTCACTGAAGGCCGACTTTGGCTCGGAATGATGCCGGCGACACAGCTGAAGCTGCTGGGCACGCTCCTGGTCGTGCTCGCCTTCTTGTTGATCCGTTCGGTCGTCCTTCGGCTCATTCGAAGGAATGTCACCGACGTCGCCCAGCGGTATCGATGGAGCCGGGGCTTCACGACCGCAGTCGGCGTACTGATGATTCTCGTCCTGGTTCCCATGTGGTTTTCAGGACTGGAATCGCTCGCGACATTCGCGGGCATTCTGGGCGCGGGTCTCGCCGTCGCACTGCACGATACGGTGGCCAACATCGCGGGCTTCTTTTTCATAGTGCTTCGCCGTCCGTTCGAGGTCGGAGATCGCATCGAAATCGATGGCACCGCGGGTGATGTCATCGATATCCGCTTGTTTCAGTTCAGCCTGCTGGAGATCGGAAACTGGGTGGACGCTGATCAGAGCACGGGTCGGATCATGCACGTGCCAAATGGCAAGGTGTTGCGGGAACGTACCGCCAGCTTTACACGCGGCTTCGAATACATCTGGCACGAGATCCCCGTTCTGATCACTTTTGAAAGCGATTGGAAGGCGGCCAAGTCGATCCTCGAAGAGATCATCACCGCAGAAACTTTCACCGTCGCAGAGGAGGTGGCCCGACAGGTCCGTCGAGCGGCCTCACGCTATCTGATCTATTCGGGAAAGATGACGCCGATCGTATACACCTCGGTTCGCGACAGTGGGGTCTTGTTGACGATCCGCTACATGACGAAGCCAAAGACGCGCCGCGGGACAGAGCAGCACATTTGGGAGGACATCCTCGAACGTTTTTCTGCGAACAACTCCATCGCGCTGGCGTACCCCACGGTCAGGTACTACGAGGAATAGGTGGACCGGTTCAGTGACAGTGCCAGTGGCAGCGCCAGTGTCCGTGCCAGTGTCAGCGCCAGTGTCCGTGCCAGTGTCTTGACCGGGAGTGCGCCCCGCCTGGCGTATCGGGTCTTTGGAGACCGGGGGGCGCCGGTCTTGTTCGTGATGGGTTTTGGGATGTCGGGACGCGTGTGGGGGCCGCAGGTGGATGAGCTGCAGCGCGATCATCGGTGTTGCCACTACGACCATCTCGGTGTCGGGGACAGTGAACGAGGCCCGCTCTTTCCGACGATTCACTCGATGGCGGGCGACGGGCTTCGCATCATGGATGACCTCTGTTGGGATCGCGCGCACGTCGTCGGCGTGTCGATGGGCGGGATGATCGCGCAAGAGCTCGCTCTGTCGGCGCCAGACCGATGTCGGACGCTCACACTGATCGCGACCCATGGAGGCGTGCCGTTCGGGTCACTTCCCACGCTCGCGGGCATGTGGCTCTTCATGCGAGGCCTCTTCGGAGGCAAAGAGACGCGTTTACGGTCGGTTCCCCGACTCTTGTACCCGGACGAATATCTAAACAGCATCGACCCGATTGCGTTCAAGGCCCACATGAACGAGCGCCTCGGAAAGCCTGCTTCGCTGCGAACCATAGTTGGCCACCTTCAGGCAGTGTGGCGGCATCGGACGGAGTCCCGTCTTTCGCAGATCGATCTGCCGACGCTCTTGGTCCGTCCAGGCAAAGACATCTTGATTCGGCCGACGCAAACCGATCGACTGGCCAAGCGCATTCCGCACGCCGAAGTGCTGCGGTTCGACGATGCGGGTCACGGGGTCACCTTCCAAAAAGCCACTGAGCTCAACGCGGCCCTTCGCGCCCACTTCTTGCGCGATCAGAACTAGAGGCGATCGCGCTTCTTTGGCACCCAAGCCCAGGTCATCTCGCATTGGATTGGCTCGACGCCGGCCTCGTCGACGACCCGGCACTGAACCAAGACATCGCCCTTGGGTTCGGTCGAGATCGATCGACGCTGCTCTTCGGTCAGAGTGGCTTCTGCTCGGAGTCCGCCGGAGGCGCGCTTGACATACTCGATCTTCATCGTCTTGATCACGGGCACCGCCGAGTCGGGGATGTTCATTCCGACCACGAACCCCGTTGCGCTCTCGGCGAGCAGCGCCATGGCGCATGCATGCACGCCGCCGATGTGGTTTTGGACTTTCTTGCGGTTCGCCACACTGACCACTGCGCGTTCAGTAGAGAGCTCCTCGACGCGTAATCCCGCCGTTCCGACGAACTTCACTGTGCGTCCGAGCGCCAACGTCACGGCTGCCGCGCGAAAAGGTCCGGCGATTTGCTCGATCTTATCGATGGTGCGGCTTAGACGGTTGGCGGGCTGTTCCATGATGGGGAGCTACGACAATCCATCGGTCCAGGTCAAGGGCAGGGCGCACAACGGAGCAGCTACCGACCTGTGGCTGTGGGATAGAGGCGGTTGACGAAGCGACGGAGGTGGCCGACCCCGCCTAGCACGTACGGGATGAAACCCATGTGGCTGGTCGGGTACCAGTGGATTTCTGGCTTGCCCCACTGCTCCCACATTCGTTCGACGATCGAGCTCAGGAAGAAGTGATCGTCACGCGCCGCGAGCAGCATGATGCGTTCGCTCGGAATCACGGACTTCAACTCATCCCAGCCGATCTCGGTAAAGAACTTTCCGAAGTCTTCATGGGTCCAACCAAAGTGCGCGAGGTCTTTCCGCATTGCGCCGAGCACGGGCGCATCCCGAAGTAGCGCACCCATGTCCATGTGGCCGATGATCGGAGCTGAGAAATCGAAACGAGACTCCATGCACGTCAACATCGCAGCGAGCGATCCCCCGAGCGACAAACCCGCAATGCCGACCGGCCCGTCTTTCTCAGATTGCATGACCGAGAGCAGAGTCCGCGCGTCAAATAGCGTCTGGCGGATCGCCTCGACGCTGCGCACCACGTCGGCCGTCCAATAGAGCTCTCCCGAATAGGGCGAGCCTCGCGGTTTGCGGCGCCCGTGGTACGGCGGCTGCAATTGGATGATCTCCACATTCAACATTCGGGCCATCGTGGTGACCAGCCCCACCTCTTCGACCAAGGACTCGGGCTGCATGTAACCATGGATGTAGAGCACGCGAGGTCGCCCGGAAGCGTGGTCCGGACGGATGCGTCGCGCGTAGACGGTTTGGATGCGTCGCTTCCGGCGGTGGTAGTGTTCTCTGAAGTGTGGCTCGATCGGTTCGTAGAGCGAGTCGAACATGAGATCCTCGCTCTCGACACCTGGCAAGCGCCATCGCTTTTCGGTGCGAACCTCCGGAACCTCGGCAGGCGCGGGGAAGAGATCTTCCATGGGAAGACCTTCGTAGGCCCCGAGTCGGTCGAGCGTATTGTGCGGCCGCGACCGTAGGAGCTGCGGCAGGCGTACGACCTTTCCAGTGATATCATCGAGATGGGGCACGGCTCGGAGCGACAATATCCTCTGGGCGGCCGCATGGCGACGGACAACAGACACGCCCGTCGCCCACGCTGCTACTTCGCAGCCCCTCCCGGCGCGCCGGCACTGTGGTGCGGAGCCCGACTTCGTGTCAGTGATAGAGGTATGAATCTGACGTTTACCGAGGAAGAAGAAGCGTTTCGTGAGGAGGTTCGCGCTTGGATTCAGGCGGCAATGCCCGAGGAGATGCGCGAGAAGGCAAACGGGGAGGGGCATTTCACTCCAGAAGACTCGGCGGAGTGGCACCGCATCCTCTACGAAAAAGGCTGGGTAGCCCCCCACTGGCCGAAGGAGCTCGGGGGCACCGGCTGGGATGCCGCGCGGCGTTTCATCTTCAGTGAGGAGATGGAAATGGCTGGGGCGCCGCAACTTTCGACGTTTGGCCTCTCGATGGTCGGTCCGCTGATCATCAATCACGGCACCGACGCGCAAAAGAAGCGGTTCCTTCCCAAGATCCTGAGCGCCGAGGAGTTTTGGTGCCAGGGATACTCCGAGCCTAGCTCTGGAAGTGACCTCGCATCATTACGGACCACCGCCGAAGATGCCGGAGACCACTTCATCGTCAACGGCCAAAAGACTTGGACCAGTTATGCGCAGTTCGCTGACTGGATCTTCTGCCTCGTACGCACCGATCCATCGGTGAAGAAGCAGGCGGGGATCACCTTTCTGCTGATCGACCTCAAGAGCCCGGGCGTAGAGGTCAAGCCAATGCTCACCCTGGGCCACACTCCGGCATTTTGTGACACGTTCTTCGACAACGTGAAGGTGCCGAAGGAAAACGTCGTCGGTGGGATCAACAACGGCTGGACTATGGCCAAGGCGCTCCTCGGGCACGAGCGGACGCTGCTTGCGATGATCGGGCCCTCTCGGCACACCCTGGTCAAGCTGAAAAAGATCGCGGCCACCAGGCTGGTCAACGGACGCCCCATGCTCGAAGACCCCGTGTGGCGCGCCAAGATCGCCCGCCTCGAAATGCGGTTCCGGGCACACTTGATGGTCAGCTACCGCGCGCTCGCCGAGCAGCAAAAGGGTCGAATGCCCGGCCCCGAGTCTTCTATCCTGAAGCTCGTCGGAACGAAGCTCATCCAGGAAATCACCGAGCTTTGCATGGAAGTGATGGGTGAGAATTCGCTCACTTGGTACAACCACAACGTGGTGCCGGCGGTCGAAGAATCGATCGGGCCGTACTTCTGCTACGAGCGCGCCGCGACGATCTACGGTGGGTCCAACGAGATTCAGCGCAACGTCATCGCGAAGATGATCCTCCAGCTGCCGAGCAGCTGAGAACCCCGAACTTCAGGAGAGTCTGCCAGATGGATTTCGAGCTCGATCAAGATCAGCAAATGCTTGCCAAGACGGTGGCCGACTTCGCGAAGAACGAGTCCCCCGTCGAGCGTTTTCGCAAGCTTCGCGACGATGATGTCGGTTATGAGCCCGCAGCCTGGAAACACATGGGTGAGCTCGGCTGGCTCGGCGTACCGTTTCCCGAATCGGTGGGCGGCTTTGGCGGCGGCTTCATCGAATGCGCCGTCGTCTTGGAAAAGCTGGCCACCACCCTGGTGCCCGAGCCTTACCTGGCATCGGTGGTGCTGGGGGGACTGACCCTGCTTCGGGCCGGGAATGACGCCCAACACGGAGCTTACCTCGCGCCGATGATCGAGGGCGACACGACCCTCGCGCTGGCGTACTCGGAACCGCAGAGCAGACACGACGTCACCGCTCTCGAGACCACCGCATCCCCCGACGCAATGGGCTACAGGCTCTCTGGCAAGAAGGTCTGGGTGCTCAACGGTCACAATGCCGACCACTTGATCGTCTCGGCCAAGGCGCCCGGTGGTGTAACGCTCTTCGTTGTGCCCCGCGACGCAAAAGGGCTGACGGTGAGGGTCGCCAAGACGATCGACGGCCACAAGGCCGCATTCGTCGAACTTGAGGACGTCATCGTCACGGAAGACGCGCGTCTCGGTGAAGAAGGATCAGGCGCTGCAGTGCTCGACCGCACACTCGACTATGCCGCTGCAGCGGCCGTCGCCGAGGCGGTTGGCATTACGACTACGATGCTCGATATGACGATCGATTATCTCGGCACACGCGAGCAGTTCGGCGCCAAGATCGGGTCCTTTCAAGCCTTGCAACACCGCGCGGTCGACATGTACGCCGAGGTCGAGCTCCTTCGTTCGATCTCGATGGCCTCGATGGTGCGTGCCGACCAGGACGACGACACTGCACGCCGCGGTGATGTTTCAGCGGCCAAATACCAGCTCGCCACCGGCGGTATCTGGGTCGCCCAGCAATCGCTGCAGCTGCACGGCGGCATCGGCGCTACCGACGAGCACGACATCGGGCTCTACTTCAAACGTATGTACGCTCTGAACGCCCTTTTCGGCGACGAGGAACACCACGTAGCCCGCTTCGCCAACGATCCCTCATTCGTCGAAGCCTCCACCTAGAATTAACCCCTCGAAAAAGGGGACAGTCCCCTTTTCATGGCTGCATAGGCGCGGATGAGGGGTTCGATCGAGAGCTCGAAGCTCAGGCACTGGAAGTCGAGCACTTCGATGTAGATACCGTGCTCGTCTCGGGCATCGAAGTAGCGAAAGTCGATCTTGAAGGCAGGGCGAAGCGAGATTCCACTTCGAACGACGTTTCTATACCCTGCACTTTCGAGCGACTCGGAGATCCGCTCCATGCCGGTTTGGTAGATGCCCACGTGATGGAAGGCGATGTCGGTGTCCGCTAAGGAGCGCGAATAATGGTCCGTTCCTTCGCCCGGACCCAAGAACTCGATCTGCGTGTCACCGACGTAGCCGAGCGCGAACTCGAGCCTGCAATCGCGGCGGAGCTCACCTTCTTCGATCCAGTTCAGAGCCGGCAACGTCGCGTGCAGGAAGGGTCCAGCCCCGAGCGCCTCGGCGCGCCGGACACACGCCGCCACGTCCCGGCAGGCGATTGCGTACTGTTGCGGAAATTTCAGCCCCAAACCGTAGAAGAAATCGCGCGGCAGCCGATCCTCGATGTGCGGGATGGAGAAGGCATCGAGAACGCGGTCGAGAACGCGATCGGTCGTGAAAGCTGTAACGTTCATGGTGTCAGAGGTAGCTCTTGGCCGCCCGGAGGCCTCGGCGAACCGTGGTCATGGCTCGGTACGCGTCCGGCAGGCGCGCCGGCTTTCCTTCAGCCGTGGCCTGGTGACGTGAGTAAGCAAGAACGACCGGGCTCAGCGCAGGGCCGATTCGATTGACCAGGTGGCGAGCCGGACCGAGCTCGGCGCTCACTTCTTTCAGATACGAGTGCAAGTCGTGCCGCTGATAGTCCAGAATCGCTTGGCTCTCTTCGGAGTTCACCCAGTCGGTCAAGAAGAGCGCATCACCAAAAGCGGATCGGGGAACCGCAGGCATCCCGACCGCATCAAATACCATGTTCAGCCATTCACGATAGCGGTAGCGATTGCGTGCACCGCCGCCAAGCAGCAGCGTTCTGCCCACCACCGGATCGGTCAAGACCAGCGAGTTCACTAGACCGAGCGCCTGATCTTTAGGGTGTGTGAACTCGACGCGCATGTCCGGATGCATGTCGAACACGAATGGCGAAAGAGCGGCGAGGGCGACGGGAGGCGTCATCGCGATCCGAAAGATCACGGCATCGAGGCTCGATGCCCGGATCATCGCCTCACATTCCGCCTTTTGACGCGTGTAGTTATCGCTCGGAGAGATTTCTTCTTCTGCGCGCCGCGGCCCGTCGACCTCGTCGTTACGCCCCCAGATGGCTGCCGTAGACGTAAAAGTGAGGCGGGGTGGGCTCGTCTGTGCCTCACACGAGGCGATGAGTGACCTCGTGGCGACCACGTTGACTGCATATCCGAGAGCCTGGTCGATGTCGGTTGCAGGGGGCACGACCGCGGCGAGATGGATCACGTGATCCATCCCCTGGACGGTTTCAGCGACCAATGCTTCGTCGCAAATGCTGCCGAATCGCATGTCCATGTCGGTTCGCCATCGCGCTCTAACGCGCCGATTCTTGGGAGTGTCGAGGTCGATCGCACGGACCGCGTACCCCCGCTGCACGAGCAAATCGACCACGTTGGCGCCGATGTTGCCGCACGCGCCGGTGACGAGAACTCGCTTCACGAAACCTCTTTCGCGAGTTGGCTGAGGGCAACATGAAACGCCGTGATGCTTTTCTCGACGTCTTCGTCGGTGTGCGCCGCTGAAACGAAGAACTTCTCTGCAGCCTTCAGCACACCTTGCCGAAGGAGAAGGTCGGAAAAGCGGATGTTCTTGTAGAAGTCGGACTGCTTGGCCGAGCGATGGTCGAAGGGCTTGCTCTCAGTGAACCAAATCTCGAACACGCTCGGGATACCCGTTACGGAAGCTTCGATGCCAGAGTGCGCGATCGCTTCGGCCAGCCCCGCCATCAGCTCCGTGCCCACCTCTTCGATGCGCTCATACACGCCCGGTCTCTCGAGCTCGGCGATCACGGCACACGCCACCCCGGTAGAAAGCGGATTCGAAGAAAATGTGCCGGTTTGCATCGAGTACGGCAGCATCTGCAGGCGCCTCCTCGGGTTGGCGATCGCCATAATGTCCTCGCGGCCGCAGAGCACGCCGAGCGGCAGGCCTCCGCTGATCGCTTTGCCAAGGGCGCAAAGATCGGGCGTAACGCCGTATGCCTCTTGAGCACCGCCGAGCCCCATGCGGAAGCCGGTGACCACTTCGTCGAAGATCAGTGGGATGTCGTAGTTCGCGGTGATCTCCCGAACTCCCTCGAGGAATCCCGGTCTTGGGGTAAACGTTCGTTGCACGGGCTCGAGAATTACCCCGGCGAGCTCATCGTGATGCTTGGCGATAATCTCAGCGACCGTTTGCAGATCGTTGAAGGGAGCGATCAACACCTGGTCCTTCAGCACGCCTGGGATGCCGTGGCTATTCGGAATGGCGCTGGGGAAGGGTGGTGTGCCCATCGTCCACTGATTGCTCATCAGAGCGTAGTCGTGCATCCCGTGGTAGGCGCCTTCGAACTTCAGAATCTTGTCACGCTTTCGGTAGACGCGCGCGAGGCGCAACGCAAAGAAGGTCGCTTCGCTCCCGCTGTTGTGGAGGCTCACCATTTCAGCGCACGGGACGTGCTCGATGATCTTCTTACCAAGATCAACGGCGTTTTCGTTGATGATCAAGAACGACGTGCCGTTCTTTGATATCGTTTCGAGGGCATCCAGCACAGCGGGGTGTGCGTGACCTAGTAGGTGCGGCCCAGAACCGAGCAGGTAATCGATGTACTCGTTGCCGCTCGCGTCCCAGATGTGGCTTCCCTTTGCTTTGCCGACGCAGAAGTTGAGCTCTCCATCGAAAGTCAGGCAGCGGGTGCCTGTCGGGAAGATACGTTCGGCCTCTTCGATCAGTCGTTGCTCCTCGCGGGTCCTTTGGATCGCGGGCGCCTTGTCGGTCAGAGGGCGCTCGTCTCGTGCTCGTGTCGTCACGCAGCCCTCCTTCTCCTGTCCAGTACTTTGGGAAACTGCTCGAGGTAGCTTGCGTAGCGCTCGTGCACCTGCGTCGCCGATTGCCCGAAATCGTCGCGTTCGTAGTTGTGCGTGCCGAATTGGCGCGGCTTGTGTGTCTCCCTCCACTTCGTGAGCGCCGCCTTCGCATGGTCAGAAAAAGGCTGACCAAAGTGCTGGTACGCCTTGGCCACCTCCCCGATCGGGTCTGCCATGAAGTCGTCGAAGTAGATATCGTGAAACTGGTGCTCGCGACCTCGCCGGAGCTCCATTCCGAGCTCTACGGCTCGCGCCCACGTTTCTTTCTGCTCGATCGCGATGCGCGGCCGGTCGGGCGTCTTCTCGAAGAGCGATCGAAAATGCGCGCACAGACTCACGTACGATGGCAACACGTCAGCAGGGTCGCGGTGTGTCCAGATGATGCAGGCGTCCGGATACGCCTCGAGAAGCGCATCGAGGTTTCGAAGATGAACCGGGTACTTCAGCAGCCAGCGCGTCTCGGGGTCGTACGATCCGATCAGCTGCATCGTTCGCTTGTGCAGCGCGTAGGTCTCGCGGTGCACCGTGTTGGCATACCATTCAGAATACGTCGGCACCGTCGAAACGACCTCGAACCGGTCGTCGCTGAAACCGAGTCCGAGAATGCGACCCGACTCGTCGGGCCCTTCCGGCGTCATATGGTGAATCGCCTCTAGCATGTTCTTGCCGGCCCGATACATCATGTCCAGCTCGATGCGTGCATGCTGAAAGTCGGTTGCAGTTTCCCAGTTCGCGCGCGGCGGGCGAGGTTGCGGGTGCAAGGCGAGCCAGTATTGCAGGCACTGCATGTCCGGGTTGGCTCCCATCAGGTAGTGAAGGGCGGTGCTTCCGGTGCGCACCATCCCAGTAATGATGATCGGTCGCTCGATCTCGATGTCGGCCGAGTCGGGGCGCATCTCGAACCAGCGGTGGGTCCTCAGCCGGCTCGCCAGCAGGCCCACGGTTTGATAAGCGGCAACCATCTTGCCCCTACGATGAAAGCGCGCCTCGTGGTCGTACGAATAAAGGAGGCGCTGCAGCCCTTCGAGATAACTCGGATCCCCGAAATCGTCGTAGCCATCCACGGCGCGGACGGCGATCTCATGGAACTCTTGCTCTCGAGACGCCCAGGGTTGCCGGCTGAACGGGTTCCAGTGCCCAAAGAGACTCATGCGCGAGGTCCTCCCGCCGGCCACAGATAGCGCACCGCGGGCATGATGGCGGCGCGCGCCGTGCTGAGCACGGCTTCCTTCGGGCCTCCTGGCAGTAGCGCGAGTCGTAGATCGACCGAGCCTTCGCTGACATGGATGTTCTTGATGCACAGATAGCTCGTCGCCGTGGCGAAGGCCATGCGCACCCGTTGGTCCTTGGCGAGCGCCGGGATGCGCATGAGGTCGATCACGACCGTCTGGCCATCCGCTTTCACGATGAAGTCGGGGAGCGACATCATGTTGCCCACGAGCGTTGCTGGATTCCGAGTGTCGATCATTCCACCGCGAATCGCATCCGCAAGGGGTCCAGGCGCATCGTCGGGCGTAGACACCTCTACCTCGCTCAACGTGAGGCGAACCGTTCGCTCTTCGCCTTCGACGCGCACTCCGTCTGCGTCGATTCGAGCGGAAAACGAAATCGGTGCACCGAGTGCATGAGCCTCGCCGCGGACGCGGAGGCCGGGGCTCGCAGGCTCGAGGCTGATCTCAGCTTTGCCAGACATCCGAGCGGCCCACTCGCGCAAGAGCGACAACGGTATCGATAGGCGCCCCACGAGCGCCTCGGCTGCCAGGCGCAGCACGTGTGCGGGATCTAGACCGATTCTTCGGGTCGAATTCTTCACGGGAACTGCCTTCATGGCATTGAAGCGGGTTACTTTTCCAGCGTCTCGAGGTGTTTGATGCGTTCGGTCCCGAGTTCGAGGGTGCCGAAGTCATCGCTTTCGGGGAGCACGACCTCCCACGTCCGAATGTGGTCGATGTCGACCGCGCCACGGTCGAGCTCAGCAGCTACTACGTGGCCTCCGACCTCTCGATCGGCGCTGATGAAGTGCCAATGGTAGCCGGTGAGGTTCATCGAGCCCACGTACGACGGGAAGCGCAGGCCGACGAGGGTGCCCTTGATGTCTTCGTGCGTCCAAGACTTCTGTTCCTTCGTCTGCGCGTCGACGGATCGAATGGTGATGATCGGGATGCGGGTCCGGAGCCGGAGCGCGTAAAAGATGTTGAGATTGTCGAGGCCCGCGTCGACTCTTGTTTGGAGCTCCTGGATCGTCATTCGATGGTCGATGCTAAATTGAGAGTCGGTACGAAATCGGGTGATCGCCGCCCACGGGGTGGTTTCGGTCAGGAGCGGCCTTTCGATCGTGCCATCCGGCCTTGCCTGGTAGATCTTACCGTCGAGTACGGTCATCTCTCCATCGAGGCGATCGAAAGCTCCGAGGCCAAAGTTGCCATGCCGCAAGAGCTCGTCGAGGGTCACCTCCCCTTTGTATTTACTCGCAAGCACCGCATCGGACACCGACACTTGGTAGAGCGTGTCGCGTGGTGCGGTCGAGGCGGCGCAACTTGCGAGCAACATCGAGAACAAAAGGGCCATGATCGGTAAAACATTCATCGGCGATTCATCGATCTCGTCGCATTGGCTACATCCGCCACCTTGACCACACGGGTCTTCGGTTGCGGAGGGGTTTCCTCTGGAAGGAACCAACGCGCCCAGAGGACGCCACTCTTGTGGCCCTGAGTGCGAATCCAGTTGGGATGGCCCGGGTCTTCGGCGGAGATGACGATCGTCCACGAACCATCATCGTTGTAAGCCGTTTGGTGGCCGTTGATTGAAACACGCTCATAGTCGTAGTTGTAAGTGTGCAAGAACTCGTTCCAGATGCAGAGATTCCAAAATGGGCACTTGGGTGAGGTCCCCTCGATGATGAGTGCCTCGTCGTCCTGGAGTGTGTAGTTGCCCATTCCATAAGACGCATCTCCCGCGCCCCAGCCATAGGTGATCGCGCCCATCGGGAGAGGCTCCAGCATGGTGTTCGGCTCGCCGATCGGCAACACCGGCGCGATCTCGCTTTGCTCTTTGATCCAGGTCATCGCTGCGCGAAACCTCCGGGCCATTTCTTGGTCGGTGATCCGTGTCGTAGTGGGTGGGTCATCCGTGCTGATGGTCCACGCCGCTCGTTCGTCATTGACGGGGTCTGCTAGATAGTCCCGCGTGATAGCGGCGTTGGAGCTTTCCGAAAGCCGTATCCAGTTCCCATCGTGCTCGTTCGCGCTCAACACGATGTCATAGCTTCCGTCCGGGTTCGCCTGCATTTCACCCAAATGCAGGCTGCCGACGATACCTTCGGCGGGTTGGCCATCGTCCGGGCCCTCGTAGACGCTCAGCGACAGGTATACGGCGTCGCCTGCGTCGAGGTGAACGCGGTATGTGCGGCTCGGGTCGAGCGGTGCGTACTGATAGTAGGCATCGGCGTTGTCACCACCCCACTTCTTGTAGCGCCCGACGATGTCGACGAAGCGGGGTCGATCCTTGTCCGCCCAAACGTAGCAATCGAAAGCCACCTGCGTGATCGAGAAGATCCATCGGTATCCTTCGATGACGGACACATCTTGTTCAACCGCTCGCTCGCCCGCCAGAAATGTTTCTTCGAGTGCCCGCATCGTGTCGATCAGATCGCGAAAGGCTCTAGTCGTTTCGAATTCTCTCTCACTCATTGGTACCTTGGTGGGTTTAGCGCTGGAACATACGCGCGAAGATACGCTCCTGGACGGCCTCGGGCATCGTGCGCTTCATGAGAGGGAGCACCCAGACGCCAGGGCCGATGAGATAGTTGGGTTTGAGTCGTTTGGCTTGGACCACGTCACGGTACACGCGATCCGCGAATTTTTCCGCTGTCCAAAGCGGGAAAGCCGCTTCGATGGCGTCTCCCGGGAATTTGAAGTGTGCTTTGTACTCGGGCAACAGATGTTCGGGGAAGGAGCCCCACAGCTCTGCCCTTTGTTCGTCGCTGATGTCCATCATGGGGGTCTTCACCCCGCCCGGCTCTAGACAGGCGACTTGGATGCGAAATGGTTTCATCTCGGCTCGAAGCGCTTGAGTGAGTCGGCGTAGCGCGGCTTTCGTGACGGGATAAGAGCAGCCCATCGGGATCGTGAGGTACTGTGATGCCGATCCGACGTTGATGATCCGTCCTTCGTGACTTCGCCGGATGAAGGGCAGAGCCGCCTGCGTCACGCGGATCGGGCCCCAGAAGTTCACTTCGAACAAAGCTTTGAAGCGGTCGATGTCGACGTTTTCTACACCTCCGCCCGCCCCGCCAGTCGTCGCGGCGTTGTTGACGAGAAGGTCGAGGGCGCCGCCACCGATGTTGTCACCGATCTCGCCGAGAGCACTCTTGACGCTCGAGTCATCCGTGACGTCGCATTTTACGGCGGTGGTTCGATCGCTACAGACGTCGAGTAGTGCATCTGGGGATTGCCGGTTGTAGCCCGCGAAGCAACGCCAGCCCTCTCGGTCGAGCTTCTCGATCAGGGCCTTTCCGATGCCGGTCGCACCGCCGGTCACAAAAGCAGTTCGAGCCGTCATGTGTAGTAGTCCTCTAGCTTCGACCGTAGACAGGGACCAGAGCCCCTCGGGTCACCGCATTTTGTGGAGATGCTAAGAAAGCGACGGTCTCTGCGATTTCCTCGGGTTTGGGCCATGCGTCGAAGTGCGCGTCCGGGATCGCGGCACGATTGCGCGGCGTATCGATGATGCTCGGCACGATCGCATTCACCCAAATCGAAGAACTGGAGAGCTCTTCGGCCAATGAAAGCGTCAAGGCTGCCACCGCCGCCTTTGAAGCCGAGTATGCGGTCACCTGTGCCATTGGCACGAGGACGGGTCTCGCCGTGACGTTCAGGATGCGCCCGTCCCGTTCGGCGATCGTTTTCACCGCCTCACGGCAACAAAGGAAGCAGGTCGTTGCATTCAACCGCATGAGGCGCTCCCACATTTCGAAGCTCGTCGACGTGATCGGCCCCATTTCGAACCCGCCCGCGAGATGAATGCTCGCATAGAGCGACGGAACGGCGCGGTACAGTTCGGCCACGTCGCTCTCGGTCGTGAGGTCGAGGCGTTCGTACAGCTTCACAGCGTTGTGGCTGCGATATGGGAACCCTTCAAGCTCGTCGGTGGCGTACACCGGGACGTGGACGGTCGCACCCGCCAAAACCAACCGCCCGACGACTGCGGCGCCAAGCGCCCCCGTTCCTCCTGTCACGATCGCCTCTCGCCCTTCGAACTCCACCATCCAAGCCATCCTAACCCAAGTACAAAAAGGGGACAGTCCCCTTTTCCCCGGGGTTAATTCGCTGGCGGGAGCTCGAGCGAGAAAAGGGGACTGTCCCCTTTTAGATCGTCAGCTGGCCGGACCGAAGAAGGTACGCCAAGCGTTTGCGTTGTTCGGGATCCAACATGTCGTGGGTCTTCCGCAGCGTGTTCAAGACTTCTTCCTTGAGGCGCTCGGCGGCCGTTACCCGTGCGGTGAGCGCTTCTGCCGCCGCGGCTTGGTCGAAATGCTCGCCCTCGATCGCGGCCGCTACGCCAGCGACGCTGCGCTGCTCATCCAAGCGGGCCTGCGCTCGCTCGGTCTTGAGGACGTTCAAGATCGCGGCCAAGGTGTCGATCTGCTCGTCGTCGAGATCGAGCTTGTGCGCCATGTAGCGAAGTGGCCGGCGAACCCCGAAGGCCGACGCGTGATAGGCAGAACGCCGTTGCGAATGCGTGTGCCGTCGCCAACTGGCTCTACCGCAGGCCGAGACCCACTCTTCGCCGCCATGATCTTCCCGGGCACGCTTCCATCGGTAATAGAAACTGGGATGCATTTTAGACTCCTATCGGCCCGAGGCGATTCGCTCCCGGGCGGGAAAAAGGCGGGCCGATGCCACGCCTCCAAAGAAGGTACGGATCGAAGGCTCAGTTGGCAAGCGCGAAAATGGTGACCTTCCCGTCAGGCCGGTCTTTCCAAGAGCTCCAGACCATGAGACCCTCGCGACGTTCAAAGCTTCGGAAAGGAGCGCGTCGTGAACTCACTCGAATGGCTCGCAGCGACCGCCTTGATGACGGCGCTCTTCTGGGTTCCTTACATTCTCGAGCGAATGATGGCACTCGGTATCATGGGTGCGCTTCAACCCGTGGATCCCGAGCAGATGCTCAAGCAGGCGTTGTGGGCGCAGCGCGCCAGGCGAGCGCACTACAACGCCATCGAGAACCTCGCGGTCTTCGCAACCCTAGTGCTGGTCGCGCAAGCGATGGACAAGGCTGGCGATTCCCAAGTGCTCCTCGCGACTCAGGTGTATTTCTGGGCGCGCCTCGTCCACTTTCCGGCACTCACGTTTGGAATCACCGGAGTTCGCACCCTTGCCTTCCTCGCCGCCTTCGCCGCCCAGATCATCGTGGCGCTGAGGATCTTCGCCGGCTGAGGGGATCGGTCGATCGCGGCCATTTGACGATGGATCGCGCGCTCTTGGGCCTATGAAGAACCACTGCCCTCGGCCGCTCGAGGCCCAAAGTCCTTGCGGGCGAACTCAGGGGCCCTACGTGACCCCAATAGGGTTACCCTGGGAATCCGCCGCAACCCATGCCGCTATTTTCCATTCGCCGCGAAGACTACCGAAATCTGGCGGTGGGGTTCGTCAGCTTGCTGGTCATCATGACGGCGCATGCCATCCTCGAGACGGCCCGCGACGCGCTTTTCCTCGCCAGCCTCCCGGCGACGGAGCTGCCCTGGGCCTACTTGGCGATCGCGGTGCTGGCGACCATCGCGCTGCGGCTGCAGCAGCGCCTACTTCCAAACGTTCGCGATCGACGTGTTCTCCTATCGATTTGCTTGCTCGCCAGCGCGCTCGTAACGCTCGGGTTTTGGTTCTTGATAAACAGTATCGGCCCTTGGTCCCTGCTCGCGTTCTATGCTTGGACCGGGCTGCTGATCACTGTCGTTCTGATTCAGTACTGGTTGCTCCTCGCCGATTCCGTCACCGTCACGCAAGCCAAGCGAATTTTCCCTCCAATTGCGGCTGGCGGTGTGGTGGGCGCGATCCTCGGAGCCTTCATTTCTGACGTCCTTCTGCGGGTGATCGATCCACATGGGCTCTTACTAGCAGGCGCGACGGTGTTGGCGGTTGGCGCCGTGACTCCTTTCCTATGGAAGACGCAAGGCGGCAGCACACACGCGTTCGACACGCTCGACACCGAGGAGCATTTCTCGATCCGGTGGCTTCTCAAAGACAACTATCTTGCAAAGCTGCTCGTGCTGGTCTTGATCGGCACAGTAACACTTACCGTCGTCGACTACGTCTTCAAGAGCGTGGTTGCCGATTACATCGGCGCCGCCGAGCTCGGCACCTTCTTCGCGCGCTTCTACCTGGGTCTGAACTCGATCGCCCTCGTCATACAGCTCGTCGGGGCGGGGTGGATGCTTCGGACCTTTGGCGTCCACCGGAGCGCAGCCGCCCTTCCGCTGCTCCTGTTCGCAGGCGTGCTCGGATTGGTCGTCGGCCCAGTTCTGATCGGGGTGATCGTCCTCAAGACGATGGACGGGTCGCTGCGGCATTCGCTCTATCGCACCGCAGTCGAGGTCCTCTACCTGCCTCTCGGAAGCGCACGGCGTGAACGCGCCAAGTCTCTCATCGAGGGCTTTGGACAACGCGGAGGACAGGCCCTCGGATCTTTGCTGATCTTGGGAGCGGTTGCGGTGGGCCTCTCGACCACGCAGATCGGATACACGCTCTTGCTGCCAATCGGGCTTTGGCTGCTTGCAATATTTAAGACGCAAGAGCAGTACGCGGAGTTGTTTCGGTCAAGGCTTCGCGAAGGCGCGGTGGAGACTCGGCTAGAGCTCGAGGAGCTCGACCTTCATTCGCTCGAAGCCTTACTGGGCGCGCTCAACAGCCCGCATGATAAGGAGGTCCTTGCCGCGATCGATCTATTCGATACCCACGGCAAGACCCATCTGCTTCCCGTTTTGGTGCTGTATCACCCGTCCAAGGACGTCCGCCTTCGCGCTCTGGAGGGCTTTGCCGAAGCGCGAGATCCGCGATTCGCGCGAATCGCGCATTGGATGCTCAAAGACGAGGACTGCGAGGTGCGGGCAGCCGCCTTGCGCGCACTGACCGTTGTCGAGCCGGACCGTACCCTGCTGACCGAGCGGCTGAGGGACGAGGCGCCGATCGTGGAAGCCACTGCTCTCATTGGATTGATGTCGCTGAGGGATACCGGAGATGACGACCTTCACCTTCGAAATGAGCTCGCCGAACAAGTTCGGAATGGCAGCTCCGAAACGCGTGCGGCGCTTGCCAGAGCCATTCGCCACCAAAGAGAATCGATGTTCCATGACACGCTGATCGAGCTCGCGAAGGCGCCCGACGACATGGTCAGGCTCGAAAGCACGCGCGCGATGGCAGACAACCCGGATCCGGCCTACCTGCCATATCTGCTGCCGTGCTTGGGGCAGCCCTCCTTGAGGTCCGCGGCCCGCGATGCGATAGTCGCGATCGGTCCCATCGCGTTAGAGTATCTGGACGCCGCGATGGATGACGAGACCGTTCCACGCAAGGTGCGACGCCACCTTCCGCGCACGATCAGCCGCTTCGATACGGTGAGAGCAGCGAAGATCTTGTTGAAACACCTCGAGAAGGAGCAGGACGGTGCCGTGCGCTTCAAGATCCTTCGCGGTCTCGGTCGACTGCGCGCGAGTCATCCGTCGATGCGACTGGATCACAAGCTCCTCGAGCGGCAGCTCCACCAGATCCTGGCGCGTGCCATTCAAATTCTTCGGTGGCGGGTGGCACTCGAAACGCGCTCGGTACCCGAGACGGCGAGCGGGGAGCTCCTTCGGCTCACCCTACACGAGAAGGAGAGCTCGACCCTAGAGCGCGCCTTTAGGCTGCTCGGGCTCCTTCATCCTGCGGAAGACTTCGCGCTTGTCTGGCGGGGTCTCGGCAGCCACAATGCTCGCGTTCGCGCCGCCAGTCGCGAGGTGCTCGAAGCGACCCTTTCCGGCCGAATCCGGGATGCCGTCTTGGCTCTCGTCGATGACGCAGCTCCGACGACCCGTGCCGAATTGGCGGCCTCGGCTCTCGGGATCGCAACCCCGCCTGTAACGTACGAGGAGGCGCTTCGCGCGATGCTCGAGGACCGAAGTGAGCCGGTCCGGTGCATCACGGCTCACCAGATCGCTGAGCTCTCGATGCACTCTCTGACCGCCGAGCTCGAGCGCGCTTGGCCGGCAGAAAAGGGGCTGGTCCGAGACGCTATCCAGCGAGCGCTTCAGATTCTGCGCGAAGGCGCACCCCAGCAGGAGGTCGGTAGCGTTGCCTAAACACGCCATCCAACAACTCGGAATGGACGCTTTTGAGCGTTTCCTTTTTCTCCGCACCATGCCGGGAATGGATCAGCTACCCCCGGAGGTGGCGCGCGTGATCGCTGCGCACACCCACGAGCGATATTCTCCCGCAGGCTCTTACCTATACCGTGAAGGCGAGCCCGCCATCCACGTCCAGTACGTCGTTCGAGGTTCGGTGGAGATTCGACGCAACGAAGAGGCGATACGCACGATGGGCCCAAGAACGGTGGTCGGCGGCGTCAGCGCCTTGGCTGGCGACCAGCAAGGGTACGACGGCGTGGCGTTGGAGGACACCGTCACACTCCAGATCGCAACGGACGACGTGCAAGAGATCTTCGAGGACCACTTCGCCCTGTTAAGGAGCGTCCTGCAGGGCACAAGCCGTGAAGTGATCGCCGCACTCAAGCAGCTCGGCCCAGGGGCCGGCTTCGCGCCCATCGGGCCGCCGATGACGTGCCCTGATCGTACCTTTGATCTGGTCGAGAAGATGGCGTTCTTGCGAAAGACGATTGCGTTCCGCGACGCCCAGATCGACGCGATTGCAGAACTGGCTTCGGACGTCAGTGAAGTACGGCTCCAACAGGGCGAACATCTATGGGAAATCGGCGACCAGAGCGGGCATTTTTTGTTGCCGCTTTGCGGAACCGTCGAGTGCCACGCGCAGAACCCCGAACAACACTTCGTCTTGGGACCCGGGGATACGGTCGGATGCATGGACGCACTCGCCGGGGAGCCCCGCTGGTTTCGGGCAAGGGTCGGCAGTCGACTCGTGGCGCTCAGGGTCGACGTGGACGTCCTCTACGACGTACTTGAAGACAACTTTCGAATGGCGATGTCCTTGCTACGCGGAATGGCAGTCGGAATGTTGCGGCTTTACGACCTCAAGGGCGGGGTGAGTCCCGATCAATCAATGCCCAGTGCGAACATTTCGAGCGACCGCGGGTAGTACTGGTCACGGCCGCTCGGGGTGCGCAGCTTGTACGGCCGTTGGAGCCCGACGATCGCGTAGCGGCCTTCGCCGAACTGATACAAGTGCACCCGTGCAGGACGGGACTTGTCGTCTTCGCGGCCGTTGAGGCCGGTCACGTCGATGATGAGGTACGCCGGGTCATCGAGCGACGCCCAGTCGATGTCCGGGAGACCCACGCAGACCGCGTCGTTCGAGCCTCGCCGCGGCGCGCCGACCTCGACCTCACGGAGCTTCCGGCGCCGTACGTGTCGCCAACCGTGCTTGGAATACAATCGGGTGTCAGGATTTACGATACCGGCCTCCACCGAGAGATCTCGCAGGCAAAGCTCCGTTCCCCGCTCCCCCTCATGCAGTGTTGGTTCGGCCAAAGGCGATAGGTTGCGAAACCAACGGCGAAGGATCTTCTCGCGACGCGCGAGCACGATCCGGGTCAGCTCAGACTCGACGAGAGGGTCGCTCAACCTTGCTTGCGCGATTGCCGCCTTGATGGCCTCAGGAGTCAGTTTGGCGACAATCCTCGCCATCCAGGCCTTATCGCGCTCGGTCGCCCGAATGAAAGCAGGGTTCTGATAGCCCGTTCGGTACTTGTCGGGCTCGAACGTCTCGACGTTGTAGTAACCGAGGGTTTTGCCAGTTGGCCCGAGCTCGTTGTCCCGCCACGCCCTGGGTACGCCCCCGAAGGTGACCAGGTCCTGCAAGACATGGGGCATGTCGAAGTAGTACGTGTGGCCGTGCCGCTCGGACATTCCCCGGATAGCCCACATGCTCCCAAACGAATCCCCGAAATCGATGTAGTGGTGACGCACGTAGCCTCGGCCCTGTTTGTCGGTGGCGACCCACATCGAAAGCGTGTTCTGCTCGCGTGAATCGAAGTGATTCACCCAAGAGGCCAGCACGTAGGCGCCCCGAAGCTCGCGCCTGTCGTCGTGGGGAACGATGTCGTTCGCGTCGTCGTCACGGACCAATTCGTAGCGCCACGGGCCAAGCGGCTTGCCTGGAAGAAAGGCGCTCGCGGCGGCTCGCCAGGTCCCATCCGGCTGCGGGGTCAGCGCCTCGAATATCGGGTCGAGGCGATCCCAGGTGAGGGGCACTTTAGTCCCGAAAACAGTGGCGGTCGCGTCCTCTCCTATCTGCAGGATATCCTTACGAAAGAAGGTGATCTGATTGCACGGCGTTTCGTAACCCGCCGCCCAATAAAAAATGGAGCCGATGACGTCGGCCGCCGTCGCTCGCTCGGGCTGGCTGGCATCGTCGAATTTGAGCAGGAAAGCTCGACCTTGTTGGTCTTCGATGATGAACCCGGGATTGGCGCCATCGGGCTTGGCGCTCGTGATCGTCCAAGGATCCGACGGATCGAGGGATGTTTCGTCGCACGCCCCCCGCGCGATGCGTTCGGGTGAGAGGCGCTGACGGCTGAGTCGATTCGTGAACCAACTCGAATCGGGCACCTCGTCCATCGAGTTGACGTTGACGGCTTCTCCTCCCGGGTCGACCGCGAAGACCCTAGCGGCCGGCCGAAAGATCATGTTGTCCGCGGCATCCCAGGCAAACGGCGAGAAGTACACCTCGGGAACAGGAGTGAACGGCTCGAAATCGCCCTCGTCCCGCCACATCGGTCCGTCGGCGGAGTAACGGCGCACCTGCCGAGCACAGCCGATGCCGTCCGCCGCTAGTAGGAAGAGAGCGACAGCCGCCCCCATTCTTTCGTTGGATCTAGTAGTCACGACTCACTCCCAAGAGGACGCGAACGGAGGTCACGCTTGGTCCCTGCGCGAACGTTTCGGTGCCACCACCCGCCATGAACTCGAAGTACGTTTTCTCGGCGCCGTGCGCCTGAATGCCCCCACCGAAAGACATCCGAAGATCCTCAAACGCAAAATTCGACAGGTGCCCGTCGAACACATTGCCGACGGCGAAGTGGATTTTGCCGTCCAGGCGAAGCCAGATCGGCCAGGTGAACTGGAAGTTCAGTACAGAAGCGCTATCTCCGGCGAGGACGCGCCCCACGAAAGCAGGCATTGGCCCATTGCCACTGACCGCTGGAACTTCCGTAAAGGGAACCTCTCCTCGCAGCCCATCGGAGAATATCACTATCGCCCCGAGGCTGAGCGTGTGGTTGTGCCCGCTGACATCGAGGAACCCGCGAACGCCGGCTCCGTAGACGATCCAGCTTGAGCTCGTGTTGCCGAGAACCGGGTCGAGACCGAGATTGAAACCGGTCGAGACCCGAACTCCCGACCCCGGCGAAGGGCGCGGTTGTCGCGAATCGTAGGCGATCCGTGCGTCGAGATACCATGCGGAGTAGCCCTGGGGGTATGCCGGCGGAAGAGAGCTGATGTTGCCTTCTTCGACGAGGTCCGGAATCGTCGTCCCGCTTACGTCGTCCCCGAAGACGCGATACCGATAGCCGGTATCGAGTGAGATGCTTCCGCGCCGAAACGGCTCCACGGTGTAGTTGACTCCGACGTCGTAGCCGACCCAGTTGTAGCGCGACTCATTGTCCTTGCTGGCCTCGCTACCCAAGCCGAAGAACAAACCGTCGGCGCGACGACTCGCGCCCACGCTGAGGGCGCCGCTCCACTTCTTGCCCGGCGGGCTCCACGTGATCCCGATATCGCCCGAAACGAAATCGATTCCGCCAAAAAGGGCGCCCGCGCTTAGTGTCGTATGCTTGACTGGAATGTCGCCGAAGCTGCTGACGACGCCGATGTTCGCCCGAAGACCAAGGTCGAAAGAGAAGACGGGAAATATGATGTACTGCTGCTTTTCGCCGAACCGAAACGCGTCGATGACCCTGGCGGGTATCTCTTTCTCCTCAGCCTTCGTGATGCCGCCGCCGAGGCCTTGGCGTAGAATTCCTTCGGTCACGAGATACACCGGAAAGAGGATGAATCTAGGTATCCACAGAGCCCCCTCTTTCGTAACGGGGTTACTGTCCTGGCCGCTGTAATTGGGCAGGTCGCGCTTGGGCGGCTCCTGCTCGGGGAGCGTGTAGAACATGTATCCGTTGCGGGTTTCCCAATCGGCCTGCTTTCTGGCCCATTCTTCGTCGGGGTCCTCTGCTTTGGATCGGCGTGGCCAAGAGTTTGCGGCCGTCGCACACGCGAGTGCCAGCGCGACCCAATGCCATCCCCGAGCTCTCATCTACGGAGCACCCGGTGAAGGCGAATGAGACAACCGGCGGTTCGGAGGCTACCTTCTGGCTCGGTGACGATCATCCGTCGAGTTGCGTGTTTAGGGTTTGTTGCCTCGATCGTGCACGGGGGAGCCGCGATCGCTCAGGGGTATCCCGACTCTGATAACTCGTCCGAGGCTGTGCAGGTCTCGGACCCGCGCTCCATAAGTACCACGCATCGCCTGGAGTGGCACTGGAAACAAGTGCATTGGGGAGAGCTCGTCGCGACGGCCAACCTCACGGTTGGTGCGATCGTGGTAAGTCAGGTCGCGGACCCGCCGGCGCGCTGGACGCGGGTCAATGCGTTCGACAATTGGTTCCGTGATCGGCTTAAAGCCGAAGGCGCGACTCAGCGCAGGATCGACCGCGCTAGTGACGCGCTTGCGCTCACCTTGATCGGTTTTCCCGTCTTAGTGGACTCCGTCGGCGTGGCCCTCATCGGCGACAAGAATCGTGAAGTCGCCGGACAGCTCCTAGCGATTCAAGCCCAGGCGTTTGCGATGACAGGCTTCCTCACGACTGCCACCAAGGCCGCTACGGGTAGAGAGCGCCCATACGCCCAGGAACAAGGTTGCGCCGAGTTCAACCTGGACTGCGGCCGTGATGCCAACAAGTCCTATTTTAGTGGGCACACCTCATTCGCATTCACCGGTGCGGGGTTGACTTGCGTGGCGCACAAGCACCTGAGGTTGTTCGGGCGTGTGGGCGATCCGCTGGCGTGCGCGACCGCTCTCACTTTGGCTTCCGCGACGGCCATCTTTCGGGTCTCGGCGAACGCGCACTGGGCAACCGGCGTCCTCACTGGCGCTGGAGTAGGCCTCTTTTCTGGCTGGCTCATGCCATGGCTGCTGCACTTTCGACATGACACTTCGGAGCCACACGATGGTCCTATGCGTGCTCACAGATTCCTATCCCCTTACGGTAGCCGTCACGAGCTCGGGTTGAGCCTTGCTGGTGCGTTCTGAGCTCGCGACAGGTAACCCAGATAGGCGAGCCATACCCAGGCGCTGCCTAGGGTCCAGCCTCCAATGACATCGCTCGGGTAGTGCACACCGAGGTACACGCGCGTAATGCCCATGAGCGGAACCATGACGAAGGCAAGCGCGATCAATGCACGCTTCAAACGAGGACGACCGAGCTGCGCGGCTATGAGTGCGAGCGATGTGTAGAACACCATTGCGCTCAGGGCGTGCCCGCTTGGAAACGAGAAGCTGTCCGGGTTGGTGATCGGTGTGACCACTTCGATAGGCGGGCGCGGTCGGGCAAACATGGCTTTGAAGCTTGGCGTGAGGATTGCGCTCCCCAGGTTCACGACGAACAAGAAGGCGGCCTCCTTCCAATGCCCACGGATTGAAAGCCAGGCCGCCACCAGAATCGTGAACACGATGGTGATGGATCCCTTTCCAACCGCCGTGATCGCGAGCATCACTTCGGTTACATGAGGGCTTCGGACCAATTCGAGGGCTTGCAGCATTTTCGCGTCGAGTCCGATCGGGCCGGGTCCGACCCAGATCGCCGTGACCGCGAAGATCAAGATGGCCGCGACGACGATCAAGGCCGGCCATAATAGGGCGTGACGGCGTGATGCGCGCGCCACTACGAACCTGCTTGCTGTCGATAGCGGCGAAGGACCATGACGGCCACGGCCATCCATACGAAAATGATCACGACGTTGACCCGTGCGAACTCCGTAGAGCCAAAGGCAAGTTGGTGCGTTCCGAGATAGACGAGACCCGCGGCGATCACATCGCCTATGCGAACGAAAAAGGTGTCCACGGCTTGCTTTGCCTGGAACTTCTCATCATGACTCGTCGGGAGCCAAAGTATCGCCTTGGCGGTGTTCATGATCGAGTAGTCGGTTGCGTTCTCGGCCGTCTTGAAAACGCGAAATGCCCCGAAACCGAGTCCCATTGCGATCCAGCCATAGGTGCCAAAAGCGACGATCGGCAGGGCAAACAATACGCCGGCGATGCCGAGGTACTTGACGATGCGCGACACGACGAGCGCCTGCAGAATGACACCGACGACGTTCACCCAGAAGAAGAAATTTCCGTAGAAGATACCGAAGAAACGCCCCATGAACTCGGCAGCGTTCAGATCGGGCTCGGCTTCCAGTGCCAGGGCGAGAGCGGCGTTGGCGCGATCCTCGGCGAAGGCGCTCAGCAGATACTCGCCCGTGCTGTTGACGACGTTGAGGAGCACTAGAAGCGCTGCGATCAGGGTCAGGTAGCGGTTGCGAAAGACGAGCGCGAAGCCACCCAAGATTGAACGCTTGCGTTGTGCGTTGGCCTCACGCTCTTGCGGTACTCCATCTGGGCGGGACAGGATTATCTTATAGAGGACAATGTGCACTAACAGGAGTCCGGCCGACACCTGCATGAGCACAGGAGGCGAGAGGCCCGCTTGGAAAAGCCCGCCCGCGATACGCGCCCCGACCGGTGCGCCCATCGTCGCCCCCAAGGCAATCAACGGAAACAAGCGTTCGCCAGAAGGGACCGAGTAGATGTCGTTCGCGAACGACCAAAATTGCGCAATGATGGCGACGTTGAAAATCCCAACCCACACGAAGAACGCAAAGCCGAGCATGGGTATCTCCGCTCGATACCCGACGAAGAAGGCCTCGATACAGAGCACGAAGAAAAGCGTGACACCGAAGATGAGCTTTCGCGTTTCCGTGCGCGACGCAAAGTAGCTGTAGACTGGCACCGCCACCATCAAGACGAGAGCCTGGCAAGCAGCTGCGTATGCCTTGAGCTCTGCGCCCCCAGTCGTCAGGATCAACGGCTCCCGGACCGTCTTGATCACGTAGTATGCAACCAGAACGACAAAGACGTTGAGCGTCATGAACACGACAGTTACGCCCTCGCTCCGGTGTACGTCGCCAAAAAGCCGGAGCGCCTTGTCGAGCGGAGTCAGCGAGGGCCGAGGCCCATTATTTTCGGGGGAAGCCATGCCGCACTAAGCCGCGCCGTCCGTCGCTCCTCGAGTGCCGGAAACTACTAGAGCCACCGATTGGATTCGAACCAACGACCTACGGTTTACGAAACCCAAGGTGCACTCAATGTTTTCAAGAGGTTAGGGTGCCTGTTGACCAATCGTGTCCGTTGGAGCGCATCGAGGAGCTGATCGAAGAGTTAGCGAAACTCATCATTCGTTGTCCGAAGTGTCGGAAATGCCCCACCGAGCAATGACCGGAGGCCTAAGGCCCGGGAACGACTTCGACCGAGCCGGCATCACAGCCAGCGCCCTGTGGGCGGGGGACCAGTCGCTGATCGTCTGCAGGTTCAACGGGGTACACGTTCGCGCACTCTTCCAAGGGGATCAGGTCGATGATGCTATCACCTGCTGGAAGATGTGTCTTGGTTTCGCCCCCGTTGTCTTGAAGGGGGCCGAGGCTGAGCCGCCCACTCGTCGTGTTGGGCTCGTCGCTCGATTCGATCAAACCGCAGCTGTCACCCGGGCTTTCGACGTTGTAGCCGCGCGACTCGAACACGACGGCGTCGCCTTGCGCGACGCACTCGCCGCTCAAGACGTTGCCGGCCAAGCGTAGCGTAGGCATCTCGCCGCTGGCCACGAGCGCGCTACCGAGAGGCGCGGTGTTGTCGGCAACGGTGTTCTGGGCGAGGTAGATCGTCGACGCCCCGAGCGTGGTGCCGCCGAGGTAGAGAGCCCCGCCTTCCTCGCTCGCGGCATTCCCCGAGAAGGTGCTGTTCCAGGCGGCCGTCCTCAGCGCGATGCTGTAAATGCCTCCCCCGCGTTGGGCGGTGTTGTTGGAGATCGTGCTGTACGCTACCTCGAGGAGAACGAGATTCGAGATCCAAAGATCACCTCCGAATCGACCCGCATCGAACGCGTAGATTCCGCCTCCCTCCTCGGCGGTGTTCCCATCGACAGTCGTCGAAAACATGATCAGCGAGCCGGCGTTGAACACACCGCCGCCGCGAAAGCCTTCGTTGTCGGAGACGACGCTGCGCACGATCACGAGGTCACCCGAATTGCCGATGCCGCCAAAGCCCACGTTGCCCGAGATGGTCGTATCCGCCACGAAAAGCTCCCCGAAGTTGTCAATGCCGCCTCCGATGTTGTCCGTGATGAAGCTCTCGCGGATCGTGAGATCGTCGCCTTGACAGGTCACGCCACCACCGATTACGGCTTCGTTTCGGGAAATCGTGCTGCCGACGATCTCCAGCACCCCATCGAAGCTGTAGATTCCCCCGCCAATCTGTTCCGACGACCTGTTGTCGACGATACTGCAACCCTCGACAAACAGATCGCTTTCGAAGTTACGGATCCCAGCACCGCCGCCCTCGGTGTAGCCCCGCTGGATGGTCATGTTACGGAAGACCGCGCGACCGGCGCGCAGCAGGCTGAAGACCGTGTGGTCCTCGTCGCCATCGACGATGAGATTCCCCTCGCCGTCGAGGATCACATCGTTCTCGATATCGATGGTGGCTTCGGTCGTGACGACGGTCGGCTCGTCGCAGGCGAAGGTATGCGGGCCGCCTCCAACGGTGATCGCGTCTCGGATACCCTGCTCCGTGCAGGGCCACACCTTGAGGTCGATGCCGCCAGCGCCACCAGTACCACTCGTTCCTCCGAACCCTCCGACGCCTCCGCCTCCAGCGCCGCCGTTTGCTCCCGTCGAGTCCCCGCAGCCCGCGAGAAGGAAGAGACCGATGAAAACCGCAAGTCGCATCAGGGAGCTCCTTCCATGCCGAGGTACGAACCGTCGTCGTCGTAGTAGAGGAAGGTGTTCGCGAACCCAACCCCGCCCCAGGTGTCTGTCTCCCGCGCGCATCGATGTGACTGGAACACTCGAAGCAGCCCTTCCTCGCCGAGTCGCACGGACATGCCTGCTTGCCCGAACCGCCGGATTGCGTCGTGAACGAGGTCCCTCGAATCAAAAGGGATCATCGGTTCGGTCGGAACGCATTGCACCGTCCCAAGCTCTTGATACGGCCGGAGATCGCCGGACGCGTAGACGGTGACCGAGCGGAAGAGAGCGTCGGGAAGCTCGATCTGTCCGGGAACGAAGTAGCGAAGAAACCACGACTCCGCTTCACCGTCTGGGTTGACCGTCTCGTCAGCTCCGCCGACAGCTCTCCATAGGAGAGCCTCGCTCGGCATCGAGCCTCGGGCCCGCCGCTCGGCCTCGCGCAGATCGATGCGCTCGACACCAGGGTCACAAAAGTCGCCGGTGGGGTCGTACTCGTCGCTGCAGAAGCTCGGGTCACTCTCGCCGTCCGAACCGCATCCGGTCGAAGGCGCGCCAAGCAAGGCGACCGCGGCGATGACGAGGACAACTCGCCGGGCGCGCACAAAAAGGAGCGACGCCAGTATCGCTGCTAGCCAGATTCCGTTCGGGGCCCGTGTCGTCGATGCCGCAGAACAGCCGCCACCAGCTCCGTCAATCGCCTCCGGCGCGTTCTCGTAGATCCAGTCCGTGTAGCCGGGAAGGGACGTGTAGATCGCTCCGGCGCCGCAGATTGGCTCTTCCGCATCCAGGCGAGTCCTCGAGGCAACGCCGGCCGCAAAAGACTCGTTTCCTCGTTGAACGTAGAGCGGGCCGCCAGAGTCGCCGGAGCAGACGCCACTTCGATTCGTGCCTTCAGCGGTCAGGACTTCTTGATCGGTCACCTGTTCGATCGGAGTATCCGTCTCGTTGAGTAGGGAAGAGTAGTGCTGCTGGTTCAGCAGGCCTTCGTCCTCGACCGGTGCGCGGAGCCCATATCCATGCGCCGTTCCAAGCCCTCCAACGAGATCATCGCTGCCGGGAAGAAGCCGCGCCGGATTCAGGACCGTGACGGGGGCCTCCAGTAGAAGCAGCGCGATGTCGTGCAGGTCCGTCGCCAGCCCCGGCTTCTCGCAGACGAACTCGTCTTCATTGCGCGGCTCACATGCGCCTGAATCGAGGACGTAGAACCACTGATCGGAGGACAGGTAGCCCTCGTGGACAACCAGCTCGCGTACCGCCGTGATCTCGCTTGCCCACACGTCATCGAGGGTTCGCGCGCCGGCGGCGACATAGAGGGAGCCCGCCGGTAGTGGCTCAGGCTCGCAGACGTAGCACCTGGAGGTATCATCCTCGCCGAACCCGCAGGGCACGTACCCACAGACATCCGCACAATGCGCAGCGGTGACTGCCACGCTCGGCGCAATCAAGACAGCGGAGCAACGGAAGTGGGTCCACAAGGTCCTCCGCGGCAGGTCGTCAGGTGTTTCCGCCTCCGGCGCGAAGAGCAAGGCGACCGTCCCACGCAGCTCTCCCGCCTCCGTCGGGCTGCCGTTCACGATGTAGTCGCTGCGCGAGTCAACCTCGTCGGCGCGCGCCGGTTGGCCCGCGACGAGCACTGACAAGAAGCTGAGCACTGCGAGAAGATGGCGGTCCACTGAGTTCTTCATGCTGCCCGGCCGAAGTCAGTCAAAGAAGAGCTTGTCACAGCAGCAAACCTAACGCCAACGTAAGGCAATATCGGCTCTGCGCGTGTGGGCACCCGAGCATCTCGGATAATCTTTCCGGCGGACTCTCGGCGCCCCAGAGCCTCCGGCAAAGCCGGACCGATTCACTTCGAACCTTAGTGTCGTCGTCGCCGAGCGTGCGAATAAGCCGAAGGCGTTGAGCACATCGATCAAGCGCGGAGCGACGAACGCCAAGGAGTTCGCGCTCAGCGCTTGCAGTTTTGTTAAACAAAACTCTTCCTTGCCCGAACAAGTTCGGTCCCATCCTGACCAATGTTGTCTCTTTCTGTCACACGCTTTGCACTGGGAGTCACAGACTGACCAATCCTCTGGGGGAGCAGCGCGCGGAAAAAAATCGCGATCTCGCGCAACTTATCGGGGGTCAAAACCAATAACTAGGGTGAGGCAATCACTTTGGCCCGGATCATCGGTGAAACAATCAGCTCAAACGAGGATATTTCGTCTCAGCTAGTCGTGTCTGATCGCCGATTCACGCTTCCCGAAATTGCGAGGGCCGCCCGTCGATGGCTTGCTCCTGAGCCGCTGGAGAAGTTGCTGCAAGAGCTGAAGGGGGAAGAGGCGAATGAACCGAAGCTAGCCCCTGCTCGAGCCACGGACCGAGAGCGTAGCCGGGCCTATGAGAAGTTGCGTTCCCTGGGTAAGCTCCGCCGATGAGGGTTCGAAGAAACACAGAGTGCGCCCTGGGTACGATCACCCCGATTACCACGGGGAAGGGAATCCGCTACCGACTGCGCGCGACGATCGACGGAAAGCGGGAGTCTCTCGGGTGCTTTGACACGATCGACGAAGCGCGAGCTCAGTCGCAGGCCTACTACGAGCTTCTGCATGATCATTCCAAGAGCCTCAGCGTTGCGGCTTGGGGAAGGCAGTGGTTGGACGATCGTGAGGGAAGGGGGACGCACCGAAGCGTCAAGGACACCCGCGCACTGTGGGATCGACATATCTTCCCCTCGGGTGTCGCCCCGCTCACACTCCGCTCGGTCAAGCAACGACACGTCCAAGAGTGGTTGCGGGAGCTCGTCACGCAACGCGCGACCCACGGGCCGCGCAAAGGCAAGCCACTCGCCGAGCAGACACTGAGGAACGCGCTCAATGCCCTCTCTTCGGCTTTCTCCGACGCGGTCGCGGCCGGTAGGGCTAGCGGAAATCCTTGCAAAGGTGTGCGTGTGCCGCGTCAGGCGAGAACCGACGATGATTGGACCTATCTCACTAACGACGAGATTCGTGCGGTGTTCGATCTTCCCCACCTCCCCGCCAAGCAGCGCACCGCGTTGACGGTCGCCATCTATGCGGGAATGAGAGCCGGGGAGATCTGGGGCCTCCGCTGGGAGGATGTCGACTTCGACGAGCGGGAGATCCTCGTGCGCTACTCCTTCGATGGGCCTACAAAAGGCGGGAAGGTTCGTCGCATCCCGATGCTGCCGCCTGTCCTCGAGGAGCTGGCGCGCTGGAGGCGCAGAGACGACGTCACCCGGGCGGCAGGCCTCGTCTTTCACGCCCGAGACGGAGCCATGCACACGAAGGGGTATGACGCGCAGTGGGCCAAGAAATGGCGTTCCGCGGCGGCAATCCGAGCGGACGTGCGTTTCCATGACCTCCGGCATACCTGTGCAAGCCACCTGATCATGGGGACGTGGGGTAGAGCGTGGCGACTCGAAGAAGTCCAGGTGGTGCTCGGGCATACGAGTCGAACGACGACTGAGCGGTACGCGCGCCTTGCCCCGGACTCCATTCGGCGCGTGGCCAATGAGGCGGTCGAGCAGTGGTCAGACGACTCGAAAGTAGCTCCCGGATTGGTCAACGATTGGTCAACGCCAAATTCGCCATACATCCAAGTGCCCGAAACTACAGAGCCACCGATTGGATTCGAACCAACGACCTACGGTTTACGAAACCGTTGCTCTACCAACTGAGCTACGGTGGCAGTTCTGCGCACTCCGGATGGAGCGGCGAGGCTGGTAGCGTGAGCGGGGAGGGCTGTCAATCCCCCCGGGCAGCGTGGGGGCTCAGAGATCGTCGTCGTCGTCGTCTACGACGAGCTCTTCGTCCTCTTCCTCATCGTCGGACTCTTCGTCCTCGTTGTCGTCCGTCTCCGGGGCGGTGTACTTGAGATCTACGTCTGCATCCGAGAGCTGTGCCTCGAGCAGCTCGAGTAGCTCGTCGAAGTCTTCACCAGACCATTCATCGAGGATTTCCGAAATGAAGTCGTAAAAGTCAACGCTATCGATGCGACGCTCGATTTCCTCGACGTCGTCATCTGAAAAGGCGCTGACGAGGTCTTCACGCAAGGAGTCGATTTCGCCGTCTTCGATCGCGTCGGCGACCGAAAGGCGTAGCTGCCGCATCACGCGCTTGCTGAGAAAGATCTCCATCAGAAAACCTCTAAGCGGTCCGAATCGGCGCTACTATAAGAGAGGCCTGGGGCCTGTCAATCTTGTCGAGAAGCATCGTCCCCATCTATGCTACGGCCGTGCCAATGCGATCCCTCGTCGTATGCGTGTGGGCCTTATGGCTCGTATCACCCGGGTCCGTCCAGGCGGATTCGACAGAAATCCCAGGGGCGGCTCCAGAGGGCACGCCTTCCTTCACTCTCGGGGTCGAGACCGGCTTGGTAATTCCAGTGGCCCACAAACCACTGTGCCCTGGCGGTTTCGAATGCCTCTTCGGGGTCGGATGGGCCTTTGGCTTCCCTTTCTCCTATCGGTTGGCCAAAGGCACCGGACTTGGCGCTGGTTACGAGTTCTGGGTTCAGAACGGCAACGGCGTCTACGAGGCGACGATCGCTCAGGCGTTCACGGCGCTCTTGAGGCAGAGTTTTCTTCTTAATCGGTCGGTTCATCCAGTGCTTCGTCTGCGTGCGGGCTTTCTGATGCTAGGGCCTTCGTTTCGCGTCGCCACGATCGGCGCCACCGCCGAGGTTGCCGTTGGCGGGGAGGCGGAGCTCACGCCGACCACGCTTTTCACCTTCCTGCTCGGGGGCCAGATCCTTCGCACGCGCGCCTTCACCACCCAGGCAGATGGAGCCCGCCGTTCGGTCGCGGGTGGGGTGGACGCGGCCCTCATCCTGCGTGTCGGTATCGTCTTCTTGCTTTAAACCCCCTCGATCTCCGTGAATTCCTCGCCTCGGGCGGTGGAGTTTTCGACACCGCCGCTGTAGGCTGTATCGTTATAGTGTCTCTGTGGGGTCAGAGGATGCGCAGGCGGGGAATGGATGAGCGGCGACGCACACCGTAACGGGAACGATCAGGCCGAAGTTAGGGAGGCGCCCGAAACGCTTGCTCCGGCTCCGGGCGAAGAGAGCTGGAACCGCCCTCGACGAACGACGCCAGGGCCGACCCCCAAAGGCATCCACTTCAAGGTGTTCGGCAAGACCCATGTCGGGCTCATCCGCGAGCACAACGAAGACAACTTCATGGTGGCGGACCTGAGCTCGGACGCCGGACCGCTCGAAGGAGAAGACGAGTTCGAGGGGGCGGTATCGGACCGTGGCATCGCTCTCGCGGTTTGCGATGGGATGGGCGGTGCCGCCGCAGGTGAAGTCGCAAGTCACATGGCGGTCGATGCCCTATTCGAGGTGCTTCGCGGCGATACCGCCGCCGAAGACCGTGACTCCTTTGCGCGTCGTCTGGTCGCCGCGGTCGAAGAAGCCGGGGCACGGATTTTCCTCGCAGCCAAGAAGGATCGCACCCGGCGCGGGATGGGCACCACCGCAACTGTTGCCGGTCTCATAGACAAAGTCGTGTTCGTAGGCCAGGTGGGGGACAGCCGATGCTATGTTCTCAGAAACGGTCAGCTGAGCCTCATCACGAAGGATCAATCCCTTGTGAACCAGTTGATCGAGGCTGGACAACTCACCGAAGATGAAGCCGAGGCGTTTGAGCACTCCAACATCATCCTGCAGGCGCTCGGGACGACCGAACGGGTTGTCGTCGACCTCACCTTCATCGAGCTTCGCCGGGGCGACCGCCTCCTGCTTTGTTCAGACGGCCTCAGCGCTCTCGTGCACGATGAAGCGATTCGGGAGGAAATGGCCTGCATAGGCCCGCTCCCCCAGCTCACGGACCGCTTGATTGAGCTCGCGAACGCTGCGGGCGGCCATGACAATGTGACCTGCATCGTAGCGGACTTCGATGGCGATGCGCTGGAGCCACCAGAGGAAGGCGCGATCCCGTTCTACCAACAGTACCCGCTGCCGAGGGGCGGCGAACGCGACAGCACTGGTCCGACTTTGCCGACCATCGTGAAGAGTATGGTGCCACGTGCGATGACCGCGCCGCGGCCCGGCCGAGTCTCACAACCACAACCTCCTGCGTCATTCTCGTGGCCGACCGCTGCGGCGGTATTGGTGTTGCTCGGGTTGGCTGCGGCGATTACGATCATCGGCGCGGGTGGGCGTTCTTCAGAGACGATCGCCGAGCCACCACCACCACTGCCCGCCTATGCGGACGCCCAGACTCCGGTCGAGGTTCGCGTCCGTTCGAGCGTCCAGGAAGGGGAGCTTTACGTCAACGGGCGAAGCTATGGGCCATTGCGGTTGGACCAAGCGATATTGCTTCGGTTGCTCCCCGGTTCGTATCGCATCGAAGCGCGCGAGGTCGACGGAACCCAGGTTGGGGAAGACCTGCTCGTCGAGCCTGGACAGCCAACCGAAATACAACTGACTCCGCCCGCAGATTGAGGCTTCGTTCATGATTCGCCTCCGCCAGACCAAAGGCGCCGACGCTGGACGGGAGCTCGAGTTCTACCAGGACTTGATCCGTATAGGTCGCATGCCGGACAGTGACTTGAATTTCGATCCCGAGGTAGACCTCGACGCGTCGGGGCGACACGCCGAAATTCGGAACGAAAACGGTAGGTACCTGCTGGTCGATGCCGGTAGCCGCAACGGGACCTGGCTCAACGGGCAACGAATCAAGCATGCGGCTCTCGACGAAGGCGACGAAATCGAGTTTGGCCGGGGTGGTCCGAAGATCTTGATCGCCTCAGTCGGAAGCCAGCCCGGCTCTCGCGAGCCCGCAGCCTGCCCGCCGGCTGTGTCGTGCCCAGATTCGAAGTTCGATCCACTCGTCATGCCTGTCACGACGGCTACCCGCCTCGAAGATCTCGCGTCCCGCTCAACAGACCTCCGCAGTTACGAGGCGCCGCCGCACGAAAAGGCCACCTCGAGTCAGGCACGGACCGCATTCCGCAGCACCACCTTTCTTTGGGGGGCGGCTGGCGTGTTACTGCTCACCGCGCTCGTGCTGATCGCCTCTGGCACTCTTCAGTGAGACACTATTCTTTCGAGATCCTCGGCCATTCGATCGAGCACTCCAGCTGCTTGCTCACGCGCTTGCCCGAGACCCAACCGAGTGCTCGCATACGAATGGAGATACCACTTGAGCTTGGGTTCGGTACCACTCGGGCGAACCATGGCTTGATGATTCCCCTCGAGCTCGAAGATCAACACTTCGCTCTTGGCCAGCCCCTCACAAGGCGCCTCACCGCTCGGCGTCCACTTCACTTGTCGGCCGAGGTCGATGATGGTCGTCACTGGCTGACCGCCGATCTCGGTCGGAGGCTTCCTGCGGAGCTCTTCGATCCGTTCCGCCATTCGCGCCTGCGCATCCGGACCTTCGAATCTTCGCGTCAGTTGCATGCCTTGGAACATGCCATGTGCCTTCCAAAGCGATTCGAGGGCATTGATCAGCGTTTTGCCACGTGCCTTCAGCCTCGAGGCTAGGTCTATGATCATGAAGGCCGAGCTAATGCCGTCCTTGTCGCGGATCGACGACAAAGGCGCGTAGCCAAGCGCCTCTTCGTATCCGAAGATATAGTGGTAGCCTTCGCGTTCGAGCTCGAGCGCCCGGTTTTGGATCCACTTGTGGCCGGTGAGGGTTTGTTCCCATCTTGCCCCATGGCTGGCTGCAACCAGTCCGAGCATCGGGCTGCTCACGACGGTAGAGATCACCAATGGCTTGTCGATGTCGGCATGGACTGTGAGCAAGTCGTCGGCGAGGAGGATCCCTATCTCGTCGCCGGAAAGCGGTTCGTACGTACCCTCGTGCGCGACCGAAACCGCCAGTCTGTCGCCGTCAGGGTCGTTGGCGATCACCACGTCGGCGTCGATCGCCAAACCTAGTGCGAGCACCGCATCCATCGCGCCAGGCTCTTCGGGGTTCGGAAACGCAACTGTTGGGAACCGACCGTCCGGAGTTGCCTGCTCGACGACGCTTTGCACTTGGCAAAACCCGACCCGCGACAAGACGTCACGGAGAGGGCCCTCGGCTACGCCATGGAGCGCAGTGTAGGCGACACGCACCTCGCTGCGTTGGTTCGTTCGCTGCGCTGCGCTTGCTACGAGATCGACATAGACACCCACCAAATGGTCGGCGTCGCGGAGAAGCCCTCGTTCGCGCCCCTCTGCCATCGAAAGCCGAGGCAACTCGTTCACCGGCGGGGCGAGCTCGATCTCGCGGGCGACTCCCAGGTCATTTGGGGGGATGATCTGAGCGCCGTTTTCCCAGTAAACCTTGTAGCCGTTGTACTCCGGCGGATTGTGGCTTGCCGTGATCATGACGCCGCCGCCCGCGCCAAGCTCGAGCACCGAAAAAGCCACCACAGGCGTTGGAACCACGCTGGAGAATGTCCAGACCCGGATGCCGGATCCAAGGGCGACCTCGATCGCGTCCTGGGCAAAGACATCGCTTTGCGTGCGCGCGTCGCGTCCGATGCAGATGCCTCGCGTCGCGGCATTCGGCACCTGCCGCTTCAGCCAAGCACACAGCCCAGATGTGGCGCGCATGACGGTGACCCGATTCATTCGGTTGGGGCCGGCCCCGAGAACTCCCCGCAACCCGGCGGTGCCGAACTTCAACGACCCCGCGAACCGTGCCTCGAGGGCCGGGTGATCATCACGCTCGATCAGGACCTCGAGCTCTCGCCTAGTGTTGGGGTCGGGATCTTGCGCGATCCACGCCTGCGCTTCATCGATGACACTCACTGGGGTAACTCGCTTGGGGCTTCGTCTTGAATGTAGGTTTGTTCTTTGTACCAGGCTGCCACCGGCACGAAGAGGATCGCGGTCACGGCCATTGCTCCTGCGAAGAACAGGTAATAGGAGGGCCCCTCGAGCTTGCTCGTCCCGTCGGGGTTCTGAATGAAGTAGTTTACTCCGGCGGTGAAGAGGTTGCCGATCGACACACTCATCAAGAACGCTCCCATCACGAGCGACTTCATCCTCTTAGGCGCCTGCGTGTACGAGAACTCGAGCGCCGTGATCGAAACGAGAATTTCCGCGGCGGTTATTAGGATGTACCCACCAAGCTGCCACGCGATATTAACGCTTTCGCCGGCGTCGAGCCGCGCCTCCACCCAGGCAGGGACCAGAAAGGCGAACACCGTGAGAAAAAGCCCGATCGAGATCTTGCGAAGCGGCGTGAGCGGCCAGAATCGATCGAACGCGGGATAGACAACTCGATTGAACAGCGGGATGAAAAGCAGCACCAATGCCGGGTTGAGCCACTGTGCCTGAGACGGGTCCCAATCGATGCCAAAGCGCCGATCCATCCGCGCGGCTTGAAGGACCCAAGCCGATCCCTGCTGGTCGAAGAGCGCCCAGAACATCGCGATGAACGCGTAGATGATGAAAAGCTTCGCAAGCGCCTTCAGTCCTTCGCCGCTGAAGACTTCACGCAAGAAGGCGACTCCGCCTGGAGGAATGTGCACGAACTTGTTGCGACCCATCCAGAAGGCGAACGTCGCAATCGCCATCAGCACCCCTGGTACGCCGAAAGCGACCGACGCGCCGAAACGATGGAGTAACGGCTCAGCAAACAAAATTGACGCCAACGCCCCAACATTGATCGCGAAATAGAACCAGCCGAACACCTTCGGCAACAGGTGACTGTTGGTCTGACCGAACTGGTCCCCCACATGAGCAGAAACGCACGGTTTGATCCCCCCAGACCCGACCGCGATCAATCCGAGACCGAGCGCGAGCCCCGCGCGGGTGTCGTCGATCGCAAGCGTGAGGTGTCCGAGGCAGTACACGATCGATAAGGCAATGATCGTGCGGTACTTCCCGAGAAACGCGTCGGAGATGATCGCGCCGAGGATCGGAAAGAAGTAGACGGCCGTAACGAAGCCATGAAACCAGGTCTTGGCTTGCTCGTCGGTCATGACGTCGAGCTCGCCCTGCGCGTTCATCAAGAATTTGGTCATGAAGATGACCAGAATCGCGCGCATGCCGTAGTAGCTGTACCGCTCGGCCCCCTCGTTTGCGACGATGTAGGGGATTCCTGGTGGCATCCCCTGCATCGGTTCGGGCGCCGTGCGGTATCGAGCCTTTGCAGACATGGGTGCGATGTTAGCGGATTATTTGCTCAGGAGCGGCTTTCCGGATCACACTCGCGCTCGGTTCTTGTCGGTTTTTCACTCGGGAAGTGATACTAGAGGCCAAGCGGGGGTGGTTGAAGAGGGGCCCCGGCGCGCTGCAACGATGCAATGGAGGATGGCGTGACACAGAGCGATGACCAGAAAAAGTTCAACCCGGGTTGGGTCGCGAGCCTGATCGCATTGGTGAGTGTTCTTTTTGGCGCGTCCGGCGCAGTCGCACAGGCACCAGCCCAGTTTGATCTGAATCAGTTTCGGCCTTCCGAATTGAGGACTGACGGTTTTGCCGTGAGCACCGCGGATGGTCAGGGCCACAAGCGCTTCGGTTTTCAGATCTATATCGATTACGCCGATGATCCGTTGGTATTCGAAGGAGCGGCGGGAAGCCCGCAAGCGGGCCAGCAGTTCAAGATCGTCCATCAGCAGTTGACCGGGCACATCACCTGGAGCCTCGGTCTGTGGGATCACCTCGTCATCTTCATGGACTTGCCGTACTCATTCATCCTCGACGAAGACCTTTCCGCGGCTGATCGCGCATTCATCTCTGCGATTGGTCAGAATGGGCTCATTCCGCGCGGAAGCGGCCTCGGGGACGTGTATCTCGGCGCACGAGGCAACCTATACGGGACGCGCGACGACGTTTTTCAGGTCGCGCTCCAGGCGACGTTGACGGCCAACACCGCCTCTGGCGCGGATTCCCAACAAAACTACCTCGGCGAGCTGAAAAAAAGCCCCTACATCGGCGGTTGGTTCGAGCTTTTTACGACGTTCAATGTTGGTGACCACGTCCGCATTCCACTCAACGTCGGTTACAAGACGAGCTTTGTCCAAGATGTCTTGACCCTGAGACTCGGCAGTCAGCTCACCTGGGGCGGCGGTTTGCAGGTTCTCATGGGCGACGATCGCTTCATGCTCACGGCTGAGACCTTTGGCAGAACCGCTGCGGCGAGTGCCACGGGCTTTGGTGGCCGGGAGGAGACTCCGGTCGAGGTCCTCGGCGGCTTCAAGTACAACGGCCGAACCGGCCTTGCGGTTGGTGTTGCCGGCACCGCGGGAGTGACCCCTGGCTACGGGGCACCCGACTGGCGGATGATCGGCCTGCTCGGCTTCACCATGCCCGAGAAGGAAGAGGTCCCCCCCGTGCTCGATGCCGATGGCGATGGCATCCTAGACGACGTCGACCAGTGTCCGAACGATCCGGAGGACATGGACGGCTTCCAGGACAAAGATGGCTGTCCCGACTTCGACAACGACGGCGACGGTGTGCTCGATGCCGATGATGGCTGCCCAATGGAGGCGGAGGACATCGACGGCTTCGAAGACGAAGATGGTTGCCCCGATCCGGACAACGACGGCGACGGCATTCTCGATGCCGACGACAAGTGTCCGAACGAGCCCGGCCCGCCGGAGAACGAAGGCTGTCCGGATGCAGACCGCGATGGTGACGGCGTGCCCGACCGAGTCGACAACTGCCCAGACGAGCCCGGAACGGTCGAGAACCAAGGGTGCCAGGCAGCGCAGCTGGTGGTCATCGGCGATGGACGACTCGAAATCCTCGAGAAGGTCTACTTCCGGACTGGCAGCGCCAAGCTCCAGCCCAGGTCGTTCGTCCTGCTCGACAACGTCGCTGCAGTCTTGAACGCCCACCCGGAGATCCCGCTCATTCGAGTGGAGGGTCACACCGATTCGACCGGTGCGCTCAAGTACAACATGAGGCTGTCGCAAAAGCGCGCTGAGACCGTCGTCCGCTACCTCGTCGGCAGAGGCAAGGTGAGTAGGGGGCGTCTCCTCGCCGAGGGCTTCGGTCCCACGCGACCCGTCGTGCCAGACGCCAGGACGAGGGACGAGCTCGCACAAAACCGACGCGTCGAGTTCCACATCGTGGACGTCAGTCCCGAAGCGGACGACTAGTCGGGCAAACGATCAGCCCCAGCACCCCTGGGGCACAGGGTTAGCTCGCGATCCGAACGGGCCAGTGCTCGTTCTCGACACCGAGCTTCAGGTTTGCGAGGAACTGACGTCCTTGCCGGATCGTGATGCGGTCGTTCGGATCGCGGCGCAAGCATCGGGCGACGAGCGCGCCTAGCTCGCGTGTTTCGGGCTGCGCAAGCAGTCCGCGTACCGGTTCCGGGTCGCCGTCGTGGGTAATGTGTTGCGTGATCATTGCGGCTTCACCGGTCCCGTCGAAGAGCGTCTTACCGGTGTAGGCTTCGAAGATCAGGCAGCCAAACGCGTAGACATCGGCCGGGATCGCGTGGTTGGTATCCCCCGTGCCCCAGATCTCGGGCGAGCCGTAGTTGGCGGTTCCGCACCCGGGCCGAAGGTGCCGTCCGGCAAGCCCAAAATCGACGAGCACCGGCTTCGGCGGGCTACCGACCCCCGTAATCGCGTCGGCATTGCACACGATGATGTTGGATGGTTTGACGTCCAGGTGCGCGATGCCGACTTGATGCATTGCATCGAGACCGGCTCCGACCCCGAGCAGCAGGTCCCGGGCGCGCCGGATGGAAAGATCGCCCATCTCGAGCGTGCGTTCTAGGCTGGGCCCTTCCACCAGCTCCATGACCAAGATCGGTTTCGGCCCCGCACCGGCATCAAAGGTTACAAAGCGCGCGATATTGGGGTGCTCGGGGAGAGCCAGCAGCGTCCCCGCTTCTTCGCGGAACAATCGCAAGAACTCCTCCTCGGACAAGGTGCGTGCCGCGGCCGCGGAGTAGTCGGGGACTTTCAAAGCGAACAAGGGCGCGGACTCGTCGTGGCGCTCCTCGACGCGGCGAGAGACGAAGACAGATCCGACGGCGCCCGTCCCGACCGCTCTGATCAAGTAAAAGCCGCCCAGTATTCGACTTGGCGGAGCCCATGCGGGAAGGGGCGCATCTGCATCGAGCTCGGGTGGCGCAATGCTCGGGGCTCTTCTGGGCGCATCGAGTGGAAGCTGTCGCAGATGCTTCAAGACGGCCTTCGTCAGCTGCGCAAACGCGCCAGGGAGATCCTCGTCGACTGCCGCCAAGGCATTGACATACGCCTGATCAATTTCGGCAATCGACGCGCGCAATGCACGTTCGACCTCCAGCCCCATCGCCCAGATCGCCGCGCCTGATGTTGATGATTCCCCCGCGGTATCCCCGAGTCGGCGGCGCGAACCAATTGCGAGCTGTGCGAGCATGGTGACGCCGCGTTCCAAAGGCGCGAGTGGCGTCGCGGCGGCGCGGTCCGAGACTTCGGTGAGCGAGCTCGACGCGGCTACAGAACGTAGGCCGCGCGCGAGTAAAGAGAGCGCCTGCCGCAATGCTTCGACCCGGGCAGAGGACGCGACCGGGAGCTCGTTGCCGATGGCACGGAGCGCGTCGGCGGCAGCGACCAAACCGTGACCGTTGCGCTCGGCAGTCTGAGTCGCTTGCCTGAGCTTGATGTATGCACGAAGCGCCGTCTTGATCTCGGGCACCATCGAGGCTTCGGCCATTATCTTCAAGTCGTCGAGGTGCGGCACGTGCTTAGCGATGGCGATGACGATGTCGGAGACGTCAGCCACGTCTTCACGAACGAGGGCGTCGCAGGTTCGCGCCGTCGCAGCACAGAGCGTTCGCCGAAGTGAGCTCTTGGGGTCGTGCCGCACCCTGTTGAGCAAGACCTGCTGCGTGAGTAGTCGACGCTTTCTAACCAGGTCTCTGCGTGGGTCGACGTGAGGGCCGTCGGCGTCGACGAGGTGCAACATCGTTCGCAGTTGGCGAAGACGGGTGGTGAACTGTGGAACGTGGCTTCCCTCCGGCAGTGGATCGCCCTCTCGAATGACCAACCAGTTGGTGACGCGCTGAAACAGGTCGCCCAAGCGATGATCGTGTTCCACTCCCGGGTCGTCATCCTCGCCGAGAAGCAAGAGATCGTTCAGCGCAGACGTCTCGAACAAGGCCGCGTCGAGCTCACGAAGGGCAAGGAACGCCGCCACCTCGCTTTCGGGGTTGCCCCGCGTCGGCCCCTCGAGCAGGGCTACTTTGGTTGCCGCAGCTTCGAGAATTGGCTCGGCCTCCCGGGCTGCTTGGTATGCGCCATCGCGTGCAAAAGTCTCTAGAGCATCCGAGATCATGTCGCGGAGCGTGGGCTCACGTTTTGCGCTAGCGCCGCTGAGCTCGTCAGCGAGAGCTCGCATGAGCGCGGCTCGGCCGACGTCTTCGCTGCTGCCCTGGGCCACCGACTTTCGTAGGTGTGCCTCGGCCCTCTCGGCGGCACTATCCGCGAAGCCGCGTCCCAGGCGTTCTCGTCGAAGATCGGCGAGCGCCTCGGCCGTGTCGAGCCCCCCAACCCGCATCAACTGATCGAGCAGGGTTTCAACTGCCTCCGGATGGCTTTCCGCCGCGCGCGGAAGACCAGTGATCATGGCCGCGGCGATCCCATGGTCCTGTTGAAACACGACCGATTCCAGCAAATCTCGACACGCACGTAGCCCCTTCTCCGGGTCGACCGCGATGCTAGCGGCGAGGGAAGCGGCGGCCCTGCGCCATTCCGTGATGGTGAACTCTGGATCGAGGTGCCGATGCATCTCCTCTCGAAACACGGGCATCGACGATGCCAACAAACCCCGGGCAGAAGCCACGTGGCGCCAAACAAGCGTCTCTCGATCCGCCAGCAGTCTGTCCCAGGCCTCTCGCACAGGTCGCGTACAGAACACACGGATCCCGCTGTCATCTCCTTCGACCGCCCGGCGCGCAGCTTCGCGAGCTGCACGTTCCAAGAGTCTGGCGGAGAGACGACGCGAGGGCAGCGATCCCGTAGCTGGGATGCGCAGCCAATCCTGACTCAGCTCGTGTCGAGAGATGAGGGCCAAAGCAAGCGCGTCGGCGCTTGCGACAGTACCGATCGGCAGGCTCAACGCCAACGCAACTCGGGCTCGCATGGATCGACCTCCGAGAGCACGCTGTGATCCGAGCGCGAGCTGCGTCGCCACCGCGACAAACGTGGCGGCATCACCGCGACGCAGACGTTGCAGAACCAACCGGCCGAGTTTGCGTTTGGTAGCACTCGCCGGAAGCGCGGCGGCTACCTCGTACAGGGCGGCTGCTGCAGCCGGGCCGGACAGCCAGTCGAGCCGTTCCACGTATCCTCCCTGAACGGCCACCTCCATGCTGTTGAGTAGCGCGTTCGGGTCGAGGCCTTCGAGTGGCACCGGCCGACGCTCGTCGACGACCGCACGTGCCAACGTCGCCATTCCCTGACGCCACGCGGCTTCACGCTGCTCCGAAGCGCTCAGTCGGTGCAATACCGTGAGGCCTTCGAGGCCGTCCCGAGTGGCAGCACGCATCCCGGCAGAGTCTAGCCTGCCGATCGCTTCCCTCAAAGCGCGGTTGACAAGGGTGACGTGACCTTCTAGCCAAAGAGGGCGTGCTCCAACTCTCTTTCGAGTTTGCCGGTCATTCCCCGACGACCTCGGACCTAGGCGCATCCAAGCGCCCCGAGGACGATCTCGACCGCGCGTACGCCCGCGCTTCGGACTGGAGCAGAGCCCTGGCGCGACGGCTTGGTCAGCGAATCCGGCTGGTCATCACCGATAACCGTAGCACCATGCTCTCCGCCCAGCCGAAAAGAGGTCGGCTCGAGGTACGGTTGCATCACATGTTTTTGACCGCCGAAGAGGACATCCTCGAGGCCGTCGGAGAGTATCTCGACGGGAGCCAACAGGCGACGGTCATCATCGATAGCTTCATAGAGGAGCACCGAACCCGCTACGTCGCGCTTGGGCGGCCCCAGAGCGCCCTACGTACCGCGGGGCGCCACCACGATCTCAGTGAGATCGTCGATAGTCTTGCCGAGCGGCACTTTGGAGGAGTCGTCGACGTCAAAGTCGCTTGGGGTAAACGCGTCCAGCCCAAGCCGCATCAACGTTCGCTTCAGCTCGGCACCTACCTGCCTGACGAGCAGTTGATCCGGATACACCCGGTGCTCGATCAACCCTGGGTCCCCAGCTTCTTCGTCGAGGCGGTGGTTTTCCACGAGATGTTGCATCACGACATGCCGGCCGTGGTCCGAAACGGCCGCAACCACTATCACACCAAGGCATTCAAAAGGCGCGAGCGAACCTTCGAATACCATTCCGCAGCTCAGGAATGGGAGAAAGAGAATTTGTGGCGTTTGCTCCGTGGGCAATGAGCGATCGGGTTTAGTACGATGGCGCGTCGCCGAAAGATTCGTTCATCGATCTCCGTTCCGATAACGCTCGGCGCGGTCACCGTCCTACTCAGCGTCGCGCTACTCGTAGGCTGGTCGTTCCTCCTCGGCCAAAAGATCGAGCGGTCTGCCGACATTGCTGGGGATGTATGGCTTTTGGTCCTCGGCGCGCTTTCCTTCGTGCTCATCATCGTCGTGCTCGTCCTTTTCGTAATTTCGCTCGCGCGGGGGATCATCGAAGTCCGTAAGCAAGACACCTTCATCGACTCGGTTACACATGAGCTCAAGAGCCCTCTCGCCTCGCTTCAACTTTGCCTCGAAACGCTCGGGCGTGAGGGGCTGGACGGCGCTGATCGTGAGCATCTTCGCGAGATGATGCTGGACGACGTCGATCGGCTCAGGGCCTTCATCGACGACGTGCTGGAGGCCAACAGGCTATCGTATGCGCGCCCCGGCATGCTCAACCTGAGCGACGTTCCGCTAGCGGAGCTTGCCGAGGACTGCGCCGAATCGGTCCGCGTTCGCCATCGGCTCGAGCCCCAAGAGGTGCTGATCGACGTTGCGCCGAATCTCGTGGTCAGTACCGACCGCGCCGCTCTCGAGATCGTGGTCAACAACCTGATCGACAACGCGGCAAAGTATTCGGGGCGGCCCGCCCGAGTCGAGGTGATCGCCCGGAGGGAAGCCGATGACAGAGTTCTGATCGAGGTACGCGACAACGGGATCGGCATCGATCGGAAGGACCTCAAGCGCGTGTTCCATCGTTTTTATCGGGTAGAGGACCAGGAGGTGCGCCGGCGGCGCGGCACGGGTTTGGGTCTCTTCGTCGTTTGGGCGCTCGTGAAACAGCTGGGTGGTAAGGTCGAGGCGCTTTCGGACGGACGAGGACGAGGCACGACGATGCGTGTCGAGCTTCCGATGGCGCATGCGGTGGGCGCAGCATGACGACTGGCGATTCTCAACGGCTTCTCGTCGTCGAAGACGAGGAGCACCTCGCGGCGGGCCTGAAGCTCAACCTCGAGCTCGAGGGCTATCGCGTCGATGTAGCCGCAAACGCCAAAGAAGCCGGCCAGCGCCTACTCGACCCCTCGGGCTACGACGCGATCGTGCTCGACGTGATGTTGCCAGACATAAACGGATTCGATCTATGCAAGAAGTTCCGAGATGCCGGCAACTTCATCCCCGTGATCATGCTTACCGCACGCTCTTCGCCCGACGACCGCGTTCGCGGTCTCGAGGCGGGGGCCGATGATTACATGGTTAAGCCCTTCGAGCTCGGCGAGTTGCTCGCACGCGTGCGCTCAGTTCTCCGACGTCGCCAGTGGGAGCAGGACGCGGGCAACCATTTGAAGGCTTCCACTCTGTCGTTCGGTGGGGCAAACATCAACTTCGACACGCACGAAGTGAGAGTCGCCGGTGAGACGGTTCAACTGACCCAGCTCGAGCTCGATCTCTTGCGCTACTTCGCCGAAAACGCGGGCCGTGTGCTGAGTCGCACTGAGCTTCTCGAGCGTGTCTGGAAACTCCGGAACTACAGCAACACCCGGACCGTCGACAATTTCATCTCGCGCCTTCGGCGACGGTTCGAGGACGATCCCAGCAATCCGACTCATTTCCTGTCCGTGCGTGGCGCCGGTTACAAGTTCATCGCCTAGGTAGGCAATAGTGTGGAGGCGGTGGGGCGGGACCAACTCACAGCCCGCAGGCCCGACTGGGATCACCCGCGTTGACACAACTGTGACAGAAAAGGGACCGAACCATGACGGCATTGACCGTAAGTTTCGGATAGCCTCACAAGCATGGAAAGAATGGTAATTGCGCCCAAGCCGGGGGACTTCGCCTCGCCGACTCGAGCTCAAATGTGGCGCAAGGCCACGCCATTCATCTTGTCTCACGTGGCCGTGCTCGGCGCGATCTGGTCCGGAGTCACCTGGCAGTCCGTGGTGCTTTGCGTCGTCCTCTTCTTGGCTCGCATATGGGGGATCACCGCGGGCTACCACCGATACTTTTCTCATCGCACCTACAAGACGAGTCGCGCGATGCAGTTCTTGCTGGCCTTCTTGGCTGAGACGAGCGCGCAAAAGGGCGTCCTTTGGTGGGCCGCGCACCACCGAGTCCATCACAAGCTGTCGGACCAACCAGGCGACGTGCACTCACCGGTGCAAAACAGTTTTCTCTATGCGCACATGGGTTGGTTGTTCGACGATACCAACGAAACCCGTTGGGATAAGATTCGGGACTTTGCCAAGTACCCGGAGCTTCGCTGGCTCAACGAGCATTGGCTAGTGCCGCCGACGATGCTTGCCGTGTTCTGCTTCTTTGTGGCCGGCTGGCCAGGCCTCTTCATCGGATTCTTCTTGAGCACGGTGCTCCTTTGGCACGACACCTTCTTGATCAACTCGCTCACACACGTGTGGGGCAAGCGCCGCTTCGGCACCACGGACGACAGCCGCAACAACGCACTGACGGCGCTTCTGACCCTCGGCGAGGGCTGGCACAACAATCATCACCGCTACCAGTCTTCGTGCCGCAACGGCTTCTATTGGTACGAGATCGACGTGACCTATTACGTGCTCAAGATGATGAGCTGGGTCAGGCTGGTGTGGGATATTCGCGAAGTCCCCGACCACGTCCTAGAAGAAGGCCGACGCCGTGATCGCGGCGAGATCGACGAACCAGAGCAAACCTCCGACCAGCAAGAGCTCGGGCTCGCGGCCTGACTCGTCGTCTATCGGATGACAGCTCGGCTCGGGCCTAGAGCCACCATCTCAGGATGTGGGCCCACCAGGGCGCGGGTTTTTGGCTGGGCTGCCAATTATGGCTTTCGCTACTCATAGGGGCCTCCACGGGCAAAGACGAACCCCGAAACGCGAGTATACCCAAGACGCGCTAGTTTCCGAATTGTTTCACAAGCCTAGGAGCGCCCGGAATTACTCAGGAATTGCCGGAGGGGGCTACCTGCCGTACAGCTCGCGCCCCTCGCCTTCGACGTAACCCTTGAACTTCGTGGGGATGCGAAGGAGGTCTTTTCGAACCGCGGGCCGGATGATCGAAACCAGAACCCCGTCGCCGATGTCGACCATGGCCCCGAATGAGACGAGAGTCCTGTTGCCGTTCCACCGTCGAGCTCGAAGAAAGCCCCAGCCGGCGCGGAGCTCGTGTCCTTGCGAGTGATCGAGCCGAAACATCATGACGCGTTTCCCAGCGTCGAGTGTCGTTTGGAGCACATACGTGATGTCGACGGGACCCCACTGCTGACGAATCGCGAGATCGATCTCGTCGCCGTTCTGACCTTTGATGTCGCTCTCGGTCGCGAGAGGAATGATGCGCTTGTAGCTCGGGAGGTCTTCCATCGCGCGCCATGCCATTTCAACGGGTACGTCGACGACCTGCCAGCTCTGTCCACCAAAAAGCTTCAGCGCGCCTCGCTGCTCGTTTACAGGTTTCATCACTAGCTCGCCTGAGGCGAGCAGCTGTTTGTCTTCCGCATTGAGCCCCCCGCCTTCGGACTCGGAGGGCGAAGGCGTCCCCGGCAGCGCCACGAACACGCACAGAAGTGCGGTCAACCAGGTCAAAACTGGCCACAGCGAGCGTTCCTGTTTATGTCTGGCGGTAGTCATGCGCATAGCCTCGGTCCTCATTGCAGTATTTGTATGGATTGGGTGCGTCACTGTTAGTGCCCAATCCAGTGACGGCCGCCCTACCGAGACCATTCAAAGTATAGCCTCAAATACCACATCGGCAGCGCCGGCCGAAATCAATCGAAGTGACCGACATTACAGTCTTCCTGCCTGGACCTCGATCTTGCCTCCGCTGCTCGCGATCGTCTTGGCTCTCGCATTTCGCCATGTACTGCTAGCGCTGGTCGTCGGGGTGTGGCTTGGCGCGTTCCTGCTCACGGGGTTGTCGCCATGGAGCTCGTTTGCGCGATTGCTCGATACGCATCTCGTCGGCGCAGTCGCTGATCGCGGCCACGCGTCGATTCTCGCATTCAGTTTATTGCTAGGGGGCATGCTCGGGCTCATCACCCAGAATGGAGGGGCCAAGGGCCTCGCGTCCTGGGCTCAAAGCGATACGGGGAGTCGACGGCGCGGCCAGCTCACGACCTGGTTCCTCGGTCTCCTGATCTTCTTCGATGACTACGCGAACTCGCTGCTCGTGGGCGCATCGATGCGTCCCGTGACCGATCGGCTTCGAATCAGCCGCGAGAAGCTAGCGTTTTTGGTCGATGCCACCGCAGCACCCGTGTCGAGCCTGGCCCTGATTTCGTCGTGGATCGCCGTCGAGGTTGGCTACATTGAAGATCAGTTCGTGCACCTCGGGATCGAACGCGACGCCTACATGACATTCATAGAAACGATCCCGTATCGTTTTTATCCACTGCTCATGTTGTTGTTCGTCGCGTGGGTGGCGCTCCGCGGTCGTGACTTCGGCCCGATGCTCAGGGCAGAGAGGCGTGCGGCCGTCGAAGGCATGCTCTTGCGTCCTGGGGCCCAGCCGGCCTCTGACTTTCACGATGAGGCTGTGCGTGAAGACATCTCCGGCCGCCCCATGAATGCACTGATCCCCATCGTCGTCGTCGTTCTCGTCGCAGGTGCCGGCATCTATTTCGATGGACAGGCCAAGGTGCTCGCGGCGGGACACGAGCCTTCCCTCCGAGCGATCGTCGGCGCAGCGAGCTCGAGCTCAGCCTTGCTCTGGGCCTCGGGTGCAGGATGTCTCGCAGGCCTGGCGATGTCCCTCTGGAGTAGGGCCTTGACCCTGAGCGATTCGATGGACGCTTGGATGTCGGGCATGCGCGGGATGCTGCTTGCAGTGTTGATTTTGGTGCTGGCGTGGGCGCTTGGTGCCGTCTGTCGGGACCTCCATACAGCCGAATTCTTGATTGGGGTCGTCGGCGATTGGCTGACGCCGATGTGGATCCCGGCGACGGTATTCGTGCTGGCCGCTGTCGTGAGCTTTGCAACCGGCACCTCCTGGGGGACCATGGCGATCTTGTTTCCTCTGGTCGTTCCCCTCGCGCACGAGATCGCGCCTGGCAACGAAGGAATTCTGCTCGGCACGGTATCTTCGATTCTCGCGGGTTCCGTGTGGGGCGACCACTGCTCGCCGATCTCCGATACGACCATCCTCAGCTCCATGGCGACGAGTTGCGATCACATGGACCACGTGCGCACCCAGCTGCCCTATGCTCTGTCGGTAGGCCTGGTGAGTCTTCTGTGTGCAGAGATCCCCGTCGCCGCGGGTTGGTACAGCCCGTGGGTCGGCCTCATGGTGGCCGGGTTTGCGATGATCATCGCGTTCGAGCTAATCAGTCGGCCCGTGGTCCGGTGAAGGACTCGCCTCGAGCTCTCCGCTGATCAGCTGGTCGCGAAGCAGACGTTTGAACGTCTTACCGCTAGCACCCTGGGGCAGACCCTCGACGAAAGCGTACCGCCTCGGAATCTTGTGGGGCGCGAGGCGTTCCCGCGCCCAGGCATCGAGCTCGTGCAGGGTGACAGGCGTGCGCAGCACAATGACGGCGACGACCTCTTCGCCATAGTAGTTGTCCGGCTCACCAACTACCGCGATGTCGGCGACCGCCGGATGTGCGCCCACTGCGCTTTCGACTTCGAACGGGTAGATGCTGTGTCCGCCTCGCAAGATAAGATCCTTGCTTCGGTCCACCACGGTCAGTCGGCCCACCTCGTCGACGACACCGATGTCCCCGGTGTGAAGCCAACCGCCGCGCATCACATGAGCGGTCGCGGTCTTGTCATCGAGATACCCAGCCATCACGTTCTGGCCGCGGACCAGAACTTCGCCCCGGGTGCCCGTCGGGAGGGCTTTAGCGTCCTCGTTTCCGATCCGGATTTCGACGCCCGATACCGGTTGACCGACGGATCGAGGTACGGCTTCGTCAGGGGGTGCGTTGATCGTCGAGAACGTGGCTTCGGTGAGCCCATACCCCTGGCGGACGGTGGCGCCGAGACGTTCTTCGGCCCGAAGTCGGAGATCTTCAACGAGCGGGGCACCGGCGCTCATCGACCAGCGAAGCGTAGGGGGAGGCGGTTGTCTGGCCTGATCGGCCCAAGCGACAAACATCGTCGGTACCCCGGGCAGCCAGGTCACCTCGTGCTTGGTGCAGAGGTCCAACGTGCGCTCGGGCGAAAAACGCGGGACAAAAACCGTGCTGGCGCCAGCACAGAACGGAACCAATAGCGTCATGCGAATCCCGTAAGAGTGCGTCAAGGGTAGAGTGCCGAGCACCCGATCCTTGTTCGAGAGTGCGAGGGTGTGCCTAACGAGAGCAGCCGTGTGCGTGCCGAGCGAACGATGGGTGATGCAGACGCCTTTGGCGGCTCCGGTGGTGCCCGAGGTGTAGAGAATCATCGCGAGCGCGTCTGGATTGCACACGGCCGGTGGCATTTCTCCGCGCGCGTCCTCGATCGCCTCGTCGACCCGGATGATCTCCGTGTCGGTGCCTGCGCGCTTCGAGCTGTCGTGCGAAAGGTCGAAGTGGGCGGCATCACATAGAAGCGCCCTACAACGGGCGTGCTCGAGGCGAAATGCGATCTCGTGGGAGGTCGACATGACGGGAATCGGGAGCGTCGTGCATCCCGCATACACTGCACCAAACCAAGCCGCGACGAACTCGAGCCCGTTGTCGGTGCACACAGCGACCCGGTCTCCTGGGCCGAGGCTTCGGGCAACGAGGGATGCCGCGACCCTGCCGGCCTCGCGGTCGAGTGCTTCGTAGCTGCAAGCGAGGTCGCCGCGGCCCGAGTCGATGATCGCCGTCCGTGCGGGATCGCGTGCTGCCCAGCGATGCAGAAAGCTTCCGACGTTGGCGTTCATCGTCGCGAACGTAGCACGGCCGTTGCCACTGGACGGCTTGGCATCACGGGTTACGATCGGCCTCATGCCGAGAGCAAGAGCAGTTCGAATTCGCGAAGCGGGCGGTCCAGAAGTATTGGAGATAGGCGAGATCGAGCTCCCGAAACCTAGCCCGACCCAAGTACTCGTACGAGTCGAGGCAGCGGGCTTGAACCGCGCAGACTGCCTGCAACGCCGAGGGCTTTATCCTGCGCCGCCCGGCGTCCCGAGTGATGTGCCCGGGCTCGAGTTCGCCGGTATCGTCGAAGCCGCGGGTGCCAAGGTCGAAGGCTGGGCGCCCGGTGATCGGGTGATGGGCATCGTTGGCGGCGGCGGAATGGCCGAACGGGTCGTCACGGAAGCCCGGGAGCTGATGCGCGTTCCCGATGGGCTGTCGCTCGAACAGGGGGCTGCGATACCGGAAGTGTTTCTCACGGCGTACGATGCCGTCGTGCTCCAAGGTGGCCTTCGGCGCAGCGAGTCGGTTTTGTTCCATGCAGTGGCAAGTGGCGTTGGTACGGCGGGGATTCAGCTCGCGACCGTGGCTGGGGCGACCTCCGTCGGCACCTCTAGAACCGTAGACAAGCTCGCGCGCTGCTCGTCGCTTGGGCTCGACCATGCCGTCCTGATCGACGACGGCAAGTTTGCCGACCAGGTGTTGGAAGCCATGCCCGGAGGCGTCGATGTCATCCTCGACACGGTTGGGGCCGCATACCTCACGCAAAACCTGAAGGTCATTGCTGCGAAGGGCCGCATCATCGTGATCGGTCTGATGGGAGGCGTGAAGGGGGAGCTGTCTCTCGGCGTTCTCCTTGCCAAGCGTGCGTCGATTCGTGGGTCCGTGTTGCGAAGTCGCTCGCGCGCGGAGAAAGCCGAGCTGACAGCGACGTTTTCCCGTGAGATGCTCGGTAAATTCGAAACTGGTGAGCTTCAACCGATCATCGACGAGGTCTTGCCGATGACGGAAATCCAGGCCGCGCATGCGCGTATGGATGCCAATGAGACATTCGGGAAGCTGGTACTGAGCTGGCGATAGTGTCCGTGCCCGTGCCAGCGCTACCTTCAGAGCTTGAGCGCGCGTTTCACGTAGTTCGGGAGCGCGAAGACCGCTCGGTGAAGCTCGTCGTTGTAGGCCTTCGCTGCCTCGACGATCTCGGCTTGCCGCTCCGGAATCGCCCTGAGTGGCTCGCCGGTGTCGGAGCACCACGTCCAGCTCCAGGTGCCCGTGCCGTAGAGCGGTACCGGCCCCATGTACGGATGCACTTCCGCGAACAGGCTTCGCAGCTTGTGTTGAGTTTCGACGAACACATCCATCATCAGAAGCGGTGACGCGCTTTGCAGAGCCATGACTCCGTCAGGGGCGAGCATTCGCTTGCATCCCTGATAGAAGGCTTGATCGAAGAGGACCGCGCCCGGCCCGATTGGATCGGTCCCATCGAGAAGCACGACGTCGTACTTGGGATCGTCGCTGTGCTTTACGTAGTCGATGCCGTCGATGAAACGCACGTCGAGTCGTGGGTCATCCCACGCTGTTCCAATACTCGGCAAGAACTTCTTGGATGCATCGACGACCGTCTGGTCGATCTCGATCATCACGCATTCTTTCACGTCGGAGTATCGGAGCACCTCACGTACGGTGCCACCGTCGCCACCACCGATGACTAGCACTCGCTCGATCTCGGGCGCGGTGGTGAGTGACGGATGCACGAGCATCTCGTGATAGAGAAACTCGTCGTACTCGCTCGTCATGAAGATGTTGTCGATGACCAGGACCCGCCCAAAGGCGACCGTGTCGATCACCTCGACCTTTTGGTAAGGGCTCTCGTCGGAGAAGAGGGTCTGTTTGACGCGAAGACCGAGTCGGGTGTGACCGTCGAAGGTTTCGTCGTACCAAAGGCCCATCGTCGCTTAGAGCCCTAGTTGGAGTTGTTGGGCGCCAACGTACGGAAGCTCCATCGGCTCGTGTTGTCGCGCGATGAGGAGCTGAGTCTGCTGGTGCCCTAAGGCAGCTTCGGCCGAGCTCCGTGCGAGTCTAACCGAGTTGTTGGTTTTCGAGAGGTGCATCAACACCACGCAGGCGGGGGCGTGCGAAAGATCCGCGAGAAGGTCGCTCGCTTGTTCGTTGGAGAGGTGTCCAAGAGCGCTGGCCACCCGCCGCTTGACGACTGCAGGGTAGGGTCCCATTCGAAGCATCTCCGGGTCGTGATTGCTTTCGAGAAGAAGGGTGTCGCATCCTCTTAGGAAGCGCGACAGGCCCTTCGGAACGTGCCCGAGGTCAGTGACGAGGCCGATCTTGGTGAACGCCGTTTCGAACACCAATGCCACTTGCGGCGCATCGTGCGGAACCGCGCAACTGTGCACCGTGATGTCACCGACGCGGAACCTGCGCCCCACGATGAAGGGATGGGATTCCACCGCCGACCGCAGTCTGAGCGACTTCAGAGTGACCGCAGTCGCGCGTACCGGGCAGCCCCATCGCGTCGCGTACACCGAGGCGTGCGCTGCGTGATCCGTATGCCCATGGGTGATCAACACCGATGAAACATTCGGGGTGCCTCGCCCGAGGGTCGCCAGCCTCGCAACGAGCTTTCGGTGCGAAAGACCGGCGTCTACGACGATGCTCGTCGCGTCGGATTCCAGAAGAAGCGCATTCCCCTCGCTCCCGCTTCCGAGGATCGTCACCCGCACAAGCGACCTAGAGCACAGCTGCGATCGCTTGGCAAGACCGTTCACTTGCCACCGGCGATTTTAGGGGCGAGAGTTCGGCCGTGAGCAAAGAACCCCCACCAGAGTACGACAGCTTGCTCTTCGCTTCCTTTGGGGGGCCCGAGCAGCGCGAGGATGTCATGCCTTTCCTCGAAAACGTCGTGAGGGGGAAGAACGTTCCCAAGGAGCGACTCGAGGAAGTCGCAGAGCACTACTATCATTTCGACGGCAAGAGTCCGATCAACGAACAGAATCGCGCTTTGATTGCCGCGCTCGAGGAGGAGTTGAAGGCACACGACATCGATCTTCCGATCTATTGGGGTAACCGCAATTGGGATCCCATGTTTGGAGATGCCTTGCGTCGGATGAAAGCAGACGGACGAAAGCGCGCGCTTGCCTTCGTGACTTCGGGGTACAGCAGCTATAGCGGCTGCCGCCAGTATCGCGAGAGCATCGAGGAGGCCCGACAGGAGATAGGCGACGGAGCTCCCGAGGTCGACAAGATACGCGCCTTCTACAACCATCCGGGCTTCATCGAGGCTAATGTCGACGGCCTGCTCGCCGCTCTCGGGACGCTTCCCAAGGAGCGTCGGGAAAGCGCGCGCATTGCGTTTAGCGCACACAGCATTCCAATCTCGATGGCGGAGACCTCCGACTACACGGACCAGCTGGAAGAGACGGCACGGCTCGTCGCGGAGGGGGCGCGCAACGATCGTTGGCAGCTGGTTTACCAAAGCCGAAGCGGACCCCCGCACGTGCCCTGGCTCGGCCCCGACATCCTGGAGCATCTCGACGCACTTGCGCGGATCAACGTCAAGGACGTTGTCGTCGCACCGATAGGGTTCCTGTCGGACCATATGGAGGTGGTCTGGGACCTCGATATCGAGGCGCGTAATCACGCGAACAATCTCGGCATTACTCTGACACGATCAGCTACCGTGGGAACGCATCCGGCTTTCGTCTCGATGATCCGCGAGCTCATCGAGGAGCGCCTCGGCCGGACGGAAACGCGGCAAGCGGTTGGCAAGCGCGGCCCGTCACACGATGTGTGCCCCCCCGATTGCTGTCAGTACGAAGCAAAGGTGTCCCGGCCGCCTAGCAAGCCCTGATCACTCGGGGTCGGCGAATGAGGGATCGCGCTTCATCATGTTGGCCTGGACCGCCTCCATTTGATTGGGGCTTCCGAGGAGCGCTACCTGCAGCTCGGTCTCGAGCTTGAGCGCATCGGCTTGCGACAAGTCCGGGGCCTCGTTGAAAAGTCTCTTCGCGGCACGGATCGCGTGGGGTGACTTCTTGGTGATGAGCCTTGCCATGGCGTGCGCCTCCTCGAGCGGATCCTCACAGACCTTGGTCGCAACACCGAGCTCCACGGCCTCGGTGCCCGACAGGATTCGGCCGGTAATCGTGAGCTCCTTCGCGATGTCGATCGGAACGAGCCGAAGCAGTGTTTGCGTGATGCTCATGTCTGGAATCAGTCCCCACCTGATCTCCATCACCGAGAGCTTCGCGTCCGGCCTGACGTAGCGGAGGTCGGCGCCGAGGGCGATCTGCAAACCCCCGCCGAACGCGACCCCGTGCACGGCGGCGATCACCGGCACCGGGACTTCCTGCCAAACCCACGCGGCTCGCTGCGCGACATTCGCTGGGCTTTCAGCGCCGCGCTCGAGCAACTTCTCGTTGATATCGGCTGTAGCCATGAATGCCTGGAAGTCGAGACCGGCGCAGAAGCCCTTGCCTTCGCCGTGCAAGACGACCGCGCGCACCGCCGTGTCTGTCGCCACGCGCTTCCCTGTCTCGATCAACGCGTCGAACATGTCCGGGTCCAGCCCATTGAGCTTGTCGCCCCGCGAAAGGCGAACGGTGGCCACGCCGTTATCGATGGTGAGCTTAACTCTGTCGGACATGCGACCTCCTCGAGGGGTTAGTTGAAGACTACCGTCTTGTTGTCATAGACGAGGACGCGATCGTCAAGGTGCCACCGCACCGCTCGCGCTAAGACGACCTTCTCGAGGTCGCGGCCCTTGCGCACGAGATCCTGCACCGAATCCCGGTGGGAGCACCGAACCACATCCTGCTCGATGATCGGGCCCTCGTCCAAATCTGAAGTGGCATAGTGCGCCGTTGCACCGATCAACTTCACGCCGCGCTCGTAGGCACGGTGGTAAGGCTTGCTGCCCATGAAAGCCGGCAGGAACGAGTGATGGATGTTGATCACTTGGTTCGGATACGCTTCGAGGAAATCTTGGGTCAGGATCTGCATGTAGCGGGCGAGCACGACTAGATTGATGTCGGCCGCCTGCATGAGCTCGATCGCTTTGTCCTCTTGGGAGCGCTTGGTGTCCTTGGTGACGGGAAGATGGTGAAACGGGACCCCGAACTGCGCGGCGACTGGTTCGAGGTTGGCGTGGTTGCTGAGGATGAGTGGAATGTCGGTGGCGAGCTCCCCGGACCGCTGCCGGAGGAGCAAGTCGTATAAGCAGTGATCATACTTCGACACGAAGATCGCCGTTCGCGCTCGCTGCTTGCCGTCGGCCAGTCGCCAGCTCATCCCAAAACGGTTGGCGACTTCGGCGATCGCCGTTTCGAGGCTGGTTCGGTCGGTGCGGAGCTCGGAAAGGTCGAATTTGATGCGCTGGAAGAACTGGCCAGCCACAGGGTCGGTGTGTTGATCGGCATCTAGGATGTTCGCACCGTGGCCATAGAGCAGCTGCGCGAGCGCGGCGACGAGGCCCTTACGGTCCGGGCAGCAAACCAGAAGTGTGGCAGTTCGTTCCACGGCGCCAAGTTCTAGCCGTTGAGCGGGCGTTCGCCAAGCGGTCGAGGGCTATCGGCTGAGGCGCTCCATCGCGTCGCCGAAGATGTAGACCAGCTGCAATACGCCGGCCACGGTCCCGAGCACCGCCCCCGCGGCGATCAGCTTCCACTCGTCCTGTTGAAACGCGGGCCGGAGCACGCCTTCGTAGGTCTCCCTGTCCAGTGATGCCATTCGGCGCTCGAGCTCTCCCTGAAGGTCTACCGCCTCGCCGGCGAAGGTATGGAAGAAGCCCCCAGGTTTCGGCCATTCCCGCTCGAGCCGCTCGAGCAATTCGGCACGAAGCAAAGGGCGTTTTTCGATGGGGAGCACCAGGGCGGCCATCGGGTGGGCTTCGTACTTGGAGATCAGCTCGCCGACTCGCTGCGCGACGATCTCGTTCATCCGAAGGGCACCTGGGCTGTCCATGACCGAGATGACGATGTTGTCGGCATTGAGGACCTTGTCGGCCACGGTTCGACCAAATGCTTGCGCGACCTCTGCCTGACGCTTGTGAAAGAGCCCTTGCACGGTCACCGGACCGATCTTCACCGGCTCTCGAGGATGAAACACCAGCTTCAGGGCGATCCAATTGGTCATGTAGCCGACCCCGAACCCCGCCGCAGGCAAGATCCATGGCGCCGGATACATCACCCACACCGCCATTTGAACAATGCCAAAGAGAAAACCGAAGTACAGGCCCGAACGCTCGATGAATCTGAACTCTTTGCGACCAACGTCGTAGAACATTTCGCCCATGAGGCCTTTGTGACGCTCGATTGCCTCCAGGATCGTCTTTTCGATGTTGAGAATCGCGTCGATGTCGTCCGCCATGTCCATGGCAATGGCCCGCGAGACTTCGACGACCTCTGCGCGCACCAAAGCCCGTACCTTGTTCTGCATGAACTCGCCGCTGTTGTCCCACATCGGCTTGGCATGGTTGTTCGCGACCTCGTCTATTGCCTGTTCGGTAATGTCATCGACGACCGCTCCGAGTTTGCCTGTAAAGACCTCTGCGCGGAAACTCGTATCGAAGAGGTCCCGCAACGACAGAAGCTTTTCCGTGATCAGCGCGTTCGATACTCTGGCGAGACGTAGAGCATTGGCTGGAATAACACCTTGCCATCCCAGGTACGGGGGAATGCCGACGAACTCGACCGGATGGAACATCATTTTGACGGCGACGACATTCGTGAACCATCCGACGAAGGCGCTGATCAAGGGGATCAGCAGGACAATCCAGTTTTCTTGAATACGGGTTAGCAATTCCATCGCGGTTCTGACGGTCTGGTTTCAGTGGGTCATTCAGGGGTGTAGATGTGCATCCAGTACAGCAGTAGCGCTATGGTTTTTCCATCTTCGATGTGTCCGTCTTTCAGCATGTCGCGCACTTGCCACGAGGGGAGGGGGAAGACCTCAATCTCTTCGGATTCATCGAGCGCTTGCGCGGTTCGCTCGAGCTCTGTCGCCAGGTAGCCGTACATCCTCTCGTTCAAGATCCCCGGTGAAGCAAAGAACTCGGTCAGGGGTTTGATCGTCTTGGCACGGTAGCCCGTCTCCTCTTCGAGCTCACGCGCCGCACACTCCTCAGGGGGCTCGCCTCCTTCCAGCGTCCCAGCCGGCAGCTCCCACAGGGTTTTGCCGACTATGCGTCGTAGATTTCGGATCATCACGACCCGGCCATCGTCGAGGACGGGCAGAATCACCGCCGCGCCCGGATGCTCGACGACGTCCCGAATGATCTCCGTCCCGCCAGGCGCCTCGAACTTCAATCGTGCTACGTCGAACTTCGCCGCTTTCAGCAGCAGCTCTCGCTTGACCATGGTGCGCATAATGGCCGACTTTTCGCGGGTTTCCACGTCAATTTGACTGGATCGGGACGGATCGCCATTGTGGGGACGTGCGGCTCGAAAATCCATGGGGCTCGCCGTTGGCGGTCGTTTCGATGGGATTGGCGTTGGCGGGCGTGTGGACGCTCGGCTACGGCGCCGCCACGACGTCAGCCGACACGGCGACGAAGGCACCTGCAGCGATCGACGAGACCGGAGTTCTCGAGGCCGTGAAGTCGGCCCAGCGCATGGGGCCTCGTCTTCTTCAGCCGCCGCCCAACGACAAGCTGGGGCTCGATATCGCGATCGAGGATCGCGACGGCCAGTCGATGAAAGCTCTACACGAAGCCTTGGCACGGGCGCAGGCTGGCGAAGGGCAAGCGCGCTTGGTGTTCTTCGGGGCCTCCCACGTCGCGAGTGATCTATTTACTGGGCACATTCGACGCGAGCTGCAAGCGAGGTTCGGCGATGCCGGGCATGGCTTCGTCGTGCCCGTGCACCCGTGGCGAACCTATCGGCATCGAGACATCAACATCGAGAGTGACGCCGAGCGGTGGGAGACTCATCGCATTCGCGTCGGCGACTCGGAGGTCGAGCGAGTCGGACTCGCCGGAGTTGCAATGGCGAGTAGTCGTCCGGGATCGTTCGGCGCAGTCAGGACCGCAGAAGAGGGTGATCACGGCCGAAAGGCCAGTTTCTTTGAGCTTTACTATCTGAGGACACCCCGTGGGGGGGACCTAGATGTCCTGATCGACGGTCGACGAGCGCGACGGATCTCGACGAGGGCCTCGAGCGCCGAACCCGCGTACGCCACGTTTCGGGTCCCGGACGGACCTCATAGCTTCGAAATCCGAACGCTCAGCAAACGACCGGTTTGGCTTTTCGGCCTGACGGTCGAACGGGATCAACCAGGGGTCGTCGTCGATACTCTGGGCATCAATGGATCGCGCGCGCGCTATCAGCTCTTGTGGGACGACGCCCTGTATCACGAGCATCTTCAACGCCGCGACCCCGACCTCGTCGTGTTGGCCTATGGCACGAACGAAAGTGGCGACGAGTCTCCTCTCGAAGATTACGAGCGTGACTTGCGGGCTGTCATCGAACGGTTGCGTGACGCCGTGCCGGACGCATCCTGTCTCTTGATCGGCCCGTCCGATCGGCCCACCCAGGTCGAAGACCGCGTCTTCGAGGACCGCGCGCGCACCGCAGCGGTGATCTCCGTGCAGCACCGCGTTGCACTGGAGCACGGGTGCGGGTTCTTCGATCTCGTCGCGTTCCAAGGCGGCGCCCTCTCGACGGTGCAATGGGCTGCGAGCGACCCCGCCTACGCTTCGCAAGACCACATCCATTATACGCGCCTCGGCTATCAGCGATTGGGCGAGGTACTGGTGTCAGCCTTGCTCGACGGAATGCCGCCCTCGGGCGACTCGGATGCCAAGACCGGGTCTACCGCCTCGGCAGACGCGGGATCTCTCGACGAGCCATCGGCCAAGTAGTTGGCAAAGCCTGCCAACAGAGCCTTGTAGAACATGTTGCCGATGATCTCGTAGCCAGCGGGAGTTGCGTGTCGAAAGTCGCTCATCGCAAGTCGGGGTTGCGCCCTGTACCACCGTCGCATGGCGTCTTGTCCGCCCATCGCCTCCCACGTGTTGTAGAAGGCGCACCCCGCTTCGAACGCCGCTCGCCGCTGGGCCGCAACGATTCTCGGGATCGTCTCCAACGTCCGGATTCGGCCGCGTTGCCGTGACGCTTGGTCGAGCGGCGCAAACACCAGGCAACCGAGGTCTTCGCGTCCCTGGCGGACATGGGCTAGGACCTGGGCGTAGTCTTCGTAGAAGACCTCTTCTGGTTTGTCGTCACTGGCTTCGTTTCCGCCAAACCCGAGCACGATGAGGTCGGTGCCACGTTGCTGCAGTTGGCTCGCGATGTGCGACTCGTCGAAATTGAGCAGCCGATTGGCGCGCGCTCCTACCAGGCCGAGGGAGTCGTAAACGACCCCTGGCCCATCTCGTTCTACGACCACCCCATAGAAATGCACCGGGCCGCCTTTCGCATAGCGGACCTGAAGCTGATGTGGACCATCGGAGGCCTCGACAGAATAGACCCCATCGCCCAGCTCGGGCGCCTTCGTCGAGACCTCCTCCCAGTCTCCGCGATCCAATCGCACCGAGAACGTTCCGCCGCGTGGCTGTTCTTGGTAGTAGATGTCGAAACGTGATGCTTTGGTACCGAGCTCTCCACGTGACGCAGTGCCGACGCGTGCCCAGGCGCCCCTCTGCGCCCTGGATTGAACGCCTCCGTACCCGTAGCGCCCGTGACGATCTTGCCGACGCGCGACCTCGCGTGTGATCCAGCTCTCTTCGTTGGACGATTGGCGGACGCCTCGATGCTTGTAGGGTATGTATCCCTTTGCGGCGATGACGAAGCCATGCCCCGCATCCCCAAAGCGACGCTGAAGCTGTTCGCGGACCGTCGACGTGATCAGGTCGGTTGCAATGCTCGAATCACCATAGTGGCCGACCCGTGTGATTGCCCCGGCTCTTTTCTTCGCCGTCCTTTCGAGGGCGCGGTAGAAGGGTGCCATCCCGCGGCCCGAAGGATCTTCGATCAATACCGAAATGCCGGCGTACTCCGACGGGTCTATGATGGAGCCGTCTGAGGGCTTGTGGATTGGCTTGGTCCTCGGAGCGCCCAAATTCGCGGCCACCGTGTCGCCGACGCTCTCGGCGAGCCGTTCGGTGCCGATCGCGCCGGTGGTGGACGCACGATACGAGCCTCCATGGCCGGCAAAGGCGGGGATCTCACCCCATCGTTGGAAGAGCCGTACGATCGGGATGCCCTCTTCAGTTGGAATCCAGGGACGCAGCGCGCGAAGCGGAGGCACGACGTAGGTTAGCGCGCACGCGACCAGCATGAACGCAGTCACAATTGCGAGGTGCTGAAGGGGAGTTGTTTGTGTGATGGTTCGTTTCGTCATCAGAATTGGAAGTAGATGTAGGGGACGACTTGACTGGTCGCGATGAAGCTGAGGGCAAAGCCGAGACACGCAAGCGCAACTCCTTGGGCGGGCGCCGGCATGGCCATGAAGCGTGCTTCGATCGATTCGAACCATCGCTTTGGCGTGTAGTGGAGCAAAAAGGTGATGATCAGCATGGCCCACACTTCGGTTGAAATCTGAGCGGTACCATAGGTGCCGCCCCCGAGACGCGCCGTGACATCGACCGCGTTCTGAAGGCTGGTCGCACGGAACAGGATCCGCGAGAACACCACGAACTGGAGCGCCCAGAACACCTTGAAAGCATGGACGTGCCATGCATCGATGGTGTCCCGGGTGCGCCCCGACCGACGATAGAAGAAGCGATGGATGACCATCGCCATGGATTGGAGGATCGCGTAGAACACGAACGTCCACGACGCGCCATGCCAAATCCCGATGAGAAACATGGTGAGCCAGAGGTTCCAGTACGCCCGCAGGGGGCCGACGCGCGAGCCGCCGAGGGGGAAATACAAGTAGTCGCGAAGCCAGGTGGAGAGCGTGATGTGCCATCGCCGCCAAAACTCCGCCGGGCTTGCGGACTGATACGGGCGGTCGAAGTTTTCGGGAAGCTCGAGACCCATCAGCTTTGCCGAGCCGCGAGCGCAGTCCGTATAGCCGGAGAAGTCACAGTAGATTTGCATCGTGAAACCATACAAGGCGACGACGACCTCTGCCGTGGTGTAGAGCTCGGGTTGATCGAAGACGCGGTCGACCAGATTGACCGAAAGATAATCCGCGATCGCAACTTTCTTCACGAGGCCCGTCGCGATGAGAAAGATGCCTTGAGTAACCTGGTTCTCGCGGAGGGTGATCGTACGCGCGAGTTGTGGGAGTAGCTGCGAGGCTCGAACGATTGGACCGGCGACCAACTGCGGGAAATAAGTGACGAAGACAGCGAACTGAAAGAAGCTGCGCGTCGGCTCGAGCTTTCGCCGATAGATGTCGATTGTGTAGCTGAGAGTCTGAAACGTGTAGAACGAGATGCCGACGGGAAGCAGCACATCGAGGAACGGCGGGTGCTCGATCGTGATCCCGAACAGGAGATGAAAAACGTCGGCCGTGGCTTGCGAGGCAAAGTTGAAATACTTGAAGATGCCAAGAAGGCCCAGATTCGAAACGAGGCTCACGATGAGCCATCGTTTGCGGACCTTTTCGTCAGTGCTGGCGTGAATCCGGAAGCCGACTACGTAGTCGACCACCGTCGAGGTGAGGATCAGGACGATGTACGCCGGGTGCCACGCCATGTAGAACAGGCACGAGGCGACGAAGAGAAACACCATTCGAAGCCGGGCCTGTCTCGCCAACAGCCAAAAGCCTGCGACGGCAATTCCCAAAAAAACGATGTAGTCGAGGCTGCTGAAGAGCACTGGTTCCCCTACCCAGCGTGAACGCGCCCGGTTTAGCTGTAGCGGGGCCCCGACGCTAGTTGCTTGACGAGCGGCCTGGTAGGGCGAAGCATCCGCGGTCGGAGGTCGTGATGAGAATCGACGGTTCGGTAGCGATGGTCACGGGTGGAGCTTCGGGTCTAGGCGAGGCAACCGTCCGCCAGTGGGTGAGTAAAGGTGGGCGCGCGGTCATCGTCGATCTGAACGCGGAACGCGGCGAGAAGCTGGCGGCTGAGCTGGGCGATCCGGCTTCTTTCGTGCCTGCGGATGTCAGCGACGCCCAGCAGGTCGAAGACGCGATCGCCCTCGCCACCTCAATCGGTGCCCTTCGTGCTGCAATCAACTGTGCCGGCATCGGGATCGGCATGCGAACTTTGGGCAAAGACGGCACGCCACATGATCTCGGGGCTTTCCAAAAAGTGATCTCGGTCAATCTCATCGGTACGTTCAACGTACTGAGACTCGCCGCGTCTGCGATGTCCAAGAACGAACTGGAAGATCACGAGCGTGGCGTCGTCATCAATACGGCTTCGGTAGCGGCTTTCGATGGTCAGATTGGCCAGGTCGCATACTCTGCATCGAAGGGGGGCATCGTCGGGATGACGCTCCCAGCCGCGCGCGATCTTTCGAAGGTAGGGATTCGCGTCGTCACCATCGCCCCCGGCACGTTCGACACTCCGCTTCTCGGCATGCTCTCGGAAGAGATTCGCGCAGCCTTGGCTGCAACGATCCCGCATCCGAGCCGCCTCGGGCGCCCCGACGAGTTTGGTGCACTCGCATGCCATGTCGTCGAAAACGGCTACCTGAACGGCGAGGTCATTCGTTTGGATGGCGCGCTTCGTATGGCCCCCCGATAACTTGCGAGCATCGCGCCGCGTCCTAGAGTCGCCGGGTGGATGAGCCAGCCGTCGCGAAGGCACACCTGTTGGCCGTGCCTGTCGAGCGGCGACGACGAATCCTAGGTCTCGCCCTTCCGATCATCGGAGGCATGCTCTCCCAGAACGTGCTCAACCTGGTCGATACGGCGATGGTTGGCACGCTCGGTGACGCAGCCCTGGCGGGTGTCGGGCTCGGGGGCTTCGCAAACTTTCTGCTTTCGTCGTTCGTGCTCGGACTGTCGGCCGGCGTGCAAGCGATGGCCGCCCGGCGGGTCGGGGAGGCAAGGCGATCCGAAACAGCGATACCGCTCAACGGGGGCTTGCTGATCGCCGTGATCGTCGCCGTTCCGTGGTCGGCAGTTCTGATCACGTTTGCCCCCGAATACTTCCCTTGGCTGTCGACGGACACGGCAGTGGTAGAGCAGGGGGTTCCGTACCTGCGCGCCCGCCTCTTTGCGATGGCCGCCATGGGCATGAACTTCGCGTTTCGTGGCTATTGGAATGCGGTCGACAAGTCCATTCTCTACATGCGCACCCTCATTTCGATGCACGTGCTCAACATCTTCCTCAACTGGGTGCTGATCTTCGGCAACCTCGGTGCGCCAGAGCTTGGGGCGACGGGTGCTGGGGTCGCGTCGGCGATCTCGACAATTTTTGGCACGGTGTCGTACTTCTTTCTCGGCCGGAGCTACGCACGCGATGCTGGATTCATGCACGGCCTTCCCGACCGCCAAACGGTGACGACGATTCTCAAGCTCGCGGCGCCGGCAGGGCTACAGCAGTTCTTCTTCGCGGCGGGCATGACCATGTTTCTCGCCTTGGTGGCTCGGATGGGGACCTCGGAGCTGGCTGCGACGAAGGTAATCATCGACTTGATCCTCGTCGGGATCTTGCCCGGCCTCGGCTTTGGTCTTGCTGCTGCGTCGCTTGCCGGTCAATCGCTCGGTCGGAGCGATCCCAACGACGCGAAACAGTGGGGTTGGGATGTCACCAAGATCGCCGTCGCCGTCGTCGGTTTGTTGAGCTTGCCGGGTGTGCTCGTGCCCGAATGGATTCTCGGCGTGTTCATCCACGAACCGTCAACGTTGGCGCTCGCCACCACCCCCTTGCGGATCGTCGCTGCCTCGCTGTTCATCGACACGCTGGGAATGGTCCTCATGAACGCGCTGATGGGGGTCGGCGACGTCAAGCGCGTGATGATCATCGCCACCAGCTTTCAGTGGCTTCTGTTCTTGCCCGCGGTGTACCTCGTCGGTCCGGTGCTTGGAATGGGCTTGGTCGCAGTCTTTGGCGCGCAGATCATATATCGTCTCATGCAGGGGATGACCTTCACTTTGATGTGGAAAGCCGGCCGCTGGCAGACGATCGAGCTTCGCTGAGCGGCAGCGGCAGTGTCAGTGCCAGCGCCGGTGCCACGGAGTTGAAGACTCGCTCATCGTTCCACCGGCTTCCCCGACGCGCGCTCGAGGGTCATCCATGGTGTGCCGGCGATTTGGACTTCGATCACATCCTCCTCGACGACCAGAACCGGTTGCGTCGTGATCGCGCCGAGCTCCGAGCGCCACACCAGCTTCCCAGAGCGAATGTTCTGCGCTGTAACGACCGCGGGGTCGCCGCTCTTGGCTTCGTAGATGACACCTTCAGCAAGGACGCGGGGCGCCCCAGTGAGCTCGGTGCCCTCCGGCCCACCCGGCCCTTGTATGCCCTTGAAACCGAGCCATGCGACGAACACCGCCAGCGCAACGAACCCCAAAAGGAGCGCTACGATCTTTTTTCCAGACTTGGCCTCGGTCATCACGACCGTGTTCTAGCACGCCTATCGCTGGTAGGGTGCGCTTCATGTTCGTTGGGCACTACGGACCGAGCTTCGCTCTTCGGTGGACAGGTGGGGTTCCGTTGTGGGTCCTGTTCTTGGCTGTTCAATTCGTCGACGTGCTTTGGTCGATCCTGGTGATGGCCGGGGTCGAGAAGGTCCGCCTCACCGAAGGCTTTACCGCGTCGAGCCCGCTCGATCTCTATTACATGCCGTATACGCACAGCCTGACCGCGTCGATCGGCTGGGCGCTGATCGTCGGATGGCTTGGAAGCTTCGCCTGGGGACGACGGGGTGGGATCGTGATCGGTCTTTGCGTGCTTTCCCATTGGATCCTCGATCTACCGGTACATGTCGCGGACCTTCCGCTCTGGGGGAATGAATACAAAGTCGGCTTCGGGCTGTGGAACCATCCCGTGATCGCATTCGTTTTCGAGGCTGGCGTGCTTCTCGGAGGCGTTGCGATCTACGCCAGGTACGCGCGCGCCAAGCTCCCCATCTGGATCTTCGCCATCGCGATGCTCGGGATGCAATACAGTAACATCGTCCTGCCCCTTCCCGAATCCCCGACGCTGTTTGCGGTCATGGCCCTGTCTTCGTATTTGGGGCTTGCCGTGGCCGCCTGGTTCGTCGAGAAAAAATGGGGGCCCCAAACCCAGGTGCCCATACAGTAGCCCCCGCAAGAACGGGCCTAGTGGCACAAGTTGGCCCAAGCGCTACCCTGAAATCACTTGGGTTTTCGCGGGCACGCGAATTGCTTCTTTTAGGCGCATATCAGGAGGACGAGGATGCGCAATTGTCATGTGGTTCTTTGCTTTGTGGTGGCCGCCGGCCTGGTCGGCTGCACCCCCAATCCCGAGGTCAGCGAGTACGAAGGCGCGCTCCGGCAAGCCAGGACGTGCGGCGAGGTCCTCCAAGCGATTCAAGAGGACGCGATCGCGCAGGTGGAGCTCGAGCTCAAGGCCTTCGAGGATGATGATTTGTACGGTCGCGGTGGACCGGTCTTCTTTGATGGTGTGCTTGAAGGCGCTCCCGACGACACGGCCGCGCCAACAGCGGGCGCTGACGGCGACACGCCCTCTGGGGTGTCGGACACCAACCGTCAGGTGGCGAGCGTCGACGAAGCCGACATCGTGAAGGTTGGCGATGGTGGAACCAAGCTCTACGTGATCCGCGGCGACGGGTTCCACGAGTTCGACTCGTGGCCGGCTGCGGAGACTTCGAGGGTCGCCGATCTCCAGATCGAAGGGTACCCGATCGAGATGTTCGTCGAAGGCGACCGTGCCGTCGTATTCTCCAACGTGTTCGGCGTCGAAGCCCTAGGCGGCGGTGACCTCTGCAACGGAGGGCCCGAGCCCGTAGGAATCGCGGCGGACGAAGCGTACTATTATTGCGGACCCTCGTACACGAAGACGACCGTCATCTCGCTCGAAGGCGATACGCCCGAGGCCATCCGAGAGATCTATGTCGAGGGCTACTACACCTCGTCACGAAGGCACGACAACATCGTTCGCGCCGTCCTTCAAACCCAATTGAAACAACCTCCGACGGTGCCCCAGTTCTGGGAAGTTGTGTACGCAGAGCCCTACCCGCAAACGCGGGAGGAAGAGATAGAGCGAGCTCGACTCTGGGCCACAGCCGCGAAGGCGGCGATCCCCGAAACCACCCTCGAGGAGTGGCTCCCGGTTTGGGGTGAGCGAGTCGAAGGTGAGATTCAGCAACGGGCGCCTCAGTGCGCGGACTTCTACTCGCCACTGCCCGGCTTCACCGATCACGGGATGACGCAGATCCTCGGGATCGACATCGCCGCAGGAGGGGACGCGGCCATCACGTCGATCTTAGGTCAGGCGTCGCAGGTCTATGCCAACGCCGACACTTTGATTCTGGCCCAGCCCGACTACGGTTGGTTCGACCGCGATATCGACCACAATCGGACAGCCGTCCACCGGTTTGCGGTGTCCTCCGAGGCGCAGCGCACTCCCTATCAGGGCTCGGGCTTCGTTCCGGGGCTGGTCAACGATCAGTTCTCGATCGACGAGCGAGGTGGCGTGATCCGAATCGCCACGACCCGAGAGACTTGGCGGGATGGCGACGTTTGGATCCCATCGGTGACTCACAATTTCGTGACCACCATGAGCCTCGAGGAGGGTCGGCTCGCCGTCGTGGGTGCAACGCCGCCGTTGGCCGAGGGCGAGCGCATCTTTTCGGCGCGGTTCATCGGTGACCTCGGATACATCGTCACGTTCCGTCAGATCGACCCCCTGTTCGCGATCGATCTCAGCGACCCGACGAAGCCTACGGTTCTGGGCGAGCTGAAGATCCCCGGGTTCAGCGACTACATGCACCCCCTCGGCGATGACCATCTGCTGACCATCGGCCGCGACATCGACGAGCAAACGCAGATCAATAACGGCACGGCGTTACAGATCTTCGACGTTTCCAACCCGGCGAATCCCGTGCAGAAGTTCAAAGCGCTCGTGGGCCAGGGCTTTTCCGAGGCGAATCGCAATCACAAGGCATTCAACTTCTATGCTGATCAAGGGATTCTCGCGTTTCCCTTCGTTTCCAACGAGGGAGATTTCTCGAGCACCCTCGAGCTCTGGGACGTCAGCGCGGACGCCGGCTTGTCGCGGCGCGGAAGTGTCGACCACTCGGCCCTCGTCATCAACGATTGCGGTGGCTGGATACCTCCCATTGATGGCGCATTCGTGGGTGATGCCTTCTACCGCGACTGCGGATACTTCCCCCAGGTGTCACGCGGCGTCTTCATCGACGAGTACATCTATTCGATCAGCCACGGCGGCGTGTTGGTCCACAACGTGGGCGACCTAGAGACCCCCGTAGCGACAGCAACGTACTAGAGCGCTGGCGCTGGCGCTGGCGCTGGCACTGGCGCTGACGCTGGCACCCTACTGGAGTTGGGCGTCGAGATTGCGAATGCCGTCCCTTCGCTCCGCCAGTCGAATCAAGCGGGCTAGCTCGCCGGAGTTTTCCGCGTACGACTTTAGGGCATCTATGTCGACTGGCTCATCGATGCTGTAGGCGCGTAGGGCTTCTAGGACCGTTCGGTCTCGGGCTGACAGGGCCTCGAGATGGTTCGGTGCTTGGCCAAACCCGAGCGCATAGCGGGCCAGGGCTGCTTGGTCTTCGGGCGCGATATGCAGGCGCTTGAGCGTCTCGTGCAAGGTGCCGAGGACGGAGGTCAGGCTTTCGACATCGGGAATGGACCGCTCTTTTGCGAGCTCGATGAGCGATTGGCGCAAGCGTCCCTGGCCGGCGAGCAGCTGCAGTCGTAGAGAACGGGATTGAGCATGAAGCGCGGTCCTGCCCAACGCCGAGGCCTCGAGAATCGTCATCGCCTCATCGACGTGACCTAGCCGCGCCTCGATCGTGGCTAGGGGTAGGGCGTAGTAGAGCTCGTTGGAGATGAGGGCGCGGGTTTCTTCCGGCATTAGCTGAACGGACCAGCCCGAGGGCCCGTCGTGCTCGAAAAGGCCGTCCCGCGGTACCTGCGCATACATGGCTTGCAGCCTGGTGAGATTATCTCGGTCATCGGGACCGGCGGTCAACGAGAGTGCCCACGCGAGATCTTTCGCGGCACGGACCGCATCCGTGTGAACGCACGTGCGCTCGGCGAGTGCTTGTGCGCGTTGGAGAAGCGCGAGCCCTGTGTTTCGAAGCCCTGCCCGCGTGCGCGCAGTGCCGACCGCGTGGAGTGCGAACGGGTTCTCGGGGTTGCGCTCTGCTTCGTACTCCCAGAACGAAGACGACGAAGCGAACACGCGCGAGTGGAGCGACGTCACGACCGCAAAGCCTGCGACGAGCACTACGACAGCGACCGCCGTTGCCCTTCCAATGGTGGGTCGTCTGTCGAGGAGCCACAAGATGCCGCGCGCCGCAATCGCGGCTATGCCCAGCATCGGCAGGTACAAGAACCGATCCGCGGTCAGGTTGCGACTCCCCAAGTCGAGCAGGTTCACGACCGGCAGTAGCGGAACTACCAGCCACAAGGTATCGGCGAAAACCGGTCGCCACGCGTTTCGCCGAAGCGCGAGGATGCCAAGCGCCGCGATGGCTAGAACGAAGATTGTTCCGGCGAACAACCAGCCTGCCGAGAATGACTCCCCGGTCCCACACGAGTAGACCCGCATGCCGGGGAAGGCGGTCGGGTTCCAGGGGGCGACGACTTGCTGGGCGTATAGACCCAACGAAGCGAGAGCCCGGGGCAACGCATCACGGGCTTCTCCCGAAGGCAGGTCGACTTCGACGATCCAAATCCGCGCGATCAATGCTGCGATCACGGGAGTCGTGAGCGCGAGCGATGCAGCTCGGTTCCGACCTCCATGGACCAAGAACCGATCGACCAGGAGCAGTGGGGCCGCGACTACGGCGGACTCCTTCGCAAAGAGCGCGACCGCGAGCAGGATCCCTGCCACCCAGCTTCGATTCGAGTCGAAAGCCAGCGCGCCCAACAAAACGAGCGCGCACATCCAGAGCTCGGTGCTTCCCGAAATCCAAGAAACAGCCTCGACCCGGCTCGGGTGGAGGGCGAAAACGGCGGCACCCAAGCTGAAAGCGACCAGGCGATGGCGGTCGTTGTCGGCTGGGAGTCGCCGCGTGAGCCAAAAGAACGCCAAGACGCAACAGAGCACGTGCAGCGCGAGGCTGACCACCCTGTAGCCCATGGCGTCGAGGCCGAAGAGTCGATACTGAGCGATGTAAGCCAGCGTCACGAGCGGCCTGTACAAGTGATTGTAGGTCTCGTTTGCTTCGACTGCGTTCTCCGAGACGTTCCAGAAATGCGTGCTAAGCGCCTCGCGGTAGCGTTCCGGTCGTTGCACGTTCTCGTTAGTGCGGATCAGGCCGTTGTCATCCCAGGTGAACTCGTCGCTGAGCCCAGGGATGAAGACCAGGACGACGAGAAGACCCAAGAGGATCGACGCTGCGCCCCACCCACGTCGCGAAGCCATGTGGCCGATTCTATCGTATGCGAAGAGCCGTGCGGAAAAACGAGGTCATGCGTCGAAGCTCGCCTTGAGCCGCTCCAATTTTTCGTGCGTTTCGCTCCATTCCCCAAAGGACCGCTCGAGCTCCGCCTGTGCGGTCTGCATTTGTTGAATCACGGTGTCCCTCTTCGAAGCGTCGTCATAGAGCTCGGGCATGCTCAGGTCTTTGGTGTGTTGACCGATCGCTTCCTCGAGCTCCGCGATCCGTTCTTCGAGGGCCTTCACCCGCTTCTCGAGAGGCTTGAGCTCACGGTTCTGTGTCGCTCGGAGCTCTGCGTCCCGGCGTCGCTGTTCTTTGCGCGCGTGCTGGCTCTTCTTTTGGCTTTCCGGCTTGACGGCGGCATCGGTGGCCGGCGCGACTTCACGCTCCTGGCAGGACCAGAGGTAATCATCGAGGGTACCGGGGTAGCTTTCGACCTGTCCGTCTTGAACGACCCACAGTTTCGTCACGAGTCGCCGGATGAAGGCACGGTTGTGGCTGACGAACAAGAGCGTGCCATCGAAGGTGGCAAGGGCATCGGTCAGCGCCTCGGTGGTTTGAAGGTCTAGGTGGTTGGTGGGCTCGTCCATCAGCAGCACGTTGCCCGGCCGCACGAGGATCTTGGCGAGCGCGACGCGCGCCCTTTCGCCGCCCGACAGCACCGAGACGCGCTTTTCGATCGCGAGCTCGTCGAACAACAGAGCGCCGAGCACTGCCCGGACCCGCTGAGCGCTCGATTGATCACTCGAGCACATGACTTCGTCGTAGACGGTCCGCTGGAGGTTTAGTGCTTCGGCGTGATGCTGGGCGAAGTACCGTACTTCTGACAGCCCTGGCAGCTGCACGCGGCCCGCGGTCGGGTCGATCTCGCCGGAGAGGATCTTGAGAAGCGTAGTCTTGCCGGCGCCGTTGGGTCCTACGATGGCCACGCGGTCGCCGCGCTCGACTGCCAGCGTAACCCGGTCGAGGACGACGAGGTCTCCGAATGACTTCGAGAGCTCATCGACGCGAAGCGGTACGCGGGGCCCTCGGGCGGTCGGTGGAAACGAGAAGCGTGTCTCGCGTGCAGACCGATACAGCTCAACGTTCTCCATCTTTTCGAGCATGCGGACTCGGCTTTGGACTTGTGCCGCCTTGCTGGCCTTGGCCCTGAATCGCCGAACGAACTGCTCGAGGTGGGCTTTCTCTCGTTCGAGGTTCTTTGATCGGTTCTCGAGGACCTGTCGTTCTTCGTCGCGTTGCTTCAAATAGCCGTCGTAATTGCCACGGAATGTTCGCACGCCCTCGGGCTCGAAGCTCACGATCCGATTGACCTGTTCGTTGAGGAACTCCCGATCGTGAGAGACCAGGAAGAGGGCGTGACCGTAAGATCGCAGAAATTTCGAGAACCACGCTACCGATGGCATGTCCAAATGGTTGGTCGGCTCGTCGAGAAGCAAGAGCCCCGGTTTTTGAAACAGGAGCGAGGCGAGAACCGCGCGCATTTTCCAACCGCCGCTCAGCTCGGAAAGCGGGCGGCGGTGGTCGCTTTGCGCAAAACCCAAGCCGTGCAGGATCTGCTTCGCCTGGTGCGCCGAGAATTGACCGTCGAGGCTCACCGTGCGCTCATGGAGCTCCGCAACGCTGCTGGCAGCCTCGACCAACTCGGCCTCGTCGGCCTCTTTCGAGCTTTGGAGCTTCGCCAAACGTGACTCGGCTCGTTCGAGCTTACGGCGCAACTGCGGTCGCTCAGCGACGCTATCGTAGACGAACGCGAAGAGCGGTTGGTCGGGGAACTGTGCGATCTCTTGTGGCAAGAAGCCGACCCGGACCCCCTCGGCCGTGGTGATTCGTCCGCCGTCGGGCTCGAGCTCGCCGGCAAGCAGTCGCAGCAAGCTCGACTTCCCTGAGCCGTTGGGTCCTACGAGTCCGATGTGGTCGCCGTCGTGCACCTGCAGGCCCAGCCCGTCGAGAAGCGTCGCGCCCCCGAGCGTGAGCGAAACATCATTGAGCGCAGCAACCGTCGTCAAATCAAGCCTCGGTAACCAGCTCCGAACGGATCTTGATCTCGTTGAGGAGAGTTCGATGCACCGGGCAACGCCCAGCCATCTCGAAGAGGCGCTCGCGTTGCTCCTGGGTGAGGTCTCCTTCGAGCTCGAGCTCTTTGTCGATCACGTCCACCATGCCGGATTCTTTCTCGGAGTCCTCCACGTCTTTGGCGTGAACTCGGTCGTGTCGGAGCTTGACCCGTACACTCTCGAGCGGCCATTCCTTGCGTCGCGCATACATCCTGAGCGTGATCGACGTGCAGGCGCCGAGGCCTGCAAGCAGAAGCTCGTACGGCGTTGGACCGAGGTCGGTTCCCCCGACGGTCACCGGCTCATCCGCCGAAAAGACATGCCCCCTTGCTTGGATCCGCTGGAGGTATCCTGCTGTCTTTCCTTCGACGACGACCCCGCCCTCGGGTGCATCCTCGGGTACCTCCTCGATGTCCTCTGGCAAGTAGCGACTCGCCCATGCCCTCAGTACCGTAGCTACATACGCTGCGTCTGCCCGTCGATTGAGCAAGTGGTCGGCTCCGTCCAACGAAATGAAGCTCTTCGGATGCCGCGCGGCTTCGTAGATCAACCGCGCATTGTCGACATCGACGATGCGGTCTTGCGGGGAATGAAAGATGAGTAGGGCCTTTCGGAGTGATCGGATCTTCTCCTTGTTGCAATTTGCTTCGAGGTCTTCGAGGAAGGTCTTGCGAATCGTGAAGGGGCGGCCGCCGAGGTCTACTTCAGCTTGCCCGACTTCGTTGATCTCTTCGATAGTCGCGCCAAATAGCCGGGCGACATGCTGTGGCTCGACAGGTGCGCCGATCGTCGCTACCGCAACGACCTCTGGAATTTGCGATGCAGCGGCCAATGCAGCGGACCCACCGAGGCTATGGCCGACCAGCAGTGCAGGAGCGCGGCGGCGTTCCTTGAGCGCGTTTGCGGCCGCGACGACATCGTCGACGTTGTGCGAGAAGGTCGTACTGCTGAAGTCACCTTCGCTCTCACCGAGGCCGGTGAAATCAAAGCGCAGGGTTGCGATGCCCTGTGCAGCCAGCGCCGCGCTGATGTGAGCGGCCGCTCTGCTTTCCTTAGAACAAGTGAAGCAATGAGCAAAGATCGCGTAGGCGACAGGGTCGACTGCCGGTACATGAAATCGCCCCGCTAGGGTTTGACCGTCGCTGCCCACGAACTCGAAACGTTCGACTTCCGTCATAGAGCCTCCAAGAAGGCCCAATGTACAACGGCCGGGGGCGTTACGTTAGGGATCTATTCAGCGGCTTCGAGCTGGAGTTGCGCGGGGTGTTCGTAGCCGAACTCTTCGAAGACGTCGCGGAGCTCGCTGTAGACTTCCTCGGGGGTAACGCCGAAGAAATCGAGCTCGAAGTCGCGTGAGCTCTCCCAATCGCGGTGTACTTTGACCGCTTCGTCGAGCTTGGCCTCGAACCTCTCGCTTACCGGCATACCGAGGCGTCCGTACAGGCCGAGGATGGTCGATTTCGGATCTTGGACGAGGTCTTCGTACCGAATGACGATGAACTGGTCCTTCGGGATCTCTCGCCTGCGTTCGAGCGCATAACGGTAGTAGTCATAGCCAAGCTGCTTGAGTGCCTCGATCTCTTCCCCGTCTGGACGGATGCTCGGCGAGTGGGCCTTCCAAGCTTGGTAAAACATGTTCAAGAACGACGGCAGGCCATCGATCGGATTACGGATCAAGTACACGAAAGCCGCGTCCGGAAATCGCTCGTACATGGACCGCACGCTTGGCGCGAAGAAAACGTTCTTGTTGAGAAAGCGTTTACCGCCAGCTTCGTAGACGTGCCGCTTGAGCGTGCTCTCATACGAATCCATGAAGGCAGCACGCTGCTCGGGACTCTGTCGATCGAGCCAAGTTTGGCTCTGGAGGTCGTCCATGAATGGAAACAGCAACCCCAATGCTGGCGATTGCAGGCTCCAGAGCAGAGTGCACACATCCTCTTCCGGCTGATCCAAGCTCAGATGATGGACCTCCGTCCACCGGCTCTCGAGCGGATTGTTGAAGAACTCGTAGACACGATTGAGGACGCCGCCGACGCTGGTTTGCGCTACCTCGACCAGTTGCTTGAACGTCCGGGTGGCGGTAACCGACGGGAAGATGGTCTGATAGAGCTTGATCGTCGTAAAGACTTCGTCGTCCATGCTGATCAACCGATGCACGAGGGTCGTGCCGCTCCGGGGATTGGCGAAGACGAAAACCGGCCTGTCGATCTTCTGGTCTCGGTATTCGGGATGGATCAGCTCATCGAGGGCACGGAACCCCACCGTGGCTTGACGGATCGTCATGTACAGAGACCCGATCCACGCCGTCGTGACGAGACGGCCGACGGTAGGTCTCTTGAATAGGACATTGCGAATCTCGCGAAGCCCTTCTTTGTTGACGTACATCGTGCTTTCCCGGGGATTCGGCGAATGCCTTCCCCTTGGCGCAGTCTAGGGTCGCCGCGCGAAATTGCTGGAAAAACCGGGTGAACGGCGGAACGGTCCGGGCGAACGGTCGCTGCTCAGTCCCGAGCGGAGGCGCTCATTCGTCGGTCACGCAGCCTTCCGAGGCCGACTTCACATTTTTGATGTACTTGTAAAGGGTCCCGCGTTGGGCTTTGAGCGGCGGGGCTTTCCATTCGGCCCGTCGCCGTTTCATTTCTTGCGAAGAGATGTCGACATCGATCGTTCTCGCCTCTGCGTCGATGGTGATGAGGTCGCCGTCTTTCAAAAGAGCGATCGGCCCCCCCTCCTGCGCCTCGGGCGTGATGTGCCCCAGAATGAACCCATGTGAGCCACCGGAGAACCTACCGTCGGTGATCAGCGCGACGTCTTGGCCGAGGCCGGCCCCCATGATCACCGAAGTCGGGGATAGCATCTCGGGCATGCCCGGTCCGCCCTTGGGTCCCTCGAACCGAATGACAACGACGTGGCCTTTTCGGATCTCTCCGCGCTCCATCGCGGCGAGCATGTCTTCCTCGCAGTCGAAGACTTTGGCCTCGCCTTTGAAATGAAGGCCCTCTTTCCCGGTGATTTTCGCCACGCTGCCATCGGGGGCGAGATTGCCTCGCAGGATCGTCAGATGCCCGGTCTTCTTGATCGGCTTCTCCCAAGGATGAATCACGTCCTGCCCTTCGCTCAGGTCAGGAAGCTCCGCGAGGTTCTCGGCGAGGGTCTTCCCAGTGACCGTCAAACAATCACCATGAAGCACGCCCTTGTCGAGCAGGTACCGCAGTACCGCCGGCGTTCCGCCGACCTCGTGCAGGTCTTCCATCACGTATTGGCCACTTGGCTTGAGGTCGGCGAGAAGGGGGATGCGATCGCTCACCGCCTGGAAATCGTCGAGCGTGAGCGGCACGTCGACCGCCCTTGCCATCGCGATCAAATGGAGCACCGCGTTGGTCGAGCCGCCGAGCGCCATGACGGTCACGATCGCATTCTCGAACGCTTGGCGGGTCATGATGTCGCGAGGCTTGATGTCTTTTTGCAGAAGCAACTTGAGTGCCGCACCCGCGCGCAGGCACTCCTCCCGCTTGCCGCGGTCCTCGGCCGGCATCGAGGAGCTGTAAGGAAGCGACATGCCCATCGCCTCGATCGCAGAAGCCATGGTGTTGGCGGTGTACATGCCGCCACACGCTCCTGCACCGGGACACGCATGCTCGATGATGTCGAGGCGCTTCGCTTCGTCGATCTTGTGTGCCAGGAGCTCGCCGTAGGCCTGAAACGCGGACACTATGTCGAGCTTCTCGCCTGCGTTGCCGCGCCCAGCCCGAATCGTTCCGCCGTAGATCATCAATGCCGGTCGGTTCAAGCGTCCGATCGCGATCATGCAGCCCGGCATGTTCTTGTCGCATCCGGGGATCGAGATGTTGGCGTCGTACCATTGTGCGCTCATCACCGTTTCGATCGAATCGGCGATCAGATCACGCGACTGCATCGAATAGCTCATCCCTTCGGTGCCCATCGAGATTCCGTCCGAGACACCGATCGTGTTGAAGCGCATCCCGACGAGGCCCGCATCTTCGACCCCCCGCTTGACGATTTCAGCGAGGTCGTTGAGATGCATGTTGCAGCTGTTCCCCTCGTACCAAACCGCCGAAATGCCGACCTGGGCCTTGTCCATATCCGCGCGCGTGAGCCCGGTAGCGTGGAGCATCGCCTGGGAGGCGCCCTGGGCGGGTGACTGCGTGATACGGGCGCTGTACTTGTTGAGCTTTTCGGTCATTGGGAGCTGCCGAGTCTAGCCCCGGGGTAGGCGCCAAGCTATGACGCGTCTTTCTTGACTTCGGCCCTCCTTGGTCCTACGTCTCTTCAAGAAAATTTGAAAGAACTGAGCTTACGAAGTGCCCATCGCAGCCGCCAAACAAACAGAATCAAGTAATTCCGAGCCTTTGTGGCGCGAGGCTGAGCTCACAGCGGCCGACGCGATGGGGCGGCTGATGGAGTTCTGGGGCTTTCGGCGCCACATGGGACGCATCTGGACCGTCCTTTATCTGTCGCCGGAGCCCATGACCACCCTCGCGCTGTCCGAGACGCTTCAGTTGAGCAGCAGCGCGGTGAGCCTTTCGCTGGCTGAGTTGATGCGATGGGGTGCCGTGAAAAAGACCTGGCGTCCGGGCGAGCGCAAGGATTTCTACGAGGCAGAGAGCAGCATGTGGAAGCTCTTGCGACGAGTGTACGAGCGGCGGGAGCTCAATCTGATTCGTGAAGCGATCGAGACGTTCTCGGCGGCCCAAGCGCAGCTCGATGCCTCGCGGTCCCAGCTCACCCAGAAGGATCGCCGCCGAGTCGACCACATGCGCAAGCGACTTTCCCGCTTGAGTGCGCTATCACGAGCCGGCGAGCGGCTGGTCGGGCTCCTGGTGGCGGGGCAAATGGTCCATCCCGCCGACCTTCGAGCGGCCGAAGAGCAAGAGCAATGAAACGGGCGAGAGTCACCGGAGGCACGCGATGTCGCTCATAGCTGCGGTTCGAGCCGAGTCGTCGTCCGACGTGCTGACCAGTCTGCAAGCGGTTTGCGATTCTCAAGGCTTGAGAGAGCTTTCCGCGCACCTCGCGGAGCTTGCCGACCTCGTGAAGTGGGACATGGGCGCGCTTGAGGAAGCGATTCAGAACTTGCCCATCGGCGAGTCCGTCGTGCACCAGAGCGCACGTCATCTCCTACAAATCGCCGGCAAGCGACTGCGTCCCATGTGTGTGGTCCTCGCATCACGACTCGGCGATGGGCTCGACGAGAGAACTCGCGATTTCGGCGTTGCGGTCGAGCTCGTACATTGCGCCACGCTTCTCCACGATGATGTCATCGACCTTGGCGAGCAGCGTCGTGGCGAGCCGGCAGCCCGAACCTTGTACGGAAACGCAGCGTCTATCTTCGCCGGAGACTGGTTGCTCGTCGATGCACTACGTCGGGTTCGCGCAGCCGAAATGCCTGATGTTCTGGTGCGCCTCCTCGACATCATCGACGAGATGATCTTTGCCGAGGCGATTCAGCTCGAAAACCGAGGTCGCGTTGATGGTCGAATGCAGACGTACATGCAAGTCGTCGAAGGCAAAACGGCGGCGCTGTTCCGCTGGGCGATGTTTGCAGGTGCGCGCGCCGGAGGTTTGACGAGCGGAGCATGCGAGGCGCTGGAAGAGTACGGGCTGCATCTCGGCGTCGCCTTCCAACTAGTGGACGACTATCTCGACTACGCTGGAGACGGATCGACGATCGGGAAAGCTCCTTTTGCAGACCTGCGAGAGGGCAAAATGACTCACCCTATGATCGTTGCCCTGGAGCGTGACCCATCGTTGCGCCCAGTGCTCGAAGGGCTGGTTACCGGTCCTCGGGATTTCGTCAGCGAGCGGTCGCACGAGCGTCTCCTCGAAGCTCTCCGGCAGACGGGCGCCCTCGAGGCAACCCGCGAGCTTGCCATCACCAAGGCGGAGGCGGCATGTCTGGCTCTAGCCGGCCTTCCTGAGAGCCGCGCGCGCGAAGCTTTATTCACAGTGGCCCGTGCCACCGTCCACCGGGAGTCCTAGCGAGTGAAGAGAGAAAGAGGCATGAATGTCTGACCAACCCTCAAGCGTAACGAGCCGGATTCCGGGTTTTTACCGCGAGCGCATCGAGGAGCGGCTTCGCACGATGATCGAAACTGGCCTGCTCTCCGAGAAGTCGGCTCAGCACCTTCGTGACGGTGGGCGCCTGACCCTCGAAGTTGCCGATCGCATGAGCGAGAACGTGATCGCTGTTCACGGCCTTCCCCTATCGATCGCTCTCAACTTCCGCGTGAACCACCGCGACGTTCTGGTTCCGATGGCGGTCGAAGAGCCGTCGGTCGTTGCAGCCGCATCGAATGCGGCTCGGCAGGTACGAATGACCGGGGGTTTCTTCGGTGAAGCCACGGCTCCGATCATGACCACTCAGGTGCAGTTCGATGACGTACCGAATCCTCACGAAGCCAAGGCGCGCGTCGAGGCGGAGCGAGAGCGAATTTTCAAAGTCGCGGACGAAGCGATTCCGGGGATGGTGAAGCGAGGCGGCGGCTGCCGCGACATGGACGTTCGCATTCTCGACGAGGAGCATGGGGTGCTCGTCGTCCATCTCTACGTCGATGTCGGCGACGCTATGGGCGCGAACGTCGTGGACGCCGTTGCCGAAGCCGTAGCGCCCGAGATCCGCGAATTCACCGGCGGCACCATTGGTCTTCGCATTCTGAGCAACCTTCCGATACGACGCAGGGTACGCCTGCATTGCGAAGTGAGCGCCGACGTCCTCGGTGGCCCCGACCTTGCCGAGGGCATCGTGAAGGCCAGCAGGTTCGCCGAGCTCGATCCCTACCGCGCCGTCACGCACAACAAGGGTGTGATGAACGGCGTCGACGCGGTCGCGCTCGCAATGGGACAGGACTGGCGATCGATCGAAGCCGGTGCCCACGCATTTGCCGCGGTGACAGGGACGTACAAGCCGTTGGTGGTTTGGCGCCGCACCGAAAGCGGGATTCGCGGTGAGCTCGACATGCCGCTTGCTGTCGGGATCGTTGGCGGCTCGACTCGCGTGCATCGCGGCGTTCGCGCGGGCTTCGAGCTCATGGGTGTGACGTCAGCGGGTGAGCTCGCCATCGTGATGGCTGCGGCAGGGATGGCATCGAATTTGGCGGCGCTCCGGGCGCTCGCTGGAGAGGGCATTCAGCGCGGTCACATGCGGCTCCACTCCCGGAAGCAGGAGGTGCAGGAGAACGCGCGCCTTCAGGCCAAGGCGGTCGAACGAGGTGGTCAGTGAATGAACCGCTCCGTCAGAGCTCGTCCCCGAGTCCCGGTTCCGGGAGTATGTTCGACCAGATTGCCGGTCGATACGATCTCCTCAACCGTTTGATGTCGATGGGGATCGACCAATCGTGGCGCCGAAAGACGGTCACGGCGATGGAGCTTCCCCCCAACGCACGGGTTCTCGACCTGGCGACTGGCACCGGCGACCTCGCATTGATGATCGCGCGGCGGCATCCGGATGCACGAGTTGTGGGGAGCGATCCATCGAAGCGAATGCTCGAGGTTGGCATCGAGAAAGTGAAGCGGATCGGTCTCACGGGTCGAGTTGAGCTTCAAGAAGGCGATGCGCAAGCGCTGCCGTTTGACGATGACTCCTTCGACGGCTGTTGTATCGCCTTTGGGATTCGCAACGTTCCCGACCGCGACGCAGCGCTCGCAGAGATGGCGCGCGTGACGAAACCTGGCGGTCGGGTCGCCATTCTCGAGCTTTCCGAACCCCATGTCGGGCTGCTGAGTCCCGTCGCGCGGTTTCACGTGCGCCAGGTGGTTCCCCTGCTTGGCGGAATGCTCTCCGGCTCGCGCGAGTATCGCTACCTCCAAAAATCGATCGCCGCGTTTCCGCCGGCCGATGAATTTGCAGAACAGATGCGAGTCGCGGGGTTGAACGTGCTCGATATCAAGTCGTTTACCTTTGGTGCTTGCACGTTGTTCGTCGGCGAACCCTGGGAGGCCTCATGAGGTCTCACGGTGCGGCCGTTGCGTTCGAGGGCGTTCCGACTCGGGAGGCGTCGCGGGCTTTCCTCGAGGAGGCCCTCTGCCGACGGACCTTCGATGTCGAGCTGATCGTGACCGTTCCTGCGCCCGTGGCGCCGCCCGACGCGTTGCTCCGAGCGTTTCCGCAAGAAGCAAGCATTCTTTGGGACCCTCCGCAGAGCGCGGCATGCTCAGGGCTGGGCGTCGCTGCCACCCTGGCGCCCACATCGACTGCCATCGACAACTTCTTCGCGGGCGTGCAGCACGTCGCCGCTGAGGCAAGCCCGGTTCCTCGCGTGTTTGGGGGGGCGTCGTTTGCACCTGGAGCCGCAAAGGAGCCGCCTTGGGAGAGTTTCGGCGATGGGTTTCTCCTGCTCCCGACTTGGACGTACCACGTCGACGAGAGGGCCTGGTTGTCATTGGCCATTGGCAGGTCGCAAGAGGCGCACGCCGACCAGTTGCTCGAGGTGTTCGAGGCGATTTGGGAGAGCTTGGAGCGGCCGCTTGGTGTGATTCCGTCGCCCGTCTCGGCGCGACGTCTGGATCAAGCCGATCGAGACGGCTGGTCGCGGCAGGTCGAAGAGATTCGAGCGAAGATTCAGGCGGGCGTGTTTCAAAAGGTCGTCGCAGCGCGCCACTGTGTGGTGGAGCTCGAGACCGGAGCTGGTTCCCTCGATGTCTTGGAGCGGCTCGAGGAGCGATTTCCGGGATGCACGCGTTTCGCGCTCTGGCGAGCCGATGCAGCGTTCCTCGGAGCAACTCCCGAGCTCTTGATTTCACGCCGCGGGCTGGCCGTTCGGAGCGAGGCGCTTGCAGGCTCGACCGCTCATGGCGACGCAGCGCGAATGATGGCCAGCAAGAAGGAACAAGAAGAGCATCAGTTGGTGGTACGTGCAGTGCTTCGATCCCTCAAGCCGTATTGCGACTCCCTACGGTCTGCTTCGGAGCCGAGTGTGCGAGAGCTTCCGAACGTGTTGCACATGCAGACACCCATCGAGGGACGCCTTCGCGAGCCGACGCACGTGTTGGCATTGGTTCAGGCACTGCATCCGACACCTGCGGTTGGCGGCGTTCCCACACGAGGCGCGATCGATTGGATCGTCGATCACGAAGAGCTCCCACGTGGCTGGTACAGCGCGCCGGTCGGTTGGACGGACGCAAACGGCGACGGCGAGTTTTTCGTCGCGTTGCGATCGGGGTTGCTTCGCGACGGAAAGGCCTGGGTGTATGCCGGCGCCGGCATCATGGCCGACTCCGATCCGGATGCGGAATACGCCGAGACCGAGCTCAAAATGCAGGCGCTTCTAGGAGCGCTCCATGGGGCCGGTCGCTGATCTACAGAGCGAGTGGGCGCGGCTCGTCATCGGGAGCTTCGTGCAAGCCGGTGTCCGTGACGCCGTCATAAGCCCTGGGTCGAGGTCCACCCCTTTTGTCGTTGCTGCATTGGAGCACGACGGGCTTCGCTGTGTAAGAGCGCTCGATGAACGTTCTGGTGCGCACTATGCCCTCGGCCAGGCGCGCGCAACGGGACGTCCATCGTTGGTCTTGTGCACGTCCGGCAGCGCGCCTGCGAATTACTTCCCGGCGATCGTCGAGGCGAACGAAGCAGGTGTGCCGCTCGTCGTGCTCTCCGCAGACCGTCCGCCAGAGTTCTTGAGCTGTGGTGCGAATCAGACAACCGATCAGCCCGGGATGTATGGGAGTCACGTTCGCTTCTTCGCCAATCTCGGGGAGCCCCGCGGAGACTTACCGAGCTTGCGCGCTGTCAAACGTTTCGCGACCCAAGTGGTGGCAACCGCGCAGGGTCCGCGACCGGGGCCGACCCATCTGAACGCTCAGGCCCGAAAGCCGCTCGAGCCTGTTACATCCATGGAACCGAGCGCGGTGGAGGTGCACGCACGAGTCGATGCAATCCTCGGGCAGCCGTCGACCCGGCTTCACCACGCCGCATTTGTCGATCCGTCGATCGCCGAACAGGTGGCTCAGGCGATCGATGCAGCCATGCGACCGGTCATTCTGTGCGGGCCAGCTGACGTGCGACAGGGTGCCGCGTCGGACACAGTGGTGCGACTCGCGGAGCGTTCGGGCGCATTGGTAGTCGCCGAAGCCGCGAGTCAGTTTCGCTTCGGAAGGGCCGCTCGGGTCGTGCTTGGAGCGTTCGACACGATCTGGTCGGCAGACGCCGGGCGGGCTGAGCTGGCTCCCGACTTCGTCTTGCAACTTGGTACCAACCCCGTGTCCAAGGGTTGGGAGCGACTGAGTATAGACCGTCGGATTCCCCGGGTGATCGTTCACCCATGGGCGTGGGCCGATCCGTCATCCAGCGCCGAAACGATCGTGCACGGCGACATAGGGGATTTCGTCGAGCAACTCGCCGACCGTGAGTACGACGTCCGCAGGCGCGACGCCGATTTCAAGACCCGTTTCCAAGCGGCAGAGAAAGTGGTTTGGGAAACAGCTAGCGCGATCCTGGAAACCGCTGGAGATGCGCTAACCGAGGCTGCCGTGAGTCCAGCAGTCGCCGATGCGTTGCCAGAGGGGAGCGCCCTGGTTCTTGGCAACAGTCTTCCGATCCGGAACGTCGATGGGTGGGTCCCGCCCGGCGACAAGCGTCTACGTGTGTTCGCACAACGTGGCGTGAGTGGCATCGATGGGCTGGTTTCGTCGGCCGCAGGAGTTGCGTCGAAGGAACGGAACGCGACGGCCCTTTTAGTCGGCGATGTGAGCTTCCTCCACGATGTGAACGGGCTCGAGCTTGCATCACACGCTAGCAAACCGCTGATCATCGTCGTCATCAACAACGGTGGCGGACGCATCTTCGAGCAGCTTCCGATCGCGCGGAAGGGCAAGGAAACTTGGCTGCAGTATTTTACGACCCCCCACCAGGCCAACCTCGCCGGTGCGGCTTCGATCTACGGCTGTCGGTTCTGCCGAGCGACCACCGTCACGGAGCTCAACAGTGCTCTCGAGGCGGCGCTCGGGTATGCAGGCTGCACCGTGGTCGAGGCGATCGTTCCCGCGAGAAGCGCGCTCGAGCAGGGTGAGCTACTCGCTACGGGCGTCACACGTACGTTCCGACGCGGGGCGTCTTGATGTGGATGCTCCTCCACGGCTTCATGGGGTCGCCGCGAAGCTGGGAGCGAGTCCTGGCGGCCTCTAAGTTGCCGGACGAGCCCTCCGCGCCCTTGTTGATGGGTCACGGCGGCGATTGGAAGGGCAAGCGGGTCGCATCGTTCGAAGAAGAGGTGAGTCGTCTGCTGGCGATCGCGACCACGATGACACCGCCCCGATACCTGTGCGGCTATTCGATGGGAGCAAGGGTCGCGTTAGGAATGCTGGTAAGTGGATCAGACCTCTTTGAAGGAGCGATTCTGGTCGGTGTCCACCCCGGGCTCGACGATGTTGAAGCGAGAGCTGCGCGGCGTGCCGCCGATGCCAAGAGAGCTCGTGACCTTCGCCGGAGAGGTCTGGTCGCGTTTGTCGATGCGTGGGAAGATCAGCCGCTGTTTACAAGCCAGCGAGGCCTGCCCGCGGCGACTCTCGGCGCACAGCGGCAAATACGGCTCAGCCACGATGCCGAGGGCCTTGCCGCGTGTCTCGAGGTCCTCGGTCTCGCCGAAATGCCGAGCTTTGGAGCGGCGCTCTCATCGCTCGAGATTCCGATCACGCTCGTGGCTGGCGCGCGCGACACCAAGTTTGCGACGATTGCGCAGAATCTTTCCTCGGAGGCTCATTTGCCGCAGATCGTCGAAGGGGTGGGGCACAATGTCGTGTTGGAGGCGTCGGAGGCGATGGCGATGGCGTTGAAGACCATGGAGCAACGAATACATGGCTAAGGTAACTCCGGGCTCTGCACGTGCATGGGCGCTCGCTGCCCGGCCGGCGACTCTCACCGCCGCGTTTGCGCCCGTGGCGGTCGGGACCGCGTGCGCCCTGCGCGTCGGTGGATTCCGCTGGGATGCGGCGCTGGCGGCGTTAGTGGCCGCGTTTCTGATCCAAATTGCGACGAACTTTGCCAATGACCTCTTCGACTTTGAAAAGGGCGCAGACGACGAAAAACGCCTCGGACCCATCCGTGCCGCTCAGGCGGGGCTGCTCACCGTGGCCGAGCTTCGTAGGGGGATCACGCTCACGCTCCTGTTGGCGGTTGCGGTGGGAATCTACCTCACCCATGTGGCAGGAACACCGGTAATCGTGATCGGCTTATCGTCGATCGTCGCGGGCCTCGCGTACACCGGCGGTCCGTTTCCACTCGCCTATAAAGGCCTCGGCGATATCTTCGTCATGGCCTTTTTTGGTTTCGTCGCGGTTTGTGGGACCGCATTCGTTCAGACTGGATACGTTCCCGACATTGCGTGGGTGGCTTCGGTTCCGATGGGGGCCTTGGCGACGGCGATACTCGTCGTGAACAACGTGCGCGACTTCGAGGGGGATGCACGTGCCGGCAAACGCACCATGGTCGTCCGCTTTGGAAAGAAGAGCGGAGTCAGGGAATACATCGTGCTGTTGGTCGTCGCCTACATGAGCCTGATCGTTCTGTGGGTCGTCGGGTCGACCACGGGCTGGGTGTACCTTCCGTTCCTAACCGTGCCTTGGGCTCTTGATTTGGCTCGGTCCTTGGCCCGCGGTCGTGGCGTCGCGCTGAACCGCACCCTCGCCGGGACCGCAAAGCTTCTTTCCGTGTTTGGTGTTCTGTTGACGATTGGGCTCGTGCCGTGACCCGGCTGCATGCGCGGGTCGACGTCATCAAAGGCCGTTTACCGAAGACGCTCGTGGGCGCGGCTGCCGGTCTTGCCGAACGAAGTTTCGTCGTTCTAACGCTCACCAGCGAGGACGAGACCGCCGGGGTCGGCGAAGCTTCGCCTCTTCCTGGCTACTCGCCTGAGTCGATCGATGATGCCGCCGAGGAGCTTCACGACCTCATCGACGCGCCGATCGAGGTCGACGCCTCGCTCGGGCCACGTGCGTTGCTCGATTCGGTACCCGAGGTGCAGCTCAGCGAGCGTCCGTCTGCGCGCTTCGCGTTGGAATCGGCGCTACTCGATTGGTTGGGCAAGGTACGGGGCGAGCCGGTCCACAGGCTTCTCAACTCGGGTCCATTGCGGGCGATTCCGATCGCCGACCTCGTTCTCGAGGCGAACCCAGCGCGATGGCCCGACCATGTCGATCGCCTGTGCGAGGATGGAGCCACCCATTTGAAGCTCAAGATCGGTGCTGCGCTCGACCAAGAGGTTGCGGCTCTCCAAACCGTTCGCAGCCGGCATCCCGGATTGGCGATACGGCTCGACGCGAACGGCCGGATCGACATCGTCGATCTCCGGCGACACACAACAGCTTTGGAGCTTCTGGGGCTCGAGTTGATCGAGGAACCTGTGGCCCTCCGGGGCTGGCCCGAGGCGGTCTCTCTTCCGCTTCCGTTCGCGCTCGACGAAACCCTGCGAGACGAATCGATGTCGCGGCGACTACTCGGAGGGGGTCACATTCATGCGGTCGTGATCAAGCCCGCCGTCCTCGGTGGAGTGACTGCAGCGCTCGATCTCGCAAAGATCGCCAGGGAGCATGGTGTGCAGCCCGTGTTGTCTCACACCTTCGACGGTCCGATAGCGAGAGCCGCCGCCGCAGAGCTCGGGCTTGCGCTCCAGACCGAGCTTGCCGCCGGCCTGGGCTCACACCCGGCTCTCGACCTCTGGCCTCGTCATCACATCGCCGCGATTCGAGGTCGGAAGCTTTGCCCGCACACCGTGCAGGGGCTCGGACTCGAATTCGAGGAGTCTGCCGATGCGTGAGCTCAGTGTGCTCCATGCGGCGCGGGAGCATCCAACGCGCGACTGCCTCGTGGTCGAGGGGCGCGTGTGGTCGTATGCGGAGGTCGCCGACCGCGTCCGACAGGCGATTGCAATCCTGCGGCATCGTCGTCTGAGAGTCGGTGATCGGGTGGCTCTGTCTCCGAGCGTCGATCTCGACTCGATCATCTGGCTCTTCGCGCTCTTCGAGCTCGGTTGCCCGGTGGTCTTGCTGCACCCGCGTCTGACCGACGGCGAGCGCGGGACGATCCTCGACGAGACCCACCCTGTCTACGTCATCGACGAGCCTGTACCGCGAGACGCGGTCGTCGAGGTCTCGGACTTGGAGCCCGTCCCGCCCGAGCGCTGTCTCGCTGTGGTGTACACCTCGGGAACGAGGGGAGCCCCACGCGGGGCGATCCTGTCACGGCGTGCGTTTGTCGCCTCGCACGACGCGCATGCAGCCAACCTCGGGTGGACTCCGAACGACCGCTGGCTTCTTTCGATGCCACCAGCGCACGTTGGCGGCCTTTCGATCCTGACTCGGTCCTTGATCGCGAGGCGCTGCGTCGTGCTCAGCCCGGGACCGTTTGACGCTGCACAGGTGATCGAGGCTTTGGACGTCCACGAGGTGACTCTGTTGAGCGTCGTCCCTACCATGCTTCGTCGGCTCGCGGCCTTTGATGAGCCTCTTTGGAAGCCAGCTGCCGCGCTTCGGGCAGTGCTGGTTGGCGGGGCGTCCTTTCCCGAGACTCTTCGACGAGAAGCGCACGACCGAGGCATTCCGGTCTTGGGCACTTATGGCTGCACCGAAGCGTGCTCACAGGTGACGACGCAGCGTCCAGATCAAGCTGGCCAGCCGGGTTCGGGCGCGCCACTCAAAGGCGTGAAGCTCCGAATCGATGACGGAGAGATTCAAGTGTCAGGTCCCATGCTCATGGACGGTTACGTCGGCAAAGACGACGACGACTCAACCTGGACCGCCGACCGTTGGCTCCGCACAGGCGACGCCGGCGAGCTCCGCGCTGACGGACAGCTCGTCGTGAAGGGAAGGATCGATGACATGATCGTGACCGGAGGGGAAAACGTAGCCCCCCGCGAGGTGGAAGCGATCCTCGAGTCGACCGCCGGCGTGACCGCGGCGTGCGTTTTTTCGTTACCCCACGACGAGTGGGGGGAAGAGGTCGTTGCCGGAATCGTAGTCGACCAGTCGGCGTTTGACCGCGCCGCGCTCGGCCAACGCCTTGCCGCGGCACTAGCGTCTTACAAGCGTCCGAAGCGGATCCGCATTCTATCCTCGCTACCGCTAGATCGGTCGGGCAAGATCGATCGGAGCAGGGTGAAAGAGCTGTGCCAAGACGCGCTCAAGCCGATTTAGGGCCTCGGTTCTCCAAAATTTTCTGGTAGGGTCCAGCCCTCAAAGGGGGTCCCATCATGGCAGATCAAATCAGCGCCTCTCACATCCTTCTGATGTACGCTGGCTCGGAACGTTCGTCGGCAACCCGCAGTCAGGCCGAGGCCCAAACGCAGATTGCGGCCATCGAAAAGCAACTCCAAGACGGCGCTGACTTCGCAGCACTCGCGCGCGAGCACTCCGATTGTGGTTCCGCAGCCGCGGGCGGCGACCTCGGGTCGTTTGGGCGTGGCCAGATGGTCAAGGCGTTCGAGGAAGCCGCGTTCGGTCTCGGTGTGGGCGACACGAGTCCGGTCGTCGAGACGCCGTTTGGCTACCACATCATTCACCGCACGGGCTAGCGCGGGTTTTGTAGGAAGTCTTTGATGATCGGGGCGTAGCCTTCGCGGAAGGTTGGGTAGACGAATTGGTACCCCGTATCCCGAAGGAGCGTGTTGCGGCAGCGCTTGTTGGAGCTTGGCGCGTCGGCCGTGGGCGGGGCAGCGACGCCGAGCTGCTCGCTCATCCAGGTGACCACCTCGGCCGTCGTTGCGGGCGCATCATCGGAGCCCAAATACAAGTTGGCGGGCGTGTCGAGTCGCATCAGGTGATGGAGCACCGCGCCGCAGTCTTCGACGTGGATGCGGTTGGTCCAGCTATCGGTCGCTTGCGCCTCCTTAGTCCAGACTTTCCTGATCAGCCGCGCGCGCCCAGGTCCATAGATTCCCGACAAGCGCACCGCTACGCCAAAGTCCAACGCTCTGACGATCGACTCCGCCTCCAACAAGATGTGTCCATTGAAGCGTGCTGGCTCGGTGACGGATCGTTCGTCGACCCATTCTCCGTTCCTCTGCCCGTAGACGGCCGTGCTCGACGTGAAAAAGACGCGCTTCATCGGGGAGCCCGCCGCTCCGAGGGCTTGGAGCAGGTCACGAAGGCCGCCTACATAAGCCGCGCGATAGCTGCTCTCATCTCGTCGGTCTGCGCTGGCCGTATAGAAGACGTAATCGAACTGGGTGGGCGGCGATCGGAAACTGTCGGGATCGGTCAGATCGACTGGCCAGGGATGGATGCCTGCGGCCAGCGCCGACACATTGCGCCGGATGCCCCATACCTCGCATCCGTCGGCGAGCAGTCGGGCTCCAAGCGCGTTTCCTACGCCACCACAACCTGCGATCAAAACTCGTTCAGCCATCGTTCAGCCACATAGACGATTACCGCCTTTACCTTTTGCGGCAAATGCAAAATCGTCGGCGCGCTTGAGAACCGATGCGATGGTATCCCCAGGCCGCGCGATGCTGAGCCCCGCGCTTGCGGTGACTGGATTTGCAGGGTCAAACTTCGTTCCAACCTCGCGGATGGCCGTGACGAACCGATTGCCTGCCACTCGACCTTCTTCCTGGTTGGTGTCAGCCAGCACGACCACGAACTCATCGCCGCCGTATCGACCCGCAACATCGACTTCGCGGGTGGACCGCCGGAGCGAGTCAGCCACATGCTGAAGCAAACGATCGCCCTCGAGGTGTCCATGCTCGTCGTTCACCCGCTTGAATTGATCGAGGTCGATCATGACGACGGCCATCGGACGACCGCGATTCAACCATGCCAATCCTTGCTCGATGTGAGTGAGGATATGCCGGCGGTTCCAAAGCTTGGTCAGAGGATCCTGACGCGACAGCTCGGCGAGCCGCTCGTTTGCAACCACTAGCTGGGTCTCGCGTTGGTTGATGCGATGGATGAGGATGGCGACGATCGCGGTCGCGAACATCAAGAGCAGGGTGACTAGGCTTGCTTGGAGCACCCCCTGGAGGTAGTCGGGACCCTTGCTCTGGAGCCACTCCGGTCCGTCGGGCGCGTAGGGGAGTATCCCTTTGACCTCCATGGCTACGACTCCCGAGTACATGGACGCGCCAATTGCGGAGAGGAGCAGTCCCATGCGTGGGGTCACCACCAGGGAATTCACTACCCCCGCTACGAAATAGAGGGCAACGATCATCGTGCGCGAGGAGCCGACGCGCTGGACGATGAAGGTGAGCAGGGCCATATCGAGGATCCCACCGAGGAACGGTCGCCATGCCCCACCGATGTCCCGCCAGATCAGGAACTGCTCCACCAATGCGACACCCGCGTAGGCGATGAACACCCAGAGATGCGCCTCGATCGGAGGGTAGACGAGCGGAACGATCCAAATCCCGCACGCCGCGAACAGAAAACGCACCCAAGCGGTGCCAAACGCCAGCCGATCGGTGTTCATCGTCGATCCATCGAGTCTCTGAATCATCTTACATTAATCCCTCAGGATTACGTGGAGTTGACAATCGCTGATGCTCATGGCATCCGGATATCCGGATATCATGATGGTTGATGGCCTGCAAAAATCGGTGGATCTCGTGTCCGCGCTGGCGGACCCGACCCGTGTTCGCTTGTTGACCTTGCTCGACGGGCACGAGCTTACGGTGGCAGAGCTGACCGCGATCACCGAGCTCAGCCAGTCGCGGGTGTCGACCCACCTCGGGCGCTTGCGCGATGCGGGTTTGCTCCAAGACCGGCGTGAGGGGTCCCTTCGATACTACCGCCTGCAAGAGGAAGCTCTGCCGAAACGGGCGGGGCGCGTGTGGGCCGCAGTGCGTGCCGACTTGCGCGATGCGGTGCTCGATGGAGACCGCGAAAGGCGCGCCGAGTTGCTCGCTGCGCGCGACAAAGAAGGCCCCTGGGTGGAGACGATCGCTGGCCGCATGGAACATCACTACTCCCCTGGGCGCACTTGGGAGGCGTTTGCGCGGGGCATCACGCCTCTGCTCGACCTCGGTGACGTGCTCGACGTCGGATGTGGGGATGGCATGGTCGCCCAAATGCTGTCCCCGCGGTCCAAGAGCTATGTCGGCCTCGATCGAAGTGACAAAGTGCTTGCCGCAGCCACTAAACGGTTGCGCGGTCAGGAGCATGTGAGCTTCGTCCCCGGCGACATGCACGCACTTCCGTTTGCCGATGATCGCTTCGATGCGGTCCTCCTTTTTCACGTGCTGACCTACGCGGAGCGCCCCGAAAACGCGGTGCGCGAGGCGGTTAGAGTGCTTCGAGCCAAGGGAAGGATTGCCTTGGTGACCTTGGCAACGCATTCGCACGCCGACATCGTCGAGCGCTACGGACACGTCAACAGAGGGTTCGACACGAAAAAGATCAGGCGGCTTCTCCGGGGCCTCGATGTCGAGCAATGCGAGGTCACGTCGCGCGAACGGCGCAAGCCTCATTTTCAGGTTATTACAGCGTCGGCCCGCAAGGGCGAAAGTTGAGCGGATGACGACGGATTCGACGACACAGCGACTTCGCAAGCTTCTCGAAGATCGCATCTTGTTCTTCGACGGTGCGATGGGAACCATGATCCAACGAGCCGAGCTCGGAGAAGAGGACTTTCGCGGTGACCGATTCACCGATCATCCTGCGAGCCTAAAGGGGAACAACGATCTCCTCGTGCTTACTCGTCCCGACGTCATTCGAGGGATTCACGAGCAGTACCTGGACGCAGGCGCCGACATCATTGAGACCAACACGTTCAATGCCAATGCGTTCTCGCAGGCCGACTACGGGCTCGAGGAAGTGGTCTACGAGCTCAATGTCGCGGCTGCCCGACTCGCTAAAGAGGCAACCGCATCCCGAGCGAACCGAGACTCTTTCGTCGCGGGGGCAATCGGGCCGTTGAACAAGACGCTGAGCCTCAGCCCCGACGTGAACGATCCTGGGTTTCGAGCTCTCACTTTCGATGAAGCGCGGGAAGCATACGCGGAGCAGGTGCGGGGACTGATCGATGGGGGAGTCGATCTGTTGTTGGTCGAGACGATTTTCGACACCCTGAACGCGAAGGCCGCCCTCTGTGCGATCGACGACGTCTTCGCCGAAAAGGGCGTGAGCCTGCCCATCGTGATATCGGTGACGATCGTCGACAAGAGCGGGCGAACCTTATCAGGGCAAACCGTCGAGGCCTTCTACATTTCGATTGCGCATGCGAACCCGCTCGCCGTCGGCATCAACTGTTCGCTAGGCGCCGAAGAGATGCGGCCCTTCCTCAAGGAGCTTGCCAACATCGCGGATGGCTACGTGCATTGCTACCCAAACGCGGGTTTGCCGAACGCTTTTGGCGGTTACGACCAGACCCCGGAAGAAATGGCGACCCTGCTTCGGGAGTTTGCGGCGGACGGGATGATCAACTTGATTGGGGGCTGCTGCGGAACGACTCCGGATCACATCCGAGCGGTCGTAGAGGCCATTCGACCGATCCCTCGTCGAGCACTTCCAGAGCGCACCGAGGGCTACCCGCGCCTCAGCGGCCTCGAGCCTCTGATCATCCGGCCGGAAACCAATTTCGTGATGGTCGGGGAACGCACGAATGTCACCGGGTCGGCGAAATTTCGGAGGCTGATCACCGAAGGCGACTATCCGGAAGCCGTATCGGTCGCACTTCAGCAGGTTCGAAGCGGGGCCAACATCATCGATATCAACATGGACGAGGGCATGCTCGATTCCGAGAAGGCGATGACGACGTTCTTGAACCTCATCGGTGCGGAGCCGGAGATCTCGCGCGTTCCCTTCATGGTCGACAGCTCGAAGTGGAGCGTGATCGAAGCTGGGCTGAAGTGTGTCCAGGGTAAGGCTTTGGTCAACTCGATCAGCCTGAAAGAGGGCGAAGCCGAGTTCCTCGATAAGGCCCGTCAGGTGCGTCGCTACGGCGCCAGTGCCGTGGTCATGGCCTTCGACGAAGAAGGTCAGGCCGACACCATCGAACGAAAGGTCGACATCTGCGGACGGGCCTATGATCTTCTCACCACGAAGGCGAATTTCGCGCCGACCGACATCGTGTTCGACCCCAACATCTTTGCGGTCGCGACGGGGATCGAGGAGCACAACGAGTACGCGATCAATTTCATCGAGGCGACGCGCCAGATCAAGAAGCGCTGCCCAGGCGCGCTAGTGAGCGGCGGAGTCAGTAATCTGAGTTTCTCGTTCCGCGGCAATAACCGTGTCCGCGAGGCGATGCATTCGGCCTTCCTCTATCACGCGATCGCCGCGGGAATGGACATGGGGATCGTCAACGCGGGTCAGCTCGAGGTCTATGAAGAGATCCCGAAGGACCTCCTCGAGCACGTCGAGGACGTCCTTTTCAATCGCCGCGAGGACGCGACCGAGCGACTGGTTTCGCTTGCGGAGACGGTCAAAGGAAGCGGGAAGAAGCAGAAGCTGGACCTTTCCTGGCGAGAGTCATCCGTCGAGGACCGTCTCGAGCACGCGCTCGTCAACGGCGTAGTCGAGTTCGTCATCGAGGACACCGAGGAGGCGCGGCAAAAGTATCCAAAACCGCTCGATGTCATCGAGGGTCCTCTCATGAAGGGAATGTCGGTCGTCGGCGATCTGTTCGGCGCCGGCAAGATGTTTCTTCCGCAAGTGGTCAAGAGCGCCCGCGTGATGAAGAAGGCGGTCGCGCACTTGGAGCCGTTCATGGCGGATGAAAAGGCCGCCCGAGCAGACCAAGGCAGGGTCCTGATGGCGACGGTCAAGGGCGACGTGCACGACATCGGCAAGAACATCGTCGGCGTCGTTCTCGGCTGCAACAACTACGACGTCGTCGACCTCGGGGTGATGGTTACGGCCGAAAAGATCTTGGACACCGCCGTTTCGGAGGGTTGCGATATCGTCGGGTTGAGCGGCCTGATCACTCCCTCACTCGACGAGATGGTCTATGTCGCCTCCGAGATGCAGCGAAGGGGCTTCCGGATGCCTCTCTTGATCGGCGGGGCGACCACGAGCCGTCAGCACACCGCGGTCAAGATCGCCCCCGCTTATGAGGGCAGCACCGTGCACGTGTTGGATGCTTCTCGGGTGGTGAACGTGGTCTCCTCGCTTCTCAGCCCCGAACGTTCGAGCGAGTTCGACGACAAGAACAGGTCCGCGCAGGAGAAGTCTCGGCAGCTGTTTGCCCACCGTCAGAACCGACAATTGATCTCGATCGACATGGCCCGCGAGCATGGCGTGCCCATTCAATGGAGCCCAGAGAACATCCCCGAGCCGGAGTTTCGAGGGAGGAGGGTGGTCGACGACGTCAGCCTCGAAGAGATCGCCGGGTACATTGACTGGACCTTCTTCTTCTCGGCGTGGGGCCTCAAGGGCAAGTTTCCAAGGATCTTCGAGCACGAGCGACACGGCGCCGCGGCGCGTGAGCTTTACGAAAACGGTCGCGCGCTTCTGGATCGGATCATATCCGAGAGCCTTCTCACCCCCCGGGGGGTCTACGGCTTCTGGCCGGCCAACCGGGATGGAGACGATATCGTCGTGTGGAACGACGATGGTCGAAAAGAGGAGCGGCTGCGTTTCCCGATGCTTCGGCAGCAGTCGGCCAAGCCAAACGAGCAGCCGTACTTCTGCCTGGCCGACTTTGTTGCGCCGCTTGGCAAAGGCCTCGCGGATCACATCGGGGCCTTCGCCGTCACGACTGGAATCGGCGCCAACGACCTCGCCAACAGCTTCGAGCGCGACCACGACGACTACCATGCGATCATGGTCAAAGCCCTCGCCGATAGGCTCGCCGAGGCGTTCGCTGAGCTACTGCACGGTCGCGCGCGTCGCCAGTGGGGATACGAAACCGAAGGTGCCTTCACCAAAGAAGAGTTGATCGCTGAGAAGTATCGAGGCATTCGTCCCGCATTCGGCTATCCTGCGTGTCCCGACCATACGGAGAAGCGAACGCTCTGGGAGCTGCTCGGAGCAGACGAGGTCGGCATCTCGTTGACGGAGCACTTTGCCATGAATCCAGGTGCGAGCGTGAGCGGCATCTATCTCGGTCACCCCAAATCTCGCTACTTCGCGGTCGGTCCGATCGACCGCGACCAAGTCGAGGACTATGCGGCCCGCAAAAGCATGAGCATCGCAGAGGTCGAACGCTGGCTGCAACCGAATCTCGGTTACGAACGGGGCAACTAGTGCAGCGACCGAGGCTCCGAGACTTGCTTCCGGTGACGGTCACCCCCTTCGATCCAGAGGAGGTCACGACCAAGAGTCCCCGTGAGACGGATCCTCGGGGTGTGGGTCTTGCTGCTAAAGACGTGGAGGCGATCTGGCAGGCCGTCGTCCGCTACTATAACCTCGGCCTCCACCCTTCACTCGCACTGTGCATTCGTCGCCGGGGGGAGGTGATTCTCGACCGCGCAATCGGGCACGCGAGTGGGAATAGCCCCCAGGATCCGGAAGGTACGCCTTTGGTCAAAGCTACGCCCGATACGCTGTACAATTTCTTCTCCGGCTCGAAATCCATAACCGCGATGTTGATTCACCTTTTGCACGAGCAGGAAAGGCTGCACGTCGACGAGCCGGTCGCGACCTTCATTCCTGAGTTCGCCAAGAAGCGGAAGCACAACATCACGATCCGTGATGTCCTGACCCATCGTGCGGGCATTCCGGCAACCCCAAGCGAGGCGATCGACCTCGACCTTTTGGGGCGGCCAGACGAGATCGTGGCGTCGTTCTGCGACCTCGAGCCGACGTACCGACCCGGAACCGTTCAGGCCTACCACGCGGTGACCGGCGGATTCATCCTCGGAGAGGTAATCCGCCGCGTGACCGGGGAAAACATCCGCGAGTTCCTGACGCAAACCATCCGTGAGCCGCTTGGGATGAAGCACTTCAACTATGGCGTCGCGCCCGAGCTCCTCGACCAGGTGGCGATCGATGCTTTCACCGGCCCGATTCCCACGTGGCCGCACAAGAACTTCATCCAGCAAGCGCTCGGCGCCTCCATGCGAGAGCTGGTCGAAATCAGCAACGACCCTCGTTTCCGTACCGCCGTCATCCCCTCTGCAAACCTCATCGCAACCCCCGAAGAGATCTGTCGATTTTTCGAGACACTGCTTTGTGGAGGAACCTACGAAGACGTGCGCGTGTTCGAGCAGCGGACCGTCATTCGGGCGACGCTTCGGCAAACCACCGGGCAAGTCGATCGCGTGTTGATGTTTCCGGTGCCGTTTTCGATGGGGTTCATGTTAGGAAACAAGACGATAGGGTTCTATGGTCCGCGGACCGGCAAGGCGTACGGTCACCTCGGCTTCACCAACGTTCTCGGGTGGGCCGATCCCGAGCGCGACATCAGCGTTGCCTTCATGAACACGGGAAAGCCACTATTGGCCGCGAAGATGGTGGCTTGGTTGAATGTGATGCGAGTCATCAGCAGCCGCGTGCCGCGCGATCGATTGTAGAGCGGGGAGAAGCTTGGGACATCTCGACTCGTGAGCCCCGACTGCTAGGCTTGGCCCGATGAAATTCAGCGCTTCGATCGCCATGGCTCCCCCCGAGGACTACGTTCCCGTCGCGCAGGAGGCCGAGAAGCTCGGATATCACGCGATCGTTCTGCCGGACTCGATCTTCTTTTCGGAAGAGGTCAGCAAGCCATACCCCTACACGCAGGACGGGAGCCGGATGTGGGGCCCGGAGACTCCGTGGATCGAACCTCTCATCGGTGCAGCCGCGATGGCAGCCGCGACCAAGACGCTGTTCTTCTATACGAGCGTCGTGAAGTTGCCGGTGCGCCACCCGGTGCTCGTCGCCAAGCAGGTCGCCTCGCTCGCCGCCATCTCCAACAATCGCTTCGGCTTCGGCGCGGGGCTCGGTTGGCTTCCCGAGGAGTTCAAGTGGTGTGGGACCGACTTCGAGACGCGCGGCAAGCGTATGGACGAATGTCTCGAGATCCTCCGCCTGATTTGGACCGGCGAAATGGTCGAGTACCACGGCGAGCACTACGACTTTGGCAAGATTCAAATGAGCCCAGCGCCGACCAAGCCGGTTCCGATTTACATCGGAGGGCACAGCAAGCCCGGGCTGAGGCGGGCGGCGAAGTACGGCGATGGCTGGTCTTCGGCGATGCTTACCTCCAAGGAGTTCATCGCGCTGATTCGTCAGATCGAGGAATATCGCAAGGAATACGGCCGCGCTCACCTCCCGATGGAGTATCAGGCGGTCGTCACCGACACGTGGGACGCCGATGGCTTCAAACGGCTCGAAGACCAGGGGGCCACCGATATCATCACCGTTCCGTGGCTGATGTATGGGACGCCAATGCAGGGCGGGACCCTGCAGGGACGCATCGACGGCTTGAAACGTTTCGCGGACGACGTTATCGGCAAGATGCGATGAGTCCGGAGCTTCGGATTTTGGCAGAGGCGGCTGCCGCGCCTGTTGCCGACCAGGACGCAAGCCGACTGGCTGGTCTCGATACCCACGCGTTGTGCGAGGCAGCTCGGGAGCGTCGTGACCAAGCGTGGGGCAGGACGCTGACCTTCTCGCCCAAGGTGTTCTTGCCGATCACCAATCTGTGCCGGAACCGGTGCGACTATTGCTCGTTTCGACGGTCACCGGGCGACCCTGGCGAGTGGACGATGAGCCCAGCGGAAATCCGCGCATGGCTCTCTCGTGCACGTGAGCAAGGCTGCGTGGAAGCCTTGTTCTGTCTTGGCGATACCCCGGAGACGGGTTTTCGGCAGTACCGAGCCTTGCTGCATTCGTGGGGTCACGAGAGCACGGTCGCCTACCTTCGATGGGCTGGGGAGCGGGCATTGGCCGAAGGGCTTCTACCCCACACCAATGCGGGCATACTTTCGCGCGAAGACATGATCACGTTGCGTCCGGTCAACGTGAGCCTCGGTCTGATGCTCGAGACGGTGAGTGAACGATTGTGCGAAAAAGGGATGCCGCACCACAAGGCGCCCGACAAGCGTCCGGTGAAGCGCATTCAGATGACACGGGAAGCCGGCGAGCTTCGGATTCCCTTCACTTCGGGACTGCTGATCGGGATCGGCGAAACGCTCGAAGAACGAGTTGCCACGCTGCTGACAATTCGGAGCATCCATCGCCAATACGGGCACATCCAAGAGGTGATCGTTCAGAACTTTCGGGCTCACCCCTCGACTCCGATGGGCGCGGTGGCCGAGCCTACAGAGGATGATTTGGCCGTCGCAGTGGCGTTGGCCCGACTCATCTTGGATGACGATGTCAGCGTGCAAGCCCCCCCGAACCTTAGCCCGGCGTCGACCAAGGCCTTGATCGACGCAGGGATCAACGACTTCGGCGGGATTTCACCGGTGAGCCCGGACTACATCAATCCTCTGCATCCGTGGCCGCACCTCGAGAAGCTTTCCGAAGTCTGCGATGCGGCAGGCTTCGACCTCCAACCTCGGTTGCCGATCTATCCCTTGCATCTCGACACCAACGACTTCGTCGACCCCTCCCTTCGCCCGCGCGTCGACGAGCTCCACACAGGACTCGGGGCACGATGACCACCGAGCTCGAATCTTGTCTGAAAAGCGTGTCGGCGGATGTCCGCATGATCCTGGAGCAGAGCCTCGAAGGCCACGAGGTCACTGTCAACGACGGTGCTGTCCTGAGCGAAGCCCGAGGCACCGACCTCCACGCCCTCTGCCTGGTGGCGGACGAGCTTCGCCGTCGGCAGGCGGGGGATCGCGTCACCTATGTCGTCAATCGCAACATCAACTTCACCAACGTCTGCATCAAGAACTGCAAGTTCTGCGCGTTTGCGAGGACCGTTCGGTCGGAGCAGGGCTACTTTCTCCCGCACGATGAGATCGCGCGTCGCGTGCGGCAGGCGTGGGACATGGGGGCGACCGAGGTGTGCCTGCAGGCTGGGCTGTCGCCAAACCTGACTGGAGACAGCTACATCGAGCTTTGCCGGGTCGTGAAAGGGGCGGCGCCCGACATTCACATTCATGCGTTCTCCCCCGAGGAAGTGAAGTTTGGAGCATCACTGAAGCGGGTTTCGTTTCGGGACTACCTCGTCGAGCTCAAAGCCGCTGGTTTGGGCTCGCTGCCCGGCACCTCTGCCGAGATTCTCAACGACCGGTTGAGAAAGATCATCGCACCTACCCGGATCAGCACCGCCGAGTGGGTCGAGGTCGTCACCGCGGCGCACGAGCTCGCCATCCCGACGACCTCGACGATGATGTTTGGCCACGTCGAATCCGTCGAGGATCGGATCGGCCACATGGACCTTCTTCGGAGGATTCAGCGCGGGACGGGCGGGTTTACCGAGTTCGTTCCTCTCTCTTTTGTGCACGAAGAAGCGCCATTGTTCGTGAAGAGCGAGGTGCGAGGGGTTCGTCCTGGCCCCACTGGGGACGACGTGCTGCGTCTCTACGCGATCGCTAGACTCATGCTCGGGCACGACATTCCAAACCTCCAGGCGTCTTGGGTCAAGGAAGGTCTGAGAACTTCGCAGCTTCTCTTGGGCTCCGGAGTCAATGACCTCGGCGGGACGCTAATGAACGAGAGCATCTCTACCACCGCTGGCGCGCGACACGGTCAGCTCATGACTCCTGCAACCTTGCGTCGAGTGATCCGCGATGCCGGCCGAGTGCCCGTCGAACGCGACACCCGCTACCGAATCGTCCGTGAGTTCGGCCCGACTGCCGATCGAGACCCCGTAGAGCCCCTGGATGCAGTGCAGGATTCGGATGAGGTCTTTGGCTCGTATGAAGCGCTGACCCATGACGCTCGATTTCATTACGAGCCACGGGCGCTCCGCATCGCCAGCCAACCCTAGCCCTGATTGCCTGTGTGGTAGGATTGCGGGCGATGAGTAAATTTGCCGAGCACTACGGGCCCTGGGCTGTGATCACGGGTGCCTCTTCCGGGATCGGTGCCGAGTTCGCACGCCAGTTGGCGGGGTATGGGTTGAACGTCGTCCTAGTCGCGCGCCGCCGCGACCGTCTGGAAGAGCTCGCGTCCGGGATCGAAGACATGTATCGCGTCGAAGCACGCGTCGCGCCTGCGGACCTCACCGCCCGCAACGTCGTCCAGGTACTGCAACCCGCGCTTGCCGATGTCGAGATCGGGCTATTGGTCAACTGTGCAGGCTTTGGGACGACCGGTCCCTTCTTGGACATGGATCCGAGCGTGCAGGAGTCGATGATTAATCTAAATTGTCATGCTCCCATCGTCCTCACTCACGAAATCGCTCAGGGCATGCGTGAGCGTGGACGCGGGGGCGTGATCTTCGTTTCGTCGGTGAACGGGTTCTGCGCAGCGCCCGGAATGGCCAACTACAACGCCACCAAAGGCTACGACCTCTTGTTTGCCGAAGGCCTTGCCGCCGAGCTCGCCCCCTACGGCGTCGACGTGCAAGCCCTTTGTCCGGGAGGCACCTACACCGAGTTTCAAAACGTCGCGGGTCTCGACGCCCGTGCCCTCGGTCCGCTGAGCGGCCTGTTGTTCGCTAACGCCTCGAGCGTGGTCGCCACCAGTCTCCGTAAGCTCGGCAAACGCGTGACCGTCGTCCCCGGCTTCGTCAACAAGCTCAACGTCTTCATGATGCGCTTCATGCCCCGCTGGCTATCGACTCGGCTTTTTGGGACGGCCGTGCGCCGCTTGGCCGCGCACAACTAGCACCATGCATATCCGAGCAGGCCGCGTCACACTGAAACGCTCCGGTCGCCACCGAACTTTCGCTCCTTCAGCACCGGAATTTCGCAGAGTGGTCCTAGATGGATAACAACGACAGAATCATACTGGTCACGGGCGCCTCCGGATTCATTGCGATGCATTGCATCCTGCAACTCCTCGAGAAGGGCTTTACGGTGCGCGGTACGCTCAGGACGCCGGCCCGAGAGGCGTCGCTCCGCGCGACCTTCAAGAAGCACGTGGATGCCGACGACCGGCTGAGCTTCTACACCGCGGAGCTCATGAGCGACGAAGGCTGGCGCGAGGCGATCGAGGGCTGCGATGCTGTGCTGCACGTGGCCTCACCGTTTCCGCGCAAGCCGCCGAAACACGAGGACGAGCTGATCGTCCCGGCCCGGGAAGGCGTGCTCCGGGTGCTCCGGCTCGCCTCGGAACTAGGCGTCAGGCGCGTCGTGATGACCTCTTCGGTGGTGGCCATGATCTGCGGCCACAAGCGCGACGGCTCGGAGGTCTACGACGAGTCGTTCTGGAGCATCCCCGAGAAGACGGTCGGCGCCTACGAGAAGTCCAAGACTTTCGCCGAGCGCGCGGCCTGGGAGTTCATGGACTCGCTACCCGAGGACTGCAGGCTCGAGCTCGTGGCGATCAATCCGGGCGTTGTACTGGGCCCGATTCTCGACGAGGACTACGGCACCACCGGCGAGCTCGTGAGGAAGCTCATGAAGCGCGACACGCCAGGCTGCCCGCCCATCGGCTATGCGCTGGCGGACGTACGCGATGTCGCGGGAGCTCACATCGCCGCCATGGACGCGCCGCAGGCGGCCGGCAAGCGCTTCATTGTGGCCACGGACCACGTCTGGATGCGCGACATCGCGTTGGCCCTGGATGCGCATCTCAAAGGCAAGGGCTACAAGATACCGACGCGCGCGCTGCCGGCCTTCGTGTTACGTCTGGTGGCGATATTCGACAAGACCGCGAAGCTCGCGGTGCCCTGGATCAACCTGCGCATGGATCTTTCCCACGAGCAGGCGACGCGAATATTGAACTGGGAGCCACGCTCGATGGAGACCATGGTGACGGACATGGCCGACAGTTTCATCGAGTTTAAGGTTGCCTGATCGCCGTGGTTGGTAATGCGCCGCCTCAGAGTCCGTGCTCACCGCTCGCGCAAGCGGGCCAGATCGACGGGGTCGTCGACGTCGAAGGCGATGCCGCTGCTGAGCGGCACGCTGACGCTCAGCCCCAGCTCTTGGGCTCGGAGCAGATGACGCCGGAGGCTGTCTTCGTGGCCGAGGCAGCTTGGGAGTACGGTGGGTGGAGCTTGCGCGATGACATTGGTGCCTTCGCCGAGGCGGTCGGGGACGAGCACAACGTCGGTGTCCTTCAGGGCGCGCACCACGTCGGCGATGTCCTCACGGGTCAGGTCGGGGAGGTCGCTCATGCAGACCACTGCTTTTTCGGCTCCACGGTTCGCCAAGTCGCTGAGCGCCTCATCCACCACGCCTGCCAGTCCGGGAGTACCGGGCGGATCGGTGAGCGCCAAAAGACCCAATCGTGCGGCGTGTGCACGCGTCGCCTCCGAATCACTGACGACGGCGATTTCATCGACCTCGGGGGACTGTCGAAGAACGCTTACGACGTGCTCGAAGAGCTCTCGAGCCAACCTTGCTCGCTCCTCGGGCCCTAACACGTTGGAGAGACGCGACTTCGCGTGGTCGAACCCTTTGATCGGAATCAATGCCCAAGTGCTCATCGAAGGCTCCCTGCAAAATCGAGCAGCGCTCGAGCCAAGACTACTCGATCTTCGCGGGTCTGGATCAGGATGTTGCTTTCGAGCACGGGGAAGGTCGCGGAAAACGCGTCGCCGGTATGAACGACGAACCCGTCGAGAAGGTCCTGGTAGTGTGTCGCGATTTGCTCAGCGGATGCGGGCTTGCCCTCGAGCTGCGCAATCATCGAAGAGAGTGGCCCCTTGACCGCACGGCCGGCGAGGATGGGGCTTACGGCCACCGTGGGCTTCTCGCGAAGGATCGGGCGGATGCCTTCGAGGGAGAGGATCGGACCGATCGACACATACGGGTTCGATGGGCAAATCACGACCAGATCTGCCGAACGCAAGGCCTCGATCACCTGGCCCGTCGGTCGGTCGGGCCCACCATGCTCGACCCGTTGCACCTCGGGGGCTGCCCGTGCGCGCACCAGCCAGTCTTGAAACGCCATCTCGTCCCCACTGCGCGTCACGATCGTCGTCGGGCGCGGAGAATCGCTCATGGGCAGGATCGGGCGCATCACCTCGAGCCCGCCACAGAGCTTCGCAGTTGCCTTGGTCAGCGAGTCGCCTCCGGCAAGGGCCCGCGACCGCAAGAGGTGTGTCATCAAGTCGCGGTCGCCCAATCGAAACCACGCATCGGCCCCGCGTCGTTCCGCCTCCGCGAGCACGTGAAACGTGTCGCCCTCGATTCCCCAACCGCGCTCTTCGGGAGCCAATCCGGCAAGGGTGTACATCACCGTGTCGAGGTCCGGGCTGATGTGAAGTCCCCAATGCACGAAATCGTCGCCGGTGTTGACGACGATCGTGAGAGCATCTTTGGGAAGCACACTGTCGAGGCCATCGACCAGGCGTGCGCCCCCAACGCCGCCCGCGAGAGCCACCACCCGGGGTGCGTTTGAGTGGTCGGCGTTCATGCGTAAAGGTCGTTTTCCGGATCGCGCCGGAGGGCGCTGCTCGACTCGGAGCTCGAGCTGAAGCGAAGCCCTCGCACCAAGATCAACGGGCGACCCTCATCGGCTTGCCCGGCCACCAGGTCCGCTGCCGCGGCCAAGGCATCGGCCACCGCAATCACCGTCGCTTCAAGCTTGCGTCCGTGGCGGTCGGGTTCGCCGCGGCGGTCCCAGATCGGCGGAATGCCGCTCGACCCGATCGCGAATCCGACCGTTCCTCTGCGGAAGGGTCTCCCCCAAGAATCGGTGACGATCACGCCGACGGTGGCAGAGCAGCGTTCCGCGAGATTGGCGCGCAGGCTCCGGGCGGTGGCATCCGGATCGCAGGGAAGGGTGAGCACCCACGGGCCGCTGTGGGCAGGCGCGCCGGCAGGGGTGGCATTGCTGGCGTCGATCCCAGCGTTCGCGGAAATGAAGCCGAGACGATGCCGAACGATCAACGCGCCTTTTCTCTTCCGGGAGATCGACTCGCTCTCCCGGAGGATGAGCTCGACCAGCTGTGGATCCTTGTCGACTTCCGCGCCAAGGGCCTTTGCGGCCTCGCTTGGCTCCACCGTCGATAGGTCCACGAAGCAGTCCTCGGCACGGGAGATGATCTTGCTCGCGATGATCAGCACGTCCCCATCGCGAAGCTGGACCCTCGCGCGCGCGAGGCTCGCGATGATCAGCTCGAGAAGATCGTCGCCACGTTCGACGGTCGGCACACCGGGGATCGCACGAACCAGGATTTCGGCGCCGACGCTGACGTCGACTGCACCCGGCTCACCAGGGCTCATTCGGTCTCCGGAATGCCTGTGACGCGAATGCCGGAGCCCACGCTCTTGTAGCGGCGATTGATGTGCAACAAGACCGGCGTGAGTGATTCGAGGGCGATCGAATTCCGAAGTACACCGGCATCGACGCCCCGAAGTCCGAGATCGGCGACGATGCCGATCACCTCTGCGCGCGCATCTTGGTCGTCTCCACATACCAGCACATCGCAATCGAACACGTAGCTCGGGTCGCTGAGATGTTCGGAGCTGATGTGATGCAGGGCTGCGACGAGGCGTGCGTCGTCGTCAAGCAAAGCGCGTGCTTCGAGAGCTGCCGACTGGCCTTCGGGCAGATTGACCGATCTTATCTTGGGCGGTTGGAGCGGAACGGTGATGTCGATGATCACCTTGTTGCCGACGCGGCTCCTGATCGATTCGAACGTCGGACGGTGCGCGCTGTACGGAACCGTCACGACGATGAGATCGCCATATTTACAGGCACTGTCATTGTCGCCACCTTGCAATGTGATTCCGAACTCCTCAGAGAACTCCGCAGCTTTGTCCCGGCCGCGCTGTGCATCTCGGGATCCGATGAACACGCCGTGACCCGCTTTGGCCCAACGCACGGCCAAGCCTCGACCCTCGCGTCCGGTGCCGCCCACAATTCCGATCTTCATATGCTCCTCACGAGTTGAGCTCGGCCATGAACCTGAGCGTATCCATGTCCTGCGAGCCCACCATCATGGTCCCAACCGGGGATTCTTTCCAGCGCTGAAAACGGTCGCGAATTCGGTCCTTCGAGCCGACGAGGTAGAGCTCGTCGACCAGGTCATCGGGCACGGCGGCGATCGCCTCGTTGCGCTTTCCGGCGAGGAAAAGGTCCTGAATCTTCGCGCAAGCCTCCTCGAAGCCAACCCGGCTCAGATAGTCCTTGTAGAAGTTCCTCTTCTTGGAGCCCATCCCGCCGATGTAGAGCGCGAGCTGCATCTTGCAGGGAATCATCGCGTGTTGCGGGTCGCCGATGATGACGACTACCGTCGGGGCGATGTCGAAGTTGTGAAGTCCCTTGCCGTTGCCCGCCTTTTCGAAGCCCCGGTTGAAGTTTTCCATCAAGACGTCGGCGCGAGTGGGGTGCATGCAGGTCAACAAGCAGCCGTCGGCGATCTCGGCGGACATCTCCTGGGACTTGGGTGCCATCGACCCCGTGTAAACCGGAATGTCGGGGCGGCCATGCACCATGCTCTTGAGGGGCTTTCCCTGCCCGGTCGATCCCTCGCCACGATAGGGGATCTGATATTTCACGCCGTCGAACTCGAGCGGCGCTTTGCGCGCAAAGATCTGCTTCACGATGAGGACGTACTCACGGAGCCAGGTGAGGCTCTTGTTGAACGGGACACCGTGCCAACCCTCGACGACTTGAGGTCCTGATGTCCCAAGCCCCATGATGAAGCGCCCCTTCGAGAGGGTGTCCATCGTGATCGCCGTCATCGCCGCGTTGGCTGGCGAGCGCCCTGGAAGCTGCATGATCGCGGTACCGAGCTTGATCGTCGAAGTCTGTGAGCCGACCCAAGCGAGCGGTGTCACCGCGTCGTTGCCCCAAGACTCGGCCGTCCAAATCGAGTCGTACCCGAGGCGCTCGACCTCCCCGATCTTGTCCATGTCCACGAGGCCCTCCACCGTCGTGTTCAATTGCGGACCTGCATACCCAATACTGAGCCCAAGCTTCATCACGATTCTCCAAAAAGGGGACAGTCCCCTTTCCCAAGGGTTAACCCCTGAAAAAAGGGGACTGTCCCCTTTTAGCACTTCTGGTCGGGGAGTAGAACGTGTTTCAATTTGAGGTGGGTGCGGGGGCGGGTCAGCTTGCTGCCATGCAGGTGCTGGTCACTGGGGCCTTTGGGCGACTCGGGCAGGAGGTTTTGCGAAGGCTGGTCGGTGAAGGGCACGCTGCGGTTGCTTTCGACCTGCCGACCAAGGCGAATCGCCGCCTTGCGAAGCGTTTCGAAAAGGACGTTCGGATTGTGTGGGGAGACATCCGGTCGCGAGAGGACGTCGATGCCGTGGTGAACGGTTGCGGTGCGATCATCCACAACGCAGGCATCCTCGCGCCGTTGACGGAGCAGAAGCCCGACCTTGCCCATGCCGTCAACGTCGTCGGCACCGAAAACCTCATCGCGGCCATGTCTGCGCAACGTCAGCCTCCGAGGCTCGTCTACGCGTCGACGTCTTCGGTATGTGGTCCACGGGTGCCTGGCGGGCCGCCGCTCACAGCCAATGATCCGGCGCTCGGCACCGACCACTACACTTCGCACAAGATCGAGTGCGAGCGGATCATCCGAGAATCCAGTCTACCATGGGTCATCTTTCGGATCGGAGTATCGGTGTCGGCGCAGGCGAAAGATTTTTCACCGGATATCTTTCGACTTCTTTTCGAGATCGACCCCAGAACTCGCTTAGAATACGTGCACCCTCGCGACGTATCGCTCGCGCAGATGCGCGCGACTCTTGCGCCCGACGCCCTCGGAAAGATCCTAATGATCGGTGGCGGCGAGTCGTGCCGGATGACCTTCAAGGATTTCTACGCGGCCATTTTCGGGGCTTCAGGGGTCGGAGAGCTGCCGGCCGCGGCTTACGGAAAGCGGCCCTATTACTGCGATTGGATCGATACCACCGAGAGCCAAGCGATTCTCCAGTTCCAAGAGCACACCTTCGACGATTTCATCCGCGAGTTCCGACACGAGTCGCGCTGGACGCGACCGATCGTTCGCCTCTTCTCCCCGCTCATCCGCCGCTACCTACTCCGATACTCCGACGCCTGGCAGTCCCACAAACACTAGTGTGTAACTCCCAAGAACGTACTGTGCGAGAGATTTTCGTTTGTGGTCGAGCGCCCCCGCAGAGAGCGACTGAGAGGTACGACCGTACCTCGCAGGGAGCGAGCGAGGAGGAAAGCCGGCCACGGGCGAAAAGATCCGCACAGATCAGGCTCGTTGACTGGAAACCGACACGACCTCGCCCGTCATGTAGGAGCTGTAGTCGCTTGCCAGAAAGACCATCACGTTCGAGACCTCCCAGGGCTCCGCGCCGCGCCCAAACGCTTCACGCTCCTGAAGCTCCTCGAGCAGCCCAGGCGGCGTCACTTTTTCCAAGAAGGGATGCATTGCCAGCGAAGGAGCGACGCAGTTCACCCGGACACCATGCTCGGCGGCTTCGATCGCAGCGCACCGCGTGAGCGCCATGACCCCAGCTTTGGCCGCCGCGTAGTGTGACTGGCCTTCCTGGGCTCTCCAGCCGAGAACCGAGGCGTTGTTCACGATCGCCCCCCGGCCTCTCGGCAACATGTGCTTGAGGGCCGCCCGTGTGCATCGGAAGCACCCATTGAGGGTCACATCGAGCACGGCGTTCCATTGGTCGTCGGTCATGTCGACGATCTTCGCGTACCCGCCAAGCCCCGCGTTGTTCATCAGAACGTCGATGTACCCCATCTCTTTGATCGCAAATGCAAACATGGCCTGCACTTCGTCTTCCTCGGCAACGTTGCACATCACCGTAGCCGGACGGAGCCCTGCCGCGGCTTCGATCTTGTCGGCGGCTTCTTGGAGCCGACGTTCGTGGATATCGCTGATCACGAGCGCAGCGCACCCCTCTTCTGCGCAACGCATTGCGGTGGCGAACCCGATGCCGGTGCCCGCGGCGGCGGTCACGAGGACGCTCTTCCCGTCCAGCAGCTCGTGCCCCCCAACGTATGTCGGTTTGTTGCTCATCGTGGCTCCTTCGGCAGCCCGAGTCCTCGTTCGCCGATGATGTTGCGTTGAATTTGGTTGGACCCGGCGTAGATCGTGTCGGCTCGTGCGAAGAGATACCATTTTTGCATTCGAGTCAGCTCGTATGGACCCGCTTCCAGCATTTCTCCCTCGGGACCCAGCAAGTCCATCGCAAGCTTTCCGAGGTCACGGTGCCAGTTGGACCAGTAGAGCTTGCTGATGAGGGCTTCGCGGTGGAGGTCTGTGCCCTCTTGCTCGAGCATGCGGAGCGCATTGACCCGCATGATCTTGAGCCCGATCCAAGCGTCGGCCAGGCGCTGCCTGAACACCGGATCCTTGGCGGCACCGGTACGCTTCGCCGTCTCGATCACCTCCTCGAATTCTTTTTGGAAGAGATACTGCTGGCTGAGGGTCGATGTCCCCCGCTCGAAGGCGAGCGTGCCCATCGCAACCTTCCAGCCGTTGTTCACCCCGCCTACCGCGTTGTCCTTGTGCGTCCTCGCACCATCGAAGAACACTTCCGCGAACTCTGCGCTTCCGCCCATCTGCTTGATCGGACGCACCTCGATCTGCGCCTGCTTCATCGGGACGAGGATACAACTGATGCCGCGGTGTTTGGGCGCTTCCGGGTCGGTTCGGCAGAGAACGAAGCACCAGTCGGAGTATTGCGCGCCTGAGGTCCAGATCTTCTGCCCTTCGATGACCCACTCGTCGCCTTCCAGGGTGGCTTTCGTTTGAACCGACGCAAGATCGGAGCCCGCCCCTGGCTCCGAGTATCCCTGACACCAGATCTCTTCGCCGGCAATGATCGGTGGCAAGAAGCGCTTCTGCTGCTGGGGTGTACCGAAATGGATGAGTGTGGGGCCGAGTAGGGTTTGACCGATGTGTCCGACGTTCCCCGGACCGTTGGCGCGAACGTACTCTTCGTTGAAGACCGCCTCCTCTTTGATCGTGCATCCTCGGCCACCGAACTCCTTGGGCCAACCGATGCAGTTCCATCCGGCGGCGCCCATCACTTTGCCCCATCGGATGCGCTCCTCGACGAACGAGTCCTGGTCGCCCGATGCGCCGCGGCCTCGCAGATCCTTGAAGGGACCGGTGAGCTGCTCTTCTAGCCAGGCCCGGGCTTCGTCCCGGAATGCCTTTTCCTTCTTAGATAACTGGAGCTCCATTACCAACCCATCCGTTGCGCGACGCGCTCGCGGTGCATTGCAGGAGCTCCAAAAAGGATTTCCGAGGATTTCGCGCGCTTGAAGTAGAGGTGCGCCGGGTGCTCCCACGTGAACCCGATACCCCCGTGAATCTGGATGTTCTCCGCGGCGCAGTGAAAGGCTGCATCGGAACAGTAAGCTTTCGCCGATGATGCAGTCTCCGCCAGGTCGGCGGTACCTTGTGCGGCCAGGGCGCTTGCATAGAAGGCGGACGACCGGGCTGCCTCGACGACCATCAGCATATCGGCGCACTTGTGCTTGATCGCTTGGAACGAGCCGATCGGACGACCGAACTGTTGGCGCACTTTCGCGTACTCGACCGACATGTCGAGACAGGCCTCCGCCGCACCGACCTGCTCGGCAGCAAGCGCGATCATTGCGAGGTCGATCGTTCGCTCACATACGGGCCAGCCTCGACCTTCCTCTCCAAGCACACAGTCGGGGGGCACGATCACGTCCCGGAGCTCGACGGTCGCCTGTCGGCGGGTCTGATCGAGAGTTGGAAGCCAGGCACGCGTCATGCCTTTGGCATCAGCGGGAACCACGAAGAGACTGACTCCTTGGTTGCCTTGGCTTCCTGCGGAGCGTGCCGCGACGATAATGAGATCTGCGGTATGCCCATCCAGCACGTAATGCTTGAGGCCACGAAGCACGTATCCCGCACCGCTTTGCGCGTAAGTCGCTTCGATGCCCGTGCTGTCCCATCGACCGTTCTTCTCCGTGTAGGCCAAGGTAGCGGTCATCTCGCCCGCCGCGATCGACGGCAACCAACGCTTTTTCTGCTCCTCATCGCCACCGAGCAACAACGCGTTTGCGCCGAGACAAATGGTCGAAAAGAACGGCGCGCACAGAAGCACTCGACCCATCTCCTCCAGCAGTGGGTGAAGGTCCAAATAACTCATTCCGAGGCCGCCGTACCCTTCTGGGATCGTGAGCGCGGTCCAAGCGAGCTCCCCGGCGAGCTGTTCCCAGACCGCGTCATCGTAGCCTTGCTCGGTCTCCATCGCAGCACGAACGCGTTCTTCCGACGAAGCTATCTCGAGGAATCGTCGTGCTGCTCTCCTGAGCTCGATTTGGTCTTCCGAGAACGAAAACTCCATACAACTACTCGCCTCGGTGCAGGTCGGCGGCCGTCAGGAATGCCTTCGCGCTGAAGTCGAAGCGACCGCTCATGTGCCGTAGACTTTCACGAGCGGCTGGGCCTTCGAAAGCAACGACTGAATCGCCGGTCCGACCTCGGCTGCGTTCCAGCGCTTGCCGATGTCGACGCTCTGCTCTCGACGATATCCATCGAACACTGTGATCGTCCCACCAAAGACCTCCCAGACGCGGCCGGTAACGTCCCTCGACTCCTTACTGGCGAGCCAAGCCACGAACGGCGCGACGTTGCCCGGATCGTTCACATCGAAGCCCTCGTCGGGCTTCTTCATGGCGTCTCCGAACGCACTCTCAGTCATCCGCGTCCGTGCGATGGGGCAGATCGCGTTGGCGGTGATCCCGTAACGCCCGAGCTCTGCGGCTTGAACCAGCGTCAACGTTGCGATGCCGGCCTTGGCAGCCGAGTAGCTCGACTGGCCGACGCTTCCCAATACGCCTGCGCCCGAGCTCGTATTGATGATCCGTGCATCGACCTTCTCGCCTGCTTTGACCTGCTCACGCCAATACCCTGCCGCGTGGCGCGACACACAGAAGTGCCCTTTCAGGTGAACCCTAATGACCGCGTCCCATTCGTCTTCACTGCAACTGACGAACATGCGGTCGCGAACGAAACCCGCGTTGTTGACCACGACATCGAGGCGACCGAACGTGTCGATCGCTAGGCGCACGAGGGCTTCGGCTTGCCGCCAATCGGCTACGTCAGCGCCATTGACGACCGCTTCGCCCCCCATGCTGCGGATCACTTCGACTACTTCGTTGGCAGGGCCCTGGCCGCTCACCTCGCCACTGTTGGTGACGCCGAGGTCGTTCACCACCACTTTCGCTCCTTGTCGCGCGAGCTCAAGCGCATGCTCGCGGCCAATCCCGCGCCCTCCGCCGGTTACGATCACTACACGTCCTTCACAAATCTGAGCCATGACTAGACCTCTGGGTCGGCCAACTTGACCATGAGTTTTCCTCGGTGTTCACCGGTGAACAAACGAAGCAAGTGCGCGGGTGCGTTTTCCAATCCATCGACGATGTCGTCGCGGTACGTCAGTTGCCCTTCGCGGATCCAGTTCGCCAGGACGGCGCGCGCCTCGTCGTAGCGGGTCGCGAAGTCGAGGGTGGTAAAGCCTTCCATCCGCGCGCTCTTCACGAGGAGCTGGAGATAGTTGCTCGGCCCAGGTGGTCGCTCGCCGGCGTTGAGTTGAGAGATGGCGCCGCAGAGGGCGATACGGCCGCCGCGGTTGAGCCGCGTGAGTACCGTATTCAGGATCTCGCCGCCTACGCTATCGAAGAAGACGTCGATCCCCTGAGGACAGACCTCTTTGAGAGCGATCTGCAGATCGGCGGTCTTGTAGTTGATCGCTGCTTCGTAACCGAGCGCGTCGGTCAGCCATGCGCACTTGTCGTCACTTCCGGTCAGCCCGACCGCGCGACAGTTTTTTATCCGCGCGATCTGCCCGACGACCGATCCTACGCCGCCGGCGGCGGCAGAGACCAGCACCGTTTCGCCTTCCTCAGGTCGCCCAACCTCCAAGAGACCGAAGTACGCGGTCAGCCCGGTGCCACCGAGCACGCTGAGCATGGCATGCAGGGGGATCCCCTCGATCCTCTCAACTCTTCCATGCAGATTCGACGCAGACACCGTGCTGAAGGATTCCCACGCCGCGATCCCTTGGACGATCTGCCCCGCGGGCCACCCCTCGGCGTTCGACTCGACGATCTGAGAAAGTGCACCACTTCGGATGGGTTCGCCGATCGCGATCGGCGGCAGGTATGATTTTGCGTCGCGCATCCAACCGCGGATCGCAGGGTCGATCGACAGATAGAGATTCTTGAGCAGCACCTCTCCGCCGCCGGGGCTCCGAATGCGCCCCTCGCCACTTTCGAAGTGGTCGGCGGCGGGCGCTCCCACGGGTCGCTTCTTCAATAGAATCTGGCGGTTTACGTCGGTCACGAACGGCTCACTCGTCCCGGGCTCCTAGAGTGAAACATGTTTCACTTTTTGCAAGCAGAGCCAGCTTTTCCGGCCGGCTGACACTGGCACCGACACTGGCACTGACGCTGGCACCGACACCGACACTGGCACTGACGCTGGCACCGACACCGACACTGGCACTGACGCTGGCACCGACACCGACACTGACACTGACACTGACACTGCCACCGCTACTGCCGCTGGCCCTGCCACTGACTCTGACCTAGTCTGCGCGTGTAGGCTTGGAGGTGATGCATGCGGTGGGTATTCGCACTCTTGTTGTTGGTTGGTGCGCTTGCGCTTTTAGGCACCGGCTGCGAACAGCCTCTATTTGAGGCGATTCCCTGTGAGGACCAGGCGGATTGTGAGATCGCGTGCGGGGAGGCTTGCGCGTCCATCGGTGAAGAAGTCGACTCCGCGGAGTGCGACGCGAACTTCTTTTGTGATTGCCTGTGTATGCCCGCCCAGTGACGTGACCGGCGCAGGTCAGGCGAGCCGTTCGATCACTGCGGCCATCCCTTGGCCGCCGCCGACACACATCGTCTCGAGGCCGTAACGGCCGTCACGCGATTGAAGATTGTGGATGAGCGTAGTCATGATGCGAGCGCCGGTCTGTCCAAAAGGGTGGCCGAGCGCGATCGCACCGCCGTTGACGTTGAGCTTGTCGATCGGGATCTCGAGCTCGCGAGCGGAGGGCACCACCTGGGCGGCAAAGGCTTCGTTGAGCTCGACGAGATCGATGTCGTTGATTGTCAACCCTGCGCGCGCGAGTGCTGCGCGACTCGCCTCGATAGGGCCAAGCCCCATGATCTCAGGGTTGAGCGCGGTGACCGCACTGGAGACGACGCGGGCGAGCGGGCTGAGGCCTAGCTCTTTGGCTTTCGTATCGCTCATGACGATCACCGCGGCGGCACCGTCGTTGAGCGGGCAGGCGTTGCCAGCGGTGACCGTTGCCTTGTCGCCCATTTGCTCGAGCAACACTGGTTTCAAACCCGCGAGCTTCTCCACCGTCGTTCCGTGCCGCGGGCAGTCGTCGTTGTCGACGACCTTGCCAGTGGGAGTCGTCACCGGCGTGATCTCCTCGGCAAAATAGCCACGCTTTTGCGCAGCTTCTGCGCGTTGCTGCGAGAGCGCCGCGAACTCATCCTGCTCTCGTCGAGAGACGGACTTGTGCTGCGCCACGTTCTCCGCAGTTTGAAGCATGGTGATGTAGACGTCCGCCAAACCGCCCGTGGGTTCCCAATCGCCGCCTACGCCGGACATGTATTTCGCCATCCGTGCTTCGGCCTCGGCAAACTTTGGATTCTTGGTGTTCTCCATGCCGTCCGCCGTGCCAAGGGCAAATCGGCTGACGCACTCGATGCCGGCCGCGACGAAGCAATCACCTTCGCCGGCCTTGATCGCATGGGCTGCCATTCGAATCGTCTGAAGCGAAGAAGAGCAGTATCGATTGACGGTCACTCCCGGAACGTGCGGCAGCCCGCTCAGCAGGCTGACCACACGCCCGATGTTGTAGCCCTGCTCTCCCGCAGGTTGTGCGCAACCGAGGATCAGATCTTCGACGAGGGCCGGATCGAGGTTGGGTACTTTTGCGAGGGCGGCCTGGACGACGATCGCTGCCAGGTCATCGGGCCGCATCTCGATCAACGAGCCTTTGAAGGCACGTCCAATGGGGGTGCGTGCGGTGGATACGATCACGGCTTCAGGCATGTTTACTCCTCGATGAACATCGAATCTCGCGCCTCGCGCAGAGGCTGCTTTAGCACTTTTCCGGTTGCGTTGCGCGGCAGGGGCTCCCTTCGCACCTCCCATTGGCTCGGCACCTTGTAGTAGGCGAGCGCCTCGGCCACCCACTCCCGAAGCTCCTCGGTCGCGACTTCGTGGCCTTCGTGAAAAACGACGATTGCTTTCACCTCTTCACCGAGATCCGAATGATATGCTCCGACCACGGCTGCTTCGGTCACCGCGGGGTGCGCCTGCAAGCGCTGCTCGACCTCGAATGGGTATACATTCTCGCCACCACGCAAGATCAAATCGCGCTTTCGGGACGCGATGTAGAGCCGGCCGTTTTCGAGCCGACCCACATCGCCGGTCTTGAGCCACCGCCCAGGCCTGATCACGTTGGCCGTCGCTTCGGGATCCTCCCAGTACTCGAGCATCACGAGGGGGCCACGTAGGTGAATTTCACCTTCTTCACCGTCGGGCAACCGATTGCCGTCCTCGTCGCGAATCTCGACATCCACGATGGGCACCGGTCGGCCTACCGAGGAAGGATCACTCATCAGCTCCTCTCCAGCATTCAAGGTCGCAAACGCTGTCCCCTCGGTCAGGCCGTAACCGACTCCCATCGTGTGGCTGCACTGAGGCCAGAGCTTCCGCGCTCTTTCGAGAAGACTCGCTGCGATGGGTGATCCTCCGCCGCCCACCGATCGAAGCGAGCTCAAGTCGTAGTTGCCGGCGTCGGGGTGATTCAAGAGCCGGTGCAACATCGTCGCGGTATAGCCCCAGCCCGTCACTTTTTCGCGTTCGATCATTTCGAAAACCGCCTCGGGATCGAAGCGACCCATCGGCCACACCGTCTTGGCGCCGCCGGCAAGGCCGGTCATGGCTGCACAGTGGAGCCCCGAGACGTGAAAGAGGGGACTCGTCACCAGCACGGTGTTTGGAAGTTGCGGAAGCTCGGCTTGTTTGGGATTGGCCATCATCAAGCGGGCGCCGTGAAAGAACGCCACCATCAGCATATTGGTCATGTTGCCATGCGTGTGCACCACGCCTTTGGCGCGCCCAGTGGTTCCGCTGGTGTATAAGATGACCGCTGGATCGCTTTCTTCGATCGGTTGCGCAGGCATCGCACTACTGGCGTAGTCGGAAAGCAATCCGTCGAAGTCGTCCTCGACTATGACCATCGGCACTCCGGGGTCGCCTGTGATTCTCCCGGCTCGCTTGCGATCCGCGATCAGAAGCTTCGGCTTGCTGTGGCCTATCGCGTAGCGGATTTCGTCCTCGGTCCACCAGCCGTTGAGGCCTACGCAGATCGCCCCGAGGCTCACCGTCGCCCAGAAGGAGATCACCCACTCCGGACAATTTGCCGCGAGGATGGCCACTCGGTCGCCCGGCCCCACGCCAAACCGTTGCGAGAACGCGGCTGCCGCGTTCGCTACGAGCCGCTCGTGGTCAGCAAACGTATAGCGACGTTCAGCATCACCGGCGCGAAACACCATGTACTCGGCGTCGCCAAACTCTCGGGCGCGGAGAAGCATGTCGCGAAGGGACCGGGGCCGGTTGACGAAAACCCGGACACGCTCTCCGAGAACCACTTCTTCGCGGATTTCGAAAGGTGCTCCGGGAGCAAGAAGGTCTCGCTCAATCGCGACCAGCCGGGTCGATCTCGAGGCCCCCTTTCTCCTCGGCGCGCTCATGAAGCCGCTTTCTCCTCGAGCCGGCCCTTCAGCCAGACCTCCGCAGTGGGCACGTCTCGACACACCTTGACAGGGATTGGAATGGGCGTGACCCATACGATGGCCGTCCACAACCCCTGCTGAATCGGGCTGGTGAAGATCAATGCGCCACCCGCGCAGTTGGCCTTCAAGTGTTGTCGGTCACGGTTGATCCACCCGACAATGCCTTTTCGTTGCACAGCCGATACCCGGCCAACTCGCTGAGCATCGATCACGACGGCGTACTTGTCCCCGCGACGCGCCCACTCGGACATTTGGTCGATGTGCGCCTGCCACTCGGCATCGTCGCACACCCCCTCATACGTCATCCGATAGAGGGGGCGGTCGGTTTCGTCGAAAATGACTCGACTCATGGTCTTCGCCGGCGAGTCTATCCCACACGGCGCGGCTTACAATGTGTATCCGCCATCCACAAACAGGGTCTGGCCAGTGATGTACCCGGCTTGCGAGGAGGCTAAGAACACAGCGGCGTTGGCGACCTCTTGCGGTGTACCGAAGCGTCTTAGGGGCGTGCTCCTCGTGGCCGTGTCGATCCACTCTTGGCTCAGCTCGCCGCTTTTGACGAGCTTTGGAAACATCCCCGCATCGACCACGCCGACGGCGATGTTGTTGGCACGGACTCCGTACCGCCCTTCTTCACGCGCGATCGCATGCACCAAAGCCTCGTTCGCTCCCTTTGGCGCGATCGATAACACATCGCCCGGAGGGAAACGCTTGAGCCCCGCCGAACTGATGAACACGATCGACCCCTTGCTCTTTCGGAGGTGTGGGAGCGCTGCATGCACGACATGGAAAAAGCCGTTTACATCCCAGTCGATCGTATTGCGCCATTGTTCTGGGGTCACTTGGCTGACGTAGGGCTGGTCGATGTAAGTGCCGGCTGCGTGGACGATCGTATGGATCGACCCGTGCTCTGCGACGAGCGAGTCGAGGCATCGTGCAACCGATTCGAGGTCTCCGAGCGAAACTCCGTGCACGGAGCAAGCACCCCCCGCGGCGCGAATCTCCTTGGCGAGGTTCTCGGCGGCGGCTTCATTGCTGCGGTAAGTGATCGCAAGCGCGACTCCCCGTTCGGCAAGCGCACGCGCGATCGCGCTTCCGATTCCCCCGCTGCCCCCGACGACCAGGGCGACGCCCTCTGGAAACTCATGCATGCGCACGCTCCCTCAGCTCGAATTTCACGACTTTGCCCGTCGCGTTGCGGGGTAGGGCCCCGAGCACTTCGACTCTTCGAGGCACCTTGAAGTTCGCCATGTTGTCGCGGCTCCAAGCGATCACCTGCTCGGGCGTGATCGATTTGCCCGGCGCGGGCACGACGAAGGCCATTCCCACCTCGCCGAGGCGTTGATCGGGCACTCCGATCACTGCGACCTCCCCGATGCCAGGCATGTTGAGGAGGATGTTTTCGATCTCGGCCGGATAAGCGTTGAACCCTCCGACGATGAACATGTCTTTCAGTCGGTCTGTGATCTTGATGTATCCACGCTCGTCCAAAGTGCCGATGTCGCCCGTATGGAGCCATTGGTCGGCGTCGATGGCCTTCTTGGTCTCTTCTTCTGCGTCGAAGTAGCCCTTCATGACGTTGTAGCCGCGGACGACGATCTCTCCCGGCTGGTCGGGCGGCATCGGATTGCCTTCGGGATCCACGATCCTCACCTCGACGTCGGGGATCGCCCGGCCGCTGGTCGTTGCGATCGTTTCGGGGTCATCGTCCAATCGACACATCGTCACGACGCCGCAGCTCTCGGTGAGCCCGTACGCCGTGATGACGGTCTCGAAGCAAAGCTCGTCCTTCATGCGGTGAATGAGCTCCACCGGAATGGACGCCGCACCGGTAACCGCCAGGCGAAGGCTCGAGATATCAAACTTGTCTCGTTCCGGATGGAGCAGCAGCGATTGATAGAGCCCAGGGGGGCCGGGCAGCATCGTGATGCGGTCTTGCTCTACCCGCCTCAGCACGACGTTCACGTCGAAGATCGGTTCTGGGAAGGTCGTGGCACCTCTCAGGAGCGCGGAAAACCACCCCGCCTTGTAGCCGAAGCTGTGAAAGAACGGCAGGACGACCAAATAGCGGTCGTCTTCTCGCAGACCGACGATCGAGCTCCAGGTATCGAATACACGTAGGTTCTGTGCGTGCGTGCACATCACGCCCTTGGGCTTCCCCGTGGTTCCGGACGTGAAGAGAATGTCGGCGATGTCATCGGGGTCGATCTCGGCAGCACGTCGCTTTGCCGCGTCGGACGAGACGTCTTTTGCGCGCGCCAAGAAGCTTTGATAGGCCATGGTGCCGTCGGGCGCGTCGCCACGAAGCACGACCACGTCTCTGAGCTCAGGCAGCTTCGCACCCGCATCGCGAAGCAACGCTACATAGTCGACGTCGAGGAAGCCCGTCACTGTGAAGAGGGTTTTCGCGCCGCTCTTCTCGAGCAGGTACGCGGCCTCGAGACCTTTGTATCGGGTGTTCACCGGCACCATCACCGCCCCCGCCGTGTTGATAGCAAGCGCTGCAACGATCCACTCCCACATGTTTGGAGCCCAAATTGCGGCGCGATCGCCCCTCTCAAGGCCCATCGCGATCAGCGCTCGGGCGGCTTCGTCCACGCGTTCGGCCAGGCTTGCAAAGCTGATCGTAGTGTTGCCATCGATGATGGCGCTCGCATCGCCCAGGGTTTGCGCTCGTTGCGCAACGAGGTCCGGGATCGTTTGGGCTAGCGAGCCCCCAGGAGCTGATTCGGTCATTTCCATCCCTTTTTAGCACGCCTATTTCGCGACGTTTTCCAAGTGGCTACACCCCCATTTGCGGATTGACCATCGGCATAACGGGGTAATAATTCGGGCTTTCTTACTGAAGCTGCGGCCTCTCTTGGGCGCGGTTTGTTGCGATTGGCTTACCTTATGAAGTGGGATTGGGACGCAGATCCGATCTATGAATCGGAGCGCATACGAATAGACAAAACGCACTCGCCGCTCGTCGTCTATTCCTACAAGCTTCCGCGGCAAATCACCGACGAAGAGGTTCAGCTGATGCTGAGTTTGGCCGACCTCCACCTCGAACGAAACCTCCCGTATCTCGGCTTGGTAGAGCTCAAACGCGGGAGCGGCATCATCGCTGCCAGGCAGCGCCGAATGTTCGCCGACTGGTTGGACACTCGACGCGAGCAACTCGACCGGGACGACTGCAGCGCCGTCGTCCTCGTACCCGAGCCGATATACCGGGCTGTTCTCCGCGTGGTGTATCGTTTTCGTACGCCGCCGATCCGCACGATCTCCGCCGCCGATGCGCCTGGGGCGGCCGCTGCGGTTCGAAGTGAGCTCGAGCGCATGGGTCAGCCCGTAGCCCCGGAGATCGAAGCCTTGCTCCGGCGGTTCGCCAGCTAGACTACCTGTCGGCTTGACCCGCGCACTGAAACGCGTTTCAATTCTGCCCTCATTCGAAGGGAAACGCGTTGGGCGTATCGCACGAAATCATTGACGGAATCGCCGAAGTAGTCGTGGACTACCCACCGGTGAACGCGATTCCGGTACGTGGTTGGTTCGAGCTTGCCGAAGTGATCGCCGAGCTCGGGAACGATCCAGACGTCCGCGTCGTCATCCTCCGCGCCGAGGGTCGGGGCTTCAATGCGGGGGTCGACATCAAGGAAATGCAGTCCACCGAGGGCTTTGAATCGCTCTTGGGCGCAAACCGCGGTTGTTGGGAGGCGTTCAGGGCGGTCTACGAGTGCAAGGTCCCTGTGATCACTGCAGCGCACGGCTATTGTGTCGGCGGCGGGATCGGCCTCGTCGGCAACTCGGACATCCTCATTGCCGCCAAGGGCACCGAGTTCGCGCTTCCCGAGGTCGATCGAGGCGCGCTCGGGGCGGCGACGCATCTCGCCCGTCTCGTCCCCCCACTCAAGATGCGCGCGATGGTGCTGACGTGTGAGCCGGCGACTGCCGAGGAGCTTCACCGTTGGGGCTCGGTTCATGCGGTGGTCGAGCCCGGCGAGCTTCTCGCAAAAGCACGGGAAGTCGCACAGACCTTCACCAAGAAACTCCCACAGGTGGTTCGCGCGGCCAAAGAGTGCCTCAACAACATCGACCCTGTAGACGTCAATCGATCGTATCGGTTCGAGCAGGGCTTCACCTTCGAGCTCAACTTGGCAGGTGTGGCCGATGAGGCGCGGGACGCGTTCGTTGAAAAGCGAGACCCCAAAGCCGACAAGAAGTGAGGTTAGTTCGTGATCGACAAACGAATGACGGCGGATGAAGCCGTTGCCCACGTTGCCGACGGCATGACCATCGGCATCGGAGGCTGGGGTTCGCGCCGAAAGCCGATGGCATTCGTGCGAGCGCTGGTTCGTAAGAGGGTGAAGGACCTGACGGTCGTGTCTTATGGGGGGCCGGACGTAGGGATCCTTTGCGCGACCGGTCAAGCCAAGAAAGTGATCTACGGTTTCGTTTCGCTCGACTCGATCCCGCTCGAGCCCCACTTCCGAAAGGCACGCCAGAGCGGCACCATCGAGGCCGTCGAGCTCGATGAAGGGATGTTTCTTCTTGGGCTTCGCGCCGCAGCGCAACGTCTGCCGTTTCTTCCCACGCGCGCGGGCCTTGGGTCGGACGTATTGAAAATCAATCCCCACCTCAAGACGGTAAAGTCGCCCTACGACGACGGCGAAGAGCTCGTCGCCGTGCCCGCCCTCGAGCTCGACGCGGCGTTCGTGCACATGAACCGAGCGGATGCCTCGGGCAACGGCCAGGTGCTTGGGCGTGACCCGTACTTCGATAACCTCTTCTGTATGTCTGCGGCCCGGGCCTACATGAGCTGCGAAGAGCTCGTCTCTACCGAGGAGCTGACACGCGGCGGTCCTCTTCAGAGCTTGCTCATCAACCGCATGATGGTGTGTGGGGTCGTCGAAGCGCCGGGTGGTGCGCACTTCACCGAATGCCCACCCGACTACCCGAGAGATGAGAAGTTCCAACGCGAGTACGCCGCAACCGCCAAGGACGCCGCCGCCTGGAAGGCGTTTCGGGCGAAGTACCTCGACGGCTCCGAGGCGGATTATCAGAAAGTGGTCGGTCATGAGCGTCTCTGAGGCTACGCGAGCTGACATCTGCGCGTTGGCGATCGCAGAGTGCTTCCGCGACGACGGCGAGGTCCTCGTAAGCGCAATGGGCACCATGCCTAGCCTCGGCGCGCGGCTGGCGAAGGCAACGTTCGAGCCAAACCTGTTGATGACCGACGGGTTCAATCTTCTCCTTCGACATGCCCTTCCGCTCGGAGCCAAGCCAACCGACGAGGACATCGAGGGCTGGATGCCTTTCGGTTCGGTCTTCGACACGCTCTGGTGGGGACGCCGGCACGTCATGATGGGCGCGTCTCAGATCGACCAATTCGGCAACCAGAACATCGCCTGCATCGGCCCGTGGCGGCACCCCAAGGCTCAACTGCTCGGCGTTCGTGGCGCCCCGGGCAACACGATCAACCACACGACTAGCTACTGGGTGCCCAACCACGACGCGCGCGTCTTCGTGCCGAGCGTCGATATGGTCAGCGGGGTCGGCTACGATCGAGCCGCGTCGCTCGACGCCGCCAGTAGCCGCTTTCACGAGATCCGCCGGGTGGTGAGCAATCTCGGCGTCTTCGATTTCAACACGCCGGATCACCGCATGCGCTTGGTTTCAATTCATCCCGGCGTCGAGGTCGACCGCGTTCTGGCAAACACCGGGTTCGAGCTCGTGGTCCCCGATCGACTGGACACCACCCCCGTCCCGACCCCAGATCAACTTTCGGCCCTTCGTGAGCTCGATCCACAGGGGCACGCCCAAAAGGAACTCGTGGCATGACACACCCCACGTTGCACACTCGCATCTGCGATCTGTTTGGCGTGCAGTATCCGATCGTCCAGACCGGGATGGGCTGGGTTTCGGGGGCGAGCCTCACCTCTGCGACGAGCGAAGCCGGAGCCCTGGGTATCCTCGCGGCCGCGACCATGACGTTCGACGAGCTTGCCGACGCGATCGCCAGGCTCAAGGACCGCACGACCAAGCCTTTCGGTGTCAATCTTCGCGCTGATCAAGCCGACATCATGGATCGCGTTCGTCTACTCATCCGCGAGAAGGTCAAGGTCGCGAGCTTCGCGCAGGCGCCGGGAGAAAGAGTCGTCAAGACCCTGAAAGACGCCGGCGTCGTCACGATGCCGACGATCGGCGCCCGCCGTCACGCCGAAAAGGTGCAAGCTTGGGGTGTCGACGCAGTGATCGCGCAAGGGCAAGAGGGCGGTGGTCACACGGGCCAGATCCCCACTTCGATCTTGATCCCGGATGTGGTTTCCGCCATCGACATCCCTGTCATCGGGGCGGGCGGGTTCCGCGACGGCCGCGGCCTGGTCGCAGCGCTGGCGCTCGGCGCGTCCGGGATTGCGATGGGTACCCGTTTCCTTCTCACCCAGGAAAGCCAGGTTCCCGAGCACGTCAAACAGATCTACCTCGACACGAAGCCCAACGGCACGGTGGTGACCACGGCGGTGGATGGCTATCCGCAGCGCGTCATACGCACCAAGCTCATCGATCAACTCGAGAAGGCCGGCGCCATTGCGCGCTTCCCCAAGGCTGCGATGAACGCGCTCTTGCTGATGAAGGTCACCGGAACGTCGCTGCTCGCGCTCATCAAAGAAGGGCTCGCGATGAAGAAGAACCAGGAGCTGACCTGGTCGCAGCTTGCGATGGCCGCTAATGCACCGATGCTTACCAAGGCCTCCATGGTAGACGGCAAAGTCGAGGCTGGTATCTTACCGACGGGGCAGGTCACGGGGGTGATCGACGAGGTCCCTTCGGTCGCGCAGCTGATTGAACGCGTCGTAAGCGAGGCGGAACAAACCCTGGCTCGCCTCGGAGCATGAGTCGTTTCGATGGACCTCGACTTCACAGCTGACGAAGAGGCTTTTCGGAAGGAGTGCCGCGCTTGGCTCGAGGCCAACGTGCCGACTGAAGCCCTCCGGTCGGGCGACACCCGCGAGGGATTCAGGCAGCACATCGCCTGGGAGAACGTGCTGTTCGATGCAGGTTGGGCTGCGGTGTCCTGGCCAAAGCGGTATGGCGGACGAGAAGCATCGCTAGTCGAATGGCTGATCTTCGAGGAGGAGTACTATCGCGCTCGCGCGCCGAGCCGCGTCACCCAGAACGGGATCTTCCTCTTGGCGCCCACGCTCTTCGAGTTTGGGACCGACGAGCAAAAGGAGCGAATTCTCCGGCCGATGGCGCGCGGCGATGTGACGTGGGCCCAGGCATGGTCCGAGCCAAATGCCGGAAGCGATCTTGCCGCGCTCACGAGCACAGCTCGACGAGTCGAAGGAGGCTGGCGCCTGACTGGACAGAAGACATGGTCCACGCGCGCTACCTTCTGCGATATGGCCTACGGGCTTTTCCGTACAGACCCAGCGCAGACCCGACATCGTGGCTTGAGCTATTTCATGTTCCCGCTTCGCACGGAAGGCGTGACCGTGCGCGGGGTGGATCGCCTCGATGGCGACGAGGGGTTCGCCGAGATCTTCCTCGAAGACGTGTTCGTGCCCGCGGCCGACATCATCGGTGAGGTCGACCAGGGCTGGAAGGTCGCGATGGCGACCACGAGCTCCGAGCGCGGATTGACGCTCCGAAGCCCGGGTCGATTCATGGCAACCGCCTCCCGACTGGTCGATCTCTACCATCGACATCGTGACCGCTCGGACCCAGTCCTTCGCGATCAGGTCATTCAGGCGTGGATGGATGCGCAGGCATACCGCTGGTTCACTTTCCAAACCGTCACGCGCATGATGCAGGGTGAATCGATCGGGGCCGACTCGAGCATGAACAAGGTATTTTGGTCCGAAATGGACGTCCGCACCCACGAGACAGCCCTTGCGCTGATCGGTGAGTTGTTGGAGCTCGATGAAGGCGCGGAGAGCGCTGTCGACCAGGGTCAGTGGATGAAGGGCTTCCAGTTTGCGCTGGCGGGGCCGATCTACGCCGGCACCAACGAAATTCAGCGCAACATCATCGCTGAGCGTGTGCTTGGGCTCCCTCGAAAGTGACCGCGATGCGCTTCGCCTTTACCGATGACCAAAAGATGCTGCGCGACACCGTTCGGGACGTGTTGCAACGGGAGTGCGGACCCGAAGTCGTTCGCAGCGTGTGGGAAGGTCGCCCCGAGGCCGCCGCCGCGGTTTGGGCGACCCTCGCCGAAACTGGCGTGATCGGCATGACGGCTTCGAAAGACGCCGGCGGGTTGGCGATGAGCGAGCTCGATTCGATTCTGCCATTCGAGGAAATCGGGTACGCAGCATTGCCCGGGCCTCTCGTCGATACCATCGCCGTCGGAATTCCACTTCTCGATGCGGCGGGAACCAATTCTCAAAAGGACCAGTGGCTCGAATCCGTCGCGACGGGCAATGGCAAGATCATCGTTGCTTTCGAAGACCAGGCCGTCGTGCCCTACGCGGATTCAGCGGATGTCCTGATCGCCGAGCGGGGTGGAGCGCCGCACTGCGTTCCGATGTCCGAGGTGTCCGTGGTTCCCGAGCCATCGGTCGACCGGGCTCGTCAACTCGCACGCATCGACTTTGAAGAGAGCAAAGCTCACCGCATGCGAGACGATGTCGATGGCCACGCGCTCTTGTCCCTCGCCAAGGAGCGCGCCACCCTGGCGACCGCCGCCCAACTCGTTGGCCTCAGTCGTCGTATGCTCGACATGGCGGTGCAGTACGCAAAGGACCGAGAGCAATTTGGTAAGCCGATCGGCGCGCAGCAGGCGGTGAAGCACCGGCTCGCCAACGCGCTGATCCAGCAGGAGTTCGCCCGTCCGATGGTCTACCGGGCCGGCTGGTCGATGGCCACCAGTCAAACGACGAACGAGATCGACGTCTCGCTCGCCAAGATCTATGCAGGTGAGGCTGCAACTTTCGTGGCGAAGCAGGCGCTGCAGGTGCACGGTGCGATTGGTTACACCATCGAATGTGACCTTCACATGTGGATGAAACGGGCCTGGGCGCTCGCGGCGACCCGGGGCGATGCGGCCTTCCACCGCGAGCGGGTGGGGCGCCAAGTTCTTTGACTCCGGGGACGGCAGCTTGCGGGAGGCAACCGGTGCCCCTACAAATACCCATTAGCGAGGTTTAGATGGCTGAAGCATACATCGTTGAAGCAGTTCGTTCGCCGGTCGGAAGAAAGCGTGGCGGATTGAGCGAAGTTCACTCCGCAGACCTTGGGGCGCACGTCATCAAAGGCCTGGTTGAGCGCACCGGGATCGACCCCGGAATGGTCGAAGATGTGGTGTTTGGGTGCGTCGACACCGTGGCCACCCAGGCCGGCGACATCGCTCGCACCTGCTGGTTGGCCGCGGGCTATCCGGAGCACGTGCCAGGAGTCACCATCGACCGGCAATGCGGCTCGTCTCAGCAGGCAGTCCACTTTGCGGCACAGGGGGTAATGAGCGGCACGCAAGATGTCGTCGTTGCAGGGGGTGTTCAAAACATGAGCATGATTCCCATCGGAGCCTCGATGATGGCTGGCAAAGAGCTCGGCATTCACGATCCGTTCTCAGGCTCTGTCGGGTGGTCCGAACGCTATGGCGACAAGCCGGTCAATCAATTCTACGGCGCTGAGATGATCGCCAAAGACTGGGATCTATCGCGTGAAGAGCTCGAGAAGTTTGCGCTCGAGAGTCATCGGCGCGCTACCCAGGCTCAAGACGAAGGGCGTTTTGATCGCGAGATCATTGCATTTGGCAATGTTACCGCCGATGAAGGCCCTCGCCGAGACACCACGCTCGAAAAGATGGCCGCGTTGCCAGTGTTGATGGACGGTGGTCGCCTGACGGCGGCGGTCGCAAGCCAGATTTCCGACGGCGCTGCGGCGATCCTCATCGCTTCCGAAAAGGCTCTCAAGACGCACAAGCTCAAGCCGCGTGCCCGGATCCATCACCTGAGCGTTCGTGGCGAGGATCCGATTCGGATGCTCTCCGCTCCCATTCCCGCGACGAAGTACGCGCTCGAAAAAGCTGGCATGAGCCTCGACGACATCGACCTGGTCGAGATCAATGAAGCTTTCGCTCCCGTGGTGCTTGCTTGGGCCAAAGAGCTCGGCGCCGACCTCAGCAAGGTGAACGTGAACGGCGGTGCGATCGCGCTCGGCCACCCACTCGGTGCCACCGGCGCCAAGCTCATGACGACCCTTCTTCACGAGCTCGAGCGCACCGGTGGCCGATACGGCCTGCAGACGATGTGCGAGGGCGGTGGCCAGGCCAACGTCACGATCATCGAACGCTTGAGCTGAGGCCGGGCGACCCGAAATTCGCCTCTGACGGGGCGTTTCGGCCAATCTGTGAAGTTTCCCACAGGAATTTGCGTCTTTGTCGACACCAGCTCCCGGGCTGGGCATCATGTAAGTCTAGGTCGCAGCGTGGACTACGAGTCCGCGGCGGATCATGTCCAAGTCACCCAAGAAGCATTCGAACCAACCCCGGCCGCTCCGTAAACACTCCCAGGTGCGCCGCGCCGCAAACCCGGACAATCGGCGTCAAGCAGAGCGGTGGCCGTCCGATGCTCGCGTGGAGATTCTGACCCCGATTCAGCGCGAGGCAGTGGCACTCGATGTCAGCGCTACCGGCGTACAGCTCTCGCTCGAGGGTTGGCTTTCGACGGGCACGTTTTGCGATCTCCGGATCACGACTCACACCGGTCGCGAGATCTACAAGCGGGCTCGAGTGATTTGGGCGCGACGCGTCGGCGACGAGTGCGTTGCCGGGTTGCATGTGGTCGGTTCGATCACTCCGCCCCGACCCAAAGAACCCTAGGATACCCGCTTCTAAGGCGTTTTTTTGGTCCCGGCGACACGGCGGCTTGACGGCGCCTCCTCCACAAAATAGAACACGTTTCACTCCGTTTTACCCTTTTTCATAGGCCGAACCGGGAGGTGAGCATGGCCAAAGTAGCCAACACACAAGAGTATTTCAGCACCCTGGCAGACCGCTTCGTGGCCGAGGGGGCCAAGGGCGTGACCGCGACGATGCAGTACAGCCTGACCGGGGACGGCGGCGGTGACTGGGTCGTGACGATCGACGATGGCGAATTCAAAGGCATCGAATCCGGTACCGCCGACAAGCCAACGCTTCACATCATGATGGACGCCGCGAAATTCATCGAGATGGCCAATGGCGACCTCGACGGACGCAAAGCGTTCCTGACGCGAAAGCTAAAGGTGAAGGGCAATATCGCCCTCGCCCAAAAGATGCAGAAGTTCTTCCCGCAAGGCTGACGCATCGAAGGACACCGATGAGCGATTTCCTTTCGGCCCCGTACGTGCTCGAATACACGTACACCCGAAGCACCGGACCGGTGATCGCCCGGTTCTTGGAAAGTCTTCGCTACGGCGTACTCGAAGGTGTGAAGACGGCCGATGGTCGGGTGCTTTGTCCGCCGCTCGAGTACGACGAGGCGGGCACGGCCACGACCGGCGAGTTCGTTCAGCTGCGGCCGGCCGGCACCGTGAAGTCATGGACATGGGTGCCAAAGCCTCGAAAAGGGCATCCCTTGGATCGTCCGTTTGCGTTTGCTCTGATTCAGATCGACGGCACGGACAACGCCATGGTGCACCTCGTCGACGCCGAAAAGCCGAAGAGAATGAAGACCGGGATGCGCGTGCGCGTCCGTTGGGCCGAAGAGCGAAACGGCACGATTCGGGATATTGCCTGCTTCGAGCCTGTACTTCCTTATCTCCCGGGGCCAGTTCACTTGCAGTACGACGTCAGGCCTGGGCAACACTACACCGCGTTTCTCAAAGGCCTCGAGGAAGGCAAGCTCATCGGGGGCTGCGACCCGCAGTCTGGCAAGGTTTACGTTCCCCCTCGTGCGGCGGATCCCGTCACTGGGGATCCCACCAGCGAGTATGTCGAAGTCGCCGACACCGGTGTCCTGACGACATTCACGATCATTCGTATTCCCTTCGAGGGTCAGAAGCTCAAGCCGCCGTACTGCTTTGGAGCGATCGTGCTCGATGGGGCCGACATGCCGATCTATCATCTGATCAGCGGCGTACCCTACGACCAGATCCGCATGGGGATGCGCGTCAAGGCCAAGTGGAAGCCCCGAGAACAATGGGAGACTTCGCTCGAGAACATTCTGTACTTCGAGCCGACGGGTGAGCCGGATGCACCCTTCGAGAGCTACGAGGAGCATCTCTGATGCGGAACGTGGCGATCGTTTCTTTCGCACAGCTTCCGTCGGTCCGCGTTTCCCATGCCACCGACGAGGCGGAGCTCGTGCAGCCGGTGACGTCCCAAGCAATGAATCAAGTGGGCATCAACCAAGACGACATTGGGTTCACCTGCTCGGGGAGCACCGACTACCTACCGGGGCGTCCGTTTTCGTTCGTGGCCGCGGTCGACGGGCTCAAGGCTTGGCCACCCATTCGCGAGTCACACGTCGAGATGGATGGCGCGTTTGCCCTCTACGAGGCTTGGGTGCGATTGCTCCATGGCGACATCGATACCGCTCTGGTGTTCTCGTTCGGTAAATGCTCACTTGCCCCGGTGCCGGATGTGCTGAACTTGCAGAACGATCCGTACTACGTGCAGCCGTTAGGGCTCGACTCGATTAGCGCGGCTGCCTTACAGGCCCAGGCCCTGATCGACTCGGGCAAGGCGACCGAGCGTGACTTCGCCGAGGTCGCAGTCCGCAATCGCAAGAATGCGCTCGCCAATCCAAACGCTCAGATCAAGGGCAACTTCAGCGTCGACGAGCTCTTGAAGGAGCCGTACCTGAGCTCGCCACTACGGAAGAGCTTCTGTCCGCCGTTGTCGGACTCGGCAGCCGCCATCGTGCTTGCAGCAGGCGATGCGGCAAAGAAGCTGACCAAGCGCCCCGCCTGGATTCGAGGCATCGACCATCGTACGGAGCCACATTCGCTCGGGCAGCGTGATCTCACCTCCTCGCCGTCCGCCAAGCTGGCGGCCGAAAAGGCCGGAGTGGGCGACGGCAAGGTCGACCTGGCGGAGCTTCACGCACCTTTCGCTCATCAAGAGCTCATCCTTCGCGAAGCGCTTGGTCTCGCCGACGACGTTAGCATCAATCCCTCGGGCGGGGCGTTGGCCGCGAACTCACTCATGACCGCGGGCCTCATTCGGTTCGGCGAAGCTGCGAGCCACGTCCTTGCCGGCAAAGCCGATCGTGCCGTCGCGCACACGACCAACGGCGTTTGCCTTCAGCACAATCTCATTGCCGTTTTGGAGGGCGAATAGTGGCTGAGCAGTGTGCAGTGATCGGGATCGGGCAGACCAAACACCGGGAGAGCCGGCGAGATGTGTCGATGCCCGGACTGATCCGGATCGCAGCGCTCCAGGCCCTCGAAGACGCTGACATGGCCTTCGAGGACGTCGATGCGATCGTCATCGGAACGGCGCCGGACATGTTCGAAGGCATCATGATGCCCGAGCTCTTCCTAGCCGACGCCCTCGGCGCTGCAGGCAAGCCGATCTTTCGGGTGCATACCGCGGGCTCGGTTGGCGGCTCCACTGCGGTGGTCGCCTCTCACCTCGTGCAAGCCGGGGTGCACGAAAAGGTTCTCACGGTGGCCTTCGAAAAGCAGAGTGAGTCGAACGCGATGTGGGCCCTGTCTCCCGCGATTCCGTTTCAGCCACAGCTCGTGGCCGGCGCGGGGGGCTATTTCGCGCCGCTGATGCGGTCATACATTCGTCGCGCGGACGCGCACCCGGACACCGGCTGCATGGTCGCCGTCAAGGATCGCGCACACGGCATGCTCAATCCTTACGCTCATCTACACCTCGACCAGTCGCTCGAGGAAGTAAAGGCTGCGCCCATGCTGTGGGATCCGATTCGCTACTCCGAAACCTGTCCCTCCTCGGACGGCGCAGTGGCGATGGTGCTCGTCGACGACAAACACGCCAAACGCGTGAAGAACCCAGCGTGGGTCAGAGGGACATCCGTGCGGACCGAACGCACGTTCTTCGCCGGTCGCGATCAGGTCAACCCCCGAGCAGGGCAGCAGTGCGCCAAGGATGTCTACGATCAAGCCGGGATCACCAACCCCCTTTCGGAGATAGACTGCGCGGAGATCTACGTTCCGTTTTCGTGGTTCGAACCGATGTGGCTCGAGAACCTCGGTTTTGCGGAAGAGGGCTTGGGGTGGAAGATGACGATGGAGGGCCAGACGAAGCTCGGCGCAAACATGCCCATCAACATGTCGGGCGGGGTCATGTGCACCAACCCGATAGGTGCCAGCGGCATGCTTCGATTTGCCGAGGCTGCGCGCCAGGTGCGAGGCACCGCCGATAAACACCAGGTAGATGGCGCCAAGGTCGCCGTCGGTCACGCGTACGGAGGCGGCTCTCAATTCTTTGCGATGTGGATCGTGAGCTCGGAGCGCTAAGCAGGAGAACTTGACGTGGAATACAACCTTGCAGACTTGTACGAAGCGGTCGCCGATGCGGTTCCGGACAACGAAGCGCTTGCTTCGGGCGACGTGCATCTGACTTATGCGGAGCTCGACAAGCGTGCGAACCGCTTGGCGCATTTCCTGCAATCTCGGGGGATCGGCGCAGGTGATCACGTTGGGTTGCATCTCTACAACGGTCACGAGTTCGTCGAATCGATCCTGGCGCTTTTCAAGATCCGAGCCGTGGGCATCAATGTGAACTACCGGTTCGTGGCGCCCGAAGTGCGGTACATGATCGAAAACGCCGACCTCAAGGGCATGATTACGCAGCGCCGCTTCATTCCGGTCATCAACGATGCATCGGAAGGGTTCGAGCCCTTTGAGGCGCTCATCGTGATCGAAGACGGTTCGGATGCCGTCTCGAAGCAAGAGTCGATCGAGTACGAAACGGCCAAGGCCCAAGGTTCCGAGGAGCGCGGCTTCAAGTCTCGTTCGGGCGATGACCTCTACATCATCTACACCGGCGGCACGACTGGGATGCCCAAGGGAGTCATGTGGCGGCACGAGGATCTTTTCTTCACCGGGCTTCAGGGAGGCTCCCCGGGGGGCGAGCCAGTGGAATCGCCGGAGCAGCTGATCGAGCAAGCCAAGGAAGGCTGGTACACGGTTTCGATGCTGCCCTGCGCCCCGTTCATTCATGGCGCCGCTCAGTGGACGCAGTGGATCTGCCACCTCACGGGCGGGAAGCTCGTTCTGCAGCACGGTCCGAGCTTCGACGCCAAGCGCATTCTATCGCTGGTGGCGGAGGAGGGCGCGTCGACCCTGTCACTCGTCGGCGATGCGATGGCCATTCCGCTCGTCGACGAGCTGAGCGCGGGCAACTACGACATGGAAAACCTCGTCGTGATCGCATCGGCGGGCGCCATTCTGTCCCCGAGCGTCCAGGCAGAATTGGAGGCGCTCTTGCCAGACACCATGATCATCAACAGCTTCGGAACCAGTGAGTCCGGCGATCTCGGACGCGCCGCCGGGGACGAAGAGAGCCACGAGGGTCGTCCCTCCTTCTACATGGGCGAGGACGTCACGGTGCTCGACGAGGACGGAAACCAGATCGAGCCGGGCTCTGGAAAAATGGGCCTCGTTGCGCGTTCTGGACGTCTTCCGCTCGGTTACTACAAGGACCCCGAGAAGACCGCCGAGCGCTTCAAGGAGTTCAACGGTAAACGGTGGGTCGTACCCGGAGACTTTGCGACCGTCGAGGCTGATGGTCGCATCACGTTCCTCGGTCGCGGCAGCAAGTGCATCAATACCGGCGGCGAAAAGGTGTTTCCCGAGGAGGTCGAAGAGGCCCTGAAAGCCCACCCGGACATCATTGACGCATTGGTCGTCGGCGTTGCGGATCCGCGGTTCGGCTCGAAGGTCGCAGCGGTCTTCAATACGCGCGACGACAAAGAACTGACGCTAGAGGAGGTGCAGCAGCACTGCCGGCAGCATGTCGCTGGTTACAAGATCCCACGACAGATCACGATCACAAAGACAGTTTCCCGCATGCCAAGCGGCAAGCCCGATTACAAGTGGGCCGAGGAGGTTGCCAGCCAGCAGGCGGGCGACTGAGCCTCCGGTTACAAGAGGACATCATGGCAACAGCAGCAGTACGAGAAACAGAACAAGAGCTTTTCCCCGGATATCCGCGGGGCTGGTTCGTCATCGGAATCTCGAAAGAGCTCGAGCCCGAAGAGGTCCGACCTATCAAGTACTTCGGCCGCGAGATGGTGCTCTACAGGAGCGAGAGTGGAGTCGCCGTCGTTCATGATGCCTTCTGCCCGCATTTGGGTGCCCACCTCGGGTACGGCGGCAAGGTCAAAGGCGAAACGATCGAGTGTCCCTTTCATGCGTGGCGCTTCGACGAGACCGGTAAGTGCGTCGACGTCCCGTACGCCAAGCGCATTCCACCGCGCGCTTGTGTCAAGAACAATCCCGTGCGGGAGCGCAATGGGCTCATCTTCGTGTGGAACGCTCGCGAAGAGCGCGAGGATCCAACCTGGGAGATCCCGGAGATCCCCGAATACGGCACACCGGGTTGGACCGATTGGGGCTCGGAGCTGATCCACATCAAGACGCACCCCAAGGAGATCGTCGAGAACCTGGCTGACAAAGGGCACTTCGGCCCGGTGCACGGCACCTGGGCCAACGAGTTCGGTAACGACTTCAAGGAGCATATCGGCATTCAGCGGGTCAAAGGCGTCGCCTATCCCCGCGGTGGCGGCGAAGACCACTTCGAGCTGCAATCCACCTATTACGGCCCCGGGTACATGCTCAGCGAGATGCAGAGCTTGCTCCCGAACATCATGCTCTTGTGTCACACACCGATCGACGAGAAGAGCGTACACGTTCGCATTGGCGCGATGATCGACATCTCGAGCGTCAAGGCAGGCAAGGAAGAATTCAAGGAAGCCTATCGGCAGAACATCATCACCGGCTTCCAAGAAGACATTCGGATCTGGGAGAACAAGAAATATCGCGTGCGACCGACGCTATGCGATGGCGACGGCGACGTGGGTGGCCTTCGACGTTGGTATCAGAAATTCTACATGCCTCAGGCAGAGGTCGGATACTGACTCATGGATGACCGTGCAAAACGGATCGTAGAGACTGCCGTCGAGCTCGCTGAGCGCGACGGTTTCCAGGCGGTGCGCCTCCGGGACGTAGCCGCGACTGCGCAGGTTGCGCTTGGCACGGTCTACAAACGCTTCGCCAGCAAAGAAGAGATTCTGATTGCCGCTCTCGAGCAAGAGAGCGAGAAGCTGGTCGCGAAACTCGGTAAAAAGGCAGTGCCCGGCAAGACCGCACAGGAGCGCCTGCACGTCGTGTTCGCCGCCATCACCCGAGGTTTTCTCCGTCGTCCCAACCTGGCCAAGGCCACCGTGCGATCGCTCGCGTCCGGCGACCCCAACATCACCGGGCGCGTCGCCGGCTTTCACGCCCTCATCACCGCTTTGGTCATGTCGGCGATTCGCGGAGAAGCGTTCGTAGACCAAAGCGAGTGGGACAAAGACGTCGACCAGCGCGAACATCAGATCGCTTCGGTGCTTCAGAATGTCTGGTTTGCATCGTTCGTCGGTTGGGCCGGCGGGCTGCACGACGTGTCGCGCGTCCTCGAAGATGTCGACATGACGATCGAGCTGCTGTTCGCGAAGTAACGAGGGTTTCATCGACGTCCTCGATCAAGTGAGATGGGTTCTTCCTTGCCCCAAGGGCTGCGAGCAACCGCTTGCCGACGAGGTGCGGGCAATCGACGTCGAGGTCACCGACGTGCGACCGACGGCCGTCCACGCGGTCGGGACTCTGAGCGAAGGCTATCGGCTCTGTCTCTGGTCGCGCGTTGCTTCGCGTGTTCTGCTGCCCCTCGTGACATTCGAGGCCGAGGACGACATGGCGCTCTACGAGACTCTGCGAGCCCTTTCATGGTGGGAGCACTTCGAGCCGAGCCAGACGTTCGCCATCGGCAGCTCTCAGGCGCCGCGAAGCTCGGTCCCCTCGCACTATTGGGTCCAACGGGCCAAGGACGCGATCGTCGATGCCTTCAGGGACCATGCAGGCACCCGACCGAGCGTCGACAAGAAGTCCCCGGACATTCGGTTTCACCTCCATATCGGCGAGAACACGCACGAGCTCGCGCTCGACTTCTCTGGCGAGGGCCTGCACCGTCGTGGCTACCGACGAAGTGGGGGCAGAGCACCGCTCAAAGAGAACCTCGCCGCAGCGATTCTTGCTCTCGCCGGTTGGCCTCGTGCCGCGAGTCGCGGCCTCAGCCTGGTCGATCCCACCTGCGGCTCCGGCACTTTTCTGATCGAAGCGGCCTTGATGGCCACCCACTGCGCGCCCGGGTTGCTCCGTGCTCGGTTCGGTTTCGAGAGCTGGCTCGCGCATGATGACGCTCTATTTCAAGAAGCGCGAAACGAAGCTCGCGTCGCGCGCAAGGCGGACTGCCCCGCGGCAATCCACGGCTTCGATGCATCCGAAAAGGCCCTTTCGCACGCACGGGAAAACCTTCGCGCGGCCGGCGTCGAAGACCACGTGTCACTAGCTCGTCGACCGCTCACCGAAGTGCGGAAACCCACGGACCACGGCATCGTGGTGTGCAATCCGCCCTACGGGCACCGACTCGGCGATGAACCCACCTTGTTTCTGTTCTACCAGTCCCTTGGCGATATCTTGAAGAGGGAGTTCGACGGTTGGACGGCATACGTGTTTGCTGCGCAGCAAGGGAACCTCAAGCATCTTGGTCTCCGGCCTTCCCGGAAGACAGTGCTCTTTAACGGCGCGATTGAATGTCGTCTATTAGAGATACCGATCGTCGGTGCGCCCAGCGCGGACAGGCAGGCGCCCGGATGGAGAAGGCCGAGTGACAAGGCCGAAATGTTCGTCAACCGAGTCAAGAAAAGCCGCAAAAAATGGGAGCGCTGGGCGAAAAGAAGCGACATCGATTGCTATCGACTCTATGACGCGGACATTCCCGAGTACGACGTGGCAGTCGACCGCTACCAATCGAAGGCCGTCGTCCACATCTATCAACGTGCACACCAAGCCGAGGACGACCTCGCGAATCAGCGCATTCAAGATGTCCTGATCACTCTGCCCGAAACACTCGGCATCTCTGCTGACGATCTCGTGATCAAAGTCCGGCATCGCCACGACCAAGGCGACCAATACACGAGGCTCGCACACCGGGAGTGCGAGTTGATCGTCGGTGAGAGTGGTCTTCGCTTCGTCGTGAACCTCGAGGGTCGCATTGATACGGGCCTCTTTCTAGACCACCGTCGCGTTCGGTCGTACGCCCGTGAGCACTGTCGCGGCAAGCGAACCCTGAATTTGTTTGCATATACCTGCTCCGTCAGCGTCGCGGCTGCTGCCGGGGGCGCCAAGCAAACGACGAGCGTCGATCTTTCGAACACCTACCTCGACTGGGGGCGTCGCAACTTCGAAGTAAACGATCTCGATCCGACGAAGCATCGATTCTTTCGGAGCGACGCGATGCGGTGGATCACCAAGAATCGCGACCAGTACGACTGGGTGTTCATCAACCCTCCAACGTTCTCACGCTCAAAAAAGACCAAAGACGACTTCAATGTTCACCAGGACCACACGCGGCTGATCGAGCAAGCGATGCGATCGCTTCGAAAAAACGGAGAGCTACTCTTCACCACGCATGCGAAATCGTTCCGCTTGGACAAGACGATCACGCAGCGCTTTGCAGTCGAGGATTGCGGGAGCAAATTCGTTCCGGACGACTTTGCGCGCTCCCCGTTCGAAGCCTTTCGAATCCGCCACCGACCGGACCGCTAGCGACCTTTGAACTCCGGTTTACGCTTTTCGGCAAAAGCGCGTGGGCCTTCTTTGGCGTCTTCGCTCATGAAGACCCTCATGCCGATCTTCGCTTCGATCGGCAGCGCCTCTTTTTCGGGAAGGCACTCGGTTTCGCGAAGGGCCTGGAGGATCGCCTGAACAGCGACCGGACCGTTGCGCGCAATGCGATTCGCAATCTCCAACGCCTTGTCGAGCGCTTGTCCATCGGGGGTGACGTGCCCGATCAACCCGTAGCGCTGGGCCTCTTCCGCCGTCATCGTGCGACCCGTGAGGAGCATGTCCGCCGCGACAGTGTATGGGATCTGCCGTCGGAGACGCACAGTCGATGCGCCGAGGGGGAAGAGCCCGAGCTTTACTTCGGCAACCCCAAAAACGGCACTCTCCCCAGCGACGCGGATGTCGGTCGCCTGTAGAATTTCGGAACCACCGGCGATGGCGAAGCCTTCGACCGCGGCGATCAACGGCTTCTTGAGATAAAAACCCTTGAGGAGCGGCTTGATGTACGCCGGGTCGTGCTCCGTTTCTTCGTATTGCTGGTCGACGGGCTTCTTGTTCATCGCCTTGAGATCGGCTCCCGCACAGAAGTTGCCCTCCGCGCCGGTCAGGACTGCAACACGGATGTCGTCGTTCCCGTTGATCTCGTCCCAGGCGCTCGACATCTGATCTAACATGTCGAGGGAAAGCGCGTTTTTCGCCTTCGGGCGGTTCATGGTCAGCACGAGAACATGGCCGTCCCGTTCGACCAGAAGATCAGGGGAATCACTCATCGTTCGGGCTCCTATTCATCTAACTTGAAGACGCGAATCGCATTGTCCCGGAGAAACTTCGGCCATACGTTGTCTTTGAAGGGAACGTTTTGCATGTCGGTAAAAATGCGTTCGAGCGACAAACCCATCGGGAAGTAGCCGGCGTACATGATCTTGTCGGCTCCGCGCGTATTCGCGTAGTGGATGATCGCGTCGGGATAGTGCTTGGGTGCAAAAGCGCTCGTGCTGTAATAGAGGTTCGGATACTTGAGCATTAGCTTCACCGCAAGGTCGACCCAAGGCTCGCCCCCATGCCGCATGACGAACTTGAGCTCGGGGAAAAACCAGCAAACCTCGTCGATGTGCTCGACCTTCTGAGGAGCCATGGGAATGCGTGGGCCCGGCACGCCCGTGGTGATACAGATCGGAAGGTCTAGCTCGACGCAAGTCGCGTAGATAGGGTAATAGCGTTTGTCGTTGATCGGGACCTGGGGGCAGATGCCAGCGGGAAAACCCGTGACGGCTTTGATGCCATGCTCCTTGTGCAGGCGCTTGATGGTGCGGACTTCGTCCATGCCGTTGTTGGGATTGGCGCCGTACGAGGGGAAGAATCGGCTGGGGTGATTTCGGCAAGCCTTCAAGTTCGTCGAATTGGGCCCCGAGATTCCGAGCATCGCTCGCTCGATTCCCCATTTGTCCATCTCGCCGAGGGCGTACGCGACGTAGTCATCCTGCTCGTCGATCTCGGGGATGTTCTTGAAGAGGTACTCAGCCGGCATCTTGAAGACTTTTCGGCTCTCTTCGTCGAGGAGCAGCGGCTTGATGAACTCGTACCAACCCGCGGAATCTCCGTCCGGGATGTTCATCATCAGGTCGATCGCTTTGAGATCACTCGGGATGGGCATGAATTTGCGTCCTTTCCAGGTTGTAAACCCGGCCCTAAGATGAAGGGAAGGCTGGCTGGACAGCACCCAGCCCATGAGCTAGAACACGTTCTACTTATGGCCTGACCCAGCCCGTCTGTAAAGTGGTGATTGCATGACCCAAACCCACGCGACCCAGTCAGCTCGAGCAGCCGACGGAGAACCCGAGATGGACGGAGATTTCAGCTCAATCCCGACTCGTGACGAGCTCATCGAGCGAGCGCAAGAGCTAGCGCCGGTCCTTCGAGAGCGCGCGGCACACGCAGCCGAGCTTCGGAAGCTACCGCAGGAGACCATCGACGACTTTCATCGCCTTGGTTTTTTCAAAGTGGTTCAGCCCAAGCGCTATGGGGGCTACGAGATGGATCCGTCGATCATTTTCGATCTCCAGCTCGAGCTAGGCCGCGGCTGCGCGTCGAGCGCGTGGGTGTATGGGGTTCTCAACGTGCACACTTGGCAGCTCGCCTTGTTTGCGTCAGAGGCGCAGGACGAGGTCTGGAAAGACGATCCAACGACACTCATCTCTTCTTCGTACATGCCGGTTGGAACAGCCGAGTGGGTCGACGGTGGCGTCAAGCTGAGCGGCCGATGGTCGTTTTCGAGTGGATGCGATTTCGCCGACTGGGCGTTTCTCGGTGGATTCGTCCCGACCGAGGATGGAAAGCCCCCCGACATGCGGACCTTTCTTCTTCCGCGATCCGACTACGAGATCATCGACAACTGGTACACGTCCGGGCTTCGCGGCTCTGGTAGCAAGGACGTCGTCGTCGATGGCGCGTTCGTGCCCGACCATCGCATGCATAAGTTCTCCGATGGCTTCCGGCAGAAGAGCCCTGGCAATGTCGTCAATCCTTCGCCCGTTTTTCGTTATCCGTTCGGTCAAATCCACGTGCGCTCCGTCTCGACCCCGGCCGTTGGTGCCGCTCTTGGCGCGCTCGATGCATATCTCGAGTACATGAAGGACAAGGTCTCCCAAGCAACCGGCGGCAAAGCCAAGGACTCATTTGCCAACAGTGTGATCGCAGCCGAATCGGCCGCGATACTCGACCGAGAGGTGTTGGTGTTGCGTCGCAACTTCGAGGAGATGTTTTCGTACCTCGAACGAGGCGAGAAGATCCCGGTCGAGCGACGGGTCCGCTTCAGAAGCGACTCGGCGCGAGCCGTCAATGCGGCCACCGAGGTCGTCGAGAACCTGTTTGCAGCATGCGGCGCGCGTGCTGCCTTCGAAGACCACCCCGTGAACCGCCACTTCCAGGACATTCACGCCATTCGGCTTCACCACGCCAACGGGCCGGACACTCCGGCGGCGAATTTCGGAGGGGTGCTCTTCGGCGCGAAGAACACGGACTTCTTTATTTGAGCAAGCCCTTCAGGGCCTGCATCACGGATGGTGTCAATGGTCGTAGAAGCAGTTCCCGAAGGGAAATACGCGGACGTCGACGGTGACATCACGATGCACTATCACGACGTTGGCGCCGCGGTTCGTGGCGTCGTGCTCTTCATCCATGGGAGCGGTCCTGGGGCGAGCGGCTGGAGCAACTTCAGGGGGAATTACCCTTTTCTCGTGGAGCACGGCTATCGCGCGATCGTGCCGGACACCATGGGCTATGGGTACTCGACGAAGCCAGAGGCAGGGACTTTCACGCTCGATGACGTTGCCGCGCAGTACAAAGCGCTCCTCGACGCGCTCGGGGTGAAACGGGCCACGCTGGTCGGCAACTCGCAGGGTGGGGCGATCGCCATCACGATGGCGCTCAACTACCCCGAGATGATCGAAAAGCTGGTGCTGATGGCACCTGGGGCGCTCGAGAAGCGCGATACCTACATGGAGATGGAGGGCATCAAGACGATGATTCGCGTCCTCTATAAGGAAGGCATCAGCAAAGAGACGATGCGGAAGGTCTTTTCCCTACAACTCCATGACACATCAAAGGTCACCGACGAGGTCATCGAAGAACGCTACCAAGTCGCGCTCACCCAACACAAAGACAACATCGCGCGCATCCAGGTGACCAATCAGGAGGACCGACTCTCCGACATCGAGTGCCCGGTGCTCTGCTTCTGGGGCGCCGACGACAAATTTTGCCCGCCCACCGGTGCTTCGAAGATCGCCTCCCGATGCGCCAACGCGCGGACGATGCTGATTTCCAGCTGCGGCCACTGGGTGATGGTCGAATACCCCAAGCTCTTCAACGAGCTCACCCTAAAGTTCCTAAACGACGACCTAGGCTAAAAGGGGACAGTCCCCTTTTAGCAGGGGTTAAGTGATCGACATGGACGACGCTGCACGCAAAGCCAAAATCGCCGAGCTCGGAGACGAGCTCTACGATGCGCTTCGCGCCCGCCGAACCTTGTCGCCGCTCACGGAACGCTGGCCAGAGATCACGATTGAAGACGCGTACCACGTTTCGCTTCGGATCGTGAAGCGGCGTATCGACAACGACGGCGAAAAGATCATCGGCAAGAAGATTGGAGTAACGAGTAGGGCCGTTCAACAGATGCTCGGAGTGTTTCAGCCGGACTTCGGGTATCTCACCGACAAGATGGTTTACCCCAATGGGGGGCCAATGCCGATCAGCGAGCAACTGATCCAACCGCGTGCTGAAGGAGAGATCGCGTTCAAGCTCAAGGCCGACTTGCATGGCCCAGGCGTGACCAATGACGATGTCGTTGGCGCGACCGACTACGTCATGGCCTGCTTTGAGGTAGTCGACAGTCGGATTCACGACTGGAAAGTTAAGATTCAAGACACGGTGGCCGACAACGCGAGCTGTGGTCTTTTTGTCCTTGGAGACGAGCACGCGAACCCAAACGGGCTTGATTTCCCGAACCTCGAGATGCGTGTCTACAAGAATGGCGGGTTTTTGAGCGAAGGATTGGGCTCGGCAGCGCTCGGCTCCCCGCTCAATTGCGTGAGCTGGCTGGCCAATACATTGTCCGAGTTCGGGATTACGTTGAACGCCGGTGACGTGGTGCTGTCCGGTTCTCTCGTACCCTTGGAGCCGGTCATGGCGGGAGATGAAATGCATCTCGAGGTAGAGGGAGTCGGGACAGCCGCCGTGCGGTTCACGTAGGAGCGATGGAACAGATGACCACCAAGGTAAGAGCAGCGATCATCGGGTCAGGCAACATCGGGACTGATCTGCTCTACAAGGCACTTCGAAGCGAAATCATCGAGCCGGTTTGGATGGTCGGCATCGATCCTACATCCGAGGGTCTGAAGCGTGCCGAAGAGCTCGGTCTCAAGACGACTTCGGACGGGGTAAAGGGACTGGAACCGCACATCGTCGACGACAAGGTGCGGATCGCTTGGGACGCCACTAGCGCTTACGTTCACGAGGCCAACAACGACCTAGTCAAGAAGCACGACGTGAAAATGGTCGACCTGACACCGGCCGCCATCGGTCCGTTTTGTGTGCCACCGGTCAACCTGGAAGCGATGATGGGGCGCAACGAGCAAAACGTGAACATGGTGACCTGCGGCGGGCAGGCGACGATTCCGATGGTGGCAGCTGTGAGCCGTGTGCAACCCGTCGAATACGGCGAGATCATCGCGACCGTCGCCTCGAAGTCCGCTGGTCCCGGAACACGTAAGAACATCGACGAGTTCACCCGCACCACCGCCAAAGGCGTCGAGGTCGTTGGGGGAGCCGATCGCGGCAAGGCTATCATCATCATCAATCCGGCCGAGCCACCTCTCGTCATGCGAGACACGATTCACTGCCTGACCAAGGACCCTCCAAAAGAGGCAGAGATCATCGAGTCGGCCAAACGGATGGTCGCCGAGGTCCAAAAGTACGTGCCCGGCTACACCCTGAAGAACGGGCCGGTGTTCGACGGGAATCGCGTGTCGTTCTTCATGGTGGTCGAGGGGCTCGGGGACTTCTTACCCAAGTATGCGGGGAACCTCGACATCATGACGGCCGCGGGGCTCCGCACCGCTGAGCTGATCGCCGAAGAAATACTGCGGGCGGAGGCAGCATGAATCTAGAAGGCAAAAAGGTCACGCTTCACGACATGAGCTTGCGCGACGGGATGCACCCCCAGCGTCATCAGCTCACGACCGCTCAAATGATCGAAGTCGCGACCGCGCTCGACGAGGCCGGCGTGCCACTCATCGAGGTGACTCACGGCGACGGCCTCGGCGGCGCCTCGGTGAACTACGGGTTTTCGGCTGCAAGTGATGAAGAATACCTTCGCGCCGTCGTTCCCAAGATGAAGAAGGCGAAGATTTCAGCGCTGCTTCTTCCGGGCATTGGCACGGTCGATCATCTGCGGATGGCCCACGATTGCGGCGTGCGCACGATACGTGTTGCGACCCACTGCACCGAAGCCGATGTGTCGGAGCAGCACATTGCGCTCGGGCGCAAGATGGAGATGGATACCGTAGGGTTTTTGATGATGGCCCACATGATCCCGGCGGAGGAGCTGCTCGTGCAGGCCAAGCTCATGGAGAGCTACGGCGCGAACTGTATCTACATCACCGATTCGGCCGGCTATATGCTTCCCGATCACGTGACCGATCGCGTCGGCATTCTTCGTCGAGAGCTCGAGGCCGATACCGAGGTGGGCTTTCACGGGCATCACAACATGCATATGGGAGTGGCGAATTCGCTCGCAGCGATCGAAGCCGGAGCCGCCAGGATCGATGGCTCGGCCGCAGGCATGGGGGCGGGCGCGGGTAATACGCCTCTCGAAATATTCGTAGCCGTGCTCCACCGCATGGGCGTCGAGACTGGGATCGACATGTGGAAGCTCATGGATGTCGCTGAAGACATCGTTTATCCGTTGATGACTCACAAAGTGCGGGCGGACCGCGACTCGCTCACGCTCGGTTACGCCGGCGTGTATTCGTCGTTCTTGCTTTTTGCCAAGCGGGCGGCCGCCAAGTACGGCCTCAAGTCGACGGATATCCTCGTCGAGCTCGGTCGGTTGAAAACCGTCGGGGGCCAAGAAGACATGATCGAAGACGTGGCGCTCGACATGAAGAAGGCCGGCGCTGCGGAGTGATTGCGTGAGCGATCTGAACACATTTCGAGAAGAGGCCCGAGCCTGGATCCGAGCGAACGCCCCAAGGTCACTTTGGGGGACGAGCGGCAGCGGGCCCTTCGAGGGTTATTGGGGCGGTTCGAAGGAGACAGCATCGGATCCGGATATTCTCGAGTGGCGCGATCGCGGCATCGAAAAGGGCTGGACGGCGCCCAGCTGGCCCAAGAAATACGGCGGCGGCGGCCTCACGCTGGCACACGAACAGATCATCCACGAAGAGCTCAAGGCGATCGGTGTGCCGCGACCGATCGCTGGGCAGGGGCTCGCGATGTTCGGTCCGGTCCTCTTGAAGTATGGCAACGACGACCAGCGGGCCGACCACCTTCCCAAGATCGCGCGCGGCGAAGTGCGATGGTGCCAGGGTTACTCCGAGCCGAATGCCGGCTCCGACCTCGCAAATCTGCAGCTCCGCGCCGAGCGCGACGGCGACGAGTTCGTGCTCAACGGACAAAAGATCTGGACATCGCATGCTCACCTGAGCGACTGGATCTATTGCCTCGCGCGAACCAACCCCAACGCACCGAAAAAGCAGATGGGTATCTCCGTGCTTCTCGCAGACATGAACACGCCAGGTATCACCGTTCGGCGGATCGACCTCATCAGTGGATACTCGCCGTTTTGTGAAACCTTCTTCGACGATGCCCGCGTGCCAGCAAAGAACTTGGTCGGCAAGCTCGATGAAGGCTGGACGATTGCCAAAGCGATCCTCGAGCACGAGCGTTCGTCGATCGGCCGCTCGATAGCTCGTCAACCCGGCTCGGCAGAGCGAGAGGTCGTTGCACGTGCCCGCAAGCACTTAGGAGTCGAACGTGGGCCTATTCCAGATCCTCTGCTTCGAGACGAGATTGCAAGTCTTGGAATGCTCGATGAGGCATTTCACTTGACGCTTTCGCGCATCGAACAGAGCTCCCAAGGCAGTATGCCCGGTCCGGAAGGCTCGATCTCCAAGATCGTGGGCAGTGAGCTCAAGCAGAGACGATTCGAGCTTGGAATGAAAGTGGCGGGCATTCAGGGGCTTGGATGGGAAGGTCCCGGTTTCGACGACGACGACCTCGAATACACTCGAGACTGGCTGCGATCACGTGCCACGACGATAGAGGGCGGCTCGTCCGAGATTCAAAAGAACATCGTGTCCAAGCGCGTGCTTGGTTTGCCAGAGGGGAAAAAATGAGCGGACGCAGCGCTCCATCGCTCCTCCTCAGCGACGAGCAAGAAATGCTCAAAAGAACAGCGCACGAGCTAATTCGGAAGCGTGCGCCTGCGGCAAGACTGCGAACCTTGCGCGACCGCAAAGATGCGATCGGATTCTCGCACGAGCTCTGGAAAGAAATGGCTGGTCTCGGCTGGCTCGGGCTGCAGATCCCACACGAGTACGACGGCCTTGGGCTAGGGTTTTTCGATCTTTGCATCGTACTCGAGGAGAGTGGCCGCGAGCTCATGCCAGAGCCTTTCGTATCGACGCTCTTGCTGGGGACCCAGGCACTGCTGCTCGGCGGGACCGAGACACAGAAGAAAGCCCTGCTTTCTGGGGTTGCATCGGGTGAGAAGCTCGTGTCTGTTGCCTACGAAGAGCGTGGCTCTCGAGACTTCCGGCGCGTTGAGACCGTCGCTCGCGCTTCCGATGACGGTTTCGAGATCACCGGTGAGAAGGTTCAGGTTCTAGACGGGCACCTCGCCGATGCGATCATCGTCTCAGCTGCAACTGGCGGTGGAATGCCGACGTTGTTCTTGGTCGACCCAAAAGCCAAGGGCGTGACGACTACGCAGCAGTTTCGCATCGACGGTCATAGCTCCGCCATCGTTCGATTCGAGGGTGTAGCGGTTGCGTTGGACTCGTTGGTCGGTGAGCTCGGGAAGGGCGCTGCGCTCCTCCAGTCGGTATTCGATCGAGCATCCGTCGGACTTGCGGCCCATATGCTCGGGGCATCCGAGCAAGCTTTTGCCGACACGTTGGCCTACTTGAAGGAGCGCGAGCAATTTGACGTGCCCATCGGCTCGTTCCAGGCGCTTCAGCATCGGGCCGTAGCCCTTTATACCGAGATCACGCTCCTGCGGTCGGTGGTGTTGGCGGCAGCTCGCGTGATCGACGAGCAACCGGAAGACGTGCCCCGTTTCGCCTCTCTTGCAAAGGCGCTTGCTTCGGAAACTTTTCTTCACGTGGCAAAGGAAGCGATTCAGATGCACGGCGGCATGGGCGTAACCGATGAGCACGACATCGGGCTCTACATCAAGCGTGCACAGGCAACTTACATGACTTTCGGGGAGCCCTCGCAGCATCGGCGACGTTGGGCCGAGCTTCACGGCTACTAGCGACCACCAACAAACGAGCGAGAAGAAGATGAAAAGGTTCGAAGGGAAGAACGTAGTGATCACCGGCGCGGCATCCGGTATCGGTCAGGCTACCGCGCAGCGCATCGCCGAAGAGGGGGGCAACGTCGCGCTCATCGACATCAACGCCGAAGGTCTCGCCGCCACCAAGAAGATCGCCGAAGGCCTCGGGGTGAAGGCATGGTCGTACGAGTGCAGTGTTGCCGACGGTCCGCGTGTAAAGAAGATCGTCGACCAGGCTGCGGTCGACATGGGCGGCTTCGACACCCTCTGTCACTGCGCCGGCATTTTGCGGACCTATCACACGCACGAAATGACCTTCGAACAGTGGCACCAAATCATCGACGTCAATCTCAATGGCACGTTCTACGTGAATCATGCCGCCCTTCCGCACCTCCTCAAGAACCGCTTCAGTGCGATCGTGAACTGCTCTTCGACTGCGGCGCTCGGAAGCCATCCATGGATGAGCGCCTACGCGGCTTCGAAGGGCGGGATCATCTCGATGACCCGGTCTCTCTACCAGGAGTACGTAAAACAGGGACTCCGTGCGAACTGCGTCGTTCCGGGCGGGATCGCGACGGCGCTCCATGGAGACTTCAAAGCCCCCGAGGGCGCCGACATGGACCTTCTCAAGGGAGCCATGCCTTTCGTGGGCTTTGCCAAGCCGACCCACGCCGCGTCGGTCATCGCGTTCCTTGCTTCCGATGATGCACGTTACATCAACGGCACGGAAATCAGAGCCGACGGCGGCGCCCTCTCATAGGCGATAGCGTGGGGGCGGTGGGGCGGGACCAATTGAGGGCCGTAGGCCCGACCGGGATCTACAAAGGGAGCACCTCCCGTTGAAGGGTTAGTTTCGGAGCGCGGCGAGCTCTTGCACCCGGGCCAGTACCGCGACGTCCACCTTGTGGAGGGCACCTGCATCGTAGGGTGGCTGAGGGTCATACTCGATCATGAGCTGAAGTGCCTTCGCGGTGTTCGCATCCGTAAGTCGCTCCGCGAGCTCGAGCGCCATGTCGATGCCGCTGGAAACGCCGGCCGCAGTGATGATCTTCCCTTGGTGAACCACCCGGTCCTCGACCGGCTTGGCACCATATTTGCTGAGTATCTGTCGCGCCGAAAAGTGAGTCGTGGCTTCGAGGCCGTGGAGAATTCCGGCCGCTGCAAGAAGCAAAGAGCCGGTGCAAACCGAGGTCGTGTACTTCGACGTCCCGTGCGCCGCCCGAATCCAGTCGAGGATCACCTCGTCGTGAATCAACGCGCGAGTACCGATACCCCCAGGCACCAGGATGATCTCCGGGTTGAGCAGCTCATCGAATGTGTAGTCCACCGTCAGCCCGAGGAACCCGTTGTCGGTTCTCACTTCACCCTTCTGATGTCCAACGAACTTGAGTTCCGCATCGGGAAGCCGCTGCAGCACTTCGTACGGCCCAACCGCATCGAGCGCAGTGACCTGGTCGAAAAGGGCAATCGCGATGTCCATCTCGAAAGATTGTCACGAGTTAACCCCTCGATAAAGGGGACTGTCCCCTTTTAGTCGAGGTGGCCGCGGACGAAGGGGAGGTAGACGGGGTGCCAGAAGCGCTCTCTTACGAATGCTTCGATGTCTTCTGGGATGTTCTCGCGCCGAGCGACCTTGTCCTTCATGGCTTGCTGGCAGACCCGGGTGGCCACGCGAATCGACGTTTCCTGGAGGTCGCCTACGGGTGGATAGATCAAACCCCCCTCGACGTACTTCTCAATCGTGTAGTCGGCGAGCGCCTGAGAGGCTTCGAGAACCATCCCATCGGTGATGACCTTGGCGTCGCTCAAGATCGCCCCGAAACCCAGCCCCGGAAAGATGAAGGCGTTGTTACCCTGCCCGATGGGGTGAGTAACGCCGCCCATGCGAACCGGCTCAAATGGGCTGCCCGTCGCGACGATCGCCTGCCCGTCGGTCCAACGGAAGATGTCCTCAGGCGTCGCCTCCGCCGAGCTGGTCGGGTTCGAGAGGGGAAAGATGATTGGCCATTTGTGGTTGTCGGCCATGGCGCGAACGACCGCTTCGTCGAAGGCGCCAGCGCGACCGGAGAGCCCGAGAAGCACCGTCGCCTTGGCGTTCTGGATGGTCTCTACGAGATCCGGTGCGTCGCCTTCGAATTTCCAGTCCGCGATATTCGCTCTGTTATGCGCGTAGGCTCGCTTGTACTCCTCCATCTCGCGGTCCTCGAGAAGCAGACCTTTCGAGTCGAGCACGAATACCCGTGCCTCCGCCTCGGCCTCGGAAAGCCCTGCGCGGAGCAGCCCTTCGCGGACAGCCCATGCGACACCGATCCCTCCGGCCCCCGCACCGTGAATGACGAAGATTTCATCGCTGAGGTTCTCATTGCGCAGATGGCAAGCCGCGAGAATCCCTGCGAGGGCGACAGCCCCGGTGCCCTGAATGTCGTCGTTGAAGGAGGGGCCGCGGTCTCGATATCGTTCGAGCACGGAGAACGCCGCCGTCTTCGAGAGGTCTTCCCACTGAATCACCGCATCCGGCCATCGGGCCCAAACCGCATCGACGAACTGATCGAGGAACTTGTAGTAGTCTTCTCCTCGTAGGCGCTTCTGGCGTACGCCCAGATAGTTCGGGTTGTTGATCAGATCCATGCGGTCGGTCCCGACGTCGAGTGCGACCGGCATCGTATGGAACGGGCTCACGCCTCCGGCCACGGTGTAAAGCGCCATTTTTCCGATCGGGATCGCAAGGCCCCCATAGCCCTGGTCGCCAATGCCGAGGATCGCCGATGAATCAGTCGCGACGATCATGCGCACGTCTTCCATCGGGTAGCAATTGAGCGTCTGGTCTGCGCGGTCGATGTTGAGTGGCGAGAACGAAAGCCCGCGCGGGTTTTGATAGAGAGCGCTGAATTGCTGTACGGCGGCACCGACGGTCGGCGTGTAGACGATGGGCAGCATCTCTTCCAGGTGCTTTTCGAGCAGCGCGTAGAACAGGATCTCTTGCCGCTCTTGCACCGACCTCAGGTATTGGTACTTGTCGATATCGGTGGGCGCCTGAACAAAACCCTCGTATACACGGTCGATCTGCTGCTCCAGTGTGTTGTACTGCGGCGGGAGCAAACCGCCGATTCGCAGCGCGACCCGCTCTTCGTAACTGAACGCCGTACCCTTGTTAGACAGCACCAGGCGCAGAAGCGCGATGCCGTCGAGGTACACTTCCATGTACTTGCGCCCGTGCTCGTCTTCTTTGAGGTCGAACAATCGGCTAACGCGCTTTCGGGGCATGCTGGTCCTTTCCTCACGCGCCTTCGATGGCAGCTATGACAGCGCCGGCCATTTCGTTCGTGCCGATCGAGCGTTGTCCGCCACTCAGATCTGCCGTTCGAAGGCCGCTATCGAGGACCTTCTGCACTGCGTCCTCGACCGCTTTGGCGTCGGCCTCGAGGCCGAGACTGTGACGCAGCAGCATAGCCGCGCTCAAGATCGTGCCAAGTGGGTTGGCGATGCCCTTACCCGCGATGTCTGGCGCAGAACCATGAATCGGCTCGTAGACACCGAGAGAGCCCTCGCCGAGCGATGCGCTCGGAAGAAGCCCAAGCGACCCAGTCAGCACCGCGCCCTCGTCGGACAAGATGTCGCCGAACATGTTGCCGCTAACGAGCACGTCGAACGATGACGGATCGGTGACGAGTCGCATCGCCGCGGAGTCGACCAGCTGGTGCTCGAGCTTCACGTCGGGGTTTTCGTTCCCGACCTCGGTGGCGATCTCTCGCCAAACTTGCATCGTTGCGAGTACATTGGCTTTGTCGATCGAGGTGACGTGACGACTGCGTTTTCGTGCGACTGCGAACGCTAGCTCGACGATCCTGCGAATCTCGATTTCGTCATACGTCATCGTATCGAAGCCCCGGCGAACCCCGTTCTTCGTCTCTTTCCCCTTGGGCTGGCCAAAATAGATGCCGCCGGTGAGCTCTCGGATGAAAACCAGGTCGACCCCACGGAGACGCTCGGCCTTGAGGGGTGAGGCCCCTTCGAGCCCGCGGAACAGCTTGACTGGCCGCACGTTGGCAAAGAGCTTCAACGCCTTTCGCATGCCGAGGAGGCCCTGCTCCGGTCGGACTTTGGCTGTCGGATCATCCCACTTGGGGCCGCCGACTGCGCCGAGAAGCACCGCATCCGCGCTCCGACAGGCCACGATCGTGTCGTCTGGGAGTGGCACGCCCGTCTCGTCGATCGCGACGCCGCCGATCAAGTGCGTGGAAAAAGTGAAGGTGTGGCCGGACTTGCTCGCAATCGACTCGAGCACCTGCCTGGTCGCGTCGACGATTTCAGGGCCTATCCCGTCACCTGGAAGGAGTGTGATCTTCGCTTTCATCTACTACACCTAGGTACAGCCGCGCAGCATGCACGGCACCCGCGATGAGGGCAATGGCTAACTCCGTGCCTGCTGTGCCTCCGCTTGTCTTTCCTGCCTCGCCTGTCCGAGGGTCAACCCATATTCGATGCTGTCGACGAGCGCCTGCAGAGAGGCTTCGATGATATTGCTCGACGCTCCAACTGTGCTCCAGGTATCGTGCTCCGACTGGCTGTCGATCAAAACCCGGGTGGTGGCGGCAACCCCGCTCCTGCCGTCGAGGATGCGGACCTTGTAGTCGCTCAGGTGCATCTCCGCGACTTGCGGGAAGAAGGGGCGAAGCGACTTCCGTAGCGCTGCGTCGAGCGCGCTCACCGGGCCGTTGCCTTCGCCTGCGGTCAGCATGACCTCGTCGCCGATCTGCACCTTGACCGTCGCCTCGGCGACCATTCCGCCTCCACGCCTTCGTCCGACACTCGCTTGGAAGTCGAGCACCTCGAATGGGGGTTTGTAGCCTTCTTGTTGGCGTGCCATCAGAAGCGCGAAGGACGCCTCAGCTGCCTCGTAGGCAAACCCCTTCGCCTCGAGCTCCTTCACACGTTCGAGAACACGGCTCCCGTGGTCGGAGCTCACCTCGAGCCCCATTTCCTCGGCTTTGCTGAGCACGTTGCTGCGGCCCGAAAGCTCGCTGACGACTACGCGTGACTCGTTGCCGACCAGCTTCGGATCCACGTGCTCGTACGACTCTGGATGACGCCGAATCGCGGAAACGTGGACACCCCCTTTGTGTGCGAAGGCGCTTCGACCGACGTACGCCGCATGATCGTTCGGACTCAGATTCGCGATTTCGGCGACGAAGTGCGACAGGTCGTAGAGCTGTGACAGGCTCCCCTCCGGTAGACAGCTCAGCCCTAGCTTCAGCTCGATGTCGGCGATGACTGCGCAGAGATTTGCGTTGCCACAACGCTCCCCGTATCCGTTGATCGTGCCTTGCACGTGCCGGGCTCCCGCTCGGACGGCAGCTACCGAGTTCGCGACGCCACACTCGCCGTCGTTGTGGGCGTGAATGCCCAAACGAGCTTTGGGCAGCGCTTCTTTCACCGCCGTCACCATTTGCTCGATCTCCCAGGGCATCGACCCGCCGTTCGTGTCGCACAACACCAGCGTCTCGGCCCCCCCACGGGCTGCCACGCGCAGTGTCTCGAGCGCGTATTCCGAGTCGGACTTGTACCCGTCGAAAAAGTGCTCGGCGTCGTAGATGACCCGGCGACCCTTGCCCGACAAGAACACGACGCTTTCCTCGATCATCCGCAGGTTCTCTTCGAGTCGGGTTCGAAGCACTTCGGTGACGTGCATCTTCCACGCCTTGCCGAAGATCGTGCACACCGGTGTCTCGGCCTCGAGAAGCGTCTGGAGCTGCTTGTCGTCCTCGGCTCGGAGCTCTGCTCGGCAAGTCGAGCCAAACGCGGAAATCTGCACGCTCTTCCAGGCGACGTCTTTGGCCCGCTGGAAGAACTCGACGTCTTTCGGATTCGAGCCTGGCCACCCGCCTTCGATGAAAGCGACACCAAGCGTATCGAGATGTCCGGCGATGCGGAGCTTATCGTCGCAAGACAAACTCATCCCTTCCATCTGCGTTCCGTCACGCAGCGTGGTGTCGTAGATCTCTACGACGGGGCCCGGGCCGTTATGTCCGTTGCTGCTCATATTTCGTGATTTGATCGTCGAATGCGAGGAGGTACCCGAGCTGATCGATGCCGTTCAACAGGCAATGCTTGGAGAAGTCGTCAATGGGGAAGGTGGCCTCGAGGCTGCCGAGGCCCGTTACCGATTGAGTGGGAAGGTCGATCGTGATCTTCGTCCCACGATCGAGTTGGACCGCTTGCATCAGCTCTTTGTGAACCGCTGGCGTGACCTCCACCGGCAGTAGACCGTTTTTCAGAGCGTTACTCTTGAAGATGTCGGCGAACCCGGTAGCGATGATCGCGCGAAACCCCCAGCTGACGAGCGCCCAGGGGGCATGCTCGCGCGAAGAGCCACTGCCGAAGTTGTGGCCTGCGATCAGAATCTGTGCGCCCTGCGACTCGGGCTGATTTAGAACGAAGTCTTCTCGTGGAGATCCGTCCTCGTGGTATCGCCAGTCCGAGAACAAGCTATCGCCGAGCCCGTGCTTCTCGGTGACTTTGAGAAAGCGCGCAGGGATGATCTGGTCGGTATCGACGTTGTCTGCCGTGAGCGGAACGGCGTGGGATGTCAGTGTCGTGAATTTCGCCATGATGTCGTCTCTCAAGAAAGGAGCAGGCTCCGTGGATCGGTCACCTTTCCGGTGACCGCAGAAGCCGCTGCAGTGAGTGGTGATGCGAGGAAAGTCCGTCCGCCTTTTCCTTGGCGGCCCTCGAAGTTGCGGTTCGAGGTGCTGACCGCGTATTGCCCGGGCTCGAGATTGTCGCCGTTCATCGCGATACACATCGAGCAACCGGGCTCGCGCCACTCAGCGCCCGCATCTTTGAAGACCCGGTCGAGCCCCTCGGACTCTGCCTGCACCTTGATGTCGTGCGAGCCCGGAACGACCAACGTGCGCACGCCATCCGCGACCTTTCGGCCGCTGAATACGCTCGCCGCCAATCGAAGGTCACCTATCCGTGAGTTCGTGCACGAGCCGATGAACACCACGTCGACCTTCTTGCCGAGCAATGGTTTGCCGGGCTCGACGTCCATGTAGAGCATCGCCTTTTCGAATGCGACCTGCTGAGAGGACTCGCCGAACGAGTCGAGACTGGGCACCGAACCACTGATGCCCATCCCCATCCCGGGGTTGGTTCCGTAGGTGATCATCGGTTCGAGCTCGTTGGCATCGATGACGACTCGCTCGTCGTACTTCGCACGCACGTCCGTTTTTAGCGCCCGCCAGCGCTCGACAGCTGCATCCCAATCCGCACCTTTCGGCACACGGTCGCGGCCCTGTAGGTACTCGAACGTCGTGTCGTCGGGGGCGATCATGCCCGCGCGCGCCCCAGCCTCGATGCTCATGTTGCAGACGGTCATTCGGCCTTCCATGTCGAGGCCCCGAATCGCAGCGCCGGTGTACTCGATGACGTGTCCGGTAGCTCCACCGGTGCCGATCTGCGCGCAAAGCGCGAGGATGATGTCCTTCGCGGTCACACCAGGCAGCAGCTGACCCTCGACTCGAACCTCCAGGGTCTTCGGTTTCCGCTGGAGCAGACACTGGGTGGCAAGCACGTGCTCGACCTCGCTCGTCCCAATTCCAAACGCGAGTGCACCGAAGGCCCCATGGGTCGAGGTGTGGCTGTCACCACAGACGATCGTCTTTCCCGGTTGAGTGAAGCCTCGCTCGGGGCCGATGACGTGCACGATCCCGTTGTACTGACTGCCGAGCCCGAAGAGCTCAATCCCGAATTCCTCGCAGTTCTGCTCGAGCATTCGCAGCTGCGCCTTGGCCTGATCGTCGATCACGGCCAGCGCCTTTGGTAGCGTCGGTGTCGAGTGGTCCATCGTCGCGACCGTCAAGTCGGGACGGCGCACGCCAAGGCCACGCTCTCGAAGTCCGGTAAAAGCCTGAGGTGAAGTCACCTCGTGGATGAGGTGGAGGTCGACGTAGAGGACCGCCGGCCTGTCCGGCTCCTGCGCGACGACATGCGCGTCCCAGACTTTCTCAAATAGAGTTCGTGGTTTCATGATCGGTCACTACGCAGCACTTCCGGCTGCTTGGCTGTCTTTGTGTTGTCCCTGTGTGAGGGCGAGGATGCGGTTGATCGCGGCCAGGTAGGCCTTTGCGCTCGCAACGATGACGTCGGTGTTGGCGCCATGCCCATGAAATACGCGTGCGCGAGAATGTTCGTATTGCGGGTTCACTTTGTCGGTGGCGGCTTCGTCGTCGTGAGGAGCGACACGGACGCTCACCTCTCCGAGCGCGTCGATGCCCTCGGTGACCGATTGCACGGTGTACTCGAGTAACGTGCAGGGAACGTGGACTAGCTGCTGGATGGCCTTGTACACCGCATCCACCGGGCCGGTGCCCACCTCTGCGGCAGTGTGGAACTCCCCATTGGGTCCAATGAGCTTGACCGTCGCAGTCGGCATTCCCGTGCCGCACCCGACCTGTAGCGCGTCGAGCTTCCAGTACTCGGTCGGTTGGTAGAGCTCGTCGCTGACCAACGCGACCAAGTCGGCATCGGTGATGGACTTCTTCTTGTCGGCGAGCTTCTTGAATCGTGCGAAGGCCTTGTCGAGCCCGTCACCCGACACGGCATAGCCAAGCTCCGCCAAACGGTTCGCAAACGCATGCCGTCCCGAATGCTTGCCGAGGACGAGCTGCGTCTTGCCCGCCCCCACCGTCTCGGGACGCATGATCTCGTACGTTTCTTCGTGCTTGAGCATTCCATCTTGGTGAATGCCTGCCTCGTGCGCGAATGCGTTTGCTCCGACGATGGCCTTGTTGGGCTGCACGACCATGCCGGTCACTTTGCTGACCAGGCGGCTGGCACGGGTGAGTTGGGTCGTATCGACCTGGGTTGCGATGCCGTAGAGATCACGACGTACGTGGAGTGCCATCACGATCTCCTCGAGTGATGCATTCCCGGCTCGCTCGCCGATCCCGTTGACTGCGACCTCGACCTGTCGCGCACCATTGACGACGGCGGAGAGGCTGTTTGCGACCGCCAAGCCGAGGTCGTCGTGGCAATGCACGCTGATCACCGCGCTTTCGATGCCAGGCACGTTTTCACGCAGCATGGCGATGCGCTCGCCGAACTCGCCTGGCATCATGTATCCGACGGTATCCGGGATGTTGAGCGTGCTCGCACCCGCCTCGATCGCCGCCTGCAGCGCTTCATACAAGAACTCCATTTCGGTCCTTCCGGCATCTTCCGGGCTGAACTCGACGTCCTCACAGAAGCCTCGTGCGTAAGTGACCATTTCGGTGATCTTCGCGAGGACCTGGTCTTGGGTCATTCGGAGCTTGTGCTGCCGGTGGATAGGTGACGTGGCGATGAACGTGTGGATCCGAGCATGCTTTGCAGGAGCCACGGCCTCGGCTGCCTTGTCGATGTCGGACTTGTCCGCTCTTGCGAGACTGCAGATCGTGGGCGGTTCCGGGACCGGCCGCCCTTCGACACCGGTGACGCCAACCGCCTCTGCGATCGTCTTCACCGCACGCAGGTCATCGGGCGAGGCCGCCGCAAACCCAGCCTCGATGATGTCCACCCCCAGCCGCGATAGAGTCTTCGCCACCTCTAGCTTCTCGGTCGACGTCATGGTGGCGCCAGGCGATTGCTCTCCATCTCGGAGGGTCGTGTCGAAGATTTTAACGTGATCGGGTTGCATGGCTCATTCTCCCATGCGCTCGGGGGTCAATTCGTCCCCAAGCGCCATCTAGTCTCCCTGTTTGATCTCTACCGGGTCGACGAAAGGCATCATCGACCGGAGCTTGGCGCCGACTCTTTCGATCGGCTGTTCCTGTTCGGCCCGACGAATCGCGTTGAACTCCGGCCGACCTTTTTGGTTCTCTTCGATCCAACGCTTTGCAAAGCTGCCGTCTTGGATCTCGGCGAGGATCTTCTTCATCGCTTTCTTGCTGTCGTCTCCGATGACTCGCGGGCCGCTGACGTAGTCCCCCCACTCGGCGGTGTTGGACACGGAATAGCGCATATAGTTCAACCCTCCGCGATACATGAGATCGACGATGAGCTTGAGCTCGTGCAGGCACTCGAAGTACGCGAGCTCGGGCTGATACCCGGCCTCGACCAAGGTCTCGAAACCGGCCTTCACGAGCTCGGAGCAGCCACCGCACAGCACCGCCTGCTCGCCGAAGAGGTCGGTTTCGGTTTCTTCTTTGAAGGAGGTGGTTAAGACGCCGGCCCGCGCGCAGCCGATTCCGGCCGCATAGGCCATCGCCGCTGCGTCTGCCTGGCCGGTGGCGTCTTGATGAACCGCGAGAAGGGCCGGCACGCCGCCACCTTCCTGGTAGGTCTCGCGCACGCGGTGTCCGGGGCTCTTCGGTGCGACCATCGTGACGTCGACGTCCTTCGGTGGCTCGATCGTGCCATACCGGATGTTGAAACCATGCGCGAACATCAGCATGTTGCCAGCCTCGAGGTTGGGGGCGATGTGCTCCGTATAGATCGCCGGCTGCGCCGTGTCGGGCGCGAGGATCATGATCACGTCCGCCTCTTTTGCCGCTTCGGCGACAGATTTCACCGTGAGCCCCGCGGCTTCGGCCTTTGCCTTGCTCTTGCTGCCCTCCTTCAAGCCTACGCGGACATCGACGCCGCTCTCTTTCAGGTTGAGCGAGTGCGCGTGGCCTTGCGAGCCGTAGCCGATGATCGCGACCTTCTTGCCTCGAATCAACGAGAGGTCCGCGTCCTTTTCATACCGAATCTGAGTCATGTGTCTCTCAATTCTCCAACTGGGGTTATGCCGCTGTCGAGCGGGAGGCAGGCACCGTGGGGTGAGCGAGATCGTGTTCTTCGACGCCGCGAGTCATCGCGACCGTGCCGGTCTGTACCATCTCCAAGATGCCAAAGGGTCGTAGAACCGAAACGAGGCCGTCGACCTTGTCCTGCGGTCCAGTGATCTCGATCGTGACTCTTTCTGGCGACATATCGATCGCCCGAGCGCGAAACACGTCGCAGATCTTCAATACTTCGTCGCGCTGGTCGCGCGTGCACTTGACTTTGATCAAGGCGAGAACGCGGCTGATCGATTGCTTGTAGGTAAGGTCGTCGACCCACAGCACGTTGACCATCTTGTAGAGATTCGCTTCGATGCGCTTGGCCTTGTCTTCGTCGGCCTCGCACACGATGGTCATGCGCGACACGCCCGGCTCGTGAGTCGCGCCCACGTTGAGTGAGTCGATGTTGAAGCTCCGACGTCGGAACAACGACGCCACCCGGTTCAACACACCTGGCTTGTCTTCGACGAAAACGGCAAAAGTTCTTTGGACGTTTTGGGACATCAGTTGTCCTCCCCGGTTTCGAAAATGGGATTGTGCTCCTGCTCCCCTGGTTCTTCGGGGCGCTGAATCATGTCTTGGAGGTTCGCTCCGGCGGGCACCATCGGATACACCGAGTCTTCTTGCTCCACTCGGAAGTCGATCACGACCGTGCCGTCGGTCTCTTCGGCTTTGCGGACCGCAGCTTCGACCTCCGAGCGCTTCTCGACCCGGATGCCGGTGAGCCCGTGCGCCTCCGCGATCTTCACGAAGTCCGGGCTGAGCAAAGGCGTCGCGACGTAGCGCCCTCCGAAGAAGAACTCCTGCCACTGGCGAACCATGCCGAGGAAGCCGTTGTTGATGATCGCGACATTCACCTTGATACCCTCTTGGGCGCAGGTGGAAAGTTCGGCTTGAGTCATTTGAAAACCGCCGTCGCCGCAGATGATCCACACCGAGTCCTCGGGCTTTGCGAACTTGGCGCCGATTCCGGCGGGCAATGCAAAGCCCATCGTACCGAGGCCGCCCGAAGTCAGGAGCTTCATCGGATAGTCGTGCTTGTAGTACTGCGCTTCCCACATTTGGTGCTGGCCGACGTCCGTTACGACGAGCGCTTTGCCCTCGGTATGTCGATAGAGGTCGTGGATCACGTGAGCGGCGTACAGCTTGCCGAGATCCGGGAGGTTCTTGATGTCTCGAACCGACGACCCGCCCTTGATTTCTTCGATGTAGGTGAGCCAGTCTTTACGGTCGCATTTGTCGACGTGCGGCAACAGCTCGAGCAGAACAGCGCGCGCGTCGCCGACGATCGGTACGTCCACGCGGACGTTCTTGTTGATCTCAGCCGGGTCGAGCTCGATGTGGATTTTCTTTGCGTTTGGAGCATAGGTCTTCAGGTTGCCGGTGACGCGATCATCGAAGCGCATGCCGACAGCGATGATCAGATCGGAATCCTGGATCGCCTTGTTGACCCAAGTCTCTCCGTGCATCCCCATCATGCCGAGGTTGCGCGGATGGCTCGCGGGGAAGCCACCCAAGCCGAGCAACGTGCAGGCGACCGGAATGTTCGTCTTGTCGATGAACTCCAGCAAGGCACCCGTGGCGCCCGCGTTCATGACACCGTGCCCTGCGAACAAGATAGGGCGTTTCGCGTTTTGGATGAGCTCCACCGCTTCTTCGAGCTGCTCGGCGAGTGGCGCGTAGTCTGGACGGTAGCCGGGAAGCACGATCTCGTCGTCACTCCATTCGAAGACGCAGTTCTGCTGCTGCGCGTCCTTGGTGATGTCGACGACCACCGGGCCGGGACGACCCGAGCGCGCGATGTAGAAGGCTTCACGAATAGTGGGCGCAACCTGCTCGGGCTTGGTGACCAGGTAGTTGTGCTTGGTGACCGGGATGGTACAGCCCGTGATGTCGGTTTCTTGGAACGCATCGCTGCCGATCAGGTGCGACGGAACCTGTCCGGTGATGCAGACGATCGGGATCGAGTCCAACATGGCGGTCGCAATGCCCGTCACGAGATTGGTGGCACCCGGACCTGACGTAGCGATGCACACCCCAACCTGACCTGAAGCTCGGGCATAACCGTCGGCCATGTGCGACGCCCCCTGCTCATGCCGTGTGAGCACATGGTGAATCGGGTATTGAATCATCGCATCGTAGGCGGGCATGATCGCACCGCCCGGATATCCGAAGCAGACCTCGACCCCCTCGCGTACGAGCGATTCCCAGATGATGTTCGCTCCGGAAAGCGATTCGCCGATGCGGTTCTTGAGCTTGGGATTAGCGGGTGTCACGACGGTCTCCTCGTTCGGTGGCTCGCTCCAACTAGACGATTCGGAGCGGCTTTCAAGCAATGCACACGCCACGAAAAAGGCGCCGAGTCGAACGTCGACCGGGCACCTTGGTCATGGGCAAACTCGGGCATGCCCGGCATCGGCCGGGAAGGTGTAGTTTTGTGTTGAGGGTGCTTGTTCATGATTCCTGGTCAACAAAAAAGCCCCCGCACCTAGATGCGGGGGCCAGAAAATGAGTGGGTTGGATGTGGGTGGTCTGGTCCCCGCCTATGACTGCGTAACTAGCAGAAGGCTAATAATGAGGCTGACTACAACGACAACACCGCCAACGAGGCTCGCGTCCCGCGCGTCCGTCTCAGTGCTCATCGTCATGCCGTTCTGGACCATTGAACTGCCATTCTGGGGTGAATACCCCCCCGGGTCAAGGGGAGGCGCTCGGGCGGGGTCCACGAGCCTTCCGCGATCGATCGCTGCCTAAGTGTGCTCAGAAAAGCCTTAGTTTCACTGGGTTGGTAAACCGAAGAGCATCCCCGCGGAGCTCGAGGGCCATCGCGGTGTTGGGGTGGCAATAGGGGCCGGGGGCGTCGGCGGGGATGGTCTCAACCGCGATCACCTGTCGGCTGGCCGACGCAAAGAGAACGTCGATCGGATAGGGGACGCCGGAGTTGGTGATGCAGATCGTTGTTTCTACTGGGAAAAGCAGAAGCAGACCCTCGTCTTGGGCGAGTTGGGGGAGGCTACGGAGGCCTTCCCGGAGCGCGTCTTCGGTTTCGGCGACCTGGATCGCGACCTCGAGGAGAACATCGCCTCCCGCGCCGAGGACCTGGGCTCGGGTAGCGGCCTGTTGCTCGGCGGCGTCGCCGCAGGCCATCAGGCCGATCAGAGTGAATGCCGTCAATGTTCGCCTCACAGCGACCTCAAAAAAGCGAGAAGGGCTGCCCGCTGAACGCCGTCGAGGGCCTCAACGGCTGCACGGCTTTGGTCAGCCTCGCCCTCGTGGGCCGCGATCGCCTCTTCGATGGTCGAGGCGCGGCCATCGTGCATGTACGGGGCCGTGTCGTGGAGCCCCCATAGCGGCGGAGTTCTGAAGTCCCGGAAGCCGGCCGCGCCTTCTTCGATCCCGAGCGCATCGGCGGGCGCGACGTCGTGCAGCAAGAGATCGGTGTAAGCGCGGACTTCAATGCCATCTGCGGTTTCCAACGAAGGCACGTGGCAACCTCCGCACCCCGCTCCTTCGAATAGCAGCTCACCTGCGTCTTCGACCTCGGTATCAACGCGAGTGCGTGGAGGTGGCGCGAGAAACGCGATGAACGTTGCAATGCCGTCGATCGTTTCGGTATCGAGCTCGGGGTCGATCGTATCGTCCTCGTCCTCCGCACCACCGAAAGAAAACCCAGGCTCGACGGGGACTGTCATCCCGAGCTCGTTGGTCAGCGCATCCCGCACGAACTCGCGAATCGATGGCAGGTTGGCCTTCCATCCGAAGCGGCCAAGGCGCCCATCGTCGAGCAAGTGCGCTCGGCCGGCTATGCCGTCTCGGTCGAGATCATCTGGGTCGGCCAGCGCTTCGATCGTCTCTCTTCCAACGCGTTCAAGCAATCCCAAGCCGAGCGTCGTCGGCGTTTGTCGCGGCTCGAAAAAGCTTGCTTCCGGGTCGGCTTCGGGACGGGTTGCTGTGACGTGATGTCGGGGTAAGCCGGTTCCACCGATCGGCGTCACGAAAACGTCGCCCGCGAAAGCACCCTGGCGCATTGCATCGACATCGGAAGGTCCCGAGCCTCCGATGACCGGATCGAAGTGACAAGACCGACACGCATCTCCGTTGAAGCTCGGTCCCACGCCTTCGGCGTACGAAAAGTCGCGGTCGAATAAAGCGCGGCCGCGCTCAAAAGCAGCGAGCTCCCCTTCGTCGAGCCCCGATAGCGGAGCGCCGACCTCCCCGGGCCCAGGTAGCGATGCCCCTGTGGCCAACAACCCTTCGGTGTGTTGCTCGCGCCCCCCAAGCGACTCCAAGAACGCGATCAAATCGTCACGCGGACCTTTGTCTAGCTCCACGTACGCGTCGCGCATCGGTTGAGCCTCTCCCCCGTGCCAACGGATCGCCTCGTCGAGGGTTCCGGCCCGCCCATCGTGGAGATAGGGCGCAACCGCCGCGATGCCCCAAAGCGGTTGGGTCCGGAACTCGGCGCCGGTCGCTTCCCCCATCGGCATGCGATCAGCAAGCTCTGCGCCCATGTCATGAAGCAGGAGGTCGGAATAGACCGGGATCCTACCTCGAGGTCCCGACAACGAAGCGGTGTGACACTTCGCACAGCCAATGTCGTCAAAGGTCTGCTTGCCGCGTTCGGTTCGTTCGGTTGGCTCATCCGGCTCGGGTGCGGCGAGCAGCATGCTGAACGAAACCAAATCGAATAGATCATCAGACGAGATCTCGGGATCTGGCGCTTCGTCGAGGTCGAACGTCGGTTCATCCACGATGACGGATTGGGCGGCAACCACCGCGCCCACACTTGGCGCTTCGTTCGTGGGCGTTGGCGCTTCGACCGGGTCCGCTCCGGGCAGGCTTTCCCGCTCGATCAAAGACAGCGGATCCGATGTGATCCCCATATGGTTGAACAGTGGGCCGCGAATGAAGATCTCGATTCTCGCGGTCTGCGCCTTGCGTCCAAAACGGCCAACCGCGGTGCCGTCATAGTTCGCCCGGCCGCTCACCCCGTCGCCGTCTTCGTCGTCGGGGTCGGCGCGGCTCAGAATCTCACTCCCAGAAAGCTCTGCGAGGAGGCCTGCGCCAAAAAACGGGATCGGGTTCCGTGTTGCACTGACATCGGTCAACGCATCAGAAGGAGTGCGCCCCGTATCGAGCGAAAACTGACGCTGTACCCCGTTCTTCCCTCGCGGTACGACGACGTCTTGCACCAACTCGTCTCCGACGAGCAAGAAGTCTCGATAGTGGCTCGCGCTTCCCCCGAGGACGGGCTTTTCATGGCAGCCCGCGCAAAACGTCAAGTTGAACTCGGGCCCTAGACCGTCGGCAGGAGTGAAACGCCGAAGTGCAACCGCTCGGCCCCGCTCGAAGGTCTCGAGCTCTTCGGGCGATGCCGAGGGCAAGGGGGTTCCGAGGGGGCCGAATACCCCCTCCGCCATCGGCATTCGGGCTTCGCTGTCGCATCCCCCAATCGAGGCCACCCCGATCGAGATGACCCATGCTACGAGCGTGACTCTCATACGTGCTGCTGTTCAAGAAAGAAAAACAGCCTCAATATAGCGTGCCTCCCCACTCAGACAACGAAACTTCGGAGCCCGTGGACCATGGAGATTCTTTCGAGCCGTTTCATGCTTCATCCAAGCGATTTCGAGCGAAGCGTCGACTTCTACAAAAACGTGCTGGGCCTCCACCCGATGCGGGAGTTCGGCCGCGGCAAAGAGCGGGGAGTCGTGTTCTTCCTCGGCGGCGGCTACTTGGAAATCACAGCGGGCGCCGCGCCGCCCCCCACGGCAGCGACCGAGCTCTGGTTGCAAGTAAAGGATGCACGGGCCGTCGAAAACGAGCTCCGAGTCGCTGGCGTATCGATCCTCGAGGGCACCGTGGAGAAGCCGTGGGGACTGATCGAGCTTCGCGTTGCCGATCCCGACGGGCTGGTTCTGATATTGGTCGAGGTACCGCCGGACCACCCGCTGCGCCGCGACCACCGCTCGATGTGACCTAACGCTCTCCGAGATCGACCGCGACCGTTTTCTCGCTCACCTTGCTCGCAATCGGCTCTTTGGCCTGCTCGATCTCTGGACCATGAGCGTCCCACCAACGTTCGGCGTCAGCCCGTGTCCATGGCGTTACCGTCAGCTGGTCGAGCGCATCGGCGAGCTCTTGGCCGGACGAGGGTCGATCGCCCTGCGACTTTGCCAGACACGCGCAGATGAGCTCTTCGAGCTGCTCAGGGATCCCATTCGCGCGGAGCTCGTGAAGCGGAACCGGCGTCGTGTGCAAATGATGCATGCACACCTCGATGATCGTCTTTCCTTCGAAGACGTGCCGACCCGACAACAAGTAGTACCCAACCGCGCCAAGCGAGTAGATGTCGCTTCGTGCGTCGATCCCCTGCGGATCCTGGATCGCTTCCGGACTCAAATAATGTGGGGTGCCTTTGATCGACAGCGTGTTCGTGCGCTCGAGGTCATCCACCTTGCCGAGGTTCTTAACGAGGCCGAAGTCGAGTACCTTCGTGACGTCCGGCACCCCGCCCTGCCGCGCCAACATGATGTTGCTCGGTTTGATGTCGCGATGAATCAGGCCCACCGCGTGCGCCTCGTTGAGTGCCAGCGCCGCGTCGCGCAAGATGCGGACGACGCGCTCGATCGGTTGCGGGCCTCCCGCTTCGACGACCTGGGTGAGCGTTGCCCCGCTCAAGAGCTCCATCGCATAGTAAAATAGCCCGTCCGGCGTGCGTCCGTAGTCGTAGATCGTGACCGTATTGGGGTGGGTGAGCTTCGCGGTGAGCTGGACCTCTCGACGGAACCGATCGAGCGCTTCCGGGTCGGCGATCTGGGGCTTCAAGAGCTTGATCGCGGTTGGACGCTTCAGCATTCCGTGGGTCGCCTCGTAGACGACACCCATCGCTCCCTCGCCGAGCTTACGCTCGAGCCTGTACTGGCCGAGGCTCTGGATGTCGCTCACCTCTTCGCGCAACCGGTGAATGACGCGGGATGCGAGGCTCGCCAGGCCGACCGTGAGGGTCCACCACATGACCGTGATGACCGCCTGCGACGTCGCCACGCGATACTTGGAGAGCCCCGTGCTGTCGAAGCCGAACCGACGCCAGATTCCGAGATCCACGGAGAGATAGTGTGCGTACATGCCCCCTACGAGCGGGATCCCGATCAGAGCTCCGAGAATGGCGGTGCGCCTCGCCGAGCTCGGCACGAAGACACTTCGCGCAAAGAGCATCAGGGCCAAGATGAACGCGGTGATCGTGTCGGCGCCGACTTCGGGCCGGATATTCATCCCCATGCCGATGTAGCCGAGGCTCGCGCCAAAGAGCCCCGCATACTCGACGGCCCCAATCGTCATCAGCTTGAGCTCTCCTCGCCGACAGATCAGCCAGATGGCGAGCATCGGTAGGATGGACAGCGCATGAAGAATGAAGCTCGGGTTCCGGAGCTCCTCCTCGAGGAAGCCGAACAGGATCCCCATCAACACGCGGAAGAGCAGCGCCGTGCCCCCAAGGAGCACCCCGATGAGACCAAAAGCCGCGACACGCTTTTGGAGAAACGCGCGGGCCGCAGGATCCGAGAAGTAGGTGCTCCGAGTGGACACTGGCTCTGCGTCGTACACCCATTCGGGAGGGCGATCAATGATGGCTACGTGCGCAGTTTGTAACCGCGTTGGAGCATGATACCGGCCACGGAGAGCATCACCATGAACGAAATCAGGACCACGACCGCGCTTGCGACCGGTGACACGTCCGCGACACCGAGAAACCCGAATCGAAGGCCGTTGACCATGTAGAGCAGCGGGTTCAAACGACTGATCGCGTTCCAAGGCTCGGGCAACAGGTCTATCGAATAGAAAACCCCTCCGAGGAAGGCAAGTGGCAGCAGCACGAAGTTCGGGAAGATCGCGAGGTGGTCGAACTTCTCGGCCCACAATGCGGATACTATCCCAAGCAAGCCAAAGGTAGCCGGGACGAAGAGCGTGAAAAAGATCGCCCAACCGACGCTGTGCAAGGGGAACCAGGTGAAGAAGAGCGCCACCACGAGCACCAGCGAGCCGGTGATGACCGCACGGCACATCGCGGCCCCCACGTAAGAAAGCAGGATTTCGCTCGCGCCGATCGGCGCAACCAAAAGATCCGTAATCGTCCCATTGATCTTCGACTGGAACAGACTCGACGAGGTATTCAAGAACGAATCGCGGACCATGGTCATCATGACCAGCCCCGGCACGACGAACTGGATGTACGGGACGCCTGAAATCTCTTTCAACCGAGACCCGAGCGCGACACCGAACACCAAGAAATAAAGACTGGTCGTGACCAACGGGCTGAGCACGGTCTGCATCCAGACCTTGGCAAACCGTCGAATCTCTTTGATGAAGAGCGTCTTGAGGGCGACGCGATTCACGCGGCGTGCCTCCCATCAGCTCGCCTGATCAACTCGACGAAGATGTCCTCGAGCGAGCGCCCATCGTGACGTTCGAGGAGGCTTTCGCGGCCCTCGACCAGCAGCAGCTCACCATTGTGGATGACGCCGATTCGGTCTGCGAGCCGCTCGGCCTCTTCGATGTAGTGCGTCGTCAGCACGATGGTCGTGCCGGCGGCCCGAAGGTCTTCGACTTCCTGCCAGAGCTCGCGCCGGAGCTCGACATCGACCCCGGCGGTCGGCTCATCGAGGAACAAGAGCCGCGGTTGATGGACGAGCGCCTTGGCGATGAGCAATCGTCGCTTCATGCCCCCGGAAAGCGTTCGCGTGTAGGCGTCCCGTTTGTCCTCGAGGGCGAACGTTCGCAATAGGTCTTCGGCTCGTTCACGGTCTGGCTCGACACCCATCAAGCCCATATTGATCATGAGGTTTTCCATCGGCGTGAAGAACGGGTCGTAGTTGATCTCTTGTGGCACCAGCCCGACGAGCCGACGCGTCGTTCGAAAGTCACGTAACGTGTCGAAGCCCAGCACTTCGATCGTGCCCTCGCTTTGCTTTGAAACGCCGGTGATGCAGTGGATGAGGGTGGACTTGCCCGCGCCATTCGGTCCTAGGAGCGCGAAGATCTCCCCTTCGTACACTTCCAGGGACAGATCTTCGAGCGCAGTGAAGTCGCCGTAGCGCTTGGTGACGTGGCTGCAGCGGAGGACGGACGGCTTCATCGCGCCGGACTATAGCGATGTGCTCGTCGATGGCCAGGCTATCCCGGGGCGTGGCGCAGGTGAAATGACTTCGGCCGTGTGAGTTGGGCGTAGCCCAAGGTCGAAAGACTGCACCCGCGCCCCGAGTTCTTGACGCCGACCCACGCGAGCTCGGGGTCGAGGTAGTCGCAGCGGTTCATGAACCACGTACCCGTCTCGACTCGGCCTCCGATCTCCTGAGCACGCGCCAGATCGTCGGTCCAGACCGATGCTGTGAGACCATACTGGCTATCGTTCATCAATACGATGGCTTCGGCGTCATCGGCTACGCGCATCACCCCGATCGCCGGACCGAAAGTCTCCTCGCTCATGATCTGCATGCCATGGTCGACGTCGACGAGAACGGTGGGCGGCATGTAAGGAAGCCCTCGGCTCGCCTCTGGGAACAGGCTTGCGTCGAGCAGCGACCGGGCGCCCGCCGCGATGGCTTCGTCGATCTGTCTCTGAATCGCCTGAGCATTGCGCACCCGAACCACAGGACCCAGAGTGGTGGCGGTGTCTCTCGGGTCGCCCAGAACGAGTTTCTTCGCTTCGGCGATGAACGCTTCGATGAAGGGATCGTAGACGTCGCGGTGCACGTAGATTCGCTCGACGGCACAGCACGACTGGCCTGCATTGTAGAAGGCTCCATCGACGAGACCCGCGGCGGTCCTGGCGATGTCGGCACCGTTGCAAACATATGCCGGGTCTTTGCCCCCGAGCTCGAGCCCAACCCCGATGAATCGGTCCGCGGCCGCTTGCTGGATGGCGCGGCCTCCTTCGACCGAGCCTGTGAACGCGACGAAAGCCACTCGCGGGTCGGTGATCACATCCCGCACGCGATCGTGGTCGAGATACAGAACCTGAAGCACACCCTCGGGAAGCTGTGCTTCGACCGCGGCGTTTGCGATCCGTTCGGCAACCAAGGGAGTTTGCTCTGAATGCTTGAGGACTACCGTGTTGCCTGCCACCAGTGCCGGCGCGAGCGCGTTGACCGACGTCAGCCAGGGATAGTTCCACGGTGCCAGCACGACGACCAAGCCGAGCGGCTCGTGCCGAATGAAGCGCGTAAAGCCCTCTCGGTCGTCGAGCACGATGTCGGCCAAGGCTCTAGGCGCTAGCTCTGCCATCTTGCGGCCGCGCTCGAGCCAACCACGCACCTCGCCACCCCCATCGCGAATCGGGCGTCCGATCTGCATGGTGAGCTCCCGCGCCACGGCGTCTGTATCCGCCACGGCGAGCTCGATGAATCGCTCTACGCGTGCTCGGCGTTCGTCGAGATCGACTCGGCGCCAATGCTCGAACGCCGACCGCGCTCGTTCGAGCGTCTGTTTGATCTCGTTTCGGCTCGTGAAATCACGCTCGAAAACGACGCTTCCGTCCACCGGAGAGATTGTCTGAAAGCGGTCAGCCATGAGCTTAGCGTTTCGCAGTGTATCGCTGGCGTCAATCCGGGCTTGCATCTTCGCGCTTCGCGGGACACGACAGGCCCATGGCCGTACCCAAGCTCGAGGGGAGGGTGCTGATCACCGGCGCGAGCGGCTTCATCGGCAGCCGATTGCTCGAGGCACTGCTGGAGTCGGGGAGTGACGTCGTAGCGATCCGCCGCGCTGCGTCACCCGAGGGGAGCCAAGGCCGTTCGGTCACGGCGGACTACGCCAGCATCGCCGAGCTCGAAGCGCTGATGGCAGACGAGACGCCCGACTACGTAATCCATGTGGCCGGTGTCACCAAGGGTCGGAGCTACGAAGATTTCTGGCGTGGCAACGTCATGCCAACCCGCAATCTATTGAGCGCCCTCCACCGCGTCCATCCCAAGCTGGAGCGCTTCGTGCTGGTCTCATCACTGGTGGCCTACGGGCCATCGAGCCCATCCAAGCCGCTTTACGAATCGGATTCGCGTAACCCAATCGAGCACTACGGCAAGAGCAAGCTCGAGGCCGAGCAAGCCCTTGAACAAGAGGCCGCCAACATTCCTTGGACCATCGTTCGTCCCGCAGGTGTGTACGGGCCCGGTGACGTCGATTACTTCAACTTGTTCAAGAGTGCTGCCCAGGGCTGGAACGCTTTTTTCGGCAATCGTCACCGAGAGATGTCTTTGATTTACGTCGACGATTGTGTGCGCGGCATCCTCCAGGCCGCCCACCAACCCCTGAGCGTCGGAAAGGGCTACTTTCTGGCGACGGGGCAACCCGTGACCTGGGAAGAGCTCCAGGATCAGATCGTTCGCGCCGTCCAACGGGAGGTGCGCACGGTCGATCTCCCGGAGCTGTTCGTGTCCCTGGCGGCGGTCGGAGGCGAGATCGCATCACTCATCGATAGGAAGCCGAGGCTCCTCAACCTGCAGAAGGCCAAAATGGGCGCACAAGACGCCTGGACATGCACCTCCGAGGCGGCCAAGGCCGACTTCGGTTTTGAGGGCGAGGTCGATCTGGTCGAAGGCGTCCGGCTCACCCACGAGTGGTACCAGGCGAACGGTTGGTACTAGCCTAAGAGCTCACTCGGCGGCTTGTTGTGACGCCTCCTGCTTTGTCGAGAGCTTCTTCAGGAGTCGCTCACCGGTCGTCGTGATCTGGTCGTGCATGTGGCGAACTCGCGGCTCGGCACGATCCAGATGTCGCTCGAGCACCTCGAGCCGCTCGGGGTGCCTCTGCGCTTGCGCGAGCAACACCTCTGCGATCAACGTATCGCCGAGAAGCTGGATGAGTCGTTCGGCATGCAGCATCGCGTAGGCGAAGTCGCGCTTGGGGTCCCAGTTCTTGGTGAACTCCTCGGGCCAGTCCATCAGCGGCTTGTCGCGAAGCCCTCTCATCTTGTCACCGGCCGTCTTGAACACCAGGTGTTGCTGTGCATTGAGCGAAAGGGACTGCAGGGCCGCCACGCGCCGTTCAAACGGGTCACGGGCCGAGACCGATCGCCAGCGCGTCTGCGCCATTCGCCGAACGAACGCCCGCGGTCTTTTGATGATGCCGCCGAGCGTATCCTTCATCGCCATCAGCGCTTGAATTTGGCTCGTGCCTTCGTAGATTGGCATGACTAGAGCGTCGCGGAGCAATTTCTCAGGCAAGTACTCTTTCATGTAGCCGTTGCCGCCGTGGATCTGCAGAGCCATCCGCGCGTGTGTGACCGCGTTTTCCGCTCCGAGGTATTTGAGGATCGGCGTCATGCGTCGCGATTCTCGTTGGTGCGACTTCATCCGTCGTTCGATCTTCTTGCGTTCGAGGTCATCTAGGTCGCCGAACTCGAGAACGAGCGCGAGCTTTTGAGCCATTTCTTCGTGGAAAGCCGCGGTGACAGCCACTGCTCGAACCCCTTGGATGTCGGTCTTCATGTTTTCGAGGTAGTCGGCGATCATCTCGTGCTGGTCGATGGTCTTGCCCATCGACGAGCGCTCGGAGGCGTAGGCGACGGCAGTCCGGTATGCCGACTCTGAAAGACCGATACACTCGAAGCCCACGCCGAGCCGCGCATTGTTCATCAGGGTCAGCATGTGCTTGAAGCCATCGCCTCGCTCGCCGACAAGCTCCGCAGGGGCCTTGTCGAACACCAGCCCACAGGTCGCCGACCCGTGATGGCCGAGCTTCTCTTCGACGCGGCTGATCTGGACGATGCGCTTTCGGTTTCCGTCCGCGTCCTCTTCGTAGGTGGGCACGAAGAACATCGAAAGACTCTTCAACCCCGACATCGGGTCGTTCGGGTTTTCTTTCTCGGTCCGGGCGATGACGAAGTGATACTTGCCGTGTCCCGAGGTGATGAAGATCTTCTCACCCGTCACATACCAATTGCCGTCCGCATCCTGCTCGCCGACGGAACGCATTGCGGCCATGTCGGATCCGGCGTCGGGCTCGGTAATGTCCATGCAACCCCACGCGTTACCGGCAGCGATCTCGCGGATCGCCTTCTCCCACCGAGTCTTCAGGATCCGGCCCGTCTTCGGGTCGATTTCCGAGCTGCCCTCGGCGACCGAGAACACCAGCGCTGCCATCGCGATGCCAGCGTGAAAGCCGTGATGGGCCATCACCGAGACATCAGCGCGCGCCATCAGCTCGCTATGGATGAAATAGAGCATCATCGGTGCGTTCATCCCACCGAGCTCGCGCGGGAGGGGAAGGCTGTGAAGCTCGAGCTCTTTGATCTTGTCGAAGATCTCCCGAAGGCGCTCGGGGAAGACGACCTCTCCGTCGACCAGCTCGACGCCCTCGTCGTCGATTTCCTTTTCGTACGGCTTGATCTCTTCGGCGACGAACTCGCCGAACATTTCGGCGATCTCCCGATAAAAGGTCACCGCCTCTTCGGTGCTCTTGTGACCGTCAGCGTCCGCGAAATCGTGCTCGGTGATCCGAACCAGCGGCTCCCAATCGATGCCCTTGTCGAAGTAGTACTGAAGGTCGTCGTTGTCTTTGAAGAAGTTCGCCATGGTTACCTCTCGGCGTCTTTGTCGGTATACAAGCTCGAACGAGCCACCCGGATGAGCTCGCGCACGTGGCGCTCGCGTGTGGTGCCTCGAAGCGGATCGTTCGGGAGAATTGTTTGCAACGTATCGATGACGGCCGTGCCGGACACGGCCATCGAAATCACTTGAACGGCATAGGCTTCCGGATCGACGCCTGGTTGCACCATCCCTTGGGCCTTGGCGCGCTCGAGCTGCTCACCGAGAAGCTTGATCCAAGGACGGACGAACTCCTTCAGGAGCGCCCGCATGTGCTCGGGCCGATCGAGGGTTTCCCGTAGCATCAGTCGAGCGCGGTCTGGGTCCTCGATGAAGAACTTGCTCAGCGCCTCCATTGTGGCGTCGAACCGCTCTTCACGGGTTGCTCTCAACAGGAGGGACGGCAGCACCGCATTCCAGTGCGCCAGCATCTCGCTGATCACATTCTCCCGGAGCTCGTCCTTCGAGTTGAAGTGGTAGAGAAGGCTCGGCTTTCGAATCCCAACCGCGTCGGCGATTTCCTGGACCGACGTCCCGTCATATCCCTGCTCAGCAAAGAGCCGGGTCGCATGTGTCAGGATCTGAGCTCGTACGTCCATGGTCCCTACCAAATGGTCGAGATATACCTACCAAATGGTAGAACGGATGCAAGGCGGACACCCGCTCCTCTTCCAAGATCGCGAGATCGCTGATCTTCCATCGACCTTCGATCCGAGCCAGCGTGATCAATGCCTCGTATTGGTTGGTTCGCATATGGGTGTGGCCCCAGTGCCCGACCGTTCCGGTCACGTTCCATTTTGATTTGTAGCGGAGGGTGCCCGCTCGATGGGCTTCCTGAGGAATGACCTCGAGCAGCTCGACGTCGCGCACCCTGACGCGCGCGCCACCTTGGCTCTCGAGCCTCAGCCCTTTTCGTATCTCGAGATAGACGCGCTCCAGCACATCACCGGAGAGGCTTTGTGCTAAGCGGTCGAAAACGGCTTCTTCTTCTCGAAAATCGAGTGCTCGATAGACGTTGTAGAGAAGCGCGTGAATCGTCGGGGCAGCCTCTTCGCCCGACGGTACACGAACGCTTGATGGGACTGGGATGTCGATCGTCGGTGTGGGCACCAACCAGGCCACCACGCCGAGGGCGACCGCTGCATGACCAAGCGCCCAGGACCGCCGGCGCCAAGCCGCGATGAAAAGTCCGAGCGCGAGGATCGATCCGAGGCTGAAACCGACCGGAATCGAGATATGCGATTTCGGGGACCGCACGTCGAGCCCGCCAGGCAGCATGCCTCCCTTGAGGTAGTTCACCCAGTGAAGCTGGCTATCATCGGGAGTCAGAAAATAGGGCATCGGCCCGGCCTCGTCGGTCGCCGTGCCCGGTACACGCGTGATGCGTTCGTCGAAGAGATCCCAGTCAACACGAACGTCCTTGGGCAAGCCGTCCACCGGATAGACGAAAATCGCACCGACGATCGCATTGGTGCCGTCGATCGGCTCATCCGGCGTCACGACACGCGTCATTCGAAGCCCGCGCTTCAGAAAGTGGATGCGGTCGAGGATCGGCTCGGCCTCCGCACCGTCGATCGTGACCGGCGCACGTTCTGCGAGAAAATCGGCGATTTGTGCGAGCACGGCGTCTCTTCGGTCGGCTGGGATCGACTCGTGCGGCTGGACGTCGAGATCGGTGAACCGAGCGAGATCGAGCGGTCGAACCACGAGCTCCTTTCGAACCTCGAACGGCTCGACGTAAAGGAAAATGTTCATCGGCGAGTCGAACTTCCGTTTCAAAGTCTTGCGCTCGAAGTGCGAATAGAAGGGATCCTCCCAGTCGAGCTGGAGTCGCTCCGGGGCGGCCAGGTACCGGAAGTCGTTGACCGCAACGCCGTGGTGGTAGACTACGAAGCCGATGTCGGCCATCGCGTAACCGTCTTTTGAGGGTGGGCTGAGAACGACCGTCTTCGGTTGGTTTCGCAGCGGGTATCGCAGCACGACGAACAGCACCTCTTCGGCCCTGATGGTGGGCAAGGGCTCCCCGCTGACCTCGTCACGCTCCACTCTCTTGCGGCGCTCCGCGCTTTCGATGGTGCCGCGCAATCCCTTTTCGTCCGCCCGCAATGAGAGCTCGGACCCGGGCGGGATCGGCGCGGGAAAGTCTTTGGCGCCGGTGGCAGCTTCCACAAGCGAGGGGAAGCCAGCGAGCTCTTGTTCTCTGATCTCGAGCTCGATCACGATCGCATCCTGATCAACGAACGCTTCCATGATGGTGCTCGCCGTCATCGCGCGCGTCACCACCACCGCGTCAGCGAACGCGATGCTTGGGAGCAGGACGGCCAGGACGAGGAGCAAACCCCGCGTGCTCAGGGACATAGCTTCACTCCCGCGGCGCACTCGAGGCGGTCGGCGTTGGCTTGCATCACAGACAGGAAATCACCCTTGGAGGGAGTTTGTCCCGCCGGGTCGAACACGATGGGTGTGACACCACGTTCGAGTAAGCCCGCTTCGGTGGCCTCGAGGGGAGGGGCCTCCCACAACATCCACTTCGCGCGATCTTGCTTCAGGATCGCATCGATCGTCTTCCAATCGTCATCGCTCAGCTCCTGATCGGGCTCGAGATGCAGGCTCTGGATCGAAAGGCCGTAGGCGTTGGCGAGGTACGGATAGACGGGATGAGAACCGAGGAGCGGCTGGTCGCCCAAGGCGTTGCCCACGATCTGCAGCCGTTCGTCGAGATCGAGGAGATCGCGCTCGAGCGACTCGAAGCCGGCGGAAATGCTGTCCTTCGCATTCGGCACCCGCTCGATGAGGGCGTCGCGGATGCGGCTCGCCTGACAAGCCGCGAGGCGAAGATCCAACCAAGTGGTGAAGGCTAGCTCCGCGTGGGCATGCGCTCCTTCGGGACCGTGCTGATGGCGGACGCTTTGCTCGGTGCGAAGATAGCCATCGCGACAACCATCCGCCGTGACCACCATTCGCGCTTGGGGAAGAGTCGAGTAGCGCGTCCACCGTGCGTAGCCCGCGCCGTTCAAAAGGATCAAGCTCGCCGCTTGGTACGCCCGCACCGCGCCAGCCGACGGCTTCCAGAACGCAGGGTCCATTCCCTCAGACACGGGAAACACGACCCGAACGCCAGCGGGCGCCATCCGCTCCGCGAAGTAGCGGAGCGGGTAGTTGACCGTGTAGATGGTTGGCGAATCGGTCTCCTGCGACCCCGGGGCGCGATCGGGGTCGGCTTCTTTCGAGCAACCGAGCACTATCGGGATAAGCGCGGTCACCATCACAACTGTTCCCGCTCGCGCGCCCTTCCACATCACGAACCCCTCAAGATGAGATTCTGGAGCCACGTTTCTCCGTACTGCGCCATCACGATTCCAAAGAGGCCCGCGATCAGCACGCTGGCGCCCACCATGAGTGCGATCTCCGAGCCCATGATCTGTGCAGCCTTCCATCGGCTGCAACCAAGCCGCGTCATCGTCCGAAGCTCTTCGGCCCGAAGCCTCCAGGAGAGGACCATCACCAAGACAAACATGACCGCAGTCGCCAAACCCACCGTCCACACGACGATCTGTAAGACACGCTCGAACCGAAAGATCTGCTTGTTCAGCGAGTCCACCACTTGCGAAGGACGCACGAGCTGACGCGTCGGTGCATCGACGAAGCGGCCGCGCAGCAGAACGCCTGCCTTTTCATCGTGAGGCACCACGATTGCGGCGCTCACAGGGTAGCCCGATGGGTCCCCATGGAAGTGAAAGCTGTCGACGTTGGATTCGGTGATCTCGTTGTACTGGACGAGCTTCGCGTTGGCCGTGACCGTGCCCTCGTTGCGTTTGAGCACCACGTCCGGCCCGGCGAGAGCCAGGTCTTGGTGGCCGTGTCCCAGGCCTTCGGCGACCCAGGCGGTCTTGACGTCGACGAAGACAGCCTTGTCATCGGGCCCATAGGTCGGCTCGAGGACGCCCACAACCTGAAGCTTCAAAGGATACACGCCCGCCAGGTCGAACAGCGTGGAAGGTGAGGTTAGAAGTGTATCTCCCGGTCCCAGTTCGAGTGTTTTGGCAGCCTCCGCTCCCAAGATGCAGTCGCCGATCATCGCCAGACCGCGGCCTTCTGCGATACGAAGCCTTCGGAACGGGAAGTAATCCAAGCTCGTACCCACCAGTGGAAAGCCGCGCGCCATCAATCCGGTGCGAATGGGAATCCCCAGCGCGAGCCCCGTCGCGTGGATCGCATCGACATCGGCTTCCGTGATCGGCTCGGCACCTTTCAACTGGAAGTACAAGGCCTCCACCACCAGATCGAGACTGCTGCCCTTCTTGCCGAGCAAGAGCGGCGTCGCCTCGGCACGAGCTAGCAACGACTGCTGCGTCGCGCGGCTCATCGCACGCATGACCAAGGGGAGGCCGAGAAACACCGAAAGCGACAGCACCAGCAGGAGCGTCTTGGCTCGGTGGTGACGAAGGTACCGCCAGGCAAGATAAAGGCTGTCTTTCATCGGCTCATGCCTCAGTGGGGCCTAATGCTTCCACGTCTACGATCTGTGCGAACTGCTCGAGGAGCCCATGATCATGCGTGACCATGAGCAGCGTGGTCGAACGCGCGTCGCACTGCTCGAACAGGAGGTCGAGCGCCTGCTTTTTGGTGGCGGGGTCGAGGCTACCGGTCGGCTCATCGGCAAGGATCAGTTTGGGTGCCGTGACGAGCGCGCGGGCGATGGCGATGCGCTGCCGCTCACCTTGGGAGAGCTCACTCGGACGCCGATTGAGCAGGCTGGCAAGGCCCAGGTCTGAAGCCAAGCGACGCGCGCGTGATCGCACCGAAGCGTCCAGCCGAAGCTCGGGGTGGAGTCGATACGGATAGAGGATGTTGTCGAGCACATCGAGGTACTCCAACAGCAAAAACTCCTGAAACACGAAGCCGATCGTCGTGATGCGAAACGAGCGCCGCGCTGCGGGTGACAAACGATCGACCCGAACCCCCGCCGTGCTGACCTCGCCCGAGCGCGGTCGCTCGATACCCGAGATCAGATTCAGCAGCGTGGTCTTTCCCGAGCCGCTCGGCCCTATTGCGGCCGCCCGGGCCCCCGAAGGGACCGTGAGCTCGGGCACGTCGAGAGAGAAACCCCCTTTTGCATATTCGAACCCGACATCGCGAAGGGAGATCACAGGTTGGCGAATGTAACCCAGCACGGCTCGGACTCAATGTGCGCGCGCCTGGTTGCTCAAAAGTGGTAGGTCCCAGCCAATGCCGCGCTCACCTCGTGCTCGACGATGTCGTCGGTCGGGACGTTGGCATAGCCAACCTCGAGGTCGAGGCTCCAACGCGGGTTGAAGAAATAGGCCCCCCCAATGACCGCGCCGATCCCGAAAGACAGGATGTTTCGTTCCCCCTCCTTCTCCTCGCGCTCCTTTTCGAAGACGCGGATGTTCCAGGTGAGAACGAGCCCGATGAAGCCCTCCCACGATCCTTTGCGGAAGAGTCCTTTCAGGATGAAGTCGAACGGCGTATCGAAACGTTCCTTCGAGAAGTAGAATGGCTTCGAAATGGTGAGCGCGAGATGTTGGGGAATCAGCTCCCGGTCATACGCGATCACGAACCCACCCAGGTGCTCGATGGTCTTGAGTGGCTCTCCGGTTGTGGCGGAGTCGCGATCCCGAAGGATGTGAAAAGTGTAGGCGCCGCCGAGCGTGAGACCATTGAGGCGCTCTCTTTCCTCGCCCACTTCGGCGGCTTCGTCGGGCTCGGGTTCGGCAGCTTCCGCCGCAGATAGATTGGCCACCGAGCACGCGAGAAGGCACGCGGCCAATGCGATGCCGCGTGGGCTCCTTCGAACGTTCTCCTTCTCGGCATGCATGCCCTTAATCCCTTCAAAAAGGGGACTGTCCCCTATTCCTATTTCTTTGGTACCTGCTCCTCATAGATGTCCCCGACGCCTTGTCGCTCATAGTAAGCCTCGATGACGTCTTCCATCTCGAGGATGCCATCGACGAGCCATGGCGGGAGCTCTTCACGGTCACCCGTTGGCGGAACGGTGCCAAAGGGCGACTTCGCCGGCCAGACCGCCTCTTGGGCGACCACCTCACGAACGTTGATCTCGTCATCGGTGACGTTCCAGACCAACAGATCCTTCGCCAGCGTAAGCGGACCGTCGTAAGTGCTCCGAATCTCGTTGTACATGTCTTCCCAGGTGTTCTCGTCGTTGAAGAAGTGATAGGCGATCGCCATGCGCGGCTTGACCATGCTGAACACCTTGCCGGCCGCCGCCGGTGGCGTGTGAACGCGCGACGAGACCAGCGCTGAGTTGGCGCGATCCCAACCCTGTAGATCGATGTTTTGTCGGATCGTCCCAAACGTTTCATGGATCACGATATCCGCGTTTTTGGCGTGCTCGATGAACCATTGGTTCGGGAAAGTGTCGCTCGAGAAGACGAACTTACGGTTCTTCCACTCGAGAGAGAAGCTGACAGGCCCCGCCATGATATGCACCGCGGGCCAGGCCGCGATCTTCACCCCGTTCTCGTGGTACGCCACCGAGAGCTTGTCGTGGGGGAACTCGTTCACCTCGATCTGCCCCGCGACCGTCGGTAGCCGGCCGGAGCGCCCGTCGATGTCCCACGCGTACGATTTGATCTGGTGGTCGACGAAGTACTTCGTTCCCCACTCCGGGTGATCCTCCGGCCCATCGGGTCCCCAAATTCGCGGTGCTTTCTGCCGGCCACCGACCCAGCCACCAATGTGCCAAGCGGCAAAGTCGCCAATGTGGTCCGAATGCAAGTGACCTACGAAGACCTTGTTGACGAGGTCGTACGGGATCTCCAGCACCGAGAGATTCGCAACCGACCCGGTCCCGAGGTCGAAGATGAACTTATCCCCGTTCCCGAGCTCCACCAGCCAACAAGCCGACGCCTGCGACTTCCGCTGGTTCGGCATCCCGGTCCCAAGCGAGATCACCCGCATCTCGTTGGGGCCGAGCTCTTCCGTGTTCGGGTAATAGGTCTTGCGATCCTCCTCTTCGGCCGTCGCAGCAGGAACGAGGTCTGGTTGCTTACCCAAGTCACCGCGGTACCAACCGTACGCATAGGCCGCGAGGGCGAGCAGGAAAGCGCCAACGATGGCGACCGCCTTGTTCACACCTTGCATCGTTCACTCCTGCTTTTCGTGGATCCCGTACTGCTTGTTGATCTCGTCGTACGTGGGCTGCAACACCTTCTTCATGTCGAGTCTGCCGCCCGAGATCTCATCCGAGTAGGGGATCCTCTGAGTCGGATCGGGCGCCTGTGGCTTCTCGGTGGCGGGCGGGGGCCAGACGTCTTCATCGACGATCGCCATCCGCACACGAATCTCGTCCTTGGTGATGTTCCACACCATGTAGTCGATCGAGAGACTCAACGGACCGTCGTAGGTGGTGCGGATGCGATCATTGATCGATGCCGTAGTGTCGAAGTCCTTGAAGAAGTGATAGGCGACCGCCATCCGCGGCTTGATGATCGACATCACTTTCCCAAAGGCTTCAGGTGCGGTATGGATCTGGGTGCCCACCGCGAGGGCGCTCTGCGGCGTAAACTTGAACTTGTCGATCATGTCCGGCACGGCAATCATGCACTCATGAATCGCGACGTCGGCGCCCTTGGCATACTCCGCGTACCACTTGTTTGGGTAGGTATCCCCGCCAAACACGAACTTGAAACCGTTCCATTCGACGACGAAGCTCACCGGACCGTCAAGGGAGTGGATGGCGGGGAAGGACCGAATCGTCACGCCATTCTCCTGATAGATGACTTCGTTCATCCCCATGTAGTCGAACTCGGTGACGTCCAAGTGGTATCCTCGAGGGTCGGTCAGTCCTTGGCGGCCGTCGAGGTCCCAGGTCAGCGCCTTTCGCAGGTGATCGAGCGCGTACTTCGTGCCTCTCTCGGGCGTTTCGGCGCTTGGTCCCCAAACCCGTAGCGGTTTTTGACGGCCAGCGAGCGCACCACCGACGAACAGCGCGTCGAGGTCACCGAAGTGGTCGGTATGCAGGTGGCTCAAGAAGACTTTGTCGAGGTAGTTGTAAGGGATCTGAAGGGCTGCGATGCGCTCCGCCGATCCGGTCCCGATGTCGAAGATGAATTTATCACCGTTCCCGAGCTCGAGGAGCCAGCAGGACGCCGCCTGCTTCGGACGCGCCGTAGGCATTCCGGTGCCACAGGCGATCAACCGCATCTCGTTCGGTCCGAGATCCTCGGTGTTGGGCGCGTAGAAATCACGAGCGCGCGCTTTGACCGGGGAATATTGCCCCGCCGCATCGATGTCTTCAGGCGCTTCATCGGGCTGCTCACCCGCTTGGTTGCTTTGTCCGGTCTGCTCTTGCGCGGCTTTCGGTTCGGGAGGGGCCTGCGACTCAGGCTCGCGCTCAACCGGCGCGCAGCCGAGAATGGCGCCGCCTATCCCGGCGGCGATCGCGAACATCAACACGTTTGCGGCCGCCCGTTTGTTTCTTGCCATGGAGCTACTCCTTACTGTGGGTTGCCGAACGATGCCGCCGGTTCTCCCAAAAGGCGACATCAAGTTGTTGATCACTTCGCCACCTTGGGAACGATGTCGAGTACGCCGTTGTCCTTCTTGTACTGGTTCCAGAGCGAGACCATTTCTTGGAGCGTTTCTGGCTGCTCGGCGCTGAGGTCGTGGAGCTCCGCCGGATCGTTGGAGAGGTCGAAGAGCTCCCACTCACCGGTGCCGAGTGGCTTGGGCATCCACACGATTTTCCAGTTTCCTTGGATGAAGGCTTTGAAGCTGAAGAGCTCGTAACCGACTGTGCTGGCGCCTTCGTAGGCGGACTCGCTCCTTCCCGCGAAGAGGTCCAGTACCGACTGCCCCTGCATTGGCAGCACGCCACGACCGTCGATGGCGTCGGGTTTCGCGGCGCCCGCCAGGTCGAGGAGGGTCGGCATGATATCTCGAACGTGAACGAACGACTGGTTCACCGCGCCAGGCTCAGCAGGTTTGCCCGGCACCTTGGCCAAGAGAGGTGCTCGGATGCCCCCCTCGGTCGGGTACGCCTTGAACATACGGCTCGGGGACATGCTCGCCTGGGCCCAACCCGGACCCATCTCAATGTACGAATTCGGAAGACCGCGATTGTCGAGGCTGTTGTCGAAAGAGCCGAGGTACTCCTCGGTCTGACCGGGATACGCCGTGGGCAGGGATCCGTTCGCGCCATTGTCCGACATGAAGAGGATCATCGTGTTGTCGTATTCGCCGATCTCTTTGAGGTAGTCGAACACCCGCCCGATCTGCTCGTCCATGTAGTCGACCATCGCCGCGTAGACCTCCATGTCGCGCGCCGCGAGCGCACGCTCCTCCAGCGACATATCGTTCCAGGCTTTAACGGTCGGCAATCGGGGAAACGGAACGGCGTCACTCGGTACGATGCCGAGCTTCTTTAAGCTCTGAAGCCTCTCTTGCCGAAGCGCGTCCCAACCTTGGTCGTACTTGCCCTTGTACTTGTCGATGTATGCCTTGGGCGCATGCAACGGGTCATGAGGCGCCGTGTACGAGAGGTAAGCGAAAAAGGGCTGGTCGTCCGAGCGGCCCTGCTCGATCCATTCGAGGATTCGATCCGTGTAGTACCGAGTCGAGTAGAAATCGTCGGGCAACGATTCGACTTCGTTCCCGTTCCGCCGGTAGACCATCGCTTCGGGTGGGCTGAGCGGTTTGCGGTCGCTCCAGTGACTGCCGCCGCCCTGAAGTAGAACGAACGTCTCTTCAAATCCGCGTGCGTGAGGGCTCGTGTTCTCATCGAGCCCCAAGTGCCACTTGCCCGCCATGTACGTGTGGTACCCGGCCGCTTTGAGAACCGCGGGGAGGGTGGCCACCTCGAAGTTGAGATATCCGGCATACCCGGGGATCCCCTCCATTTCAGGCGTGACGAACTCCCCCATCGTACCAAGGCCTGCGCGGTGGTTGTCCATGCCCGACAGCAGGACCGACCGCGTCGGTGAGCAAGTAGGCAGCACGTGGAAGTTGCTGAGTTGCAGGCCTTCTTTTGCCAGGCCGTCGAGTGCCGGCGTCGACATCTCTCCACCAAATGCGCCGATGTCGGAGTACCCCAGGTCATCGGCCACGATGAGCAAGATGTTGGGCCGCTTTGACGTCTCGGACTTCTTGGCTGTCTTACAGCCGGCCAATGACGTGAGCGCCAGAACGACGAGCACGATCGTGGTCGTGAGACGCAGCCTCATTTGAGGTTGTACTTCGTCTTGTACTCGTCCAGCCAACCTTTGTTCACCTCGCTCATGTCGAGGCGCTGCTCGACGAGCTCTTTCCAGATGGTCTCCGGCTTGCGGCTCCTATCGGGCTGGAGTCCCTTCTCCGTTCCCGGCACGTCCCATGCCTCGTCGCTCGAGACGGCCATGCGCTCGGTGATGCCCTGCTTGGTGAGGTTCCAGACCATCATGTCGGTCGCCATCGAGAGCGGGCCATCATAGGTTTCGCGGATGCCGTCGTAGATCCCGTAGCGCGTGCCTTCTTCGTTGAAGAAGTGATACGCGATCGCGAGCTTCGGCTTGATCATGCTCATGACCTTGCCAAAGGCCTGGGCCGACGTGTGGATGTCGGTGTTCATCATGATCGTGCGGGAGGGCGGCTGGTTGTAGTACTTGCGGAGCTGCTCTGCGGTGAGCATCGCCTCATGGATCACGATGTCGGCGTTCTTGGCGTATTTGACGAACCAAGTGTTGGGAAAGGTATCGCCGCCGAAGACGACTTTGTAGCCTTTCCACTCGAGCGCGTAGCTCACCGGACCATCGCCTGCGTGAATGGCCGGCCATGAGCGAATGGTGACGCCGTTCTTTCGGTAGACGATCTGGTTTTCGCCCTTGTAGTCGAACTCGTGCGCGATGATCTTGCCCGGGATCGGGTTCACCTTCACCGCGCGCGTCATGTAGTCCCAGTTGTAGGCCTTGAGGAAGTGCTCGACGAAGTAGGCGGTGCCCATGTCCTTTCTCGATCCGCTCGGTCCCCAGATCTCCAACGGCGTCGTGCGACCGCCCGTCCAACCGCCAGCCCAAAGAGGAGCCAGGTCCCCAACGTGGTCGGTGTGTAAGTGGCTCGCGAAGACTTTGGTCAGCATGTCGGCGGGGATCATCAGAGACATAACGTTCGCCATCGAGCCCGTTCCTAGGTCGAAGATGAACTTGTCGCCGTTCCCGAGCTCGAAGACCCAGCAGGACGCGGCCTGGCCGCGCCGCGCAGCCGGCATACCGGTGCCGCAGGCGATGATGCGGATCTCTTGTTTGCCGAGTGGCTCCGTCCCCGGGTAGTAAACGTAGCGGTCTGGGGCAGTCCCGACCGGGGACTTCACTTTACCGCCTGCGGCCTGCGCCACCTGCGGCTCTTGGAAACTCACGCCGATGAAGTAGCCGATGGTCATCGCGGCGAGCGCTAGCGTCAACGCACCGATTGCAGTTTGTCCTGATCGCATGAGACCCTCCCGGAGCCACCGACCTTACAGAATCGCTTGTCCCGGTCAAGACACAAGTGTATTGATCGGGAGAGTCATGCCTACGAAGAAATCCCTAACCAAGGACGACTGGCTTGAGGCAGCCATGGAAATGCTCCGAAGTCAGGGCATCGGGGGCGTACGCGTGCTCCCCTTGGCGAAAAAACTGCGCGTGAGCCGGGGGAGCTTCTATTGGCACTTCGAGGATCTGCAAGATTTGAAGGACTCGATGCTCGGCTGGTGGGATCGGGAAATGACCGAATCGGTGATCGAGCTTGCAAATGCTACCCGCGGTAGCGCTGAGAAGCGCCTCATCGCGGCCGGGAAGAATATCCTCACAGCCCACCGTAACCGGTACGAGTTGGCAATCCGTTCGTGGGCCGAGGATGACAAGAAGGCAGCAAGAGTGCTGCGACGCGTCGTCCGCAAGCGGCTCGATTACATCACAAGCCTCTTTGCAGACGCGGGTTTCTCCCCAGCCGAGGCGCGGGCCCGGGGAGAGCTTGTGGCCGTCTATCTGATGAGTGAGGAAGCCATCCTCATGGACGAGTCCCTGAAAGGCCGTCTTCGCCTCTTCAGACGCCAGGTGCGTTCCCTCATGAGTTAGTAGAGATCCAAGTCATTGTTTCTTCGACAGGCGTTTGCTGCGGCGCCGCTGGAGTGGAAGATACGGGCCAGTTGGTTTTTTTCTCGCGATCGCCAGGGCCTCGGGATTGCCGCACATCTCGTTTTCGACGTTGCAGCCCGCACGCAAGACAAACCAGCGATCGAGAAACTCGCGGAGCGGCGGGTCTCGATCCTGCGTGACTGCGACGGTTATCATGTTCAAGAGCTCACGTGTCGCCTCGGTGGCGGCCGTCACCGCGTCTTTGGTCTCCCCCGCGCACGAGTCCATTCCACCGGAGTGGGGTAGCCCGTCTCGCGCTTCGCGGTAGCTCAAGGTGATCGCGTCTACGTAGTTGAGCACGTACACGATTTCGTGGAGGCCAGCCGCGCGGTCGCGCAGCATGTGGCCGAACCCGTCCTGTACGGTATGGGCCGTTCGCCCGACGTAGTAAGCGGGCCACCAAACCGGGACCGGGACCTCGCCGTAGAAGTCGACGTACATGATGGCTTCGCCGAACCGTTCCTGCTCGGGGCCTCGAATGGCGTCTAGCGCCAGTTGGAGCGTGCGCTCAATCGCCCGGCGAGTCCCTGCGATCGCGGTCGCGTTACCTTCGGAGCCGTCATCGTCCGGAGCACGGAGCGCATGAAGGTACTGGCCGTCGGGGTCAGGATCTGCATGCAGGCTGCGCAACTGGGTGATGTTGGCGACAGAATGCCCGCCTGTGTCTGGAGATCGCACGCCGACGATCAGACTCAGCAGCACGAACGCTTCTACGTCGGTCGTCGCCTCAACGCCCATCTTATCGGCGAGCCCATAGGCGACCCGTACCCACTTCGGCGGCAATGAGACGGCGCGCTTCGGAGGCTCGGTCTGTTCCAAGAACAGCGCGAATGCCTCGGCGGAGATACGCTCGTGACAGCCTGGGCTGACCGCGCTGCTGATCGTGAAGGCGCGGGCCGAATGCACGTCACCCACGAAGAGCGCAGCGAGCACTCCCGCAATCGCCCACTTCACGGGATCACCTCAGTCGTGAACGACGTTCGGTACTCGAGCTGGATGAGCGGGATGCCATCGAGCACGGGCCCGACGACGGCAAAGGAGAGGGGATCGAGCTGGAGGGCTACGTGCTGATTTGCCTTCCAGCGCAAGCCCACCGGCCGCAGCTCAAAGAAGACACCCACGCTTCCCGCATCGTCGAGTGGCGTCGAAAAAAGAAGAATCGAAGGACCCAGTGCCACACTGGTGTGGACGAATCCGTCGGCGTAGATCGCGTCGAAGCCCGGTGCAATGCTCAGCGCACCGAGCTCGACCTTACGCTTGAGCTCGGTCGACATCCAGAGGTTGTGCTCGATGTGGACGAAGAACGCCTTGTCATTCCACCTGTGTCCCACGTCGACGGCGTACCCGAAGGTCGGGAGCACGTTCGATCGGTTCCGAACATCTGAGAGGAAACTCAAGTGGATACCGATCGTGACGTACCAACCATTGAGTCGCCCTTGACTGTCTTCGCCCTCCAAACCTAGGCCGCCAGCAGCCACCGGCGCCGGGGCTGCGGCGAGGACGAACAGAAGAGTAAGACCTGCGGTGCGCCTCATACCTGAACCCATGACACGAGTTCCAGTGCCAGGGATACCCGATCCTGAGCAAGCTGTCAGGATCCTCCGTACATATGTGTATGGAATTCTGAGGCATTGGCTCGGAGCTCGCTCCGATGCAGATTTGGCGCTTGCCATTCTTACGCCTTTGGGTTCCCATACCGTCCTCCGGTGGGCTTGACTGTTCAGCGCCCTCTGAGGGAGAACCTCACCATGAATCGCCGCTCTGCCCGATGGCTCGCCTCGACGAGACGACTGTATCCCCTCTTCATTTTGCTTGTTGGCGCCTGTGCGTCGAGGGGGCCTGGAGCCGACGAGCCCTGCTCGACGTATTCGGTTGGAGACAAAGATTTCAAATTCAAACCGCAACTGGCCAATGTGGAGGTGAAGTGGTTTGAGGAGTGGACGTCGCGCTACGGCGAGACGCTACCCGAGCCGCTTCCGCCCCAGGAGAACTGGCAGCACCCGATCCTCTCGAACCGCTATGCGGGGACCATGCACGAGGACAGCTTTGCGACCGACGTGAGCCATTTCCCAGGGCCCATCCCCGCCAACGCCAAGGTTGGCTACTTTCACGTGCTGGAGAAAGGCAAGCATCTCTCCGGGATGGCGCCGCTCTACACGTTCCTCGATGACCAAACGGTCGTGACGATTTCGTTTGGGCGGGACGCGGCGACGCTGATCGTGATCGACATCTCCAGTCCGCCACCCCGGGTTCTCGACTCCGTCAAGATCCCCGGTCGGGGGAACAAGATGCGACAGGTCGCCGGCACCAAGGGGCGAATCGCAGTCTTTCGCGACACGTCGGGGGGCGCCTATTCGTACCTGGCGAGCAATGGCGACGTCTACGTCCCTGGAGCCAACGACACGATCGTCCGTATTCCGATCCGCAATCGCCGGGTCGTTCGCGACGAGATGGTCTACTTGAACCTCGGCATCGCGGTCGGGAAGGGGACCATCGTCGAGGAAATCCTCGACAAGAAACCGAAGGACAACAAGCTCACCGCGATCATGCCCGACGCAGACGGCCGGGTTTGGTTCACCTCGAAGTACGGCGTGGTCGGCGTGATCGATACGTTGGGCGAAAAGACTGAGGACGGGTGTCCCCGGATCTACGCCGTGGCGATCCAACTGTTTGCGGCCGAGGACAAGATCCGACAGCTCTTCGTGCCGCTTCCAGAAGGCGCGGAGGAATTCTTTGCCGACGCAAAGAAGGCGCAAGACGACCAGGATATCGATAAGTTCCCCGAGATTCGGAAACGCTTTCGGGAGCTGTTCCTCGGGGAGAAATCGAGCTTTGCGGAGCAGATCCAGAACTCGTTTTCCGTCGGCCCCGACGGCGTGTATATCGTTTCGAACATCGCGCTCTACAAGCTGCGCTTCAACACGGATTCCATGAAAATCGAGCTCGATCCGACCTGGAAACCGACCTATGTACAGGGCGACCTCGTCTACGACAACGACCGCAAGATCAAGCCCGGCCATCTCAACGACGGGAGCGGCACCACGCCGACACTCATCGGGGACCGGTTTGTCGCGATCGTCGACAACGGCCCCGAGCAGGTACACCTGAACGTATTCCGTCAGAACGATGGCTCGCTGGTCAGCAAGTTGCCCCTGTTCGAGGCTGGCAAAGGCGCCGTCGAAAACTCGGTCGTGGCCTACAAAGACCATCTCGTCGTCGGCAATACCTATGGCTATGTCGATCCGTTCAAGGAGAACCCTACGGCAGGTGGGATCATGCGGTTTGACTTCGACCACGAGGCAGGAGAATACAAAGTGGTTGAAGGCTGGCCGGCGGCAGGCCACATCGACGCGAAGACGGCGACTCCCAAGCTCTCGACGCCGCGCGGGTTGATCTATGTCTATCAACGCGACGACGAGCCGGTGAACGGCCACCACGACTGGATGCTCACCGCCATCGATTTCCGGACTGGCTGGCGCGTGTTCCGGATCAAGGGCTACTTCAACAAGGGGGAGTTCGACGACAATGTCACGCGCATCGTGCAGCGCGCTGCCCTTGGCAAGGGCAACTACGACCGCAAGGTGTTCAACAACATCTGGGGCACGTTCACCTTCGGCCCCGACAACACCGTCTACCTCGGGGCCTACCGCGGTTTCTTGAGGTTCTGGTCGGACGACGAAATGCCTCGTGGAGATGACACACGTGAGCAAAAGTGAGATGCAGCATGAGCATGCACTCGAGGCCGCTCGGCAACGCCGAGTTGAGTTGAAAGAAGCGATTTCAAGTGTTGAGATCGCCGCTTCAGCCCCGATTGGAGGGCCAAACTGGCGTTCCAACCTACAAACCGAACTGGAGAGCCTACGGATCGCTCTTGAACAGCATGTTAAGGAGGTAGAAGGTGCCGAGGGCCTCCTCGCCCAGCTGAGAGACGATGCACCACGGCTTATCAACAAGATCGATCGGGTTCGGGACGAGCACCCCGAACTCACTCAGCAAGTTGCCGACGCCATCGCCAGCGCCAAGGGGTCATCCGGTGCCGAAGATCTGAGAAGTCAGGTTCTGGCGGTATTGGTTTCCATAGTTCGCCATCGTCAGCGAGGTGCCGATCTCGTCTACGAGGGGTACCACGTGGACATTGGGGGCGGGTGACGTAGAGGCCGATTGACACACAGGTCCTGTGGACACATAATCCGTGTATGGCCAAAAACCTCACGATATCGGTCGATGAGGGCCTTCTGAGGCGCGCGCGGGCGGTGGCGCGGAAGCAGGGCACGAGCTTGAATGCGCTTCTGCGCGGCTATCTCGAGAACCTCGTCGGAAAGCAACCGGGTGAGGTTTCGGCCGATGAGCTCTTGATGCTGATGCGTGACCATGGAGGTCGGTCTGGCGGCCGAAAGATCGGTCGCGACGAGCTCTATGAGGACCGGATTGGCTGAGCGCGTATTCGTCGATACCAACGTTCTCTTGTATGCCGACGACCTCGACGCCGGCCCAAAACGCGATCGCGCCCAGGAGATCATCCACCAACTGTTCATCGATGGGAACGGCGTCCTCTCGACCCAGGTGCTTCAGGAGTTCTTCGTGGCGGCGACCCGCAAGCTCGGCGGGGCTCCCGAAATCGCGAGACGAAAAGTCGAGCTCCTCGCCCGGCTCGACGTCGTGACGATCAAGCCTTCCTTGATCCTCGAGGCCATCGATCTGCACCGGCTGCACGCATTGAGCTTCTGGGACGCTCTCATCGTCAAAGCCGCAGCGGCGTCCGGCTGCCGACGCTTGTTGACCGAGGACCTGCAAAGCGGGAGCAATATTGCGGGCGTGCAGATCGAGAATCCGTTCGCGTAGAACAGTGCCAGCGACAGTGTCAGTGCCAGCGACAGCGTCCGTGCCAGTGTCAGCGCCAGCGCCAGCGGCGGCGTGATAGAGTCTCCCCATGTCTCGCCTGGACGAAGCATTCCGCCGGTTTGACCAGGCGAACGCTCAGGATCCGCGCAGCGAAATGGTCAATGGCCAGCCATTGCCCAGCGAGCTCGTCTACGGCCAACGCATGTCCACACGCCTCGCGGTCTTCGCTCCCGATGCTCCCGAGACCGTGAAGCTCGCCGCGCGTGCGCAGCACATTCGGCGTTGGGAAGTGCCGCGGGACACGTATCCGGAGGGAAGGGCGGGGTACCTGAAGTGGCGCACCGATCTCTACAAGCGGCACGGGGATATTGCGGGCGCGATCCTGAAGGACGTCGGCTATGACGACACCACGATCGAACGCGTGAAGACGCTCCTTCGCAAGCGCGGGCTCAAGACCGACCCCGACGTGCAGCTTCTCGAAGACGTGATCTGCCTCGTCTTTCTCCAGCACTACTTTCACGACTTCGCCAAGCAGCACCCCGAAGAAAAGCTCATCACCATCGTGCAAAAGACCTGGAAGAAGATGACCGAAAAGGGTCACGAAGCGGCGCTCCGCCTCGACTATGCGCCCGAAGACTTGGCGCTCATTCAGAAGGCGCTGAAGGCTTCGTAGAGCCGGGCGGGATCGAATAGGTGACCGTGGCGTGTGCGACTGGCGGCTCAGAGCTTGAGGTTGCCTTCCTTGAGGTCGATCCATCGCTCCCGCGTGAGCCTCTCATATCCGGCATCGGTGCGAACGTATACCGCATCCGAGATCGAGGCGGGGTCTACGCCTTCTTTTCTCAAGGTAGTCTTCTGAATCTTCAAGGTGCCAGTCTTCGCGAGATCGTTCATCACCCGTACGAAGCGAGGCTGCGCATACGATGGAAGCTCAGAGACGACGCGCCAAAACCCGTTTGGATCAAAACCGTCGACTGGGACTACTGCAGCCAGGCCCGCCTGGCCGTCCATGTTGGGCACGTGCACCCCAACCACCGTAGCTTCCGCGATTTTGTCGCTTTGCGTGATCACATCAGCAACTTCGGCGGTCGACACGTTCTCACCCTTCCAACGAAAGGTATCCCCGATGCGGTCGACGAAGTAATAAAACCCCTCGTCATCTCGCCTGAGAAGATCGCCGGTTCGAAAGTATCGATCTCCCTGTCGAAAAACGCCGCGGAGGATCTTCTTTTGAGTCGCGCTCTCGTCGGTGTAGCCGCGATATTCCAGACCGCCGGCAACATTGGAGATTCCGATCAAGAGCTCGCCGGGCTCGCCGTGCTTGCAGGGGATACAGAACCCGTTCGAGTCACGAAGGTGCTCATCGCGGTCGACGTCGTAGCGGACCAAGCTCAAGTAACCCTTGAACCCCGCAAACGGCACGCGACCCACGGAGCCCTCTCTCCCGCTGAGGTTGGCGATGAAGCCAGGCGCTTCGGTGGCACCGTAGAACTCGCGGATCGTCTCGATCCCGAAGCGTGACTGGAATCGAGGCCAAATGTCGGGACGAAGGCCGTTGCCCACCGCAACTCGAATGGGATTCGGACGCTCTGAGGGGTGCGGAGGCGAGTTGACCAAATAGCGACAGAGCTCCCCGATGTAGAGCATCGCCGTCGCGTTGTATCGATGGATGTCATCCCAAAAGGCGCTCGCACTGAACGAGCGGCGCACAGCCATCGGGACGCGGCCGATGATCGTCGCCGCTGCCCCCAACAGCAACCCGTTGGAATGGTAGAGAGGCAGCGCACAGTAAAGCTTGTCGCCGGGACGAAATTCATACATCAACGCGCCAAAGCCCGCGCCGGCGAGGATCGCCCGCGCATGAGAAACCCGGCAGGGTTTGGGAAGCCCGGTAGTGCCCGAAGTATAAATGTAGACGAAGTCGTCGCCTGCCCTCACCTTGACCGCGGGGTAGGGGGTCGATGGTGTGTCGGCGAACAAACCGTGCCAGGGATCCTCGTCGAATACCAGAATCCGATCGAGCCTCTGGCAGACTTCTTCGCAGTCACGGAGTCCCGGTTCGAGCGTGTTGCTCACCAGAACCGCTGTCGCCTTGGAGACCTCGATCGCGTGCGCCAGGGGTCGACCGCGCAAGTTGTTGTTGATGAGGGCCGCGGTTGCGCCAACCCGTGTGATGCCGAGCACCGACGCGATGTAGAACGGCGAGTTCTCGGCCAGCAACGCCACCACGCCACCCGGCCGAACGCCTGCGGAAGCCAGCACGTGCGCGATTCGCGACGTCACCTCGTCGAGCCCTAACCACGTGAGATGTTCTTGGTCCATTTCGAACGCCAGGTCGTGCGGGATGTCTTTGGCGTTTTGGATCACCACGTCGACCAGGCTGCCGATCTGTTTGCGACGCATGCGCATCAGCCAGGGGACTGTGCCGCGAAGCGCGCGTGGGCCGGCGCGTAGCTCCTCGATCACCGCCGCTCGCCACGATCGAGACGTCAGGCGCTTCAACATTGTCGGCAGCTTACGACCTATCCGGGCGGATTCGAGCGGTTTTTCGGGGCTCCTGTGCTATGACAGACCCCGTGTCGACCTGGACCGAGCTCAAGCGCCATGCCAGCAAGAGCTACAGGCTGGCCGATGAGCGCGACCACAGCTTCAAGGTCGTGTTCAAATACCCCGGCGGCCGCCTCCAGGCGGTGATCGTGTCCCATTACGAAGCCATGGGGCGGGTTTGGGTCGACTTCTCGTCTGCGTGTTGCCGGATCGACCGCATGGACCCTCGTGAGGCCCTCGAACAAGGCTTCAACCTCGCCGTGGGCGCGATCTGCCTCGACGGCGACGTCTATGTCGTGCGCCACACCGTCCTCCTCGATGAGCTCGCTGCCGACGACTTGCAGATCCACATGCACTCGGTCGCCCGCGCCGCCGATCAGATCGAACAGTCGCTCGAGCGCAGTGAGCCCGCGCAAGCTTCAATGCCGGGTCTTGCCAACGAGCTGCCCTGAGCATCTACCGCTCCATCGAAGATTGCCCTCTGTGGCACGTCCGCATATTCTCCGCGACGCGGGAGGGCTTATGGAGCTCGCTGTTGAAGTCGCTGGAATCTTCGCCGTCTTCGTGTTGTTGCTGTGCACGTGGGGCGTGCTCGTACCGAGCCGCATCGTCGCTTTCGCGACACGATGGACCAACCGCCAAGGCCTATGGGTTGCTGCATTGCTTCGCGTAACGTTTGGCATCGCGCTTTGGTTTGCTGCGCCGGCGTCGCGCGCCCCCCTGTTCCTTCAGGTCCTCGGTATCCTCACGATTCTCGCGGGGGTATCACTGCCGATGATCGGTCTAGACCGGTTCACCAAGCTCATCGAATGGAGCGTGGAGCGTCCGCCCATCGTGGTGCGGCTGTGGTGCCTGCTCGGCATTGCGCTTGGCGGCGCCATTCTCTGGGCGTTGATCCCGGCGGCGTCCTGATCGTTGTCGGTCGGAGGTGGGGCTAATATCCGACACCGTCGAAACGATCGCTGCCGCCTCTGAACAGGAACCCGACGAACGGCTCGAGCCACCATTGCTTACGTACGAAGAACTCACCCTTCCCGCTCATCGCGTACTTCATGCCGACGTCGAGATAGAAGGGGCCTTTGAGGCGGATGCCCACCCCGACTTTGCCGGTGAACCCAGGGGCGAAGCGGAAGCGACCTTCTCCTCGGCAGTAGTACCAGCCGCAGTCGACGGCGAGCGCCTCGAAGGCCCAAAGGTTGGCGTCGAAGGAGCCTGTGACATAGGGAAGGACGGCATCGATGGTCGGTACCTGGAGACGGATGCCGGGCGAGAAGTGCCACCGGATGAGAGGCTGGTCCCCGATGCCCCCTCCCGCCGCTTCGATCTCTGGAATGTTGTCCGTCTTGATCGTGTTGCCCATGAGGCCGAGGCCGAAGTCGAACACGATCCAACCGATATCCAAGCCACCCCAACCGCTTACGCCCGCCCCGGGCTTGACGATGTTCCGATCCACGTTGAGGAAAATGGGGACGCTGACGTCCACGCCGCCTTGAAAGCGGAGCTCGACCCGCCGTTTCTGGGCGAACGCTGTCGCGCTGAGCGTTGAACACAAGCCAATCATCGCGAGCGGCAAGCCTATCTTCCTGATCCAAGCGTCCAAGTCGCCGCACCTTATCGGTCCGAGCCGCCCCTGGCAACGGCCCGCTGGCGCTGACACTGACACTGGCACGGGGCTGGACTCGGCGCTGCCGGGGGGGTAGACCCTCGGCAAGTCTGTGATTCTCATCAAGCCCAAGTACGGCATCGGCCAAGTCGTTCATCACAAGGTCTTCGATTATCGTGGCGTCGTGATCGATGTGGACCCCGTGTTTTCGCTGAGCGAGGAGTGGTACGAGCAGGTCGCGAAGAGCCGACCTCCCAAGGATGCGCCGTGGTATCGCGTCTTGGTGGGCGGCGCGCTCCATGAGACCTACGTGGCGGAGAGGAATCTCGAAGAAGACGTGCTCGGGGCGCCGATCGAGCACCCCCTCCTCGACGATTTCTTCGATGCGTTCGAGAATGGCCACTACGTACGAAGCCGCGCCCTCAACTAATTGGGGACTGTCCCCTATTAAGTGTGGGCCGCGATCCAAGTGGCGTAGTCCTGGTAGCCGATTTCGGCGTGCCGCTTTTCGATTCTCTCGGCCAACGCCTTCATGGCCTCGGGCATCATCGGCGCCCCCGCCGTCGCCCCTTCAGCGACTTGGCGGGCGCGGTCGGACGCTCGGCCGGGGGTTTCGTCCGGCTCGTCACCAACCCCAAGGTAAGCCGCGACGACCTTTTCGATGATCTCGATCGCGTTCTCTCGGCTGTCCTTGATGTTGCCCTTGCCGGTAAGCACGTTGCCAAGGCCGAACACACCTGGCAGCTCGTGCAGCTCACCCGTCTCCCAGTTGTCGAAGTAGTAGAGCTCACCCCTCGTCGGGATCCCTTCGATCGGTTTTGGGATGCTTCCGATCGAGCTGATGACCATCGGGCTTCGCACCTCGAACTCGGTGCCCTCGAGCCCTTTCACGCGGCCGTCGACGATTTCCGTTTTTTGAAACCGGATCCCGACCAGCCTATCGCCTTCGACGATGAGCCCGACCGGCCGACTCAGGGGCTCGAACTTCACGAGGTACTTGCGCATCACCCGATCCATGATCTTAACTCGCGCGACCTTCAGTTTCTGGAGCTGCTCGGGCGTCGGGTCATCGGCGCTCGCCAGCGGCATGTCCTCCTTGCCGCGGCGGTAGTAGAGGGTGCAGCCCTCAATACCGAGCTCCTCGGGCGTGATGCCATGGGCCTCCAACACACGCGGGATCCCTTTGACTTCCAACTCGACCATGTCGACTTCTAGGTCGCGTTCACGAAGGGCGCGCGCGTAGAGCTCAAGGTTGATGATCTTCACGACATCGATCGAGGCCAACCCACCGCCGATGACGATGGTACCGTCCGGAACTTCGAAGACCGGCCCGTCGTAGCCCTCGTCTTCATAGTGGTTGAACCAGTACACGAACTCGTTCTGGTAGACGAGGCCGCGACCGTCGTACTCGTCCGCGCCCTCCACCGGCAGCCCTCTATCGCGCCATGCGCCGTTGGCGAGCACGATCGCGCTGAATCCGAGATCACCGTAGAGCTCTTGCCAAGAAAGGGCGGCTCCGATTTCGGTGCGGGGCACGAAGACTACGTCATCTCCTCCAAGGTTCTCGTCGATCTTCTGGTACTCTTTGTCGCGGAGCTTCACGTGCCAGCGTGGCAGGCCGTCTTCGATCTTGCCGTATGGCCGCTCGCCTTGCTCGAACACCACTGGAATTGCTCCGCGCAGAGCGCAGGCGGCAGCAGCCTCGGAACCTGCGACAGCACCTCCGATGATCGCGACCACGGGTCTTGGTTCGGCGGCGTCGCGCAGGGCCTCAAGCGCATTCATCTCGGCTCCTCTAGCCGGTTTTGCCGCTTCGAACAAACGAAGCAACCTCACGCGTTAGATGAAACGTGAGGTTCCGCGGACGCCGGTGCTATTCAAGTCGTCGCTGTACTGATACTGCGGGTCGAGCAGCGCGTTGATGCGGTCCATCACGACGTCTACCGCGCCCTGAAACCTGTCTCGGTATTTGTGCTCTGCCTCCGCTGAGAAGGGCTCGAAAGGCTCGCCAATGTGAAACGCAGAAAGCTCTTCGTACCGGATCGGCTCGCCGATGCGATACACCACGGTGCCCTTCTTGGCGATCGGAACCGAGCCCGGGTAAATGAGGTCACATCCGTTGCAGCCGACAGGCACGATCGTCTTCTTGTAGCGAAGCGCGATCTCCATCATGCCGATACGACCCCGCGGGAGACGGATCGAACGGGTACCCTGCGGGAAGACCAGCAAGTCGAGCCCGAGGTCGAAGGAGCGCTCGTTGAGCTTGACGAACTCGCGCATCATCGCCGCAAATGTATTGTTGATACCGCGCGCGTAAGACTCCCGGTTTGGGTCGAACTCGACGCCTAGGATGTCGCGTTTCGTCTTCAGCAGCCGCTGGGGCATCTGCGAGATGTCGACCGAGCTCGGGTCCAAACTCGGGTCAGCTTCCGCGTTCACCCGGGCGCGCAGCGTATCGTACTCGGCTTCGGTCGGTCGCCGGCCCATTGTGAGTACGAAGTCTTTGGTGATGATGTACCCGCGAGATACGGTCGGAATGTTGCTGGTGAGCTCCATGAACATGCCCACATTTCTGGTCTCGTAGTACTTGCCCTTCACCCAGACCGTCATGTAGCGGCCCTCTTTTCGCCAGAGCTTGTACATGAACGGAAAGTAGTTGAAGCGGTCTGTGTGGTTCATTGCGAAAATGACAGGCTCTCGTGGAATCCTTTCGATGTTCTCGATCTCGATGTCGATGCCTGGTAGCAGTTGGTAGTTGGGCGCGAGCACCGTCCAGCCGAAAAAGATTTGCCCGATGGGCCGCGGCATCAGTCGGATCCGCTGGAGGCGAGGAAGATCGAGCATGGGAACGTTAGCTTGTGCGCAAAAGCCCGTGCCTTGTCAATTTGGAACCTCGACCCGCTGCGCGACCATGGTGGCGAGCGCCATGATCGTCACTTGCGGGTTCACACCCACGGCCGTCGGGAAGAGGCTTGCGTCGGCTACGTAACAACCGGGTAGATCCCAAAGCTCGCCACGAAGGTTAACGACCGAGGAGCGTCGATCGCTCCCCATGCGGCAGGTACCCATCAGATGGACGGTAAAGAGCTCGATCGTGCTTCGCGACCGTTGTGTCTGCTCGATCTGGCGCAGGTCGTCGACGCTGTTCGCGATGTGCATGTTACTGAAGGGCAGAACGACTTGCTTTGCCCCCATTTCGAAGTGCAAAGTTGCCAAAAGTCGTACGCCACGCAAGAAACGCTCGTGATCGTACGCGTTGATGCTGTACCTCGCGAGCGGCGCATCGAAGCCGCGCGTGACCGTTCCTGCATGTGAGTCCTCCACTAACACGCCGGTCATCGCCATGCGGTTGTAGTGCCTCATCATCTCGAGAGCCTCTTCGCCGAGGACGGGGATCTGAGCGGCAGCGGTCCCCGGAGGTACTGCGTTTTCGGCCATGACGACGCCCTCCTCAAGGAATTCGCGGATCTGCCCTCCTTGGCTCACCCCCTGCCACGCGTGGAGATCGAAGGGATAAATGGCGACGACCTTCGCGTTCGGGTGACAAAGGAAGTTCTTTCCGAGTTGGGAGTTTCGGCGTCCCAATCGATGCCTGAGCAACAGGTAGGGCGTTTGCACCGCCCCGCACGAGATCACGACCACTTTGGAGCGCACCCGAACGTCGATATCGCATCGACGCGTTCGGGGGTTCACCGCCTTTCCAATCACCCCGACGCAGCGGCCGCGTTCAATCCAAAGCTCGTGAACGCGCACCTGGGTCAAGCAACGGGCTCCGAATGACAGAGCCCGAGGCATGTAGCTGAGAAGCGTCGACTGCTTGGCTCCCGTCGGGCACCCTGTGAGACATTGGTTCGAGCCGACGCACCGGTCTTGTGCCCTTCGGTTGTGCTCGTACCGCCATCCGAGTCGCCGTGCGCCTTCTTCGAGAAGGCGACTGTCTTCGCCGACCGACACCGGGTGTTGAGGCTTTGCGTGAATACGTTCCTCCACGCGATCGAAGAACGGCGCAAGCGCTTTGGAACCGAGATCCGGCTGTCCGGTGAGGTCCTGCCATTCCTTCAGTACCCGTTCGGGAGCACGCCACGTCATTCCGCCGTTGACAAGCGTGCTGCCTCCGACGCAGCGTCCTTCAGCATAGGGAATCGGCGGACGACCCATGATCATGGTTGCGCCCGCATCGCGATAGAGCCTAGGAATCGACTCGGTGAGGTACGGATTGAGGCTCGAGGTCGGGTGATAGCCGCCTTCTTCGACGAACAACACGTCACGCCCAGCCTCAGCGAGCTCTGCTCCGGCCACTGCTCCGCCAGCGCCGGTTCCGACGACGACGACCTCCGCATCGAACGTCTGGTGTGCGTGGTAGTCGCGATGCGCGAGGATGCTCATGGCGGTACCACCGGAAGGTGATGGATTTCCTGATCTGCCCCCGGCTCCTCGCCTTCGAGCCATTTCCGACGGAGCTCGATCCGTTCCTCGACGAACGGCACGGGGTCGTAGTCGATCGCCCGATGCGCGCAGTCCTGATCAAAATAGGTCGACATGAACAAACCGAGTGGGCCGTACATCAGCATTCGCACCGGCAACCACCGGCTCTGCGTCACGGCCACCAGATGGCGGCGCGCCTCATCCCGACTCAGGCGGGTGAGGAGACGGAGCCCTCGCAGCCGCCAGAGCGGCGCCCAGTTCAGCAACCGCATCCCCGCGACAAATGCCATGACTGACGACCGGGGCATGTATTGAAGGCACACGAGCGCATGGCGGGTGACGTCCTCGAGGGTCGTCTCGGTTCGCGGGCTTGCCGGCATGATCGCGTCCGCCAGAGCGAGCAACACTCGCTGCGTCCGCGGGTTCACCGTTCGGGGGGCTGCGAGCGTCCAACTGTCGTCGGGATGTCGTTGGAGCACCGGACTCGTCACCATGATGCCTTCCGGCTGACTTTTCCACGGGGGGTGCTACAAAAAGCTTTACGCCCTAGGTATCAATCTAGATACGATTCCGACGCCGAAAGTGGCGACGGCAGGATCGAAGACTTAGGTTGCGACGAAGGAGTTTGAGTGGCGAAACGAAGGCCCAGAGGAAAGAGAAAGCGATTCGAACGCAATTTCGAGCAGGAAGACAAGCGTGATGACCACATCAAGCTGAACGGCGTGGTGAGTCAGGTCTACGCGGGTGGCCAGTTCGAGGTGACGGCGGATTCCGGTGCGACCGTTCGGGCGCAGCTTTGCGGGCGAATGCGAAAGTTCAGGATCCGCGTGATCCTAGGCGACCGTGTCACGGTTGCCCTGTCGCCGTACGATCTCACGCACGGCATGATCGTCTTCCGCGACAAGTAGTCCACGTGTACGAAGGAGCGTTCCGCATCCTCAGGGCACTCGGCGACGGTCGGTCGCTCACCCAGGATCAGCTGGTTCGCGCTGCCCGGGAAAGCGCGTCGGTCGTGCGCGAAGTGATCGAGCGCTATCCGAAGTGGTTCGATAAGGGTGATGATGGCCTCCGATGCTCGGAGTGCGGGCTTGCGGCGTTGGCCCGGGAGCTGGTGGCGCGAAGCCCCATCGCGGAGGACGAGGTAACGTGGCGCCAAGCGTACGAAAGCCTTGCCAGCAAACGGGGCGACCCGAAACGCGGACTCGATCAGGTGTACGTGACCACCGATACGGCTGTCCGACGGGCGAGGCTCTTGGTGGAGGCGGGGGATCATCAGCGAGGGCTCATTTTCCTGGGAGACGACGATCTCACGAGCGCCGCGGTGCAGCTCGCTGGCGCGGCGCGTCGGGTGACCGCCGTCGACACCGACCCACACATTCTGAAGGTACTGAAAGACGCCGCCAAAGAGCACGATTGGGAGCTCGTGACGATCCCGCATGACCTGTGCAAGCCCATGCCTCGGTCGATGCGGGGTCGTTTTGGGGCCGTATTTACCGACCCGCCTTACGCCGTCGAAGGCTTTCGGCTCTTCATCAGTCGGGCGGTCGACCTGCTCAAGCCGGACGGACGGCTCTACGTTTGCTTTGGGTACAGCCGACGCGCGAGTGAACGAGGCCTCCAAAAACAACGGGCCCTCAGTGAGGCGGGGTTTCTCGTCGAAGCCGTGTTCGAGGGCTTCAATCAATACGAGGGCGCCGAAGCGATCGGCTCACAAAGCGGGCTGTGGCGATGCCGCGTGACACCAGAGACCAAGGCGCTGGTCACGGGCGAGGTCGAAGGACCGCTCTACACGAGCCGTTCACCCCACGCCTAAGCGCGGGCGGCGACGACTTCGTCGCACCAGGCGATGAAGTCGTTGGTCACCTCTTGCCTATTGGTTTCGTTGAGCGTCTCGTGGCGCGCGCCCTCGTACAACTTGAGACGCACGTCGAAGATCGCTGCGCGCTTGTAGGCGTCGTAGAGGTTGCGCACTCCCTTGCCTTTGTTGCCGACTGGATCCTCGGACCCGGCGAATAGATAGATCGGTATGCCCTGGGGCACCTTGGCGATGTTTCTGGGGTTGGCGATGCGTCCAAGCGCGTCGAACATGTCGATCCAGGTCTGTGTCGAGACGGCGAATCCGAGGAGCGGATCGGCTACGTATAAGTCGACCTCGTGTTCGTCACGCGACAGCCAATCGGCCGTGGTGCGGTTGGGCTTGAATGCCTTGTTCCAGTCCTCGAAGGTCAGTTTCTGCAGTACAGGGCTCGGTTTTCGCTTCCCCACGCGAAGCCGCTCGATTCTGGCGATGACCTTTGCGAGGCTCGCTATGGGGGGGGGCTTCCCGTTCGACCCGGAAAGACACGCGGCGATCATGTCGTTGGGGTGCTCGAACAAGAGCTGCTGAAGCACGAACGAGCCCATCGAGTGCCCGAGGATGATGATTGGCAAGCTCGGGTGGCGCTTGGCGATCTCGCGATTGACGCCGTGGGCATCCTCGACGATGCGGTTCCACGAATCTTCGTCGGCCATGTGCCCGGGCGGCTGGCCCTCTGCGATGCTTTTTCCGTGGCCGCGATGATCGTGCGCGTAGGTGTCGTAGCCAGCGTCCCCGAGCGCTTGGGCCAAGCGTGCATATCGCGAGCCGTACTCCCCCATGCCGTGAAGCACTTGGACGACCGCTTTCGGGTTGTCGATCGTCCAGCCGCTGACGTGAAGCTTGGTTCCGTCAACCGTTTGGAATGTGAAATCCGCCGAGTTCATCTGCGCCGGAGCATAGGCGAATTAACCCCCGAGAAAAGGGGACTGTCCCCTTTTCTAGTGCAGATCTAGGAAGCGGGTCCATAGAGTGATGCCCTTGTCGCAGTATTCGTGCAGGGCACCGACCATGGAGGAGCGTTTGTCTTCGTCGATGAGGGGCTCTGGAAGGAGTGGGTCCAACACGACTTGGCGGATCCCTTCTCGGCCGAGGAGGAACGCCTCGCGGACCGAATCATTCAAAGGGAGGTCTTCTAGGCGATCGAGACTCACGGTCAGATCCCCGTGGAGCCGCACGTACGTCTGCTCAAGAGTCGGACTGTCCCACAACGCCCTCGCACTTTCTTCCTCTTCCTCTTCGAGGTCCTCCAGCCGAAATACCAGCGTGTCCGGTTCGAGCCCGAACGCGACCAGCTCGTTGCGTATGCCTTCGAGCCCCGGTTTGAGATTGTTGGGGCGGACGAAGAGGCCGGGCCGAAGCTCCTTGAACCCGAGAAATCGGAGCGCGCGGAGCCTACGACGCAGGGCAGGCCGATCGGTCCGCGAAAGATCGGCTGTGAACACCGCAAGCCAGGACCCATCCCAGTCGCCGACACGCGTCGACACCGTCCGCCAACCATGAATTTTCTCGTTTACCGTTTGGGCGCTGGGACCGAGGCGATACTCGCCACGACCCGGCGAATCGAGAAGGCCCTCTGCGCGGAGTCTGACGATTGCGACGCGGACGCTGTTCTCCGCAATGTCGAATGCCGATGCCGCTTGCACGAGCGAACGCACCGGAAGCGTGCCCTGGGCGATCGACTCACCCGCGGACAGCACTTCGAGGACTACGGCCTTCGCGCTGACATCCATGGCCGTAATATTACGCCATTCTTTGAAGAGCGCTATCGGGAGTAACAGAACGAACCCCGACAGCAAGGCCAACCCCTGCTGACAGAGCGTTCGAGCGAGGCTAAGACTGCCCTTGTGCCTCGGCTCAGCGTCAATCTCAACAAGATTGCCACCCTTCGCAATTCCCGCGGTGGCGAGGTGCCGAGCGTGCTCGAGGCTGTCGCAGTCTGTGTCGCGGCCGGCGCCCCCGGGATCACGGTCCATCCGCGCGAAGATGAGCGGCACATCCGACCGGACGACGTGTATGCGGTAGCGGAGGCGCTAGAAGCGGTCCGCGACCGAGTCGAATACAACATCGAAGGAAACCCGCGCCCTCAGCTGATCGAGATGGTGGAGCGCGTGCGGCCAGACCAATGCACCCTCGTTCCGGTGCGTCCAGGGGAACTGACGAGCGAGGCGGGTTGGCCCGCAGACACCCCGAAAGAGCAGCTCCGCGAGATCATTGCTCGTTTTCAGGAGGCCGGCGTTCGCGTCAGCGTGTTCGTCGATCCGGACCCCGAGCCGATCGACTGGGCTCGGGAGCTTGGGGCCGACCGGGTCGAGCTCTACACAGAACCTTATGCGCGGGCCTTCGAGCAGGGGGGGCGCGCCCTTGCGGTCTCCCTCGAACGCTTTGGCGACGCGTGCCGGCATGCCCACGCCCTAGGACTCGGGATCAACGCCGGCCATGACCTCGACCTCCAGAATCTGCGGACGTTTTTGGGGTTACCGCACGTCGAGGAGGTGTCGATTGGGCATGCGCTGATCTCCCGTGCGCTCTTCGTCGGCCTCGGCGAGGTCGTCTCCGAATACCTTCGAATTACATCACGTTGACAGCCTGTCCGGGTTTTCTAGAGTGCGGCGGCTATGGGCGGCAGATCTCACGGCAACCCGTTCAGCGCGGTCTTGAGCGGGCTGCTCGACCAGCGAAGCAATGAAGCGCGCGTCACGCCCGTGCCTTCGGACGTTCGACTCGACGGACGGACCTGTCTGGTGACGGGAGCGAACAGCGGTCTTGGAAAGGCCACCGCGATTCGACTCGCGAAACGCGGCGCGCACGTGATCATGGCGTGCCGAAGCGGGATCCCCGAAGCCGGCGAAGACGTGAAGCGTCAAAGCGTAAACGACAAAGTTGAAATGATGCAGATCGACTTGAGTGACTTCGAGTCGATCGACCGATTCTGCGACGAGTTGCGTAACCGAAACGTTACACTCGATGTCGCAGTGTTCAACGCGGGAGTCGTTCCAGCGACATCTCGGACGAACAAGCACGGGCTCGACCTCATGTTTGCCGTGAACTTCGTCGCCAAGTTCGTGCTGCTCGATCGACTGCTTCGCGCTGGGGTCATTCCGAATGCGGTTTACGGCAACAACTCGCGTGCCGACGATCCACCTCGGGTGATCTTCGTGTCGTCGGAAACGCACCGCTCCTCGATCCCGATCGACTTCGATCATTTCGGCGAGCCCGTCGAGTATGGGATATCAGATGGGGTGAAGTATTACGGGCTGAGCAAGCTGCACCTCACTACGTACTTTCACGAGCTTTCACGTCGCCTCAACCAGGGAGTGGACGGAAGCCCGGACGTGTGTGTGCACGCGCTTTGTCCGGGCGCGATCAACTCCAATATGGCGCGCGAAGCCCCTGCTTGGTTGAAGCCGATTCTCAAGCCTGTGATGGCGTTGTTCTTCCAGAGCCCTGAGAAGGCATCGCTCCCGGTAGACTACCTCGTCGTCTCCGATGAGATGGGCCGCAAGACAGGCGGATTCATGCATATGATGCGCATGAAAGAATCGTCCGAAGCTTCGATGGACCCGAAAAAGGGCGCGCTGCTGTGGAGCAAGACCGAAGAGCTCTTGCGCACACAGGGTGTGCTGTAGAGGAACGCCATGACCGACGAGCTCAGCAAACGAGAAGGAGAAATCGTAGACGGGACGGTTTGGAACGAGTTCTGTGACACGCTTAAGATGGCGGGCAACGTGGTGATGGGCCCGAATGCGCCGTCCGATCCACTCAACCGCATGGAAGGATTTCGCTATCTCAGTCGCATCACCGGCGCCGCGCTGAAAGCTTTCGTCGAGCACAATGACCCGCTCGCTCCAGTCCTGATGCGGGTAGTCCACGAGACAGCCAAGATGGGCGCCGACCATCCCGACAACTACTATCAGAATGCGTCGATCAGCGGCGAGCACGAGTACCGCATCCGGGGCAATCGCGGCACGGTGCACTACCTCGGCTTCTTCACCCAGATCGGCAACTATGGGCAGAGCCGTGGGATGCCGCCGTCCGGGTACATCGAGGCGTCGTCGCTCGAAGTCGACGAGGACGGGAGCTTCGAGATCATCGTCAGCACCGAAAAGAAGCCTGGAAACTGGCTACCGATGAAGAAGGAAACCGGGACACTGATCGTCCGGCAAACCTTCTTGGACCGCGAAACCGAAAAGCTCGCCGAGCTCGACATCGAGCGCATCGGTGGAGACGGGAAGCCGACTCCGTTCGACCCCGTGCGTTGCGCCGATGGCATGCAGATGTCGGCGAGCCTCGTTGCCGGAGCGGCGATGCTCTTTGCAAACTGGGCAGAGGGCTTCAAGCCGCACACCAACAAACTGCCGCGTTTCGATCAAGAAAAGTCAAACCAGGCAGGAGGCGTTCCAGACATCGCCTACTACCACAGCTACTGGAAGCTCGCGCCGGACGAGGCGTTGGTCATCGAGGCGATGCCGCCCAAGTGCGAGCATTGGAACTTCCAGCTCAACAACTATTGGATGGAGTCGCTCGACTACCGGTACTACCCCGTGCACGTGAACAAACATACGGCCCACTATCGGCCCGATGGGTCCGTTCGAGTGGTCGTGGCCGCCGAGAACAAGGGGTTCGATAACTGGATCGACACGGTCGGACACACCGAGGGCACGATGTGTTGGCGGTGGGTCCGTGCGGATGAGAATCCGGAGCCGCAAACACGTGTCTTGAAGTTGTCCGAGCTCTAGCGATGAATGCGGCGATGTCCTCGAATGTCACCATCTCGAGCAGCCTCGCGACCCCCTACCGACCGACCGCGATCGCAATCGCCAACCGGCTGGGGAGAGCGCTCTCTGTCGTTGGAATCGGTGGCGGTCCGATCACGGTGGAAGGCGTGCTCTCCAGTGCGATCCGGAAGACCGGTCTGAGCGATTTCGGCGACCAGCGTTTCCTCGAGCCTCTCGAGGTGCTCGTCAACTCGATCAACGAGGAGGCGGCGCTTCATCCGGTTGGACGCATGATCATTCACGGGCGGATCTCCGGAGTGTTGGTGAACAAGCTCATCGCTCAAGACACAATCAAGAAGCACCCGGAGATTCTCGACATTCCCGTCAGTGCTCCGATCATCATCGCCGGTCTGGCTCGCACCGGTACCACGATGCTACATCGGCTCATCGCGCAGGATCCGCGTATCCGATCGCTTGCGTCATGGGAGGCGATCAGCCCGGCTCCCTCGAAGAAAAGATCATGGCGTAAGACCGACCCACGGTTTGCGCAGGCCGCGTTGGCCGCCAAAGGCTTGCAGTACATGTCGCCTGGCTTCTTCGCAATCCATCCCGCGGAGCCAGATGCACCCGAGGAAGACGTGATCCTTCTCGAGCAGTCATTCTTGACGACGACGCCGGAGGCGATGATGCGGGTGCCGATCTATTCCAGATGGCTCGAGGCGCAGGACCACGTGCCGGCATACAAGTCGCTAAAGCGCATGATGCAGTACCTCCACTGGCAGAGGCCGGGAGTAGGGCAGGCAACACGCTGGGTCCTCAAGACGCCGCACCACCAGGAGTACTTCGACCCGCTGCTCGAGGTGTTTCCCGAAGCGATTATCGTGCATACGCATCGCGACCCGCTCAAGACTAGCCCCTCACTCTTCAGCATGCTGACCCACCTTCAAGGGATCTTTAGCGACGAGGTCGAGCCCGATCGAGTCGCGAGCCATTGGCTTAACAAGATCGAGCTCATGACGAAGCGGGCGATGGCCACGAGAGCCCGAGTTCGTGACGACGGGTTCGTGGACGTCTCGTACTACGACCTCATCGAGGATCCGATCGCCGAGGTCGAGCGGATCTACGCGACTGCGGGAATGGAGCTCACACCGGAGGCCCGCGCAACCATGGAGGCCTCACGCAACGTCAACAAGCAACACAAATACGGCCGCCACAAGTACGCGCTAGAAGACTTCGGCATGACCCGAGACGACATCGAATCAAGAATGGCCTCCTATCGCGCCCGCTTCCAAGTCCCGTACGAATAAAGGGGACAGTCCCCTTTTTCCCGGGGTTAATTTCAGGAGCGCCTCCTGGCCGCCGAAAAAGGGGACAGTCCCCTTTTCATTGGGGTTAGTATCCGCGCGATGGAGGTGCCGGTTTGGCAGCGCCTGATGTCGTTGGTCGGGCTGTTTGCGATGGTCGGGATCGCATGGCTCATGTCGCAGCATCGGCGCGCGATGCCATGGCGGGCGATCGGCTGGGGGCTGGGGCTTCAGTTGTTGTTTGGGGTGCTCGTGCTCAAGACACGCGCCGGGCTGCTGATCTTCAGCATCCTCAACGACGCAGTAATCGCGCTTCTCGACTTTACGGCCGCAGGTACGGAGTTCGTGTTTGGCGACTACGCATCCGAGAGGTTCACGATCGCGCTCAACGTTCTGCCCACCATCGTGTTCTTTTCTTCATTGATGACCATCCTCTACTACCTCGGTGTCATGCAGAAACTCGTGAGCGGGTTCGCCTGGATCATGCGTCGGATGATGCGCACCTCGGGACCGGAGACGCTTTCGGTTGCGGCCAACTCGTTCGTTGGGATGACTGAGGCGCCGCTGATGATCGCTCCGTTCATCGGCGCGATGACGATGTCGGAGCTCATGGCCGTCATGACGGGAGGCTTTGCGACCGTCGCCGGCGGCGTCCTTGCGGCGTATGTGGGTATGCTCAAAGACGTAGTGCCGAACATCGCCGGTCACTTGATCGCGGCAAGCGTGATGAGCGCGCCGGCCGCGCTGGTGATCGCGAAGGTAATGTGGCCCGAAACTGAGAAAACAGACATTTCGAACGAAGCCGCCCCAGTTGTCGAACGTACCGACGTCAACATGATCGATGCTGCGGCCCGTGGAGCCTCCGAAGGTCTGAAGCTCGCGCTGAACGTCGGCGCGATGTTGCTGGTGTTCATCGCGTTGATCGCGCTTGCCAACGCGCTCCTCGGCTTACCCGTCGATCTCTACAACGGTTGGGCGGGCCTCGAGGCGGGTGCCGCGCTCGAGCCGCTCACGATCCAAGATATCCTTGGATGGCTTTTCTGGCCCCTCGCGTTTCTCATCGGCGTGCCCGTCGCCGAGTGCACGATGGTTGCAATCCTTCTTGGTGAAAAGGTCGTTCTCACCGAATTCATCGCATACCTTCACCTTTCCGAGCAGTTGTCTACCGGTGTTGCCGACCTCTCGCCGCGCACTCTGGTGATCGTGAGCTATGCGCTTTGCGGCTTCGCGAACTTTGGGTCGATCGGGATTCAGCTGGGCGGCATCGGGGGCATTGCGCCGAGCCGACGCCATGATCTAGCGAGGCTCGGGCTCCGCGCGATGTTCGGAGGGTTGCTCGCGTCGCTGATGACGGCGGCGGTGGCAGGGATGCTAGTTTAGCAGCGACAGTGTCAGTGTCAGTGACAGCGACAGCGACAGTGTCAGTGTCAGTGTCAGTGACAGCGTGGTGCGACAATTTGCCGCCTTACGTCGTGGGATTCGGATGGTTATCCAATTTGGGATGGTCTCTATCTGCAGAATCGGATTTGCCTTGTCGTTCTTTTTGGCGCTTGGTTGCGCGTCTCCGCCTGAGCAAAGCGAGGCAAACGAAAGTCGCGGGGTGCATACGATCGTCCGCACGACTGTGAGTCCCTTCTGTCCGTGAGCGGTTGCAGGCGCGGGTGCCTGGTTTCGACCTGAGCATGCGACCGGTGAAGTCAGGCTGGGTGATCCCAGTTGCGGCCGTCGCCTTGTCGACGTTGTGGTTCCTCGCGATGGCGCGAAGGTTTCGCCTGCGCTCGCGGCAACGTTCCAAGCCACACACACGCGAAGATCATGCGCTAGACACCCGACTAGACGAAGAGCTTGCGCTGCTCGATTGACACTGGCCCGTCGCCTAGTGCGTAGTATCGCCGCGGAGGCAGTACCAGCGTGCAGAACGCGACCGGCTCAATTGAGCCCAGTCCTGCCTGGGATGGCGTTGCCATCGATAGTCCTTTTTGATATCGTCCACGCTCACGAAAAGGAGCGGTAAGGGGCATGATCAATCCAAAGAAGACGATTCCAAAGCTTGCGGGCGCGTTCGTCGCGCTAACCGGAGCGCAGGCCTGCGGGGATGACGGGGCGACGCGAGAACAAGTAGACGCCGCGATCGACGCGTTCTGCATGAAAATCGCCAACTGCGACATCGGCTACACGATGCAGGAGTGCACGCAGTACTACACTGCGCTCGTAAATAGCTCGAATGCCACCCCAGAATGCTACGGGGCGATCGTCAGCTACGCGAACTGCCTTTCAGGGCTCAGCTGCGAGCAGATCGACGCCGGTTCCACTGCTTGTTACGACGTGTACGAGCCTGTCTACGACCGGTGCTAATGAGACCCGCTAGCGGCAGGCACCCAAGCTCCCTGGTAGCGCACGCTTGATTATCGTTACGGGAACGAAGCGTTCGGGCACATCCATGTGGATGCAGCTCCTCAGCGCTGCTGGTCTTCTGCCGATTGGCAGCGCATTTCCGCGCGATTGGGAACAAACCCTCAAGGGCGCCAACCCCGCTGGTTTTTGGGAGTCTGAGCTCCGCAAAGGGATCTACTACGCTACGAACCCAGACCCAAAGACCGGTGTCTATCTGTTTCCGGAGGACACGCGACGCCACGCCGTCAAGGTTTTTATTCCCGGACTGATCAGGACCGATCGGGCCTTCATCGACGGGGTGATTGCGACCGTTCGGCCTTGGCGCCAGTACGCGCGATCCGTGCACCGACTGTACACGATAGAGCGACAGGCCCGACATAAGGCGCGAGCGGAGCGGGGCGCGGACAACGACATACCGGACGCCACATTCCTGCCCCCGGTACTCGAGTGGTGGATGGAGAACTTCTCTCTCATCAGCGACATCGTCACGCGCCGCTATCCCTTCTACATGGTCTCCTACGAGTCGGTGCTCGAAGAGCCTGACCAATCCGTGCGTGGTGTCTTCGAGTGGCTGAAGTACGGCGACGTCGAAGCAGCCATCTCCCAGGTGGAACCGTCGCTCCGAACCCAAGATGAGGCAGTCGATGACCTCGCGGTCGAGGAGGAAGGCCTGTTTGAGCCGGAGACCATCGGGGTCTTCGACCAGCTCTACCAGGTCGTCCGCACTCAGGAGCCACTCACACAGGCCTTCGTCGATCGGCTCAACGAAACAAACGAGCGGCTCAGCGAGAGAATCCAAACCGCCGTCAAAGAAACGGCGCAAGCCCAGCTCGAGCGAAGGAGACTGATCCAGACCAAACTTCAGGAACGGCGTTCCGATTCCGAATAGGCGAAACAGCCTTGAGCCGTGGAATTGGCCGGGGCTTCGGGGCCGAAGGGCTTGAGCCAGAGGATCAGAGCCGGCATCAAGAGGAAGTCGGCGATGAGGGCTGTCGCGATGACCGCGGCGATCAGCACGCCGAAGCTCTTTTGACCGTCCATCAACGAGAACAGGTTCATCAAAAAGCCCGCGACCAAGAGGACCGAGGTGATGAAAACCGCGCGGCCCACGCCGTCCATCGATGCGTAGAGGGCCTTTTTGTAGTCGCGAGCCTTCAGGAACTCGTGATGATAGCGGGTCATCAAGTGGATCGTGTCGTCGACTGCAATTCCAATCGCCACTGGCGCGATCAGCAATCGATAGTAGTCGAGCGGCGTACCCACCCAGCCCATGCCGCCAAGCACGAGAAGCACCGGCGACAAGTTGGGGATCATCGACAAGAGACCGATCTTCACCGAGCGGAAGACGAGGATCATCATCAGGCTGACCACGGTGAAGGCGAGCAGTGCGCCTTGGATCTGGCTCCACGTGATGTACTCGACGAACTTGAGCCACAACGCGCCGACGCCTGTCTTGCTGACCGTCGTGGCGTTCAACGGCTCCGCGTCGAGGTGGGCGCTGATTCCATCGACTACCCCTTGGAGCCGACTCGTCTCCGCGAGCTTGCACCGGAGCTCGAGGCTCGTGCGCGCGTAGTCGATCGAGACGTAGTCCTTGACCTCCGCGCCACCCGACAATTCGTACACGAGTAAGTACTGCGCGATCAGCTCCTGACTCTCGGGTATTCTGTAATACGCAGGGTCTCCGTTGTGAAAGCTCTGATTGATCTCTTTGATGAAGTCCACGACGGAATACGTTTTGGTCACCAGAGGGTTTTGCTCGGCCACCTTTTGCACGCGTTCGATCTCCCGAAGCACGGCAGGGTTTTTGATGCCGTCCGGCTCGCCGCTATCGAACAGGTAAATGATCGAAGATGCCCCCGACATGTGGTCGTCGACGAATCTCGTCGTTTGGCGTATCGGAACACGCTCGGAGAACTCGTTCAGAAAATTCGAATCCACGGTCATCATTGAGATCCCCCAGGCGGAGGCGATAAACACGAGAGCGGACACCACCAAAATGGCGTTCCGAAAACGGATCACGAAAGACGCAACGCCGTGCAACGCCGCAGCAGAGAACCGACCTCCTTTGGCTCCGGCTCGCTCCTTCTCCGATGAAGCCGTGTCTGGCACGCGGCGTCCGAACGAAAGAAAGGCCACCAAGATGGTGATCGATGCAAGGAACGCCGCGAGGACGCCCGCCGCGCTATACACCGCGAGATGCGACACCGACTTCACCGGGGAGAACGAAAGTGAAAGGAAACCGGCGGCCGTGGTGAGGCTGGTGAGCAAACACGGAGGTCCTACCAGATAGAGCGTCTCCTGAATTGCTTTACGACGGTCCCCAAGACGCTGTTGGTAGAGGCCGAACTCCGACAGGATGTGGACAGAGTCCGCAACGCCGACGGTGATCAGGAGGGCCGGCATCAAGCCGAACATGAAATCGATGCGCCAGCCGAGGATGCCGATGACAGCAACGGAAATCGCCATCGCGAAAGCCACCACCATGAAAGGACCGATCACGCCAATCGCTCGCCGAAACACCAGCCCCAGACCAATGGCGATCACCACGACGGTGAGGCTCAGGACCAGCGGGAGGTCTTTTTCGATGAAGACCCGGTTGTATGTCGCGTTGATCGCGACGTCTCCGGTATGAAAGAACTCGATGCCGGAGTACTCGGGACGCTGAATCACTGCCTCGATCGCGTCGAAGCTGACCTGCGGATAGAGGTTGTCGAGGCCGTCTCCGCCTTCCGGATCGAGCCTGATCTCTTCCACCGAGTCGATGCTCGAGCGGTTCATTTCGATGATGATCGCGCCGAGCTCTGCGTCGGCGCTGACGAGCCCGCTCAAATAGAGAGGCTTCTTCATCACTTTGTCTCGAATGATGAAGAGCTCCTCCTGATTTTTGGGGAAGTCCGCCAAGAGGTCGTAGACGAGAATGTCGTCCGGGGGCGCCCCTTCCATGAACTCGGCGTTCGAAAGGCTCGTCACCTCTTCGGCGAAAGGAACCTCCTCTTCGAGCGCTTTGGTGAGCCGCTCGATCTTGCGCATCACGTCGATGTCCCATGGTCCCTCGGTAGCGCGATAGACGATGTACGCGATCTCGTCCGACTCGAAGTCTTCGCGGAAGCGCTGGTACGCCCCATAGGTCGGGTCGTCCGTATCGAAGAAGGACTCGAAGCTGTTGTCGATGCGTGCGCTGCCGGCCAAATACCCGCCAAGCCCCCAAACGGCAAAGCTCGCGATAAGCACGAGCCACCGGTGATCGTAGGACCACGCCGAGATCGCTCGAAAGAACCTGCTCAGGCCTGCAATGGCATCACGGCGCGTCTCTTTCATCGTTGGTGCGGCCCCTGACTCAAACCGTGCAGATCACCGATGACCCGTGCCCGAATAGGCCCTGGTTCACCGTCACCCCCGCCTTTGCGCCTTCGACTTGGCGACCTTCGGCTTGGCCTCGGAGTTGCCAGGTGAGCTCGCACACTTGGGCGATCGCCTGGGCGGGGACCGCTTCGCCAAAAGAAGCCAGGCCGCCACTCGGATTCACCGGGATGCGTCCGCCGAAGGTCGTCTCGCCATCGCGCAATAGCTTTTCCGCGTCGCCCGGCGGGCAGATGCCGATCTGCTCGTACCAATCGAGCTCGAGCGCAGTGGAGAGGTCATATACCTCTGCGAGGTTCATGTCTTCGGGCCCGAGCCCCGCTTCCTCGTACGCATCGTGCGCGATCGACTCTTTGAAGCCGAGCTCCGGAAGGTCCACCCCGGCCTTGGAGTCGGTCGAGAGGTTCGGCATTTCGATGATCGTATTCGGGTAGATCGGGGTGACGGTCGACACCGCCGCGATCTTCACGGGGTCGGTGGTGTGCTTGTGCGCGAAATCCATGCTCGAAAGAACCAGCGCCGCGCCCCCGTCACTCGTGGCGCAGATGTCGAGCAGATGGAGCGGGTCTGCCACCAACGCCGAGCCCAGCACCTCTTCGACGCTGACCTCTTTGCGATACCGCGCATTCGGGTTGTGCAGCCCGTGCTTGGCGTTTTTGACTTTGACCGCCGCGAAATCTCGTTGGGTCGCCCCGTGCACGGCCATCCGTCGCCGCGCGTACAGCCCAAAATAAGTCGGGTTGGTGATGCCTTGAATGTGGAAGCGAAGCCAATCCGGATCGTCGGGACGTTTTCCGCCGGTGGGTGCGAAGAAACCCTTTGGCGCGGCATCCGCACCGACAACGAGAGCGACGTCACAGAGCCCCGCGAGGATGTGTGCGCGCGCAACACCGATCGCCTGCGCGCCTGTCGCACACGCGCCGTACGAGCTCGACACCTTCGCGCCAGACCACCCGAGAGCCTGCGCGAACGTAGCGCCTGCGACGAAGCCGGGGTAACCATTGCGAATCGTGTCGCCACCGGCAACGAATTGGATGTCCCGCCACCTGAGGCCCGCGTCGCGCAATGCATCTTGCGCGGCTTTGACTCCGTAGCCTACGAAGCTCTGCCCCCACTTGCCCCAGGGGTGCATGCCAACGCCGAGAACCGCGACGTCCTTGCTCATTCTCCACCTGCTGCGTCGTCGGCTGGTTTCCAGTTCCAGGTGAAATAGACGTGGTCTTGATCTTGGTAGAGTTCGCGGAGCACGAGCTCCATCGGCATTCCGGTCTCGAGGGCGTCGACGCCGATGCCGTCGGCCACTTGTCCGAGGATCGTGATCCCTTCGGCCTCAAGCTCCACGGCTGCGATCGCAAAGGGCTCGAACGGATCCTTTGCGACGAAGGGTGCCGGAGGCTGGTAGTTGGCGCTCGTGTATGACCACAGCGTGCCGGTTCGGCTCAGCCGCACCTCTTCGAGTTCACCCTCGTCACAATCCGGGTTTCGACAGCAGGTGTTCTCCGCGGGGAAGAAATAGGTTCCGCAAGAGCGACACTTGGTTCCAAGCAGCCGCGGCTCGGCCGGGTCCATGGTGAAGAGGCCGTCGACGGCTGGGACCTTGGCTTTCATCCGGTCCTCGCAAAGGTTGCCTTGGTGCGCTCCAGCAGGTCGGTGAGGTCTTCGCGCAACGCTTCGAGGCTATCCAACGTCGCGCGCACGGTCGGCCGGTGGAGGCCGTCGATCTCTTCGATCAGTTTTTCGAGTCTTCTTGCGGTAGTCATCGCCCGCCGAATCTCTTCGATCTGTTCGGCGCCTTCGGGTTTCGGGTGAAAGACAGGATTGAAGCGCTTGCGCAGCTCGGTGACCGGGGCCCCTTCTTCGAAAACGGCGTGCCGGAGCTCATCGACCACATCTTCATCGACCGCGCGTGGCTCGATCGCATCATCGCGATCGCCCCGTTGCAGCGCCTTGGCGAAATAGTCGACCGCATCGCAGGTCGGGATCCGTTCCGTGAGGCCGTCTCGTTTCAGGATGGCGGGCGCGTGCCGCTTCAGGGCGATGTACGACCCGGTGAGCTTGTCCGCAGTGGCTCGCTTGATGTGGAGCTCGAGACTGCAGTAGCTGTAGAAGTCGTCGTAGCCCCACTTCACGTAGGCCTCGCGGTTTCGAACCTCGACCAGCGCCTCCGCCATCATGACCCAAGAGCGCTTGAACTCGCGGGCGCGCCGCACGACTTGAACACGGAGCTCGTCGGCCCCTCGTGCCTCGAGCGCATTGGCCAATTCACCGAGCTTTTGGTCTATCCCCATCGGCGCTCTATACCACCGAACCGCATTGTTTTATATACGCCCCGGGGAGACCAACCAAGTGCTGCAGACCACCGCAGAGAGAGCGCGAATGCGCCGGCGGGCCGTTACCTCGATCATCGCGTCGGAGTTGGTTCGCGACGTGGCCCAGAGGCTCGAGCGTCCGGGGATCGACATCATGCCGGTCAAGGGCGCTCTTCTTCAGCACTGGCTCTACGACGACCCGGCGGAGCGCGCGATGAGCGATGTGGACGTACTGGTCCGCCCCCACCAGGCTTGGGCAGTGCACGATGTCCTCGAGCGAGCGGGCTACCGCCCTATGGGGCGTAGCAGCGTCGGGGCGTTCGTGATGCGGAGCCCCCTCGGCTTGGCGCTCGATCTGCATCCACACCTTTTCGATCCGGCCCGGTACAAGCTGCCCACCGCGGATGTCTTTTCGCGAAGCTCGCCCGACCGAGCCCTGTTCGAAGCCGCGGTGCGCCTCCCGTCTCCGCTCGATGCGTATGCGCACTTGATCGGCAAGTTCGGGAGCGACCATCTGCACGCGGGGTCCACGGACCGTCTCGATGAAATCGCCCGCATGCCGAGGCGAATCGAAGCGTCGCCCGAGCTCGTCGCGCGCCATCTCGTCCGCTGTGGCATGCGCCGAGTCGCCCGGTACGTCCTTCCGCTGGTAAGCGAAACCGTGGGGGACCCGTTCGCGGCCAGGGTGCTCCGTCACCTCCCCCCAGACCCGATCGGCGAGAAGGTCGCCGCGATCGCACGCCCCGTGCTGGCCAACGCCGGACCCTACTCGCGGATCGGCGCGATCACCGCTCACCTACTGAACGATTCGCTCCCGCGCGGCGTGCGCTCGGGGGTCAGGGCGGTCATCCTTCGGCACTGGTGAGGTGCGATCAGGAGCTGATGGGCCCGCTCGGGCACACCATCACAGTGCTCTTGGCAGGTGGTGCGGGCGTGCAAACGGTTGCAACGGCCTCCAAAGGTTCGCGGTACACGACACGTGGCGTCTCGTACGGCTCGCGCTCGACGGATTCTGAGTCGGATTCGGATTGTTCGGTCTTGGTCTTGCGTTCCACTTCGCCCCTCGCGGCTACAATACAGGAAGTCGGACCCGTGCGCGACCCGGCTCAATTCGTTGCTGGGCCGCCGGATACATCGCCAGCGGATCACCCGAATGCGTGTGGGCCGCGCCGGGACAGAAATTCGCGACCAAACTCGCTTCGCCCAGATCTTCCAGCATGCGTCGGGCTGCTATGGTGGTTTGCCGCACGTCTCGAAGCGTGATCGACTCGGCCCAGATCTCGGTGATGCCGCGCTCATGCAGATTGCCGACGGGGGCCCGCCATTGCACGCACGGCAGCACATTGCCATAGGGATCGACGCTCAGGTGGTTGGAGCCGGCACCGCAATGCTTCTCGGTCCCAACCCTGGCCTCCCGTTGCGTAGAGGCGACCACGCTAGCGACCGTTTCGTCCCCCTTGAGCTGTAAAGCAAGGGCTTTCGAGTAGTTCGCCAACCCGGAGGCACTTGCAGCGATTTCGAGCGGGCTCGCATCGCCGTCATCCCTCGGTTTTACCTCGGCGTCGATTTGAAGCGGAACGCCAAGCTCGTCACAGAGCGCGAACATCGCCTCGACCTCGGTCTCGTTCCAGAGGGTTAGTACGCTGTTGGCCTTCAGGCGCATGCCGAGCGATTTCATTGCCCGCACGTTGGACACGAGACGGTCGAAGCTTCCTACGACACGGGTCTGGCGGTCGTGGGTGGCCGCGATCGCACCATGGAGGCTCACCTCGACGATGAACGGGTCGACCTCGTTCTGGATCCTGCGCGCCACCGACTCTTTGAGCGCGTGCCCGTTGCTCTTCAGACGCACCACGAAGCCGAGCTTCCGTGCGTAGCCTCCGATTTCGTAGAAGTGAGGATGGGCGAGTGGTTCCCCCCCACTCAGAGTCAAGTTGAGCACTGAAAGCGATGCGAGCTCGTCAAGCAGCGCCCGGTACTGCGCTAGACTGAGCTCTTGCCCTTCGAGGGCGAGGTCGTTGTAACAGAACGAGCAGTCTAGATTGCACGCGTAAGTGAGCTCGAGAAGCACCGACACGAGACGATTCTCGTTCCAGCTGCGCTTGATCGTGTTAGAGAAGCTCATGAGGCTGCGAGTGCACCCGCCTCGAGGAGTGCCTCGATGAGCGAGCCAGCATCGGTCTGCGCCTGCGCGCGGTCCACGGAGTAACGTTCGGTGACGGCGGTTACCACGTCGTCGAGGGTTCGTTCAGCTTGGAGCTGTTCGACGATGAATGCGCCAACCTGGTTGATGACCAACACCTCTCCTGCCTTCTGCAAAACGAAAATGCCTTCGCCATCCAGCACACGAAAGCGAGCGTGCGGGTCAACGCGGTAGTGCTGCTTGGGCAATTCTGTATTCATGATCCAATACGCTCCAGAAGGTCGTGTCCGTCGCAAAAGAAAGCACGCGCAAGGGAATCCGATCGACGAGCTGAACGGCACGCTCGGTCAGTTGCTCCGACACCATGGGATCCGCGTTCAGGTACGGGCACGACGCAACGATACGCGAAACCGCCTGGGCTTGCGAGCAGGTGTCGAGACGTGCCACCAATGCGTGCTCGAGACCGAGCAAGCCGGTGAGCGGAAAAGGGGGGTGCCGGATAGGCGTCCCGCCGAAATCGCCTGCGAACGGCATCGCCTGTAGCGAGAAGGATTCACCGCTCGGCACGATCGCATTCAGCTCGTCACTGAAGATGGTCAGTCGCAGGGTGTCCGCGAGGACGCAAATCGTAGTCTTGCCCGCCCCGGATCGACCACAGAACAGAAACCCGCGCTCGCCATCGGACAAGGCAGCGCTGTGGATGACGAGCGCGCCAACGCTGAAGAGGCGATACGCAGCCACGACGCGGAGCAGGTTCTCAAACGCGCTCAAGAACCATTCGTCACCGAGGCATGTCTGCATTTGCGTCCGAAACGACGCTCGCTCGATGGCCGCTGAAAAGCCAATCCCCGCTATGGCGATTTGCCTCTCCCCGTATGCCATCTCCACCCGGTATTCGACCGGGCCGATGGGCCTAGCCATGAAACGCTCGGGCTCTGGACTCTGGACGACTTCGATCTCGACATCCGGCGCCAGCGCCGCCGGGCACTCGAGCGCACCAAAACGTGCCCGAACGTGCCTCTCTTGCTCGGGCAACAACCCTGTGAGCCGATAGCGGCAATGAGCGAACTCGAGGGTGAGCGTGCTCATCTACGGCCTCCAAAGACCCGTCGGACAATGGCTTTGGCGTATTTCCCGAGCGCCCCGCCGCGGTCAGCCAGCGTGACATCGCACTCGACTCTCCCCACGACTGCGGTTGGCATGCTAACCACGTCTGGATGTAAGGCGCTGTCCGCTTGTGTCAGCACGACCATGCCGCGGGCGGTCGGGGCGTATCCCAAGAAGCGATGTGCGTCCCAGTAGTCGCTTCGGCGCACGACTACGACATCTCCCGGTGCGTAGATTTTGCGCTTCTTCACGCGGACGGGGTCGCCGCTCGTCAGCGATGGCATGCAGGAGCCGCGAATCACGAATTCGACGACATCCCCGTGCCGCAGTTCCAGGTCTACTGAGCTCGATGGTCCCCCTCGCATTCGTCGCCAACAATACCAGACAGAACATGCCCGTACCGGTCCTCTTCGGTGAGCACGCTCAGGTTAACTACCTGTAACTTATGTACATTTGTGACCAAAAATACTTCTTGACAACCGTGCTCCCAAACCTTTACCGTGCAACTGTCGGCGGCTGATCAGCGACCCTCCGACACAGGGCAAATCGAGATCACACTCCTTGGGGGTACAACACAACGGGCACTCGGGCGGGGTTCACACCTCGCCCGAGATTTTTTAAGCCGTCGCTGTTGTTACAGGCTGCGCTTCTTGCCGCGAAGACCGCGTCGGCTTCCCTTGGCGCGCTTGGGCTTCTCGTAGCCGCCGCGGTCATCGTGGCCGCCTCGGTTGTAGCTGCCACGATCGTTGTAGCCCCCGTGGCTGTCATAGCCGCCAGGGTCTCTCGGCGGTCCGAAGTCGCGTCGTGGGCGCGGTTGGCGCGGACGGTCCTCGGCAATATCTAGGCGCAGCGCACGGCCTGCAACCTCTCGTCCGTGGACTTGCTCGACGGCTTGGGCGGCGTGCTCCTCGGCTGCGAATCGAACGAACGCGAATCCTCGGGGTCTCCCGGTTTCGCGATCCTTTGGGATGTGAACGTCTACGACTTCGCCTATTTCTCCGAAGAGCTCGCGTAACTGCTCATCGGTGGTTCCAAAGTCGAGGTTCCCTACGAATATCTTGCTTGAAATGACTTGCTCCGTTCTCTGAATAGCCCCTCGGTGTCAGGGCCGATTGTGAGTCTAAGTGGTAAAGGGTAGCCTAATTTTGACAAATAGTCAGGAAGCGCCCCGATCAGTAGTGCCAGGGGAACTTCCGGTAGTCCTGCGGTCGTTTTTCGAGAAAGGCATCGCGTCCTTCTTGAGCCTCGTCCGTTCCATAGGCCAAACGCGTAGCTTCGCCTGCGAAAATCTGCTGTCCGACGAGCCCGTCGTCGATCATGTTGAAGCCGAATTTGAGCATTCGCATGGCCGTGGGGCTCTTGGAATTGATCGCAGCGGCCCATGAAAGGGCGAAGTCTTCGAGCTCGGCGTGGGGCACGACGGCGTTGACCATCCCCATGTCGGCGGCTTGTCGAGCATCATAGTCGAGCCCCACGAAGAACACTTCGCGCGCTTTCTTTTGACCGACCTGACGAGCAAGCAATGCGGAGCCGTAGCCGCTATCGAAGCTGGCAACGTCTGGGTCGGTCTGCTTGAAGAGCGCGTGCTCCCGGCTTGCGATCGTCATGTCGCAGACGACGTGAAGACTATGGCCACCGCCCACGGCCCAGCCGGGGACCACGGCGATCACAATCTTGGGCATGAACCGAATCAAACGTTGGACTTCAAGAATGTGCAAGCGTCCGAGCCGTGCGGGATCGATTTCGCCGCCGGCATCGGTTTCGTACTTGTAGCCATCCTTGCCCCGGATGCGCTGATCGCCACCCGAGCAAAATGCCCAGCCTCCATCTTTGGGCGAGGGTCCGTTGCCCGTCAGCAAGACACAACCGACGTCCGACGTCTGCCGCGCGTGCTCCAAGACGCGGTAAAGCTCATCGACCGTGCCCGGTCGAAAGGCATTCCGAACCTCGGGCCGATCAAAGGCGACACGAACCGTGCCCTGATCGTTTGCGCGATGGTATGTGATGTCCCTGAGATCGAAGCCCGCAACCTCTGTCCACTTCGATGGGTCGAATAGCTTGGAAACCATCGCGGTTTACTCGGTAAACTCGATCAAGACGGCGAGGATGATCCGGCCGAGAAGGGTGGCGACCTGCTCACGACTGAATTCGCCGTCGATCCAACGCTGCACGATCTCACCGGCTCCACTGAGGAACATGTCGGACAACGCGCGCGCTTCGGAATCATCGACGCCGGTGAGCTCCCGGAGCGGGACAAGCCAAGGCGCTACCAGTTGACCCCTGAAATCCTTGCTGATCGCCGCGATCTCGGCGTCTGGGGCGACGGTTCGCATCAACTGCCACCCGCCGGAGCCTTTTGCCTCGATCGTGTCGCATGCCGCGTCGATGAACACGCGAGCTATCGATCCGATTTCGCCAGTCCTACTGCTCAAGGTATTCGGCGTTCTTCGCGCGAACTCCTCCCGAAAGTCTTCGAGAACGCCCTTGATGAGCTCGTGGCGGTTGGGGAAGAACTTGTAGACGACGGGCCGCGTGATACCGGCAGCGGCGGCCACGTATGGAATGCGAACCATGTCGACGCCGTCCGCCGCGATGATCTCCGATGTGACACGGAGCAGTTGCTCACGACGGTCCTCGGGGCTCAGTCGGGTGCGCGCGTCGGTGGCGGGTTTGATCGAAGAACGAGGCATGGGAAACAAAGGGGCGGCCTCGCGACTAACGAGCCACCCCATCGATTCACGAGCTCCGGTGACTCAGTCCTGCGCCAGGTTCATGACCTGCTGTAGGCTCATCGCCAGCGTCATGTCGCCATCGATCTTGATCTTGCCAGACATGAACGCCTGCATGGGGTTGACGGAGCCATTGAGCATCCCGAGCCAATCTTCGGACGAAACCGTGACGGTCGCACCCGGGCTGTCGTGTTTGCCCTCGATGACGAATCCGTCCGTCTTGCCTTTCGTGAGAACGAGGGCCCAGTCGCCCCCGCCATCTCCTGTGATGTTGAACTGGTAGACCGCGTTAGGGCTAGTGGCGGCTTCGGGGTTGGCGGTAGCTCGATTTTCGAACTTCTCGAAGAACTCGGATACGGATTCCATGAATCTTGCCTCTCTTGCTATGCCGACCGTAGGGTGATCGGCCATTTCCACCGGCTTTTGGGTACGATTTGCCGAAGGGGAGTTGTAACCGAAATCACGGCTCCATGCACCCCCTTGCAAGTCCTAAAAGTAGAGTGATTTCAGTCTTCGACGATCGCCAACGCCAGCACCGGGCAGACATCGACGGCATCTTGGGCGGCCTCACGAAGCTCTTCCGGGGGGTTCGGGTCGATGACGATCAGCGACCCGTCGTCTGCGAATTTGAACAACTCCGGGGCTGCGCCCACGCATTGGCCATGATTCGCGCAGACCTCTTTGTCGTGGACGATTCGCATCGTGCTCGGAATGTAGGTGAATCCGCCGTCGGCGCCACCTGTTTTCAGGCGTTTGAAACCGTCCGGAAACCTAGGCCACATCCAGTGGAAACAGGACCAGCCTAAGCTCGCGCCATTCGAGGAGGAACCAGGGATGGAACCAGCTATCGAAGCAACCATCAATCAAGCAGACACCGCATGGCTCATGGTGTCGTGCGCGCTCGTCTTGCTGATGACGCCAGGCCTGGCGTTGTTCTATGGCGGCATGGTCAGCGAGAAGAATGTGCTGTCGACGACGATGCACAGTTTCATCGCCCTCGGGATCATCACGCTGCAGTGGGTCCTCATCGGCTACTCGTTGGCCTTTGGTCCGGACGCCTACGGTGGCCTCATCGGTGGTCTGGACTACGCCTTTCTCGACGGAGTAGGGCTCGAGCCGGCAGACGCCGACGCCACGATCCCTCACATCTTGTTCATGGCGTTTCAGATGATGTTCGCCATCATCACTCCGGCACTGATCTCGGGGGCGATCGCGGAGCGCATGAAGTTTTCGGCGTACGTGTTGTTCATCCTCTTGTGGGCGACCCTCGTCTACGACCCGATCTGTCATTGGGTTTGGGGTCCGGATGGTTGGCTTCGAGCACGTGGCGCGCTCGATTTCGCGGGTGGCACTGTCGTTCACCTCTCGTCCGGGGTGGCCGCGCTGGTGTGCGCCCTCGTCATCGGTCGCCGAAATCGTCCCGGCCCGCCACACAATCTCACGCTTACCCTCATCGGGGCAGGGCTTCTCTGGTTCGGTTGGTTTGGGTTCAATGCTGGTAGCGCTCTGGCCTCCAATGAGAACGCCGCGCTCGCGCTGGTCAATACTCATCTTGCGGCGGGAGCTGCGGCCTTCGCGTGGGCCATTGCCGAATGGATCAAGCAAGGAAAACCGACAGCCCTCGGCGTGGCCTCGGGTCTCGTCGCTGGATTGGTGTGCATCACTCCGGCGGCAGGTTTCGTGGGCCCCGGGTGGTCGGTCGTCATGGGTGTGGCCGCTGGATTCATTTGCTACGGCGCCGTCCTCGCGAAGAACAAGCTCGGGTACGACGATGCGCTCGACGCATTTGGCATTCACGGTGTGGGCGGCGCGCTCGGAGCGATTCTGACGGGAGCTCTCGCCGCCGAAGCCTGGGGCGGGGAAAACGGGCTACTCTACGGGAACAAGTCGCTCTTCCTCGAGAACCTGTTGGGGGTGGGCGTCGCGGCGTTGTACTCCTTTGGCGTCACGTTCATCATTCTCAAGGCGCTCGACCTGACGATCGGGCTCCGCGTATCGGATGACGAGGAGAGCGAAGGCCTCGATACGAATCTCCACGGCGAGGAGGGCTACCACATGGGAGGCTCTGGAGCGCTCGTCGAGTAGGATGGGTCTAGGTCGTTGGGTTTCCAACCTATTTGGTAAGAAGTCCGAGCCACCGCAATTGCCTGAAGCGGAGGAGCGGGACTACACACTTGCGGAGCTGGCAGGGTACGACGGCTCGGACCCTGGCAAGCCACTTCTGATCGGGATTCGAGGCGAGGTTTACGACGTCACCCGGGGGCGGAGCTTCTATGGTCCCGGTGGCCCCTACGGCATGTTTGCGGGCAAGGACTGCACGCGTGCGCTCGCCAAAATGGCGTTCGACGACGAGCTCTTCACCGGAGACCTCGAAGGCCTCGATCAGGACGAGATCGACAAGCTGGACGAGTGGATCGAGATGTTCGAGGGCAAGTACCGCCGGGTCGGCCGCTTGTTGCCCACCCGTTGACCGCGCCGCGCGAACGGCACAGATAACCAATGTGGACAACGAGAAGCTCATCAACGAGGTGATGGGAGGCGGTCTACGCGCCCTCAACAAGTTGGCAGGCTCGCCCATCGTCGAGCGCTTCGGCTTGCAGGACCGGGCCCGACAGCTGGTATACGAAGGCGCCAAGCGCGCGGCCGAAACCGCGAAACGCCTCGCTCCGAAAGCCCCGCGCGGGGAGACGTCCAGACGCTCGCAGAAGTTCGACCTGCGCCTGACCGAAGAGCAGCAACTCATGCGCGACACGCTGCGGCGATTTGCGGACGAAGTGATGCAGCCGGCGGCGCGGGAGTCCGATGATCGTTTGGGGCCCCCAGAAGGCTTGCTCGAGGCTTTCTCCGATCTCGGAGCGATCTCTATGGCCGTGCCCGAGGTGCTCGGAGGTGCGGCCGAACGGGTGTCCGCCGTATCGCAAATGCTGATCGCCGAAGATCTCGCGCGAGGCGACATGGGGCTGGCCTATGCGGCACTCTCACCACTGTCATTCGTGAACGCGCTGGTCCACTGGGGAGACGAGCGACAGCAGACCGCTCTGTTGCGCTCCTTCGTCGAAGAGGATTCAATCAGAGCGTCCGTCGCGGTGGTAGAGCCGCATCCGTTCTTCGATCCTGCCGCGCCGCGTACGACCGCCAAGAAGAAGGGCTCGGAGCTCGTGCTGACCGGTGAGAAGTCGATGGTGGCGCTCGCACACCATGCGAAGTGGTTTCTGGTCGCGGCCGAGGTACCGAAGCTCGGCCCGCGTTTCATCTTGATCGAGCGCGAGACCGAGGGCGTCGAGGTTTCCGAGGAGACCGCGATGGGCCTCGGTTCTGCCGGGCTCGGTAGGCTCCGGCTGAACAAGGTCCGGGTTTCGATCGATTCGCTCCTCGGTGGGAAAGCAGCCCTGGAACCCGATGCCTTGTCTGCATACGACGACGCGATCGATCGTGGTCGCATCGCCTGGGGGGCCATGGCGCTCGGGACATCGCAAGCCCTGCTCGACTACGTGATTCCCTACTGCAACGATCGCGTGGCATTCGGAGAGCCGATCTCGCATCGGCAAGCGGTCGCCTTCATGATCGCCAACATCGCGATCGAGCTCGAGTCGATGCGGATGCTGGTCTATCGGGCGGCTGGGCGAATCGACGCCGGGTTGTCCTGTGCACGCGAAGCATACTTGGCGCGCACATTGTGCTCTGACAAGGCCATGGAGATCGGTACCAATGGCGTCCAGCTTCTTGGCGGTGCAGGGTTCATCAAGGACCACCCGGTTGAGCTTTGGTATCGCCAGCTGCGTTCGATCGGCGTGATGGACGGAAATCTCTTGCTGTAGGGTTGTCATGATCTACTTGGAACTACCCAAAAGCCTGCGCGTGTTGGCCAACCAGGCTCATCAGATCGGCAAGAATGTCTTCCGTCCGATCTCGCAAAAGTACGACGAGGCCGAGCACGAATACCCGAAGGAGCTCGATATGCTCGCGGCATTGTTGGATGGCCTTGACGCAGGGGGGGGTCGCCCAGACGGTGGCGGCGTCACGGCGCTAAAGCAGGAACGTGGCGGCGATGGGGTCAACAACGGCGCGAACATGGCGACCTGCGTGGGGCTGACCGAGCTCTGTTGGGGCGACGTTGGGCTCGCACTGTCGATCCCGCGCCAGGGTCTTGGGAACGCTGCGATCGCCGCGGTCGCCAACGCCGAGCAGAAGAAACGCTTCGAAGGGGTCTGGGCGGCGATGGCGATCACCGAGCCGGGCGCCGGCTCGGACTCGGCCAACATTCGCACGACCGCTCGTCTCGACGGTGACGAGTGGGTGCTCAACGGCGAGAAGATCTACGTGACCGCAGGCAGTCGGGCTGACGCGGTGGTCGTATGGGCGACGCTCGACCGCAACCTCGGGCGGGCGGCGATCAAATCGTTCGTGGTACCGCACGGCACGCCAGGCATGGAAGTGGTTCGGCTCGATCGAAAGCTCGGGATTCGTGCATCGGACACCGCAAGCATCACGTTATCCGATTGCCGCATCCCGAAGGACAATCTGCTAGGCACCGAAGACATCGATACCAAAGAAGGTTTTGGTGGGGTGATGCAGACCTTCGATAACACGCGGCCTACGGTGGCAGCCATGGCAGTCGGCGTCGCACGAGCAGCTCTCGATCACACACATGAGCTGCTCGCGAAAGAGGGCATCGAGGTTCGCTATCGTGGCTCGATCCACAGCAAGAACGCGGTCGAAGCCGAGCTCGTTCGCATGGAGGCGGAGTGGGAGGCGGGGCGCCTCTTGATGTTGAAGGCTTCTTGGATGGCGGACAACGGAATCCCCAACTCGATGGAAGCGTCGATGTCGAAGGCCAAGGCGGCCCGCGTCGCCAACGACATCACCTTGCGTTGCGTCGAGCTCTGCGGGGGCGAGGGGTACTCCCAACGAAGGCTTCTCGAGAAGTGGGCCAGGGACTCGAAGATCCTCGATATCTTCGAAGGGACGCAGCAGATTCAGCTGCTGATCATCGCGAGGCGGGTGCTGGGCAAGCGATCTGCCGAGCTTCGCTGACGGAGGGACGACATGGAAATCAACGGCGTTGCGCACACCTTCTTGACCGTCTCCGACTTCGATCGAGCTCGCGCATTCTATGGCCAGCTGCTCCCGTTTCTCGGGATGAAGCCCGTCATGGACATTGCGGGAACGTACTACTGTGTGGGTGGACGAACTGCGATCGGGATCCGCGAGGCCCCCGAGGACAAGCGTGCGGAGGGCTTCGATCAGGGTCGCTCGGGCCTCCACCATCTGTGCTTTCGCGCCCGTACGCGCAACGGCGTCGACGAAGCGTTCGAGTTTCTAAAGAAGATCGGCGCCGAAATCGTGCACGGTCCCGAAGAGGCCATGTGGGCCCCCGGCTACTACTCCGTGCTCTTCGAGGACCCGGATGGGATACGGTTGGAGGTGAACTTCGTGCCGGGCAAGGGCCTGCTGAAGGAGTAGGAGGGCGGCGATAGTGTCGGCGACAGCGACAGCGTCAGTGTCAGCGCCAGTGCCAGCGCCAGTGCCAGCGCCAGCGTCAGTGCCAGCGTCAGTGACTACAGCCACGCGTTTCGGTTGCGTTCGACGAATTCGGAAAGGCTCGTTGCGGGGCGTCCTAGCAGCTCGGTGATCGCTGGATCGACGGCGGCCTCGGCGCCTGCTTTGGCGCTCGCAAACACGGCTAGTGCGGCCTCGACCAGCCATGGTGGGTTTCCGGCTTGAAGCATCGCCGCTTGCGCTTGGCCCTCTTCGGCGTCGATGAACATGATCGGCTTCCCGATCACACGACCGATCTCGGCAGCGACTCCCTTCGCGCCGTACGCTCGACCGCCGGTCAGCACGTAAGTCTGTCCGTCGTGCTTCTTGGGATCGAGCAAGCACTCCGCTGCAGCTTGGCCGATATCCATGGCATCGACGTATGAAACTAGTCCGTCGCCCTGCGGAAGGATGATCGACGACATGTTGCGTATCGTCTTCGCTTGATACTTGACGAAGTTCTGAAAGAACGAGCACGGACGTAGAATCACTGACGACATGCTCGAACGCTGTACGCTGTCGTCGATCGTCCGGTGCCATGCGCGGAGCTTCGATTGGTGATCCCAACCGGCTGAACGAGAAGAAAGTCGGACGACGTGTGGCACGCCTGCCGTATGAGCGGCGTCGAGCACTTCCTGCGAAACGGCGACTTGGTTTTCGATCAGTGGAGTCATGAAAAAGAACGCATCGACGTCGGCGAATACAGAAGGCGGCACAGGCTTGGTGAAGTCGAAAGAAACGACGTCGGTTACGTCTGGCAGCAACGCCGGGACTTCCTTCATCCGCCGTGCACCCACACGAACTGCTACGCCACGGGCAAGAAGCGCGTGACAGACTTCACGACCGACGGTGCCGGTCGCACCCGTGACGAAAACCCTCACTAGTCGGAAACGCCGAGATCGTCGCCTAGCTCCGGGGGACCTGCTCGATCCCAGCAATCCACGCAGAACGCCACCCACTCACAACCAGGGACGGGATGTACGTGCATGTGCGTGCCACAGGCCGCGCAGAAGAAGAGCCCTTCTTCCTCACCGGCTCGGAACCCTGCGCGAAGTAGATCACCGCGGGTCGCGATGCCCCATCCTGCGTCGCCTCCACGTACGATCAACGCGCCCACTCCGAGCTCGCACATCCGCACGCTTGCGCGCTCGGCCGTTTCGTAGGCGCCAATGGTGACCGGGTTGGTCATGTAGAAGCTCACGGGCCGCATCGGTATTGCGTCGGCCAAGTCGCACCGAACGCAAACGACGCCCACTGGCAACCGGCCTTTGGTGATGACCAAGTGATGAACGCCGGACTCCGATGCAACGCGGCGCGCCTCGGACACTGGAACGTCCGGGGTGATCGTCACCGGCCTGCTACTCATGACATCAGCAACACGCATCCCGAGCCCCTCAACTGATAACCGGCAAATAAGCCAGACGAAGTATCTCGTTGAGAGTACCAAGGCGCCCCCCTTTTTCCAACCCCCGCGAACGGAGGTAGAACTCTTTAGCAAGGTCGAATTCAGACGCGCGCGATCTGTTGAAAAACTGGGGGTTTAACTGCGCCTAAGATTGACGGACACGAGAAATCGCACCAAAGGACTGGGCCACGATCTGCGATGACCAATTTGCCCAGCACCTCGCAGCCTCCTGCGAACGAAAGGCTCTTCACGCGGGAGTTCGCACTGCTGCTCGCCATGATGGCGTGCTTTGGGATGTCGTGGTCGTTCTACCTGATCCTCCCGAAGTTCTTAGCCACGGAGCTTTCCCTCGATGCGGCGGGGATCGGCAAGGTCGTGGGCGTCCAAGGCTTGACGGCCGTCATGGTGACCCCGCTGATAGGTTGGCTGGTCGACCGGTATGGGCGACTCCCGTGGCTGATTTCCGGCAACGTCCTGCTCATGCTCACCGGCATTGCGTACGTTTTCGTCGAGGACGTGGGGCCTCTTCTCTACTGCTCGCAGATGATGTGGGGAATCGGGATGGTCATGACCTTCAACTCTGCGGGCACGATGACCGCCGACATCGCACCCCAAGGCCGCATGGCCGAAGCGATCGGCTTCTTCGGCGCGGCAAACCTCGCGATGAATGCGGTCTCACCCGCGCTCGGGGAAGTCCTCGAAACCACCGTCGGGTGGGACTACGTATTCATCGCCAGCGCGACCGCTGGAGCCTTGGCTGCGGTCCTCGCCGCGTTCTTGAAGGAGCCGCCCAAATATGCCCCGCAGGACCTGGAAAAGCGCCGGCCCATTCTCGGCATGCCCATGCTGCGCGTCTACGGCGCCACCCTGGCAATCACTGCGTCATTCACTGCACTCTTCACCCTTCATCAGCCTTTCGCTTTGGGTGAAGGGGTCACCCAGATCCGCTCGTTCTTCGTGGGCTTTGCGATCCTCGCGCTCACCGTGCGACTTGGTGGGGGTCGATTCATCGATCGATTCGGCGTGCTCCGAGCTTCGTTCGTCTCGGTTGCGCTTTACGCCACCGTTCCGCCGCTGCTCGGAGCCGTGGGTCCGACTCATCTCTTCCTCGTTGGCGCCGCGATGGGTCTCGCCCATGGCGTCGCATATCCCGCGCTCACGGCGCTCGGAATTGCACGTGCCAGCGCATCTTCCCGGGGAATGGTCGTATCGATCGTGCACGGCGCTTTCAATGGAGGTCACGCGTTCTTCGCGTACACCCTCGGCATGGTTGCGGCATCGATCGGGTACGCCACAGCTTTTTGGATTGCCGGGGCAGTCACGTTCGGAGGCGCGCTCTTGCTCGTGGTAAAACGAGCGCCCGCACAGGCCAGATTAGGACCGGCCCGCGGCACGGTGGCGGAGTAGCCACCAACCACAAAGGAAGAAAATGGAGAACAGCAGAGCGCCATCGCTCCACTCCGCGCCGGGCGTGCGACAATCGCAACCGCCACCGCCAGGCGCATCGTCCGCTTTGCGAAGCCACACATAACTGCTCAGGCTTTGTCGCTGTGCGCCTTTGACGAGTTCGTGGCGGTATCGGTCCTCGCCTTCCGGCGGTGCTTCTACGGCAGTCTCGTGTTCGAAGCGATCGCCAGAGACTTGGACCACCTCGAGCACGTCACCATTCTTGATGACTCGAAGCGACATTCCGTCCGCACCCGTGACCACGACGCTCAGGTTCGCTTGGTCGGCAAAGACGGTGTTGCCGACCCGTTTTCCGCTGAGCTCGGTTTCGATCATGGGGCTGTTGGGGCCGAGGACTTTGACTACCGTGCGTCCGCTTTGAACCCCTTCGAAGATCGCGTCGACGCTGAGCTCGGAGGCAAACACCATGGTCGTCGGGGTTCCGATCGGAGTGTCAAACGTTCCTAGATCCTGTCCGGCTCTATGGTCGTCGCTTCCAGCTATTGCGGTGGCGTGCGACCCGTTCGCACACAAGTCTTCCCAAAACTCGACGCCGGGCAAGATCAGCGTTTGGACCTCGACCCCATCGATGGTCGTGGGGTCGACTTCGAGCGTCCATGCGCAGCCCCGGCAGTCTGGCAGTGGGTTACTTGGATGATTGATCGAAAATAGCGCCCCCTGCGCGTGGAATGCCTCGATCGCTTGCGCGATCGTGTAACCATCGGTGTCGATCGTGTAGTCGACGTTGTCGAGAGCGCCTAGCGCGTTTCCATGCCCCCGATAAGTGGTGAACTCCTGCCCGGGGAAGATCAAGATATCCGGATGCCCCGCTTGTGCATCGGCGTACAGCGTCAACCCACTGTTGGTGTTGTGCTCGGAGAGCATCACGAAATCGAGGCCTTGTCCCTCCGCGAAGTCGAGCGCCTCGTCGATTGTGAGGGTAAAGCGAGCGTCACCGCTCTCCCTCGTATGAACGTGGAAATCCCCCGCGTACCATCGCGCTCCGTTCTTCAGCGCCCCAGGGTCTTGATAGGGCTTGCGCGACTGGGGCTCTTGGGTCGCAATCGTTCGAAGCGTGACGTCTACCGAATAGCCTGCGGGCTCGCCTGGCACGATCTTCGCCTTGCCGACGGTGACACGCCAAGTCCCCGCCGGCATCGGCCCAGGAATGTAGCTCCGTGAAGCCGCCTCGATCCCGACGATCGCGTTCTCTTGGTTGCTGCCCCCCCAACCGCGGGAGCCGTTCGGGTCGTCGATTCCCCAGTCGAGAACATTGCCGGTGTCTTCGGGAACGTGGACGTGCGCAACTTCGATCTCGACAATCCCCTCGGGGACCTCGAAATCCAAAAAGAAGAATGTGTTGGGCCCCTCGGGCACATCACCTTCGAAGTGGATGGTCTCTTGCGCGCGCGCGACGCCGAAAGCCAGGCTCAAGCACAACGCCAGCGGCAAGACTCGACAGAGCATCTGGCGATTGGAGCGCATCTCGGCCCCTGATTCAAGGAGCAAATGCAAATCCGCTGGCACTGGCGCTGGCGCTGACACTGGCGCTGGCACTGGCGCTGACACTGCCCCCGATCCTGTGGTAGCTAGGCCGCCGTGACTCTTGAGCGTGGCAAGTCGACCTTCGTGATTTCCTCGTGGGTGTTTGCGCGTGCGCTCGGGGCGGCGCTTCTCATTGCGTTCCTTTCATTGGGCGTGCAGGCGCAGGGGCTGTTCGGCGAGCGCGGCGTGGCGCCGATTGCAGCCTTCGTCGACTCCGCTCATCGCGCTGGCCATAGCTTTTTCGATCACCCGACCCTGCTCTGGTTCGGCGCAAGCGACGCGATGATCACGGCGGTCTGGATGCTCGGAGTGATCGGTTCGGTCGCCCTGCTCGTAGGGTGGCTGCCCAAGATCGCGGCACTGGTTTGCTGGCTGGCATACATGTCGTTCGTCACGGTCGGTTGGCCGTTCATGTCTTTTCAGTGGGACACGCTTCTTCTCGAGACCTGCTTTACGTCGGTCTTCTTCGTTTCGTGGCGCTCTTGGGACAGGCTTCATACCCATGCCGAGCCCAACAAGGTGGCCAGATGGGCGCTTTGGTTTCTCCTGTCGCGCCTCGTCTTCCGTTCGGCGTGGGTGAAGCTCGCGAGTCACGATCCGACCTGGGCTGATCTCACCGCGCTGACTTATCACTACTGGACCCAGCCTCTGCCGACGGCGCTCGCCTGGTACGCCAATCTGTTGCCTCGCTGGTTCCACGAGCTTTCGTGTCTGCTGATGTTCATCATCGAGTTTGGCGCGCCGGTTCTCATTTGGGTTCCTCTCGTCGCGGCGCGGCGCACGGGCGCAGGGCTGATCATCGGGTTGATGACGCTGATTGCGATCACAGGGAACTACGGGTTCTTCAATCTGCTCACGGTTCTGCTCTGCTTGACCGTTCTCGACGATCAGCTCCTCGAGCGATTCGTCCCAAAGCGCATCCTCGAGCGGCTCGCTGCCCGGGACGAGCCAACTTGGCGACCGAGAGCCGCGGTCGCACCGGCGATCGTGATCGCCCTCAGCGCGATCATCTTTTACACAGGAACCTTCGGAGAGCGACGAATGCCGGGCTGGCTCCGACCAATCTACCCGTTCAGCACCTTCAACAACTACGGTTTGTTCTCGGTTATGACGACCAGTAGGCCCGAGATCATCATCGAGGGCAGCCGCGACGGCGAGCACTGGGAGCCCTACGCGTTCCGCTACAAGCCGGGGCCGCTCGAGGAAGCGCCGCGTTGGGTCGCTCCTCACCAACCGCGTCTCGACTGGCAGATGTGGTTCGCGGCCCTTGGCGACTTCCGGCGAAACGCCTGGCTCGCGAGCTTCATGCGGGGCCTCCTCGCCGACGAACCCTCGATCGTCGCGCTCCTCGACGTAAACCCGTTTGAAGACTCGCCTCCGACGCTGATCCGGGCCCTGATCTACGAGTACGAATTCACGTCGCCCGACGAGCGCCGCGAAAACGGGCACTGGTGGAAGCGCGGCGACTCGATGCTCTACGCACCCGTCCTATCCGTGCAGCCGGTCAGTACTGCAGAGTGAACGACACCGACGCCCAGAAGCTCAACACCCGGTAGCGTCCCGGGCAGCCGGTACGCACAACCTGTTGGTCGGAGCAGAGCACCACGTCCTGGGGCGGGTCCGTTCCCGGAACCTGCGCGGTAGTGCCGATGAACTCGTTGCCGAAGGTCTTGCCCGTCGAGGAAAAGAGGCCCGCGAGATCGAGCCTATACTTGTCTTTGATGCTCGGGTCGTTTCGGTCGTTCCAATAAAAGCCGAGACCAGCGCTGCCCGTGGAGATATTGAAAGAACTCGGCGGCGGAGTGAAATACTGGGCGAACTCCCCGGTGGTCGCGCCCGTAGAGATGTTGGTGCCCAATCTGAGCGCCAAGAACTCCTTCTTGAAGCGATACTCGAACCCGATCTTGAGGCTCCAGGCGTTCTGCCAGCCGAACGGGACCACGATCTCGCTCAATACGGTCCCGTCAGCCAACGAGGCGACGACAGTCTGGTTCTTATTCCCCGTTTTCTCAGCCTCATGAAACTGAACTCGTGCTTCAAAAACCAGCAGCAGGTGGCTGTTGGCCTGATAGGAGACCCCGAAGGCCAACGCGTGAGGGATGAACCAATCCGCTTCGGCGTTGAGGGGCTCCGGAAAGAGGTCGGTTTCGGTGGTGCCCGTCAGCCTGATCTTCGAATACATGCGGTACATCGCGCTGATCCTGACCTTACGGTGCGGTTTGATGGTGAAGCCGAATCGGGGCGACGGAAAACCCACGCCTCCGATGTCATTCTTCACGCGCCCGTAGCCGGGATTGCCAGGCGTATATCCGGGTAGAGCTGCAAGGCTATTCTGCCAGAGGTCGGCGGTCTGCTTCGAGAACGGCAACCGCAGTGCAACACCTAGCCAAAACTTCTCGTGGGCGCGAATGGATAAGCCTGCCGAGAACTCGCCGACAAAGAAGGTCACGTCGAGGTTCTGAGGATCGGGGTTGGTGCAGTTGGGAGGGGTGCTGGGAGCGTACTCAGGCCCAGGTCCCACCGGATCACCATCCACGCATCTCACCTGATCAAAGGACGACCCGTAACCGGTCTCGATGTAAATCCCTCCAGCAAACACCACCCGAGGTGCAATTCTCCCGGCGATGAAGCCGGATGGAATCGGGCCAAACCCGACCCCGGAGTCGACCCGCGTGTTGGGGCCCGCGACCGGCGCCCGCTGGTTCGTGAACAATGCAGTGAAGTTGAAGGTGAAGCCGAGGTTCTCGATGCCTTCCAGGTTGGCTGGATTGAGCACGAGGGCCGCGGGTCGATCCAGGAATGTCACGCCAGTGAGCCCCATGGCGATGCTTCGTGAGTCGTATGCCGTTGGTTCGGGATTTGCGCTGGCAGATGCTGGCGTGAGCAGGCCTGCGACGAGGCATACCGTCATCAGTTTGTGCTTCATGATCAGGGGCTCCTCCGCCCGTCGGTCGGGAGGCTGGCCAGGATACAGGGAAAACCGGCTGATAGGTCAACCAATAATTCCCCTGGACGATGCACAAATATCCAGGTGAAATCCGCAGCTTACTGCGGTTGAGTCGTGTCTATGTCACGCCCGTCGGGCATCCTACGCCGGTGCCGCCCAGCCCACAGTAGCCGCCGGGATTCTTCGCGAGGTACTGCTGGTGGTAATCTTCGGCATAGTAAAACGGCGGCGCCAGAACGATTTCGGTCGTGATGTCGCCATAGCCGGCGCCACCAATCGCGCGTTGATACGCATCTCGCGATGCTATCGCCAGTTGGTGCTGCGAATCATCGAAGTAATACACCCCCGAGCGGTACTGCGTGCCGGTGTCGTTCCCCTGCCGCATGCCTTGAGTGGGGTCGTGGCTCTCCCAAAAAATCTTGAGCAGCTGGTCATAGCCGATTTCGGAAGGTCGATAGACGACCAGCACCACTTCGTTGTGTCCGGTGAGACCCGAGCAGACTTCTTGGTACGTTGGGTTAGGCGTGTAGCCTCCGGCGTACCCAACCGCGGTGGTGTAGACACCGGGGGCTTCCCAAAACTTTCGCTCGGCACCCCAGAAACACCCGAGCCCGTAGATCGCCTGCTCGGTATCGCCGGGAAAGGGTCCCTTGAGGGGCGCGTCCAACACGAAGTGTCGCTCCGGGACGGGCATCTCCAAGGCGCGGCCGGGTGGGGCTTGGTCGGGCGTGGGCATGCGTAGCTTCTTGGACGTGGAGAACAGCATGAGCCGTGTATAGAGAGCGCTGGCCGATGCCGGTAGTGGCGCGGCTTCAATTAATGGGATAACCCATCCCCGTGCTGGATCGGGACGTCTCCGACATTGCGCGGCAGTTATCGGCCTGCCACAGCGTGCTCTTCGTCACCGGGGCGGGGATCTCGGCTGACTCGGGGTTGCCCACCTACCGCGGGATCGGAGGGCTCTACGAGCAAGAGACGACCGACGATGGCGTCCCGATCGAAGTCGCTCTGTCCGGCGAGATGTTTCGTCGCGATCCTGCGCTCACCTGGAAGTACATTCACCAGATCGAGAGCTCTTGTCGCGATGCCCGGCCAAACCGGGCGCACGAGCTGATCGCGCTGCTCGAGCGCCGCTTGAATCGCGTGTGGACCTTGACCCAGAACGTCGACGGCCTGCACCGCGCCGCTGGCAGCCAACGGGTGATCGACATCCACGGCGACGTGCATCATCTCGTATGTACCCGATGTGGTTATCGGTGGCGTGTCGAAAGCTATGATGGGATTGAGATTCCGCCCTCGTGCCCCGAGTGTAATTCTTTGGTGCGCCCCGAGGTCGTGTTGTTCGGTGAAATGTTGCCGTTGGACCGCACCAAGCTATTACAAGAGCAATTGACGCGCGGTTTCGATGCGGTGTTCAGCATTGGAACGACCAGTGTTTTTCCATACATCGCGGAGCCGGTCCTCGATGCGCGGAGGCGCGGCGCGCTTACGGTCGAAATCAACCCCGACGCCAGCGAGGTCTCACACATCGTGGACTATCGATTGCGCGCGGGCGCAGCGGAGACCATGGAAGCGGTTGTCGAAGCGCTCGATCGTGCCTAGGGTTCCGGCTCCATGGGGGAGGACGCGCGACAGTACCGCTACGGCGATTCGTACCAGGAAACGGTCGAGCTTTCGGACGGCCAACGCGTTCAGATACGGCCGATCCAGCCGTCCGACAAGAAAATGCTCCTCGAGGGGTTCGAGCAACTCTCGCCGCAGTCTCGATACGCCCGCTTCATGACACCGAAGAAGAGTCTCAGCGAAAGCGAGCTTCGCTATTTGACCGAGGTCGACGGGTTCGACCACTTTGCACTTGGCGCGGTGCGGCGTCACTGGGTGTCTCGAGACGAGGGGGTCGGCTCTGCCCGATTCGTGCGCCTCGCCAACCAACCGGACACCGCCGAGCCAGCCGTGACGATCCTCGACGGGTTTCAGGGCAAGGGCTTGGGCACGCTCTTGCTGCAGCGCCTCCTCGAAGCCGCTTGGGAGCGCGATGTCCGTTGGTTCCGCTCGGAGCTTCTCGCCGGGAACGTCGCGATGAGGGGCCTGGCGGCGTCGCTGAGCCCCGAAATCGAGATCAGACCGTCGGGAGATGGATGCATCGTGGCCACTTTTCCGGTGCCGGAGCCTGACCAGACGCCGACAGCGCCTGGGCTCTTGAAAGGGACGGCGTTGTATCGCGTGCTTGCCCAGGTGGCAGGGGCGGATGTCACCGTGCGGCCGCGCGTGACCCGCCCACCGCCCGAGCCCGAGTAGTCAGGAAACCTGAACGGGAAACATCATCGGCGCCCGGACTCGTGCCATGCGTTCGGCGTCGGTGAGCGCCCCCACGATGCGCAGCGCGAACGCGAAGGCCGTTCCTGGACCACGACTCGTGATCAAGTTGCCGTCTTCGACGACGGAGTGCTCGCTGTACTCGCCCCAGTCCTCGAGCAGGGTCCGGACACTCGGGTGGCTGGTCATTCGGCGCCCCTTGAACACGCCATGTTGTTTGAGTGCAACCGGTGCCGCGCAGATCGCACCCACCCGGCGCCCCGCCTTCTCTTGGTTGCGGAGGAGCTCGCCGACGGCTGGGGCTTCGGCAAGTCGCTGCGCGCCCTCCGCACCACCTGGAAGCACGACGATATCGTATTCGCCGGAGACCTCTTCGAGCGCCACATCCGGTGTGATCACGACGCCACGGCTACAGCGTATCGGACCCGCCCCGTCGAGCCCAGCTACCGTCACGTCGATCTCGGCGCGGCGCATCACGTCGATGGCGATGACCGCTTCCATCTCTTCGTTCCCTTGGGCTAGCAGCACCAGCGCTCTCGCTTTCTCGGTCATCGTACGCCCTCGCAATGGCGCGACTTGTCCGCTTTGCAGATCTCTGCAATCCGTTTCCGAAGAGCTGCCTCGTGTTTCTTCATTCCGAGTACCTTCGCGAACTCGATGGCGGCCGCAGCGCTGACACGATCGACGACGAAGGCCTCGAGGCCCAACATGGCGCTGGCGCGCTGCCCTGACGCACAGTGAACCACCGCCGGAAGAACGTCCGGTTTGTCGAGAGCTTGTCCGAGCTTGCGGGCGTTGTCCTCGGTGAGACCCGCCGCACCCCGAACTGGAATCGAAACGAACGTCATCCCCAAGCGCTCGACGGCTGCACGCTCGCCCGCAGCGCCACGCTCGTCTGGGGCGCGGAGGCTGATGACGGTGCGATACCCGGCCCGGTGAATCGCCTTGAGTTGCTCGGGGCTGGGCTGCCCGCCGACCAGAAGACCCGTCTTGGTGACGCGCGCGCCCGGGATGGGAATGAGCGGTGGGGTGACATCGATCTGCTTGGGCGCCGCCGGCTTGTCGACTCCCGTGTCGGCAGTCGCGACCGGCCGAGCGGGCCATATCGCGACGAGTGTGAGCAGGAAGACGATCGATGGTACGCAGTGTTTCATGACGGCCCTTATCCGATGGTATGGCGTTTGAGCACACATGTTAACCATGCACCGCTTTGTTTCATCTTCTATTCTACCTCACACCTCGGCCGGTGTTTATCGCCCTCGCAGCTACGCGCCCGGAGTACACGCATCCACCGAGAAAAGTACCTTCGAGCGCCCGCTTCCCATGCATTCCGCCCCCGCCGAAGCCACACGACTCACCGACGGCGAAAAGATTCGGTATCGGGTTGCCAGTCTTGTCGAGGACCCTCGCATCTAGATCGACCTGGATGCCACCGAGGCTCTTGCGCGTCAGGATCTGAGTTCGAATCGCGATCAGAGGCATCGAGCTCGGGTCGACGATCTTGGCGTTTTTGCAGGTGCGAAGCCTGTCCCCGAGATACTGCCGGCAATGCGCGATACGTCGAAGCTGATCGTCGTTTTGTAGGCGCGCGCCGCGCTCGATGTTGGCGTCGTAGTCGGCGATGTCGCGTTCGAGCACCTTGGGATCGACGTCATTCGTGCCGGCGAGCGCGTTCATTTTCTGTGCGAGCTCGGGTACGCTTTGTGCGGTGACGAAGTCAGGGCAGTGGTCGATGAACTCCTGAACCTGGTCGCCATTGCCGCGAAGCAGTCGTAAAATGAACGCTCCGAGCTTCTTGTCCCGTACCGCCGGGTTGAATTCGGCCCCCGAAACGGCGAACTCTTTGTTGGCGATTCGCCGGTTCATGATCTGCCACGAGTACTTCTTCTTTTCCCGGCAGATGCGGTCGATCAGAAGCAGGGTGTCAAACGAGCCCACGAGGGGTGGGTCGACGAAGCGGCGCCCCTGGTAGTTAACCCAAAGCGGAGACTTCGCAGGGACGAGGCTCAGGCCATGATTTGGAAAGAGCGGCTCCCAATGGCGCACGCCTGCGGCGTAGTTCCACATCTTTTCGAGATGGGTGATATTGGCCCCGAGGTCCTCGGCCAAATCGAGAAGACGCCCGTCCGCTTCAGGCATCGAGCCGTTGAGCATCGGCTCCGGGGGCTCGCCCCACTGGTCTCTAGGCCAAATCGAACGAACCTTGTCGTGGCTCCCAGCGAGGCCGCCGGCTGCGATCACGACCGCATCGCTTCGTGCCTCGAATGCGCCGCCGCCGCTCGTGCCTTGACATCCGACCACTGCGCCGCCTTCCCGGGTCAGGCTTGCCACGCTGTGATTGAAGTGAAGATGCAACCGACCGGCTTTTTCGTGCGCCTCGAGCCGCGGGATGAGCGGAAGGACGATCCCTTCGCCAGTGCCCCAGACGATGTGAAAGCGAGGCACGGAGTTTCCGGGGACGAAGTAGCCTCGCTCGGTCCAGCCGACCGCGCGAAAGAGGCGGACGTCGCGCTCGTGGAGCCATCCGCGAACCTCTTCGGTGCAGCGGTTGACGTAGGCCTCCGCCCACCGATACGGCCAGACATCGTTGGGATCGAGCTCGCCGTAACGCACCCAATCGCGCATCGCGAGGTCGACCGAGTCCTTGATGCCGTTCTTGCGCTGCTCCGGGGAATCGACGAAAAAGATCCCGCCGAACGACCATCGGGCCAAACCACCAAAGCGGTCTCGGGACGCGCGGTCCAACAGGACGACGCTCTTGCCGGCATCGAGGAGCTCGAGCGCCGCGACCATTCCGGCGAGCCCGCCACCGATGATGACGATGTCAGCTTGGTACTTGCCGTTGCCCGCCATGAAGGGAGGCGAGCATACCAGGGGACGGTGCCGGTGTCAGCGGCGGTGTCGGCGTCAGCGCCAGTGCCAGCGCCAGTGCCAGTGTCTGTGCCAGTGTCAGCTAAAATGTCAGCGCCGGCGCCAGCATGAGTGCTGGCGCCGGCGTTGGTGACTATCGTATCTCGCTCCTGCGGCTCAGAGTGAGCAAGCGACAGAAGGGTTCCCGTCACAGCTGCTGGATTCGCAGACATCGATGGAGAAGCTCGCCGAAGCCGTATTGCCTTGGGGGTCTTCCACCGTGACGGTGCCCGCGTACAGCGCGTTGTTCGGGCAGTTGATCGTCGACTCGTCAGCCGTGATCCCGGGGGTGCACGTTGTCACGCTTCCCGAATACGTAAGCTCCGAAACATCGTTGTCGGCGTCGGTGGCCGTCACGGTGACGGTGTAATCGCTGGCCGTGAACTGTTGGCAGCCGGCCCCAGTCTCCCATGCGATGTTCTCGATGACCGGGGAGGCGCTAGTTCCGCCGCCGCTGCCGCCGGTTCCACCGCCCGTGCCGCCCGTGCCGCCCGTGGCGCCTGCGCCACCCGTCCCGGCTGTGCCGCCACCATCTCCCCCGGTGCCATTCGTTTCATCGTCACCGCAGCCCACGACCGCGAGTGCACCCGTTAATACTAACGCTACCAAAAATCTCATACCCACTTCTCCTTGTTTGCTTCCCCAGCGGCTAGCAACCTAGCACAGTGGCGGATCACCCCAAAAGATTCCTGACGGATTTACAATTCTCGACAAAAGGGGACAGTCCCCTTTTTTGAGGGCGGGTTGCGCTCTAGGCAGGCGCTTGTAGGGTCTGTACGGCAGAGTCGTATGCGTGAGCTGACGAACAAGGTTGCTGTCGTGACCGGGGCGGGAAGCGGGATTGGACGCGAGACCGCGCTTGCGCTCGGCGCCAAGGGATGCCGACTTGCGTTATGCGATGTGAACCAAGACTCGCTCGACGAGCTCTCGACCGAGCTCGAGTCGGCAGGGGTGTCGGTGACCACGCATCATGTGGACGTGGCGGATAGGGCGCAGATGCAGGCCTTTGCCAACGACGTCGTAGCCGCACACGGCGCCGTACACATCCTGGTGAACAACGCCGGAGTCAGTGTTTATGCCTCGTTCGAAGATCAGAGTCTCGAAGACTTCGATTGGATCGTTGGCGTCAATCTCTGGGGTGTCATCCACGGCTGCAAGTTTTTTCTCCCCCATCTTAAGGCCGCAGGCGAGGGTCACATCGTGAATCTGTCGAGCGTGCTCGGGATCATCGCACCGCCGCTTCAGACCAGCTATGTGGCGACCAAGTTTGCCATACGGGGCTTCAGCGAGTCGCTCCGGGCAGAATTGGCCGGGCTCAACATTGGCGTCACCTCGGTGCATCCGGGCACGATTCAAACCAACATCTTACGTGACGCCAGATTGGTCACCACGTCTGAGGCTGTGCGCACCAACACGCAGCGGCTCTTCGATCGTCTCGGGACCTCGCCCGATGTCGTAGCGACCCGCGTGGTCAAAGCCATCGAATACAATTCCCCGAGGGTGCTGATCACCACCGAGACCCGCGTAGCCGACGCGCTAAAACGCTTCATGCCAGCCACCGCGGATGGCATCGTTGCGCGCGTCTTCAAGCGAATCAATCTCGAGCCGTGAGTCTTCGGCGGGAGTGGTTCGGAGAGTTTTCGCTTCTTCGCCGGTCGGCTCGGGGTGAAAACGTAGTGGCGGTGCACTTCGCGCATGCCACGGGCTTCAACGCGAACACCTACGCTCCGCTACTCGAAAGTCTCGATCTCACGATCGACGTGTACGCGATGGATGCGCGCGGGCATGGCCTGTCGAAAGCGCCTGCGAATCCCCGAACACTTCGCAGCTGGAAGCCGTACGTGCGTGACCTCGAAAGCCTGGTCGCGACGATCCCACGACCCACCGTGCTCGTCGGGCATTCGATGGGCGGAACCGTGAGCCTCGAGCTCGCCGCGGCGAACCCGGAATGGGTTGCGGGCCTGGTCCTGGTGGACCCGGTGTTGCCACCGCCTAGCATGGGTTGGTGGCTGCCTGCCGCCCGTGCGGTCGGGTGGACGCGACGGCTGCCTATCGCTCGAGCCGCGGCGAAGCGGACCATGGAGTTTTCGTCGAAGAAAGCTGCGGTCGACAACTTCGAAAACAAGGGCGCCTTTCGCACTTGGCCTCGAGAGTGGATCGAAGCGTACGTGGAGGGAGGCACCGTTCCGACCGAGGATGGCGTTCGACTGAGCTGCGACAGGGCGTGGGAGAGCCGGACTTTTGCCAAAGCTACCCCTCGCTCGTTTGGCTACGTGAAGCGGCTCAGGTGTCCAACGACATTGATCGCCCGTGAAAGCTCCGGCCCGCCGCTCACCGAAGAATCGTGCAACGCTTTCGTGCGCGCACGGCCGGACACAAGGCTCGTCAAACTAAAGGGCGCGTCCCACTTCATGACGATGGAGCGCCCCGACGTCGTCCGTGACGAGATCCACCGAATGGTCGAGACGGTTCGCTCAAAGCTCTGAGAGCTCGCGTTCGAACCCGCCAGAGAGGATCGGAAACCGACACCAAGTCTTGGGGTCGAGGTTCTTGTCGTCGACGTGAAAGGACGGCGCGTACCGCTCTCGCTTCCACTGGTTTCGCGACCACAACCGAAAAAACCGTTTAACCCAGGTGCGAAGAGCCTCCTCGTCGTAGTCTGTGAACTCGCTCTGCAGCATTGCGAGGCAGTCAGCGGGTGGGAGCTTGTCGCCGATCGCGAGTCGTTCGATGAAGTCGAGCACCGGGTAGGGCATCAGGTCTTCTTCATCGGTTTGATGTTTGTCTTTGGGGCGGAGCTCTGCAGTGGGGGTCTGCTCGTTGATGGCGCGAAGTTCGGGAATCGGTTCCATGTCCATGGGGCCCTCGGTCTCGAGCCACCTGAGCCAATGTCTTAGAAACGCCTTGTCGATCCCTGCGATTGGGCTGAGGCCCCCTGCCGTGTCGCCATCCATCGTGGCATAGCCCACAGCCGCTTCCGAACGATTGCTCGTCGAGAGGAGAAGCGCCCCGCGCAGGTTTGCAAGCATCCAAACACTCGGTGCTCTCGCCCTGGCCTGGATGTTTTGCAGGGTGATGTCGTCGTCTTCCCATGTCAGCGTGCGGCCCGTCGCCTCGGAGATCAGGCTTACATAGTCATCCACGATCTTCTGCACGTCGAGCAAGTAGAACGTAGCGCCCAACGCATTGGCGATACCAGCCGCGGCGTCCCTAGTGACCTCGGTGCTGTTGTCGGTTCTCTGGTAGGCACAGCAGAGCAACTTGCTCACCCACTGCCGAGCGCTCGGTTGAGGCTCGCATCCGAGCTTGCGCGCAACGACGTCGTTTCCGAGCGCAGCGAGCGCCCGGTCGACCATCAAGGCAACCAAACATGCGGCCGCAGCCGAGTCGGCCCCGCCGCTGATGCTGAGAACGAAGCCGCGCGAATGGCTCTTTCGGAGGTAATCGAACAGGGCGAGCGTGATCGCCCTCACGAACTCTTCTTCTTTGTGGCTCTTGCTGGTCTCCCATGGCGCTACCGAGGGCGTCGTTCGCTGCATTTTCGCCTTGGGAAACGCGAAATCGACGGTGACTCGCTTCTCGCCCGGGTCCGTGCTGTCGGCCTCAAAGCTCGTCGTGCGCACCTGCTCGGTCCTCGATGCGTCGACATCGACCGTCGCGGTCGTCAGCACCCAATCGTCGAAGGTGAGCCGAGGCGAGCCGGCCAGCATTTTCCCGTTTTGCGCGATGTAGCAGCCGCCGTCGTAAATGACTCGACCAGCTTCGTTGCCGAGCAAGTTCGCGTACAGGTACGTGACCGCCATCGAACGGGAGCCTTCGAGCACGAGACGCTCGCGAACTTCGTGCTTGCCAAATGCAAAGTGGCTGGCGCTCGGGTTTAAGATGATGTCCATGGCATGACCGTCGAAGGCGCCACGGCGCTGGGCGACCCACGCATCTTCGCAAATCTCGAACCCGATACGCACGCCTTCGAAGTCGAAGAACACGTCGCCAAACGGATAGCTCTGGCCCTCGTGTTCCAACGTCACCACCTTGTGGTTCGGCCACGACTTGAACCAGCGCGGCTCGTAGTGGAGGCCTTCCCCCGCTAGATGTTCTTTGGCAGCGAAGCCTCTGATGCGTTGGTCGGCGACGAGGCAGGCGGTGTTGTACAACCCACCCCGTCGGCGAACTGGCAAGCCGATGCTTACCACCATTCCCTTCGTTTGCGGCACGAGCGCCATCAACATCGACCAAGCCCTTGCAGCGACATCGGTTCCGAGGAACGCGTCCTCGCAGCCGTACCCGGTGATGCAGAGCTCCGGCAAGAGGAGGAGCGACACCTCTTCGGCGCGGGCCTTTCGCAGGACCTCCTCGATCCGGCTCTGGTTGCCGGCCCAATCGAGGGGCGTCTGATTCAGTGACGCGGTCGCGGCCTTGATCGGGATCATGCGGGATCTCTAGCACTTACGACCGGATCTCGGAGGTTTCAATGATCTGCAGACACTGCTATCATCCGTAACATGGACTTCTACCAAGATCCGCCAACCCTCGGAAATCAATACGATTCTGATCCGCTCCTGAAAGAACACCTCGAGCGATCACTCCCGAGAGACCTGCTCAAGCGGTTTGAGCCCGAGTACCGCGCACTCGGGGAGCTGAGTGGCGGGGAGCTCTATCGCGCGTCCCTCGAGGACCGGGTGAACGAGCCGCGCCACATCGAGTGGGACGCTTGGGGTCATCGGGTCGATCGCATCGAGGTCACATCGGTTTGGAAACGCGCGCAGGTGATCTCGGCGGAGTACGGGTTGGTGGCGGCTGGTTATGACTCGGCGCTGGGACCGCATGCGCGCACGCATCAGCACGCGATGAACTATCTCGTACAGGCATCGATGGACACCTACTCGTGCCCATTGGCGATGACCGATGGCGCAGCACGCACGCTGCTCGATTCGAAGAACCAGGAGCTCATCGACCATGCCTTGCCGCGACTTCTTTCGCGAGACCCTGCATCGATGTGGACGTCGGGCCAGTGGATGACCGAGCGCATCGGTGGCTCAGACGTCAACCAAACCGAGACGGTCGCCCGTCTTGATGGAGATACCTGGCGTTTGTACGGAACGAAGTGGTTTACATCGGCGACCACGTCGGAAATGGCGATCACGCTCGCTAGGCCGGAAGGCAACCCCCCTGGTGGTCGTGGCCTTGCCGTGTTCTATCTCGAGCTCCGCGACGAGGATGGCCGACTCAAAAACATTCAGCTGAACCGCCTCAAAGACAAGTTCGGCACTCGAAAGCTTCCGACCGCCGAGCTCACGCTGCAGGGGACTCCCGCAATCCCGGTCGCGGGTCTCGAGAACGGGGTTCGTAACATCACGCCGATGCTCAACATCACCCGGACTTGGAACGCAATTGGCGCGGCCTATGGGATGCGAAGGCCGATCGCGCTCGCGATCGACTACGCGCGCCGTCGGAAGGTATTTGGGCAGCCTCTGAGCGAAATGCCGCTTCACGTCGACACGCTGGCGGAAATGGTCGCCGAAGCGGACGGGGCGTTCTTGCTCGCATTTCGCGTCGCGGATCTCTTGGGGCGCTCGGAAGCACGTGTCGCAACGCCGTCGGAGGAGCTCGCGCTTCGCCTGATCACGACTCTGGCCAAGCTCACCACCGGCAAACAGGTGGTCAGCGTGTCGTCCGAAGCCCTCGAGTGTTTCGGGGGCGCCGGCTATGTCAACGACACCGGCCTTCCCCAGCTCCTCGCCGATGCGCAGGTGCTTTCGATCTGGGAAGGCACCACCAACGTCTTGTCGCTCGACTCGCTGAAGGTGCTTCGCCAAGAAGGGATTTGGGGCGCCTACGTCGAAGAGATCAAGCGACTGCTGGGTTCGGTGAAGGATGCACGTCTTCAAGAAGCCGCCCGCCGCGCTCGCTCCGCGGTCGAGCACGCCGGACGCTGGCTCGAGAGCGCCACCGAAAACCGACCCGTGCTCGAAGCAGGCGCAAGGCGTTTTGCGATGACGCTAGGCCGCGCCCTCGAGCTCGCGCTCCTCGTCGAACACGCCCAGTGGTGCCTCGACCAGGACAAGGGAGCGCGCGCGTTGGCGGCGGCCCGGCGCTTCTCCGGTTCACGTGTGGACTTAATCGAAGACGACGCTGCGCTGACCGAGAGCCAGTTGATGGTGGTCGAGCCCTAGCGGCTGCCAGGCGGGTCGACCGGAATCGGCAGGCCGCTGGGCACGCTCGCAGGACGGATCGCCTCGCGCCTCTCATCGCGGAGCGTCTTGTCGATGAACAGAGTGATCAGGCGAACATCGTCGTCGGTGAACGGCATTCTACTCTGCTCGAGCTCGTGGCGAACCGCGTTTTCCATCTTTATCCCGGTCCCATTGTGGAAGTAGGGCTCCGAGTTCCTCAGATTCCGGAGCGTGACCGCGCGAAATTTGCCTCGGTCTTGTTCAAGTCCTGTGAATTCTTCACGCCCATGGTCGACAATTCCCTCGACCTCGGGCACGTTTCGATTTGCGAACGTTTCGGACTCGAAGAGCGGGGGACTGTGGCAACCGTCGCATCCCATTTCAGCGAAACGGAACATTCCTTCAATCTCGTCATCCGTCATCAATTCAGGCCGACCCGCGGCGTACGCGTCGTATATCGAGCCGTCGGAGATGAATGTGCGTTGGTACGCGGCCAGCGCCGAGGCCAAATTCTCGATCGTGACGCTAGGATCTTCGGGGAACGCGTCCGTAAAGCGGTCCACGTATTCTGGAATGGCGGACAGGTCTGCGATGGCTTGATCCGGATCGGCACTCATTTCATCTGAGGCGAAAAGAGGGATCAGCGCTTGTTCCTCCAGTGTGGCCGCTCCACCCGTCCAGAGCAGGCTCTCTCGAAAAACGAGATTGTAGAGAATCGGAGAGTTGCGCCGAAGGTTGTTCGGGCCACGACGGCCCGGGCCGGCAAGAAGGCCTGCACTGTGACCGACCGCCCGCGCCAACCCGTCGCCCATACCCCATTGCTCGCTGTGGCAGGTCACGCAGGCGGTTTGTTTGTCGATCGACAAGATCGGATCGAAGAAAAGGAGATGCCCAAGCTCGATCCGTGCCTCCGGAACGTCCTTGGCGATGTCCGGAAGCTCAGGGAATTCGGTCAAGGGCCAGGGCAAGGCGACCTCCGTCGGGGATCCCCCCGACCCGCCGGTTCCATCCATTCCCGGCGTTCCCGCCGCTCCCAATGCCGGTGTTCCCGGCGCCTCCGAATCGCCGCACGCACCGACGAACACCACGAAAGTGAGAGCCGCGATGCGGTACAATACGGTGACTAGTTGGTGCACAGCACGGGAATGTCTGGGAACAGGATTGGCAGGTTGGTGATCCACTGGCGGATCAGCGCAACTCCGTCGTCGTCGATGAGCGTACGCCCGACCGGTGCCATCTGGTCTCTGCCGACCAGATCGATCCGGCAAAGGAGAATTGAATTGTCCGGATCCCCTGCGAGGATATCGTACCCTCCGAAACCACAGCCCCCAGAGGTTGGAGTCTTGCAAATCCCCCAGCTCCTGAAGTCGAGGTCGGTGGGGTTAGTCGGGTCCATGCTTGCATAGTCCAAGTAGAGACCCTGCTCCTTGAACTCGCCATCGGGTGCATGACAATGCGAGCAATTTGCGTCGAACCAAGACCGCGCCGCGTCATGGATGCAGTCGGGGGTCTGGCAGGTAGCCGCATACGGGATTGGGTCGACATAGGTCGTCCGCTCTTCTTTGGGCGGAGGCTGGGGTGGTGGTTCGACCGTCGCCAACATGCCGAGGTCGAAAAGCTGGTCGATCTGGTTGTCGACGATCGTGCCGCCATAGTCGTTGCCGCGGTTGAACATCCCGGTCGATGGGCCCAGTGTCCTGCTGTCGGGAAAGGGTCCGTGACAATCGCGGCATGCACCGTTGGTGGGAACCGCATAGGTGGGAACCTCCTTCTGCTGACCTTTGTCGTCGGTGTAGGTCACCGAGACGACAGCACCGCCGGACTGACAGATCGCATCGGTCATGTCCTCGTTGTAGACGTAGACGTGGACGTTCCAGCAGGACGCTTCGCCGCTGCAGCCCAAGCGATCGTCTTCGGCGGCCACATGCTCGAGGAGGCGGGTCTCGATCAGTTGCTCCTTCGTTTGGTTCTCCAGATCATTGGGAGGATAGGCAAAGGTCTTGACGTAGATGGTGCCCACAGGGCTCTGCCATCTCGTGGTGTCGTTCGAGTAGGTAATCGTCCCGCCTTTTTGAAGCGTGACGAAGCGACGCTTGAGCGCACCGTCGCTGAACAGGGGCGACGTCACCTCGTACGGAATGACGCCTTCCGCGGGCACCTGGTCCCGAATGTTGTCAAAAAGGCCCCACTCGGACAGGCGCGCAGGCACGCTGCTACCACAAGTGCTAGCCACGGCACCTCCTCCGACACCGCCTTCGCCGCCTCCGGACCCGCCAGTACCCCCGGTGGCGGCCGTGCCGCCGGTGCCGCCGTCGCCACCGAAAGCGCCCGCGCCGCCGCTCCCCCCGGTGCCCGAAGCTCCTCCTTCGCCTCCAGCGCCTCCGGTACCGCCCGTACCAGAGGAGTCGCCGCTTCCGCAGCCCACCGCGACCATGAGGAGGAAGAACGGCAAGTTAAGTTTTCGATTCATGGCGCGCTTCCCTTCTTTCTAGGTCGGGGTCAACGAGACGGATCGCAGTCTCGACCTGTCGTCTCGGTCGTGGTGTTCTCAGCGGAGCAAATGCCGAACGCGACGTCGCATTGAGCCGCGGCATCTGGATTCCCTGGAGGCGGGTCGATGCCGTCGCATGCGGCCTGGCAGGCGTTCGATGTGATGTCACGGTAGCTTGCGGTGTTGTTCGCGCCGAGGCAGATCCCTGGGTCCTCGGTGCCCGGTGGCTCGATGTTGCCAAACCAGACGATGTCTTCGAGCGGGCTCTGCGGTGTTCCCACGTTGAGAAGGTTGAACAAGTCACCAAAAGGCGGCCCTGCGTTCGTTCCATTGCCCGCGAAGAAGTTGTCGTGGACGTAAACGTTCTTCGAGTACGGGACGTAACCCACGGGGTAGGGCGGGCAGTCGCTTGGTTCATCCTCGAACTGCGTGAGCTGACAGAGAAGGAAGTTGCTGACGATGGCGACGCCGACCGTATCATTGTTCTGAATGTCGTTGTCGTGGATGTCTACACCGTCGCCGCCATAGGCGAGCGCGCCCGTGCCCGGGGGAATCACCTGCACGACACCTGACGTTGCGAAGTTCTCGGTGTTGTTGCACCAGACCCGGTTGTCGTACATCTCGACATTGGTGTTGGAGAGCTTCGTCTCCGAAATGGGCTGTTGCAGGGCCAGCAATCCCCCCGTGTTGTTGACGATCAAATTGTCGTGCACGATGACATCCAGGCTGTTTTCGACCTCGAGGCCGGCCACGTTGGAATCCGCAATGTTGTAACGAACGACGCCGCCCGAGGTTGTGTCGTCCTCATAACCGCATTTGCCGATGTAAATACCGGCATCGCTGGCACCTGAAGCGTGGCTATACTCAACCGTCGTGTTTTCGCAGTTCGTCGGATAAATGCCGTACCTGCCGTTCTGGGTGTTGTCCTTGTTTTCCCAGCTGACATGGACCTTGATGAAACGGGACCCCGTCGTTCCGTCTTGTACGACGCCATTGGCTCCGGTGTTCTTGACCCAGAGGTTTTCGATAGTGACATTGTCCACGGTCACGTTGATGCCCGGGCCCGTGCCTGGACCTCCGAAGTTGAGAATCGTCTTGTCGGGCGAGTCCGCAATGCCTTTGAGTGTCAGGCCGGAGACCAGGGTGATGCTCACGGTGACTTCCATCTCGTAGGTGCCCTCCGCCAAGCAGATCGTGTCCCCGGGGTTCGCGTTCTCGAGACGGATATTTAAGCGTGCACCGTCGTCCAGGCCGGGCATGAAGATCTCTCCGGTACAGTCACCGGCCGGCGTGGGCGGAGCATTTTCAACCGCGTACGCAGTGAGGTCCGGCAAGTTATTGCAGTCGACCAGGGCGATCATTCCACCCGTGCCACCCGCACCGCCTGCGCCGCCACCGGTTCCGCCTGTACCGCCACCAACTCCACCGCTTCCGCCTGCGCCACCCGTAGCACCCGCGCCACCCGTGCCGCCGGTCGCACCATCTCCTCCAGTACCGCCCTCGTCATCACCGCAGCCAAATGCCAGAAGCGATGCGGCCAGCACCGCGCTCGTAAGGTATCTTGAAATCATGCTCGGGCTCCTCCTCGAGAGTGCGTCACGGACGTGACACGAACCCCTGGTATGTAACACCAACCGTCCTGTTTGAAAAGTGAGCATCGCTCACTATTTGCTCTTCTTGTAAGCACCTATCTTTTGTTAGGATTTGCGGCCAGAGTCCGGCTCGCCCATGTAGACCGCCAGGTAGCCCTTCAGCAAAGTCTTCATTTCGTCGATGATCTGAGCGGCGAGCTTTGGGTCATCCGTCGAAAGCGCCCAGTCTTGTAGCGCATTGACTGCTTTAATCGCAGCACGGGTGACCAGCTCAACTCGATCGCTCGGGATGACCGCTTGCAATGCGGGGTGAGCAGCCATCATCGCTGCGACTCGGTCGTTCGACTCGTCGGTGATTTCCCGGAACTCGGGGGTTGGTCGAATGCTCAAGAGGAGCTGCACGTAACCGGGTTGCTGCGCGTAGCCCTCGATGGTTGCGTCGACCGCGCGATCGATCGCTTGATCCCAGGGCAAAACGCCAAAGTCCTCGGCGATCAAGCTTGCCGTCGTCGAGTCCACTTTCTCCATGACGCGTCGCGCGAGGTCGGCAAGTACGGCGAGCTTGTTGGGGAAGTACTGATAAATCGATCCGATCGGAACACTCGCAGTCTCGGCGATCGCAGCCGTCGTGATTTTGTCGACCGGCATTTGGCCGAGCAGCTGCGCGGTCGCCTCGAGGATGCGCTCCACGCGGTCTCTCGAGCGGTCCTGGCTCGGTCGCCGACGCGGAGTGAGTGGTTCGGTTTTCGAAGGCACGTGACTGCGGCAGCCTTTTCGAAGGCTGAGCGGCCAGCCTACGGGGGTTGCCCTACGAGCGCAATTTGGGACCTAGCTCGTAACTGAAAAAGCAGGCTATAATGAAAAGTTCAGCAAGCATGAGCTCACCCACTGGCACTACCAACGGCCACCCAGCCAAAACCAAGACCGCTCCCGACGAGGACGGTCGACCTTTACCCAAAGTAGCCCTCGACTCGCCAGAACACTACCTCAACCGCGAGCTGACTTGGCTCGAGTTCGTCAAGCGGGTGTTGCATGAGGCTCGAGACACGCGCACCCCGTTGCTCGAGAGAGTGAAGTTTCTGGCGATCACGGGCTCGATCCTCGACGAGTTCTTCATGAAGCGCGTCGGAGGTTTGAAGCAGCAGGTGGCCGCCGGGGTTCACGAGCTCACCGTGGATGGGCGCACTCCGATTCAACAGATCTCAGAGGCGTACGATGTCATACGACCTCTGGCCGTCGAGCAACAGGCCCTCTGGGTAGAGCTTCGACGGAGGCTTTCCGATGCTGGCGTACAGGTCGCATCCTACGAATCCCTTCGCGAAAAAGATCGCAAGTGGCTACGCGATGACTACCTCGACAACATTTTTCCGTTGGTGACGCCGCAGGCCATGGATCCCGCTCATCCGTTTCCATTCGTTTCGAACCTGTCCCTCAACTTGCTCGTTTCGTTGCACTATCCGAACGACCCGACGCCATTGATGGCCCGCGTGAAGGTGCCCCTCGGAGCCGGCGTGCCGCGGTTCGTTCAACTTCGCGATTCGCTCGTCTTCGTCCCGCTAGAGGAGATCATGGCCCAGAACCTCGATCTCCTGTTCCCAGGGATGGTCATCGAACGAACCGAGCTATTCCGCGTAACCCGCAATGCCGACGTAGAAAGCGACGAGGACGAGGCAGACGACCTGCTTGCGCTGATCGAGTCCGAGCTTCGAGAGCGCAAGTTTGCGCCGATCGTGCGGTTGCAAGTTGCGCGTGGGATGGATGCGACGCACCGAGGACGCCTTGCCGCGGAGCTCGGCCTCGATGAGCAGTCCGATGTCTTCGAGATCGACGGGTTCGTCGGTCTGGGTGATGTCTCTCAGCTTGCCCGGCTCGATCTGCCCGAGCACCGCGACCCCGACCATCGGCCGGTCGACCCAGCAGCTCTGGTGGGGCGGAGCAACGTGTTTCATGCGATCCGCGGCCACAAAGCCTTCTTGGTGCACCACCCGTATGAGGCCTTTGGCACTTCGGTGGGTCGGTTCTTGCGAGAAGCGAGCGAGGATCCGAAAGTCCGGGCGATCAAGATGACCCTCTACCGGACCTCGGCAAAGTCCCGCGTCATCCAGCATTTGATCAACGCCGCCCTCAACGGCAAGCAGGTGGCTGTCGTGGTCGAGCTCAAGGCTCGATTCGACGAAGAGGCCAACATCAACTGGGCCAGCAAGCTCGAGCAGGCGGGCATTCACGTCACCTATGGGGTCGTCGGCCTCAAGACCCATTGCAAAGTGATCCTCGTCGTGCGGCGCGACCACGATGGCCTGCGTCGCTACGTGCACGTCGGTACCGGGAACTATCATGAAGAGACGGCAAAGCTCTACTGCGACCTCGGTTTGCTAACCTGCGATCCCGACATCGGGCGTGATGCAACGGAGCTCTTCAACTATCTCACCACGGGTTACAAACCGAAGCGCAGCTACAAAAAGCTCCTTCCCGCACCGAAGCTTCTCAAACCGGCGCTGCTCTCCAAGATTCGTCGAGAGATCCGCCAAGTCGAAAAGGGCGAGGAGGGGCTGATTCAGATCAAGACCAACGCGCTCGAAGACGTCGACATCACGCGCGCACTGTATGAGGCGTCGCAAGCGGGTGTCCACGTCGACCTCATCGTGCGTGACTCGTGCCGTTTGCGTCCTCGCGTGCCCGGGCTGTCGGACAATGTGCGCGTGATCAGCATCGTCGGTCGATTCCTCGAACATTCTCGGATCTGTTACTTCCGAAACGGCGGCGAAGAAGAGTACTACATCGGTTCCGCGGACTGCATGACACGCAATCTGGTCAGCAGAGTCGAAGTCCTCGTGCCGGTCGAGCCTGCGACCCTGCGCGGAGAGCTGCGCGTCATGTTGGACACGCTGCTCGACGATCAGCGAAGCGCGTGGGACATGCAGTCGGACGGAACCTACATCCAACGCAATGGCGGGCCAAACGCCCAAAGCGCACACCAACAAACCATCAAGTGGGCCGACGCCCGATTTGCAGAGGCCAATCGCTTGCGACGTCGAAGCGCACGCGGTCCGAGAGGCCTTGCGCCCGCAGACGAATAGCGGGAGGGTGAGCTCTCCGGCGCATGTTTCGTAGGCTCACCATCATCATCGCTGCCGCTTGCCTTTGTTGGTTCTTGGTCGACTCGGCTTCGACACAACAGACCCTCATGGCATCGCCAACCTGCGAGGAGCTCACGATCATGGACTTCCTCGCCCGCCTCGACGATCCGAAGCGCGTTCGACGCGTCTTGACCGTCGACGAAAAACGAAATTTGTCGCAAGTGAAGCGTGACGTTTGCGCCCCGTATGTTGGCTACCGGGTCACCCGGGCGCCCACGACCACCTGGACGAACGGAAGGCCCATCACGCGTTCGTTTCGCGAGCTCAATCATCCAAACGGCCGCATCGCCAAGAGCCGGCAAGGCGAGTGGTACTACCCAAGTGGTCCGCGGGCCAAGAGCGCGCTTGGCCGTTGGCAATACGCCAATGGCATGCTGGCGCGAACCCCTAAGGGGATCTGGTACACCCAGAAAGGCAAGTACGTCGAGGATGCCGACGAGGCTCGAAGGGCGGCGTGCGTGTACCTTGGCAAGGAGCTTTGTCCTTTGGGCAAAGCCGATGAAGATCTGTTGTCGATCACAGTCATGGGGCTGATCAACGACCCGACTCTGGCGAAACAAAACGCCGAGGCCAAAACGCCACAAGCTGAGGAGGACTAACGATGGGACGCACGGTGGGTCTCTTGGTGGGCGTTATGTTTGCGGTTCTCGTCGTCTATCTCTTGCTGTGGCCCGTGCCGATCGAGCCGACGTCGTGGACGGCAAAGGAGCCTCCGCCCCTCGCGGGAGACTTCGCCCCCAATCGGGTGCTCCAAGGAATGGAGCTTTTCTCGACGCCCAACGCGCACGGGCCCGAGGATGTCGCCATCGATGCAGAGGGCGTGGCTTACGTAGGCGTACACGAGGGGCAGATCCTTCGGTACTCGCCCGATGGAGCAAGCGTCGAGGTGTTCGCACAGACGGGGGGCAGGCCGCTGGGCCTGGATTTCGATAACGACGGGAATCTCATCGTTGCAGACGCGTTCAAAGGGCTTCTTTCGATCGATCCGGACGGCAAGACCACCGTGCTCTGTAACGAGGCCGGATACCATCCACTCGGGTACACCAACGACGTGGACGTCGATTCGCAAAACGTCGCTTGGTTCTCGGATTCATCCTCCAAATGGAACCAACACCAGACCATGAACGAAGTCCTCGAGAACGCGCCCAACGGCAGGCTGCTCAAGTACGACATCAACACGGACGAATGCGATGTAGTGCTCAGCGAGTTCCATTTTGCCAACGGTGTGGCCGTGTCTCCAGACGAGACGTACGTCCTCGTCAACGAGACCATGCGCTACCGGACCAAGAGGGTGTTCGTGCGCGGCCCAAGAGCTGGTCGGGTCGAGGTATTCGTCGCTAATCTGCCAGGCTTTCCCGATGGCATTTCCACGGGGGCGGACGGGATCTTCTGGTTGGCGATGTACGGGCCGCGCAATGCGGTGCTCGATAGCGCGTCGGACCGTCCGTGGCTCCGTAAGATCATCCATCGAATTCCGTCGGCGCTTCAGCAGAAACCCGCGCGGCATCCGTTCGTGTTGGGTCTCGATGCAGAGGGCAAGGTCGTTCACAACCTCCAAGACGTCGAGGGTGCCCGCTTCTCCGTGACGAGCAGCGCGGAACAGGTCGGTGACTGGCTCCACGTCGGCAGCCTTTTGGAGCCAAGCTGGGGCCGTATCCGGGTCTCGACACTTCCGTAGGCCGCGGGCCGTCTGCTTGCCAAGCCGTCTCGATCCGGGGATCCTTCAAGCCTCTTAGGTAGGAGCGGCGAGATGCGACGATCATGGCTTTCAGGCTTGGGTATTCTCTTATGGTTCGGGGTGGGATGCAGCAGCGGCGGTGACAGCTCCTCGCCGGCGGAAACGGTGCAGATCGTGGCGAACGACGACGGCACCGTCGAGGTCATCGTCGGCGAGCGCACGCTGTTCGCGTTGGCGCCAACCGGGCCGGTGGCGCGGAACTTCGACGAGTCTTTTCTTCTCGGGGCGCCAGAGCAAGTCCAGCGGATGAACGAAACGATCGATTCGCTGACCGTGCGTTCCGTGGCGAACGACGAGTCCGGAGCCACGGTCCGATACGCCAACGCGGACGAATCACGCACGGCGACTCTGACCGCCCAAAGGGTAGGCGACGACGCCAGCGAATTTCGACTCGAGCTCGCAGGTACCGCTGCCGATTCGATCGCGGTCGGCATTCGTTGCGATGCCGAAGGTACGTTTCACGGTTTTGGTGAGCAGTACAACGCCACCAACCAGCGCGGTGAGGAATTTCAGCTTTTGGTCACCGAACAGGGCATTGGCCGAGATGGCTCTGGCATCCTGGCGGGTGACGAGCACACCACGTACTTTCCGATGCCTTACTACATCGATGCGCGGGGCTTTGGAGCGCTCTTCGACACGGAGCGTCGAGTGCGAGTGGACCTATGCGCTACCGATCAAAACATCGCGTGGTTCGAGGTCGTGAGCGGGGCGCCCGTCGTGTGGCGCGTCTTTCATGGACCGACGCCTGTCGACGTGATTCGCCAGCTTGGCGACCTCGTCGGTCGGCCGGCTCAGCCTCCTCTTTGGGCGTACTCGCTGTGGATTGGCTCGCAGGGCGGTCGCGATGCGGTTCTTGCGGAGGTCGACGCACTCGAGGCAGCCAACATACCGGTATCGGCGATGTGGGTTCAGGACTGGGTCGGCGCGCGAGTCAACGTCACAGGCGGATTCGGAGTGCGATACGTGTGGGAACCTCGAGAAACGTGTCTTCCGAAAGAGCTCTGCCCGAGCAACGAGGATTGTAGCGTGTGCTACCCCGAGTTTGGCGAAATGGTAACGGGCCTACACGACCGTGGGTACCGGTTTCTGGCCTATGTGAATCCCCTCATCGTTCGAGACCCCGGCCTCACGGGGGTCGTCGATCAAAGGTTCTCGACGATGGAAGAGATGGGCTTGCTGGTGAACAATCCCGATGGCGAAACGTACCTTCCCATCCTTCGCAACAACCTCCCGGAGCAAAACGGCCATCCCGATTTCTCCAACCCCAATACCTTGGACTTCATCGCCGAGTCGCTCGCGAACATCGTCCGCGACTATGGTGTGGACGGCTGGATGGCCGACTTCGGCGAGGAAATTCCGCTCGATGCAGTGGCCGGCGATGGTAGCGACCCGGTCGAGCGCCGCAATACGTTCCCCATCGATTGGCAACGTGCCACCCGCGAAGCGATGGATACCGTTCGTCCCGACGGCAACTGGGTGATGTTCGCAAGGTCGGGGTTCACCGGTGTCCAAAGCGTGGCGCAGATTCACTGGACCGGCGACCAGGAAACCAGCTGGAGCGAGCTCGACGGTTTGCCGACGGTGGTCCCGGCCTTGATCAACTTGGGGCTGGCCGGCCAGCCGTTCGTGACACACGACATCGCCGGCTTCGGGCGCAGCGACGGCCCGAGCACGAAAGAGCTCTATCAACGGTGGACCGAGCTAGGCGCGTTCACTCCGATCATGCGGACGCATCAGGGTGCGGACAAAGTTAAGAACCATCGTTGGGACAGCGACGAAGAAACCACCGCGCATTTTCGAAAGTTTACCTACGTGCACTGCGCGCTGATGGACGAGTTCGTCACGCTCGCTGCCGAGTGGGAGACGACCGGTGCGCCGATTCTGCGGCACATGATGCTCAACTTCCCAAATGATCCGGAGACATGGGACCTCAGCGATCAATACATGATCGGGGATTCGCTCTTGGTTGCGCCGGTCCTGACCGAAGGAACGAGACGCACGGTGTATTTCCCCGCGGGCAAATGGTTCGACGTCTGGACCGGAAACGACATTCGAGGACCGATCGAGCTCGACCTGCTTGCGCCGATCGGGAGCCCCCCGGTCTATGCGCTCGACGCGGACCGGGACGACCTTCGAAACGCCGAGGCAAACCTTACGCCGCAGGACTGCCGCTAACGGCGAGCGTTTCGGTGTCGGTTATTCGGCGGCGCTGACCACTCGATCGTGCTCGCCGGACGAGCTCGGGTCGAACTGCTTCGCCCACTTTCGGAAAGCGTGGATGGGACCATCGCCTTCGGCGAGGGGAGGGCGCTCGATACCGATTTTGTTGCGCCAAATTTCGAAGTCTTGGGAGACGTCGTCCTTGTAGCCGCGCATCGAGGCCGCGAGGATCAATTTGTGGAGCACGCTCCTCGGGACGAGCCTGAGCAAAGGGTTAATCTTTTCGGGGTGCGCGACGTGTCGAAGGCTGATCGCGAGACTCAGCTTGAGCATCTCGTGGTCGATGGCGCTGGGGAACACGAAGTGTCGCGAGCGCAGGCCGTATTCAGGCACTTCGACCTCGACGCACGAGTAGCCGAGACCCCACTTGGTAATCTCGAACTCCGCCCGAAGGTCGTTCTTGTTTCCAAACACGCCCGCGTCGCGATCCATCGCGTAACGCGCTGTCAGCTTGGGGCCATCGGTGTGGAGTGGCCGGAGGATCTCCGTTTTGCGATACCCGTGGACGGTCGAGAAATGCCCGAAGTCGACGCTGTTCTCGGCGGTGTCGTAGGGATTGGCGCGGAGCTCCCAGGTGTGGTGGGTCAGCGGGGTCCACTCGTCGTCATCGAGCTTGGGCACGGTCCACTCGGGAGCCTTCCAGTCCTGTTGATGATGCGCGAGAATCAGCCCGTTCATTTCTTGGAGGGGCCAGGTGCGGAGCTTCGCCTTCCGCGGGGGCTTCGTGCCGTAGCCCGTCTTGATGCAGTTGCCTTCGGTGTCGAAACAGAATCCGTGGAATGGGCAGCGCAGAATCTCGCCTTCGATCGCGCCGCCGTAGGCAAAATGAGCGCCCATGTGTGGGCAAAAGGCGTCACTCAAGCATGCCTCTCCCGACTCGGTCCGAAACACGACCAGGTCTTGGCCCATGAACTTGATCGACTTCACCTCGCCGGCCTCGAGCTCGTCTGAGAAACAGATCAGGAACCAGCCGGTTGGGAACGCTCGGAGACGATTCGACTCCCGTGTCACAAAACCCGAATTACGCATGATGGGGGACTGTTTAAAAACGAAAAACGCTTTAATGCAAGTACTCTTTCCACTCTGGTGAAGCGCAGCTTTTTCGCGAAAGCTGGCCTACGGCGCAATGGAGGGTTTAACCTGAAAATCTGTGCCGGACCGAACGAAAGAACCGACGTGGTGCAGCAATGCGTGAGCTTGGGATCGTGGCGGCGGTCACCGCTTTCATGTGCCTGTTGAGCGGCGCCTGGTTCGCTCCCTGGGAGACGCTCTATTACAACGGCATCTGGATCACGGTACTAGGCTTCGTGGTGGGCGTGCCGACAGGGTTCATCTATCACATCCGGCTCTACCAGGTTCTCAATCCGAGAGGCGAGCTGCCACGCGGCTGGTACTGGCGGCCGCTACGGTTCAACACCTGTCTTCTTCCCGAAGAGCGACCCGGCGTGATGTCCTGGTGTTATGTCGGCGGCCTCGGTTTCGTAGTGATCTGCATCGGCTTACTGATGATGGGAGCCGGCGTCTCGATGGCCTTCTTTCGGGGTGTTTGAAGACAGCGGTCGTCACCCCGTCGGCGGCGCGCTATCATCGTGCTGTGAAGAAGAGCTCACATGAGCCACCGATCGAATCGCCGATTCCGTTTCGGACGGGCTCGAATGGGGAGTTCGATCCTCCGCCGCCGACCAAACGCGACCGTATTGCAGAAGAAATCTTTCACCGCTTGGTGGCCGAGAAGTCGCGGCGGCTCGGGCTCTCGCGTCGTGAATTCGTTTCGAGCACGATGGGAACGGCAACGGCCCTTTGCGTGATCAATCAGGTCTATGGATGCTCGAGCGAGAACGCTGGCGGCGCTGGAGGGGACGCGGGATTCGACGTCGACGCCGGGATGATGCTGGATGCCGGCGCATGTGAAGCGCTCCAGGGCGGCGAGTTCATCTTCGACGTCCAGACCCATCACGTGAACCCAAACGGTGCTTGGCGTGAAGGCGGAGGATTCGAAGGCGCGTTGGCGATGTTCCCGCAGTCGGGCTGCGGCGAGATGGACTTCGTCGATTGTTTCGATGCGGACCACTACATCCGCGAGCTTTTCGTGAACAGCGACACCAGCGTTGCCGTGTTGTCGCAGGTGCCGGCGGTTCCCGGCAACAATCCGCTCGAGACCGACGAGGCCGCGGCCACCCGGGAAATCGTCAACTGCCTGGCAGACTCGAAGCGCCTCGTCATCCACGGGATCGTCTTGCCGGACCAAGGGCAAGCGCAGCTCGACGGGATGCAAGCCCTCAAAGAAGAACAAGAAATCGCGGCGTGGAAAGTGTACACTCAGTTCAACTCTTGGCGCCTCGATGACGAGGCGATCGGCATTCCGTTCATCGAAAAAGCGCGAGAGCTCGATGTGAAGTTGATCTGCGCGCACAAGGGTCTGTCGCTGTTTGGGTTGGATCCCGCTACGACGACCCCCGAAGACATCGGGGTGGTCGCGCCGAGGTATCCGGACGTGAACTTTCTCGTGTACCATTCCGGCTACGAGCGTTCGGTGGAAGAGGGCCCCTACGACCCAACCTCTCTGCAAGGTGTCGATACGCTGGTGAAGGCGGTCCTCGACAACGGGATCGGCAAGCAAGGCAACGTCTACGCCGAGCTCGGGAGCACCTGGCGGCTCCTGATGACGCAGCCAACTCAGGCGGCTCACGTGTTGGGGAAGCTCCTCGTCAATCTCGGAGAAGACCGGATCCTCTGGGGCACCGACTCGATTTGGTATGGCTCGCCCCAAGACCAGATCAACGCGTTTCGCACATTTCAGATCCCACAGAGCATGCAGGACGAGTATGGCTACCCCGCTCTCAGCGACGAGATCCGCGCGAAGATCCTCGGTTTGAACGCCGCCGGGGTATACGGGATCGACGTCGATGCGACCCGCTGCGCCATTGCAGGCGACGATGTCTCCCTAGCCAAAGCCGCGATCGAAGCGGACCCATCCTTGAAGCGCCCGAGCTACCGAAAGCACGGCCCACAGACGAGGCGCGAGTTCCTGAAATACCTCAAGCTGCACGAGGGCTCGCCGGGGTAGTGTTGGCAGCAGTGTCAGCGGCAGCGGCAGCGTCACGTGGCTTCTAGGCGGTAGATTTCCTGGATCCGCTCGAGGATTTTTCCGAACGGGATTTCCAGGTCGCGCAATAGCCCGTTCGAGATGTCGTACACCCATCCGTGCACGGTCGGATGGCCTGTTCGCAGGTATGTCTTCTGGACGACGGCGGTCTTGATCACATTGACGCACTGCTCTTGAACGTTCAGCTCGATCAGTCGCCTGTAGCGAGCATCGGTGTCCTTGATGGCGTCCAGCTCCTTTTGGTGCAAACGGTAAACGTCTCGAATCTCACGCAGCCAGCCGTTGAGCAAACCGAGGTCTGCTGGCTGCATCGCCGCCGCCACTCCGCCGCACCCATAGTGTCCACAAACGATGATGTGCTTCACATCGAGGTTCGCGACCCCGTACTGGATGACCGACTGTGCGTTGATATCGGTATTGACGACCAGGTTGGCCACGTTGCGGTGAACGAAAACGTCGCCGGGATCGAGCCCCATGATCTCGTTGGCAGGGACACGGCTATCGGCGCATCCGATGAACAAAAAGTCCGGGTCTTGGTGATCCGCGAGCCGCCGGAAGAAATCAGGGTCTCGTTGGGTATTCTCCTCGACCCATTTGCGGTTGTTCTCAAAGACCTCTTGATAGGTACTCATGGCGCTCCTCACGTTTGGGTGTCGTATTGCGGTTCGATCGGGGCCGGGATCGATGCGGGATCCTCGTCGATCATTTCGCGGAGATCGATCTCGATGCCTCGGGAAATCGTCGTGATCGGCACGTCGTTTGGCGTCCCTTCGAACGGATTCTCGCTGACTCGTCCGATTCGCTCCATCGTGTGAAAGACCCACATGACGAGAACGCTGAAGGGCACGCTCAGCCAGACGAAGTTCGCACCGATGTATGGATACTTGGGGACCAATTCGGCTCCAATTCTGTCGAACTCGAACATCACGCCGAACGGAAGGAGGATCACAAAGATCCACAAGAACGTCGAATTGAGAGTTGCGTACTGTCGCGGATAGGGGAAATTCTTGATCCGTTCCGATTTGCCCTGCAGCGCGTAGAGCTCTACCAACAGGTTCTCCATCTCCATGTGTCTGAAGTCTTCGATGAGTCCCCGGGTTCGAAGTCGGCGCAGCTCTTTCGATTGAAGAGAGATGATCTGCGTGGCCTTGTTGGATTTGGAGAGGACATAGGCGCGTTCTTCCTCCGAGAGGTAGAGCTCGAGCTCGTCTTCGAGCAGATAGCGATGCTCTCTTACCCCGATCATGTCCCTCCATTCCCTATTCGTTGGGTGCTTCATCGCGTGCTCCCACGGCCGCGGTTGTCTCATCGCGTGCCGCAGCGCGGTCAACCAAGCCACATGCCGGAAGATCAGCTCTTTACGGATCGCTCTCAGCTCGGCATCACCAACCTTCTCATCGGTGAAGTCATTGGTGATGAAATCGTTCACCGCGATGCCCCAGGCTCTCGAGGCGTTGACGATCCCACCCCAGATCTTTCTCGCCTCCCAAACGCGATCGTACGTGGCGTTGTTCTGGAAGCTGATGATGAAAGCGACAGCCGTGCCGACGACGGCAATGGGCAGCCATGGAAGATGGAGCCACTTTTGATCGAGGATCTCGTAAACGATCACGGGGACGAGCGCGATCAGAAACAAAAGAACCGTGTCCTGGCGAGTCCACCAGGCCATATCCTTCATCGAGTAGTTCCTCTTGGTATACATCGCGCGACTGAACGGTCAGGGTCTGGTGTACGGCTCGGGTACTTGTAGCAGGTGGCAGCCCCAGCGTCAGCGCCAGTGTCGGCGTCAGAGGGACGCGATGGTGCTCAGGGTCGCTTTGGATCGATTGAGCGTATAGAAGTGAATCCCTGGCGCTCCTCTGTCCAGAAGCGCACGACATTGCGCCGCCGCAAACGCGACGCCCGTTTCAAATGCCGCTACCCCGTCGTCACCGGCCCTTCGAAGCCCCGCTTCGAGAGCCGCGGGCACCGTCGTCCCCGGGGACAGCGACGCGATCCGTTGAAGGTTTGCAAGGTTCAGCACAGGCATGATCCCGGGCACGATCGGCACCTCGACTCCGCGCTTGCGCACCGCTTCGACGAAGGACCAGTATCGGTCGTTCTCGAAGAACAGCTGCGTGATGAGGACCTCTACGCCCGCCTCGACCTTGCGCACGAGGTTGTCGATGTCCGCCTCGAGGCTCGGGGCCTCGTGGTGTTTCTCGGGATAACATGCGCCGGCGATGCCTAAATCGAATCGCCCTCTGATGAACGCGGCGAGCTCGTTGGCGTGATGAAACCCCCCCTCGACCGGGGTCCAGGCGGACGCGCCCCGGGGTGGGTCGCCTCGCAGGGCCAGGATGTTTTCGATGCCATGTCCTTCCATGTGTCGCAGGGTCTCGTCGAGCTCTTCTTTGGTGGTCCCGGTGCACACGAGGTGCGCCATCGTCGAGACGCCAAGCTCTCGCTGCACCTCGATCGCGAGGTCAGCGGTGCGCTCCCGGGTCGTTCCGGCAGCCCCGCAGGTGATCGACACGAACGCGGGTTCGATCGCCAGCAGCCGCTCGATTGCGCGGAACAAGGCCCTCCGGCCCGCTTCGTCCTTCGGCGTGAAAAACTCGAGCGAGAAAACCGGCTCCCGGTTCGCCGCATACAACTCCGCGATCCGCATTAGGCGCTTCTCTATACGGGCAACTCAGCCCCGCGAGCAAGACGCCGAATCACCACGAGCGATGAGAGCCAGAAGATGAGCCCAACTGAGCTCGTGTCTCCGCGTGATGCGCGGCACCCAGAGCCAGTGTCAGTGGCAGAGCCTGTGTCAGTGCCAGGGGCAGTGTCAGTTTCAGTGCCAGCGTCAGTGCCAGGGGCAGTGTCAGTGCCAGCGTCGGTGCCAGCGTCGGTGCCAGCGTCAGGGGCGTCGCCCCTTCTCAACACGAGATCGGCACACTGATAGTAAATGTCGTTGCCCGGAACCACGTACGGAGGTTTGTCGTACATCACTTGGATCAATTGAAGCGTGCAGTTGTCGCATTCGACTTCGGGGAGAGTGACGCTTACGCGGTAGAGCGAGGTCGGCGAATCGTCTTTGATGGCATCGAGCAGGACCGCGTCGTTGGAGTCGTACTCCTGCATGGTGGCAGGGTCGACGAAATCGTCGTCCCCGTCTTCGTCGAAGGCGATCCGGTAATGCGAGGGGTGATTGACGTACTCGTTCCATTCGACGTCGATTATCTGCCCGGGCTCGAAGTAGTTGATGTTTGGGCTTCGCTCGCCTCCCGCGACCCCACAGGGCCCCGTCTTCAACGTGTCGGGCCCATAGCGAGAGACCGGGCTCGTCATGTCCAAATGTGCGCGTGCCTCCATTGGTAGCGAGATGACGATGACGAACAGTGCAAGCCAGAGGAGTCCCCGAATCATACATGGATCCTAGCAAAGCCAAGGTTCGGAAGCCCGGCTTGATTCAGAGCTTGGGCTGAGGCAACACACTTCCCATGTGGCGAGCCGTGCTTGTTGCGTTGGTGATTCTGGTATTGCCTGCCTGTGACAAGGACCGGATCAGCGAGAGCTATTGGCGGGAGCGAGGCGCTCAAGCAGTCCTGCCGCTGAAAAAAAACCTCAAGAGAGCTTTGACCAAAGCCATGGAGGAAGGGCCCGTCGAAGCCGTCACGGCTTGCCACGCGGTCGCGCCGGCCGTTACCAAGGGCGCCAGCTCGCAGGTTGCCAAGGTGGGCCGCACCAGTCACAAGCTTCGAAACCCGAGCAACGCGCCGAAGCTTTGGATGCAACCGTTGTTGCAAGAATACCTGAGCATGCCCGACCAAATGGAGCCCAAGGTTGTCGCGCTCGACGACGACACGGTGGGATATGTCGAGCCGATCTATCTGCAACCCATGTGCGTGCACTGCCACGGCACCGCGATCGCGCCGGATGTCCAAGCACGCATCGACGAGCTCTATCCTGCCGACGAAGCCACGGGGTTCGAGCCTGGGCGCTTTCGCGGGGTCTTTTGGGCCGAGCTCAGTCGAAACTGAGCTTCTTCGGTCATGGGGTGACCGAGACTTTCTCCGGCTCGACGTAGTAGAGCACGCGGATCTCGGCCGGCTTGCGGTACGGATACGAATCTACCCCCATGTATTTCTTTGCCATCCGATCGATGTGCGCATCGGCCCCTTCGCTGGTGATCTTCACGACTCGGCCGCGAATCGTGAGGGACCGGTACGGGTTCTCCGGGTCGGTCAGCGAGATGGCGACTCTCGGGTCGCGGCGAATGTTGCGATCCTTGAGACGGCCCTCGGCCGAATTGATCACCACATATCCTTCATCGGTGTCGACCCAGACAGGGGCGGAATGAGGGCTCCCGTCGGACATCAGCGTCGACAGATGCGCGAACGCAGGCTTTTCGAGGATATCCGCGTGGCTTTCTGGAATCGACTTCATAGTGGCTCTCCGCAGCGACTACCCCGTCGCCATTCCTGCGAAGTCGCGCCATTTCTTGACGAGCTGCGCCCGCGTACGGACCCCGAGTTTGTGCATCGCAGAGCTCACCAGAGCCGACACTCGGGCTTGGGAGAGCCCGAGCTGATAACCGATGAGCTTGCTGGTGTGCCCCATGGTGAGGAAGGAAACGACTTGGGCCTCCTGTTTGGTGAGGCCTCGGGGATCCTTGACCTTGGGCTCATTGGGCACCGCGAGCACGAAACGCCGGCTGTCTGAGTCGAACCAATCGACCATCGACCACCTGCCCCGAACCAATGCCTTCCAGAGCTCGAGCGCCGCTTGTGGGTCGTTCTCGCGCATATGGCCGCGCGCACGGTCGATGTGTTTGGCGGCCTCCCGCAACCCCTCGATCGAATCGCAGGCTTTTGCGTCGCCGGCCGCATCGGTCACTCGGAAGTCTTTTGGATCCAATACGGCCTCGGCTCTGTGCGGGAGCGTTGTCTTCGGCGGCCGGCTGGAGCTCGGTCGGCCGAGTGAGCGGCGCAAGCGATAGCCAGCGCCGAAGTGGGAGGCAACCATTTGTAGGCGCTCACGCTCTCGTGTCGTTAGGGAGGTACGCTCCCGGAGTGGCGCGATCAGGTAGACACCGTGCCCGTCGGGGTCGAACGCAGACATTCCGAGGCCATCCTCCACGTGCGTGAAGTGGCGCATCACATCGTGGAATCCCGCAAGATTCTCGGCGGCGGCTTCGCTTAGAGTCTTTGGGTGCGTGGGGCGGCTCATCTCCCACAGAAACTCCCGTGGGACTTCGAGCTGGGCTTTCATGACGCTCTGCATGAAGTCGTCGGGGCACGACTCCACGTGGACTTGCTCGATGACGAATTCCCCGCGGTCTACGCCGCGCCGACAGGTGAGGCCGGCGAGACCAAGGCCGTGGCCGATGAACTCGACGCCATCTCTCAAGAGCTTTGGCAACCATTGCTGCCCATCAAGGCCGAGATTATAGGCCGTCTCGGTGAAGTCGATAATCGCTGCACCTGCGGGATCCACCCATCCTCCAATGTCGTGTCGGTGCGTGCCGACGAAAGCACACATCCTGCTACATTGGTCTCGCATCAAATCGTGACCGCGTCTACCGGGATTTTCGGAATCACGTATTCGCAGGTGTTTTCAAGGGCTTCTAGCAAGGGCTAAAAGCCTTGCAGATCAGAGGCCACGGGGCGGACTCCTCGAGCTCGAAAGCAAGCTCTAGAAGGGTCCGTTCCTGGCCGAGAGCTGCCGCGAGCTGGACCCCGATCGGCAAACCTCTCTTGCTCATTCCTGCGGGCACCGACATTGCGGGTGCGCCAGAGATGTTTTGCACCGCGGTGAACGGAAGAAACGCTCTCAACCGCTCGATGGCGAGGTCGAACGGAACCTCGGGGCCAAGGTGCCCAAGACGCGGCGGTGGGGTTGCTACCGTGGGCGTCAGCAAAACGTCGCAATCCCCGAAAAGCGACGCGTAAAAGCTTCCAAATCGTCGGAGGCGGCGGATTGCAGCCGGCATGTTGAAGGCGTGCTCCCGGAACATCCGGGCCAACCCCCGCGTAAATTCTTCAACCTGGCGCTTGTCGAACCTCGGGTGGATGAGTTGCCGGCCGAATTGAAGGATGCCGAATGCCATCGTTGACCAAAGGGCGAGGAAGTCGTCCGCAAGCGCCGCATTGAAGGGAAAGGGCACTTCCTCGACCGAATGTCCGTGCGCTTCGCAGAGGCGGGCGATCCGTTCGATGCTGGCCGCAACGTCGGGATCGGTTTCGTGGTCGTGGTCCCATTGAGAGAAGAATCGGATCCGTCGTCGAGGTCCAAATCCCTCGACCAGGCCGATCTTTGGCAGGCTTCGATGGGGGCGTTGCTGCTCCGCCGCATGATAGAACGCCGCGGTGTCCCGGACGGTTCGAGTGACCACCCCTTGGTGAATGATCTTGACCGGGATGAGGGCTGCACCCTCGACGTCGGGCAGACGGCCGCGCGAAGGCTTGAGCCCGACGATCCCACAGCACGAGGCTGGGATGCGAATCGAGCCCCCCCCATCATTCGCGTGTGCAATCGGGACGACACCGGCCGCAACCAGGGCCGCAGCGCCCCCAGAGGATCCACCGGTCGAGTGCTCGATGTTCCAAGGGTTGCGGGTTGGTCCGTAAAGCAGGGCCTCGGTCGTTCCCGTCAGCCCGAACTCAGGTGTCGTCGTTTTTCCGAGGCTGATGAAGCCCAAGTCGAACAACTGAACGACGAACTCCGACGTCTTCGTCGAGGGCTCATTCGGCATCCCGCGCGAGCCGAATAAGAGCGGAACCCCCTCCACGGGGTCGGTATCTTTGATGAACGTTGGAACGCCAGCGAACGCTCCTCTACGCGCCGCTGCCGCTCTGGCGCGTGCGGAGTCGAATTGCGGCGTTGCAATCGCATTCAGAACCGGATTGACGCCTTCGGCACGCGCCACCGCAGCATCGACCGCTTCAACGGCGGTGATCTCACCATGCTTGATCTTGCGCCGGATCTCTACCGCGTCGCTCGTCCCTAGAACATCGTCGCGAAATGCACTGACTCGACTCACGGCCGGGACTTTACGTCGACTGGTGCATCGTTGTATAGCGCAAGGATGGCGGACGTTCGGGTCACGCAACCCCACAGTTTGAGTCCAGACGATGCCAAACGGCAGATGGCGGGCTTCGAAGAGATGATGAAGAAGTACGGCGTGAGCGCGCGCTGGTCTGGCGACCACGCCGATCTCAAGGGAACGGGGGTCAAAGGCTCGATCGACGTGAGTGCAAGCGACGTTCGAGTCGAGCTCAAGCTCGGCATGCTTGCCAAGGCAGCCGGGATCGACCCTGCCCGTCTCGAGAAGAGCATCAGCCGACGCCTCAAAGAGGCTTTTGAGGGCGGTTGACGCCCTAGGTGGCGAACAGCCACCGTCCCCCGCTATCTTGGTAGTCAGTGGGAAAAGCGATTGCATTGCTGAGTCTGGCTTTGGGCGGCGTCCTGTGTGCTGACGCGCTTGGCGTCCTGCCCCCGGAGTACGCCATTGTCGAAGCGCCTCGCGGGGTCATCGGGGCCGCGGGCGGTGCGCTCATCATCCTGGCCTTGGCGCTCTTGGCACGCGACCACCGTGGCAGTGACGCGCTCGGCGCCATTCTGCTCTTGGCATTTTCTGTGATCACCGGTTGGCTCACGTTCTACGGCGCGGAGGGGATCATCGAGGGTGGCGTTTCATTCATCCCTCCATCCGTAGGCGAAGCGCTCGGGCGTTTGTTGTTTGGCCTCGGCGTAGTTGCCTGCGTCGGCATGGCGGTCTTGGCGTTCCGTCGGCTCTTTCGGTGAGGTGCAGGGTCCGAGCGTGCTCAGGACATTCGGATCGGAAGCCGCTTCGCACCCCAGGCGCCAGGGCGGGATTCGAACACGCCGGCGCACGCGGCGCCGCAGTCGGGACAGGCGCCGTCTCGGAGGTTCCACTCCAAGAGCTCGTACCAGTCGCGGACGATGAGCTTCTTGCCGCAGTTGGCGCAGAATGTCGTGTCGCCTTCACGGTCATGCACGTTGCCCGTGTAGACATGGTGAATCCCCGCCTCGCGGGCGATCCTGCGAGCACGCTCGAGTGTCGCTTTCGGCGTCGGCGGGACGTCCCGCATTTTGTAGTCTGGGTGAAACGCCGAGAAGTGAAGCGGGACGTCTGGGCCGAGCTCGTGGACGATCCAATCGCTCATGCGACCGATCTCATCATCGCTGTCGTTGTGTCCCGGTATCAATAGAGTCGTGATCTCAAACCAAGTCGACCCCTCGCTCCGGAGATAGCGAAGAGTCTCGAGGACAGTTTCGAGCTTTCCTCCTGCAATGCGTCGATAGAAATCTTCGTCGAATGCCTTGAGGTCGACGTTCGTCGCGTCGATGAACGAGAAGAACTCGGCTCTGGGCTCCGGGTTCATGTATCCGGCGGTCACCGCGACGGTGGCTATGTTTCTTTCTTTACAAGCCTCCGCGACGTCTCGCGCGTACTCGAGAAAGATGATCGGGTCGTTGTAGGTGAATGCAACGCTTCGACAGCCGAGGCGCGCGGCGGTCTCTGCGATTTGCTCGGGGCTTGCTGCGTCGGCCAGCGTATCGATCTCGCGCGATTTCGAGATGTCCCAGTTCTGGCAAAACTTGCAGGTGAGATTGCATCCGGCGGTGCCGAACGAAAACACCGGCGTGCCGGGCAAGAAGTGGTTCAATGGCTTTTTTTCGATCGGATCGACGCAAAAACCGCTCGACCGACCATAGGTCGTGAGCACGACTTGATCGTTTTCCCGAGCCCTGACGAAACACAAGCCTCGCTGGCCTTCATGTAGCTTGCACGCTCGTGGGCACACTTCACACAAGACGCGCCCGTCTTCGAGAAGGCGCCAATACTTGGTCTCGACCGTGCTCGCCGAGCTATCGGTGCTCAACACCATCAAAAACAACATGCGCACGGCGGTGTTCAACCGCAACCTCTGACGACCATTGACAAGCGCGCGGTCGTGGGCACAGTCGCCTTATGGTGACAGCGAGACCACCGGCGGTTGCGGGCACATTCTATCCTGCCCAACCAAAGGAGCTTCATGGGGCGATTCACCAGTACCTCGAGGCGGCTCGCGCATCTTCTGCGCTCAGCGAGACGCCGCCGAAGGCGCTGATCGTACCGCATGCCGGTTTGGTCTATTCGGGTCCCGTCGCCGCTCGCGGTTACGTGCTGTTGGAGGGTGCCAGCGACAGGATTAAGCGCGTGATCCTCTTGGGACCGAGTCATCATGTTCCGTTTGCGGGTCTCGCTGTCGCGGCACACGACGCTTTCGAAACGCCCCTCGGAAAAGTTCCCCTCGACGATGCGTGTCGCCAGCGTCTGCTGCGCTTGCCCTTCGTCCACGCGCTGAATGAAGCCCACCGTTGGGAGCACTCCCTCGAGGTTCAACTTCCATTTCTGCAGGAGGTGCTGCGGGGGTTCACCCTCATGCCGATCGCCGTCGGGCAAGCAACCCCGGAACAAGTGGCGGAGGTATTGGACTCATGCTGGGGCGCCGACGAAACCTTGATCGTCATCAGTTCGGACCTCAGCCACTACTTCGATTACGACACCGCGAAGCAGATGGACGCCGCCACCGCCCGTGCGATCGAGACGCTCGACCCACCTCGAATCCAGCACGATGACGCGTGTGGATGCATCGCGGTCCAGGGACTGCTTCAAGCGGCGCGACACCATTCGCTAGCTGCCACTACAGTCGACCTTCGTAACTCGGGAGACACGGCGGGGTCGCGAGACGAAGTGGTGGGGTACGGCACCTGGGCTTTTCGCTAATGCGCCGTCATGGTTCGGGCAGCTCGACGATTCGTTGTCCGACCATATTCATGCGTGTACGGCGAATTGTCGCCGCTTCGACGATGCGACCATCATCGTACCGGAAGCGCAGAGCATCCTCGGGGCACTGCACGATGCAAGCTCCGCATTGAATGCACTGGTCTGGTCGTTTGATTTCGACCTTTCTGCGGTGTCCATTCATCTCCAAGACGTCGCGGGGGCAGACCTGCACGCACTCGGCAGCACCGGTGCATCGTGTTTCCACCAGGTCGACGAGCGCCGGGTTGTGAAACCGATTGATGTAGCTCCCGTACCAGGGCGTGGTCCCGGCAAGATCGATGGAGAGCACGCCTGTCGCAACGATCGCGATGCCTGCAGCCAGCCACAGATGAGCCGAGGTTGCAGATCCAAGCGCAGCAAGAACACCCGCGCCTACCCCGAAACCGATTGCAGCGAAGGCGCCAAAAGTGAGCCATCGTTTTGGACCCGTCACGATGAGCCAAGGCAATGCGGCGAAGATCCCTCCCACGATCCCAAGAATCACCGCGAGCGCGCACAGCGCAACCGCCCAGCTGCCGATCCCCCATGCACCCAACAGAGCGAGCGCGATGAGGGCCCAGGACCACATGAAGGACATCTCCATTCGTTCCCAGGCCGGAAAGCGAACAAACCGCTCGCCTTTGACCACGTGCCGCCGCCGCCTCAAGAACCCCGGGAGGTCTTCCAGGCGTGCCGGCCCCCACCGTGCAGACCATCCAGTGATTTCAGTGATCTTGCGCCGCTCGACGCCGGTCGCGCAGAGCTGCGGCAGTACGAGCTCGCGATGGTCGACTAGCTCGCCGATCCGCGAGATTCGCACGACGGATATGATGTCATGGTGGGTGAGGTGACCACCGCCGGCCGCGCACCAAACGTTGATGCCTTTACTGTTCGCACACAGCAGCCAGACATCGTGGCCCCTTAGCGCATCGATCAGCCGGCGAATCGTGAGTGTAAAGTTGCCGGTGACCAGCACAGGTGAGTCGCGTCCAGGATTACCGACCCGGACAAGCCCGGTCGGCGCACGATGGGGAAACATCCGGAGCATCGTGTCTCGCAGCCAATGTGGAAAATCCTGCGGCCTCATCATCCGACATCCTCTCGGACGGCACTGACGACGATGAACGTATCCCCCCAAAGACGCGTTTCTTCAACCCGACCAAAACCGGCTAGTCGAATGCTTTCGGCGAGGCCCTCGACCGGTCGCGTGCTCGTTTGGGTTAGCAAATAGGTGACCAGGGCAAGAGGAAGCTGTCGCATGCGGTACCATAGCCGCTCGGGTCCCGACGTGGGCAGAGCCTCATCGGCAATCACCAGGCGCCCGCCGGGCACCAATCGGGAGCGCGCGATGTCAAGCGCGTAAACTTGCTCGTCAGGCGAAAGCTCACTGAACACGAGGCAGGAGACGATTGCATCGAAGTGTGCTTCGCCAAATCGGTCTTCGATCTCTGCAAGACCCATTTCGATCCACTCAACGTCGCCCCCCTGATCGCGCGGAACAGGCTTCGCGCAGGCGATGTCGAGCATCCCGGCGTTCGAATCGATCGCAATCACCTGAGCGCCTTTTGCCGCACAGGCGAGCGACACCCCACCGGTGCCGCAGCCAATGTCCAGAACCCGTTTTCCAGGCGATGCCGCGAGCTCGGCGATCGTCTCATAGACCTCTGCGATGCGCCCCTTAGATAAGAGCGCGACACCCCGGTCATAGCGGCCGGGAGACGACTCGAGGAACTTCATCCAGACAAAGCTGCTCATCGCTCATTCCCTGATAGCTCCGAGGGGCCCTCAGAACTACTCGGCTTAGAGTATGACGCGAAGCGGGAGAACCTAGGCGCCTCATGCGCATAGGTGGGATTCCGTGATTCACGCCTTCGAGACGGCGATGAGCTAGGTCGCCTCGTATGCGGTCAGCGACATGTTCTATCTGCCGCCGGGGACCGTGCCGCCGATGGTGATGCCCTTCGACCCGACGGCCTCGGTGCCTCGTCAGCGTGTCGTCTCCGACCATGACCGAAAAGGAGCTGTACGACACGTCGCCCGACCGCACAGCACGCCGACGTCTATGTCAAATCCCGTTCGACCGGGTACTATGCGCCCAGTGGATGACGATTCAGCAACGAGGGTTGGAGCACTGAAACGGGGCTCGAGTGCGGCTCGTCCCAACACGTTCGTGGTCGCGTCGATGGTCTGGATGACACGAGCGTTCAAGGTGCCGAAAGAAGAGGGTTAGCGAGTTGTGGAACCAGCCCGCGAGCGCGCAGCATCGGTTGCGATCCTAACGTCGATCCCGATGGTCGCACAGCTGGTCGCGGGCCGTGCAGTCCGCGACACCTTGTTTTTGACCGAATACGCAGCGGTGTACTTGCCTCGCGTGATGTTGGCCGCGGCGGCTCTTTCGTTGTTGGCCGCCGTGTGGGTCGGCCGCTTGATGCCCCGTTGGGGTCCTCGTGCCACAGCGCTCGTTCTCGCGGTCATCCACGGAGCGGTGTTCGTTTTGGAGGCAGCTCTGCTAGACGTCTTTCCGCAGAGCATCGCAGTGGTCACCTACGTTCACGTCAGCGTCGTCGGCGCTCTAGTGGTGAGCGCGTTCTCATCCGTCGTCAACGAACGGTTTGATCCGCTTTATGCAAAAACCGTAGTCGCTCGCGCTGGTACGGCAGCCGCGTTGGGTGGTGTGTTGGGAGGGATCGTAGCGCTCCTTCTTTCGGAATACTTCACGCTCGCGGTCGTTCTCTACGGCCTCGCTGCGGTGAGCTTGCTGGTTGCGCTCGGTGTCTGGAACATGGGCAAGCCCACTCAACCGAGAAGGTCGTCCGGGGAGCAGGCGAAGTTTGGCATCCAAACCATTCGCAAAGACGCGTATCTCCGCAGAGTCGCGGTGACGGTCGTGCTGCTCGGCACCGTCGGTGTGTTCGTGGATTACGCGATGAAGGCAGAGGCCGACGCGCGCTTCACCGACTCGGCGGGCCTTCTGTCTTTCTTTGCAATCTTCTACATGGCGACTTCGTTGCTGACGTTCGTGATGCAAGCCGGCGCCGCAAAGCCGCTTTTAGAAAAGATCGGCCTCGGTGGGACGATGGCCATTCTGCCGTTGGCAGTCGCGCTCAGCGCCGGCTTGGGTGCCGCGTGGACGCGGCTTTGGACGACTGCCCTCGCCCGTGGAACGCAGACCGTCGTTTCGAGCTCCCTATTCCGCACGGGGTACGAGCTTCTCTACACGCCGGTTCAACCGCTCAAGAAGCGGGCGACCAAGGCGCTCATCGACATCGCCTGCAACCGAATTGGGTACGGGATCGGGAGCGCCATCATCATGGTGATCGTCGCAATCCCAGCCACGGTCGATGGCGCAACGTCGTGGGTGCTTTTGATCGCGACCCTCGTGGCGCTGATCTCCGCTTGGATGGTCCTCCAACTACGCGACGGCTACGTGCACGAGCTCGCCACGAGCCTGCGCGATGGGTCGATCGTGCTTCAGGCCGATGATATCGTCGACGCCACGACCCTTCATACTTTTGCCGAGAGCGCCGCGATGATGAATCGTCAAGAGCTTCTCGACAGCATTGAAGCACTCGAACGCAAGCGTGACGTCCACGGAAGGGCCGGTGATCGGCAGATCTGGATCGGCCAGCTTTCCGATCTATTGTCCAACGAGCCAGAGCGGGTGCTGACAGTTCTGCTGGACGAATCCCTCAGCCCTCGATTCGCCGCTCATGTGATCGACTTGCTCGGAAACGACGTCTACGCTCGGCCTGCTCACCACGCCTTGGAGCGCATGAGCCCGCGGATCATCGGTCAGCTGGTCGATGCAATGCTTTCCGACGACAGTCCTTTTGCCACGCGCCGCCGAATTCCACGGCTGTTGAGGAGAGTCTCCGACCCGCGCGCCATCGCTGGCTTGTTGGAAGGCCTTCGGGACGCGGAGTTCGATGTTCGCTATCGCTGCGGGCACGCGCTCTCAGTTTTGCATCGCGAGAACCCGAACCTCGACGTCCCAGACCGAACGATCATGGAAGCGATCGAACGAGAGGTCGCAGCGGATCAGGAACGATGGCAGCAACGACGTCTCAGCGAAGAAGTTTCTCCTGACATTCGAGGCGAAATCGATGCGCTGCTCGAGGCACGCGAGGACCGCAACTTGCAGCATGTGTTTACGCTGCTCAGCCTGATCCTCGATCGCGAAGCCGTCGTTCTTTCGCTCAGGGCGCTCTCGAGTAAAGACACCAATCTACGGGGCACGGCGCTCGAGTATCTGCACAACGTTCTGCCCGAGCGAATTCGCGATGCCCTTTGGCCGCGGCTCACCGAACGCTCGGAACGGCCCCCGGTCCGTTCGACGAAGGTCTCGCCGGACGAGCTCCTGCAAAGCATGCGGTCTCTCATGCCCGGTCGCGACCAGCTCGGGAAGTGACCTGCAAATCGACGGTAAGCATACCCTCGCCCCCGAGCGGGGGTGCCTTTCGCAAGAGCTCACCATGCGTTGCCCACCAAGCCAACGCGTCCTCGGTGGTCCACGGTGCGACACCGGAGCATTCAGTCAGTCGGCGCTCGAGCTCGAACGCGCTCTGAGGCCGATCGGCCGGGTCTTTGGCGAGGCATGAGAGCACCAGTTCTCCGAGATCCTGGGCGATTGGTTGGCCAAGCCGCGACGACAAGGGCTCGGGGGTGCTGTGCAGGTGGTGGCTACACACTTCGACGACACTCTTGCCCGCAAATACGTGTGTGCCGGTCAACAGGTAATAGGCCACGGCGCCAAGCGCATAGAGGTCGGCGCGCGCATCGACGGTGTCTGGGTTGGTGATGGACTCGGGTGCCATGTATTGCGGTGTGCCGGCGAGATACGCCGCGTTGGTCAACTGGATGCCGCCTTCACCTCGAACTTCCTTGACGAGACCGAAGTCGAGCACTTTAACGAAGTCTCCTCCTCCGCCGTGCGCATGCAGGCATACCATGATGTTGCCGGGCTTGATGTCGCGATGAACCAAGCCGATGTCGTGTGCTTCAACGAGAGCCGAGGCCGACTGTCGCATCAAGTGCACCACCCGGCCTTCGGGTTGCGCGCCGGATCTCGCAACCAGATCCGACAATGTCAGCCCCTCGACGTATTCCATCGCGTAGTAGAACAACCCATCCGAAGTGTGACCGTAGTCGAAGATGGTGATCGTGTGCGGATGGTTGAGCCTTGCGGTCAGCTGGACCTCTTGCTCGAACCGACGAAGATTGTCCGCCCCAGCCTTGTCGGGCGGAAGAAGCTTCACTGCGGTTGGTCGTCGTAGAAGCGAGTGGCTTGCTCGATAGACGGCGCCCATCCCTCCCTCGCCGAGCTTTTCTTCGAGACGATACTGGCCTAGCTGCTCAGCGTCGCGCACCCGGCGCCGCAGGCCGTAGATGACCACCGAAGTTGCAACGCTCAGCGCCACTGCGATCAACCACCAGGCTGCGATCTCGCCCATGACGGCGGCGGCGAAGTGTTCAGGCGATTGCTCGATGATCTGCGGGTAGAGCGCCGACCACTTTTGTAGGTCCAAGCTCAGCGAGCCGAGGTAAACGCAGGTGAGAAGCACCGCCCCGATGATCGCGCCGAGCGTGAGAGTCCACCGCCCCGAGCTCGGTACGAAGATCGCTCGTCCGAGGATCACATTCGAAAGCGCCAGCAGCAAGATGAAGTCCGGCCGTGCCTCAAACTCGATGGCGACGCCCATCATTCCCGTCGCAAACACACCCAACGTGAGCAGCACGAGCTCTCTGATCCGGATGGCGCGCGTCGTGCGCTTCCCGAGCCGGCACGAGAACCAGAGCATGAGAAAAAGAACCGCAGCCGCGAGGTGCCACCAAAACGACGGGTGACGAAAACCCTCATAGTCCTCGACGAGGAGCAGAATCACGACTCGATACAGCCAGAAGAAGAGGTAGCCTCCTCCGACGAACGCACCGAAAAGCGCGACGCGCCGTTGCAAGAAAGCGCGATCCTCCTCGCTTTCCGACAGGCCTCTGACGCTCGGAGGCTTCATCGCTTGCTTACTACCACGGACCGAGCTTGCGCACCGAGGCTCGTTACAGAGCGAGCGAAAGGGAGCACTCGCGGTCGCGTTAGGAATCGCTAAACAGGCTCCGGAGAAACTTTTGAAGCTCGGCCCAACTCTTCTTGTCGGCCTCTTCGTTGTAGGCGAGTGGCATCTCGAATTTCTTGCCCGTCTCGGTTGCAGCGGGGTTGGTGAAGGCATGCACGGCGCCTGGATACTCGATGAAGACGTAGTCCGCCCCCGCCGCGTTCATCTCTTCTTTGAAGGCATCGATCTGTTCTTTGGGCACGAACGGGTCGTCGGCCCCATGGAGCACCAGGATCTTCGCCTTCACCGCGCCCGGCGCGGCGGGAGACTCGGTCGAGAGATTGCCATGAAAGCTGGCGACCCCATCGAGGTCAGCGCCCGCCCGCGCCATCTGGAGCACGACAGCGCCGCCGAAACAATAGCCGATCGCGGCGATCTTCGTTGGATCGGTAGACGGATGATTTTTGAGAAGCTCGTATGCCGCCAAGAACCGTGCCTTCGCGACATCGGCGTTGCTGATGGACTCCATCATGAACTTCTTCGCGTCCTCTGGATGCGCCGCCTCTTTGCCATCGCCGTACATGTCGACCGCGAGGGCGGTGTACCCCTCTTCGGCAAGCATGCGCGCGCGGCGTCGGACGTATTCATTGTGTCCCCACCACTCGTGGACTACGATCACGCCAGGGCGTGGCTCCGGTTTGTTCGCGTCCCAAGCGATATAGCCTTTGAGCGTGGTGTCGCCTGCTCGATAGGTGACTTGCTCGCCTTTGATATCGGGCTTCGTCGCGGCATCGGTCATTGTGGGCTCCTCCGGAGCAGTGCCTGTTTTCTTCTTGCACGACGTGCAGGCAACGAGGCACAGCATGAGAACCGGTATCCAACGCCGGGTCGATTTCATCGCCGCCTATCGTACCAGAAACCGAGGCTCAGGATGCACGAGCGTGCTTGGAGCCTTTTTCTGGGTAGAACTGCGCGTACCAGCGACGAAGTTGGTGAATGGGACCGTCTGCTCGGGTGAGCATCGGGTTCTTGCGATAGATCTTTCGCTCCCAAATTCCGATGTCTTGACGCCACTGCGAGACCCAATTTCCAACGATGAACGACGCCAAAGGCTTGGGGACGTTCGGCCCGCTGAACCAACGGAAGCGGACGTGTTGGGTTAGCGGAGCGATCGGCGTGTGGCTTTGGTAGAGCACGACGCGACCTCGCCCTCGACTGAGCGTGAAGTCGAATCGGATGATGCTTCCGGGGCCGTCGAGTCGAACGTCTGCATGTGCGCCCGATCGCTTGATTTGCTTGCCACGAAACTCGAGGGTTGCGTCGTTCCCGAACCAACACACGTGCTTTTGGGTATCGTCCCGACGCCATGTCGCTTCGTGGTGGATGGTCATGCCGGGCACCGGGATCTTTGTCCAAGGTAGCCGAAGGCGTCCATGGATCGCCGCGAAGTGCTGGAAGTCGACGCTGTTCTCGACGAACTCGAGCAAGTGCATCTGCACCAATCCGGCATCGTGCTCTCCCCGACACATGAGACTGCCATCCTCGATCGCTGGAACGCGCTCTATGTGGTAGGGTGGCTCTGGCGTCGGGCCGTCACTGGTGGCTCCGTGGCGGTGGTAGACGAGCACCCACCCGTGAAGCTCTTCGACCGCCCACGACCTCGTGCGGTATCGACCATCTGGACGGCTCTCGTTGGGTTGACCGACCACACTCCCATCCCCGCGGATCTTCCAACCGTGGAACGGGCACTCGATGCAATCGTCGTGCACCTTTCCGTCGGCGAGGTTCGCGCCCAGGTGCGGGCAATAGGCGTCGAGGACGTGCACCTGCCCCGAACCGTCGCGAAATACCGCCCATTGGTTGCCCACGCACTGCACGAACTTCGGCCGAGCGCGAAAATCGATCGACCGACCAATGACGTACCAACCCTCGGGGTAGGGCGGGGGGTAGGTTGCCTCCCGTGCCGACTCGACGAGAGGATCCAAATCTCTCCGACCAAAGGGCTGCGATCGCGCCCCCAGTGGTGCGTGGACGCCGCCGTTCATCACTGCGCCGGTCGTCTGGCCAGGAAGAAGTAGTTGGGGGTGAAGATCCCGAGCTCGCCGCCGGCGATGAGGGACTCCGCCGCCGCACCGAGCATCTGGCTCACCTCCGTCGACCCCTTGGGCGCGATCCGCAACGCTTCCAACGTTCGAATCATACGGCGCGCGAGAAATCGGCCGTGGCGTCCACGCCGAAGGGCCAGGAGACTGTTGGTCTCGCCCACGAGCGGCAGATACCAAGGTGTTTCGGGGTCGCAGGCGCCGGCCGCATCATGGCTCTCGATCACCTCGAACCCAGCAGCACCGAGCGCCTCGAGTGTGTGTGGAATCGTGGCGATGTCCGGAAGGCTGTCGCCCTCCTCGATGCCTTTTTTGATGCGCTGATGCTCCGTGTCGTTCGGGTCGAACTTACTGGTCATGCACCACTCGTACGCTGCGAAGAGCCCTCCAGGCTTCAGCGCGCGGTGAATCTCTTTGAATGCTCCCACTTTGTCTGGCGCGTGACACGTGGCCTCGAACGCGTATGCGGCGTCGTACTTTTCGTCCGGCACCTGGAGGTCCATGAAGTCCCCCTTGAAGCCCGAGCACAGGTCCGAGAGACCGGCCGCCTCGTTGTATTTGCGCACCTTGGTCAGCTGGTAGTCGTTGTTGTTCACGCCTTCGATCGTCGCCCCGGAGAACCGGGCGATGTTTCGCATGGGCCCGCCCACGCCGCACCCGACATCGAGCACCTTCATGCCCGGCGCCAGGCCGAGCTTGAGGGCGAACGTATGCTCCGAACGTGCGAGGGACGAGTCGAAGGACTCGCCTTTGAATCGCGGGGCAAAGTGAAAAGACTGGGCCCACGCCTGCTCGTAGAAATCAGTGACGAGATCGTAATAGTGATTGATCATCGTCGTGTACCCGGCCTGGCGTGCCTTCACGTCGCCGCCGTTCGATTCGTCGAAGAATCCGAGGTACTCGTTGATCGCTCCGCGCACTCGACCACGGGTTCGCTGGTCGGAGTAGAACCGGTTTACCGCTTGCTCTTGCATGACACCCCTTTGTGATTGAGGGGCTCGGATACCACGAATCAGGCCAGCCAACAGCCACGATTTCGCCGCCGCCGGCGTGCATGAAGTTACAACTCGTAAACTTCAAGAGCGCTCGACCGCTCATGCCTTCTTTGCAACCATTCACAGCAGCGAACTTACAGTTCGTCTGAGCTCGACTTGTGGTTCCTGGAACGCCAAATAGACGTATGAGCGAGGAGACAGGCTAATGAACCTAGACAATCTCTTACAAACGCTAGTCGGTAAGCTGCAGGGCTGGGTGGAGGCTTTCGTCGAGATGCTTCCGAACCTGATCGTTGCGGTTTTAGTCCTAGCAACGTTCTGGTTCATTTCGCGGTTGGTTTACAAGGGGGTATGCCGCGCGCTCGATCGCGTGCAGACCAATGCGGCGGCGCGCGACCTGATGGCGAGGATCATATCGGTAGCGATCATCCTGCTGGGGGTCGTCGTCGCCTTGGGCGTGCTCAACCTGGACAAGGCGTTGGCCTCTATCTTGGCCGGGGCTGGGGTCATCGGACTTGCGTTGGGTTTCGCGTTTCAGGATCTCGCATCCAATCTGATTTCCGGCGTCGGGCTGGCAGTCAACCAACGTTGGCCCTTCAAGATCGGAGATCTGGTGGAGACAAACGACGTGTTTGGGATCGTGAAAAAGATCCAGCTTCGGACTTCCACCATCGAGACTCTCGACGGCAAGATCGTCATCTTGCCGAACAGGCAAATCTACCAAGGCAAAGTGGTCAACCACTCTGCCACAGGGCGCAGACGGGTAGATGTCGAATGTGGGATTTCCTACGGTGATGATCTCGAGAAGGTCACGTCCGTCGTGCAAAAGGCTATAGAAGAGCTAAATGGGCGGGATCAATCCCGGGACGTGCAGTTCTTCTTTACGGGGTTTGGAGACAGCTCGATCAACTTCGTGGTCCGCTTCTGGATCGAATACGACCAGCAAGCCAATTTCTTGCAAGCGCAGAGTGACGGAATTTTCGCACTCAAAAAAGCCTTGGACGACAACGACATCATGATTCCATTCCCCATCCGAACGTTGGACTTCGGCATTCGTGGTGGAGAAAAACTCGCGGATGTACTCTCTTCGGCAACCCCATCTGACCCATAGATTTGTACTAGTGCTAGTATTGACGAGATCAAATGGCTGAACCCATCCAAATTACCTTTAAGGACATGCCGCCATCACCAGCTATCGAAGCGTGGATTCGAGAGCGTGCATCGAAATTGAATCGATACCACGATCGCATCGTGCACTGCCACGTCGTGGTCGAAGCGCCCCATCGGCACCAAAAGCGCGGACATCTCTACACCGTTCGCTTGGACATCACGGTGGCTGGCGGCGAGGTGGTGGTGAGTCACCAGGGTCCCAAAGACGAAGCGCACAGGGATGTATACGTCGCGCTTCGAGACGCCTTCCGGGCCGCCCGACGTCAGCTTCAAGATCAGGTGCGCAAGCAACGGGGCAAGGTAAAGCGGCACGACGAGCCGACGCACGGTCGGGTCACCAAGCTCTTTCCCCACGAACGGTACGGTTTCTTAGAGACTCCAGACGCGCTCGAGGTCTACTTTCACGAAAACGCGGTCGTCGGTGCCGGGTTTTCCGAGCTCGTGGTCGGCACAAAGGTACGTTTCGTGCTCGCGGAAGGCGAGGGTGAGGCCGGACCTCAAGCAAGCACCGTCGAAGCCTTGGACAGACAGTTCGTTCCCCCGCGTTAGGGCCATGGAGTCACCGCGAGAGTTATCCCCAAGCGAGCTTTATCAAGCCTGTGATCCAGAACGGCTCTCGTTCGAAAGCACTTCTGAGCTCGAGGACCTGAAGCATTTGGTCGCCCAGGAGCGTGCGACCGAGGCCGTCGAGCTCGGCGCGAATATCGACGTCGATGGATACAATCTTTTCGTACTCGGGCGCGAAGGGACGGGGCGACACACGTTCGTCCGCGAATACCTCCAGCAGAAGGCCACGAAGGAGTCTGCCGCCTCCGATTGGTGCTACGTCAACAATTTCGAGGAGCCGAGAAAACCCAATGCCCTGCGACTCCCCGCCGGCCGTGGTCGGGAGCTCGGGGAGGACATCGACCAACTGCTCGACGACGCGTATACGGCGATTCCCGCGGCCTTTGAAAGTGAAGACTACCGGACGCGTCGGCAAGCGATCGAACAAGAGGTCGAGGAGCTACAGGAGAAGGCCTTCGGAGCAGTCAACAAGGAGGCACACGAACGCAGTGTCGGGCTTATCCAAACGCCAACCGGCATCGCTTTCACCCCGCTACACAAGGACGAGCCGATTAGCCCACGCGAGTTCGAGCTGTTGCCCGAGGAGGAGCAGGAACGCTTCAAGAAGGCCATCGAGGAGCTCGGCCAGAAGTTTCAAGCGGCGCTTCAAGCGGCCCCGCAAAGGGTTCGAATGGCGCGCAACAGGGTCCGCGAGCTCGATCGGGAAGTTGCATCATGGGCGGTGGGTAGTCTGATTCAAGCGCTGAAAGCGAAATACGAAGACTGCCCCGATGCGGTGGCTTACCTCGAAAGCGTCGAGGGCGACATCTTGGAGAACATTTCGCTTTTTCGGATCCGGTCCGAAGAGCAATCGCCTCTCCAACAACTGCTGCTGGGTGGTGGGGCAGCGCGAGTACAGGAAGAGCAGCCGGCAGCCAAGCGATACAGCGTCAACGTGCTGGTAGACCACCACCCCGAGAAGGGCGCACCCGTGGTCTTCGAGGACCACCCAACCCACCAACGTGTCATGGGAGACATCGAACATGTGTCACAGATGGGCACGTTGGTCACGGATTTTCGCTTCATCAAAGCCGGCGCTCTACACCGGGCCAACGGAGGCTACATCATCCTCGACGCGCGCAAGGTGCTCCTTCAGCCCTTTGTCTGGGATGCCCTCAAGAGAGCACTTCAGTCGCACGAGCTCCGAGTCCAGTCGGCTGGACAAGCATACAGCTTGGTCAGCACGGTTTCACTCGAACCTGAGCCGATCCCACTGTCCGCCAAAGTCGTCCTGATCGGCGAACGCATGCTGTATTATTTGCTGCAAGCGCTTGATCCGGAGTTCTCCACGCTGTTCAAAGTTGCCGCCGATTTCGAGGACGAGCTCGATCGCAGCACGGAGAACACGATGCTTTACGCACGGCTTCTTGCCACGCTCGCGCGTCAAGAAAGCCTAAAGCCGTTACATCGCGACGCTGTCGCTCGTGTGATCGAAGAAAGCGCAAGGCAGGCCAGTGACGGCGAGAAACTCTCCGCTCGAATCGGGCTTGTCGCAGACATCGTGCGCGAAGCCAACTACTGGGCCGTCAAGAACGGCACCGACCACATCACCGTCGTCGACGTCGAGCGCGCGATTGAAAAGCAGATCCGCCGAAGCAGCCGTCTCCGCGATCGACTCCAAGAAGAGATACTCAGAGAGACCATCCTGATCGACACCGAAGGCGAGCGAACAGGTCAAGTCAACGGATTGTCAGTAATTGCTCTCGGCGACTTCGCGTTCGGGCGGCCCAGCCGCATCACCGCTCGTTTGTCCTTAGGCTCAGGGAAAGTGATCGACATCGAACGCGAAGTCGAGCTCGGTGGTCCGATTCACAGCAAGGGAGTCCTGATCCTGGCAAGTTACCTCGCGTCACACTACGTCAGCGATCGCCCGTTCTCGCTGTCCGCGAGTCTCGTGTTCGAGCAATCCTACGGCGGCGTGGAGGGCGATAGCGCTTCGTGCGCAGAGCTGTGCGCGTTGCTTTCGTCGCTGGCCGACGCCCCCATCAAGCAGTCGCTGGCGATCACGGGCTCGGTGAGCCAGCACGGTCAGGTTCAAGGAATCGGCGGTGTCAATCAGAAGATCGAAGGGTTCTTCGATATCTGCCGCGCGCGCGAGCTGAACGGCGACCAAGGTGTCTTAATCCCAGCCTCGAACGTCAAGCATCTCATGTTGCGTGAAGACGTTCGCAAGGCGGTCGGAGAAGGAAAGTTTCACGTCTATCCAGTAGAGACAATCGACGAGTGCATGGAGATTCTCACGGGGCTCCCTGCTGGACAAAGGGACAGCCAGGGCGAGTTCCCACAAGGATCGATCAATCAACGTGTGACCGCTCGACTGCTAGATCTGGCCGAAAAACGCCGTTCTTTTGCCAAGGACGGAGAACAACGAGGCGATTCTTGAGCGCAGGTGGAAACGACTCGCATGGCGCTCGTCGTCTTGCGGTGATTCTCGGCGGTGGCGATGCCGACGCGCGGGCACTTGGGATCTTGGCGTCCGTGCTTAGCGAATTCAGTCCAGAGGTAGCGGGGCTGTTCCTCGAGGACGCGGATCTTTTCCGTTTGGCGGAGCTTCCCTTTTCGTATGAGATTTCTCGCCTGACATCCCGGTCGCACCCACTCACAACCATCGAGCTCGAGCGTGAGGTCCGGGTTCAAGCCGTTCACGCCGAACGAGCACTTCAGGTCACTGCCGAACGCGCCGGGCTGAAGTGGTCGTTTCAGAGAATGCGCGGCCGGCTAAACACGGCACTCGAGGCCGCGCCGAACGTCAACCTACTCCTACTGAGTGCGACCCGGCGCAGCATTGTTTCATCTGGAGAGGCTAGGGCACTCGGCAAGGCGTTGCGTACGTCCGAGAACGAGGCAACGCGGCCGATTGTCGCCGTATTTGATGCGTCTGATCCGGCTACAGTGGCCCTTCAATCGGCGATCCGCCTGTCGCGGAACACGAATCGGAGGCTCGAGGTCATCTTGGTGGCGGCGACCGCCGACGCGGTGGCAGAGCTTCGGGATCGTGCGGTCCAGCTGCTCGCGCCACAGACCGCCACATTGCGGGGCGTTTCGGACATGGCAATCGAAACCCTGACCGATGCGATACGCACGGCTGCGCCAGCGCTGCTCGTCATCGGCGCTAACGAACTCTTTCTCGAGAGCTCAGGGGTGAGCCTCCTGCGTCGAAGCATCGATTGTCCGGCCTTGATCGTGCGTTGACACGCGTCGTTTCGTGTACGAGAAGGTCCGAGATCAGGGAAAGATCCCGTCCTGCACGTATGCGCTTCCGACCCTTTCGATCGCACCAACATAAGCCGACGTGCGCAAGTCAGGAAGGGATTGTTCCTTCCATCGTGTACGGATTCTCTCGTATGAGATGGCTAGCGTGTTCTCGAGCGCCGTCCGCACGAAATCGATCTCATTCGGGGCATAGAGCAGAAGCGCCTCGTCCTCCGGGGGTAGCGTTTTGCCCGTCAACCGGGTGAGCACGCCCAGCAGCCGATCATTGGCAATCTGTTGATAGCGCCGCGTCATTCGCTCGAAGCTCACGTGGGAGAGGTTCTTGATCCATTCGAAGTAAGATACCACAACCCCCCCAGCGTTCGCATAGATGTCGGGTACGATCACCGAGCCCGCCTCTCTCAGCATGGCATCTGCTTTGGGGTCCACCGGTCCGTTTGCCCCTTCTACGATCACCTTTGCCCGCAGTCGGGGCGCGTTGTCGGCGGTGATCTGATGTTCGAGTGCGGCCGGGATCAAAATATCGCAGGGCTGTTCGAGCAGCTCATCCGGGTTCGGTAGCAAGCGGGCGCGCGGAAACCCGACCAGTGACCCAGACTCGCGGCGGTGCTCGACGACCGCGTCGACTTCGAGCCCATCAGGATCGTAAAGCGCCCCGTTGCTCACCGAAACGCCGACGACAGAACCACCTTGTTTGATCACCTCGCGCGCGGCATGCAGCCCGACTTTGCCGAGCCCCTGCACGAGGACACGCTTGCCCGACAAACCCGGCGTGAGCCCGAGGGGCTTCACATCCTCCGGCTCGGACAAGAAATGCTGCAGCGCGATCACAGCGCCCACACCGGTCGCCTCCTCACGCCCGGCAACACCGTGCATGCTGACCGACTTGCCGGTTACGCAGGCGAGTGCATTGAGGGTGTCTGGACCTTGGCTCTTGTAGGTGTCGTAGATCCATCCCATCTCACGCGCGCCCGTACCGACGTCGGGTGCTGGCACATCTACATCGGGTCCGATGAACCGCTTCCGGATCAGCTCACTCGTATAACGACGCGTGAGGCGCCGGAGAAACGAGGTGGACTCGTGCCGTGGGTCGACTCGAACACCGCCTTTGGCGCCCCCGAAGGGAACGTCCACCACCGCACACTTGTAAGTCATCAGTGCCGCAAGAGCCATCACCTCGTCTTGGGACACGTCTAAGGCATAGCGAACGCCACCTTTCGTAGGCAATCGGTGGTGGCTGTGCTCGGCACGGTACGCCTCGACGACCGCGATCTTGCCGTCATCTCTGACGACGGGGAAGCGAATCCGGTAAACCGCGTTGCACATGCGGACCTGGGCCAGCAGGTCACCAGGTACGTCGGTGTAGCGAGAGGCTCGATCGAAATAATAGTTGACGTCGTCGAAAAATCCGCGCGAGGTGTTCGTCTTGAAAACCATGATATTGGAGAGGCACGGTACCGTATTGCCGCCGCGGTGGCGAGCACCACCACGCAAAGGGCCTGTGGTAGAGTGGCGATTGAAATGTCTGGAGTGCGTTGGTTGCGAGCCTCCTATTGGGTGGGCGCCCTTGCGGACGTCATCGCCGGCGTCCTGATGCTCTTTCCGGAAGCGGGGAGGGTGGCGTACGGCACCGGCTTCGAGCCTGGCTCTGACTATCGTTACGCGATGGCCCTCGGGGCTTCGTTGATGCTCGGGTGGACGGTTCTATTGCTCTGGGCGGACCGAAGGCCGGTCGAACGGCGAGGCATCTTGTTGATCACGGTGTTCGTGATCTTCGGCCTGGCCTCGGCTGGTGCTTATGCTGTGAACTCGGGCTTGATCGCCCTGCCGAGGATGATCCCCACCTGGGTCTTTCAGGCATTCCTCGTGATGCTCTTTTCCTACAGCTACCTCCGCTCGGGTGCTGCCGCCGCTGCGAAGGGCGTAGGCACCACCACGCTTGCTGAAGCCGCTGCCGAATTTCTCTCGCAAGGACGATTTGCCGTTGCGGGCGTCTCTCGTGCGGGCAATTCCCCAGCGAACCTGATCTACCGCAAGCTCAAAGAAGGAGGCCGCCAGGTTTTTGCGACCAACCCCAACGCCGAAACCGTCGAAGGCGATCCCTGTTACCGCTCATTGCTCGAGCTGCCGGAGCGCGTTGATGCCGTGGTGATCGCCACCCATCCCGATACATCGATCGAGGTCGCCCGTCAGTGCAAAGAGGCTGGTGTCCATTACGTCTGGTTTCACCGCTCGATCGATGGCGGCTCCGTATCCGATGAGGCGCTTGCGTTTTGTCGTGGCTACGGTGCCTTCGTCATTCCGGGTGGCTGCCCGATGATGCACCTCGCGCCTGTGGATTTCGGCCACCGCTGCATGCGGAGCGTGCTCAATCTCACCGGCCGCCTGCCGAAAGAGATCACCTAACCATCAACGCTGTGCCGTTCTTTCAGTTGAGGGTTTGGACCGCAGCCGGGTAGGCGTCGACCATGAGGTACACCCGCAACGATCCTGGCAGCTCGACACCAGTGACGTTGAGAGTGACCTCTTCGATGGTCCCGGTGGTTTCAGGGCTGTGCGCGGTGTTGGCGGTGTAGTTCAGCCCGACCGGAACGCCGTTACTCGCATCGAGCAAGAGGATGCCGAAATTGTGGTCCTCCCTCATGAGAGTCGAATCGGTAAGGGTAGCGACGATCGAACCTGCGCTCCGCGAAAACTCCACTGTGCCCACGCCCTCTGGCGCCGTCTGGGTTCCGCCTTCATGGGGTCGGAACTCGGCGCCTCCCACGGCTTCCATCAGGTCTGTGTCGGCGTTGCAAAGGCCGAGTTGCTGCAGAAACACGCCGTAGGTATCGATCTGCCCACAGATCGTTTTCGCGTTCAGGTAGGGGCTGTGCAGCGCGTTTCCCTCCGAGTCGAGCGTGGTAGCCACCCCGAAGAAGCGGAAGGGCAGTGGAAAGCCGTTGAATTCGATCGTGAAGCCCTCTTCGTTGAACATGGTTAGGGGTCCACCGTCCCATCGAGCTACCAACGGAAAGCGGACGCGCGATGCTGGATTCACGACGGTGTTGCCGTCCTCGTCGAGCATGCCCCCGACGCCCCACGTAACGATGTTGTCGCCCACCCCTTCGACGACCCCGATCAGGTAGTGAATCGAGTCGAACCCGATCTGGTTGTAGCTGGGCAGAACGGTCGGTAGCGGAGCCGCGAGCCGATAGAGCTCCATGAACCCCGAGTCGTCGCCCGGTGCATCGGGAACGGCAAACGGAAACGCGGTTTCGCTGCGCCCGTCGATCGAGAAGGTAAAGCTTTGATCGAACGAGCCGCCCACGGTTCCCCCAAGGAAAACCAGCCCTATACGATCGAAGTCGACGAGGTAGTCGCCGGTGATGCGCACGTCGAGCGTACCTCCAGCCGCATCGACCCAGGGTGATGTCGGGATGATCGTGATGAAGCGTCGATCGCCCGACACATCGATGCGGGTTTGCGTGGAGCCGCTTGTGGTCACCTCCACGCTTTCGGAATCGATGAGGGCGAGCTTGGTGTCCCCTGCTTCGCGGACGAAGAGCCAAAAAGTGAGCGGCTGGTTCGCGGTGATCGTCCCCGGCGCCTCGACCTCCAGGCCGCCGAAGTGGGTCGTAAACACGATGAACGCACCGTCATCGGTAATTCCTTCTCCAGGCCCGATGTTGCAGCGTTCATCGCTTAGACCCTCGCGGAGGCAGTAATCGTAGGGGACGCCAAATACCCGTCCATCCTCGCCCGCAATCGCGACGAACTCTTTGCCGAGCGCCGGAGAGGCATTGAGATCGTTGCGTTGGCCTTCGAGGAGCAGCATCGACCAGCGAAGAGAGCCGTCGGGGTTCAACACGAACAACCGGCCTTCACCCGAACCGACATAGATGTTTCCATCCCCATCGACGGCCGGAGACGAGCGGATCGGCTCGCGGGTATCGAAAGCCCAGTTAACCGAGCCATCCGCGGGGTCGAGGGCGTAGATCGTGCCGTCGCCTGCGGGCTGGATGATCGTGCCGTCTTCCATTTGCGCGGGGCTGGCATAGATGTGGTCGCGAGCGCCGAGGCTCCAAACGAGCTCGCCGGTGTCTTGGCGGAGTGCATACGCAAAGCCATCATAGGCGCCGATCACCACGAGCCCAGACGGTTCTCTCGACGTCAGAAGCGGGCTAGCCGCAACGGTCCCGAGCGCCCCGAAGGACCAGAGCCTCGCAGGCGCTCCGCTGACAGGATCGAGATCATTCGGGTCCAAGCCGAAGACATTTGGCGGGGCGAAAAAGTTGTTCCCAATGAAGAGCGTGTCGGTCTCCGGATTTAGCGCGGGGAGCGACCAAGTCTGATCGAGGGTGACGAAGCACCAGTTTGCCGTGCCTGCGTCACGGTCGATCGAGTAGGTGCAGAAATTGTCGTTTGGCACGATGAGCGAGCCGTCTCGCATCATCGCAACGTTGCCTTCAAACCAGTTGATCAACGCCCTGGAATTGACGGACGGATCGTCGGCTTCGAACGGCCGATCCCACACCTCTTCGCCGGTGTCGCAGTCGAGCGCGTATAGGTTGCCATCACCGGAGCCGAAGTAGACGACGCCCTGGTCATCGAGAAGTGCGGAAGAGTCGACGACCTCTCCTGTCAAATACTGCCAACGCTCGTTGCCGTTTCGGTCGAGTGAGTAGAAGACGCGATCGGCAGATCCAATGTACACGTTGCTGTCGGCGTCGATAACGGGCGTCGAGAAGATGCCTTTACCAGTTTGGAACTCCCAGACATCGGCGCCGGTATCGATGGGCTTCACCGGGCTTCGTCCGTTCTGCATCGCGTTGCGGCGAAACTTCGGCCACGGACTCATCGGGTCGAGTGGAACCTCGTACTCGAACACCTCGACTTGCTGTTCCGATGTGCTCGTACAACTCGCGCTTACGATCACCGATGTGACGAAGGACAGCGCCACGAACCGAGTCAGAAAGGGAACTGCCATGACAACTACCTCCTGCCGTAGCGTTCACATACGCACCCGTCCTTAAGCGGTCAACCCTCAAGGTTGGTACTTGCGAAAATTGGGCTTGCGCTTCTCTTGGAACGCGCGGACGCCTTCTTTCGACTCCTCGGTACCGTAGTAAAGCGCGAGGGACTGCATGCCGAGGGAAGCCAGGCCGCGAAAGCTCTCGGTGGCGGCATTGAACGACCGCTTGGCGATAGCTAGCGCGGTTGGGCTGCGCTCCATGAGCTCGGCACACCAAGCCGCCACCTCATCATCTAGCTTTTCGTGGGGCACGACCACGTTGACCAACCCCATCTGGTACGCCTGCTGTGCGGTATAACGCCGGCACATGTACCACATCTCACGAGCTCGCTTCTCGCCGACGACTTGCGCGAGGAACGCCGTCCCGAAGCCGGGGTCGACTGAGCCGACCTTCGGACCGACTTGCCCGAACTGCGCTTGTTCGGAAGCGATCGTGAGATCGCAGAGCGTTGCAAGCACGTTACCACCACCGATCGCGTAGCCCTGGACTCTCGCGATGACCGGCTTGGGTATATCCCGGATCACGGTTTGGACTTCTTCGATCGGTAGGCCGATCGTGCCGCGACCGTCATAGGAGCCGGCATGGGCCGACTGGTCACCTCCGGTGCAGAACGCCTTGTCCCCCGCGCCGGTAAGGACGAGGACGCCGATTTCTCTGTCCCACCCCGCTCGGTTGAAGGCGTGGATCAGCTCCTCGCACGTTTGCCCGCGGAAGGCGTTGTACTTATCGGGGCGGTTGATGGTGATTGTCGCGACGCCATCCTTCGCCGCATACAGAATGTCTTCGTAGTTCATAATGACCTCAGCCATGCATCGTCAAACCGCCAGACACACTGATGACCTGGCCGGTGATGAAGTCGGCATCATCGCTTGCCAAAAACGCGACGATACCGGGAATGTCGTGTGGCTGGCCGAGCCGCCGCATTGGAATGGCGCGCTTCAGCCCCTCTCTTAGCTTTTCGCCGTACTCGCCTTGGCCGGCGAAGTCGCGGAAGAACGCAGTGTCGGTGGGGCCCGGGCAGACCGTATTGATGCAGATCCCACTTCTCGCCATCTCTCTCGCGACGCTTTTCCCGAAGGCGATGACGGCGGCCTTGCAGCCTGCGTACACGGCTTCCCCCGAAGAACCAACCCTGCCCGCGTCCGAGGCGACGTTGACGATCTTGCCGCGCTTGCGTTCCAACATCAGCGGGAGCACCTCGCGATGCATGTTGAGCGGCCCTTGGTAGTTGATGGCGATGATCTTCGCCCAAAGCTCAGGCTCGGTGTTTAGAAACGGGGCGCCGCGATCCCAGCCCGCGTTGTTGACCAACGTGTCGATGGTGCCGTACGCGCCGAGTACGTCTGCAATCCCTTGCTTGACCGACTGCGGATCGGTGATGTCCACTCTAAACGCACGGGCTGCGCTCCCGTCACCGATCGCCTCGGCGGTCTGTTCGGCCGTCTCCTCGTTGATGTCGAGGACCGCCACACGGGCCCCTTCTTCGCCAAAACGAACGCAGATTTCTCGCCCGATACCGCCGCCCCCGCCGGTCACGGCTACCACTTGGTTTTCGATCCCTCGCATGATCGTCAGGTCACCCTACTTTCGCGACAGCTTCTCAGCAACAGCGACCTTGACCATGGCGGCAGCGAATGGCCTGATGCATACTCCTCAACCACGGAGCGGGATCCGCCCGTCGAACCCTCATGAGCAAGAAGCCCTCGTTTCGCTGGGAAGACCCCCTGCTGCTAGAGGACCAGCTCACCAACGACGAACGGCTCATTCGGAACACGGCGCGCGAATATGCGCAAGGCGAGCTCATGCCGGGCGTGATCGAAGCGAACCGGAAGGAGCACTTCGACCGCAACATCATGAACCAGCTCGGCGCCCGCGGGCTGCTAGGCTCGACACTGCCCGAGGCCTACGGGTGCGCGGGGGCGAATCACGTCGCCTACGGCTTGATCGCAAGAGAGCTCGACCGCGTCGATAGCGCGTACCGCTCCGCCATGAGCGTGCAGTCGTCTCTGGTGATGTACCCGATCCACGCCTACGGCACCGAGGAGCATCGACAGCACTACCTTCCTCGATTGGCTACCGGCGAATGGGTGGGTTGCTTCGGCCTGACCGAGCCCGATTCGGGGTCCGATCCGGGAAGCATGCAGACCAAGGCAGTCCCGACCAATGGCGGATTCAGGCTCAGCGGCACCAAGACATGGATCACGAACGCTTGCATCGCAGATGTCTTCATCGTGTGGGCAAAGCTCGAAGGGGTCGTGCGCGGCTTTGTTTTGGAAAAAGGGGCCGACGGGCTGAGCACCCCGAAGATCGAGGGCAAGATGAGCATGCGCGCATCTGTGACCGGCCAGATCGTCATGGACGAGGTCTTCGTTTCCGAGGATCGACTGCTTCCGGAGGCCGAGGGCCTGCGCGGGCCCTTTGGTTGTCTCACCAAAGCCCGATACGGCATCGCCTGGGGCGCGCTTGGCGCGGCAGAGTTTTGTTGGCACGCCGCGCGGCAGTACGCCCTCGATCGGCACCAGTTCGGACGGCCTCTCGCGGCTACTCAGCTCATCCAAAAGAAGCTCGCGGACATGCAAACCGAGATCACGATCGGCTTGCAGAGCTGCTTGAGGGCAGGGCGACTGATGGATGAGGGCCGTTGCACGCCGGAGCTCGTTTCGATGTTGAAGCGGAACTCCTGCGGCAAGGCCCTCGAGATCGCGCGGCTGTCACGGGATATACATGGTGGCAATGGCATTTCGGACGAGTTTCACGTCATTCGTCACGTCATGAATCTCGAGACGGTGAACACCTACGAGGGCACGCACGACATTCACGCGCTGATCTTGGGGCGCGCGCAAACAGGCATCCAGGCATTCACTGCATAGGCGCTTCGATGACGCTTCACGAACAGCTCACGCGCGAGATTCGAACCGGACCACCGGGGCCGAAAGTGGGAGCGTTCTTCGATCTGGATCAAACCCTCTTTGCTGGGTTCTCGGCGACGGCGTTCACCCGCGATCAACTCGCTTCAGGTCGACTCTCCCCAAGAGACCTCGCCGATTCCTTCCGCGCCACGCTTTCCTTCGCACTCGGGCGAACCGGGTTCTCCTCGTTTGTGTCGGCGACGACCGCGGTCTATCGGGGCCTCGACGAGTCGGTCCTCGAGGAAGTGGGGCAACACGCGTTCGACAAGTATCTGGCGACTCAAATCTATCCGGAATCCCGCGCTCTGGTAAGAGCGCACAAAGACCAAGGACATACCGTCGCGATCGTCACCTCCGCCACCCGGTATCAGGCCGAGCCCGTCGCTCGCGAGCTCGGCATCGATCGGCTGATGTACACTGAGCTCCGCGTCGAGAACGGGGTCCTTACCGGTGAGGTCGTGCGGCCCACCTGCTACGGAAAAGGGAAGGCCGTGGCAGCGCGGGGCCTTGCCTCGCAAGAAGACCTCGACCTCGAGGAGAGCTATTTCTATTCCGACAGCCACGAAGACCTCCCTCTTTTCGAGCTGGTGGGCCGTCCGCGCCCTCTGAATCCGACGCGGCAGCTCGCGCAGATCGCCAAGGAGAGACGATGGCCCGTGCGTAGGTTTACGAGTCGCGGGAGACCAACCCTTGGGGATGTCGTTCGCACGGGGTTGATCTACGGGACCCTTGCGCCGTCAGTAGCGTTTGGCGTAGCTGCTGGCCTTCTCAATCGATCGAAGCGCGAAGCGTTCAATGTCATGGGGTCGGTCTGGGGCGATCTCGCCACCTCGGCAGCGGGGATCGACCTGCGAGTCGAAGGCGAAGACCACCTGTGGTCGCACCGGCCGGCGGTATTCATCTTCAACCATCAAAGCGGGCTCGAGCTCGTGCTCCTGCTCAAGCTTCTTAGGCGTGACTTGACGGGCATCGCGAAAGCTGAAATCCGTCACAACCCGATCTTTGGGCCCCTCTTCAGCGCGGCGGGTGTTGCTTTCGTCGATCGTTCGAACACCGTCAAGGCCATCCAAGCCCTCGCTCCCGCTGTCGAAGCTCTCCGCCACGGCCGGTCTTTGATCATCGCGCCCGAAGGGACCCGCTCGACTACACCGACTCTCGGCCCCTTCAAGAAGGGAGCCTTTCGGCTGGCGATGGAGGCTCGCGTTCCGATCGTGCCGGTCGTGTTTCGGAACGTCCTCGACGCGCTTCCAAAAGGGGCGCTCATCGTGCGCCCTGCGGTGATCGAGGCGGTAGCTCTTCCACCTGTGGATACCTCCGCCTGGACCCTTGCTACACTCGATCAGGAGATCGAAAAGATGCGCAACCGGTATATCGAGGTCCTAAAACAGTCGCATCAAGGGGAGTGACCTCAGGTGCCGAAGTGGGCCGCCGGATCTTGGATGATCGACTTGAAGGTCTTGGCGAGCTTTCCCCCTTGGAAGCCATCGATGACCCGGTGATCGAAAGTCGCGGCGATACGCATGGCGGGCACGACGACGAGCTCTCCATCTCGGACGCCGGGCTTGTCCTCCACCGCACCCACCGCCAACACCGCGGGCACGCGCGTGAAAGTCAGGAGCGGCGGAAAGGCCTCGGTGATGCCGAGCACTCCTACGCTGGTCACGATCGCACTGCCGAAGGGGTCGTTGGGAATGCCTGCGGCCGAAAGGTCGAGGTTGAAGTCGTACTGCAGTCGGGCAACCAAGCGCAAAAGGGGCCCCATCACAACGGGGGGCACCCGGTCGAAGAGTTTCTTGGTGCGATCGAGAAGCGGGTCCTCGTGCTTCCGCACCTTGCGCGCGCCTTCGCGAATCTCTCTCGCGATCTCTGCTATCGATCTGCGGTCGGCGTTCTTGACGAGTGCCCCCGAGAGGTCGGCCTCCTGCTCGCGGTCAGCCTCTTCAGGCGGCACGGCCACCAGCACGGAAATATCGATATCATCGCGTTCAAAGATGCGCCCGCGCCGGATGATGCAGTTGCACTCCGGATGCTCGGCGAGTGTATCGGCCATTGCTTTGGTGACGAGGTGTGTCACCGTGAGGTGCTCGCCTGTACGCTCCGACTCTTCCCGCAAGAACTCGAGGGCGTCCGTCATGTCTAGATCGATGGTTCCATATATCGTGGGATCATCTGGCGGCGACCAAGCCACCGCGGCCATGCGGCGCCAGCTCGAAAGGTGCTCTACGAAATGTCCGGAGATGTTCTTGGCCATGGGTGCATCACTACTGCACGAAGCTGCTCCCGATCAAGTGCTACGAGTCTGTATGGCTTCCCATGCGGCCTTACACCCCGCCTTCACGTACTGAAACGCACTGACCGCGATAGTCCCGAGCACGGCAGCACCGAGTACTTGCAGCCAAACGATGGCCGGCCAGCCTAGCCAGGCGTGAGTGATCGTGAGCACCATGAACGAGATCTGAAAGGTGGTGTTGAGCTTGCTCACGGTGGTGGCCTCTCCGCGGACCGGGGCAACCCACACTTGATGGACGAGGACACCTACGACGATCAGGAGATCGCGGCCCAGCACGACCGCGGTGAACCAGACCGGCACGAGCCCGAGCCAGGTCAGCGTGACGAATACGCTCGCGACCAAGAACTTATCGGCTGCGGGGTCGAGCAGAGCACCAAGCCGCGAGCGCCAATCGAACTTTCTGGCCAGATAACCGTCGAGTGCATCGGACAGGCCGGCGATCACGATGAGGCCCAAGGCGAGCGGGTAGCGGCCATCCAGCAAAGCCCAGACGGCCGGGGCCACCAAGAGGATCCGCACGAAGCAGATGAGATTGGGGATATGTCGGAGCTTTGACACCGCTAGCCATCTATTTGCACACCTGCTTGGATTTCGCGAAGGGAGGATGGCCGCCGGCGAGCTGTCGCGTCTACTGCGGGCGCCCGTGAAGCACGACGGGCAACTCGAGCAGGGCGCTACAGGGCACTAGCTTCTCCTTTCCATCGTCCGCCGTTAGGACCACCGACACGGCCGTGTAGCGCAGGACCCGTCCCCTTACGCCTTCGACCTCGACCTCGTCTCCTGGCCGGATCGACGACTGGCAGTAGTGTCGGGCGATGATATTCTGAAATACGCTGCGTGCGCTCAGTGCGAACATGAGGGCGAATCCAAGAACCAGTCCACCGATGGCGATCCCGATCACGAGTGTGATGAGGTCGGTGTCCAGCCCTGCCTGTTGCGCGGCGAGCGTGATCGCGACCACGAGGACGGCGTAGTAGACGACCTGAGCCACCAGCGCGGGCGACTCGAGTCGTTCTCCCGTCATCGGATCAGTCTAGGGGAGCGTTTCATACCGTATCAAAGGAATCTTACAGTATGTATACCTGCTTGCTATCCTCTCGATGAGAGCCGACATTAGCCGGACCCCATACTGGGCTCGTCATCAGAGGATAGGGCAATGGACGCGAAGCGTCGGTCACGACAAAAAACCGCGATGGTCCAAGAAGACCGAACTGGGCTCGACGTCGAGACTCTGCGCCGCGCGATTCAGGAGAATCTCTTCTATCGCTGCGGCAATGTCCCAAGGCTCGCAACTCGATCGGACTATTACCTGGCGGTAGCCTATACGGTGCGCGACCGGCTCATGCAGCGTTGGCTGAGCACGGCCATGGCATTGCTGGCTCAGCCGACACGCGTGGTCTGCTATCTATCGGCCGAGTATCTGCTGGGGCCTTCGTTGGGCAACGCACTGTTGAATCTCGGCGTTCGCAACCAGGTTGCCGAGGCGGTGGCATCACTCGGGCAGGACCTCGACGAGCTCATCGAGGAAGAACGCGAGCCAGGCCTCGGCAATGGCGGATTGGGTCGTCTAGCCGCGTGCTTCATGGACTCGCTGTCCACTTTGCAGATCCCCGCGGTCGGTTACGGCTTGAGATACGAGTTCGGCATCTTTCAACAGCGGATCGAAGACGGCTGGCAGGTCGAGCACACCGACAAATGGCTGCACCATGGCAACCCCTGGGAAGTTGTTCGGCCGGAATACAACTATCCGGTGGGCTTCGGCGGTCATACCGAATCGTACCAAGATGAAAAAGGTCACTACCGAGTTCGCTGGCGTCCCGGCACCGTGGTCAAGGGGGTCGCCTATGCCACCCCCGTCCCCGGATACAAGGTCAACAACATGAACATGCTGCGCCTCTGGGCCGCGGAGGCAGCCGAAACGTTCGACTTCGAGAGCTTCAATGTCGGTGACTACTACGGCGCGGTCGAAGACAAGGTGGCCTCGGAGACACTCACCAAGGTGCTGTACCCCAACGACGAACCCGCCCAAGGCAAACAACTGAGGCTCCAGCAGCAATATTTCCTGGTGTCGTGCTCCTTGCAGGATCTGCTGAGGCTGCACCAACTGCGCGGAGGGCGGCCCGAGAATCTGCATGAAGGGTTTGCCATACAGCTGAACGACACCCATCCGGCGCTCGCCATACCCGAGCTGATGCGGCTCCTGCTCGACCAGTACGCGATGAGCTGGGAGGACGCTTGGCAGATCACCTCCGACACGTTTGCATACACGAATCACACCTTGCTTCCGGAGGCCCTCGAGACCTGGCCGTTGCCGATGTTCGGGCGATTGTTGCCGCGTCACCTGGAAATCGTCTACGAGATCAATCGCCGCTTCATGGATGAAGTGCGCGAGCGCTTCCCGGATGATAACGAGCGGCAACAACGGATGTCCCTGATCGATGACCACGGCGGCGGCGCCGTGCGCATGGCCAACCTCGCCACTGTGGGCAGCTTTTCGGTGAATGGAGTCTCCGCCCTCCACACCGATTTATTGAAGACCCGCGTCATGCGGGACTTCGACGAGTTCTACCCCGGAAAATTCAACAACAAGACCAATGGAGTGACGCCCCGCCGTTTCGTGGCACTCGCCAACCCAGAGCTCGCGGAGCTGATCACCGAACACATCGGCGAGGCGTGGATAACCGATCTGGACCAGCTGCGCAGGCTCGAGGGGCTTGCGGATGACCGCGATTTTCAAGCGCAATGGCGGGCCGTCAAGACCGCACGTCAACGGGTCGCCGCGGAGCAGGCTCTGAAGCTCATGAAGGTTGAGGCGGATCTCGACTCGATGTTCGACGTTCAGGTCAAGCGTATTCACGAGTACAAGCGTCAACATCTGGCCGTGCTGCACATCGTGCACCTCTACCGGAAGCTCAAGGAAAACCCCAACCTGGTGACCGCGCCCCGAACCTTCATCTTCGGCGGCAAGGCTGCGCCCGGCTACACGATGGCCAAGCTCATCATCAAGTTGATCAACTCGGTGGGGGAAGTCGTCAATGCCGATCCGGACACCCGGGGCACGCTGAAAGTCGTGTTCATCCCGAACTACAACGTCAAGACAGCCCAGCTTGTCTATCCTTGTGCCGACCTCTCCGAGCAGATATCCACCGCCGGCAAAGAAGCCTCTGGAACCGGTAACATGAAGTTCTCGATGAACGGTGCTCTCACCATCGGCACCCTCGATGGTGCCAATGTCGAGATCCGCGATGCAGTCGGAGCGGAGAACTTCTTCCTCTTTGGGCTCACCGCCGACGAGATCCATGAACTGCAACGAACAGGATATCGCCCCTACGCGTTCTACGAGGAGAACGCGGCGCTCAAGGGCGCCCTCGATCTAATTGGTTCTGGTCATTTCTCTCGAGGAGATCGGACGCTGTTCCAACCTTTGATCGACAGCCTGATCCATCACGACGACTACTTCGTTCTGGCCGACTTTCAGTCGTACATCGACTGTCAGGAGAAGGTCAGCCAGGCCTGGGCGGACCAGAATCATTGGACGAAGATGTCTATCCTGAATGCGGCCCGGATGGGGCGGTTCTCCTCGGACCGTACCATCCGCGATTACAGTCGGGACATCTGGCGAGTCGAGCCCCACCCAGTGCAGCTGGTCGATGTAGGGTGAGGCGTGGGACACATGCCATCTGTGTTAGAGAGCTCGCATGCCTGGTGAATCCCTGATCGCGGTTTTCGTCGACTTCGAGAATCTGGCCATCGGCGCCCAAGTCACGAAATCTGGGCGCTTCCAGATCGAGCTCGTCTTGAAGCGTCTACTAGAAAAAGGCCGCATCGTGTTCAAGCGCGCGTACTGCGATTGGAGTCACTATCAAAGCGCCGTGCGCGAGTTTCACGGTCAGGGAATTGGCCTCGTCGACATTCCTCAGAGCAGGATGAGCGGCAAGAACAGCGCCGACATCCACATGGTCGTCGACGCCCTCGACCTTTGCTACTCGAAAGAACACATCGACACGTTTGCATTGCTCTCGGGGGACAGCGATTTCTCGCCGCTCGTCTCCAAGCTCAAGGAGAACGACAAGCGTGTCATCGGTGTGGGCGTCAAGAAGTCCACATCCGACCTGCTGATCGCAGGTTGTGATGAGTTCATCTATTACGACGACCTCGTCCGCGCGGCCAAACCCAAGACGACACGGGCATCGACCCGAAAGAAGACCGCGACCAAAAAGGACGAGGCGGTGGAACGCTTCATGGAGATCGTCGAGTCGATGGACCAGGATTACGACACCCTGTGGGGCTCGATGGTCAAGCAAACCCTCCGGCGCGTGTACCCGGGGTTCAATGAAGGTTACTACGGCTACCGCGGTTTCCCCGACTTGATGAAAGATGCCGAAGCCCGTGGTCTCATCGCCCTCGACTACGACGAGGACCGCGGCAACTACAAGATAAGCGCCCGGTAATACCGCGGGTCTACACCGCGTGCAGAGTGTGCCATAACCCCTGCCAACACGACCCCGACACCCATCCGTTGGCGAACCCGAGGAAAAAAGATGACGCTTAGCAAGAGGACCGCTGATCTGATCATGGCATTGGCCACCCTGGCTGTCGTGGGTTGTATGCCACGCGCCGAAGAGGCCGCTCCAACGCAGGTGGACGCAGAGGTCCCGCCGCCCGCGGTTCAAGAAGAAGACGACATGGCAAAGTACGGTCAGCGCTTCGAGGGCAAGATCGCCAAGACCTACCAGGAGTCCGAAGAGTGGTGGCCGAGCACGCCAAGGCCACCGGAAGGAACTCCCAACGCCATCATCTTTCTATTGGACGACACAGGCTTCGGGCATTTTGGCTCCTTCGGTGGCCTGATCGAGACCCCCAACATCGATGCGCTCGCAGAAAACGGGCTTCGCTACAACAACTTTCACACGACGGCGCTCTGCTCTCCTTCACGCGCTGCGATCATGGCCGCGCGTAACCATCACCGCATCGGCCTCGGCTCGCACTCGCTGACCGCCATGGGCTTTCCGGGATACAACGCGTTCCCGCCCGAGTCGGGCAAGTCCGTCGCCAAGCACCTACAGGAAGCGGGCTTCGTCAATTACGCGATCGGCAAGTGGGACCACACGCCGCTTTACGAGGTCTCGGAGACCGGGCCGTTCGACCGCTGGCCGAGCGGTGAAGGCTTCGATCACTACTACGGCTACATGGCGGCCGATGCCGACAACTACCGCTCACTGGTCTGGCGCGACCACTACCCCGTCGAGGACTGGGAAGGAAAGAAAGGCTATCACTACAGCGAGGCCATGGCCGACGAGGCCATTCGAAACATCACCTCCCACGTCTCGATCGCGCCGGACAAGCCGTTCATGATGTTCTGGGCGCCGGTGGCCATGCACTCCCCGCACCAAGCGCCGCCCGAGTACATCGAGAAGTACAAGGGCAAGTTCGACATGGGCTGGGATGAGGCGCGTGAGAAGATCCATCAGCGCCAGCTGGAGATGGGCATCATTCCAGCTGGCACCAAGCTCACCGAACGTACCAAGGAAATCCCAGCCTGGGGCAGCCTCAAGCCGGAGGAGCAGAAGCTCTACGCGCGACAGATGGAGGTGTTCGCCGCCATGCTGGACCACGTCGATGCGCAGATCGGCCGCGTGATCGAAACCCTGAAGCGGACCGGCCAATTCGACAACACCATCATCCTCGTGACGGCGGACAATGGCTCCTCCGGCGAGGGTGGGCTCACCGGCAGCTTCAACGAGACCTACGTGCTCAACGGGCTGCAGACCCCGTTCGAAGCGAACATGGAGCACTACGAAGGGTGGGGCGGGCCCGATACGTACCCGCACTTCCATGCGGGCTGGGCCCTCGCGGGCAATACACCGTTTCAATACTTTAAGCAGATCGTGCACCGCGGCGGCGTGCAGGATCCGCTGGTCATTCACTGGCCGAATGGGATTGAGGCGAAGGGCGAAATTCGAAGCCAGTACCATCACATCATCGACATCGGCGCCACAATCATGGACGTGACGAAAACTCCGTTCGTCGAAGTGCTCGACGGCCACGAGCAGATGCCGCTTGACGGCGTGAGCATGGCGTACTCGTTCGACGACGCGGGTGCGGCGACGAAGCGTCCCGAACAGTACTACGAGCTTTTCGCCAACCGCGCGATCTATCAAGACGGTTGGAAGGCCGTGACGATCCACGGCAATCGCATGCCTTGGATCCTCGCCTCGGTGTCGCCTTTCGAAGACGACGTCTGGGAGCTCTATCACATCGACGAGGATTTCTCGGAGGCCGTGAATGTGGCCGACGAATATCCCGAGAAGCTCGAAGCGCTGAAGAAGCGCTGGGACGAGCTCGCCTGGGAAAACAATGTCTATCCGCTTTACGACGACATGATCCAGCGAATCGCCAAGCAGCAAGGCCGGCTGTTCGGGGACCGGACGGAGTTCGTCTACTACGACCCCGGTGCGAGACGCATCGCCGAGAAGGCCTCCGCGCCGGTCAAGGGCCGGTCACACAGCATCGAGACGACCCTCGAGCTCACGGGCAAGGAGGAAGGGGTCATCGTTGCCTGCGGTGGGTTCACCGGCGGCTACACGCTCTTCATCAAGAACAACAAGGTCTACTACGACTACAACTACTACAACGGTCTCTATTACACCTTGGAGTCGCCGAAGCTGCCCAAGGGCGAGGTCAAGATTCAGTTCAGCTTCACCGAGACCGGCGGAGCCAAGGCGAAAATCCCTGGTGGGAAGGGCGAGCTCTACATCAACGGCGAGAAAGTCGACGAGGTCGACATGCCGGAAATGCACATCTCGACCTTCTCGCTCTCGGAGACCTTCGACGTGGGCACCGACTCAGGCACCCCGGTGAGCGACAAGTATCGAGTGAAGAATCACTATCCGTACACCGGGAAGCTAGACAAAGTAGTCATCCGGCTGACTGATTCTTAGCGCTGCCGCGTTGGGTGGCTCTCAGCAGTGAAAGAGGTAGAAGCATGAGCGGAGCGCAGCGACCCATGCTCTCGACGGATCGCCTCAAAGCATTCGTCGATGGCGTGATGGCGATTGTCGTCACCATCCTCGTGTTGGGGCTGGATGTCCCGAGCATGGACTTCAGCGCGGGCGAGACCGGTCACTTCCTGATGGAGCTCGAACGCCAATTGCATCCCTACATCGGAAGCTTTGGGCTCGTGGCGGCTTATTGGGTTCAGCACACGGTCATCCTGCACTACGCCCCCTACAGCGACCGGTACTTCATCTGGCTGAACATCCTGTTCCTCCTGCCGCTCACACTGCTACCGTTCCTGACGGAGCTGCGCGTCGACTACCCCACGGACGTGCTTCCCGCCGCGCTCTACGGCGGAGCGCAGATCCTCTGTGGCCTCTTGCTTCTGGCCATCTGGCGCTATGCGACCGGGACCCGCGGATTCAAGTCCTCCAACGTCGATCCATCGGTCGTGCGTAGCATGAGCATACGCATCGCCCTCGGGCCGCTCCTGTGTCTCATCGGCGCACTCGTAAGCCTCGTCGAGCCGCGGGTGGGTACCCTGTTCTTCATGATGGTTCCGCTCTTGTACGTCTCGCACCGCAAAGTGGACGAGAGTTGGCACGCAGCCTCCGAGGAGGCAGAGAGTGACTAGCGGGCACCCTCGATGCGTCGGTTGAGGGTCGCTACAGAATCAGCGATGGGCGCACCTGTCCGTGGCCTCGGCCAAATCCCGCAAGCGCGTCGATACGTTCGCGTCGAGTTGACCGTCTTTCAGTCGCCACGCCCAGTTGCCCCCGGTCGTTCCTGGCGCATTCATTCGGTGTTTGCCATCGAGATTCAAGACGTCTTGTAGGGGGAAGATCACCGTGTCGGCAGGCGAGGCGGAAAGGGTTCGGATCGCGGCTAGGGCCACCTCCGCTTCCTGGTCGGTGCCGAGATAGGCGTGCACCCTCCGCAGCTCTGTTTTTGCGTTCCGGTCCTTGGAGCGTGCGCGGCGTTTCAAGGCTTTGTACCAGCCCCGGGTCGTGTCGTTGTCGTGGGTGCCCGTGAAGGCGACGGTGTGGCGGGGATAGTCGTGCGGCCGGTGAACGCGCGAACCCACACCGTTTCCGAAGCCGAACTGGAGCACCTTCATGCCCGGCAAACCATAGCGATCGCGAAGGTCCCAGACCTCCTGCGTCACGGCACCGAGGTCCTCCGCGATGAGTGGCAGCTCCCCATGCATGCGCACGAGCGCGTCGAAAAGCTGTCGCCCCCGTGCGGGCATCCACCGGCCGCTCTTGGCGGTCTTAGCTCTGCTCGAAATTCGCCAGTACCTGCTGAATCCGATGAAGTGGTCGAGCCGTACCACATCGAAGAGATCGAGCTGACGCTGTATTCGGCGAGTCCACCACGCAAAGCCACTTCGTTGATGATGTGGCCAGTCGTAGAGAGGGTTGCCCCAGCGTTGGCCGTCGGCATTGAAAGCGTCGGGAGGGGCACCCGCCACGAACTTCGGAAGGCCCTTGGCGTTCAACAAGAAGGCCCGCTGATGGGCCCAGACGTCGCAGCTATCGTGAGCGACGAACATGGGGATGTCGCCGATCATGCCAATGCCTTGCTTGCGGCAGTAGGTTCTGAGCGCCCGCCACTGTCGGTCGAACTCGAACTGCTGAAACGCCAGGAAGTCGATCGGGTGCGCGAGCTCGCTGCGCGCGGATCGAAGGGACGCACTTGCACGCTTCGCGACGTCTTTGGGCCAACGGGTCCAATCGCGAGTCTTGAAATGGCTCGATAGCGCCCCGAAAAGACAGTAGTCGTCGAGCCAATCCTTCTCACGGGCTTTGAACGAAGCGAAAGACCGCAGCATCGACTTAGGTCGTTGGTCCAGGATCGATCGATACGCATCCCTCACCAGCTTCGCGCGAAGCCGCTTGGAGCTCGCGAAGCTCGATCGCCACGTGCTCGAAGTCGTGGGGATCTCCTTCAACGCCTGCTTGCCGAGAAGTCCTTCCTCGACGAGCAGCTCCGGAGAGATCAACAAGGGCTCGCCCGCGAAGGACGACATACTCGAATACGGTGAGCTCCAAGCGCCGATAGGGTTGAGGGGTAGGGTTTGCCACCAGGCCTGTCCGGACTCTGCCAGAAAGTCGGCAAAGTCGTAGGCCGATCGACCCAAGTCTCCCGAAAAGGGTCCTCCCGGCAGAGACGTGATGTGTAGGAGGATTCCGCTGCGCCGGGGAAGCATCGAAGCCTTTTAGTCTCTCTTGTGTTGGGCGACGAGAAGCGCCAGCGAATGTGGCGGGACCAGGTAGTGTGGCTCCTCTACAAACGGCGCGTCCGGCAGGTCGTGGAAGTCTTCCGGGGATTCCTTGTAAGTGTCGATCAACTGTCGCCAGCGAGTGGCCTTCTTGGCGGGCAGCGCAAGCTCGAACTGCAGTGGCTCTGTGTATGCGTTGACCATGAGGTGCCACCAGTGGCCGAGGCCTTTGAAGGTGAGCGCCAGGCTGTGGGAATGATGGGCGAAGTCCGGTTCGTTGAGCTTGACGCCATGCCACTGAACCGGAGTCAGGCGAAGCACCTCGGTGAGACTGAAGCCGTGGTCTTGGAGAGGCAGATTCGACCGGAAATGGACGAGCTTCTTCACGAACCGATGCAGGTCCCGATGCTCGTCGACGAAACTCCAGTCGAACCAGGTGAGCTCGCTATCGTGACAATAGGGGTTGTTGTTTCCCCGTTGGGTCCGGCGCACTTCGTCTCCCATGGAGATCATCGGCACGCCGAGAGCGAGCAGGTTGATCGAGAAGAAGTTCTTGATCTGCCGGGCCCGTAATCTCTCTACACTGGGATCGTCGGTTTCGCCTTCAACGCCACAGTTCCAGCTTCGGTTGTCGTCCCTGCCGTCTCGGTTCTGTTCCTGGTTCGCAGCGTTGTGCTTTTTGTTATAGGAAACGAGATCATTGAGCGTGAATCCGTCGTGGCAGGTGACGAAATTGATGCTCTGCTCGGGTTCGCGTTCGCGATGTCCGTAGATGTCAGGACTCGCCAAGAAGCGCGCGGCCAGCTCCTTGACGTAGCCCTCATCACCGCGCAGGAACGAACGAACGTCGTCACGGAACCGGCCGTTCCACTCTTTCCAGTGATCGCCGAAGAAACTGCCGACCTGATAGAGGCCAGCTGCGTCCCAGGCTTCGGCAATGAGCTTTGTGCCGCTCAGGACGGGATCCGTCTCGATATCCCAAAGAACGGGGGGATTCGCGACCGGCCGGCCCTCGATGTCTCTCGACAAGATCGACGCCAAGTCGAAACGAAAGCCATCGACGTGCATCTCTTCCACCCAATAGCGCAAGCTGTCGAGGATGAGACGCCGTACGATCGCGTGGTTGGCGTTGAGCGCGTTGCCGGTGCCGGCGTAGTCGACGTAACGAGCCTTATCGTCGGCATCGAGGAAGTAGTAGTCGATGTTGTCCAACCCTCTGAAACAAAACGTGGGGCCTGATTCGTCGCCTTCCGCAGTATGATTGTAGACGACGTCTAAAATGACCTCGATCCCAGCGCGATGAAGCGCCTTGACCATGTCGCGAAACTCGTCGAGGACGCGTACCGGATTCCTGCTGGAGCTGTAGCCCGAGTGCGGCGCGAAAAACGAAACCGGGTTGTATCCCCAGTAGTTGCTCAGGCCCGGCGGCGCTTCCTGGGGATCGAACTGAAAGACTGGCAGGAGCTCCACCGCGGTGACCCCGAGCTCCAGGAGATAGGGGATCTTCTCGATGAGGCCGAGGTATGTTCCCCGTTTGCGCGTTGGGAGACCGGAGCTTGGATGCCGGGTGAAGCCACCGACGTGCATTTCGTAGACTACGGTCCGCGCGAATGGACGATTGGGGGAAGTGTCGCCCTCCCAGTCGTACGCGGTCAAATCTACCACCACGCTCTTCATCGCCGTCGCTGCGTTGTCTCCAGGGCGGCTCGCCGCTTCACGGTCGTAGCCCCGAGGCACAGCGACGCTCCGGCCGTAGGGGTCGAGCAGCACCTTGCCGCTATCGTATCGCTTCCCTCGCTCCGGATCGTGCGGCCCGTAGGCTCGATAACCGTAGATCTGACCTTTCTTGGCGCCGGGCACGAAGGCATGCCAGTACGAAAACGTGCGGTGGCCGCGCGCGGGATCGAGCTCGATCACCCGCGCCGGTCGCGCGTCTTCGGGCCCATCGAAAAACAATAGCTCGAGCGCAGCACAACGCTTCGAAAATACGCTGAAATTGACGCCGTCCCGATGGACCGTAGCGCCCAATGGATAGGCCTGACCTTGCGTGATGTCCTTCATGGAGGTGCTCGGGTCAGCCCATAGTGCCGTGCTTCGGCGAACGAGGGAAGGCACAGAGCGACGGGTACGGGCACGGGCGCTGGCGTTGCGCACCCCGGGTGGCGCGCTCGTGAGCCTCGGCCAATCGCATCGGTGTCGTGGGTTTCTGCTTGGGTGGGGGGCTTCGCCTTGATCGCGGCGGCCGACCAAGCGTTTGCCGTGGCGGGCCCGTTCTACGGCGCGGTCCCGACAGCCGGGAATCAACCGGAGCGACCGTGGTCCAGATGCTAGCACGACCTCTTTGGGCGCCCTCTTTACAAGAATTGAGTTAGAGTCGACCGTATGTCGCGGATCACCGGCGAGCGCCTCCTCGGCGTTCTGGTTGGCGTCGGGTCTATCGGCGTCCTCCTCAGCGCCTGGCTCGTCGCGTCCCAGGTCTTCATTGGGCCTACGTGTCCCCCACTCTTCGGCATCCCCGCGTGCTGGTTCGTGCTCGCCGGGTATGCACTGGCAACAATCGGAGCTTGGTTCTCCGACGAGAGCTTCGGCGTTGCTCTCTTCTACACGGGCGCCGGTGCCGTTGTCCTGATCGGGATCTATTTTTCGTCCTGCCAGCTTCAGGGTACGGCCCAGTGCCCGACGTTCGAGGCCCTTCCGATGTGCTATGTGTCTCTACTCGCGGGAGCCACGTTGCTCGCCGTGGACGTGGTCCGACGCCGGTTGTCACCGGGTTGACGCGCGAACGAAGCGCGGAGCGTGTGACTTGGACACCGACTACGACATCATCATCATTGGAAGCGGCTTCGGAGGCAGTGTGCCCGCGCTCCGCCTTACGGAAAAGGGCTACGGAGTCGTGGTCGTCGAGCAGGGAAGACGTATTACGCCGGATGACATGCGAGCTGCGGACGAACGTCTTCGTGATCTCGTCTGGCTGCCACAGCTCGGCTTTCGAGGCTTCTTCGTCCAGCATGTGTTCAAGCACGTGGGAATTGTGGGCGGAGTCGGCGTGGGTGGAGGGAGTTTGGTCTACGCGGCCGTCCTCTTGCGGCCTAAAGAGGGCTTCTTCGCCGATCCGGCATGGTCGCAGCTCGGAGTGGATTGGAGAGCGGAGCTTGCGGAGCACTACGAGAGGGCGGCCCAGATGCTCGGTGTCACTCGCAATCCGCATCATAGCAAGATGGACGACTGGCTGCAGGCCACGGCGGAATCGATGGGCGCAGGGGATTCCTTCGGATCCGTCGATCAGGGGATCTATTTCGGTGAAGCCGGCAGCGCTGTGCGCGACCCGTTCTTCGGCGGTGCAGGTCCGGACCGCACGGGCTGCACGCGATGCGGCCGATGCCTGACGGGGTGCGCGGACGGCGCGATGAACAGCCTCGACAAGAACTATCTCCATCTCGCCGAGGCGCAGGGCGCCGACATCCTTCCGGAGCGCAAGGCCGTGTCGATCCGGCCACTCGAAGATGGCGGTTACGAAGTGCGAACGGTCAGCCCGTTCTCCTCTCAAATAACGCATGCTCCCCTCCGCGCGAAGTCAGTGATTGTCGCGGCCGGAGTGGTGGGCAGCCTAGACTTGCTATTTCGCTGCCGCGATGAGCTCGGAACGCTTCCTGCGATTTCCGCTAAGCTCGGCCAAGTCGTTCGCACCAACAGCGAGGCGATCGTTTCGGCTCTCGCTCCAGACGTGGATGAGGATCTGACGGATGGCGCCGCGATTTCGTCTCACTTCTATGTCGGCGACCACACACACATCACCCAGAACCGCTTTCCCCCGGGCTACGAGTTCATGCGCTGGTATCAGGGCCCCTTGGTCGACGGTTCCACTCCGCTGCGCCGCGCGCTGAAGACCTTGGCGCAGATCCTCGTGCGTCCGTTTCGCTCGCTCCGAAGCTGGTTTGCGCGCAACTGGCACAAGCGCGTCGTACCGCTGACGGTGATGCAAAACCTCGACAGCCAGATCGCCTTTCGTTTCCGCCGAAGCTTGTTCTCGCCCTTTCGGCGTCGGCTCAGCTCGGAGATGGCTCCAGGGCAGGCCGTGCCATCCTATATTCCGGAGGCCAACGAAGCGGCTCGCAGGCTGGCCGAGCACATCGGCGGCACGGCACACAACACCCTGCTCGAAACCCTAGGTAACGCCTCGGTGACCGCGCACATACTCGGTGGATGCGCGATCGGAGCGGGACCTGAAAGCGGCGTCGTCGATATCGACCATGAAGTCTTTGGTCACCCCGGGCTCTTCGTCACCGATGCGGCGGCCATACCGGCCAACGTGGGCGTCAACCCCGCGCTCACCATCGCTGCCCTCGCGGAGCGTTTTAGCGCCCGCTTTCCTCCGAAGGACGCAGACGCGGGCTGATGGTCCGATCGAACGGGTGGATGTTCCGACGCCTTCGATCGACGCCACGCCTGAATCCACGCGTGGCGCTCAACGTGACGATCCCGAAACGGATTCCGTTCATGCCGTGGTTCAAGATTCCCGCTGCCACGATCGCACTCAATGGTGCGGCTCGTGTGATCGCCGCCAAGGACGCCGATCCGGGAGTCATCCAAGCGCTGATGGCTCGAATCCTGTTGTTCCTCAGAACGTTGTCCGTCGCGAGACAGCTCGGCATCCGTCTCAGAGACACCCGTTTCAGAGGACTACACGCGGTCGAGCAGCAAGTTCACCGGCTAGTCGGTACGGCAAACGATATTTCAGGCCGGCGAGGTACCCTCGAGGAGCTCCAGCGCCATACGGATCACCTCGGTGTCTGAGCGTGCCGGTAGGCTCCTGCGGAGCCTCGACAGACGCAGAACGTCCTCGTGCTTGAAGCGAAAGCTCTTCAGGACGGAGGGAGACTTTCCTTTGCGACCGACCTCCGTCACCCAGGGCAGATATCGATCGGGCGCCACACCGCGAAAGCTCGGTGCCGGCTTGCCGTGACGGATGGCGTACATGACCGCCGCCACGTCATCAGGAAGCTCCTTGGGCAGCCGCAGCAGTCGGGGCTTCTTCACAAGCACGGCGGGGAGGAGCTCCATGATCCGGGGCTCCACCGTGCCAGCCCACAGTGCCTCCTCGAGCGGCACCGGCTTCTCGTGCAGCGGGATTCCTTCGATGGTGGTCGCCAACAGGCCCTCCGCAACGAACCGGCCCATCACCTTTCGAAAGCGCGGATCTCGCTGCTTTCGACGTAGGGCTTGATACCGCTTGCGCGCCCTGGCTTGGAGATCGTCCTGGGCGCGGGTCATGCGAACTGCTCCAAGTCCAGAGCATACTTCTGCGCTAGTTCGAAGAAGCGCGCGCTTGCGCCTTTCGCCAGGTACTCGGTGATCAATCCCATGTTCTTCTCAGGCGCTTTGCAAGCCTTGGAAATCAATACTGCATCCGGATCAGCGACCCGTGCATCGACATACGTGCCCTCGTACAGCAGGTCGTACCGCGTCTCTCGAGGCATCCAAACCTCGTGCCCGTGCGGATCGAGAACCTTCCCGTCTTTCGCCAACAGACGCTCGAGCTCTTTCTGGACCGCCCAGTCGTAGTCTGCGTATGCATCCAGATCTTGTGTCGCGGTGAGTGCCAGATCGACCTGGGCAACCCAGAGCGCTGCCTGCCCGAGCACGCGAATGGTGCACTTCTTGTGGGTAGGCGTCCCATCGGCGCGCGCCCGAACGTTCTCCCGAGCAACCCACTGGTCGAGGGCCAAGAAGACGTCAACCAAAACAAACATACATAATTTATAAAACGTACATATATTTTGTCAACTCGAAGTCCACCGCGATCGGGGTGCCATTGCGAAGGGTGTCGAGGGTGACGCAGAGCTTTTCGGCCTGTTGAACGAGCATCGCGCCGACCTGGGGGTCCACACTGGGATCGAGCTCCAGAGCGAGGCGGCACTGCATCTGACGAAACCCGGGTCGAACCGAGCGGCTCATCGCGAGACAACCACGGACGTCCGCGTCGCCGTTGACCTCGACTTCCAGCCGTTCGATACGCACGCCGAGTCGATCGGCGATCATTCGCACTGTGCTGTCCAGGCAGGCGGCAAGTGCCGCGCACAGCAGGTGTCCCGGATTGGGGAGGTCGTCAAAGCCACCGACCTTGTCGTCGATGCCGTAATCCCAGGCGACTTCCGGGAATCCCGTCGGCAGGACTCTGCCATGGACGGCATCGGTCGCGCCCGTGTAGAGCGTGCGCACTTCCTTATAGGAGAGCGCCTTGGTTGGGTCCTCACGATACAGCGGGCGGAGGGGGTCTTGGCGGCGGGCGACGAGGGAATTGTGGTTGTTCATAGCTTTTTCCTGATTAGAGCGCACGATCGTGCGGGTTAACTAGACCGTACGACCGTGCGTGCTAAGAGTCAAGGAAGAAAATGACCTCATCCAAACGCATCCGAATCGACGGTGAAAAATCCCGTGAACGCGCACTCGAGGCGGCGGTACGACTCGCGACGATCGAAGGGCTCGAGCGGCTCTCGCTATCACGCCTCGCCGAGGCCTCGGGGCTCAGCAAGAGCGGGCTCTTCGGGCTCTTCGGCTCCAAAGAAGACCTGCAGTTCGCGATCATCGACAAAGCGCGCGAAGGCTTCATGCACGAGGTGGTGATACCGGCGCTTGCCGCTCCCGAAGGCGCACCGAGACTCCGCGCGCTCTGCGAGGGCTACTTGGATCACATCGCCCTTCGGGAGTGGCCGAGTGGATGCTTCTTCGCCTCGGTGGCGGCCGAAGTCGGCGGCCGCCCAGGGCCGATCCGCGATCGTGTAGCGAGCGATCAGAAGCAGTGGGCTTCACTGCTCAGGCAGAGCGCGACGCGCGCCGCCGAGCTCGGGCAGCTCGGTTCGGAGGAGTCGCCCGAACAACTCGCCTTCGAGCTCGGTGCAATGCTCACCGGCGCCGACATCGTGTACTTGCTCCATCGCGGCCCCGAAATCTTGGAGCGGGTGCGCTCCGCCCTCAACGCGCGTCTCGGAGAGGGACGCTAGCACCACGCCGCGCAACGCATGCTCGGTACGGAAGACGTGCTCGTTGACGCACTTAACGCGGAGCCGGGCGTTGAAGCTCTCGATGAACGCGTTCTGCGTCGGTTTGGTTGCCGCTTCGTCACCTGCGTGTTCGATCTTCGCTCGAAGCTCGGTCGGCGGATTCAGCAGCTCGTTCGTCATCTGCATGTCGATCCAGTCAGCTCGTCGTTCGAGGCAGGCCTAGATCATCAAGGCGTTGTGCCGTGAGAGATCCAGCGTAGGAAGGCTCGACTGTAGGTCACCGAGCTTGGATCTGTCTCGGCCGGACAGGATGACGGTCGCGTCGGTACTCGTCAGCAAGTAGTTCGCCAGCTTGCGACCCGCATAGCGCGTCGCTCCGACCAGCAGAATTCGTTTCGGCGATTCCTCGTGCATCGTTGCGTTCGCTTGGGTGCAATCAACACTTCGAATCGTACCAGTTCATCACCCTGGCGCCGGGTCTGAAACGATTTCGCGTGGCGTGAAAGATCTGCGCGAAAGCCTGGATTCGTGCACCGCCCGTCGTTCGGCAGGAAGCGGGGCGTCGACGGGTTCCCGTATGGAACAGGTCTTGCACAAGTTTGGAGACTGCGGGAGGAAGTGCCATGACAAGTCCAATTCATCAGTTCGTATCCAAACTGACCGAGAGCAAGCTGTTCGGCCGAGTGGTCGAGTCTCTACCGACCGAAGTCCGCGACGCCCTCGAGGATCTCGCAGCCAACGACAAGCCCACTTTGATTCGGAGCGAGCCGCTTGCTGAGGGAAAGACACTCCGCGGCGTTGCGGTCTTCCTGGGGGAACTCCAGCGCGGGGCTGCACTTCGTGGGGTCAACCTGATGAAGGGCACCGTCACAGGCGGAACGGTGCGAGGGTGCAACGTGGGTGTGGTCGACCTCGCGGATGGGGATGTCCGCGGCGTGAACCTGCTCATCGGAGATGTCCGCGGCGGCGCCCTGCGCGGCATCAACGTGCTGACCGGCGACGTGCATGGCGGCTCCATCGAGGGGGCGAACGTGCTCGTCGGCAACCTACGGGGAGGCGTCGTCACGAAGACCAATCTGTTCATCGGGGACGTCCGTGGTGGAAGACTCGATGTCAATGTTCTCCTCGGAAACGTCTACGATGGCGAGGTGTCAGCGAAAATCCATGTGGGCGAAGTCAGGGGCGGCTCCGTAGCATCGGATCGAAGCCTGCTCGAGGGCTCGGCGGCTAGCGGGGGAGGCGCACGACCATGACCGAAGAGCATCCGAACATCTCCCTGCTCAAGCAACTAGACCTCCGCAACCTGGGCGAGGCCTCGGACCTCTTCGCGGAAGACTTCGTCTGGCATTACTTCAATTCCCACCTGCCGGATCTCGAGGGTGACTATGTTGGTCTCGAGGGCCTTCAGGCCTTCTTCGAGAAGCTAGGCGGGGTCACCGGCGGGACCTTCGAGGTCGAGCCGATTTCCATCACGCCCTACGGAGATGAGCTGGTCGTTACGCACGTCAGGGATAGGTTGGTAGTTGGAGGCGCGCCGATCGAGATCGACGCGGTCGTCGTCTGGCGCATCGTTGGCGGCCACATCGCCGAGGCCTGGGACATTCCCGCTGTTAATACGGGGCGCCCGCAGACGAGAACGGAGGCAGGCGAGTTCATGCAGTTTAGGGTGCTCGCCGAGACGTAGAACTAGCTCGCGTAGGCGGCGTCGCCACCGCGGCCGCTTTGGTCCCGCCGTTGGCTGCGTTGCCAAGGTGCGTCGAGCAAGAAGGCGAGCACCGAAGCCACGCACATGCCGAGGTTGGCGCGCCAAGGTGGCGAGGCTGGGGTTTGTTGAAGCACGCTCAGGGTGGCGAGGAGCGTGGGCACATAGAACAACAGCGACGCGGTAGGCGCAGCCCATCGTGCCCAGCGCTCGCCGCGGCGAATCGGAAACGCAACAAGGAACAGCATCAGCGTCCCGAGCGCCAGCCAGCCGCCGCCGGCGACTTCCATGAGAGCCTTGATCAGCGCCTGCGTCGCAGCGTCGAGCTCCGCCCACTCCTTGCCCAACGCAACCGCGTGATACGGCATGAAGGTGGGTCGAAAGAGATAGATCGCGCCGAGTACCAGGCTAGGGATCGCGATGCCGGTGTAGATCCACGCAGCCACCCTATGGCGAAGCGAACGATCCGGTCGCGAAGCATTCATTCGTTCGGCCTCAGGAGGGTCTCGTCTTTCACCACACGAACTTCCGGTAGACTCGCGGGTCGATCGCCGCGGCGCCAAGCATACCGCCCGCAAGCGCTCCAGCGATCCCGGGGCTCATGACGTCCTGGCCCGTCAAGAACAGGCCGGGGACGGGCGTACTGGCGGCGAGCGCGTCGGACAACATTCTCGACGTCCTCCTTGAAAGCAGGACTTTGTGTTCCAACCAGGACAGCGCGGCCGCGGTCGTCATGCCGCCCATGCCTGACCCGACGACGATGACATCGAATTCGCTCATTGGTACTTGCCTGAACCCGGTCAAAGCTGGACCGGGCAGTCAGCTAACCGCAAGAGCGACGCCGCGTCAACGCCGGTTCTAGAACTCTCTGAAGTACTTGCAATGGAGCGCTTCCCCATCCTCGTACGAGCCCTGCTCATAGCCGCTGCCCAAGTACCTCGAACCTGATTCGTGGTAGCGTCGCCGTGTGCGGTTTCTGGTCATCGGAGCGGGCAACATCGGCAGCCTCTACGCCGCGAAGCTCGCCCAGAGCGGGCAGGAGGTGACCGTCTTGGCGAGGGGAGCTCGGTTGGAGCAGATCCGTCGACACGGCAT
>JAOTYL010000007.1 GCA_029861865.1 Myxococcales bacterium | reverse complement strand
ACGCGCTGTAGCTGTATGTACTACACGGATGCTCGACCTTGCCTTCAACGACATAGGGGCCCGATTCGCTGGAATCGCCACAGCCGAGCGCGACCGACGCGATCACGCCGCACAGCAACGCTATTTTGCGAATCGCGACCATGGCAGGGAGGATATTGTTCACGGTGACAGCTGACAAGCGACGGCAAAGAGTCGTCTTGCCGGCAAGATGAGCCCTGCAAGAGCGTATGGTAGCTCACAACCGCCCACTCGTTGAGCCGCACAGGCGCCGGTGATAGCTTGCAAGTTACCGTGAGATCCCCGCTCTACGCCTTCTGTTTGTGCTTGCTTCCTTTGCTTGCCCACTGTGGCGACACCGAGGCGAACGACCCTGCGAAATCCTCTACAGCTGCTTGCCAGGAGCTTGAGATCGCGGACTGCGAGGTAGAGCCGGGATGCAGACTTGACTACGGCGCGAAGCTGAACCTCGAGAAGCGATGCGTCGAGGAACCGACGCCCGTGGCTTGTCTGGGGCCGATCGCTACCTGCGATCTCTCGTTCACGATCGGCGAGACTGCGTTGGGCGAACTGTTCAGGTTTGCTGAGTGGTGCGGGCCGGCGGACCTTGCGGTGGTGGAAGTGCACCAGATCGACGATCCGCTTCATTCGCAGCTTTTCGACGAGGAGCCGAACGTTTGGAGCTGGCCGGCGTGCTCACCGTCGGCGTCATGCCGGACGGACACAGACTGCGCAGACGGAGAATACTGCAACGGAGAAGGCCCATGCGACAGTCCTGGGATCTGCCAGGAGATCATCAGCGTGCCATGCCCTTTGCCGCTCAACGAGGTCTGCGGGTGCGATGGGGTCACCTACCAAAGTGAATGTGTGGCCCGTTCGGCAGGCGCACGGATCGCTTTCGAAGGTGGCTGTCGGTAGGTGCTCCGGCGTGTCGTCCCATGATGAGGCGCGGGCGACCCCGCGGGCAGCATGAATTCCAAGAACGGCAGACATTCGAATCGGCCGCCTCCGAAAGGCAAGGACTCCGAGGTTCGCCCCGCTGCTCGAGAAAACGAGCGGCGTGGTGCGGACCGTTGGCATTCAGATGCCGAGGTACAGATCTTGTCGCCTATCCAGCAAGTGGCGTCGGCCGTCGATGTAAGCAAGACCGGCATACAGCTCTCGCTCGACCAGTGGCTCTCCGCTGGCACAGTGTGTGATCTGCGCATCACGACTCACTCGGGCCGTACGATGCACAAGCGCGTGCGGGTTATATGGACGCGGCGCGATGGAAAAAGCTGCGTCTCTGGATTGGAAGTAGTCGGGTCGATCGCGCCACACACCTCCGACCACGAGTGATCACGCTGCTCGATAGTGGGGCCCAAAGGACTCGGCGACTGTGAGGGTGAGCTTCAGCGTCCTCTAGCCGGCTGTTCACGGTTCAGCCGTGGGAGGGCCCGCCTACCCAATGTGGGTTTCGGCTCCTACAGACGCAACACCGACAGCTCCCTTTCCAAGAAACAGAAATCGTCGCGGCGAAGATCCATCGGGGTCAGGTGACGCCGGTGCTCAACGCCCGCCGCCTGATCTCCTTCCCAGCATGCGAACAACTCGAGGTCGCCGACGTGAGTCAGCGCGTCCTGCAGGTACTTGGAGAACGCGCCTAGGGAGTCGCGACTCCGCGCCTGTTCGGGGTCCCCTGGACCCCGGTCTTTGCCCAATTGAAAGCCACAGCCACATCCCTCATGCGAACCAGCGTAGTAGACGTGTGGCTTCGTGAACTGGTTTCGGACCGGCTCTTCGTCCTTCCCCAAAGTGGCTACATAAAAAGCTGGCTGGGACTCGTCCCAGTCAATGGCAGGAAGTGGCCGGTTGGCCGCTATATATACCGCGATACACACGTGGGTAAGCATATCGCACTGGGGACGACGGCGCGAATCTCGCGACTGAGCGTTCGCCACTGTCGTTGGAAGCGATGACCTCCAACCCGAGACTCGGTGACGCTCCATCCCCGTGACCGCACACGGTGAGAGCGGTTCACAGATCAGGATCTGGCTTCTCTTCGTGAGGCGTTTTCGCCCTACTCTCTGTGAGATGGCATCGGCTGCACAGAGCTCGCCCGTCATCTGCGACAATCTCCGCCACGCGTTCGCCGCACCCCTCGCAAATCACGACACTCGCAACGCTTTTCGCCATGGCCATGTGACTAGCACGCGATTCGCAGAGCAGCATTTGTGTCGCGCGCGGCGGTCGGGCGGATAGATGCTCGCCAACCAGGCGGGAACCCCTGGTCCCGGGAATGTTCCGCGGCTCAGAAGCGGTTAACGAGTTGCGCATGTCCTTCCTCAGAATTGCGATCGGCGTGCTGGTCTCGCTACTCGTGGCCGTTCCCGTACTCATCTGGGTGTTGATGGCTCCGGTCGTTAGCTCATTGCCGCGGCCGACCGACATTTCCGTCGACCCGGTTCGACTGCGGGAGCACGTCGAGTTTCTCTCGGGTGGCGAAGTGACCAGGAGTCACGACCACCCTGAAAGGCTCGACGCCGTTGCGACCTACATCGAGGCTGAGTTCCAAAAGGCTGGGCTACGACCGACTCGTCAGAGCTTCGAAATCAACGGACGCACCTATTCGAACTTCATCGCCAGGTATGGAAACGAGTCGGCCGCGCGTCTCGTCATTGGTGCCCACTATGACGTCTATGGACACCAGCCGGGCGCGGATGACAACGCGAGCGGCGTCGCCGGGCTGCTCGAGCTTGCCCACTTGCTCGGGGAGCAGAAGCCCCAGCGGGGTTCTGCGATCGAGCTCGTTGCGTACACTTTGGAGGAGCCTCCGTTCTTCATGTCCGAACGAATGGGAAGCGCAGTACACGCGCGCTCGCTCCGAGAGAGCGGTGCGGACATCATCGGGATGATATCGCTCGAAATGATCGGCTACTTCTCCGACGCGCCTCGGTCTCAGCGCTACCCAGCCCCGCTCCTGACGCTGCTGTATCCGTCACGGGGCGATTTCGTGGCGATCGTCAGCCGGCTGGGAGAGCACGCTTGGGTGCGTGGCATCAAGCGGGGAATGATCGCGGGCGGTGGTGTGCCGGTCTGGTCGATGAACGCGCCCGCGTGGTTTCCCGGAATCGATTTCTCAGACCACGCGAGCTACTGGGACGAGGGCTATCCCGCCGCGATGATCACCGACACGGCATTCCTGCGAAACCCGAACTACCATGAGGGTACCGACACACCCGCGACCCTCGACTACGAGCGCATGGCGGAGGTGGTCAAGCAAGTGTATTCGGCGTCGATTCACCTGCCAGTGCCGCGATGAGGTCCGGGGTGGTCTTTCGGCAATGAGCGTCGCTCTGCTCTTGCCCGCGCCCCTTCTTGCTGAAATTTTCGTTGGAAAGGTGCAGACTCTCGAAAGTGGCCTCCCAGAAGACTTGTCCCTACTGCCGTGAACCGATGCATGCCGAAGCGCGCAAGTGCCCTCACTGCAACCAGTGGGTCGGCAAGGCCATGGCGATGGTGTACGTCCCGCTCATCATCTTGTTTGGGTTCGCGGCCTACTTACTGATTTGGCCACTCTCGCTCTTCGGGGGCGGGGCGGACCCCGCGGCGGTGCTGAGCGAAATCGTCGTTGTGGATTCGTCGTTCCGGTTCAATACGCAGGGGGACCTTACGTACGTCTCGGCGGTCGGGACGATCCGGAACAACAGCGAGGAGATCGCGGCCGACGACGTCTACATCGAAGTCCAATACTTCGACGGAGAAGGCACCTTGATTGACACCGAAGGTGCCGAGCAATACGGGTTGACGCTGTTGCCTGGTTCAGAGGCCGCGTTTCGTCTGCACGCGCGGACCAGCAGCCCCGTGTCAGAGTACGCCACCCACAAGGTGTTCGTGCGCTCCGTCCGAGAGGCGCACGACCGCTTCTAGGGTGGAGCGATCGGCGACCCGCTCCGGGTTAGCGTCGGGTGAAGCGGGCTTAGCCGTTGGCTGGTCCTCTTGAAGCGCATAGACTCTCGTAAATGGGAAGAGCTCCACGAACGTTCACACGGAGAAGCCTTCCTGTGGATCATGACCGATCGCTTCGTCGGCGGTGGCCTCTATATCCTCGACGAGCCCGAGGCAGCGCTATCGCCCAAGCGTCAGCTCTCCATGCTGACGCGCATGGATGAGCTGGTCCGCGAGGGAAGTCAGCTCATCATCGCAACGCACTCCCCGATTCTCATGGCGTACCCGAACGCAACAATCTACGAGCTCGACCAAAGCGGGATTCACGAAGTCGACTACGAGGACACTGAGCACTACCAAATCACGCGGGATTTCCTTCAACAGCGCGGTAGCTTCCTAAGGCACTTGCTGAAGACCTAGGCTGCCGGCGGAACGTGGCGAAGCGTTGGCTGCTCTCGGGTGACTTTGCGGATCCGCATCGTCAACATGGTCCAGATATCGCAGGTTCATGCGCCTCCGGCGGCGCCTCGTATAGTGTATTGCGGAAGGTCGAGATGGCTGCAGCTGACGTCGAGAAACAGGGTACGGGTGACATAGCGGTCTGGCTGATTACGGCATGGTTCATTTGGACCGTTCTTTTCATTTCAACTGTCATCAGCGCCTTCGTCATGTTCCGCGTCGACCACGGCCCTTGGGAGGGTAGCAATCGCGCGGTTCTGAGCGTCGCAACAATCGCAATCATCGCGTCCGTGCTCGCCTGGATGAGCTACGAGGCGCCAGCGTTCTTCCGACGTCGAGCTCCGAGGCTCATCAAGAGGCCGAGTGCTCGCTATTTCGTGAACTTCCTACTGTCGATGTTTCTCGCCTGGAGCGTCTCTGTCCTCGGCCAGGTGTGCGCTTTCATCGGACTCCCCCTCGCGATCGTGGCGCCAGTCTTTTTCGGGGCGACCTGGCTCCTCTTCGTCTTTCACTTCCCTACAAAGACGAAGATCATTCGCTGGACCGGTGAGTCTGTTGCAACGCGCACGCTTGATTCGGTTGAGACGAAGAAGCTTGCCCCTGTGACAGTCACGGCTGCTGGCGCGCTGCGTAAGTTGGTGTCTGTCTTGAAGACACGTTGGGCGGTGATTCTCGCGACAGGGGGAGTATGCATGTTTCCGGCCACCATCATTGGTTTCTTTCTCATGAACCGACTTACGAATCTAGAAACGTTGGGTTATTTCGACAGTAACATCAGCTCGCTTGCATCCGTCCCGTTCTCCGCCATCGCGGCCGGCTCCGTTGTGCTGTTGGTCATGGGCGCGCTAGGGCGTCGTGAGGTCGGCATTGCGGCGTCCTTGGCGTCTTCTTTTCGCCGCCTCCCTTCGCTCATCGTCGCGGTCGCTTTGATCTGGATCGTGACGTCAATTGGTTTCCTACTGCTGGTTGTGCCCGGGATTATTCTGTCGGTCAGACTTCACGTGACTGTCCCCGCCCTGATGGTCGAGGAGATAGGTCCTCTGGAAGCGCTTCGGCGCGCTTGGACACTATCTCGCGCGCATCAGTTGGTGATATTCTTTTCCGGATTGGTCGTTTGGCTGATCGTGCTTCCATTGTTGGTCAGCGCCGTGCTTCCATTCATCGACCTCTCGGTGGGGCCGGAAGGCAACCCGTTTCGTGACCTTTCAACAGGCTCCATCGCACTCGCGAGCACGTGGTCCTGGTGCGCAGCTACCGTCGCGACCGTTCTACCCGCTGCTCTAGCAACGGTCCTCTACGTCCAGATCACCGAGGTGGGGTCGGCAGGTGAGACAGTATCCGCCGCGGGTCGTTGGCCCCGTGTGAACGATCTCATTCGCGTTCCAGAGGTACGAGTGATCGGACCGGATGGGACCATGCTCGGTGTCCTGAGAACCGACGAGGCCAGACGCATGGCCAGGAGTGCAGAGCTCGACCTCGTCGAGGTGGACCCCAAGGCGAATCCGCCAGTCTGCAAGATCATGGATCTTACTCGGTTCAAGTACGAAGAGGTCAAGAGGCGGGCCCAGACACGGAAGCATCAAACGCTGGATGACGAGGATCCGGGCACCAAAGGCTAACGACGCTTCCCCGTGGTGCTTGTCCAAAGCCCACGAAAGTGACGGGATACACAGACCATGATGGCCGAGGACCAAAAACAGTGAGGCCCTCACCAAACAGCTCCCCAGTTACGCAGACTTGGCTTGTGTTCTTGTGCACGTCGATTCCAATATGGTCCATCCCTCTGCTCCAATGTGGTTCGTGACCGCGTTTTTGTCTGTGGGGCATCTTGCCACCACGTCGTGGTGGCCAGCCGCTTCATCTCATCTATGGCCATCCCGTGATAAGTTTGATCGTTCGATTCTGGAGGTTTCTTGTGGCCCAGTTCTCAGTGAATACGCACCGGCGCGATCCGTACCGAATTTTCAAGTTTCGAGTCCATTGGGACGGTGCGGTGATTCCCGGTATCTGCAAAGTCAGCGCGCTCCGGCGCAAGGCGCCCGCCAACGAGGTCGTGCGAAACGGGCTGCGCCCGGCTACCGGTTTGACCCTGCAGCGACGACCTTGGGATAGTTCTCGGGCTCCCTCTTCAGAATTTGGAGCAGTGGTTCTACCGCAGAGGTGCCGTCCGCACGGGCCGTGTACCGCTTGGTATGCAGATATTCAGACTGAGGCGCAAAGCATGTGCCTGGAGCCCCCCGTGGGTGAAACGAGCGGGGCCGGTTTGCGGCAGGCGAACCTTTTCGTTGATTCATTTTTTTCATTCAAGTTGCCCTTGGTTCTCGCCACGTCGCCTCACTTCATGCAGGGTTCCGCTCGGTTCGCCTTGGTTGTTGCGCTCGTCGCGGCTAGCGGGTGCACGATGGTAGAGGGCACAGCTGATGCGGGCCCATGGACCAAATGTGCAAGCCTGACCTTCGACGAGACCGTAGACCGGTGGTTTGACGGCGAGCCCGCATACACAATTCATGGCACCGCGCGCAACGTCGAATACCGCGTGCTTTCCGAAGAACCTCTCATCATTGAGACGCGTGCGCCCGCAATCGAAGTCACCCCCGCGAAACCAGGTGTAGCGGAACAAAGGCGAAACAGGCTGCTCACGCGAAGAAGGAAGGGCCTAAGCAATATCCGGTGCTGGCCGCCGACGCCGAAGGATAGGAAGCGGTCGATCTCCAGCCCTGCGGCTACCGCGCCGAGTCTGCTCAACACCTCTATCACAGACTTCGCATACTGGTGCCAGAACATCGACGGCTTCGTAACGGGATCGGGGTCTCAGGTAGGGTGTCGCGCCAACGTGGCGGAGTTCAAGGACATCGCGACGGCCCGCGTCCGGGAGGGCAAGGTCGAGCGACTCTGGCTCTACAACTTCGCGCGTGAGGAGCTCCCCGAGGATGTCCCGGGCATCGTCTTCGAGTGGTTCGGAGACGAGCTGAGCATGCACCTTTGTGACCCAGAGAACCCGCGGGATATGAAACAGGACAACTGTGCCAATACGAGTCCCAAATCGATAGTGTCGCCTCCGAACCCCCCTTAGGCCTGGTGACACTGCCGTCGTTTCGGTCACCCGATGGTCCAATTGGCTGTTTGGCTAGGCTACCAGAGAGACCACCCCAGCCCCCGGATCGAGAACACTCGCCAACGCACAGGTTCAAGAACCCGAGCGCATCGTCTTACCCACTCGGACGCAATTCTTGCAAAATCCCTAGCGATGGGCACGCCGGCGGTTGCCGTGGCTTTTCGTCACGGGAAGCGTCAGTCGGAGGTCCACGAGTGCACCGTCACAAGAGAACCGGGAAAGGTCGTACAACGTTGGGCTTCAGAAAGATCGTGAAACGGTCACAGTGCCCCATCCGATACCGACGTTGACTTGGTTCGCTTGGTTGCTCTTCTTTTCAAGTCTTCTCGCGCGCCCGAGCATGCCCCCTCCGACCGCGCCTGCAACCAAGGCTCCCAGGACAAAAGACGTCCCTCTTGCGATACCTACCACGGAGTCATCGTCCCTCGTTTCCTGGGTTACCGTCGACCAAACGACCACTGGAATCGCCGCGCCCACCCCGACAAAGGTCCAGCCTGCTATTCGCAGCCGGCGAGCCCCGTCGTCCCCATTTGCCAACGCGATCTCAGGCACGGCCAAAACACAGAGGACGAGAAAGCCGCCTCCGAAGATAATGGTGAAGCTCGGCCGTCCTCTCTTTTCCGTTTCCACTGCTTGGTCCTTTGTTGAACGATCGGTTCAGCGGACCGCACCGACACACAATCGCACATCGATGTGCTTTGGAAAAAACCTGGCGGATGATGAGGGCGAGGCGGACACCATGTAAGTACTAGGAATTACGAGCAATACGGGGACAGAACCAGCGCTCGATTCGTGGGTAGTAGTCAGTCTCCAACTTGTTCGGATCGCAGGCATCTCGTCGGTCGTCTCTTGGGTCCGGCGACATCGTTTGTCTCTTCGAGTCAGCCGACCCTTCCAAGAAGCTTCCTGCGCTGCAACACCTTACCGCGCCAAACTGCGGCAAGAAGGTTACTATCCGCCGCATGTCTGGGCAGCCAAGAGACGACGGCGGCGCGCCCCCGCGAGTTTGGCCCACGCTGCTTGCACTCGCGACTGTGCCAGTTTTTGTGTTCGCGGCAATGGTCATCGCGTTCGTCCTGCGCGGCTTCGCGCTGGGCTTCGAGTCCGGCGACTCCACTCAGATGAATCCCGGCATGATCGGGCTCGCGGTTCTTGTAAGTTCAACCGCGTTCGCAGCGGGAGGATTGGCGCTCGCATGGCTTTCTCCGGAGCCGTTCCGGGCCCGGCTCCGCCTGCGATGGCCACCACCGCGATACGCAATTCTTTTCGTGTTGGCCACGCCGGTGATTGGGGCCTTGAGCGCCCTGGTCGATGGCGTCCTGTTTCCAGAGCCGACCGCCTATATGCAAGAGTTACTTGAACTGCTTCGAACCACCCATGGAGCTGACGCGGTCGTATTGTTCGTGGCGATGATCGTCGTCGCACCCATAGGCGAAGAGCTGTTCTTTCGCGGATACGTGCAAACCCGCTTGGAGCGTCGTCTTCCGATCGTGGTCGCCATTCTGGTTCCCGCCATGGTGTTCACGTTGATCCACTTGGAGGTGCAACACATGGTCGGAGTCATCCCGTTCGCTCTATGGGCGGGGTACGTGGTGTGGCACACCCAGTCCCTCCTCGTGGTCGTCCTCTCCCACGCATATAACAATGCGCTCAGCGTGGTCGGTGCCCGCTTTTCCCCACCCGACGCGGAGGTTGGCTTAGACGACCCAACCCTCATTCCCATGTTGATTCTGGCGGGCGTATCCCTGGTGCCATTCGTGCTCGCGCTGCGGTTGCCTAGGGTTGAATCTGCTATATCGGCCGATTCGGGCGACGTGTTCCGCCCGCTACCTCTGTGACAACCGGCCTTTGGCGGCAGGTGCGAAGAAGACTCGCGATGTGCAAGACGGCGACTAGCGAAATGGCAGATCCGATCGGGAATAAGGGCATCATGATCGACCAAGTCGCGGCAATTCCACCCACGCATGCGATCATCCCCAACCCGACGCTAATCCAAATCCATGGGGCCGCCGCAGCGTGGGACCCTAGCCCCTTGCGCATAAGGTGAATCGCCCGCAGATAACCCGGTGCAGCGACTAAGCCAATCCAGAAGGGCGTGAACAGCCAGATACGGAACGCCAGGCTGCTAGTATCCCCTTGGTCGCTTAGATACATCTGCGGTTGGACAGCGACCGGTGCCGCCAGCAACATTACAATGGCCGGAGGAAGCACATGTGCAATCCAAGAAGGGGTCGGAATGGTGTCGCTCATGGCCAGCCCTAAAAAGGATTTGAGCTTCCCGTGATCGAGTTCGTACAGAGAGAATAACACCAAACATGGCAACCGAGTGATTCGTTCGGCCGCGAGATCGGATCCCAAATATCCGGCCGATCGTCCGCATACTTTTCATTTGAACGGCCGCACTTCGTTTCATTTGATCGGCGCTTTGGTTGCCCTTCCCTACACGACCATGACGCACACCACTCATTTCCTGCTTGGCTGAGGGCCAGGCCCCCCCGAATAGAGGGGCATTTCAGCGGTGAACTCAATGGCTAGCGTCGTTGACAGTGGAACGCCTTATTCCTAAATCATCAAGGCAATCGCAACCACTCCGGAAAGCAGCCAGAGTATGAGTGCGACCACCGCGGCTGTGATTCGGCTCACTCGACGTTCTGCTCGGACTGCGAAGAACATTGCCGGCGCGCATACGAGTAAGCACGCAGCGTACCAAGACACCCAACCCCAACTATCAGACATCGTGCTGGAGAAGCGCGCGTGGCGCAGAAACGCCGTGGGCCCGCTCGCAACGAGTAAAGGCGTCATGTACGAGTCAGGGGGCAGCACAGGCGACAAGGGCCAAAACAGAGTGAGCGCTACAATGACCATGAGCACCAAGGCGGTCCGGTGTCGTCTAGGCATATCATACTATCTTAGTACGTTGTTGTGGGATCGGGGTCGATGTATGTGCCTTGCCCGCCTTACCAACTATACGGAGTCACATCATCGAAGGCGTGCCCGGGGCGATCATTATGGTTGCACCACTACCGCCAATCGAGCGTATTGCCAGATTCGCGTTCCACGCTTCGTAGCGGACAGGGTCAACCCGGGCCGGGTCGCCCCGAAGAGATAGTTACTTCTCGCGTCGCGTTCCGCAAAGCTCTTGTGTGGCATGCTTCGGTCGCAATCTCGAGAATCGGAAGCCTCTCGTCAATCTCGAAGCCAAGAGTGGCGTACCGCCAAACGGGCACCTTGGCCACTTGCCTTGCCCGCACCAGGCAGAATTGGGCGAACCCCCCGAAAAGCGAAACCGCGTCGTTTCGCGGGACCCCGTGCAACTCGTCGAACTTCTTGGTCACGTCTTGCTGTCCGGAGACTTCGCCGCCAACTGCCGTGAGCTCAATCCCCCTGTCCGTTCTCCGATAAGAGATCAAGCTCAGTGTCGTGAACACCTCTCTACCGGCTTCATCGAACACCGCGGTCGCCTGCGGACCTATTCTGAGGGTGAACTGTCGACCATGCTTTCTCCAACTCCTCGCGAGCGCCGCCGTGATCAGATAGGCTACGAGAGCGGCGCCGAGCGCGACAGTTATCCGCGTCACTGACACGGCAATGAACCATCGCCCGACGCTGGCGTTGCGTGCGTGAGGGCTGCGAAAAAGGCGCCGCCGGCACCGGCCAGCTTCGCGTTCGCGAAGCCTTCAAGCAGCCCAACTTCGAAGAGCGCTCTTTGTCCTCCGGCTAGCTTTGTGGATGAAGCAGCCAAAGGGCCGAGACCAGCCGCCAGCGCGCCGGTCAACCCGCCCACAGCCGCGCCGATGATCGCGCCCTTCGCTGCTGCGTTTGCGATATCCTCTGCACTGCCACCAGCCGATGCAACCGCGACCGCCTTCACGGCAGCTCCCCAGACCCCGCCCACCAGGGCTCCCGCAAGCGCACCACCGACGAAGTTCGCGAAGCGGCCCGTCTTGTCGGCATAGTTGACCGGGTCATGGAACGCATAAACGTAGAGATTCTCGTCACCCCCATTGAACAACACCGGATCCTTCGCCGTCCACCGCCCGCTGTACGCGTCATAATCCCGCGCCCCAAACCGCACGAGCCCCGTGTCATCATCATACACCCCACCCGCAAACCCAAACGTACCTCTCGCCTCAAGCGCGTCGAAGTCGTCGGAAGATCAGCGGCACGAGACCCCCGATGAGGCCGCCGATCAATGCCATCAGGCCCACTTGTCCCCAGTCGACCGCGCTCTCACTGCCAGGCTTCCAGTGGTAACCGTCGTCGATCCGGACTCCGTCAATCCACTGCTGAAACACGGGCATCATCGCACCGAACTCGGAAGCCCGTGCGTAGCAGTTGATTTGCACGAGCCCGTGGGAGCCGACCTGCGCGACCCCGATGCCACGAACCGGCCCCACGCCCGCAATCTCGGCGGACACCGGCATGAGAATGCGTCGTCGTGGCGCATCCCATTGGGCCCGCTCCAGACTCGCGTCGGTCATGAAGTCCGAAAGGACTTCCATTCGGTCCTCGACATCTGTCGTGAAGCTCTCTGCGCTGAACGACTGAACCAACTCCTCCTCCGAGGCCCGATTCATCGGGCCTTCGGTGATCTGGAAAAGCACGTAGGGATAGGTCATCTCCCCCGCCTCTGAGGTGGAGTAGCCGCTGAGATAGCGGAACTTCTTCTTGCTGAGGCGACGCTCGAGCTCCTGATCGGCTGCGTCCACCAATGACTGCTGTATTGGATACCAACCCGCGGGTACCTGCGCCTCAAAGTGATGCGCCGTGTCCACGTGCCGAGTCGACTGGGCGTTACCCGGCAGCGCCAGCAATAGCAGGACAACTCCAGCCGCACCGGCCATCGTAAGCGTTGCGTGCATGTTCTCGCGGCCTTCCTCGGCTCAGCGTACCGCACTTTCTGAGTGACGGGCTCGAACATTGGCTCCTTGCAGATGGAAAGAGCGCTGCTTCGTATGCGAGAGACTCGACTCGACACAAGAACCAGAGCCGCACTACGAAGCGCGGAAGGACGGGGAATACCACCACCCGCCGCAACGTTCGTTCAGTGCGATGGATCTTCTCGCATTCGCGACCTGGGTCGCGGTTAGCATCGTTGTGGTTGCTGGTGCACGATGGAGGTGGGTCCGGGTGCCGGGCGCTATTGTGGTGGCAACAGTCACGTTCGTGCTTCTACTCGCGATGCCCGACGCTTTGGGTCATTGGTCGGTGGTCTCGCTCGTAGCTGAGTCCTGTCCCGAGAATGCAACCGCCGTAACAGGTGCGCTGGCCGGTGGAATCCGTGAGAGCATGCGGACGATCATGGTGCCCATTCTGGTCCTTGGGATCTGGGCGGTCATCGGGGATCGGTGCTCGGCTGCGAAGCCGTCAACCTAATCGAGGCCACTACGCCAGACCAAGCTTCGCCAATACGCGCGCCCGGTACTCGTCTCCGCCAATCCGATTCAGCACGATCCGTCTGACCTTGCCGCGCTTCGTCTCAACGCGAGCGTATTCTGTTCCAAGCACTATCATGATCGTGCTCGTCTGCACGTCGTCCCACCGAAGCTCGCTTCGCTTCAAGGGCCACCGGATTCGCTCGGAATCGATGACGATGATGGCCTTCGACCACAACCACAAACCGCCCAAGGCCTGGAGAAGAAACAGCAGGGCAGCACCGATCGCCATGATCCAAGAATGGTAAACCCCTATGGCGACCGCGAACAGGAGCAGTGGTGTGTAGAAGAGCACTGTGTACCGGACGCGAAAGGATCGGGGAATTCGGTACGTGTACTCAGGCTCGGTCACGAGTGCGAGTCTACCAAACCCATCCCGGTACTGTCTGTCCGCCACTGTTTGGGCGCGATCTCTCTACACCCGGATGCATCCCCTGCTTCCATGCCGCCGCCTACCCACCGGACGCTCTTCCCATCCAGTTCGTTTCAGTCGCCCTTCGACTTATGACTCTCCGGACAGTCCTGTGTCGATGAGTTCCCTCAATTGTGAGGCCTCCTGCGCTGTCAATGTGATGGGCGTCATGTTCCATGCGAGCACCGCGGAGCGAGAGAATTCGATTCCGATGTCGCGCTCGTTCGGACGATCGGACGGTTTGATGAGATGAACTTTGATGTTCGTCCTTACCATGCCGCGCCTCTTCGAAATCGTCGGTAGAAGCGTTTCGACTATCTCCCCGCCGAACATTCGGCCCTTGCCCCGCTTTGTGAACAGGGAATAGACGATGTAGGCAGCGATGCCAACAAAGAAGACCCAGAAGAAGTAGTCGAATAATGCGTCCAAGTAGCCCCCATGAACGAGCCGTGTTCGAGCGAGCAAATGACACTCTATTTCCGGCTTCGTGACAAGTTCGACGACTCGAGTGCGTAAGCCAGGGCGAAAAGTTGGTAGGTGCTCGCGCATACGCGGCACGGTGTAGTTCGTGATGCTTCGCTGCGGCGCCGCTGATAGCCTACGGCTGTGTCCTCCGCGGACCTCAATCAAGCGCTCCACGTCGTTAGTGGCTATTCGGCGGCTGGCCTGCTGAGGCAGGCGTTCCGTCTCGACCGTGATCAACTGCTGGTTAGCGATGACCCCCTTTCTTACGGACCGGCACCCGCAACGGACGACCTCGACTCTTGGCGGTCGACGCGAGAGGAGTATCTTTTGCAGCTGTACAACTCGCCGGGCGAGTTGCCCGAAAACGACTACCACCCGAAGGGACTGGACACCGCGCGGTTGCTTGGGGGCAACCCGGTCGTGGTGTGGACCGGTGGCGTCCTTCCTGAGCAACTGATGCTAGCGAGAGTGGTCGTCCTGTTCGAGCAACTCGGCTTGAACGAGTCCGAGCTTAGTGTGGTGCAGGTCGAGGGGTCCGACGAGGCGGATTTCGTCCGGACCATCGGTGGCCTGCGCCCAGAGGAACTCCAGCAGCGCTGTCCTGAGCCTCGCGAGCTTCGTCCAGACGAGTTACGGGAACTCAAACGAGCCTGGCACGTCTATACGAGCAGCGAGCCTGCGGACCTGGTCTCGTATGTGGCTGAGGCCGGATGCCTGCCGATCCTCCACCACGCTATGTGTCACCTCGTCTACCGCTATCCTGATATCCGGTCTGGGACCAGCATCTGGGACGAGCGTCTCCTCCACTACACGCAAGAGCGAGGGCCGTCGGCTACTCGAGTGTTGGGCTTCACGATTGGGTACAACGACACCCCTGACTGGATCGGGGACGTCTACCTCTTTCGAAGACTCGCGGCCTTGGCGGAACCGAGTCTCGTAGTTCCCCTCGTGTCTGCCACAGGGAACACAGGGAAGCTCCGCGAATGTAGGGTGGAGGTTACACCCTTTGGTCAGAAGGTACTGGCCGGAGAAGCCAACCACGTTCGAGAGAACGGAATCGATGATTGGATCGGTGGTGTACACCTGACTTCCGAAGCGCCCATCACATTCCGTGAAGGAGACACGCTGGTTCTTCCCGCGTGATACGTTAGGCACCAGATTGGCTTCGTCTGACCCAGTGATATCAGAAGAGAGCATCTTGATGGTCGATACGGACGGCACTTACGTGTGCTCGGCCAATGATCCCGAACCGCCGAAGACGCGCCCGCAATTCCCAGAGGCGTACCCGATCTCGGCAACCCCTTGGCAGACCGGAACCGTGCTTCTGAGCGGTAACGCTGGGTTTACCGAGATCGACCGACGAGGTGAAGTCGTCGGACATCTGCCTGCGGAGCACCTCGATTGGCCCATAGAGGGGACCAACGCCATCGGTGGGGTTCGGCAGACGACCGGCTCCGATCGCTGGATTTGCTTCTCAGCAAGAGCTTTCGATCCTACACCCTCAGACGAACCTCCGGTGGCGACCCTCCGAACGAGGCAACCGGACGGAAGCCTCGTGACGGGCTCCCTCTACAAGTCTTCAGAAGCGTGTTCGGCAGTTTACTTGCTCGACAGGCGCTCTTTGGAGCTGAGCATGCTGATGCCGGGGATGCCCTTTGGGACTTTCGAGGCCTCAAAGGAGCGGTTCATCTGGCTTGAGCATGAGTCTTCCACCAGCTGCAAACTCCGAATCGAGCCCCTCGGGGGGAACGCCTCATCGATCTCCTTTAAAACCCATCTGCACCATGTGTGCCGGATCTCCGTCGATCCGAGCGGAACCAGAGCTCTCCTATCTGGGGGAGTGAGGTCACGCAGGCCAGTGGTTTTGGTCGACCTTGAGGGTTGCACTGCGACGAACTTGCCCACTCGTGGCGGAGGGGCCGTTTGGTGCTCTACGACCCAGTTTCTTTTCTACGCTGTCGAAGCGCGACTTGTTCTATTCGACTTGCTGGTCGAATCGGGGGAGATTGTGTTCACGAATCCGCAGTGGACTCCGCCGGGCGGGCGTTTCATCGAGGACCTCGGCTCGTGGACAGCGCAGCCACGCGTATCCCCTTCCGGAACCTGGGCAACCTGGTCATGTACCGACCGAGACGAAGAAGGTGCTCTTCAAGGCGCTCGAACAGCGGTGATCAATCTGAGGACGGGAAGCAACAGAATCATCCCTCACAAGCGGCTAGCGGTACCATTCTAGTTTCCTCTTCTTGTCCCTTCAGGACCCGGGCTTCAGAGGCCGTACGAAAAGGTTTCGTCAGGACCGCCCCAGCTCACGCCGCACGCGATCCAATTGCTCGTACACCTTGCTCAACACCGCAAGCTGCGGTTCTCAATCAGATGTGAGGCAAGTCGCACCCGCACCGATTCTCGATACCTTCTGTCGTTCCCGCGCCTTAGAAACGATCTTCCGCTCCCCCCAAGCAACTTTCGAGACCCAAAACCGATAACAGGGTCTCGGGAAGGAGATATCGGTGAACAGTCTTGGTTTCGGAAAAGAGCGCGTCTCGCTTGACGGGCGCGCGTGTGAGTCGACCGCGACAGGAATCATCGGTGATCCAGACCCACCTTCGACATCGCGCGCGAGTCGCACGCGTGCGACGGAACGCCATCTCGAGCGCGCTGTGTTTCAACCGATAGCGGACAGGTTCGAAGATGGCTGAGCCCGCCATCCGCTCCCCCCTTGTCACCCGCATCGAGGCGATGGAGTATGTGCGCCTGAGCCCGAGGGGATTCGACCGGCATGTGCGACCCCACGTGCCGGCGGTCGTGATTGGAAACCGAATCTTTTTCAGACTGGAGGAGCTCGATCAATGGCTCGAAAGGCAGAAGGTCCAACCCTTCAACGGGACCCTCGGACGGGTAAGCTCATTGCACAGTTCCGGATCGCGGGCCGTAAGTTCCGGCGATCGACAGGATGCACTGACAAGGCTGAGGCAAAAGTCGAAGCGCATCGCATCTATCAAGAAGAAGTCGCCCGGGCGACGAGGAAAGTAAGTGGGAATCCGATCCTCGCCGAGCTCTTCGATCAATGGCTCGACGACATCGACGGGACGGTGTCGGAGCGGTACTGGACGACGCAGGCAAGACGGGCCGCGGTCCTCGCGGAACGCTTTCACTCTCTGTCCGACGTGACGCCGAAGGCGGTCCGCGACTTCATCAAAGAACGACTGAAAGAAGTCACCGCGACCACGGTGCGGCGCGACCTCGTTCCGCTTCGGGAGTGCCTGCGCTGGGCCTTTGATGAAGGACGGATCGAGGAGCCGGTGTTCATTCCACTTCCGAAAAAGAGAGCGAGAGGAACGCGGGCGCTCGATACGCGACGGGTGGGGCTGACCGACACCCAGGTCGAATCGCTCCTGCGTCTGCTTCCGGAGCGGACCCGAAGCGGTCATCCGATCCGGGCCCTCTTCACCGTGGCTTGGGATACCGGGCTCCGACACGACGGGATCTTTCGCCTCGAGGCAGGCCGCCACTTCCGTACGGGCCGGCGCATCCTCCACGTCACCAAGGACATCGACAAGAACGGCTACGAGCGCGACCTCCCCCTCACGGATCGAGCCTACGAGGCGCTGGCTGCGCAGGGGGTGGAGGTCGGCCCCATCTTTCAGCGCTGGGACTACCGAAAGCCCCTCCGAACGGCCGCCAAGGCGCTTGGGCTTGACCCGGACGACCTCAAATCCTTAGATATGCGGGACTTCCGGCACGCCGCGACCGACGACGGCGCCCGAAAGAGTGGACATTTGAGCGGCTTGGCGTATATGGCCGGCCACACCGACAAGCACACCACGAGTCGGTACATTCACCCGCAAATCGATGACGCACGAGAGGTACTGAACAAACGATTCCCTTCTAATGGCACACCGAGTGGCACACGGACCGGTGGCAACGGGGGAGATCAATGAACATACTGACGGGATTTCGGGTACTTGGGCTGTTAGCTCAGTTGGTAGAGCAGCGGACTTTTAATCCGACGGTCCAGGGTTCGAATCCCTGACGGCCCACCAAAGAGGCACATGCCTCGTTAGCTTATCGTCCCCATCGTCTAGTGGCCCAGGACCCCGGCCTTTCACGCCGGTAACGGGGGTTCAAACCCCCCTGGGGACGCCAAAGAGCCCGGCGCGTTTGTGGCGGGCTCTAACATTTGGAAAACAGGACTGATCTTTGTGGTTCCAAACTTCTCGCCATCGAACGGGAGTCCGTTCGGAAAGAGCAGCGCCTGGAAGCGGATGCGCTGACGCACCTCGAAGCCCTGCCACAGCCTTGCCGCGTTCCTCAAAGCGTGCTCAGCGAAGTCCAGCACGCCCTCCACATCCAGCTCCTCTGCCTGCGCGTCTGCCAGCTTTAGTCGTGTGTCACCGATCAGCACGGTGAGACGGTCGAGTTGCTCCTGATAGGTGCCTTCAGGGACTCGATCGTCGAGGTAGCGGTCGGTGAGACGGTCCTTGCGGGTTTGCAGCGCGTCCAGACGGGCCTGCAACGTCGAACGCACCCGTCGAGACTCCTCATGCCTGTTCCTCCAAACATCGAGCACGACCTCACGGAAGAGCTTCATCAGTCCCTGCCTGGGCTGCATCCGCTCAAGGTGGGTGAGAAACCCGTTATGCACCTGCTCGTACCGAGCCTTCACGTGGTTCTTGGGGCAGCGGTAGTACCCATAGCGACCGCCGTTGCCCTTCGGGAAGGAACCCGTGATTGGCCTCTCGCACTCGATGCACCGAAGGACTGACTTGAGGGGAAACTCTTCCCGTACCCTGCGTCTAGAGGCCTTCCGATAGGCCCTCCCTCGAAGGACCGCCTGAACGTGCTCAAAGACGTCCTCGGATACGATTGGATCGAAATCCCCCTGAGCACGAAACCCGCCCGCCTTCGATTCGATGACCCCAATGTAGACAGGTTTTTGCAGCAAGGCACGCAAGCGCTTCTCTGTGACTGGCTTGCCGTTTCTCCCTCTGAGTCCCGCTGCGGTCACCAACTCGACGGTCTTTTGAACACCCACGCGCCCTGTCGCGATCTCCTTGAACGCCATTTGGATGAGCGGCCCTGTCTCAGGATCCACCTCCAAGCTTGGCGGGCCAAGATGACGCGGGGGTTTTGAATACCCAAGTGGCGGACGATGGACCCATCGACCCTCTCGCATCGCATCTCGCATTCCGACCCTGGTTCGGTCCGCTCTGATGTCGTTGTCGAGCTGCGCGAAGACCGAGAGCATCCCCTCCATTGCCTTGCCTGTGGGTGAATCGTCTATCGGTTCGGTCACTGATCGCAGCGATACACCGTACTTCGTCAACATGGCACGGATGGTGTGATGGTCGTACTGCTGGCGTGCGAATCGACTCACTGCGTATACGATGAACAACCCAATACGCCCCTTGTTCCTTCGACAGTACTCAAGTGCGCGGCGCAGCTCAGTCCTGTCAGCCGTTTTCGCTGACTCTCCACGGTCCACGAAGACTTCGTCCACTTCGTAACCTCGATCCTGGCAGTATCTTCGACATTCGCGTTCTTGCGTCGCCAGGCTCAGGTTCTCGACCTGTTCCTTGGTGGACACCCTGCAGTAGATCACGGCTCTCACTTGGGACCCCGACGCTCCAGGTGGTCAGTTACCGCAAGGCGCTCCGATACGTCCCGAGGCATCTCGGCCTCATACTCGTAGATTGCCGCCCGCTCTTCAATGGCCTCCCAATCCTCATTCGGAGCGAGACGCCTGGCCTTTTCAAGCATCAGAGATGCGGGGCGCTGAAGCTCGTCCAGGACCACGTCTGCGAGGCTGCGCAGTCCGTTCAACAGCTCGGCGACCTCCTGATCGGAGAGGTCAGGATGGTCCAGGAGGGAGCGACACCGCGCGATCGAGAGCGGTTCTGAGGTAGCTTTCGTCCCAATGCCTGAGTTGGCCACGCATGGCGAGATACAAGGCGAGCGCCGCGCGGACCCACGGAACGAATGTCACAACTGTTCCGTGTCACGATGAGCAACAGGTCGGAGAGGACATCGGGGAGGCTGTGGGACTTCATCTGCAGCGAGCGCTGGTGTTGCTGGTAGATTTTCAGGAGGGTGGAGTGGCTCTTGCCCGTCACGTGGTGAAGAACCTCGACCGCGAGCTCCTGACGCGCTTCCTCAAGCCGCTCCACGCGCTCTTGCTTGGAAGTCGCTCGATGATGATCCAGGAAGGCTTCCAGCTCTTCTGCTGATGATTGCCATGGATTGCTGGCCGCGTACTCGCCCCACGCGCTGTACATCTTGCTGAAGAAGTCGGTGCCTTCCGAAACTGCCTCGACCCGCCGCTCCAGCTTGGCTTTCGTCGCAAGGGCCCACTCCCAAAAAGAGCAAAGCTGCTCAAGGTCGTTTGGCGCTTCCAGATCCTTAGCCTCATCCGCCACGGTCGGAGGGTGGCGCCCCCTCGCATGTCACACAAGTTTTCGCAGCGGACGGCGACTCACTGGCAGGAATCAGGGATCGAAGGGAAGTTCCGCCGCCCCGAGAACCTCAAGCACCTTGATATAGCTCGTCCAATCGAGCTTCATGCTCAATCGCGCCAGCACCTCTTCGATGGCACGCTCCTCAAGCTTGAAGTCCACTCGACGTCCCCATCGTTCAGGGCTGCGACGCTCCAGCAACCATTTCGCGTCCTTCGCATTGCCCTGTTTGTCCACAGCTTTGCGTACCTGCTCCAACAGCTCAGCCTCGCACTCCGCTCGCGAGCGCGCGATCGCGTCCAAAAACTCCGAAAACTCGGTCTCCTTGCCCGCTGCCTGGTCTGCCCGCCCCTGCGATTGCCAAAGGTAGAATGTGCTCCTCGCGATCCCCTCACATTGGGCGGCGACTTCGGGATAGTTGCCTCCTCGAACCCGCTTGGCGATCGCTTCTCGAAGCTTCGCCGTTAGTTTAAGTGGTCGTCCCATCCCCCACAGGATAGGCACCAATGATTAGAAACTCCAAGGATCTTGGAGGCACAGGCGTATCGGTCGGGTACACTTGCGGTCGATGACGATCGTAGTTTTAGACACCTCAGTCGTGGCTCCTGATTTCAATCTGTCTCGGCCCGCGATGAAGGTTGCGCTGGCGCATGGTCGGGAAGCAGGATGGACGATCGTAGTTCCAGAAGTGGTCGTTCAGGAGCTGATACGAGGGTACCGACGAGCCTTGAAGGACAGCCTGTCCAAGCGGGCCGATGAAGCGACTAGGCTAAGCAGACGGCTCGGACTGCACGTACCATCCGACCAGATCGATCCTGACCGAGCTACCGATGATTACGCGATGCGCCTCCGCGAATCACTGGAGAGCCAAGCGGTGATCGCGCCTCTCCCTGCGGTCAGTCACGAAAACCTCCTGAGCAGAGACGTGGACGAACGGCGACCCTTCAAGAACGGGAAGGGATACAGGGACACTTTGATATGGCTGACGGTGTTGCACGAGGCGACGAAGCACGACCACGTGATATTTATGACGGCCAACAGGAAAGACTTCGGTGATGGGGATGAGCTTCATGAAGACCTGAAACTCGATATCGAAGGCATACCCCGCTGCGGCAAAGTGGAGATGCGCGCGTCGGTGCGTGAGTTGGTCTACGAAGTGCTGGTGCCGAAGTTGCCCTCGGCCACTCAGACCTTGGCTTTGTATCAGCGTAACAGTGGCGTGGCGCTCGCAGATGCCCTTGCCGAGTCGGCAACCGAGTTGGGCTGGCTCGACCAGCTCCGTTTCGACGTGCTTGAAGTCCACGGCGTCCCCATCGAGGATGTGTCTCTCGAATGCCTGGACACTGTGACCATTGATCGCACCGAGTCTGAAAAGGAGATCAGCGAGGATGAGAAGCTTCTTCGCCTTCAATGTCGCGCGTCGGGCCCCGCACTCGGGTTCGGTTTCAAGTCGGAGTTGGCGATGCTGGACGACATTACTGAGGTGACGCCAGATTGGAATTCACACGTGTCTCAGGTTGGATTGGAGATAGAGGTTTCAGCATCACTCGCTGTCGCGATCGACGTTGCAGATTCCTCATGGAAGATCTCCGACGTAGAGGTGATCGAGAGCGAGGTCGGCGGGTGGTGGCTCTAGCCGACCACTCTGGGTCACGCCTCTGATCCAGCGAAACGAATACCTCGTCGTCGGTCGCTTCAAATGTCACATTGACGCGCCGAGTAGTAGTAGTTGCAGATTGCCTCGCTGCATTCGAAACCCGCTGCCTGAGCGGCAAGGAAGTCGAGGATACAAGATAATCCAGCCGTTGCGCCGCACGCTGCGCCGCCGACAATAGACACAATGATCGTGCTGCCGCACCAAAATATGATAGAGATCCAACCGTCGATGAAGACGGAGATGTCGGAGAAGTCCCCCTCCTCGATGGTCTCTCCGGGTAGGCCGGTGACATCGAACACCGCAGTATGCGTCTGTTCATCGAAGCTGACGAGCTGATCGAGAGAAAACACGACGGTGTTTCGCGATCCATCAGAGCGATGCATCGTGAAAGCTGCGCTCGGCGAATGCAGGACCCAGTCTTCCGGTACGGTCTTGTTTTCGTGGCCGTCTTCCATCAGTTGCCAGCGCTCGAAGAGATCGGTGGACTTGACCCGCTCTACCTCACGCGCGACCTCGTCCGGCGCCACACCGTGGTGAGAGTCGGGAATATCGGAAAAGATAAGCGCATCTTCATCAATGCCAGAAAGGGTGACCGTGTAACGATCCTGCGAGGTCTGCAGTACGCTCAACCCGTCGGCCGAAATTGCCTGATACCAGATCGCTTCTTCTGGGTCCGCGGCGCCGCCGCACCCGACAATCGCGAGCGCACCACTCAGTACTAACATTGTCAAGAATCGCATACCCACCTCCCAGGTGACGGGCGTGATACTACTCCTCGGTCGTCTTTTCGGACAGACGTAATTGTTCACCTTCGCCGCGTATACCCGCCACTAGGCAAAGCAGACAGAATCTTCCGGGGGAAATTCGGGCCGGATAACCCCCGGGCGCATAGCGAATTCAAACGCTCTGTCCGCGCGGGACGCCAGACGACATAACATTTAGTTCTGCGCAATTGGGCTCTCAAAGTGGTCCCCATGGGCTAAGAGACCGGCAAACAAACATGGTCCGGGCATGTCTTTCGCACCGTGACTCTCTGTGACCCTTCGTGACGCCCTTCCCCATGGTTCACAGCCTACTTGGGGGAGTGTGGACGCGGGAAACACCGGCTGGCACGGGAAGGCGGTCATTCCGCTTATGCGGCCACACCACCCGCAATCTCCCGGATCCGCTGCACCTCCCTCAACCACTCCATGATTCGGTTCCAACTCGGAACGCTTTGGGACGCCGGCCCCGAGATCACAAATGGTCTCGGGGCCTTGCTGCATGTGGTGTGCCGCAAAACGACGAAAGCCCCCCACACCATTGCAAGGGTCGAATACGTATGGCGCTTGTGCACCTCAAGGGAGGGCCCTAGAGACCTACGCATGCTCGTAAAGACACTGATTCGCGCCCTCGCTCTCGTCGCCGTCTTCGCATTCACTGTGGTCGGAAGCGCTGAGGCATCTGCTTACTGCCCGGGTGACGGGGACCAACCCCCAGAGCCAAGCACCTACTGCCCGGGCGACGGGGACCAACCCCCAGAGCCAAGCACCTAAAATAGAACCCCCCCTAAGGGGCGCGGCGGGTGCGTGGCAGAGTCCTATTCAGTGCCAGTGCCAGTGTCTGCGAAGGGAAAGTAATCGAGCACGTCGTACTCCCAAACATTCGTGGGGAAGATGACGACCAGCTCGGCCACTTCGTCGCCTAGGTTCTTGAACGAGTGAGGCACCATCGGCGGAATGTTGACGATGTACGGGGCCTTCATCTCGAAGATCTCGTCGCCGAGCGCATCAAAATGGTTCCATCGAGAAGCACGTGCGCCTCTTCACCGACATGCGTATGCATGGGCGGCGCGCCCCCCGGTGCGGTGTACGTGATGCCGACCGTGAGGTTCTGATAACCGTGCCTCTGACCCTCCATCACATTGACGTACTCGCCAGGCCCCGGATTGATCACGACCAACCCGTCTTTTGAAAGGGCGAAATCGTCGACGGTGTCCATGCTGGGAGCCTTGAAGCCAGGCGGCAGCCTGCGTATCTCCAACACCCCGTGCGGATGGTGCTGTGCATGAAGCTTCCTTCGTTCCTCGGCCACGTCGACGATCAGCTCCCCGTGCTCGATTCTCGGACCTTGTTCGGCTGCCGAAGCTGAATAGGTCACAATCGGAGGAGGCGGCAGCTCGGCTGCGCTCTGCGGCTTCGCATTAGAAGCACAAGCCGCAAGACTCAGAAGCGCAAGAACACCCAGCGAGGGCTTGGACATAGGCTTCTCCTTTCGTCGCTAAGGCCGCAGTGTACGCCGGTTCGGCGGCGCGCGGTTGTCGACGTGTGTGGCAACTGCACCACAGTGAGCGTGCCTGTGGCGCACACTCGCCGAAGTCTGCAAAGGAACGAACGTGAAAGAGCTCGGCATGTCTCTTGCTTACTAGCCCCAACATGCGCCCAAATCGCCCAAGAAGAAGACGCTGGACTGCGGCGGTCCTCCGCGAGCGACTCTTGGTGTGGATGTGGAAGCACGGTTGGGTCTCCCGGCCGCTCTGACCCACGCCAGCCTGTATGACGGATTCCCGGAAGCGGAGTATCTTCTTGGACCGTCGACCACTTGAGCGACGGCGACGACGGGGTTGCGCTTCGGATTCATGCAAGCCGGGATGAAGAAACCAACACTCGATGATCTGTGGAAGCGTTGGTTGGAGGAAAACCTCGAACGCGAATGCGACCCCCATGAGCTGGTGTCGGTTCTCCTTCACAATCGGTTTTCGCTGGATTCGATCCGAGAGGCCATGGGGGAGAAGTTCCCCGCCGGCGCGGAATTATTGGATGTGGCCGAGCCTGACTACCGGGCAATTTCCGAAACCCGCCTCACGCGAAATGCGGCGGATCCGAAACTGCAGAAGGTGGACACCGACAAGCTGCAGATATACGTGCTGGATGACTTCATGTCGGGGGTGGAGTGCGATACGATGATCGAAATCATTGGTCGACGTTTGCGTCCATCCACCGTTACAAAAGAGAGCGAGGACGAGTACTTCCGAACCAGCAGGACCAGCGATCTGTCGTTGCTGAGCGATCCCATCATCGCCGGCATCGACCAACGGATCGCGAAGACGCTCGGGATCCGAGTCGCGTACTCCGAGGGCATTCAAGCCCAGCGCTATGAGGTGGGTCAGGAGTTCAAGGCACACACCGATTACTTCGAGCGCGGGACTGCGGAGTACGTCGAGCACACTGCCACCAAGGGCAACCGGACTTGGACTTTCATGGTCTACCTCAACGAGGACATGCAAGGTGGTGTCACCAGGTTTTCCGCGATCGACAGAGATTTTCGCCCTCGAAAGGGGCAGGCGATCATCTGGAACAGTCTTTACCCGGACGGCACGCCCAACCCAGACACGCTGCACAGCGGAACGCCCGTCACGCGAGGCCACAAGATCATAATTACGAAATGGTTTCGTGAGAGAGGCACCGGGCCAATGTTCTACGAGGACGAATGAGCGGCTCGTGATACCTTCCGCGCTTGCGAGAGGAACGAATGCGAGCCGCGTGGTACGAGAAACAAGGTCCTCCAAACGAGTCGCTCGTCATCGGCGACATGCCCGAGCCGATGCCGGCACCGAGTGAGATTCGCATCCGCATCGCTGCGTCTGGAGTGAATCCAGGAGATGTCAAAAAGCGGCAGGACACATTCGGGGTCGGAATGCCCTATCCCCGAGTCATACCGCATAGCGATGGCGCGGGAGTCGTCGACCACGTCGGCGATGGGGTAGATCCCAAGTGGATCGGCCAACGGGTCTGGTGTTTCGGCGCGCAGAGCTATCGACCGTTTGGAACTGCCGCCGAGCTCTGTGTCGTCCCCGAAACCCAGGTGTTCGAGCTGCCGGATGATGTGAGCTTCGAGCAAGGGGCTCTCCTCGGTATTCCGGGACTGACGGCGCATCGGGCGGTCCATGCGGGCGGCGCGGTCGAGGGGCGTACCGTTCTCGTTCAAGGTGGCGCGGGGGCGGTTGGAACCTGTGCGGTCCGACTCGCGCGGCTAGCTGGCGCCACGGTCATCGCAACGGTGCAGAGCCCGGCGCAGTCAGAGGTCGCGAAAGAAGCCGGGGCTCATCAAGTCGTCGAGTCGGGCGAGGGGACCGCAGCGCGAGTTGTAGCCATCGCGCCTGGCGGAATTGACCACATCGTCGAGGTCGCCTTCGCCGCCAACATCGCAAGCGACGAGCAGATGCTGAAGCTCGGCGGGTCGATCGCGACCTACGCGAGCAACGCCCCTGACGCGACGATTCCATTTTGGCCTCTGGTGTTCAAGAATGTGCGCGTGTTCTTCTTGGGCAGCGATGACTTCCCTCTCGAGGCGAAGCGCGAGGCTGCGCGGGACATGAACGACGCGATCCAGCAAGGGTGGGTGGGGCTGCCGGTGGGCGCGCGCTTTGCGCTCGAGCAGATCGCGGAGGCCCACGCATTCATCGAAGAACGAAAGGGAGCCGGCCGCGTGATCGTGACGATCTAGGACTTCTTCCGGTGAATCATTCGCTTTCCGGAATTCCCGGGCTAAGCTTGCCCGCATGCGCACCGATCCTCGGATGCTCGTCGCCCTTGTTGTGAGCCTTGCCCTGATGGCCGCTGTCGGCTGTTCCGACTCGGAACAAGAACCGCTCGGCGTAGACGGTTGGGTCCCTGTGGGCGCGAGAACCGTGGGCGTTTATGACTACGGGATCATTCCCGAGCCCAACGCCTTTCACACGATGCACGTCGGGCCCAACAACAGCGACAATGTATGGATTGCGGCAGCGCCGATGATGGAGCTCGCCTGGACGAAGGAAACGCGCTTTTACGTCCCCGAAGGGCCGACCTACGACAACGAGGGCAATCTCTACTTCAGTCCCTTGTTCCCGCCGGAAGATGACGACGTGTCTCTCGTGTCGCTCGACGCCGAAACCGGTGAACGCAACTGGGCGATCCCCAGCAACGGAAGCAACGCCGGTAGCGGAGCGATCCTGATCTTGAACGACCCGGATAACCCTGGAGCGCAGATCGTCTATCATGCGACCTACACCGAAGCGATGGCGCTGAGGCCCGACGGCAGCGAGATCTGGCGAGTGCCTACCGGACTCACGCTGCCAGATATCGTGCAGGGCGAACGCTCCACCACACACTCGTTTGGTTTCAACTATCATCCGCGGACCGATTCAGTCGTAGGCCTGACCATCGGCGGCGAAATCTTCGCCTTCGATCGAGCGACCGGCACCAAGAAGGCTCCCAACGGCCAAATCCCGGGCGCGCCCGCAGCCAGTGTGGAGATCGAGTTTCCCCCGTTCGTCATCGACGCCAGTAACGCACTGACAGACGAGGTGTTTGGCCAAACCCCGAGTGGGCTGAGCCTTTGGTCGGTGATCATCGATGTGATCTTCGGTGGTGGCTCGGTAGTGACCAACTACTTCGCGATCGACCCCAATACGAGCGTGATCTACGTCGCCGCGACCGCAGACGATGCAGCGGACGGGACCGCGGACGGTAAGTCCGAGCTCGGTGCCCTCTACTCGGTCGATTTGGCGGACGACGGAAACGGCGGCCTGGAGTTCCAAGTCCTTAACTCCACTACCTTCGAAGGTGGCACAGGCTCGACGCCATCGATCAGCGAAGACGGCGAGAGGGTCTTCGTCTCCGACAATCTCGGGAACGTCATTGCGCTCGATCGCGAGATGAATGAGCTTTGGCGCTTTGACGTAGGCGAGCCAATCGCCGCGTCGATCGCGGTTTCACCCGACAACGGCGAGCTCTTCGCGGTCACCCGCAAAGACGTCTTCAAGCTGACCGACAACGGTGACAGCGCGAGCCTCGATTGGACGGCCACCTTTGGCGCCTTCCCCGACGACCCACAGATCCTCCTCGAGTTTCAGGCGCTCACTCCGACGATCACAGCCAACGGAATCGCCGTCAGCGTCGGCGGCGGACAGACGATCCAGGGGCGAGAGATCATGCTGAAGGTAGGGGTCGGACTTCTCGATCGCGACACAGGTGAGTTGCTCTCGTTTACCCAGGGTCGGGAGGAATCGATCGCCGTGACGAGCGTGGCGCCCGACGGGGGCATCTACACTGCAAACTCCCCGGTGCGGCGCGTGGCGGGCAAAGCGATCTTGGGGGACCTCATCGAAGACATCATCGGCGGCATCTCGAGGTACAAGCCGATTCGGAACGACTTGCTCGTCCGTGACGCAAGCTGCGCCGCGGGAGCGCGCGCTCAAAACGCCGCGACGATTGCGAACTCCGCGCCCGCCTCGGCGAACCAAGACATTCGCCAAGTCCAAGTTTTGATCGACCAGAGCCGCGCTTCCCTAGCCCGCGCGCTCTCCGATGGTGACCTCGAGGCAGGTCCAGTCGACCGTCTCAACGCCGATCTCGATGCGGCCGAAGCCGACTTGTCGATCACAGGCCTCGAGCCGACAGCTGCCAGACTGCTAAGCGTGTGTAACGCGCTCTAGACGGCTTGATCGAGATCAAGGTCGTCGCACACGCCTAGTCGCGTGGGCTCAAACCCCGAGCGCCTTCCGCCATTCGTCTTCTTGGAAGCCCACGAGCGCGAACCCGTCCCCCAGGACCAACGGACGTTTGATCAGCTTTCCGTCCGCCGCCAGCGCGGTCAGCGCTTGGTCGTCGGTCATCTTTGGAAGCTTGTCTTTGAAGCCACCATCGCGATAGCTCTGACCCGACGTGTTGAAGAGTTTCTTGATGGGCAGGCCCGACAACCTGTAGGCCTTGGCGAGAAGCACCTTCGACGGCGGATTGGTGACGATGTCCTTCGACTTGAAGTCCACTCCCGCTTCTTCGAGAAACTGCCGCGCTTTCTTGCAGGTGCCGCACTTCGAATACTGATACACGACAATCGACATCGCCCGATGCGTAGCACACGGTTCGAAGCTGCGCCGCGCGTCGCTACAGGCGTTTTAACCGGGTCTGTTCGGCCATTTGTCGCTCGGTGAGCTTTCCGGTTTGGCCGTAGTCGAGGTAGTCGTTCCATTTCTGAACGGCGAGCTTGTTGAAGCGGTTGACGGACGGGTTGGGCTCGGGGATGGCTTTGTCGGCATATCGCAGATAGGCGACCTGCTCCTCTTCGACGGTGAAGCCGTCCTGACGAAAGACCTCTTTCACGTACGGTCGAAGCAAGGGCATCATGAGCTGCGCCATGGCGCGCGGGAAAAGACGGCCTTTGGTGAATGGGATCGTTGCGGGCTTCCACTGCTGAAGCGAGAACACCTTCGTCGTAGTGTCGTCCATCGGCAGCATGAAGTTGTTGGAACGCACCCGATTGTTGCTCAGCGCACTCTGGTACGGATAGTCGTAGACCATGAAAGTGTCGCTCTCGGCTCCCTGGTCTTTCCCGAAGAGCCGTCTCGTGAGCGGGTACTGATAGTCACGGCGGAGTTGGTGCCTCCATGTGAGCGTGATCTTGTCACCCTCGAGCGTGTGGTCGGCCAGGAACGTGTCGGCGTACGGGATCCATTTCCCGTGCACCCAGAGGTGGGTCAGGTTGCAGAGATTGTCGATCACCATCGAATGATGGGCCGCCCAGGTATAGGCGAACGAAAGCGAGGCCCAGGCCTCGGTGCCTTCGAAATTCGGAATCTCGACGAGCGGTGTGACCTTCGCAAGCTCTGGGTCCCCCGGAAAGAACCACACGATGCCGTAACGCTCGCGAGTCGGGTAGCTCTGCACGCGGGCAGAAGGGAGCTTTTTGCCAAAGTCGTCGTGCTTGGTGGCGACGAGCTCGCCGGACCGGTCGTACGTCCAGCCGTGGTAGAGGCAAACGAGGGTGCAGTTCTCGACACTGCCGTGGCTCAGCTTGATGTGTCGATGGGCGCAGCGGTTCTCGAGGACTTGCGCGACGCCGTCGTCTCCACGAAAGACGGCGAGATCCCCGCCGGAAAACCGGGTCTCGATCACCTGCTTGCGCTTCACGTCACGACTGAACGCTGCGGGATACCAGTGGTTGGGGTTCATCCCTACTTGGCGCGCCTTGTGTGCGAGGCCGGGACGCGTCGTCTTCTCGTTGGCCCGAAGGCGGACCAGGGTACTGCCCTGCATGGGTGGAGCTTTACCGGCTCTGATCGCGGCATGCAAAGTATCGGTGGCGCGATCGTGTGTAGGGATAACCGTGGGACACGAACGGTCTGGAACCAAGCTACCGCTCACCCCGATCGTGCGACAGCTCGGGCGGCGAGACGCACCGTTCAGGGTGGAGGACCATTCACGACGCAAAATTGGCGCGCTAGTCAGAGCCGCAGACGATCTCCGCGCTTCGGCGTCAGGACGCTCGGAAAGCCCCTCGCTTCGAGTAACTCCTTCAACGTGTTGCGCGGCTCGTCTTCTCCGTGCACCAAAGCGACGGTGCGAAGGCTGCCGGCTTCGCGGACGCGCTCCGCATAGTCGATGAGGTCGTCCTGCCCGGCGTGCGCGCTGAAACCGTTCAACACGGCCACCTCCGCGTGACGGTCACGTTCGACGCCGAAGATTCGAACCCGCGACCGCCGCTCCACCAGGCGTCGCCCTAGGGTGTGCTGCGCCTGAAAGCCTACGATCATGACGGTGTTCTTTCGGTTCTCGATGCTGGCGACCAGATGATGAACGACGCGACCAAACTCACACATGCCGCTCGCAGAAATGATCACCGCCGGATCGTCACTTCGGTCGATCGCCTTGGAATCCTCGACGGAAGAGACGTACTTGAGCCCCTCGAAGTCGAAGGGCGAGTCGCCACTCAGGACGAGCTCCCTTGCTCTGCGGTCGAAGCAGTTGGGATGCATCCGGAACACGTCGGTCACCTTCACCGTCAACGGAGAATCCACGTAGACCGGAACATCGGGCAGACGCCCTTGGTTCTTGAGATCTTTGAGGGCATAGATGACCTCCTGGGCGCGCTCAAGCGCGAAGGACGGGACGATCACTTTGCCGCCCCGGTCAACCGTTCGGCTGATCACGTCGTGCAGCTCGTCCTCCATCCGCTCGATCGGGTCATGGTTTCGATCGCCATACGTGCTCTCCATGAGCAGGTAGGTGGCCCGCGGCGGGATTTCGGGGTCTCGCAGGATCGGCATGTGGCGCCTCCCGATGTCGCCAGAAAAAACGAGGCGACGCTCCTCGCCCACCACATCGATGTCGAGCGCGACCATCGCGCTTCCGAGCACGTGCCCCGCGTCGCAATAGGTGAGTTTCACACCTTCTGCGATCACGATCTCTCGGTGATAGGGAACGTTCACCATCAGGCCGAGGGTGCCAACGACGTCATCCTGTGTGTAAAGCGGCTCGACCGGCTCCATGTCCGCGTGGTCTCGTTCGATCGCGCGGTTGATGTAGGCTGCGTCCTGCCGTTGAATCTCGGCCGAATCCTCGAGCATGACCGCACAAAGATCGCGTGTTGCAGGCGTGCAGTAGATCGGGCCGCGGAACCCCTGCCGATAGAGCCGTGGCAGGGCCCCCGAATGGTCGATGTGGGCGTGGGACAGCACCATGACGTCGACATCGGACGCCCGAAAGCCGAGGTCACGGTTTCGCTCGTAGGTATCCTTGCGTCGCCCCTGAAAAAGGCCGCAGTCGAGCAGGATCGTGGCGTGCTCGGTGTGTACCAGGTGTCGCGATCCGGTGACATTCCCACCGGCCGCACCGACGAACTCCACGTGCATGGGACCCTCTTACTATTCAAAGGACCTCGAGCAAAGGGCGTTTGCGGCTTCTTGCGGGCCTCGGATTTCGGGCTGGCGTCGTGGCAGCCCCTGCCCTATGCATCTGCCATGCCCAACCTCCCCCGTACCCGCAATCGGTCGCGCGACTTCGACATCGTCCTCTGGGGCGCAACCGGCTTCACCGGCAAGCTCGTCGCCGACTATCTCGTACGCAACTACCTGCACCGCGACGGCAACCCGGCGAAGCTTCGGCTCGCCCTCGCCGGCCGCAACCAAGAAAAGCTCGACGCGCTCGCCCGAGAGATCGGCGCCCCCGAGCTGCCGATCTTGATCGGTGACAGCTTCGATGGCGCGTCGCTCGATGCGATCGCGTCGCGCGCCGAGGTGGTCATCTCCGCCGTAGGTCCCTATGCCAAGTACGGGCATGAGCTGGTCGCTGCCTGCGTGCGAAACGCGACCGACTACTGCGACCTGACGGGCGAGTCCAACTTCATCCGAGACATGATTGACGCGCACCACGAAACGGCGCAGAACAACGGCGCGCGCATCGTCCATTGCTGCGGCTTCGATTCGGTTCCGTCCGACCTCGGCACATTGATGGTCCAAGAGGCCATGAAGAAGCTTCATGGCAAATACGCGTCAGAGGTGAAGATGGCGGCCGATTTGAGAGGCGGACCGAGCGGCGGAACGCTAGCTACCATGATGAACATGGTCGACGAGATCAAAGCAAACCCGAGTGTGAGAAAAGTTCTCGGAAACCCCTACGCACTGAACCCCAAGGGCGTGCGCGGGCCCGACAAGAGCGACCAAACGGGCGTACGCTTCGATCACGACTTCGATATGTGGACCGCGCCCTTCGTGATGGCAGGGATCAACACCCGTATCGTCCGTCGAAGCCACGCGCTCATGGGACTCCCTTGGGGCAAAGACTTTCGTTACTCCGAAGTGATGAGCGCGGGGAAAGGCCCCAAAGGCTTCACGCGGGCCGTGACGATCGCGGGCGGCATAATGGGTTTCTTAGGTCTGGTCGCCTTCCCCCTCACCCGACCGATAATCCAAAAGCGGCTACCCGTGCCTGGAGAGGGGCCGGACAAAGAAGCCCGCGAAAATGGATTCTTCAAGACCAGGCTCATCGCGCTCGGCGACGGCAACGAAGTCCGAGGGATCGTCGAGGGCTATCAAGACCCGGGTTACGGCGCTACGGCGATCATGTTGAGCGAGGCGGCGCTCTGCCTCGCGCTCGACGGGGCGAACTTGCAAAGCGAGGGCGGCATCACCACGCCGGCCGTCGCCATGGGGATGCGATTGATCGAACGTCTGCGGAATGCAGGCATGAAGTTCGAAATCCAGAGCCAAACTGATGCGGTCAGCGAGACTGTAGCGGGCGACGCGAGTGCCGAACGTCCTCAGCTAGTCCGATAGAGACGGCGCGGTGGCGTACCAATTGCCGAAAACCATGCACGCTTACTTATTCGACCTCGATGGGACCCTGCTCGATTCGATCGACCTGATTCTCACGTCGTTTCATCACACGTCCCGGGTGCACCTTGGTCGGGAGTTTTCGGACGCTCATTGGCTTTCGGGCGTTGGGACGCCTCTTCGCGATCAGCTGAACCGCGTAGCCCAGTCCAAAGAAGGGCTCGCTGCGATGCTCGATACCTATCGGACGTACAATCTCACGCACCATGATGCGATGGCCAAGCCCTACCCCGGTGTCGTCGATACGGTTCGAAGGCTCCACGATATGGGGGTCGCGCTCGGGCTGGTAACCAGCAAGCTCAGCACTGGAGCGAAGCGCGGGCTTCGCCTTCTCGGGCTCGAAGAAGAGTTTTCAGTCCGCGTATGCGCGGATGACGTGGTCAACGGCAAGCCTCACCCAGAGCCCGTTCTGATGGCGCTCGGCGCCTTGGGGGCTTCGGCCGAAGAGGCGTTATTCGTCGGCGACTCCCTTCACGATATCGAAGCTGGAAAGCGCGCCGGCGTGACCACGGTGGCGGTCACTTGGGGGCCTTTTGCTCGAGAGACTCTTGCGGCGGGGGAGCCAGACCATTGGCTCGAAGAGCCAGCGCGCCTATTTGATTTGTAACCGTCTCTCGATGGCCGTATGACTCGGGGCCTATGAAGAAGTGGATGAGGAAGCTCGGTGTGGCACTGGCGCTGGTGTTCACCGTGCTTTTCGCGTCTTCTCTATACTACTTCATGCCCCGCGCAACGAAGGTGACGATCTCCGGCACCGACGTGAAGCGCATGGATCGCAAGGGTGCGGAGCCCGGGCAGCCTCGGACACGCGACGTTCGTTTCGTATACGCGACGGAGCTCGAGGGCGGGAAGGCTCTGGCGCTCCGCAACGAGGACAACGGCTGGTACTTCAAGTGGGACTCGGGAGACATCGCGGCCCAAGCGATGAGCTTTGGCCAGGGTGAGGCAGGCGACACGGCGGAGGGGGCAGCAACGGAGAAAGCCATCGTGCTGGTGAAGTACTACGGCATCCGCGTTCCCGTACTCGACCTCTACCCCAACATCTTGTCACTCGAAAAGGTCCCCGAGGATTACGTCTACGTCCCGTACGGCAACATCGTTTTCCTGCTCGCATTGCTTGGCCTATTCATCTGGGGCGGCGTCAAGCTTCGGAAATTCCTGCGCGCCGCCGGGGCGAAAGCCAAAGAGATCACCGGACGCGAAAACGGGTGACACTGGCAATGACGCCGGCACTGGCGCTGACAAATTAGGCGCTGACGCTCTCCCTGGATTGCGGTACAAGAGGCGAGCGTGACTGGACTAAAGCTCGTTGCGCTGTGGGCGCTCGCCCTTGGCATGATCGCAATCGGTGTCTTGCACTTCGTCCAGCCGAAGCCCTTCGTCCGCATCGTGCCGAAGTACCTGCCTTCGCCCCTGGCCCTCGTATACATCAGCGGCTTCTTCGAGATCGCCGGTGGCGTCGGTCTCTTGGTTCCGGCTACACGGGTTGCTGCCGCTTGGGGGCTAATCGCTCTCTATGTCGCGGTGTTCCCCGCGAACATCTACATGCTGACTCACAACATTTCGCTCAACCCGAGAAAGCCGATTCCGAGGTGGGCGCTTTGGGCACGGCTGCCACTTCAGTTCGTCCTGATGGCCTGGGCCTACTGGTTCACCACCGGGTAGACTCGGGCGTCGGGACTACCGGAGCGGCGCTGGCTCGAACCGTTCGATTCGGCGGAGCGCCGCCTGCGCTGCGTGATAGCCGCACATGCCATGCACCCCACCACCCGGCGGCGTCGAAGCAGAGCAGATATAGATGCGGGGATTCGGCGTCGTGTAGGGGTTCCAACGCGCCACCGGCCGCGTGAAGAGCTGAAAGACGTCGGCAACCCCACCGGTTATCGCCCCCCCGACGTAGTTGAGGTTGTAGTGCTGAAAATCATCGGTGCGCATGACGTGCCGCGCGAGGATCAAATCCTTGAAGCCTGGCGCAAAACGCTCCACCTGGTTTTCGATGATCTCGGTCATGTCGAATGTCGAGCCTCCTGGCACGTGGCAGTACGCATAGCCCGTGTGCTTTCCTTCGGGCGCCCGCGTCGGGTCGAGCTGACTTTGCTGACAAAGGAGCACGAATGGCTTGTCGGGGTGCTCACCCCGGTACATCGCCGCTTCGCCGGCTGCGATCTCTTCGAGCGTGCCCCCCAAATGCACCGTCGATGCCCGCAGACAATTCGGATCTCGCCACGGAATCGGTCCGTCGAGCGCCCAATCGAGCTTGAAGGCGCCAGGACCGTAGCGATACCGCTGAAGGCGTCGGACGTAACCGCCAGGCAGGACGGGTTCGCCAATCGCTGCGAGCTGGTTGGGGCTGGTATCGAACAAGTACACGCGTGCGGGCGGAAGGTCTGCAAGCGAGTCGACACGCGCCCCCGTGCGGATCTGACCCCCAAGCTCCCGAAGCAACCCTCCGAGCGCTGTCGGAATCGCGAAGGAGCCTCCCGCTGCAATCGGCCAGGGCTCCACATGCCCGGCGATCGAGAAGATCACGCCGAGCGCTGCGGTGAACATGTTAGTCAGTGGCAGGATGCTGTGGGCCGCGCAGCCCGCAAACAAGGCCCTGGCACGGGCTTCGCGAAACCTCCAGCTCGCGAGCCAGGTCGCAGGCCACATCGCCTTGAGCCCGAACCGCATGAACAACCCGGGACGACTCGGCCACCCTAGCGGACCGAGCACGTCCTCGAAAAAGGGGTGCGGATCCTCGAGGAACGGCGCGACGAGCTTTTCGTAGCTGCACGCGTCTGCGCCGAGGCTTTCGGCGGTCTCGGTCAACGATGACCACATCATGACGGCAGGCTCATCGTCGAGCGGATGCGCGACCGACGCCGGTGGAACGATCCATCGAAGCCCGTGCTCTTCGAGCGGCAACGAACGAAAGAACGGCGAAAGGATCCCCGTGGTGTGCACGGCCGAGCAAACGTCGTGGCGAAATCCGTCGAGCGTGAGCTCAGCTGTCCGCGTCCCGCCGCCGACCTCGTTGGTGGCTTCGAGCACCAGCACCGACGCGCCGGCCTGAGCGAGCGCAACGGCGGCGCTCAGACCGTTCGGCCCGGCCCCAATCACGACAGCATCAAAAGACTCGCCCACGGCGGAAACATAGTGCCGACCGAGAAATTAACCCCAACAAAAAGGGGACTGTCCCCTAAAAGGCGGTGGGGCTGGGGTTAGACACCGAATCGGTCGCTGTATTCGGCCAAGACCTCGCGGACCTTTTCCTCAGTGAGCCCGAAGTCTTCGATGTCATAGTCGTGCTCGCCCTCTTGCGCGGTGGGCTTGTCCTCGATGCGAGTCTTGAACAGCGTTGCGAGCCCATCGGTGTATTCCAGGCCGAAATGGCGATAGAGATCTTCGAGGGTGTTCAACGGATCGGCCATCATGTCGCTGAGGCGGACATCGTAGAGCTGGGAATCTGGAATCTTGCGGTGTGCTTCCATGCCGCGCTCGAGCCCGATACGAGCGTACTCGAGCCAAAACGCACCCAGCTCTTTTATGTCGAGGCTTCGGCGCAACTTCGACGCCATCCGAGCGCTCAGGCTGCAGTGCGAGGCCAGAGCTTGGGCGATGTCACGGTGGGTGAAGATCACGCGCGCGTCTGGATACACGGCCATGAGCGCGTCCATGTTCCAGATGTGCCAAGGGCATTTCAGCACCCAGCGCTCCGCAGACCGCTGCGCCGTGAGGATTTTGAGCTGAAGCTTGTGGAACTCGTACGGCTCGCGCATGTCCCAGTCCAGCATGTCCATGGCGTACGAATAAGCCGCGAAGGCGATCCAGAACGTCAGCACGGCCATGTCGTTCTCGAGCAGGAAGAAACACTCCTCGTAGGAGTCGGGCGTGACATGATGAGCGACCCCTTGGTCGGGAATGGCGCTTTGGTTGAACCCGAAGCTGAACTTCGCCTGGGCCCGCCGGAAGGCCACGTCTCCCAGTGGGTCTCCAACCCTCCCGAGTGGATAAGAAAGCTCCCAGGCTTTGGCGACCCGATTCGCCGGATCGGCGGCGAGAACGTTGTGAAGGAACGTCGTACCGGTTCGAAAGAAGCCGGTGATGACGATCGGGCGCTCGATCTCGATCTCGTCGAGCTCCGGGTGGCGTTTGGCGAAGTCGATGATGCGGAGGCGATTGGTCAAATGCCAGTTCAGCACGTAACGGGCTCCGAGAAGCCCTGTCGTATTGAGTTCAGCCTCATTCAACCCGGCCACCGCCGAGTCGAGGCGTGACCTGAAGCCACCGTCTCCGAAGTCGCTCAACCCAGTCACGCGCTTCGCGAGCTTCATGGCCGGCTTTGCTTCGATCGGGATCAGCTGCATGCTCAGTCTGTCGAGCTTGTTCACTAGGGAAAAAGGGAACCCGGGCTTCAGGTCTTCGGGGGTCTCGCTCATCACACGCCGTAGTAGACCGCAAACGGTGATGCTGTCAAAGCCGGTTCCGTAGTGTTCCGCTAGAGGTCTGACCGAGCGCGTGGCATCAGTAGACGCAACGGCGCGGATGTCCCAACCCTCGCAACGCAACCTTACTGTCCGAACCGGCTTTGCGCTCTTCGTCACCGGTAATGCGCTTGCGCTCGTCGGGCTCGGAGTGGCTGCATTCGGCTTCACGCGTGGGGGTTACGTGGCGCTGGTCATTGGGCTCATGGGCATCGGGGAAGCGCTGATCCTCGGGAGCATCTTGTTTCTCGGCGACGATGGATACCGACGCATCGAGACTCGAACCTCCGTGGTTCTTTCTCGACGAAGGGCAGACGCGACAACGCTAGAGGTTAGCCAGCAGCGGCACCGACTTGGGATCGGTTTCCTCGTCGTGCATGTCCTCGGTTACTTCCTCGTCTGGGCCGCCGCGATCATCGCCTACACACGGGCTACCCTCGACGACCCATTCCCGACGATCGCAGGGCTCACCTTCGAACAACAAGGCCCCGCGTTCGTCTGGGCGGTAAACAGAGTCTTGGGCTAGAAGCTGACGTTGACACCCAGGTTGAGCGCGATCTCGTTGATCTTGCCGTCAGTCCCCTGCCTCGTGATCGACGACGGGTCATACTGCGCAGGGAACAGGAAGCCCAACGCCTGCCCACGTCCATGTGAGTAGCGAAGGCCGATCGCGATCGCGAAGCCGGCCCCATCCTTTGAATCGCTCTCGGCATCGGGCTGGCCAGGATGCATCTCGTGATTCGCAAATAGAAAGCCTACGTGCACGCCGTAGAAATTGACGTCAGTCGTCGCGGGCGGGGTGAGCCCGAGCCGGTCAACTGGGCTCAGATCGGTAAAGAACCCCAGACCAAGGTGCATGAATCTCGTCAGTCGAAAGGCGCTTCCGATCCGGCCGTTGAACGTCGCCTTGCGGTCGATCTGGAGGTCGGGCGTGCGGAGCCGCCACTGAACAAACAGATCCGCCTCGACCCAGCCCCAGTTCCCGACGTAGGCAATGCCGAAGCGCAAGTTCCCGGGCTCGACCCCCCACCAGCCTCCCCTCGCCCCTCGAGACTCGGAGCCGCCCGAGCTTTGGGCGTTGCAATCGGGTGGGTTCGGAGGGTCGCAGATTGGAGGTGGTTCGTTCGGGTTCACCGACGGGCTTTGTCCGAACGTGTTCGCGAAGCGCTCGAGGATCACGAACGCAAAAGTCGGCGACGCAACCGAGAGCCCGATCCGGACTTCCGGGATCGGGACCCATTGGATGCCTGCCTTGAGCTGCAAGCCAAAACCGGTCTGCGTGCCCACGTCGCCATCCGTGAAGAAACCTGACTCTCCACCGTTGTAGAAGATGGCCTGCGTTCCATCGACGCGGGCGGACGCGACGACGAAATCGAACGCGCCGCCAAGCAAAAGTTTTTGCTTGTTGCCGAACGTCCCCGCCAAGCCGGCGCTGACGTGAAAGAAGTCGATCTTGGAGTTCTGGCCGCCGATCGCCCTGGCCTCACGCGTTATGCCTGCCGCGGTCGTGACCTCCTCGGTGACGAACGCACGGCGAATCGAGCTGTTGAACAGACCCACGCCGAGCTTTAGGTTCTCCCGGAGCCCGATTGTGAAGGTGACCGCCTGGGGAACGACCGAGAAGTTCACCGTCTTGCCTTCGCTCTTGGCTTGAGGGTCGGTGTCGATGGTCAAGAGGCCGGGCACCTTCACGATCTGTACCTGTAGCGTCACGCCGGTGAGCTCGAGGGAGGCTTTGGTGGTTCGCGCGAGGCCCGCGGGGTTGTACCAAAGCGCCGCGCCGGTGTACGTGATGGCGACGACAGCGCCGCCCGTGAGGGTAATGTCAAGACCGGCGTTGACCTCGTCGCTGTTCCCTGCGCTTGCAGGCACCGGCGCCCATACCACACCGATGAGCAGGATCAGCGAGGCTCGGCGCATGCGCGGGATCCTAGATCAGAAATGCCTGCGCTGCGTTTCAAAAAACTGGTTGCCAGACCACCCTTTTCTTGAGTACCACTCCCCAAGGATCATGAATCATCGCTATCTGCGTGCGCTGCTCTTGGTCGGCCTCGGGCTGGTTCTGGTGAGTTGTTCCATCACTCGCGTCAAATGGCGCATCAAGTGGAACAAAGACATGGAAGCGAGCAAAGCTGCCTTCCTGGGGGCACCGCTTCCAGTCGAAAAGGAGCGTCCACCCAACATCATCGTCTTACTGGCCGACGATCTCGGCCCCTACGAAGTGAGCGCATACGGAGTCGAGCACATCTCCACGCCAAACATCGATCAGATCGGTGCTGAGGGCGTGGTCTTCGAAGAGGGGTACGCCACAGCGCCGACCTGCGCACCTGCGCGCGCGGGTCTCATGACGGGTCGCGTGCAGAATCGCTACGGCTTCGAGACGCAGGTGATGGAGTTTTACCCGAGCAACTACGTCGAGTACATCTCCGGTCGGTGGCTCGTCGACACGGGGGAGTTCAAAGTCAAGGCCAAACCCTCGTTCCCCGCAGCGTGGCAGGTCCACAAGCAAGGCGTGCCGCCTTCCGAGATCATGCTTTCGGAGATCCTCAAGAAGTATGATTACAGCACGGCGCTCATCGGCAAATGGCACCTCGGCGTGCACCGCGAGCAAGTGCCGATGGCCCGGGGCTTCGACTATCAATACGGGTTCTACGGCGCCTTCTCGCTCTATGCGCCCAAAAAGAACTGGTCCGGGATCATCAACCACGAGCACGAGGCGTTCAGCGCGCAGCATCAATGGAAGACAGGACGCAAAGACGAGGCTGCCATCATGCGCAACGGCAAGGTCATCGTGGAGGAGGAGTACCTGACCTTTGCGTTTCGCGACGAGATCATGAAGTACATGGAGGAGCACAAAGACGAGCCCTTCTTCATCTATAGCGCGTTCTCGGCGCCCCACGTGCCGTTCCAGGCGCCGGTCGAGTACTACTGCCAATACCCGCAGGTCGAAGACGAGAACAAGCGCGTCTACTACTCGATGATCTCGGCCCTCGACGACGCCGTCGGCGACATCCATCAGAAGATCAAGGACCTCGGCATCGAGGAGGACACCCTGATCTTCTTCCTGAGCGATAACGGGGGCGCCTCCTACACCCATGCCACCGACAATGGACCCCTCAAAGGCGGGAAGCTCACCCAGTTCGAAGGCGGCATCCGAGTGCCCTACATGATGAAGTGGAAGGGAAAGGTCCCGGCGGGGACGCGTTACAAGTATCCGGTTTCATCGACCGACATTTACGCGACTTCGGTTGCAGCGGCGGGCGGTGTGCTGCCTGACGATCGCGAATACGACGGCGTGAATTTGATTCCCTACGTGAAGGGCGAAAACAAAGAGCGCCCCCACGAGGTGCTCTTCTGGCGAGCCGATCACATCTGGGCGATTCGCGACGGGGACTACAAGCTCATCCTGAGCACCCGCGACGGCTGGGCCGAGCTCTACAACCTGGTCACCGACCAGTCGGAGAAGATCAACTTGAGGGAGCAGATGCCGGAGCTCTACGAGAAGCTCAAGACAGAGCACGAAGAGTGGCAGAAGACCAAGCTGAAGACCAAGCCGATGTGGCCTCGCATCATGGATAAGAAGTTCGTACTCGACGGCAAGGAGTATTTGTTCCCCGCCTGACGCCCTGTGTCCGCGCACCCCCATGAATTGGATCCGATGAAGAAACCACTCGCCACGCTTGCTCTTTTCGCCGTCTGCGCCTCCGTGTGGCTCGCGGCGAGCCCAGCGTCTGCCGTCCCGAAAATGGATGTCAAAATCGCAGTCGGGATCGGCAGCACGACATTCGTCTCTCGGGTTCCCGACATCAACCTCTATGCCGGCGACGACCCTGAAAATCCGGGGGAGTTCTTGGGTACTGTCGGCGGCCGCAACCCTGCTAGCTTTTTCAACTGGGGTATGCAACTGAGCGCGCGTGTCACCGCCGGGAAAGTCTTTGGCGAGATCGGCATCGGCTTCAGCCGCTTCTACTTTGAAGTCTTTGAGGAATTTAGAACCATCGCCCTAGCGGATCCTGAGACCACACCCGAGCAACTCGAGCTACTCGACGCGCTAGTTGGCGAGACCGCCAGGATGAACTCCCTCGAGATTCCATTGACGGCGGGCTACGTCCCCTACGCGAATCCCTACTTCAAGCTCTTTCTCTACGGAGGGTGGGTCAGCACGTTCAACCTCCGCGGCTTCGTCGACCTCAACGGCAACCGGAAGGCGTTCCAGTTCAAACCGAAAGGCATCCCCGGCTACCCCCTGTCGATCTACATCGCAGGCGCGCGCTTTGGCGTTCAGTTCGACCTCGGCCCGCTCAACTTTGATTTCAACTACACCATCAGCATGAACAGCGCGACGAAGACCGACTTCCGCACCAACACCCACGTCTTCAAAATCTTCCTAGGCTGGCTGTTCTAGTCGGCCTGCGGCCTCGGTCGGTCCCGCCCCACCGCCCCCACGCTATCGCCTAAGAGTCGGCCATGCCGAGGAAGCGCTTCACCTTGTCGTGAAGCTCGTGAAGGTGCCTGCTCGCGTGGTCCTTTTGTCTCGTGTTCATCGAGTCGTACACGTAGAGAATCGTCTGTCGGCTCTGCGCGCGCCGCTCGGCGGGAGTACGTGCCTCGGGACCCCAATCCCCCCGCTCTTTCCAGGCTTTCCAGAGGGCCTCCCGTATCGCAGGGGCACCTGGGCGCTGACGCAGGACGCTTTCGATCTCCGCGACCCGCCCCTCATCGGCTGCTAGCTGCAAAGCTGCGTCGTCCGGAAAGCGGGCTACATAGGCTCGGAACGCCTTCTCTTGCTCGAAGCTGAGGTCGCCGGTCCATTCTTCAATCGCCGCGACGAACGCTTCCTGACGTTTTTCGAGCCTCTCTTCGGGCGGCTCCGCAAGCTTTTCCCGCACTTCCTCGAAGCGCTTGTCGAAGCGTGCATGCGCATGATCGATCTGATCATCGCTCAAGGTCGCCAAAATTGGCGCTGCCTCTTCGATGATGTGTGCGACCACTTCATCGAGGAGCTCGTCGGCTCGACGCCACACACCGATCAGCTCTCGGTCGGTGAAGCCCTTGGCGATGCCGCGATCGAGGATGGCGACGATGAAATCGACGGGAGGCCCGATCACACTCGGCGCTTTGGCGATCAGTCGGTCGACCGACGCTCGGGTCGCCTCGGTCTGCTGATCATCGAGGTCGAATTCTTCGGCGAGTTGCCGGGTGACCCACCGCGCCCCGATGTTCTGCATGAGGCCGGTACACCCCACCGCCAGCAGGATGAACACGACCAGGACCGGACGACGCATCTTCGTAGTCTGGGCGGGAGAGGGGCTCGTAGCAATCAGTTGGCGAGGAGCTCCGCCAGTACGCCGGGGAAGCCGGTGATAATGCCGGTCGTGCCCTTGTCGAGGTTAGCTTCCATGTCCACTTCGCTATTCACCGTCCACACGTTGACCTGCAGGCCGGAGTCGAGCGCGTCTTCAACCGTCGCGGCGGCGATCGAGAAAAACGGGTGGATCGCGTCTTGCCCAAGGAGCAACGCTTGGTCGACATCGTCGGAATCGGCCTGTCCGAGAAGCAGGGCCGAATAGTATTCAGGTTGCTCTAGCTTGACGAGCTCGGCGGCCTCCAGATCGAAAGACGAAAACAATGTTCGGCCCTCCCCGCCGAGGCGCGTCACTTCCTCGAGGGCGCGGGGGACGAGAGCATCGGCACCGGTGGTGTCGGTCGAGCAATCCGGCCCAAAGACTTTGAGCTCGACGTTGATCAAAGCCGGGCTTGGAATGGCGTCGTACACCTCTTCGAGAGTCGGCGGACGTTCGTCGGTGGGTTGCCCTTCGCCGTCCAACAAGCGACATGCGCGAATCTCGTCGAACGTCATCTCGCTGACGCACCCCGTGCAGTTGGTCGTGCGAACGAGGTCGTCGTCGTGCATCACGATGAGCTGGCCATCTTGGGTGATCTCCACGTCGAGCTCGATACCGTCGGCACCTGCGGCCATTGCCGCCACAAACGAAACGATCGAGTTCTCGGGCAACGCGTGTCCCGGGCGGGTCAGCCCCGTGCCTCGGTGCCCAATGTTCGCCGATGGCGCCAGGCTTACGATTCGCTGGCGCACCTGCTCGTTGGCGGGTGCAACGGGGGTGTCGTCCCCGCAAGCTGCGCACAAGAAGAGGAAGCACGTCGCTATGCACGACGACCTTACGCGCTGGCTGGCACGAGGAAAGCCCATCAAGCCGGACGGAGGTTCGCCGGATCTTCGTTCGAATGCAAGCGGATCTTACTCGCGACAGACGCGCCCTCGTGCTCGCTCCCACACCGTTGCGCTTGGGAGCGTTTCGGACGACTCTCGCTGCGATGGTCGCCCCGACATGCTGAACCCCAAGCTTCCTCCGTACGACATCGGCGAATGGCAGAAAAAACCGTTCCCCGAGCGGGTCAAGATGGTCTGTCAGTCGTGGGCCCTCCAGGGCTATGGGACTCCGGCGGCGATCTACATCGTGTACGTGCTCAAGGTCGTTTTCTATGTCTGGGCATGGAGCTTTTTTTGCTCGTTCACGACCGGGCTCGGCGACCTCAGTGCGTTCGGTTCTTGGTACTTCGAGCCGATCGCGTTTCAAAAAGCGGTGCTTTGGAGCATGGCCTTCGAGGCCATCGGGCTCGGCTGTGGGAGCGGTCCACTCACGGGACGGTACAATCCTCCTCTCGGCGGCGCCCTCTACTTCTTGCGGCCCGGAACGATGAAGATGTCGTTCCATCCGCGGCTGCCACTGCTAGGAGGCTCGAGACGCGCAGTGCTCGATGTCGCGCTCTACATCCTGTATCTGGCCGTCCTGTTCCGCGCCCTCTTCGCACAGGAGCTCAGCCTCGAGTTGCTGCTGCCGCCGGTCATCATCCTCCCCGTGCTGGGGTTAGCGGACAAGACGATCTTCTTGGCTTCCCGCGGGGAGCACTACTACACGGCGCTGGTCGTCTTCCTCTTTGCCGCCGATTGGATCGCCGGAACGAAGATCGTCTGGGTGGCGATCTGGCTCTGGGCAGCAACTTCGAAGCTCAATTACCACTTCCCATCGGTCGTGGCCGTGATGCAGAGCAACAGCCCGCTCACGAACTTCGGGTCGATTCGCAAGCGTTTATTTCGCAGTTACCCTGACGATCTCCGGCCGTCGACCCTCGCGCGCGTGATGGCGCATGCGGGGACAGTCGTCGAGCTCAGCTTCCCACTCGTTCTCTTGTTCAGCGATGGAGGAACGACGACGACGATCGCGCTGGCGACGATGGTCTTGTTCCACACCTTCATCACCAGCAGCATTCCGATGGGTGTTCCGATCGAATGGAACGTGATCATGGTGTACGGCGCATTCGTTCTGTTCGGGCACTACGCCGATGTGAGTGCGTTCTCGATCAGTTCTCCGTTCTTGATCGCATTCCTCGTGTTTTCCGTCATCTTGGTGCCCTTGATCGGAAACCTGGTGCCTTCGCGGGTATCGTTTCTCTGCTCGATGCGGTATTACGCCGGCAACTGGCCATACGGCGTATGGCTGTTCAAAGGTGACAGCTCGAAGAAGCTCGACGAGCACCTCATCAAGGCTTCGCCCCGGATTCAGGACCAGCTCGGAAAGCTGTACGACGACGCCACGATTACCGCGATTACCTCGAAGGTTCTGGCGTTTCGCGCGATGCACTTACAAGGACGCGCTCTACACCAAATCTTGCCGAAAGCCGTCGACAACATCGACGAATACGAATACCTCGACGGCGAGCTGGTGGCTGGAATTGTCATCGGCTGGAACTTTGGGGACGGGCATCTTCATGACATGCAGCTGCTGCAAGCTGTGCAGGAGCAGTGCGGATTCGAAGAAGGCGAGCTGCGGTGCATCTTCGTCGAGTCTCAGCCGATGGGAAGACCCACCATGGCCTGGACGATCGCAGACGCAGCGACAGGCGTGATCGCAACCGGCAAGGTCGACGTGAATGACCTTCGGGATCTCCAACCTTGGCCCGACGCAGCGAGTTGGCCTAACTCTGGGGCGGGAGCTTCAAGTCGAGCTTGATGACGACCTTGTCGCGGATCAAGTCGTCCGGCATCCCCGGGTACGCGATCCCAAAGTCCTGACGATCGATCGCGAACTCGGCAGTGCTCGCAATGCCACCGTCGGCGCCCTTACTGATCGTCGCGGGAAACGTGATCGACTTGGTTACGCCGTGAAGCGTGAGGTCACCCGTGATCGCGTGCCCAGTGTCGGTTTTCGTGATCTTGGTCGAATGAAATTTCGCCGAGGGGTACTTCGCCACATCGAAGAAATCCGGCGACTTGAGGTGCTTCGTGAGCTTGTCCTCATCGGAGTAGAGGGAAGACGTGTCGATCGTGACCTCGATGATGCTCTCTTCGATCGGCTCGCGAACGTCAACGGTCCCCGCGAACTTCGTGAACCCGCCGTCGTGACTCCGCGTCACCTTGGCTCCGACGAACGCGATCTTGGTGTTCCCGGGCATGATCGAGAGCAGCGGGCCGGCTTTCGCGGGCGGCGTCTCGGTTGGTTCTGCGGCGTGGGCCTGCTCGGAGGGCGCCTCTACGGTGGCGCTCTCGACCTTTGCTCCCGGATCCTCGCATCCGACGACTAAGCCCACGGCGACGACACAGACGATAGCTCTCATAGATCCCTCCTCCTGGCGGCTTATGGTGGCTCAACCCGTCAGGTCAAGGGCTTTGAACCTGCTCTGATGCATCAATGATACTTCTCGAGAGCGCGATTCTGGTACGACCCCCTGCGAGTGATTTATTCACTAGCGAGACGTCCGATTGTCGCCTAGTCTCGGCCCACCTTTGGGGAAGGAGCAGCTGGAAATGAGAGCTATAGGTGTATTCATCTTGGTGCTTGCAATGGCGAGCCCTGCGCTCGCCGGGCCGGCAAACTCGACGATCGGCGGCAAGAAGCTCGAACAGGACATGGTCCACAGCGGTGGCGTCGGTTATCCGAGCATGCTGTACGAGTGGTGGAACAAGGGTAAGAACAAGCTCGACTGGGGGCTGGGAGGCGATCTGGTTTATGGCGGCAGCTGGGGAGCAGCAACCACCAGTCGAACCGGCTTTGGGAGCGTTGGGGTTCGCGTCATCCGGATTGGCCTCGGCATCAACGGCATCCTCCGCTGGCACCTCGCTGAAAAGGAGCGCCCCAAGGTCACCAATGACGTTGGTATTCTCTTCAAGCCGGGCATCCTCATCGCGAAAGGTTCCGCTTTTGTAGCCGGAGAAAACTTTACCTTCGGCATCAAAACCGAGGTGGGCGCACCGGTCTCAATCGACGTCCATGAGCGGGTCAGCGTGGTGACAGGCGGGTACATCCCGTTTACCTACTTCTTCCGGGATGGGCCCGATAACGGGCTCATTCCGCTGCTCGTGCGTCTTGGTGTGGAGATCAAGGCCAATGACAACGTCGCACCTTGGTTCTTTTTTGACCTCGGCCCCGGCATCAACGTGGGCCAAGGGGTCTCGGGCGCCTCGTTTGCGTGGCGCATCGGCGCAGGCACCGCGTTTTGGGGTGTTCTCGGCAAGAACAAGGATAAGAGCGACTCAGCCTCTGGCGGCGGCGAGGAGGTTATCGTGGTCGAGGAGATCGAAGTCGAATAAACCGCGGGTGAGCACTCAACTTTAGGGGACTGTTTCTCATGAAAGGGGACAGTCCCCTTTTCTCATTAGGGGGAGAGATCGATGAAGAAGGCAGTTGGGGTAGTTGCGTTGGTGCTTGCGATGGCGAGCCCGGCGCTGGCGGGGCCCACCAACTCGACGATTGGTGGCAAGCGTTTACGAAACGATAACGTACACAACATCGGTGTGGGATACCCGAGCTTGTTTTACGAATGGTGGAACCAGGGCCCACGAAGGCTCGACTGGGCTTTGAAGGGGGCGCTCGTGTACGGGGACTGGGCGGCGGCGTACGGCAGCGGGCGCTTCATCCGGATCGGCTTGGGACTGAGCGCACCGTTGCGTTGGCACTTGTCGACCAAAAACCGACGAAGGGTTACCAACGATGTGGCGTTTCGATTCACACCCGGGATCCTGCTCGCGGGAAACCGCGCCGATTCGTTCACCTTTGGAATCAAAGCCGAGGCGGCAGCGCCAGTGTCGATCGACGTCCATCAGCGGGTGAGCGTCATCACCGGCGGAACGATCCCCTTCGCGGTGTACATCAGCAACAAGGACGTCGGCACTTTCGGTGTGATCCCGCTTCTCTTCCGGATGGGAGTCGAGATCAAGGCGAGCGACCGAGTTTCGCCCTTCGTGTTGTTCGAGCTCGGACCCGGCATATCGGTCGGCAACGGAAACGCAGATGTTTCGTTCGCTTGGCGAATCTGGGTCGGCACGTCGTTCTGGGGCGTGATGAAATAGGCTGCCTAAGCGCATGGACGCGGGCGGAGCCAGCGTGCATGATAGGTCACTCGAAAAGGAGCGACCCGTGCCCGACAAAGAAACCACCAGCTTCATGCGCTCGCTTTGCATGGGGCGCATCGAACAGGACGTCATCTGCCCCTTTCCCACCATGTCGGACGCACAGCGGGAAACGCTCACCGACATTTCGGGTGCCCTTCAAGGGTTGCTTGGGACGCGCGCCGAGGACTTTCGCAAGTGGGATGTCGCCGGAGAGCTGCCCCAAGAGTTCATCGACGAGCTCAAAGAGTTCGGGATGTTCGGCTTGGTCATCCCGGAAGACCATGGCGGTATGGGGCTCGGCAACATGGCCTACTCACGCACGCTACAAGAGGTTGCGAAGTACGACGCATCGGTGGCGGTGACGATCGGAGCGCACAGCTCGATCGGAATGCGCGGGCTGCTGCTCTTCGGCACCGAGGACCAAAACAAACGCTACATGCCGAAACTCGCTTCCGGCGAAATGATTGCGGCCTATTGTCTCACTGAGCCCGGCGCTGGTTCCGACGCCGCAGCCATCAAAACGACGGCGGTCAAAGAGGGAGACCACTGGGTTCTCACCGGCAACAAGCTGTGGATCACCAATGGCGGCTTCGCCGATTTCTTCACCGTGTTTGCCAAGACCCCTGAGGAAGGCGGCCGAGGCAAGATGACCGCGTTCATCGTCACCAAGGACATGGAAGGCGTCAGCATCGGGCCGCACGAGGACAAGATGGGTCTGCGATCGAACCCCACGACGACGGTTCTCTTCGACGGCGTCAGAGTGCCCGACGCGAACGTCCTCGGTGAGGTTGGCCACGGGTTCAAAGTGGCGATGATGATCTTGAACAGCGGGCGCACGGGCCTCGGCGGGGGCTCCGTTGGCGCCATGAAGCGCCTGATCGAGCTCTCCACCAAGCAAGCCAACGAGCGCAAGACGTTTGGCGAGCCCATTTCGAGCTACGGCCTGATCAAGAAGAAGGTCGGGCAGATGGTGATCGACTGCTACACCTCCGAAGCGGTCGTCACGATGGTGGGCGGGCTGATCGACGCGGGCTATAAGGAGTATCAGGTCGAAGCTGCCATCTCCAAGGTGTACGCCACCGAGTGTCTGTGGAAGACCGCCGATGAGGCGCTTCAAATTGCCGGCGGCAACGGGTACATGCGGGAGTATCCGTACGAGCGCGTCGTGCGGGACTGCCGAATCAACCGCATCTTCGAGGGCACGAACGAGATCTTGAGGCTGCTCATCGCATTGACCGCGATGAACGACGTCGCGAGCCAACTCCAAGAGCTGTCCTCGACCATGAAAGACATCTTGAACCACCCGATCAAGGGGTTCGGGGTCTTGTCGGATTACGCGAGGAAGCACGCCTCGCTCCGGACCGGAGTCGGCGGCGAGCCGGGCTTCCAGAAGATCCACGAAGCGATCCAAGAGCAAGCCAAAATCTTCGAAGAAGAAACTCGCTACCTCGCCCAAGCCACGGACAGCATCCTCCGCAAGCACGGCAAGGCCATCATCGGCAAGCAGTTCGCGAGCGAACGCTTGGCGGAAATCATGATCGACCTCTTCGTAATGGCGTGCACCATCAGTCGCGTTCAATCGTCGATCGAGGCTAATGGCGTCGAAGCCGCGGCGCTAGAGATCGACCTTCTGAAAACGTTTGCCCGTGAGGCCAAGGTCCGGATCAAGCGCAACTTCCGGCGGATCGACACCAATGACGACGAGATCGTCAAGGCCCTCGCCGATGACGCGTTCGAAACCGAGCGCTTCCGCTGGGATACCATTTAGGCGCTAGTGTGGGGGTGGTGGGGGCGGGACCCACCGCCTGCCGTAGGCGGTCGAGCTCTTAGTCGAAGTCGAAGGATCGTTGGGAGACCGGTACGATGCAGTCGGGGTCGTCGTGCTCGATGCGGTTGACTCGGGGTGATACGCGGGCTTTCTTGAGCGCTGGGCCTTTCCCCACGTCTCCCTGCTTCAGCCAGCGGTGGGCCTCTTCCGGTTCGAGAAGAACGGGCATGCGGTCGTGGATGTCGACTACCTCGCCTTCGGCGTCGCGCGTGAGGATCACGTAGCGCCCGCCCTCGCAAAGGCCCGCCATCAAGAACAGACCCTCGTCTTTTCGTCGAAAGAGGTAGGGCTGGTTGACTCGACCTTCTCGCCTCCATTCGAAAAATCCGTCGGCGGGCACGACGCATCGACCATCGCGAAATGCGTCACGAAACATCTGTGTGCGGTCGGCTGTCTCGGCACGGGCGTTGATCACGATGCCACCGCCGCGTCGCTCCAGACCCCAGAGTGCGTCGGCCAAGACAGGCCCAGCGTCGGAAAGGTAGACTACCGGATTGCGTTGCCCCGGCGCCACGTTGTACCGCGGCCGAAACTGAATCCGGGTCTCGCTAAACTCGTTGAACGGGAGGCCGCGGAGGAGTGCTTCCTCGTCGGGACACGCTAGCGTGTATCGACCGCACATATCGGCTCACGACTGGACAGCCTGCACGCCGACGCCCTCATACTCGAAGCCTTGCTCGGCGAGCCGGTAGGTCACCCAAATGTTTCGGCCGTCCAAGAGCACCGGCGTGCGCATCAGCTCCTTGATGCGATCGAACTCCGGGTACTGATACTCCCGCCACTCGGTCAGGAGCACCAGGGCGTCGGCGCTCTTCAGCGCGTCGTATGCTTCGTCGACGAGCTCGACCTTGTCGCCGAACATTTCTCTCGTGTTTTCCATGGCTTCCGGGTCGTGGGCGACGACCTTGCAGCCCTCGTTGAGCAGAAACTCGATCGTCGTGAGCGACGGCGACTCCCGAATGTCGTCTGTGCCCGGCTTGAACGCCAGACCCCAGATCGCGATTCGCTTACCTGCGAGCTCGCTTCCTAAGCGTCGCTTCAGCTTGCGCGCCACGAAGCTCCGATGCCGCACATTGACGCGGTTGGTGGCGTCCGCGAGCTCGAGCTCGATGCCATGACGGCGCGCGGTCGCTACGAGAGCCTTGACGTCTTTCGGAAAACACGACCCGCCGTAGCCGGGGCCTGCGTGAAGGAACTGCGGCCCGATCCGCGGATCGCTTCCGATTCCGCGACGAATGCTCTGCACGTCTGCGCCCACCTGTTCGCAGAGAACTGCGAGCTCGTTCATGAACGAGATCCTCAACGCCAGCATCGTATTCGCGGCGTACTTGGTCAACTCGGCGCTTTCCGGATTCATCCAAACGATCTTGGTATTCGAGAGGTTCAGTGGATGATAGACGCGATTGATGAGAAGCCGCGCGCGGTCGTGGACGGGACGAACTCCTGCGACGATGCGGTCGGGATACATGAAGTCGTCGATCGCCCCACCCTCCTTCAGGAACTCGGGGTTGGAAACGACCTGGGTCTCGTGTTTGGCATCGGCGACGAGGCGCTGGACCTGGGCGTTGGTACCGACGGGCACGGTGCTCTTCAAAACGATGACCAGATCATGGTTCGCGTGCTCGACGAGCTGTTGCGCTACTCCAAACACCGCGCTCAGATCGGCTTCGCCATCGAAGGTCGGAGGTGTACCCACGGCGATGAAAGCCAGATCCACATCGCGCACCGCTGACGCAAGGTCGGTCGAGAAGGCCAGACGACCTGCCTTGGCGTTTTCCACGACCAATTCCTCGAGCCCGGGCTCGCAGATGGGGACCTCGGACCTTCGGAGCCTCTCGATCTTGGACTCGTCTTTGTCCACGCAGATGACGCGCTGACCGGTCGCGGCGAAGCACGCGCCGGTGACCAGACCCACATACCCAGTGCCGACGACGCACAGTCTCACGGTCGACTTCTAGCACCGATCGGCACATCTCGAAAGATGTCAAGACGACGCCGAAGCTGGTACAAGTACCATCAAGAGGCGCCGTGATTCTCACCAACATCGACAACGTTCCGGACCGGCGCATCCTCAAGCACTTCGGGCTCGTGCAAGGAAGCACCATCCGCGCAAAACATTTCGGCCGTGATTTCGCTGCGGGACTGAAAAACATCGTCGGTGGAGAGCTCAAGGGCTACACCGAGCTACTGCAGGAAAGCCGTGCGGAGGCTACGAGCCGGATGGTAGCCCAAGCGCAAGAGCTCGGTGCGAATGCGGTAATCAACGTTCGGTTTACGACTTCGTCGGTGGCCCAAGGCGCATCCGAAATTCTCGCCTATGGAACCGCCGTCTTGGTGGAGTGAACATGAGCCGCTGGATCGAGTTGGTCATCGCGCTGGGCATCCCAGTCCTGCTCATCGTGCTGGGCAAGTTCGTCGGGGCGAGCCTCGAGCGGCGTCACTACCAGAGCATCGAGGACCGCGAAGTGCGCTTTCGATCGAAGCCAGCGTTCTCCACCAAACAATCGAACAGCCTTGCCTCGGTCCGCCGCGCCGAGCTGGCGATAGGGTCCGTGGTGGTTTCCGTCGATTACTTCAAACGCTTCCTGAGTGGGTTTCGAATGATCTTTGGCGGTGAGATTCGCTCATACTCTTCTCTGATCGACCGCGCGCGGCGCGAAGCGGTCTTGCGAATGAAGGAATCCCAGCCGGACGCTGACGCCTACATCAACACCCGCCTCGAGACCTCGACGATTTCGAGCAGCTCTGGTGATGAAGGCCTTGGGACCATCGAGGTGCTGGCCTATGGCACCGCGATCGTCTTCGAAAACGTCGAACGAACCCGGTTGCGGTAACGGCGAAAGTCGGCAACGATCGCCGGTCATGACCGACTCACCCCGCATCGTCACCGAGCGCGACGGCCACGTGATGCACATCGTACTCGACCGCGCCGACAAAATGAACGCTTTCGACCTCCAAATGCTGAGAGAGCTCGGCGACACCATCACCGCATACGAAGCCGAACCGGAGCTGCGGTGCGCCGTGCTCTACGCGAACGGAGACAACTTCACCGCGGGGCTCGACCTTGCGGAAGTCGGACCTTCGGTGCGGCGGGGCGAAGCGTTGTTTCCGCGGGGGTCTGTCGACCCCTTGAGCCTGCGCGAACCGAGGCGGACGAAACCGTTGGTGATGGCGGCGCAAGGTTGGTGTCTCACCATCGGCATCGAGTTGCTCCTGGCTGCCGACATTCGACTCGCGGCCGAGGGAACACGTTTCGGGCAGATCGAGATCAACCGCGGCATCTTCCCTTTCGGTGGTGCGACTGTACGCCTGCCGGAAGTGGCTGGCTGGGGCAACGCCATGCGCTGGCTCCTGACCGGCGATCGGTTCGATGCCAGCGAAGCACTGCGCATTGGGCTGGTGCAGGAAATCGTCGCAGCCGACCAACTGCACGACCGTGCCGTCGAGATCGCCCAGACAGTCGCGAAGCGGGCACCGCTCGGGGTCTATGCAACGATTCGATCTGCGCGTACCTCCCAGCTGAAAGGTACCCAAGCCGCGATCGATGAGCTCTTGCCGATCGCTCGTGAGCTGATGGAAACCGAGGACGCAGAAGAAGGGGTGCGCTCCTTCGTCGAGCGCCGCGAAGGCAACTTCAAGGGCCGTTAGACAACTGGCTACGGACACTCTCGGCGTTCAAGAGCGTCGCTTCGGCTTCGGTATCGCCTTCTCAATGCGGATCGTGCAGTCGTTCCCAACGATCTTTCGAAGCGCAGGTTCGATCACTCCGGTGCATACATACTCGGCGCCGACTCCAAATGCCGCTCGCCCGGTCACCCGGACGACGACCTGGTTCTGGTCTACCGTCACGAGCTCGATCGTGCTTGCATCACTCTCAAGGAGCGGGCTGAGAACGTCATCGACTACACGCTGCACGGCTTCACGCACCCGCGCAGCATGTGAAATTGCAGGCGGAAACGCAAATGTCTGGGGTGCTATACTGCGCCGCACCATGCAGCCTGCCCGAACACGTCTCCAGGTGGATATTCGCCGCCAGCAACTCCTCGAGTTAGGGCTCGAGCTGTTCGCCAGACAGACCTACGACGGCCTTTCCATCGACGAGATTGCAAAAAGGGCCGGCGTCTCGAAGGGCTTGCTGTATCACTACTTTCCAAGCAAGCGGGCTTTCTACATAGCCGCCGTCAGGGCCGCCGCAGACCAGCTCCTCGAAGAAACCGACATCGACAAACACGGTGCCGGTCCCGAGCCTGACCCCGAAGGGGTGCGAGAGGTGCTCCGTGCCCTTCTCAGCTACGTCTCTCGCCGTCGTGCCGAGTACGTGTTTCTCGTGAGCGGCGTGGGATCCGATCCCGAAGTGGGGGAGATCCTGGAAGACACGAGGGGGGCGCTGATACAACGAATGTTCATGCGTCTAGCCCGGTTCGGGGTCGTCGACGATCCTCCGACGCGCCTCCGATTGCGCGGCTGGATCGGCTTTCTCGAAGGCTCGACGCTCGATTGGTTGCGAACGCAACAGCTCGAGCCCGATGCTTTCCTCGAGCTGCTCGTCCAAATGGCCGGGCACGTTTTCGCTTCGGTCATTCATCCGCCCGCTCGCAGATGAAGCTCCGGTTACTCGCCTCGGTAGCGCTTCTTTGTTTGGCACCCTTCTCGGGCTGCCGGGAGACGAGGCCGACTCCGCCTCCTGCGACCAACACCGACGAACCGACTGACACAGCGGAGATCGACTGGGACTCCCTTTCCTCGACCTCGCTACGAAACCCAAACGACGGCTCGTTGGTCGGCGGAGTGCCGTTGCCCCTCTCCGCTCGAGGGCTGCGGTTCAATCCGAAACGCGACCCGGCGGCCCGGTATGGCACCGTGGAAGTGGTTCGCGCCCTGGTGAGCGCAGGTCGAACCGTCGATGAGGAGCTCGGCGGTCTGCCGGTTACCATCAACGACTTGAGCTACGAACAAGGGGGGCCGATACCCCATCACGGCTCCCACCAGAATGGACGGGACGTCGATGTTTTCTTCTATCAGCTTGGTCCTGATGGAGAACCGATCGAGAGCGTCGGGGCATTCTTCGATCCGAGCGGTGTGGGCATGGACTTCCGGGAGCTCGCGGACCCCTCGGACGATGTCCCGCTGAGTTTCGACTTGCCGCGAACCTGGAGATTCGTCCAGGCGCTCATCGAAGACGAAGCCGCCAATCTGCAGTCGATCTACTTGGCAGAGCATCTGCGGTCACTCTTGCTCCACCACGCACGCGAACGAGGCGTTCCCGAATCGACCGTTGCGCGGTTCGCGGAAATGACGTGCCAACCGGAGTATCCGCACGACGACCATTTCCATTTTCGCTTCTATTGCTCAGTGGATGACATCCGGGAGGGGTGCAGGGATTCGGCGCCCACGTATCCTTGGCGAAAAAGAGCGCTCGCGAAAAGCGGTGTGAAGCCGCTGCCCATGCTCCCAAAACGCGAAGAGGCCCGGACCAAGACCGTCGGGCATGAGGAAGCACGTCGAGCCGCCGGACCTTTGGATGCCGAGGTAGAGCGCTGGCTCGACCGACGCAAACAATGGCGCGCCCGACCGCATCCGGGTCGCAGATATTGCCCATGAGATCACAGCTCCCTCTCATCGAGCTAAGGTAGCGTCGTGCAGGGCTTCGAATGGATCGCACGACAAGCCGAGCTCGACCGACTCGTCGACGACCTCGTCGATGCAGGCGCGTACGCTTTGGACACGGAGTTTCACCGGGAACGTACCTACTTGCCGCGACTTGCACTGGTGCAGGTTGCGACCGAAGACCGCATCGCCTTGGTCGACCCTCTCGCCGTCGACATTGCAGAGCTGAAGCGCGCCTTCGAAAGCGACGCGACCTGCACCATGCACGCGGGCTCTCAAGACCTCGAGATCCTGCAGCTGACCTGCGGTGAGGTTCCCAAACGAATTTTCGACACGCAGGTAGCGGCGCTGTTTTCGGGATACCGCCCGACTTCTCTTGGAAAACTGGTCGAAGACTTGCTTGAAGTAAGGCTCGACAAGAGCGCACAGCTGACCGATTGGACCCGTCGCCCCTTACCGGACGCGGAACAGCGATACGCGGCGTCCGACGTCGCCCATTTGCTCGACCTACGAGACGTCCTGATCGCCAGGCTCGAAGAAGAGGGCCGCCTGTCGTGGGCTGAAGAAGAAATCGAACGCCTTCGCTCGCGGGATCGGTCTCGTCCTGATCCGGAAACACTCTGGTGGAAGCTCCGCGGGAAATCGAAGCTCAGCGGCAAAGCACGCGGCGTAGCACAGGAGCTTGCACGCTGGCGAGAGCAAGTGGCCCAGCGCCAGAACCGCCCGCCACGAACGGTTCTTTCGGACATGGCTTTGCTCTCACTGGCGCAGCGGCCCGCGCGTGATGCTGGAGGCTTGCGCGGTGTGAGAAATCTAGACCCGAAGCGGTTCAAGCACACCGACGATCTGCTCATCGCAATCCGGCGGGGCCTCGAGCTGCCCAAGTCTCAGCTACGCCTCCCACCCCGGAAACCGGCGAACCTTCCTCAAGTCGATGGTGTGATCACGCTGTGTCTTGCTTGGCTCTCTCAGCGAGCCCGCGAGGAGAGGCTCGACATGAGTGTCCTCGGTACCCGCGACGATGTCACCGAGCTCGTGCTGAACCAAGAGTCGCGCCTCACCGGAGGATGGCGCCAAACACTGGTCGGTCACGAGCTCCAATCGATCATCGATGGAACAGCCGCGCTTCGCGTGGATGGGACGCAGCTCGAGTTGGTGGATCGCGCTCCATAGCGATCCGCGCTAGGTTGAAAGAATGGCCACCCCCAAAGGAGGACGCGTAGTTCTGATCGTGGCCTCGATCATCGTGATCGGGGCGGGGATCAAGCTCTCCGCGCCTTTCCTCGTCCCGGTTTTGGTGGCCGGATTCATTGCGGTGGTTACTGCACCGATCGTTCTCTGGCTTTGCGACCGCGGGGTGTCGCGCACGCTGGCCGTCAGCGCTGCCTTGTTGTTGGATGTGGCGGCGGCATCGGCGTTCGGGTTCCCACTCGCCGGTGCGCTCGCGACCTTCACCGAACGAATCCCCTTCTACGCATCGACCCTCGGAGCTCGAATGGAGGCGTTCGAAGTCTGGCTCGCAACCCACGGGCTCTACCTGGAGTCGATCTACGACTTCTCCGAGCCCACGTGGATGGTGAATCTGGCAACGACCACGGCTCAGTACGCAGCTTCTCTGATTTCTCAGATCGTCCTGGTTCTCCTGATCGTAGCGTTCATGCTCTTCGAGGTGACGGGCATCCGCGAGAAGCTGGCGCGGATCGCATCGCCCAGTCGGATCAAAGACCTCTCGGACACCGTTCAAGAAGTCAACGCCTACCTGGTCGCGAAAACCGTAATGAGCGTGATAACCGGCGTCTTGGTGTTCGTGTGGTGTTGGTGGCAAGGGCTCGACGTGCCGCTTTTGTGGGGCCTTCTTGCCGCGCTCCTCAACTTCATTCCCACCGTCGGCCAGATCATCGCGGCGGTGCCCGCCATTCTGCTGGCGCTCATCCAACTCGGCCCTGGCCAGGCATTGGTGGTGGCGGTGGGGTTTGGAGGCATCAATCTCGTGATCGGCGCGATCGAGCCCAAGGTGATGGGGCAGGCGCTCGGCTTGTCCGCGTTGTCGGTCTTGCTCTCGATGGTGGTATGGGGTTGGCTCCTCGGTCCGATCGGCGCGCTTCTGTCGGCTCCATTGACGATGGTGATCAAACACTCGCTTGCGCAGAGCCCAGAGCTCGAGTGGATCGCGGAGCTTCTGGGGCCAATACCGAAACCCAGTCGTTCAAAGACGAAAGCCAAGGACAAGAAAGACTCGCCAGACGAGCTCAGTCGGGCTTGAGCGCTTTGTGGGCGCGTTCGGCGAACCGTCGTAGAACCTGGGTCGCCGCCGCACTCGGTGCCGCGGTTCCGGCTCCAACCGCCTTCTCGAGTTGCTCGACAAGCGCACGCAACTCGCGGTCGCCTCGAAGCGCACGCCGCAAGCCGTCCTCCACCATGTCCCACATCCAGCGAACCTGTTGCTCTTGACGCTTGCGTTGAAACGTTCCGTCGCCTTCGAGGCGTTTGCGCTGATCGACCGCGAGGGCCCAGAGCTCTTCGAGGCCGGTCTTCTCGAGTGCGCTGCACGTCACGACGGGCGGCTCGCTTCCCGGGCGCATGAGGCCGAGCGCGCTTTGGTACGAGGCTTGTGCGCTGGTCGCACGCGCCAGGTTGTCGCCATCGGCCTTATTGATCGCGAGCATGTCGGCGACCTCGAGAATCCCACGCTTGATCCCCTGCAACTCGTCACCCGCCCCCGCGATCATCAGCACCAGAAAGAAATCGACCATCTCTGCGACGATTGTCTCGGACTGGCCCACGCCGACCGTCTCGACCAGCACGACGTCGAACCTCGCAGCCTCGCAGGCCAGAATCGTCTCTCGTGTTTTCCTCGTGACTCCCCCCAACGTCCCGCTCGTGGGAGACGGCCGAATGAAGGCGTTTGGGTCGCTGCTTAGGGTCGGCATCCTGGTTTTGTCGCCCAGGATGCTCCCGCCACTCACGCTGCTGGTGGGGTCGACGGTCAGCACAGCGACCTGATGGCCTTCACTGGTGAGCATCGTCCCGAGCGCGTCTATGAAGGTACTCTTTCCAGCCCCAGGGACGCCGCTGATCCCAACTCGGTATGAGCCGCCGGTATCGGGCAACAGCGCTTCCAGAACTTCCTGAGCGAGCTCCGCATGCTCCGGTTTCTCGCTTTCGATCAAGGTGATGGTTCGCGCGAGGATGGCACGATCCTCCTCGCGCACGCCGGCGACATACGACTGCGCGTCGAGTAGCTTCACGACGCCCCGAGCTGCGCATCGAGTGTATCCAGCAACTCGATGGCGGCATCTGCGATCACGGTCCCCGGCCCAAAGATGGCTACTGCCCCGGCGTCACGAAGCGCGTCGTAGTCCTCCGGGGGAATCACGCCGCCCACCACCACGAGGATGTCATCGCGTCCGAGGTCGCGAAGCGCCTCCTTGAGTTTTGGCACCAGTGTCAAATGCCCTGCTGCCAAAGAGCTCGCGCCGACGATGTGCACGTCGTTTTCGATCGCCTGCTTGGCACTCTCCTCTGGTGTTTGAAAAAGTGGGCCTATGTCCACGTCAAACCCGAGGTCAGCAAAAGCGGTCGCGATCACTTTTTGACCGCGGTCATGGCCATCTTGGCCCATCTTGGCCACCAGAATGCGTGGGCGGCGCCCGTGCTTTTCGAGGAAAGCGTCGCTTCGCGACCGCACGCGATTGACGCTCTCCGCATCTTTTCCGGCTTCACTTCGGTACACGCCTTCGATACTCCGAATCGTCGCTTGGTAGCGCCCGTAAGTCTTTTCGAGCGCGTCGCTGATCTCTCCCACGGTAGCCCGATGCCTGGCGGCGTCGATCGCCAGCTCGAGCAGGTTACCATCCCCAGTTTCGGCGGACTTGGTCAGAGCCTCAAGTTTCGTCCGCAAAACCTCGCCGTCTCGCTCGCGCCTGAGCTCGTCGAGCCGTTTGATTTGGGCCTCGCGAACGGCCGTATTGTCGACTTTGAGGACCTCGATGGGATCTTCCTGGTCGAGTCGGTACTTGTTGACGCCGACGATCGTTTGTTGACCTGAATCGATGCGCGCTTGGGTCCGCGCGGCAGCCTCCTCGATGCGAAGCTTTGGGAGCCCGGCTTCGATCGCCTTCGTCATGCCGCCGAGCTCCTCGACTTCCTTGATGTGCTCCCAGGCCCTGAGGGCGAGCTCGTGGGTTAACCGCTCGACGTAGTAGCTGCCGCCCCAAGGATCGATGACGCTCGTGATCCCGCTTTCGAGCTGGAGGTAGAGCTGCGTATTTCGAGCGATGCGGGCGCTGAAATCAGTGGGAAGGGCAAACGCCTCGTCGAGGGAGTTCGTGTGCAGGCTCTGGGTGTGCCCTTGTGTTGCCGCCATGGCCTCGATGCACGTCCGCGCGACGTTGTTGTAGACGTCCTGCGCGGTCAGGCTCCATCCAGAGGTCTGGCAGTGGGTGCGCAGCGCCATGCTCTTCGGGTTCTGGGGCGCGAACTGCTCGATCAACTTCGACCAGAGGAGTCGCCCCGCACGAAGCTTCGCAATCTCCATGAAGAAGTTGGTGCCCACCGCCCAAAAGAAACTGACGCGGGGCGCGAACTGGTCGATCGTAAGCCCCGCGGCCAGACCCGCGCGCACGTACTCGAGACCGTCCGCCAGCGTGTACCCGAGCTCCAGGTCCTGCGTCGCTCCAGCTTCCTGCATGTGGTAGCCGCTGACGCTGATGCTGTTGAAGCGAGGCATCTCGCTCGCTGTGTATTTGAAGATGTCGGCGACGATCCGCATCGACGGGGTTGGCGGGTAGATGTACGTGTTACGGACCATGAACTCCTTGAGGATGTCGTTCTGAATGGTCCCGGTGAGTTGCTTCGGGGCAACTCCCTGCTCCTCCGCGGCGACGACGTACAAGGCAAGCACGGGAAGCACAGCGCCGTTCATCGTCATCGAGACGCTCATCTTGTCGAGCGGAATACCATCGAAGAGAATGCGCATGTCTTTGATGGAGTCGATGGCGACCCCTGCCATGCCGACATCGCCAACCACCCGAGGGTGATCGGAGTCGTACCCACGGTGGGTTGCCAAATCGAATGCGATCGACAGGCCTTTTTGGCCGGCCGCTAGGTTCCGGCGATAGAACGCATTGCTCTGCTCGGCAGTGGAGAATCCCGAGTATTGGCGAATCGTCCACGGTCGACGCACATACATCGTCGAATATGGGCCACGCACGAAAGGTGGAAGCCCAGGCATGGTGGCTAAGTGAGATACCTCCGCGAGATCGGTTTCCGAGTAGACGGGCTTCACCGCGATCCCTTCCGGAGTCTTCCACTCGCGCTCGGCTTGATCGCCGGCCAGCGCGGCCCAATCCTGCATCGACGGCGCCCCGGTCGGGGCGAGGGTATCGAGCGCAATCGTGGCAAAGTCGGGAAGCTTGCTCATCGCTCTACTCCCAAAGCCTCGAGCACCCTGCGCATCACTTGCAACACGTCGGCTCCTACGAAAACGAAGTCGCTAACGCCGGCTTCCCGAAGCGCGGGCTCTCGTTCGCCCGGACGGCCCGCGACCAAAAGTAACGGGCAACCCGACACCTTCAGGGAAGCGACCACGGGCGCTAAGAGCCGCTCGTAGTCTTGGTCGCTGCCGCAGACGACCGCCATGCCCGCCGAGGATTCTCCAAAGGCGGCCCCGACGGCGTCGGCGTCGTCGAATCCGTCGTTCGTGATCGCTTCGACACCGGCAGCCGCGAGAAGGTTGCTCGTCCAATTGGACCGAACCTTGTGCGCGGGAATCGGGCCGAGGTTCGCGAGGAAGGCAGTTGGTCGCGCCCCGGCCTCGACCGCGTGACGATCGGTACGGTCGCGAAGCCTCTCCCAGGCCTCGGACTGACGCCACTGCGATACGGGCTCGAGGTGAAAGTCCGGTTCGCCGCGGTGGAGCACGGTCGCGATGCTGTAGAGATCTGCGCCGGAAAGAGTCGCGCCGATGCAGACATCCGTGAGGTCCCCAGGTTTGCGACCGTCGGCTCTCACTGTGCGCGCAATCGCGATGAGCTTGCCGCGGTGCTCGCCCAAATCGAGCGAGTCGAGCGACTCCTTGAACAGACGCTTGATCTCTTCGACGCTGATCCGCTCCCGCTCCACGGCGTCTTCTTGGAGGTTCGGAAACTCGCTGACGCCGACTATCGGAGTCTTACGTGTGGCGATGCGCGCCCGGGCCTTGGCCGCGACCTCCCCGACCGAGTCCACCACACGCCCTGATCCCAAAGCCCGAACGATGCCACCCCCCGCCTCGATGCGCTGAAACTCCTCCCAGGCCGCACGCCCGAGGTCAAACGTGAGCTTCTCGACGAACCAGCTTCCGCCCGCCGGGTCGGCGACAGCGTCGAGGTGCGACTCTTCGCGCAAGACCACCTGGGTATTGCGCGCCACGCGTTGCGCGAGCTCGTCTGGGGGCCCGAGCATGACATCGAAAGGTAGTGTGGCCACACTTTGGGCGCCTCCGAAAACCGCGGCCGTACACTCGGCGGTGGCACGGAGCATGTTTACCCACGGATCGCGCTGGGTCTTGGTGAAACGGGACGTCCGAGCGTGGATCTCCATGGAACCAGCTCGACGCTCGCCCCCAGCTGCAACGACGATGTTGGCCCAGAGCCAACGCGCTGCGCGAAGCTTGGCGATCTGAGCGAAGAAGTCGCTCGAGATCGAATACGTGAAGAGGATCTGTCGTGCAGCCGCGTCTACACTCAAGCCCGCATCGGTGAGGTGGCGGAGGTACTCGACGCCTATGGCGATCGATGCAGCCAGCTCCTGCACCGTGCTGGCACCCCCATCGTGAAACGCCTCGCTCGACACGCAGACCGCGCGCATCGACGGCGCGTGCTCGGAGCACCAGGTGCCGAGGTCCTTGAGCTCGGCGAGACGCGCATGCATGCCACCTTCGAGCCGCCCTTTAACCGCCAGGAGACCGATCGGATCCAACCCGAAACATCCCTCGAGTCGATCCGCTCCAACCTTGCGACGCTCGGCCACTGCAACGAGCCCGGCTGCCAACACGAGCGCGTCCGACCCGGCCTCCAAGCACACCGAGGTGGTCCTCAAATCGACTGAGTCGAGCAACGCGTCGATGTCGTCGACGGTCAGCACACGACAACCGTGCCGGGGACCGAGGCGTAGCCACAATGCCTCGACGCCCCGCCCGAGGTCCCGCCGAATCATCGCACGGCACACGGTGGGTCGGGGGTCGTCGTACTCCTGCCGGATCTTCCAACCACCAAGAGGCGTCGCACCTCGAATGAATGGAAAGACTCCGGGGAAGCCTGTCGGCCCTTCACCGGCGATGTCTTCGGCCGTGTACACCGGCTCGACCCGGATACCACCCGCCGTCTCCGAGCCGAGGGAGTCGAACGAGGCTCCTTTGAGGTCCGCCTCGACCTTGGCGATCCAGTCCGCCTTGGTCACTGGGGAAAAGACGTTGGGTTGCTCTTGGGCGTCCGTCACCGCGCAAGCTAGATAGACTAGAGGACTTGGGGCCGCAAACATGCGCCTAAGAGGCGCGGGATTCCGGTCTGTCGCCCTGCTGAAGGGCACCCCAGAATGCCTCGACGTCCCCCACGCGGTCGTCGAGATCGACGTAGGCGTCCTTTAGATTGACCAGCACGTACCCCACCCCATCTTCGCGTCCGAGGCGAGTCGTCACACGCGTCAGCTCGATGACATTCATTCCGGACGAGACGACAACCAAAACGCGATGCGCAAGACGGGCTGCACGGCGAAGGATGGGACCACTGAGTGGACCATTCCAGGCAAGCGCGACGGCAGTGGTCTCGCCAACCGCGGGAACCGATGGGGGATCCGAGGGACGAAGGCCCGTCGCTTCATCGCTCCCGTTACCGAGCAAGCGCACGGCAGCACGCATGACCGCGTGGGATGCAGGCGCGTCGCGATGGCTTTCGGGCGGGATCGATGCGCCCGCCGTCGCAACGGGTCGCGTCAGCAGAAACGCTTCCTCGTCGGCGTTCCCGGCGTCGCGAGATTCGAAAGCACCGGTCGACCGGTCGAGATCGCTTGGCTGAATCACCATTCGAACTGTGGCTCGCGTAACGCCGCGTACGGACCGAGGCGTGGTCTGGCGTGCCGTAGCGGGGGGGGGTTGTGACGATCCTGAGCCTCGCACGGCGGGAAACCCGACGATCGTTTTCTTGCGGGGTGGGCGCGAAGACGAGGACTTCTCCTGCTCGGTGACATCCTTCGGAGCTCGGTCGGACTTGGCAGGGGGAGGAGGCGCGGAGCTCCATTTCGATTTCGAGGTGGGCGTCGATTCCGACGTGGGTGCTGAAAGACCCTGGATAGTGGGCCGGGCCGGGGGCTTCGGAGTCTTGATCGCACGCCCAGGCGGCACCCTCGGCGTGTTCTGCGATGAAAGCTGTCTCGGCACTGCCGTGGCTGATGGTGTGAGCCGCGGCGTACGGGCGAGCGGCGTCCTCAAGGACCGCGTGTCGACATCGGGCGGCCTTTCCTCCACGTCGAGAATCGCGGCCGCGAGCCACGGCGCCTTCGACAAGCGGATCGCGAAGGCACATGCGATATCGCGCTCGGTCTCCGTTGCAGGAACCACCAAGGTTCGACCTACTCCGTGGACACCATGGTCCTCGAGCTCATCGACGAAAAAGTCGAGCGCGTCGGGGTCGCGGGGCCAGACGCTCGTCCCGAGCACGGGGCCGTTCCCCCACCAAGCGACCTCCCGCGGGGCCTCCACGGCGAGTGCTTGGAGCCTCCTCGCCAATAAGACCAGCGCGACGATGAACACGACGAGGATCGGCAGGAGTAGGAGCAGCAACACGCTCGTCTTCGACCGCCTGGATTCCTCTGGTAGCGGCGGAGCTGAGAGAACACGAAACCCGGTCATCGATCCGACCGCCGCATCCTGCAGCCGAGTGGCGCGCTCGTCGAGGTACTGGAGCCGCTGCTCGGCGACCGCAAGCGCCTGCACAACCTGTCGCGCCTGCCCTTCGGCCGGTGCCAACGCGTCCGCCTCGGCCTTTACCGACTTGATCAGCACGCGCAACGCGGCCTCGCGTTCCTCAGCAGCCGCCAGGGCTGCTCGAGCGGTCGCCAGCTCTTTTTCGACTGCGTCACGAGCCGGGTTCGACACCATCGTCTGCTGGCCACGCTCGTTTGGCTGCGATTGACGCTGCCTCTGAAGGCTGTTGACGCGCTGTTGGAGCGCTTGTACGCGGGGGTGTTCTTCGCTCAGCGTCGCGCGCGCCGTCGCGAGCTCCGACCGGGCCGTGGCAAGCGGCGCATCGACCGGGGTGCCCACGGTTGCGCTTCCCATGACTTGACGAGGGAGCTCTTGCTGTGCCTTCTGTAGCTCCTCGATCTGCGCCCGTTGGGCAGCCGCCTCGACCGCTGCTTCATCGGCCTTTGAACGAAGCGTGGCAACCCGCTCGAGGAGGCGCGCCTGATCTTGAAGCAGATCCGGTTTCCCGCTCTCTTGTTGGAATGACTCGAACGCCTTGGCAGCTTCGGTGCGGCGCTCTTTTGCGTGCACGAGAGCGACCTCGGTTTCTGCGCGAAGTGTCTCGAGCCGGTTCGCATTGAAGCTCGCTTGTCGCGCGAGAAACACGTCGAGCACCGTTTGCGCGAGCGCTTGCGCGTCCTCGGCCGTGCCCGCTTTGGCAACGATTCGCATCGAGCTTTCGCTCTCCTGCGTCACCTTCAGTTGCGCCTCGAGTGCTTTCAAGGAGTGATCCCAGCCGAGCTGCTCGCGAACTTCACGAAGCCGACTCGACGAAAGCACCGTATCGAGGAAGGCGCTCAGCTCGCCCTTTTCGGGATCCGCATCGAGGAGCGGGGTCCCTTCGTAGAGTACGTGGGACGAAGACTCATAGGTGCGAGGTACGAAGAAAAAAGCGATCAGAGCGAGAACGGCCGTGCCGACGAAGGCCAGAACCAACTCCTTGCGATGCTCGGCGAGGATCCCGAGGATCCGCCTCGGCTCTACAGGGAGCCCTGGTCGTTTCGGCTTCGCAGCCTGTTGTTCCTCATCCAATCCGTAAGCGGTGTCGTCCAAAGAGTGCCTCAGTCAAAAGAGCATGGAGGTGTAGGCCTGCCCGAGGCAAGTCGACATCCCGAGCCGGGCTGCTACCGTCGCGCCGTCCATGCGCTCACCGCGGGAAAAGCTGGTCGCCGCTTGGGGGATCGCCTGGGTGTCGATTCTGCTCGGCCGCGCGATTTGGAGCTTGATCCCCTTGGCCCTCGAGCCCTGGACCGAGGGCCTCATGACCAGGGGGCAGCAAGCTCTCTACGTCGGCTGGCTGGTCGCCAACGCTTATCTCGAAGGCTACCGAGGCTTTCAGCTCCGTTTTTCGCCTCGGGTGGTGTCTCGCGCCGTGTATCTCGGCCAGAACCCGCGACCGCTTTGGGTCGTCCTGGCACTCCCCTTTTGCATGAGCCTCTTCCACTCGACCCGCCGCCAGATGACCGTGAGCTGGAGCTTCATCGTGGCACTGGTCGTGGTGATTTGGTGGGTGAGGAGCCTACCCCAGCCCTGGCGAGGGATTATCGACGGCGGGGTCGTTCTCGGCCTCGTTTGGGGTCTTGGGGTGATCTGGTGGCTTTTCGCACTCTATCTGGCGGGGGCACAGGCTCCCCCTCCGAGCGACCTGCCGCTGCAAGAAGCCGCTGAGGGTGAGCCCGCGCTCGGATGAGCCCTCGCTGAACGGGCTCTCAGTTCTGGATTTTCACTTTGTGAGCGGTCAAACTGGCATTTGAGGGGAATCGGGGCAAAACTCCGCCAACGCGAGACATGGGCAGCCGAGAAATGAAGAGGGGTAAGCAGTCTAGGCTCGTCCCGTTGATCTGTGCTCTGACTGCCATGTCGCTGGTATGGTTATCAGGCACCTTCGCGCTTGCGGAGCTACCGATGACCGGTGATCCAGCTCTTCGCGAAGCCTACCACGCTGAGACGCACGCCGAGCCAAGCGATGCGGACCTCGAACGCATCTCCCGAATGCCGCGCCGGATTGCGCCTTCCGATTTGGAACCCAATCCTAGCGTGTCCGTCGGATACCCGAACCGCGGGCTGCTGCGCTTCGGAGTGCGGATCAACGATGATAAGGACCTAACGGTCAAGGTCGGGTCCCTCAACACGAGGTACGGCACCGGTGAGTTGGTCCGATTGATCGAATACGCCGCGCACGAAGTCGCCTTCCGCTACCCGCGCTCGCGTCTGACCGTGGGCGACCTCTCTCGAGCTGGTGGCGGTCGATTCGTTCCTCACAAGTCGCATCAAAGCGGTCGCGACGTGGACCTTGGTTTCTACATGCTCGATCGCAAATCGACGCCGGTGAACAATCACGTGTTCGTTCCCTTCAATAGCAAGGGAATCGGTCGACAATGGGGCGCGATCTACAAGTTCGATGCCGCACGCAACTGGGCGCTGATGGAATCCTTGCTCAGCCATCCGACGACCGATATCCAGCACATCTTCGTGACGAACTCTACGAAGCGCAAGCTGCTTCAACAGGCCCTGAAGGAGCGCGCGAACCCCGAGCTCCTCATGCGCGCCAAGCGGGTGATCTCGCAGCCGCGTCGCGGAGCACCACACCGCAGTCACTTCCACGTGCGCGTCTACTGCTCGGACGACGATCGGCCGATCTGCAAGGATCGCCCGCCTTTTTATGCTTGGCACGACAGGCCGACCGAGGCGCCTGCCGTGAGCGCGCTGCTACCCAACGATTCATGAGCCTGCGGGGTCACTTCTGGACCCTCGCGCCGTTTCTTCGCCACACGCTGATCCCGCCGCGGGCGCCGCAATCGACGGAATGGGTGACGCGGCTCGAGGACGGGGTAGTCGGCACCTTGAGCCTCAACGGCCGGCTGTCGCAGAGTGGCGCGTCCAACACCCTCGTCGTGATCGTGCACGGGCTCGGCGGAAGCGCGACGAGCTACTACGCGGTACGGGCCGCACAAGCTGCAGCACGGGCAGGTCTCGACAGTTTGCGATTGAACCTCCGCGGAGCAGACCGCCGGGGCGAGGACTTCTACCACGCAGGACTGATAGCCGATCTCGAGGCCGCGCTTCGTAGCAAACCACTGCAGGCGTACGATCGCATTCTACTGCTTGGGTATTCGCTGGGCGGCAACATGGTGCTTCGATATCTCGCGGGCAACCCCGATCCGCGTGTGCGGGCCGCGGCGGCGGTTTGCTCCCCGATCGATCTCGAAAAGGGCGCGCGTGCGATCGACAGACCCCATCGCGCATTCTATCGACTTCACATGCTGCGCGGGCTCAAGGAGATCTACCAAAAGGTCGCTGCACGGCGAGGCGTACCCCTGCCCATCGACAAGGCCATGCGAATCGACACGCTTGAGCAATGGGATGAAGAGGTGATTTCGCCTCGTCACGGGTTTGCTGGGGCCGAGGACTACTGGGCGAAGACGAGCGCATGCAACATCCTCGGCGATATCGAGACCCCCACGCTTTTCGTAGCGGCCGAGCGGGACCCGATGGTGCTGATCGATACGGTGCGACCCTGGCTTGCCAGCGCGAAGAGGCTCCGACGTGTTATCACCGACCGGGGAGGACACGTCGGCTTTCCGCAGCAAGTGGACCTCGGTATAGGGACCAGCGGTACGGTCGACGACCAAATCATTCGATGGATGCTGGCGCCTACATGACGAGACTCGCGGCCCTCGGGGCCGTAGTGTGTCTCACGTGTCCGAGCTGCCGCGACGATTCCCCCGTCACTGAACGCCGCGACCCGAGTTGCCCCGAAGTCCGCCGGGTCGCGCCCCCTCTCGCGAACGTGGCACCAGAACACGAACAGCTCGAGTACTGGCTGACGCGTGCGGAGGCGTACGAGCCGGTCGACACGCCGCTTCTCGCCCCAGAAGAAGTGCAAAGGCATAACATCGCTCTTGGTGAGCTGATCGACGGGGAGCCACTTGGGCACGCCGACCTCGCGGCCCCCGTAGACGAAGCGGCGCTCTTGGCTCAGGTCGGCGAGCGGCTCGACTACCTGCGCGCGAAGCTCGGCGACGGTACGTTGGTCGATGCGAAGGGCAAAGCGATCGAGGCCGACGCTCTTTCACCATTCGACCAACCAGACGGGCTCGAGCTGCTGCAGCAATGGCGGCTCGCCGAGGCGCTCAAGCCCCTACGGTGCGGCCCGTATCCGGAGGGGCTCTACCACATACCAGTCGACTTGGACTTCGATCGCAACCGATGCAGCACCATTCGACCGGGCGAAGTCGTTCAGCTTCTGTCGCGCTGGCCAAACGGGCTTTTTCTGGCACGCACCCCGTACGCACTCGGCTGGGTCACGGGTAAGGACCTGTCCGGGCCGCTTTCACCCGAATCCTTGCAACGAGAGCTCGCTCGGTCTGAGCCGCCGCCGTTCACGCGTCGGGCCCTCTTGACCGAGGCGTTTTCGCTGCTCGGCGCGCCCTACGGCTGGGGCGGAAAAGACGGAGGCTACGATTGCTCTCGGTTTCTGCTCGAGGTCTTTGGTCGTTTCGGCATCGATCTGCCACGACACAGCGCACGCCAGGCCAAGGCCGGCACATTCTCGGTCGATGTTTCGGAAGTGCGAGACCTCAACGAGAAGCGACTCCTGCTCGAGGCAGCGGCGCGTCGCGGTATCGTGCTGCTGCGTTTCCCAGGGCACATCATGTTGTACCTCGGCACGACGGAGGAAGGGATTCCGATGGCGATGCACGCCTTCTCCGAATACCTGACACCGTGCGAAGGCACCGAGCTCGAAACGGTCAATCGAGTCGACCGGGTCGCGATCAGCGACCTTTCCCTCGGTGAGGGAAGCTCACGCACCGATTTCCTCAGTCGCATTACACACCTTACCGTGATCGGAAGAACACCTGGACCCGCCCTCGCGGCCAATGCGGTGCTGCGGCCGAGCGCGCCTATGGCCCGACCTGAGGGCGCGTGCCGTGACTCGCAGAGCAATGCGATCTTTGCGTCGCCGCGACGGCCACATGCGACGCAGCCCCTTCGCGTGATCGCGACGAGCGAGCGAGACCCCGGGATCGCCGCACTCGTGCTCTATGGCCCAAATGGTGAGCAGGTCGACGCCGAAGAGCGCATACTCGACGGGCCGCCATTCAGCCGCTTCGTCGAAGTCGCGCAACCCATGCCTGGAAAGTGGACCGCGGTGTTGGGTGAAGGCGATCGGACGCTCGCGTGTCATCGGTTCGTGGTCGCCTCCCGCGCTCCCCGAGGGCCGCGACGCCAACCCGCTGGCCCAGCCTGGGCAACGACACGGCAGTGGAGCCGGAGCACCGAAAATCTCTACTCGGCGTTCATCGAGCAGCTATTTCGCGATCCTGAGGACGAGGACGTGACCTGGACGAGGCTTCAAGAGGTCATCGGCGATCCGAAGCGAAACCTGCTTTACGACTACCGGCTCCAAGGCGAGGACGCGCGGCTTTCCCTCGAGCCGGACTGCGCCGACCTACCCTATTTCCTTCGCGCCTACTTCGCTTGGAAAGTCGGGCTTCCGTTCGCCTACCGAACATGCAGCCGCGGCCGGAGAGATCAGCCTCCGGTCTGCGACCCCGCCGTCTTCAGCAACCTCGACCTCCAAGAAGCCGCGACCGATGTCGGCGCCTTTCGGAGTTTCATGAGGCGCGTGGCGGGCACGGTCCATTCGTCGAGCCCACGCACGCGCCCGGACGAAGAGGAGACCGACTTCTATCCCTTGCGCCTGAGCCGCACGGCGATCCGCCCGGGAACGGTGTTTGCCGATCCGTACGGCCACGTATTGGTGGTCGCACGTTGGAAGCCGCAAGCAGTCGACGACTACGGCGTGTTGATCGGCGCGGACGCCCAACCGGACGGAACGGTGGGTCGTCGTCGCTTTTGGCGCGGTTCGTTCTTGTTCACGCCCAAGACGGACCTGGTGGGCGCAGGCTTCAAGGGATGGCGCCCCGTCGGATTCGATAGCGAGGCTCAGGCGCTGAAGATCGCAACGAACGCCGAGCTTCGTCGAGCCGGCCGTGTGAAGGCCTGGTCCGACGCGCAATACCGTGGAACAGCGGACGACTTCTACAGCGCCATGGAGGGCATGATCAATCCTCGCGCGCTCGACCCGGTTCGAATGCAAACGAGCCTGGTCGACGCCCTCGAGGAATCGGTCCAGCGGCGCCTGAGCTCGGTCCAAAACGGCGAAGACTTCATGCGATCGCAAGGCTACGCGACAATCGACATGCCCTCGGGCGCCGCCCTGTTCCTGACGTCGGGCCCTTGGGAGGACTACTCGACCCCTTCTCGAGACATGCGGCTGCTGATCAGCATCGACGCCGTCACTTCGTTCGCGAGCACCGTGGCCGCCCATCCCGACCGCTTCGGTATACGAGAGGCTGATCGGGACAACGTGGTTGCCGAGGTCCGGCAGGCCCTCGCAGAAGAGATCGGCAAGCGAACCTTCCAATACACGAGGTCCGATGGGAGCGCATGGAGTTTGACCCTAGCCGACCTCGTCGACCGGAGCTCGGCCATGGAGATGGCGTACAACCCCAACGACTGCGCCGAGATTCGCTGGGGCGCGCCGCAAGGGACGGAAGAGCACACGACATGCAAACGCCACGCACCCGAAGAGCAGCGAAGGCGAATGGAGAAATATAGAAGCTGGTTCGCTACGAGAGAAAGACCACACTGACAGCGTCAGCGGCAGTGCCAGCGTCAGTGTCAGCGCCAGCGTCAGTGTCTTAGTGAAGTAGGTATGCCAGGCTGCGGCGCGCGGCATGTCCTCGAACGCGAGTTCCGCAGGCGCCAACCCATATTGCCAACGCCACCACCTAGAGGGCTTCGACACCGTTTCCAAACATCCCCGCCGAGGATGTCTGAGTGGGCGAGGGCGTGCCGCGCACCGCAGCCCGGCATACCCGTGAACCTACCAGGGAAGACGCTCGCCGTTGGCGTGCCAGAAACCGCCGGAGCTCTCGAGTCTCAGCTCGTCGATGCGCGCGATCAAGCCCTTGGCAGCTTCCGCGGCAGGGATGCCTTGGCGCCCCGTCATGTTGGTGGCAACGAAACCAGGGTGCAGGATCGCAACCGACACCCCTTTGTCTCGAAAGTCGTGGGCGAGGTTCACTCCAGCCATGTTCAGAGCCGCTTTCGACATTCGGTATCCGTAGTAGCTACCTGATCCGTTGTCGCCTATCGAGCCCATCCGGCTGGTGATGAGAATGATCTTGGAGCCCTCTGCGAGGTGGCGTCGCATGATCTGGGTGACCAGCAATGCACCTAACGCGTTGACCTCGAACTGTTTGCGAATCCGATCGAAGTCGAGGTCATCGAAGGACTCCTGCTCGAAGATTCCGGCGTTGTTGATCAGGATATCGATGCGTGTGTCGCCGAGCTCCCGTGATACGGCTTGTAGCGCCTCTCGGCTCGTCACGTCGACTCCTTCGAACGATCGAACCCCAAGCGCCTGGAGCTCGGGACTAACGCTACGGCAAAGGGCGATCACCTCATCGCCGCGCGCACGGAGTTGCCGGCTGAGCTCGAGTCCGATTCCCTTGTTCGCGCCCGTGATCAAGACCGTTGCCATGACGCCCTCCCTCTTCGGAAGGCTATCACAGGCCAGCTAGCGTGTGGTGGATCGGAATAGGCTCATCGGATCGGAACGCACAGTCGATCCCCAGCGATGAACTCGCATCCGAAGCCCGCCGCCACGTCGCAATCGCCGTCGAACTCACAGCGCTCCACGCAGACTCGCGATGTGATCGGGCCTCCCAAGAAAGCGTGGTCCACACACGCGCCAGGCAACCCGTTGAATTCCGAAAAGGGGCAGTCGAGGTCGTCGTAGCAGTCAACCGTGCAGATCGCGTTGACGAAGTCGGTGTAGTGATCGACCGGCAACGCCAACTCCTCGCAGTACAAACCCCCAAGGCAGTCGATATCCTCGTAGCAGACGCCATAAATCGGCGATTGCAGAGGGGGCTCGTAGTAGTGGTCGTCGTACTCCCCGACGAAGATACAGCCCGAAAGAAACGAAGCGCAAAGCGCGATCCCCAACATTGTAAAGCGTGAATTAACCGTAAGTCCCATGGCGAGAACCCTCTTTTCTACCCACATAGACGTCCGGGGATGCGGTCGATTCAATGGAGCGAATCACTTGAATTTAGCCCGCCTCGATGCCCGTCCTGAACGGCGGGATGGATTGCACGCGGCCGCGTAGCTCTCCTCTAGAAATCGTAAGCTTCGTTGTCCGGATCGAAGTCCTTTGCCGTGAGACCGGGACTCAGATCCAGGACCGGATACTCGTACGATTCGTACACGCGGCCTTTGTGATCCCATGATGTTTCTTTGAGCGGCATGTATGTCTCTTTTCCGACCAGATACTCCAAGCGGCTCCCGTAGTGATGGGGGACGAACACCTCATCGCCTTCGTCGATGTCTTTCGGGGATTTGATGTTGTCGTTGTAGTGAAGGATGACATACATGGCTTGGCCAACCCGCTTGGCGAACGTCCATAGGTTCTCGTCGTCCTTGACCTTTACGATGTCGCCGGTGCTTGGAAAACGCGCCTCGATCTTCCAGACCGGCTCGCCGAAAAGAGCTCCGCCGTCGGATACCGTGTAGTTCGCCTCTCCTCGCGCCACTGCCTTGCGATAGATCTCGCCCATGATCTCGATTTGCCTTTGGAGGCCAAACGTCATGATCGGCGCATGGCTATCCTTCATCGCCTGGCGGCCGTATACACTGAGATTGACCGTGATGTCTGGAAACGACCCCTTGTGCGCCTTGATTTTGTTCTTGTTCTGGCCGCGGATGTACAGAGCCTCTTGGCCCGGATGCGGGTCGATGTACTTCATATACACCTTGAAGGGCCGAGCGAACTTGAAGACTATCTTTTCGGTCTTCAGGTTGTTACCGATGAGCTCGCGCTTCACGAACTCGCCCTGATAGTCATTCACCGCCTTGATAGCTTTGAGTGACCGCGCGAAAATCTCGCTGGCAGTTGGGCTAGCCGCACCTGAGTCTGGAGCCTCTGCCTGCGAAGCGGGTTCGCCGCAAAGCACGAAAACGAAGAGCAGCGCCAAGAAGAGCTTTCCAGACTCTGTCATCATGAACCCGCCTTTGTCGCGACTGCGTCTGGTGATGCAGTCCCATACAGCTATCACGCCTCGAACGTGCCGTCACTGACGCTGGCACTGTCAGCGACAGCGTCTACCGCGCGCCCCTCATGCCCGTGGCGTTCGGCGGGCTCTCCGCTAGGGTGCCCCGGAGCGTCGTGACGCAGGCGCCGCGGAGCTTTACGCGGTCGCCTGCAAGCTCGAGCTCGAACGTGGCGCCTCGTTCCGAGAGCTGGCGCGCCCGAAGTGCGGTCTTTTCGAGCTGGTCTGCCCAGAGCGGCGTCATACAGCAGTGCGCCGAGCCCGTCGCGGGGTCTTCGTCGATGCCAAAGCGAGGGGCGAAAAAGCGTGACACGAAGTCGAGGTCGTCGTCGGCAGACGGAGCGGTAATCATCACCCCGCGCGTCTCGACGGCTCGAAGCGCTTGGAAGTCGGGGCTGCAAGCTCGCACCGCTTCTTCGTCCTCGACGACGACGACGTAGTCGTCTTCATCACGGCCGATCCAAGTTGCCGGAACGTCGAGCGCTTCGAGCAACCCGGACGGCGCTTCGACCTCGGAAGGCGGACGCGCCGGGAAATCGAGCTCGATCTGCCGCCCGAGCGGCGTGGCCGTGAGCTCGCCACTCTGAGTAGAAAAGCGCGCCTTTTCGCGAAGGGGCAGCCTCCCCTCTTCCCACAGCACATGCGCGGTCGCGAGGGTGGCGTGTCCGCACAGGCGCACCTCGCCGCCAGGGGTGAACCACCGCAACTCGAAGCTGCCGTCTCTCAAAGGAACACAGAAGGCGGTCTCGGAGTGACGCATCTCACGAGCCACGGCCTGCATCCATGCCGCGGTCGTCGGATGGTCGAGGACACAGACGGCGGCAGGATTGCCCGCATAGGCCACATCGGTGAAAGCGTCGACCACGGTGATGCGTTGTCCCATGAGATCACATGCTCGGTCAGCAGATCAATCCCAGTCCTGCGCGTTCTCGTCCACTTCGTATCCGTCGATCGGGCGGGGCTTTGGGCCTCTTACCTTTCTCGGCTTCGGGCCATCGGGATGCTTCACGTTCCCACCTTCGAGCCAGCCTCGAAACGGATCGTCGATCGGTATTCCCGACGGTGCCAGCTCGGGAAGCTTTGGCATCGGCCCCTTCACGTTCTTCAGGTCGGGGTCGGGAGCCGGGGTGTCCGACTCGACGATCACCGGAGGCGTGTAATCGAACTCTAGAAAGGCCGAGACGGCTTCCGAGAAGGCTTTGTCGAGAGGTTGGAGCTTCACGAACGAGATCCGCTGCTCGATGCACTCGCGCTCTTTCGCCGAGAGACCGACGCCGCCGACCGTTGGCTCGATCACCATTCCGGTCGGCCGTACCGTCGCGCTTATCGGGATCTGAATTTTCGTCGGAGTGTCCGCCTCGAAGTCGGTCAGACAATAGGTCGGGGTTCCGATGGCGCTTTGAAGCTCGGCGGCCAGGTCACGCTTGTCTGATTTTTCGGGAGGTTGTTCTTCGAGTAGCTCGGGACTGCCGATGATTGCAGGGTCCGGTGTATCGATGACCGGGCGCAGGTTGCTCGGCACCTCGGGCTCGAAAACGGGCTTCGGGGTTTGGAAGGCACCTCGGGCCGACTCCTCTCGGCTCTTGCATCCCACCGCCAGCAAGACCACGAGCGGTAAGACCATCAAGCGACTCATGCGGTCAGCTTACCTGGCAGCGCATCACTCCGTCCAACGCTCGGCACCTTCATCGACCTGGTAACCTTCGATCGGCTTCGGTTTGGGGCCTTCCACGGGGATCCCTCTCGGGCCTTCGATGGGGTCGCCTCTCGGACCCTCGATGGGATCAGCAGCGGGCCCTTCGATCGGGACACCACTCGGTGCGATTGGAGCCTTTTTCGGAAGCGGCTCGACGACGTCCTTCAGCTCGGGCGCCGGACTCTCCACGTCGGCCTCCTCGATCTCGGGTGGCTGGTAACGGATTTCCACGTAGGTCGATATTGGCATCGAGGCCTCACCCGCCAGTGGGATCAACGTCACATCTCCGACTCGCTCTTCGATACATCGCCGATCGTTGACCGAAAGCCCAAGACCGCTTGCGCTAGGCTCGATGATCATTCCCGTCGGGCGGACAATCGCGCTGATGTTGACCCGAATCGTCTTTGGAGTGCTCGGTTGGTAATCTCGAAGACAATCCGCAGGGCTTCCAATCGCAGCGCGGAGCTCGTCGCCGAGGTCGCGCGGTGCGTCGGTGCGTGCTGTCTCCGCCGCCGCCGCTTTTCGCTCAGGCTCGGGTGTGACCTCGGGCGGGACCGCTTGGACCGCGTGCTCCGCAGAGTCAGAGGGCAGCGCTTCGACCGGGTTTGAAGGCTGCATCGGCGCCTCGCGGCCTTTACAGCCCAAGACGGACAAGACGAACAAGATGCTGGCGCACGATCCGAAGAGGCGAGTCATCCGCGCATCTTAGGCGGACATGGCTCGAGACGGAACCAAAAGCTCAAAGGCTCAGTAGCGCCAAGCAGCGCCGATCGAGAGGCCCCAGTACTGATCGAGGGCGCCTCCGGCGACGTAGGGCGGATCGGGCGGCAGCGGATTGAGGTCGAACCAGTAGCGGCGATACTCGAGCCCGAGCCGAACTTCGAAGCCTTTCGGCAGCCCATATCCGAACATCAGCAGCGCGTCCATCCCGTTCCCCTTTGCCTGCGGAAACCATTGCGCGCTTTCGATGCCGCCGGCAGAGAGCAGGTAACGGTACGCCCCATTGAAGACGATGATGAAGTTCTCGTCCTTTCCAGCGCCGACCCGAAACCCGGCGCCTGCACGAATGAACTTGTACTTCACGCCGGGGATACCCGTCGTCGTGATCGGAGGCCCACCCACACCGAACTGGAACTTGTGAAGACCGTAGTCGGCGATGATCGTCGGCTCCCATCGGCCAGCGGGATATCGCCAGCGAAGGCCCGCGAGAAATTGCTGTGCTTCGGTGGGAAAGCTCACACCGTCGTCGCGCGTGGAGTCGAAGTCGAAGAGCCGCTGCCACTCGAAGTCGATGCCGAATTGTGCTCCGATCCCGCTCGTGAAATGGGCGCCTGGAAAGTACTGGAACTTCGTTTGAATGCCCGGGCCGAACGCGAGTGTGTAGTCGCGCAGGTTTCCGATGAGGTCGTCTTTCCAGGAGAGATTGCGATGTACGAATACGAAATCAAACTCGATGTCGACCGCGGCGGGTCGATCCTTCTTGGGGGGCTTGGCCTTCTTGGGCTTGACCTTGGGCTTGTCCTCGGCCGTGGGCTCTTTCTCAACGGCCTCCCGGCTCGTGGGCGCGACCACCGCTACTGGGGCGGGAGCGACGGCAACCGCCCGCTTAGGCTCGAAGCGCTTGATGTCCCTCCGGAAATCGTCCCACAAGCCCGCTTGAACCGCGCGCGCGAGCGCGGTCGACGTCTTCCCTTCGTAGAAGTGCTGACTGATGACGTCGGCGCTCTTGCCGTCAACGAGTCGGACATAAGCCGACCAGACGCCATCCTCACGGAGCACATCGCCTTCCAAGAGCCCGTTGACCCCCATCGCCCGTGCAGGAAGGACGTGTCCCCGTTCGGACTTCAGGTCCGAGTTCAAGCTCTGGGCCGTCTGCACGAACCGCTTGTTGGAAACGAGGCTGATGGGTTTGCCCTGAAGGCCCTTCACCGCAGCTCCCCGAATCTTGCCCGCTTGCGCGCCCTTGAACCGGCGGACGACCAATCGCGGAACCTCCGGCTCTTCGACCTCCGGTTCGGGAATGGCGATCGCTGCATCCGGCGCGCCGAGCTTCGTCACCCCTTCTTCGGTGTCACCTGCAACGGGCATCATGCCGGTATCGAGGAGTTCGGCAACGATCCGCTTCGAAAGCCGCGTGATGCTGGAGGAGCTGGTGCGAAACTTCTGAACGCGCGCGCCCGCGGCGTTGCGCAAGCCGATATCGGCAATCCAGCGCTCGCCAGAGCGACGAACACGGCCACCAACCAGTACACTTGCCTCGAGCTTGGCCGCCTGCTTTGCGTAGCCTTTGGTCTTCTTGACGACGGCGGTGACTCTTTTCAGCGGAACGAGCTGAACGTCGGCGTTACTCAACCCGTTTTGCACGCGCTGCCGAATCTTGGCGGCTTGCGGCCCTTTGAGCGGCAGTATCGCAGCCGTGCCGTCCTCGGCATACGCGGTACCTCGCCCGAGACACAAACCGAGTAGCACTGTCAATGCGCCAACGCGCCACGCCCCCATCAACTTCTTCCCTTCTAAACCCCGCCGTCGAGTCCCTCGTTGATGATCGCAGGGACGCCGCCTAGATCGAGGATCCAATCTCGGATCACGTTGGTATCCTCAGCATCGAGAAGCGTTCCGATCGGCATCTGCCCACCACAGACGCCGGGCTCGTTGACGATCTTCTTGATCATGTAGCTCTCGTCTGGATCCCCCGCGATGACGATGACGTCGCTGCCGCAGTTGGGGTCGGTCGAGTTCATGCCGACTGTTCGACTCGCCACGTCCGGAGAGACGAGGTCGAGACCGGCGGCCGGCTGGTCCGAATCGTGGCAGACCGCGTTACCGCAGTTGACCTCAAACACGAGCTCGACGGTAGCGCCAGGCGACCCGCCGGCACCGCCGGGACAGGCGTTGAAGTCCTCGCAGTTGTTCAACCCGCCCGGGCAGCCCACGAGCAGAAGAGAGCCGATGATAGACAAAGCTAAGCGTCGCATCGCGTTGTGCTGATCCCCCAAATCATGAGTAGAAGCTTAGTAACGTATTGCACCGCTCGTCGAGTTCTGCAGTATTTTTGTGTAAGCCAATGTACTCAAAACTGGTTGAGACCCCAGTCATAGGGTTGAAAAACTACCTCGAAACCGGCCTCTCGGGCCTGCTCGAGCGACGCCGCCACGCTGGGCTCGGCAAAGGCGACGATGAAGTCCTCGACGGTGGGCGGCCGCCCTAGCCGACGCGCGTGTTCCTCGAAATCGGCGCGGTACCAATCGAAGATCGAGGACAGCCGAATCTCATGCGCCTCGCCATCGACGCGCACGTGGACAGGGCTCGAGCAGAAAGCGCGCGTGACGAGATCGAGCTGTCCTTCTAGGGCGACCGGGTCATACGCGTGAGGCGCCAAGGGCGGGCAGGAGATCGACGCGCAGTTGATCGCGGCGTGGATTCTGGCGTCGCGGAAGCCTCGGATGACGCCGTTCTCGAGATCGTAGAGATTGGTCTTGGCGCCATCCAGGAAGAATCGCAGGCCATAGAAGAATCCGAAACCTGCCCGAGGGTTCAACCAACCACGTACGTCTTGCACGCTGGAGATCGGCCAATTGTCGACGACGCCGAGCAGCGTGAGGGCATTGTAGGCATTGATGTAGTACGAGAGACGCTCTTGTTCGGTCTGAAACCGCGCAGGTGTGGCCGTCGGTCCTACCTCCGCGAGCGTTGCTGCGAACCGCTTCAGATCGGGCGCGTCGTTCAGGACCTCGGCGTAGTCGACCCGGTCTCCTTGGACCCACCTCCCAAGCGCGTCGTTCCACCATCGCGTGTCAAAGCCCTCTGGCGGTTGCGGGAGCGGCTTCGCATCGACCACCACCGAGCGGAGCCCGAGCGCCTTCACGGTAACGATGGCGGTCGCTCCAAGCACCAATCCGAGGACGATCAGAACCGCCCACCACCGCGCGTACCAACGCCCAGGTCTGTCGTGCACGCGCCGAGTATTGCACGACCGCACGAAAAAGTTACACGTCCTTCGAGATGGCGAGAGATCCGGTGATCGCATCGAGCACACTTGGGTCCTCGAGGTCAGCGACGACGTGGTTGGCGCCAGCGGCTTCGAGCGATGCACTGTCGTACCAGCCCGTGGACACGGCGATGCACTCGGCGCCAATCGCGTGCGCAGCAACGACGTCGTGGGGTGTGTCCCCGATGACGACCACTCTGTGTGCAGCCGCCGCACTAAGCCCTCGAGCACGCTCAAACCCGACGCGTAGCAACTCGGCACGGTCCAAATGATCGGACCCGAACCCGCCAAACGCGAAAAAGGAATCGATCTCGCCTCGGCGCAGCTTGGCGTAGGCGGCTGCTTCAGTATTGCCCGTGCCGAGACCGAGGCAGGTGTCGTCACGCGTGATCAGTATCTCTAGAAGCGCGCGGACGCCGGGGAGCACCTCGAAGGCAGATGCGCGCTCGAGCTCGTCTGGCAGATAGTCCACATAAAGCCGCAACACTTCCGCGATCAGCCCCTCGTCCGGTGCAACCCCATGGTGTATCAATGCCTGGCGCACGATCCACGGATCGGTCCGGCCGGCGAACTCGACGGCTTCGAGGCTCATCTTTCCTAGAGTCTCGCCAAGCAGATCTTCGAGTGCGCGTTCGACAGCACGGCGTCCAGCCCCACCTGCTCGGAGGAGCGTTCCGTCGATGTCGAACAAGGCGATCGTCGCCTGCATCCGGCAACTGTAGCAGCCGGCGGTTTTCATACTAGGATCGGGCGATGTCGTCGGATGACCGTCACCTGATCTGGCCCTTCGTGCGGGAAGAGCGGAGGATCGATTTCCGGATTTTTCGCGCGCGCATCAAGATCGCGACCCACCCGACCTCGAGCGAGGAGCATCGATTCACGGTGTTGGAAGGCGCGGATTGGACCAATGTCATCGCACTTACCGATCGTCGCGAAGTCGTCCTCATCCGACAGTTCCGCCATGGAACCGACGCGATCACCCTCGAAATCCCGGGCGGGGCCGTTGACCCAGGGGAGACGCACCGGGCTGCCGCCGCCCGCGAATTGCTTGAGGAAACGGGCTACGAGGCCACGCGATGGACCAAGCTGGGCGAGGTCCACCCAAACCCAGCACTTCAAAACAACGTCTGCACGACGTGGCTGGCCGAGGGGGCGCGCATCCTCTGCGAGCCAACGCTTGATGAAGGCGAGGCGATTGAAGTAAAGACGGTACCACTAGACGACATCAAAGCGCTCATCGCGCGAGGAGGGATTACCCACGCTTTGGTGGTGGCCGCGTTCTACTTCCTGTTCGAGACGCAGCGCCTCTGAACTGGCGACAACACGATGGACATGGATCTCCTCGCCAAGCTCCCCTTGTGGTTGGCTGCATTTCTGCTGTCTCTGACGTGCCACGAGGCCGCCCATGCGCTCGTCGGCAGGCTTGGAGGTGACGACACAGCTGCGGCGCAGGTGACCCTCGACCCGCTACCGCACATTCGACGGGAGCCCTTCGGCGCTCTTGTCGTTCCGATCGCGTCGTTCTTCTTGCAGGGCGGCGGGTGGATGATCGGCTGGGCGAGTGCGCCTTACGATCCTCACTGGGCGAGCCGCCATCCCAAACGCGCCGCGGCGATGGCAGCCGCCGGACCCGCTTCAAACTTCTTATTGGCCTTGTTGGCCGCGATCGGCATCCGCATCGGGATCGCTGCCGGTTACTTCGCGCTGCCGACGGATGGGCTCAGCTTGGAGACCCTCGCGGTCGCCCCTTCGGGGTTCGCGCAAGGGCTCGCCCTGTTTCTCAGCGTCCTTTTTTCGGTCAATCTCATCCTCGGGACTTTCAACCTCATCCCGCTTCCGCCTCTCGATGGGTACGCGATCGTGCCCTTGGTGCTGACCGATCGTCTGCGCGATAAATGGTTCGGGCTTTTCTCGGGCGGTGGTGCACTGATGGGACTGATCATCGCATGGATCCTCTTCGATAAGATGATGTCGCCCGTGTTCAACACCGCGATCGCGTGGCTCTACGGGGGAATGTGATAAGCTCGGGGCATGAGGTGGATGTGGGTGGGATTGGCGTGCGCCGCCTTGCTGGCCCCGGCATCGGTGCTGGCCGACGCGGCTGACGCGCATTATCGCCTTGCGAAGACCTTACGTGCCGAGGGTCGCTACGAAGACGCGCTGAAGGAGATCGACTTGGCTCTCGCGGCGCGACCCGCTTCGGCCGAGGGGCACCTCACACGCGGGACGATTCTCCGTCGACTCGAGCGCTACGAAGATGCCCTCGGAGCCTTCGAGCGGGCCATCGAGCTCGAGCCCGAGAGCGGACGAGCCCACGGTCTGGCAGGGGCGGTGCTGCTTCGATTGAATCGACCCAAGCGGGCGGTGAAGTGTCTTCGCAAGGCCGCCGAGCTCGAGCCCAAAGAAGCCAACCACTGGCTCAATCTCGGGGTGGCCTACCGAAGGCTAGACAACAACGATGCAGCGATCGCCGCCTACGAAAAAGGGCTCGCACAACTCCCAAACGACGCGCAACTGCTCAACAATCTCGGAGTCGCCCTCCGGCGGGCACGGCGCTACGACCGGTCGATCACGGTGCTCGAAAAGGCGAGTACGGCACATCCGTATGACGCGAACATCGCCCGCAACCTCGCCGTCGCCTATCGAGGCGCAGAACGCTACCAAGAGGCGATCCCCGCCTACATCCAGGCGATCGAGCTGGGCGACGGGCAGTCCGACCTTCTGTTCGATCTCGCCTCTTGCTACGAGAAGCTCGGCAAGACCGAGATGGCGATCGCCACCTACGAACGATACATCCGAGACATCAAGAAGAGCGACCCCGAGGCGGCCAAGCGCGCGCGGGGAACGATCGACCGCCTCAAGAAGAAATAGCCAGGTCCGTCAATACGACCTTGGCGGCGTTGTACCCTGCAGCCCCAATGACCGACCCCGCCGGATGACAGCCCGCACCACATGCGTATAGCCCCGCCACGCCGAGCGAGTATGGAAGCCTATCGGCGAACCCAAAGCTGTTGTCGACGTGATGAATGTGACCGGCCGTGAGCCCGAAGTGTGACTCGATCTTTGGAGGCGTGAGGACGAACGCATCGACCACCAGCTCGGAGGTGCCGGGCGCGAACCGATCACAGAGGGCAAGGAGCGACCGAACGTAACGATCCGTTTCGGTCTCCCAGGAGCCCTGCGCGAGCGCGTACGGCACCCACTGCACGAAGAGCGCGGCGCTATGACGGCCCTGCGCGTCCCGAAGGGAAGGGTCTAGCGTCGTATGGATGTACCACTCGATCGACGGTGTCTCGGGGAGCCGCCCTTCCCGGCAATCCGCGAAGGCGCGACGAAGCCGGGCGAGCGTGTCTTCCTCGGGAAGGAGATGGATGGTGGCGCCGTGTTGGCCGCGTGGCTCGGGGAGGCACGAGAACTTCGGCAAGTCGTGCAGGCATAGGTTGACCTTCATGGTGGTGCCCGGTCGTCGATAGGACTCGATCCTGTCGGAGAGCTCCGACGGACATGCGTCGTCCAGCATCACGCGCAAGCGAAATGGATCGGCGCCGACTACGACCACTGAAGCTCGATGCAAACCGCCGTCACCGGTCACTACGCCGTGCACCGTGCCACTCTCGACTTCGATCCTCGAAACCGGAGCGTCGAGCTCGATCTCCGCGCCCGCCCTTCGTGCGGCGTCGACGAGCGCCTCCGTGACCGATCCCATACCTCCGCGCACGATCATCCAGGTGCCGTCAGATCCGGGAAGCCGGCACATATTGTGTACGAGGAAGTTCATCCCGCTCCCGGGCGTGTCCCATGCGCCGCAAAGCCCGGTGAAACCGTCGGTGACGGCATACATCGCCTCGAGGATCTCGCTTTGAAAACCGAAGCGCCGAAGGTAGGTCCCGACCGACCCGCGGCACAGCTCGACAAAAACCTGACGCAGCGCGGGACGCACGTAACGTTCTGCCGTGTCCTCGATCGAGAGCGGAGCTCGTAGCCACGTCGGTGCGATGTCCTCACGAAGCCTCGCGAGCTCCTCTCGCAGCGCGTCGTTGGCGCGCGCATCGGCCTTCGAAAACATCGCCGTGAGCTGATCCCGAGTGGCATCCGCATCCGAGCCAGAGAGCAAGTACCGATCGCCTGTGGTTGGCAGAAAGTAGTGCGGGTCGCGACGAACCAAGGGCAGCGAGATACAGAGCTCTTCCATGAGCTCTGGAGGCATGAGGCCGAGCAGGTAGGCCCCTGTCGACTGCCCGACGTTCGGGGCCTTCGAGAACGGGTACTCGGTCCGGCACGCTCCACCTGCAACCGCCGCGGCTTCGAGCACCTTCACGCTGAGCCCCGCCCTCGCCAGCACCACCGCCGCGACGAGCCCGTTGTGCCCCGCGCCGACGATCAGGACATCGCTCGAGGCCATGTCCTACTCGATGAAGATGGTGAAACCGCCCTCGATGCTCCAGGCGGAATCCGGCGTTCCCGCAGGCATGCGGAAGTAACGGGCCCAGCGCCCACGAAGCTCGATACCCAGGAAATCGATGAAACCATACCCGAGCCCGCCAAAAGCGGTAATCGTCCCCGACCCCTCGTGTCGATACGGATCGCCCGAAACCGAAGAAGGCACTGGGACTCCGAGATAGCCCCCGCCGAACGCGCCTGTAAAGCGCACCTTCTTGATGTTCCGACGAAGGGCGATCAGCGCGCCGCCTCCGAAGCCGGGGTTGTCGAGGGCGAACGTCTCCCCGAGCCAGTGAAAATATGCCCCGATGTGCAGGGGTCCAATCACGCCGTAGCTGCCGTCGAGCCACAAGGTCGGCTGCCACTTGGTGCCAAACGAGAACTTGGAGACCGTGCCGCCATAGACCATGTCGAAAACGAAGGTGTCGTGATCACTCGCCCTGGCCGTAGCGGGGAAGCTCAACCAAACCAGGACCAGCGCTGGGGCCAACCGCTTCACGCAGAAACTGTTATCACAGGTCCTGCCGGCGCCCTGCAAAACCTACGAGACGGTACGGCGGCTCAGCCCGCGGTCGCCTCGACGATCGTGTCCGCGACTTCGAACTTCTTGAGAAACTCCCGCCGGGCTTCCTTCATGTGGCCGACCCATTGCTCGTAGTCCGCGTGCCTACCACGGCTGTCGTAGAAGCGGCGCGGCTCGAGGATCTCGGCCGGCACTCTTTTGAGGAGTGCAGCATTCTCGGGCGCATCGACATCGACGATCTCGTAGCCGAAGTCGGGATCCTTCTTCCACTTGATCGACTCACTCAACAACGCTTCGAGCATTGCGCTCGAATGCGGGATCTTGATGTTGAGCGCTTTGTTCTCTTTGGCGTCGTTGGCCTCGCCGCCGATGTACCCGGTATTCATCAGCCACATGGTGACGCCGGGCATCGTTTCCGCGAGCTCAGCAAACCGCTTCGCCTGAAGCCCGTGCTTTGCTGGAAAGAACGGCTGCGTGAAGGGCGAACGCGTCTTGCCACGCTCCTTGCCGGCAGCGCTGGTCTTGGAGGTCTCGCCGAGCATGAAGTAGCCAGCGGCCTGTTCGGGCGAGGTGAAGCGGAGGATGCCGGGCATCGCCGCGTCGTAACCCTCGTCGCGGTTGAGGATACCCATCGACTTCACCTGCGGGATGTCGTGAAGATCGGCGGCTCCGGGAATCGAGCTCATCGGCACGATCGAACGGCCGTTCTGGGTCCAGACGACGAAGTCCCAGCCATCGGCAGGGATACCGTGACTGTCGACCACGTCGTCGATATCGACGCCGCCCGCGATATACTTGTCGACGTTCCGCTCGTTGGCACCGGTGGCGATCAGGATGTCGCGAAGCCGCTTCACATCTGCGATGGAGAGCGCGCCTTTGCTGAAGTTGAACGAACCGTCGGCCTCGAGGAAGACGTTCTCGATCCATGCGTCGGGCCCAGAGGTCGAGGTGAATAGAACGGGCTCGGTCTCGAGCGACAAGCCGTCGGTCTTGGCGAAACAGCCGTTCTCCGTGATCGAGAGAACGCCATGCGGCCAGAGCACCACCATGTCGTCCTGAATCGGCTCGGTGAGGTCACCTTGCTTGGAGAATGTTGTAGTCGTCTTGCCGGTGCCTGATAGGCCCATGATCGTCATGGTGAGCTTGCCGCCATTTTGGGCGGTGACCGCCTTGGCGCCCGCGTGCAGAACCAGTCCTCCCTCTTGATACACGTAGTGGTTCAGCATCCGAAGAATGCCCTTCTTCGACTCACCGAAGTAATCCGCACCCATCACGTAGGTGGTCCAGTTCTCAATGTCGACGATGATCGCCTGCCGGCCGGGCATGTCCTCGAGCATGAGGTCCGGCGTGTAGAAGAGGCGGAACGTCGGCTTGAAGGGCTCCGTGAGTTGCCCCTTGCTCTCGACATCCGAGCGCGGAAAGGCGAGGATCTGTTGCATCCCGGCGATGTTGGCGCCCTCGGGGGTGTAGAGCCAGGTTGCGCCGAATGCGCGCTCGCCGAGACCGACGTAGCCATCGATGGCGATGAGCTTCCCGCGCTTGGCGATGTACTCGGCCTGCCGATCGATCAGCTCTCGCGCCTTGGCGGGCTCGATGATCTGGTGGCTCCAACGATCCTCGGTGTCGATGATGTACGTATACTTGGCCATCCGAGCTTTGTTGCGGGAGACCTTGTTGATACTGCCAACCGCGGAGCGTTGAACGCACGGGGTGTGCTTGACAGCTAGCTCGCGGAGCTCCGACTGCGAGGGGTTCTCGATGTACTCGACGTCAAAGGGGCGCGGATCTGCTGGGGTGACCATAACCTCTTTTCCTTGTTGGCTTCGTTTGGACAATGGGGCCAAAACCGGGATCCGACCAGCTCAGAGTTCTGGATATGACAATGTTTCCGCGGCATGTCCAGGGGCAAGAGGAGTTGCCGCCTGATGGACAACAACTAAGCTCCGCGCCGTGCGTCCGCTACCTGTCAATTTCCGCGAAGCCTCGCTTCTCGACCAAGCCCATTGGAAAGATTGGCGCTGGCAAGCACAGCACGCGGTAACCGACTTGGACGGCCTGGAACGGGCACTTCAGCTCACGCAGGTGGAGCGGCTCGGGGCCACCCGGGCCATGGCTGCGGGGCTTCCGATTTCTGTCACTCCTTACTATCTCAGCTTGTGCGATCCGGGAGATCGCGACTGCCCGATCCGAATGCAATGTATCCCGCAAGCGGATGAAGCCATCGTCGTCAAAGGCGATCTTGCCGATCCCCTCGGCGAGGAGGCTCACGAGGTGGCCCCACACCTGATTCAGCGTTACCCCGACCGCGTTCTGCTGATCGCCACCGACCGTTGCGGGGTGTACTGTCGCTTTTGCACGAGATCGCGAATCGTCGGGGACGGAGGCGGCACACGTTCGATGGGAGCTCTCGAGCCTGCCTTCGAGTGGCTTGCGACCCACCGCGAGGTCCACGACGTCATCCTCTCGGGCGGAGACCCATGCATGATGTCGACCGAGCGGATCACGCGTTTGCTCTCTCGCTTGCGCGAGATCGAGCATGTCGACTACGTGCGTTTGGCGACACGCGCCCCGGTCACCCTCCCCCAACGCATCACCGATGAGCTCTGCCGAGCCCTACGTCGGAGCCATCCCTGTATTTGGGTCATGACGCACTTCAACCACCCCAAGGAGCTCACGACCGAGGCGCAGGAAGCATGCGGGCGACTGACCGATGCGGGGCTACCAGTCATGAACCAATCGGTCCTGCTGCGGGGCATCAATGACGATGCGGACACGCTCGAACGCCTGTTTCGCGGGCTTGTCCGAGCACGCGTGCGACCCTATTACTTGCTGCAAATGGATCCCGTACGCGGAACAGGGCATCTGCGGACCCCCCTCCAGCGCGGCGTCGAGTTGATGAAGGCACTCCAAGGCCGCGTCAGTGGCATCGCCCTACCCAAGCTCATCGTCGACACCCCTGGCGGACTCGGGAAAGTGCCCGTGGGACCGAATTACGTGGTCAGTCATGACGAGGGTGTCACGGTGCTGGAGACCTTCCGGGGCGACTTGGTGCAATATCACGATCCGCCCGAGCCCTGATTGCGCTTTTCCTGCATCCGCACGGAAGGTTAGTGAGAAGAACTCATGCAACGAGCCCTAACGCTCTACCAAACCACGATCGGGAAGAAGGTGGTGATGGCCCTGTCAGGCGGCATCATCGTCGGTTTCGTGATCGGCCACTTCCTCGGCAACCTGAACCTTTACCTCGGACCCGAGGCGCTCAACGGCTATGCCGCAAAGCTGCACAGCATGCCGGCGCTCGTGTGGGGGACGAGGATCTTGCTGCTGTTCGCATTTGGCGCGCACATCGGGTCTGCTTACCAACTTTGGCGCCGCAACGTCACCGCGCGCGGTTCGCACTACAAACGACGCAAAGACCAGGCTACCGACTATGCGGCGCGGACGATGTACTGGACGGGGCCGATCCTGTTGCTGTACTTGATTTACCACTTGCTCGAATTCACCATCCTTCCGACGCATCCCGGTGACGTGTATCGCAACGTCGTCGAGGCCTTCCAAAACCCTTGGATCTCGACGTTCTACATCGCGGGTAACCTCGCGCTTGGTTTGCACATCTTCCACGGCATCTTCAGCGCTTTTCAATCCATCGGCGCAAACCATCCTCGCTACAACTCGTATCGTCGCGATCTGGCGATCGCGATTTCTGCGGTGGTCACGCTTGGCAACCTTTCGTTTCCGATCTCGGTTCTCACCGGCATCGTCACCTTGTAAGGACCATCATGGAGCTTCGATCACACGAGCCGACTGGTCCCATCGAAGAACGATGGGCAAAACACAAGGAGGCGAGCAAGCTCGTCGCGCCTGCCAACCGTCGCAAGCACAACATCATCGTGGTCGGCAGCGGCCTGGCGGGGGGAGCTGCCTCGGCATCGCTCGGCGAGATGGGATACAACGTCAAGTGCTTTTGCTACCAAGACAGCCCGCGACGCGCGCACAGCATCGCCGCGCAAGGCGGCATCAACGCGGCGAAGAACTACCAAAACGACGGGGACAGCGTGTACCGACTGTTCTACGACACGGTGAAGGGGGGTGACTTCCGCTCCCGTGAGTCGAACGTCTATCGCTTGGCGGAGCTCAGCCTGCACATCATCGATCAAGCGGTCGCCCAGGGTGTGCCCTTCGCACGTGAGTACGGGGGGCTGTTGGCCAATCGCTCCTTCGGCGGCGCTCAGGTGTCGAGGACCTTCTACGCTCGGGGACAGACCGGCCAGCAGCTCTTGCTCGGAGCGTATCAGGCGCTCAGCAGGCAGATAGACGCCGGCACAGTAGAAATGTTCGCACGCCACGAGATGCTCGAGCTGATCGTGCACGACGGCCGCGCCCGGGGGATCGTCACGCGATGCCTCAATACCGGCAAGGTGACCCCGCACATCGCGGATATGGTCGTCCTGTGCACCGGTGGCTACAGCAACGTTTTTTATCTGTCGACGAACGCCAAAGGCTGCAACTGCACGGCCACTTGGCGTGCACATCGCAAGGGCGCGGCATTCGCAAACCCCTGCTACACGCAAATCCACCCCACCTGTATCCCGCAAGCGGGCAGCTATCAGTCGAAGCTGACCCTGATGAGCGAATCGCTCCGTAACGACGGGCGTGTATGGGTTCCGCGCAAGAAAGAAGACGTCACCAAGCAACCTCGGGACATTCCAGAAGCAGACCGATTCTACTACCTCGAGGAGCGGTACCCCGCGTTCGGCAACCTGGTTCCCCGCGACGTCGCGTCACGAAACGCCTTGTACGTGACGAACGATGGCTTAGGCGTTGGGCCAGCGGTGAACGGCGAGCGACGCGGCGTCTACCTTGACTTCGCCGATGCGATCGGCCGCCTCGGCGAACAGACGATCCGCGAGCGCTACGGCAACCTGTTCGAGATGTACGAACGGATCACCGGCGACAACCCCTACGAGACGCCGATGCGGATCTACCCGGCGACGCACTATACGATGGGCGGCCTTTGGGTAGACTACAATCTCGAGGCGACGATCCCAGGTCTGTTCGTGGGCGGAGAAGCCAATTTCTCAGACCATGGTTCCAACCGACTCGGCGCCTCAGCGCTCATGCAGGGGCTCGCGGACGGGTACTTCGTCCTGCCTTTCACGGTGGGCAATTATCTCGGGCACATACGGACGCTGCCTCCGCTCTCAGAGGATCACCCGGATGTGCAGGCCGCGATCCAAGCCGTCGACGACCGTGTTCGCAAGCTCATGAACGCGCCTGACCCCAAGCATGCTCCCGAGCACTTCCACCGCCAGCTTGGCAAGGTAATTTGGGAGAAGTGTGGCATGTCGCGAAATGCCGAGGCGCTCGAGGAGGCTCTCGAGAAGATTCCCGAGCTTCGAGAGCAGTTCTGGCGCGAGGTGAAGATCACCGGAAGCGGGAAGGACCTCAACCAAACGCTCGAACGAGCCGGGCGAGTCGCAGACTTTTTCGAGCTCGGTGAGCTCATGTGCATCGATGCGCTTAACCGAAAGGAGAGCTGCGGAGGTCACTTTCGCGAGGAGTACCAAGAGAAGGGCGAAGCGCTTCGGGACGACACGAACTTCAGCTATGTCGCAGCCTGGGAGTGGACTGGAAACCCGGCAGAGCCGCGACTCCACAAAGAACCGCTCACGTTCGAATACGTGAAGCCCACCAAGCGAAGCTACAAGTAAAGGACGCCATGACCGACGAGTTGATCAATCTAACGCTCCACGTATGGCGCCAACGAGGCCCGAACGGGCCGGGTAGCTTTGAGACGCACCACGCCAAGGACATTACGACGCACATGTCGTTCCTCGAGATGCTCGATGTCGTCAACGAAGACCTGATCGAGAAAGGCGAGGAACCGATCGCGTTCGATTATGACTGTCGCGAAGGCATTTGTGGGACGTGTGGAATGGTCGTCAATGGCGTTGCGCATGGCCCGCAGAAACTGACGACCGTGTGCCAGCTCCACATGCGACAGTTCGAGGATGGCCAGGAGATCTGGCTCGAGCCCTGGCGTGCGCAGGGATTTCCAATCGTGAAGGACCTGGTCGTCGACCGCAGCGGGTTCGACCGCATCATTCAAGCGGGCGGTTACATTTCGATCCGAACCGGCAGTGCATCTGAGGCCAATGAAATGCCGATCGCCAAAGACGTCGCAGACCGCGCAATGGACGCGGCTGCATGCATCGGGTGCGGTGCGTGCGTGGCGGCCTGCCCGAACGCGTCGGCGAGCCTCTTCACCGCTGCCAAGATTTCACACCTGTCGCTCATGCCGCAGGGGCAAGTTGAACGCGCGGATCGCGCACGTAAGATGGTAGCGCAGATGGATGCGGAAGGATTCGGCGCTTGCACGAATCACGGCGAATGCGAAGCCGTTTGTCCGAAGGGCGTGAGCCTGGAGTGGATCGCGCGCATGAATCGCGAGCTCGTTCGCGCGATGGTCAAGTCCAAGACGCCAGCGTGAAGAGCCAGCGCTAGGCTCGCCGGCCCTCCCACACGAAGCGTGCGACTATCGCGACGACCCCAACGATGATGACGACAAGCGTAGCCATGGTATATCGTTCCATCAGGTCGCGCAGCGCGTCCCAGTTGTGACCTACGGCGTATCCTGCCCCGAGAAGCAAGGCGTTCCACAGCGCTGCCGAGAGTCCGCCGAAAAGAATCACCGGCCATGCACCCATGCGAGACAAGCCTGCGCCGATGAAGAAAAACGCGCGAAGCGCTGGCAGGAATCGGTTGACTGCCAGATACATGGGACCGTGACGCGCATAACCACGACGCACTGCGTCGAGAGCTCGCGTGGCCCCTGGGCGCTTGAGAAACCGGGGCCACTGATCCTCGTGATTGGCGAGCCACGAGCCGAAGGCCCACGCCATCAATCCGCCTCCCGTTGCGCCAAGCGTCATCAGCGCGTAAACCAAAGCCCAGTTGAGTTGAGCGCGAGCCGCCAACACGACTGCGAATAACACGACGGTATCCCCGGGAAGCGGCGGGAAAACGTATTCGACCGCCGACGCCGCTGCGATGAGCGCGTAAGCCCAGTGCCGAGGCCCGTGTTCCAACGTGTGCAGAAATTCGTCAAGCACGGGAACGACACCCTAAGCTTGTCATCGAGTCGGTGTAGCACACCGCTCGGCTCGACATCAGCACACGATGAGTCAATCTAGGGCAACGCAAGGTTAGTATCGTGGCGAGTGGAGATCCCTTGGTGTCGGTGCTGCAACGCCCCCACGTGAAAGTGGAGGACGTGGCCATCCTGATTGCACGCGAGGCGAATCCCATGTTGGACGAACACGCATTGCTGCGTGCCCTCGACGGTCTCGGCGCCGAAGCACTGATCCGGCGCGGTCTTCGGTCGACTCCCGAACGCGACGGTCGGATCCTAGCCGACCTGTTGTTCGTCGAGCTCGGTTTCGAAGGGGAGCGGGACGAGTACTACAACCCACAGAACAGTTATCTCGACAAAGTCATGATTCGTCGGAAGGGCATCCCGATCTCGTTGTCGGTGCTGACCATGGCCGTCGGTGAACGCGCAGGCATGGATGTCGAGGGTGTTGGCTTTCCAGGTCACTTCCTGGTGCGCGTCGGAGGACCGGAAGGCGTCTATCAAGATCCCTTCAATCGGGGCGAGCTTCTCGACGGTGCCGGGCTCAGAAGATTAGCGGCTAGGTCCCTCGGCGCCGAGATGGCGATTCACCCGAGCTACCTCGAACCGGTCGACTGCCTGACCATCACGATCCGCATGCTGGCGAATCTCAAGAACGCCCATCGGCGCCAGGGCGACTACGCGCGCGCCATGCTCGCCTGCGATCACCTGGTCGAGCTCACCCAGGCACCGGAGCATCGCCGGGATCGAGGCCTTCTGGCGCACGCTCTACGGACCTATGGGGCTGCTTCGGAAGACCTCGCGGCCTATCTCGAGGCGCGACCAAACGCCAAGGATGCCCGGGTCATCAGCCTCGCCCTCGAAGAAGCCCGCGACGAGGCCAATCTAGTCCTTCACTGACCCTGGGCCTCGACAGCAGCGCGTGGCGTGCCAAGACTGCGCCCCGATCCGCCAATCCCATGTCCGTAAAGTCCCTCAAAGCCCTATTCCGCCCCGAGCTCGGCGAGATTTCCGCATACCGCGTTCCCTCCGCTGCGCCCGAGGTGAAGCTCGACGCCAACGAGAGCCCCTGGTCGCTCCCGGGCGAGGCGTGGGAGTCGATTCTCTCGGCAGTTCGCCGAACTGCGCTCCACCGGTATCCAGACGGACGAGCGACTCGACTCCGAGAAGCCCTGGCGAAGCAGCTCGGTGGTGCTCCGGACGAATACGTGCTCGGTTCAGGATCTGATGAAGTGATCGCCCTGCTCGCCACTGCCATGTCGAAGCCGCGCCCGGGCAAAGAGTGCCCCGCCGTGTTGTTCCCTGAGCCGACGTTCGTGATGTATGGGATTACGAGTCGCGCGCACGGATGGCGAGCCGTCGCCGTACCGCTCGACGACCGGTGGGACCTCGATGTCGATGCGATGGCCGACGCATTCGAACGCAAGCAGCCGAATGTCGCGTACTACGCAAGCCCGAACAACCCCACCGGCAACTGCTTTTCACCGGAAAGGCTCGAGAGGCTGATTTTGGGGTTTCCTGACACGCTGCACGTCATCGACGAAGCCTATGGCGGCTTTGCGCGCGAACGCTTTGCGAACCGTTGCGCGGAACATCCCCAATGTGCAGTCCTCGGCACACTCTCGAAGGTCGGGCTCGCCGCAATTCGGGTCGGCTGGGTGCGTCTCGACCGAGCGCTCGCACACGAGGTCGAGAAAGTCAGACAGCCATTCAATCTCAACGCGCTGTCTCAAGAGATCGCTACGCTTGCTCTCACCGACCTGGCTCCCACTTTTCGGACGCACGTTGCGGCAGTCGTGACCGAGCGCGAGCTGCTGATCGAAAAGCTTGCGCGCCACTCGTCGTTGCACTGCTTCCCGAGCGACGCCAATTTCCTCCTGTTGCGCTACGAGGGCGACGTCACGAAATTGTGCGAGGACCTCTTGTCGCGACAGATTGCGATTCGACGGTTCTCGAAGGGAGATGCTCGGTTGCAGAACTGCATTCGAATCACGGTAGGCACTCCCGAAGAGAACCGGCGCCTGGTCACGGCGCTCGACGAGATTCTATGTCCGTAGTAAGAACACGAGACGTGAGCCCAACAAGGGCGGTCGAGGCGTTGAGTTGGGCGGCCGATGTCGCCAAGGAACCTTCGCTGCTCGAGCAAGTGCCGGAGCGGCCGAGCCCCGCCGAGTGGCGCGCTGTTTCGGTGTCCGAGCTTCGCCGTCACATGGATCGCCTCCTGGTATCGAAGTACCCAGAGCCCGGGCTCGACGCCCTCCAGGCCGTGGGGTGCCTCGATCCTTGGTTGCCCGAAGTCGCGGCTATGGTCGGCTTCGGCGACAACGAGTGGCGACACAAGGATGTCTGGAAGCACACGAAGCAGGTCGTGAAGCAATCGGTGCCCCGGCTCGAGGTGCGTTGGGGAGCGTTGCTCCATGACATCGGCAAACCAAAGACTCGCCGCATCGATGATCGAGGCACTGTCACGTTCCACGGCCACAGCGAGATGGGCGCTGCGATGTTCCGCAAACGCGTGGGCGATCGCCTCGGCTTTGAGGGCCCGCTCAGAGAGCGCATCCACTTCCTCATCCTCCATCACTTGAGGGCTAGTCAGTACGAGGAAACTTGGACCGATGCAGCGGTGCGGCGGTTCTACAAACAGATGGGCGACGGCCTACGCGACCTCCTGGACTTGAGCCGTGCGGACATCACCACCAAGCGTCCCGAAAAGCGCCGGCGGGGCGTCCGTCAGATCAGCCTGCTCGCGAAGCGAATCGCCGACCTCCAAGAGCAGGACAAGAAAGTCGCTCCTCTGCCCAAGGGCCTCGGGACCGACATCATGAATGCCTTCGGTGTTCCGCCGTCGAAACGCCTCGGTGATCTCATGCGACGGCTCAGTGCAGCGGTCGAAGCGGGCGAGCTCGAAGCGCAACAGTCAGCGGACTACTATCTCGAGCACCTCGCCGCGAACAAAGCGGACTACGGCCTCGACGACTGACGCCGGCACCACTGGCCCTGCCACCGATCTCAACGTGAGGTAGCGCACAGGTGCGCTCTTTTCGTCCCTGAGGAGAATTGAAAGAGGTTTGACATCCGCGTTTAGGGCATTCATTTTAACCCTTATGGCCCGATGTACGTGGTTGGTGCTGCTCGGGATAGCAGCGCTGTTGGGTTGCGACGGCGTGATCGGCTCGGGCGGCCCAGGCGGGGACGACCCGTTTTCCGGACCGGGAGGCGACGTAGGTGCCATCGGCGCTCAGGTCATGCATCGGCTCAACCGTACGGAGTATCGGAACACCGTACGCGACCTGCTCGGAACCCAACTGGACCCTGCCGCGAGCTTTCCTGCGGACGATGTCAGCCTCGGCTTCGACAACATTGCCCAAGTGCTCACCCTCTCCCCGCTTCAGTTCGAGCTCTACGAGCAGGCTGCGGAGGATCTGACGCTCGAAGCGCTGACGACCGGCATCCGCGACACCATCGTCTTCTGTGATCCGAATGTCGCCTCGTGCCGCGACGACATCTTTCGGGAGCTGGCAAGCCGCGCCTGGCGGCGTCCTACTACGGATGCCGAAATCGCCCGCCTGCAGCAGCTCGTCGATGTGGCGCTGAACGAGGGCGAAGACGTGGAGCGAGGGCTCGAGCTCGCGATTCGCGGAATCCTGCTCTCGCCGCATTTCATTTATAGGCCGGAGCTCGACGACGACCCTTTGTCTACGGAGCCCCACTTGCTGAACGACTACGAGCTCGCGTCACGGCTCTCGTACTTCCTGTGGAGCAGCATGCCGGACGATGCGCTCTTCGACGCCGCAGCGAACGGACGTCTCCGAGACGACGCGGGGCTTCGAGCCGAGGTCGACCGCATGCTGAATGACCCGAAGGCACAGTCCTTGGTGGACAATTTCGCGGGACAGTGGCTACGGATCCGATCGCTGGACGATCACGTTCCGGACTATGCGACCTTCCCACAATGGGACGAATCACTTCGGAGCTCGATGAGCCAGGAGACGAAGCTGTTCTTCGGAGACTTCCTCCGGGGCGATGTCCCGATGACCGAGCTCTTGCTGACAGACTTCACGTATCTCAACGACCGCCTTGCAGCCCACTACGGGCTACCCTTCGACCTCGGGCCCGAGCTCCAACGCGTCAGTCTCGAACCGACGGATCCCAGGTTCGGGCTGCTCACCCTCGGCTCGCTGCTCACGGTCACCTCCACGCCCACGCGCACCTCGCCAGTGAAGCGAGGTGTGTGGATCCTGGAGCAGCTTCTTTGTAGCGAACCGCCCCCGCCGCCACCGGGCGTCGAGGGCCTCCCGCAAGACGGCACGTCGAGCGGAACGCTCCGCGATCAACTCGAGCAGCACCGTGCGGACCCGACCTGTGCGTCCTGCCATAATCTGATGGACCCGCTCGGTCTCGGGCTCGAGCACTACGACGCGATCGGCGCCTACCGCACGCAAGATCAAGGCTTCCCGGTCGATGCCAGTGGGGAGCTGGTAGGCGGGCAAACGTTCGCCGATGGTCGCGAGATGGCGGCCCTGATCCAGGAAGACGCACGGTTCGACCTCTGCGTCGTCGAAAAGCTCTTCCTCTACGCGCTGGGTCGGCCCGCTGGCTCGTCCGAACATCCCTTTCTCGAAGGGATCGCACAAAGCTTTGCGCAAAGCGGCGCCGAGCTCCCAGAGCTCATCAAGTTGATCGCAACGAGCGAGCCATTCCGGACGCGCCGCGGAACTCTGGAGGAATCACAGTGAAAGGCCCGAAGTTTTCAAGACGCTTGCTGTTGGGCGGTGCCGGAGCCGTGGTCGGCCTGCCCTTGTTCGAGTCGCTCATTGGCGATGCTGCATACGCCGACGATTCCTTTCCGGCGCGGCTGATTTGCTACTACGTCCCAAACGGGATGCACATGGCGGCATGGACGCCTTCGCAAACCGGTAGCAACTATCAACTCTCGCCGATTTTGCAGCCGCTTGCCCCGGTGCAAGATCAGATCCTGGTGCTCGGTGGCCTTTCGAACACGCCGGCTCAACCCGACGGCCCCGGAGATCACGCCGGCGGGACATCTGGATTTCTGACGTCGGCCCATGCGAACAAGAGCGAAACCCAAATCCAGCTCGGAATCTCGATGGACCAGGTCATCGCGAACCAGATCGGCGACGCCACTCGAATTCGCTCGATGCAGATCGGGACCGATGGCGGCGGTAACAGCGGTGGATGCGACTCCGGCTACAGCTGCGCCTACACGAGAAATATCTCGTGGGCATCGGATACCCAACCCCTCTCGAAGACCACCAACCCTGGCGTGGTGTTCAATCAGATTTTCGACGGCACCGACCCGACCGCGAGCATTGAGGAGCAAGAGCGCCGTAAGCTCTACAAGACGAGCGTTCTCGATTACGTGCAGGAGCAAACCCAGGCCCTCGAGCAAAAGCTCGGATACTATGACCGTGTCAAGCTCGACGAATACACGACCGGTGTCTTCGAGCTCGAGCAACGACTCGAGAAGGCGGGATTGGTATGCGGCGCAAGCGAAGAGCCCTCTGATACCGGCGACATCGTCGAGAAGGTCCGAATCATGAACGACCTGATGGTGCTCGCTCTCCAATGCGATGCGACCCGGGTAATCACGTTCATGCTCGGAAACGCCGGCAGCAATCGGAGCTACGCTTTCCTCGGCGCGAACGACGGGCACCACAACTACTCCCACCACCAGGGCAACCCAGCGAATCATGCAGCGCTGCAGGCCATCGACACCTGGGAGGTCGAGCAGCTTTCATACCTGCTCCAACGAATGAACGAAGTTCCCGAAGGTACCGGTACGTTGCTCCAGCATTCCCAGGTGTTCTTTTCAAGCGAAATCGAGGACGGTGACGCCCACAGGCATCGAAACCTCCCGGTGATCCTCGCCGGCTCATGTCACGGTGCGTACAACACCGGTCGTCACATCGACTACGAGCCCAACAAGAGCACCAACGGCCCACCGATCGCAAATCTGTTTCTGAGCATGATGGCCGCCATGGGCGTGAACCAGGGCAGCTTCGGCAACAGCACGGGCTCCCTGGGCCAGCTGGGGTAGCTGCGTCAACCGGTGACTCGGGCCGCGGCGCGGGATGGGCGTGCTCGCAATGGGGCCCCGGTCGCCCTTGGCGATAAGTACGGATCCTTACGCGGGCTCCTCCCCACCGCTGTGCTGCCCATCCCGCGCCGCGGCCCGAGTCACCTGCTCCTCGAGAACAGTGCCAGCGTCAGTGCCGGCGCGAGTGTCAGCGACCGCGAGCACCTGGTATACAGGTTCCGATGCACGAAGCCTCCCGCAACTTCCCCGCGCGTCTTCCATCCGGGTGGTTCCAGATCGCCTACTCGGACGAAATCGCACCGGGCGATGTGAAGCCGCTCAAGTATTTCGGTAAAGACCTCGTCATCTTTCGTACCGAGGACGGCGAGCTCTCCGTGCTCGACGCGTTCTGCCCGCACCTCGGGGCACATCTCGGTCACGGCGGCACCGTCAAGGGAAGCGAGATCGAATGCCCGTTTCATGCCTGGCGATTCGGGCCCGACGGCCTGTGCAAGGGAGTTCCCTACGCAAAGCGCCAACCTCGAAAGGCAAAGCTAGACCGATGGCATACCAAAGAGGTCGCCAACCTCGTCATGTGCTGGCACCACTCCGGCGGCGAACCACCACAATGGGACATACCTGACGAGATCCCCGAGTGGGGTGCCAAAGACGGCACCCGAAACGAAGAATGGACCGATTGGGAGACGGCCGATTGGATCGTACGCTCGTGCAACGAGGAAATGGGAGAGAACGCCGTCGACTCGGCGCATTTCAGGTATCTGCACGGCACCCGAAATCTTCCTCTGTCCGAAGCGACGTTCGATGGCCCAGTACTTCGCGTGTTTTCTGCCACGGGGATGGAAACCCCGCGCGGGCCCGTCGATGGATCGGTCGAGAGTCTCGGCTATGGATTCGGAATGGGAATCGTGCGCTTCAAAGGGCTCGCCGAGACCCTCAACATCGGCTGCACGACCCCAATCGACCAGGAACATTGCCATCTTCGTTTCAACTTCAGCGTCAAGAAGCTGGGCGGCGCGGACATTACGCGCGGAGTCGGCAAGGCGTTCGTGAATGAGGTCAAACGTCAGGTCGAGCAGGACATCCCAATCTGGGAACACAAAGTCCACCTCGACAAGCCACTACTCTGCGACGGGGACGGACCGATCGCGTCGTACCGCGGCTGGGCGAAGCAGTTCTACGCGTGAACAAGAGTGCCGTTCAGTGACGGTAACAGATCTGGAGAAGCCCGCCGAAGTCATGGGATTGGAAGCGAAGTTGGAGCTTCTGCGTTTGAGGCGTGCGCTGGTTGAGGTCCAACCCATAGCGGGCGAGGTTATCTACCCGCTTTGCCAGGCTGCGGATGTCCTTTGAGAGCAAGAACCGCTGCGCCTTGGGTGTGGGCAGCGCTGCACGGACGAGGTACGGGTTCGTAACGCCGAGCACCGCCGCCGGAACTACCAATGGTGTCCCCTTGATCGCGGTCGGGGGAGAATCGGCAGACGCCTCGCTGGCGGTGACGACGCTCACAACGAATGCCACGAGGAAGCACAAGATCCCGATGCACGGGCATGGCTTCGACCCCAGCTGCAACCTCTTCCTCGTCTTCACTTGTTCAGTATGCATCATTCAGCGAGCTTAAGCCAGAGGGGTGAACTTAGGCCACCCCCTGCACAACAGGCTTGGCTGAGGCTAGCGGGTTTGGTCCGTCCTGGGAAGCGATTTGCTCGCACGGTTACAGAACGTTTACCAAGGGCCGGTCCTCTGGGTTTTCCGGCGGGCAGCCCCGATGGAAAAGAAAAGCCCGACCAGCGCCGGGCTTGAAGCTAAGTATCTGAAATGGTTGCGTTCTCACTCAGGACCACGGCTGCCTCGTCGAAGATACGCCGGGATGTCCAGGACCGCCTCGTCATGCAGCGCCGACGCCCCAAACGCCCGGGTTCCGGCGGTCTGAGGCACCGCGGCGGGCACGCCCTCGAGTGTCGACGTCAGATCCTCGGCTTTCTGGGCTGAGCCGCGAATAACCCGAGAGGATGAGGTATTGTGAGATTGATAACCGTGAGCGGCCTGGTGCATCCCGAGAGGAATCGGCGCATGGACCATGCTCTCGAAGCCCGTCGCGATTACGGTAACTTTGACGGTATCGGCGAGCTCGGCGTCGGTGACGACACCGAAGATGATCTCGGCCTCTTCGTGTGCGGCCTGCTGAATGAGCCCGGCTGCTTCGTTGATTTCGCGAAGCTTGATGTCTGGCCCAGCCGTGAAGTTGATGAGAATGCCGGTGGCACCCTGGACCGAAACCTCGTCGAGCAACGGTGAATTGACCGCCATCTCGGCAGCTTCGAGTGCGCGACGGTCGCCCTTGGCAAGCCCCGTGCCCATTAGCGCGCGCCCATTGCTGCTCATGATGGTTTTCACGTCGGCGAAGTCGACGTTGATCATGCCAGCATTGATGATGAGATCGCTGATGCCCTGCACGGCCTGCAGCAACACGTCGTCGGCACGAGCGAACGCGTCCAGCATCGTGATCTCGTCGTCACCGAGTGACAGTAGCTTCTGGTTCGGAATCGTGATGATACTGTCGATCGAGTCGATCAATTCAGAGATCCCGCGGTCCGCGTTCTTGGAGCGCTTGCGCCCCTCGAACCCGAAGGGCTTGGTGACGACGCCGACGGTGAGTGCCCCTTGGTCCTGCGCCACCTGCGAGATGATCGGACCTGCGCCTGTGCCGGTGCCGCCACCCATTCCCGCGGTGACGAAAACCATGTCGGCTCCTTCCAGCACTTCCGACAGACGCTGTACGTCTTCGAGGGCCGCCTTGCGGCCGACATCCGGGTTGCCACCCGCGCCCAGGCCGCGCGTGAGCTGCGGACCGAGCTGGATCTTGACTGGCGCGAGGCTGCGGTCGAGCGCTTGTGCATCTGTATTGGCCGCTATGAACTCGACTCCTTCGAGCCCTCTGCGAATCATTGTGTTGAGTGCATTGCCGCCGCTTCCGCCGACGCCAACGACTTTGATTCGCGCCTGAAGCTCTGCGTCGTCCGCGAACTCGATCGAGATAGCCATCGATTCCTCCTCAGAAAACCTCTCTGAACCACGCACCGAGCTTCCGGCCGAGACCGCGACTTGCAGCCACCTCTACCGTTCGCTCGGACGAAGTCGTCCCCGTTACCTGCTCCGCACCGTGCTTCACCAACCCCACGCCGGTGGCGTAGGAGGGGCTCTTCACGACGTCGATCAATCCGCCGATACCCGTGGGTGCGCCACGACGTACTGGTAGGCCGAGCACTTCCTCGGCAAGCTCAGGTAAGCCATCAAGGAGCGTGGTGCCGCCGGTGACGATCGCTCCAGAAGCCAACATGTCCGTGTAGCCGGTCTCGGCGATCACGTGACGGCACGCCGCGAAGATCTCTTCCACACGCGGTTCGATGATGTCGCAAAGAACGCGACGCGGAAGGGACCGGGGCGCACGCCCACCGACTGAGGGCACTTCGATGGTCTCCTCGTCATCAACCATTCGCGAGGCCGCACACCCGTACTTGATCTTGATGCGCTCCGCTTCGGCCATCGGCGTGCGAAGACCCGTCGCAACGTCGCTCGTGAGGTTGATGCCCCCAATTGGAATCGAGCTCGTGTGAACCACGGCTCCGTCGACGTAGATGATGATGTCCGAGGTACCGCCGCCGATGTCGATCAAGACTCCGCCGATCTCTCGCTCGTCGCCACTGAGCACCGCATGCGCACTCGCAAGCGGCTGCAGGACGACTTCCTCGACGAATAGCCCGCAACGCTCTGCACACTTCGTGACGTTGGCGACACTCGTCGACGCGGCAGTCACCATGTGCACTCGCGCTTCGAGTCGAACACCAGCCATGCCCACCGGCTCTTTGATCCCGTCTTGCTCGTCGACGATGTACTCTTGCGGGAGCACGTGAAGCACTTGACGATCCCCCGGAAGGGGAACGGCCTTCGCCTGTTCGAGAACGCGGGACACGTCTTCGGCAGCGACCTCGCGGTTGGCGATGGCAGCAACGCCGTCTTGGTTCATGCCGCGCACGTGGCTGCCAGCAATGCCCGCGTACACGGTGTTGATCTCGACGCCAGCCATTGTCTCGGCTTGTTCGACCGCTGCGCGGATCGCCTGCACCGTCGACTCGATGTTGACGACCACGCCCTTCTTCAAACCCTTTGAAGGAACGGAGCCTATCCCGATGATGTCTAGGCCTTCTTCCGTTTGCTCGGCGACGATGGCGCAGACCTTCGTCGATCCCAGATCCAACCCTGCAATGATCTCGTTTTCCGCCATCCCTCGCCTCTGTCTGAGCCATACACAAGGGTGATTTGCCAGGACAAGTTTCGTGCAGAAAAAAAAGGGGTAGAACGCGGTTTTCGAATCGCCGAAATCGAGGGATAGTGTGCGGTCGGATCAGTGCAGCCTTACGGTCACCCGCTCAGGACTTCGAACGTTGTCGAGGTATACGTACGCAGGCCTCGCTTTTTCCCGCGTGAGACGCTCCAGGACCTGTCGCAGGCGGCGCAGCTTGTTCCTGTGCTGTCCGTTCCCCACCCGCACGTGCATGCCGTCGTCACCGACGAACAGCTCGATGCCTGTCGAGCCCTCGAAGTGAATTTCCGAAACCGGCTCGAGCTCCGCCAGGCCTGCACCTTCATAGTCCTGGAGCAAAGCCATGGAGCGCAAAAGGACCGCTTTGCGGTAGTCGAAGTCGTCGTAAAACCGCTCCGAGGCGATGCCCGTGACCACGGGTAGATCGGCCGGATCATCGACCCCGAGGCGTTTGAAAACGACCCCCTCCTCGCTGACCAAATAGAGCTGATCGAGGGCGACGAGGGCCACCGGTGTTCGCTCGACCAGCTCGACGCGAACGCGGTTCGGGAGCTTGCGAAACACGGTCGCTTCCTTCACCCATGGATGTTGAAGCAAGCGATCTCGGGCATCTTCCATTGAAACTTCGAAAATGTTTGAACCTGCTTGCAGGCCGGCCGCCCGTCGGACGTCGATCGCTTCGACGCGATGGTTGCCTTCGATCACCACTTCCCGGATCGCGAAAGCATCTGCGGTGCGCGCGTAGCCAACCGTCTGATCGGCGACCCAGACCACGGCGGCCACCGCAAGGCCGAGAAGGGCGGCCTGGCCAGCGCGCTCGAGCAACCCCCGACGGCGGTTGATCCAGGCTCCCACTTGCTCGCGAGCACCCGCCATCCGCTCACCCCAGCTCCGCTCGGCTTTGGCGGGCTTGGCCTTCTTAGGAGCAAGGCGGCGGCGGTTCTGGGCACGCGGTTTGGGGGATGCCGCCTTACGGGGAGCCTTCTTGGCCGGGCTCTTGTTGGCGGGGCGCTTTGAGGCGGACCGCTTCGCGGTGGGACGCTTCTTGGGAGGTGCCTTCTTCTTTTTCGGCGCGAGACGCTTTCGCCCCGTCCCTGAAGTGCGGCGCCGATTCATGAGCTGAGCACCTCGAGCAGCTCGGGGCCGGTCCGGGTGATGTCGCCGGCCCCGAGGGTGATCACGATGTCTCCGGACTGCACCCGGGTCCGTATCGCCTCCGCCAATTCGGTCCGGTTCTCTATTAAGGTCACGTCTCGATGGCCGTGCGCACGAATCGCTTCGACAAGCCGGCGCGCATCGGCCCCTTCGATCGGGTCTTCGCCCGCCGCGTAGACGTCGGTCAAGAATAGGACATCGGCTCGGTTGAAGGCTCGGGTGAGCTCATCGAAGAGGTCGCGCGTGCGGGTGTATCGGTGGGGCTGGAAGGCGACGACCAACCTCTGGCCGTAGGCGCGTTGCGCGGCCTCGAGGGTGACTTCGACTTCCGCGGGGTGATGCCCGTAATCGTCGACCACGGTGACGCCGGCAACCTCGCCCACGATCGAAAAGCGCCGCTGCACTCCCTCGAATGTTCGAAGCGCCGTCCGCACTTGGTCACGATCGACGCGAAGCTCGTCGGCAACTACGATGGTCGCGAGCGCATTCAAGACGTTGTGCGCGCCGGGCATGCGGACTTCGAATTGCCCGAGACTCTGGCCGCGGTGCTCGACATCGAAGCCCACCGATAACCCGGAGAACACCGGATTGCGTGCGCGGTAGTCGGCTTGCGCCGAAAAGCCGTATGTGACGATGCGCTTGTCGATCCGCGGAAGAATGTCTTGAACGTTCGGGTGATCGAGGCAGGCGATCACGACACCGTAGAAAGGAACTCGGTTAGCAAAACCGACAAAGGCGTCTTTGACTCCATCGAGGCTTCCGTAGTGATCGAGGTGCTCGGGGTCGATGTTGGTGATCACGGCGACGGCTGGAATGAGGTGGAGAAACGAACCGTCCGACTCGTCGGCCTCGGCAACGAGCAAGTCGCCCGCACCCATCGCCGCGCCCGAGCCTAGGGCGTTGAGCTTGCCACCGATGACGACCGTGGGATCGAGACCTGCACCCCGTAGTACTGTCGCCACCAAAGATGTAGTCGTTGTCTTTCCGTGGGAGCCAGCGATCGCGATGCCGTCTTTTAGCCGCATCAGCTCACCGAGCATCTCGGCACGGGGGATCACCGGAACGCCTCGGCGTCGCGCCGCCACCAGCTCGGGATTCGTTGCAGGCACGGCCGATGAAAACACGACGACATCAGCCTCAGCGACCTGCTCGGCGCCGTGGCCGACGAAGATCTTCGCGCCCTTGTCGGTGAGGCGTCGAGTGTAATCATTCTCGAGAAGATCCGAGCCGGTCACGTCGAACCCCGAGTCGAGCAGAACTTCTGCGATTCCACTCATCCCAACGCCGCCGACGCCGACGAAATGGATAGACCGAATTCGACCGCGAAACATCCCCGCTTACTCCCACACGGCCCCGTCGACGACAACTGGGCGCCGCGACCGAGGAATAGCTCGTGGTAGCGCAGCACGGCCATGTTCGAGACGGAGCATCGGCGCCGGCGCAAGCCCGCCTCGGTCCGTTCCAACGGGGGGCTGGCCCGGGGATGGGATCGGACCCTCCCCTCGTGGCTGCGCACCACCGAGCCATCCGATCAGGTCGTCGACGATCATGGCCGCAGCGTCAGGTCGCCCATGCTTCCGAGCGGCGAGCGACATGGCTTGACGCCTCGCCGGGTCGTCGAGGAGCGCAGCGACCAAGGTGCCGAGAGCGTTCGCCTCCAGCTCGGATTCGCGAATGCATATCGAGGCTCCTTGGTCCTCAAGGGCGCTAGCGTTTTTCGCCTGATGATCGTCGGCCGCAAATGGGAAAGGCACGAGAATCGACGGACGCCCGATCGCGCAAAGCTCCGCCAGTGTCGTCGCGCCCGCGCGCGCCACCACCAACGCCGCACCGGAATAGGCTTTCGCCATTTCATCAATGAACGTGACTACTTGAGCATCGATTCCCAAGGTCTCATAGGTTTCTTCGACCTCGTCGCGCATCGATTCGCCAGTCTGGTGCACGACACGGAGGCCGCGGTCGGCGAGGTCCGCCTTGGCGAGCGCTCTTGGAACGTCCTCGTTGAGCTTGCGTGCGCCCTGCGAGCCGCCGAGAACCAGAATCGAGCGCGCCCGCGACTCGAAGCCTTCAGGGTCGGCAAGTGCGCGACGTGCGTGCTCGACGAATTCACGCCGCACCGGGTTCCCGGTCAACCGGGACTTCGTTCGTCCGAACACCTCCGCGGTGTGGTCGAAAGTGATGTAGGCGCGATCGACGAACCGGGAAAGGAGACGATTGGTCATGCCGACGTGGGCATTTTGCTCGAGCACCGCGGTAGAAAGGCCGCTCAATGAAGCCGCAAGCAACACCGGGCCCGACGCGTACCCGCCGACACCCAGGACGAGGTCAGGTTGGAAGCTTCGAACCAAGGACGAGGCCTGCATCATGGCGCCGGGGATTCGGGCGAGGCTGGTGAATCGCGCCCCGAGGCCTTGTCCTTTCAAAGGGGTGACCTCGAGAAGATCGAGCGACTCACCGCGCCCGGGCAATATCCGGGCTTCGATCCCGCGCGCCGTGCCTACGAACCTGACTTCGAGGCTCGGAATCCTTCTTCGTAGCTCCTCAATGACGGCTAGGCCCGGGAAGAGGTGTCCCCCCGTGCCGCCGCCCGCAACCATGATGCGTTCGATCATCGTGCACCTCCCTCGGCCGTTCGCATCCGCGGCTTCACTCTCTTTCGCTTGACGCTCTTCACCGCCACTTCTGCCGGTTCGACGGCAAAGCGCGAGACGTTCAGAATGAGGCCAGCGGCTGCTGCGTTGACGAGCAGGGATGAACCCCCATAGCTGACGAAGGGAAGCGCCAAACCCTTGGTGGGCAAGAGCCCCATCGCCACAGCGAGATTCGTGAAGGCCTGAAGCCCGATGAACAGGGTCATGCCAGCCGCGAGGTAGCTCGCGTACTCGTCAGGGCTGCGCCAGGCGGCGCGAAGCCCGCGGAACACCAGCCACGCGAACGCCAGACAGAGCGCGGTCACCCCGAGAAAACCAAGCTCCTCACCGACGATCGCGCTCACGAAGTCGGTGTGCGCCTCTGGGAGGAAAAGGAGCTTCTGACGACCGTCGCCGAGCCCCACCCCGGCCCAACCGCCCGAACCGAAGCTCATCAACGACTCGGTGATTTGGTAGCCGGCCCCTTGCCGGTGCTTGAATGGCTCGAGAAACGCCTGAATGCGCCGCATTCGATAGGGAGACGACGCGATCGCTGCATAACCGATCGGAAGCGCCACGAGCACGCCGCCCAGCAGGTATCCCGCTTTCGCCCCCGCAGCGAACAGCACGACGAAGGTCAGAAGAGCGATCATGACGGCGCTCCCGAAGTCGGGCTGCGCTAGGCACAACAACATCAGGAGGGCCATGACGAGCACGTGTGGCAGAAAACCGATAGAGAAGGTTCGAACGCGATGGGCCTTCTTGGTGAGCGAGTGCACCAACCAGAGGACCATCGCGAGCTTGGCGAGCTCCGCAGGCTGAACATTGAGGGACCCGATGCGAATCCACCTCGTGGCTCCTCCAGCGCTTCGGCCTAGACCCAAGGCCACCGCCACCATGAGCACTACCGCGATGAGCAGGATCGGATACGTGAGTCGCCGCAGAAGAGAAAGGTCGATGCGGCTCGAGACGGCTAGCACCAAGAGCGCGACCGAAGCGAAAATCGTCTGCCGTACCAAAAAGTGCATTCCGTCGCCATACATGCGATTCGCGTAGACCGCGCTCGCGCTGTAGACCATCACGACGCCAAACGCGATCAAACCCACGAACGTGGCGGCGAGAGACACGTCGATCGACCCGGGTCTCATGGGCGGTGGCTTTGAAGACGGACTCATCGTGTTCCTCCAAGGCTTGCGACGGCTTGCTGGAAAACGTCGCCTCGTTCGGCGTACGAGCGAAACATGTCGAAGCTCGAGCACGCCGGCGCAAGAAGGACGGTGTCTCCGGGCTCAGCCAGCAAAGCCGCTTGGGCCACGGCATCGCCCATGGTGCTCGCGCGGCGGAACCCAACCTCGGAGCCGGCAAACGCTTCTTCGATCAACTGTGAAGCATCACCGAGAACGACGACGGCTCTTCCCAAATGCTCCATCCTTTGCCGCAGGGGCTGGTAACTGCCGCCCTTATCCACACCACCCGCGATCAGGACCACTTTGCCTCCCGTACTGCCGAGACCATCAATCGAAGCTACCGCTGCGCCGACGTTCGTCGCCTTCGAGTCGTCGATGTATTCAACCCCGTCGATCACGCGGACGTACTGCATGCGATGGGGAAGGCCCTCGAAATCGCGGAGTACCGAGGCAATGTCATCATCGGCAACCCCGAGAAGCCGCGCCGCCAGGCTCGCCGCACAAGCATTCGACAGGTTGTGGGAGCCCCGTATGCGCAGATCGCCCACCGGAACGCGGAGCGAAGTCTGCACGTCGCGCAGCACGCCCTCTTCGACGCGAACGTCCCCCGCGCGGCCTCCGAACAGAACGACCGTCCCGTCGCCCCGAACGAGGTCGCGAAGCGCCGGAGCGTCGGCTGGAACAACCGCGTAGTCATCGACCTCTTGTCGTTCGAAAATTCGGGCCTTTGCCGCTGCATAGGCCTCGAAAGAGGGATACCGATCCAGGTGGTCCGCCGTGACGTTGAGGAGCACCGCAACGTGCACCTTGAGGCGCGATACCCGCTCCAATTGAAAGCTCGAGAGCTCGACGATGACCATGCCTCTCGGCGACGTCGCATCCGAGTCGATCGCCTCGATCATCGGACGACCTAGGTTTCCACCGACGAAGATCGGACGATCGAGTCGCTGGCACATCTCGCCGATCAAGGTCGTGACGGTACTCTTCCCGTTCGTTCCAGTAACCGCGACGATCGGGGCCTCGATGTATCTGGCCGCAAGCTCGATCTCGCTGATGACCAAAGCACCGCGCGCTTCGGCCTGCTCGAGCGGCTCGAGGCGCGGCACACCCGGTGATACGACGATGAGATCGAGGCCCTCGAAGGCGTCGTCGGGATGGCCACCGAGCACGAGCTCTGCGCCCAAGGCTTCGGCTTCGCGGGCTGCCTGGCCCAAAGCTCGGGCGTCGCGCTGGTCGTTGACGCGAACGTTGGCACCGCGGGCTCGAAGGAAGCGAACGACCGCAAGCCCGGTCTCTCCGAGACCGACGACCATGGTGTTCTTCCTAGAGAGCTCCACGTTCATCTCAACTTCAATGTGGCGAGGCTCGCGACAGCGAGCATGATGGCGATAATCCAGAAGCGAACGATGACCCGCGGCTCGGGCCAGCCCATCTTCTCGAAGTGGTGATGAATCGGCGCCATCAGAAAGATGCGCCGGCCGGTCAGGCGGAAGAACGCGACTTGCACGATGACGCTGACCGCCTCGACCACGAAGATCCCGCAAAGGATCAACGACAGGAGCTCGTTCTTGGTCAGAACAGCCAGCGCGCCGAGCCCTCCTCCGAGGGCCAGCGAACCGACGTCCCCCATGAAGACCTGAGCAGGATAGGTGTTGTACCAGAGGAAGCCGAAGCCCACGCCCACCACGGAAGCGGCGAAGATACTGAGCTCACCGGCACTCTCGATGTGCGGGATGTCGAGGTAATCCGCGACGACATTGCCGAACAGTGTAAGGCCCGCCAGATACGCGAGGATCGCATAGGTGCCCGCCGAGATCATCACTGGCCCGATTGCCAGCCCGTCGAGACCATCGGTCAGGTTGACCGCGTTCGAGGTTCCAACGATCACGATGGAGGCGAATACGACGTAGAGCCAGGGCGGTAGCTCGAACGGGTACTTGGAGAATGCAAAGAACGGCGCGGCGAGGCGGTATCGGATCTCGAGCCAGTCGTTTGGAAGGCCCGCCTCACCGTAGAAGAGCCACCCACATATCACGATGGCAGTCGCGAACTGCAGAAACAACTTGTGTCGGCCGGCCAGCCCTCCGGTAGAACGAGTCCGGATCTTCGAAGCGTCGTCGATATAGCCGACGACTCCGTACCCCACCGTGACCAAAGTGACGACCCACACCATCGAGTTGGCTGGATCCGCCCACAACACGGTGGACAAGACCAACGCAAGCAACATGAGCGCGCCGCCCATCGTTGGCGTTCCCGCCTTGGACAAGTGGGTTTCAGGGCCGTCCGTGCGAACTACTTGGCCGATCTGTCTTCGCTGCAGACGGCGGATGAACCACGGATAGAGGCCAAACGTGAGCAATAGGGCCGTCATCGTTGCGGCAAGGAAGCGAACCGGCAGATAGCGGAGCACGTTCAGGAACGAAAGCGCATCATGGGTATGCAGTGGATAGAGGAGGTAGTAGATCATCGCCCGCCCTCCTCCTCGAGCATCGAAGCGATTGTGCGCTCCATTTCCATGGAGCGTGAGCCCTTCACCAAGACGACCGCGTTGAGCGGTAAACGCTCCGAGAACTGCCAACAATCGGCTGCATTCTCGAACCAGAGCGTGTCGGTCCCGCGGGCATTCGCGACGTCGACGCCTTCGTGCATCGCATCGCCACACCCGATGAAGAGGAACACGTCAGCGTCTGCCACCAGCTCTCCGACCTTCCGATGGGCCGTTGTGCTCTGCGCGCCGAGCTCTTTCATGTCCCCGAGGACGACGACCAAGGGAGCGCTGCGCTGGTCTGCTATCGCTCGCGCTGTCGCAACCGCAACTTCGACCGAAGCCGGATTTGCGTTGTAGGTGTCGTCGATGATCAATCGCGTGCCAGGTCCCTGCCGCGGATACAGGCGCCCCGGTGACGGCTCGAGGGTAGCCATTCCACGAACTGCATCTTCGAGGGAGAGCTCGAGACCAAACACGATAGCCAGCGCCGCGGCGGCGTTGAGGACGGCGCCCTCCCCCAACAACTGAAGGGTGACCTCGGTTTCTTCGCCGCGCACCTGCAAGCTTGCCTGCGTCCGGTTTCGATCCATTTTCCAATCGAGAACACGAACGTCGTTTTCGGCAGCGCGCCCGTAAAAGAGCTTACGACGGGCCGCGACCACCGCCGCCCGTTTCTTGAGCGCCCCATCGTCCCCGTAGGTGACGGCGATCCCGTCTGGCCCAAGCGCCCGAATGAGCGCCATCTTTTCGTCGGCGACCGCTTCCACGGAGCCGAGGCCTTCGGTGTGGGCGAGCGTGGCTCTCGTCACCACGCCGACATCGGGTGCCACAATTTCAGTGAGCCGCGCAATTTCGCCGGGCTCGCTCGATCCCATCTCGATGACGGCGGTGTCGAAGCTCGGGTCGAGTTGAAGGATCGTCATCGGGACACCGATGCGATTGTTGAGGTTGCCTGCGGTCTTAAGCACCTTGCGTCCAGTCGCATCGAGGGCAGATGCCGCCAGGTCTTTTGTCGTCGTCTTGCCGACCGAGCCCGTGATGCCGATCACAGTCCCGCTCCAAGCGCTCCGGTGGGCGTGTGCAAGATCTCCGAGCGCTCGAAGGGTATCATCGACGTGGATGGCACTGATGTGATCGGGCAGTTGCATTCCTCGCTCGACCATCACGACGGTTGCCCCGGCGCCTGCCGCTCTCTCCACGAAGTCGTGGGCATCGAAGTGCTCGCCACGTAGCGCGACGAACAGATTTCCACTCGCGACTGCACGCGAGTCGGTCACGATGCCGGTCACGCTCTCCCAAGACGGTCCACTCAGGTTGCCGCCCGTCACCGCCTCGATCTCTGCGCTTTGGAACCTGGCCTGGTTGGTGGGAATCGTGGTTGCCATCACGCCCCACCTCGAAGATCGGCAATGGCTGCCTGAGCTTCCTCACGGTCGTCGAAGCGGATGCGTTCGGTCCCGACTATCTGATAGGTCTCATGGCCCTTGCCGGCGAGAAGCACGGTATCGCCCTGGCGCGCCGATCGAATCGCGGCCTTGATCGCTTCGCGCCGGTCGAGCACACAGCAATACCCTCGAACGGTGGTAGCCAGCTCTTCGGGCTCGCAGCGCGGTATGCCGGCGCTCCGGGCTCCGGCTTCGATCTCGTCGAGGATGTCTTGCGGGCTTTCGCTGCGCGGATTGTCGCTGGTGATCACGCACAGGTCTGCTGTTTCCGCAGCCACCTGTCCCATCTGCGGACGCTTACCGCGGTCACGGTCACCCCCGGCCCCGAAAACGACGATCAATCTGCCCGGCGTGATCGACCTCATGGCTTCGAGAACACGTTGAAGCGCGTCTGGGGTGTGCGCGTAGTCGACCAACACGGCAACGTCGCGAGGATGTGCGATCCGCTCGAGTCGACCAGGGCTTCCTGATGCGTTGCGCCACGCCTCGACCGCCCGGTCGATGTCCAAACCGAGCGCATGAGCGCACCCCAGCGCGATCAGAAGGTTCTCGAGGTTGTGCTCCCCGAGCATCGGGCTTCGAAGTCGCACCGATCCCTTCGGCGTTCGGACGGTTGCGTCGATCCCCGCACGTGTGACCGACCAGTCGGTCGCGGCGATTTCGGCGCCGCTCTTAGGACGACGGGAACACCGGACGACGGGCATCGTAGCGCGGCTCGCGATCACTTCGCCGAACGGATCGTCGACGTTCACGACCGCCTGCTTCGGGAGAAGCTCGGTGAAGAGGCGAGCCTTCGCGTCGCCATACTCTTCGAGAGTGTCGTGAAAATCCAGGTGATCTCGGGAGAGGTTGGTAAATGCAGCGACCTCTAGATCGACGGCGTCTACCCGGCGCATCGCCAAGCCATGACTCGACACCTCGAGAACGAGATGGGTAGCGCCCGCTCTGAGAGCGTGTCGCGCGAATCGCGAGATGTCGTCGCCCTCCGGGGTCGTATGCGCGGCGGCGACCTCGGTTCTGCCCACGAAGAGACCCGTCGTTCCGATCAGAGCAGCCATACCTGAGGTTCTCTCGATGGCCTGCTTGAGAAGATACGCGGTCGTGGTCTTCCCGTTGGTCCCGGTGATCCCGATCGTGTGCAGACGACTGGTCGGACTGCCGTAAACCAACTCCGCGGCGAGGCCAAGACCTAGACGTGCATCGTTTACGATCAGCTGCGGGACATCGCGCTCGATCGCTCGCTCCGCCATTACCGCGACGGCGCCGTGAGCCAACGCATCGTCCACAAAACGCGCCCCGTCGTGGCTCTGCCCTGAGACCGCCACGAACAGATCCCCGTCGACTACGCTACGGGAATCGTGCTGTACGCCACGCACCAATTGCTCGGCTGAGCCCACCAACCGCCCCCCGACTCCGCTTTTTTGGAGCTCCGCGAGCGTCATCGTTGCCTCCGGTTCATGGCTCATGCGGCCTCCGGGGCACCGCGGCAGCCAAAGAAGGGCTGCCTTTGGGGGAGACGGTGGCTTTCTGGTCGAGGCTACGGCGATCGAGCTGGAGCCGCACGGTAGCGCCATGAGACACGACGCTGCCGGGCAGCGGATCCTGGCGAACGACGAGACCCGAGCCACTGACTTCGGGAACCAGAGACTCGGCGTGGAGCGTGAGCACGGCGCGTCGAAGCGGAAGGCGGCGAACATCAGGAACGGAGCTTTGACCATCCTCGATCGCCCCGGTTGGAGCGGCTTTGGCAGCCGGTTCGGCCTCTGGCTTCTCTTTCATCTCCGCCAGAACGGCACGGCCGCGGTCCGGCGCCACACCCATGTGGCGGAGCGTGACCTCGGCGATGCGCCGGAAGACCGGGCCAGCGACGGTGCCCCCGTAGTGTGCGATGATCGGCTCGTCGATCACCACCGAGATCGCCACCGACGGCTTGTCGGCAGGTGCAAAACCGATGAACGACGCAAGCCACTTGTCTTTGGCATACCCGCCGTGAATGTAGTCTGCCTTCTGCGCCGTGCCGGTCTTACCCGCCACCAGATAGCCATCCACGGCAGCTTCCATTGCTGTGCCCCCCGGCTCGGTGACTGCCGTGAGCATCTCTCCAACCAGCTTCGCCACACGGCGCGGAACGACCTGACGCCTGACCTGCGGCTTGGTTTCTTCTAGAGTCGCCCCCCGGGCATCGGTGATACGGCGCACCAGGGTCGGTCGCATCAGCCGGCCGCCGTTGGCGATGGCGCTCATCGCGGTTGCGAGCTGTACATTGGTGACGCTCATCCCTTGGCCAAAGGACACTGCAGCCACGTCGATCTCGTACCAGCTGCGATAGTGACGAAGGATGCCGGCCGCCTCCCCAGGAACACCAAGTCGAGTCGAATCCCCAAATCCGAATCTTCGAAAAGAGCGGTAGAGATCGCGCTTGCCCAACTCGAGCGCGATCTTCGCCGTGCCGATATTGCTCGAGTACGCGAGGATCTGGGTCGGTGTGAGCCACTCGTAGGGGTGGGCATCGTGAAGCCGGCGACCTCCGATTCGTGTGACCCCGTTTTCACAGTTGATCGACTGGTCGGGTCGCACTGCACCGGCCGTGAGAGCCGCGGCCATCGTGAACGGCTTGACCGTCGACCCGGGCTCGAACCGGTCGACGACGGCGCGGTTCCTTCTGTGCGCAGTGGGATGTTTGGAAGGTTCGTTGGGATTGAACGGTGGATAGTTGGCGAGCGCCAGGATCTCTCCTGTCGACGGGTCCATCACGACCACGCTTCCACCGCGTGCCTCGAAAGTCCGCACACCGAGAGCAAGCTCGCGCTCTGCGATGTGTTGGATCGCTTTGTCGATCGTGAGTACGACGTTCTGTCCCTCCTTCGATAGATCGTCGATCGTCTCGTCCGCGAAGACGACCTGACCGCGTCGATCACGAATCGCTTCCACCCTCCGGTCAGAGCCACGCAGCTCGTTCTCGAAAGCCAGCTCGATACCCTCGATGCCGCGGCCGTCGATGTCGGCGAAACCCAAGAGGTGCGCCGCCAGATGGCGGTTCGGATAGTACCGGCGCGCCTCGGTCGTCAGCCCAATGCCGGGAATGTCGAGCTCCGCGATGCGGGTCGCCTCATGCGGTGTGACACGCCGAGCAATCCATACGAAATAACGATCGGTCGCAAGTCGGCTCGCGAGCTGTTTCGCGTCCACGTCGAGCACCGCCGCCAGCCGTCGGGCCGTCCTTGCGGGGTCTTGGTCCATCGCTCGCAAGCGGCGCGGATTGGCATAGACACTGTCGACATCGACGCTAACCGCCAACTCGGCACCGTGTCGGTCGTAGATCGCGCCACGCCGCGGAGATACGCGGAGCAATCGGAGGTGCTGTCCTTCGGCCATCTCACGCAGTCGATCCCCACCCACGACCTGGAGTTGAAACGCGCGCACCAAGACCAGGGCGGCAACACACAGGAGCCCGACGCCTAGGATCGCGATCCGCGCGCGAAACCATCGATGACGTCGATTGGAGCGCCCTTTCACCGAACTCTCCCCGAAGCGACGGGCTGGCGCTTCTGGCTCATCGTCACGATGCGTGTCGGCTTTGGGACCTCCATGCCGAGCGTCCCACGCGCAATCGTCTCGATCCGGCCGCTCTGTCGAAGCGTGGCGGCCTCGATCGAGAGGAGGCGGCGGTCCTGGAGGAGCTCGCGCTGCCGGGAACGCTCGTCACTCACCTCGTAGCCAAGCCGCACGGTCTCGAATCGGATCGCAAGATGCACCACGAACGCTGCCGCGGTTGCCAAGACCGCAACGCACCACAATGGCAAGAAGCGCTGCTTCACGCCGCCACCTCCAACCTGCGCGCCGCCCGGAGCTTGGCGCTTCGGGACCTTGGGTTGTTCTGTCGTTCCTCGCCCGATGCAATTACGGGACGCTTGGTGAGCGGCGTCAGGTGAGAGCTGTCGCGAAACGAATGCTTCACCATTCGGTCCTCGAGGGAATGAAAGCTGATGATCGCTGCGACCCCACCTTCGCGAAGTACACGCGGCAACTGCTCGAGCAGCGACTCGAGCTCAGAAAGCTCCTCGTTGACCGCGATACGAAGTGCCTGAAACGTTTTCGTCGCGGGATCGATGCGGCCGCGGCGCGGGCCAGTCGCGCGATGGACAGCCCGACGCAGGTCAGCCGTGGTTTCGAGCCCGCCTTCTTCGTACGCGTGCCGCAATGAGCGCGCGATGCGACGTGAGCGCCCCTCTTCTCCGTATTGATAGATCACGTTCGCGAGCTCTTCAGCGTCGGTTCTCGCGATCAGCTCGAGGGCCGTTTCTCCTTCCGTCGGGTCCATGCGCATGTCGATCGGACCGTCCTTCAGAAGCGAAAAACCTCGATCCTGTTGGTCGAGCTGCGCCGAGCTGACACCAAGATCGGCGACGATTCCGTCGACCTGCGCGATCCCTACCGAGCGCAACACATCGGAAAGATCACGCATGCGAGCCTTACGCAAAGTAACTCGATCGCGATACTCATGAAGGGCTGCGTGTGCGGCGTCGATTGCCTGTGGGTCCCGATCGGTGCCCACCAGCCGACCGTCGGGGGCGCTTCGGTCGAGGATAGCCCGAGCGTGGCCTCCGCCACCGACGGTAACGTCGGCATACACGCCACCCGAGATCGGGCGTAGACACTCGAGCACTTCTTCGAGCAACACGGGCGTGTGGTCGAAGCTCATCACAGCCCGAGCTCCGCCAACCGCTTGGAGATGGCCAGACGACGGCCATCGTCAGACAGGGCGTCCTTGCGAAGGCCTTCGAATGTTTCTTTCGACCAGAGCTCGATAAAAGCGCCCATGCCTGCCCAAAGCGCATCCCGCTTGAGCCGAGCGTGCTTTCGCAGCGCGGCTGGGATCAGCAAGCGGCCTACTTTATCGACATCGCACTCGACCGCCCCGGACACGTAGATGCGCTTCAAGGTCACTACGTCGGCGTCGAACTGAGGAAGCAGCGACAAGCGGTCCTCGAAGGCAATCCACTCGGCCATGGGATAGGCGACCAGGCAAGCGTCCAAGCCGGTGGTCAGCACCAGCTTCGAGTCGCCTTGAGCAGTCATCACCTCGCGGAAGCGCGAGGGTACCGACGTGCGGCCTTTGGCATCGATGCTGTGCTCGTAGCGTCCTCGGAACAACTTATCCTCGCGTCCCTAGTTGGGGGCCAGTTGAGGATGGATTGGCACTTGATCCCACTGGTTCCCACTAAGGTCGGAAGCTAAGGGGCGAGCGCCACCCATGTCAACTTCTTTCTGTTGTGCAAGTTATCGAATCCAATACGTTTTTTCCAATGATGTAGGGGGGTATCGGTCGCGGAATCCACGGTGGGAAACCGATCTGTCATTTCGATCAACGCTTGCGCGGTGCGCGCCGCTTCCACAGCCGAGCAGCTTCAGCAGAATTGGCATTTCTATTGGCAATTTTGAGCCAGTTTTGTCCGCAGCGGCTCGTGCTATCCTCGGTAGTCGGTGGATCCGATCGACGAAGCGTGGGCGCGGGTCGAGGCCGAGTGGGGGAACGCAGAAGCGCACCGGCGATTCGTCGCGGTTTGCGTCTCCCTCGATCGACTGTCCGAAGCGGGCAAACGCTACCGGCAGGTTCGCGAATACGACCCCTCACGCCGTGAGGAAGCCTCCAAGCAGATCGACAGGTTGATCGCGCTGGCCACCCAGCAACTAGAGGACACCCGAGTCACGCCCGCGACGGTAGAGCACAAAAGAACGCTTCAGTGGGTCGCGTTCGCTATGATGTTGGGCCTAATGGGGGTGGGCGCGTGGCTCATGATGCGGGGATAGGCTCGCGGTCAGAGCGCATGTTCAACACGGCATGCAAGTAGATTTCGGGGCGAAAGAGCTGACTGTGAAGCTCGTGTATTACGGGCCGGCGCTGAGTGGCAAAACGACGAATCTGCGGGCAATCCATTGGCTCGCTGCGTCGAATACGCGTGGAGAGCTGATGACTCTCGAAACCCAAAATGATCGAACCCTGTTCTTTGACATGCTCCCCATCACCGTGAGCTCGGAGAGTGGGCTCAAGGTGCGCTTGAAGCTCTTCACCGTTCCAGGACAGGTGATGCACAACACGACGCGCCGGCTCGTTCTTCAAGCAGCTGATGGGGTCGCGTTCGTAGCCGACTCGCAGCGCAGCGAGGACGATGCAAACCGGGAATCGTTCGCCAACCTCAAAGAGAACCTCGCCGAGATCGGGATCGATCCCGAACAAATTCCGATCGTCATTCAGTTCAACAAACGGGACCTCGAAGGGATTCGAACAGACGAAGAGCTGGAGGCGATATCCGCCCAAAGCCGGGCCACGATCTACAAAGCAATCGCCACTCGAGGCTACGGGGTCGTTCAAACGTTGTTGGGCCTGGTTCGAGAAACCTGGAACAACCTCGAGAAGGAACACGAGCTCGAAGAGAAATTCGGAATCAACCCGACTCGCCTCATCACAGAGGTCGAGTCCACGCTCAAACACGACCCGAGGCAACGCGGGCGATGATGCACGACGACACCAATGCTGCAGACCTCTTGATGGGAGACGTCATCCGTCTCGAGGACGTGCTGGGCAGGGACGCCGTCACCACGGTGTGCAAATCCTTTTTTGCCTTGTTTGGGCTTCCAGTGCGCGTGGTTTCGCATGAGGGCGACTTGCTTGCCGACGCACATCAGGATCGACCGCTTTGTCGCTACCTCAATACACTTGCTGGCGGGGAGAAGGCATGCGCCAACACCGTCAGCGCGGTCCGCGACGTGGAGCCGACCGATCGGGCGATAGTTCACCCGTGTTTCACCGGTGCCGTCTACCGCGTGGCTCCCCTCTTCTATCAGGGTCGCTTGATCGGACGATTCATCTTGGGGCCCTACGTGCCGGCCGGCACGAAAGCTGCTCCAGCGTCGCTGTTGTCGGTGGATTCGGCGATCGACGCAAAGATAGCGCTCGCGCATTTTACCGCGATGCCCCGGGTTCGCGATGATGTTGCGGAAAAGCTTTCAGCGCATCTGCAGGCCGTGCTCGAGCTTTTGGTGTTTTCCGGGCATCGTGCTCAGCTGGCCTCGACGATGCAGGTCGCCAACGTGCGAGAAAACTATAGAGAGCTCGCCGAAAAGAACGAGCGTCTCAAAGCTTCCTTCGAGGAGCTCAAAGAGCTCGACAAGCTCAAGTCGAGCTTTCTGGCGACCGTCAGTCACGAGCTTCGCACTCCCCTGACATCGATCATCGGCTATGCCGAGATGCTCGAAAGCGGTGCAGCGGGCGCGCTCAGCGACGGCCAGTCCGAGTTTCTTCGAACGATCCGCGGCAAGGCCGACCAGTTGTTGGGGTTGATCAGCAGCTTGCTCGACCTCGGGCAACTCGAGGCCGACTCGCTGAGGCTGAAAAAGAAAGCGGTCGACGCGAAGGCCCTCCTGTCAGATGTGGGATCGACCGTCGTACCTGCAGCGAATCGCGGCAACGTCAGTCTGCAAATCGACGTCGATGAAGACACACCCAAGGTTTACGGAGACCCGGTGCGCCTTCGGCAAATCATCGTGAACCTCGCGGAAAACGCGGTGAAGTTCACACCGGAGGGAGGCGAGGTAGAGCTTTCGGCCGAGCCCGGATCACTCGATTCAGGCGTTACCGAGGGACTTGGGGCCGCATTGTTCCGGAGCACTCGGCCCGCCGTCGTGCTGACGGTGCGCGACACCGGGCGCGGCATCCCGGAAGACAAACTTGCTCGAATTTTCGACGCTTTCTATCAGATCGATGGAGGCACGACGCGCGAGCACGGGGGGGCCGGCCTCGGACTCTCCATCGTCAAGCAACTGGTCGACGGGCACGACGGAAAAATCGAAGTGACCAGCGAGGTGGACGCAGGCACAGTGTTCGTCATCAAGCTTCCAGCTGCTGACGACGATGCATGACGAATTCGCCAAAATCGACTGGATAAAAAGGCGCTTCGAAAAGGGGACAGTCCCCTTTTCTGAGGGGTTAACCGGCGAGAAAAAGGGGACAGTCCCCTTTTCTGAGGTGATCGTGGGGATTGGCGACGATGCGGCCGTCGTCGATTTTGGAGATCGGCCGACCATCGTGACCGTCGATGTACAAGTCGAAGACGTCCACTTTCGTCGTGACCTGATCTCCTGTCGCGAGTTGGGACTGCGCGCCGTGATCACTGCGGCGAGCGATGTCTGGGCGATGGCATCAAACCCGACCGCAGCAGTGATCGCTCTGACCCTGCCGGACGCTTTTACCGATGTGGATTTTCGCGAGCTCATCGAGGGCATTGCGGAGGCGTCAGAGCTTACGGGTGCGCGGATCATCGGGGGGAACCTCAGTCACGGCCGTTCGCTCTCCATCACAACCACCGTCTTTGGCCTGCCAGAAGCGAAACCGTTGACCCGAAGCGGCGCGCGCCCCGGCGATCAGGTTTACGTCACTGGCGAGCTCGGAGCGGCGGCCCTCGGTCTGGAGATTCTGAAAGCAGGGGCGTCCGACCTCGAGAACGCAGAGAGCTTCGTCGCGCGATGGCGTCGCCCGCCAGTGCATGGCGCCATCGTGCAGGAGCTGACCCGCTACGCGACGGCCATGATCGATATCTCGGATGGTTGTCTCCAGGACTTACAACACCTCTGTGCAGCTTCGGGCGTGGGCGCGATGATCCACGCAAGCGATGTTCCGACGGCGCCAGGTTACGGAGAGCTCTGCACCGCCCTCGACCTCGATCCAATCGAGCTCGCGCTCACCGGTGGCGAGGATTATGAGCTCTTGTTCACGGCACCCCCTGACACCGCCGGGATACCAGCCACTTCGATCGGCGAAATCGTCGGAGTGCGCGAAGTTCGAATCCTCGATCACGAGGGTCGGCCCGTCGAATTCGACCGGCCTGGCTACCGTCACTTCTCATAAAGCCACGATGCGCGTCGATCATCATCGAATTGCGCGGCGCCCCGCGCTTCGAGGGCGAGCCCATCATCGAGCGACGCACCCTGATCGATCGCAGTTCGGAATTCCGGACCGCCTGTGAGAAGATCGATCGCAGGCCGATCGGAAACGAATTCGTAGGTCTCCGTCCGCCATCTCGCCTTAGTCGGCACCGACTGGAGCACTGCCGCCAACATTCGCTGATACGCTTCGTACGGGCGAAACACCCAAGGGTCGTTCACGTGCACCTGCACCCCCTTGCAGGACTGTCCGGCGTGCTTGTGAAAAGTCGGGGTAAACTCGACCGGGCGAAGGGTCGCGCCGTGGAGATCCAGAGCCAGCAGGTTAGCCACGTCCAAGTCCGGCCCGCCCCAGATCTCGAAGGGGCGAGTGGTGCCCCGACCTTCGGACAGCTTCGTGCCCTCGACGAGGCAGCCGCCCGGGTAAACGAGGGCGGTATCCCAGGTCGGCATGTTGGGAGATGGCATCACCCACGGAAGACCGGTTTGACTCCAAGTCATCGAACGCTGCCAGCCGCGCATCGGGATGACGCGTAGGGCGTCACGCGGGATGTTCTCGCGGTTTGCAACCCTTGATAAGAGCTCGGCGATCGTCAGGCCATGACGGACAGGCACGGGATAGAGGCCTACAAAGGAAAGATAGCCATCCCTCTGAGGCGCGCCCTCCACGCGGACCCCCCCAAGTGGGTTTGGCCGGTCGAGTACCACCACCTCAATTCCGACGGACGCCGCCGCTTTGAGCATCAACGCGGCGGTCCACACATAAGTGTAGTAGCGAGAGCCAACGTCTTGAAGATCGATGACGACGACATCGAGGCCGTCGAGCCACTCGGGCCGCGGGCTGAGATCCTCTGGGCCGCCTCCGTAGAGCGAGTACATCGGAATCTGGGAGATGGAGCTCCCGACACCAACCATGTCTTGCGCGGCGCCGGCGAAGCCGTGCTCGGGGCCGAAAAGCGCCGAGACCTTCGCACCGACATCAGCCAAGACAACGCTCGCGGCCCGAAGCTTGCAATCGACACTCGCAGCGTGCCCGAGAAGCCCCACCTTACGCCCGCGGATCAAACGAACCGCGTCCGAATCATCGCTCGCAATACGGTCGAGCCCTGTCTGAACCGCCGTCAACCCACTTCACCGATTGCGGGCGACTCCGTAGCCTCGCCCGCCAGGAGGTAGAGCAAAGCCATCCGGACGGCAACGCCGGACTCGACCTGAGACAACACGACGCTGCGGTCGCTGTCCGCGACTTCGCTTTCGATTTCGACGCCGCGATTCATCGGGCCGGGATGCATCACGATCGCGTCCGGCTTGGCGAGAGCCATCGCCTTTGCTCCGATACCAAACGTCCTGGCGTACTCCCGAAGGCTAGGCAGAAGAGCCCCTTCGAGGCGTTCGCTCTGAATACGGAGAACCATGACCACGTCCGCACCCTCGAGCGCCTCATCGAGTCGGTCGTAGACCCGCACCCCGAGCGAATCGACCGCCGCTGGAAGTAGCGTCCGGGGCCCAACTACGCGCACCTCGCATCCAAAGAGCTTCAACAGGTTGGCGTTGGAGCGCGCCACCCGAGAATGCGCGACATCGCCGCAGATGGTGACGACTAGATTCTCGAGGGTTCCCCGGTGTCTGCGAATCGTGAATGCGTCGAGCAACGCCTGGGTCGGATGCGCGTGCATTCCGTCGCCCGCATTAATGACGCTGCAATCGATTCTGGAGGCCACGTAGTTCGGTGCGCCGGCGGCCCAGTGACGAATGACGACGACATCCGGGTGCATGGCTGCGAGCGTTCGGCACGTATCTTGGAGCGTTTCGCCTTTGCTCACGCTCGACGCGGAGATATTCATGTTGATGACATCAGCGCTCAACCGCTTGCCGGCGAGCTCGAATGAGGTCCGGGTGCGGGTCGACGACTCGTAAAACAAGTTGATGACCGTCTTCCCGCGCAGGGTTGGGACCTTGCGAACCGGCCTGCGGGACACCTCGAAAAAGGCTTTAGCCGTGTCTAGGATGCGTTCGACCTCGGAACGCGTGAGGCCCTCTATGTCGAGGAGGTGACGATGAGCGAATGTCTCCATCACCCGCCCTCGGTGAGAACGACACGGTCAGGGCCTGCGGCATCTATCCAGACGTCGACGCGGCCGCGTTCATCCACCTCGATGGTCCTGCCGACGAAATCCGGCGCGATCGGAAGCTCACGGCCGCCCCGATCACAGAGCACTGCAAGCCACACGCGTGCCGGGCGCCCGTAGTCTTGAAGGCATTCGATCGCAGCGCGAACCGTCCTGCCGGACTGAAGAACATCATCGACCAGCACGACGTGCCTTCCGCTCACGTCGAACGGTATGTCGGTCGGACCGATCTTGGGATTCGGGAGCGCGGTCGCGGCGTCGTCTCGATAGAGGGAGATGTCTACGGTGCCAATCGGCGGTGCTTTCCCCTCCGCTTCTGCGATCTCCTCGGCGATTCGTGCCGCAATGGCGACTCCACCGCGTCGGATGCCCACGAGCGTGAGATCCTCGATACCCGAGGTCGCCTCCAGAATCGCCACTGCTACACGTCGCACGCTACGTCGAATAGCGTCCGCGTCGAGGACGACTTTCTGGGTTTGAGCCACGGCCGCCCGGAGTCTGTGAGAAAAAGCGAGGGTCTTCAACCCTACGCAATCGAAAGACCCCCGTCGATCGTGACGAGGCTTCCTGTTTGCCACGGATGATCGAGCAATCCCACGATCACCGTCGCCACGTCTTCAGGCCGTCCCAGCCGGCCGATCGGGTGCCGCGACCGCAGGGCCTCGAGCTGAGCCGCAATACGTGCTTCGAGCTCCTTACCAAGCGGGGGCGTTTCTCCTGCGCGGAGCCGTGGCGCGCGAATCATATCGGTGTCGACGACCCCGGGAAGAACGGCGTTGACGCGAACGCCGGGTGCGAGCTCGAGCGCAAGCGCCTTGGTGATCGCGTTGAGCGCGGCCTTGCTTGCGGCATAGGCTGCGGTCCCGGACGCGACTCGCTCGGAAAGTGTGCTCGACACGTTGACGATCGCCCCACCCCGGCTGCCGAAGTGCTCAGCGACGAGCTGCGACAACAAGAGGGGCGCCATGAGGTTGAGCCGAAGTTGCGCTTCGAGTGACTCGAGCTGGATCGTCCCGACGCGCTCGTGCCGCGCCATCCCTGCATTGTTGACCAGGCCATCCACGCCTTCGAACGCAGCGAAGGCCTCTTCGGCGACGGACGGCAGGTTTTCCAGATCTGTGAGGTCTGCCGCCACGATCCGGACGCGCTCCTCGTCTTCACGGCGCAACTCATCGAGGAGGCCGGCGTCACGACCGATCGCGATCACCTGGCCACCCCGTTCGAGAATCGCGTGCGCCGTGGCACGACCGATTCCCCTGGTCGCGCCGGTGACGACCACCCTGCCCTCGGAAACGCTCACGTCACCCGAGCCCCGCGATTGGACCCCACGGCGCTTCGGCCGGGACGTCGGCCGGCTCGCCCTCCACCTCGATTTCGTCTTCTTCTATGAAACGCGGCGAATCGACGCAGAGGATCGTCTGATAGCGGTCGGTGGGGTTGTGATACATGTGCGCGGCGTCCCGGGGCCAGCGATGCACGGTGCCGGAAGCGCACGGCTGCCCCTGACAGAGCAATCCATCGCTCAGCACCATCTCCGATTCGCGCATTTGGCGATGCACGTGCAGTGGAATCCCTTTGCCAGGAGCGACATTGAGCCGATAGATGCCTGCGCCTGCGGTCTCGTGAATCACGTCGACGATGCCGAAGGGCTTCGTTTCGACGTCGATCGTGCACCACGAAGCCGGACGCTCGATCTCTAGCGACGGCACTGCGAACCCACGCAGGGCACCGGGCTTCGTCAGCCGGACGACGACCGAGTTGACTTGGGCTCGGCGCTCTCCGCGTGCTGGAGGAGCCAAGAGGTATCGGGCCAAGACGTGGGCGGCAGTCTCGAGCAGGCGAAAGCGACAGCTGCGGAGCAGAAAGACGAGCTGCGATGCCGTGGCTGCGTAATCGACGGTCGACGAGAAGCTCTCCTTGACCCCGGAGGTCTCGGTGTCGAGGCGCATTTCGACGTCGACGCGGAGCGGTTGAGAGGCGTTGCGCTCGTGCGGGTACACCCCGACCACGCAGTCGACCAGGAGCCCCTCGATTCGCAGCACGTCCATTGACCAAGGCTATCGCATTTCCGGACTTCTGCTAGAGTTCGCCAGCGCATGGACGACGAGAGCTCCAATCCCATGAACGACGTGGCCGAGCTTGCCGCGTTTCGTGCTGTTCCGCGCACCGGTGTGATCTACGTGACGGTCGAGGCGCAAAAGCATGGGTTTAAGACAGACGCGCCAGGGTGGTGCAATCTCGGCCAAGGTCAGCCCGATACCGGACCACTCGCTGGTGCCCCGGCACGAGTCAACCGAATCGATGTGCACAGTCACGATCTCGATTACGCACCCGTGCCTGGTGTTTGGGAGCTGCGCGAAGCGGTGGCCGGTCTCTACAACAAGCTGTTTCGCCGAGGCATGAAGTCCCAATACTCCGCGGACAACGTCGCAATCGCGGGCGGTGGACGTGTCGCGGTCATGCGAGCATGCGCGGCGATCGCGCCTATTCATCTGGGGCACTTCCTGCCCGACTATACGGCGTACGAAGAGCTCCTCGACGTGTTTCGGCGTTTCCTGCCGATCCCGATTCTCCTCGACCCCAAGTCCGGATATGAATTCAGCGCGAGAGAGCTCGAAGAGGAGATTCTCGGTCTCGGCCTCAGCGCCATCTTACTGAGCAACCCATGCAACCCGACCGGCAAAGTCATCGGGGGCAATGTCCTTGCGGGCTGGGTAGAGAAGTCGCGAAGCCTAGGTTGCGCCCTTTTGCTCGATGAATTCTATTCGCACTACGTATGGACGGGTGACCAATCGATCGTGAGCGCGGCACAGTACGTAGAGGACGTCGACGAAGATCCGATCGTCGTCTTCGATGGGCTCACCAAGAACTGGCGGTACCCAGGCTTTCGGGTGAGTTGGATCGTCGGGCCGAAGCGCGTCATCGAATCAGCAGCGAGCGCCGGTTCGTTCTTGGACGGCGGTGGTGTTGCCCCCATGCAGCGGGCTGCGATCGACCTCGTCCAGGAAGCCCCCACCTTGGCCGAGACGAAAGCGATTCAAACCGAGTTTCGCGACAAGCGCGACTTTCTCGTGACGGGCCTGAAGGACATCGGGGTGCGTTTTGACCTCGAGCCGGAGGGAACCTTCTACGCATGGGGTGATTTGAGCGGGCTCCCGGCGTCGATCCGAAGTAGCGACGACTTCTTCAGGGCAGCGCTCGAGCAGCAAGTGATCTGCGTGCCCGGCCACTTCTTCGATGTAAACCCGGGCAAGCGCCGCAGCGGCCGACCTTCCCGGTTCTTGAACCACATGCGGTTCTCCTTCGGCCCTCCCATGCCCGTGCTCGAAGAAGCGATCGAACGCCTGCGCGATATGGTGGCCAGGGCCAAGTAGCCGCGAAATTCGATCGAAACTGGTGGGGACCGCGCCGGTTTTTTCGGTTTGTCGCTGATGTAGGCAACCATACTACACATGACGACATCCGCAGCGGTCGCGGCGAGGACTCAGCAACAGCCGAGGGAGGCAGCCCCCTTCGTGAAGTGGGCCGGGGGCAAGGGCCGGTTGCTGAGTCAGTTGCGACCGCTGCTTCCCCCCGGAATCGCCCGGATGCGCCATGTCGAGCCCTTCGTCGGCGGCGGCGCTCTCTTCTTCGCGCGTTTGCCCGAGCGTGCTCTCCTGACCGACATCAACCCCGCCTTGGTGGCGACCTACACGGCGATTCGCGACGACGTGCAGAGCGTGATCGACGACTTGCGAGGGCTTGCAAGCCGTCACTCGAGGGAGAGCTACTACGTGGTGCGTGAGCACTACAACGAAGGCCGCCGCCTCTCCACCTCCAAACGTGCGGCGATGTTCATCTACCTGAACAAGACCTGCTTCAACGGCCTTCATCGCGTCAATCGCAAGGGCGAATTCAATGTCCCCGTCGGCTCATACAAGAGCCCGCGGATCCTAAACGAAAGCGGCCTTCACGCGGCGAGCGATGCTTTGCAAGCCGCCAAGATCGAGTGCACCGGCTTCGAGAGCCTACTCGAAAAGGCGAAGCCCGGGGACTTCGTCTACTTCGATCCGCCTTATGAACCGGTCTCGGAGACAGCAAGCTTCACCTCCTACGCACGAGACGGCTTTTCGCGAGAACATCAAGTCCGCCTCCGCGATGTCTATCGCGCCCTAGACCGTCGGGGCTGCAAGCTAATGCTGTCAAACAGCGACGTTCCCGTCATCCGAAAGCTGTATCGAGCCTTCCGCATCGAAACCGTCGCAGCCCCACGCGCGATCAACTGCAACGCAAAAAAGCGAGGCAAAGTCAGCGAAGTAGTCGTAAGAAACTACTGATCACTGGCACTGTTGCTGAATTGGTCGCTGTCACGTCTGACGGGGCTGCTGCCGCGCGAGCTCTCCTCGCCGCGCGTGTCTTCGAAGCCATGCGCGCGCGATCACGAAAGGAATGATCAACATGACATGACGGAGTCGGATCCCGCTCTGCTCCGATCCGTAGACCGGGCGCACAGGGACCTCTCGCACGCGCAAACCACAAACTGTTACCCAACTCAGCAGATCGTTCGGGTAACCGTAGCCCTTCCACAGGCGTTCCCAATCGAATGCCTGTAGCGTGCGCCGATTCATCGCCGCGTAACCGCACTGCGAATCCTGGACGTCTAGCCCAATCGCTTGTCGCGTCAGCAGGGAGAACACGTGGTTTCCGAGCCATCGGTGCCACGGCATCACCTCGCTCGCCGCAGGCCAGTCCAGGCGATTGCCCTTGACGTAATCGGCCTCCCCCGAGATTAGGGGCGCCAGCAAGGCCGGTAGGTCCACCGGGTCCATCTGTCCGTCCGCCGCCATCACCGCCGTCAAATCCGCGCCGAGCAAGAGGGCCTGCCTACAACCGGTCGCGATCGCAGCACCGACGCCCTGGTTGGTTTCGTGCTGGATAAGCTCTACGGGCCCACCGAACACGCGCACCGTGTCACTCGTAGCGTCGGTGCTCGCGTCATCGACCACGATGATGTGGTCCACCAAGCTCGGAATGGCTTCGAGCGCCCGTCGAACCAGCTTCGCTTCGTTGTAGGCCGGCATCACGACGGCGATTCGTCTACCTGCGAGCACCTGACCTCGCTCGAAGCAAATGGACGTCGCGCATGGGATGACTGGCTAACGCCTACTGAGTCGTGGGTCAAGCACTTGAAATGCACCCGAGTGAAGCGTAACCGTTGCCAATGGCGGAAGTCCTCTTCGTGTCGAAGCCGGTCGCCCCTCCTTGGAACGACAGCAGCAAGAATCTGGTTCGCGATATCGCGGGGCATCTTCAGCGGCACTCTCCGGTGTTGATGGGACGCTCCGGCCAAGCGAGCCCGATCGACCGGGGACGCGTCGAGCTAGTGTACGGTGCCGCGTCCGCAGGAGGCTTTGCGCCCAGCGTGCGAGCGAATCTCGGCGTCTTGCGCCATCTGCTGTTCGAAAGCTCTGCAGATCTTTGGCACTTTTTCTTCGCACCTAACCCGAAGAGCTCAGCAGCCGGTCGCATTGCGACTGCGATTCGCAGAGTACCGAGTGTCCACACCGTATGCAGCGTGCCCGGGGAAGGAGTGGCCGCGAGGAGGCTGTTGTTCGCAGACGCGACCGTCACGCTCTCTCGGTTCGCGTACGAGCGCTTTCGCCAAGAGGGTGTCAGCGAGAGCGAGCTGCGACTGATTCCGCCGTGCGTGCCGCCCCTCGCGCCGCCTACCGCGCTCGAGCGGATCAGCTTGCGCGACAAGCACCAGCTCCCCGATACCGCGCCCATCTGGATCTACCCGGGTGACCTCGAGTTCGGTGGCGGCGCTGAAACGGCTTTGCAAGGCTTTGCGGCATGGAACCGCTCGGACGCAATCCTGTTGATGGCCTGCCGCCGGAAGACGCCCAAAGCAGACGAAGCGCTGTCCCGACTTCGTGGGCAAGCAAGGCGATGGGGCATCGAGGCGCAAGTGCGATGGGTTGGAGAAACCCGACACATCCACGAGCTCCTCGGGCTCAGCGACTTCGTCGTCATGGTCAACCGGACAGCCTACGCGAAGATGGACTATCCGCTCGTGGCGCTCGAATCGATGTGCCTCGCTCGCCCGGTGCTCGTCGGAAAGGGGACCCCGTCCGAGGAGCTCGCCGAGATTGGGGGGGCGGTCGCCGTGGAGACGAATGCCGAAGCGTTGGCCGCGGCGATCGAGAGCTTGAGCGCCGACCAAGCCTTATGCGCGAAGATCGGGCAGAAGGCGCATGCACTTGCGACATCGAAGTTCTCACCGCAAGAAGTCGCAGCAGCGTACGAACTGCTCTATGAAGAAATCCATGCGTGAAGGATCCGAGCACAAAGCGCGGCGATACTACGACGACTTCAGCGACTCATACGAACGAGGGCGCGGCTACGGCTACCACCAAATGATCGACGACCTCGAGGTTCAGGTCACGGCGCCTTATGCCCGAGGTGCGCGTGTGCTCGAGCTTGGCTGCGGCACGGGTTTGATTCTGGCGCGGATCGCGGAGATCGCGGAGAAGGCCGTGGGGATCGACCTGTCGGAAGGAATGGCGCAGCGAGCCAGGGACCGCGGCCTCGACGTGCGCATTGGAAGCGTCTGCGACCTCCCCTTCGAGGATGACCAATTCGATCTCACCTACAGTTTCAAAGTACTCGCCCACATCCCCGACATCGAAGGGGCAGTTCGGGAGGCAGCGCGCGTCACGCGGCCGGGCGGTCATCTACTGCTGGAATTCTACAACCCGTGGAGCCTTCGCTATCTCGCGAAGAGGGTCGCTGGCCCTCAGCCGATCAGCGACGACCGAACCGAGGCGGATATCTTCACTCGGTGGGATTCACCTCTCGCAATTCCGAAACTGTTGCCGCCCGAGCTCGAGCTGGTCGACTATCGTGGGGTTCGCGTGCTCACGCCTTTCGCAGCCGTCCATCGAATTCCCTGGGTCGGACGCGGCCTTAGCCGGGCCGAGCTCTTGGCAGGCCATTCCCCGCTTCGATACCTCGGTGGCTTCCTGATCGCGGTGCTGCGCAAGTCCTGACCCACGTAACGTCACATCGGGCGACCCGCAGCCCGCTGCTCCTCTTCCGAGTAAGGACAATGGCGGCACCCCGAACCGCAGCATTCCGCCCGCGCGCGCAGAAACTCCGCGGTCATCACGAAGAAGCCGGTTTCGGGGTCGATGTAACCATCCTCTCCACGCGCGGTGGCCTCTCGATGGGCGCGGAGGATCGACTCGGCGAGCTCTGACACCGGAACACTCTGGCGCCTCTGGCGATGGTCGCAAGCGATTAACCCTGGGGAAAAGGGGACTGTCCCCTTTATTCGAGGGTGATGCGGGAGGCTCGGATGAATTCGGCGGTGGCGGGGTGGTCGGTTTGTAGGAGCTGCTGCGGCGTTCCGCTGGCTGCGATCTGGCCGTCGTGGAGGAAGTTCAGGTAGTCGGCGATGCGAACGACGGAAGCCATGTCGTGACTGATGACCACCGACGTGACGCCAAACATGTCTTCGGCTTCAGTGATGAGGTCGTCGACCATCTCGGTTGTGATCGGATCGAGGCCCGTCGTCGGCTCATCGTAGATGAGGATCTCACTTTCGAGGATCATCGCGCGCGCCACTGCAACCCGCTTTTGCATCCCGCCGGAAAGCTCAGCGGGCATTTTGTGTGAAGCCTCGGCAATGCCTAACCCTTGCAGTCGCTCCATGACGCGGGTCCGAATCTCTTTGCGTGGGAAATTGGTATGCTCACGAAGGGGAAAGGCGACGTTGTCGAACACGGTCATCGAATCGAACAAGGCAGACATCTGAAACACCATGCCGAAGGTGCGGCGCCTGGCGGCAAGATCCAGGCCTTCTAGACGGGCGAAGTCGACACCGTTTACCCAGATCTCCCCGGAGTCGGGTTTCTCGAGGCGGATCAATTGGCGCATGAGCACGCTCTTGCCGGAACCCGATGGACCGATGACCAGATTGGTCTTGCCGCGATAGATGTCGAGCGACACACCCCGCAACACGTGGTGATCGCCGTACGACTTGTGAACATCCCGGATCTGCACGTGGATGGGGTTGGTCTTGATTTCCTCCGCCAATGGGGGATGTGTGACGCCTATCAAGTTGCGTCGAAAGACCTTCATCAGAAAAACCCCTCGCCGAGGACCATGCTCGTAACCAGGTAGTCGAGCATCAGGATGGCGATCGCGCTGTGCACGACGGCCCGATTGGTGGCGCGCCCTACTCCTGCCGCGCCACCTTTCGCGAAAAAGCCTTGTCGACATGCGATCAACGTGACGGCAACACCAAATACCATCGCCTTGATGAGCCCCTGCGATACGTCGTCCCAATCGACCAGCCACTGCAAGCGGTCCATGAAAACCCCAGGATCGAGCCCTAACAAAAACACCGCCACGGAGAAAGCTCCGAAGACGCCAACGACGCTGAAGAGCATCGTCAACACGGGCACCATCACGAAGCCCGCCACCAGCCGAGGCACGACGAGATACTGCACGGGGTTGACCGCCATCGTGACCAAAGCGTCGATTTGGTTCGTGACCCGCATCGAGCCGAGCTCGGTCGTCATTGCGCTCCCAGCACGGCTGGTCACCATGAGGGCTGCAAACACAGGGCCCACCTCGCGCGCAAGCGCAAGTCCGATGACGGCGCCGGTCTGGTTCTCGGCGCCGAAATCGCGGAAGCCGTCCACCAGCTGTAGAGCGAGGACGGCGCCAACGAAAAGTGCGGTCAATGACACGAGGAAAACCGAGCCGATGCCGACGAACTCCATCGCTTCGACAAACAGGCGCACCCGGTACGGCGGCCGAATCCCCCAAAAAATCGACTCTGCAAGAAGCCTGCTGAGGGCACCGATCTCGACGAAGGGTGCCAACAGCAACTTGGCCAACCACTGGCCCACATCACGCGCGACGCTGCGCACTTTACCGGGTTCTTCGGGGGCCGATGACGCCGTGGGGGCTGCGCCGCTCACGGGGTTTCATACCACGTTTTCAACCAGGCAAGTCACCCATTCAAGTAGACGCGAGGCACACGACGGGACACGTTCGTGAGGATTTCGTAAGGGATCGTTCCCGTGGCACGTGCCAGATCGCGCGCATCGAGCGATTCGCCGTTTTGTTCGCCGAGGAGTAGGACTTCGTCGCCGAGTGCTACATCAGGCACGGTCGAGACGTCAACGGTGGTGAGATCCATCGACACGTTGCCCACGACCGGACAACGGCGGCCACCGATCAAGACCTCGGCGCGGTTGGACGCCGAGCGAAGAAGTCCGTCTCCGTAGCCAAGTGGAATCGTCGCGAGTCGCATCTGTCGAGTCGCCCGAAACGTTCGACCGTACCCAGCGGATTCGCCGGGCTCGAGCATTCGGATTCGAATGAGCTCGGTGCGCCAACGCATGGCCGGTCGAAGTGGTGCGTCGATCGAATCGGCACCTGGATAGCCATAGAGAGCGATCCCGGGACGTACCCAGTCGAAGTGCGCTTCGGGATGACGGAAAAGCGCCGCACTATTCGCAGCATGTCGGACGACGGGATCATGGCCGTACCTTCGAACCAGGCCGTCAGCATGGGCGAAGCTAGCCAGTTGAACGGCTACGAAGTCTGGGTCCGCGTCGGCGGTGGAGAGGTGCGTCATGAGTCCCGCGATCCGGATCGAGGGAAAGCTCCGAAGGTCGGTCAGAAACTCTGCTAGGTTAGCGACCGGGACGCCGAGGCGCCCCATCCCCGTGTCGACCTTCAGATGGACGTCGATCGGCCGGCCGCCGGCAACCGCATGGAACGCAGCGGCTTCGGATATCTCGTAAAGCACCGGTGTGAGGCCCGAAGCGATCACATCGCGATGTGCTCCCCCATGAATTCCGTTGAGGACGAGAATCGCGCGATCGATTCCAGCCCCTCGAAGCTCGAGCCCTTCCTCGGCCAGGGCGACGCCAAACCCGTCGACACCCTCGGTCTGGAGCTTTAGAGAAATCGGCACGATCCCGTGGCCGTAGCCATCGGCTTTCACGACGGCAAGGACCTTGCAGCCTTGGGCGACGCCCTTGACGACACGCAAGTTGTGGGCGATCGCATCCAGCATGATTTCCGCGCGGGTAGGCCGAAGCGAGGCGTCCGCGCTTTGGAGTCGCGGACGCAGCGGCGTTGGGGAGTCGGGATGCACGGGTTCTGGCTAACGGGTGCCGCCGCTGGCGTCAAGCATTGGCGTCGCTACCCGAGAAGACTAGGCTCGGCCCTGCATGGCCCGGGCCCAACGACGGCATACCGAAGCGGTGAAGCGCGCCGAGCAGCGATCCGCTCGCGTAATGTGGGCCGGCATGCTCGTTGGCGGGGCTGTCGCCGTTGCGGTTTTCCTCGTGCCGAAGTTCCGAGAACCATCCGAAGAAACGGTGGCACCAGTCGAGATCGAGCCTTCGGATTCGCAGGCTGACGCGGCGACGATCGAAATCGAAGCGCTCCGCACCCGGGTGCTAAGACGCTATCCCCACGACCGCAACGCCTTCACCCAAGGGCTGATTTGGCACGACGGGTTCCTCTATGAAAGCACCGGCGGATACGGAAAGTCCTCGCTTCGAAGAGTAAGGCTCGGCGATGGGAAAGTGCTGGCGGAGCGAAAGCTCGACCAAAGGCTTTTCGGTGAAGGGCTGGCGCGCGTCGACGACAGACTGATCGCGCTCACCTGGCGTTCCGGGCAGGCGATCGTCTCCGACCTCGATACGCTCGAAAAACGAGGGACCTTTCGGTACGACGGCGAAGGGTGGGGACTCTGTTTCGACGGCACCTCGTTGATCATGAGCGACGGGTCGTCGACTCTCGCGATCCGCGATCCCGAAACGATGCAAGTTCTTCGTCGGGTGATGGTGCACAAAAACGGCATCCCAGTCCGTATGCTCAATGAGCTCGAATGTGTGGGTCCACACGTCTACGCGAATATCTGGCGGCGACAAGAGATCGTGCGCATCGATCTGACCAACGGCGACGTGACCGCCTCGATCGACGCCAGGGGTCTGCTCTCCCGTGACGAGGCAGCGCGGGCCGACGTGCTCAATGGAATCGCCTACAAGCCGGATACGCAGACCTTCTTGTTGACCGGAAAGCTCTGGCCTGCGGTGTTCGAGGTGGAATTCATTCCGCGCTAGCCTGCTTCGAAGAGGCGACGACCTCGGGACCCCAACGGGCGAGCCTCTTCGACATGATTGCGATGGCTTCCGGGTTCTCATCGATCAGCACGAACCCCCGGTCGTGACGCGCGGCCGCTTCACCTGCCGTCCCGCTCCCCGCAAAGAAATCGAGGATGGTGTCGCCCCGCTCGCTGTGCACTTTGATGATTCGCTCGAGCACGCCGAGGGGCTTCTGGGTCGGGTAGCCGGTCTTCTCCTTGCCGCCGGTGGGGACGATCGTGTGCCACCAGACGTCGGTCGGTGTCTTGCCTCGAGCTGCTTTCTCTTTTCCGACGAGGCCGGGCGCCATGTACGGAATGCGATCCATTTCGTCGAATTGGAACACGTACCGCTTCGGGTCGAGGACGTACCAAAGGATGGTGTCGTGCTTGGCTGGCCACCATCGTTTCGGGCGTCCTCCGAAATCGTAGGCCCAGATGATCTCGTTTCGAAAGCGATCCCGGCCCAAGAGTCGATCGAGCGCGACCTTGGCGTAGTGTGCCTCGCGGTAGTCGAGGTGCACGAAGAGCGAGCCATCCGGTGTCAGGCAGGGCAGTGACGCCTCGATACGCTCGATGAGAAACGCAATGTAGTCGTCGAAATCGTCCTCGAACGTGGGGCTCTCGACATGCTCTACCTCGTATCGACGGCCCCCGAAGCCTACGCGCTTTCCGTGGTCGGCGGCTTTCACGCGCATGCGCTCCCGCGCCTGCCTCTGCCCCGTGTTGAAAGGGGGATCGATGTAGACAAGCCGAGCGAACGCCCTCGGAAGCTTCTGCAGCAGGGAAAGATTGTCGCCCTCGAAGATCTTCTTCACGACAGCGAGCCTATCATCCGGCGTCCGCCGCGCCCATTGATCGGACCTGCTTGCGGCGCCTCGGGGCCCGCTTTACGCTCCGCAGATGCGTCTCGTCGTCAACGGTGAAGAACGACAGGTGGAAACCAACACAACCATCGGGGAGTTGCTGGTCACGTTGGGGCTTGCAGACACCTTGGTTGCCGTCGAGCGCAATGAAGAGGTCGTGCCGCGAGCGCAGCATGCACACACCCGGCTCGCCGACGGCGATCGCGTCGAGGTGGTTCATTTCGTGGGAGGCGGTTGAGTGTCGCAAGCGTCACAAGACCTCCTCAAGATCGGCCGGTTCGAGTTTCGGTCGAGGCTGTTCACGGGCACGGGCAAGTATCCCGATCTCGATACGGCAAAGTTGGCTCTCGAGGCTTCAGGGTGTGAGGTCGTCACAGTGGCAGTGCGCCGCGTCGACTTGAAGGCAACCGGTAGCAAGTCGATCATGTCGGTGCTTCGCGAGGGCGGCTACACCGTGCTCCCCAACACCGCTGGCTGCTACACTGCCGAGGATGCGGTTCGGACGGCGCGCTTGGCGCGCGAGCTCCTCGATACCCCGCTGGTGAAGCTCGAGGTCATTGGCGACGAAAAGACCCTCTTCCCGGATGTGCCCGCGACGATCGAGGCAGCCAAAGCCCTGGTCGATGATCAATTCACCGTGCTGCCATACTTCAACGACGATCCGGTCGCGGCGCGGCGTCTCGAAGACATCGGGTGCGCCGCAGTCATGCCGCTCGCCGCACCGATCGGAAGCGGCCTCGGCGTTCGCAATCCATTCAACATCGAGATCATAGTCAAGCACGCCGGCGTGCCGGTGATCGTCGATGCCGGTGTCGGCACCGCGTCCGACGCAGCGGTCGCCATGGAGCTCGGGATCGACGGCGTCCTGATGAATACCGCGATCGCCGGCGCGAGGGACCCGGTTAGAATGGCGCGCGCGATGAAGCTCGCCGTACAGGCCGGCCGCGACGCATTTCTCGCGGGTCGAATTCAGCGAAAGCTCTACGCTACTGCCTCGAGCCCCATCGAGGGCGTGATCGGCTCCGACCAAGACGGCCGATCGTAAACGCAAAGAAACGATGCCGAGGGAGCTTCCGCGGATCTGGATCATCACAAACCCAGAGCACGGGGCCGGGCCGATCGCTCCGCTTCGACGAGCGCTCGACGGCCATGATGGTCACCAGATCGGTATTCAGCTCCGCGCCAAACACGTCTCGGACCGAAAGCTGATCGACTGGGGACACGAGCTTCGGGCGATCACGGCGTCGGCGGGTAGCCTCTTACTCGTGAGCCAACGGCCCGACGTGGCGCAGATCGTCGGCGCCGATGGGATTCACCTCCCGGAGGCCGGGTTGCCTATCTTGCGCGTGCGACAGCGGTGGCCGCGCCTCGAGATCATCGGTGTATCGCGGCACGATCGCGCTGGTCTCGTCGTGGCGCAAGACGCTGGCGCCACCTATGCGTTCCTCAGCCCTGTGTTCGAAGTCCCCGGCAAGAACCCCGCGATCGGAGTGGAAGGGTTTCAGCAAGGGATCGCCGGCCTCGAGATCCCGGTGTTCGCGCTGGGTGGCGTCGGGCCGGACGATATGGAGCGGTTGCTCGAAGCCGGCGCGCATGGAATCGGCATTCGACGCGCGGTCTATGATGCGGAGGATCCGAGGATCGTCCTCGACCGATTCCTCCGGAGACTTGACAAAAACCATCCAAACGTTGAATAGGCGAATTCGTGGGGTGGATGCGAAGCGGACTCGGATGTTTATCGTGGATCGGCGCGGCGGTCATCGTCCTGTTGCTTCTGCTGAAGGTGCTTCTGTTCGACATGGCTACGATGGGACACAACGGAATGGCCCCCACTCTCGTGCGAGGGGAGCGGGTCCTGATCAATAAGCGTGGCGAGCCAGTGCTTGACGCGATCGCCGTCTGCAAGCACCCGACCGAGGAGGGCTGGGTGGTCGGCCGGGTCGCAGCAACCGAAGGTAGCGTCATCGAGTCTTTTGGCGACGTCCTCCGCCTCGACGGCTCGTCGCTACAATTCGAGGAGCGCGGCACCACCGAGTTCTACAACGACGACAACGGTCTGACTCGCCCGGTCATATGGGGCAACGAGCGCAGCGGCAGCGACAAACACCTCATCTTCTTCGGTCAGAGTCGCCAGCACCTAGTCCGCAAAACGACCGTCGATCCCGGCAAGGTCTACCTCTTGGGCGACTATCGCGGCTACATGGGCCAGGACAGCCGTGCGTATGGGCAGGTCGACGCAGCCAGCTGTCGGGGCACGATCGTGTTTCGGTTGACCCCTGCCGAGGGGCTCGCGCCCGAGATCTCGCACGGGTATTTCGAGCTCGTTCAATAGTGACCCTTCCGCATTGCCTCGGGGACGGTCCATCCGTATGCTCCGCGCGCCTAGACGCCGAAATCGCTCCCGATGAGAGTCGCTGTCGTACAATTTCCGGGTTCCAATGCGGACTGGGATGCCCTTCACGCCGTGAGGGATGTTCTCGGTGCCGACGCCTGGTATGCCTTCCACAAAGAGATCTCTCTCGGGGGTGCCGACGCTGTGGTGATCCCTGGCGGTTTCTCGTACGGCGACTACCTCCGAGCCGGCGCGATCGCACGCTTTAGCCCGATCGTCAGCGCGGTTCGAGGGTTTGCCGAACGCGGAGGCCCAATCCTCGGGATCTGCAACGGCTTTCAAGTGCTCACCGAGATGGGCCTCCTGCCCGGTGCCCTGACCCGCAACGCTCATCTACGGTTCGAGTGCCGAGACATCTTCGTCCGCGTCGAAAACGACGGTCCTTTCACCGACATGGGGCAGGGACAGGTACTGCAGCTTCCGGTCGCCCACGCCGATGGGCGGTATCAATGCAGCCCGGAAACACTGCGGCAGCTCCACGCCAACAACCAGGTCGCCTTTCGTTACTGCACCCGCCATGGCGATGCGCCCGAAGGCAGCCCGGCCAATCCCAATGGGGCGGTCGATGACATTGCGGGCGTCTACAACCGCGACAAGAACGTGCTTGGAATGATGCCGCACCCAGAACGGGCCAGTGAAGCCATTCTCGGGAACGACGATGGGCTGAGTCTTTTTCAATCGCTGCGACGCCACTTAGGGGCACAATGACGACGCCCGAGAACTTCCCCGGCGAACCGGACGCTTCGGCGGAGCTCGCGCGTAAGTTCGGCCTCGCCGACGACGAGTGGGAGCGGGTTCTCAGCACTCTTTCACGCAAGCCGAGCTATGCCGAGCTCGGAGTGATCAGCGTAATGTGGTCCGAACACTGTTCTTACAAGTCGTCTCGTGTGCACCTCTCCCGATTGCCCACCGAAGGTCCTCAGGTCGTGCAGGGACCTGGCGAGAATGCCGGTGCGGTCGATATCGGCGACGGATTCTGCGCGGTGTTCAAGATGGAGTCGCACAACCACCCCTCGTACATCGAGCCCTATCAAGGCGCTGCGACTGGTGTCGGCGGAATCCTCCGGGACGTCTTCACCATGGGCGCCCGCCCGGTGGCGTCACTCAACTCGCTCCGGTTTGGGCGGCCTGACCATCCAAAGACGCCGCACTTGCTGAAAGGAGTCGTCGCTGGGATTGGTGGCTACGGCAACTGCATCGGCGTGCCCACCGTGGGTGGCGAAGTGCAGTTCGATGCCAGCTACGACGGCAACATTTTGGTCAACGCCTTCACGGTCGGGATTGCCAAGACGGACGAGCTCTTCTTTGGCAGGGCCGAAGGTATCGGGAATCCGATCATCTATGTTGGCGCGAAGACCGGACGCGACGGCATTCACGGCGCGACGATGGCAAGTGCCGAGTTCGGCGAGGAAACCGACAGCAAACTTCCTACGGTGCAAGTCGGCGATCCCTTCATGGAGAAGCTTCTCCTCGAGGCCTGCCTCGAGATCTTCGCGACCGGCTGTTTGTCCGGCGTACAAGACATGGGCGCCGCCGGGCTGACTTCTTCGTCGGTCGAGATGGCCGCACGCGCAGGCAACGGCATCGAGCTCGACCTCGACGCGATCCCGCGGCGGACCCGCGCGCTCAGTCCTTACGAAATGCTCCTAAGCGAGTCCCAGGAACGCATGCTGATGGTGGCAAAGCGCGGCCGCGAGCACGAGGTCTTCGACATCTGCGCCAAGTGGGACCTCGACGTCTCGATCGTCGGCCGCGTTACGTCGTCCGGTCGCTTCGTCTGCAAAGCGACCCCTGGTCACGATCCATTCGACGACGCTCCGACCGAGCCTGACCCCGTCGTCGTCGTCGATCTACCTGTCGACCTGTTGACCGACTGTGCGCCTAAGTACGACCGCCCGCAGGAAGCGAGGCCCGATGCCGCAACCCTGGTCACCCTGACCGACGATGCGCCGGGTAACCTCGGAGCCGAGATGCTGCGTCTGATCGGCTCCCCCAACATCGGAAGCAGGTCATGGATTTGGAGGCAGTACGACCACATCGTCGGAGACGGCACAGTCGTTCGCCCGGGAGACGGGGACGCAGCCGTCATTCGCGTCTTCTGCCAGGACACCGATGGCACTCAGGAGAAGTTTCTCGCGATCTCCGCCGACTGCAACGCTCGACACGTGGAGCTCGATCCATTTCTCGGCGCGGCGATGGCGGTCGCGGAGTGCACGCGCAATGTCGTGTGCGTAGGAGCTAAGCCACTAGGCCTTACCGACTGCCTGAACTTCGGAAATCCCGAAGTGCCTGAGCAGATGTGGCGCTTTGCGCGAGCGATCGATGGATTGGCGACGGCCTGCACAGCACTCGGGGCTCCCGTCGTATCGGGAAACGTGAGCTTCTACAACGAGACTGACGGGAAATCGATCCTTCCGACACCAACTGTAGCGGTCGTCGGTCAGCTCGAGGACCCAGCTCACCGATTGGGCTTGGGATTCCTCAACGAAGGCGATGTCATCGCGCACCTCGGACGGCCTTCGCGTGGCGTCTTGGGAGGGTCGGAGTGGCTCGTGCAGACGATGGGGTCGATTACAGGCGCGCCGGTTGGCATCGATCTCGATGCCGAGGCGGCATTGCAGCAGGCCATGCTCGAGCTCGCACAACGGCAACTTGTTAGGAGCGCCCATGATATCAGTGACGGCGGCATTGCGATGTGTGTGGCTGAGGCCTGCATCGCGAACGGTCACGGAGCGCGCATCTCACTTCCTGCCGGCGGAGACGCGCCCGCTCATGCCCTGCTCTTCAGCGAGGAGCCTTCGCGGATCGTCGTGAGCCTCCCGTCGGGCAACGTCGACGAGGCGCTCTTGCTGTGCGAGCGCCTCGGGGTGCCGTTCGAGACGCTTGGTGAAGTCGCGGCTGACACCCTGGCGATCGAGGGTGTGTGCGACGTTGCCGTGGAAGAGCTTGCCCATGCGCATGCCGGTGCGCTCGACGCCATCGTCCGCGACTAGAGTGGGGAGTCGTCTTGGGTACGTGCACGGCGCCACTCCGTGAGGAGGTAGCCCCCGAGGCCGGCTACCGCGACCACGGCTAGCCACGGCAATAAGCCGGTTCGAGTCTTGAAAGCACTGTAGAGCATCCACACGGACGAGCTCGCATAGACGATCGCGGCAAACAAAGCCTGCGGCCTCGGGGAAGCCAGGTGCGGTCGGCGGCGGTTCACGAAGAACAGACCGATCGCTACGAGCGCCGAAAACAGGACCAGCACGCCAGCGACATTGCTAAGTAGCTCCCCGATCGAATGCAGATGTAACAGGATGATCGCCAGCGTGCTCTGTAAGAGAACCGACGTGCGGGGCGGGACGCCGTGCTGACCACGCAGGACGGACGGAAGAAACCCATCGCGCGCCATTTCGGCATACACACGGGGGCCAACGAGGAGCATGGCGCTCGTGCTCGACAACATGGCGATCGCGATCGCCACAGACATGATGCTTGAACCGACCTCGCCGAGGAGCTCTTGCGCCACGATATGACCCAACGTCACCCGCGCCTCCTCGTACTGAAAGACCACCTTGGCCTGCTCGGGGGTGAGGTTGGCGACCAGCACCCAGTTCACAAACAGGTAGAGGATCCCCACCAGACCGCAGCCGATCAACATCGCGCGTGGCACGTCGCGCGCGGGATTGTGGAACTCCTCGGCAGCGTACACTGCCGCATTCCACCCGGAGAACGCATACGCCACGAAGAAGAGGCTCCTTGCAAACGGAAGCGCCGAGAAGTGCTCGGTCCTGTCGGGAGCCACCCACGTCGGCCAATCATGACTTCCAAGCGACATTCCAACAGCGATGAATGCGACGATCAGCATTCCGTTGACGATGATTAGGCTGTTCTGGGTCCACTTCGAAAGCCGAAGCCCCCCGGCGTGAAAAAAGGTCAGCGCCAAGATCAACGCGGTGGCTCCCCATCGCGCGTTCCCCGCACCCACGACCGTTTGCGCAAACGCCGATGCTCCGTAGGCGCTAATCGCCGTTGGTGCGGCAAAACCGACGAGAAGCGATGCCCACCCTGCCAGATAGCCCACCGCGGGATGAATCAGCTCGGACAGATACCGGTACTCACCCCCTGAGCGTGGGATGAGCACGCTCGCCTCTGCATAGGTGCGCGCACCGGCCATGGCGAGAACGGCGCCGACGGCCCAAGCCACCAGAATCAGACCTGCGCTGAGCTCTTGCGCCATGAAACCTGCGCTCAGAAATACGCCGGCGCCGACCATGCTCGCGACGACGAGCCCAATTCCCGATCCGAGGTCGAGCCATCGTCCATCTTTCACGCAACGAGGGTACGCGATGGTCGATCAAGCGGCACTGCGGAACCTACTCGGCGGCTTCAACCGCCGCAGGAACCGGTCTTTTCTCGCCGCGAAGCTCGACCGACACCAACTTCGAGATGCCGGGCTGCTCCATGGTAACGCCGTACAGCACGTCCGCGTACTCCATCGTTTTCTTCGAGTGCGTGATGAGGATGAACTGCGAGCGATCGGTCATCTGTTGAATCGTTTCGGCAAAACGGCCGATGTTGGCTTCGTCGAGCGGAGCATCGACCTCGTCCAACAGGCAAAAAGGGCTCGGCTTGTACTGGAAAATGGCGAAGATCAAAGCGACCGCCGTGAGCGCCTTCTCACCACCGCTCATGAGCTCGAGCGAACCGAGGCGCTTACCAGGCGGCTGCGCAACGATCTCCACGCCGGTTTCGAGCAAGTCCTGCGGGCTGCTCAGCTTCAGCTCCGCCTTACCACCACGGAAAAGTATCGGGAAGATGCGCTTGAAGCGCTCGTTGATGCCCGTGAACGCTTCGCGGAAGAGCGCGCGGCTCTCACGGTTCATTTGGCGGATGGCCCGGTCGAGCTTTGTCAGCGCCTCCTCGAGGTCGTTCTTCTGGGAGGTCAGATACTCGTAGCGCGCGGCGTTCTCCTCGTACTCCTCTATGGCGGTGAGGTTGATTTCGCCCATCCTGTCGATCAGCCGCTGAAGCTCATCGGCGCGGGACCTCACCTCTGCGTCTGGAACGGGACGCGCGTGGTAGTCACCGATCACGGAGTGAAGCTCGACTCGATACTTGTCGCGAACCTGCTCCTCCAAATGCTCCATCGCCAAAATCTGCTCGCGCTCTCGAAGCGTGAGCGCGTTGAGCTCGGTCGACTGCTCATCGATCGCGCCCCGAAGCTCTTTGAGCGACGCTTCGGAGCGCCCGAGCTCCATTTGGGCCTCATCGAAGCGCGCTCGGAGGCTCGAGAGATCATCGCGTGCCACGGATGCCTGATGCGCGGTCTCCGCGAGACGCCCGTGGTGAAGGAGAATACGGCCCGCGGCCTGGCTCTTATCCCGGAGGGCTGCCGCGACGTCTTCCCGCAGGCGGTCCTCTCGCACGTCGAGCTCGGCAATCGAACGCTCGATCTGAACGAGGATCGATCGCTCTCGATCGGCCCGCTCGTGGGCTTGGGTCGCGCGGACCTTAACCTCGGTGAAGCGTTCGGCTTGCTCTTCGACGACTCTGCGCCGCTCGCCCAACACGCTCTCGGCGACTCGGATCGCGTCGTCGGCGTCAGCTCCGCTGCTCCGTGCTTGGGTCAGCTCGCGCTTGGCGTTGCTTTCATTCGTGCCGATCAGGGACAACGCGGCCTGGGACTCGGTCTCCGTCTTGGCGAGCTGACTGCGACGCTCGGCAATCCTTTTGAGCTCCATCTCGACTGCCTTGAGGTCGCGCTCGGCGCCGAGAATCTCTAACTCGGCATCGTGCGCCTCGGTGCGCGCCGCATCGATCCCCGCTCGGCGCTCGGCGATCATGGCGCGCAGACGCCCTTGCTCAGACGTCGCTCGCTCGAGCTCCGCTTCCTGCTGCGTCGCCAGTTCTCTGAGCTCGCGGATCTCACGCTTCATTCGAAGCAAGTGCGAAGCGGATTCGTCGTTGGCGCCACCCACGACCGCACCGTCGGCCAGAAGCGCCTGCCCGTCGAGTGTGACGAGCTTGCCTTCGAAGCCCTCCTTGTGAAGGCGAGCGGCGATGCTGAGGGATTCGACCACGAGAGTGTCGAACAGGAGGTGCCTTACCCATCCCTCGTCTTCGCGGGCGAAGTGCACCAAGCTCGAAAGCGGCCCCACCACGCCCGCGCCGGCCGGAAACACTGGCACGACGCGAGCGCGGCCGCTCGGAACACGCGGAAGGAAGGTTGCGCGACCCTTTTCTTCTCGTGCGAGGTAGTCTGCGGCACACAAGGCCGCGTCGGTATCTCGAACGAGCAAACACTCGAGCGCGCCACCGAGCGCAGCTCCTAAAGCACGCGTGTACTCGGGCGCGCATTCCAATTGATCAGCGACCAAGCCAATCAAGCCAGAACGCGAAGAATCGGCCGCGGCGTAATTCGCCATGACCGCCTGTGCGCCCGCGCCAACGCCCTCGAAGCGCTCGTGAATCTCGTCGAGTGAACGCAGTCGAGAGCGCGTGACGGCGAGCTGTTCGCGCAAACTGTCGACTTCCGAGTCGGCTGCATGGAGCGCTTCCTTGCTGGACGACAAATGGCCTTCGATTTCCCTTTGGCGTTCTGCAGTTTCGACTTTGCCGCTACGTAACCCCACCATCCGCGCATCGAGCTCACCGCGCTGCTGCGCGAACTCGACCTCGCGCATGGTTAACGCTTGTGCTTCATCTCGGACCCGTTCGTTTCGCGCTCGGATCTCGTCACGGCGCGCGCCAAAACCACCCAGCAATGCCTCGGCGCGGGCCGCTCGCGCTCGACCTTCGGCCAGCTGAGCCCTCGCTTTTTCGAGGGCTGATTCGGCCTCTTTTGCGGCGTTTTTGCGCGATTCGAGCTCGGCTTGGACCTCGGCAAGGAGCTCCTCGGCCTCGGACTCCAAAGACTCCAGCTCACCGAGCGAAAGCCGTATCGTCGCACTCTCTTGATGCAAGCGTTCTCTTTGTTCCTCGATTTTGCGGAGCTCCCGGACTGCAAGCTCTTCCCGGTCCACCAGCGCAGCTTGTCGATCCTGCTGCTGCAGGATGAGGCCTTCCAGTTGGCGGACCAAGTTGTCGAGCTCGTAGGCTCTGCCCTGCCCACGCTCGACGTTGGACCCCATTTGTTGCAGCGACACGCGTTCTGCTTCGACCGATGCCTCTTGAGCCACTAGCGCACGCCGAGTCGCTTGCACGTCCTCGCTGGCCTTGGACAACGCTGTCGTCACTGCGGTGATCTGCCCGCGGAGCTCAAGGAACCGATGCGACGAAACCCAGAGATCCAGATCGCGCATTTCTATTTTGTATCGCTTGTAGCGCTCGGCCTTCTGCGCTTGACGCTTGAGGGAGGCCAAGCTGCGCTCGAGCTCGCCTATGATGTCGGTGACGCGCAAGAGGTTCTGGCGCGTCTGATCCATCTTGCGCTCTGCGGCGCGTTTGCTCAGCCTGAACCTGCTGATGCCCGCCGCCTCTTCGATCATCGTGCGGCGGTCTTCGGGCTTGGAGGTGACGATGAACCCGATGCGTCCCTGCTCGATGATCGAATACGCCCGCTTGCCCACCCCGGTCCCGAGGAAGAGGTTGGTGATGTCGAGAAGGCGAACCGGGGTCTTGTTGATCAGGTAGTCGCTGTGTCCTTGACGATCCAGCCGCCGCGAGACTTGAATTTCCGCGTAGTCCCGATATTCGGGCGGCGCGAGTCCGTCGGTGTTGTCGAACGTGATCGTCACCTCGGCGAAGCCGTGCGGCCCTCGGCCCTCCGCACCGCTGAAGATCACGTCCTCCATGTGCTTACCGCGCAGGCGTGAGGGGGATTGCTCGCCCATCGCCCATTTGATGGCGTCCACGATATTGGACTTCCCACACCCATTGGGCCCCACCACGCAGGTGATATCATGGTCGAAGTGGACCATCGTCTGGTCCACGAAGGATTTGAAGCCGGCGATTTCGAGCTTCTTGATCTTCACGTCGCCCCCGGAAGGAGTAGTTGCACGTGGCTATCACTGAACATAAGACAATGCAACGATTTGCGCGACCAGAAGCGCCTGTCAGTGCGTGACCCCCACTATATATTGGGGTCACGGGACAAGCGCCGGCCTAGGGCTCCGCTCAGTTGGACCCGGTGTCTGCAGCTTCAGGGGGTGGTTCTGGCGCTTGTTCTGGGGGAGCGCTGGGTCGGGCGCTTGGGTTCGAACGTCGCTCCGTGAGGAACTCGAGGAAGGTGCGGGCCGTCTCGAGGTCTCGCGGGGCAACTGCGTCGACCAGGTCGTGGACGCGCCTTCGACTGGCGTCGGGAGTGGTCGTCACCTCGGAGCTCCGCCGTGGCGGGCGTGGTTCTGGCATAGCCTCAACCTCTGTATGAACCACCTCCTCGACGGTCGGGACGTGCCACTTGGGCCGTTCCACTGATTGAATCCCATGGGCGGTCAGCCAAGAATCCATGCAAGAGCGAAGTCGCTCGGAGCGAAAAACGAACCAACGCTCCCGGTCGACCGGATGGCTCATCAAGGCGTCTTTGAAGCGCCGAAACGCGCCCTTTCCGTCGATCGCGACGTTCAGACGCCGCCTGAGCTCCTCGTCTTCGACAGTCGCGATGAATCGCTCCATCCACCGGTATTGCTCTCGCGACGAGACGGGGTCGATCCGTAGATAGCGACTGTCGTTCAAGATGCGCGCATGCATCGCTGGGTCCGCGACGCCATCGACGATACGAATCACCTCGCCCGTATCGAAATGCAGGTAGCTGTGCACCTCCGGTGCATTGTTCTCAAATGCGTCTTCTAAAGCCTCCCAAGCTACCGGTACTTCTAGTTGTTCTTTCTCGTGTTTCTCTTGCCCGACATCCAGATCATTCTCGTTCATGTTATCCCCATATCACTTCGCGCTCGCCGTACCGCGTCGCGCCATCGCCCGAGATGCCCAACTCGTTCGTCCGAGGTCATCTTGGGCTCAAAGCTACGTTCGATACGGTAAGCATCTACGATAGACTGTAGGCCGTCGAACACACCGACGGCCATCCCAGCTAAGTAAGCAGCTCCAAGTGCAGTGGTCTCGACAGACTCAGGGCGATCGATCGTCACTCCGAGCATGTCAGCTTGAAATTGCATCAGTAAGTCATTGAGGGCCGCACCACCATCGACCCTCAAACGTTTTATAGGACGATTCGCATCCGCATGCATTGCGTCGACCAGGTCGACAACTTGGAACGCCATGCCCTCGAGAGTTGCGCGCGCGAGATGAGCGGCGGTCGAATCCCGTGTCAGCCCGTAAATGAGGCCCCGCGCACGGGGATCCCAATGCGGGGCCCCCAGCCCGGCCAGCGCCGGGACGAAGACCACATCACCCGTGGAATCCACTTGCTTTGCGAGGGATTCGACCTCTTCAGAAGAGGAAATCAGCCCCAAACCGTCGCGCAACCATTGAACCGCTGCGCCGGCGATGAAGGCGCTACCCTCGAGGGCGTAGACGGTTTGATCGCCGATGCGCCATGCAATGGTGGTGAGCAGCCCGTGCTTGGAATGCACGAAGTTCGTCCCGGTATTCATAAGGAGGAATGCGCCGGTGCCATAGGTGCATTTCGCATCACCGACGTCGAAGCAAGTCTGTCCGAAGAGCGCGGCCTGCTGGTCGCCCGCCATCCCGGCGATTGGGATCCCGTCGACGAGCCCGGGCACGCCCGACGTGTGCGCGTAGACTTCCGAGCAGCTTCGCACGTCTGGTAGAAGCGCCATCGGCACGTGCAGCTCGGCGCAGAGCTCCTCGTCCCAGCGCTCTTTTCCAATGTCGTAGAGCAAGGTCCGTGACGCGTTGCTCGCATCGGTGACGTGCACCTTGCCGCCCGACAGCCTATAGACGAGCCACGAATCGATCGTGCCAAATGCCAGTCTCCCGGCTTCGGCGCGTCCCTGCAGACCATCGACGTTCTGGAGCAACCATTCCAGCTTGGTGCCTGAGAGGTAGGGGTCCAAAACCAGACCTGTCCGTTCGCGGAACAGTTTTTCCTTGCCGGCACTCTTAAGCTCGCGACAGCGGTCTGCGGTTCGGCGGTCCTGCCAAACGATCGCGCGATGGACGGCCTCGCCGGACTCCCGGTCCCACAACACGGTCGTTTCTCGCTGGTTGGTGATGCCGATGCCGGCGCAGTCCGACGACTCGACGCCGGCTTGCCGCAGCGCCTGAACGATCGAACCGCAGATGCTCTTCCAGATTTCGTCTAGGTCGTGCTCGACCCATCCCGGCCTCGGAAAATGCTGCGGAAACTCTTGGGTCGCCCTCGCGAGAATCCGCCCCTCGAGAGACAAAACCAAGGCGGTGGAACCCGTGGTTCCCTGATCGATCGACAAAAGAAAGCCCGACATCCGAACGGGTACGGTACGAAGCTAAAGCGCCAAAGTAAAGCACCGGTTTACTCGGAAAAACGGTGTGTTCTGCAGCTCACCTAGTCGGAAGCGCCTCTGTCCATCCATGCCTCGAAGCGAGACCAGGCCTGCCCCAAGCGGGCACGTAGCTCGTCATCTGCCGCCCTCAAGACAGCCGCGGAGGCCCCCGCCGTGCGCGCGCGGTCGATACATACCTTCGCTGCTAGGTTTTGATCGCGGGCAGTCAGGGATTGGGCGAGAAGTGGGAACACCTCTGCTTCATTCGCGCCGAGCGTGATCGCCCGCCGCAGCAGCCCGATCGCTTCGCCGTGCTTGGCAGCGGACACGGACGCCCTGCCGAGCGCGAGGTACAGGTCCGCGGCCTTGGTCGAGTCTCCGGCCCACTGAATTCCCAAGCGAAGGACTTCGTTCGCCGCCTCGTATTCACCGAGCCCCGCATAAGCCGACCCTAGCAAATCGAGGCTCGTCGAAAGTTTGCCGTGAACCTCTTCGGCGAGCTCTCCCGCTTCGCCGGTCCGAAGCAACATCGAGATCGGCGTCAACCATGGGCTCAGCATGGCGATGGTGGCCCCGAAATTGCCGTCCGCGTTGGCTTCCTGCGCCCGTTCTACGATCGCCAGGTCGATGGCCATTTCGCCGCTCGGGCTTCCCATCCCGAGCTCGGTGCGGACGCGTTCGTCGATCACGTCCCGAAAATCTTCGAGGGCCAACACATGCTGAAGGTCGTTGAACTTGAGCGCGATCTCGGCGAGATCCATCTCGACGCGAAGCTCGAGCGGCTGGACATCGAAAAGCGCCGCTTCGAGGAGGTACCGACCACCGATGTAGGCTTGCAGCGCTTCGATGCCGGGCGACTCGGGGAGCGCTCGAGCCTGCAGAGGCGATAGCAATGCACCACCCACCACCTGCCGAAACTCGGACAGCGTAGCCTGTCGAATCACTTCTCCGGGACCCATCGCGAACTCCACCGTCGTGAGATCGGTCACCTGTGAATCGGGCGTGAGGCTGACGATTCTGACGCCGGCAACGAGCGCGAGCCCGAGAGTGTGCCGACCGATCAACTCCGAGGCGGCCTCGAAGTCCTTCGACTGCTTCATGACTTCATCAAGCCAACCGTCGGGCCGCGCAGCCGATAGATCAAAAACCTGCCGACCGTCGTCGTTCAACTCACACCTCACCGTTGAGCTTGCGCCGGTACCAATCGATCGTGTCCAGCAGCCCCGGCTCTAGCTCGATCTGTGCGCGGAAGCCGAGCAACTCCTCGGCCTTCTTGACGTCGGGGATGCGCAACTCCACGTCCGGAAAATCCCAATCGATGAATTCGATGGTCGATTTGCTCTCGGTGAGACGCAGTATGAGCTGGGCAAGCTGATAAATTGTCACCGTGCTGCGCGGATTTCCGATGTTGAAGCTCTCTCCAACCGCCTGTTCGCGCGTGAGGGCCAGAATGATCGCATCGACGATGTCGTCGATGTAGCACCACGAACGAATCTGGTCGCCCTCGTTGTGAATCTGAATTTTCTCACCCTGCAGTGCCCGGACGACAAAGGCATGGACTGCGCCCTCCCCCACCTGTCCGGGTCCGTAGATGTTGAAGGGTCGAATCGACACGGTCGGGAGCGAGAACTGCTTGAAGTAGTTGTGTGCCAAGTGCTCCGTGGCGAGCTTACTGACCGCGTACGTCCACCGGGCCTCCCCTACGGCGCCGAGGCTCGTGACATCGGCTTCGCGAACCCGAAACGCGTAAGTCCCGAACACCTCACTAGTCGAAAAATCGATGACACGCTTTATTCCGCTGCAGTCGTTGGCGGCGCGGAGCACGTTCATCGTTCCCTCGAGGGAGATCTCCATCGTCATCACCGGGTTCTTCAATACCGTGTCGACTCCGGCTATCGATGCCATGTGAACGACGTAATCGCACCCGGTGACCGCGCGGCGCACGGCCGTCATGTCGCGAACATCGCCAACGATCAGCTCGACGTTCGGATGATGGTCGAGCCCCGCCTTCGAAAGCGCGTTTCTACGCAAGATGTCCAACACGCGAATGTGGTTGTGTTCGGCAAGTCGTGCCGCGAGCGCAGTGCCTATGAAACCGGCGCCCCCGGTGATCAGAACGTGTGCCCCTTGCAACATCTTCCCCGACTCTCAGCTAGCACAACCGGTGCCCCTGCGTCGAGAAAGCCCTGTTAGCTTTACATGGAGCGTAGCGCGTGAGATCTTGACAGTGTCTGACGTAATCATGGAAAGCTTCGTCCTTTGGCATAGGATTTTGCCCCCCGCGTTCGAGGAGGAGGAGACCACAGCTGCCGCCGGACAGTGGGCCCGCTACGTCACCAACGAGGTCCAAGACGCGGGCGGTGAGGTGATCTCCTCACTCGCGGGGACCGTCGTTTCGAGCTTCACCCTTCACGAGCTACGAACCGCGATCAATCTCGCGCTCAGGCTTTTGGCTGAGGCTGACGCGCAACCGGTTCCTGCGGGTGGGCTTCCTATCGCGTTTGGAATCGCGACAGGCGACGTGCAGCGTGCCCAAGACGACGCAGGCCAACTCACCAACACCGGAAGCGCAATCGATCGCGCACAGCTGCTCGCGAACCAAGCGCGCGCAGGCGAGGTGGTGCTCGACATCGAGTCGCGCGAGGCTGCGTCAAGGACCTATTTGTTCGGTCGCAGCGTGAGCACGACCTCGTTCACGCTTCGTGGCGAGGCGATCGACCGGACTAGGCCACTCGTCGAGCAGTGTCGCCAAGCGGTCTCTTTGTTGAACCCCGCACCGGTACCTGCCAGCGTCCGACATGCGTTCGAGCCGCTCAAGAAGGCTGCTGCCGGATCGCGAACGTGCGCTCTGTATCTGGACGGCGCGCTCGGAGTTGGGGCGCGAGCTGCGATCTTCGCCTTCCGCGACGAGCTGCAGCCACCCGCCTTCCTGGAGATCGGCTCAGTGCCCGGGGGTCTCGAGCCTCTTGGCGGGCTTCGGCTGGCGCTCTTGAAGTCGTGGCGTGCGCTCGAGCCGACTCGGCGCGCTCTGAAAGCGAGCGAGCCTGGGGTCGCGGATGCGCTGAAGGCGATCGCGTGTGCAACTCCCCCGACGCGCGACGCCGCAGTTCATGCGATGAAGGTCACCCTGCGGGCTCTCAAGACCGACCGAGGGCTTCCGTGGATCTACATCGACCGGGTATTGGCAACGGATCCCGCCACGCTTTCGGTCCTCGGTGCGGCGCTCGAAGACGAGACAGTCGCTGCGCTGCTTTGCGTCCGAACGATCGAATCGAAGATCCCAGCCGCTTTCAAGATGGTGCGGCCGGCGTTGCAGATTTCGCTTTCCGAGCTCGAGCCGAATGAAGCACTGCTGGTTGCGGCAGCCATTCTCGGCCCCGAGACAGATTCGGAGATCGCAAAACAGGCCGTCGTCATGGGAGGTACCACCGTCCTCGGCTTGACGGAAGCCGTCCGAACCATGGTGGCCACCGGAGACGTCGTGTATGACACCAACCGTTTCCGATGGCGTGAAGACGCGCAGGAACAGCGCCAGTACTTGGGCCCGCGAGCCCTACTCGAAGAACGTTTCGCGACTCTCGACGCGTCATCGATGCGGTATCTCGAAATCGCCTGCGCTGCTCTTCCCGCATCGTCGCAACGGGTGGTCGACGCTGCAGTTGCGCTCGATGGCGTGCCAAAGGGAACGCGAGGCCGTGCGCTCAATGCACTCATCAACGATGGCCTGCTGAACGGGCGGGCCAAGCCCAGTTCGGAGCTTCTCCGTAGGGCTGTCGTGCAGCGAATGCCACCCGCCCGCCGGACCGAGGTGTATCGGTTCGTCGCGCAGGCGCTGCACGAATCGGAGCCTCTGGTCGGTCCTTCGATGGCCGCCACGGTAGGGGCGTATCTGTGTGAGGGGGGCGACCTCGAACGTGGTGCGCATGCAATTCTGGAGGCAGGCTCGCTGGCCGCCGATCAGGGATACACAGGAACCGCGGTACGTCTGGCCGCCGCCGCCGTTCAGTACCAGCCCGACAAAGAGACCCGATCGGCCGCCTCTGAGATCAGTCGCTCGGTCCGACTTCCATCTCGCCCACCGCATGAGGAAGAGGACGACGAGCGCCCAACGATGCCGGTGCCCGAGGCCGAGCTCGAAAACCCGGCCCAGGAGGTGATTCGCGCCCTCAAACAGCAAGATCACGAAGCCTTCGACGCCCTGGTCGACGCGTCTATTGCAGCTGGCGCGGATCTGTTCGCAACCCACTGTCTTCAAGTATTTTCGTTCGTGACCCGGGGGGATGTTTCGGCGGCACGCCATGCGCTCGAGCTCGCAAGAAAGAGCGCCGACCAAAACGCCACGGCCACCATCCGCCTTGGGATTGCGTCCGCGTGCCTGCACCTGGCACAGGGCCGCGCGCGCGACGCGATGCTCGACGCCCTAGAAGCACTGGCTGAAGCCCGCTCTCACGGAGATGGCCTCGGAGAGGTTGCCTCGCTCAAGATGATCTCGACGAGCTGTCTTGCTGCGGGGCTCGAAGGCGACGCCGAACGGCTCGCTCACGTTGCCGAAGCGGTTGCTAGCTAATGCCAGCTTTTCGGCTCGGATACGATCCAAGCACCGTGAGGAAGGTAGTCACGGTGCGAAGCTCCGCGAGCGCTTCTCGTGTCGTGCTGGCGTCGACGTTTCCCTCGAAGTCCATGTAGAAGATGTACTCGAACGGAGTGTCGGGTTTGGGGCGGGATTCGATCTTGGTCAGGTTCAAGCCCCTGTCGGCGAAGATCGAGATGCAGCGGGCGAGCGCACCCTGCTCGTGGATGGTCGAGAATACCAGCGAGGTCTTGCAAGAGACGTCTGGCCCGAAGTGCGCGGGCTCAGACGCGACGATCACCATCCGCGTGTAGTTTTCGGGGTGGTCGGCAATGTCCCGACGCAGGATTGGAAGACCGTGAAGGGCCGCCGCCTGCTCGCTGGCGATCGCGGCCTGCGATGGATCCGCGTCGGCCTTGACCTTCTCGACTGCCATCGCGGTGTCGACGAAAGCCTCGACGTGACAGTCCTCGAGCGTTTCGAGAAACGCACGGCACTGCGCGAGGGCGACGGGGTGAGAATAGACTCTTCGGACATCGGTCACCGGAACTCGAGCCGTGCCGATCAAGCAATGCGCGATCGGTTGGAACTCTTCTCCGACCAGCGAAAGACCCATGTGCGCCAGCAGATCGTAGCTTTCGTTGATCGAACCGGCGATCGAGTTCTCGATCGGCAGGACCGCATAGTCGATCTGTCCATCCTTGAGCGCTTGGAGCATCTCGCGAAAGCTGTGAAAGCCTTCGCATCGCACCGGCTTCGGCGCTTTTTCGAAGTGACGGGTCGCGGCGAGCTGGCTGTAGGCGCCCGAGGTCCCCTGGTACCCGATTACGAGCTCTTTTCGAGTGTCGGCCAATGCAGGTGACCTCAGTCGCGGAAGTTCGTGAATTGAAGTGGGAGGTCGAAGTCTTTCTCTTTCAAGAAAGCGATCGTGGCTTGCAGATCGTCGCGCTTCTTTCCGGACACGCGAACCGAGTCGCCTTGTATTGCCGCTTGTACCTTGATCTTGCTGTCTTTGATGGCTTTGGCGATCTCTTTCGCCTTTTCCTTGGAGACGCCCTCTTTGAGCTTGATCAGCTGACGCCACATCGAACCGCCTGCTTGTTGTGCCGGCTGGGCGTCGAGGGACTTCAATGAGACTTGGCGGCGCACCATCTTGCTCTCGAGAACGTCGCGCGCTGCGTCGATCCTGCCCTCGCTGTTCGAGCGGATCACTATCCCATCGTCGGTCTTTTCGATCGAGCTCTCGGTGCCTTTGAAGTCGTACCGCTGAGTGATCTCTTTGCGGGTCTGATTGCAAGCATTGTCGACTTCGTGCTGATCGATCTGTGAAACGACATCAAACGACGGCATTGCTACCTCCGAGGGCCGACCATATCACGCCATAGGCTTTCGGCGACCCGGCTTTCGGACATCGACGTTCTGGTCTCCGCGCACGAGGGGCGAAAAGAAGTTGTCCTTTTTGGTATACTCGTCGACGCGGAACGCGAACTTGTAGCTCGGAGCAGACCGCATGTTGCAGTCGGTCCGCTCACAGAAGCGACACGTGGTTCCCACCGGCACAGCCATCTTCGCGGGGTCTGCGAACGGCATCTCGTCGGCGTAGGCGAAGAACTTGGCATTATCCGCATGTGTTCCGAGGCCGATGCTGTAGGTCGTACCCTTCATGAGGGAGCCCTGTTTGGGCTCGCTGACGACCTTCGCGAAACAGAAATAGGTCGAGCCATCGGGAAACGCCGAATACTGCCTGGTGATCACATTGGGCGTCAGAAACGCGAGATGCACGGCCATCTTCGGACACGAACCGGCCTGGTGCGCAAACCGGATCCCATCGCCGGAGTACCTCTTCGAAATGTTTCCCGCGACATCGACTCTCAAAAAGTGCATCGGTACCCCGCGGCGGCGCGGGTCGGCGAGGTTGCACATGCGATGGGCGACTGTCTCGTAAGACGACTCGAAGAGTTGCGCCAGAACCTCGAGGTCGTAGCGGGTGCGCATCACTTCCCGATAGAACTCCGGATAAGGCAACAGGAGCGCGCCCGCGAAGTAATTAGCGAGGTGAATTTTGATCAGCCTCCTCGTTTCTGCGTGCTGGCTCGCGTAACCCTCCAAGATCGGTGTGTGCAGCTTCTCTTCGTCGAAAAGCCCGAGAGCGATCGTGTGCGCAAGCTGGAACTTCAATCGCTGCTCGAACAGCTCGCCCGACACCGTCAGCACTCTAGCCTCTGCGTTCCACCTGCGAATCACGGAGCTATCCGCGCGTTCCGAGGTTCGGTGGACGCGTACCCCGAGCTGTTCCCGGAGGCCCCGCTCGAGGTCGTCACTGGTTACTCTCCGCACAAAAGCAGAGTCCCGTCGAAACTGTTGGGCACGTTCTTCGAGCGACTCGAACCAGTTGTCGTTTTGTTCGAGGAAGTCGGTCACCTCGTCATAGGGGCTGTAGTCGAATCGAACGTCGTCCTCGCCGGCCTGGCGCTCCCGCTGCGCCATGCTCGTCATGACGTGGTCCAGCTGACTGCGGGTGTTTTTGTAGAGGTTGAACAGCGCAGTGATGGTCGCCACCATGCGGGGTTCTGCACTGATGCTGGCGAGATCCTCCTCGCTCAGATTGAGCGAACGAAGCAAGGGTTCATCGAGCAGTCGAGCCAACCCGTCGTCGACGTGGCGCTCGCCGAGGCTGCTCATGAAATCTTCGATCGCAACCCCGTAAAGCTCGAGTGCTTGGAAAAGCAGCGGGAGCTGGACGACGCGCCTTCCTTTTTCGATCAGGCTCAGGTAAGCGGGCGAGATCTTGAGCCGACGGGCAACCTCGCTTTGTTGGAGCCCGCGACGCAGCCGAAGCTCCCGCAATCGTTGCCCCATGCCGGCATTGGTCTCCGCCATGCTCAGCCTTTACCGCGAATTTACAGAAACTGCCAGGGCGTGCAAAACCCTAAAAGCTTCGGTATCTCGGCAGCTTGACCCGTGCAGCCGGTGTGATAACCGAACAACATCAGGGCTTGGCTGTGTGAAGCTGTAAAGAGGCACCGCAACGGCCGCATGGGCCCGAGACCAGAGGCGAGGCCAAAAACGAGGTAGGATTTCGCCTCGCGCGAAATCGCGAACGAAAGGAACCTGTGTATGGCTCCGAGCGGAAAGCATGAACGCGACAAACCGTGGATTATGCGGACCTACGCCGGCCACAGCACCGCGGCGGCGTCGAACGAGCTCTACCGAACCAACCTCGCTCAGGGCCAGACAGGCCTCAGCGTCGCTTTCGACCTTCCAACCCAGACCGGCTACGACCCGGACGATCCGCTTGCGCGAGGCGAAGTCGGCAAGGTGGGGGTTCCGATCTCCCATCTCGGTGACATGCGCGCCCTGTTCGAAGGCATCCCGCTCGACCAAATGAATACGTCGATGACGATCAACGCGACCGCCGCATGGCTGTTGTCGTTGTATATCGCGGTGGCCGAAGACCAGAACGCCGATCGCGCGGCGCTTCGCGGGACGACCCAGAACGACATCATCAAAGAGTATCTGTCGCGGGGAACGCACATTTTTCCACCCGCCGCTTCGATGAGGCTGACCACCGACTTGATCACCTACACCGTGACCGAGGTGCCGAAATGGAACCCGATCAACATCTGCAGCTACCACCTGCAAGAGGCGGGCGCGACGCCGACGCAAGAGCTGGCCTACGCCTTGGTCACCGCGATCGGCGTGCTGGACGCGGTCAAGGCTACCGGTCGGATCCCTGAGAGCGAGTTCGGCAATGTGGTCGGGCGCATGAGTTTTTTCGTCAATGCGGGGATTCGATTCGTCGAAGAACTGTGCAAGATGCGTGCGTTCGTCGAGCTTTGGGACCGAGTCGCCCGGGAACGTTATGGCGTCACCGATCCAAAGCAGCGCCGCTTCCGGTATGGGGTTCAGGTGAACTCTCTCGGGCTAACCGAGCAGCAGCCCGAGAACAACATCATCCGGATCGTGCTCGAGATGCTTGCGGTGACTCTCAGCAAAGACGCGCGTGCACGCGCCGTTCAGCTGCCCGCGTGGAACGAAGCGCTCGGCCTCCCACGCCCTTGGGATCAGCAATGGTCGCTCAGGGCGCAGCAGATCCTCGCCCTCGAGACCGACCTCTTGGAGTATGCGGACCTCTTCAAAGGAAGCAAAGTGGTCCACGCACAGACTCAGCATCTCGTCGAGTCTGCATGGGCGGAGGTCCAAGAAGTCCTCGGGCGGGGCGGCGCGGTCGAGGCGGTCGAGACCGGCTACATCAAGCAGAAGCTGGTCGAATCCAACGCGGCGCGTCTTCGTGCGATCGAAAGTGGTGAGCAGGTGGTGGTCGGGGTCAACGCGTACACCGAGGGCGCTCCGTCGCCTCTGATCGAGAATCTCGACGAAGCGATCCTGACGGTCGACCCCGACATCGAGAAAAAGGAGATCGAAGCGCTCGAGCAGTGGAGAGCCGACCGCGATGCCTCCGCAGTCGCAAATGCCATCGCGGAGCTCAAGCGCGTGGCCCGCTCGGACGAAAACATCATGCCGGCTTCGATCGCCGCGGCGCACGCTGGGGTTACTACGGGTGAATGGGCAAACACCCTTCGCGCCGTCTGGGGCGAGTATCGAGCACCGACAGGGGTCGCGGGCGCGACGGTTAAAGCCTCCCGGTCAGGAGCCGCTGCCGAAGTCGTCGATCGGCTTCGAAAGCGGCTCGGCGAGCTAGAGGTCCGCATGGGGCGTCGTCCCAAGTTGCTGGTTGGGAAACCCGGCCTCGACGGGCATTCGAACGGCGCCGAGCAGATCGCCATCAAAGCACGGGACGTCGGTTTCGATGTCGTCTACGAGGGTATCCGGGTTTCGCCCGAACAAATCGTCGCCTCCGCTCTCGAAGAAGGCGTGCATCTCATCGGGCTCAGTATTTTGAGTGGCTCTCATCTCGCGCTCGTCCCGGAAATCGTGGAGCGTCTCCGGGAGGCGGGCTTGTCGGACATCCCTGTCGTTGTCGGCGGCATCATTCCCGAAGCCGACACCGAACGTCTGCGTCGAGAGGGAGTGGCTGCAGTCTACACGCCCAAGGATTTCGAGCTCGATCACATCATGAGCGACTTGATCGATCTGGTGGACCGGCAGCATGCCGCCGAGTGATCCCGCAAATGACGCTGACCGGGTGCGCCGCGCTGACAAGGCAGCGGTGTCCCGTGCACTCAACCTCGTCGAGGACAAACGCGCCGACGCTCAGGATCGGGTCGCCGCGCTGCTCGCGTCGCTCAAGAGCGCCCCAAAGGCCATCGGGGGACATCGAGTCGGGCTCACCGGGCCGCCCGGGGTCGGCAAGAGCACTCTGACCTCGGCGGTCGCACGTGCCGTCCGGGCACGGGGCCGGACGATGGGTGTCGTGGCAGTCGACCCTTCGAGCATCGTTTCCGGGGGCTCGTTGCTCGGAGATCGCGCTCGCATGAGCTTCGACCCTTCGGACGCGGGGCTTTTCGTCCGTTCGCTGGCTACCGCCGGGGAAGTCGGTGGCCTCGCGTATGCGGCGAACTCGGCGGTCAGGGTTCTTGCAGCCGCCTACGACGTGGTATTGATCGAGACCACCGGTGTCGGCCAATCGGAGATCGACATCGTGCACGTCGCGGACACGGTGGTGCTGGTCATTCAGCCGGGAAGCGGAGATGTGCTTCAGTTTCTAAAGGCTGGAATCATGGAAATCCCAGACGTACTCGTCGTGAACAAAGCCGACCAAGAGGAGCTCGCCCGGCGCGCGGTCGCCGACCTCAGAGGGGCCCTTCACACTGCACAGGCGGTCGGGGTCAGCGGCCGGGAGGACGGCGACTGGGAAACCCCCATCCTCGCGACGAGCGCCACCGAAGGGACCGGAATTGAAGAGCTCATCGATGCGGTCGATGCCCATCGGAAACACCTCGAGCCCACCCTCAAGGCGCGCCGGCACCGAGGCGAAGTGCAGTGGATGCTAGACCTTTTCATGCGCAAGCATGGCGAACATGGGGTCTCGACCCTACACGGATTGACGGAGATCAAGGCCCGCGCCGAGCGAGAGCTCGATGACGGCGAAACCCCGTTGAGCCTTTGCGAACGTCTGAGCCGAGAGTATGTAGCAAAGCTCTGCCAGACGTCATGAGGAAGACATGAGTGAACGCCCTAAAATCGTACCCATCGGTCAGCTCCCGGAAGTAGGCGTCGTGCCCGAAATGATGCACGCCTACCTAATCCGGCCAGAGCGCTTCGGAGAACCCAAGCAATCCTTTCAAGAGGAAACGGTCCCCGTGTGGAGCCTCGGCCCCGACGAAGTGCTCGTCCAGGTCATGGCCGCAGGCGTGAACTTCAATGGCATTTGGGCGGGCCTTGGAAAGCCCGTCAACGTCTTAAAGGGTCACGGTCTCGACTTTCACATTGCGGGCTCGGACGCGGCAGGCGTCGTGTGGGCGGTCGGCTCGGCGGTAAACGATCACAAGGTCGGCGACGAAGTCGTTCTTCACTGCAACCACCTGGTGAACCCCGGAGCCAACGACTTACAGACGATATATGGCTACGAAACTCCAGATGGCTCGTTCGCCCAGTTCACCAAAGTACAGGGCCAGCAGGTGCTTCCCAAACCGCCGCACCTGAGTTGGGAGGAGGCCGCAAGCTACGGGCTCGTTTACTATACGGCACACCGAATGCTGATCGACAGGGCCGAGATCGAGCCCGGCGAAGACGTCTTGGTTTGGGGCGCTGGTGGCGGCCTCGGCGTGTTCGGAGTTCAGCTGTGCAAAGTGGCGGGCGCTCGCGCGATCGGAGTGGTTTCGAGTGACGACAAGGCCGAGCTGGTGATGCAGCTCGGTGCGCACGGCGTCATCAATCGAAAAGAGTTCCCTGCTCTCCAGTACCGCGACGGTATGACCGCCGAAGAGCAGAAGGCGCACACGGCCGATATCAAGGCCTTCGGGAAGCGCATCTGGGACATCCTCGGAGAACGCAAAGGGCCCGATGTCGTGTTCGAGCACGTCGGCAAGGCGACTTTTCCAGCAAGTGTCTTTCTCGCCACGAAGTTTGGACGAATCGTGATCTGCGGCGCCACGACCGGCTACAACCTGAACTTCGACGTACGACACCTGTGGATGCGCCAAAAGCGGATCATTGGCTCTCACTTCGCGGACGCGGATTCTGCGAGTCGCGCAAACCGACTGGTGATTCAAGAGAAGATCAAGCCGGTCATGACGCGATTGTTCAACTGGGACGAAATCCCTGAAGCCCATCAACTGATGTACGAGAACAAGCTTCATGGGACGGTCTCGTGCTTGGTCGGCGCCCCACGTCCCGGCCTCCGGAATCTCGAGGAAACCCGCGCCGCGATGGCGAACGGGTAGGAGGACGCATGCAGGCAGTCATCCAGTCGATCGAGGCTTTCTACCAGCGCGCGCACGACAACATCAAAGCTAGGGTCTCCGACGGAGACCGTATCAACGGCAGCAAGCTCAACGAGAACCAGCTAGGCGCCCACGCCCTCGCCTACTTGGCCACCGAGCTAGAGGCTTGCCGCCAGCTGGCACTTTGGGCAGAGCGTGTAGGCGGTGAATATGAGAACCAGATCGCCCGTGCTTATGTCGGCGAGGTGGCACGAACTCTGGTCGGTGGAGTCGACCTCGGCGCTTGCGAAAACATCGGCCTCGACGAGCTCGGCCTCACCGAAGCAGACCTGATGGAAACACTGCTTCGCCGGGAGGTCGTTGCGTTTGCCGATCAGCATGCCACCGGGGCGGTGTACCTCGAGCTTGCAGCCCGGGCCCGCGACGATGGTTTTGCAAACCCAGGCTTCGGCGACGAGATGCTGGGCGAAATTCGTTCACAGTTTGCCAAATTCGTCGACGGCGAAGTCATTCCGCAGGCACAAGACATCCACCGCAATGACGTGCTGATCCCAATGGACATCGTCGACCACATGAGCGAGCTAGGCGTGTTTGGGCTCACGATTCCAGAGGAGTATGGCGGCCTCGGTATGAGCAAGGTCGCGATGTGCGTCGTCACCGAGGAGCTCTCGCGCGGCTACATCGGCGTCGGCTCTTTGGGCACTCGGGCGGAAATCGCGGCCGAGCTGATCATGGGCGGCGGCACCGAGGAACAAAAAAGGAAGTGGCTCCCGAAGATCGCAGCTGGCGAGGTTCTTCCGACTGCCGTTTTCACCGAGCCCAACATCGGTTCGGACCTCGCGCACCTGGGTACTCGGGCGGTCAAGCAGGACGACGGAAGCTATGTCGTCAACGGAGCCAAGACGTGGATCACGCACGCGGTCCGTGCTGATTTGATGACTCTGCTGGCGCGCACGAACGCAGACCAGCCTGGCTACCGGGGGCTTTCGATGTTCCTCGCGGAAAAGACACGACTCACCGGCGAGGAAGGGGAGCCTGAGTTCGTCGATGAGGGGCTGACCGGAACCGAGATCAAAGTGCTCGGCTACCGTGGCATGAAGGAGTACGAGCTCAGCTTCGACAACTTCAAGCTGCCCCCCGAGTCGCTTCTTGGCGGCGAGGAAGGCGCGGGGTTCAAACAGCTGATGCGGACCTTCGAAAGCGCGCGCATCCAAACCGCCGCTCGTGGCGTTGGGTTGGCGCAAGCTGCGCTCGAAGATGCCCTTCTTTATGCCAACGAGCGCGAGCAATTCGGGGGTCCGATCTTTCGGTTCCCGCGGGTGGCTCGCAAGATCGGGCGAATGGTCGCTCGCATCGAAGCGGCCCGCCAGCTGACTTACTTCAGTGCCCGTGAAAAAGACGAGGGGAAGCGTTGCGATCTCGAAGCGGGGATGGCCAAGCTATTGGCGACTCGGGCGGCCTGGGAGTCGGCGGACGCCAACGTGCAAATCCACGGCGGCAACGGATATGCCGAGGAGTACACCGCTTCTCGGCTTCTCGTGGACTCGCGGGTGCTCAGCATCTTCGAAGGCGCAAACGAGATCCAGGCTCACGTGGTCGCGCGACGGCTTCTCGAAAGCTGACGCCCTCGGCTCAAGCGGCCATACTCGCGACGGATGGGGCCTGATCGCGTCGGTGGCAGGCGAGCGCTCGTCTATGCGGCTTTTGCCGTCTTGCTCGCGTTACAGGTTTTCCTCGGACTGTGGGGCGTGGCCGACCAGTGGACGCGTGGCCACAACGGCTGGAACGGGGCCGCGTACCACAACGGCGCACGCAACACCTTGCGATGGGGCGAGCTCTTTCCACTTCAATACGACACCGCCAACGTCCCCCCGAAGAAGGAACGGCTCTACACGCACGCGCCGTTGGGGCTTCACCTTCACAACGTGGCGAGCGTTCGCGTCTTCGGTGACCATGAGTCTTCGATCCGACTCGTCGCCGCATTCTGGAGCGTCGCGGCATTCTGCATGCTGTTTGCAGTGGTGCGGCGGCTATGGAGCGATGGTCATGGGCTCTTGGCGGCAGCCGTGTACGTCGCCCTGCCGATCAATGCGATCTACACCAACATGGCCAGCCACTCGGCGGGCTTCATCTTCTGGAGCCTGCTGACCCTTTATCTCTACCTGCGCTCGAGGGACGCCGCACCAGGGCGATGGCTTCCCTTCATTCTCTTCCTGGCTGCCTTCACCATGGCGGCCACTTGGGACTGGCCCGCCTATTACGTCGCCCTCTGCATCGCCATCCACTGGGCCGCCACACTAAAACGGGACAGTCCCCTTTTACCAAGGGTTGAGCAGCGTTCGATTAACCCCTCGAAAAAGGGGACTGTCCCCTATTTGCAGCTTGGGGGGTTTTGTGGGTGGGTGTTGTTGCTGTTCGTCGGGCATTTGGCGCTGGTAGAGTTGTTGACGGGGAATCTCGACGAGCTGACCGGCACATTTAACGCACGGCGGGCACTTTCGTGGCAGCGGTTTCGAACCCACCTGCTCGTGGTCCCCGAGCTCATGTTCACCGGCACCATTCTAGCGCTTTGTGGAGCCTGGCTCGTGGCATGGGGAGCTCGGCTTGCGCGCTCTACCGCAGAAGCGCGCGACCTCGTGCCCATCGCGTTTCTGGTCGCTGGGCTAGCTCATTATCTCACCTTCCGGTGGAGCGCGATCGTACACTCATACTGGGCCTGGCCGATGCTTCCGTTCGTTTCGATCGCCGTGGCCACGTCTCTACTCGCGATCGGCCGCGCAATCAAAACTCGGGTCGACCAAGCGCTCGAAGGCCGCATGTCGATCCGCGCACGGAACAAGCTCGCAACAGCGGCCGCGCTCGGTGTTGCGATCTTTCTCTTACCCTTGGCCATACGCGACGCAAAAATCGTTCCGAAGGGGCGTTACGTCGGAGGCTCGATGTGGTTTTTCACGCCGGTGCGGGGCGCAATCGACACTTACGACTCGGGGCGAGCGGAACTCCGTTTCGCCGAACGTGTCAAGGCGTGGACGACTCGTAGCACCGGCGTGCAACTGCACCCGAGCCTCCAGTCACGCCGGCTCGAACCGCGGTTTGACATCACCCTCGATAGGGCGACCTACCGCTGGTCACCAAGGCCTAGACCACATATCACGAACGACCAGGGCATCGATGGTTGGGTCTTCATCGCTCCGGTCGGGGAGCTTCCCGAAAACGAACGCATCGAGCTCGCGGCCCGATACCCGTACCGACAGTTCGACGGATACTTCATGGTAGACCTCCGCACCGAAGGAACCGACATCGAGGTGTGGAATGTGACCCCGCAAGCGACGACCCCACGCTGGTGGCTATTTCACAGCGCATTCGAGCCGCCGGTCACTGCGTCTCGGTCGACGGCCAAGGAGGCGTTTCTCCGTAGAAAGGTCGACCAGTACCATGTCGAGTGACCTTCCGAAACGCGCGCTGACGCTGTGGGCGGCATCGTATCTGGGTTGCGCCGGGTTCTTGTTCGGTGAGCTTGCAATCCGCGGCGAATCGATCTCGATGGCGCTGCTCACCCAGCTTCTTTGGCTCGCGCTGCTCGCTTCGGTTCCCGTGTTCTGTGTGCTAGCGGCCGCGTGGTCGGTGGCGTCTGCAAGTGGCGCGGTGAAGTGGACATCGACCGCATTGATCGCCTCACTCGCCGCGATTGCTGGTTGGAGTCAGAGCGACTTCTTGTTGTCCGGTCCCCATTGGGCCACCCATCCGCAACGGGCTTGGTGGCGGTTGATTTTGATGGCGTTCGTGGGGCTTGTCGGAGGGGCCGGATGGGCGTGGCTCTGGTGGGGTTATCGGCGCCCGCAGAGCAGCTGGGGGCGCACCATCTGGTTTCTCTTCTGTGCCCTCGCGGTTACTGCCTGCGCGTTCGCCATCATCCGGTACCGCGCCTACGACTTCTCGATCGCACAGCTCGTCCTTCCCGCATTCGTCCTTTGCTCTGCCATGGTGCACGGCTTGGTTCGGGACTGGCGGCACTGGCCCGTCGTGGTGGGCTGCGCGACCGCGTGCTTGCTCGTCGCCCTGGGCTCGCAGTTCGATCCCAATCTCAACGCGACGGGTGAGCGCGAAACGATTGCAAAGAGCCGTGCAGGCGCTCTCGCAAGACTATACATCATTCCACGTCTCCGCGACGGCGACCCGCTTTCATCGGGCGAGCTCAAGTGCCCGGACAGACGGCCGATCCTCGCAGAGCCGTTGACGTGGGCCGCCCCCGAGGCGCGCCGTAACGTGATCATCATCACGGTGGACGCGCTCCGCAAGGACGTCGTCGGAATGGTCGCAAGCCACCGTTCGGTCACCCCCGAGCTCGATCGTTGGGCGAAGTCCGGGGTCTCGTTCGCGAATGCCACGAGCACTTACCCAGCGACGCTCTTTGCCGTCGGCAGTGCATTCACCGGTCTGAGCCCGGCGGAACTCTATCTCTTTCCCGGTCTTCCCGAAACGATCTTCACCCGTTCGATCGGCCACGTCGATCGACAGATCGCGGTGTTGCCCGATGTCAGCTGGTTCAGGCTCCCGATCGTTGCGGAGCTATTGGCCCGCGGCACGAAGATCGATTTCGTGCCTACGGACGACGCTGCGACCGACACCTTGATCGGGCGCCTCCGTGCCGCACGCGATGAAGATCAAACAGTGGTGGCCTGGGTTCATTACTACGCGCCCCACGATCCATACCGCACACACCAGAGTGCCCGAATGGGCCAGGGCAAGAAGAACGCCTACCTCAGCGAAGTCGCGTACTTCGACCGAGAGCTCGGCCAGTTGATGCGCTACCTCGAGGACGACCTTTGGCTGAACGATAGCTTGGTTGTCTTCTTTTCGGACCACGGAGAAGCACTGGGAGAACAATCCTATTGGGGCCACCACGTGTACTTAAATGGGTGGATGACCGACATTCCGCTCCTGCTTTGGCATGCGGATCTGGCACCCGGCACGCGAAGCGTCGGAGTCGGGCTCGCCGACCTCGCTCCCACGGTGCTGCACTTCTTGGCCCTCCCGATCCCGCAGGGCATTGCGGCCCAGAGCCTCTTCACGCTCGATCCCGACGATGCCGAGCGGCCCTCATTTGCCGAAGCCTTTCCAATTCGAGGGCGTGAGCTGTTCGACAGCTTTCGCTTCGACGCACTCGACGATGAGTCGATCGAAGAACGGCTCCGCCAGATCCGGGTCATGAACAAGGGCTACGAGCCGAAGATCGCGATCACGCAGGGCCGTCATCGACTGATTCAGCACCGCGCTGCAAATGCATCGCTCTTTTTCGACCGCAAAACCGACCCCGAAGAAGAACGGGATATCTCTGCTAGCGAGTCGGAACGCGCCAGGCTTCTACGAGCGAACCTCGCGACTTGGCAAGAGGACCAGCTCCGAAGAATTCGTTGTCGCCTGAACCTCAGCCCCGCCGACCACCGCTGAGCCCTCGGTCATTTGAACACGACGCGCAAAGACCATCCAAGCACGTCGACATGGGTCTTATACGTGCCCGAGTTGGTGAATGTGGTCACGCCGTCCACGGGGCCGTCCAAACCAATGACTATCTGAGGATGCTGACCATTGGGTTCGTTGTAGGTCGACGTGAAGAAATGGGCGTACCCGAGTGTCAGCTCGGTTCTGCCAAAGCGACCACTCAGGCCTACATGAACGCCAAAGCGTTGGAGCGGCAGATAGTCGATGAATGCGAACCCGTCCCGAAAGCCCAACGTCTCGTACGACCCGCCCAACCGAAGCGCGAGCTGGCCCGGAATCACGTTCCAATCTCCTCCCACTCGCACGGAAACCTGATCTTTCCAGTGATGGGGAACCCGTATGGGATTTTCGAACGCCGGAATGACGGTGCTCGGCTCGGGATCGTCGGGGTTTGTGAAAATGCTTATATCGCCGGATAGAAATAGCGCGTCGGTGACGACCGAGTTGCGCTCGTAGATCACATTGGCCTCGATATCGAACGTCTCGTTCTTCATGGGGTCGTCCGTGGCGTCACCGTCGTCGAGGCTACTGCGAGGTGCAGTGCGGTGGGCGTATCGGATGCCAAAGTTGAACCACATTGGCCGCTGCGCCGTATACGAGACACTGCTCCGGCCCTCGCCTAACGGCGTTTGGGCGACGGTATTGCCGCTCGCCTTTACATCGTCATCCCATCGGACGCCGAACACGATGTCGACCCGATCGTGAGGAATGAAATGAATGGATCCGATCACTCGCGGGACGAACCAGTCTGTGACTGTCGCTGTCGTTGGCTGATCCCCGGCCGGGTCCTCGCCCTCCTGGAGAAATCGCGTGTAGTTGGTGAACCTGACTTTCGAAAAACCCCATCCAAAGCCCGCACCGATCTGCAACCAGTCGGTCAACTTCACCCCGATCCCGTACGTTACGTGGAGCAGGATCACGTCGTCCTTGACGAGCAAGTACCGGAGCGGCGAGGGCACGAGGCCGTCCGGAGTCGTCACCCCATCCGGCGCAGGATAGAAACCAGGTTGTTCGCGGCCGTCCTCATCGATCCGCGGTCCTTCCTCCCATAGCATCCGGCGAGTCGCATAGGGCGCATCGAGGCCGAGGAGCATGGCTACGCGTTTGCCGAATCGCACCGAAAAAGCGATCAGCGGCAAGAGCGTCATGCGATCGGGGATGTCCTTGCCGGTACATACCTCGGGATGCTCGACGTTGGTTTGGCCGCCCACATACCCTGGGTCGTAGGTGCCGGTCCGATCCACGCATGATTTCTGGAAAATCAGATCGTTGCCCAAGACGAGCTGGTTGGGCATCGAACCCAGCGCGGCAGGGTTGAGGAACGCCATGATCGGATCGTCGGCACGGGCAAAGCCTGTGGAGCCACGGCCGAGCGCACGCGCATCACCCCCCGGGAACTCATAACCACCGGCGCTCGCCACAACGGGGAGACCGGACCACGAAACGAGGACGGTGAAGACGCCAATCGTGATGAAGCGGCTACGCATCGTCCTAGAACCTGACCTTCAGAGTTAGGCTGGTGCCACTGAACCCGAGGTCGAGCTCGGGCCCCCGCTCGCTTGTGTCGTAGTACTTGCTGCTGCACGCAATCCCTCGGTACTGCTCCCAGTACTCGTACGAATGCTTGGGGTGGCTCACTGCCTGTCCGATGCTCAACACCGGCGGTATCAAATAGAGCCCCGCCGCACGAAAGCGCGCCATCCTCCGATCGAATGCCGTGGGCAGATCGCCGTTCTCGTCGTGGTAGAGGCCGACATAAACGCTGCCCATCACCAGGCCGTAGACCACGCCGCCTCCACCATAATTGGGGCCTCCCAGATACTCTTGGACCTTTGCGGACTTCTCCAGAGTCTGTGTCGCATACCGAAGCTTGGCGCGCTTCTCTTCTATCGTCTTGCCAGGTTTGCGCCGGATGCGCTTGGCGCCCCAGACGCCGGGCATCGGAATGACAGCAAGCTGCAAGACAGCCGCAATACCTCCTCCGATGATCGCCCACTCGAAGAAACGCTCGGCGCGCGGGCTCTCCTGAGTGACCAAGTTGTAAGTCGGCTGCATCAGGCTGCCCGCTAACGCGAACATCCATCCAAAGCGCCAAGCCGCCGCTTTTTCTTGGCCGTCTTCGAAGTTGCTTTGGATCTTCTGGATACGGTAATCGAGCTGGTCTTCCGAAAGCTCTTCGATGCAATGATACGCGTCTTGCGCGCGCGCTGTGGAAGCAGCGAGCGCGATACCGACAGCAAGGGCTGCTCCGAAAAGGAAGGTGATGCGGGAGGCCCCGCGGTGCTGTCCAGGTGTCGTCATCGATGCAGCTCTCGTAACGAGAGCGGATGCTACACAATTCTGGCCCGTTATGGGGTACAAGATTTCGCAGAAGCCAAACGCTGGAGAGCGCATGCATTTGGCGACCGCCCATCTCATGACGACGCGCACACCGATTCAGAAGCTTTTTTCGAGAGCCGGGACCAAGGCCCGAATCGCCTTGGGCTGGCTGAGCTTCGCCACAAGGCTCAGGCCCAAAACGGAGTTCGGTGACCGCACTCCCCCTCCGGCCCCGGACTATTCCGATCGATCACAGTGGGCAGTGCATCCGGAGGCACCCAACAAGTCTGACTTCAAGCCTCTTGGCCGGGATGCAAGGGACCGACCGACGGCATGCGGCGCGGATGTATTTTTCATTCATCCCACGAGCTATTTCGGAGCTCGATATTGGAACGCCCCCCTCGATCATGCGCATGCCAACGAGCTCGTCGATGAGCTGATCATCCCTGGACAGGCCTCTGTTTTCAACGACGGCTGTCGTATCGTTGCTCCTCGCTACCGTCAGGCCACTTTTTACTCTTTCCTGCGTGGCACCAAGAGCGGACGTGCCGCCTTGGAGCTCGCGTACACGGATGTGCTCGATGCCTTCGAACACTATCTACGGCATTGGAATCAGGGCCGGCCGTTTTTCATTGGATCGCACAGCCAGGGGACCGTTCACGCCATGCGATTGCTGAAAGAGCGCATCGACGGCACCGACTTGGCAGAGAGAACGGTCGCGGCGTATGCAATCGGCTTTCGGTTTCCACAAGACCAGTTTGAGAACGGATATTTCAAGAGCTTCCATCCTTCACGGAGCGCCATAGATACGCGTTGCATCGTCGCGTGGGATACGTATTCAGATGAGGGCGGACCGAGCCATTGGATCGATCGAGCTGAGGTCTGGTACGCCAACTCGAACGGAACGGGCACGTGGGTACGCCGAGCGCACAAGAGACCAGTTGCTACCAACCCTTTGAGCTGGACGAACGACACGCGTGCGGTAGCCGCTAGCGCGAACAAGGGGGCTGTTCATGTGGTCTTGTCCGACCCCCGCGGCGTGAGATGGAAGGGATTCGGCGGGGAGAACCCGATCGGATTGCGGGCGCACAGCTTGTCGGCCCCACACGTGGGGGAAGTCTCAGCGACGTTGAGGGAGGACGGGTTCCTGTATGTATCCTGGCCGATCACGAAGGCCTTCACGACTGCGATCATGCCGGGAGGAAATTTCCACAACTACGACTACGGTTTGTTCTACATGAATATGCGCGAGAATGTCCGGCAACGCTTGGACGTTTACTTGCAGCAGCAAGCGCGGTAGCGCGTGGGGCGGGCGTCAGTGCTCGGACCGCGTAGGACAGCAGTCAGCTTATCGGGACAAGAAGCCGAGGACGGCGCTTGCTACTTGATCCGGTTGCTCGGGCAGCATCGCGTGCCGGGCTGGGTCAGCTCGTCGGAGGAACCTTGATCGACGTGATGGGAATCGCGCGCGATGCTGGAGCGGACCGATCTTCCCGCTCAGCCTTCCCCATGATAGTAGATGCCGGTGGGCCGATACCTCTACGAACGAGAAGAACATACCGCGCTTCGTGAGCAGATTCGTCGTTTCGCAGCTGCTGAAATCGCGCCGCACGCGTTGGCATGGGAAGAGGCAAACGAGTTTCCGCGCGCGCTCTACAAGCGAGCGGCGGCCGTTGGCTATCTCGGGGTCAACTATCCAGTCGAGTGGGGGGGCAGCGGCGGGAATCTCGGCCATCTGCTGGTCCGCGCTGAAGAGATGGTCCTCGCAGGCAAATCGGTCGGGACCTGTGTGGGCCTCGGCAGCCACGACATCGCGATTCCGCCAATCTTGCGGTTTGGTAACGACGAACAGAAGGAGCGCTTTGTCCGACCGACCCTCGCTGGCGACAAGATCGCTGCCTTGGGCATTACCGAGGCCGGAGGCGGAAGCGATGTGGCTGCCGTGCGCACCAAAGCCGTTCGCGACGGCGACCACTACATCGTCAACGGCGCCAAGACATTCATTACCTCTGGATGCCGCGCAGACTTTCTCACGACGGCGGTGCGAACCGGGGGCGAAAAGCACGATGGCATCTCGTTACTGATCATCGAGGCCGATACGCCCGGCTACAGCGTGGCCAACAAGCTCAAGAAAATGGGATGGTGGGCAAGCGACACGGGCGAGATCGTGTTCGAAGACTGCCGGGTGCCCGCGAAAAACCTGATTGGAAAGGAAAACGGCGGCTTCCCACTGATCATGAAGAACTTCGTTTCGGAGCGCCTCATGATCGCCGGCCAATGTAATGCGATCGCAGAGCTCGCCTATGATGAATCGGTCACCTATGCCAAAGACCGCCACGCCTTTGGCAAGTCGCTGAGCGGCTTTCAAGTCATACGTCACAAGCTCGCCGATATGGCGACCCGGCTGGCGGCCTCGCGTGCCCTGACGTCCGAGTGCGTGACTCGGTACTTGACGGGTGAAGAGACGCCCTCGATTGCAGCCATGGCAAAGAACACGGCTACGGACATGTGTATGTTCGTCTGCGACCAAGCGGTGCAGATTCACGGAGGCTATGGGTACATGCGGGAGTACGTCGTCGAACGACTGCTTCGCGACGCGAGGCTCTACCCCATCGGTGGTGGTACTCGCGAGATCATGAACGAAATCATCAGCAAAGTAGAAGGTTACTCTTCTTGAGGAAGTGGCCGATCAGGGGCATAAGTCGACGCTCATCCCTTGGCTCTGCGTCAACCGGTGACTCGGGCCGCGGCGCCGGACGGGCGTGCTCGCAATGGGGCCCCGGTCGCCCTTCGCGATAAGTATGGATCTTGACGCGGGCTCCTCCCCATCGCTGTGCTGCCCATCCCGCACCGCGGCCCGAGTCACCTACTCCTCGAAAAACAGTGTCATTGACCATGTGGGTGAGCTTTGCAGGGTCCAGTCGCCGCGACTCCATTGTCCACGGTAGTGGGCTCAATAGGGCGGTGTGGGGTGCGGTCATGGGGCGGCGTGGCGAGTGCCAACCCGTCAGACAGCAACCAGCTCGGGTTGGTCGCGAGCTACGAGGCGAGGCTTGCGTGGGCACTAGCCCGCAAGTGAACCGGCCCACCTATGCAAGCCGAGCCGTCCGACACATGGCCGTGTCCCACACCGCCCGATCGATCCGAGTTGATCCGGTTTCGTCGATGCGACTCCGCTCCATTTCGAGGAAAGGTATGCTAGGAGCCGTTCAACACGCCGGTCAAGGCCCTTCGATGACGTCTCGAATGATGGTCGGCTCTTTGGAGCGCACGGTCTCCCGCGTCATCGACAGACTCGACTGGTGGAATCGGAGCTCGGTCGCCTGGCCGGCGATGGTCCGCGCGTATAGTTGAACCACGAGGTGATCCGACGCGGCCGGCGCACCAAAGGAGTAACTCAACCGCCAACGGTCGCCGCCATCGAGCCGAATACCCTTACGCTCGAAGACCAGGTACCCGTCCATGAAGACGTCTTGGTGCAGGTCGACGGTTGCAGTTGGGTCGCCGAGCACCTCGAGGTCGAAGTCGACTCGAACCACGGTACCGGCAGGGACCCGTAGGTACTGCCCTCCCAAGATCAGCTTTTTACCGTCCTCGGCGGGAACACGGACTCTTTCCTCACTCAAGAGAGCCATCCTCGGCGAGCCCGTCATGTCCGGGCGCCCCGATCGCGTGAGTCGAGCGACCTCCTCGACCAGCATGCGCGTTCTCGCAGACGGGGTCTCCACGTCGGTCACCGGGCCGAAGGGGCCTTTGGAGACCGCACGGGTGCAAGCGCGAAAGCCCTCATCGCAATAGACCGCGCCTCCAGTCGGTTCCCACATGATCACTTTGCGGGCATACGTGTTGCCGCCAAACAATCTGCGAGGCGTGTCGTATCGACGAAACATGCTTCGCCCGATGAAGGTCTTCGCGTGAGCTTCCATCCCAAGCAGATCCGCCACGGAAAGCGCTAGATCGACGTGCCCGTGCAGCGCATCGATCCGCTTCACCTCTACCTCAGGAAGCATGACGAGGGCGAACGACCAACTCTGCGACAGGAGTCGCTCTGACGGGTTCGACGCCTGGCTCGTACCGGCCGATTCGTCCGAGGTGACGATCACCACCGTATCCCGAAGCACCCCATCCTGTTTGAGCTGCGCGAGGAACTCGTCAACCGCTTCGTCGGCCCACGAAAAGGCCCTCGCCTCTCTGCTACTGACGCCCCCGCGCGCCACCGACTCGGGAAAGGTGTACGGGTGGTGCGTGCCCACCGTGAGCAACGTCGCGAAGAACGGCTGTTCCGCGCGGTGGAGCTCGAGGATCCGCGGGAGTGCCTGTTCGAAGAACGCCTTGTCGTCGACGCCCCAGTCGGTCCGGGCATAGCTCTTTCGAAACCATGGATCCCCGATCAGCTCGTCGAAGCCCGCCTTTTGCATGAACTGGTCCTTCAGCATGAAGCCAAGCGGGGCCGACTGGATGTATGCCGTGACGTATCCTGCATCCTTGAACAGCGATGGCAGGCAACGGCGCGCGTTCCCGTAGACCTGCTCGGTCATCTTGGACTGATCGGTGACCAGCTTTGGATAGTCTCCACACAGGACCGCGTATTCGCCACGATTGGTCTGCCGTTGATGCGCGACGACGTGGGTGAACAGGATGTGATCCTTGGCGAGCGCATCGAGCTTCCGCATGGTCGTGTCGCTCTGAACGCTTGCGGCGGCAGCGATCGATGGAAGGTACACACCCGAGGCGGCTTCGATCATCACCAGGATCACGTTGGGACGCCCATCGAGCGGGCCGACCCACCGCTCGCCGTCGAGATCCGAACGAAATACCTCGCGCACGTCCCCGCTGAGCGTGCGGGCGGTGCTCGAGGCGGTGGAGACGCGGAGGACCGACAGATTGGCTTGAAGAGCGTGTCGCTGCCGCCATTCGTCGTGCTCGTGCGAAATGGGGAGCACCACTTGCCCGAGGACCGACGCCGCGAATACCACGCCAAGGCCACTCCACCATCCCCGTCCCGCCGGCGTCTGGGCCAGCGCCACCGCGATCACGGCCCCTACGATCATGACAACGAAGAGAATCGGATGCTGCAGATGACGAACCGAGCCTCCGAGGAACGTGGAATCGGCGAGATATCCCGAGTGGCTGAGCGCGTACAAGGAATCAAACAGCGAAACGAACTCGAACATCGCAAAACTGACGATCACCAAAGCCAGCAGGACCACCAATGCTGCGATGCGCGCCCAGAATCGACGAACCGACACGAGTCCCCCGACGAGCGCGAGGCTCAGGGCGGCAACCGAAACGTCGGCGAGTACGCCGCGAACGTCGACGAGCCGCAACCCGACATCCTTGTCCACCATCAGGATCAGGCGACCGATCAAAGGTGCGGTCGCGCACACTAGCACCACGAGCGCCCAGCCCACCCTTCCACCTAGATCCCGGCCCTTCGTTTCGATGTGGGTAGTTATGGGCTATGAACCGCGCAGACAGCAAGCTCACGGGCCATCAATGACCAAAGCTTTCGCACCTGCCGCAGAGCGTAACCAGCGACCGATTCTCGACGTGCTTCGACGCACCCTGCCCTCTGACGGCTTGGTGCTCGAGATAGCGAGCGGAACTGGCCAGCATGCGAGCTTCTTCTCCGAACATCTAAGCAGGATTCGATGGCAGCCGAGCGACGCTTCTCGAGAGGCCCTCGAAAGCATCAGGGCTCGTGTTCGCGAGGCCCGGCGAGACAACCTTCTGCCGCCGGTCGAATTGGACGTGAGAACAAACCCATGGCCGCGCGTCGAAGCCGACGCGATCTTGTGCATCAACATGATTCACATCGCCCCGTGGGAAGCGACCGCGGCTCTCTTTGGCGGCGCTTCGAAAATCTTAGAGGAAGCTCAGCCGCTGATCACGTACGGTCCATATCGTCTTCATGGAACACACACGTCGCAGAGCAACGCAGCGTTCGACCAGACCCTACGCGCACGCAACCCCGAATGGGGCGTGCGTGATGTCGACGACTTGCGGGAGCTGGGCAAACAAACGGGATTCGAGCTCGTGGAGCGGGTCGCGATGCCCGCGAACAACATGACTTTGATATGGACGAGAAGCCCGCGCCCGGCAGCTACGACGGCTGAATGAAGAGCATCACGAAGTAGACCACGAAGAGACTCACCAGCACGAAACCTGTCCTTCGGCCGATGTGGTTATTTTTTTTCACGATCGCCGTCGCGATCAGTAGCAAAGTCACGCCGACCATGATCGGGAAATCCCGAGTCACGAGGGCGTGATCGACGACGGCGCCCGGCGCGATGACGCCAGGCAGACCGAGAACGCCGAGCAGATTGAACATGTTCGAGCCCACGACATTGCCGACCGCGATGTCTTGTTCATCCCGCCTTGCAGCAGCGATCGATGCGGCGAGCTCCGGAAGGCTCGTTCCGAGCGCCACTAGGGTCAGCCCGATCACAAGCTCGCTCACGCCGACGCCCCGCGCGATCTCTACGGCCCCCCATACCAGCACGCGAGAACCGACGAGGAGCACTACGAGCCCCAAGATAAACCAAAGCGCGGCTTTCAAGGCCGGAGCAGGCTCGGGTATCTCGCCATCAAACAAGGCGGCGAGAGGGTCGGGGTCTTGGTTCTCACGACGCCCCTGAATCCCGATCCAGATCAGGAGCACGATCATGCCAACCAGCAGGATGATGCCCTCGATGCGGCTCAAGCTGTCGTCCGAGAGAAAGATCCAGGCGACGATCATGATCCCTAAAAGCACGGGGAGCTCACGGATCAGCAACCGCGAGTGAACTCGAAGGGGGCACACCAAAGAGGCCGCTCCTAACGCCAACGTGACGTTGACGATGTTGGATCCGATCGCGTTCCCGATCCCCATCTGCGGACTTCCGGCCCAGGCGGCTATTCCTGAAACGAGCATCTCCGGTGCAGAGGTCCCGAAGGCGACGACCGTGAGGCCTATGACGAGCCGACTGACGCCCAGGTCCGTCGCCAAGCTGGCCGCCCCGTCGACGAAGCGATCCGCACCCCAGACGACCGCGATGAAGCCGAGGAGGAGGCCAGCGGTTGCGTAAAGCAGCGTCAGAACGACCTCGCGATGCAGTCGGTCAAGGCGAGAGTCTTACGCAGGACACACTGCGCGCAAGTCCCGTGAAGATCGCACTGGTAATACCACCCCACGGAGCGCTATACCCCTGACACACGGAAACGGGAGACATCATGGGCAAGCGACTCGAGGGCAAGGTTGCAATCATCACGGGATCGAGCCGTGGCATCGGCGAGGCTATCGCTGGCAAAATGGCCGAAGAAGGGGCGAAGGTGGTCCTCGTCTCGCGCAAGATCGAAGGCTTGCAGGCCGTCGCCGACAAGATTCGGGCGGGCGGCGGCGAGGCCACCCCGATCGCTTGCCACGTGGGTCACCAGGACAAACGCCAAGCGATGCTGGAACAGGCGATCGACACCTACGGCAAGGTCGACATTCTCGTGAACAACGCAGCCACCAATCCGCACTTTGGCCCGATGCTCACGATCGACTGGGGCGCTTGGGACAAGACCTTCGAAGTGAATGTCAAAGGCTACTTCGGGATGACGCGGCTCGTGGTCGATCATCTCCAACAGCGCAAAGCGAAGGGCTCGATCATCAACGTCGCCAGCGTCGCGGGACAGATGGCCGCCCCCATGCAGGGCGTCTACGGAATGACCAAAGCCGCCGTGATCTCCATGACTCGGACACTTGCCATGGAGCTCGGGCCGGCAGGGATACGCATCAACGCCATCGCGCCCGGGCTGATCGAGACGAAGTTTGCGCAAGTCCTCGTCGAAAACGACACCTTTCGGTCGATGGTCGTCGATCGCACTGCCTTAAAACGCGTCGGCCAGCCGGAAGACATCGCTGGAGGTGCGGTATACTTGGCTTCGGACGAATCGGACTATCTGACGGGAGACGTCATGGTCATAGACGGTGGTTGGACGCTCGGATAGCCGGAGCGGCGGATGATCGAACAGCCGCCATCCAGCCCGCCCGGGGCCGCAGGAAAGCGGGACTCGATCGAGTTGCGGGTGGCAAATCTACGTCGCGAGCTCGAGGCGGAGACCGATCCCGCGACCGAGGCTGCGATCCTCTATGAAGTTGGGGTCCTCCACGAGCACGCGCTCGAAGAGCCGGAGAAGGCGTCGGAACTCTATGAGCGAGCCGCAGCCGTCGACCCCCTTTTTCACCCGGCTCTCATGGCGAGGCTGCGAATTGCCGAGCGCGAGTCGAACGGACACTCGGTTCCGGCGCTGTGTGAGGCGCAGGTTGCGGCAACAGAGGAGGGCTCGCTCAAGGCGGCTGCACTCGTCGACTTAGCCCTCCACACCGAACAGTGGGCTTCGTTGCTTCGAGAGGCGATCGAAGAGTCGCCGGAGCCCGCGCTTGCGGCGCTGATCCTCGAGTGGCTCGCCCAGGCCCGCGGCGACCAAGCCTCCCTCCGCGAAGCACTGCGTGCTCAGGCCCGACACGCAACCGACGGCGATTTGCGTGCGGGGCTTTGGCTAGACTTGGCGCTTGCAGAGCTCGACGCAGGCGAGATCGATGCGTCTCTCGAAGCGCTCGAGCGCGTTTGCGAATCGGACGCATTGAGTTGGCAGGCCCGCATGCTCATGATCCGCGTGGCACGAGAACACGAGCGATGGGATGTGTTCGATCGCGCTGCCAGCGCGTTGGGCGAGCAACTCGAAGGGGCAGCGGCGTCCGACGTCCCCATGGATCCACTCCAAGTCCCGATTCCTAAGGGGCGTCGGCGGCCCACGGCTGCCCTCATTTGGGAAGAAGCCGCAGAACATCGTCTCGAGTCGCTGAACGATCCGGCCGGGGCAAGTGCGCTTATCGAGTCCGCGCTTCGCTTACGACCCGACGACGCGGGCCTCCGTCTCCGAGCACTTTCTATGGCAGAGCGAATCGGCGACGAAGGCCGGATTCGGGCGGCGTCTGAGTGGTTCCGTGCATCGGCACCGAGCCACCCAGGTTTCGTTGCGCGCGAAATTCGCCGCGCTCTTGCAGACGATGATCTGGGAAACGCCATCGAGACGCTGACAGCCATCGCGGAACGGTACCCGGAGTCGGTCTATGCACACGCAGCGCTCGACGTAGCATTGATCCGCGCAGGTGCGGACGAGGCTCGCATCGATGCCCTTTGCCGACACGCAGACCGTCTGCCCGGGGAAGACCGCGCGTGCACGCTTTGGCACGCGGCTCAGCTCGCCGCCTCCCAACCCTCCGGCGCAGAGCGCGCCCAAAGCCTCTACGAGGAGGCGGCCAGCGTTGCACAGGAGTCGGGCGATGCGATCCTTCGCGAAGCGATGGGCGCGGCGCTGATCTCGCAGCGCTTCGAACCATTCCGAGATTGGTGCGATGCGTTGTTGTCGCGCGGGCTAAGCGCTGACGAGCGAGCGACTCTCACATTCTCGAAATACGACGTCTTGCAGCGCAGTCTCGGCGCAAGCGATGAAGCACACGCGTTGTTGCATGCAAAAGTCGATGACCCCGCACACCAGCGCTGGGCACCTCACATCGCGCGCGTGCGGGCAGCTTGGACTGGCGATTTAGACCTTCTGATCCAAGCGCACGAAACCCTCGCTTCCCTCACGGGAAACGAGGTCCGCGTCGGGCATCTGTGCGCAGCCGCGCAAGCATACGCGCGTGCGGGCCGATGGGAGTCCTCCGAAGACACGCTTCGACGGGCACTCGAGGAAGCGCCGGACGATGACTATGTGCTTTCATTGCTCCAAAGCGTATTGCGCGAAAGCGGACGACCCGAGGCCGCAGTATCTCTGGCACGCGAACGCTCTGAGAGTGACCCGGCACATCGGTTGGACGAGTTATCTTTGCTACTCGCAGGTGCGACTGCCGAACGCGACGGGGACCTCGCGACCGCGAGGCACGCATACGAAGTCGCACTCAAAGCCTTTCCGTCCTCGCCTTCCGCGGCGCTCGCGCTTCTCGACATCGCAAGGCGGCAAGGCGATGCGGGTGCGACGATCCGCGCGTACGAAGCGTTGGCGCAATGCGAGCTCGATGGGGGTGTATCGGACCTCTACTCAGTCCTGCTCGGAGATGCTCTCGGTGACGCGGGCCGCGAGTCGGAGGCCGCTGAAGCGTATGGAGCTGCCCTAGACGACCCTGCAACTTCGATCGCGGCGGCGATCGGCCTCCTGTCCGTCCCAGGTCGGCTCACCACCGATTCCCAGCGGGGGGTCGCTGAGCGCGTCCTCGAGCGCGCGGTTCCCTCGACCGACGATCCACTCCCTGGCTTTGCGGAGGCCCTCGGGGCTTGGCGCGCCGATCTCGCACGCAGCACGCCAACCGGAGACGCCTGGCTTCGCCTCTCCGAGCTAGCGCCTCTCGATCATCTCCGAGCGGGCGCGCTTCTGCAAAGTCTTCGAGCGACGAGCATTGCGCGGGCTGCCGATGCCGCGGACGAGCTGTTTCTGCTGGCACAGGGCACGGCCGAGCTCGCAAAGGACGAGCTCGACGCGACCATCGCTGTCGACGAAGCCTCGAGTCCGGCCGACGATCCCGAGTTCCGCGCAGCGGCCCTCGAGCATAGGCTTCATCATAGCGACGTACTGGGGCGCGCCGCGCTCGAGGCGGCATACTGCCGCGCATTGGTCGACACAGGTCGAGGCGCCGAAGCGGTGGCGCTCCTGAGCCGCGAGGTCGACAAGCGGCCAGACGATCTAGCGCTTTGGGAAACGCTCAGAGGTGCAGCTCGTCAGAGTCAGGACTGGTCGCTTGCGGCGCTTGCGTGCGAGCGTCTCGCCCGATCCGTCGATGGTGCGCTGCGCGCCGACCTATTGGAAGAGGCCGGCGTCGTGCGCTTGGACTACCTCGACCAAGACCAGCAGGCGGAGGATTTGTTCCGGGCCGCGTTGGCAGCGGACCCGAGCAGAGACGTTGCGTTCCGACGCCTGCACGATCTCCTCGCCGACAAGGAAGATGCGGACGCGCTTCAAGATCTCGTCGCGTCGCGCCTCGAGCAAGGTGGCCCCCGTGAACGTGAGGACCTTCTCTACGAGCGCGCGCGACTCCTTCGCGGATTCAGCGAACGGACCGAAGCGTTGGAGGTGCTCGACGAGCTCTTTACCGAAGCGCCGGACCATCCTGGCGCACTGGCGTTGGCGGCCGAAGTTCATGTCTCGCTAGAGCATTGGGACGAAGCCGTGGGGAGTCTTCGGCGACTCGCGGAGGCAGAGATCCCCCCAGCGCAGAAACGCGTCGCGCACCTCGGTGCCGCAGACTTCCTCGAAAGCAGGCTCGGGCGGAGCGAAGATGCGCTCGCCCAGTTGCGGGCGGTGGACGAGCTCGGATTGGCGGACGCGTCAGTGCTCACCCGAATCGGGAAGCTCGAGTCGACCCTTGAGCACGATGACCGGGCCGTGGACGCTTACCGGCGCGCGCTGAGCCTAGAGCCAACGCATCGCACGGCGATTTCGGGCCTAATCGAGCTCCTCGAGGACGCGCCTCTCCTCACCGCGATCGAGGGCTATGAGCGCGCGATTTGGGAGCGTATCGATCGCGGCGAGCTCGACGCCTCGCTGCTTGAAGGCTTGCGAGACGCCGCCACCTGGCTGTCACAGCCGGAGCGGGCGAAAGCGGTGAACGCCTGCCTTGCTGCGTTCAGCCTCGACCCTTCCGCGGAGGACACACACGGGTCGGGGCCGACGTTCGATCATGTGCCTCTCGAAGCTCTCGGAGACGTAGATGCCGACGAGACCCTCGAGCAAGTGGTGCGACGAGCCGGGCCGAGTCTGGGGAAGGGCCGGCTGCCATCGCGACCAAGAGCCGGCCCTGAGGATCGGGTTTACGAACAGCTCGATCTTCTGTGCCAGCGCTTTGGCGCACCGCTCGGTACGATCGCGGTAGCCGATGCTCCCACGGGCCCGCGAGCGCGAATGAATCGACGCGGTGAGGTCGATTGGTTGGTACCGCCAGAGAGCAAGCCAGGGCTCGAAGACGCCGACCTTTTCCACGCGGGCCGTCTTGCTTGGGCCGCTCCGCGCGGAACGATGGAGCTGATCGATGGCTCGACCGAGGACATCGCGGTCAAGCTCGCCGGCATTCTTCGAGCCGCACGCTGTAAGGTCGAGAGCGACTCCAACGCTTTGGCCGAGGTCCAGGTGAAGCTGCCACGGTCGGTCAAACGCGCAGTGCACGACCTGATCTCCGAGGCTCACATCACTGCGACAGGGCTGCGGCAAGTCGCTCGCAGGCTTCAGCAAAGCGCCGATCGAGCGGGGCTCATGACTGTGGGTGACATCGGCGTCGCGCTTCGGGAAACCCTCCCATCCCGCAGCGCGGATCTCGAAGGGCTCCGTGCGTCGGCGCGGGCTCTCGATCTTTTGCGTTTTTGGGCCGGGCCTGAGTCCCCACGGTGGAGGTCACGTGGCTGAGGACGAGCACGACGTGCCCACCGGCGAACGGGATTCAGTCCCTACCTCGTTTGACTTCGACGAGGAAAGCATTGCGACCCTGCTGGACACGTTCCTTGCCACTCAGACAGGGCGCCAGGGCAAGCGAATCTCCCACCCTCCCGATCCCAGCGACAGCGGCGCTCAAGCCGCCCAACGAACGGTATTTCAGCACGCGTCTCGCAAGGAGAAGCTTCCGCTAGTCGGCGAAGATCAGGGGGCGAAGAGGCGCCGAATCGCCCTTTTGAATGCGCTCGCTGAACGCGCCGCCGCCTCGGCAAGGGCAAGGCTTCTTACGGCGGCTGCCGAGCTCCACGAGCAGCTCGGGGACGAGGACTCGGCAATCGTTGCCTATCGCCAGGCGCTAGACTCCGACGCGCGAGACGTCGTTGCTCTGCGCGCCCTTAGACGCCACGCGATGCGGCGAGGCGACTGGGATGCGGCGGCACGAGCCTTAGGCAAGGAAGCCGCCCTCGATCTCTCTGCACCGGAGCGGGCGTCAGCGCTCAAGCTTCTTGCCCACGTCCATCTTCACCGAACCGGCGATTCGGCCGCCGCCGAGCGTGCTGCCGAACAGGCCTGCAGCATGGGACCAGACGATTTCGTGGCGCAGATGTCGTTGGCCTCCGCACGCATTGCCCGCGGCGACTTCGCGCGCGCCGGAGAAGCGATCGCGAGCGCCGCTTCGGCCTGGTCGGAACCGAAAGCACAGTCCGTTCTCATCCAACATGCCGGTACGCTCATGGAGCAGGGAGAGAAATTGGAGTCGGCAAGCGCACTTTACCAGCGCGCGACTGATCTCGACCCGACCTCTCTTCCGGCGCGGCTCGGCCTGATCCGCGCCACGCGTGAGCTTGGCGACGCCCAAACCTGCGTGACCTCCCTTTTGAATGCAGCCACGCAAGCCGAAGCCCCGGCCCTTTCCAATGCCCTTCGTCGCGCTGCGGCGACCATCCTCGACCGGACGCTCGGGCAACATGAAGAAGCGATGAGTCAGCTCGACGGCCACGACGATGTCGTATCGCTTTGGACCTTCGGGGACATTGCCTCTCGCGCGGACGATTCGCTCGCGGCGAGCAAAGCCTTCAATACGGATGTGGCGGACCAGAGCCCGGAAGCGCGTGTCATGGGGCGCGCCAGAGCGGCGAGGCTACGCGCAGAGCTTGGCGCCAAACTGGAGCTCGGAGCGAAGGACATCACCGAATCGGATGAGCATGGATTGGGGCACTATGTTCGAGCGTGGGAACGGTTGACGGGGGCGGACCAAGACGAAACCGAGCTGAAGCTCGTGTTGGATGCGATGTCGGTCGCCCCGCAAAGCGTCGCGGCCGACATGATGCTTGCCGACAAGGCCGCGAGTCTCGGCGATGGCGCCGCTTTCGTGGCGGCACTCGAGCGGGAGCTCGACCGCGCGTCCGATCGACTGGGTGCCGTGCTTGCCCTTGCCGAGGTCGCGGACGAGACCGGGGTCACGAGCCGACGGGAAGCATTGGCGCGCGCCAAGGAGCGTGGCGGACGTGAGCCGATCATTTGCCGAGCGCTTGCGCTGCTCGATCACGAACATCCCCGAGCCGCGGCAGAGCACTGGCTCGAAGAGGGTGCAGCCACCGCAGACGGACAGGGAGCGTTTGCTCTGACGACGGCTGCACGACTGCTCCGCCGTGCCGGCGCCGACCCCACACGCGCTCTCGAAGCGGCGCTCGACGAGCAACCCGACTATTGGCCGGCCCTATGGGAGCTCGAAGACGGCCCGAGGGAATCGGCGGAGCGCGCGCGCGCAGCATCGGCGCAAGCGGCTCGACCAGGGTCCAGCGCAGCCACGGCGGCGCTCCGCGCGTCGATCTGGGTCGGCACCGATTCCGAGGGGTTGGCGCATGCCGAAGCAGCGCTCGATAGGCGCGCCCCCGATCCCTTGCTCCTCGAGTACCTGGTCGAAGCCAAGGGAAGACGCTCGGAGAGCGCAGGCGAGCTCCTCGCTCTGGGGGCGGACCATTTCGAGGCGGTGCCCTATCTCGAGAGGGCGGCGGTCGCCTTTGGACGTGCGGGCCTTCCGGCGCGGGCAGCCAAAGCGCTCCGAGAGGCTCTTTCCCACGCGCCGGATGATGAAACGCTCTTGGTCTCATGCGAGGAGGCGGAGCTAAGGGCTGGCGAGTTTGCGAGGTTCGCGGACTCGGCCATGCGACGTGCCCGCGAGGCCCAAGACGAAGACGATAAGCTCGGCGCCCTGTGGGCCATGGCTGCGGTCGATCGCCTATTGCGAGGTGACATGCAGGGAGCACGCCTGTCGCTGCAGTCGATCGCCGAATCCCGCCCCGATCACTTGCCGACCGCTCGCATCCTCGAGTGGGACTCGCTCCGCGAGCAAGACGGGGAGCGCATCTTGTCGAGCACGAGGCGCGTTCTTGGCTGCCTTTCGGAAGAAGCCCCCGAGCGGGCTGCGAGGCATCGATTGATGGTGGAGGTGCTTCGAACCGACCCCGACATCCTGCCGTCGGAGGTCGACCGGTTGCTCCGGGGGATCGACGACGACATCGATCCGGACCCGGGTTTGGCACGACAGGTTCTTGGCACTGCATACGCACGTGGGGACTCCGAGACGGCGTCGCGAGCGCTCGCTGCGATCCAGGCACACCTCGCAAGCGACCTCCAACGCGGCGCACTGGTGCTGGAGCGCGCACACGTCCTAGAGCAACGGGGCGAGCCCGAACGAGCGCTCGCGGTCCTCGATGAGGCCGCGGACCACCCCTTGGCGCTCGAGCTACAAGCATGGCTCCTGCATTCTGCTCGAAGATGGGACGAAGCCGCGGCGCGCTACCAGGAGGCCGCGACACGGGCGAAGGACGGTCGCCGCGCGGCATCGCTCTGGAGAGCCGCTGCCGGCATCTTCGAGGAGAAGCTCGAAGACCCGGAGCGAGCGGTGGAGGCCTATGTGGCCGCAACCGAAAAGGACATCACCTACCTCGACGTGTATCGCCGCCTGGTGTCGCTCTATCGGAGTGAAGGCCGTCTTGCGGAAGCAGAGGCGCTCACCGAATCGCGAATCGAGGCGCAAGCTGACACGCCTACGCTTGTCGCGCTCTTGCTGGATCAGGCGGGTCAACGACGCGAAAAGGGGGACATCGCAGGTGTCATCGAATCCCTTCGCGAGTGTCTTGAGCTCGACCCTAACCACTTCGGAGCGCTTGCCGAGTTGACCGAAACGCACCGAGGCCAACGAGATTGGCAAGGCGCAGCCGAGGCGCTAATTCGGATCGCACGGTTGAAGCGGTCGGTCGATGAACAGGTTTGGGCTTTCTCCCAGCTGGCCGAGATCTACGATGCCCACCTTCGAGATCTGCCTCGTGCCGAAGCGGCACTCCGGCAGGTGCTCAAGCTGGCGCCGGCGCACCTCGAGACGCTAGACCGCTTGGCCTCGGTCTTGAGCTTGCAGGGAAAGGCTCAGGAGGCCGCTCGGGTTCTCGAGGAATTGGTGCGGCGAGCGAGCAACGATGATCAAGATCGGGATTATCGAATACGGCTTGCGGCCGCGATCGAATCGGCGGGGCAGCCCCGACACGCGGAGCTTTTCTTGGAGCAACTACGGAGCGAGCAGCCGACCGAAGTCGACGTAATTCTGGCTCTGGCCGATCAGTACGACCGGCAGGGCGCGGGCCAGGCTGCTTCGATGCACTTAAACCGCGCGGTCGCGGATCTGCGAGAAGCGATCGACGAGCATCCCGAGGACGAGGCTTTGTGGACCACGTTGGTTCGAGTGCTCAATCGGCGTCACGGCGCGGGGCCCGCATCGTGCGCCGCAAGCGCCGCGATTGCGCTTGGCTATCCGGCGTCTCTTTTTATCGGCGCCGTGACCGAGAACGAGGAGGCGCTTGGCGAACCGCAGCTTCCACTATCGACGGCGGTGGATCGCATCGTCGCACCCAAGGCGCTGCCGCCGACCGCGCTTCGGCTGTTCGCCTTGTGTGAGCCGGCGTTCGACAAGGTCCTTCCGTTCGACGCAGCAGCATGGAAGCTTCGGAAGGCTTCGGGAAAGCAGCGCGCGCTGGTCGAGGGAGCGGGACTGGTCGCCGAAGGCCTCGGGATCAGCGAGCCCAAGATTCGGCTGACCGACGCATCACCGACGGCCTGCATGCCGATCTCGGGAGACCCCCCTACCCTGGTCCTCGGGGCTACCTTGGGAGAGCACACGACACGACGGGAGCGGGTCTTCTTGTTTGCCAGGGCTCTGAAAGTCGCCGGCAGCCATCTGGCGCCGGGGCTCCGCGTGAGCGCGGAAGAGCTCGATGCGGTGCTGCTGACCCTTCTCGGCACCCACGAGGCAAGCCGCGTCACCAGGCTCGCCCTGCCCGACGCCCAGGAGCTTCGGCGCAAGCTGGTGCGAGCAGTGCCACGCCGTTATCGAGACGAAGTCGAGAGCCTCGTGCTCGATATCCGCGGCGACCCCGATTTTTCGTCCCGGTCGGTTCCGATGGCGATCGCGGAGCTTGGGAGCCGCGTCGCGTTGACTCTGACCGGTGATGTCCCATCCGCCATCAGCGCACTGCTCAAGGTCGCAGGGCGGGAAATGCCAAGCGCTCTGGGGCCCCGTCTCGCGGCAGCCCGGGCGACCCCGGAGGTCTGGAGCCTCATCCGGTTCGCCCTGAGCGACGCACATTTTGAAGCCCGGACCCAAGCTGGTGTAGATCGATAACTCATGAGATTTGGCTTCGTCGGCCCCGCAGAATCGAGCTCGCCTCTCTTGGAGCAGGCAGTGGGTCAGCTCGTCACCGGGCTCGAGGTCGACACCATCGTCTACCTCGGCGCCGACGAGGCGATTCACGATTTCATCACCGCCCAACGGCGCGGGCAAAGCGAGCTCACCTTCGAGCAGCGTGTCGCCGAGGTGGCGGCCACCGGGGCCCCGGCCGAGATCACCGAAGTGGTGCGTTCGCTTCGCGGCGCGATGTACCTGGAAAGGCTGCGCGTGCTTCCTCAGCCACCAGCAAACGCGATCGAGATGCTCGACGATCGCATCATTCTGCTCGTTCGAGAGAAGTCGAGCATCGGCGAGGAAGACGTCGTCAATTCGAACGTAGTCGTCTACGGCGACGCCAAGGAGCTCGCCTTCAAGCGCTACGGGCCCCGATGCTTCTTCAGCCCGGGACCGCTCGAGGGCGGCTACTTGGGAATTCTCGACGACGAAGCAGAAGGCGGCGGCATCACTCTCCGCGCGATCGATCTGACCGGAGAGGTTTCTTGGACCGAGCCGATTCAGGGACGCGGCGCGAGGATGAAGGTGGCGCCGTGAGCGTCCAGCACGTGGCACTCTACGGCGGTAGCTTCGATCCGCCTCACTTGGGGCATGTGCTTTCCGTCGCTTGGGCGCTGTCTGCGACGGACGTCGATCAGGTCTGGATCATCCCAACCTGGAACCACGCTTTCGATAAGGAACATCAGGCCTCGTTCGAGGAACGCTTCGCGATGTGTGAGCTGGCTTTTGCGCCTTTTCGCGCCGTCGAGGTTTTGTCGATCGAGCAGCGCCTCGGCGGCGTCAGCCGGACGCTACGAACGATCGATGCACTCGAATCGGAACACCCTGATGCCTCGTTTCGGCTTCTGATTGGGGCAGATGTGCTCCCCGCAACAGACCGTTGGCACCGTTGGGACGAAGTCGCACGAGCCGCTCCTCCGCTCGTCATCGGACGCCAAGGATATCCCGTCCCCGAGGGGTGTCCGATTTCGATCCCCGACATCAATTCGACCGATATCCGCACCCAGCTCTCGAACGCCGGTGATGTCTTCGGACTAGTGCCCGCGTCGGTCATCGCCTACATCCGCGAGCGAGGGCTCTACCAGGACGCTCTATGAAGGTCGCGATTCTCGGGCGAGGCCGCGTGGGAAGCGCCTTGAGGCGATCCTTGAAAGACGATGGAACACACGACGTCACGGCGATGGGGCGCAAGCCCAATCTTTCTGCACTCCGTGATGCGAACGTAGTGATTCTGGCCGTCTCTGATGATGCGATCGAACCGGTGGCTGAACGGATCGCAACCGAGCTGAAACCCCGAACGACGGTGCTTCATTGCGCGGGTGCACGGAATGTCGATGAGCTCGACGCGTGTGCGGCCCAGGGAGCGAACGTCGGGGTCATGCATCCGTTGGTTTCGTTTCCGAGCAAGCGGCGCTACCCGAGTCTCAAGGGGAAGACCTTCGTCGCGCATGGCTCTTCACAAGCCGTCGCGGTGAGCCGTCGCATCGGCAAGGCCTGTGGGGCCCGGGTCATCACCGCCCAAACCGCAAATCCAGTCTACCATGCCGCCGCCGCGCTGGTGGCCAACGGGGCAGCTGCCTTGGCGTTCGTCGCGGTGCATCTCCTCGAAGGGCTCGGGGTAGCAAAACGCGACGCGGAGCGGTCGATCGGCGGTCTGCTGGAGAGCGTCGGAGAGAACGTCCAGAGCGTTGGCGTCCCCGATTCCCTCACGGGTCCCGTCGCACGTGGCGATTCGTCCACGGTCGACCGCCACCGCAAAGCTCTTCGCCGCGTCGGCCGCGGCGCGCTATCTGCCTACGACGCCGTGCTCCCGGTCATATTGCAGAACGCCGAAGCTCTGGGGCTGCCCCGCCAACGAGCCGACGAAATCCGGCGCATTGCCAAGCGGCGCTGAGCAAGTCACTCGGCGGCTTCGACGGACCCCTCTGCGGGCTCGAAGCGAATCGTGTTGGCGTCGCCGACCGCCACGATGCGATCACCTGGTTCGAAGTCACCCGCAAGAATCGCGGCTGCAAGCGGCGCCTCGACGAAGCGCCCGATCGCACGCCGCATGGGTCGCGCCCCGAGGTCGGCGTCGTAACCGCCCAAAGCAAGCAAGGCGTCGATCGCCGTCGCATCGACGCGCAGATGAACGCGTTGTCGTTCGCTGAGCTGACGCGTCACCCCGGCGACCAGTCGCCGAGCGATCTCGGCGACCTCATCTCGGCTGAGAGGACCGAAGAACAGAGGCTCGTCGATTCGGTTCCAAAGCTCGGGTGGAAGCGCGCGCCGCGCTGCCTCGAGCGCGGCTGAAGCCCCGTCATCCGTCTGCGTCGAAGCGGCTCGGAAACCGATCGAGCCTGCATTGCCGGCCGCGGCTTTCGCTCCGAGGTTCGAGGTCATGACGATGATCGTGTGCGTGCAATCGACGGTTCTACCCTTGCCGTCAGTCAATCGTCCGTCCTCGAGCAGCGGCAACAGCGCCTGGAGCACGTCCATGTGGGCTTTTTCGATCTCGTCGAGCAAGACGAGTTGGTACGGTCGGTGCCGGATGGCTTCCGTCAGCTGACCGCCGGCATCGTGCCCAACATATCCAGGGGGAGCGCCCACGAGCTTGGCGACCGCATGCGATTCGCTGAGCTCGCTCATGTCGACCCGGGTCATTGGACAGCCGGTGAAGAACAGCTCGTTGAGGGCACGGGCCGTTTCGGTCTTTCCGACGCCTGTTTGGCCCATGAACAGAAAGGTCGCCAACGGACGGTCACCGTGAAATCCTGCTGCGCCTTTGCGGAGCGCGTCTGCGACGCGGGTCATGACGCCCGGGTGTCCCACGACATGTTCCGCCAGATGTCGTTCGAGCTCGAGCAGCTTTTGCGCGTCGGTCACGAGAAGTCGCTCGACCGGAACGCGAATCTTTTCCGCAACCACTTGAGCGACGGCTTCCCGATCGACGATGGCCCCACCGCGTCGACGGATCCGGGCGCCAGCGAGGTCGAGTAGTCCGATCGCCTTGTCCGGCAAGCTCTGCTCCGGGACGTAACGCACAGAAAGCTCAACGGCGGAATCGACGGCGTCAGGTGCGTAGGCGATCTCGTGATGAACCTCATAGCGCGGAGCGATCCCCCGAAGAATCTCGATCGCATCGTCGGCCGAAGGCTCGGCCACGTGAATCGGCGAGAAGCGGCGAGCAAGCGCTGCATCCCGTTCGACATACTTGCGATACTCGACATCGGTCGTCGCGCCGATGCAGGGGAGCTCGCCGCGTGCAAGCGATGCCTTGAGCTCGTGCGCCAAGTCGTCTGGGGCGTCGCCACCGGTGAAAAGTGCATGGACTTCATCGATGAACAACACGATTCGACCTTTGGCACGCTTCACTTCGAATTGCAGTCGACGCATTCGCTCGGAAAGTGCCCCCCGGACACCCGTTCCAGAAACCAGTGCACCGGCTGAGAGCTCTACGAGGATCGTCTTTTCGAGTCCCCGGACACCTTCGCCGCCACGAGCGACCTTGCGTGCGAGCCCTTCGACGATGGCGGTCTTCCCAACGCCGGGCGGCCCGACCAATAGGGGGTTGTTCGAACGACGTCTGGCCAAAACATCGAGCAATCGTTCGATCTCGGCGTCCCTACCGATGACCTCGTCGATCTCGCCGAGCGAGGCCATCTCTGTCAGATTACGACCGAGCTTGCAGAGCATCGGGTACGCTCCGGCATCTAGTGCAAAGGGAGATGAAGACGGAACGATGAGGTCTTCCTCGGGGGCGATCTCCTCGGCCGTTGGGGACTCGATCGGTGGCTCGGATTTCTCGACGCGAAGCTCGATCAATGGAGCCGCTTCGGCGTTGCGGCGTGCGGAAGGGCGCGCAGGCCGGTCGGCCCCATCTGCGGGCGGGGCCGCCGGGCGGATGTAGGTCGATGCTCGTTCGGCGCGTGCATCATCGGGCGCAAGCAGGCCTCTCACCGCTTCTTGAACCTGCTTTGGGCTAGCTCCGATCTGTTCGAGGCTCCGATGGGCGGCACTGCGCGTATCTCGAACGATTGCGTACAGAAGGTGCGCGGGCAAGACCCGCTCTGCGCCCATAGCCTTGGCAATTCGATACGCGCGCTCGACCGCGCGCTCGAGCACACTGATCGGCTCCGAGTCGACGGTCCGGATCGTGCTCAACAGGTCGCCCTCCCGAACACCCAGCCCTGAGAGGAGCGTACCCACAGATCCCCCGGCCCGAAGCATCACTAAAAGGAGGTATGCCGTCGACGGGCTTTGCGCGCGTCGCTGCGCCTCCCGCTGTGCTCGCGCGACCAGCCCTCTGACTCCCCCGCCGACTGTCGTCATCGAACGCCGTGCCCCCTGCTTACTTGCTCGGAGTTAGCGGGCCGCGCCTCCCTCGACAACTTTTCGACCTTGATTTTTGGGGCGGATCGTCGACCGCCCTACATCATCTCACCCCGTCACCCTGTCACTGCATAATTCCAGTTGTTAGCCTGATCCTGGGACTCATCCAGGAGCAAGCCTTGAATCTACGGACCGCCTTTCTTGCTGCTTCGACGGCAGCGATCATCTGCGTATTAGCCCCATGGGACGGAGCCGATGCGGCACCAGGGCTGAAGGCGAAGATCTATCTCACCCAAAAGGGAATTCCGCGATCGCTTTCCGAAGCGGGCGTCCTTCGATTTGCGCGTCAGCACAAGGCTACGCGACTGCGCGAGACCGCGGACATGGAGATCGAGGACCGGCAGTGGAGGGCGAGCCTGGTCGCATCTTTCAACGCCCCGGTTCGGGACTCGGAGTTCGAGGTGCTGTTCTACGACATCCAAACCGCCGAGCGGAAGTTCATCGCCCCGGCGATGACGGTTTTCGTCAGCGACAGCAATCAACGGACCATCGTCCACAAGCTACGTCTCAAGCGACCCCAGTTCGAGCCGAACCGCCGCCTGGAAATGGTCGTCACGGTCCGCCGGCAAGAGGTGGGGCGTTATCGCTTTCAAATTCTCGGGGACGCGGTACAACACAGCGGCGAAGTCACCTTTACGGACGACGAAACCCGCTAGCACGTGCCGAGCATCCATGAAGTCACCAAGAGGGCCGCGAAGGGCTCTCTCGAGCCCATCTATCTCCTCGTCGGGGCCGAACGCCTTCTCGTCGAGCGCGCGGTCGACGCGGTACGCCGGGCCGTCGATCAAACCGGCACTGCTGGCTTCAATGTTGACCTGTTTGACGGAAAGGGCCTCGAGGCGGCGACCGTGATCTCGGCGGCGCGGACGCTGCCCATGATGGCGGACAAGCGATTCGTGCTCGTGCGTCACGTCGATGCGATGACGCCTACCGAACAGTCGAGCCTCGCCGAGTATCTGGGCGACCCCAATGATCTGACGACCCTCGTCCTGACGGCGGACAAGCTCGACGGCCGGGGCAAGCTCGCGAAAATTGCTAAGAAGGGAGGCTGGCTGATCGACGCTAAGCCGCTCCGTGGGCGTGAGCTTCGCGCATTCGTTCGTGGGGAAGCCACCACGCGCGGTCACAACATCGCTCCCCAGGCGATCGAGACGCTTCTCGACGCAGTTGGCAATGATCTCGCTGCAATCGACGATGCAACTGAAAGACTGTCGTTGTTCGTAGGACCTGGTCAACGCATCGATGCAGATGCCGTGATGACCTGCGTGACGCGGATTCGCGTCGAGTCGATATGGAGCTTGGTCGATGCGATTGGGCTCAAAGACCGACGCAAAGGCATGGCGGCCGCTCAGTCGTTGCTCGCCGATCGGGAACCACCCTTACGTCTTCTCGCGATGGTCGCTCGGCAGCTTCGCATCGTAGCACGCATGCGGGAGGCCCTATCCGAAGGCTTGCGCCCCGAGGAAGCTGCCAGGCGGGCCGGCGCCCCGCCCTTCAAGGCGGCCGATCTGACCGCCTCCGCCCGGCAGTTCACCGCGCACACCTTGGGCCAAGCATTCGCTATCATCTCTCAGACCGACATGGCCCTCAAAAGCAGCAAACGCCCACCGGACGTAGTCCTGCATCAGGCGGTGCTGGAGCTCTGTGCGAGTCGCAGATAGCGCGCCCGGCTGATCAGGGGAGCGTGTTGACTTGATGAGTCAGCCGCGAGATGTGTCGCGAGCCGGTCTTGCGATGATAGATGCCCTTGGAGACCGCCGCGTCGATCTTGCTGACGGCTTCGACTAGGGCCTTTTTCGCTTCGGCGGCATCGCCCACTGCGACGGCGGCACGCACACGCTTCACGCAGGTCCGCACTCCAGTGCGGAGGTCGCGATTGCGGGCAGTTCGCTTGACGGTCTGGCGGGCTCGCTTTTTGGCTGAGGCGTGGTTAGCCACTTTGATATCTCCTCTTGAGGAGGCGCGTGGTAGCCCTGCCGGATGAGGCTGTCAAGCAGGTAAACCCGGCCGGCCTTGCAACCTGCGCCCGAGCCAGGCATAGACGCTCGTGTCCAAACGGCAGAAAGCGTTGGATTGGCTCGCAAAGCTCGTCACCGAGCGCCGAAAGCTGGTCGTCAGCGTCACCGTTCTGATCACGCTCGCGTTCGTCTCGCAGATCCCCAAGCTGACTGCGGATCCGGCCCCCGAGAGTCTCTTGTCTTCCTTCGAGGGCGAGGAGTACGCGGCTATCCAGCGGCGCTTCGAAGAGTGGTTCGGTGAACGCCGAACGGCCGTTCTTCTCCTCGTCGAGGCGGACGACGTCTTGTCCCGTGAGTCGCTCCAGAGGATCCAAGATCTCTCGCTGTACTTCGCGGACAAGCCGTGGGTCGACAAGGTGGCGAGCATCACGACGCTCAACATTCCGCGGCGTATGAAAACTGCGGAGGACGAGACCGACGGACCTGATCTCGAAGCCATCGACGACGAAGGCGGCGGCGACCTCGATGACCTGGACGATCTAGATGACTTAGACGCGCTCGATGAGAGCACAGCGGACAGTCAGGGGGACCTCGAGGACGATGCCTTCAACGCGCTCCTCGACATCATCGAAAGCGACCCGGATCGGTTCCCGGGCGGTATCGCCAAAGTCGGTCCTGCACTCTCGGCCGAGCTCAAGACCGATCCGATCGTCGTCGGCACCAAAGTGACCGATGAGGAAGCCGCCGAGCTCGCGACCACGGTCGAGGGCAACCCATTGCTCCTCGGACGCTTGATCGACGAGGATCACACGCTCGCTGGGATCGCCCTCCAGCTTCCCGAGCTGGGCCCGCGCGAAATGCGCCAAGCGATGAACGAGCTTCGAGAGGACCTCGGGCGCCCCGAATTCGCCAACATCACCGTTCACGTCGGGGGTCTACCCTACCTCCGTACCGTCATCGTCGACAAGATGCGGACGGACAACCTGCGGCTGATCCCCCTCACCGTGCTCGTGTGTTTGGTACTGCTCCTGTTGTCTTTCCGTTGGTTGCCCGGGGTGTTGATGCCGCTCGCGGCCGTTGGGGTGACCGCACTGATCGTCGTCGGCGGGATGGGTCTCGTCGGCGAGCCGATGAACATCCTCAACAACGTGATCGTTCCGCTCCTGATCATCATCGGCATCAGCGACGCTACACATCTGGTGCAGCGCTATCGCGACGAGGTGCTCGGAGATGCCGACCCACGAGGGGCCGGTCGGCGCACGGTGCGCGCGATGGCCGTCGCGGTCATGTTGACATCCGCCACGACAGCCGTCGGTTTGGCGTCACTCGTCGTCTCGAAGACCGTGATGCTCCGCCACTTTGGACTGACCGCTGGCCTCGGCGTGATGATTTCGTACCTTGTCATCATCACTTTCGTGCCTGCCGTGCTCACGTGGGCAAAGCCTCCAAAGGCTCCTCCTCGTCGTGACCGCAACAGCATGTTCACGAACGTGACCACCAGCATGGTTGCCAAGCTCTTGCGTTGGCGATGGCTCGTGCTCGCGCTAACCGCCGTGTTTACGCTCGGCGCGGGCTACGTGGCCAGCCAAATCACGGTGGACCACGCCTTGCTCGACCAATTCGACGAAGCCGATCCGGTCTACACGACGACGCTTTTGATCGAAGAGAAGCTCGACGGCGTCCGGCCGCTCGAGCTCGTTCTCGTAAGCACCAAAGAAGACCACTTCATGGATCCCGAGATGGTTGCGACCATCCAGCGGATTCGGAACTGGGCGGCTCTTCGGCCCGAGATCATCCGCACGTTGAGCTACGGAGACATGCTTCGCGAGTCGTACGCGCTCCTCGCCGACGATCCGGGAGTCCGCTCCGAGGAGTTTAAGAGCGCGAAACAGATCAAGGGCCTCGTCACGATGATGAGCCAACGTAAGCCTGCCCCGCTCGACGCCTGGCTGACCGAGGACGGAACAAAGGCTCGCGTGCAGTTCAAGCTTCGCGACGTCGGGGCGCAAGCCACGATGACTTTCCTCGACGACCTCGAAAGAGAGGTCGATGCGGAGCTCGGTGACGACGAAACGGTCTCGTTCTCGTTCACCGGCGAGGCATACACCGGCTCCCGAGGTCAGAGCGCCGTGGTTCGCGACCTCTTGGGCAGCTTGTTGATCGCAGTGGTGGTTATCTTTCTGCTGCTGGCGTTCTTCTTCCGGAGCATTCGGCTCGGCCTCCTAAGCATCCCGCCGAACCTGATCCCGCTAGTCGCGACGATGGCTTACATGGTCTGGCGCGAGATCCCGCTCAATGTCTCGACGGTGATCATTTTCTCGATCAGCCTCGGACTGGCAGTGAACGGCACGATTCACGTTCTCGCTCGGTTCAGAGAGGAGATGCATTCGGGGCTTGGTCGAGAGGCAGCGCTGGTTCGCGCGGCCCGCGGTACCGGGCGCGCGATAGTCATCTCGTGTGTCACCTTGATGGCCGGCTTCTCCGTCCTTCTCTTGAGCTCGTTCATTCCGGTTAGAAACTTCGGCGAGTTGATCGCAGTCACGATCGGCGGCTGCCTGGTCGCCACCCTCCTGGTTCTTCCGCCGCTGCTGCGGGTCGCGGGGGGGCACGGCCCGATCCCAGCGGACGATTAGGGGAACAGCGGGGCAGGGTCAGTGCCAGCGTCAGTGTCAGTGCCAGCGTCAGTGCCAGCGTCAGTGCCCGCGCCAGTCTGAGCGCCAGTGTCGGCTACGCGCCGAGCCGATCGATCACCGCTGAGGCGAAGTCTTCTGTGCCGAGGTCGCCACCGAGATCGCGGGTCTTCTGACCGTCGGAGAGCGCTTGATTGTAGGCGCGCTTGATGCGTTGCCCGACTTCCCGGCAACGCGTGTCGCCTCGCGTGTCCGCCAGATGGTTCAGCATCATCACGGCCGACATGAGGAGCGCCAGCGGATTGGCGACCCCTTTTCCGGCGATATCGGGCGCGGATCCATGAACCGCCTCGAAAACCGCGGAGTCGTTACCGATGTTGGCGCCTGGAACGACTCCGAGCCCACCAACGAAGCCGGCACACAAATCGCTCAGCACGTCCCCGTAGAGGTTCTCGAGAAGTAATACGTCGAACCGCGTGGGGTCCTGAACCAATTTCATACAGCCCGCATCGATGATCATTTCCTCGTATTCGATGTCGTCGTAGCCGAACTCCTCACGCACCGCCCTTGCGCATCGCAAGAACATGCCGTCGCTCAGTTTCATGATGTTGGCTTTGTGCATGACCGTGATCTTCTTTCGACCCCTGTCGCGTGCGTACTGGAAGCCCCAGCGTGCGATGCGTCTCGAAGCGTGCTCCGTCGCGACCTTCAGGCTGGTCACCACCCCGGCGGTTATCTCGTTTTCGATACCGCTGTAGAGGCCCTCCGTGTTTTCGCGGAGAACCACCAGGTCGACGCCCTCGTACCGCGTAGAAACGTTTGGCAGGTTGCGAATCGGTCGCACTGCGACGTAGAGCTCGAGCCGCTTTCGAAGCTGAACGTTGACCGAGGTGAATCCTTCCCCTACAGGCGTCGTGCAGGGTCCTTTGAGCGCGATTCCGCGTCGTCTCACTGCGTCGAGCGTTTGCTGAGGCAATACCTCCCCAACCGCTTCGAGGGCTGCGACTCCCGCGAGCTCTTCCTCCCAGGCTACGGGTGCCTCGGCAGAACCCAGTACCCGGGCCGTCGCGGCCGCCACTTCCGGGCCAATCCCGTCGCCAGAGATCAAAACGATTCGATGGATTGTCATTTGTTGCTCCCTGCCCAATGGTAGCGCTTGCCAACGCATCGCCAATGGGCTTCAGAAAAAACATGCCAGAAACCGACGCCGTCCTTCGGGCGATGACCAACGACGGAGCCTTTCGTGTCGTCGCCGCTCGGACGACCGATACCGCCCGCGAGATAGTGGCCGCGCAAAAGCTCTCAGGGAGCATCGCCAGCGACCTTGCCGACCTCGTCACCGCGGCCGTTCTCTACCGAGAGACGATGGCCCCTTCGCTGAGGGTTCAGTGCATCGTGCGGTTCGAGGAGGAGGCCGGGCAACTCATCGCGGATTCGCACCCGGATGGATGGACCCGCGGGTTATTGCAATCGGGCTCGGGAGACGCCCCGCCCGACATTCGAAAAACCAGGGCGACGCTCCAAATGATGCGAACTCTTCCTAACGCCGACCTGCATCGCGGCGTAGTCGAAGTCCCGGAAAGCGGGAATCTTTCGGAGGCCTTCATGCGTTACATGCAGCTATCAGAGCAAATCGTCTCCATGATCTCACTCGGGTCTGCCCTCGAGGGAAACCGACCCGCCTGTGGGGGCTTCGTCGTTCAGCTCCTGCCCGAAGCGAGCGAGGCCGAGGCAGCGATGGAGACGATGACCAAGCGGCTCGAAGACTTCGTAGAAATCAAACAGCGCCTTCAAGACGCGGACGGCTCACCCGCGGTTCTGGTCGAACAGATATTCGAAGACATGCCATTCACCTGGCTCCAGAACAGCGACATCCGATTTGGCTGTCAATGCAGCCAACTTCGCGTCATGACCACGCTCAGCGTGCTCGACCGGAGCGACATACAGGAGCTCGTCGAGGACGGCGAACCTTTGAGCATGAGCTGCGACTATTGCGGGGCGACATACACCGTGGAAATCGCGCAACTGCAAGGCCTCTTGAGCACGAGTTGAGCGCCCGGCTTTCTTGCCGGGATCGTCTCCCCGTGGGCATCCTTCCGCCGATGGCCGACACGCCGCCTAGTACGTCGAGCGGAGAGATCGTGCGCCGCGCAGGTCTCGTCGCCACGGGGACTTTGACCTCGCGAATGTTGGGGGCAGTACGAGACGCGGTCGTCGCTGCGGTTTTCGCCATCGGCGCGACCGATGCCTTTTGGCTGGCCTTTACGATTCCAAACGCGCTCCGCGCGCTCCTCGGCGAGGGAGCGGTATCGGCGGCCTTTGTCCCGGTGTTCACGGAAGTTCGTGAACGCGAGGGCAAGGAGCCCGCCAAGACGTTCTATCGACACCTGATCGGCACGATGTCGATCGTGCTCCTCGTGGTTAGCGTGCTCGGTGTCCTGCTCGCACCGTGGATAGTCAAGCTCTACGCCTGGGGGTTTCAGCGCGACCCCGCGCTCTTCGACATGACGGTCGCGCTCGCGCGGCTACTGTTCCCGTACATCTTTCTGATGGGCGTCTCCGCGCTCTTGATGGCAGCGCTTTACGCGAGCAAGCGTTTCGCAGCACCCGCATTTGCTCCCGCGCTCCTGAACGTCGCTTTGATCGCAGCTGCTTTTCTCTTGGTGCCCACGGTAGAACGGTTCGGGTGGCCGGGGATCTTTGCATTGGCGTTGGGTGCGCTGATCGGTGGCGGCCTTCAAGTGCTCTTTCAGCTGCCGGCGCTCGCCAAGGAAGACTTGGTGGTAACCCCGCGATTCGATTTCGACGATCCCTACGTTCGAAAGTGCGGCCGACTGATGGTGCCACTGCTCGCGGGTCTTGGTGTCTATCAGCTCAATCTGCTGCTCTCTCGACTGTTCGCGTCGTTCCTCCCGACAGGAAGTGTGAGCTATCTCTACTACGGCGCACGTCTGGCCGAAATCCCACAAGGCATGTTCGCGCTGGCCATCGCCTCGGCCGCCTTGCCCTCCTTGAGCGACGCGGTCGCTCATCGCGACGAGGATGAAGCCAAGCGTCTTTTCCGCTATGCGCTGCGCCTTTCCCTATTTGTCGCGGTCCCGGCGTGTGTCGCGCTCACCGTCCTTGCCGAACCGACGATCACGGTGTTTTTCGGCCGGGGTCGCTACGAGGCAACTGAAATCCAAGAGACCGTACGCTCCTTCGTGTGGCAGGCTGGAGGAATTTGGGCTGTCGCGTCGGTGCGCACCATCATTCCGATGTTTCATGCGCATAACGACACCCGGACACCCGTGATCGCCAGCGCATTGAATTTGGTGACCTTCGTCGCCCTGAGCTTTGCGCTCATGGGCCCAATGCAACACGCCGGTCTGGCCGCCGCAACAACTGCCGCCGCGGTCGTTCAGCTCATAGCGCTCCTATGGCTTCTGCGTCGTCGATCAGGGCGACTCGGCCTGCGAGAAGTCGGAAGAAGCCTCGCCAGGGTCGCGACGGCGAGCCTCGTGATGGGGGTGGTCGTCGCGTCGATGGCACGATTGGGCGAGTGGCACCTCGGCGGCAACCACCCTCGCAATCTGGGGGTCTACGCCGCTACGGTAGTCGTCGGCGCCCTCGCCTACCTCGGTGTGGCAAGGGCCCTGAGCGCACCCGAGCTCGGCGATCTGCGGGCTGCGCTGCGCCGACGCGTGCGTGCGTGATCCGCCAACGGCGCTAAAGAGCCCGCATGGACGTCCTCGACGCCGAGTTCATCGCAGGCGCTACTTCCCTCGAGCAACTGCCACCGCCGATCTTCGCGGAGGTCGCGTTTGCAGGCCGCTCGAACGTCGGTAAGTCGAGCCTGATCAACAGCTTGGTGCAACGCAAGAACCTCGTCCGAACCAGCGGTGCGCCCGGCTGCACTCGGGCGATCAACATCTTTCGTGTGAGGCTCCGAAACGACGAGACGGAGGCGCACCTCGACCTCGTCGATCTGCCCGGCTACGGCTATGCCCAACGCAGCAAGGCGGAGCGCAAGTCTTGGGGGCCGTTGATCGAAGGCTTCCTCGAGCAGCGACCCGGGCTTCGTGGGGCCGTCGTAATCATCGACATTCGGCGTGGGTTCGAGCCCGATGACGCACAGCTCGTCGAGTTTCTCGAAAGCATTGACGTCACACCGATCCTCGTGGCGACCAAGATCGACAAGCTCCCTGCAAGCAAACGAAAGCCTGCGTTGGCCGCCCTCCGACGTCAGCTCGGTCGCCCGGTAACGTCTTACAGCTCGGTCTCCGGAGAAGGGCGCGACCTGCTCTGGAAGCGACTTGTCAAGGTGTGCAGCATCGAAAAACAAGCCGCGAGCAGCTGAGCCGTCAATCGCCGAGGTCGAGCTCGAGGTCTTGATCGGGATCCCGCAACCGCAACCTCGACGGATCGCCCACCATCAGTGCCGGATCGCCGTCGGTGGGCGTCGCAGCAGCGGGCGACCCCCCAACACTCGGCTCGGGAAGAACGAGCGCGCCGGACGCCGAGCCGGAAGGCGATTCGTCGCCAAGCGCCCCCGGACCGAGCGTGCGCGAAAGATACTGTTTGAGCTCGTCTCGCTTCTCTGTGGAAACCTGATCGAGCGCGGCCTGCACGTGCGTCTGCGCGCCTTTTTCGTCGCCGGCTTCGATCAAAGCGCGTGCGGCCTGCAGACGGAGTTGCCAGTTCTCGGGATCGAGCGCGACTGCCCGGTTCACCCGCGCCGCAGCAGACACATAGTCCTCTTGCGACAAGTCGTACTGTCCCCAAAGAGCCCACAGGGACGCGCTCGTCGGGTCGAGGTCTTCTGCAATTTCGAGCTCGGCCCGTGCACGCTGCGGCTCGTCGGTCCCGAAGTGAAGCATGGCGAGCACGAGATGTGCGCGAGAATACCTGGGCCATCGAGTGATCACGGTGCCGATCCTCTGACTAGCCGCGTCGAGCTCGGCGTCCGCTGCGGCGCCTTCCCCTGCCATCTGCAGCATGGCGGCCTGCGCCAGCGAAAGCTGGACGAGATTGAGTTGCCGAGGCCCATCGGGTCGAAGCTCCAGCGCAGCTTCGAGCTCCTTGACGCCGATGGTGACACCACCGGTCTCGAGCAGCACCATGCCGTGGACACTGCGTAGCGAAGGCGAAACCGGATCGAGCGACAGCGCCGTTTCGACCAAGGGAAGCGCCTTGCCAGCGTCTCCGGACTTCGCGATGATACGCGCGGCATTGGTTCCAAGCCCTGCAGCGATCGCTTCGGTATCACGGAGCACCCGAACGGAAGATGGCATCAGGTCGCGCCGTCCACCCCAAGGATCAAACAAACCCGCTGGCTCTTCCGCATCCGTGTCATAGAGAGCCACGAGAAAATACCCGAACAGGCCGGATGGATCGGGCGGCGCCTGTTCCCCGAGATCCCACGTCTCGGCAACCATCGCACGCAAACCTCGTCGTCTAAGGACGGCCGTCATCGCCGCTGCAGCCTCGAGCGGATAGAGGTGCACCCGCTCCTCCCCGGCATCCAAGGCGGCCAGGGTCTCATCGGCGGTGAAGACCTCGCGGGTCAAGGGGTGATCGAGGGACCATGATGCCGACTTGCGACGGATCGACGAGGCCAATGCCTGAGCCTCGGTCGACCAATCGCCCGAAGTCGGCAGCACGAACATGCCTTCGAGCTTCCCGACGCTGAGTTGATCACGCTCGAGATACGCGGCCAGCTCTCGCGCCTCCAACGGCCGGAGGGGCGGTGTTTCTTCTAGAGTGAACCCGGTGGCGCGATACGCGGTGTACCCGATGCCGGCGGCAACGAGAACTAAGGCGAGGAGGAGGAGCGACTTCCGACCGGCACCCGACTTGCTGGTAACGGTCTGAACCGGTTGAATGCCACCGCGTCGCATGCAGACCGGGCAACGAGGCTTGTCTTCGGTCGTTTCGGGAACGAACTCCCGGTCGCAATGTGCGCAAAAGTATTTCTTGGGCATCGCGCGCGAGCATACCCAACTCCGGGATCGACGCTAGGCGGCTATCGCGCGGGATCGGCGGCGGGCGGGTCTGGCAGGAAGCCACCACCGTGAACTTGCGCCACCGCGAAGCCGCACTCACGGGCGCGTCCCAAGCGCCACTCGCTGTCCCATAGCGCGATTTGGCACTCGACGTCCCCGAAGTTGATCGCGAGCTCGGGTTGAGACTCGAGCGGGCTCGGCGCAGTTTTCGATCGTGACTCTAGCGAGCAGCAGTCGAGCTTGCGGAGCTGGTCGATCAGGTCGGCGTATTGGTCCTTGCTGAGCTCACGCTGCACTTGAACCATGTTCCCGTTGGGCCGCTTGGTGGTGATCGCCATTCGGCGGTCGCCTAGGAGCTCCATGTACATGGTATCTCTCGACCCGTCGCGACCCACCATCCCCCAAGAAACGACGACCTCGCTCGGTTCTACGTCGGGAAGCACGACTCGCGCTTCTTGACGACCCTCGCATCCTGCAAGGAGCAGCGCGCCAAGGAGCCACCATCTGCACATGGACGAAACTAGATCACGGTTGCCAGCGAAAGTCCACCGGCGTGCACATGGCGTCTTCGGCGCCATACTCGCTCGATGGCCGAAGAGATCGATTGCCTGACGTGCGGCGCATGTTGCCGAACCGGAACCGATGGCAGGCTCCTGATCCCCCCCGAAGACCTGGTTCGATGGCGGCAAATCGGCAGAAGCGACCTCGCTGAGGCAATCCAACCTGGCCACTTCGGGATGGTGGCCTTCGCTACCCTCGAGGACGGCGCTTGTGTGCACCTCGGCACCGACGGGAGCCCCAACGCGTGTCAGATCTACGAGATCCGCGGAACGACCTGTCGGGACTTCGAAAAAGGCAGCCCTCAGTGCCTCGAGTTTCGAAGAGACGCGGGGCTGTAAGCGACCGGGGGACTGAAAAAGGGGACTGTCCCCTTTTATTCGCTGAAGAGGTTCTCGACGTCGGCCTTGGTGAGGCCCTTCAAGGGGCTTCCTTCGGTCGAGAGGACGTTCGAAACCAGCTCGCGCTTCTTTGCGGACAACTCGAGGATCTTTTCCTCCACGGTGCCCTCGGCGATCAGCTTGTAGACGTTGACGTTCTTCTTTTGCCCAATGCGGTGCGCGCGGTCGGTGGCTTGGTCTTCAACGGCAGGGTTCCACCACGGATCGAAGTGCACGACGGTGTCCGCGCCGGTGAGATTCAGGCCCGTGCCGCCCGCTTTGAGGGAGATCAGGAACACCGGAACGGTTTCGTCTTCGTTGAACCGGTCTACCCGCTCTATGCGATCCCTCGTCGAACCGTCCAGGTACTCGTATTCGACGTCGTCTTCGTCGAGGGCCGCCCGGATGTGGTTGAGCATCTCGACGAACTGACTGAAGACCAAGACGCGGTGGCCGCCGTCGACCGCCTCACTGACGATCTCGCGAAGCGCAGCAAGCTTGCCGCTCTCGGCAGCGGTGAAGTCGGTGTCGGGTAGCTTCATCAATCGCGGATCGCATGCGACCTGCCGAAGCCTGGTCAGAGCAGCGAGAATCTGAATCTGAGCACGGCTGACGCCCTGCTTCTCGACCTCGCTGAGAACGCTCTTTCGAACCTGACGGAGGATCTGTTTGTAGAGTTTGGCTTGCTCTTCGGCGAGTGGGACGATCATCTCCTGCTCGATTTTCTCGGGAAGATCCGCTGCGACGTCCTGCTTCACGCGGCGCATCACGAACGGCTTGATCGTCGCACGAAGCCGTTGGGCCGTCTCCATGTCGCCCCGGTCGATCGGGCGCGCAATCCGCTCTTCGAAGGTCCGCAGTTGGCCGAGCAGCCCTGGGGAGACGAAGTCGAAGATACTCCAAAGCTCACTCAGGCGGTTTTCGATCGGCGTGCCCGTCAGCGCCAGTCGCCGCTCGCTCTTGATCTTCTTGGCCGCGCGCGCCGTGTGGCTCATTGGGTTCTTGATGTGCTGCGCCTCGTCGAGGATGACGTAGCGAAGATCGAGCTCGTGAAGCAGCTCTTCGTCGCGTCGTAGAAGGGCGTAGCTCGTGATCATCACGTCGGCCTTCTCGAGCTCTTCCGTTCGCTGTTGGCGATTCGGCCCTTGCCACACCACGGTCGTCAGGCCCGGCGCGAACTTGTGGATCTCCCGCTCCCAGTTTGGAACGACCGAGGTTGGCGCCACCACCAAGTTGAGCTTGCGCTTGTACTTGCCCTTCGCCCAGGTCAACAGAGCGATCGCCTGAACCGTCTTTCCCAGACCCATGTCGTCGGCAAGGATGCCGCCGCTGTTGATCTCGTGGAGAAAGACGAGCCAGTTGAAACCGTCCTTTTGGTAGGGGCGGAGAGTCGCTTTGAGGGTTCGTGGCTTTGGGATGCCCGGAATCTCATCGATGTCTTCGATCTTCGAGAACAGGGTCTTGGCCGACGAAGACACCCTGGCGTTTTGGACCAGCTTGAGCAGGTCCTGAACGCGCCCCGCCTGCGAAAGCGGGAGCTTGTCGGTCACGCCGCCAGTCGCATAGATCTCCGCCATGCGCGTGAGCACGTCCCCGACCTTGTCGGGGTCGACCGGGGCAAATGTCCCGTCCTCGAGGCGTACGAGCCGGCGGCCATGCTCGAGGCAGGCACGAAGCTCCTCTTCTCGCACGACAGCACCGCCGGACTCGAACGTCATATCGAGGTTGAGCCAATCGACACCGCTCGAGACCCGCATCTGCGGTGTCACCGATTCGTCGCGTATGGTCACGTCGACCAAGTCGTCTGGGATGAAACGGTCCCACTCTTCGGGGAGCTCGCCGATCCCGACCGTCCAGAAATTGAGCGCGTCATCGCCCTGGGCCACCAACTCCTCGCCGGACTCCGAAACCTCGAAGCCCTGACTCATCAACGCCTGAACGCCCGCCATCTCGGCGCCCACATCGCGTCGGACGACACGCGGCCGAGAGTTGCCGTTCTTGGGTGGCAGGAAGGCGAGCGGAGACGGGAAGTCGTCCGGCGGAACGTCGAACTCTTGGTCTTCGTAGCTAACCAAGAGCCGAACACGTGCGTCGATGATGTCGCCGTTGGCCTTCAGCTCGAAGTGCGGCTTGGCGTCGACCAGGTCGGCTACGGAGCTGAGATCCGGAAGCTCGGCCCCGAGGGACGCTGCGATCCGGGGAATGTACTCGCCCAAGAGCGCCGGCAACGCGTCGAGGGACTCGACCATCGCTGGCGACCTGTAGAGCCGCTGAAGCCATGCTGGGGTGACGAGCTCGCTCACGGGGCGCGCGACGCCCTCGGTCGTGTCGATTTGCCAGCCTGGGGTCCCTTCGAACCAGGCGCCATTCGAAAGTGCGAAGCGGCGCCCGTTGCTCTCGAGCCCAAACACCACCCGCACGCGAAGGCTGTTGCCATTGGCGGGGTCCAGCTCGATCTTGGGCTTCAGCGCTTCATTCGCGAAGCGAAGCTCCATCGACGCCGGCTCGAGCAGCACGCGGCGATCGCTGAGCATCTCCAACACCTCGGCGGCATCCTCGCCACGAAGCTCGGCCGTCGTCGCTTGACCCCGGTTGGCGTTCCGCGCCAACGCTCGAAACAGCGGTCGCTCGTCGATCGACACCATGTTGAACGCGCTAAGCGCATCGTTGATCGGCACTGCGCTTCGCGAGCCGGCCAACACCGGGGTCACCGTGATCGACGCGGGCCGAACCGTCATTCGGTATTCGAAATCGAGTGGCCGCGCCAAGGCCTCGGGCGGAAGCCATGCATCCATCGGTCCGCGCGACTCACCTCGCCCCGCCTGAAGTTCGCGAGGCGACAAGACCTCGAGAGTGCCAGCGTCTCCGCCGCCTCCACGCCGTCGACGGCGCGAGCGACGACGCTTGCCGCCCACCGAGACCGTGCCGGGAACGTGGATTGGCTCGCTCTTCTTCTTCTTCTTTTTTTGTTGCTGTTGCGGTTGCTTCGCGCGAGGCGGCCGGACCTCGTCCCGCAGAGCGACCATCACGGCGGCGACGTGTTTGCAGTGACCGGTCGGACCACGCCAACCAGGGCACGTGCAGCTCGATTCCCAAGTATCGGCCTCTTCGTCGTAGGTCATCGAAGTTCGGTAGGGCTCATCAGCCGTACGGACCGAAATCTCTCCGCTTACCGAGGTCTCTTTTTCTTCGAGATTGTCGACCGCCTTGCGCCGCGCATACAGACGCCCGCGTAAGAACGCATTACCCCCCGTGACGCGTTGAATCGCCCGGTCGCTCATCGACGCGAGCTTCTTCGCGACGGCGGTCGTCGGCTCCCGCCACGTGGGCGCGTCCTGCTCGACCGGTTGGGTCTGCAGGGCTTCAGCTTCCGTTTCTTGAAACGCAGATTCGGCCATCTACTGAAATGGTGGTTAGTGGCGGCTCGTGGGACCTACACGGGTGTCGAGTCTTTCCCCAGAAAGAAACCCTCGACCGGCGCCGTTGCTCATTCCACCGTGGAACCCCGGGTGTAGGCCGCAACCGCCGCTACGTTCTTGATCTTACACACCCGGCAGAAGACTGCAACTCTACGGACCGAGGGCAAAATCGGGCCCTAGTCCGCGCCCCTGACGAGGGACTCCGGAATGAGAACTGAGGGCGTACCAGTCGAGAAGACCCACAGCTGGTGGGCCGCGCGGGTTGCCGCGATGTGCAGCAAGTGCCGGGTTTCGTCGTCGGCCGGGAAAGTAGAGCGGTTGCACTCCACGATGACCACGTAGTCGAACTCGAGGCCCTTGACCTGACGCACATCCGTCACGTCAACGCCCGGACGGAACGGGAAGTCCTGGTCGGCTATCCGGCGAAGGTTTGGGACCTCTCCGTGCCGAAGGCCCTTGTAGTATAGGTCGGCCTGCTCCGGGTAGCGAGCAATGACCGCCACGGACGACAGTGGCTCCGAGCTGACGAGGGTCCGGAGCGCCTCCGACAGAAAGCCCACCGCCTCGCCGCTCCCGCCGAACCGAAAGAGCTCGACCGGAGCTCCGTATCTCGTCGCATGACCGGACACCTCGTTTCGGAGGGGGCCGAGCACGTCGGTGGCGAACTCGAGAATCTCGTGCGTGGATCGATAGCTCAACTTGAGCGGCTCAATCTCGATGTGGTCGAGCTTCAGCTGCTCGAGAACGTGACGCCAATCGGAAAATCCGTTGTCGAGGTGGAGCTTTTGCGCGATGTCGCCAGCGAGCGTGACGCTTTGTTGCTCGGTCGAGGTGTCGAGCACCACCGCGAGCTCGACAGGGCTCATGTCCTGTGCTTCGTCGACGAAGATATGCTCGTAGGCCAGCGGTGCACGACGACCAAAGAGAGGACCACGCAACGTCTGGTAGAGCCTAAGAAGAAGCGCATCGTCTTCGCGGTCGAGCATGGCGACCTCGTCGTCCTGCTCCCCGTCGATGCCGATACTTCGCTCCCTACGCTCGTAGTCGTCGTCCTCGAGGGCGTCGTCGTAGGCCATCAGCGCGCGCGTCGAATTCCGGCTGCACCAAGAATGCGCCCACTCGATTTCCCGCGCGGTGAGGGCCTCGGGCGCCCACTTCGAAAAGGCGCTGACGAGCCGGTCGCGGTCGGTGAGCAGGTCCGCCCACGCGGTCACGACGTCTCGCGCGCGCGAGGACCAGTGCTGGCAGATGCGTTCGATCGCGTGCCGCATGCCGAGCGGAACCTCATCTGCACCATTGTCGCGGCTTTGAATCCATTGAGATAAGAGGTCGAGACGTACGCCAAGCGGTTCGCCGGCCGTCCCGTGCCACATCCGCGCCACGCGCGCACCGCCCCCGACCTGCTTCGCCTCGCCAAGAATGTTGGTTTCGGCGCTCGCTGTGAGTTCGGCGACATACTGATCGATCGCGCGAAGCATTGCGGGATGCTTCTTCATTCGCATTACGTGGGTCGGGGTATCTTCGACATACCGGGTTGTCAGCTTTGGGAGATGACGACGGCGTTGCTGCTCGGCCCATCGCTGGAAGGTCTCGACCGGTACCTCTTCGACTCCGAGCGCGGGCAGAACCCTCGAGATGTATCGAACTAGCGCGTCGTTGAACACGATGACGAGCATCTGATCGGCTCGAAACCGAGCGGTGTCTTGAAAGGCGAGGTACGCAAGTCGGTGCAAGCCGATGGTGGTCTTGCCGCTGCCCGCGCCACCTTGGATGACGACCAACCCGGAGGTCGGCTGACTGATCAGCTCGAACTGCCTCGGGTCGATGAGTGCGGTGATCTCGGAGAGATGCTTGTCCTCGCGGAGGTCATCGTCACCGATGCCAAGCTCGCCAGGACGATGATGCGACTCGGGACGCATCGCTGCGCCCTGCCCTCCCGAGAGCCGTGTGGCCTGATCCGCCACACGGCTCCAAGTCCCCTCACGCGAACGACGAAAAGTTCCCTGGGGAGAGCCGATGCGGCGGAGCTTCCCTGACGTGATCGAGAGGTTGCGCCGCATGAGCACCTCTCCTTCGACCTCGCGGTCGCCGAAGATCTCGTCGTAGTCGTCGCCCTCTTCATACCGGTAATACACGCGACTGACGGGTGCATCGCGCCAATCGACGATTCGAACGCCGGTCTTGGCATCCAGGAAGGTGCTTCGCCCGATCAGGATTTCGCGCTTGCGGTCCTCTTCCTCGAGCACCATCCGGCCAAAGTACGGGGACTGCGGGTCGACTGAGCCCTCGACGACCTTGGCCCGACGCTGCGCGACTTGCTGAAGGCGCTCCATCTCTTCGACGAGCGGCGGGATGTCTTCGAGCCGCGCCTCCCGGATCTGATCTCGAAGCGCGATCAGCTCTGCATCGTAGTCGATGAGCTGGCCACGGTGCGTCGGACGGCGCGCAGCGATCGTTCGCTGCACCCGAGCGAGGACCTTCTCCTCTTCCGCCACGATTTGGTCCATCTCCGCATCGGTGGGCGGCGTATCCGCTTCAAGGCGCCGATTGAGCTCAACCTGCTTCATTTCGGTGTATCAAGAACGCAGCAACGTCCAAATTCGCGAATTCGGGGACGAGTAGCACGATTCGAACGGGCATCCAAGCCTCATTCAAAAACCGTGTTCTTTGGCGCAGATGCGTCAGTCGAGTGTCTTGAAAAGAATCTTCGAACGCCGTCCGAGATCGTACGCCGAACGTCGAGCCGCGGGAACATCATCGACGTTGCAGCTTTCGAATCCATGCTCGCGAAACCAGTGGGAAGTCTGCGTAGTGAGCACGAAGATTCTTCGAAGGCCCTGCGCCGCACATTGGCGCTCGAAGTAATGAAGAAGCTGCTTGCCCCGGCCGCTGGTCCGGTAGTCCGGATGCACGACCAGACACGCAAGCTCGGCGATCGCGTCTTCGGGAAACGGGTAGAAAGCGGTACATCCGACCACCATCCCGTCGCGCTCGAGCACCGTGAATCGCTCGATGTCGTTCTCGAGCATCTCCCGAGGCCGCCGAACTAGGATCCCCTGCTCTTCGAGCGGCTCAATCAAGGCCAGGATGCCGCCGACATCACCGCGCTCGGCAGGCCGGATGCCCTCGAACGCCTCGGAGGTCACCATGGTGCCAATGCCGTCTCGCGTGAAGAGCTCACGCAAGAGCGCTCCATCGCTCTTGCGTGCGACCAGGTGGGCACGTGGCACGCCCGCCCGGCAAGCCTCGATGGCGGCGGCCAAATGCCGCTTCACATCGTGGCCGAGCTCCCGCCCCGACTTAAGGATCGCCTCGGCCTCTCGCGGAGTCAGCTGCGAATGCGAATGGCCCTTCTCGTCGGGGATGCCATCCCCTTCCAGAAGACCGATCAGCTTGTCCGCGCGAAGGGCTGCCGCAGTGGCGGCCGCGACCTCGTGACTACTGATGTTGAACGCCTCGCCGGTCGAGGAGTACCCAATAGGCGTCAAGACGACGATCGCGCCGGCGTCGAGGCGTTGACGAATCGCTTCGGCGTCGACGCGCCTCGGCTTGCCAGTGTGTTGGTAGTCGACCCCGTCGAGCACGCCGATCGGTTGCGCCATCACGAAATTGCCCGTGGCCACGCGGAGCCGGGCACCGGCCATCGGAGAGTTGGGAAGACTCATCGACAAGAGCGCCTCGAGCTCGACGCGCGTTGCACCGACGGCTTCTTTCACGCACTCGATCGCGACGTCATCGGTGACGCGCAACCCATTGACATACTTAGGCGAACGCCCTCGGCGGTGAAGCGAGGCATCGATTTGCGGTCGAGCGCCAGCGACCAGCACGATCCGCACGCCGAGTGAGTGCAGCAACGCAACGTCGTAAAGCAGGGTCCGCAGATCTTTCGAAGCAACCGCCTCACCGCCAAACATGATCACGAACGTACGCCCGCGATGCGCGTGGATATAGGGCGCGCTCGCTCGGAAGTGTTGGACGAATGGGTCGATTTTGGGGCTCATGCGGCTTCGGTGCAGTAGCGGCGAATCAGGGAGACGTAAAGATCCGTCGCGCGTTCGATTCCCGCCATGGTGACATATTCGTCCGGTTGGTGCGCGACGCCGATGTCTCCCGCCCCGAGCACCAGCGTCTCGAGCCCCAATTGCGCGAGATAGGGCGCCTCGGTCGCGAAGAGCGCGGTCTTGGCTGAACATCCGCACAAGGTCTCGACGGTGCTGCGAAAGCCAGCATCGGCCGGACCCGAAAACGAGGCGTAGTTGCCGACGGGCTGAACGTCGAACGTCCACCGACCGCCATCGAGGGCGTTCGCAACCTGGTCGCTGAGCTCGACGAGAACCTCCTCCGCCGCCATCCCCGGCAAAAGCCGCATGTCGATATCGAGCGTGCACTCGTCACAGATTCGATTCGGGCTATCGCCTCCCGCGACGCGCCCGAAGTTGAGGGTTGGCGCCGTGACTTCGAAGTCGTCGTCGCAATATCGGCCCCCGAGCCCGTCACGCCAAGTCTCCAACGCGATCAGCACACGCTGAAGCCCTTCGATGGCGTTGATGCCGAGCGCAGGGTTACTGGCATGTCCGGCCTTCCCGCCAACGGTAACGCGTACGTAGAAAACGCCTTTGTGCTTTCGGATCGGGATGAGGTTCGTCGGTTCGCCGATGATGGCGTAACGGCCGAGGCTCTCGCCCTTTTCTGCGAGCGCGCGGGCGCCGGCCATGGTGCTCTCCTCATCGGCCGTGCCGAGCAGCGTGATGGGGCGACGAAGCACGTTTGGCTCGAAACGGGCGACCGCGTGAAGCGCTGCAGCAAAGAAGCCCTTCATGTCGGCGGTGCCGAGCCCGTAGAGGTTGCCGTTGCGTTCCGTCAGCTCGAACGGGTCGCTAGTCCAACGCTCGACGTTGTACGGCACCGTATCGGTGTGCCCCGAAAGGACCAATCCATCGATGCCCTCGCCGAGGCCCGCGATCAGATTCACCTTTCCGTCGGCGCCGGGCACCGCTTCGATCCGAGCTGCGAAGCCGAGTTCTGCTGCCCACTCGGCAACGAGCTCTACGACACCTCGGTTTGATTGGTCGAAGCGAGCATCGGGCGAGCTGACCGACGGCGTGGCGACCAGTCGGCGGAGCATCTCGAGCTGTGACGGGAGCATTCACGGAACATAGCGCCGAAGCCCGGTCCGCAAAATCCTCATTGCAGGCGAGGCCGGACAGACTAGGTTGAGCGCATGACCGAGGACACCGCCACACGCGCCATCACCATCATCGAAGAAACCCACAGGGGGGAGCGGGCCTGGGACATCTACAGTCGGCTCCTGAACGACCGGATCGTCTTTCTCGGGACGCCGATCGACGACTTCGTGGCGAACGCGATCATCGCCCAACTGCTTTATCTCGAGAGCGAGGACGCCGACAAAGAGATCACCATCTACATCAACAGCCCGGGCGGCATGGTCTCGTCGGGGCTCGCGATCTATGACACGATTCGGTACGTGCGGTGCCCCGTGGCGACAGTATGTCTCGGGCAGGCCGCCTCGATGGGGGCGTTCTTGCTCGCTGCAGGGACGAGGGGTCTGCGTCGTGCGCTTCCGCACAGCCGGATCATGATTCACCAGCCCCTTGGCGGTTACCAAGGGCAGGCGTCGGACATCGAGATTCACGCCAAAGAGATCCTCAACACCAAGAAGCGCCTCAACGAAATCCTTGCCAAGCATACCGGACAAGACGTCGAGAAAGTTCGGCACGACACCGAGCGCGACAAGTTCCTCTCGGCCCTCGAGGCCAAAGAGTACGGCATCGTCGACGACGTAATCACGCCCCGTAAGGCAGGAGTGGCGCCTGCGGCATGAGCACGCTCGAGGTCTGTCTCGTCCGCCACGCGGAGTCGGTCTCAAACGCCAAAGGTGTTTGGCAGGGCCACGGGGACGCGCCCTTGAGCGACCGAGGGCGAACGCAAACCGACGCGCTCGAGCGCGTGCTTGCCAAAGAGCTCTACGACCTCGTGATCAGCTCCGACCTGACACGAGCGGCCGACACGGCAAAATCCGCAGGTGGGCCTTTGGAGCTCGACCCGGCGTGGCGTGAGATCGATGTCGGCGATTGGGAGGGCATGACGATGGAAGAAGTCGTCGAGCAGTTCCCAGAGCAGATCGCAGCGCTCAGAGAACGACGGGTCTTTGCCGTGGGAGGCGGAGAGAGCTGGCCCGAGGTGTTTGCGAGGGCTGATGGCGCGTTGCGCGTCCTTCGCGACCGCATGCCTGACGGTGGGCGGGTCATCGTGTTCACCCATGGCGGTATCATCGCGGCGATTTTGGCCGGTCTCGTCGGCGCGCGGGACCGGTGGCCATGGCCTCTCGGCAGAATGCGGAACACGGGTCGCAGCACGCTCCGATTTTCGGGCAACCGGGTAGAGCTCGTGGGACACAATGATGACTCCCATGTTCCCGAGAACCATCGCAAAACCTATCAGCCCCGGTCTGATCAGATGGTTCTCAAGCTCATTTCCTCCGGCCCCGCCAATCAAAGCGGAAATCCAGCTGCGCTGGATTTCAACTCTGCAATCAAAGTTGCCCGAGTCAAGGGTGCAGGTGGGGTGATGTCAGTACTTGGCAGCGGTCGGGAGATCGCGGAGCTTGTACAGACCTCCGCCAACCTTTCTGCAAAGGATTTCCGGTTCCTAGACCCGGTTGCTGGCGCGTCGACCGACCTGCTGATCTCCGAGAGCCACCAAATGCTGCTCGACTACGGCGTGCTGCAGACGCAGATCTGAAATATCGATTTCAGATCTGAAAAGTAAGCTGCGTCACGCCTGTCCAGCTCGAATACATCTGTAATACATCTGTAAGGGTTAGAGGACTCATGTGTCGTTTGTGATCCACCCCACATTCGGGGGACCCCACTCGGGCGATCGGGTGCAATTTAGGGGTTAAGTACTCAGAACTTCAAAAAAATTTCAGATCTGAACTCTACTCAGGTTTTCGCGATCAGTCATCCATATGAGATCATTCGTGATTCCTCTTGCCGTTGACTTGGCACGAGAGTCGCATACATCAAGGATGACATAAACGTCGTGGCGAAGACGTACCCCCCACGTCCCCTGCGACGTTGTTAGACCGGCGATTTGGCTTGTTTCCCCCCACTTCATCCAAATCGCCATCTCTCTAACGGCTCGGAAGCCCCCCCTTCCGAGCCGTTACTTTTTAACAGTGCCAGTGACAGCGTCAGTGACGGTGCCAGTGCTTGTGCCAGCGTCAGCGTCAGTGCCAGTGCCAGTGCCAGTGCAGGCTACTTGATGACTTTGAGGTAGGGGGGGAGCTCGCCGCGTTTGGTGCTGACTTCCCGGGGCGTGGTGTCTTCGCGCTCCGCGTCCTCGACATTGGGCAAAACCCGCAACGACGGGCGCTCTTCGGGTAGATCCTTGGTGGGATCGGGTGGGGCTGCCCTACCCGCTTCCCGCTCGATTTCCTGAGAGATCTCCTCAGGCATTGAGTCCGGCCAGACCATGCCGCGGCCGTCATCGCCCGCAAGCGCAAACACCGCATCCCAGTCGACTCGACACGTAAAGGGAGAGCGATTGAAGGAGAGGGTGCCGTACACGCCCTCCTCGTCGACACGGAGGTCGGGAATCGGGACCGGCATGTCGAGGCCGATCTGCAGGACGAGCTGAGGCTCGGTGCGGTACCACTGCGGGACGACCACGCCGACATCCCTCGGGTCGAGGTGCACGAAGACACTGCCCTGGCTCAGGAGATACCGCGCAACATCGAGCTTGTCGGGGAGCTGCTCGTTTTCGGCCACCCTCCAGCATTAGCGTAGAAAAAGGGCCTTTGCCATACCTGACCGCCTATGTGAGGACGAGAAGCGCCGTGCCGGCCACCATTAGGCTTCCTGCTAGCAGTTTTCGATGGGTGATCGGCTCGGAAAAGAACAGGCGGCCGAAGGCGATGCTCCCAAGCACGCCAATGCCGCGCTTCAAGGTCTCGACCACGGCTATCCACAGCCAACCCAACGCAAACATCTGGAGCGCTAGGGCCGCAATCGCGAACCCAATGAGCGCCGCGAGCAAGGACTTCGGTGCCCGCCATGCGGCCTGAAGGTCGCCTAGCTCACCCCGAAAGCCGACCCACGCAACGAGCATCAGCCCACTGCCGGCAGTCAAGAGAAACGCGTGCGAGGCCGGTGAGGCGTGGGGCAGTGCGAGCTTGTCGAGCGCTACCGAGCCCGACCACAGAAACGCGACTGCAATCATGTGCGGTGCACCCTTCTCCTTGAAGACGGAACGCCACCATGACTCGGACAGGTCGCTGTTGAGCACCAACGCACCGAACACCACGAGCCCGATTCCACCGAGGTGAAGCAACCCCGGAACCTCACGAAGCAATGGAATCGCTACGAGGGCACCGAACACCGGCGACAACGCGAGAAACGGCACCGTACGACTCATCGGCGAAAGCTGAAGGGAGCGCATGAACAGAACGTTGGCGAGCGCATTCATGGCCATCGATGCGACGGCGGGCACCCAATAACCGATGCTGACCACCCAGGTCTGATCGAGCGCTGCCCAAAGGCCGAGGAACGGCACCTGTCCGATCAGTAATATGACCGCAAGCGCCGCTGGCGACGCCTTGTCGGAAAGCGCTTTTCGCACGACGTCGAGAGCAGCCCAGCAGAACGCGGCGGCGACACCGATTGTGAATCCCATCGTTTTCTTCCGCCGCCGTGAAGCCAGCTACCTTTGCCGGCTCAAGAAGGGCCTAGCGCTCACGTTGTGAGGCTGGTCTTCGCCCGGGGCCGGAGGATTGTGGGTCACCTCGTAGACCTGGAACGATACGATGCGATCGCTTTCATTGCCGGTCCGCTCGTGATGGCGGAACAGCCACTCCGTCAGTCCGCTGTGATATACGCGAAACCCTTTGATTCGTGCGGTGTAGTCGCAGAAATAGTAGTTCTGTCCGAGCCTTGGCGGGATGGTGCGGAGCGTCGGGTCCGAATAGCGGGCGCCAAGCTCATTGAACGGGTCGATGTGCCGCCCGTCTTCGGTGACGGCGTCGACGACGATCCACAGGTCGTCGCGTGGCGCGTTGGCCGCAAACATCTTCCAGCCCTGGTTGAGGCGAAAGGTCTGAACGGTCGCCTGGATCCAACGAGGCTGTTTGTGTTTCAAGAACCCGGGGACCGCGGGGTTTTCGACGAGGACTTGAGAGGTCGCCACGATGACCAGGTAGACGAGCACGGCGTTCGCCAACCACCGAATTGGTGAGCGGCGGGGCTCGGACGATGGGTCGACCGGACTCAGCGTGAGAGCACGCACCAGACGGCTCTGTTCGCCTCGCGTTGCGGCGAGCTTCGCGCGAAGCCACTCCCAATCCTCGCTGCTGACGAGAAGGGTCGAATACGCCAGCATCACGAAAGAGAACAACCCCACATTGGAGACGGCCGCAATCCCGAGGTGCAGCATCCAAATCAGAAAGATCGCCGCGCGGCGGGTCCAAGGGCGCCCCCAAGGAGACAAGATCACGATGAAGAGAAGGTACTCAGCCGCAAGCGAGGTGTACGTCATCACCTGAAACATCCAGAGCGGGAGATTCTCGCGCATCCAGTATCCGAGCCATGTGACGATGCGTTCTTGGTGAGCGAGCCAATACACCGTGGTCCCGTTGATCCAGGTCTCCCCACTCTTGTGGACCGCGTTGAAGAAGTAGATGATGAAGAGCTGGAAGATCGCGACGAACACCGCCCACGATACGACCGGGGACTGCACAGGAGGCTTTCCGGCCTTTTCTCGGCGCCAGGCATCGACCGAGAAGGTTGCTCCGAGCGGAAGGAATGCCGTCCACAACACCAGGTCACAGAACACGAAGTCCCCACCGTTGGCGAGGAGATCGACCCGGATGTGCAGCGAGACCAATGAGACGAAGCTAAGAACGTGCATGACCCGCGTGAAGATGCCGAGCAGGAAACAAAGGTACACCACCGCGATCAGCAGGAACGCGATCCGCACGCCCGTGTCGGAGCTCACGTAGAAGAGGAACGACGTCCCGTACGGCCGGAGCGGATGAGCGGCGAGCATCGCGTTCGGGATGAGCCCGGTCTCGAAGTACCAGATCGACATCTCGTTGGCGCGCTTCGCGAGGTCGAAAAGGAGCAGCAACGCGATCGCGATCCGCGCGAGACCCAGTGTACGGGTGTCGATCGAAAGGAACTTGTCTCGGAGGAAACTCTTGGTGATCCGCTGCATGGCCAAGGTTCGGTTGGGCCGTACCCTACACAGCGCCAGCGGTAATGACAAAACAAAGTCTTTCCGGGGGGTTGCGCAGAATCTGCATGGGACGCATAGTATCTAAGTCTTTGAAATTCTGGGGGCGACCGGTTTCGACGGGGATGAAGAAGGTTCGGTTGCGTGTCCGTCGGCCCAAGCACGACGCAAATTCGTTTGGGACGTACAACTGCCAACGATAACGCAGTTGCTCTCGCGGCCTAAGTAAAGCCAAAGGAGCCGTCGAAGTTAGAAGCCTGCCTGTGCTTCTAGCGGAGGCGTCATTTGAACAGGCTGGTCATCGCGACTCGGGTTCGGCGCAATGACGAGATGAAGAACCACTAGCGTTGGTGCGAGCCTGTTTGTGGGCGCAATCCAACGCGAATTTCAAAACACAAACTACGCACGTAGATGCCGTTCTGGAACATTTCCGGACGTGGGTTCGATTCCCACCGCCTCCACCAAACAAGCGCAATGATTGCCGCGGGTTAGCGTTCTGAGAAACGCATATGTCATAAGAAATGTCATAAATCCGCCCCGGCAACCGCTCCGGATCGACCTTCAAACAGCTCACGGCTTCGCAGAGCGCCGGCCATTCCCACGCCGTGTAGACGTCGATGATCGCGCCGCGGGCGTTGTGCGTGATCTGTTCGAGGACATCGCGTCGGGCACCGCTGC
>JAOTYL010000001.1 GCA_029861865.1 Myxococcales bacterium | reverse complement strand
TGGCACTGGCACTGGCACTGGCACTGGCACTGGCACTGGCACTGGCACTGGCACTGGCACTGGCACTGGCACTGGCACTGGCACTGGCACTGGCACTGGCACTGGCACTGGCACTGGCACTGGCACTCCTTGTTTTTGGGTTTGGGCCCCTGTTGACCACAGCGGGTGAGGCCACCAGGGGCCCAAACCCAAAAACAAGGAGTCGCACATGCAATCAGAGAACGTTTACGTCAGGGCCCGCAAAGTCGTGCAGGAGGTCGCTCCGCTCCTTCGGGTGGTTCGGAGGCAGGATCGGGCGCTTGCGGATCAGCTCAAGAAAGCGGCGCAGAGTGTGGTGCTCAATATTGCGGAGGCTCGAGGGAGTGACGCGGGGAATGCGCGCGCCCGCTTTGCGACGGCTTGTGGGTCCGCCAAGGAAGTCCGAGCCGCCCTCCATATCGCTAGCGACTGGGGGTACATCGAGAATCACACGGCGACCCACCTCGACCAACGGCTCGACGAGGTGTGTGCCATCACGTGGTGCTTGGCGAAACGCTAACGGCCGGAAAGCCTCCACGACATCGCGCAGACTTGGTCGAGCGCGATGTCGATCGTTGCGCATCGGGTCCGGCCGATGTAACCGTAGGCCGCTGCGAGCTGAAGCCCTGCGCGGACCTCTTTGGCCGACCCACACGCTGTTGCGAACCTGGCTTTGGCCGTTCCAGGGTCATTCCCTTCGGCCTCGGCGATGTTGAGGACGACGCTATTCATAGCCCGCCGCACTTGGTCGAAGAGGTCCCTATCGGCCTTTCTGATGAGGGGAAGAACAGGCTGAAGCCCCGCCGCGGCCTGAAGTGCCTTCTGCTGAACCATGAGTCTCATGAGTGATTTCCTTTCCGAGGGGCTTGGCCCCTCACAAAGGGCGGGGCCAAGACGCTCGGAAAGGAAATCACGAGGATCAAAGATAGATCACGCTGACACTGGCACTGGCACTGGCACTGGCACTGACGCTGACACTGGCACGGACACTGGCGCTGGCGCTGGCGCTGACACTGGCACGGACGCTGACACTGGCACTGGCACTGCCACTGGCGCTGGCACTGACGCTGACACTGTCGCTGACACTGGGACTGCCGCTGGCGCTGTCACTGCTTTTTCGGGAGGGGTCCGATGTCCTGGAGCAGGGTTTCTGGTACGGCGATTTGGGGCGGCGACTCTAGCTGTCGCGCTTTTCGTCGAAGCCACCATATGAACCCGCCGATCATGATCAGCGGCAAGAAGGTAAGCAGGATCGTCGTGTCGACGAAGGCTTGGCGATTTTCTTCGAGCGGCGAGGCACAGGAAGGACACGCCCGCGCGAGGTCTGCAACCGAGCCGACCGCAACCGCGCCCATCGATAGAAGCCAGCGGCTCACAGGTACACCAGCCAGTAGAGCACCGGCCAGACGCCGACCACGAAATACCAAAAAATCTGTGCGGGCCAGAACGTGAAGCCGCTCAGGTCGCCGTGCGCGAGCTTGCGGTACGTGTAGAGTAGAATCGCAAAGCCGGCGACCGCGTGAACCGCGTGCGTACCGACGATGAGGTAGAAAAACCCGCCGAGTTGGCCCGAGGTCAAGGTGAGCCCCTCGCCCACGAGCGCGACCCACTCGGCACCCTGGAACACCACGAAGAACCCACCGAGGAGGATCGACGTGAGCAATAACCCCTTGGCTCGGGGCGCGCCCTTGCGAAACGCGCGATTGGCGAAGTAGAGACAGACACCGCTCGCAAGAAGGGCAGCGGTGTTGAAGGCGGTCTCCTCGACCGGTAGGCGCGGTTGACCCGGTGGCGGCCAGCCCCCGATCGCGTTGCTCTTTCCGATCACGAACGCGCTGATGAGACCGGAGAAGAACATCACCTCTGTCGCGACGAAGATCAGCATCCCCATCACACCGTTCGGAAGGAGCGGCTCACGCTTGACCGGGACCTGATAGGGTCGACCTAGTGCGTCATCCGGCATGTGCTGTTCCTCCTTTCCTTAGTGGTGTTCTCCGCCGTGGCTGTCAGACTCCTGCGATTTCAGCGCCCGATCGACCTCCGCTTCGGCGGCGACGTTTTCCCAGTTCTGACCTTCGTGCTTCATGATATCTGGGGATGTTCCGGCAAAAAACAAGAGCATGAGCGTCAACATGGTGGCCAGTAGATAGGTAATGTAACGCTTCTCGATGTTGAGGTGCATGAAGTTCGCCGCAACGAGATAGGCCTTGTAAATCGCGATCCCGAAGGCTGTCATGATGGTGATCATCCACCCTTTGACGAATGCGGCTCCAACCCCAGCTGCTGCCTCTTCGATATGAGGCGCGAGGATTGGCCCGAGAATGCTGACCGCGAGCAAGACGAGGAGGATGCCCCAGATTCTCACGTAGTGGGATTGGCCGTGTTCCGCGTGTTCTTCGTGTTCAGCCATGATTCGTAGTCCCTCGAGTCCTCATTTGGCGATGTAGAGAAGCGGAAAGAGGAAGATCCAGACGATATCGACGAAGTGCCAGTAAATCCCGATCAGCTCGACGCGATGGAGCTCGCGTCCTTTTCGCGCATCGTTCGCGATGATCAGCATGATCACGCAACCTGCGATGACATGCAGCGCGTGGAGCCCGGCCGCTGTGTAATAGAACTGCCAGAACCCGTTTGCCGTGATGGTGTAGCCGTGCTGGATCTCGATGGTCCACTCGACAGCCTTGACACAAATGAAGATCAGCCCGCCAAAGCAAGTGCCGACGAGCCACTTGGCCGCCTTCTTTCCGTCGCCATGCTCCGCCGCATAGTGTGCGAGCACGGCGGACAGTGATGAGGTGAGCAGGACGAAGGTGTTGATGCCGCCAAACCAGGGGTTGGTGTGCGACGCGTACTCGGCCCACTCGGGGTGCCCCAGCCGGTGCATGACGTAGGAGGCAAGCAAGCCGCCGAAGATCACGATTTCGGAGCCGACCACCCACCAGACGGCTAGCTTGCCGGTGGGAATGCCCGTCGCGCTTCTCGTGGTTGCAATGGGTCTCGTGCTCATCGATGCCTCGTCATTCGGCCGGAGCCGTATCCGGTGGAACGTTCTGCGGCCAGTAGTCTTCCTTGCGACCCGGAACGCTGTACTCGTAGGGGCCTCGGTAACAGTTCGGGAGCCCGTCGGGCCAGTTGCCATGCGGCGGTGGTGAATCCGTTGTCCACTCGAGCGTGTTCGCGTTCCAGGGGTTTTTCCCTGCCGGCTTGCCTTTGATGAGGCTCACCACGAAGTTCACCAAGAAGACGACCTGGAACACGAGCATGACAATCAGCGCTCCAGTCGCAAATACGCGCATGTCTTGGAGCCCCGCTAGGTCGGGGAAGTTCTGGAAGTTGTAGATGCGTCGATGCTGCCCCGCCGCGCCGAGGATGAACAACGGAATGAAGATGCAGTTGAAGGCGATGATGGTGCCCCAGAAGTGAATCTTCCCGAGGGTCTCGTTCATCATTCTGCCGAACATCTTCGGGAACCAATATGTGATTCCGGCGTAGAAACCGATGATCGCGATCGGGAAGAATGTGTAGTGGAAATGGGCGAGCACGAAATAGGTGTCGTGGAAGTAGATGTCCGCGCCGCTCGCTCCGAGAAAGATGCCCGTCACGCCTCCGATCAAGAACTCGGCGATGAACGCTAAGGCCCACAGCATCGGTGTGGTGAGCTGAATCGAGCCGCCGTAGAGCGTCGCAATGTACAAGAACAGCATCTCGGCGATCGGGATCGAAATGATGAGCGTCGTGACGGTGAAGACGTTCGCCATCCGCGGGTCGATACCTGCCACGAACTGATGGTGCGCCCAGACGAAGAAACTGATGATGCCAGTCGCGAACACCGTGAAGAGAATCAGTTTGTAGTTGAAGAGCTTCTTACGGGCGAAGGTGCAGATGATGTCGGCCACAATGCCCATGGCAGGCAGCAGCACGACGTAGACCTCGGGATGACCAAAGAACCAAAAGAGGTGCTGCCAGAGAATCGGGTCGCCGCCTCGGTTCGGGTCGAAGAACCCGGTGCCGACCACCTGGTCCATGAAGAGCATGACGGCGCCTGCAATCAGCGGCCCGACGGACGCCATGAAAAGGATGCTCGCGATCACGATCATCCAGAGCACCATCGGGATGTCGTACATCTTCATGCCAGGAGCGCGGGAGTTCATCAGCGTCGTGATGAAATTGATGCCGCCCAACAGGAACGCCACGAACTCGAGCGCAACCGCAACGATCCAAAATGTCGCTCCGAGCGGCGTGAGGTTGTACTGCGCGTTGGCCGAAAGCGGCGGATACGCGGTCCACGCACCGCCGAAGCCTCCGCCCGGGACGAAGAACGACGCGATGAGCACGATCGCGCTGATCAAGAAGATCTGATACGAGAGCCGATTGATGCGGGGGAACACCATGTCGTCCGCCCCGATCATCAGCGGGATCAGAAAATTGCCGAAGGCGGCGATCAGCATCGGCATCGCGACCCAGAAGATCATGATCGTGCCGTGGTTGGTGACGAGCGCGTTGTATTCTCCCTGCGAAACCACGCCGTAGCCCGGCACGCTCTGTCCTGGGAACGCGAGCTGCATGCGAAAAGCGTACGACATGTAGCCACCGATCAACGCCATCACGATGCCGGTGAACATGTACTGCATCGCGATCATCTTGTGATCGGTGGAGAAGACGTACTTGCTCCAAAAGCTCTGCTCGTGATGCGCCTCGTGTCCGTGCGCTTCGTGGGTGTCTACAGTTACCGAGCCTGCTTCAGCCATTTCTATACCATTCAGCGGGTCGTCGCCGACGCGAGCTGCCCCTTGTTTTGCGACATCCACGCCGCGTGTTCCTCAGGCGTCTCGATGATGATCCGCGCGCCCATGATCCCGTGACCGACTCCGCACATTTCGGCGCACTGAACGTCATACGTCCCGGTGATGGTGGGCTTGAACCAGCCCTTCATGACGCGTCCAGGAATCGCGTCCTGCTTGAGGCGGAAGACGGGGACCGAAAAGTCGTGGAGGACATCCTTCGAGACGAGCTCGTAATGGTAGAGGGTCCCTTCTTGGACGTGCAGCTCGTTGAAGGTGTCGATGTCGTCCTCGGTGTCGAGCACGCCGTCCGGGCCCGGATGGATGAAGTTCCATGCCCACTGCTGAGCCACGATCCGAACGGTGGCGTCGGCTTCAGGAAGTCGCTGTTTGATGTTGTACCAAACCATGATCGCCATGAAGACGATGACCACGTCGCAGACGATGATCGCGGCGTGCGGCCACGAGATCCAACGCTTGAGGTCTTTTTCCTCCCCCGTGACGTACTTGGCTCGCTGCCCATCTTTGCGGCGAAAGCGGAAGATCAGAAAGAAGAACGCGATATAGGCGAGGAGCCCCCAAAAGCCGACGAAGACGGCGATGAGCGCGATCAGCGAATCGATGTCGGCCGCAAAGGACGACCCGACCGGAACGAGCGACCCGATGAAATAGTCCCCGAGCGGTTCGAAGATACTCTTGATGAACTCGTAAATTCCCTGAAGCATCCGGGTCCTCCCAATTCAGCTCAGAATGAAAGCGAAGACGACGGCGATGAAAAGCGTGGCTCCAGCCATCGTCCACGTAAACCAAAACGAAGCCTCTTCATCGGGTTTGCGCTTTTTGTCAGCCATCTAAGTTCAACCTTCACTTCTGGTTCGGCAGCGTGCCAATGTAGGCGATGACGTCTTTCATGGCCTGCTCGGTGGGCAATGTCATCGAAAAAGGGCGCATCTTGGCCCCGGTCACGTCGTCGGGGTGCGTTCCGCGTAGACCCGCCTTGAAGTTTTGAAGCTGTGTCAGCAGATACCAGTCGTCGGAATAATTGAGGGGTGGACCGTATTCGTCGATGTTTCCGCCGGCATCGGCCCCGTGGCACTGCACGCAGGTCGCAAAGTAGATTTTCCCCGTCGCGGGATTGCCGCCCTCGAGCGTCGGCTCGGGCTTGTAGAGGGGTAAGCTTGCGACGTAGGCGGAGACGAGGTCGACTTTCTCATCGGTATCCATCGCCCTCGCCATCGGCCACATCCGCTTGCCGCCGGCGTCCTCGGGATGCCAGCCTCGTTGGCTACGTTTGAACTTCCGAAGCTGCGCCTTTACGTACCAGCGTTCGAGGCCAGCGATCGAAGGGGCGCCGATTTCAGCGTTGCCCTCACCGTTCACCCCGTGGCATTGCGCGCATCCGTCGTAGAGCTCCGCGCGGTACTCGAGGCTCTCTTTGTCGGTGCGGGCATCGCACGCGATCAGGGAAAGCGAAACCAAGCTCAGGACGAAACCGACGCGTAGATTCATCATCATCCGCCCCCCAACGATTTCACATAAGCAACCAACGCAGCGACTTCCTGCTCAGGAAAGTTGTACGGAGGCATCGTTTTTTGGTAGCCCTCGACGACCTGGTCCCAGGAGTTGACAATCGAGTTGGTGAGGTATTCCTCGTCGGCGGTGACGGTCTCGCCGCTCACCAATAGCCTCTCCTTGCCAAACATGCCCTTCCAATTCGGGCAGGGTTGCTGCTTCACCCCGTCCACCGAATGGCACGCCATGCACCCCTTGGTGTTGCTGAGCTTCTGACCCCAGCACGCCATCGGCTCGGCCGCACCCTCACACTCGGGCGGCATGGTAACCTCGCCGGGTGCGATCGCGACTGCGCCTTGGAACGACCAGCCGCTCACCGCCGAAAGGTCTTCCGACGGTGTCGCAGCGATCGGAGAAAGATCGGAACGCTGCTTTGTCGCAAGCTGAGCCATCGCCTGGTCGATCGGCATCGTGCCCGCGTCGAGGCTGGCCTCCTGCTCTCGTTTGACGATGGTGTACTCGTCATCGGGCCAGCTCCGATCGGCCGCATCGGGTTGACCACAACCGACCCCCCCCACGACTAGGCTTGCGATCGCGCTTAGAATTCTCAGCTTCGTACTCATCCTTGCATGCTCAATGTGTCTGATGGTGGTGAAGGCTCCTTTGAAGCCGTGGATCGCCCACCGGTATCAGGGGAACGCGGCCGAGTTGCCAAAAAACGTAGGCGAAGAACACGCCTCCGACGAAAAGCAACGCCCCGATGTCCGCCAGCTGGATCCGGAAGGCCCCCGCTTGCGGAAGAACGAACCAGTAGATGTCTACGGCGTGGATGAAGATGACCCAGAAGCACATCGCCTGAAGCCAGCGCAGATTGAGCTTCTGGACGCGTGAAATCAACAGCAAGAAAGGCGCCACGAAGTGCCCGAAGATCAACAGGTAGGAGACGAACATCCAGCCGCCTTCCCAGCGCTTGTGGAACCAAGTGGCCTCCTCGGGAATGCCGGCGTACCAAATCAACATCCATTGCGAAAAAGAGACGTAGGTCCAAAAGCAAATGAACCCAAATAATAGTTTGGCGAGATCGTGGAAATGTACTGGATTGATGGCCTCGCCGACGAGGCCGCGCTTGTAGAGGCTGAGACCGATGAGAATGGTGGTCGCGAGAATCGCCACGGCCGACCCGGCGAAGATCACGACTCCGAAGATCGTCGAGAACCACGAGGGCTCGAGCGACATCAACCAGTCGAAAGCGGCAAACGTGAGGGCGCCCGCAAAGACGATGAGCAACGGCGCGGCGAGGCTCTGCATGCGGAGCGTGTGCCTGGGGTCGTGATCTTCGTCTTGACGCCGGGACCAGCCAAAATACAGCCAGGCGATCACCGACCAAATCAAAAGGTAGATGATCGCGCGCATCGTCCACGCGGGGGTATTGAGGTAGCCCGTCTTGGCTTCGATGATCTCGTGGTGGAGCGTCGTCTCTTGGGCAGTATGGGAATGCCCTTCGTCATGCCCTGTTTCGTGATCGGCTTCGTGGCCTTCAGCGTGTCCTTGCGCCTGCGCGACGCTGCCAGCGAGCCCGAGGACGCCGTGCTCGTCTGCAGGCTCGTCGTGGTGAGCCCCGTGTCCAGTTGCCTCCTGCCATTCTTGGTAAACAGGCACCTTTCCAGTCCACACGCCGAAGATGAACGGCAGGGCCAGCAACGCCACGACCGGCGCGCCAGACATGATCACCTCGACGATCCGTCTCGTCGATACACCCCAATGAGCGGCCGTCAGGAACTGGATCAGCACTAGGAAAATCCCGCCGAGCATCACGGTCACGATGGTGAAGAGCGCGAAGAGATAGGCGTAACTCAGCCGCTCGGGACCAGCAGTCAGCGCGGCCATCAGGCCACCCACTCCGGCAAGCACCAGGGGGACTACCCACGCGCGGGCCCAAAACCCATCGTTTCCGACACGGTAGTCTGTGTTTTTCACGTCAGTCACTGCACTCGCTCCGTTTCGGTGGCGTCCGTGGCAGCCGCCTGGCGCGCCTGACTCAACTGAAGCGCGCGGACGTACAGGACGATCGCCCAGCGGTCGTCGATCGGAATGTTGTGAGCGTAGCCTGGCATGTTGCGAACGCCATTGGTGATCGTTGCGTAAATCTGGCCGTCGGGGACGTGGCGCAAGCGATCATCATGAAAGGTGGGCGCGACCAGGCCCGCAGCTCCTAGCTGGTCGGCACGCCGCGACACCATCCCCTTGCCATTTCCTGAATACGAATGACAAGGAGAGCAGTAGATGTTGTAGCGGTCCTGGCCACGCTCGACGAGAGCTTCAGTGCCGCCGCGCTGCGCGATGAGCTGCGCAGGTACTTCCATGATGTACGCGTCGTCGGCCGTGCGCCCAGTGGCCCACGTCAACGCTGGTTCCATCTCCCTCGAGACCGAGCCCTCGGGCTTCGGGCGCATCGAACGCTGGTCGGCAAAGAAGGGCTTCTTCTCCTGAGTGTCGTAGCGCGGCTGCTGGTACATGTTGCGGATGCCGACGATCGGAGGCTCTTTGCTCTCCGTGCCGACGCAGCCTGCGGCCAACGTTTCCAGCGCCACCAAGATCAGGAGCACGCGCTTCATGCACCCTCCTCGATGAGCTCGAGATACGTAGGACCGGTCGACTCCAAGAGAGCCCTGGTTCGATCGAGATTGAAGCTCGGGTCGCCTGCCTCGATCGAAATGAAGAACTTGTCGTCAGTTGCTGCCTCGAACCGCTCTGACTCGAAGATCGGATGATTGTGGCGCGGAAGCTTGATGATGCCGAGTAACCCGAAGAGTGTCGCGAAGCCGCAGAACAGAATGCCCAGCTCGAACATGATCGGAACCATCGACGGGAACGCCCCTGGTGGCTTGCCGCCCACGACGATTGGGTAGCCCCACCCGATATCGAGGAAGTTGAAGTCCCAGGCGTTCATGTACTTCATCATCAGGACGGCAGTGGCGACACCCGCCATCCCGAAGAAGAAGGAGATGAAGCCGATCTTCGTGGGCTTGAGCCCCATCGCTTCGTCCATGCCGTGCATGGGGTACGGAGTGTGGCAGTCCCATTTCTTGTAGCCCGCATCTCGGACTTTCATCGCGGCCTTGGCAATCGCGTTGGGCGTGTCGTATTCGGCCAGATAGAGGGCGGGCCGTTTCGTCGATGACTGATTGTGCGCTTGTTCGACCATGATGCGCCTCACTCCGCCGGTACAGGCGCGGTAGCCGCACCTGGTTCCTCTAATGCTTCGATAGCGTGCAAGTCGGGATGTGCTCCAGGCAGGTTGATCTTGACCTCAGCGATGGCGATCATCGGTAGCCATCGGATGAAGAGCAGGAACAGTGTGAAGAAGAGCCCGAAGGTTCCAAGATAGGTGAGGATGTCGATCAATGTCGGGTGGAACATGCCCCACGCCGACGGAAGGAAGTCTCGATAGGTCGACGTCACGATGATGACGAATCGCTCGAACCACATCCCGATGTTGATCAGAATGCTCGCGATGAACATGATCGGGACGCTCGTGCGGGCCCGTTTGAACCAAAAGATCTGAGGGACGACGACGTTGCAAAAAACCATCGTGTAGTACGCCCACCAGAGCGGCCCCCAGTTCCCCTCGCTGTCGAGCATTCCCCAACCAAGCCGATTGTGAAAGAAGACCCACTGCTCATAGGGATTCGAGGAGTACCAGGCGATGAAGAACTCCATCGCATACGCGTAGCCCACCAGGAGTGCCGTCCCGAGCATGAACTTGTTCATGTAGTCGAGGTGCTTCACGGTGACGATCTTCTGCATCTTGAAGACACTTCGGCAGATGAGCATCAGGGTCGTGACGAGGGCAAACCCGCTGAACACGGCGCCGGCGACGAAGTAGGGCGGAAAAATCGTCGTGTGCCACCCCGGCACGACGGATGTCGCGAAGTCGAACGAGACCACCGAATGCACCGAGAGCACCAAGGGCGTCGAGATGCCGGCAAAGATCAAATACGCGCGCTCGTAGTGTTGCCAGTGCCGATGCGCCCCGCGCCAACCCAATGCGAAGAACCCGTAGGCCCGCTTGCGAAAGAGATTCTTGGAGCGGTCCCGGAGTGTCGCGAAGTCCGGGATCAGGCCCATGTACCAGAAGATGACGCTGATCAAGAGGTAGGTGTTGACCGCGAATACGTCCCACATGAGCGGGCTCTTGAAGTTCGGCCACATGTCCATCTGGTTTGGAAGCGGGAACAAGTAGTAGTCGAACCAGGGACGACCAGTGTGAATCGCGGGGAATAGGGCGGCGCAAAGCACCGCGAAGACGGTCATCGCTTCGGCAAACCGGTTGATGCTCGTCCGCCACTTCTGGCGGAAGAGAAACAAGATCGCCGAGATCAGCGTCCCCGCATGTCCGATGCCGATCCACCAGACGAAGTTGGTGATGTCCCAGGCCCAGTACACCGGCGCGTTGTTGCCCCACACGCCAACGCCCTGCACGAAAAGGTAGGTTAGAGCGCCGCCCATCGCGCCAAGAGCGGTGAGAGACATCAAGAACAGTAGCCACCAGCCCCTCGGTGTCTTGTCTTCGGTCACCCGCGAGATCGTTTCGGTCACCTCGTGGGGGGTGGTCCCCTCCGGAAGCAGGTAGGTTTCACCGAGTTCTTTGATGGGCGCGTCGTAGCTCATGGTACTCAGCTACCCTTTCCACTGAGCTCGGGGTTCGGGTTGCGAATTCGGGCCAGGTAGGTCGTGCGGGGTCGCGTGCCGATCTCGGCAAGCAACTGGTACTTGCGGTTGATTCCGGAGAGCTTGGCGACTCGACTGTTTGGGTCGTTCAAGTCGCCAAAGGTGATCGCTGCGCTCGGGCAGGCCTGCTGACAAGCGGTCTTGATCTCCCCGTCTCCGATCTTCCGGTCCTCCCGATTCGCAACGATCTTCACCTCTTGGATTCGCTGCACACAATAGGTGCATTTCTCCATGACGCCTCGCATGCGGACCGTCACATTGGGATTGAACTGAAGCTTGCGCGACTCCGGGAAGTCCCCGTACCAGGCGAACTTGTCATCGAGGTATCCGTGATAACTGAGATAATTGAAACGCCGGACCTTGTAAGGACAGTTGTTGGCGCAATATCGCGTTCCGACGCAACGATTGTAGACCATGTCGTTCAGGCCCTCGGGGCTGTGAACCGTCGCGTTGACCGGACACACGTTCTCACACGGTGCCTCTTCGCATTGCTGGCAAGTCACGGGCTGGACTGCGACCTGCGGATCGCCTTCGTCCTCGCCAACGAAGTACCGATCGATGCGCAGCCAGTGCATTTCTCGGCCTCGCTCGACTTCGATCTTGCCCACCACTGGAATGGTGTTCTCGGCTTGGCACGCGACCACGCATGCGTTGCAACCCGTGCACGACGCCAAGTCGATGGTCATCCCCCATTTGTAGCCATCGCTGTAGTCCTGCTGTTTCCATAGGGGTGGCGTGCTCACGGGATCTACCGAGCGGTAGGAGGCAAAGTCGGGCTCCTTCTTGTACTCGTCGAGCGTCGCGTCGATCACGATTGGACGGCCTTCCATCCGGTCGTGGGTCTGAGTCTGAACGAGCCTGTATGTCTCGGTGAGGGGCTCGAGCTTGATGTCGTTGGTGAAATCCATCCCGCCTAGCGTTCGCAACGGGTTCACGTCGAAGCCTTTGCCGTTGCCATAGCGACCCGCCGCGGTGCGACCCCAACCGAGCGTGAGAGTGATGCAGTTGTCCGCATGGCCGGGAATCGGCCAGACCGGCACTTCAATCTGGGCGTCACCCTTCGAGAGCCGCACCATCTGCCCGTTCTTCAGCCCGAATGCGTCCCTCGTGGTCGGCGACATGATCGCGGCGTTGTCCCAGACCAGTTTAGTCATCGGCCTCGGAAGCTCGAGAGCCCACAAGTTGTTGGCGTGCTGCCCGTCCCAAAGCGCGGGATCGGGCTCGAAACTCACCTCGAGACTGTCCTTGCTCACCGCTTTCCGGTCTTCAGAGGTCACGAGCGCTTGGGCGATCGCAGCGATATCTAAGGGGCCCTTGCTTCGCTCCGCACCGGAAAGAAAACCCATGTGAAGCGCGCGTCGCCAGATCACGTCCGCATTCAAGTCTTTAGGCGGAAGTCCGAAGTCGACCAGCGACTTGGCGCGGCGTTGGAGCTTGGCTGCTTGCGTCCCGCGAACGATGTCGTGGCCCCTTGTGGTCTTCTCTCCTGCCAAGGTCGCGAGAAGCTCGATCTCGCTGCGGCCTCCATAAAGGGGCGCGATCAGCGGCTGTTGTACCGCGACCGAGCCATCGAGTGCCTGCTGGTCTCCCCAAGCTTCGAGCTCGTGGGCGAGCGGAGCATGCCAAGAGGCGCGCTCCGAGGTTTCGTTCCGATGCGTCGCAACATGAACCGAGGTGAGCCCCTGCTGTCCGAGGAGCGCGGCAAACTTCACGTCCGCCGGCGCATCGTAGACGGGGTTGCCACCGAGGATGAGGAGCGACGAGATCGTCTTCGCGTCTTTGACGAGCTCGTCGATGCTCGCCCGACTCGTCGGGTCATCCGGATCGATGGCAGGGCCAAAGAAAGTCGTGCTTTGGAAGTTGCCAAGCGCGCGGTTTATCGCGATCACGAGTGCATGGACACGTGGGGGCTGACCGGCGCCCGCAACCACTACCGATCGGCCTTGGTTCCTCACCAAGTCGTCAGCGACCCCGCTTAGCCATTCTTGGTCGACCCGGGCCGCATCCTTCTCGCCCCCGGAGCGGCGCAGTCTGTCGGCGATCGGCTTGAGTTCGGCGATCCCGCGACCCGCCAGCTTCACGGCCAAAGCCCGGGCGAACCATTCGATGTCGGACTGTGGAATCCGCAAGCGGTGGTCGGCCATGCTTCCCGTCACCGTGTAGTTCGACTCGACCACGTAGAGCCGGTTCATCGGTAGCTCGGGAGAGGCGGCGGCACGCGTGGACGCGAACCGTCGCGCGGCGGCGACAGCGCCTGGCTCGGAGCCCAAGAAGTCCGACCCCAAGGCCAGCGTGACCATCGATTTCGAGTGGTCGTACAGCGGCATCGTGGGCGCACCCTTGAACGCGATCCGTGCACCTTCGCGTGCGTTGTCGTCGTTGATCGAGCTGTAGGTATGGAATCGCGCCTTGGGGAACCTGGTGAGCACCTTTTCCCGCATCGCTCTGAAGGAAGGACTGTTGGTGACCGGCGCCAGGATGCGGAGGCCTGCGCCTTCGTCCTTCGTGTGCTTTTCGATCAACGTCTCGAGGAACGAGTCAAACTGCTCCTCGGTTGCATCGACGAGGGCGTTTGCCTGCCGGCGCGCAGGAGACTTGGAGCGGTCCGGATCGTAGAGGTCCCAGACGTACTCCTGGGCTCGGACGTCAGTCGCGCCCAGGCTGGTCGGGAACAGGCCGTTGCCCTCGACCTTGGTGGGGCGTCCATTGTGACTCGTCACAAGCACGCCCAGGGCGTCGCGACCGCGGGCGGTGACGGTGGCGAAATGCGACGCGATGCCAGGGATGATGTCCTCGGGCGCCTTGCTGTACGGATAGATGATGTCTTCAGGACGACGGAGGCAGCCTTGGAGGCCAGCAGCCAGCGCGGCGATCGACGACCCCTTGAGGAGAGAGCGCCTCGTCACCAGCGATGCCGGCGCGACGAGGTCACCGACGAAGCCACCGGGCTGCTCTTCTTCGGCGAGCTTCTGAAGCCCCTCGGGATCGGTATTCTTGTCTTCCAAGCTCCGCCACATCGACGGGCCCTTGCCTGCGTTCAACTCGTGTTGCTTGCGGCGGGTCATCGGTGGCACCCCGAACAGTGCATGGGTGGATTGAGCTGGGATGCGACTTCGGCGCGCTGCGCCAACCAGGTTTCGTCGGCCTGCCACCCCATATTGGTAACTTCACTCGTGGGCCGGATGTGGGGCTCTGGGTTGCGGTGACAATCGAGGCACCACTGCATCGCCAACGGTTCTACGATCCCGACGACTTCCATCTGGTCGATCCGGCCGTGACACGACACACAACCAACGCCACCGGCAAGATGGATGCTGTGGTTGAAGAACGCGTGGTCGGGAACCTTGTTCACGCGAACCCATGCGATCGATTCACCGGTTTCCCAACTGCTGCGGATTGCAGCGAGCTGTGCGGATTCGGTGCGTACGAGCGCGTGACACCCCATACAGGTTTGCGTCGGTGGCACCATCGCCTCGTGGGAGCGCTCGACTTGAGAGTGACAGTAACGGCAGTCCATGCCGAGCTCGCCGGCGTGCAAGCGGTGGCTGTAAGCCACGGGCTGCGTGGGGGTGTAGCCCACCTGGAGGTTGCTCGGCGTGAAGTACACCCAGAACAGGACGAATACGCCCGTTCCAAGGGCACCAGCCACGAGCGCCAATACGAGGGGGAGGTAGTTCAACTCGCGCGGGAAAATCTGCATGCTGCGTGTTCTCTCAGAGTCCTCTCGACGCCGCCGCCGCCATTTAGGCGAAGCCCGAGGTTTGGACAAGTCGGTTCGCCATTTTTCGACGAACAGCAGCCAGCCTGATACTCGCGCGACCTGGCCGCGCCCGACCTTTCCTCTCCCTCGGCGCGCCGTAGGGTCACGGCCAGCGGGGGTCAAGCCAGACGCGATCCGAGCGCGGAGCCCTATATCCCCGCAGTCCAGCCGGCGGTCAAGCGTCTCGGGGCACCTTGAGCCCCACGGCGAGGCCGTCCGGGGTGGGGATGCACAGAGACAGGAAATGGTCGGCCATTTCTTGGTGGAAGCGGCGCATCCCCCCCGCATCCTCTCGGTCTTCGAGCAGGTGGCCGAACAGATAGGCGTTGTCGCCGATCAGAAGCCCCCCGTCGCGCAAATTGGCGCTCGCCCAGCGGCCGTACCGGTCGTAACGGGCTTTGTCCGCATCGATGAACACGGCACAAAACGGGCCGGAATCACTGAGCTTTGGAAGAATGTCGACGGCGCTGCCCTCGATGACAGTGACCTGCTGCGAGTAGCCGGCATCGGCGATCACCTCGCGGGCGACCGACGCGTGTTCGGCGTCGGACTCGAGGGTCCACAGATGGCCCCCCGGCGGAAGCGCGCGCACCATCCAAAGCGCCGAGTAGCCGGCTAGGGTTCCGATCTCGACGACCTTGCGGGCGCCAACGAGACGTAGAAGAAGCTCCAACAGCCGGCCCTCGGCAGGGCCCAGCTGGATCTCGGGCATTCCATGGGCCGCGGGCGCGACGAACGCGCGGTTAAGGCCTGCGTCAGCGGGGTGATGGGTCCGGGCGACCCAGTCGAGGATTTGTGCGCTGGCATACCGGGTGCCGGCGCGAGACGATGGGTCAGCCATAAAAACTCCCAAACTCTGTGAGCTAGCTTCCTCTGTTATCGATATTTTCCGTTGGTACCGTTACAATCCAGATGTGCAGAGACCGTCGTCACCGCCTCCCGCACCGCCGCCCAACACTCCTCTCGGCGATTACACGCTGGTCGACCGCATTGCGGTCGGTGGGATGGCGGAAGTGTTTCGCGCATTGGAGCCTCGTGCCGTCGGTGAGCCTCGTGTCGTCGTTCTGAAGCGCATGCTGCCACACATCGCCGATGGATCGCACGCCCACGCGATGTTTGCCGAAGAGGCGAGGCTTGCGAGTCGCGTCACTCACCCCAACGTGGTTCACGTCTTGGGGCACGGCGAAATCGAGGGTCAGCCTTACCTCACGCTCGAATACGTCCCCGGCTGCGATCTCTGGCGCCTCAATCGAAGCCTTACGCGCGATAGCAAAAGGCTCGAGCACGATCTCGTCGTCTACTTGGTCCGTCAGATTCTGAGCGGCCTCGACGCAGTGCACACGGCTACCGATCGCTGCGGTAGCGCGCTCGGGATCGTTCATCGGGACATCAGTCCTTCGAACGTCCTCATTTCGATCCACGGTGACGTCAAGATCGCGGACTTCGGAATTGCCCAGTCGGACGCCGACCCGTTTGCGGCAGATACGGCTGCACGCGCCAATGGCAAGCTCGGTTACCTAGCGCCGGAACAAGTCTCCGGGCGCGACGTCGATCGGCGAGCGGACCTTTTTTCGACTGGCGTAATCGCCGCCGAGCTCTTCATGCGCAGGCCACTTTTCGCAGGGGGAAGCGAGCTTGCAGTGCTACTTGCGATTCGAGACGCCGAGGTGCATCCGTTCGTCGAGTTCCTTCCTACGCTGCCCGATGGGCTAGGCGAGGTGGTGCTGAGCGCGCTTGCGGCGAATGTCGACGAACGGCCGCCGACCGCCCGCGCTTTTTGGGCGGCGCTCGAGCCATGGCAAAGCCGTCCTGAGGAGGTGCTGCGTGCCGAGCTTGCGGAGATCGTCGCGGGGATAGCCGCACAGACGCGCATGAGAAAGACCTCTGCGGACACAGTTCCCAAGGCGACGATGCCTCCAACGCCCGCTCTGCTCGCGGAAGAACATCCCAGCACGACGAACGTCACACCGCTCGAGTACAAGATCCGAAAGCCCAACGGTGCCACTGTCGGCCCGCTTCCTTATGCCAAGGTCGTCGAGGCCGTCGCCACGGGCCAGGTGAACGGGGGCGACAGCATCAGCGTGGCCGGAGGGGACTTCCAACCGCTATCGGCTCATCGCGATCTCTATCGTCACGTTCCAGCATCCCGGATGACGCCGACGACCACGCGGATCACCTCCGCTGCGGCCGCCGATCGGAGCATGGAATTCGAAAACGGCGGCTTTGTCACGGCCTTGGTGCGCACCTTGGTGACCCGGCGCACCGGCCTTTGGCTGTGTGAGCAAGGAGGTGTCCGCAAAGAAGTCTACACCAAGCTCGGCGTGCCAGCGTTCGTCACCAGTAATCTCGCAGGTGAGCTGCTCGGCGAGTACCTCGTCAAGAAGCGTGTGATCAACCGAAGCGAGCTCGACATGGCGCTCGCAGTGATGCCGCGCTTCGAGGGCAAGCTCGGAGACACCCTGGTAGCCCTGGGGCTCGTCGAGCCCCTCGAGCTCTTCCAGCACATTGCCGAACAGGTTCGCGAGAAACTCCTCGACCTCTTCACGTGGGCGTCCGGCACCGCGACCTTCTATGAGGGAGTCGATCCGCCGAGCAGCGGCTTTCCGCTTCGGCTCGACGCCTGGGAAATCCTCGACCGTGGGCTGCAGCGAAGGATCGCCGCCGGGTTCGAAAGCGATCTCATCCTGGAAAAGGGACAGCACCAAGTGGTCTTGGCAGACCGCATCGACACCGCCGTGGCAACCGCGAACCTTCCCGACGATATCCAGACGACGCTAAAGCTCTGCAAGCAGCCCCACACGGTCGACGACCTGGTCGAGTTCGTGACGGCCCTGCCTGAAACGGAGGACCCGCAGCGCGGCTATCGCGTCGTGGCCATTCTCCTGGCTCTCGGCGCGATCCACTGGACGTAAACCCTACGCTCCTTGACCCTCGTGGGGGTGGCTGCTAGCTCTCCGCCGGCTTTTCGCGCCGAATTCCAGAGGAGTAGCCATGTCCAACGTACGGGTCCTCGTGTCTGACAAGCTCGCCGAGGCGGGCCTCGACGCTATTCGCGAGGCGCCTGGCGTCGAGCTCGAGTTTCGACCCGGGATGAGCGAAGACGAGCTCTGCGAAGTCATCGGCGACTACGACGGGCTCATCATTCGCTCGGGCACGCAGGTGAGCTCCAGGGTCGTCGATGCCGCGGACAAGCTGCGAGTGATCGGACGTGCAGGCATCGGCGTCGACAATGTAGACATACCCGCGGCGAGCCGGCGCGGGATTGTAGTCATGAACACGCCGACTGGGAACTCGGTGACTACAGCGGAGCACGCCCTCGCACTCTTGGCATCGCTGGCACGAAAGATTCCGCAGGCTGTCGGATCCATGCGGACCGGCAAGTGGGAGAAGAGCAAGTTTCAGGGCCGCGAAATCGCCTTCAAGACCCTTGGTATCATCGGGCTCGGAAACATCGGACGGATCGTGGCAGACCGGGCACAAGGCTTGAAGCTGAAAGTCATCGGAGTCGATCCTGTCATGAGTAGCGAACGGGCCGCGGAGCTCGGCATCGAGCTCGTGGGGCTCGACGATCTGCTTTCGCGGGCAGACTTCATCACGATCCACGCACCGCTCACCCCCGACACGAAGAACATGATCAGCGACGGCGCCTTCGGGAAGATGAAGCGTGACGCCCTGCTGGTGAACGCGGCACGCGGCGGGATCGTCGACGAAGAGGCACTCGCGAGGGCGATCAGCGAAGGCAAGATCGCTGGAGCCGCTCTCGATGTCTTTGCCGAGGAGCCCGTCGACCCCAAGAGCCCATTGCTGCAGCTAGAGGACGTGTTGTGCACGCCGCACCTCGGTGCATCGACCTCGGAAGCGCAAGAGCGGGTTGCCGTCGAGATTGCGCAGCAAGCGGTTGATTATCTGCGTACTGGTATTGTCAAGAACGCCGTCAACGTACCTGCGCTTCCAGCGGAGATCGCGGAGCGCCTCAAACCGTACCTCGATGTCGCCCAGGCTCTCGGGAGCCTCGTCGGTCAGCTCGATCCGGTTGACGTTCGTGAGCTTCGGGTCACATGCACCGGCGAAGCCGGCGACCTCGGCGTCACCCCGATCGCACGGGCAGCGCTCGCCGGGTTTCTACAACACCACCTCGAAGAGCCGGTGAATCCGATCAGTGCACCGTACGAAGCACAGGAACGCGGCATCAAGCTCGCGGAAGTGAAGGAGCCAAGCGATCGATACGCGGCTACGATTCGCGTGACGGTCACCGGCGAAAAGGGCATTCACACGGCGACTGGAACGCCGGGACGCCAGGGTGAGCCACGCCTCGTCGGCTTGGAAGGCTACGAAATCGACGCGGTCATGGAGGGTGACGTCATTGTCATGCACAACCTCGATCGACCGGGCGTGATCGGCGCGGTTGGCACCCTACTCGGCACGAGGGGCATCAACGTTTCGAGAATGCAGGTTGGGCTCGACGAAAGGAGCGAGCAAGCCCTTGCGCTCTGGAACGTGGACTCGACAGTCAACGGAGCGGTGCTCGATGAGCTTCGCGCGCTCGATCACGTGAGCAGTGTGCACACGCTGAGGCTCTGAGATGCCTCCCCCATCGCGACGGCGAAGAACCGGGAGCCAGCTGCGTCTCGGGGCACCCCGCCCTGGCTTACCAATGACTCCACCAGGCGGGATGCGTGACATGCTGCCACCCGCATCGATGACGCGGACACTCCTGTGGCAGCGTCTGATGGAGACCTTCGATCTCCACGGGTATCAGCGGGTCACGACTCCGCCGTTCGAGTATGCAGAGGTGATCGAGCGCGGGCTTGGAACGGTCGACCGACGCGATCTCGTTCGGTTCGTGGAGCCAGACTCCGGGGAGGTTGCGCTCCTGAGACCCGACATCACCCCCCAGATTGCCCGCATCATAGCGACGCGATTGCAGGACCGTCCCCCCCCTTGGCGGCTTTCATACGAAGGCACGGTCGTCCGACGGCGCCGCGGCCGAGCCCGCAGGCAGCATCAAGTTCTGCAGTGCGGGATCGAGTGTGTCGGCCTCAAGGGCCCGGAGGCGGATGCCGAAGTGATCGAAGTCGCCGTGCGCGCATGCGAGCAAGTCGGGCTTCGGGACTTTCTCGTCGAGCTCGCACAGGTCAAGATCGGCGCCGAGGTGCTCGATCACGTGCCCGACAACGCGCGCGCCGCAGTGGTCGACACCCTGGCTGCCAAAGACGCCACCAGCCTCGAACGCCTTCTGAAAGAGGCCGGGGTCATTGCCGGAGAGCGCAAGCGCCTCGGCATGCTTTGTGATCTCTACGGCGACCGGACGGTGATCGCCGACGCGCGCCGCCGGCTTCGAAACGCCGCGGCCAAGCGGGCGCTCGACGAGCTCGAACGAGTCGTGGACCGTCTAGAGACGGCGGGGCTCGGCGACCGGGTGGGCATCGATCTCAGCGACCTTCGTCGGCAGAGTTACTACACTGGGGTGAGCATGACACTCCTTGCAGAGGGCCCGGGCGAGCCGCTCGGCCTCGGAGGCCGTTACGACCACCTGCTCGGACGCTACGACGCACCGGCACCCGCCACCGGCTTCGCATTCGAGGTCGACAACGTTCTTTGGGCGCTTACCGATGCAGGGATCTCCCTGAAGGGCGAGCTCCCCCTTCGCGTGCTGGTCGCGGGCGGCACGTTTGCGGGCCGACGCAAGACCGCCGACAGCTGGCGTGCTGAGGGTGCGCGTGTTGCAACCTTGCCGGCTAAGAGCGTCGAGGACGCGAAGCGATACGCGAGAGCATGGGACTATGAACTATTGGTCTGGCAACGAGGGCGGACCACGCGGCTGACCCGCCTGCGTGACGGCCGGTCTCGCGCGCTCAACGCTGAGCCGGATTCGGCCGTAGTCTCTTGGGCCCGCGTTGGGAACGAGTCATGAGCGCATTGGTGATAGTTGGCGCCCAGTGGGGCGATGAGGGCAAAGGCAAAGTCGTCGATCTCTATGCGCCCTACGCGGACCTCGTCGTCCGCTACGCGGGCGGGGCAAACGCGGGGCATACGCTGGTTGTGGGGGGGGAGAAGTTGATCCTCCATCTGATCCCTTCCGGGATCCTCCACGAGCAGACCAAGTGTATAGTCGGCCAGGGCACGGTCATCGACCCGGCGGTGCTCCTCAAGGAGATCCGCGCCCTCGGGGAGCGCGGGGTGTCGACGTTGGCACGTCTACTGATCAGTCAACGCGCGCATGTGGTGCTTCCCCACCACAAGCAGGTCGACGAACTCCGAGAAGCGAAATCACACGACGCGATCGGTACGACCAAGCGCGGCATCGGGCCGTGCTACGAAGATAAGGTCGCTCGCCGGGGGATTCGCATGGGCGATCTTCTCGACGCGTCGCCTCTCGGCACCAAGCTCGAAGCCAATCTCGATGCGTGGCGGCCGGTCATCGAAGACCTCGGCGGCACCCTGCCCGATTCGACGTCGATCCAGACCGAGTACGCTGAGCTCGGCGAAATGCTACGCGGCTACATTGGGGATGCGACGAGTGCGGTTCGTGAGGCGGTACAGTCCGATGGGAAGATCCTCCTCGAAGGCGCTCAGGGTACGATGCTCGACATCGACAACGGCACCTATCCATTCGTGACCAGCTCCAATGCGGTGGCCGGAGGTGCGTGCGCGGGAGCTGGGATCGGGCCGACCCACATCACACGGGCGGTCGGCATCGCGAAGGCCTACACGACCCGGGTTGGAGGAGGCCCCTTCCCCACCGAGCTCGACGACGACGTGGGTCAGCAGCTTCGAGATGCGGGCGCGGAGTACGGCTCTACGACCGGACGACCCCGACGATGCGGTTGGCTCGACCTGGTGGCTCTTCGGCACGCGGTCGCCGTCAACGGTCTCGATGAGATCGCGATCACGAAGCTCGATGTGTTGAGCACGCTGCCCACGCTCGAGGTGTGCGTAGCCTACGAGCTCGACGGCCAGCGCCTCTCGCATCCCCCGTACGAACGCATCGATGCCGTGACCCCGGTCTACGACACCCTCGAAGGCTGGGATGACGACCTGTCTTCGTGCCGAGCACGAAACGAGCTTCCGGTCGCAGCCCAGCGCTACATCGAGCGCATCGAGAAAGAAGTCGGCTGCCCGGTCGGACTGGTCAGCGTCGGACCGGACCGTGAGGACACGGCAGATCTAAAGGACCCGTTCTACAGCTAGGTAGTCTGCGGATCTTTTCGCTTGTGGTCGGCTTACCTCCTCGCTCGCTCCCTGCGAGGTACAGCAGTACCTCTCAGTCACTCTCTGCGGGGGCGCTCGACCACAAACGAAAATCTCTCGCACACTACGTTTCCCCACATTGTTGTCTAGCGTGCGACGTGGGCGATGAAGTCGATCTCGACTTTCACCCCTCGCGGCAACGCGGCGGCCTCGACGCACGCACGCGCCGGGGGCGCACTTCCTTCGAAATACTCGGCGTAAATCTCATTCATCTTCGAGAATTCGTTCATATCCGCCAGGTAGACGGTCGCTTTCACGACGTCGGCCCGACTGGCCCCTGCTTGCAAGAGAACGGCGTCGAGGTTTCTTAGAACTTGTCGGGTTTCGACTTCGACATCGCCGTCACCAACCAGCATTCCGCTGAGCGGGTCGAGCGCGATTTGCCCAGAGCAGAAAAGCCATCCCCCGGCAGACACCGCCTGGGAGTAGGGGCCGACCGCGGCCGGAGCACCCTCGGTTTCGATTCGTTTGTTTGGCATGATTCCATGCTACTGCATACCGCCATGAAGGTCGCCACTTGGAACGTGAACTCGATCCGGGCGCGCCGGCAACATGTGGTCGACTGGTTGGACGCCGCCCGTCCGGATGTGCTCTGCCTGCAGGAGCTGAAAGTCGCCGATGCGGATTTCCCCTTCGACGAGGTCCGAGAGTGCGGATACGAGGCTGAGGTGTTCGGCCAGAAGACCTACAACGGCGTGGCCATCGTGAGCCGCCATCCCCTCTCGAACGTTGTGCGCGGTCTCGATGGAGAAGACGACGACGCACAGGCCCGCCTCATCCGCGCGGACGTCGAACATATCACCGTGCTCAGTGCCTATTTCCCGAACGGAGGAGAGGTCGGCTCCGACAAATTCGAGTACAAGCTTCGATGGATGGGGCGCTTGCATCAGATGCTGCAGGCCTTGTTCGACTCAAGGGTCGACCAAGTGGCCCTCTGCGGTGACTTCAACGTGGCCCCACGAGATGAGGATATTGGGCGACCCGATGAATGGCGCGCCTCGGTCCTCGCGTGCGACCCGGTCCGCGAGGCGCTCAGCAACCTCGCATCGTTCGGGCTCATCGATGTGTTTCAGCCCTTCCATCCCGATGGCGGGGTGTTTTCGTGGTGGGACTACCGAGGCAGGGGGTTCGAACGCGGCAACGGGCTTCGGATCGACCACATCTACGCCACCCCGACGCTCGCCGAACGAGCGATCGGCGCCGTGATCGACCGCGAGGAACGACGCCGAAAGTCTCCGTCGGATCATGCGCCCGTGATGGTGGAGTTCGAATGAGGTCGCTCTTGGTACTCGCCGCGTGCATCGTCGTCCCGTGGATGACCTGTGGCCCTCTCAAGCTCCTCCTCCTTCGAAAGATGCCGCGGGATGCGGCAGCTCGGGACCGCGTGCTCGGTGGGTTTCGTCGCGTGACACTCGCCTTGAGCTTGGTCGCTCTTGTATCGGCCACGGCCGTCGGGGCGCTCGCGACAGACCCGGACTTATTCCCCGGGTGGCCTACGGTGGCGGCGTGGTTCTTCTCCAGCCTCTGCGCGACGACGTTCTGGGTCGCCATGGCTCTTTCTCAGCGAACCCCGGAAGAGGTCGAGGCGATGTCATCCTGGGAGGCGTTCGGACGCGCCGTTCAGACATCCGCACTCTGGGTGATCGCCACTGGGGTGTCGGTCGCCCTCGCTGCGGGCGTCGGGCCGACCCTGCCGTTGCCCCCTGCGGTCAACACCATGGTCTGTGCCGTGCTCTGTGTGATCGGAGTGGTTGTCTTGAGCCCGTGGCTCTTGATGGTCCTCGGCATCTGGCGCGTATTCGGAGCACGAATTGAAGTCGACGGCATCTCTTGGCGGCTGGCTCACCTCCCGGCAGCAACCCCTTTTCTAACGCACGTCGCGGCACTGCCATGGCTCCGAACGGTCCTGGTGAGCGACGGACTCTTGAAACGTGTCCCAGAGCGACACTGGAAAACGCTCGTCCACTTCGAGGTTGGCGACGCAACCGCCTCGCGTCTCGACCGTGCACAACGCTGGGTGGTGAGCATCCCCCTGTCCGTTCTGGTGTTCGTGGCGGCAGACGTCGTCGGTTCGGACGACCCCAAGAAGCTGGTTGCGGGCTTGAGCCTCGCGGTCGCGTTCACGCTTGGCGCAACTTGGATTGCAAACCGACAGCCCGCCTCAGCGTTGTCGGTGGATCACGCCGGCCCGTCGCTCCAAGATCTGGCACAAACCCTGCGCCACCTGCCGCCGTCATATGGGCAAGCCATGCCCCGAACCTCACACAAGGCGCTCGGCTCAGCGCTCTACGATCGACTCTTTGCACTTGGGCACGACCCCGGACCGAGGCCTCGAAAGTGAAGCCCTCGGGTCGATCGCGGCAGGCGTTCATTCTGGGGCTCTGCCTGTCGCTCGCGGGATGCGGCGGCCCCCAGAAACCGATCAGCCCGACGTCGGAGGTCGTAGGAGTTCCCGAGGGCCGGCTTCCCGAGGGCGTGCGGCCGACGGGCTACCAACTCAGTGTCACGATCGTTCCGAGCAGCGACGGGTTTTCCGGCAAAGCGGTCATCGGGCTGGAGCTCGACAAGCCCACCACCGGCATCTGGATGCACGGTCAGAGCTTGAGCGTCACCGCAATCCACGCACACCGAGGCGACGCGCGCGTGGCGGCCACCTGGAACCAACGAACGAGCGACGGGGTTGCGCGCGTCGAGTTTGGTGAGGAGCTGCCAGCAGGCCGTGCCACCCTGCACATCGAGTACGAGGCGCGTTTCGACCACCCGTTGCGAGGGCTTTACAAGGTCGAGTCGGAGGGCCGGACCTACGCCTTCACCCAGTTCGAGTCGATCAGTGCGCGGCTCGCTTTTCCGAGCTTCGACGAGCCCCGCTTCAAGGCGCCATTCGACGTCGCCCTGACCGTCCCAGTTGATCAGTTCGTCGCGGCGAATACACCCGTCAAGAGCGCGATCGAGCTTCCCGGCGGCCTTCAGCGGGTGCACTTCAAACCGACGCCCCCGCTCCCGACCTATTTGATCGCTTGGGCGGTAGGGCCTTTCGAAGTGGTCGCTGGACCGCCGATTCCCCGAAGCGAGATGCGTCCTCATTCGGTTCCTCTTCGCGGGATCGCCGCCCATGGGCAAGGCCGCCGGTTGCGTTATGCGCTCGATCGTACCGGCGAGTACGTCGAAATTCTCGAGGGCTACTTCGGGACGGCTTACCCGTACCAGAAGCTCGACCTCGTCGCGGTCCCCGACTTTGGGGCGGGCGCGATGGAAAACGTCGGTCTGATCACCTTTCGGGAGTGGCTCCTGCTGATCGATGAGCGACGGGCTACCGAGCACCAGCGGCGGGCCTTCGCATACGTGATGGCACACGAGCTTGCCCACCAGTGGTTTGGAAATCTCGTCACGATGCCGTGGTGGAACGATGTCTGGCTCAACGAGGCCTTCGCCACCTGGATGGGAAACAAAGTGGTCGGGATTCTCCACCCCGAATATCGGGTGGACCTCGCGAGCCTCGCCTCCGCGCAACACGCGATGAACCTCGACAGCCTGACGAGCGCACGGCGCATCCGCCAACCTGTCGAGAACAACCATGACATCCAAAACGCATTCGACGCGATCACCTACAAGAAGGGCGGTGCCGTGCTCGAGATGTTCGAGCGTTGGATGGGCGCGGACCATTTTCGCGACGGGATTCGTCTCTACCTTCGCCGGCACCGAGAGGGAACGGCCACGACGGAAGACCTCTTGGCCGCGCTCGATGCGGTTGACGATCGAGACGTGGCAACGCCATTTCGGTCCTTCCTGACTCAGCCCGGTGTTCCCTTGATCCACGCGAAGCTCGAGTGCGCCAGCGGCCGCGGCACCCTGGAGCTATCTCAAGAGCGATACTTCCCGATCGGATCGGCGGGCGACCCCCGCCAGAGCTGGCAGATCCCCCTGTGCGTGCGCACCAGCTCTGGGGTAACGTGCAGTCTGCTCGAAGACGAGGAAGGGAGTATTGAACTCCCCGACTGTCCGTCTTGGTGGATGCCAAACGACGAAGGGGCCGGCTACTTTCGCTTCGCGCTTTCGTCGGACGATTGGATGACTCTCCGGAACAAGGGCTTTTCGAAGCTCTCGGCGCGTGGGCGAATCGCCGTAGTCGACAGCTTGTTCGCGGCGTTCGATCAGGGCGCGATCGACACCGAGACGCTTCTTCCTTGGTTACCGAGGCTCGCCGCGAGCCCGATCCGCGAGATCGCCACCGCACCGATGGGTCACCTCCGCTTCATCATGGAAGACGCCGCCCCACCCGACGTTCGGGCAAACGTAGCCGCGTACGCATCTCGCCTCTATCGCAAACGCTACGACGCCCTCGGTTGGCGACCTCGCAAGGGCGACTCGAGCGACACCAAGCTTCTTCGCGAAACGGTGATTCGATTCATGGTGATGGACGTGCGTGATCCCACTGCACGCGCCCGCGCTGCACGGCTAGGCAAGGCCCAGGTGGGCTTCCAAGCCAAGACCAATCGCCGCAGCGTCGATCCTCAGCTCGCGGGCCTGGTGCTCGCGGCAGCCGTTCAAGAAAGCAGCGCAGGCCTGTTCGATCACTTGGTGCAGATGCTCGGGTCGAGCACGGACGCCACCGAACGAAGCCGAATCCTATCGGCGCTCGGCAACGCCGAAGATCCCGAGCTCGCGACGCGCGCCCTCGCACTTACCTTGAGTCCCACCACCCGAGTCAACGAAATCGGCCACATCCTCGCGCCCCAGCTCCGCAACCCAGGTACGCGCGAGCGCGCCTGGGCGTGGTTCACCGCGAGCTTCGACGAGCTGGCCGCTCGCTTCGGCAAGCACCAGGTCGGAGGCATTCCATGGTACACGGCGTCGTTTTGCACCGAGGCCGCAGCCTCGAACGTCCAGAGCTTTTTCGAGCCTCGCGTCGCCGACCTCATGGGCGGCCCCCGGAACCTAGCGAGCGTAGTGGAGGCCATAGCCCTATGCGCCGCGAAAGCAGAGGCCCAGCGCCCCAGTATCGAGCGCGCGTTTACACCCTGACGCGAATCCTGACGCTGGCACTGTCACTGACCCTGTCGTGAACAATTACGTATAGACGCGTTTCGACAGAGGCGAGACCCTGAGCGTTCCCGTTAGCGACAAAGCTCTCTGACAAACGAAGCACGATTCGCTGCCCCGCATCGGTTCGCGAGCTCGCAACAACAGCGTCTCGCTCCCTCGAATAGGATGGTTCGCAAACCCGAAAAGGAGACACATTATGAAAAAGGGAATTTTTGTCGCGATAGCCGCGTTGGCTTTAGCCGTCTTCGTGGTCCCAGCAGCACAGGGAAAGCATGGACGGAGCCTCGATCTCAGGCTCTCCGGAAGCAACTTCATCACAAGCTCGCAGCCCGATGGAACGCCTACGCCGCTCGGTCAGGTTTCTACCTCGTTGCAGAGCGGAATCGCGAAAGGGTCCGGGAGCCCTATCTTTTCGGCCCAAACCGTCATTGAGGCGCCTGGGGCCGATCCGCGGTGCGGGGGCTTGCCCGGAGCCGGCCTCAGCACGACGAGCGTTCTCACCTACAATGACGGTTCAATTCTTTCCCTGACGACCGATGACGAAAAGAGTTTTTACTGCTTTGAACAAACGTCCGCTGACCCGGTCGCGGGGATCTTCATTGTCGAGTTTGAAGGCACCGTCACAGGCGGCACAGGCCGATTCGAGGGCGCGACCGGCACTTGGGTGGGCAGCGCGGAGGCACAGAGCAGTCGCGTGACAGCAGACCTCGAGATCGACCTCGACTAAGCGAGTCGTTCCAGACGAACGGAGCTCGAAGCGCCAACAGCCGAACCCCCCGGCGACAACCATCGACCGGGGGGTTTCGCCTGTGATGAGCGCTGCTGCTGACGCTGTCGCAGGCACGGACACCGGCGCTGGCGCTGGCACGGACACTGTCGCTGTCGCGGGCACTGTCACCGGCGCTGGCGCTGTTTCGAGGAGTAGGTGACCCGGGCCGCGCCGCTGGCATGTCCTCGAACGCGAGTTCCGCAGGCGCCAACCCGCCATTCCGACGCCAACGCTCTAGAGGGAGTGCTCAACGCCACCCAACATCCCCGCCGAGGATGTCTGAGCGGGCGAGGGCGTGCCTGCGGCGTGGCCCGGGTCACCGGTTGACGCAGATTTCAGAACGAAGTGGGGCCGATGTTCGAGTGGTGGTGGGCGAACGCCTTGGGGAAGCGCTCGATGAGCTGGCGGTAAGCCGCTTCGGCCTGCTCTTGGTAGCGACGCGCTTGCGCGATCGAGGGTTCGACGGTCGCGAGCAGCACGAGGGGCTCTGGATTCTGCGTCGTCCCGACGAGCGGTTTGACGCGACCGATCGCGGTCGGCACGTCCCCGTTCAATGCGTCCAGCTCGGCGAGATGAACGTTCGCGAGCACGTAGCCTGGCAAGTACCGGAGCGCTTCTTCGTAGAGCGGCCGCCCGAGATCCGGCCTGGCCGCTTCCTCGGACCACATCACGCCGCGTTGGAACGCAACCCAAGCGAACGGGAATGGCGATACGTCGCGGTACCGTTCGAGCGCGCTACGGAAAGCGGCGTCTGCGTCTTCAAAGCGCCCCTGCTTCGCCAGAGCCAACGCCAAGCTCGTGACGTTCTGGTACGTGGGAAAAGAGGCCGCCAACGCTCGACGTCGAGCGACGAGCTCCTCGACTGGCTTACCCTGCGCAAGCCCAATGGACGCCTCCAAGTGCCTCGCTTGCGCCTCGAGCTCCCCTCCGGCTGCCCCTGCCCCACTGACGGATCTCCAAGCTCGTGCCTTCTCGATCAGACTGAGCGCCGCGTCGAATTCGTGAAGCGTGTTGAGGACGCGCGCGCGGAGAAGCATCGCAGGAGGGCTCGTCGGATGCGCCCCGAGAACCTCGCTGGAGATCTTAGACGCCTCCTCCCAATCATCGAAGGTTCCATAGAAATCGGCGCGAAGCATGAGCTGCTCCACGAGGGCCGACGCTGTAGCGACGTCGAGCCTAGGCTCGAGTCGTCGGCGCGACGCCTCGATCGATGCGTTCAGGTTCATGACAGCGATGCGCTCGCTCGTGGTCTTGCGCGCGGGTGCGGGTTCGACGAAGGCCGGCCCCTGGGCGCCAGCGCGACCGGGGGGCTGCGACGACGTGTTGTCGTCGCAGCCCCAAGCCGCGATCCACAGCACCAGAACAGCCTGGTAGATGTGAACTCTCACCGCTTTCCCCTAGTTCGGCGCCGCTAGAAACGGGAAGCCCGCCAAGAATCCCTCAGCGTTTTCGTCAACTCCGTCCCCGACGCCCGCGAGCAGGCCCGCGGCCAGAACGGAGTATGTGTCGTCGATCACGTCGTATTGAGGCGTGCGTCCACCGCATCCGCCTTCTTTGACGGCACCGAGCGTCTGAGCCTCGACTCCGAGGTAGGCGACGCACTGGTTCTTCGTGCTGTCGACGTACAGTTGATCGTCTGCAAGCACTCCAGCGAGTGTGTCGTAGCGTGTATCACCACCAGGTTCGGTCGGCGCAGCGATGGCGAGCTGCGTGCCGCAACCCGTCTCCGCGTTGCTATCGGTGTCGAGCGAGTCGAGGATGGCGAGCGCCGCTGCGAAATCCGGGACGAAGCCGGACCAGGCGGTCGTGTCGTCCTCGGCGTTGTACTCGTCTTTGCGTGCACCCTTCGCCGCCGAATCAGGGCTGAAGGTCTGCGTCAGCGCGGTATTGATCGCCGGCCGACCCATACGATCGATCTGTCCGACGATCGCGACGCCGCCGGTGCCACCGGCTCCTCCGGCACCACCTGCCCCACCGGGGCCGACACCGCCGTCATCACCGCAACCGATGAGCGCTAACGAGCCCACCAACGAAATCAAGATTGCCAATTTGTTTCTATGCATGATCTTCTACCTCACTGGGAGCGAGTGCTCGCCCACACGCCAAGAATGTTGCCGTTCCCGTTCACCAATGACCGGTCGACTTGAACTACCAACGCCAACACGTTGAGGCCTCCGAAGTCGTCGCCGTTCGATGCCGTGCTGATCAGCGTTCGGAGCTGTGCCGCGGTGCCGTCGTCGAGCAGCGGACAGCCATCGTCGTCGAACGCAAGCGGAGGCTCGCCTTTCGGCCCGCTCGAATGCGGGTGCCAGCTTCCCCTACGCCGGGCGGGGGCAAATGGATTAACCGTCCGCTCACTTTTTTTTTCATGTCCCGCACTACTCCCTAGAAAACCTTGCCGTTGGCCCGATCACTGCCGCTGGCATTGGCACCGACGCTGACACTGGCGCTGACACTGGCGCTGACGCTGGCACTGACACTGACGTTGTCACTGTCGCTGGCACTGACACCGTTCTCGAGGAGTAGGTGACCCGGGCCGCGCCGCTGGCATGTCCTCGAACGCGAGCTCAACGCCACCCAACATCCCCGCCGAGGATGTCTGACCGGGCGAGGGCGTGCCTGCGGCGTGGCCCGGGTCACCGTGTGACGCAGCTCGCTACCGTCCCTTGAACACGGCGTCGCGCTTCTCGAGAAACGCCGTCATACCCTCGGCTTGGTCCTCGGTTCCGAAGCACGCAGCAAAGGCATCCTGCTCGAGCGCGTTGGCCTCGAGCAATGGTTTCTCGATCCCTCGGGCGATCAACCGCTTTGCGGTCGCGATTGCGAGCGGCCCCTGGGTCGCAATGTGCGCCGCAGCCTTCTGTGCAGACGCGAGCAGCTCCTCTGGGGCGAACACCGCGTTGGCCAAACCAATGCGGAGGGCTTCATCGGCGCCGATCATCCTGCCGGTGTAGATCAGCTCGCGCGCCATCGCGGGCCCGACACGCCGGGGCAGCCTTTGTGTCCCCCCAAACCCGGGAATGATCCCGAGACCGACCTCCGGCTGACCGAACTTCGCTTTGCTCGACGCATAGATGAAGTCACACGCGAGGGCGAGCTCGCACCCTCCCCCGAGCGCGAAACCGTTGACGGCGGCGATCACGGGAAACCGGAGCTTCTCGATCGAAGCGAACACGCTATGTCCGAGGGCTCCGAAGTCTCGCCCTTCCCATTCGTTCATTTCCGTCATGGCAGCAATGTCGGCTCCGGCCGCGAATGCTTTGCCGGCGCCGGTGATGATCGCCGCACGCAGCTCTTCCTTGGCTCCTATCATCGTGATCGCCGAACGCAAATCGTTGAGCACCTCGGTGCTGAGCGCATTGAGCTTGTCGGGACGGTTGAGCGTCAGCGTGCTGACCAGACCGTCCTGCGTGATTTCCACAAACGATGTCATGGGACGCACTCTAGCCCAACGCCTCACGCCTGCCTACGACTCGGAAACGCTCCCCAGCGCCCGTCGCACCAACGCCTCCGCGACCGAATAGGGGTCGCCACGACCTTCGACGACGTCCCGAACGCCCTCGCTCACCTCGTCGGCAAACCGCGCGTCGACCTCGTCGATCAAAGCTTGATACAGAATCGCGCGAAACTCCTCGATGCGGCGTTGTGCGCGGATGACCTGGCCGGCGTCAGTGTCATCGAGGAAGCTTCGGTGTTCCGCAAACGCGTCTACGAGCTCAGTGAGTCCCTCCTGACGGTGCGCGGTCGTTTTGAGAATCGGCGGAACCCATTCCTCGGTTTGTTCATCCGGCCCGCGATGGAACGTCGACACCGCGGTGTGCCCCTGCATTTTACCGACGCCCTTAGGAATGCGTCGAAGCGAGAGCATTTGTTGAAGGTCTTGCACGGTCGCGTCAGCGCCAGCCCGGTCGGCCTTGTTGACGGCAAATACGTCTGCCACCTCGAGAATGCCAGCCTTGATCGCCTGGATGTCGTCGCCGAGCCCGGGCGCCATCACGACGAGCGTCGTGTCGGCCAATCGCGTGACTTCGAGCTCGTCCTGCCCCACCCCGACGGTTTCCAAAATCACGACATCGAACTCGGCGGCGTGAAGCACATGGAGCACGTCCCCGGTGGAGCGCGAGAGCCCTCCAAGGTGCCCCCGAGTCGCTATCGAGCGAATGAACACCCCCTCGTCGGTGAAGTGTTGCTGCATGCGAATACGATCCCCGAGAATTGCGCCGCCCGAGTACGGGCTCGTCGGATCGATGGCCAACACCGCGACGCGTAGCCCCTGCTCGCGATACAAACGAATGAGCCCATCGACCAGGGTGCTCTTGCCGGAGCCCGGCGTTCCCGTTACCCCGATGACATACGCGTGTCCCTCGTGTGAGAACACCCGCTTTAGCAGCTCGAACGCCCGCGGGTCACGCTCGTCGATCAACCGGCATGCACGCGCGAGGGCCGGCATATCCCTCGCTCGGATTCCTTCGACCAGCGTCGACAGGTCGGCCAATCGTCACTCCTCAGAGCGGCCCCGATCGGCCGCCCTCCATGGTGGGCGTGGCTGGAATTGAACCAGCGACTTGTTCCGTGTGAAGAAACCACTCTACCACTGAGTTACACGCCCGATCTGCGCATCGCCAGGCTGGCTAGCATCGCACGGGCGATTCGCAAGCGAACCGATCACTCGGACGAGTCTTCGAGCTTTGCTTTGAGCAGGTCTCCAAAGGTGCCGAGGCCCTGCTTGGCCGACTCCTTGCGGTACTCTTTGACCGCGCGTCGCTCCTCATCGAGCAGGCGAGCACGAATCGAGCAACGAAGCGTCCCATCACGCTCGGTGCCGATGACTTTGACCTCGATGATATCGCCTTGCGAGGGGCCTTTGCGGCGCTCGCCCCGGACATCTTGAAGCTCGCGGTTTGGGATGAAACCTCGGCCGCGCTTTCCGAGCATGCCGTCTACTTGTACTTGAGCGCCGGTGTGCTCGACGCGCTTTACGACGACGGAGACGTGCGAGCCTGCCTTAAGCGACCGCGGCGCCTTACCAAACTCGATCTCGCCGGCTTCGATCGCTTTGGCATCCGCTTCGGACAGCCTTGACAACGAAATCCGGCGCTGCTCACGGTCGACTCGCTCGATCACGACATCGATCTCGTCGCCCTCTTGAAGCGCCTGCTTGGCGTGGGTCAGCTCTTTGCTGCCTCCGAGCTCCGAGATGTGGAGCAACCCTTCGATGTTCTCTTGAATCTGGACGAACGCGCCAAACTCGGTCGTCCGCATCACTTTGCCTTTGACCGGAACCCCGGGTCGCAAGGTGTCTTTTGCGATGTCCCACGGGTCGGGCTGGCAGGCGCGCATCGAAAGAGAGACGCGACCGAACCGGTCCTTCCGGGTTGCAGGCTGGACCTTCACGACCTGCACGTCGACTTCGTCGCCCACCTGCGCAACTTGATTCGGCCGCACGCCCCGGCTCCACGAGACTTCGCTCATATGGACGAGCCCATCGAGACCGCCGCCGAGATCGACCAGCACGCCATAGTCACGAACCTCGAGGACCTTGCCTCGGAGCTTTGCGCCGACTTCGAGCTCGCCCATCCGCTCACGCGCTCGCTTGCGGGCTTCCTTTTCGAGAATGTTGCGCCGGCTGACGATGATGCTCTTCTTGCCGCCTTTGTCCTGGGGCAAGGAAAACTCGCATCGCTGGCCGACGAACCGAGTGGGATCCTCGATCGGCGTGAGCGACATCGCACTCGCCGGACAAAATGCGCGAACACCGCCGACGAGCACGTCGAACCCGCCTCGATTGAAGCCGTAGACCACTCCCCTTACCCGCTGATGCTTTTGTCGTGCGGCCCGAATCGCCTTGCGCACCGCCGCCTTGTCGATGTCACGGTTGACGATCGCAATGTGGCCGCTCTCGGCGATGGCCCCGATCCGTCCACGGAAGATCGAGCCCAGCTCGGGCGGTCCGAGCTCGGGCAAAGGCTCGAGCAGGGAGAGATCCGCATCGGAGAGGTCTTCTTCTTCTACCGGCGCTTCTGGGGCTTGGGTTTGTGGCGCCTCGAGGGGCTCCGCGGAGGTCTCAGCCTCACCTAGCGGTGCGGGCGCTTTGGGTGGCGCTGACGGTTCGTAGGCTTTCGCGCCCACGGCCGTGTCCGCTTCGGCGTACGCCTGAGCCCCCACAGCTGTGTCCGCTTCGACGTACGCCTGAGCGCCAACCACAGTGTCCGCCTCACCGAGGTCGGGGAACTCTGAGATTGGAGGGTCGGCGGACCTCCAAACATTCTTCTCGTCGTCTTGCGTCGGAATTTCAACGGGTGGCTCAACCGCGGGCGTTGGAACTGACCCGGGCACGTCGATGTCCGGCTGCGCCTTCTGTGCAGCCAACTCCTCGCGAGGCGCTACCGACGGATAGTCTTCGGTCGCGGCGACCGTGATCGGCGGAATTTCGCGCGGCTCATCCGCATCGGCGATCGCGCTCGCCTTGCCGAACAGGTCGACGACGATCACGCCTTGATCGATCCTTTCGACTCGACCTGCGATCACCTCGGCTACGGAGAATGCGTGCTTACGGCCCCCTCCACCGGAAAACAGATGAAGGAAGGGCGCGTGATGGTGACCGGCTTTCCCCTCGGTGGGCGCTTCGGTCGTGCCCGCCTGCGGGTCCTTCTTCTTGCGCCGCCTCCGACGCTTTTTCTTCCCTCCCTCAGCGGCGACTTCCCCGGAAGAGCTTTCGGTCCCGGTCTCAGCGGCCACGTCGCCTGACGCGGTCTCGGTCCCCGTCTCAGCCGCCACATCGCCTGAAGCGGTATCTGGCGCCTCCGCCTCGCCGGCCGCGGCCTCCCCTTCAACCACAGCCTCAGACTCGTCGGTGTCACTGGCACTGGCACTGACGCTGGCACCCGACGGAGCAGCGCTCTCCGATTCCACAGGCGCGGCCTCTTCCGATGAGGTCTCACTTGTTTTGGAATCGGTTTCAGTCATGCGCAGTTCCTCGCGCGCGAAAGACGCTCGACGCCTAGGCGGAACGTCCGGGTTGATGAGTCCTGTAGCCTAGGCAGTCCGTGTTTTGCAGTCAAGGGAGACTGTTCTTGCCGGGGCGCACCAGGGCCTCTACCCTCGACTATGGGGGTATGTCGGACGCAGGCCGAGAGCGCAGGGAAACGGGCCGAGCCGTGCTCCAACTGCCCGTGGAGTACGACCAGCTGAATGCCTTCCTGTCGGACTACACACACAACATCAGCCGGGGTGGGACCTTCATTCGAACGCGCCGTCCCCTCGAGGTCGGGACGGCACTGTCGTTCCGAATTCAAGCCCCCGAGCTCGGTGAGCTCTCGTTGAAAGGGGTGGTGCGCTGGGTGGTCGACGCCGAAGACGCGGAAGAGGACAGACCCGCGGGAATGGGCATCGCCTTCCTTTACGATTCGGCTGCGCAGCAGTACGAAGTCGAGCTCCGACTCGACCGTCTCATGGTAGATGCGCTCGGGCCCGATGCCTACGAAAAGCTGATGGGACGACCCGCCCCAGCCAACTTCTAGGAGATCGAACGCCGATGACGGCACGAATCGACATTCTCCAGGGCGACCTGACCCGCCAAGCGGTCGATGCCATCGTCAACGCGGCCAATCGAAAGATGCTAGGCGGCGGCGGGGTCGACGGCGCCATCCACAGAGCAGCGGGTCCGAGGCTGCTCGAGGCCTGTCGCCAGGTCCCCGAGGTCGAGCCCGGCGTACGATGTCCGACCGGCGAAGCCCGGATCACTCCGGGGTTCGATCTTCCTGCGCGCCATGTCATTCACACGGTCGGGCCGGTCTACGGCGGCCGCCCACGAGATGCTGAGTTATTGGCGGCGGCCTTCCGCGCATCGCTCGCGCTCGCAGTCGATCACGCGCTTCGATCGATCGCATTTCCCGCCATCTCGTGCGGCGTCTACGGGTACCCGCTCGACGAGGCTGCCGCGGTGTCAGCTGAAGTGGTTCATGAACGCGATTGGGAGCTCGACGAGGTGCGCTTCGTGTTGTTCTCGCGCGATGTCTTCGCCGCTTGGAAGCATGCGCACCACTGACTTCAGAAATTGACGACCGACAGGTTCTGTCGGTCCTTGTCGTCCGCGACCTGCCAGCTGTTTTCGAGCTTCAACACGCCGCGCGGACACATGTGGGCGCACATCCCGCAACCGACGCAGGACGCGCGGGTAAAGCTTTCGTTGCTTTGCGCATAGGACCGCACGTCGATCCCCATCTCACAATACGTGCTGCAATTCCCACACGAAATGCACATGTCGGGCTTCACCCGAATGCGATACCGCCCGACCTTCTGCACCCAGCCCAAGATCGCCGCCATCGGACAGAAATTTCGGCACCACACCCGCGGGCCGAGCAGCGGATAGAGCCCGGTCCCGATGACCCCGGCGAGCACCGCCCCGACGGCGAATCCGTAAAAGCTCTTCACCGACCAATCGCGCCAATCGTTGCCGGCGACGATGCGGTGAAACGTCGGGTGGTCTTTTCCGATCAGCCAGTCGAGCCCGATCAAGAAGGTCGTCGCGATCGCGATGAACAGAACGATGTGGATGCTGATCTGCTCGAACCGCCAAGACTTGGTCGATTTGCTCGTCAGGTGGCGCCAAGGGTCGCCAAAGGTGTTCGCGAGGCCGCCGCAGCCGCAAATCCAGGAGCAATACCATCGCTTTCCGTAGAGCACCGCCAGGATCGGCGCGGCGATCAAAGAGCCGACGATGGTGTACAGCGCCAAGTAGAGCGGCAAATCCGCCAGTGTTTGGGGATAGAGGTAGTCGTACTTGAGAGGCCAAAAATAGGAGAAGTAGAACTCCTTGCCACCAAACAACGGCATGATGAACGGCAGCGAGAAACCCAGGGCGACTTGGATGACGACGTTGACGCTGATCCGGAACCGGTTGTAGCGGCTGTTCCCGTGTCGCCGAAGGTAGTAGATCGCGCCCCCGATGATCGCGACCGAGTATAGGAAGCCATAGAGGTACCAGCGATTGCGCAAGCCCACCGCCTCCGACGCAGCGGTAAGGGGAGTCGTTCCAAAGAATTCCTCTACTTTGTGCTCCCAGTAGAGAACGACGTAGAACAGGATCAGCGACACGGAAATCGCGATTCCGAGCCAACTTCGGGTTCGCCACCCTTCGCGGTAGGTCGATAAGAGCCCGTTTTGTCCTTGTTGGTCCACGCGGCACCTTTCTAGAACGGAACCTTGGTCGGTCCGGGGATCATGGGGTTCGGCGCGGGCCCGTCGAGCCGCGGCCCCGGCTTCGGGATCCGAAGAGGGGGCACGAACTCGGTATCGAACGCGGCTTCGTGCAAATGCCGCAGCACCCAGTCGAGGCGCCGCCGCTGTTCGAGCCACCGGACGAGAACGGAATGGTCCCACCTTCGCCCGAGGAGATTGAATCCGACCACGCGATCATCTTGGAGGACGATCCGAGTCGTGCTTCGCACCCTGCCGATCTCTTCCAAAAACCAGTTCTGCTCGCGCTCGACGTTCCAGTTCACCAAACCGACCGTCGTATATTCCACATCCATAAGCTTGGCGGAGTTGTACCAAATGCCCCGGTCGTACCGGGCCGCATCGCCAAGCAATCGGCGGCCTGCGACCCTGCCTTGGTCGCGGGCGGTGTACCAGAGCTGCTCGGGCCGCTCGGTGCCGTCAAACCAACGAACCGCGGCACAATCGCCAGCTGCGAACACGTCGGGCGCGCTGGTCTGAAGACCCTCGTCGACCACGATCCCGCCGCGGGAATCGATCGCGAGGGAGGAGTCAGCCAGCCACTGTGTGTTGGGCATCACACCGATCGCGATGACGACGCAGTCGGTCTCGTAAGTCCCCTGATCGGTCTGGATGGCACATACATTCCCATCGGAATCCGCCTCGATCGACTCCACGTCGTGCTGCAGGTGGACCTGCACCCCGTGCTCAGCCAAGCGGCCGCTGATCCATGTTGCCTCACGCGGATCGAGGGCGATCGGCCAAAACCACTCCTCGCGGATGAAGAAGTGAGGCCTTAGCGCAGCTGCCACGGCGACCTCGATCGCCTCGATGCCGATCAAGCCGCCGCCGATGACGGCGGGCTGCCGAGCGACCGATCCCCGACGGGCTGAGGATACTTCGCGAAAGCGGTACGGGGAGTCGTCGCTGCTTGCGCTGAGGTGGGCCTCGGCCCGGGGCGGATCGCCTCCTCGCCCCGCTTCCCCGTGCACCTCGCGTTCGTACCAGGACAAATCTTGCAAGGTGACGAAGTGCCCCACGCCACGATGGTCGCTCCCCGGCCAGGGGCCAGGGCGCGGCCGTGAACCGCAGGTGATCAACAGCCGGTCATATGCGATCGGCGCGTGACCCCCCGCGAGGAGCACCTGTTTGGCTCCGACATCGACCCCGGTAGCGCGGGCCCTGACACGTTTGAAGCCAAGCCGCGCATACGCATCACGCTCGAGCGGCTCGATGTCCCGATGGCTCATCTGTCCGCTGAACACCCACATCAACGCCGTGCGCGAAAAGAAGTGGTCGCTCTCCTCGGAGACCAGGGTGATCGGCCACTCGGGCTCGCGTTCACGCACCGCCAGCGCCGCCTCGATCCCAGCGACCCCGTTGCCGATGATCACGATCTGCATCTCCGCGACGATACGACGGGTTTGCCCCGTAGTTACAGCCTCATCGAACCCACGAGTTTGATGTGGGTTCGCTTTGACTGTACTGTATTTGAGCACTTACACTGCAACCATGCAGGAAACCGCAACCAATGCCTTCGTGGCAGGGGTGCTGGTCGGGAGACCGGTGTTCCGAGCCCCAGGAATCGTCGTTCACGGGGGCCTGGATCAAGAGGATCGCGAAGTGGCGGTCATCGTTCTTCAAGCGGTGACGACCGATGGCCAGAAGCTCAACTTCGAGAACATCTCGCGATGTGCAGACATGTCGGGGATCGAAGTCTTACGGAAAGAGCCGTACGTGATCCTGGCGACGCCCGAACCGAAGGGGCTGTTTCGGGATCTGCCATGGGGCTCGTGGCCGCTCGATGAACGCCTCCGACACTTTGGAGCGGTAGTCGACGTCGTTCGTCGCTTTCACGCGCACGAAGAGCCCGTCGGAACGCTTTCACCGCGCTACGTCACGGTAGACGATGAGCTCAAGCCATTCTTGCTGGGACCGCGTCTCGCGCCGAGAAGCGGCGCATACGTCGCTCCCGAGACTGCAAGCGAACGAATCCTCGATCTGCGGTCGGATATCTATTCATTGGGCAAGCTTCTGTACTTCATCGTGGCCGGCGAGGAGCCGCCGCGAGAGGCGCGTGACGTTCCAAAGCTCGAAGAGCTGACCAAGTATCCCGCAGGTCTCGTGCGGATCATTCGTAAGGCGACCTGTCGCCAGCCTGAGCAACGGTATCTGTCAGTCGATGACTTGCTCAAGGATCTTGGAAACTACCGGGAATACAAGAAGGTCGGCATGCAACACGAGGAGGTCACCGACCGGAACACCGGGGTGCTCAGCGTGGTTCCCGATGCGCCGCCGAAACCCGAGCCGAAACCTGCAGGGGAAGAGAAAACCAAGAAAAAAGCTGCGAAAAAGCCTCAGGCGAAAGTTCGTTCGGCGTTTCGATTGCGAAAGCTCGGACACGGCCTCGGGCTTGCGCTGGCGTTCGCCGGGGTCGCCTTCCTGGTGTCCGACTACATCAGCGCCGAAAAGGCCCTCCAACCCCTCGACGCGAACGTATCGACCGGTCTCTCGAGCTTCATCAGCTCGGCCGCTATCACCAAGGGCGAGCCTCCGGTTCTATTCGCTCAAGTCGATGAGTCGTGGGAGCTCCTCTCGACGGAACGAAGACGGGAAGAAGTCGAGAATCTATTTAAAGCAGCCAAACGGCAGTGGGGCACACGCGACGGGTTCCTTCACCGTGGCGACGCGGTCGTCGCCCAATGCTGGGGCAAGGAAATCACGATCTTTGACAGCTTTCACGGGGATGAATGATGAAGACCAAAGAGAAACGGGCCACGAGGGCTCAACGACGCGCTGGCTATACGCTCATGGATGTCATGGTGGTCACCGCGATCATCGGGGTGCTTTCGAGCCTCGGGGTCAACCAGTACAATAAGTACATCGCCCGTGCGAAGCGCCCCGAGGCCGTGATGACGTTCCGGGCGCTGGCCACGGCGCAACGCGAGTACCTACTCACCTGGGGCAAGTACTCCGGGACCTTCGAGGCCCTTCGATTCAACGTCGAGGGCGGGACGAAAGTGTCGCCGACCGAAATTCAGGGCAGACACTACAACTACCGCCTCGTTCAAGATGACGGTCCAAAGTCCTGGTACGTCATCGCAACCGGGAATATCGACGGCGATGCGTTCCTAGACGTCATCGGGGCGAGCAATCCTCGATAAAGTGCAACATCGGTAATGTACCCTACTTGAGGACTGTAATTTTATGCATATACTGAAAACATGAAAGGGGTACTGAAAATGAAAGCTAAGCATTGGACTATTGGAGTCGGGCTTGCGGCGACTGTCAGCCTTTTTGGGCTCATACAGGCCAATGCAAGCCCCTTTTCTATGTTTGTTCTGTCGGATGACCTTGGGAATAGGGTCAACGGAAGCGCACCTGAGGTGCCTGACTCGGGGGGCGCCTCGGGTGACGAGGACAGTGGCGGCTCCGGGGCCGACAGCGGCAATAACGGCCACGGCAACAACGAGGACGGCGTCGATTCGAGCAATCCCGGCGGTGGCAACAACGGCCACGGCAACAACGAGGACGGCGTGGACTCGAGCAATCCCGGTAACGGCAAGGGCAACGTGGATGAGTCCTGCGACGGCACCGGCGAGTGCATCGACGACGAGATGAAGGGCGGCAACACCGACGGGAATGCCGAAGGTGGCGAGAAGATCGACGTCGGTGATGGCGCGTCCAGCGACAGCAAGGGCAAAGGCGCCGACAAGGGCGGCAAGGGCGGCAACGCCAAGGGCGGCGAAGAAGTCGACCTCGGCGATGGCGCCGCCAGCGACAGCAAGGGCGAAGGCGCCGATAGCGGCGGCAGTGCCGAAGGCGGCGAGGAAGTCGACCTCGGCGATGGCGCCGCCAGCGACAGCAAGGCCAAGTAACGGCCACTGTTGCACGAACTGGAAGGGCGCCCCTCGGGGCGCCTTTTCCGTTTAATCTGGTCTCCTCTTTGGGAGGCCGCCTTCTTGATCGCCATCTCTCATCGACCGGGGCCGCGGCAAGCGCCTTGACGGACGCCCGGATCGGCGCTTCTCTCGAGCGGTGGCTTTTCCAAAACCGCTCCGCGCCGTGATCACCGGGGGCGGCGGCGGTCTCGGTCGTTCCTTGGCGCTTCATTTGGCAGATCTTGGCGCGTCCGTCGTCGTTTCGGACGTCGATGAAGCCGGAGCCGATGAAACCGCATCCCTCACCCGGGAGCGAGGCGCAGAGGCCGAAGTTATCGCCTGCGACGTCAGCGACCGAGACGCAGTGTTCGCCCTGATCGAGGAGACCGAACAGCGGCTCGGGGGCATTGAAGTGATCTGCAACAACGCTGGGGTCGCCCTCGGGGGCGCGTTCGACGAGATCTCGATCGAAGATTGGCGCTGGGCGGTCGACGTCAATCTTTGGGGAGTCATCTACGGCTGCCAGGCGGCGATCCCGAAAATGAAGTCGCAAGGCCGCGGCTACATCTTGAACGTGGCCTCAGCGGCAGGTCTTCTCAGCCCACCAAGCATGGCCCCGTACAACGTGTCGAAGGCAGGAGTCGTCGCGTTGAGCGAAAGTCTCTACACCGAGTACAAGGGTGCGGGGATTCACGTGTCGGTGCTCTGCCCTACCTTTTTTCAAACAAACATCATGAACGCCGCACGCGGCACGTCGACGCCCCGAGAGGAAGCGCGCATCCGCAAGTGGATGGCGCGGTCGAAAGTGCAGGCCCCGGACGTCGCGAAGGCGGCCATCGATGCGCTCCGTGATGGAGAGCTCTACGTGCTCCCGATGGCCGACGGCCGAGAGCCATGGGAGCTCAAACGTCAAAACCCACAAGGCTACGTCGACCTCGTAAGCGCCGCCCACCAACACCAGCTCCAGAGCCAAGACCGAGACGAGTCGTGAGGGGCGCTACTGCCCCGGAACGCCGGCGATGTCCGGCTTGAACCGGAAGATGTAGTAAGGCGCGTTCGCCGCGATGTGTGCCTTCGACTGCAGCATTTGGTCTGGGATCGCGCTGTCGGCCACGTAGAGCCAGCCGTTGGGCCCGTAGCTCAGGGCATCGGCCCAACGAATCCGGTCGCTTTTCACGAGCGTGGTGAGCTCGCCCTTCGGCGTCATCCGAAGGACCGCGCCGTGCTCGACATCGGTGATCAACAGATTGCCGTCATTGTCTGTGCTGAGCCCGTCGTTGAGGGGCTTGGCACCCACCGCTCGAACCCCCGCGGCAAGGGCCTCATCTCTGAGAAGCGGATCGAGGAGGTCGGTGACCGCGACCCGGTACATCGTGTCGTGGGCCATCGCCCCGTAGTAGAGCCACTCGTCGTTGCGATCGAGGGCGATTCCATCGACGCCTGGCTTGAGCACCACGAGCCCTCCGAAGAACTTCATGTCCTTGGTCGGATTCCGGATCAGCCAATCCTGGGGCGACACCGAGGAATCGCTGTTCAACACCCGTCGCGCCTTCGCGCGTTCGACGTCGTAGACGATCAACCCGGGGTTCTGTCTCCAAAAGCTCAGATCGGCGATGAAGACATGCTGGCCGGTCGAATCGACCTGGAGGTCCTGCAGAAACGATCCCAGCTGCGCGACCGACGAATCGAACACGTGCTCGTGCACCACGGCACCCGTCTCTAGATCAAAAGCCATGAGGCGCGGTTGCCCGATCCCGTGGTTGCCATGATCGATCGTCCAGAGCCGGTTCTGCCGATCGATGACGACACCGAGCGGGGTTTCGAAGAGCGTCTGTGCCGCTTCGCTTGGAAACGGCTTCGGCGCTCCGTCCACCCACTCGAGGAGCTTGGCCCCGGTCGGGCGGCTCTCGGGGTGAATCGTATAAAACACCCGCCCATCGGCGGACACGGCGACATTGCCGATCGGCTCGGGGCTCGTCACCACCACCTCGAGCGCGCTCTCGTCGTAGACCGGCGTGCTGCTAACGTCGGGATACGGTTCGCCACCGCCGTAGCGAAGGTTCAGTCCACCCGCCACGACCCCGATGAGCAACACAAGCCCAAGCAACAAACGCAGGAGAAGTCTTTTCATCGGACCGCGGACGCTAGCACGCGATCAGCGGTAGCCCTAGCGGCTAGGGGCTGCTATCCCAGCCCCGGTCATGCGCACCGCCAGCATCTGGATCTCGACTCTGGTAGTGGGTGCGCTCCCCGCCAGCCTCGCATCGGCGGAAGAAGACCCGACACCCACCCCCGTCGTGATCGACACGGAACAGCCCGCGCCAAGCGCACCCTCGGACGCGCTCGCGGCCAACGCCGAGCTCATGGATCGCTTGCTCACCACGGCCGCCGAAAAGACCATTCGCCAGCAGAAATTCGCCGCGGCGGCTGGGATCGTCGGTGGCTCGATCCTTCTCGGGCTCGGCGCCTGGCGACTGACCGAAGATCAGCCGCAGAGTCAGTTCAGCCGCGGCCTCGGGGTCATGTTCATGACGCTGGGGGCGGCCGATCTCACGACCGGCATCTTTGCAGCAACGCGCGTCTCCCACGAGAAGCGGAGGCTCGATCGCTGGGAAAAAGCGCGGACGGATGGCATCACCGAGCTCGAGCTCGCTCGCGCAGAGGGAGAGTTGCTGTCATCGGCCGAGAGCCGTGAAGGCGAGCGGCTTCTGGTGCGATGGAACGGCCTCACACATGCACTAGCCGGCGTGTTCGTGCTGGCGTTTTCGCCCGTGCCCAGCACCACGAAGACCGACAGGGTTTCGGCCTACGTGATCGGCGGGCTCTTCATCGGAACAGGCTTCGCGGCGTTCGGCCTATCGTTCCGCCTCACCCCAAGCGAGGCTGCGTGGAGCGAGTATCAGGTCCACAAAGCTTCGAGCGCTGGCCACGAGCTCAGCGTTCGGTTTTCGCCGTCCGTTTCCCGCGATGGATTCGGTCTCGGCGTGATCGGCACCTTCTAATCATCTCGAACCTCTTGCACTGAAACCATCGAAGCGGTTAGGAAGCCTTCCTATGAACCTCGACCAACTCAAAGTCATCGTCACCGGCGGCGCTTCCGGTCTCGGAGAGCACTTCGCCAAACGCCTGCACGAAGCGGGAGCCCAGGTTGCGGTAGGCGACATCAACGAGGAAGCCCTCGGAGCCCTGCCCGACGGGATCCATCGGCGTCGCCTCAACGTCGCAGACCAAGACGATATCGCGAGCTTCGTCCCTTGGGCAGCGGAGCAGATGGGCGGGCTTAACGCATTGATCAACAACGCCGGCATCATCCGCGACGCGCTCTGGGTCGGAAAGAGCCGGAAGACTGGTGAGATCCGCCGGATGTCGCGCGAGGATTGGGACGCGGTGATCGCGATCAATCTCACGGGCGCCGTCCTGATGGTGCAAGAGGTGGTCGCAAACATGGTCGAGCGCGGAGTGCCGGGCGTGATCGTGAACATTTCGTCGGTCGCACGTCACGGGAATAGAGGCCAGACGAACTACGTCGCCGCCAAAGCCGCGCTCGCCGCCAACACGCGAACCTGGATGAAAGAGTTTTCTCAATACGGCATTCGCGTGGCTGCCGTCGCCCCCGGCGCCGTCGAGACCCCGATGACCGCTGGGATGAACCAAAAGGCCTTGGAGATGATCAGGGCGTCCATTCCGCTAGGCCGGATGGCGCAGCCCGAAGACATCTGGCGGGCGGTCAAGTTCATCTTCGACTGCGATTACTTCACCGGCGAAACGATCGATGTGCACGGGGGCGCTTCTCTCTAAGCGGCTCAGCTTAGCGCACGCATGACAGCGCGATGCAGGAAGTAGCCCGCCGGCAAGAGCGCGCATCCGACCGTGTAGGCGCCCCAGAACGAGAAGCGGTCCCGCAGCAGAAACGGGATGAAAAACAGGAGCGTGATGGGCAGCGCCACCAAGATGCTCCTCGCCATGTCGAACACGCTCCCGGCGTCTCGGTGCTGAAGATAGGCTAACGGCAGGACCAGCATCGTCGCCAGCGGCAAGGCGACAATGAACCCCGCGGTATTCGGATATCGCCTCGAAAGCCACGCCGCGACGCCGATGACGAGCGCCGACACGAGCGTGTTCAAGACGGTGAGCATGTCTTACTTGCCGGCGACGATCTTTTCTACAGCTTCGAGAAGGCTCTTGCTGTAGACGCGCCCAGTCAGATTCTTGCGGGCCTTCGCTGCCGCCGCGTCCCACTCGGCCTGGTAAGCCGCGGTGTTGACCTCGATCATTCCGCGACTGACCAGGGAATCGTAGGCCCGATCGTCGTCACGGCGCGCCAGCCCATCGAGCGCGCGGGCGGCTCGCTCGCTCGTGTCGATCAAAATCTTTTGGTCGACCTCGGAGAGCTCATCGAACTTCTCCTGCTTGATGAGCGAGCCGCCGACGATGATCCCAAAGTTCTCTTTGGCCATGTAATTGAGCCGCGTGTACCACTGAAGCGCGACCGCAGCGATGGCGGAGGCTGGCACGGTATCGATCATTCGAGTCTGAAGGCCAGGGTAAACCTCGGGAACACCCAATCGAACCGGGTTGGCCCCGATCACGGTGATGAACTCCGCGAAGACCGGATCATCCTTCCAAGCCCATGGGCGGCCGGTCTTCAGATCGGCGGGCCGCGCAAACTTGTTGACCGAGAAGAGGCGGTTCTTGCCAGCTTCGCCCCACGCCAGCAGCTGGAACCCGCCATCTTCGAACATCTTCGCGAACCGGTCGTTGAGCTCTGTGCGAGCCCGTTCGAGCTGGTCGTACTCGGTGATCAATCCCGGTGACGTCATCACCAACACCGGGCGCGCCACGATGCCGAGCCCCGTCGTCGTCACGCCCGCGGCATCCATCTGCCCCGCGCGAACCTTCCGAATGAAGTCACGCTCGTCGCCCTGACTGCCTCCCGAATAAAACCGCAGCGCGACACGGTTCTCCGTCTGCTTCTTCAAGCTGCGGTTCCAGGCCTTCATCACCTTCATGAATGCGGACCCGGCCGGAGCAAGAGAGGCGAAGCGAATCACCGTCGCACCCTCGGCATTGGCTTTCGGCACCGTGCCGGGCAACGAGAAGGCCCCTACGGCAAGGACTGCCACGAAGAGGGTCTTCAATCGGAACATGGGCTACTCGCTGAGGTCACTGAAGAACAATTCGATCTGGTCCATGTACCGCTTCGCTCGACGCTTGGCGAGGACGTTCGATAGTCGTGATTCAGGTAGCACATCCCCCGCCTCGAGCACTTCGGTAAGCAGCTCCGTGAAGAGCTTGGAGTCACCCTTGTTGACCGCGTAGTACCTCGCCATATTCAGTTGGACCATCAAATTGCGCCGTTCGGTCCCCTCGAGCACTTCGTCGAAAATGGTTTTCGCGAGGTCCATGTCGGGTGGAAACTGGGATGCCGCCAGGACGCCGAGGGTCATCTTCGGGGTCATGAAGAGGAAGTCGGGATCGAGGTCGACGGAATGCCCGAGAAGCACCTTCGCAAGGGGAAGGTCAGCCACGGTGTCCATGTCCTCCATGCCCATGTTGATGCGCGCGCCGAGCGACGCCCCGGCCCAGAACGCCAGCGGGGCGTCCTCGGGCGTGTTCAGGACCCGGTCGAGCCAACTCTTGAGGCCATCGGGGCCGAGCGCGAGCGCCTCGTCGAAGCTCTCGTCTCTCATGCGCATCAGGTGCTTGGAGAGATCCCAGGCGCGCTCGTACATGATCAAGGCGCGAGCGCGGAGCCTCTCCGCCTCTTTCCAGCGATCGTCGGCATCGGCCACTTCGACGCGGTCCTCGATCCAGCCGGTGCCGTAGCCGATATACGCCCCGATCGTCGACGTCACCACGACTTCGTTGTCGGGGACGACACGCATGATGCCCTCGAGCTGGATGATGCTCGCCGGAAAGGCTGCACCCGCGGTCTCGTAGTCCCAGTACTGCTCGATCGCCGGCGCTGCCCGCTGAAACAGACCGGAGGTCGAGTCCGCGGCAAACTTCGCCGAGTCGCAAGCGGCGACCGAGATCAGGGCCGACACCAGTCCCACCACCAGAGAAACCGCTCTCAAACCGCTCGAACCGGACATCGCGCGAAAGTGAACCGGAAAGCACTCCCCAACACAAGCGCAAAACCCGATTAAAGGGGACAGGCCCCTTTTTGCCCTTTTGACACCGGTCGGGTGGCGGGTTAGTCCGCGCCGAGAGCCATGACACCCGGGGAATGTCGCGAGCAACTTCAAGACCTCAAACAGCGCATGGAAGCGCTGGGGAGGTATCTTTGACCTCGAAGGCCTGCGCCATGAGGTGGACCGTCTGACCAACCTGAGCCTCGCCGAGGGCTTTTGGGACGATCATCAGAGGGCGCAGAAGATGATGCGGGAGCGGGCATCGACAGAGGAAACGCTCAAGGAATTCGAGCAGGTAGACAACGAAGCTCGGGATCTCTTGGAGTTGCTAGAGCTGGCGGTCAGCGAGGGTGATGAGGGCGTCGTTGAAGATGTGGCAGAGCAGCTTCCGTCCCTCGAGCACCAGGTCCGGAACCTAGAGCTCAAGCGGATGCTCACCAAGGACGACGACACCGACGCGATCGTCACCATCAACCCGGGCGCAGGCGGCACCGAAGCCCAAGACTGGGCCGAGATCCTTCTTCGGATGTACCTTCGGTGGTGCGAGCGCAGGGGCTACAAGACGGAGTTGCTGAGCAAACAGCCGGGCGACGAGGCGGGGATCAAGGACGCAACCTTCGTGGCGCGGGGCCCAAACGCCTATGGGTACCTTCGGGCAGAAAACGGAGTTCACCGCTTGATCCGGATCAGCCCCTTCGACGCCAACAAGCGCCGCCACACGTCGTTCGCCGGCGTGAGCGTGGTCCCGGACCTCGATGACGATCTCACTGAGGGCGAAATCGAAATCCGCGACGAAGATCTCGACGTCAGCACGATGCGCGCGGGCGGGGCCGGCGGCCAGCACGTCAATCGAACCGAATCGGCGGTGCGGATCAAGCACATCCCAACCGGCTTCACGGTGCGATGTGAAGCGGAACGGTCGCAGCACCAGAACCGAGAGACGGCGATGAAAATCCTTCGAGGGTTGCTCTTCGAGAAGGCGCGCCGTGAGCAGGAAGAAGCCTTCGAGGAGGCCTTCCTCGGCGACCGCGCAGATATCGCGTTTGGATCACAGGTCCGCACTTACACCCTTCAGCCCTACACGATGGTCAAGGACGAGCGAACCGAGCACAAGGTGAGCAACGCAGATGCCGTGCTCGACGGAGACCTGGACGAATTCATCGAGACGTACTTGTTGATGAACGCCAACAAGCAACAGCGACGCAAGAAGGCGGTTGACGCCCAAGGACACCGAGAGGACTAAGGGGCAGCTGATGGCCACCGAAGACGAGCTTCGAAAAACACGGCTCAACAAGGCCGAGCGGCTTCGCGAGGTGGGCGTCTTGCCCTACCCGAACGACTGGCGCACCAATCCCGCGCTCGAGGACAAGCGCCGCTCAGTCGTCGAGCTGGCCGCGGACGAGTCGGCACGGTCGGAGCTTCCACTCGAGGACGAGCTCACCGACGACGCCGCGCATGTGCCGCTCTTCGGGCGCGTGATCGCCAAGCGGGGTCCGTTTCTCGTGATTCGGACTCCACACGGAGATGCGCAGGCGTTGGTGCGTCCGGAGAAACTGAGTGAGCGTGATGCGGCTCTCCTCAAGCTCGTCGATCTCGCCGATCACGTCATGGTCGAAGGTCCGGCCATCCGAACGAAGACCGGCGCCCTCGCGGTCAGCGCCCGTCGCTACGAACACCTCGGTAAGGCTCTGCTGCCGCCGCCCGCCAAATGGCACGGTCTGAAGGACGTCGAAAAGCGCTACCGAGAGCGGTACGTCGACCTCTTTGCGAATCCTGCCGTCGCCGAGGTCTTCCGCGCGCGCACGGTGGTGGTCCAGTCTCTGCGCCGCTTCCTGGACGCTCTCGACTTCTTGGAGGTCGAAACCCCGATGCTGCACGTGACCCGAGGCGGGGCCACCGCGAAGCCGTTCGAGACCCACCACAACACGCTCGATCTAGAGCTGATCCTCCGCATCGCGCCGGAACTCTATCTCAAACGGCTATTGGTCGGCGGCTTCGACCGAGTCTACGAGCTCGGCCGAGCCTTTCGCAACGAGGGCATCAGCACGAAGCACAACCCGGAGTTCACCATCCTCGAGCTCTACATGGCCTATGCCACCCACGAGGACCTGATGGACCTCGCAGTCGAGATGATCCGCGAAGTCGATGCCGACCTCCGTGCACGCTTCCCCGGGCTCACCGCCAGACCCGCGTTCGACTTGAGCGCCGATTGGAGACGGGTGACGTTGCGCGATTCGATTGCAGAACGGCTCGAGCGCGCCGGTCAGAAAGGCGTGCCCAAAACCGCCTGGCGCGACCATCTCTCACGCGAGGCGATCAACGATCCGGAGGCGCTCGCAAATGCCTGCAAGGCGATGCTCCCCAAGCTCGACCCCGTCGCTCAAAAGCAGCTCGAGCATTGCGAGACCCACGGAGAGAGGCTGTTTGCGATCTTCGAGCAGCTCGTCGAGCCCGACCTCGCCGCGCTTTACCGCACCGCAGATGACAGCCAAACCGTCCCGGTCTTCATCACTGAGTATCCGATCGAAGTCTCCCCACTGGCGCGGCGCAGCGACCACGACTCCGCGTTCGTCGATCGGTTCGAGCTATTCATCGATGGGCGCGAGATCAGCAATGCCTTCAGCGAGCTCAACGACCCCGACGACCAGGCAGCTCGCTTCGAAGATCAGTTGCGCAACCGCGAACGCGGAGATGACGAGGCGATGGACTTCGACGCGGACTTCATCCGCGCGCTCTCCCACGGCATGCCACCCGCCGCCGGTTTCGGGCTCGGCGTAGACCGGCTGATCATGCTTCTGTGCAAGCAGCCATCGATCCGCGACGTGCTCTTGTTCCCCCTCCTCAGACCGGAAAGCGAATGACGAGCGGCCGCCCCCTCGGCTTCTGGACGGCGGTCCTGTGTGGCCTAGCGGTCTTGCACGCCGTGGCGACGGTCGTATTCCTCGGTAGCAGCACGTTGTGGTTTCAGGCGATGCAGGCTGACGAGCTGATTTGGATCCGGCTCGTGATCGGCTGGGCTACCGCGCAGCTGATCCTCGTCCTCCTCAGCTTGGCCATCGCACGCCGCGCGCGTCGCATGCCACGCGGCGCGGTGGGGCGAGCGCGTATCGTGGGCCTTTCCGTCGCCGCGGGGCTTCATGCAACGATCACCACTGTCTCGATCGGGGTCATCTTGTGGTCGGCACGCGCATCGCTTGGCCACGTGCTCGGCGGCACGACCCCGAGCCTTCTGTTCGGCCTGACCCATCTCGCGTACCCGGACCTCGAGCTCGAGTGGATTCGGACACTCTATCAGACCGCCACGAGCCTTCAGTGGGCGACCGGCACCGCTCTCTTCATCCTGGCCGCGTCATGCTGGTTCCTCTTGCCCCTCCCAAGACGCGAACGATTCTGGTGGGTCTTCGACGCCGGCATGGTCCTGGCCTTCGCCGCCGTCAGTTTTGTGCTTCCCATAACCCCCGTCGAGGGAGACGACGCGAGCCTCGGCGGCGCCGTCGTGCGCGTGACGGTGACAACCCTCTTCGCCATCCGGGTCGCGCTCCGGTTGGTCGGGCCCCTCCTTTCGGCGTTCGAGCGCATCGGGTTTCGACCGATGGTGGCAGCACGTCACTTGCGCGCGAAGAAGACCGGATTTCTCGCGGCAAGCGGCACCCTTTCCGTCCTGGCGGTTGCGGTCTCGTCGTGCATGTTGATCTCGGTCCTGAGCGTCATGGGCGGCTTTCGGGCCGACCTCAAGAAAAAGATCCTCGGCAACCACGCCCACATCGTCATCGACCAGGCATTGAAGGAGCTCGACGATTGGCGGCCCATCCTCGAGCAGACGCGGGCCACCGAAGGCGTCATAGGCGCCACGCCATACCTTGAGACCGAGGTCATGGTGTCGAGCCTGTCGAATCGGGCCGGAGCAATTCTGCGGGGAATCGATCCCGCGTCCGTGAGTGAAGTGACCGACCTCGCCAAGAACATGACCTACGGCAAGCTCGAGTACCTCGAGCACCCCGAACAAATCCTCGACGACTCCATCGGTAGCTCGGGAAAAAGCCCTCTCGACGCGATGCTCGAGGCTGAGCCTGGCGAAGACGTCGATCCGCGACCGGGCGCGGATACGATGCCCGGCCTGATCGTCGGTCAAGAGCTGGCGCGGGCGCTCCGGCTCGTCGTTGGCGATCGCGTGACCGTCGTGTCTCCGCGCGGAGAGCTCGGACCTACCGGTCCCATCCCACGCACCAAGCCGTTCCGGATCGCGGGCATCTTCTACAGCGGGATGTACGAATACGACATGAAGCACGCCTACGTCGCGCTCGACGTCGCACAACGCTTTCTCAAAGCCCGTGAGGCGGTCAGCGGCATCGAGGTGAAGGTGCAAGACGTCGAAAAGGCCCCGGCGATGGCGACCGAGCTCGCGTCGATCCTCGGTCGCGACGAGCTGCGCGTGCGCGACTGGAAGATGATGAACCAGCAGCTTTTTGGCGCGTTGGCCCTCGAAAAACTCGCCATGTTCATCACGCTCGGGATCGCGATTCTGATTGCGGGCTTTTCGGTCTTCGGCACCTTGACGCTCCTGGTTCAAGAAAAGCGGCGCGAAGTGGGAATCCTCAAGGCCATGGGCGCTTCGGCACGCGGGGTGATTCGGATCTTCGTCATCGAAGGCCTCCTCATCGGAACGGCTGGTGGCCTACTGGGGCTCGGTCTTGGCTTCGTCATGACATTCGCGGCCGAACACTTTGGAATCCGGATGAATCCCGAGGTCTATTACATCGACAAACTTCCCGTGAACCTCGACCCGACCGAGTTCGCCCTAGTCGGTGCGGCGACCGTGGTGGTATGCCTGGCGGCAACTCTCTTTCCGGCCTATCAAGCGAGTCGCGTGCGCCCGGTGGACGCGCTGCGGTACGACTGATCGATCGCATTCTCGATGTCCGACCCTCTCGTCACCGTCGAAAACGTCACCAAGACCTTCGAACACGAAGGTCAGTCCCTCGAAGTCCTCAAAGGCATCGACCTCCAGATCGGCGACGGAGAGATGGTGACGATCGTCGGCCCCTCCGGGGCTGGCAAGAGCACTTTGCTGCACCTCATTGGCACCCTCGACCTTCCAACGCGCGGCACGATTCGGTACCAGGGCCAAGACGTGACCCGTCTCGGCAGCTCTGACCTCGCTGAATTTCGAAACCGAAGTATTGGATTTGTTTTCCAATTTCACCATCTGCTCCCGGAGTTCACGGCGCTGGAGAACGTGATGATGCCGGGGCTGATTCAAGGGAGTCGTCGGCTCGAGGGCCGAGCTCGGCAGCTCCTCGACGAAGTGGGGCTCACCCACCGATTGACCCATCGCCCGGGGGAGCTCTCAGGCGGTGAGCAACAGCGGGTCGCCCTCGCCCGCGCGCTTCTCATGGAGCCGAAGCTGGTGCTCGCGGACGAGCCGACCGGCAATCTCGACAGCCAGAGCAGTGACTCGGTGCAAAAGCTCTTTTTCGAGATCAATCGGCGTTATGGGACGACGTTTTTGATCGTCACCCACAGCCGAGATTTCGCCGCCATGATGCCGAGGCAGGTCGCGATGAGGGACGGACGGATCGACTCCGACGAACGACGGCCCCTGTCATCGACAAGCCCCGCGGACCAAACGCCCGGCGATGCTGCTCAACCCCTTGAAAACCAAGGAAAACCAACTTGACCCCCTCCTGGGCCACGGCTATAGCCGCCCGGATCACAAGCCCTGACAATGCGCCCTTCCGCCCCTGCCATAGCCCTGACCCTCGTTGCAGGGCTCGCTTCCGTGGCGGGCGCCCAGAGTCCAGACAACATTCCTGAGCCGCCGCCCCCTGCGACCCGGCCGGTTCGAACCTCGCCACGACCTTCGCGGCCCCCCGAGCCTCCGCCCGACCAAGAACCTGAGGTCGAGGACTACGAACCGGTCGAGGACCCGGACGCAGCGATTCAGGTCCCTCGGACGAGCTGTCACGGTAAGACCATTCGTAGGGTCGCGGTGGTCGGCGCTCGGCGGGTCGATCCCGACGACGTCCGCGCCACGATGAAGCTAGGCCGCGGCAAGGTTTGCACCGACCCTGAGATCACCCGAGATGCCCGCGCTATCTGGAACATGGGCTACTTCGACGACCTCGCCATCGAATCGGACCCGCTCGGCGATGGCATCAAGCTCACGATTCGCGTTCTCGAGCGCCCCGCGATCCGCAAGATCAAGTACGAGGGCAACGACGAGGTCGACGATGATGACATCGACGAGGCGATCACACTCGAAGCAGGGACGATTCTCGCGGTTCCCGAAGTCGAAAATAGCGCCGACAAGGTCCGCGCGCTCTATGCGGAAAGCGGCTTCTTCCTGGCGGAGGTCCAGTACGAGCTCAAGCGCATCCCCGGAGACAACAACCAAATCGACGTCCTTTTCAAGATCGACGAGGGCGGAGAAGTCGACGTCCGTCGGGTGAGCTTCGTCGGGAACGAGCAGCTCCCGTCCCAAGAGCTCCTCAAGATCATGCAAACCAACGAGACTGGGATGTTCTCGTTTCTGAGCGACCGGAACAAATTCAACCAAGAAGCCTTCGACGAGGACGTCACGCGGGTCCAGGCCTGGTACTACGACAAGGGCTACCTGATGATGCGCCCGGGGCGTCCGAGCGTAGAGCTCACGGCCGACCGGAAGTACGTCGACATCACGATTCCGGTGCAGGAAGGTCCCCGCTTCCGCATTCGCAACGTCGACGTCCTCGAAAAGGACGAGGTCGGCAACGAGGTCGAAACCATCGCACCGAAGGCTGAGCTTCGAGGCGCGATAGAGCTCGAGTCCGGCGACTGGTTCAGCCGAAGCAAGATCGCCGAAGGCATCGAAGGGATCAGCCGCGCCTATCGCGACCAGGGTTACGCGCTCGTCGAGATCATTCCGGAAACCGACCTCGACGAGGTCAATCGCTTGGTCGATGTGAGCGTCAACATCCAGCGCGGTCCGCTCGTCTACATCGAGCGCATTCACGTCCGCGGCAATACCAAGACGCGCGACGCAGTCATCCGACGCGAGTTCCGCATCAGCGAGGGCGACCTGTACAGCCAGAGCAAGATCGAGGACGGCAGGGCGCTGGCGAACCAACTCGGTTACTTCGAGCGCGTAGACGTATCCGAAGAGCAAGGCAGCGCCCGCGACCAAATGGTGCTGAACGTCGAAGTCGCCGAAAAGCCAACCGGCACGTTCCAGGTCGGCGCTGGATTTTCGTCTCTCGAGAGCTTCATCATCACGGCTCAGGTCCAACAGCAGAATCTGTTTGGCCGCGGTCAAACACTCGGGCTGAACCTGCAGCTGTCCGGAATCCGTCAACAGATCGATTTGAACTTCGTCGAGCCGTGGTTCCTCGGTTCCGAATGGAGCCTTGGCTTTGGCTTCTTCAAGCGGATCCGGGACTTCGCTAGTTTTCGACAAGACTCGACAGGTGCCAACCTGACGACAGGCCATCCTCTGTTCAACCCGAGGTTCCGCGTCTTCGTCCGCTACGAGTTCGAGAACGTCGTGATCTCACAACCCCGGGGCAACCTCGTCGGCATCGGTGGACAGCTCCGAGACACGTTCTCCAACATCTTCATCGCCAACGCGTTCCGCGACGGCATCACCAGCTCGCTCCGCTTCACCATCAACTGGGATAGTCGAGACAATCGGCTGTCCACGACCGGCGGAATTTTTGCAAACTATGGGGTTCAAGTGGCCGACCAATTTCTCGGCTCCGACAACACGTTCGTTCGCCAGACCGCCTTCGCACGCTTCTACAAACGAATCTTCGGGCCGGTGGTCTTCAAGGTGAACACCGAGCTCGGGTTGATCACGTCCCGAAAGCTGGTGCCTGTCTTCGAGCGCTTCTACCTCGGAAGTATCTTCACGATTCGCGGTTACCGGCTTCAGTCGGTCGGCCCCCAGGCGGGCATCGCAGCCGCCGGCGACCCAAACCTTCCGATCGTGCCCGAGGGTCGACCGATCGGCGGAGACTTCCAGGCCTTCTACAACATCGAGCTCGAGTTTCCCCTCATCGAAGCGATCGGGATCCGAGGCGTGATCTTCACTGATGGCGGCAACACATGGAACCTCTTTGCGTTCCGCGATCAGTTCGGCAACTGCCAGGCCCCCATCGCACCCGAGAACGATCGCTCCTCTCAGCCGTGCGGCATCAATCCGTTCCTCAGATACTCGGTTGGTTTTGGCCTGCGGTGGTTCTCCCCGCTCGGCCCCCTGCGATTCGAGTGGGGCATTCCGATCCGCCGACGCCCCCAGGACGCCCCGATTCGCTTCGAATTCACGATCGGTCAGTCGTTCTGAGAATGTCTCTCGACGCGGCTCCGTATAACCCCTGCGGCTTGACCGCCCACCGCCAAACGGCTAGCTAGGCCGGGCTCGAAAGGATGCTCTGATGGGTTTTAGTAGAATCGTACCTCTCGCACTTGCAGCGTTCGTGTTTGCCAACACCGCATCGACGGTGGGTGCGCAAGTCAAGATCGGCGTCGTGGATCTGCAGCGCGCAATCAACGAAACCGAAGACGGCCGACAGGCCAAACGAAGGCTGACGAAGCTCTTCGAGCAACGGCAGCAGAAGCTCGATGCCGCCCAGGGCTCCCTCAAGTCGCAAAAAGAGAGCATCGAGCGGCAACAGGATGTGCTCAGCGAGGAGGCACTCAAAAAGAAGGTCGAGAAGTATCAGGAAGACCTCATGGCTCTGCAGACCGAGTACGTCGACTACCAACGCGAGCTCTCCACCAAAGAGGCCGAGCTCACCAAGAAGATCCTCGACAGAATGCAGGCGATTCTCCGGCGCATTGGGCAGACCGACGGTTATACGTTGATCGTGGAGGCCAACGAGGGTGGCATCGTATGGGTGCCCTCCAACCTGGACCTCACCGATGTGCTGATTCAGCGCTACAACGCGCAAGCCAAGAAGAGCGGCGGCGGCAAGAAGAAGTAACCAGAATCGCGCATTCGTGGCCCGACCGCCCTTTTCCGGGTACAAAAACCCCATGGTCAGGTGGCCTGCCTTAGCCGTGATTGGGTTCGCGACCCTCGGGTTCGCCTTGCGCATCAGCGCCGAAGAAGCGCCGAACCCCCGCGTCCACTACTTGGACGAGTTCACCGCGGCGGCCATCCAGCACTATCCGTCTCTGCGCGCGGCCAAAGCTGACATCGCAGTGGCGCATGCACGTTTGAACGAGGCTAGGCTCTCGCCCTTCTTTCAGTTTCGAGGCAACGCCGCGTTCTTCGTCCGACCCGGGGCGTCGGGTACTCCCATCTTCAGCCCCGACAGCCAGCTACCGCTGAGCAATCGATGGGGTCCGGGTGTCGAGCTCAACGCAGAAGGCGGCATTCCCATCTATACCTTCGGCAAGTACCGGGCCGGCAAGACAGCGGCGAGCGCGGGCATCAGAGCAGCCGAGCAGGAACGCGAGAAAACCCTCAACCAAGTGGTCTACGACGTTCGGCGGGCTTATTTTGGCACGCAGCTTTCGCTCGACCTGCAGTCGATGATCTCGGATGGGAAAGGCAAGCTCGCCAAGGCAGTCGACAAACTCGAGGCGCGCCTCAACGCCGATGATCCGCGTGTCAAGCAAACCGACTATTGGCGGCTGCTTTCGACGCTTGCCGAGATCGAATCGCGTGAATCGGAGGCGCTCCGGCTCGAAGCCTCGGCCCGGGCGGCGCTCGAGATCCTCTCGGGGATCAAGCCGGCCATCGTTCCGGAATGTCGGCTAGAGCCGGTTGAGAGCGAAGTCATTGCATTGAGTCAGCACCTGGATCGCGCGCTCGCCAACCGACCCGAGATCGAACAGCTCAAAGCCGCCAAGTCGGCGAGCGACGCGAACTTGGTCGTCAAGAGAGCGGGCTACTTACCCGATATCATTCTCGCCCTGGCAGCGAGCTTTGCGTCGACCCCCATCGTGACCGACATCAACAACCCCTTCATCATCGATCGGGGCAACTTCAGGGGGGCGTTCGCCGGCCTCGTCGCGAGGTGGGAGCTCGACTTCGCGGGCACCAATGCCCGCGTCAAAGCAGCAAAGGCGGAAATCGAATCGCTGAAGGCCAAGACCGAGGAGGCCCACGACGGGATCGAGCTCGAGGTGATCGCACTTTTCGAGCACCTCCAGGATGCCAAACGCCGGATGAATTCTTGGGCGCGCGCCGAACGGGAGACACGGAAGTGGTTTGTCTCTGCAGGCCAGGGCTACGAGGTCGGGACCATGACCGCCAAGGATCTCGAAGACTCGATCGAGGGTTACTTCAGCGCGCGTTCGAAGCACCTGATCGCGATCGCAGAGTACAACCTGGCCATCGCAGGGCTGGAGCAGGCGACCGGAATGCCGATGCTCGACTCGAAGGGCTGGCGACCGCCGGGCTGCGAGGAATAAATCCTCCGCTATAGTCGTCTAACGGGACATATGGCGGTTTTTCGGTTCATTTCAATCGTGATTGTCGGGATCTCTTTGCTGGTGGGGCCGGCCCTCGCCGAGGAAACGGCGCCCGCTCCGAGCGTCGCCCCTAACGTCCCCCCCGTCGACATCGAGGCAGCCGAGCGGTTCATCCGGACCAAGCACAATAGGGTGCGCGCGGTGCTTCGACGGCGAGACACGCCAAAGCGGGCAGACCAGCTCACCGAGCTCTTGGGCGAGTTCCTCGATTACGACATGCTCGCCGAGCTCTCCCTGGACCGGGAATGGAACGAACGCTCACCGAAGGAGCGAAAGCGATTTGTGAGTCTACTGCGCCAGCTGGTCGAGCGTCAGTATCAACGCAATATGGAGTCTACCCTCAAGTACAAAGTCATCTGGGTGGGTAGCGAAGCGCTCGACGGCACCAGCGTCCTCGTCAAATCCTCGGCTCGCTCCCACATCAAGAAGCGACAGCCCCCTGTCGCAATCGACTACAGCATGCGTCCTGACGGGAAGGAATGGCGCGTATGGGATATCTCCACCGACGGCGTCAGCCTCGTGAAGAATTACAAGCGCCAGTTCCGTCGCGTGATCAACGACGAAGGCTGGGAGGGCCTCATCGGCCGGATGGAAAAGAAGCTCAACGAAGAAGAAGACGAGCTCATCTAAGCCATCATACCGGTGACTCGAAACAGTGACAGCGCCAGTGCCAGCGTCAGTGCCAGTGCCAGTGCCAGCGTCACTGTCGGTGCTGTGCGTCAAGGGGTGCTCACACTGCCGCTGATTAAAAGTGTCCGCCCGGCGGCGGCCCCCCCCAGGCCGCGCCGTTTGGACGACTCCCCCTAGCTCATACTCTCTTTCGCAGTCCTGCGACGTCCCGGATGACGACGCGGCGGTGATCGGTTGCGATCAACTCGCCCCTCTTAAACGCGCCGAGCACCAGTGTGACGGTTTCCCGGGTCGAGCCGACATAGCTCGCAATCTCCTGGTGTGTGAACTTCACACCGACGAGAATCCCCCGTGAGTCTGGGATACCGTGTCGTGAGGATGCATCGATAAGAAACTCTGCGACCCGCGATTCTACGCTGCGGGTCAACAATGCATCGATTCGGCGCTCCGCCATCAGGCGACGCTCCCCCATCAACCGATGCATCGCAGCCGCAAACCCAAGGTCCTCGCCCATGACCATCTTGATCAGACGCGGCGGGATTCGAAGCGCTTCCACGTAGTCCAGAACCACCGTTTCGAGACGGGCTTCCGGATCGACCAAAGACATCTCCCCCACGAGATCTCCGGGTCCGTAGTAACCGAGCGTTAGTTCTCGTTCCTGCGTACGCCGCACACGCCGCACGCGCCCGCTCCCTATGACGAAGATCGCCGGATCGCTCGGCATGCAGAGCGATTCCCGCCGGTCCGCATCCACGAGCGCGCTCCCATTGAGGACGCGCTCTCGGACCTCCGCTGCCAATCCTTCGAACACACGGCATCGCGTCAGGATGCGGGTTCGACGCTCTTCCGTCGTCCGCAGTCGCCGCGCGCCAGAGCCGTTTTGCAGTGCAGGAGCGTTCGAATCCATACTTACAGCCTTAACGGTATGGTGCATTATCACAGGATTACCGTCAAGATGCATTTTCACAAAGCTGATTCAGGCAACGGTCCAGCCGTATTGACCCGGACCCCCGCCTTGGGTAGGGTCGCGCCAGGGGGTGAGCGTTTACAGAGGTTCACGTTACACCCCATAAACATGCGACTTTACTCAGGAAAGATTGGCCCTATCGTCGACGACTTGGTGAGGGAGCTCACCGCTCAGCAGGACATTGAGGTGGAGCAGGAGGCTGAGGTGCGGTTGGACCTCGAAGCCGTCCTAAAAGAGTTCGTCCGGCGAGAACGCCAGATGATCGACGAAGCTAAAGACCGGATGGAGCGGGAGGGCCTTGGATACTCGAAGCTCGGCCGAATGCGACAGCGTCTGGCCAAAGAGATGGGCTTTCCGCAGCAAGACGAGGTGCTTCCCTACCTCGTCGATCAGCTCCTCAACATGCTGTTTCATAGCGCCAATGTCGTGGAGATCTACGCGGATGACACGACCCTACGAAAGAAGATCACGCCCGTGCTTCGTCGACACATGGAGGTCGAGACCGGTCTCGACGCAGAGGTCCGCTCGAAGATCAAGAACCTCCAAGAAGGCACCGCGGCTTTCGAGGTCGAGTACGCCAAGGTGATGGACCAGATCAAGCGCAAGCGCGGGCTCGAGTAGGCGTCTGATGCAGAGCATGACCGGATACGGGAGCGGCCGCGCCACGCTCGGTGACGGGCACGTCGTGCTCGATCTACGTGCGGTCAACCACAAGTACTTGGACGTTCGCGTGCGCCTCCCACCGCGCGTGCAGAGTCGTACCCCTACGGTCGAACGCATCATCCGGAGCCGGCTCGAGCGCGGACGAATCGACGTGACGGCGCGGTTCGAAGGCCAGACGCTCCCTCAACCCGAGCTGGACGTCGCGCGCGCGCGCGCGGTCTACCAAGAGCTTGGAGCATTGCGCGATGCGCTGAGCCCCGACGAACCTCTCCCGCTTTCGGTGCTGTCCTGCGTGCCCGATCTCTTCGTGGCCAGTAAGGCGATCGACCAGGAGGAGCTCGATGAAGCACTCGCCGCCGCCGCCGCCGAAGCTTGTAGCGCCATCACCGCCATGAGGCGTGCCGAGGGCAAAGCCTTGGCTCACGAGCTAAAGACCCGGCTGGATGAAGTCGCCGCACAGATGGAAGCCCTGAGGGCCGAGCTCCCCGGCATGGTCGAGGGGCGTCGCACCCGGCTTCGCGCTCGACTCGAGGCTTTGCTCGAAGACGTCGAAGTCGAGCTCCAACCCTCCCGCCTCGAACAAGAGGTCGCCGTGCTCGCCGACCGAAGCGACATCGCGGAGGAGCTCGTTCGCCTCGATAGTCACCGTTCTCAAATGCTCGCGCTCATCGAACATTCGAGCAAGCCGGTTGGGAAACGCGTCGACTTTCTGCTTCAAGAAATGGCGCGTGAGGCCAATACCATCGGGTCGAAGGTCCAAGAGGCCGCAATCGCTACGCTCGTCATCGAGTTGAAGGCTACGGTGGAACAAATGAGAGAGCAGGCGCAAAATGTGCTTTAGCTCGGGGGCTTCAAGGGGTAGTGACCATCGGGAGTTAAGGGCATGAGCGCCTCCGTCTCCACCGATCCGGATCTCATTCTGTTGATTATCAGCTCACCCTCTGGAGCCGGTAAGACGACGCTGACCCACCGATTGCTCCAAGAGTTTCCCGAGCTTCGGTTCAGCGTGTCTCATACGACGAGGCGGCCGCGCGCGAACGAAGTCGACGGCCAAGACTATCACTTCATCGACGAACAGACCTTTGAGCAGCTCGTGGACGAGGGTTCCTTTGCAGAATGGGCCGAGGTGCATGGCAATCTCTACGGCACTAGTGTCACCGAGATCGACCGTGCACGGGCGGATGGCAAACACGGGGTTCTCTTCGACGTCGATTACCAGGGAGCACGTCAGATCAAAGAGAAGTTCCCCGAGGCTGTCGGGGTGTTCATCCTGCCGCCGTCGATGAATGAGCTTCGAAGGCGCTTGGACAGCCGCGGCTCGGACGACGCGGAATCGAGACGCAAACGCTTTCAGAAGGCTCGCGAAGAGATCGAGCACTACCCGTTCTTCGACTACATGATCGTCAACGACGAGCTACAACAGGCGCTCGCCGAGCTTCGCGGCATCGTGCTCGCCGAAGGGTGTCGTCAATGGCGCGTCGCCGCGAAGGCCGAGGCGCTTCTCGAACGCTGAGCTCAGAACTGAATCCCGAGGATCAAGCGCCAAACTTGCGCGTTGCCCACGCCGCCCACCTCTTCCCCCTCGAGGGGCTCGCGAACCCCATCGACCACGAGATAGTCGAGCCCGTTGAGCGCGAAGAGCACGCCATATTGAAAGGCTGCGTAGAAACCATCGGTGAAGCTCGGCCCGTTTTCGGTCCGGTAGTAGAGCGAAAGGTCGAGCTCGGCGCCGAGGTTTGGCTCTGACGAATACGTCTGCTGCTCGAACATCGCGCGGCTGTAGATGAAATCGAGCTTCGCGCCGAACACGCGTCCGAAATCGGTATGGATCAAGTCGTAACTGATCGCCGGCGCGAAATAGTACGCGCCGGCCACCCGCCCGAGGATTTCCCGCCACAGGATCAAGTCGATGCGGTAGTCCTCTGCGAACGAGAAAGTCGAGATGTTCTTGCTCCCGATCGGTTGTGTCGCCAGGTCTTCGTACTGCGAAAGCCCAACCACATCGGGGTCGCCGGAGGCCACACCTCCCTTGAGGAACACACCGAGCTTCCTGTTCAGGAATCGATACTCGCCTTCAAACGCCAAGCCCCATTGTCGAAGCTTGAATGGGGCATCCTCGGCGGTCGGAGGAAACTCGCCCGCCGCAATGTTCTGGATCTTTCCGAGGATCGCGGCCACCTCGATTTGAAGCCTCAAGTCTTTCCACAAGACCTGGAACCAACCGTCAGGGATGTAGACCTTGGCGTCGCGGCGAACGAAGACGGACTCGAGCTGTTCTGGCGTCGCAAGGAGCGGAGCGGTGGAGGTCGACAGGAACTGCGTCCGGTAGATGAAGTAGGCCCCACCGTTGAACACCCATTTGCCCTTCTTGAGGCGCTTGCGCTGCTTCAACGGATCCATCCGGCGCGCGATGAGGAAGCTCCATTGCCGGGTGTCGTCATTTCTGGTGCCGTCTCGGGCGATCGCTTGGATGTCGCCGAGCGGATCGACGGTAAAGCCCTTGTTCACGAAGTCCCACGAGACACCAAAGAAGATGTCCTTGAACTTGGCGATCAACTGGATGCGGTCGATCTCAGTCTGAAAGTCCGAGTCAAGCTGCGTATCGAGGATGTTCGTGCCTTCTCCCGCATTCCAGAGCATGCCGAGGCCCCATTGGTGACCCATGCGACCGAAGCGAAGCTGGCCGATGGTGCTGTTAGTCACCTCGCCCCACGCCCGCCGCACCTGGATGTTGTCGCCAATCGTATTTCGAAAGCTCTCGGGCGGGGGCTGCGTCAGGGTCAAGCTGTCGACGGGCACCCCGGGGGCGCGGCCGGTGATCTGACCGAATTGGTTGACCGACTTCACGTCGGGAGTCGACCCGAGCACCAGGTTGTCGAAGACGTCGACCATCATGTGGAGGCGAATGTTGTCGCTCAACGACAAGGTGGGCTGAAGCCGAAGCCGCATGTTGGCGAACCGGATGCTCTTGCTCGCGGCACAGCGCTGATCCTGGGTGGCCGGTGACGAGGGGGCTCCACTGCAGCCGCCGGCCGGCAACACGCCCTGATTGTTCTCGCCCGCATCGATGCCGATCCACCGAGCAAAGGGGTCGCCGGTGAGGCGCTCTACCCGTTGGCGGCTGAGATGGAAGTTGTTGTTCATGTTGCCGCGAACGCGGAAGTAACCGTTTAGCGAAAAGACGGGGCGCGGATTGGTCCACGACGCCAGCGTGGGGTCCGAAGCAGGTGGTTCCGCCATCCCGAGAAGCGCGGCGTCTTCGGCGGCCATCTCTTCCTCGGACTGGAAGTCGTCGGGAAGGTCGTCCTCAGCCTCCTCGAGCTCTTCGCCGGGCAGCTCGAGCCCTTCCAGGCTGGGAGCTCGCAGCCGGGGCGGTGGCTCCTCCGCCGGCTCGATCTCGCTAGAGGCGTCCTTCTCGGCCTCCCAGGCCTCTTCCTCCGTTGCGGCCTCGCGACGCGCTCCGGTCGGCGTGGACTCCTCCTGCGCCGCACCTGCCGTCGCCCAGAGGCAGACCACCCCTATAATCGCTAAGTAACGCCGCATGAAACCGTGCGGTCCGGGGCGTAGCACGCTGGAAACGCACGGGTCAACGAGGCGATTGACTCCTTGACCCAATCGCCGCGGACCTTTAGCCCGGCACCCGAGAGCTCCGTGACCGATAGTCTGCGCTTCATCCCACTTGGCGGCCTGAGTGAGATCGGAATGAACTGTGCCGCACTGGCGTCGGGTGACACGGTCTTTGCGATCGATTGCGGCGTAGGTTTTACCGATGAGCTTGGTGCCGACATGTTCCATCCCGATTTTGCCTGGCTCGAGGAGCAGCGCGACCGGTTACGCGCGATCGTCGTCACACATGGCCATGAGGATCACATCGGCGCCCTTCCCTATCTACTGAAGCGAGTTCGAGTTCCCGTCTATGCGCCGCCCTACGCTGCCGCTCTGATCCGGGATCGCCTTCGGGAGCACCGTTTGGAGGACATCGACCTCCGGGTCGGGAGCGCCGGCAGCCGCTTTGAAATTGGACCGTTTACGGTAGAACGGTTTGCGGTTCATCACTCGATTGCGGATGCAACAGGGCTCATCTTGGATACCCCCGTCGGCACCGTGGTGCATACGGGCGACTTCAAGATCGAGTCGGAGCCCTGCGCGGGCCAGTTGTTCGATCGCGAAAGACTCGAAGAGGTCGCCCGAGACGGCGTTCGATTGCTCTTCAGCGATTCCACCGGAGCGGACGTCGAAGGTACGTCTAACCTCGAGTGCACTGCCGAAGATGCGCTCGAGCGCTGGGTCGCGCGGTCACCGCATCGAGTGGTCGTCGCCACGTTCTCTTCCAATGTCTTCCGACTGCGTGCAGCCCTTCGGATCGCCAGGGCGCACGGTCGAAAAGTCTGTCTCCTCGGGATGTCGGTGCGCAACCACACCGAGGTTGCGACTGCCCTCAAGCTAGTGCCCCCCATCGATTCCCTGCTCGTGTCTGCCGAAGTTTCGGCCACCCTGCCTCGCCACGAAGTCATGATCATCACGGGTGGCACCCAGGGGGAGCCCCGTGCTTCATTGACGCGCCTCGCCCGCGAAGAGCATTCCTATCTGCATCTCTCGGAAGGCGACACAGTCATTTTTTCGTCGCGGATCATCCCAGGCAACGAGCTCGCCGTGCTCGACGTGATCAATCGATTCGAGAGGCGTGGACTCGAAGTGATCACCCGCCGCGAGCACCCGGAGATCCATGCAAGCGGCCATGGCTCTCGCGAGGAGCAGCGGTCCATGCTTCGCCTCCTCAGACCGGAGGCATTCGTCCCTGTGCACGGAACCCACCGTCATCATCGCCGACACGCGGAGCTCGCCCGTGAGGAGGGCGTGGCGCAGATCGAGCTCGTCGAAAATGGCAAGGTCCTGGAGGTCACACGCGACTCACTAGAGTTGGTTGGGTCAGTGCCCGTCGGACGCGTCTATGTCGAACGGATGGAGCCACTCGGCAAGGGAGTCATCGAGGACCGCCGGGCGATGGCCTCGGGCGGGCTCGTGACCATCTCGATCGCGATGAAGGACGGCAGGCTGAAGAGCTCTCCCCGTGTGTTGGCGCGCGGCGTCGTCGGCACCGACATCCGGTCCAGGGTCGAGCAAAAGGTCGCCAACCACATCCGCGACAAGCTCAAGGGACGAAGCTTTACCCGGCATGAGCTGGCCGAAGAAATCGCGATCGAGGCAGCGCGTCGTTTTCTGATTCACCATCACCGCAAGCGCCCGCTCATCGCTGCGGCCGTGGTCGAGGCATCATGAACCGCTGGGTCGTGGGCCTGATCGCAGCGCTCTGCCTAAGCAGTTGCCATCGACAAGCGAAACCGGAGCCACAGCAGGAACTAAGCGCCCCTCGCCCCGAGGATGCGAGCGATGTTGGGTCTTCAAAGCCGTCGCCGCCGAAGCCGGGGCTGAGGCGACCGGCCACCTCGAAGGAGCGTGCGACGATCGAAAAGCTCGCGCGTTCGGCTGAATCCGTGCGTCAGCTCAGGTTCCTGCATCCGATTACGATCGAGATCGAAGATGGGATCGCCATCGCGAGCAGCTTGCGCGATCAGATCGAAGATGAAGAGATCGAGCGAGCGCGACTTCTGTACGGCGCCCTCGGCCTGATCGACCCCGACGCGGATCTGCGCGCCCTCTTTTCTGAAGTGCTGGGCGAGCAGGTGATCGGTTACTACGATCCGAAAGAGACCCGTCTGGTCATTCGCGACGATGTGATCAAAGGGCTACTCGGGGCGCGTGGGTCCGAAGAGACCGAGGAGGCGCGGCTGGTCTTGGTGCACGAGCTGGTCCATGCGCTCCAAGATCAACGTCTTGGGCTCGGGGAGTCCTACGATCAGACGCGAACGGCCGACGCAGATAACGCCTTTCGGGCTGTCATCGAGGGCGACGCAACTCTCGCGATGCTCGCGAACGCGCTCCGCGGTCAGGGCATTCCTCTGTCGGCGGCAACTCGAGGGATTCAACAGATGGGGACCAATATTGATGTCGACGCTTTCGTCCGCGGTGAGAAACTCGATGAAGCGCCGGCGATTCTGCGGGTGACGTTGGTCGCCCCGTACCTGCGCGGCTTGCAATTCATCTCGGCGGTTCATTCGACCGGGGGGTGGCCCTCGGTCAATAGAACCCATCGGAGGCCACCCACCACCACCGAACAGATCTTGCACCCCGAAAAGTTCTTCGAAGCGGAGCGTGGGGAGGTGTTTGAAGTCCCTGACATCCGCGCGGTCGAGCAGGCAGGGTATCGACGAATCGCGGAAGATACGCTTGGGGAGCTCGAGCTCGCCGTATATCTGGGTCAGGATTCGCCGACCGGAACGAACGAGGCCGCGGCCGCGGGCTGGGATGGCGATCACCTCGCAGTCTATCGACGCGCGGACGCGACGGCGGTCGTCTGGTGGACAGCCTGGGATTCGGAGGCGGACGCCATCGAGGCGTACCAAGCGGCACGACGTGTCGCGCTGAAGAAGCCATCTTCTTTGGTGGAACATCGGGGGCGCACCGTCTTGATCGTGCGCAACCTACCGCCCCGCCTTCACCGAGCAGTGCGGAAAGCCTTCGGGAGCTTTGCCCGAGACCTCCAGGGGCGGCGCACTCCTCGGGGGACGCGCGAGTCGTTGTATTGAGGTTGTCGGCGCTCGAGGCTCGGGCTAGGAACCTCCGGTGGCACGCGCTTCGTGGGATGAATACTTCATGGATATCGCAGTAGTAGTAGCTGCGCGATCGACCTGCCCTCGCAAGCGCGTCGGTGCGGTGATCGTGCGCGACAAGACGATCTTGTCGACGGGCTACAACGGCTCGGTGAGGGGCCTTCCCCACTGTGACGAGGCGGGCCACATGATGGAAGATGGCCATTGTGTCCGAACGATACACGCCGAGATCAACTCCATCATCCAGGCCGCCAAGAACGGCGCGCGCATCGATGGGGCATCGATCTACGTGACTGCATCCCCGTGTTGGAATTGCTTCAAGGCGATCTGCAACGCCGGGGTCAAGCGGATCGTGTTCGAGGAATTTTACCGAGATGAGCGGATTTTCGAGGTTTCGCAGGCGCTCGGGATCGAGCTCGTCGAGCTTCACCGCGAGAAAGCGGTCGCCAAGACTGGGTCCAATGCAATCTGAGATTCGAGAGATCAGCCCGGTCCTTTTCGAGGTCACCGTCGAGGTGCCCTGGGAGCGAATCCAAAAGGACCTCAACGACACCTACCGCGAGATCGGCAAGACGGCGCGCATTCGAGGCTTCCGGCCTGGCAAGGCGCCCAAGAACGTCGTCCAGCAGGTCTACGGACGACAGGTCAAGGCGCAGGTGACCGGGACGCTCGTCGAGCAGGGGCTGATGCAGGCGGTGCAGGAGCACGAGCTTCACATCGTGGCCCAACCCGAGATGGAGCAGGCGCCTCAGCTTCAGCAAGGCCAGCCTCTGACCTTCAAGGCCAAAGTCGAAGTGCGACCCAAGATCGACAATGTCCTCACCGAAGGCATCGAAGCTTGGCGGCGCCCGATCGACGTGCCTCGGGAAGACATCGACGCCGAGGTCGAACGCCTCCGCCACCAACACGCCGAGATTCAAGTCCCCGAGCCGATGCGTCCCGCGCAAGACGGCGACCTGATCACCATCGACTACGAGGTTTCGGTCGACGGCGAGGCTAAAGAGCAGCTCGGCGCCAAGGGTAGGCAGGTCGAGATCGGTGACGCACAGCTTCTGCCGGCGCTCAAAGATGGGCTCCTCAAGATGCAGCCCGGCGACGAGAAGTCCATCGAGGTCGCGTTCGAGGACGATCATCCAAACCCAGACCTCCAGGGCAAGACCGCAGTCTTCGCAGTGAAGGCCAACGACCTGCACGAGAAGTTACTGCCCGAGCTCGACGACGAGTTTGCCAAGGACTGCGGCGATTACGAAACGCTGCTCGAGCTCCGACTCAAAATTCGCGAACGCCTCGAGCAGGGCGAAGAGCGGCGGGCAGAGGCGGAGGTCAAGGAGCAGCTCGTCACCAGCTTGATCGAGCACAACGATATCCCCGTGCCTCCCTCGATGGTGCAACAGCAGCAGCAAATGATGATGTACGAGATGGCGCAGCTGATGCAGATGACCGGACAGGGGGGCGCGCCCGGGGAAGACTTCTTCAAAGGGCTCGAGGATCGAGCGCAGCGGCGAGTTCAGGCTGGCATCTTGCTTGGGAGCCTTGCTCGCCAAGAAGGCATCGAAGTCACCGAGGCCGACCTAAACGCCAAGTTCCAGGAGATCGCCGAGCAGACAGGCAAGCATGTGGCCAAAGTCAAAGCCGACTATCAGGAGGCCCAGCGAGACGCCCTCGAGTCCCAGCTTCTCGAAGAAAAGGTGATGGCGCTTTTGATCGAGCGAGCCAAAATCAAGGAGGGGGAGCCACCGGCGCCTGCCGAGCCGGTCGAGACCTCCGAGGAGGCCTCGCAAAACGAAGCGGAAGAAGGGGAAGAGTCATGAGTGAGCCAGCGACCGGACAGATGTACATGCCCTGGGTGGTGGAAACGACGCACCGCGGCGAGCGTCAGTGGGACATTTTCAGCCGTTTGCTCAAGGACCGCATCATCTTCCTCGGGACCGAGGTCAACGACGACGTCGCAAATGCCATCATCGCGCAGATGCTCTTCCTCGAAAGTGACGATCCCGACAAGGAGATCACTCTCTACATCAACAGCCCCGGCGGCTCGATTACAGCAGGGCTCTCGATTTACGACACGATGCAGTACGTTCGGTCACCCGTTTCGACGGTTTGTCTCGGTCAGGCGGCGTCGATGGCGGCTTGGATCCTCGCATCGGGTAGCCACGGGATGCGCAAGTGTCTGCCCAATAGCCGAATCATGATCCACCAGCCTCTAGGCGGAATTCGCGGCCAGGCGACCGACATCGAGATTCATGCACGAGAGATCTTGAAACTTCGTGAACAAATGAACACGATCCTGGCCAAGCATACAGGCCAAACGACCGAACGTATTAAGGACGACACTGAACGCGATCGCTATCTGTCGGCCGAAGAGGCCCGAGAGTACGGCTTGATCGACGAGGTGATCGCCCCGCAGTCGGATGAATAAACCGTAAAACGCAGTGGAAGCGCGTCGCCAGGTGCTTGCCGGAAACGAGGCAGGACGCTAGACTTCACCGAAGTAGGTAGATGGTGGATCGCAGACGAGACGACGGACACGGCAACCTTCAATGCTCCTTCTGTGGGAAGTCGCAGAAAGAGGTGAAGAAGCTCATCGCGGGCCCGACCGTCTACATCTGTGACGAGTGCATCGGGCTGTGTAACGACATCATCGCCGAGGAGGTCGAACGCGAGGAATCCCTCACGACGACGACCCCTCTCCCCAAGCCCGCCGAGATCAAAGAGATCCTCGACGAGTACGTCATCGGCCAAGAGCGCGCCAAGAAGATCCTCTCGGTCGCAGTGCACAACCACTACAAGCGCATCGACTCGAAGGTCGCCACCGACGACGTCGAGCTGCAGAAGTCGAACATCCTTCTTCTCGGGCCGACGGGCTCCGGCAAGACGCTCCTCGCGCAGACCTTGGCCCGCATCCTGAACGTTCCCTTCGCCATCGCGGACGCGACGACGCTCACCGAGGCTGGCTACGTTGGCGAAGATGTCGAGAACATCATCGTTCAGCTCTTGCAAAACGCCGACCACGACGTCGAGCGTGCGCAGCGCGGCATCGTATACATCGACGAGATCGACAAGGTCGCTCGCAAGGGCGACAACCCGTCCATCACGCGTGACGTCAGCGGCGAGGGTGTTCAGCAGGCACTCTTGAAGATCATCGAAGGCACGGTCGCCAACGTGCCGCCCAAGGGCGGTCGCAAGCACCCCCAACAAGACTTCCTGCAGATCGACACAGGCAATATCCTCTTCATCTGCGGCGGCGCATTCGTGGGCCTCGACGAAGTCATCGAGAGGCGCATTGGAGAGCGAACGCTCGGGTTCGGGGCCGACATCCCGTCCCGCAAAGACAAGAAGATCGGCGACCTTCTCGAGCGCGTCGAGCCCGAGGATCTGCTCCGAGCGGGGTTGATCCCAGAGTTCATCGGCCGTTTGCCCGTCATCGCGACGCTCCACGAGCTCAATGAGGGCGCCCTCGTCGATATCCTGACCAAGCCCAAGAACGCGCTGGTCAAGCAGTACCAAAAGCTTTTCGAGATGGATGGCGTGAAGCTCAAGTTTGCCCAAGGCGCCCTGCGTGCGGTGGCGAGCCAGGCACTCAAGCGGAACGCGGGTGCGCGCGGTCTCCGCGCCATCATGGAAAAGTCGATGCTCGACATCATGTATGACGTGCCCTCACAGGCGGATATCCGTGAGGTCGTCGTCGGCGAAGAAGTCATCGCCTCCGGCGAGAAGCCGCTGATCGTCTACGAAAAGGAAGAGGCGGAGCTCGCCTGATGCGGCGCATGCCGCCCACCGCTGCCCCGTGTGGGACTGAGTAGAGCGATGTTCTTTCACCGAAACGACGACGGCGACAACAATCCGGGTGCCGGTGTGCCCGCCGGCGATGTCTATCCGCTGCTTCCATTGCGCGACATCATCGTGTTCCCGCACATGGTCGTGCCGCTGTTCGTAGGGCGCGAAAAGTCGATCAACGCTCTCGAAGAGGCGATGAGCCAGGACAAAGAGATCCTGCTCGCAGCGCAGAAGAAGGCCAAGACAAACGACCCCACGCCCGAGGACATCTTTGAGGTTGGCACCGTCGGGACGATCATCCAGTTGCTGCGTCTTCCGGACGGCACGGTCAAAGTGCTCGTCGAAGGGAAGCGCCGCGCACGAATTTCGCGGTTCGTGCCAAACGAGGAGCACTTCCTCTGTGCGACCGAGCCTGTCGAAGAAGTTTACGCGGCGAACGTCGAGGTCGAGGCGCTGATTCGTTCGGTGCAATCGGCGTTCGATGTCTACGCGAAGCTCAACAAGCGCATCGCACCCGAGATGTTGATGACGGTGCAAACCATCGACGACCCGTCGAAGCTCGCCGATACCGTTGTCGTTCACCTGACGAGCATCAAGCTCGCCGACCGACAGGAGATTCTCGAGACGATCGATCCTGCAAAGCGCCTCGAGCGTTTGTTCCAGCTCATGAACGCGGAGATCGAAATCCTCCAGGTCGAAAAGAAGATCCGCTCGCGCGTCAAAAAGCAAATGGAGAAGACGCAAAAGGAGTACTACCTGAATGAGCAAATGCAGGCCATTCAGAAGGAGCTCGGCGAGCGCGACGAGTTCAAGAGCGAGATCCAAGAGCTCGAGCAACAACTCAAGCAGAAGAAGCTCACCAAGGAGGCGCACCTCAAGACGCGCAAAGAGCTCAAGAAGCTCAAGATGATGCAGCCGATGAGCGCGGAGGCGACGGTCATCCGCAACTACATCGACTGGGTGTTGGCGCTCCCCTGGGGCGACAAGACCGAAGAGAACTACGACATCGATGCCGCGGAAGAGATCCTCGATGAAGACCACTACGGCCTGAAGAAGCCAAAGGAACGCATCGTCGAATATCTGGCCGTTCAGGCCCTCGTCAGAAAGCTCAAGGGGCCCGTGCTCTGCTTGGTGGGGCCACCCGGTGTCGGCAAAACCTCGCTTGCGCGGAGCATTGCGCGCGCGACCGGCCGTGAGTTCGTTCGGCTGTCACTAGGCGGAGTCAGGGATGAAGCCGAAATCCGCGGGCATCGTCGTACGTACATCGGCGCCCTACCCGGTCGGTTGATTCAGCAACTCCGCAAGATCGGCGCGAACAATCCGGTATTCTTGCTCGACGAGGTCGACAAGATGTCGTCGGACTTCCGAGGTGACCCGGCGTCTGCACTGCTCGAAGTGCTCGACCCGGAGCAGAACCACAGCTTCAACGATCACTACCTCGACCTCGACTACGACCTTTCGGACGTGATGTTCATCACCACCGCTAACACGCTCCAGGGCATTCCGCTTCCGCTTCGCGACCGCATGGAGATCCTCGAGATCAGCGGCTACACCGAGTTCGAGAAGCTCAACATCGCGACGCGGTATCTCGTCCCACGGCAGCGCAAGAACGCCGGCCTCACCGAGATCGACATCGAAATCACGGAAAATGCGATTCGGCAGATCATCCACTACTACACGATGGAAAGCGGCGTCCGAAACCTGGAGCGCGAGATCGGCAGCATTTGCCGAAAGATCGCGCGGCAGGTCCTGAAAGACGGCGAAGATGCCAAGACCAAGAGCTACCGCATCGAGGCGAAAGACATCGCCGATTTTCTCGGCGTCCCCAAGTACCGCCCCGACAAGACCAACGAGAAAGACCACGTCGGTTTGACCAACGGGCTCGCGGTCAATGCATTCGGGGGTTCTATCCTCGAATGCGAGGTGGCAGTCGTTCCAGGCAAAGGCAAGCTCCACATCACCGGTTTGCTCGAAAAGGGCATGCAAGAGTCGGCACAAGCGGCGATGAGCTACATCCGTTCGCGCCAAAAGGTCCTCGGCCTCGAGGAAGACTTCCACTCGCGCTACGATGTCCACATCCACTTCCCGAACTTTGTGCCTAAAGACGGTCCGAGCGCCGGGATCACTATGGCGACCGGCATCGCAAGCGCGCTCCTCAAAATCCCGGTTCGCAAGACGGTTGCGATGACGGGGGAGATCACCCTTCGCGGTCGGATCCTCCCCATCGGCGGCCTCAAAGAGAAGCTTCTTGCCGCGCACCGTGCCGAGATCGAAGTGGTTTTGATTCCAAAAGAGAACCAAAAAGACCTCAAAGAGATCCCGCGGAGAGTGCTCAACGCGCTCCGCATCGTGCTCGTCGAGCACATGGACGAAGTTCTCCGCCAGGCCTTGGTCCTGAGCGACCCGGATGCCCTCTTCGGCGAGCACGCGGTGCGCCCTATCGAATACCGACAGGGTCGCCTGATCACCCCCGATGAGCCCGACGAGGAAGACGTCCCCGAGCCCACCGTCGACCCACCCGGGGCGCGTCAGTAGACACCACGCGTAGGGTCCGTCATGCTCCGGCCCTCTTGGGCGGGTAGCTCAGCGGTAGAGCGCCGGCTTTACACGCCGGATGTCGCAGGTTCGACCCCTGTCCCGCCCACCGAAGCAGTGGCAGTGCCAGCGTCCGTGTCAGTGGCAGTGGCAGTGTCCGTGACGGTGCCAGCGCCAGTACCGGCGTCAGCGCCCGTCAAATAGGGGACAGTCCCCTTTTTGGGGAATCCAGTAGAATCCAAGCGACGGCATGAGTGTTGGTCGAGAGCTCAGCAGCGTGATGGCGCTGCCGTTCAATGCGATCGTCACGGTCCCGGCGATCCTGCTGTGGCTCATCCCGTGGCGACCTGGGTTCGAGCGTGGTGGCCTGGTTGTCGCAATCATGGGAGCCGCTCTGGGTCTGTGCTTGGCTTTGCTCGGTCTCACGCTGATGGTGAAGACCATCCGCCTCTTCGGTCGCCTCGGACGAGGAACCCTCGCTCCGTGGGATCCGACCGTCCACCTCGTCATCGAAGGGCCATATCGTTACGTTCGCAATCCGATGATCTCGGGGGTGGCCCTCGTGCTCTTGGGCGAGGCGCTCGCAACCGGCTCGCTGGCGCTGCTCGCCTGGTTCGCCCTGTTCGTCCTCGTCAACGCGATCTACATGCCGGTGTTCGAAGAGCCCGGGCTCGTCAAACGCTTCGGACGCGAATACCGCGACTACGCCGAGCACGTGCCCCGCTGGATCCCGCGGCGAACCCCCTGGTCGCCTCGATCCACCCCGTGAGCGGCACGCCTGCGGTTTAACCCCTGAGAAAAGGGGACAGTCCCCTTTTTTCTTGCTAACTCTTAGTCAGCCACTGACTAACGGTCATTAGGGCACTACGGAGGGAATGTGGCGGTTGCCGAACGACGAGAACGAGAACGAATTGCGCGACGGGAGGCGATTCTCGATGCGGCGCAGCGACTGACCGCCGAGGTCGGCTACCAGGCGCTTCGGATGGATGCGGTCGCCGATGCGGCCGAGCTCAGCAAGGGCACGATCTATCTCTACTTCGCCAACAAGGAAGCGCTCTGCGCGGGGGTGGCGAGCCGCCTGATCGACGAGCTCCTTCCGGTTCTGGAGAAGAACCTCGCCAAGACCTCCTCTGGCCTCGACGCCGTCCAGCAAGTGCTCCAAACGTACTTCGATTTCACGCGTGAGCACCCGCACCACTTCCGCTTCGCGGTGAGCTGGCTGAGCTCTGGGGAGCGCATGGACGACTCGACCGAAGCCTTTCAACTGTATCGGGAACGCGTAGGTCACGTGCTTCAGCATGCCGTGACTGCCATCGAGCGCGGCCAAGCCGACGGCAGCGTGCGACTCGACGTCGACCCCCTGCCCCAAGCGCTCCAGTTGTGGTCCAGCATGCTCGGCGTGATCCTGATCAACCTCAACAAGGAAAGCGTCTCCCAAAGACTTCCCATGCCGGTAGACCTAGACCAGGTGGTGAACGTACATATCGAGGCCATGGCACGGGCGCTCGCCAGAAAGGAGCGGTCTTGATGCCGCGCAAGATACTCGTCGCGCTGATCGCCGTCTCGGTGTTTGGCTGCAACTACAAGAAGGCAACCGAGATCCCCGCGCCCGTCGCGGTCCCCGAGACCTATACCGAGGGCGACGAACAGGCCCCTCACCCCGGCACCAAGAGCGACGTCGAGCAAATTCGCGACGCCCGCTGGTGGAGACACATGGGCGACCCGACCTTGAGCGCGTTGATCGAGGAGGCGCTCCGGCGGAACCAGACCGTCCGCGCGGGTTGGGCCAGAGTCCGCCAGTCTAAATACATCGCCAACCAGGTCCGGGCCGCACAGATGCCTCAAGTCGGTCTGACCGGCGAATATGGGGTCGGAAAGACGATTCAGCCTTTTGGAGACGTGCGCTTTCAGACCGCAACGGGCTCCGCCCCGGTCTCGTACGAAGTGGATCTGTTCGCGCGACGCGCACGTGAGCATCAGGGCGCCAAGCTCGACGCGACGGCGGCGCGTTTCGATCAAGATGCGCTCGCGATTTCGATTTCTGCCGAAGTCGCCGAAGCGTGGTTCGATTCGATCAATGCGCGCATCGAAGTCGCCGTGGTCGCGCAACAGCTCGACACCGATTTGCGATTTCTCGAGCTAGTCGAGCTCCGATATCGAGAGGGGTTGAACTCCGCGGTCGACGTCCACCAGCAACGCCAGCGGGTGGCGGGCCAACGTGCCCTTCTCGCGCTTTCGCAAGGCCGAATCGATCTCACCGACCAACGACTTTCGGTCTTGTTGGGAGAAGCGCCCGGGCGACAATTTCCCGTGGAGGACAAGACGCTTCCTGACATTGGCCCGACCCCCGACGCCCAAGTCCCCGCGGTGCTCTTGAAGGGACGACCCGACATTCGCGCCGCCCAGACCCGCGTCGAGGCCGAAGACCGACGCGTCGCCGCGGCGATTGGCGCACGTCTGCCTCAGGTCGTCATCGATTTCACGCCGTCCTACACTTGGCTGAATTCCAAGATCACCGGCGATGAAATCCCTGACCAAGGTTTTCAGACGACCAACGGATTCACATGGAGAGCCGGCGCAAGGATGTCCGTGCCGATCTTCGACGGGCTCCTCGGGCGCTCTCAGATCAACACTGAACGCGCGATCGTCGCTGAGCTCGTAGAACGGTACGCGGAAACGATCTTGACAGCCCTTTCCGAGGTCGAGGGGGCTCTAGTCCTCGAGCGCCAAGAGCGGCTGCGCATCCAGTATCTCGAGGACGAGTTTCGGTTGGCTGGGATCACGCTCGACGCTACGCGGGATCGCTACCGCGCTGGGCTGAGTGATTTCTTGCCGGTCCTCACGGCGCTGGCCACGCGCCAGATCTCGGAGCTGCAACTCGTGGCAGCCCGACGCCAACTGGTCTCCTATCGCGTCCAGCTATATCGGGCCCTCGGAGGCGCGTGGCCCGAAGAATTCGGAGAGCCCGAGGATGACTAGACGAAGGCAACTGGGTCTAAAATGGGCTCTGTCGATCGCGGTGCTGCTCGTCTCGATCGGAGGCGCGTGGGCTCTGGTGGCGACCAAAGACGAGCCCCCACGCGCCGACAAGCCCCTCGAAGGGACGTTGGTCGAGGTGATCGAGGTGCAGGGCAACCGCCACGAGGTCGAGCTCCATGCCAAGGGTACGGTCGTTCCCGCCAAAGAAGTCGTCCTTCAGACCGAGCTCGGCGGCCGAGTGATTTGGCAAAGCCCGGAGCTTGTCCCGGGCGGTCGCTTCGAAGAAGGGCAACCGATCCTGAAAATCGATGCGCGGGACTATAAACTTGCCGTCGAGTCGTTTCGTTCGCAGGTAAACCGCGCAAAGCTCGATCTTCGACTCGAAGCCCGACGCGGGGAGGTCGCCAAGCGGGAGTGGAATGCCTTCGGCGAGATCGACGCGAGCGAGGATCAGCGAGCGCTGGCACAACGCGAGCCTCAGCTCGAAGCCAGCAGGCTCGCGCTCAAGGCCGCTCAAAGCTCTCTGAAGAAGGCCGAGCTCGATCTAGCGCGCACCACCCTTCGTGCGCCCTTCAATGCCATGGTGGTCAGCGAGAGCGTCGACACCGGCCAGCTCCTCAGCCCCCAGACGGCGGTCGCTCGTCTCGTCGGTACGGATCAGTACCATGTCCAGGTCTCGGTTCCCGTCGTTTCGTTGAGGACGATGAATGTCCGGTCGGGAGACGAACCAGGTTCCGAGGTGAGCGTCGTACAACGCGTAGGACAGGAAACCATCGAGCGAAAGGGCGAGCTGATTCGAAAGCTTCCGGACCTCGATCCCGGCGGCGCGATGGCCCGAATCCTCGTCAGTATCGAGGATCCGCTTGGCGACGGAGAAGGTCTCCCACTCTTGCTCGGCTCGTTCGTCGACGTCGCGGTGGCGGCGGCCCCGATCGAAAACGCAGTGCGAGTCCCCCGCGGCGCGCTTCACAACGGTCGGGACGTGTACGTCATGAATGACGATGACCTGCTCGAGATCCGCACCGTGCAAATCGCGTGGACCGAGCCCGATTCGGTGCTGGTCTCCGGCGGCCTCGAGCCCGACGAGCGGGTCGTCATCAGCCGCATCCCGACGCCGATCCCCAACATGCTCCTTCGAACCGCAGGACAAGAGCCCGCAACCGAAGCCGAGAGCCCCAGCGAACCCGCCGCGGCCGCCATCCCATGACCGATTCACCCGACTTCGACCCAGCCAAAGAGCGCGGGCCTATCGCCTGGATGGCGAAGAACGCCGTAGCCTCGAACGTCCTCATGCTGGTGTTGATCGTCGGAGGACTGGTCACCCTGGCGTCAGGCATCAGACAAGAGGTGTTTCCCGAGGTCGAGATGGACATCGTCTCGATCGAGATCAGCTACCCAGGCGCCAGCCCCGCAGAGGTCGAGCAGGCGGTCATCCTCGCGGTCGAAGAGGCAATCCGTGGCATCGATGGTGTCAAAAAGGTCACCTCTACCGCGATGGAAGGCGTGGGGATGATCTCCGTCGAGCTTCTCCTCGGCACGGACAAGGACCGCGCGCTCAACGACGCCAAGAGCGCCATCGACCGAATTACCTCGTTCCCGCAGGACGTGGAGCGCCCCACGGTCAGCCTGATTTCGAACCGGCAGCAGGTCATCTCGCTGGTGCTCTACGGAGACGTCGACGAGGCAACGCTGCGTGCGGTCGCCGAGAACAGCCGTCGCGAGCTGCTTCGCGATGAGCGCATCACCTACCTCGAGCTTTCGGGCATTCGGCCTCTCGAGATCAGCATCGAGGTCCCCCAGGCGCAACTGCGAAAGTACGGGCTGACCCTCGACGAGATCGCCGCGCGGATACGAGCCGCATCGGTCGAGCTTCCCGGCGGTGGCGTGAAGACGGACGCAGGAGAGGTTTTGCTTCGAACGACGGAACGGCGCGATCGCGGCGACGAGTTCGGCGATATCATCTTGTTGAGCCAGCCGGACGGGTCTCAGGTGCGCGTTCGGGACGTAGCCACCGTCAGGGACGGTTTCCAGGAGAACGACAAAGAGGCGACCTACAACGGCAAGCGCGCCGCGATGATCAATATCTTTCGCGTCGGAGATGAAACACCTCTGACAGTCGCCGCCGCAGGCAAGGAATACGTTCAAAAGCTAAACGAGACATTGCCCGAGGGCCTTTCTGCCGCTCCCTGGTTCGATACGTCCGAGATGTATGAGCAACGCATCTCGCTCCTCATGAACAATGCTCGCATCGGCCTCCTGCTCGTGCTGCTTACACTCGGTCTCTTCCTCGAAGCGCGCCTCGCGTTCTGGGTGACGCTTGGTATTCCGATTTCGTTTGCGGGCTCGCTCTTGTTCTTCCCAGTCACCGACATCTCGATCAACATGATCTCGCTCTTTGCGTTCATCATCACGTTGGGCATGGTCGTCGATGATGCGATCGTCGTCGGCGAGTCTATCCACAAGTATCGGAGCGACGGAAAGGGGCGCCTCGAGGCCGCGATCATTGGGGCTAAGGAGGTTGCGCAGCCGGTCATCTTCGCGATTCTGACGAGCTGTGTCGCGTTTGCGCCGATGCTCGTGGTGCCTGGCCCGATGGGCAAGTTCTTTCGGGTCGTGCCGATCGTGGTCATCGCGGTCTTGATGATTTCGTTGGTCGAGTCGCTCTTAATTCTGCCCGCTCACCTGTCGCATCCGATGCCGTGGGGGGTGAGGGTCCTTCTTTCGCCCTACCTCTTTGTGATGCGCTTCGTCGCCAAGCTCGAGATGCCGCACCGGTTGCAGCGGTTCGTGCAGCAGGTTTACGTTCCGTTGCTCAAGAAAGCCCTCGAGTGGAGGTACTTCACGATCACGCTCGGCATCGCGACCCTACTCTTCACCCTGGGCTACGTCGCGGGGCGGATCCCGTTCACCTTCCTGCCAAAGGTGGAGGGCGACATGATCACTGCCCATCTCAAGATGCCCGTCGGCACCCCGGTCGCCGAAACCGAGCGAATCGCCGACTGGATCGGGGCCAACGCCCAGGCGATCATCGACCAAGAAGACGCCGAATCCGACAGCTCCACCATGTCTCGTGGGCTTTACGAGGAGGTCGGCGCCATGAGCTTGATCGAAGCCTCCATCGACGTGCTCGGTAGAGAGGGCAGCCACCTCGCCACGGTCATGGTGTATCTGACCGATGCCGGCTCCCGCGAGCTCACCACGCAACAGTTCGTGCAGCGGTGGCGCGATGATATCGGCGAGATCCCCGGAGCCGAGTCGCTCGTCTTCTCCTACGAGGTGGGTGTCGAGCCGGGCAGTCCCATCGACATCCAGCTCATTCACGATGACGTGCCCACCCTCGAGGCGGCAGCCGAGCGGCTGGCGTCCGAGATCGGCTCGTACGCCGGCCTTCGCGACATTGATAGCGGGGTCACTAGGGGCAAGGAGCAACTCGACTTCCGCCTCACCGATGCGGCGGTTGCGCAGGGGCTCACGGAGCTCGAGCTGGCCCGGCAGGTTCGCGGGGCGTTCTTCGGGGCCGAAGCCGTACGTCAACAGCGCGGCCGCGACGAAGTGCGTGCCTATGTCAGGCTCCCGCTCGAGGAGCGCCAGTCCCTCTACAACGTCGAGGAGTTGGTGATTCGTACGCCGAGCGGCGGCGAGATGCCACTTGCACAAGCGGCCATCCTCGAGCGAGGGCAGGCTTACACAGCGATCAACCGCACCGACGGTCGTCGAAACATCAGCGTGACCGCGGACATCGCAGACGAGAACGCCAACGCCAACGAGATCGTCGCGCAGATCCGCCAGCGAGAGCTTCCGCAACTGCTCGCAGACTTCCCCGGCCTCGCCTACAGCCTCGGCGGCGAGCAGGAGCGGCAAGCCGAAACGATGAGCGCGCTCGGGCTCGGCTTCGTTTTGGCGTTGATCGTGATGTTTTCGATGCTTGCGGTCGTATTCCGCAGCTACACGCAGCCCCTGCTCGTGATGCTGGCCATTCCGTTCGGGATGGTGGGTGCGGTCTGGGGCCACGTGGTGATGGGCTTCACCTTGAGCCTCATGAGCATGATGGGCCTGGTCGCGCTGTCGGGCGTCGTCGTCAACGATTCGCTGATCTTGATCGTGTCGATCAACCGATACCGCGACGAAGGGATGAGCATGTGGGACGCGATCATCGCCGGCGGCGCGCGGAGGTTTCGGCCTATCCTGCTGACTTCGCTAACGACGTTCTTCGGGCTCGCCCCGATGATCTTGGAGACATCGGTGCAGGCGCGGTTCTTGATTCCGATGGCCGTGTCGCTGGGTTTCGGCGTATTGGCGGCCACCTTCATCCTGCTGGTCATCGTTCCGTGTAGCTACGTCGCCCTCGAAGACGCGCGCCGGAACATGGGCAACTTCTTTGCGAGGCTTCGAGGCCGGCCGACCGTACCCCCGCCGCCCCCTTCGGAGCCTGCGGATGCCGACATCGAGCTCCTCGTCGCCGAGGAGTAGCGCACCTATGAAGCCTTGGAGAACGTCCAGGACCCGGTCACCGCGTGGTTGCGGTTGAGCTCGACGGGACGCCTCATGAGCCCAAGGGCACCGGCCGTGGCATGCATCCCAGCCCAACGCGCCAAGTTCCGGTACGCCTGAATCTTCTGCGAGCCGCGATGCGAGCTTCGCGCGTGGTCCCGGGCGACCTCGAACACCTCGAGGTAATGCTTGATGCAGGCGTCGGGATCGGAGCGGTGCCTCGCACTGCGGACCGCGAGGCCGGACATCTGACGGCGGAGCATCGGCTTGGTGAGCAAGAGCTCCGCGTGGCTTGCGAACTGACGGTCTGCTTCCCCGTCCTCGGGACCGACCAAAAAGCCGTCTTCGCCGTCGGTCACTTGGCCGGAGACGCCCATGCCATCGTCAAACGCAACCACCGGCAGCCCGCACCAGAGAGCCTCGCTGACGACCTGACCGTAAGTCTCGGAAAGCGAGGTGTAGACGAAGAGGTCTGCGTGCCGATACCAGGCCGGCATCCGTGAAAGACTCTGCTCGCCGACGAAATAGATGCTCTGCTCGACGCCCAGCTCTCTCGCCAGGTCCTTCAGGGCCTCGTGCTCGGGGCCATCGCCGACCAGTGTCAGAGTTGAGCCTTCGACGCGCGGGTGGACGTACTGGGCAAACAAACGAAGCAAGCGGTCGACCTGTTTTTCGCGCGTGTGACGGCACACGACCAGAAGGCGAGCTCCCCGCACCGCCTCATGTGGGAAAGGGTCCTCTTGGCCGGTATCATCGAAAATTCGCTTCTCGATGGCGCGCGGGATCACGTGGATCGGGACCTCGACCCCACGATCTTCCCAGTACTTCTTCAAGCCAGGGCTCAAACATACGAGCGCATCGCCGACATTGTAAGCATCGGTCGTGTTGTCCTCGACCCAGGGAATCACCCGCCGCGAGAACAATCTGTTCACCGAGGGCACCTGGTTGAGCGCATCAGGAAGCACCACGTTGTACACGCTCGGCATGTGCACGGTGTTCACCGACACGAGCGGCACCCCGTGCTGTTGACGGAGCCAGCCACCCGCGTACAGGAGCCCGCTCGCGCTTTGGGCGAGCAACATGTCGAAGTCCGCTTCGCGCAACGTCTCGAGGGACGACGGCGACGGCATCGCAAGGTAGACACCGGGGTGATTGCGGAGCGGGATGCTCGGCAAAGAAATGTGATGCGGCGGGAGCTCGCTCGGCTTGGCGTTTGGATCGCCGGGGCCCACGATGGTCACCTCGTGCCCGCGCGCGGTCATCTCCCTGTACAGAAACTGGGACGCATAGGACGACCCGTTCGCATACGGAATCCGGACGTAGTCGTTCAGAATCGCCAATCGGCGCAGCCACCTTCGCTCGTGGGAATACATGCTGGGCCCTCCGTAATTAGCAGCGGTGACGCCGTCAACTGTGACTGAGATTCACACCTTTGAGAAAATTTCGTCGTGTTGCGACCGCAACCAAGCACTACCCGGCCTAGCGCGGTACGCTGACTTTCGTTTTGTGCGTCAATAAGGGCTGTCTCGTGCCGTTTGTCCAAATCGCCTCTGCGTGTGTTGCCAAGACCGGGCCAACCTTCGGATTCGGGTGAAGCGAGCGCTTTTAGTCCTCGGGGTGGCTGTGGGTTTGACCACACTCGGTGTGGCGGCCGCCCGGAGCCTGGAGCTCAATACCAGCGTCGAGGCGCTCTTGCCCTCTGACTCGGTGTCGGTGGTGTCGATTCAAAAGACCCGAGACAAGCTCGGGATCGAAGAGCCGCTCACCATCCTTGTGGCGTCGGACAACGCCGAGCGCAACAAAGCCCTCACCGCGCAGCTCGCCGCCGAGCTCAGCAAGTGGCCGGAGACCCAATGGGTGATGACGGGCTACGGCTTGGATCGACTCGCGGAACGCGCCCTCTACTACGTCGACGCCGAGACGCTCGACGAATGGAGCGAGTTGGCGGAAGAGGCGCTCGACTGGGAAGTCTGCAAAGCGTCGCCGGTTTGCGTCACGATCGCCGACCCGCCGGAGCTCCCCGACAGTGGCGACGTACGTGCGGCGGTGGACGCATCGCCTGCTGGGCAGGTCCTTCGGGAGCTCACCGGAACGTCAGCCAAGAAGGCTCGGGCCAACGACGAGGGCGCTGGCGGGCCGACCGCGCTTTGCAACGACGACGGCTCGGTGTGCGCGGTGCAGGCGATGCTCGATGGCTCCCCTGGTGACCTCAGGTTTGCGCGGATGATCAACGAGCGCGCCGAAGCGATTATCGAACCGCTCGAGGTCGGGCAACCGGAGGAGACTCGCATCCGGGTCATCGGCCGCTATCGGGTCGCTCCGCTCGAGCACAGCATCATTTTGGACGACCTTCGTTTGGTGGCGATCCTCGCGGCGGTCGGCTCATTGCTGTTGGTGCTCGTCTTCTTTCGAGACCCGACCGCGGTCGTGCAGCTCGCGGTGCCCATGCTTTCGGGGCTCGCCGTAGCGGTGGGGCTGATCGCTCTGATCGAACCGAGCCTGAACATCATCAGCGCCTCGGCACTGGCAATTCTGGCTGGGATGGCGATCGACTTCGGGATTCATCTGTTGATGCACTATCAAGCCGCTCGCGCGGACGGACTGAGCCCGCCCACAGCTGCCAAGGCCAGCGTCCAAGAGTTTTGGGTGTCGCTTCTGGTCGCGGGCGTGACGACAGCCTGTGGTTTCGCGGCATTGTCGATGACCGATTTTCAAGGCTTCTCTCAGATGGGTTGGATGGCGTCGCTCGGCATCATGGTCACCCTGCTTTGGACCCTCGCCATCTTTCCGAGCGTCGTCCGCGTGCTCCCCGGAACCGACAAGCCACGCCGGCAACGGCCCGCCAGACCGTCCGGGAATCGAAAGCTCGCCATCGCCGGCCTCGTGCTGGGCCTGCTGGCGATCCCGCTCGCGGCCAACGTCGACTTCGAACGCAACCTCGGCGACCTGCAGCCGAAGGTGGTTGAACACGGAATCAACGCCGACGTGATGCGCGCGCGGAGGCATATCAACGCCCTGTACCTCGGCGAGACGCGCCAAGACGTCGACCACGCGCTCGGAAGCGAAGCGATGACCGAAGGGGGGCTTCGGATTATGGGGGTCGAGCCCATCGTCGTGTCGTCTCAGGTCATCTTCCCGGCTGACGCGGACGACAAAACCGCAACGCTCGACAAGATCCGGGACACTCTCAGGCGCGCCCACGAAAAAGCGATCGAGCGCGGGGATCAAAAGACCATCGAGGAGATCGACGAGATCGAGTCGTGGCTCGAGATCGACGGTGCACCGCAGCCGGACCAGCTTCCTCCTTGGCTCGCCGCGACCCTCGTCGAAAAGGACGGCAGCGTCGGCAAGAGCGGGATCATCTACGTGCCCCTCCGCGGCTCGGACGCGGATGCGATGGAGCGGCTCGCCACCTGGTTGGAAGAGCTTCGCGCGCAAAACCCCGACGTCACCTTTGCTTCGGCCGCTGGGCTCCTCGGCGAGGTCACGCCTGCGCTCGTCCGAGATGCACCCTGGATCCTAGGGCTCGTTTTCTTGGGGCTCATCGTCGCGACCGGCGTCGCCAGTCGGTCGTTGGTCGTCACCCGCGATGTGTTCCTTGCGACCGCGATGAGCGCGATCTTTTTTGGGGCTGCGCTGGACGTGCTCGGCATCGAGCTTCATCTCTATAACCTGCTCGCGGTGCCAGTCGTGATCGGGCTGTCGGTCGACGGCGCGGTGCACGTCCGGTGGGCGCAGATGTACGACGATCAGAGGCGAGAGTATGCAACCTACAAAGCCGTGGCGGCCTCGACGCTGACCTCGATGGTGGCGTTCGGTGCCCTGATGACCGCATCGCATCCGGGAATCCGCTCACTCGGGACGGTCGGCGTGCTCGGCCTCGGCATCTCGCTCCTCGTGAATCTCGGGTGGCTCCGCACGTGGGTCGGCAGTAACCCCACCGATTGGGCCGCGAGCTGACCTAAAGACCGATGGCTTCGCCGTCGAGGACTCTGCGGGCCAACGAGCTGAACAGCTGGGTCTCCGCCATCTCCCGAACCCGCGTGTCGTCGACCATCGTCGCCACGACTTTCTTCGTGCGAACCGACGCGTACCAGTGCACACAGCACGTGGCGGGGTCTATCACCTCGCGCGCATCGACACCCTTGGGGTAGTCACGGAACCAGTGCGCGCTGATCTCGGGCGGAAGCGGATAGAACACCCGAGGCGGAAAGCTGTGCAGGTCGTCGCCGTCGTACCCGGCGCAGGTGGCTTGCAACAAGTGCGTCCCGAGCGCGTGACGTCGGTTCCATCGGGCTTTTGGGACTTTGGTCATCGCTTCGAGGTACTCCCGAAAGAATCGGTGTCCCGCAACACCGCCCATGATCGCCCCGTTCACCGCACGGTGATAGTGCTGCTCGATTCGGGGGAAGTATCGGTATCCGTGGGGGAGACGCCGAAACAGGTCGCGAATGGTGGTCTTGAGATAGGCCTTGGCCTTGACGAGCAGATCCCAAGACTCGACGACCTCTCGCGGGAAGACGATGTGCTCTTCACCGACAAAGCCGGGCGCCGTGGCACGAACCGCGTCAAACGACCGAATCGTGAGCGTGTCCATGTCGAGATAAACCCCGCCCTCGCGATACACCAACGCCGTCCGCACCAAGTTCGAGCGCGCCACCGGTGACTCGAGCGCATCGCAAAGCTCCGCAAGCTCGGGGCCGGCCGCCTCTTCGCAGAGCGCAAGGTCGTCGAGGGCGATGAATTCGACTTTCGGAAGATCACGAAGGGCAACCAGGTGCGGAAGGTGTTCAAGCGCATCGGTGTGGTGGAGCCTCACCGCCCGAAACCCGCCATGCGTGGCCGCCGAACGAATCGCCAAGGCGTGCAGATAAGGAAGCCTCGTCCCGTACCAAACGAAATGCGCGATCGATGGAATCACGACCCGCTCCATAGAGCACACAGGAAACCCGAAGGCTAGTGCTGCAACCGGAAGGGAAAGTCGGTGATGCCTGCGCGCCGCTCAGAACACGACACGTGATCTTGCGAGATCCCATTGCACCCTGTGTGGTCGCCCAAAGTGCAGAAGCACCAACTCATAATACTGTTTGACGTTACTAACGCCTCGCGTTACTATAGATCATGATCCAGAGCTTCCGAGCAAAGGAAGCCGAGCGGATCTGGCGGGGTGAGGGCTCCAAGAAGCTGCCCCGGTCGGTCCAACAAATCGCTAGGCGAAAGCTCCGCATGTTGAACAACGCCCAAACGCTCGAAGACTTGAGAGTGCCGCCAGGCAATCGACTGGAAGCGCTCAAGGGTGAGCGGCGTGGCGAGCACAGTATTCGCATCAACCAACAGTGGCGGGTTTGCTTTCGGTGGAAGGAAGGTCATGTCCACGATGTCTCGATCGTGGACTATCATCGCTGAGGAGTCGTCATGGGTCGAAGGCTGAAGAATGTTCATCCAGGAGAAGTGCTTGGCGAGGAGTTCCTCAAGCCCTTAGACGTAAGCGCGTATCGCCTGGCCAAAGAGATCGGCGTCCCCGCGACGCGAGTATCGGAGATCCTCCATGGACGTCGCGCCATCACCGCGGACACGGCGCTTCGCCTGGCGAAGTACTTCGGCACCTCAGCAAAGTTCTGGCTCGGTCTTCAAGAAGACTACGACCTGGAGGATGAGTCAATGGCCAAGGCTAGCGAGCTCGAAGCGATCATCCCCCTAGACCAGACCGGCTGATCGGGTCAGTGCCAGCGTCAGTTTCAGCGCCAGTGCCAGTGCCAGTGTCACTATCCGCCTCAGCACGCCACATGAGCGGCGCCGGATGGAGTCTGACCTGCCCGCGAGCGTCGGGTGACGAGCCGCCAGGGATCGTCGGGCGTCAATACACGACGACGAACACCGAATCGTTCGGAAAGGCCGGATTACCCGCGCCATCGCTGAAGTCGAAGCTCATGCACAGAATCGTGGGCGGGATAGATATTGAACACTGCAATAGTTGGCTCCCGTTGGAGAAGATGTCGTCATCCGTAGTGGCTATACCGAAAGTGGGAATGTTCGAGCCGATGGTGTCATCGTCGTCCACGCCATCGTTCACGACCACCTGAAGCCGGAATGCTCCAGATTTCTTTGCGAGGAAGTCTTCTCCGTTGCAGGTAGAAGACCGGATCACGCCATCGGTTGAGAACTGAGTCTCGGATACCGAGCGGACGTCGATCCAGGCTGTGGCAACCAGCGAGCCCGGTGTGCAGCTGGGCGGCACGCCGCCGGTTCCGCCATCGCCACCCACTCCGCCCGTTCCGCCATCGCCACCCATTCCGCCGGTTCCGCCATCGCCACCCACTCCGCCGCTTCCGCCATTACCGCCGGAGCCACCGTCACCATCCGTGCCGCCGCAGCCGATCGCAAACGGCGCGATCGCCAGAACTCCCAGGATCACCAATGTTCGAAACATCCCAACCTCACTGCGTTTAAGGTCTGATAGCGTTGACAGTTTCTTTCGACCCTATCACCCAGGCTCATCTCTCTCAAGGAACCAAAGTGAACCGCTCTCGCCGATGAGCCCGTTGCGCGCCGCCAAGTTTCGTACGCAGCCCGTCACGCCCGCCGGCAACTAGCATGTCGGACCCTGCGCTTCCCCGTTGGGGCTCTCTGGGGCCACTCATTTCCAGAACGCGCTTTTCGCCGTCGAACATGGCCCACCCGGCATCGAGCGACTCATCGCCTTGGTCTTCGTCGACTCCGTCGAGCACGCTGCGACTTGTCTGTCGCAACAAGCGGCGCGGCGGACGGGACTCGAAACGCTGCGCTACAAAGGCACGAAAAGGGACCCTCGGGTAACGTAGAGACACCAGAGCCTCAAAAATGTCCAACTCATGCGCGCGATCAAGGCCGCAAGAGAAGAGGGGCGCCACCTCGACGCCAAGGCGCTCGGTTGAGTTGTTTGCTCGACTGGGAGGGTAACTACTTCTCCAACTCAAACGCCCCCACGTCGCACATCGTGCCGCCGGGGCGTCACACCGCTCAGAACACGACTCGAGATCTTGCCAGATCCCATTGAACTTTGCGCGGTCTGCCATAGTCCGCTTCGTGCAACTTGCGCCGCTTTCGCTTGCGGACGCCCAGCAGGATGCCGGTGGCAATCATCCCGACGGAGCCGATCCCCGCCAGAGCCACCCCGCCCCAAAGGAGCCCCAAGCTCTCGTCAGTAACGATGTTAGCGCTAGCGCCGGCAACCCCCAGGAGCACCCCACCAACAACCAAAACAGCAGCGGAGCTGATGAGCCCGATCCGCGCTCGCCGCACACGAAGATCCATCTCCTCAAGCGTGTATCCGTCGACCGTCCGTGGCGGGCTTGGCGCAACGTCAACACCGGCAAGGGTTAGCTCGAGCTGCAACACGGGCTCTTCAGATGCTGGCTCAGACGAGGGCGCGGACTCAGAGGTCGTGGCTCCCTCACCGGCCTGTGCGCTCGCGCTCCGGGGCAACGGCACTACGTCCAGCGCACAGACACATAGAAATCCGAAAAAGTAACGGATGAGAACCCTCCTCGGTTGCAACGCTCCCTACCAGACCGCCACCAAGTAGAGGCATGTAAATGCATGCGGTGTGCCAACGCAAAACCGCGGATTCTTGTGGGCTTTACAGAACCGTGGCCGAAAGATCTGCGTTCGGTGGGATTGGCGACGAAACGACCGCGCGTCCCTCACTGACACAGGCCCTAACACGGACGCTGTCACTGGCGCTGACACTGACCCTGTCACTGACACTGGCGCTGACGCAGGGGCCGGGTGTTAGCGCGGCGGACGGGACTCGTGTGCGGTTGGAACGCTGCGAAGCGGAACGGACGTCAGTCCGTGTAGCTCAGCGTTCCAAACGCAGTACGCAGCGCCCAAAGGGCGCGAGTACACCCCGGTGAGAGGACCGGAGGACGCGACGCCACCCGCCCTCACTGGGCGGGTGGTGGCGCGGCGGACGGGACTCGAACCCGCGGCCTCCGGCGTGACAGGCCGGCGTTATAACCAACTTAACTACCGCCGCATCCCCCGAAGAGGGTCGCCCCTCGGGACGCGCTTCTTAGCCTGTGCCCTCGGCGCTGTCAAAGGCCTGCGGCGGCTGACTACGACTGCTGCCCCGCCTTCACCGCGACCAAACCGGCGCGTGCCTTGTTGACGGTCTCTTCGTATTCCTTGTCCGGGTCGCTGGCTTCGACGATGCCGGCACCGGCTTGCAACCACATCTCGCCATTGCGTGCGACGATCGTCCGGATCGCGATCGCGACATCCATGTTGCCATCGAAGCCTATGTACCCGACGGCTCCGCCGTAAACCCCTCGCCGCTCGGGCTCGAGCTCCTCGATGATCTGCATCGCGCGCACCTTGGGTGCACCGCTCAACGTTCCGGCGGGGAACGTGGCTCGAAGGACGTCCAGGGCGTCGCGTCCTGGCGCGAGGTCGCCGACGACGTTCGACACGATGTGCATGACGTGGGAATACCGCTCGACGAGCATTTGGTCGGTGACGGTGACCGTACCCGGTCGGCTGATGCGCCCTACGTCATTTCGGCCGAGGTCGACGAGCATGACGTGCTCGGCGCGCTCCTTGGGATCGGCGAGCAGCTCTTCCTCGATCGCGAGGTCTTCCTCTTCGGTTCGGCCGCGGTGCCGCGTACCGGCGATCGGACGAACGTAAGCCTGGCCGTCTTCGAGACGGACCAGAGTTTCTGGGCTGGCACCGGCGACGATTCGGTCCGGGAGCCGGAGAAAATACATGTACGGGCTCGGGTTGATGACCCGCATCGCACGATAGACATCGAACACGTCGGTGTTGCCGAGCGGCACTCGAAAGCGTTGGGACAACACCACTTGGAAGATGTCGCCGGCGCGGATATGTTCTTTGGCCTCCTCGACCGCCTTGCAGAAGCCCGGGCGATCGAAACTCGACGCGGGAAGCTCGAGCTCGCCGTTCGATTCGGGCGGATGGAGCCTCCGTGGAAGCTTGGGCTCATCGAGAGCTCGAAGAGTCGCTTCAATACGCCTGGTGGCGCGCTCGTATGCGCTCTTCGCGTCGCCTTGCACGCGGGCCGGCACGACGACGCGCAATGTCCCACGGACGCTGTCAAAGATGAGGACCGTTCCGCCGACCGCGAAGCAGAACTCCCAATCGTCGTCACGGGTGAGAGCGGGCCCTACGGTGGGTTCAAAGGTCCGAACGGCGTCATAACTGACGAAACCCACGGCTCCGCCCCAGAATCGGGGCAGCCAGTCGACCTCCGGCGGCTTCCACTCCGCCAACGTCTCGCGAAGGCGCTCCCACGGATCGACGCCGAGCTCTTGGTCCACCACCCCGTCGACCACTCGCTCGAAGCGATCCGCGACCCCTCGCACGATCACTTCAGGATCGGCCCCGACAAAACTATAACGGGCCCACTTCTCACCGCCGACGACGCTCTCGAGCAGGAAGCTGCCCGGGCCGTGTCCGAGCGTCGCCTGGGCGAGCACCGGCGTGAGACGATCGGCGATCACCTCGCGGTACACCGGAACGACCGTGGCCGTCGCGCTGAGCCGCTCGAACTCTTTGGAGCTTGGAAAATAGCCGCTCACCGCCTTCGGATAACACCGACCCTCTGGCTCGCCAAGTTGCCGGGTGCTAAGGCCCCCGTGGAGAAAACATGGCGGACCCACACCTAGCTGAAGTCGACCCTGAAATCTCTAAGTACATCGCTGACGAGGTTCGGCGTCAGCACGAGAAGCTACGCCTCATTCCAAGCGAAAACTACGCGAGCACTGCCGTCATGGAGGCGTGCGGAAGCGTGCTCAACAACAAGTACTCGGAAGGGTACGCCGGGCGGCGTTACTACGAGGGCCAACAGAACATCGACGCCATCGAGAAACTGGCCATCGAGCGGCTGAAGGCGCTCTTTGGTGTCGACCACGCGAACGTCCAGCCCTACTCGGGCTCGCCCGCAAACCTAGCCGTCTATTTCGCCTTCTGTAACCCGGGCGACACGATCATGGGCATGGGCCTTCCAAGCGGCGGTCATCTCACGCACGGGTGGAAGGTCTCGATCAGCGGCAAGTACTTCAACGCGATTCAGTACGGGGTGCGCCGAGACGACCACCGCATCGACTTCGACCAAGTCGCTTCGCTTGCCCGAGAGCACAAACCAAAGGTCTTGTTTTGCGGCACGACAGCCTACTCGCGCATCGTCGACTTCCCAAAGTTTGCCGAGATCGCCCGCGAGGTCGATGCGATTCTCGTGGCGGACATCGCGCACATCTCGGGACTGGTCGCCGGCGGGGCGCACCCGTCGCCAGTCGGGCACGCGGAGGTGATCAGCAGCACCACGCACAAGACGTTCCGCGGACCGCGAGGCGGCATGATCATGTGCGACGAAAAGCACAGGAAAGCCATCGACCGCGCGGTTTTCCCGGGGCTCCAGGGCGGGCCACACAACGGCACGACCGCCGGCATCGCCATCGCGGCCAAGCTCGCCATGACAGACGAATTCAAGTCTTACGCGCACGCCGTCGTCGACAACTCCCGCACCCTATCGGAGGTGCTCTTGTCTCGCGGCTTCGATCTCGTGACGGGCGGCAGCGACAACCATCTCATCTTGATCGACCTCACGAGCAAAGACGTGCCTGGCAAAGTCGCGGCCCAGGCCCTCGACCGCGCAGGGATGGTCGCGAACTACAACTCGGTGCCTTTCGACACGCGCAAGCCTTTCGACCCAAGCGGCATCCGCCTGGGGACGCCCGCCATCACCAGCAGAGGCATGGGCAGCGACGAGATGAAGCGGCTCGGCAATTGGATGGGCGACGTCATCGAGGACGTCGAGAACGAGACCCTCGTCACCCGTGTTGCAGGCGAGATCAAGGACCTCTGCGACCAGTTTCCCGCGCCTGGCGTGCCGACAAAGTGAGCGCCCGCACACGCTGACACCCATCGGGCGTTCAGGTCAGATGATGCGTCGCAAATCACCCCGCCCCTGCTAGACTGCGCCGAGGATGTCCCTCCAGGGAAAGCGGATCGTCGTTGGTATCAGTGGCGGTATCGCGGCCTTCAAAGCCGTGGAGCTCGTGCGTGAGCTCATGCGCCGTGGCGCCGAAGTGCAAGTGGCGATGACCAACGCCGCCACGCGCTTCGTCGGGCCGATCACGTTTGCGGGGCTGACCGGGAAGCCGCCAGTCACCGACCTCTGGGCGGAGGACTATGCGGGCGAGGTCCATGTCGAGCTCGGTGAATGGGCCGACGCCATCGTGGTCGCGCCGGCCACCATGAACTTGATGGCCAGGGCGGCTTCGGGCCTGGCGGACGATGCGGTGCTCGCAACGCTTGCCTGCGCGCGCGGAGACATCTTCTTTGCGCCCGCGATGCACCATCGGATGTGGGCACACGAGGCCACGCAAGCCAATGTCGCACGGCTGATCGAGCGCGGCGCGGTCATGCTCGGCCCGGTGACCGGGACGCTCGCGAACGGCGAAATCGGCCTAGGCCGGATGATGGAGCCCGAGGACATCGCCGATGAGCTCGAGACCCAGTTCGCGCGAGGAGACGACTTAGCCGGCAGACACGTCTTGATCACGGCCGGTCCCACGCACGAAGACCTCGACCCGGTCCGCTTCCTCGGCAACCGCTCCACGGGCAAGATGGGCTACGCGATCGCTTCGCAGGCACTTCGGCGTGGCGCTTCGGTCACGCTCGTGAGCGGGCCGGTGAATCTGCCCGACCCCCGGGGCGCCGATGTGGTGTGCGTGCGGGCGGCGCGCGAGATGCACGAGGCGGTCATGCAGCGTTTCGAGGAAGCCGACGTCGTGATCATGGCCGCCGCAGTCGCCGACTACCGACCCGAACAGCGCGCGCCCCGCAAGATCAAAAAAGGGAACGGCCTTCAGCTCGAGCTCGTCCGCAACCCGGACATCCTCGCCGACGTCGGGGCCAAGCGCGGGCACCGGCCCGCAGTGCTCGTGGGCTTTGCCCTCGAGACCGAAAACCTCGAGCAGGCAGCGAGGCATAAGCTCGAGCGAAAAGGGGCTGATCTGATCGTCGCCAATGCCGCAAGCGACGGGCTGGCCGGGGACACCAATCGGGCCACCCTCGTCGAGGCGAGCTCGGCCACCTCTCTTCCCGAGATGAGCAAGCATGCCCTCGCCAACCAAATTCTCGATCGCGTGAGCGCGCTGTTGCAACGACAGCCCCGCCGCACCGCGACGAAAGCCGGGCCGGATGCGCCCAACTGAAACGAGCGCATTGTGACCCGTCCTTTGATCGCTTCGTTTGTCGGGTGCATCGACGGTGAGGTCTCGAGAGACGAGGCCCTACGAGCCTATCGCGCCGCCGAAGAGCAGCACGGCATCCGCATCCACGACGATCACGATGCTCGTGTCGCGCCAGGCGCATTCAAACCACACATGCCGATCTCTGAAGAACGAGTGCGCACCCTCACCCGGAGCTGGGAGCAGTTCGACCGCGCGCTCGAACCGCTCGGACGGGCTGCGGAGCGCCAGCTCGTCATTCGATCGCTTGGCCCTTTCATCACGGATACCGGCCTCTGGGTGGCTGGCGCAGACCTGGCCGACGACCATTTGTTCATCTTTCGATCTGGCGAGGTCGGTTCTTGGACCGCGGAGCAGTGGGACCAGCATCTTGCCAATTGGGCGGCGGTGACCCAGTACCAGGGCCGCGACGAATGGACCGCCGAACGGTTGGTCGAACAGATGAGCCGAGCGCCTCGATACCGGGAGTGGACGGCGCTCCTTCGAAGCATTATCTCCGAAGCGCGTGGCTCCCCGGTTCGGTCCGCGTAGACCAGCGCTTTGCATCGGCCACGGGGTTTCACTGGGTTAAAGTATGTCGATCGAGCCGGCGCCCTCACGGAGCACGACGGGCTCGTCGCCGGTGAGATCGATGACGGTCGAGGGCTCAATCCCTCCCCAGCCGGCGTCGACAAATGCTTCGACCTGGGGGAATCGTTGATGGAGCTCGTCTGGATCGTTGAGGACCTCGTCGCCGATCATCGCCGAGGTGGAGACGATGGGGCTTCCGAGCTCCTGGAGGAGCGCCTGCGCTACCGGATGATCGGGCACGCGGATGCCCACGGTCTTCTGTTTTCGGACGAGAATCTTGGGAACCTCCCGGGTTGCACGAAGGACGAACGTATACGGCCCCGGGATGAGGCGCTTCATGGTGCGATACGCGAAGTCGTCGACGTAGGCGTAACGGGCGATCTTGCTTAGGTCCGGACAGACGAAGCTCAACGGGTGATCTTTCTTGAGCTGCCGAATCTGATAGATGCGCTCGACGGCGCGCTTTTGATGAATATCGCAGCCTAGGCCGTATACCGTTCCCGTGGGATAGACGATGACACCGCCCCGACGAAGGATTTCGGCCGCCCGCTTGACCTGTCTTGCCTGAGGATGGGTCGGATGAACTTCGATACGCATCGGGGCGGGTGCAGCTAACGAAGGCAGTAGCCCCCGTCAAGGCGACGAGGACTACCCAACCGGTGCGAAATGCGCTAACAAGGCGCTCCGAAAATGAACGAAGAGCGAGACCCGCGCCCCTACCTAGTGCTTACCGTTCTTTTGGACGGTTCCGCCCGGCCCGCTGCGATCACCCGCAGCCATGGCGACGCCCTCGAGCGGTCGCTGATGGCCAGCCAAGGCCAGGACATCGCCGGGCTCGACCTCGTCGAGCTGCCGATCGCGGCTCCGGTCTTCAAGGCTCTGCGGCAACCGCTCGCGGTGCCGGCCGAGGAGATCGGGCTCTACGACGTCTTTCCGCTCGCCAGCCACCTGGCGCCCGAGCTCCGAAAGGTCGCCGGGCAGTTTCTCGCCGCCGAAGCTTTGTGGACCATGGAAGAGCAAGGCCTCCTCGGTGGTGTCCCCGTCAACGTGAAGCTCGACCTGCCCACGGGTTGGGAGCGTGACCCGAAAGAGGTGCATCAAAGGCTGGTGGGCGCAGGCGCCCTGGATCTCACCGAGAGCGGCATCGAAACCTACAAAGCGATCAAAGCCGCTTGGGACAAGACCAACTAGAAAAGGGGACTGTCCCCTTTATTTCAGTTCAGGGAGTATGGCCTCTCTAGCAGGAACTCGGCTATCTCTGCGTCGAACTGGCCGCCTTCGGGGAAATGCATTTGATAGGTGCCTTTCATCGTGCCGCGCTCGGTGGTGAGGATGGCACCGCTCGTATACCGAAAGCTTTCTCCGTAGCGAAGGACGGGCTGCTCGCCGACTACGCCGGGCCCCTCCACCTCTTCGACATCCCCGAGGCCGTCGGTGATGATCCAGCGGCGTGACCGCAGCTGTACCACTTCGTTGCCGTTGTTGGTGATCGTGATCGTGTAAGCAAAAACGAAACGCCGCGACGCCGGATGCGATTGCTCTTCGAGGTAGTAGCTCTGCACTTCGACCAAGACCCCTCGGGTTTCAGCGCTCGAGCTCGTCGCAAGTGCGGTCATCGGCGCACCGCTTTCAGCGCCTTCGCGTGGCTCACCCAAGGAGAGCCTGCGATCGCCAACCGCCATTCGGCTTCTTGATGCTCGGGCTCAGCATAGCCGATGCCGATCCGAGATCCGATCGCGATCTTGGATGCGCGCGAGCCTTCCCGCACCTCGAGCCCGCCAAGTCGATAGAGTGGGTGTCCGCAAAACGAGCCGTCGAGCCCCAGCGCCTGGCCGATCTTGCCGGGACCCGTCAACAGCACCGGACCCTCCTTCCTTCCGCGGCGGCGTCGAATCGCGCGATGACCTGCGATAGGCTCACAGGACCGAATCAACACTGCAGCACCCTCCCCATTTCGATTGGTCACGAAGTTGAGCAACTGGTGGATGCCGTAACAGAGGTACACGTACGCGTGCCCCGGCGGACCCCACATCGGCGCATTCCTCGGCGTGCGACCGAGGTGGCAGTGGTTCGCGCTGTCGTCGGGATACCGATACGCCTCGACCTCGGTGATCCGAAGCCCAACGCTCCCGTGCCAAATCTCCTGCCCCAGTAAATCCCGCGCGACCTCCAGCGCATCGCGAGAATAGAACTGTCGCGGCAGAAGGCGGCCCGGCACGGGAGGGAGTGTGATTCAGGGGCCGGGGTGGTGCCACCCTCATTCGCTCCCGAGTTCGGCGATATGGGCGACTTCAACGGCGACTTCCACTTGGTGCGCTAGGCAGGGTAGTCTTCGTTCATCGGGCGAGGTCGCTTCGTAGGCCCGCTTCGGAGGATCCGATGGACGACACTCTCGAAAAGCCACCTCCGCGCTGGGCGCATACGCTGTCGCGCTTCAACCACTGGATGATGTTCGACATTGGTGGCGGCCCGCGGCCGTTCAAGCTTGCGACCATCATCAACCTGCAGAAGGCCGGCACGTTCCCGGTGATCGCACTCCTGATGTGGTACTACGCTGGCAAGACGCCGGCCGCGACATCCACGGCGGCCTGGCTCTACCTCGCGATGCATGGATCGTACGGGCTGACTTGGCTCATGAAGGACCTTCGGTTCCCAGACGCCAACTGGCAAGGCCGGGCCACAATCGCTAGCAGCATCGCCGATGCGGCGGCGCTCGCACTCTATTGGCTAGCCGGCTTCGTTTTGATCTCCGGCATTTCGACTCAGAACTATCCGCTGCCGAAGAGCGCGTGGTTCTGCCTGTGCGTGACCCTGTGCATCCTGGGCTGCGTCATCATGATCGCCGCAGACGTCCAGAAGTTTTCGACGCTCCGGGTGAAGCGTGGCCTGATCACCGAGGGCATGTTCAAGCGCGTGCGGCACCCAAACTATCTCGGAGAGATGATGGTGTACGGAAGCTTCGCACTGCTCGCGTGGCATTGGATTCCAGCGCTGGTGCTCGTGTACTTCTGGGGCATCCATTTTTCGACCAACATGGCGATGAAAGAGGCCAGCATGAGCCGCTACCCAGAGTGGCGCGAATACAAAGAGCGCAGCTGGTGGCTCGTGCCGTACCTGTTCTAGCGCCGTATTGTCCACCGATCCCCCAAAGACCGTCAGCTTCGCCCGGAGGATACCGCACGCAGCTCGCCAAACTGAGCGCCAATGCCCTCGACCACATTGTGAACGTCGGGAAGTGAGTCCCAGTCTGAATTGAAGCCCCAGAACACGTCGCCGTTGTAGCTGAGCACTGCGACGGAGAGCGCTTGATTCGGGAAAAGCGGCATCATCGGATAGATCGCGAGCAACTTCGAGCCCAAGAAATACAATGGCACCTGAGGGCCCGGGACGTTGGCCAAAAGCGTTCGTAGTACCTGTCCGACACTCGCTGTCTTATCCCCTGCCAGTCCTGGTTCCGACCCAGGTTGAAGCAGCGTTTGAGCACTGCACCCCGGCATGGTCATCCGGGACTGGCCATTGATTTTATCGGCGCCGTCGTGGTATTTGAAGCGTTCGCACGGCTGGATCGCCGTCACGCCATCCTCTGCCCCCTGCCCACTGGAGTTGATCATGCGTACATCTGTTTTCGCGAGTCTACGAACCTGGTGCTTGCTCGTCCTGGGCGCGGCACTTGTTGTGTTCTTGGTCGGCGGGCCGCCTGCGAGTGCGACCCCGGCGATACGGAACGCTTGGGAAACTTTCTACGGCCCCATTCCCATTCCGGGTAACGCGGACTGCCAGTTGTGCCACGGGAACACATCCGTTCCCGAATGGAACGGGTACGGCTGGGACATTTTCGACGCGACAGGCGACCTGGCATGCGACGGCGCTGACGGGTCCCCAATGAATGGCACCCTCAGCCTGGATGAGGTGTTTGCTTGCGTTGAGACGGACGACTCCGACTTTCCCGGCGACCCCACCGGTAGCGACAACGTCACCGAGATCAACGCCGGCGCACAGCCCGGCTGGACCACGGGACCCAACAACACGATCTTCACCCAAGTCGCCACGATCTTAAATCAGGACCCGGTGCAGGGCCTCGAGCCGTACGATCCGGATGGCGCTGGCGGGGCTGGTGGCATGGGCGGCATGGGCGGCACCGGTGGCGCTGGCGGCGACTGCCAGCGCGATCCGATTCCCCCCGAGCAGATCGGGGACGGCACGATCACCGTCACGCAGGGCCAGTCGATCCAGGCGGCCCTCGATCAGGCAGAAGAGGACACCCGGATCGAGGTCGAGCCTGGCGTCTACGAAGAACCCTGCAACGTGGACAACGGGCTCGAAATCACCAAGAACGGAATCCAACTGATCGGGCTGAGCACCGCGGCAGCCGGGCCGGAAAGCCTCGACGAGGAGCGCGTGATCGTGAGGAGCACCGGCACTCAGCGCAACGGTATTGTCATTGTGCCGCCGGAGGTTCCGCAAGCGGCGCAGCCCAAGGGGGTCGACTCGCTCCATGTCGAACGGACCGACTGCATGGGCTGTCACACGGACATGGCGCCGCCCTTCCCCCTGCATCCGAACGTGCCGAAGATCATCCCGAAGGAAAACGAGCCCTGGCTCAGCGACATCGTGATCCAAGGCATCACGATCCAAGGCTTCGAGAACAACGGGCTCTTCACCGAGCACGTCGAGCGCTTCACGTTCGAGGACGTCGAATCGATCGACAACCGGAACTATGGAATCTTCCCCGTCCTATCGAGGGACGGCTTGATCCAAAACAGCTATTCCACGGGTTCAGACTTGGATAGCGCACTCTGGGTCGAGACTTCCGAGCGCGTCCGCGTCATCAACAATCTCGTCGAAGACAGCGTCAACGGCATCGAGGTGTCGAACAGCGACGACGTCATGGTCATGGGCAATGAGTCCCGAAACAACACGGTCGGCGCGGCCATCCTGCTCCTCCCGGACATATATCCCAACAGAGGCAGCGCCAAACGCATCAACCTCATGGGCAACGATATCCACGACAACAACAGGGAAAACACCGCGCGGCCGGGCGCTATCCTCTCCGGCATCCCGAGCGGAATCGGCATCCTCTATGTGGGAGTGGACGAGTCAGTGGCCTCGGGGAACACGGTCGAAAATCACGACTTCGTTGGGATTGGCGTCGTCGACTATTGCATCCCGTTTGACGGGGATCCCATGTTTGACTGCGAAGTCGATCCCGACGTGATGATGGCGCCTGGATTCCTCGCGGACCAGGCTGCCGAGAACAATCGCATCGTGGGAAATATCGTCCTGAACAACGCAACAAATGTCAAACCCGACAACCCGTTCAAAGACTTCGCTGGCGACCTCGCGTTGCTGACAGCCGGCCCCCGCGGAAACTGCTTCGCGGACAACGACTTCGACACGTTCTTCTCGCTAGCCGGAACACTACCGCCGTGTCCGGAGGATCCCCCGGGAACCGGCGGCGCTGGCGGAATGGGCGGTGTCGGTGGAGCAGGCGGCGACGCGGGCAGCGGCGGCACGGGTGGAGCGGATGCCGACAATGGTGGTGGCGGATGCACGGTCGGCAGCGCTGCACCGTCAAGGCCTTCGGCAACGTGGCTCGCCCTGCTGTGCTGCGCCTTGGCTCTGTCGCTCAGGCGACGCTTGCGTCGGCGTTAGCTGAAAAGCCCGGCCGAAGCCGGGCTACAGTGGTGACCCCAGCGAGGTTCGAACTCGCGTTACCGGCGTGAGAGGCCGATGTCCTAACCACTAGACGATGGGGCCTTGAGTCGGGCCTTCGTAACAGAAGGCTGGCTCGGGGACTAGGATTCGAACCGCACGCGCGAGACCAAACGCGGGCCAGCCTCAGCTGGACCGCTCTCGAAGCGTGGGCATCCGGGTTCCCTGTGAGCACCTCCTTTAGCTGTTCAGTAGCTCGGGGACTAGGATTCGAACCGCACGCGCGAGACCAAACGCGGGCCAGCCTCAGCTGGACCGCTCTCGAAGCGTGGGCATCCGGGTTCCCTGTGAGCACCTCCTTTAGCTGTTCAGTAGCTCGGGGACTAGGATTCGAACCTAGATAGCCAGTACCAGAAACTGGAGTCCTGCCGTTAGACGATCCCCGAATGGAGCGACACCTTAACATCGGGCGCCGAGCGGCGGCACTATAGCGGCAGCGCTTGGGGCAGCAACCGAGTGGGAGAAACCCACAATCTTGACTCTTTTAGTCATATATTTATTCTTGTTTTTCACCTGAAAATGGCCCTACAAGTCTGTTCGTGCAATTGTTGACTTGACCATCGTGCAAACTGCGGAATAGTCCTGGTTGCCGCTGGCAACGCTTTTCGCTGCCTAGGTACAGGAGCACCATGACTTCGTGGAAAGAACAGCTCGGCGAGCGCATCCCCGATCGACTCGGCGGCGAGGTGGACCTCTTCGAAGGCCAAATCGAGCTCAAGAAAGAAGGGAAGATCGACGACAAGATCTTCGCCGAGACCCGCCTTCGGCGCGGCGTGTACGGTCAGCGGTACGACAACGGCCTGCGTGACGACGGAACCGGTCAGCAGCCCCTTCGGTTCCCCTGCGGTGACTTGACCAAGGGCCCCGATACAGTGTGGGACGCGCCCGGAATGATGCGGATCAAGATCCCGTTCGGCAAGCTCAGCGCCGAACAACTCGACACACTTGCCGAGCTCGCCGAGGAATACTCCGATTCGATCCTGCACGTGACCACCCGGCAGGACATCCAACTCCACTTCGTTCACATTGAGGACACCCCCGACATGATGCGGCGGCTCGCCGCGGTGGGGATCACCACCCGCGAAGCGTGCGGCAACAGCGTTCGCAATGTCACAGCGTGCGAGTATGCGGGCGTCTGCAGCACACAAGCCTTCGATGTCACGCCATATGCGAACGCGATCACCCAGTTTCTGCTCGGCCATCCCGACGTGCAAGACTTCGGGCGCAAGTTCAAGATCGCCTTCTCCGGATGTGAAGACAATCCATGCGGCCTGGTGACTTTCCACGACCTCGGCGCGGTGGCGCAGGTCCGCGATGGAAAGCGTGGTTTCCGCGTGGTGGTTGGCGGCGGTCTCGGCGCGGTGCCGGTGAAGGCCAAAGTGCTGGCCGAGTTCTGCCCCGAGGAAGAGCTTCTGCCTCTCGCGCAGGCCGTGGCCCGGGTGTTCGCTCGGCTCGGAGAAAAGCAGAGCCGCGCGCGCGCGCGCATCAAGTTCCTCGTGCAAAAGGTGGGCATCGATGAATTCAAGGAGTTGGTCGCCCAAGAGCGCAAGACGCTTCGCCCTGACCCACGATGGACGGCCTTCTTGGACGATCTGCACGTCACCGACGAGCAGCCGGTTCGCGACCCTGGCCCGATCCCAAGCGATGCCCCGGCGAGCTTTCAAGCCTGGGCCAAGCACAACCTCCGTCCGCAGGCGCAAGAGGGATACTACGTGGCCATCGTCAAGATGCCCCTCGGCGACTTCACCTCCACCCAGAGCCGGACACTTTCCGACCTGGCACGGCAGTACACGGGCGATTCGATCCGTTGCACCGTCGAGCAGAACCTCGCGTTTCGTTGGCTCAGCGGCGCAGACGCGATCGCCTTCTACCAAGCGCTCGATGCGCTCAATCTCGCCGAGGCCGGCGCCGGCACCATCACCGACATGACGTCTTGCCCGGGCACCGACACCTGCAAGCTCGGGATTTCCGCGTCGCGCGGTCTGACGGGCGAGCTCCGTAAACGACTCGAGGTGATCAAGAACGACCTCCCCCCGCCCGTCGAGGCCCTCCGCATCAAGGCGAGCGGCTGCTTCAACTCCTGCGGCCAGCACCATGCCGCGGACATCGGGTTCACCGGGGTCAGCCGACAGGTCGGCGGCCGCAAGGTGCCGCACTTCAATCTCGTTCTCGGCGGTCAATGGACGCAAAACGCCAAGAGCTATGGCCTGGTTGTCGGCGCCGTCCCCTCGAAGAACATTCCGAAGGCCGTCGAGCTGATCACCGCACACTACATGGAGAATCGCGAGGGCGACGAAAGCTTCCAGGCATTCATCGCGCGTGTGGGCAAGAAAGACTTCCGCAAGGTCTTGGCGCCCATCCAAAAGCCACCGAGCTACGAAGAAGACCCGAGCTACTACAGCGACTGGGGTGACCCCCGCGAATACAACATCGGCGACATCGGTGTCGGGGAATGTGCCGGCGAAATCGTTCCGTTCGTCGAGTTTGGTCTTCAAGAGGCCGAGCAACAGCTCCACGACGCTCAGGACGCGCTCGAGGCCGGCCAGGCGGCGACCGCTGCTGCGGGTGGCTTCAAGGCGATGGTCACCGCAGCCAAGGCCCTGGTTCGACATCTCGACGTGCAGGTCAAAGACGATGCCGACGACGTGGTGACGAACTTCAAGACGCACCTCCACGACACACAGCTCTTCCACGACCCCTTCGCCAAAGGGAAGTTCGCAACCTATCTTTTGAAGATGCACGCGGACAAGTCTTACGAGAATGCCAACGACGAGATCGCCCACCGGACGCTCGACGAGTCGCAGTTGTTCATCGAAGCGGCGCATTCGTGCTATCAGCGTCTCACTGAGTCAGCAGCAGCAGCTGCGGAATGACGATGAAACCGACGAAGTTTCAGGTGAAGCTTTACACGAGCGCCGGTGAGATCGAGCTCGAGAAGCTCGTTCCGGTCTTCCATCGGTGGATCCGCGAAAAGAAAATTCCCGACGAGCTCTTGATCGACGTCGCGGATTACGCGCACGTTCCGCAGGGGCCGGGCGTCGTTCTGATCGGCCACCAATCGGACTACTATCTCGATGTGGCCGATGACCGTCCCGGTTTGCTCTACAGCCGCAAGCGGGGCTTCGACGGAGATTTCCAAACAGGGATCGAAGACGCCTTTCGGCGTGCGCTTCGCGCCTGCCAGCTGCTCGAATCGGAGGCCGATCTGGGTTTCAGCTTCGCCACCGACGAAGTGCTCTTTCGGGTCCAGGATCGATTGGCGGCGCCGAACGACGACGCTACCTATGACGCGTACAAAGGCCCCCTCGAAAAGGCCGCCGGGTCATTCTTCGGAGGCTCGGCGTCGCTCGAACGGATCGGTTCGTCGCGTGACCCGTTCGCCGTTCGCATCGCCACTGGCGCGAATGGCAGCGTCGGAGACGCCCTCGCGAGGCGCTGAGCTGAGCGCGCATTCTTTTGGGTGACGGCGTCATTCGCGGTACAAACGCCAGCCAGGAGCTGATGTGTTGAAGCGAAGTGCCCTCGTCTTTCTGATCGCCCTCAGCGCGATCGCCTGCTCGAAGGAGGAAGCGGCCGAAGAGCAAGAGGGTCCCGCCGCTGGCACACCCACCGAGGGCAGCGAGGCGGCCCTCAATTCGGTCCGTCGGGCGGTGCGAGTCTGGAGCAAAGAGCGCCCGACTGTCGACCTGGTAGCCGCAGAGCTCGAGGGCGTGATCATGGCTCGGACAACGGCGCAGGTTTTGATGCATTACCCAGGCTATCGCATCATCCTCACCACGCCGGGCGAAGTGGTGACCCGCATCGTCTTCCAGTTCGACGACGAGGCCAAGCCCAACATCATTCAGCTCACGGACCTCTTTGGCGAGCCCAAAGCGATTCAGAAGGGCATGCTCTACACGCAGCAAAACGTGACGACCGGCCAGATGATCAACATCCTGGCACAGCCGGTGACGATGCCCGCCGAGGACGTGACGCTGGTGAAGGGTCTGATCATCGAAGGCGCGCGTAGGCGATAGCGTGGGGGTGATGGGGCGGGACCAATTGCCCGCCGAAGGCGGTCCGGCCCCGTCAGAGCCTCAGCGCTTGGAGGCGGGCGGTCACCTGTGCGTCGGCCGGTGGTAGCTCGTAGCGATCGAGCTTCTGGGGGTCGACCCATGCGTGGTCCTCGACCTGCAAGTGACGCACCTCGCCGGACACGATCGAGCAGCGATAGAACAACAGCAACACGTCTTTGTCTGAGTAGCGGTGAAAGGTCACGTCCAGAATGTCGGCGACCGCGATCTCGATCCCGCATTCCTCTCGGCATTCGCGAACGAGCGCTTCCTCAGGAGACTCACCACGTTCGAGCTTGCCGCCCGGGAACTCCCAAAGGCCTCCGAGGTGCTTTCCCTCGGCTCGCTGGGTGAGAAGCACGCGACCGCCCTCGATGACCACCGCCGCTGCCACGATGGTCGGCACTATGGCCTCGCCCCGATCGCCCGGAGCAACTGCGCCTTGGCGATCCGAAGACCGACCGCCGAGTCGACCACATCGACCTGCGCTCGAATCAGCTCGGACTGCGACTGCAACAGGTCGGTCGTGTTCACGATACCCGCTCGTAGTTGCTCTCGCTTGACCCGGTACCCTTCCTCGGCGGCTGCCAGCCCGAGGCCCGCGGACTTCAGCGCAGCATTGGCCGCACGCACGCCATGGTAGCCCTCCGCCACTTCGACGCGAATCGCATCGCCTAGCGCGATCACATCCGCTTCCGCACGTTGGAGCGCAGCCTGGAGTTGCTTCGACCGACCTTGGGCCTCCACGGTGTCGTTCGGTGCCCAGCGAATCACCGCGCTCACCTCCCAGGTGCCCTCGAACCGCTCTTGTTGTGGGACCACGCGTAGATTGGGATTCGAGTATTGTGCACTTCCGCGCACCAGAAGATCGGGTGCTCGTCCGCCGTTCGCCGATTTGAGCTGGTGTCGAGTCGCCTCGACGTACGTGTAGAGCGCCTGCAGGTCAGGGCGATCGGCAAAGGCTCGTTCCTTCAACTCCTCCTCGGTCTCGGCGGGCATGCCGGTGACCGGTTGCGACAGATCTTCGCCGAGCGTCGGCACCTCGTCGGTGTGCATCAACGTTTGAAGCGCGCGCTGCGCCACTTGAAAGCCGAGCTTGGCTCGCTCCAACGCCACGTTGGCGGCCTCGAGCTGGGCTTCGACGCGCAGTAGATCGACTCTTGCCGCCGCCCCAGCATTCACCAGCGCCGCCGTATCCTTGCGCTGGGCTTCCGCGGCGGCGACGGTGCTCTCTGCCACGCCTACACCGGCCTTTGCACGGGCAAACTCGTAGTACGCCCGCCGCGCGTCGAACGCGACATTGTTCAGCTCGGCGTCCAGTTGCTGCCGGGCGGCTTTCTTGTTCTTCTTGGCTGCTCGGTATGCGGGCAGCGCTTCGGCAAGTGAGCCGGTGAACGAGTAGATCAGCGTGGCATCGGTCGCGTACTGCGTCGTCAACGACGGAAACTGAAAGGCGAAAAGGCCCCGCCAGAGCGTTTGGGCAGCGGGGTCCTGAAGCATGGCGATGAGGTCGTTGGCGTCGCTACCAGCGTCCGTGAGGCCTGCGGTCTCCACCGGGCTGAGTTTGGTCGCGCGGCCGATGAGCTCGAGCCGTGGCACCAGCCCCGACATCGCCTGAACCGCGCCGCCCTTGGCTTCGAGCGACAGCGCGTGGGTTCGCTGAACATTCGGTGACGTACGCAGGGTTTCTTCGACAGCTCGCTCCGCCGTGAGGCCATCGGGGACGTAGAGGGAACGCAAGCCGCGCGCAGCGGCGTCCTGCTGATCACCGGCGGGTACAAATGCGTCGACTTCGGGAGGCGCCTGTCCACGCACCTTGGTCACACCGACCAACAACAAGACACCCGCGAGCCCGATCAAACCGCTGTAGCGTTGAAACCTCATGAATACTCCTTGCCGAAGGCATCATACCCGAGCATGTGCAAAGCCCGCTTGCCGGTCTCTGGGCGCCGACCTATAGCCCCGGCCTATGTCCCAGGGCTTGAAAGTCGCGGTGGTGGGAGCCACCGGCATGGTCGGTGCAGAGATGCTTCGCGTGCTCGAGCAACGCGCGTTTCCCGTGCGTGAGCTCGTCCCGGTCGCCTCGGCCCGGAGCGCCGGCAAGACCGTCACGTTCAAAGGAGCAGAGCACACCGTCGTCGAAATCGCCCCGGAGGTATTCGAGGGCGTCGACCTGGCCCTCTTTTCCGCGGGCGGTGCGACTTCGCGGCACTGGGCCCCGATCGCAGCGAGCAAAGGAGCCCTGGTCGTCGACAACTCCTCGGCATTTCGCGCGGACCCCGAGGTCCCGCTGATCGTCCCGGAGGTGAACCCCGATGCGGCGGCCGACCGTCCGAAGGGAATCATCGCCAACCCAAACTGCTCGACGATCCAGATGGTGGTGGCCCTCAAGCCGCTTCACGACGAGGCTCGGCTCAAGCGTGTAGTCGTTGCGACCTATCAAGCGATCAGCGGCGCTGGCGCCCAGGCCGTTGCGGCATTCGAAGCTCAGGAAACGGCCACCAGCCATGCCAAGCCTGTCGAAAAAGACAAACTTTCTGGTCAGTTGAGCCGCAATCTTCTGATGCATTGGAAGCCTGATCCCAACACCGGCTACCAGGAAGAGGAGCTCAAAATGGTCTCCGAAACCCGCAAGATTTTCGGGGACCCCTCCATCGCTGTCTCACCGACCGCCGTCCGCGTCCCGGTGGTGACCGCCCACAGCGAGGCGGTGACCGTCGAAACCCACGCGCCATTGACCGCGGCGCGCGCGCGGGAGCTCCTCGAAAAGGCCGAAGGCGTGGTGGTCGTCGATGATCTGAGCGAAGGGCGCTACCCGCAGCCTATCGACGCCGCAGGGCAGGACCCGGTCTACGTGGGCCGCATCCGCGATGACGTGGGAAATCCCGGCGGGATCCAGATGTGGGTCGTCTCGGATAACCTCCGAAAAGGCGCCGCCCTCAATGCGGTCCAAATCGCCGAAAAAGTTCTGATAAAGTGACGAAATGTCAGCGCCTGGCGTAGAAGTAGGGCGGATGATGCCAGTTTGTCCTCCGGACTCCCGAAAACACACGGCTTTTGAGGTTGCACGATTGGCCCAGGGATTGCACGGAAATCCTCCTATGAAGGACCATCTCTTATTGCTTGTCTCGCTGCTCGGAGCAGGGGTGGCGTTCGGCCCCATCGACGCACTTGCCCAAGAACCCCTGGCCGACCTGATAGTCTCCATCAACGACGACGACGGCTTCGAGTCCGAGAACCAAATTCGTTATTTCAACAGCCGCGATTGCGGTGTTGACGGCGCTGGCGGCACCGGTGGGGTTGGGGGCGCGGGCGGTATCGGTGGGGCTGGGGGCACGGGCGGAGCTGCCGGCGCGGGCGGCGTCGCTGGGACTGGTGGCATCGGCGCAGCGGTACAGAAGAGCCCCGAGACCACGACCTTCGAGATCCGCCTCCAGCAATCCACCGCACTCGGAACCGATGTATTTCTCTGGGTTGGCGGTGAGAACGCGGGGTGCGAGCGGCCGGAGAACCGAAACGAGACCATGGGGACCTGCGGACAAGTTGAGGGCAGCCCGTTCCAGTTGGGTACCGATTTCCCGGGTCAGATCAGCCTCACGCTCCAGGCCCTGCTCGACGCGCGCGCTGGCACGACTGAGCTCGTCCTCTGCGAGACGTCAGGATTGTCGGGTACGCCCTACGAAATTTTCGCCTTCCGGCAGGCCCCAGGGTCCGACCTCGTCGACCCGTCCAATTACGGGATCTCCACGTTCACCATCGACGTCCAACCGCCGAACCAGCCCATCGTCGACACGGCCCCCCAGCGCCAATTCAACTTCAACATCACCTGGAGCGACCCTAATCCCGTAGATAAGATTCAGCTTTGGTCGTTTTGGTTCTCCAGCACCGACGACCCCGCAACTGCGACGCAATTGAGCATCACCGCGCCGCTCAGTGAGAGAAGTCAGACGATTTCAGCGACGACGCTCGGTCTCGGACCGGGCGAGTCTGGTTTTGTCTTCGTGAACGCTTTCGATCAGGCGTTCGTCTCCGACCCATTTCTCGCCAACGAGGGGGAGCTCTCCGAAGGGGTCATGGTCACGAACGTTGCGGTGTCTGGCTTCTGCGACGTCAGTGGAGAGTGCGAGGGCTGCTCGGCCTCACCTGTGAGCCTCGCGGGCTCGCGCGGTCCCGGCTCGGTCGCTTGGGTCCTCGGCTTGATGTTTGTTCTGGCCGCCCTCTGGAGGCTCCGCCGGTGAAGCGACTCGCGTCGGCTCTCATCCTGGTCTCCGTCATGAGCTTGGTGCCCGACCGCGTGACCGCCGAGGCGATCGGCCGCGCGGCCGATGAGGGGTGGACCCCCGAGGGATATTTACTTTCGTTCGGCGTGGGAGCGTATCGTCCCAATCCCGGAAGCGAGAACTTCGACCTCTTCTATCCAGACGACAAGGGTCCGATTCTCTTGCTCGAGTTTGATTTCTATCTGTACAGGATCCCCTTCATCGGTCCGATCGGCCTTGGGATTGCCGGAGGCTGGAGCAGCTACAAAGGCGCCACCTGCGAGACCGCCAGCCTTCCGGAAACCTGCGTGCCCTCCACGCAAACCGCGAAGCTCAATCTCTTCCCTTTGAACGTGATGGCGGTCCTCCGAATCGATGCCCTTGCCCGAAAGACCCCCGTGCCGTTTGTGTTCACCGGCAAGGTCGGCTTCAACAGCGTGTTCTTCAACGAGGACGCGGGCAGGGGCAAATCCACTGGTCGAACCCATGGATTCGGGTGGGCGGCGCAGTTCGCGATCGAGCTCAACTTCGTGAACGAGCGACGCGCCAATGCCCTCGACGAAGACTGGGGCATCAACAGCTCGTTCTTCTTCTTCGAGCTCGCGGGCTCCGACACGAACAGCAAGGCCAAGATGGGCGACAATCTCTACTTCACCGGCGGCCTCGGGCTGACTTTCTAGACGGCGCTTCGTCGCGGGGGCTCGCCCACCGTGGGCCGGTCGAAGGCATCGGCAGGTCCATCGAAACGAGCGAGCTCGATCTCGACGAGAGTTAGTGCGTGCGGAGGAGCCGTCTGTCCAGCATTGGCGCGGTCAGCGTCCCCATGCAGCATCCCCGGGATGTGCTCTGGAGCGATTCTCCCCTGGCCGACTTCGACCAACGTGCCTGCCATGATGCGTACCATGTTCTTGAGGAACGAATTGCCGATGACCTCGATCGCCAAGAGGTCGCGCCTTCCGTTCCAGCCCGGAAGCACACGGATCGCAAACATCGTCCGCTCCAGGATTTCGCGCTGATCTCCCGACTGGCGGAAGGCTCGAAAGTCGTGCGTCCCGAGGAAATGCTTTGCCGCTGATCGGATCGCCTCTACATCGAGGTAGTCCTCGACGAAGTCCCCGCCGGGTGGCACGTCTTTGCGACCGTCCTTGGGGCCGAGCTGCCAAGCGCGCCTTCGAAGCAGGGGGTCGCGGTGACGACCCACACGCACGAGGTACCGGTATCGCTTGTGTGCCGCGTGAAACCGCGGGTTGTATCGGCGAAAGCAAGGCTGCGCATCGTGGATGACGATGTCTTCTGGCAATCTGGCGTTGAGGCCATGCACCCAGCCCTCCGGGGGGACGTCATGCGTGCACGAAAAGCTCGCCAACTGACCGAGCGCGTGCACACCCGCGTCGGTCCGGCTGCACCCTTTGACCGGCGAATGCTCGAGCCCCATCTCGTCGATGGCCTCCTCGATCATCCCCTGGACGGTTCGGAGGCCGGGCTGGGCCTGCCATCCATGAAAGTCGGTACCGTCGTAGCCGAGGCACAAGCAGACCCCATGCGGAAATCGCACCTTCTCTTCGCCCATCTCAGTCCGGCCGGACGCTAGCGCGGATGGCCCTCGTTGCCTATCGTCCACCGGTGCGCCTGATCCTGAGCCTAGGCCTACTCCTCACCGCGGCTAGCGCTTCGGCGCAAGAGGGCACTATCGCTGGCACTGACACTGGCACGGACACTGGCACTGTCGCTGGCGCTGACACTGACACTGGCACTGAAACCGACACTGGCGCTGGCACTGGCGCTGACACTGACACTGTCGCTGATCCTGGCACTGACACGGCCCCTCCCCTCCCTCCCAAAGTTGCCGTTGTCGTTGCCGGCGATCCCGATGAATCGGTCCTCAAAACCGCCTCCGAAATCGAGCAGGAGTGCGCTCGCGCGGGGCTCAGCATCCCCGCCGACCCGGCTCTCCGCGCGGCCCTCCGCGGTGAGCCGGACTCCGAGGAAGATGGGCTTGATGGGCTTCGTTCGATTCGGCGGAGTCTCGGCGTCGATCCCCGGAAGGATCTTGCCTCGTACAAGCGTCTCGGCACCATTACCGGAGCGGACGCGCTGGTCGTTCTTCGCCGCGAAGGCACCATCAAAATCGAAGTCTTCGATGCGGCCGCTTCCCAGTTTTATGAAGGAGCCCTCGACTTCGATGGCACGACACCCGAGGAGCGCGCGCACTACATCGAGCGTCGCGCTGAGACAGCGCAGACACGATGGCTCCAGGACCCAAGCCCCCCTGACGCGGCAGGCGCTCAAGTCGACGCGACCGGCAAGCCCACCGATGAACCCGAGAAAAAACGATGGATCAAGAAGGCCTGGCCTTACTTCGTCGTCGGTGCGCTTCTCGCGGCAGGTGTAACCTACCTCATAGTTGACGGACGTCGCACTAACGACCCGGGACCTCCGCTGCTAAGATTCAGGCCTGGTGACGAATAGACGAGAACGACCCTGGCCCGGGGCGATTCTGTGTTTGGTCGTGGTCCCCTTCCTTGCGACCGTCACAGCGGCTCAGGCGCCTCCCGAGGCTCCTTTGCCGACGCCGCCGACCGGCTACGCGACCGAGCAGGTCGGCCCGGTCACCTGGACTTTTCCGGTTTCCGAGCGGAAGCGGGTCGTCCCGCTGGTCGAGAGCGTCGAGAAGCACTGGGCTGCGGTCGCGACGGACTTCGGCGTCGTCATCGACGATCGCTTGACCATTCGCGTCGCGCGAAACCCACGGGAGATGCGTGCGCTGTCGCCGATCGGGTATCCGCCTCCCGACTATGCCACCGGGGTCGCGTACCCGCGCTGGGGCGTGATTTTGATCACCATGTCGGCCCCCGACACGTGGCAGCCCCCCGACCTCGAAGTCGTATTGGTACACGAGCTCTCTCACGTCGCGCTCTACCGTGCCGTCAGGGGACACGGCGTCCCGCGCTGGTTCAGCGAGGGCGTCGCCATCCACCAATCGGAGGTCCGTCTCCTGCCGCGGATGCAATCACTCCTGCGCGCCGCCGCTCAGCGATCGATGCTGCGCCTCTCGGAGCTCTCCGACCGATTCCCGAACCGACCTCACGAGGTCAACATCGCTTACGCGCAGAGCGCGGACATCGTTGGGTTCCTGCGCCGCACGCCCAACGACAAGCGGCGCTTTCATCTCTTGATCCAATCCATGGCGGCCGGGGAGACGTTCGATACGGCGCTCTCGACTGCATACGGGTGGACCAGCGTCGGGCTCGAGCGCGAATGGCGTGAAAGCCTCCGCACGCGGTACCGAATCGTGCCGGCTCTCCTAGGTGGGACGACGATTTGGGTTCTCGCTGCCATCCTGGTCGTGGTCGCGTACCGCCGGAGACGACGCTACCATCATCTCAAGCTGCAACAGATGGCCCATCGCGAAGAGCTCGAGGCAGCGGAAGCAACGCTTCCTCCACCGCCGCCCGAGGCCGAGACGGACGTCGTGAGCGATGCGGGCGTGCCGCGGGTCGAGCATGACGGCGAATCCCACACCCTCCACTAGTGTGCGGATCTTTTCGCTTGCACACTAGTTTATGGGTCAGACGTTGGTTGCGAGACGTCAGTCTGGCTTTGGGGACGCCGCGGGGTGGATCGGAAACTTCGGGGTGCTGCCCTGCTTCTCGAGCTTCTTCTTGCGGTCTTTGCCCTGGGCGGCTCGTTTCCGGCGCCGCCGGGCCTTGGTCTTACTGGTGTCTGACATAGGTGTTCGCGCGGGGGTGGTGGGGCGGGACCAACTGCGGCCGAAGGCCTCTGGAAGATCCGAGAGCGGCTTGATACTGCCCTGAGCCCCAGCGGTCAAACCGCCGCTGCGCGGGTTCCAGCCGCAACAGCCCTGAGATACCCCTGACGAAGCCTTTCGGTAAACGGGCCTGGCGTTCCATCACCTATCGATTGGCCATCGGCGAGCACCACCGGCATCACCTCCCGAATGCTGCTGGTGATGAATGCTTCATCGGCGTCGTAGAGGTCCGCTGGGTAGAGCTCGGTCTCGTCGACCGACAGCCCCTCCGATCTGCAGACGTCGAGCACCGTCGCACGCGTGATCCCGACTAGGATTCCCGGCTCCGGTTTTGGCGTCCGAATGACCCCGTCCTTCACCACGAAGAGGTTGCTGGATGCCCCTTCGAGAAGCTGCCCACGCCGTCCGAGGACGATCGCCTCCTGGGCCCCCTTCTGCTTCGCTTCGTGCACGGCGAGCAAGTTGGCGAGGTAGTTCGATGCCTTGGCGCCGGCTGCGCGTGCGTCGTCGGTAGGCCGCGAAGCGCTGAGCAGCACGACGGCCGCCCCATGCTCGTAAAGCTCCCGAGGATACGGCGTGATCGGGGCGACGATGATCACCCGCAACGGCGAGGTCGCGGTCGTAGGGTCGTAGGTGAGCGGCCCCGTTCCGCGAGTGATCACGACCCGGATGTACCACTCGCCTTCTCCGGCGGCCGCCAGCGTGGCCCGCACCTCGGACGAAAGCGCGTCGATCGGCACCGGCATCCGAATCATCAGGCGGTCCGCCGACCGGCTCAGCCGTTCGAGATGCTCCTTTTCGGCAAACGGAACACCCCCGTAGGTCCGATAGACCTCGAACACACTGTCACCGTAGAGGAAGCCCCGATCGAGCACCGGCACGCGCGCTTCTGCGGTGTCGACGATCTCCCCGTCGATGCAGACCTTGCCTGTCGCCATGATTCAACCCTTCAACTGAGCGAGTAGCTGCGAAGCCTGCTCGTGGCTCGCGTCCTCGGCAAGCGCCCGTTCCAACATCGTGATCGCTTTGCGCTTGTCGTCTTGGCGAGCTGCGATGTCCCCTAGGTAATAGTAGACATCGGCCTTTCGAATCCCAGATGACGGCTCAAGCTTCTGAAGAAGGAGCGCTCGAAAGCTTTTCTGAGCCCGACCGAGGTCGCCCTGGGCGAGGGTCAGCTTCCCGAGGTCGCGTAGGATCTCAACGTTGGCCAAGTCGACCTTGAAGGCGGCGTCGTACGCGACGAGCGCGCCTTCGGCGTCCCCCAAAGACTCGAGCGCCTGCCCGAGCCGGTGATGGTGCGTCGCGAGCTCCTTGCTTCGCGTCCTACCGAAGCTCTCGATGATCTGTCGAAGAATGGGAACCGCATCTTGCTGACGTCCGGCCGCGATGTAGAGGTCGCAGAGAGGAACGAGGGCCGCCCGATCTTCTCGGTCGAGAGCGACCGCCTTTTCGAGATAGGTGGCGGCGGTGCCAGGATCGTCGAGACGGTCTCGATAGACATCGGAGATCGACCGAAGCAAGACGACCCGCTCTTGGTCGGAGACCCCGGCCTGGAGCTCATCGTCCAGGACGCCGGCGAGCGCTCGATAGTCGCCCTCGGATTCGTAGTGGGCCTTGAGGCGCTCGCGGGTGGCGCGGTCGCTCGGGAAACGTTCGTAAGCCGCCCGAAGCGCCCTGCCAGACTGCTCCCGATCGCCGATCCTCTCGGCCCACAGATCCACCACTCGATGGCTAAGCTCGATCGCGGCCTGGCCATCCAGGCGAGCGGCCAGGCGTTCGAGGGTATCTGCGACCTTGGTCCAACTCTCGCTGCGCTCGTACAACGACGCAAGCGCGCGGAGCGAGCTCTCGTTGGCGCCGACTTCGGCGTGGATCCGCTCGTAGGTCTCGATGGCTGATTCGGGATCGTGGCGCTTGTCGGCGTGGATCTCGGCAATCCGCTCGAGGAGGTCGCGTTGGTCTTCGTCGGTCGCATTCCCCACCCGTGACAGCAACGAGGCGACGAGCTCATCCCAGGCACCGGCTGCTTCGAGCAGGCGCTCCAAGTCGTTGAGCGCCGCCTCGTGGGTCGGGTCGGACCGCACCACCTCCCGCAACATCGCAATGGCGGCGGTCTGATCACGGAAGGAATCCTCGTAGAGCCTTGCGAGCCGAAGCTGAAGTTTGGATCGTTCCTGATCGTCGACGAGCTCACACCGGCGTTGAAGAAGCGAACGAAGCGCCTCGATGCGATCGTTTTGTTTGTAGAGCTCCTCGAGCGCGTCGAGAGTCCCGCTGTCGCTCTCTTCGCACTCGAGCGCGGCTTCATACGCCTCGATTGCCGCCCTCGAATCGCCGAGGTGCGTGCGGTATACCGCCCCTATCTTGCGCGCCAACGAGGCGCGTTCGCTGTCGTCCGAAGCGACATCGAGCCTTCGTTCGAGAAGACCCACGACCTCGTTCCATCGGGACTGCCCCTCTCGAATGTCGGAAAGAGCGCGGAGGGCGTCGGCATCGGTGCGGTCGGTGGAAAGCAGCTCCTGATAGCACTCGGCCGCAAGCTCGGGCTCGCAAATGGTGTTCAAGGCAATGCCAGCCGCCTCTCGGAGATGCCCCGTTCGTTCTTCCACGGCGGGCTCGACCACCGCCCATGCACGCAGCGCCGCCACCAACTCGGTCGACCTTTGTTGTTCTCGCAGCAGCGCGACGAGCTGGGCGTGCGCCTCGACAGGCTCGGGATCGAGCGCGAGCGCGTCGGCGAGCGTGCGTTCGGCCGCTTTTTCATCCGAGAGGCGGTCCCGATACCATTCGGCGGCTCGAAGCCGAAGCTCGTAGAGCTCGCGTCGGTCGAGTTCACTGCTGGCGGCGATCTCTTCGACGAGCCCCCGAAGCTCGTCCCAGCGTCCCGACTTGTCCGCCAGACGCTCGAGGGAGGCGATCAGTTCACGGTCACGCGGCTCGATCCGAACGGCGGCGCGCAGGGCCGCAATGGCTTCCTCGGGACGACCCAGGTCGTTTTCCCAGATCGCAGCGGCTTCGTTGAGCAGCGCGACCCGGTCGGCGTCGCTAGGAGCGATCGCGACCCTATTTTCGTACAGACGGACGACCTCCTCGAGGTCGCCTTCGTTGCGGTAGTGATCCTCGAGCAGGTCGAGGGCGCTTGCGGCGACTTGAGGCTTTTCGACCAGACGGCGGACGGCCTCGATGGCCTCATCGCGGCCTGACTCGTGCTCCATCGCCATTTGATAAGCGCCGAGACCGCCTTCGAGGTCGCCGAGGTAGCTGGCCCGAAGCCGGCCTTGACGGAGCAATAGCGAGGGCCGCTCCGCGTCGCCCGCCTCGAGGCGCCGCGATACCACGTCGTGAAGGCGATCCCATTGTTCGGTCTTTTCAAACAATCGATCCAACTCCTCGAGGATCAAAGGCTCGTCACCGAGCAGAGAGAGAGCTCGCTCGGTGGCATCGATCGCGCTGGCGTGATCTTTCAGCTCGTCTTCGCAGATACGCGCCACGCGGCGATAGAGAGCCGCGCCCCGCTCCGGCTCGAGGCTCGCACCCGCCTCCGCGAGCAAGACTTCCACGAGGTCCGGCCAGCGCTGAAGGTCGCGTGCCAGCGTCTGTGTGCGGTCGATGATGGCGTCATCTTCGGGTCGCTCTTCGATCGATTGAAGCAGCGCGTCGAGTGCGGCGTTGAGGTCGTTGCGCCCTTGTTCTTGCACGTCTGCCAGCGCCACCAGCTGCGCCGCCTTTTCATGGGGATCGGTCATCGCGTCGGCCCGCAATCGAAGTAGGGCAGCGAGGTCGTTCCATCGTTCATGAGCACGGAGATAGGGCTCGACGACCGCAGCAGCGTCTTCGCGGTAGTCGGCAAGCTTGGTGATTCGGAGAAGAGCCTGCACGGAAGGCTCGTGAGACTCATCGATACGCAAGACTTCTCCGTACACCGCGATCGCGCTCAGCTCGTCGTCGAGCTCTCGTTCGGTGATGTTGCCTAACTGGTGCGTGAGCTCGACCCGTTCCGAGTCGTGGAGAGCTGTGTCGATCCGACGGCGCAGCATGTCGACCAGGTCTTGCCATTGCCCTTGCCGTTCGTAGAGGCGGCTTAGACTCTCGAGCGCTTTTCTGTGATCGCGGTCTGCATCGAGCACTGCCCTTAGCGCATCGCAAGCAGCCTCGGGACGACCCAGCTGGGCTTCGTAGAGCTCGGCAAGTCGGAGCCCCACCTCCACACGCACATCGGGATCTACTTCGATCGTCATGCGATGCTCGAGCACATCCGCTAACCGGTCACTGTCGTTGGAAGCGGCAAACAGGCGGTCGAGCGCGGCATAGGCCTCGCCATCGTCGGGCTTTTCGCCCGCCGCTTGTTGGTAGTACGACACAGCTCGCTCCGAATCGGAAAGCTGCTCCTCGTAGAGAGCGCCAAGCCGGGTCAGGAGCGCGGCGCGGTGATCGGGGTCATTCGAACGTTCGAGCTTCAGCTCATAAACTCTTGCAACTCCTTGCCAATCTCCGATCATCAGTTGAAGGCCTTCGAGGTCGTCAAGGGCCATCGCAGCCTCGGGATCCTCTTCGAGGATCCGGCCGAATGTCTGGATGGCGGCCCGCGGATCGCCCTGCTCACGGTCTTGAGTCTCCGCAACGCTTCGCAGGAAAGAAGCCCTGAGGGAGGGATCGTCCGAGGCAGCGGCGGCCGCCTCACAGATCGCGATGTAGCCGGCCGAATCCCTCAGAACCTTTGCCAGCCGGTCGACTTCCGCTCGGGTGGGCTCGTCGGAAGGCTCGGCGCCAAGCGCTCGGCCCCATGCCTCGAACGCCTTTTTTTCATGACCGCCAGGTGCAGCGTAGAGCTGAGCGACCTCACGCCAAGTTTCGGCTCGTTCGAACGAATCCGTGGTCTGCCCCGCCTTGGCACGCAGCACCGCTATGAGCTCACGCCAGTGGCTGCCTTCGCGGTGAATGGGCTCGAGGATCTGCACCGCACGCGGCCCTTGCTCCTCGTGCGAAACCAAGCGGGTCACCGCTTCGAGGACGGGCTCGTAGGACGGATTGTCCGCGAGCACGTCCTCGTAGATGTCGAGCGCGCGCGAGACATCACCTAACCTCGATTCGGTGACTGAGCCTAAACGGCTGCGAAGAGCGATCGAAGACCTGGGGTCCGCGGTGTTGTCGATTTGGAATTCGATGTGGGCTGCAAGATCTTCCCAGCGCTCGGCCGCCTCGAGCAGCGCGTCGAGCTCAGTGGTCGCGTCCTTGTCGGATGGGTCGATCTCGAGGATTCGTCGGAGCGTGACGATGCCATCAGACGGCGCCCCGAGCTCGGTTACCTCGATGCGCGCGATCTCGTGCAGGATCGAAACCCTCTCGGCGTCGTCTTCCGCAAAGCTCTCACGCTCGCGATCGAGCTCCAAGAGCTCAGGCCATTTCCCGCTCTTGGCGTAGACGGTCGCGAGCGCAGTGCTCGCTTTCTTGTTGCTCGGGTCGTAGGTGAGTGCCCGCCGATAGTAGATCGCCGCTTTCTCAGGGTTCTCCAAGCGCTCGTCGTAGAGCTTGGCGGTTGTCAGTGCGAGAGCCGCCGTGCTTCCGTCGTCGACTTCGACCGCCCGCAGCGTGGAATCAAAAATGGCAGCCAGCCGGCTCCAACGCCCCAGCGACCTCGCGAGTCGGGTCAGCTTCTCTTGGCTTCCTTGGTCATGGGGATCTTCGGCAAACAGCCGACCGTAAGTCTCGAGGGCGCCATCGAGGTCTTCGAGGTGCGACTCCTGCACGTCGCCGAGGTGCCGAAGCAGCTCGAGCCTTTGGGTCGGATCGTGCTCGCCGTCGAGACGGGCTTCGAGAATGGCGGTCACTTTGTCCCACTCCATCCGCTTGAGATAAAGAGGCTCGAGCAACTCGGCCGCCGCGCTTCGGTACTCCGGCTGCTGGAGCAGATCCTCGAGAACCCGGACGGTCGGTTCGTGGTTCGGATCTTGGCTGAGCGCCTCACGGAACTGATCGAGCGCGCGCCATGGCTCGGCGAGCTTGCGTAGGCACAGTTGCCCAAGCTCGTAGCGCACGGTGGCGGCATCACCGACCCGTTGGTCGATCTCCCGCTCGTAGAGGGTGGAAAGGTCCTCCCAGCGGCGGGTCTTGCGGTACAAGCGCTCGAGGCCCTCGTAAGCGGCGGGATGATCATTTACTCCGAGCGCCCGGTCGAAGGCGTCGATCGCAGAATCGAGGTCCTCGATGTCGGTTTCGTATAGCCCCGCCTGACGCACCAACAACTCGGCACGTTCGTCGCGCTCGTCGACGAGCTCGGCCTTGCGCCGCAATAGGTCTACCAATTCGCCAACGTCGCCAGTTCCCTCGACCAGTCTCAACAGCGCATCGAGAGAAGCCCGATGATCGGGCTGCTCCTCGAGGATCTGCTCGTACTGAGAGCGCGCGACTTGAGCATTGCCGAGGCTCTGCTCCGCAATGTCGGCAGCGCGCGTCCGGACCTCGGTGCGGAGGTCACCATCGAGAAGCTCGGGTACGATGGCACTCAGGGTCTCGACGCATTCTGCAAAACGGCCCGTCGCAAGGGCGTGGCGCTCGTAGTCGGCGACCACGCGTTGCAATTCGTGTGGCTCGACGCCGGCCCGGAGGGAGCGCCCCGTGAACTCGAACGCCGCCTCGGAATCGTGCAACCCGACCTCGCTCACCTCTGCAGCTCGGAGCAGCGCACGGACTCGCTCGCTCGGGCCGCCCTGCGCGGCGACCATCTCCAGCATCCGCACCTGATCGGCGTGCTGGCTGAAGCTTTGGAAATGCTCGATGAGCCGCCGGGCAACCGCGATCCGGAGGGAAGGCTCGCCTTCACGCGCGAGCTCCTCGAGGGCGCGCACCGTCGGCTCGTGCCCGGGCATCCGCTCGAGCAGCTCTCGATAGACGTCGAACGCACGTTCGCCTTCATCGGTCTTGGTTCGCATCAGCTCGGCCGCCTCGAACCGATACGCGATCTGATCGTCGACGGCCTCGGCAGTGTCGGCCCGAAGCTCGATGATTTCGAGCAGCTCGCGCCAACGCTCGGTTTCCCGGTAGAGCCGCGTCAGGGCTGTCAGCGTATCCTCATCCGACCCGAACCTCGACAGGATGTCGCGATGGGTCGCGATGGCATTGTCCACGTTGCCGAGCTTGTCTTCGAAGATTCGGCCAACCCTGAGCAATGAAGCCTTTTGTTGCGCCTCATCGTCGCTGAGCTCGTTGCGGCGCTCGAGCACCTCCACCAAAGGCTCCCACCGCGCGCGCTGCTCGTAGAGTCGCTCGAGTGCCGCGAGGACTTCCTCGTTGGTGGGGTCGAGCTCGAGGCGCTGCCGATGGATGTCGATGGCGCCGTCCGGATCCTGGAGCGAGCCTTCGAGGAGGGCCGCAAGCTCGGCAAACAGCTCCTCCCTTCGGTCGGGAGCTTCTTCAAAACCAAGCTGTCGGCGTAGATCCTCGGCAAGCGCTTGGTGAGCGCCGGACGCGCGATGGATTCGTTCCAGAGCGCGGGACGCCTTCAACACGATGTCGGGGTTGTCCGGCTCTTGCCGAAGCAACTGTCGATAGGCCCGTTCGACCCGTTCGGGCTCCGACTCAGCTTCCTCCCAGAGCTCGGCCAGCTCGAGACAAAGCTCGGTCTTGATGTACTCGTCGGCCACCGATGAAAGCCCGGCCTCTAGACACTCGGCCCGCTCCCGCTGTCGGTCGAGCTCCGATGCCATCCGCTTGAGGTCCGCGCGTGCGCTCCCGTCCGCGACGTCTTCTCGCACCGCCCGTGCGTAGACGTCAAAGGCCATCTCCGGATCTCTCAGCTTCCTTTCGACGAGCTCCCCGAGGCGGCCGAGGTGCGCTGCCCGAGAGCTCGAATCGGTGAGGTCCTCGAGCTGAACTTCCAGGACCTTTGCGAGCTCACCCCATGCTCCTTGCGACTCGAAGATCGGCTCGAGGATTCCCGCAACCCGTTGGCGCTCTTCGCGGTTCTCCATGAGGCGCTCGAGGCCTTCCTGCGCACGAAGGTGGGTGGGGCTCGACGCCAGGACCAGCTCGTAGTGATCGATGGCGTCGCTCGGGCGATTGAGGCGCGTTTCGTAGAGGGTGGCAAGCTCGTAAGCGAGGTCGGCCGCTTCTTGGCCAGTGGCCTCGTCGAGGTCTCGCCGCAACAGCTTTGCGAGCTTGGGCCAGCGCTTCAACCGGCCGTAGAGCCGCTGTAGTGCGCGCCTCGAAGGCGTGTGGGTCGGATCGAGCTCCAGCGCTTGCTCGTAGCTCGCGATCGCATGCTTCGGCTCGTCGAGGATCTCCTCGAAGAGAAAACAGAGCTGCAAGAGCAAGTCGAGCTTGGCCACCGCGTCGGTGGTCGCCTCGATGCGCTGTTGGTAGAGCGCTCGAACGTCGTTCCACTCTTCTTGCTTGGTGTATAGCTGCTTGAGCGCGGCGAAGGCGGTGGCATCGCCGGGATCTTCCTCGAGGACCCGGCGATGAAACCGCGCGGCCTCCTCGGGAAGCCCAAGGGCCCCATCGAAGAGCTCGGCGGCCCGTCTACAAAGGGCCACCTCGGTCTCGGGATCCAAATCGCCGGCATCGATCGCGACCACCAATGCCTTTGCGAACGCATCATGCTGACCCGCTGCCTCTGCAACACCGCCGAGCCGGTCGAGAAGACCGAGGTCGTGCGGGTTGTCCATGAAAGCGGATTCGAGCGCGGAGTACGCGCCGGAGGCATCACCGAGCTCCGACGCCGCTAGCTCGGCGATCCGTAGGCGCAAGGTACGACGCTCCTTGCGGTCTTCGGTCTGGTCGAGGCGCCTTTGCAGTAGGTCGGCGAGCTTCTCGAACTCACCGCGTTTGGCATACGCGGGCTCGAGCAAGACCATCGCATTCGCCAAAAGCTCGCCGCCCTCTGACGAAATCGCCTCGAGCCCGCCGATTGCCACCTGGTTTCGGCCGTCGAGCGCAAGCGCCTCGCTGTAGCACTCGAGAGCACCCGACGGATCTTCCAGGTGAATGCGCCGCAAGTCGGCAAGCTGCAGATACACCGCAAGTCGATCGTCGTCGCCCACTTTCGATTGAAGTCGCTTTTCCAGCGCTCTGTCGAGGCGATCCCATTGTTTCAGTTGCTGCGACAGCCGTTCGACTGCCCTCAATGCATCGACGTCGTGCGGGTTGCTCTCGAGGATTTGCCAGTGGCGCTCCGCCGCGGCAGGAAGGTCCCCCAGTTGTTCTTCTTCGATCTGGGCAACCTCGTTGAGCAACACCCACTCTTCGGCGGGATCGGCCACGGCCTGCACACGGCGCTCATAGAGGCCACGGAGGTCCGTAAAGCGCCTCTCGGCACGGTACAGTCGATCGAGCACCGCCATGGCTTCGGCGTCGTCCGGCTCCCTCTCGAGAATGGCCTCTAATTCGTGAATCGATTCTTGGGATTCCCCGAGCCTTTCACCAGCGATCGCAGCGATCCGTCGCTGCAGGTCGATCCGCTCGGCCTCCGAGGTCCCTGCATCGTTGACGCGTGCACGAAACAGCGCGACGAGGTCCTCGTATGCCCCTGCGGCTTCGGCCGACTCCTCGAGCCCCACCACAACCTCGGGGGCAGTCGGAAAGAGCATGTATGCGCGGCTTGCCCAGGCGAATGACGAGGCGGGGTCGTGCTGGCGCTCGAGCGTGACACTTCGGAGCGCGTTGAGGCGCGCGAGCCTTTCCTCTGGCGGAGTTCCAACGGTTGCGCTTGCCTCGATAATCTCGAGCATTTCGGTGTAGCGACCCCACTTTTGGTCGTTCTCGTAGATCGGCGCGAGCATGCGAGCGGCTTCCTCGTTTGTCGGATCTGCAACGAGCACTCTTTCGAGACTTCGCAGCGCTCGATGCGGCTCCCCAACCCGGTCGCAGTACACTCGCGCGGCGCGAAGGCTTAGCTCCACGATCACTTCGGGCTCCTCGGCGTCTTCTGCGGCCTGGTTGAGCACGTCGGCCAGCCCCGCCCAATCTTCGGTCTGACCGTAAAGCGCCTCGAGGGGTTCCCACGCGCCAGACGCCACGTACGCATCTCTCAACGTCCGGCGGACACGGCTGTTGTCGGGGTCCCGCGCGAGAAGCTGCTCCCACACCGTCACCGCTTCCTCGGGCCGCGACAATCGCTCCATCAACACCACGCCGAGGCGTTGGAGGACGTCGCTTTGCGCGGGTTGGCCGTCGCTTTGTTCGGCGCGACGTCGAAGAATCGACGCGAGAGTTTCCCAGTCCTTCTCACGCTCTGCGAGCTGTTCGAGCGCATCGAGGGCGCCGGCCGTATCGGGCGCCTCTTCGAGGATTTCCTTCCACAACCGGATCGCGACCGCGTTCTGGCGAAGACGGCTGGTGCAAAGCTCCGCCATCTCGATCTTTTTCTCCAGCCGAGCGGGCGGATCGGCAGCGAGCTCGGCCTCTTTCCCGAGCACATTGAACAACGCGGCCCACTTGCGCTTCTTGGTGTAGATCTCCTTGAGTCGTGCGAGCGCGTCGGCGTGGTCGGGCTGAAGGGCGATGACCTGCTCAAGGGGCTGGGTCGCTTGGTTCAGATTGCCGAAGCGCTCGACCCAGAGGTCGGCCTCCCGCAGATAGAGCGCGATCTGCTCGTCGGAGCCCTTGGCGATCTCGGCTTGGCGATCGAGGATCTGGATGAGCTCGTTCCAGCGGCCCGACGCTTCGTAGAGCTCGGCAAGCGCGGTCAGGGCCTCCGGGTCGTGCGGCGCTAGCGTGAGAATCTCGGCATAGACCTGAATGAGCATCGAATCGAGATCGAGCGCATCGCGATAAATCGGAATCAAGTCCCGCAGCAGCCTGAGCTTCTCTTCCTTCGCGCTCGGAGAGAGCGCCTCGATTTCGCCCCGAATCGACTCCGATAGCGCGTTCCACTTTCCGCTGCTTTCGTAAAGCTCTTGAAGCGCCGTGCGCGCATCGAGGTCTCCGGGCGAGAGGCGCTCGACGAGCTTCCAGGCTTCGAGCGCACGTTCCGGTCGGTTGGCCGCATTCGCACGATGACCGAGCTCCCGCGCGAGCTGAAGCTGCCGTTCCGGGTCCGTGGTCGTACGCAACGCGTCGCCGAGAATGGTCAGCAGGCGGCCTTCGGCGTCCTTGTCGCCGATGCGCTCGCGATAGAAATCAAGCATGCCGGGATGCGCCGCGTCGATCTTTCGCAGCCGGGCAAAGTAGGGTTCTGCCGATTCGGGGTCCTCGCGGAAGCGCCAATGCACCATCGCGAGCTGTAGAAGCATCCCTTTTTCGGACTCGAGCTTCTGCCTGGCACGGAGGGCGTCGTCGTACATCGCCGCCAGCTCATCCCACGCCTCCCTGTCGGTGAAGTACTGAACCAGCGCCCCGAGCGCTTCTTCATCGGTCGGCGTGAGCTCGAGGACTTTCTGATACGCCTCGGCAGCGCCCTCCACATCCTCGAGGCACCGACGGAGCACGCGGGCCGCCTGCAACCAGGCCGCGGCCTTTTCCTCTCGGCTACGGGCGGCTTTTGCGGCCAACACGAAGACGGAGACCACGTCCTCCCAGCGCTCGCGCGCGCGGAGGCTCAAGGCGTACTGGCGAGCGGTCCGTAGATGAGATGGGTCGGCAGCGAGCGCCTCGTCGAAAATCGCATCGGCTTGTTGCACTTCTTTGTCGCCGCCGTACTGCCAGATCAGCGATGCCGCCCGCGTGAGCAACGAGGTCTTGAGCCGCGGATCGGTCGCCTCGCGCGCTTCTTCGACGAAGCGATGCGCGATCTCACGCCACCGCTCCGCAGCCTGCTCGATCTGCTCGACTGCTTGTGCCACCTCGGGATCATCGGACTCCCGGCCTCCGAGCCGCTCGTATGCCTGGCGGGCACCCTGATCGTCCATCAGCTCGTCACGCCGAACGCGGCCGAGCTCCTTGACCAAGATCCTGTGGAACTCCGGATCGTCCGACACCAGCTCCGACTCGATCTCCATCAGCAACGACGCCGCTAAGAACTCGCCCCGTCGCTCGTGCCCTCCGCGTGCCGCTTCGATCAATCGAAGCGGGTCCTGAGCGTTCTTGTTCGCCGGCTCGCTATCGAGCAGCTGACGCAACTCTTTGATCGGTCGTGTGTCGTACGGATCCTCGAGCAACATGCCCAAGTAGTTCGCCACCGTGAGGTCCGGCATCTCCCCTCCTGTTGATCCCTCGGTTGGAGGGAAATTTTCACCCTTGGGTGATGTCACGAAACCCCGAAAAACAAAAGGATCCTGGGAACTAAGCGCCCCACCTCACCGATGCATAGATGTTAGCGGTCTGAAGAACCCAACGGCAAGCCTCGAATTTGAGGAAATTCGCGTTCGCCTGATGCTTGGTCGGGCCGCCCTCAGAAGAGCATGATCGCGCCGGCCCAGGTCAACGCGCCCCAGGTGACGACCCCCAGCGCCAGGTGGGTCGTCGCCAACGCCTGCAATGTTCTGTAGTTGTTGGCCCGATCCAGGCCGAACCAGTCTGGGTTGGCGATCACGACCCCCATGCCGATCTGCGCGAGCATGCCGGCCAACGTCACCCATCGCAGCACCTTGTGGGTCCGCAGCTTCCTCGCGAAATCACTGTTGCCCTCGCTGACCCCCAACGGGTCGGGCATCGCAAAAGATAAGCCAAAGGTCGTGAAATAGAGGGCACTGGTCACGACGCCCAACGTTAAGTGTATCGTCGGTGCGCCGCTGCATTGACCTTGGCCGAAGATGGCATCGCCGGTCACACATGGATTGCTGCCTTGGCCCGCCCACCAACCGTATTGGTTGTAGAACTGGATGAAGCCGGCAGCCACGGTCACCGTCATCATCGCCCAGGTGGCGATCCCAAACGACTTGTGGAACCTCTTGATCTTGTTTCGCTGGCGAACGAGGTCAGCCGTGGTCGGCTCGGCCGGCTCTTCCAGCTCGGTCGACACTTGAACCGCGAGCACTGCTGCCGCGTCGATCACCACCGCGGGGGGTTCCTCCAACGATGACTCGATGTTGAGAGACAAGCCGAAAATCGGAGTGGCAAGCAAGAGAGCGGTCAGGGGGCCCATCGCGGCGGAGTATCTACCAGATTTCTCCGTGGGGCCAGGAGTTGGCGCGGGTTAGGGCCGAATTCTAGACTCGGGGTCACCGGCTTTTCACGGAGAGCCAGTCGCTGTAGAGGAAAGGTATGGCTTCGCCACCTGAGTTGCCCACCGAAGTTTCCGTTTACGAGGTGGCCCCTAGGGACGGCCTCCAGAACGAAAGCGCCCAGGTGGCCACTCATGCCAAGGTGCGACTGATCGAAGCCTTGGTGGATGCCGGAATCACTCGCATCGAGGTCGGAAGCTTCGTCGCCTCGAAGTGGGTCCCGCAGATGGCTGACGCGGACGAGGTGTTCCGAATGATCGAGCGCCGACCGGGCGTCACATACTCCGGTTTGTGCCCAAATGCGCGCGGACTGCATCGTGCGCTCGAAGCGGATGTCGACGAGATCGCGGTGTTCGTGAGCGCAAGCGAGACGCACAACCTGAAGAACGTCAACAAGACGATCGCAGAGACACTTTCGGTGTTCGACGCGGTGATCGGCCCTGCCGTCGCGCAAGGCCTTCGCGTTCGAGGCTACGTATCGACCATGTGGGGTTGCCCGTATGAAGGCGGCGTCGACCCGAAGCGGGGGCTCGAGCTTGCGCGCCATCTTCTCGGGGAGGGCTGTTATCAGGTGTCGCTCGGGGACACGATCGGCGTGGGGACGCCACTGCAGACGCATCGGATTCTCGAGTTGTTCTTGTCGGAGGTACCCGTCGAGCAGATCGCCCTGCACTTGCACGACACGCGCGGAACCGCCTTGGCCAATGTTTTGGTTGGGCTGCAAATGGGCGTGACCACCTTCGACGCGTCGGTCGCCGGCCTCGGTGGCTGTCCTTTTGCGCCAGGCGCTGCCGGCAACCTCGCGACCGAAGACTTGGTGTATACCCTCCAGGGCATGGGCATCGAAACCGGAATCGACCTCGACCGACTCTGGCAGGCCGGTCAGGTCGCAGAAGCGATCGTCGGCCGCGAGCTCCCGGGCAAGGTTCATCGTGCGGGCGTACGCTCGCTTGCCAAGTGAAGCGAGGGAAGAGCACGTGCCAGTCCAAGATCTGCTCAACTACATCGACGCATCGCCGACCCCCTTTCATGCGGTTGCTGAGACGGCTGAGCGACTCGAGCAGCACGGCTTTCGGCCGCTCGACGAATCGGCGCCTTGGCGGGTCGAGGCCGGTGACAAGATCTACGTCACCCGAGGAGGCGGCTCGATCGCGGCCTTTCATCTCGGCACCACCCCGGCAAGCGAAGCGGGTTTCCGGCTCGTCGGCGCGCATACCGACTCCCCAAACCTTCGCGTCAAGCCCAATCCCGCGCGAAAGAAGGCGGGCTATGAGCAGCTCGGTGTCGAGCCGTATGGGGCCGTGCTTCTTCACACGTGGCTCGATCGCGACCTCTCGCTCGCCGGCCGGTTGACGCTCACCGATGGAAGCTCGCGGCTCGTAGATTTGGGCCGCCCGCTGCTCCGGATTCCCTCGCTTGCGATTCACTTGAACCGCGAGGTGAACAAGAAGGGGCTGATGGTGAACGCGCAAGAGCACATGGCGCCCCTGGTTGGCCTGGCGAGCGCCGGGGCGCTCGACTTTGCCGCATGGCTTGCCGACGAGCTCGACGGTGTCGAGGCGGTCGACATCGCAGCCTGGGACTTGATGGCGTATGACGTTCAGTCCGCTGCGGTCAGTGGTGTCGGCGGAGAATTCATCCATGCCGGGCGGCTCGACAACCTGGCGAGCTGTCACGCGGCGTGCACGGCGCTCATTGCAGCGTCCTCTAGCGCGGCCGCGACACGCGGGTTGGTTCTCTATGATCACGAAGAGGTGGGCAGCCGTAGCGCGCAGGGGGCAGCTTCCGACTTTCTTCGAAGCTGCCTCCAGCGGCTGTCGGGAAGCGCCAGGGAGGACTACCACCGGGCCGTTGCGAGTTCGTTTCTAATCTCGGCAGACATGGCGCATGCAGTACATCCGAACTACGCCGATCTTCACGAACCCGAGCATCAGCCAGTTCTCGGTGGCGGTCCGGTCATCAAGATCAACGTCAATCAATCGTATGCCACCGACGGTGAAAGCTGGGCGGCATTTGAACGGTGGGCCCGCCAAGCTGACGTCACGACACAGCGATTTGTCGTCCGCTCGGACCTCGGGTGCGGCAGCACGATCGGACCGATCACCGCGGCCGAGCTCGGGATCCGCACCGTCGACGCCGGAAGTCCGATGCTTTCGATGCACTCGTGCCGGGAGGTTGCCGCGACCTCTGACGTGCCCAAAATGATCGATCTGCTCAAACGCTTCTTCATGGAGTAGTGACGGTGCCCCGCCTTCCACGGCCTCCGGGCCCTCCAAACCGACTCGGCCTCGGCAACTTGCGAGGCATGATGAAAGACCAGCTCTCGTACATGACGAAGGCGGCAGAGCATGGGCCGATCGTCGATCTTCCGATCCTGTTCGAGCGCTACTATCTCGTCCGCGGGCCGGCTTTGATCCAGCAGGCTTTGACCCAGGGCCATACCGTCATGCGCAAGGATCGGTTCACCCACGAGCTCGGGCGAGTGATGGGTCAGGGCCTGGTGACGAGCGAAGGCGATCTCTGGCGACGGCAACGCAAGCTCGTGTCTCACGCCTTCATCCCGAGACGAATACGAACCTACGGCGATGCCATGGTCGAGGCGGCACACAGAAGCCTCGACCGCTGGGCCGACGGTGACGTCCTCGATATCCACGCGGCGATGGCAGAGCTCACCCTCGACGTCGTGGGCCGCACGCTCTTCGACGCCGATGTTCGAGGCGAGGCGAAAGAGGTCGGCAAAGCCCTTCAGGTCATCAGCGACTTCTACACCGATGTGCTCGAGAAGCCGATTGTGCCCCCAGAGTGGTGGCCATCACCATCGATGCGGCGCTTTCGACGGAATGCCCATAAGGTCGACCGTATCGTCCGGCGCATCATCGAAGACCGGCGCCAGAGTGGTGAGGACCGGGGCGACCTGCTCAGCGCGCTCCTCCAGGCGCAAGACGACGGCGGCGGAGGGATGAGTGATCAGCAACTGCGAGACGAGTGCATCACGCTCTTTTTGGCGGGACACGAAACGACATCGCTGGCGTTGGCCAATACATTCTACCTTTTGTCCCAGCATCCTGAGATCGAGCGGCAAGTGCACGCGGAGGCAGCCGACGTGCTTGGCAACCGACGTGCGACCTCTGAAGACGTGAGCCGGTTGGTCCTCAGCGAACGCGTGATCAAAGAGAGCATGCGCCTCTACCCGCCGGTGTACGCCATCGGCAGGCAACTCACCGAGGACTACGAGCTCGGTGGATACGTGGTCGAAAAAGGCGTCACCCTACTCTTCGTGCCGTGGGTCACGCACCGCCACGCGGACTACTTCAACGACCCTCTTCGCTACGATCCCGACCGCTGGCTTCCCGAGCGCGCCGGCGCGTTGCACAAGTATGCATATTTCCCGTTCGGCGGAGGCCCTCGCATCTGCATCGGCAATCACTTCGCGATGACCGAAGCGATCCTGCTCCTGTCGACCCTCATCCGTGAATACCGGTTCGAGCTCATCCCCGGCCAAACGTTAAGGCTCAAGCCCTCCGTCACCCTACGCCCCGCCGAAGGCCTACAGATGAAGCTCACTCGCCCAGGACCCAACACCGCGAAAGCTGCATAAAAGGGGACTGTCCAGATTCTCGGTCGGGCCTTCGGCCCTGGCAATTGGTCCCACCCCACCACCCCACACTATCTCCTATGCGAGCTCGAAGTCTTTGCAGAAGAGGAGGTCGGCCTGAGGGTCGTCGTAGCGTGAGCGGCGATGCCGGTGTGTGGGGAAGCCGTGTGCGCAGCTCAGCGAGGGGTCGAACAAGGCGCAGTCCTCGCAGTTCCATCTGAGGCGGAAGCGTTCACGCTGTTCGCGGAAGCGTTCGTCTTGCTCAACCTTCATCGGGAAGCTCGATCTTGTGCACGCGCCGTTCGTGGCGACCGCCTTCGAAGCTCGAGGAGAGGAATGCCTTGAGAATCTCGACCGCCAACCCAGACCCGACGACTCGAGACCCCAGACACAAGACGTTGGCGTCGTTGTGCCGCCTGGCCATCGCCGCGCTGTAACTATCCCCACATGTCGCAGCGCGAACGCCAGGGTGCCGATTGGCCGCCATCGACATTCCGACGCCGGTACCGCACACCAAGAGCCCGACCCCATCGCCGCGCGCTACTGCGCCGGCGACTCGGTGCGAGTAGTCCGGATAGTCGGTGGATTCGGCCGAGTGAGTGCCGACATCTTCGATTTCATACCCCAGCTCGCGCGCTACTTCGCAGAGCTCTTTCTTGAGCGCGAAGCCTGCGTGATCCGAGCCGACGATGAGAATCTTGCCCATGCCGCTACGAGCGTCTTAGCACGAGCGTACAGTTGGTCCCGCCGAAGCCAAACGAGTTGTTCATCACCGCGTTCACTTGCCGTTCCTGTGCCTCGTTGGGGACGAGATTCATCCCAGCTGCGGCGGCGTCCGAGCTCCCGAGATTGATCGTCGGCGGAATCACTCGATCCCGCATGCTCAGGATGCAAAGGGCGGGCTCGAGGCCGCCAGCCCCCCCGAGGAGGTGACCAGTCATGCTCTTGGTGCTCGAAACCGCCAGGCCATCGGTGGCATGCGCGCCGAAAACGGCGCGGATGGCCTTGATCTCCTCCACGTCCCCTGCCGGGGTCGACGTACCATGGGCGTTCACGTAGTCGACTTCGTCTGGATTCATCTTGGCATCCTCGAGTGCCAGGTTCATCGCGCGGCGGGCTCCTTCGGCCTCCGGCGCCGGCTGCACCATGTGATACGCGTCGGAAGTTGCCCCGTAGCCAACGATCTCGGCAAGGATCGTCGCACCCCGCGCCATTGCCTGTTCCCGTTCTTCGAGCACGCAGATCCCGGCTCCTTCGGCGATCACGAACCCATCTCGCTCGGTGTCAAAGGGTCGACTCGCCGCCTCCGGGTCGTCGTTTCGACGCGACAGTGCGCGCATGGACGAAAACGCTGCCACGCCGACCGGGGTGACCGCGCCCTCCGCACCACCCGCGATCGCGGCGTCGATCTCGCCACGTTGAATCCAGCGAAAGGCATCGCCAATCGCATGCGCTCCCGAAGCACACGCACTGGTGTGGGTGTAGCTTGGGCCCTTGAACCCGTACTGAATCGAAACCTGACCCGGCGCCAAGTTCGAGATTACCGAGGGAATGAAGTACGGCGAGACCCGTCGCGGCCCCTTCTCGAAAAGCGTCTTGCAAGTATCTTCGAAGACCTCTAGCCCGCAAAACCCGACACCGATGAAGGTGCCTACTCGCTCCTTTTGCTCGTCGGTGGGCTCGAAGTGAGCGGCTTGAATCGCCTGTGTAGAAGCCGCGATCGCCAAGTGGATGAAGCGTGCAGCCTCACGCAGCCTGCGCTTGGGCATGTACTCTAGCGGGTCGAAGTCCGTGCACTCGCCGGCGATCTGAGAACCGAACTCGGTCGGGTCAAACGCCTGAATCCGAGCGATGCCGCTTCGGCCGGCTTTGATGTTCTCCCATGTCGTCGCGGTATCCGCGCCACACGGGCTCACCGTCCCCACCCCTGTAATGACTACTCGCCGCATCGATCAATCCCAGACTTGGGACTCGAGGTCGATTAGCCTTTTCGCTCCGTGATGTAGTTGATCGCATCTTGGACAGTCTTGATCTTCTCGGTGTCCTCGTCGTCGATGTCGATCTCGAACTGCTCTTCGAAGGCGAGGACCAACTCGACGATCGCGAGCGAGTCTGCCTGCAGGTTGTCGATGAAGTTGTCGGCTTCTTTGATCTCCGCCTGATCGACATCCAACTGCTGCGATACGATTTCTTTAACCTTCTCGGCAATGTCCATGTGCTTCCTCCGTCACGTGGCTAAACGTGCATGCCTCCGTTGACCCGGACTACCTGTCCAGTGATATAGCTCGCTTCGTCGCTTGCCAAAAACACTACCGCCGCGGCGACCTCCTCCGGGCGCCCGATCCTGCCGAGCGGGGTCTGTTCGACGATCCCCTTGCGGGCGGCTTCATCGAGCCCCGAGGTCATGTCGGTCTCGATGAATCCCGGCGCGATCGCATTGACCGTGATGCCGCGGGACGCGTACTCGCGAGCGAGAGTTCGGGTCACCCCCAATAGCGCCGCTTTGGAAGCTGAGTAGACGACCTGCCCGGGGTTCCCGGACTCGGCCACGACGCTCGACAGATTGATGATCCGGCCGTGACGCTTCCTCATCATGGTCCTGATACAGGCCTTGGCACAAAACACCGCCCCGTTGACGTTCGTGGCCCAGGTCATCTCGAGATCCCTTGGCGATACACGTAACAACAGCTGGTTGATGGAGATTCCGGCGTTGTTGACCAGGATGTCTATCTTTCCGTGCTTATCGTAAGCCTGCTTGATCGCCTGGTCGACGGCGTCGGGGTCGGACACATCGAAAGCGAGTAGCTCGCCCTGCCCGCCTGCCTCCCGAATGAGCCGAAGGGTTTCCTCTGCTGCCTGAGCACTCGTTCGGTAGTTGACGAGGACGTACGCGCCCGCTTGGGCGAGCGCAACCGAGGTGGCGCGCCCAATACCCCGCGACCCCCCGGTCACGACTGCGATCTTCCCCGCCAGAGCGAACACAGCTATTCGAGCTCGTCGACGTTGCCCTTGATGACCTGGCGGCCCTTGTAGTGCCCGCACGCAGGGCACGCCCGATGCGGCAGCATCACGTCACCGCAGTTTGGACATGGCGCGACGTTCGGGGCGGTAACCTTGTCGTGATGGGCACGCCGCTGATCGCGCTTCATCGGGCTCGTTCTGCGTTTCGGAACTGCCACTGGACTACTCCTCTTTCTTTATAAGCTCTCGTTTGAGTTTCAGTAAAGCGGCGAATCGCGGGTCGGGTGCGGACGCCCCGAAGACCTCGTCGGGAGGTCGAAGATGCGCCGGGATGGCGATTCCCTCACAGTCTTCGGAGCAAAGTGGTTTCATTGGGACTTCGAGGAGCAAGTGCTCCCGGACCATCGGATCCAACACAATTTCAGTTCCCCCGTAGTAGTCCCGGTTCATCTCGTCCAGCCGAACCTCGATTTCCTCGCTCGAGGAGCGCCTCGCGTGCTCGGGGCTGAAGAGAGCCGCCACGGGGAGGTCGACGTCGATGGCCACGTCGCCGAGGCACCGGGCGCAGGAGGCCAGCATGTCGGCGGTGAGTTGACCCTGGACGAGAATGTCTTGGCCGTTGCGTTGCGCGTGAACCTGCAGCGTGCCTTCGTGTCCCGCCGGCCTCAGCTCGGTTTCGGCCAAAACAGAGCCCAGCCAGGCCGTGCCGATGGCAAAGCTCCATTCCTTTCCAGACTCATCGAGGTCTTGGACCTGTAGGACGAAAGCAGACATTGAAAATGGCGGGTTTGGGAACTTCCCACCCGCTCTCCTGGCTAATGAGAGGCGCTACTATTCAGTGGGCGTCGGAGGCTGTCAAACTGGCCTTGACGCTGCAGGCCTGCAGCAGATCCCTGCCATCGTCGCCCTGAGGTCGCCTTTCTGCAGGACCGTGATAGGTTTTGCGCTGACATGACCGATGATTTTCGACGCTTTTCCGGAACAGCCACCTACCTGACTAGCGACGCCCTAGAGTCGGCAGTCAACTGCGCCATCGTCCTTCAGCGACCGCTCTTGGTCCGAGGCGAGCCTGGCACCGGAAAAACGCTCCTGGCCGAAGCGGTCGCTGAAGCCCTCCAGATGCCGCTCCTTCGGTGGAACATCCGGAGCACCACCCTCGCCCAGCACGGGCTCTATGTGTATGACACCGTGCAGCGCCTCTACGACTCCCGATTTGGAGACAAGGACGTCAACGACATCCGTCAGTACATCAAGCTCGGGCCGATGGGCGAGGCGTTCAACGCCAAGGAGCGCGTCGTTCTGCTGATCGACGAGATCGACAAAGCCGACGTCGAGTTCCCAAACGACCTGCTGAACGAGCTCGATCGGATGCAGTTTCACGTCGACGAGACCCAAGAGGATATCGTCGCGACCGAGCGCCCGGTGGTGATCATCACCAGCAACGCCGAAAAGGAGCTTCCGGACGCCTTTCTTCGGCGCTGTGTTTTCCACTTCATCGACTTCCCTACGCCCGAGCTGATGCACGACATCGTTAGGGTGCATCATCCCGATATCGACGAGAGCCTGGTCGACCAGGCACTCAAGACCTTCTACGAAATTCGGGGGATGCGGCGGCTCCGCAAACGTCCGAGCACCAGCGAGCTGGTAGACTGGATCGCAGTGCTGCAACGCGCGGGCATCGACAACGTCAAGCTCGAGGAAAACCTTCCGTTCCTGGGCGCACTGCTCAAGAAGGAACAAGACCTAGTGGCCTTCGCCGACCAGCTCTCGGGCGGCAGGCAATGGAGAAGTTAAGATCCTAGTCCCTTTCATGTATGAGCTTCGCGGCCGCGGCGTCCCGGTAGGGACGCAGGAAGTCATCGCGCTTGCCGAAGCGCTGAAGGCAGGGCTCCATGAAAGCTCACTCGACGGGTTCTACAACGTTGCCCGCTCGGTGATGATCCATAGCGAGGCGCACCTTGACTCGTTCGACGAGGCGTTCTTGTCGTTCTTCAAGGGCGTCGAAATCGAATCGAAGAAGCTCAAAGACGAGCTCTGGGACTGGCTCCAAGAGGCCAAGGAGAACATGGGCGAGCTCACCGACGAGCAGCGAGAGTTCGTCGAAAGCCTCGACCTCGACGAGCTTCGCAAATTGTTCGAGGAGCGACTCGCTGAACAGGATGAAGAGCATCACGGCGGCGACAAATGGATCGGCACCGGGGGCACCTCCCCCTTCGGCCATGGTGGTCGATCGCCGCAAGGGTTCCGTATCGGTGGGTCGGGTGGCGGCCGAACCGCGGTCAAAGTCGCCGACGCGCGCCTCTACCGACCCTACCGTCAAGACCTCACCCTCGATGTCCGCCAGATGCAGGTTGCGCTTCGCAAGCTTCGGGCCTTCGCCCGGGAAGGCGGCGAAGAAGAGTTAGACCTCGAAGGGACCGTCGACGCGACCGCGAAAAACGCTGGCGAGCTCGAAGTCGTCACCCGCCCGCCCAAACGTCACAACACCCGCATCATTTTGATGATGGACGTGGGCGGTTCGATGGATCCGTTCGCCCACCTCTGCTCCCGCCTCTTTTCGGCGGCAAAGAAGTCGAGCCATTTCAAGGAGCTTCGGACGTATTACTTTCACAACTGCGTCTACGGTCACGTGTACGAAACCGAGCGCTTCGACAAACCCATCCGCGTGCGCGACCTCGTCCACGAGGCGGGGTCTCACTATAAGCTCATCATGGTGGGCGACGCCTTGATGGCCCCGTACGAGCTGCTAGCCGCGGGCGGCTCGTTGGACCTCGGCGACGACCGAGGCATCGAGGGCATCCAGTGGCTGATGATGTTGAGCCAACACTTCCACCGCAGCATCTGGCTCAATCCCGAGCCCCAACGGTACTGGAACGGCAACACGATCGAATACGTTCGCCAGGTCTTTGAGATGTTCCCGTTGACCCTCGAAGGCCTCGGAGAGGGCGTCGGCCACCTCCTCAAGGGTGGCAAAGCCCATTAGCCGCGGGGCTTACTTTGCGCCCTTGCCCTTGCTGTCGCTGGTAGCACCGTCCCCGGTGCTGACTTCCGCGCCACCCTCGGCGTTGCTGCCTTTGTTGCTGCTATTGGCGCCTTTGCCCTTGCTATCGCTAGTCGCGCCATCGCCCGTGTCGATCGCGTCGCCACCTTCGGCGTTACCGCCGCGATTCGTACCGGTGCTCTTGCCGGGGTTGTCCGGATCGTAGCCGGTCTCATTATCGCCGTGTCCGGCATTCCCGTCCCCGCCGGTGCCCGAGGTGTCGCTGCTGCCGGTGCTACTGCTGCCCTCGCCGTTCCCTTGGGTTCCGTTCCCGTTCCCGTCCCCCTCGTTGCTCCCTGCGGTGCCTCCCGCGTTCCCCGACGGGGGCATGGCATTGGTCGTATTGTGCATGTCATCCGAAAGCATGAACATGCTGAACGGGCTCGCACCCGCAAGTCCCAGGACCACCAGACCGACGACGGCCGCCACGGCGATCCAAGCTAGAGTCTTCTTCTTCATTCCGATCCCCTTCGTTTCCTTTTCAGGAGCCCCACTTTCAATATGCACGTCCGGCAGGTAGACAGGCACTACAAGAGACACATTTCCGCAGACCGTGAGCAGACTCATAAGCTTTTCCCCACAATTGCCTACTGGCCACGGCGGCCAACAAAGCCCACTAGGTCGAGTCAGCGGCGGCGTCAGGGCCGGTGTCTGTGTCACGAGCTGCTCAGGAAAAGCGGGCGTAGTACTCGCGGACTTTCGGGTGACCCTCGATGCGCGTCAGGTGTTCGACGAGCAGCGGGGCGGCGGTGTCGGGAAGGTCTCGGGGTACGTGATCGAGAATCCCGGAGCGAAGGCTCCGAATCCAAACCATCACCTTGAGGTCGGCGATTGTGAGCCGTCTGTCTGCGAAGTATTCTCCGCCGTGCGCCCGAAGCAGCGCCTCCAGCTGTTGGAGGTAGACCGTGATCGGTCCGTCGGCCAGCGCTTGGCGTGCAGCCTTCTTCTCCGCCTCGTCTTGGATCGGGAATGTGGCCACGACTTTGGAGACGATGTCTTCCACGGCATCCATCACCTCGTCGCAAAAAGCAGCTTGAAGCGGGTCGGTCGGGGACAGACCGGCGAGCTTGCCGACATAGCGGAGGATTGCGTTGCACTGACTTAATTCGATGCCGTCGATTTCGAGCATTGGGACTCGATTGAAGGGAAAGCCCGAACGGGCATCGCCGAACTGCTGAAAACTGATGCGGTTGTCCTCGAAGTCGACGCCACCGATGTACATCGCAAGGCGCGCAGGCTCGGCACGACCGCCGTGGATGTCAAAGTAGGTCAGCTTGAGCTTCGGCATGGCGCCAAGTGTAGCTCAGCGCAGCGGTTGCGTGGCTCTTGTCATGAAGGCCCCATCGAACCTGGGCCCTTCTGACTTGCACCGTCCTCTTTGTACGGTAGGGTGACCTTTTCCCCTACCTGGGGGACCAGTGATGGTTGGATTCATCGAATTCATTTGGGTTATCGGCAAAATGGCACCGCTGGCTAGCGGTGGCAGGAGCTGAGGAACGGTGAATTGCGGCTCGCGCTGGAGTCTTCTTGCGCTCATCATCACGGTTGGTGTGGCGTGTGCCGACGCAGACGTCCTACCGGGATGCGGCGACGGAATCTGCTTCGAGGACGAGTCACTTCAGACCTGTGCTCTAGACTGTGATTTCGACGTCGTCGTCGTGGTGGAGGCGGCACTGCTCGAGCCCCTCGACTCCCAACTCGACGCGTACTTGCATGAGTTGTCGAATGAGCGGTTTCGAGGGTATGTCGTGGGCTTCGAACCCGCACCGGTCAGTGAGCTGAGGGCGTTGCTGGCCGAACAACTGACTCTTCACAACATCGAGAGCGCGTTCCTCGTCGGCAATCTCCCGGTGGCCTGGTACGAGCAGCGAGCGTTTGACGAGTGGGAAGAGTTCCCCACGGATCTGTATCTCGATGATCTCGATGCCACCTTTGCCGACACCGATGGCGACGAGGTATTCGACACGCACTCGGGGCTCAGGCTCGAGATATCCACCTCGAGGGTCATGGGCGAGGTCGCCGACCTTCAGAGGTACTTTGACAGGGTCAACCGCGCGCGCAGGGAGGGCCCCATCGTCGACCCCTCCGCATTCGTTTTCATCGACGATGATTGGGCGAGTACTGCGAGCACGTACCAACTCGATGATCTCTACCGCACGGTGGACTTGGTCTCTGACCCCGGCGAATCCACGCTTGACAACTACGTACAAAGGCTCACCGAACACGGCGCCGAGTTCGTTCTCCAAATGATGCATTCTGGCGTCACCTATCTCGTGTTCGAAGGTGTCGGAGGCGGAATGCTCCGTTCGGATGAGATCCGTGACTACAACTTCCGCTCCTCCTTCGTGCACCTTTGGAACTGCTTCTCAGGGCGATTCGTCAGGGACTCAAACCTAGCCATGATTTACACGGTAGAGAACGATCGGGGGCTCGCAGCGATCGGCAGCACGAAGAAAGGTGCGGTGCGAAGACAGGAGATCCTTCACGGTCGCCTGGCTCAAAATGAGACAGTTGGGGAGGCATTTCGATATTGGTACAACTCTTACGGCCATACCGATGACACCTGGGCTCTGGGCATTGTGGTCTTCGGCGATCCGATGCTGACGGTATGGGGAGATGTGACAGGCATGCTCGAGAGACGACCCCCAGGCGATCTAAAGCCCGAGACCCTCGAGATGATGGACAGGGTGCTCGCCAAGCAACCCACTCCTCCGGACTTGGACACCTTCGAGGATTACAAGGTCGCTCACCCCGAGTTCTTCCGTGATTGACGCGACCGAGCCGGGAACTTCTTGGCGAGCTGCTGTCTTGGCGTTAGGTTCCGTGCATGGCCAAGGCTTCGGTCGAGCTCATCGTCGCGCTGCGTGAAACCGCGGCGCGACTCGTCCGCGAGAAGGTGAAGTATCAGTGGGGGAGTTTCGCGTACTGTAACTGCGGGCATCTCGCACAAACCATCACCGGCCTCGCCCCCGAAGAGATTCAGCGCCGTGCGATGCGTCGTGAAGGCGACTGGGGCGGCCAGGCCCTCGATGTAGCGGCTCGCCGCTTTCCGGAGTTCGATTACGGCGACCGCCCAGCCCTCGACGAAGGGGCGTGGGAGCCCGAGGACATCGGCGCGTGCCAGGTCACCGGTGCACCACTCGATGAGGTGCTCGGGCAGATGTACGCGCTTGGGTTGAGCCCCAACGACGTATGGCATCTCGAACGATTGAGCGACCCGGAGGTGCGGCGCCAGCTCGACACACACAAGCGGCACTTCCCCCACCACCTGCGAGAAAACGTAGTCGCCTACCTCGAAGCGTGGGCCGACCTGCTCGAGGGGCGCCTCGAGCCCGCCGAAGCTCCATACGTTTACCTCGAAGCCGCCGAGTGACCGCACTGGCCGGCCCGGGTAAGGTCCGAAGGGCTTAGCGATGGAGCTATGAAGCGCCATGGCGGGATCCTCCACCAGACGCTGGAGGGCGCCCAGGGTACGCGCTACCACGAGTTTCGTTTTCGTGAGGACGGCTTGGTCTCCGTTCGGACGCGAATCGAGAGCGAACATCTGCCCCGGCGGGTCAGCTGCAATCTCAGATAACACCGGTCGTCCGGGATTTGGGTCATGTGCGTTATTTCGGTTGTGGAATCTCGTGCCCCCGTTTGCGCGCCTGGGCGATGTTGATGGCAGCGGCTTGTTTTCTGAGCGACGTGGGGCTTCGGCTCCCGCCTCGGTCAAGCGCCTTGCCGGCTCGCCCCTTGGCGATCCTGCCGGTCTCACTTTCCAGAATGCGGTATTTGTCGCCGCGCTTTCGGACGATCAAGGGCATCACGTGTCTCGATTTCGGGAGGGGAGCCTCCCGGAGCTTACTCTCGGAGAAGACGCGGGAACAACGCGACTCCTTTCACGACGTTTCGCTAAGGCTACTTGCTCCCGGGCCACGCCTCGCTACTGTTTTCGATGAGAGCGAAAATGCCGAACAAAGACAGCAAGCCCAAACGGCTGAAACCTAAGCCGCGTCTCGGTATTTTGTATCTTCTTGCGGCCGTCGTTGCCGCGTCGCTGCTGCTCCAGGTCTGGCAGTCATCCGAGACCGTCGCACCGATCCCCTACAGCCAGTTCGAGCAACTCCTCGAAGACGGAAAGGTCAAAGAGGTTGTCGTGACAGACGACGCCCTGCGGGGGGAGCTGACCGATCCGATCGACGGGAAGACGCGGTTCGTGACCAATCAGGTGGATCCCGACCTGGCAAAAGACCTCCGGGCGCACGGTGTGAAGTACTCCAAAGAACAGCAAAGCGTGTTTGGGCGTGCATTGGCGTCGTGGCTGTTGCCTCTGCTGCTCCTCATAGGGTTTTGGCTCTTCTTGAGTCGGCGGATGGCAGGCACGGGCGGGCCCGGTGCCGGGCTGATGTCGGTTGGAAAGAGCAAGGCAAAGGTCTACATGGAAACCGATACCCGGGTGACCTTCTCCGATGTCGCTGGCGTCGATGAAGCGAAGCAAGAGCTCCAGGAGGTTGTCGCCTTTCTCAAAGACCCGAAGTCCTACGGTCGGCTCGGCGCGCGTATGCCCAGAGGGATTCTGCTGGTAGGCGCACCCGGCACAGGCAAGACGCTCTTGGCCCGCGCCGTCGCCGGAGAGTCGGGAGTCCCTTTCTTTTCGATCAGTGGATCGGAGTTTGTTGAGATGTTCGTGGGTGTCGGCGCGGCTCGCGTTCGCGATTTGTTCGACCAGGCTCGTCAACAAGCACCTTGCATCATCTTCATCGATGAGCTCGATGCCCTCGGCCGAGCGAGAAACGCCCAACCTTTCAGCGGCGGCATGGATGAGAAGGAGCAGACGCTCAATCAGTTGTTAGTGGAGCTCGACGGCTTCGATCCGTCGACAGGCATTGTGCTCCTTGCGGCCACGAATCGCCCCGAGATCTTGGATCCCGCCCTACTCCGTGCGGGTCGCTTCGATCGTCAGGTGCTCGTCGACCGGCCCGATCGCCCTGGCAGAACACAGATCCTCAAGGTGCACGCCAAGAACGTGGCGCTAGCGTCTGAGGTGGACCTGCAAGCCGTGGCCTCGCTCACACCGGGATTCACGGGCGCCGACTTGGCCAACTTGGTCAACGAGGCCGCGCTGGTGGCGACGCGAAGGGACGCCGAAGCCGTCAACATGGAGGATTTCACCGCTGCCATCGAGCGGATCGTGGCCGGCCTCGAGAAGAAGAACCGCCTTCTCAATCCTCGCGAGCGCAAGGTCGTTGCGTACCACGAAATGGGTCACGCGCTGGTGGCACTGATGTGCAAGCAGTGCGACCCGGTGCACAAGGTCTCGATCATTCCACGGGGTGTCGGGGCTTTGGGATACACGATGCAGCGACCGACCGAAGATCGTTTCCTGATGACGCGCGAGGAGCTCGAAGAAAAGATGGCGGTCCTGCTGGGCGGCCGTGCCGCCGAACAATTGGTCTTTGGTCACTTGTCCACGGGTGCGGCGGACGACCTGGCCAAGGTGACCGACGTTGCGCGAAGCATGGTGACTCGCTACGCCATGGTGCCTGAGCTGGGTCACGTGTCCTACGAGAGCGAATCGTCGGCGTTCTTGGGGGGTCCCGCCTCTCCATTTCGAACCCGAGAATACAGTGACGACACCGCACGGGAGATCGACACGGCGGTCCGCGCCATGGTGCAAGGTAGCTTCGACATGGCGCTCACCATACTCCGCGAGCAGCGTGACGCGTTGGAGGAGGGTGCCGGACAATTGCTCGAGAAAGAAACCCTTGGTGAAACAGAGCTGAACGCTCTGTACGACAAAATCGAACAGAAGCGCTCTATAGCTTTGGAAGCGACTCCCGCATGAGATCGCTAGTTCGAATCCACTCCCCCCACCAGGGTCACGATGAGCTATGCGGTAGCGAGGGTCTGTCATGGTGGTGGGTCGACGGCGATTCATGACGCTCGCGGGTAGCGCGGCCCTGGGAGCTCTCGCGCCAACTTCGACCCGCGCGCGCCATGGTTTGGTCTCGCTCTTCTTGTGCGGCGATGTCATGACCGGGCGCGGAGTCGACCAGGTTCTGCCTCATCCGAGCGACCCTCGCATCTACGAGCCCTATGCGAAGAGCGCGCTCGACTACGTGCGGCTTGCCGAAACGAAGAATGGTCCGATCGCCAAGCCTGTAGGCTATTCGTATGTTTGGGGGGATGCACTTGGCGAGCTCGAGCGGCGTGCCCCTGACGTGCGCGTCATCAATCTCGAAACCAGCATTACCAAATACGACGAGCCCGCGCCCAAGGGGATCAACTACCGAATGAGCCCCGAGAACGCACGATGCATCAGCGCGGCTCGGATCGATTGCTGCGTCTTGGCGAACAACCACATTCTGGATTGGGGGAGCGCTGGGTGCGTCGAGACGCTCGAGACGTTGCATGGCATGCATGTCAAGACAGCTGGGGCGGGACATGAATCGGCTCGGGCAGCCGCCCCCGCGATCCTTCAGGCGGCGTCGGGTTTCCGGATCCTCGTGTTCGGACTTGGCTCGGTGACGAGTGGTATTCCCGCAAGCTGGGCAGCCACTGTAACGAAGCCTGGCGTCCATCTCCTTCCCGATCTGTCTGAAAAGAGCGCACGGAGCGTCGCGCAACAGGTCCGCGCCTCGCGCCGGTCAACAGACATTGTGGTGGCTTCCATTCATTGGGGCAGCAACTGGGGTTACAGGATTCCGAAGGAGCATCGGGCTTTTGCCCATAGGCTCATCGATGAGGCTGAGGTGGACATCGTTCATGGTCATTCGTCCCACCACCCGAGAGGAATCGAGATCTACCGCGGGAAGCCGATCCTCTACGGCTGTGGTGACTTCATCAACGACTACGAAGGCATCCGCGGTCACGAAAGCTATCGCGGTGACCTCTCCCTCATGTACTTCCTCGCGATGGATCCGAACACTCGCAAGCTCGTCCACCTAGAAATGCCAGCGTTCCAAATTGAGCGCTTCCGCTTGAAACACGCATCGAAAACAGACGCGCAATGGCTTTGCGACACGCTCGCGCGCGAAGGACGAAAGCTAGGAACAACCGTCGCCCTCATCAAAGACAACACGCTCCGAGTTTTACCCGACCGCGGTAGCCGCGATTGAGCACTTCGAGAAAGGTACTCGACTCCGGGCGCATCGGAAGTTCTCACGAGTATAGCTCAGCCCGGGGCCACGCTAAGGCCCTTGGACCAAGCCGTCGCCGTCGGGCAGCAGCCGCGAGTTCTCCGCCAGCGCCCTCAAGAACGCGGGCTTGTCTTCGACGGCGATGAAAACCACGCTGCCATCGTCTCCCTCGACGCGGAGCCGGTCCAGCGAGGCGGCTTTCGATGCACGAGGATTGTTCGACGGCCTGACGCTCGTCACGTGGTCCAGGTCGCGAAACGGGCGGACGCCAAAGAGGTCCTTTTCGTAGAGCGCTGCGCCGTCGACTATGTACGCCCGGTTGTCGACGAACACCGCGACGCAGACGAACACGAACGCCAGCACCAACAGCAGCACCCTCAAAAAGCTCGATCCGCTCCGCCGAAGGAGAGCACCGATGAACATGAACAGCGCCCCTCCGTAGAAAGAAAGCAGGAACCAGGTGTCTACTTTGGCGGCGAACTCCATGAATTTCTTCCTAGCGCGAAAGCCGCATGCACGCCCGGCTGGGCCGGGCCGCGCCGGGTGCCCGCGTCCTCGTAGTCGTGCACGTACTTCCGCTCGTGTTCGTCCTCGTCCTCGACCCAGAGCATCCCACTCCGCATTCCCCCAAGAAAAGGCTCCCCTCGTAGCGAAACTTGTGCCCTGGCCCCATTGCTCGCTACCCTACTGCCGTGGGCAAGACATGGTGGATCGCGGTGCTCGCCATCGCGCTGGGGACGACGGGGTCGATCGCATCGGCGGACTATGAAGGGGTAACTCCGGGCTCGGACAACCCGCCACCACGCGCGGACGAGATCCCGGCGGATGCCCTCATGCTTACCTGGCCTGGCTTCGTGATGCGTAAGGAAGGCCGCTCCTGCTTCTTCATCCAGACGTCGAAGCCGGTCGAGGTCGCGACCAAGAAGTCGGCCGGACGCTTCGAGCTCGTTATGCGGAAGACCCAAGTGTTCCTGAGCAACAGCTACCGACCGCTCGAGACTCAATACTTCAGCACTCCGGTGACCCGCGCGACGGTTCAACAGAGGGGCCAAAACGACGTGGTGATGGTCTTCGAGATGCGCGACGACGTTACCCCGACGATCAAGCAGGAAAAGGGCAAGGACGGTTTCAACTACGTCTTTGTCGAGTTCGATCCGCGACCTTGAGCTTGCCCGCCGTGGGCGCATCGGGTAACGGGACGCCATGAGCCTGCGCGCCGTCAAAGGGATGAAGGACATCCTGCCGGACGAGATCTCGAAGTGGCATCGCCTAGAGAGAGCATTCCGCGAGTGCGTCGAGGCTCATGGGTTTCGAGAGGCCCGATTTCCCATCGTCGAGCCGACGGCCCTCTTCGTCCGTTCGATCGGTGAAACGACCGATATCGTCGAAAAGGAGATGTACACGTTCACAGACCGGGGCGACAAGTCGCTCACGCTGCGGCCGGAAGCCACCGCGTCGGCTGTGCGCGCGTATGTCCAACACAGCGTGCAGGGCCGCGAGCCGGTCACGAAATGGTACTACGTCGGGCCGATGTATCGCCGCGAGCGGCCGGCCAAAGGACGCTACCGTCAGTTCTACCAAGCAGGCATCGAGGTGTTCGGCGACCCTGGTCCCTACGTCGATGCCGAAGTGATCGACCTGGTCGTCGGCTTCATCGCAAGCCTCGGCATCACGGAGGTCGAAGTCTTGATCAACTCGATCGGCGGTCCCGAAACCCGAAGGAAGTACACCGCAGCGTTGCTCGCCTACCTCGAGCCGCACCGAGACGAGCTTTGCCCGGACTGCCAGCGGCGGATGGGGGCCAACCCGCTCCGCGTGCTCGACTGCAAAGTCCCCCGATGTGGCGAAATCGCCGCCGACGCCCCCTCGATGCTGAAGCACCTCACCGACGACGATCGTGCGCACTTCGACGAGCTGCAGGCGACGCTCACGACCTTGGGCACCCCGTACCGGGTCGACGGTTCGCTCGTGCGCGGCCTCGACTACTATACCCGCACTCTGTTCGAGGTACTTGGCAAAGGCGAGGCGCTCGGCGCCCAGAACGCGCTCCTCGGAGGCGGACGGTACGACGAGATGGTGAAGAGTTTCGGAGGTCCGGACACGCCGGCGATCGGGTTCGCCGTGGGGCTCGACCGGCTCTTGATGGCCATGCCCGAAGTCGAGCCCGAGGCCCATGTCGACGTCTTCGTCATCGCCGCGCAGCCGACCGTCCGCGCCGAGGCCGCGCTGCTCGGCCGCGAGCTTCGAGACACCGGGCTCCGGGTGGAAAGCGACTTGCGCGGGGGCTCACTCAAGAGCCAACTGCGCCGCGCCGACAAAATGAACGCCCGTATCGCGATGATTCTAGGCGAGTCCGAAGTGGCGGCCGGCGCGGTCCAAGTCAAGGACCTGCTCGAGAAAACACAGCAGACGGTGTTCAGAAAAGAAGCGGCCAAGCGCGTCCACGAAATCCTCGACTGAGGCCTACGGGGCGTCGAAGAAGATGGGGCTCGACCAAGCCATTTCACCGTCGGCCTGGGTGACGCGACAGTAGACGTAGGGAGCTTCAATTTCGGCGACGAAGCTCACCGACGGGGATCCCGGCTCGTCTGACGCCGACACCCCGAACGGGGTCACGAGCTCGATGCGCGCGATGTCGGTCGTACCGAGCGCCCTGGCGTGGACCTCGACCGGCCCGTGCACCGCGATCTCACTACCCATTGGTGAACCTGCGACCTGCATGTCGAGCAGGATCTTGGCTCCGCTCGTCGCGTAGCAACGGCGCATGCGAAGCGCTTCGAGGATCGACTCGCGAGTCCGTTCTGGGGCCAACACCGCGGTGAGACCGGTTCGAAACGGGTCGCGCTTACGGCATTCACCATGATGCCAAAGAAGACCGTGGCTATCCGAGTTGGCGATGAATCCAAAGCGCAGGCCTGCATCGAGCATCGGTTTCGCAAACTGGTCGTCGAGCTCGCCACGATACCCGAGTGGATTGCCCGGCTCCTCGTAGCACCCGTGGCACGAACAGATCTCCCACACCGGCTGCCCGACCGGGTCGTGTCCCGGCGCATCGGCACCGGTCCAGCCGATGTGATGCGGCCCGGTCAAGGCTCCCTGCTCACGGATCTGCTCGACGAGCTCACGGCCGCGCGGAACCCGATCGCGGGAAACGATCGGGAACCCAGGGCCGGGAAGGTAAACGCATTTGTGTCCCGGCCCTGGATAGGCCTTCCCGGTCCATTCGTAGGCCACGATCGTCGCAAATTCGCCTGGCTCGTTGTGTCGCTCGGTGACGCCTTGTAGATACGCCCACTCTCCGGGGCCGATTCGCTTGCCCAAGAACGACTCATGATCGGTCAACGCGGCGAAGTCGTCGCCATACCGGTACCGCGCGCGGAGGTACGGTTCGTCGGCGCTTCCGACGCCATCCGAATGGGCGCTGTGCTGTTGGATGTCTCCGAAAAGCACCTGTGGGCCGGACCACGCGCTGGTATGAGGCATCTTCGAGGCGCCAACCCCCACTTCAACCACAGCGGGCACCAACGCCGGCGCTCCGCCCAACGGTGCATCAAAACGCTGGATCAGAATCCCCTTACGCCCTCTTCGGGCGACGAGCGTAGCACCACTTGCGAGTCGGACGGCGCTGGTCCGCCTTCCGCGACACCCCCATCGACCGTCATCGATCGGCTCCCGAGGCGAGAAGCCGGCGGCACTCAAGCGCTGCCGATACACGTTGTGCGAACCGCGTCCAAAGAGGTCAACGGCTCCATCGTCGCCGATGACCAGGCTCGGAAACTCGAAGCCCTGCTCCTCGCCCGCGAGGTCGCGGTCGCGATCGGTCATTGAGGCCGCTGGCTCGAACACCTGCCCCTCCATGTCGACGAAGCGAATCCCGATCCATTTGGCGATGTCCGGCTCGCCGGTGTCCTCGCGGACGTCGTGGTGAAACCCCACCCAGGCTCCTCCGGGCGCTGTTGTGATGCACGGCGCCGCTGCGATTCCGATCGCGCTCCAAACCACGAATTCGCCCCCAGACGGCGGCGTGACCACCACCATCGAACGAGCACCCTCGTAGCGAACGATCACGTGCCACCCGTGATACCTCGCCTCGAGCTCGGCGCCGGGGTCGTCGGTCGGACGCGGAGCGCCCGGCACCCATCCCATGATCGCCGGGCCATGATCGGTGGCGACGGGCTCGCCCACCAAGGAGCCGTCGTCCGCAAGCGTGTACCGCAGCACGTACTCGTGATCGTCGGACCACGCCAAGACGTGAAGGAGCGCTCCCCCCCCCGCCACCGCCTCCAGTTGCGGGCTTCTCAAGTACCGCTGTGGAGTCTGTTCGATGACAGGCATGTGGCCTCAGTGTGCGTAACCGAGAGCCCGAAGCTGGTCGCGGATCGTATCATCCATCTCCGCATTCTCTCGCTCGAGTTGTGTACCGCTCTTCTGCTCGGCACTCAACCAGTCGCCACGATCGGTCGCACCCAGGAACTGTCCGAGCAGCATGCGAGAGTAGCGGCGCCCAATCGGCGAAGCCGACGCGTCGAGCTCGTTCTTTTCATGCGGGTCGGCGATGAGATCGAACATCGTGGAGGTGAGGTTGCCTCGAAGGATGAGCTTGTATCGCCCAGTCGTGATGACACGCCGGTCATCTTGGAAGTCACTGAACGCTACCGTCGGCTTCTCGGGTGGCGCGCCGCGCATCAGCCCCACCAGCGTCTGCCCTTCGTTCTTGGGCATCGGCGAAACGGCCACCAGCTCGGTCACAGTGGCCGCAACATCGAGGGTGCTCACCGCGTTCGGGATCTGCGCTCCCGCTGGCAGCCTATTCGGAAGACGAAACATCAGCGGCACGTGCAGAAGCTCTTGATACACCGAATGACCGTGCCCCCAGGATCCGTGGTCGTCGAACTCCTCTCCATGATCCGACGTCACCACCAACAGGGTGTCTTCCCAGACGCCGAGGTCGACCAGTCGATCGATGAAGAGCCCGAGAAAGTGATCGTGCTGTGTGATCTCTCCATCGTGGAGCGCGACGAGCCTTCGTTTGTCACGCGCGTCGAACACCACCGCCGGCGGCCGACGCTTCGCGCGCTCGAGCAGATCCCCAGTCATGCGCGGCTTGATCTGCCCCGAGTACTCGCTCGGGTCGTACATTCTCAAGTACTCGCCGGGGGGGTCGTAGGGCACGTGCGGGTCGATGGTCTGGACGTATGCAAAGAAGCGCTCGTCTTTGTGCTCCTCGATCCAGTTGCCCGCTTCTTCGAACACGTTTTTCGCTTCGGTGTTCCTTCCCTCGCGAATGTAGTTGGTGTAGTGGTCCCAGCCTTGGTCGAAACCGAACCGGTCGGAGACGTAGCCGTTGGCGATGAAGCTGCCGGTCCCAAAGCCTTCGCCCTTGAGATGCTCGCTCAACAGAAGAGCCGAGCTCGGTAATGCCGCATCGCCGGTTTTCTGCTGATGGGTCTGCGGGTGAAGGCCCGTCAAGATCGACGCGACGGACGGCTTGGTCCAGTTTTCCGGCGCCTGCGCAAGCTGGAACACCACGCCTTCGGTGGCCAACCGGTCGATCGTCGGGGTCTTGACCCTCGTCTTTGGATTGAACGGCCGTAGCTTGTCGGCCCGCAACGTGTCGATAACCAGCACGATCACATTCTTGGCGGGCTCGATCGGCTGCTCGGCTTTGGCCGGCAACAGGATCCGCGGAGCATGCCAGGCGACCCGGCCCGCGCCCTGCCCCTTCGCTCGCAAGTCGATGCGGACGACCTGCCCTGCGAACCCGCTGAGATCGACCTTGTGGTCCGTCCACGAGGAGCCGGCTTCCGCTGCCAGCACCTGCGTAGCGGGCTTGCCCTCCATCGCAACCTCGACGACGAGCGGCGTGGTGCCCTCGCCTTCGCTGCCTACCCCGACCCCGAGTGAGGCACCTGCGGGGATCTGCACGTGGTAGCGAAGGGTCGAGCGGCGCGAAAGAGCCAGCGCGCGGCGCTCTTCTTCGCCAAGTCGCACATTGGCGAGCAAGCTTTCGTAGCCCGGTGCTGCCTGCGCGCTTTTTGGCTGGGTGTCCTCGCTTCGAATCCAGATCGAGTCGACCGCAACCGACACCTCCTCCCCATCGACCGGCACCGTGCCACCGAAGGTCAACAACAGGTAGTTCTCCCCCACCTGCACGTGCTCCCTCGGGAGCGGGATGTCGTACTCGGCAAAACCATGTCCTTGCCCGAGGTGAACCGACGTGAGCTGTTTGTTGTTGAGGTACGGGGTGAGTGCCTGGGTGCCGAGGGGCCGGAGGCGAATGCGGGCGACGAGCGCCTCTTGCACGTCGGCGCTGAAGTACACGCGACCACGCATTCCCGCCTGAGCATACGTGGTGTCCCCGTCTACACCGCGACCCACCCAGCCACTGCGCCAGTCACCCACCGTGAACTTCGACTGCGCTGCGGTGCCGAAGTCGATGTACCAGCCACCATCATCCACCTCGGCGAGGTGCCGAATCTCGGTAAGGTCGACATGGGTGTCGAGGCCCCCAAAGAGATCGGAATCAGTTCCCCTGCGACTGCAACCAGTCGTCAGAACGAAAGCCACCATCACCAGCACCAACAGTCGCATCCGCCACTTCCTCTCGAGGCTCCGCCAGACCCGTTTCCCCTGTGTTTTCGGCCTTCAGAACCATCTACGCGGTTATCACGCAGTTTCAACGGGCGTCAACAAAACCACCCGGTGTTGCGGACACGCGGAGCACGCGTGTCGCACCCGCTTTCACGTAATAGAAACGGTACGTCCACGTGTCGCCGATCGCGTACCGCACCACGTGCTGACCTTCATCCAACACGAGCGTCACCGGGAGCGGGCCTCGGTCGATCCCATCGACCTGCACCGTGACCCCTGCCGGACCGCCGAGCTCGAGCACGCCTTGCGTCTCGGATACCGCGAGCGAGCTCGGGACGCCCGCCCGGAGCTCTCCGGCATAGGCCCAAAGCCCCGTCCGAGTCGGCGCCGGCTCAGCATCTACGCCGCGAGGCGGCTCGGCGAGCTCCGTTGCGGGTTGTGCTGCTTTCGATGTCGGCTCGGAATACACCTGATCGGCCCCACGGACTCCTTCCCGCCAAAGGAGAAAACCGACGGTCGCGCCGAGGATCAGGACGAATCCCCACGCCAATATTCTCGGTGTCAGCTGCATTTCTAGCCCAAACCCAGAAAGCAGCTCATCATCCTCGGGGTGCCGGTCAGCCCCGCGCCGCCAAATCGTGTCACGGGACCTCGGCACCGGATTGGCAGGCTCTCGATACATCGATACCGCCCACTCAGCGCGAAAGTCCTCTCTCTCGAGAGGCTCGATCGACTGCTCGGGCTCTCGTTCGGCCTCACTCACTTCCTGCTCCCCCGCGTTCCCCACATCTAGGACCGCGCCTTGCCTCGCCAGGGTCACCAATAGCGCATCCACCACTGCGCGCGACCCCTCGTCCGGCTCCCACAACGCACGAGGGGGCTCTCCCGCCGCCAGGCGCGCGATCATCCGTTGGATCCGGGCCGGCGAATGCCGGACGTAGGTTGTCAACGCGGCCGGATCGAGCTCGACTCGACAATCGGGCGTGTCTGTGAGCTTGGCGATCAACTCGCCCAGCCGCCGAGTGGCGGCTTCGAAGTCTTCGTCGAGCGACACGTCGCGGCTCTCGGCCACGCTGATCGGCTCGGTTACCACGAAGCGCCCGGAGCTCATCCCCGCCAACGACATCAGGGTTGCCGACCCGTGGGTCACGGTGCCGTCGATCGCGGTGCAGGTGACATCGACGATGCGACCTCCATAGAGCTCGACCTCGAACAAGCTCCAGGGATCCTGGAGCACGATTCGTGCGTTGGGCCTGAGGCGCCGCACCGCTCGAAAGAATACGGAAGCGCCAAGCTCGTCGAGATTTCCGCGCGCCTCCGTCCCGCTGCTCAGCGCCTCCTCGAAGCGACGCAGGGGCTCGAGGACCGCCGCCACGCGATCGAGGACCTGCCGGGCGGGAAGCTCCTTCCGCAGGTAGTCCTCAGCCCCCGCCCGCAGCTCACGCATGCGGTGCAGAAAGTCATCCCTCCATGACAGGAGAACGATGGGAACCCCATCGAGGCGGGGCTCGCGCCGTACCGCGGCACACAGGGCGAGCCCGTCGAGCCGTGGCATCAAGATGTCGGCGAGGATCAGGTCAGGCGCCGCCAGGCGGGCGAGCTCGAGAGCCCGCACGCCGTCGGTCGCCTCGACAACCCGTGCGCCCGCCTCTCGAAGCATAGACACGTACAACCAACGCGCTTCAGTATCGTCATCGGCAACCACCACGCGGCGCCCCTGAAGGCTCTCGGGCTTTGGAGTCTCGCCCCGTGCCCTGGCCTCGGTCACGACAGGATGGGTTCCAGAGCGGCTTGGGATGCGAGCCAGCTCTTGGTATCGAGCGGCCAGCACACGCGCTGCGTGGATCGAAGCGGGGCCGAACGACTCTTCTCTCAACTGATCGAGCACCACCTGAACCGACGCCTCCAAGTGAACCAACCCGTGCTCGGTGGCGATTTGGCCAAGCTCCATGAGATGGTTGGTGAGCGCAGCCCTAGCGTCCAAATCCCCTGGATCGAGAGCCAGCGATTCCGTCAACCTGATTGTTTCCAAGCTCTTGGCGTCCAAAGCTTGGATGATTTTTGCTTCTGAGGGCACGGGATCTGCATCGGGCAGCAGACTAAGCGTACGTGCAGTGTACGCATCCCGCGGATTTGTACGAGTCCTAAGTCGGTTGCCCCTACCTATCCCTCGACGTACTGACGGGCGTGGACTTCGTCGACGAGGTTACGCTCGAAGTCGTGGGAGGCGACGGCGGCAACGGCTGTGTCGCGTTCCGACGAGAAAAGTTCGTGCCCCTCGGAGGCCCCTCCGGCGGCGATGGTGGTCGCGGGGGAAGCTTGATCCTCGAGGCACACGACCGGATGACCACCCTCCTCGACCTTCGATTCCGCAAGGTGGTCCGGGCCGAACGCGGCGAGGACGGACGGGGCAAGGATCAGTTCGGAAAGGCAGGGGCCGACGTGCGAATCGAGGTCCCGGTCGGCACCCAGGTGTACGACGACGAGAGCGGGGCCCTGTTGGCAGATCTCGATAGCGCAGGAGCCGAGTTCGTAGCCGCAAAGGGAGGGCGGGGCGGACGAGGCAACATCAAGTTTGCCACCCCATACGACCGAGCGCCTCGTCGCGCCGAAGCTGGCAAACCCGGTGAGCGCCGAAAGATCCGGCTCGAGCTCAAGCTCCTGGCCGATGTCGGTGTCGTGGGCTTTCCGAACGTCGGAAAGAGCACCTTCATCGCGACTGTGTCTAGAGCGCGACCCAAGGTTGCCGATTACCCATTCACGACGCTGGTGCCGAACCTCGGCGTGGTTTCGCTTGGGGTCGACCGAACCTTCGTCATCGCAGACATACCAGGCATCATCGAGGGCGCTTCCGAGGGCGCTGGCTTGGGGCTTCGGTTTCTGAAGCACGTAGAACGCACCCGCGTGCTCCTGCACATGATCAGCGTAGACCCCGACCCCAAGCGCGACCCGATCATCGACTTCGACACCCTCATGACCGAGCTCGAGCGCTTCGATGCGCGACTTCTCGAACGCCCCATGATCGTCACGGTCAGCAAGCTCGACCTCCCGGAAGCACAGGAAGCCTTCGATCGGGTGAAGGTTGAGCTCGAAGAACGCGGCTATCAAGTCTTTGGCGTCAGCTCGGCCACCCGTACTGGCGTCGAGCCCGTCCTCCTAGCGCTCGAATCTATTCTGAAGCAGCCAGCCGACGCTTGAGCCTCGTGCTCGCCCACGCGGCCGCGTCCCGTACGACCGCCGAGGCGTGGCCTTTCTTTGCGTCGTCCAGCACCCGCAGGTGGATCTCCCCTCCCCGATTCCCGAGTACCAACGCGGCGTTGCGGGCCAAACCTTCGTGTCGGGCACGCTTAACCGCCGACCCTCGCGCCCAGGTTTGAAACGATGCCTCGTCCATCTCGAGAAGCCTGGCGGCATCGATGCCCCGCCATCGGTCCCCGAGCGCGAAGGCTTCGAGCGGAGCCCCGATCGTCACCGAAGTCTGATTGTAGGGGCATACGTCCTGGCAGACATCGCACCCGAACACCCATGGGCCGAGCGCGGCCCGTTGCTCTTCAGGGATAGGCCCTCGATGCTCGATGGTCAGGTATGAAATGCATTTGCGTGCGTCGAGGGCATGCGGCCCCTCGAACGCCTGGGTCGGGCACGCCTCGAGACAGAGTGTGCAGGTACCGCACTTGCGCCGCATCGGCTGGTCCGCGACGAGCGGCGCAGTCGTGACGATGCAGACCAAGAAAACGTGTGAACCGATGCCGGGGACGATGAGGCAGCAATTCTTTCCGATGAAGCCGACGCCCGCCCTCTCAGCCCAGGCGCGCTCGAACACGGGCTTCGAATCGACCGCCACGCGGGACACATGGCCGGAGTCGCGTAGAAGGCGTTGCAGTCGACCAGCTTTCTTGGTGAGCACGCCGTGGTAATCCCGACCGAACGCGTACTTCGCGATCCGGCCGGGCGACGGTCCCTCGTAGTTGCTCGATCGAAGGTAGGGCGCCGCCAGAACGACGATGCTTTTCGCGCCAGCGAGCATATCGGGATGACGGGGGTCCTTCCGGACGGATGCGGTTTCCGCCATCCACGTCATCTGACCATGACGACCGTCCGCAAGCCAAGCATCGAGCTGCGCACCCTCGGGCTCGAGCCGTCCGGCCGCCGCAATTCCCACGCGCGCGAACCCGATCGCCTCGGCTTCTTCTTTGACGCGCCTGGTGAGCTCGGCGCGGGTCATCCGACCGCGGAGCCGCGTGGCGCCGGAGGCACTTTGGGCGCGTCGTCGTCGTCTTTTGGCTCGGCGGGAGGCGACTTGTTCTGTCGCGGCTTCTCTTCTTCGGGCTCGTCCTCGGAATCGTCGGGCTCGTCGCGCGTGCGCCAGGTCGGGGTTGCGCCTTCAGGCACGACCGTATCCCAATCGGGTGCGTCGGTGAGCCCGTCGCGCCGGACCGGGGTTCCAGGAGGGTTGGGAAGAATGTAGGGCTCGGCGTTGAAGGTCCCGCATTGCCGCTGGTTCTTGTAGAAGCCCCAGTGGAAGTAGACGCGCCCGTCGCCGCTCAGGATCGAGTCCGGCGCGGGCGGATACGGCTGAGCCCGCAAGACCGAGTTGAAAGCACCGAAATCGAACGGCAAGAGCCCGCTCGTCCGCGCAATGCCCACCCGGTGCACCGACCCGTCTTTGTTGAGGACGATCTCGAGCTTGGTCATGAGCGTCGGATCGGAGTACGGGCTTCCGGCGAACATCGGAAGGTTGCGCAGAAACCGATCGGCGAACTGCCGGTGAATTCGGCGATGCACCGCAGCGATGTAGTTTGCGAAGGGGGATGCCGCAGCGTTGAGCGCGGTTTGAGAACCGGGCTTGACCGCCGGCGTGAAGTTCTCGATCGCCGCGCGGAACTGGTCCCAGTTCTTTTCGCGAGAGACGCCCTGTTGGGAGGACTTGTGCTCGGCGATTCGGGCGCGTCGATCTTCTCGAAGCTTGTCCGAGCCGACAGCCGCCTCGAACTTCGACCACGTGAGCTCGGTTCCGGGCCCGCGTCCTTCTGCGCGCTGACCACCACCCCGCCCGGCGCGAGTCGGCCGACTGACGGTAAACGTGCCCGCACCATCGGTGATGGTGATCGTCTTGTCGCCTTGCATGCCGGCCTGATCGCCAGTCGTTTTCGCGCGCCGTCCGTTGGGCGACTCGCTCGCCACTCGATCGGCCTTGATCGGATCGGCATCGATGGCCTTGTCGGGGCGCTCTTTCCTGGCCTCGTCCTCGGTGACCGTGCGCGCTTCGCTGCCCTGCTTGTCCCTGGCGTCCGCGATCTCGTCGTCTTGTGAGTTGCCCTCCTTGTCGAGGGTCGACGCGGGCTTCTGCTGCCGACCGACCGCAGTCTCCTCGTCATCGCGGTTGTAGTTGCGCACTCTGGCTGCGGTTTCTTCTTCGACCCGCTGGTTCTCCTGCGCGATGTATTGAGCATCGGGGGGTGGCTCGACGTCTGGGTTTTGGCTGCGCTGCTGGATCGCTTGACGATTCAGCTGCTCCTGGGGCGGTGGGGGCCTGTCCTGCTGTTTCTCTTGCTGCGCGACGGCCCGTGCCACCTTCTCCTGCAGCTTGGCCCGGCGTTGGGCGCTCCGGCGCTTCTTGGGCTTCGGGGCCTCCGCGGTCGAGCTGTCGGGAACTTCGAACTCCACCTCTACCGGCTCGAAGTCGCGCTTTGCTTGGGCTTCCTCAGCCAGGGCTCGGAGGTGGTCCGCCAGATTGCCGAGAACTTCGTAGACCGGCAGATGCACCGATAGGGACGCGATCAGGGCGATCACGAACGCTACGAAAACCGGCTCTCGATAGCGGTGGTGCACGAAATGATCCTTGGGGGTGGGCTCCGCTTGCCCAATGTAGGGTTACACCCCCCCACCGCAACGGCAAAGAGTCGACGAAAAGGGGTCAGCGACCCCGGGCCGTCGACGTGGATCGCCCGCCCCCGAAGCCGCCGGAAGACCGGCCCATGCTCGGGCGAGAGCCCCCCCAGCCCCGCGAACGCGAAGAGCCGAAGCTCGGGCGGGCGGCCGAGCCCCTCCTGGATGGGCTGGGCCTCGACCGGCTCACCGTGCCGGTTCGGGAGGGCGCCGACCTCGAGCGGCCGACCGCCGCGCCACTCCTCGGTGAGCTTGGCCTCGAGCGACCCACGGTACCGCTTCGGGAGGGCCCGGAGCTCGGGCGAGCGACGGTGTTCGTGCGCGAGGGCCCGTTGCTTCGCGATGGCCCGAGCCTGGATCGAGACGGATTCTGGCGCGTCACCGTGTTGGCGCGAGTGACGCCCGCTCGTGGCGGTGTGCGGACGACCGAACCGGTTCTCACGCTGCCCGGCACCGTCCTCGTCACCGTTGAAGTCCTCGTCGTGCTCGGTCGGATTCGATCGACTGTCGCACTGCTGCGGGTCGGCGTCGTTCGGCTCACAGCGCCTGTCCGCACGGGACGGATCGTGCCGCGGTCGACGGGGCGCGTGCGAGTCGCAGTGCTTGCTCTGCCACGGGTTCCCGATCGACTTGGCTGCGAGTGGGTACGATGTCCGGTTTCACGCGCAGTGGTGCCTCGGACAGGATAGCCCCGACCCCGAGGGTAGGAGGAGTAACCCCGCCTCCCGTAGTGACCGTAATAGCGCGGATAGTAGTACGGGGCGCGGTAGTAGTACGAGTTATAATAGGGCGGGTAGTAGAAGAAGGGGCGGTAGTACCCGAAGCCAACCCACACGCTGCACGGTCGGTAGTAGCCGGGTACGAAGTACCACACGGAGCTGTAGTAATCCCAGCGCGGGTGCACGAACACGTAGTTAGGACGCGGTGCCACGTAGTGGCCGTCGACCCAGACATAACCGCCCGACCCGTAATACCAGTATCCATCCACCCAGATCGCTCCGTCGTACGGCGCAACTGGCTGCTCGACGATCACCGTCGTAGGCGCCGGGGGGGCTTTCTCGGTGGCGGCGGTCGGCTGAGGTTCTTCGACGACGATGACGGTCTCGCCCTCGATCTGTTGGGTCGTGCCCTGCCCCTCCTCGATCACGATGTAATTGGTCGGGTCCTGTTCGACGCCGACGTTGTCACGAACGTAGCCATCACGGCCGACCACGACTTCCGTGTCCTGGGCCTCTCGCATGTAACCATCCGACCCCTGGTAGGATTGTGCACCTGAGGGGACGGCGATCGCGCTCACCACCAGCGAAGCTGCGAGTGCTAGAAAGGGTGCGGCAAAAGCCATGGGAAACCTTCTTTCAGGTGTACGTCCGGATCGAGCCGCCGTCACCCCCCCTTGGGTGAGCAGGCGCGGCCCGCTCGACAGGTTCGACAGAAAGTGCTTGGGTTCGGACGATTTCGATGGACTCACAGAGCATAGACGCCGCGACCCGGCAACTTCTTCAAAGGTATGGATTTGACGACATTCCGTTTGAATCCTTGCAAAAGCGGTTAGCCGAGGGAACCGCGGGCCCCGCCCAGAACCGGATCCGCGGCAAGGTGGAACCCCCGGAGGAGGGAGATCTCAAGGCACTTCCCCCGATGGGCGGGGACCTTCGACGCGAGCTGATGGAGCTGGGTACGAAGGCGATGCACCGAGGTGAGGTGGCAGCTGTCATCCTGGCAGGTGGGATGGCGACGCGTTTTGGCGGGGTGGTCAAGGCCGCCGTCGAAGTCCTCGATGGCGCCTCGTTCTTGGAGCTCAAGCTGCGCGACATCGCTGCCACGGCCCAACGCTGCGACGCGCGGATCCCTGTCTACTTGATGACGAGCTTCGCGACCGACGACGTGCTCCGAAAGATGGCGGAGTCTCTCACCACCGATCGGTGTCCGATCAAGACCTTCCCGCAGTTCATCTCGCTCCGAATGACGCCCGAGGGTCAGCTCTTCCGCAACGACGCAGGGGCGCCTTCACCCTATGCTCCTGGCCACGGCGACCTCACTTTTGCGCTTCGGCGATCTGGCATCCTCGAAGCCTTTCAGGGCAGCGGCGGGCGAACCTTGATGATGTCGAATGTCGACAACCTGACGGCGACGCTCGACCCGGCGGTCATCGGCGCGCACATCGAGGCCGGAGCCGCGCTCACGGCCGAGATGGCCCCAAAGGAGCCAGGCGATAAGGGAGGCGCGCCAGCCCGGGTCGACGGCAGGGCGCAGATCGTCGAGGCGTTTCGGTTTCCAGAGGACTTCGACCAGGAAAGGATCCCGGTGTTCAACACCAATACCTTCGTCCTAGATGCCAAATCGATCGACGCGGAGTTTCCCCTGACCTGGTTCGCGGTGAACAAGACAGTCGACGGCAAGCCGGCCGTGCAATTCGAGCGCCTAGTCGGCGAGCTGACGGCGTTCCTGGATCCGGCATTCCTACGCGTCGAACGGCATGGTCCCGACGCCCGGTTTCAGCCGATCAAGACACCGGAAGACATCGACAAAGAACGCGCCGACATCGTCAAAGCCCTCGAAGCACGGGGCTGCTTGTGACGCGTTCAGGACGAAATCGTCGTGCGCTGCCTGGTCCGTGACGGCGCCTTGCCCCGTTCTGGGGGGTGAAACGCGAGCTGACCGCAGGCGGCCGCAACGTCGTCGCCTCGTGTTTTTCGAACGAACACCGACATGCCACGCTCGGTTAGGCACTTCTGAAAACGCGTCACGTGCGACGCGTCGGGGGCACGCAAATCGGACTCGCTGATCGGATTCATCGGGATGAGGTTCACCTTGACCGGAATGCCACGTAGCAGGTTGACCATCGCGGTTGCATCTGCGACCGAGTCGTTCGTGCCCTCGATCAGCGTGTACTCGATGGTAATCCGCTGACGCTTCGAGAGCGGATAGCGCCGGAGACAGCCCATCAGCTCGTCGAGTCCATATTTGCGGTTGATCGGCATGATGGCGCTTCGATCTTCGTCACGCACCGCGTGAAGTGAGACTGCCAACTGGACCTGCCCGCCGAAGTCCTGAGCCAGGCGATCGATCTGGCGGACCAAGCCGCTGGTCGATACGGTGACCCGACGCTTCGAGAGGTCGATACCCGCAGGATGAGTCAGCAGGACTAGGGCACGAGCGAGTGCTTCGTAGTTGTGGAGCGGTTCCCCCATGCCCATGAACACGACGTTGCGGATGCGTTGATCGGATTCGAGCTCTCGTCGCCCGAGCAATACCTGGGCCACAATCTCACCGGTGCTCATCTGGCGCTTCAATCCGGCGACGCCCGACGCACAAAACACGCAACCCATGGCGCAGCCGACTTGACTCGAAACGCATTGGGTGACCACGCTCGGATCTTGAAGTTGTGGAATCAGAACGGTCTCGACTCGCTCTCCGTCTGGCATGCCGAGGAGCAACTTGTTGGTGCGGTCGTCCGACACGTGGGACGAAACCAGCGCGAGCGGCCAAGAGACGCCATCTTGCACGAGCCGCGCCCGCAACGCCTTCGGGAGATTGCTCATCTCGGCGGGATCGAGGACGCCGTGACGGTGGATCCATTCGAAGATTTGGCGCCCCCGGTAGGCGGGCTCACCCCAGGCCGTGACGGTCTGCTCCCATTCATCCGGTAGACGCGCGATCGGATGGTCGGGGTCGGTCAATGCTCGTTCGGGAAGCTTCACGATCTTGGTGGGGTGCCAGAGTTTGGGGCGCGGCGCAATCGAGCGCGGTTGACAATCCCGGACGCAGACGCACCTTAAGTAGATGAACCGTCCTGGAACTGCGGCTATTTTGTCGTTCATCCTTCCCGGTGCAGGCCAGATCTACAACGGCAAGTTTCTGCGTGGGGTCGTCTGGTTGATCATCACCCCAGGCTTTTGGCTCGGTACCGGAGGCTTTTTCGGCTGGGTATGCCACCTGATTTCCTCGTACATGGCCTACCAATGGGCCAAGGACAATCCCCCGTCCCTCGCCCTAAACGCGAACGACTAGTGTGCGACAGATTTTTTCTTGTGGTCGAGCGCGCCCGCAGGAGCGTAGTGAGAGGTACGCCCAGACCGCCTTCGGCGGGCAATTGGTCCCGCCCCACCGCCCCCACACTATCGCCTACCTCGCAGCGGAGCGACGAGGACGTAAGCCGGCCACAAGGAAAAAGATCCGCAGACTACACGGAGACGTTGAAGTCTCGCAATGCGTCGTTGAGCGACACCTTCTTGTCGGTGCTCGGTTTTCGTCGACCGATGATCAACGCGACCGGGATCTGATACTCGCCTGCAGGAAACTTCTTGGCGCGAGTCCCGGGGATCACCACCGAGCGTGGGGGCACGTAGCCCTGCATCTCGATCGGCTCGGTGCCGGTGACGTCGATGATCTTCGTGCTTGCGGTGATCACCACATTGGCGCCAAGCACCGCTTCTTCGCCGATGCGGGAGCCCTCCACGACGATGGCCCGGGACCCGATGAACGCGCCGTCTTCGATGATGACCGGAGTGGCGCCGAGGGGTTCGAGCACGCCGCCGAGGCCAACCCCACCCGACAGATGGACTCCCTTGCCGACCTGAGCGCACGAACCGACAGTGGCCCAGGTATCGACCATTGAGCCAGCACCGACGTAGGCACCGATGTTCACGTAGCCCGGCATCAGAATCGAGCCCGGCTCCATGTGTGCGCCGTAGCGAATCGTGCCTGGAGGAACGACGCGAATGCCCTGCTCGTCGAGATTCTTCTTGAGCGGGATCTTGTCGTGGTACTCGTACGCGCCGACCTCGACGCGCTCCATCCCTCGAACGCTGAAATAGAGAAGGATGGCCTGCTTGGCCCAGGCATGGACCGTCCACTCTCCATCGTCACCCCGGGTGGCGACTCGGATCTTGCCTTGGTCGAGGAGCGCGATAGTCTTTTCGACGGCCTGCCGATACTCGGCGTCCTCGAGCTTCGAACGGTCTTCAAAAGCCTGCTCGATCGACGCGCGTAGCTGATGTTCGGTTGCGTTCGCCATCGGCTACCTGAGGAGATACTCGGGAAAGAAATAACCGACTTCGATCTTTGCGTTTTCGACGCTGTCCGAGCCGTGGCACGCGTTCTCTCCGATATCGGTGCCGTATGCCTTGCGAATGGTGCCCTTGTCCGCCTCGACAGGATCGGTCGCGCCCATGAGGTTGCGGTACCGCGCAACAGCGTCATCGCTCTCGAGCACGGACACCACGACTGGACCCCGCGTCATGAACTCGACGAGCTCGCCGAAGAACGGGCGGTCCTTGTGAACCTCGTAGAAGCCTTCGGCCTGGGCCCGACTCAGGTGCAGCATCCGCATGCCGATGATCTTGAGGCCGGCGCCCTGGATCATGGCGAGGATGTTTCCGATGTTGTTCTGCTCGACAGCATCGGGCTTGATGATGCTGAGGGTGCGTTCGACGGCCATTCTGGCTCCTTTGACCGGCTGATATTTCGAATCAGCTCGGCGCGTTTGTAGCGCGTTTTGGTTGGTCGGCAATGCCCTTGGCAAACGAGGTGATATGCGCCGCGACGACCTCGGGCTGCTCCTCTTGGAGGAAGTGCCGCGCCTCGACCATGTGCTCGGCACGAAGCGGAAACGCCTGGCAGATGTAGTCGAGCTGCGCCTTGGGAATCGCGATTTCTTGCTCGCCCCAGATCAACTGCATCGGTTTGTCGATCGCAAGAAGGTTGTCTCGGAGCCAGTCGCGATGTTGCTCGGTGAGATCAAAGCCGGCCATGATCTCGAGGAAGCTGCGATGCCCCCCGTTCGACTTGAGCAAATAGATATAGCTGGCGATGACATCTTCATCGACCGCTTCGGGATTCTTGACACCGGCCTGGCGGAACAGCTGCAGCATCACCGGAGTGTTCATGGTGGCGAACACCACGTGTCGCATCACGGGAACACGGAAGGTCCAGATGGGGAAGTGCGGGGAGAAGTGCGCGACGTCGAGGAGCGTGTTGGTGATCGTGATCGATCGCACTTTGACCGGATTGTGGATAGCCCACTCGACTCCGATTGGGCCTGCAACGTCGTGCACGACGAGATGGACAGGAGGGAGCTCGAGCGTGTCGACCACTTGCCCCACCCACTTTGCGAGCGCATGCCAGTCGTACGCGAGGTTCTTCGGCTTGTCGCTCAATCCGACGCCAGGGAAATCGAAGCTGATGGCACGAAAACCCGCCTCAGCAATCGGCTTGAGCATTTTGCGGAATAGAAAGGAGCTCGAGGGCACACCGTGCAACAGCAGGACCGGCTCGCCTTGACCCTCTTCTCGCACGAAGATCTGGTGACCATCGACGACGATTCTTCGCCCCGCTGCTTCGTGCTCTTCGACCAATCGTGGCTTTCGCATGGGGGACCCCCGCGTGGTTTTCGAGAGCCTAGAGCAAATGCGCAACGGCAGCAGCTTCCTCTTGAAGCTCGCCGGCAGTGGCATCCATTTTGGCGCGGCTGAAGTCGTTGATCTTCAGGTCCTCGACAATCGACCAGCGCCCGTTTTTGCAGGTGCACGGGAAGCCGTAGACGATGCCCTCGGGAATGCCATAGCTACCGCCCGAGGGGACCGCCATCGAGACCCAATCGCCCTCCGGGGTACCGAGCACCCAATCGTGGACGTGGTCGATCGCCGCATTCGCCGCGGACGCCGCGCTCGAGAGGCCGCGCGCATCGATGATCGCTTTGCCACGCTGTTGCACGGTCGGAATGAAATCGTCTTCGACCCAACTCTGGTCGTCGATGATGGCTGCGATGCTCTTGCCTTCGATCTCGGCGTGGAAGAGGTCGGGGTACTGGGTGTTCGAGTGGTTGCCCCAGATGGTCATTCTCTTGATGTCGGTCACCGGACGACCTGTCTTCGCGGCGACCTGAGACATGGCGCGGTTCTGATCGAGCCGGACCATCGCCGAGAAGCACGAAGCATCGAGGTCGGGCGCGTTCTTCATCGCGATGTAGCCATTGGTGTTCGCAGGGTTGCCGACCACGAGCACTTTGACGTCGCGGCTGGCGACCGAGTTGAGCGCCTTGCCCTGCCCGGTGAAGATTCCGCCATTCGCTTCGAGCAAGTCTTTGCGAAGCATGCCCTTGGTGCGCGGCCGTGCACCGACCAACAAAGCCACGTCGGCGTCTTTGAAGCCAACGGTGGGATCGTCGCTCGACTCCATCCCGGCAAGCAGCGGGAACGCACAGTCTTCGAGCTCCATCATGACGCCTTCGACCGCCTTCATCGCGGGCGCAATGTCGACCAGTTGCAGGATGACCGGCTGGTCGTCCCCCAGCATGTCGCCGCCCGCAATGCGAAAGAGCAAGCTGTAGCCAATCTGACCTGCGGCCCCGGTGACCGCGACACGCATCGGTTTCTTTGACATCGTTCTATCCCTCCTTAGAGAAGGCTCTGCAGGGTGGTGCCCATGTCGGACGGTGTTGGCGCGACCTTCACGCCAGCGTCTTCGAGGGCCGTGATCTTCGCATCTGCCGTGCCCTTGCCGCCGCTGATGATAGCCCCCGCATGACCCATGCGCTTGCCTGGCGGAGCGGTCCGTCCCGCGATGAAGCCAGCAACGGGCTTGCGGAAGCTCTCCTTGATCCACGCCGCGGCCTGTTCTTCGGCATTGCCGCCGATCTCCCCGATCAAAATCACCCCATCGGTGCCCGGGTCGTCGTTGAAGAGCTTTAGGATTTCGATGAAGTCGGTGCCGTTGATTGGGTCGCCGCCGATTCCGACCGCGGTGCTTTGGCCGATCCCGAGCGCGGTGAGCTGGCCCACGGCTTCGTACGTCAAAGTACCGCTCTTCGAGACGACGCCGATCCGCCCGGCCTTGTGGACGTGCCCCGGCATGATGCCGATCTTACATTGGTCGGGCGTGATGACACCCGGGCAATTTGGACCGATCAGTCGCGTCTTGTGCTGTGAATCTAGAACACGTCGAACTTTGATCATGTCCATCACCGGGATGCCTTCGGTGATCGTCACGACTAGCGGAACCTCCGCATCGACGGCCTCGAGGATGGCGTCGGCGGCAAAGGGCGGCGGCACGAAGATGCAGGACGCGTTGGCGCCTGTCTGCTTCACGGCTTCCCGCATGGTGTTGAAGACCGGGACATCCATGAAGGACTGCCCGCCGCGGCCCGGGGTAACGCCAGCCACGACCTTGGTCCCATACCCGAGCATCTGCTCGGTGTGGAACTTGCCGACGCTGCCGGTCATTCCCTGAACGACGAGCTTGGTGTTCTTGTCTACGAGAATCGACATTCCGGTTATCCCTTCGCCAGCTCGACGATTTTCTGGGCGCCCTCGGCCATCGTCGATGCCGAAGTGATCGCGAGCCCCGACTCATCCAGGATCTTTCGGCCTGCTTCGACTTTCGTTCCCTCCAACCGAACGACCAAGGGTACCTCGAGGCCGAGCTCCTTGGTTGCGGCGACGACGCCATTGGCGATGGTGTCGCAACGCATGATGCCGCCGAAGATGTTCACGAAGATGCCCTTCACGGCCGTGGACTGAAGGATGATCTTGAACGCCTTCGTGACCGCCTCTTGGCTGGCACCGCCACCGACGTCGAGGAAGTTCGCAGGCTCGCCGCCGTAGTACTTGATGGTGTCCATCGTGCTCATCGCGAGGCCGGCGCCGTTGACGAGGCAGCCGATGTTGCCGTCGAGCTGGATGTAGGAAAGCCCAGCTTCCTTGGCCTCGGTTTCGGTTGGGGCCTCCTCGGTCAGGTCGCGCACCGAGCTCCAGTAGGCCTCGTGACGAAAGTCGGCGTTCGAATCGAAGTTCACCTTGGCATCGAGAGCGATGACCCGTTCGTCTTCGGTCAGAATGAGGGGGTTGATCTCGGCGATCGAGCAGTCTTCGTCGATGAAGAGCCTTGCGAGACCGCTTAGGAGCTTACCGAACCCTTTTTGCTCTTGCTTCGACAAGCCAAGTGCAAAGGCGAGCTGTCGCGTCTGGTAACCCTGGAGGCCGACGGCCGGGTCGATGTGCACGGTGTAAATCCTCTCCGGGGTCCGGGCCGCCACCTCCTCGATGTCCATGCCGCCCTCTGTCGACGCCATGATCGCAACGCGACTCGCCTCTCGATCAACGACCAGCGCGAGGTAGAGCTCGCTCTTGATGGCGAGACCCTGCTCGACGAGGAGCCGTTGCACGACTTTGCCTTCCGGGCCGGTCTGATGGGTCACCAAAGTCTTGCCAAGGATGTCCGTGGCGGCCTCGGTTGCTGCTTTGACACCTTTGACGACTTTCACTCCGCCCGCTTTGCCCCGGCCGCCGGCGTGGATCTGTGCCTTGACGACGACGACTTCGTTTCCGGTCTCTTCGATGAGCTCTTTCGCCGCCGCGGTCGCTTCTTCGACCGACATGCAGGCGATGCCCCGCGGCACGGGGATGCCGTACTTCCGATAGAGCTCTTTCGCTTGATACTCGTGGATGTTCACAGTGTTGGTCTCCTGAGCGCGAGTCCGTTCTGAGCGGCAGGTCAGCCCATACTCTCGATGATGTTGTCCCCGAACTCGGAGCATTTGACCGTCGTCGCACCTTCCATCAGGCGGGCGAAGTCGTATGTCACGCGCTTCGACGCGATCGCGCCTTCGACTCCTTTGATCACCCGGTCGGCAGCGTCGTCCCACCCGAGATGGCGAAACATCATCTCGCCACTGAGAATGACCGACGACGGATTCACCTTGTCTTGATTGGCGTACTTTGGGGCGGTCCCGTGGGTCGCTTCGAAGATCGCGCGGCCGTTAACGTAGTTCGCGTTGCCGCCGGGCGCGATGCCGATGCCGCCAACCTGCGCCGCGAGCGCGTCGGAAATGTAGTCGCCATTGAGGTTGAGGGTCGCGATGACGTCGAACTCCTTCGGCCGCGTCAGCACTTGCTGAAGCGCGATGTCGGCGATCGCGTCCTTGACGATGATGGCACCACGCTTCTGCGCTGCCGACTGCTCTGCATTCGCCGCCTTTTCGCCTTCGGCGTTTTTGGTGCGGTCCCATTGACCCCAGGTGTAAACCTTGTCGCCAAACTCGCGCTCGGCCATCGCGAAGCCCCAATTGCGGAAGGCTCCCTCGGTGTACTTCATGATGTTGCCCTTGTGGACCAAGGTCACGCTCTTGCGCTTATGAGCGAGAGCGTACTCGATGGCAGCACGTACGAGCCGCTCGGTGCCCTCGATTGACACGGGCTTGAGACCCAAGCCGGTCGTGTCTGGGAACCGGATCTTCTTGAAGCGATCGGGGAACTCTTTCTTCAGGATTGCCAGCATCTTCTTTGCGTCGTCGGTGCCCTGCTCCCACTCGATGCCGGCGTAGATGTCTTCCGTGTTCTCGCGAAAGATGATCATGTGGACATCTTGCGGCGCTTTGACCGGAGACGGCACGCCCTCGAACCACCGAACGGGTCGCAAACACACATACAGATCCAGCATCTGGCGAAGAGCGACATTGAGCGAGCGAATGCCCCCACCGATGGGTGTCGTTAGCGGGCCCTTGATCCCGACGAGGTATTCGCGAAACCCGTCGACGGTTTGCTCAGGCAACCACTCTCCGAACTTATCGTGGGCTTTTTGGCCTGCGTAGACCTCCCACCAGGCGATCTTCTTCTGGCCCCCGTATGCCTTGTCCACTGCGGCGTCCAAGACACGCTGCGAAGCTCGCCAAATGTCCGGGCCTGTGCCGTCGCCCTCGATGAAGGGGATGATGGGATCGTTGGGAACCTGAAGATGCTGGTCGGCCCCCATGCGTAGCGGGGTGCCGGAAGTCGGCTGCGGAAAGTCTGCCATCACGCGTGTGCCTCCGTGTATTGCGCGTCCGGGACCGTGGCCCAGCGCCGCGGCCTCCCGGCTATAGCACAACGACGTAAAGGCGCCCGAACCGGAACTAACGCGCTTGCGCGGGCAAATCGACGAGCACGCGAGTCTCACCGACGAGCGTCGAACCGCGTACGATTTCTTCGACTTCCTGCGAGGTCACGCCGCGATAAACGACAGCATCACGCCGGACGAAGCTTTGAGCATCCGCGATGACTCTCTCTTGCTCGCGCGAGTCTTCCGGAAGCGTCACGACCAGGTAGTGGGCGAACCTGAAGCCCAGTGCATCGGAATCGCATACCTCGACACTCGGTGCGCCGCCGGCATAGAGCTTGTCGACGAACGTCTCGACGTAGTCCGGGCGACGAACGTATTGACGAGTCGCTGAGGACAGATATGTCTTGGCCTCGTGAAGCTCGCAGTCGCTCTCCCGGAGTGCTCGGTCGACCCAACTCTCGGCAGCGTCGCGGTCACCTGCCCGGGCAGCGGTGAGCTCGTGCGTGATGGCTTGCTGTCGCCACGTATTGATGCCCCATGCAACCCCAAACGCAACGATCAACCAAAGCAACTTCGGAACCGTGACCTGCATCGTCGCTAGCTCCTGAGCGTGGTGAACAAGTCCCACACCCCGACGCCTAGGAAGTAGATTCCGACGCCGTCAAAAGCAATGCCCACCCAACCAGCGTCGCCGCGAAGAACGGAGGTCCCCATGAACCAGCCGATCGCAAGGATGGCAACGCCCGCGAGAATCGTGCCTACAGCCTGCTTGAGGAAGACCCTTCGTTGTTGATCGCGCGACTTGGCGCGGATCAACTGATCGACGGAGCCTGGCGGCGGCAAAGAGGACGGACGAAGCACTCCGGACACATCTGACTTGGTCGCTGGCGGCCGTGGAGCGACAGGATCGTCGACCGAGATCCTTGGAACGTCGGGTCGAGCGGCGGGCGCGAAGGGATCGATCGCCGACATGCGGCCCGGCAAGAGGTCTTCGGCCGGCCGCTGGAATACCGCCGGCCCGGGTCCAGCCGATGGTTTAGGGTCCCGGGCAGGACGGCACTCGACCACCGCACCGATCGACTCGAGTACTTTTCGCATTTCCCCCGCCTCTTTTGCGGGAACGCCGTGCTTGACGACGCGGGGAAGGTTCTGCTCGAGCGACCGTGCGCTGGCGTCGTCGATGCCGAAGGCGTTCTTCAACCGCTCCGAGGGGGGAGCTCCACCCGGCGAGAAACGAATTACCCATACGTCGAACGACGACATCGCTCCTGAGGATACCGACTGATGTGCCGCCCGGCGATTGTTTGGCAGGCCGACCTGAACCGGTGATCATCCCTATCCGCGCGGGTGATAGCGCTCGTGCATTTTGCGAAGGTGATCACCCGTCACATGGGTATAGATCTGTGTCGTCGAGATATCCGCATGCCCAAGCATGGTCTGAACGGACCGGAGGTCGGCCCCCCCTGCCAAAAGGTGAGTGGCGAACGAGTGCCGGAGCTTGTGGGGTGAGATCTGTTTTGTGATGCCTGCCGCTCTAGCGTACTTCTTCACGATGCTCCAAAAGCCCTGACGCGTCATCGCCTTGCCGCGAGCCGTGACGAAACAGGCGCGGCTCGCCGGTCGTGCCCACTTGGGCCGCACCTCGCTCAAGTACTGCACCATCGCGACGCGCGCATGCTCGCCGATCGGAACGATGCGCTGCTTGTTCCCCTTGCCGAGCGCCGAAAGGAACCCCTCTCCGAGATTCAGATCGCCGAGGTCTAGGTTCACGAGCTCGCTCACGCGAAGGCCGGCGGCGTACATGGTGTGCAGCATGGCACGATCGCGAACTCGGTTTGGTTTGTCGCCGGCCGGGGCTCGTAGGAGCCGCAAGATCTCGTCGCGGTTCAGCACGTCCGGGAGCCTACGAAGCAGGCGCGGCCCTTCCAGTAGCTCTGTAGGATCACGGCCATGCCGACCCTCCTGCACGAGGAACCGAAAAAAACCCCGAATCGCGCTCAAGGCCCGCGCCTGAGTACGTGCACTCAGACCCTCGTGCGACAATGTGACCAAGTAACCAGCGACGGTGGCCTCATCGACCTTGGCAAGCGGCGTGTTGTCGGCCTTCAACCGAGCACCGAAGCGCCCGAGATCGCGCGCATACCCGCCCACCGTGTGCTGCGAAAGTCCCCGCTCCACGCGCAGATGCTGAATATAGTCATCCAGCGCACCGTCGAATACGACGGACATACTACTCGCTACCACAAACCTGCGGGACGGCCCATTTTATGTACGTGTGTAAGTTGCCATCTGACATCGGTTTCGTTGATGAGCATCGCGTGCCGTGGTATTTTGAAGACATCGATCGATGCTGTTTCACTCCACTTACCTTCCGATGGTGAATCAATGAGTAGGCTCATCGGATACGTGGCGAACCGGGCGGATCGAATGCGCGATGCGCTCCATCAAGAGCGCGCGGTGTTGAACCAAGACACGGCGCCGCCTAGCGCGAGCGGATGGGGGATCGGGTTCTATCACGGCGACGAAGTGCTCCACAAGAAGCGCCCGACACGCGCTGCCGAACGAGTCGATTGGGAGCACATCGCTGGCGACGTGCATAGCGACTGTGCCGTGTTGCATCTGCGACAACCCACCGTTGGCGACTTTCGAGCCGAAAACGCCCACCCGTTCCGTATGCGACAGTGGTTGTTCGCGCATGAGGGAACGATCGATCGGTTCGACGCGATCCGCGCTAGCCTCGCCGAGACGATTCCGGACTTCATTCGCCGCAACATCCGTGGGCAGACCGACAGCGAGTACCTTTTCCACACGATGCTGACGTTCCTTCATGACGCAGGGCAGCTCGACAACCCGGACGTCGCCGAGGCGCAAGCCCTCGCTGCGATCGGCACCGCAGTGGCGCTCGTCGAGCGGCTCACCGCAGAAGTCGGCGCAACCGACAACAGCCTGAGCTTCATTCTCACCAATGGCCGCTCGATGTATGCGCTCCGCTACGGTGCACCAATGGCCTACGTCGAGCGCCAGGGCATGCACGACCCGCCCAAAGACTACAAACCACCCCCGACTGGGAGCACCAAGCTCCGCTACGTGATGGTCGTAACCGACGTCGAGGACGCCCCGGTCGGCTACAATATCGTGCCGGAACGCTCCGTCGCAGTGATCAATCGCGGGCTCGACGTGACGGTCCACGCGCTTTGAGTAGACTCGGCTCGTGACCGTCCCACACGAGCTCATCGTCATCTTTTGCACGGTCCCAGACGACGAAACGGCCGAGCGCCTCGCAAAGGGATTGGTCGAAAGTAGGCTCGCCGCCTGCGTGAAGGTGATTTCGGGGGTTCGCTCCTTCTACCGATGGGAAGGCAAGATCGAAGTCGGCTCGGAAGTCCAGATGCTGATCAAGACCCAGCGGTCGCGCTTCGAAGCGATCGAAGAGTGGATCCACGAACAGCATCCGTACGACGTGCCAGAGCTAGTCGCCCTGTCGGCCTGTGACGTCGCCGAGCCCTACGCCAAGTGGGCCGTCGAACAGACGCAGTAACAGTGGCAGCGCCAGTGTCAGCGCCAGTGTCAGCGTCAGTGCCAGCGTCAGTGCCAGTGTCAGCGTCAGTGCCAGCGTCAGTGCCAGTGTCAGTGTCAGTGTCAGTGCCGGAGGCACTCTGCGTCAACCGGTGACTTTACGCTTCGCCGATGCTTCTTACGTTGGGGGCGACTTCGAAGACGCCGCGGCGTTTGGCTTTGGCTAGGATGCGCAGGGCATCTCGGTAACCGCGTCGGAGCATCTTCCCGGCGTGCAGCCTCGAGGTGAATGGCAGTCGTCCGAGGTCGGGCGACACCACGAGCACCTGAATCTGTGGGTACATCCGGTGAATCAAGTCGATGCCGCGCTTTTCTTTTTCGTTGAGAATCAAGTTTAGCGACTGGCGGACCACTGCGGCACCGCCTTTAAAAACCAGAGACGGGCTGCCGACTCGGCTCACGTGCGGGCGGTAGACGTTCGAAATGATGACGACGTCAGCGCCGGCTTCCACCGCGAGATCGATGCTCAAGGTGCGGACGACTTCACCATCGACGTAGAAACGGTCGCCGATCTTGTAGGGGCGGAACAGCATTGGGACGCACGATGAAGCAGCCACGGCTTTGCTGATCGGGACGTCCTCGCGATATCCGCGACCGAAGACGACGCGGCCCCGACCGTCGATGTCGGCCGCCGTGACCATGAGGTGCTTGTCCAGCTCGCGAAAATCGTCCGTGGGCAGTCGCTCGGCGACGAACTGCTCAAAGCGATCGATCGAGAAGAGGCCACTGGTCAGATAGCCCCAGCTCCGGCGCTGCTCGCGATTCGGGAGCCCGAGAAAGTACCGAGCCTTGAGGGGCGGGTCCTCGAGGCCTCGGCGCCAAAAGGGGCGAAACCAATCGACCATCTGCGCGGGGGTGTATCCCTGGGCGTAGAAAGCTCCCGCAATCGCGCCCGCCGAGGCGCCCACACAGATGTCGGCTTCGATGCCGAGCTCTTCCATCGCGCGAAGGACCCCTATGTGCGCAACGCCTTTCGCGGCACCACCAGAGCCGACGAATGCTATGCGCGGCCGGGCCATCAAACTTCAACCTGCCACACGCGGGGTTGTGAGTCGACCCACAAGCCAACGACTAGTTGCTCGTCGGGCTCGTCGCAGGCGCTGCCGTCGTCGTGGTGGCGCCCTTCTTCCCGAGGTAGATCTGCTTCGTCACTTCGCGCAGCAGCGGTCGTGCATCCCTCGATAGCACCGAACGTGGCCACTTGTTGATCAGAACGCGCAACGCATCGCGCGAGGTGTCCAGATCACCCACATCGCGCGCCGAAAGCGCGGTTAGCCACCATCCGTCGGGTTGCAAAGCGAGATCCGTTTCCTGTTGGGCGACCTGTTGGGCGAGCACGAGGGCCTCTGCAGGCCTCCCGTCCTTGCGTAGAGCAAACGCCAGGGCCGACCGGATCGCTGGGGTGTTCGAGCCATCGGGATCGAGCTCGATCGCTTCCTCGAAATGCTTGATGGCATCGGCATACTTGCGACCCTCCGAGAGTACGAGTCCCTTCTTGTAGACCGCGAGCGACAAGTCCCGGCGAAACTGCTGCTCGAAGTCGCGGAAGACGGCGGCCTCCGCAGGAGACAACGCCGCCTTTGAAATCGTCGGGTACTGCTCGACGACCTCGGCTCGCTTTCGTGCACGAATGAGCCCGTAGTACTTCTCCGCTTGCGCTGCCGCGCTGGCTCGCTCGGAGGCACGGCGTACCTCGTCGCCGAGGTCTACTCGAAGCTCTTCCGCAGCCGTTTCGGCGCTGCCCATGTCGGACCGATAGGCCGACAGTTGGGCATCGTAATACAGCTTGAGGCCCAGGAAAGTCAGCACCCCGATCACCGCCAGAGCGACGCCGCTGTCCCACTTGAAGCGGCGCTCGTAGCCGGCTTGCCGTTTTGCGATCGACTTGATGTCGGAGCCGAGCGCATTGACCAGGTTGTTGGTCTTGATGATCAGGCCTCGGCTCTCGACGATCTCTTTCTTGATCTCGCGCACCTCGTCTTCGACGTCTCGCATGAAAGCGCAGTACCGCCGGGGCGCGCGTGAAGCAAGGACCGGCGCTTGACGTATCCCGAGACGCCGCCTACAAGCCGACCCGAGGAGGATCTGGTGGGGTTGCGATTCATCTTTCTGTTCGCGGTCTTGGCGGTCACGAGCTGCAATCGTCCGGCCGATTATGCGCTCGTAGGAAGCGCTGACGTCCCGTCCGTGCACGGCGACGTGAGGATCGAAAAGATCGATCGGGATCAGCTGCTCGTCACCGTTCAGCTCGATGAGCTTCCACCGCCCAGCAAAATCGAAGCAGGGCTCACACATTACGTGCTATGGTTCGTCGGCGGCGGCGAGGATCCAGAGCGTCAGACCGCCCTCGAGTACGACGCCGAAGCGCTCGTCGGCCGAGCAAGCGTCCCGACCTCGCTCCGTGACTTCGAGATGCGGGTCACGGCCGAGAACACCCCAGAACCCAATACACCGAGCTTCTTGCTCGTTGCCTCCCAGCAAATCCGAGAGAAATGACGCCATGGCAGACACCTCAGACATCAAAAAGGGTTTCAAAATGCTCATCGACGGAGTGCCGTACGCCGTCGTCGAGCATCAGTTCGTGAAGCCCGGCAAGGGGCAGGCGTTCATTCGCACGCGAATCAAGAACATGATGACCGGAGCCGTGATCGACCGGACGTTCAGGAGCGGTGAGAAGGTCGAAAAGGCAGACACGGAAGAACGGACGATGCAGTACCTGTACCCCGACGGCGATTCGCGGGTGTTCATGGACACGCGAAGTTACGAGCAGCTCAGGTTGACCAACGATCAGCTCGCCGAGAACATCTACTATCTCATGGACGGAACCGAGTGCAACATCATGCTCTTCGAGGGGCGTCCGATCGGCGTTACGCCTCCGACGTTCGTCGAGCTCCTGGTCACCGAGACGGAGCCAGGGTTCAAGGGCGACACGAGCAGCAATACGACCAAGCCGGCGACTCTCGAAACAGGTCTGCAGGTGAACGTCCCGCTCTTCGTCAACGAAGGCGACAGGCTCAAAATCGACACGCGCACAGGCAGCTACGTGGAGCGCGTCAAAGGCTGAGCAAGCCGTGGCGGCACCTGCCGATCTGAGCCCTCTCGATGTCCTGAAGCTCCGCGCCCGGTTGCTTCGCTCCATGCGTCGTTTCTTCGAGGACCGCGGATTCATCGAAGTCGAAGTGCCCACCATCGTGCCCTCCCCGGGCCTCGATTTTCACCTCTCGGCGTTCGAGGTGAACGACCCGCACGGAGCACACGTCGGTTGGTTGGCCACCAGCCCCGAGTATCAGATGAAACGGCTCCTCTCGTCGGGGGCCGAACGGATCTTTCAACTCGCCAAGAGCTATCGCGCGGACGAAAAGAGTGTCCTCCACGAGCGGGAATTCACCATGCTCGAATGGTATCGGGCGCACGCCACCTCGGAAACCGTCATGCGCGACACAGAAGAGCTCGTCGAACACCTCGCGACGAGTTTGGCGAAAGGAGAGAGCCCACTTCTTCGCACTGCGAAGGCCCCGTGGCCACGATGCACCGTGGAGCATGTCGTTCGCGAGCACGCGGGCGTCGAGCTCGACACACTCACAGGGAACGATGAAGAGTTTTTTCGGATCTGGGTCGATCAGGTGCAGCCACGATTGGGAAGCGATGGGCCGGTTTTTGTGACCGACTGGCCCGCCTCGATGGCGTCGCTCGCGAGGTTGAAACCGAACGGAATGGCCGACCGATTCGAAGCATTCCTCAGGGGGGTCGAGCTATGCAATGGGTTCGGCGAGCTCACTGACGCTGACGAGCAGCGGCGAAGACTGCTGCGCGATCAAGCCGAACGGCGCGCTGCCGGCAAGCCGGTCTATCCGGTGGACGAACGCTTTCTTCAGGCGCTCGAGGAGGGCATGCCCGAAAGCGGGGGAAACGCGCTCGGAGTCGACCGTTTGCTGATGCTGCTCGTCGGCGCCGATTCAATTCAAGCGGTGATGCCATTTCCGGAAGACCGACTCTAGCAGCGCCTAGGCGCGTTCGGCCGCCTTGGCTTGCTCCCACAACACGTCGAGCTCTTCGTCGGAGTAGTCGCGAAGGCCTTTCCCTGCGGTTTGCGCTGCACGCTCGCAACGGCGAAAGCGCTCGGAGAACCTGTTCAGCGACTTCCGGAGGGCAGCCTCTGGATCGAGACCTTGCTTGCGACCATACGTAGCGAGCGCAAACAAGAGGTCGCCGAGCTCGTGCTCGAGAGCTGCCCGATCCTGAGCCATCGCCGCGTCATCGAGCTCTGCGAGCTCTTCGTCGATCTTGGCTCGGGGCCCGCCCGCGTCTGGCCAGTCGTAACCGACGGCGCTCGCCTTCTCCCCGATGCGCACGGCACGAAGCAAGCCGGGCAATGCAAGCGGCACTCCGCTGAGCGCGCCTCGGTCCTTCTTCTCCTCGAGTTTGATGGCCTCCCAACCGTCGACTGCCCCGCTCGCGCCGGTCACGTCTTCATCGCCAAACACCCACGGATGCCGACGCACGAGCTTGTCACAAATTGCATCGACGACCCCGTCGATGTCGAACCACCCTTTCCTCTCAGTGAGAGCAGCCTGGAAAACCACTTGTAACAGCAAGTCGCCGAGCTCCTCGCGGAGCATCTCCGGCGTACCGCGGTCGATCGCATCGACGACCTCGTGGGCCTCTTCGATCACGTATTGGCGGAGGGACTCGAGGGTCTGTTCGCGATCCCATGGGCAACCGTTCGGACCGAGCAGGGTTCGCATCAGCTCGACGAGCCTGGGCAACGAATGGCCGGAGTCGCTCACTCGCGCTTTCTTAGCACAATCAAAGCTCGATGCCGCGTCATCATGGCGGTTGACGAGGATGGGGCGCAGGCGTCATGTTCGCGGTTGGATGGCGTACGCGAAAAGTGCGATCAGCTCTCAACAGATCATCGACGCCGCAATCCGCGTGCTGGCGCGACAGGGATACGCACGAACGAGCCTCCTCGAGATCGCCAAGGAAGCGGGCATGAGCAAGGGGGCGCTGCACTACCACTACCCGACGAAGGAAGCGTTGATTCATGCGGTGCTGGAGGCGGCGTGCAATGCGGTGCAGGCAAGGACGGTCGAAGCGTGGTCGCCGTCGGATAATCCTTTCGAGGCGCTCCGCAAGTCCCTCGAGGAGCTTTGGGCTACGCGTGTGCAGCGCACCGACGAAGCTCTCGTCGTCGCGGACCTGCTCGCGCTGAGCTTGTATGAAGAATCGCTCCGGGCCACCCTGGCCGAGTTCTACGAGCTAGGAGCGCGGCAGATCCGGGAATACCTGGAGGAACACCTCGTCTCGTTGGGTTTCGAGCCGCTGATCTCGCTCGACCTGTTGCCTCGCGTCGTCATCGGCATGCTCGATGGGCTGGTCATGCAAGCCTTCGTCGACCCCGATGCTCTTTCCCCGGACGACGTGGTCGACGCCATTCAAACGATCGCCGTTTCGATTTTCGCGCCAGGGACCGAGGCAAAGTGAGCGCCCTCGACGTCGTGAAGGCACAGGGCGCAGCGGTCGAAACACTCCGACGCGCGCGCGAGCTCGGGCGAATGGCCTCCGCCTATTTGTTTGTCGGCCCGAGCGGCGTTGGGAAAGAGCTCACCGCGACAGCGATTGCGACCGACGCGGTTGCAGCTGGTGACCCCCACGTCGCCGATCGAATCGAAATGGGCACCCACCCCGACGTGCGTGTGTTTCGACCTCGTGACGAAGGCAAGCGCAACATCCAGGTCGAGGTGCTGCGTAACGAAATATTGCCGCTCGCGCAGTTCGCACCCTTCGAAGCCGAATCGACTTTCTTCATCTTTCCAGAGGCTGACGTGTCATTTCCCGAGTTTCAGCCGGAAGCAGCAAACGCGCTCCTAAAGACGCTGGAAGAGCCGCGGCCGAACGTGCATTTCATCTTGACGTCCGAGCGGCCTGACTCGTTGCTCTCTACGATTCGCTCACGGTGTCAACGCGTGCGTTTCGGACGTCTGCCTACGGTCGTCCTGCGCGAGATTCTGCTGAAGGACAACCTCCCCGAGACGTCCATTGCCCCGGCGATTGCATTGAGCGCAGGCAGGGCGGATGTAGCGCTCGAGTTGGCGCGCCACGGCACGATCGAAGAGCTGACCGATTTGGTCTTCTCGGTCGATGATGCAGTGCGTGAATCAGGCCCCGGTACGCTGCTCGACTTCGCGGAGAAACTCGGCCGTCGGGATGACCTCGAGCTCGCACTCCTCGCGATGCAAAGCTTCTATCGCGACCTCGCGATCTCGTCGCTTGGAGATGACCCAACGAGCCTTGCGTTTTCTGGGCGCGGCGACGAGGTTCGACGACGGGCTGCGTCGATCGACTGCAGTGCCGCCGCGGCACGGGTGTCGTTGATTCACGCGTGCATCGAATCCATGCGTCAGAACGCCAACCGTCAGGTCGCCCTCGACTCGCTGCTGTTTGGGCTCCGGGACGTACTGTAGTGGCGTCTCCCCCGAATTTGGCTAGTCTCGGGCGCAAAATGGCGCGTCCATATTACGTCACCACGCCAATCTATTACGTCAACGATCGACCGCATATCGGGCACGCTTACTCGACGGTCGCCGCGGACGTCGTGTCGCGTTACCAGCGCCTTCGCGGCAATCCGACGTACTTCCTGACTGGCCTCGACGAGCACGGTCTGAAGATCGAGCGGCGCGCAAGAGAAGAGCAGTTGGCGCCGCAAGACTTCGTCGACCGCATGGCAGCCCCATTTCGCTCCGCCTGGGAGGAGCTCGACTGCGCGCACGACGGATTCATCCGCACGACCTCCGCCGAGCATCGCCAAAGCGTCCAAGCGATTTGGAAGATGATGAAGGACCGGGGCGACATTTACCTCGACGACTACGAAGACTGGTACTGCGTCGGTTGCGAGTCCTTCAAGACGGTGAAAGAGCTGCTCGAAGGCAACCTCTGCGCTATTCACCGAACGCCGGTCGAGCGGATCAAAGAGCGGAGCTACTTTTTCCGACTGAGCAACTACACGAAACCCCTGCTCAACCACTACGAGGCGCACCCAGACTTCGTGCAACCCGATGCGCGCTTCAACGAGGTTAAGTCATTCGTCAAAGAGGGACTTCGGGATTTGTCGATTTCGCGAACCAGCTTTCGTTGGGGCGTCCCGGTGCTCGACGATGAAGAACACGTCGTCTACGTTTGGCTCGACGCGCTCACCAACTACGTTAGTGCGCTCGGAGGACCGGCCCCCGAAGGGGAGGCGCCGCTCTACGACGAGTTCTGGACGTCGGCTCAGACCATCACGCACATCGTCGGCAAGGACATCCTCCGTTTCCACGCAGTGTACTGGCCCGCGTTCTTGCTCAGCGCAGGGGTTCGTGTGCCGAGCCAGATCTGGGCGCACGGCTGGCTCACCGTCAACGGCGAGAAGATGTCGAAGTCGCTCGGCAACTTTTTGCCGCCGGGGCCGTTGGTCGAAGCTTTCGGGGCAGACGTGCTGCGCTACTACTTGATGCGGGAGGTTGGCTTCGGTCAGGACGGCGATTTCAGCCATCGCAATCTAATGGCCCGGTACAACGGCGAGCTCGCGAATGGCCTCGGCAACTTGATGAACCGGATCGTCGCTAGCATCGTCAAGAGGAACCTCGATGGGCGCGTTCCAAGCGCGGGCCTCGATGACCTCGAAGACGCCGATCGTGATCTCATCGACACGGCAAAGGCCGCAGCACACGAGGCCGCACAACACCTCGAAGCGCTGGCCTTTCACCGGGCACTGGATACGACCTGGGAATTGGTCTCAGCGGCCAACAAGTATGTGGACTCGACCGAGCCGTGGAGGCTCGCAAAGCAAGGCGCGAAGCAGCGCCTCGAACAGGTTTGCTACACGGTTCTCGAGACTCTGCGTTGGCTCTCGATCATGTTGTTCCCGGTCATGCCCAACAAGTGCAACGAGCTCCGCGGCCAGATAGGCATGCCGCCGTTGCTGCCAACCGAAGGCGTCGACCTTTGGCCGAGCGCGTGGGGCGGGCTGAGGCCGGGGATCGAGACACGTGCCGCCACACCCCTGTTTCCCCGCTTCGACGAAGCTCAGGAACGTTCGATTCTCGAACGTCTCGCAGTTGACTCCCCCGGATCAGACGCGAAGTGATCCCCCCACTTACCCCAACCTTCGAGGCTGCCCTTCGAGATGTTCACGCGCGGGGCCCACGCTTTCGCATCGCGGCTGCGAAGCGACTGGTCGACCCCCCGCTCGAACGGCGCGCGGAAGCCGTCGCCGGGCTGTTGACGCTCACAAACGATGCAGTGGGAGCGGTACGCGAGGCCGCGTATGAGGCGATCGGCGAGCTCGGCGCTCACGAGGCGCTCTTTGGATTACTGGAGGCGTTCGACGACGGTCATGTGGGTGCGCGACAGGCCGCCGTTCTCGCAGCAGGCCGCGTAGCACCGAATGAAACCGCCGAAGCGATCGAGGCTCTTCTCGAAGACGAGCGACCGGAGATGCGTTTCTCGGCGGTCTGGACGTTGTCACGGATCGGCAATGCGCGCCCGGAGCGGCTTTCGATCCTGTTGAAGGACCCCGATGAAGAAGTTCGGCTCCTCGCCGTCGAGTGTATGGGAGAGCTCGATGCGAAAGGCCAGGTGGAGGCAATCGCTGCGCTCCTCGAGGACCGTTCAGACCGAGTTCGGTTCGCGGCCGCAAATGCGCTTGCTGCGCTTGGCGATTCGCGTGGCGCATCTACCCTCAGGGCTGCGCTCCATGGTAATCGCGCATTCGACGCTGCGATCGGCCTTGGAGATCTCAAAGATCAGGCATCCCTCGAAGACTTGACGGCGTTGGCGCGTCGTAGATTTCGTTCGCCGATCTTGCGAGCCGCTGCTGCGCGTGCCCTAGTGAAGCTCGACGATCCCCTTGGCGTTCGCGTGATCCGGAACATCCTGCGAAGCTGGCGAATTGAAGCGCGTCAGTATGCCGTTCAGCTCGTTGGAGAGCTCAGGCTCATCGCGCTGCTACCCGATCTTGCACGCGCGTTACGACGAAGCGACGACACGGAACAGCCGGTCTACGAGGCCACGCTGGAGCAGCTTGCGCCACAGAGCGCCGAGGCGCGAGCATTGCTTGCTTCCGTGCGTCGGACGAATCACCCTGGATAGCGGCGATGCCCATGTTGTTCGACACCCACTGTCACCTCGACGACCCGCGACTCTACGAAGAGCTCGATGACGTATTGACGCGCGCGAAGGAGGCGGGGGTGCGACGCATCACGACGATCGGTTGCGCCCATGACGTGGGGTCGGTGACGTCTGCCCTGAAGCTCGCGCGCCAACATCCCGGTTGGGTTACGGCAACGGTCGGCGTGCACCCGCACGACGCAAAGCACTTCACACCCGAGCTCGGCGACGCGATTCGTGAAGTCGGGAAGGACGCATCGGTCGTCGCAATCGGCGAAACTGGGCTCGACTTTCACTACGACCATTCTTCTCACTCGGCGCAAGAGGCCGCATTCCGCGCGCAGATCACGGTCGCCAAGGAGCTCAACAAACCCCTGGTGATTCACACCCGGTCCGCTCCTGCAGATACGCTTCGGATTTTGCGTGAGGAGTCGGCCAACGATATCGGTGGGATCATCCACTGCTTCAGCGAAGATCACGCCTTCGCCGCAGCGGCCCTCGATCTGGGTTTCGTTTCCTCGTTCAGCGGTATCGTGACCTTCAAGAAGGCTGTCGAGGTCCGGGACGCGGCGCGCCGACAACCCGCTGATTCCTTGCTGATCGAGACGGATGCCCCTTACCTGGCGCCGGTCCCGAAGCGCGGAAAACGCAATGAACCCGCCTATGTAGCACACACCGCGGCGTGCATTGCAGAGCTTCGCGGCGAAGACCCTGACGCGCTGGCCGAGCAGACCTATCAAAACGCGCTCCGCGTGTTCGGAATCGCCGAGTAATTCCCAAAGGGTCCGTCGAAGGCATCCGCCTTGACTCCCTTCGACCCCTCACTATCTTTGCGGCCCTTTTTCAGGCGAGCACAACGTGAATACGAACCCCGGCCTCATCGGCACCAAGCTTGGCAATACCCAGATCTTTCTCGATGACGGGGAGGTGCGCCGCGTCACCGCCATCAAGACGGGGCCGTGCGTCGTGGTCGGCAAGCGCACCCCTGAAAAAGACGGCTACGCGGCCCTGCGAATCGGCATCGGAGAGCGACGTGCAAAGCTCGTGACCAAGCCGTCGGCAGGCGCTTTCAAGAAGGCCGGCGTCGAGGCCGCGCGCCTGGTTCAAGAGTTTCGGATCGACCCGGAGCTTCTCGATCGCTTCGAAGTGGGCCAGAAGCTCGGCGCCGCCGACATCTTCCAGGAGGGTCAGTTCGTCGACGTTTCGGGAACCAGCAAGGGTCGCGGCTTCACCGGTGTGATGAAGCGACACAACTTCGCCGGCGCCGGCACGGTCGGGCACGGCACCCACGAGTACAAGCGGCATGGTGGTTCGATCGGCATGAACATGACCCCGGGTCGCACGCTGCGCGGCCAAAAGATGCCAGGCCAACACGGCAACAAGAAGGCCACGATCTTGAACCTTCGCGTCGTGCGCGTGCTCGCAGATGAGAGTATCGTGCTCGTCGAAGGAGGTGTTCCCGGGCCTCGAAATGCCTTCGTCACGGTGAAAGGGGCGATCAAGAAGGCCCCCGTCCCGCTTCCCGAGCCGCCGGCCAAAGAAGAGCCGGCTGCTAACGCGCCCGCCACCGACGAGGGCTAACTGCCCGGGCGGAGGAAGCAGGATCACTTCGGACGCCGGGCACGGCGTTCGGGCTATCCCGCACGCTCGGTCTACAAGCTCGAGGAGATCGATCGACGCATCGGTCTCTTCAAGAAGGGGCAGCGCGTGCTGGACCTCGGGGCGAGCCCAGGCTCGTGGACACTCTACGCTGCCGAACGTGTCGGGCCGAGCGGACGCGTGCTCGGAATCGATTTGAACGACCCCGAAGCCGCGTTGCCTCCGCACGCAGAGATTCGGACACTCGATGCCTTTACGATCGAACCCGAGAGGCTCGGAGGGCCATTCGACGTCGTGATCAGCGATATGGCACCGAAGACCAGCGGCCAGCGGCACGCCGACCAGTACCGAAGCTATGAGCTCTTCATGCGGGCGCTCGGGTTGGCGAGCGTGGTGCTCGAGCCAGGCGGTCATTTCGTCGGGAAGATCTTTCAGGGGAAAGAGTTCGGCGACGCCCGAAACGCGGTGCGCGAAGCCTTCGAGAGGGTTCGCGTCATACGACCAGAGGCCACTCGCGACGAGAGCTACGAGGTGTTCCTCGTCGGGCTCGGGCGACGCGACACTACGGACTGATCGACCGGAGCTGCGCACGCGCACGCGCCGCATAGGGACCATCGGGATCGAGCTTGACGACACGTTGCAGGTGTCTGCGCGCCTCGTCGAGCTTGCCGCGTTTCACCAAGATGGCTCCGAGGGCGTATTGGAGCGCTGGGTCTTTGGGTGATTGGTTGACCGCACTGCGCATGGTTTTCTCCGCCGCCGGGACCGCATCGGTTGCGTATAGCGCCAGCGCGAGCTCAGCGAGGAGCTCGGTCGGTGGAGGATCCGGGGCCTGCTTGAGCGCACCGTGAAGCACTTCGACCGCTTCCTCGGGCGCCCCTGCCCGTCGAAGCGCTCCCCCAACCGCGATCGAGAGCAGCACATCCTGGCGGACCCAAGGCGCTGCGGCTCGGAGTTGATCGGCTGCCTCATCCGGCCGGTCGGTGTCGAGGTAGAGCATCGCCAGATTGATGCGCGGAACCGGATCGTTTTGCAGCGCTTGGATCGCGGCGAGATACTCGCTCTCGGCTTTGTCGCGCTCACCTGCGTCTTCGTAGGCGAGCGCTAGGTTAAAGCGAGCGGGCCCAAGCCGGGGGTCGAGAGCGGCGGCTCGCTCGAGCATCGGAATCGCGTCGGCGAGCTGGCCGCGCTCACGGAGCAAGACACCGAGGTTGTTGTACGGCTCTGCGAAGTTCTCGTCGATTTCGCTCGAGCGGCGATATGCCTTCTCGGCCCGCCTCGGATCGCCCATCTCCTCGTACAAGAGACCCAGATCCAACCATGCGCGAGGGTCCTGCGGATCGTTCTCGACCGCCTCCTCGAGCGCAACCTGCGCTTCCTCGAGTTGCCCTTTGGCCAACAGCCGCTCGCCGCGCAGCACCTCCGGAGTGGCCGGCGGTCGGCTCGCCTGTTCAACGCCGGGGCTGGGCGTCGCTGTAGGGGTGTGGCTCGAACCACAGGCGATCAGCAGAACAAGAACGACGAACGGGGGTTTGTCCCGGCCCAGCACCCCCACATTATCGCCAGGTTCGGGCCTGCGGCCCGGGAGTTTGTCCCGCCCCACCACCCCCACACTATCGCCTATTTCTTTTTGCCTCATTGGCTCTCAGCGCGCGCGTGGAGCGCCAAGACGCGATCATAAAGGACGCGTTGGAGCCGCTTGAGTTGCTCGGGGTCCCGAAGCTTCTTGCCCTCTCCATCGGCCACGTAGAAGACGTCCGCAACGCTCTGCCCCTCCGTGTTCACCTTCGAGACGGCAATGCTCAAACCTAGCTCGTGGAGCGTGCGCGCGATCTCGTGAAGAAGTCCTGCGCGGTCCCGGGTGAACACGTCGACGACCGTGTATTTCGCCGAGGCGTTGTTGTCGACGCTGATGTGCGTCGGCACCTGCGGCCCAGGGCGTACGGCCCAGGGCGGCGGCGTGCTTCGCCGCGCGATGAGATCCTCGGCGGAGATGCGGTTGGTGAGGCGGTGAGCGATATCTCGCCGGAGCTCCTCGGCGAGCCGAGCCGGCATTGGGGTGTCCTCACCAATCTTCACCCAAAACACGTCGAACACTTCGTTACCGCTCGGACGTTGCCTCGTGTAGATCTGAGCAGCCAAGACGGAGAGATCGTGCGCGGCGAATACCGCAGTCAGGTCGGCGAGGAGGCCCGGACGGTCTAAGCTTACGACTACGATTTCTTCGACGTCGTCGCTCGGCCCCGGACCGACACGCACGGTGACGAGATCGGCATCGCGATCGCGGGCGATCCGGGCGTGGCGACGGACCACGTCGACCGGATTTCCGAGAAAGTAACGGTCGGGCATCTCGTCGATGAACGCGTGAAGCTCCTCCTGGCCCGCATCGCCCGCAAAGCCAACGACAGCTTGCAGCTTCACCTCGAGCACCCGGGTTTCGGTCTGGATCGGCGCGTCGCTCGATTCGAGCTCGGCGAGCGTCGCGAGATACAGGTCTTCGAGCGCCCGCGCCTTCCAAGAGGTGATCCCTTTGGGGTTCACCGTGGAAACCACGGCGACGGTGCATAGGAACAGGTCACGAAGCCGTTCGGGCGTCCCTACCATCCGGACGACCTCGGCAAGGCCCTGGGGATCGTGAATGTCCCGTTGCGTAGCCCAGCGATAAAGCGACTTTTGCTGGAGGACGAGCCAGCCGATGTGCTGCGCGTCGATGGCGCTGAAACCCAAACGGAGAGCGACGCTCTCGGCAAGTCGCGCGCCCTGAGCTTCCTGATCCTTGCCACGAACGCGTCCGAGCGAATGCAGCAATACGGCCAAGAAAACCGGAAGGCGACGTGGTGCTTCCGCTGCCAAGCGCGCGGCCAATGAAGAAACACGGCTCTCGCCACGAGTCAGTGCTTGCAGATGCTCCACGGCCCTCACCGCATGGATGTCTGCGGTGTAGACGTGAAATACGTCGTGATTGACGCGACCGACCAACGGTTCGAACTCCGGGATCATTGCAGTGACCAAGCCCACGTCGTGAAGCTCGGCAATCGTAGAGCTCGTTCGAAACGGAGCCACGTCGACGTTTCGCAACCCGGAGAGAAACAACTGGGTCGCCTCCTCTGAATCTTGAAGCCGAAGGCGCCATCGCTTGTTGGGCGCCATTCGAGCGATGGCATCTCGGGCGGAATGGTCAGGCCGCTTCTCATGTCGGAGCGCCTGCCGGTAAAAACGAAAAGCGAGCGCCGGGTCTGACTCCAGGCGGTGCGGGTTCTCGATCGAGATGAAGTCGTCCGCCAGGAAGATACCATCGGCGAGCTTACGAAACGTGGCCGCACGACCCTTGCGACGCGGGCGGGCGCGATCGAGCATTCGCTCTGCGGTGAGCGCGACGATCCGAGCGTGGCGATAGTAAGCCTGCATGAACTGCTCCACACCAAGGGTCACGCCATCGACGAACCCGAGCTCCTGCGCCACATCTTCCTGGTCGCCGAACGTGAGCCGGTCTTGTTGGCGGCCCGCCCGAAGGTGCAGCACGTTCCGCACGCGCCAAAGCATCTCGCGCGCGTCCTCGAGCTCACGCACTTCCCGCGCAAGCAACGCCCCGGTTCGCACGTAGTCTTGCTCGTTTCGAGCACCCCAACGGGCGCGCGCTGCCCATTCCGCCACGTCCAAGTCGCGCAGACCGCCGCGGCCCTGCTTCACGTCCGGCTCGAGGAGATAGAGACTGCCCCCAAAACGACGGTGTCGGCTCGCCGTGTCTTGCTCGAGGGCCTCGAGGAACTCGACCAGGTGCGGCTCGAACACCTGCTGACGGGCGCCACGCTCTAAGTCGTCGAGAAGGGAGCCGCTTCCTGCGATGCGTCGGAAGTCGATCAAGGTCGTGGTTGTGCGGATGTCTTCGCGTGCCAAGCGCAAGGTCTCGTCGACGCTTCGGACCGCGTGACCGATGTCGACCCCCAGATCCCAAAGAGGATAAAGCAATCCTTCCGCGAGCGCCCCGACGAATGGGTCGGAAGAATCGTCGCAAAGGAAGACGACGTCTACATCGCTATTCAGACCGAGCGTAGAACGGCCGTAGCCACCTACGGCAACGAGCGCCCCGCGACCGCGTGGACTCTGCCCCAGGGCCTGGGTCGCAGCGTCCGAGGCGCAGTACAAAGCGTTCAGGAGACCATCGAGCGCTCGCGCATGAGAGCGGGCCGTGAGAACCCCCGGGTCCCCACGGCGCACCGCGTCCTCGAACGCCCGGCGGTATCCACCGAGATAACCACTACACGTCTTGCCGAGCGTTGGGGCGAGGCCACCTAGATCGACCACCGGACTGGATCCTTCGGACAACGATCGACGAGTATGACCGTACGTCGGGGCCTGGGCAAGCTATCGTGACCGCAGGTAGGAAGCGATGCCTGAGGCGATACCGTCGGCCAGCGCGCGTCTGTAGTAACGTGTCGTGAGTGCGCGCGCCTCTGGCTCGTAGGTGAGAAACGAGGCTTCCACCAAGACCGCGGGCATCCTCGCGCCAACGAGCACGTAGAACATCGATCGGCGAACACCACGATCGGCCAATCGCGGGAGAACGACGCGACCGCGGCTCAGCGTCGTGCGCTGAATCTTGCGAGCGAGCCGAAGCGATTCGTTGGTTTGGCCCCGTCGGTGAAGCCGGGCAAGCAGGGTCTGTATCCCGCTCACCTCTGCAACCCTCGTTCCGTTTTCCCGCGCGGCAAGACGCAGCGCTTGGCGATTGTTCGTCGTATCGAGGACGAAAGTCGTAACGCCACCCTTGCGAACGTCTTCTGAGCCCGCGTTCAAATGTATCGATGCAAAGACATCCGCCTCCATCGCGTTCGCAAGCGCGCATCGCGCCTCGAGCGAAAGCCCTGTGTCATCTTCGCGCGTGAGAAACACCCGTGCGCGCGGCATGATGGCGCGGATGCGATCTGCGGTCAGCTTCGAAATTTCGAGTGCGACCTTCGCCTCGACGAGGTCGTATTCGTCGTTCGCAGCGCCAGGCTCGTCACCGCCATGGCCTGGATCTAGAACCACAACCGGGCGGCGCTTCCTCGTAAGCCGCGCCCCATGCGCACTCACATCGATCACGATCCGGTAGGGGTCGGTCAAGTAGAAGACTCGACCCTTGGCGTCACGCTGAAGGTCGATGACGACTCGAGGATTCGGCGTAGCGAGCCGAACGCGCTCCACGCCCCCGCGCCCCACCGCTTGCGAGACTGGCACTGACTCCCCCCAATCGGTGTCGACCAGCTCGATCGCAATCCGCGCGGGCAGAACCCCCTCGGGCGACATCTGTTTTTGGCGAAAAAGCGGCGCCCCCTCGAAGGTCAGAACGACTCGGGCGCCGGCGGTGTTGTGCCGCTGGGTCCCATAGATGTCGATGCGCTGGAGGTGTGCCTTTGGGCCTCCGGGCTTCGAGCGCTCCTCGAGCTCGGGAAACGGAGCCGGCAAATCTGCTTCGGGCTGTGAAGACGGCGCGCTGTCGCAGGAACCGCTTAGCCACAGCAGCGCCAACATCCAGAGTGTGTGTGTCTTCGCCCCGCCTCGAATGTCCGCGTGTTTACGCGACGAGCCTCGATCGGTCAACGGATTGCCGCTCGTTGACCGATACCAACCGATCGCCTAGCTTCCGCCGCATGGCGGGGTTGACCTACCGCGAAGCGGGCGTCGATATCGAAGCCGGAGAAGAGCTCGTCGAGCGAATCAAGCCGCTCGCGAAAGCCACGGCGACTCCACACGTACTGGGCGCGATAGGCGGCTTTGCTGGGCTCTGCACAATCCCTGAGGACATCGACGATCCCGTGTTGGTGTCGGGCACCGATGGCGTGGGGACGAAGCTCAAGCTGGCGTTTCAGCTTGGGCGGCATGATTCAATCGGCATCGATCTCGTGGCGATGTGCGTGAACGACATCATCACCGTGGGAGCGCGCCCCCTCTTCTTTTTGGACTATTTCGCGACCTCAAAGCTCGACGTCGACCAGGCGGAGGCCGTAGTCCGCGGCATTGCCGAGGGATGCCGCCAGGCTGGATGCGCACTTCTCGGCGGAGAAACCGCCGAGCTGCCTGGGTTCTATGCGTCCGGTGAATACGATCTCGCGGGGTTCGCGGTGGGCGTCGTCAGCCGAAAGAACATAATCGACGGGGCGTCGGTGAAAGCTGGAGACATTGTCATCGGCCTAGCCTCTTCGGGATTGCACTCGAATGGATACTCGCTCGCGCGACGCGTCTTGGTGGAAGGGGAACCACCTCTCTCTCTTGACGAGATCGTCGAACCAGTAGGCGCGCTCGGGCGAGTCTTGCTCGAGCCCACCAGAATCTACGTGACTGCCTCTACGGTCGCGCTCGAGCACGACGTTCACGCGATGTGTCACATCACTGGCGGTGGGCTGCTGGAGAATCTTCCCCGAGTCCTGCCGGAGGGTCTCGGCATCCGTCTCGACCCGAGCTCCTGGAAACCAAACCCGATTTTCGATCTGATCCAAAAACGGGGCGGCATCGCCGACACCGAGATGCGGCGGACCTTCAACATGGGAATCGGCTTCACAGTGATCGTCGACCGCAAGAAAGCGGACCGGTTGCTTGGAGCGCTCAATGAGAGCGGCGAACGTGCATTATCGATCGGTGAAGTGATCGACGGCGGAGGGGTCACGTTCTCGGCTTAGGGGCGCTCATGAACACGGTGGTTCTCGCTTCTGGTCGCGGTTCGAATCTCAGGGCGATCTGTCGAGCGATCGACGACGGCAGGTGCAAGGCGCGGATCGTTGGTGTCGTGTCGGACAGACGAAGTGCCGCAGCGCTCGAGTTCGCGGACGCACGCGGGATCCCGACGCGGGTCGTCTCCTTGAAGAAGGGCGGCGACCGAGACCAATGGAACATCGAGCTCGCCAACCAGGTCGCGTCCCTGAGTCCCGAGCTCGTCGTGCTCGCGGGCTTCATGAAGATCCTCGGCCCTTCCTTTCTCGAACGATTCCCGGGACGAATCATCAACGTGCACCCGGCGTTGCTGCCCTCATTTCCCGGTCATGACGGGCCCAAAGACGCCCTCGAAGCTGGCGTGCGGATAAGCGGTTGCACGGTGCACATCGTCGACGATGGTGTAGACACGGGGCCCATCGTCGCGCAGGCGGCGGTGCCAGTTCTCCCCGACGACACCCCGGAAACGCTGCACGCGCGAATCCAGTCCCAAGAGCACCAGCTACTGCCGGGGGTCATCCATCGGATCGCCATCGGCGACATCGAGCTCAACCCGCTGAAGATGAAAGCTGCTCACACGGATCCATCGAAAGCTCTGTCGGTTCCGGAAGTCTAAGACGTGCCGACGAGCTTCTACGACGTCGTCATTCTTGGCACGCACCTCGGGCCGGTCGTTTGCGCCGCCCTGCTTGCACGCCGCGGTCTCCGCGTTTTGGTTCTGGGTCAAAATGTCCTTTCGCCGTCGTATGTGTTGGGTGAGGTCGAGGTCGAACGCTACGGGCTTACCATGACCGGCATCACGAGCCCCGCGGTCCAAGACGCGTTCGATGAGCTCGCGATCAAGCAAGACATTCGCCAGCGTATGCCCGACAGAAAACGATCCTTCCAGCTTCTCCTGCCTGATCGGCGCATCATTCTCTACGACGACGACCGGTGGACCGGTGAGCTCGCTCGCGAGGCCCCAGAGGTGCAGCGTCAAGCGATGGACATCACTCGAACGCTTGGTGAGGTCCGTGAGGAGCTGGACGCCCTCGTGGGACGCAACTTGACATGGCCGCCCGAGACCTTCGTCGAACGGCAGCGGTTCTCTTTGGCGACGACGGGGCAGCGCTTCGACCGTCAGGGACAGGGCTGGGCGTCTTGGAGCCAACTTCCAACGAGGCATCCGCTCCGAATCGCATTCGAAGAAATCCTTTCGCATCTGTCGGGGCTGTTGGCCCAGCAGCACTCGGATGCGAGCCGGGCGCGGCTCTACGGTCATCTATTCGGAGACGTCACACAGCTCTCGGGAGGAAGCTCTTGGCTTCAGCAAGCTCTCTTCTCGCGCATCCGGTCCTGGGGCAGCGACGTGCGTCCTCGCGATGGCGCGATGAGCATCGGCCACGAAGGCCGGCGAGGGTACATCATTCGTCTGGCGCGCTCCGACGAGGAAATCGGCTGTACCCAAATCGTTCACGGAACGCCGATCGGGGAGCTTTTGCAGCTCGTCTCCGAGCGCGCCTCGTTGGCCTCGCTGTTCGAGCGCGTGGGGGAGCCGCGTACTCGCGCCTATCGGTCCTCGGTGCACTTTCTCGTGGCGCGCCGTGGGGTTCCAGACGCGCTCGAGCCCCTTGGCTTGATCTGCGCACCGGACGCGAGCAACAAGTCCTTCCTTCTTCAATCCCGTACGGTCGAGGAAGACAAGATCTTACTCACGCTGTGTCGACTCGTCGAAGAGCACCTCGTCGACGCTGGCTCGTCGCCTCTGAGGTTCTTGCGCGGGGAAGCCCTCGACGCCCTTCGTTCGGTCGTTCCTTTTCTCGAAGAGCACTTGATTTGGATCGACAGTCCTCACGATGGTTTGCCTCCGAGCGTATGGCAGGGCAACACCGAACTTCCGTGCAGTGACCCATGGGCTCGTGGTCCGCACACGATGCCAGCTGTGTACGAGTACCCGACGCGGCGAGCCCTTGGCGTGTGTGCGCTGACCACACGGACGCCTCTGCGCGGGATCTTCCTTTGCAATGATCAAGTAGCGCCCGGTCTGGGCTTCGAGGGCGCGTTCTTGTCCGCAGTCTCCGCGGCGCAGATCGTGGGTTCACCGTATCGACGCCAGGACTGGCTCCGACGTGGCCTGTGGGCGCGGCGCACCGTTTAGGCGATGGCCTCGGGCTCTGATATGCTGAGCGCATGGCTGCACCACAACCGGCTCCTTCTCTTACTTTGCGTCAGTTACTCAGGCTCATGGTCGAGCGCGGCGCTTCCGATCTGCACATCACGACGGGCTCTCCGCCGCAGTTGCGCATCGATGGCCAGCTGGTGCCTCTAAGGACGCCTCCGCTGAAACCACGCGAGAGCAAGGCGCTCTGTTATGAGGTGATGACGGAAGATCAACGCTTACGCTTCGAAAAAGGGCACGAAATCGACTTTTCGTTCGGCGTCAAGTCCTTGTCGCGTTTTCGTGCAAACGTCTTCTTGCAGCGTGGTGCGGTGACAGGAGCGTTTCGTGCGATTCCGTTTCAAATCCGGCCGTTGTCCAAATTGGGGGTGCCTCCCGTCGTCGAAGAGCTCTGCACGCGACCCCGCGGCCTAGTACTGGTGACCGGTCCCACCGGTTCCGGCAAATCGACCACGCTCGCCTCGATGATAGACAAGATCAACACTGAGCACCGCCATCACATCGTTACAGTCGAGGATCCGATCGAGTTCCTACACTCCAACAAGCTCTGCATCGTGAATCAGCGCGAGGTGGGTTCCGATACGACGGGCTTCAAAGATGCGCTCAAATACGTCCTCCGACAGGATCCCGACGTCGTTCTCATCGGCGAGATGCGCGATCTCGAGACGATCGAGGCCGCCCTCACCATTTCTGAAACCGGCCACTTGGTGTTCGCCACGTTGCACACCAACACCGCCGCCCAGTCGATCAACCGTATCATCGACGTCTTCCCCTCGGGCCAGCAGAGCCAGATTCGCGCACAGCTGTCTTTCGTGCTTCAAGGCGTGTTGAGTCAAATGCTGCTGCCGCGATGCGACGGGCCCGGCCGAGCCATGGCCTGCGAGGCGTTGATCCCGAACGCGGCCATTCGGAATCTCATCCGTGAGGACAAGATCCACCAGATGTACGGCATCATGCAGACCGGTCAGGAGAGCTCGGGCATGCAGACGATGAACCAGTCGCTGCTGCACCTGGTTGCGCATGGGATTCTCGATCGGGAGCTCGCGGAGATCCGCTCCCCCGAGCAAGACGAGTTCCGGCAAATGCTCAGCAATTTAGACCAGAAGGGCTACAAGCAGGGCCACCGTTGACGACGGATTCGGCTTCTCGTCATATTTTTATTATCGTTAAGGCGGGATTTACCGAATGACCAGCATGGCTTACGAGCAGCGATGGGCGGCCTCTATCGCCCTAACACTCTCTTTGATGTTTTCCGTTGTGGCCGAAGCCCAGTTGGTGCCGGGCGGTGGGCAAGACGTCTCGGTCGACGATCGCGCCGAAGCGGCGGATGCCTACGACCAGGGCACGTCGGCGTACCTCGCGGAAAGATACGAGCTCGCAGCTCACTGGTTCGAGCGTGCGAACCGATTGGTGCCGACCTCGACCGCGCTACTTCAGGCTGTTCGTGCGCATGACAAAGCGGGCAACACGATCCGCGCCGCAAACCTCGCACTCGTACTTCGCGATCGTTACCCGACGGACCAAAATTCCAAGAAGCCTGCGAGCTCGGTCATCGAAGCGGTCAAGCCGACCGCGGTCCTAGTGAAAGCACAGTGCGCGACGGAATGCACCCTCGAGCTCGACGGCGCGCTGATCCAGCACGATACGTTTTTCGTTTCTGCCGAGGTAGAGCACTCGCTCAAAGCCGCTTTCGAGGCTGGCGAGACGTCCGCAGTGGTGCGCGGGAAGCAGGGTTCGACGAAGACGGTCAAGTTCGCTGCGCCGCTTCCGCCGCCTCCTCCGCCAATTCCACGCTCAGTCTTCTTCAGCTCGCTCGGCGCGACCGTGGCACTCGGAGCAGTCACCATCTGGTCCGGCCTCAACGCGAACAACGGTCTTAGTGCTTACGAGACTGCTGCCCGCACGGCCAATTCCCCCGGTATCAATGCCAGCGGCTCACCGACTCCTGCTGAGGAGGCTCAGGCGCTTCTCGAAGACGGTCGGAGCAAGGAGCGACGAACGAACATCTTGATCGGTGTCACCGCTGGGATGGCAGCGACGACGGCGGTCTTGGGGGTCTTCACCAACTGGAAGAATGAGTCCCGAGAAGTGGCCAAAAGGCGTGTTGAGCCTGCGGTCGGAGTCACGAAGAGAGGCGGAGCCTTCACGCTCAAGGGTCGTTTCTGATGAACGCGCCTGCCGGCATACCGGAAGGCGATCGCATTTCGCGACCGGTGGCTGGTCGGCAGCTTGGACGATACGAGATCCTGACGCAGCTTGCGTCGGGTGGCATGGCATCCGTTTACGTGGCGCGGGCACAGGGGGTGGCCGGGTTCGAACGGCTCGTCGCGATCAAGGTCCTGCACCCGCACCTAGCCTACGAACAGGAGTTCATCTCTATGTTCCTCGATGAGGCGCGACTCGCTGCGAGGATTCGTCACATGAACGTCGTTCCAACGCTCGACATCAGTGACAGCCCTGGCGATGGCTACTTCCTCGTCATGGAATACATCGAGGGCAATCACTTGGGCGCGCTCCTAGGACGCGCTGCCAAGAAGGGAGAGCGGCTGCCCCAGCCGTTCGTATGTAGAGTGCTGGTCGACACGCTTCAGGGGCTTGCTGCTGCGCACCGCCTCACCGACGAGAATGGAAATCAACTCAAGCTCGTCCATCGCGACGTCTCGCCGCACAACATCCTCATCGGAACCGACGGTATTGCACGATTGACCGACTTCGGTGTCGCCAAGGCGGACGTTCGGATGGCATCTACCCGCGCTGGCCAGTTCAAAGGGAAGCTCTCCTACATGGCGCCGGAGCAGGCCTCATCGAATGAGACCGACCAACGTTCAGACCTGTTCAGCGTCGGGATCATTCTATGGGAGTCACTCACCGGGAGACGCTTGTTCAAGGGGGACACCAACGCCGCCACCTTGAACAGGCTCCTGAACGACGAGATCATTCCACCTTCAAGGCTGTCGGGTGACGTGGCTCACTACGACGAGATCGTGATGAAGGCCTTGAGCCGCGATCCCGCTGAGAGATTCCAGAGCGCAGATGAGTTCGCGGAGGCGCTCGACGCAGGCGCCGGTAGAACTGGTATCGCCAAGACGCGCGATGTTGCCGAAGTCGTTCGGGCACTCGACGCAGAGAAGCTTCAAGAAGAACGACAGCGGGTACGAGATGCCATCGAGATGCTCGGGCGCACCGAGTTCGCCGAATCTCAGGTCCCCATGCCGCGTGAAGGGATTGCGCAGGCGAGTCAAACCTACAGTCGCGCCGAGACACTATCACCCGATGGAAGCGTGTCGGGCATGTTGACCGACGGTACGCCCGTCATCGTGCGCGCGGCCGCCGACTCTCCCCTGTTGAAGTGGTTCGTCATGCTGCTCGCTGCGCTCGTGTTCATGTATGCGGCCTTCCTGGTCTGGCAGCTCCTCGGTGCATCGCCTGCACCCAACACCACCGAGCCTCCCGCGCAGGCCGTCCAGCCCCTTGCGCCTCAAGCCGAGCCGGCCAAGGAAGAAACCAGGGCACCGGCCGAACGGCCACCGAACGTCGTTCAGGGGTCCCCAGCCGAGGTCAAACCGTCGACTGGATCTACAGTCAAACCGGTTCGGCGGCCGCGGCGGAAACGCGCGCGCCCGAGGCCTCAGCCAGAGCCCAGCGCGACGACCTCAGAGCCGACCTCAGGCGGGCAGGCAGCGCCAAGACCAGCCCCAGCACCCCCGAAGCCCAAGCCTGAGCCGGTTGATATCGACATCCAAAATCCCTATCGCAACTAGGCCCTAGGGGATGCCAGTCAGAGCGGAATTGCGCTCGGCTTTTGACCCCGTGATCACTGATCGGCTAGGATTTTGAGAGGCCCGCTGGGGATCGGGCGGAGATTACATGGCCGAGTGGGTATACGAAGCGCGCACTCGCGCGGGTGAGGTTCAGACCGGGATCATCGAGGCGGACAGCAAGGAAGCCGTGCAGACACGGCTGCGCGCGCGCCAGTTGAACCCGGTGAAGATCAAAAAGAAGGGCCGAGCGCTCAAGCTCTCCCTCGGCACCGGTGTCACCCCGAAGGAGCTCGTCATCTTCACGCGCCAGTTCGCGACGATGATCGACGCCGGCCTTCCGTTGGTCCAGTGCTTGGACATCCTGTCGAGCCGAGGCGAGAACAAGAATCTCAATACGATCCTCAAAGACGTCAAAGACTACGTCGAGCAAGGTGGAACGTTCTCCGAGGGTTTGGCTCGCCACCCAAAGCTGTTCGATGAGCTGTTCGTCAACCTCGTACGCGCCGGTGAGATGGGCGGTATCCTGGATACGATTCTCAACCGTCTAGCGCTCTACATCGAGAAGCGGGTCAAGCTCGCCCGGCAGGTTCGCGGGGCGATGGTCTACCCGATTGCGATCTTCTTGGTCGCAGTCATCGTCGTAGTCGTGATGCTGGCGTGGGTCATTCCGAGCTTCAAGGGCATGTTCGCGGAGTTTGGGGGTGAAGACTCGCTTCCTGCGCTGACGCAGTTGGTGATTTCCGCCTCCGAAGGCTTCCTGAGCAACATCGTTTGGATCATCCTGGGCGTTGGGGCGATCGTGTTTGGCGTCACGTGGGTCTACAGGCAGCCGGCGGGCAAACACTTCTTCCACAGGACCTTGCTCATCATGCCCATCATGGGCCCGGTAATACGGAAGATTTCGGTCGCCCGGTTCACGCGGACCCTGGGAACGCTGCTCTCAGCGGGCGTTCCCATCCTCGATTCGCTCGATGTCGTGAAGAAGTCGGCGGGCAATGTGGTTGTGGAGGCCGCAATCCAGGTGACGTCGAACAAGATCCGCGAGGGCCGGACCATGGCCGAGCCGCTCATGGAGACCAACGTGTTTCCGCCAATGGTCGTGCAGATGATCGGCGTCGGTGAGCAGACCGGCGCGCTCGATACTATGCTCAACAAGATCGCAGACTTCTACGAGGACGAGGTCGACGTTGCGGTCGCAGCCCTCACCTCGCTGCTCGAGCCCCTGATGATGGTTTTCATCGGAGGAATCGTGGGCACCATCCTGATCGCGATGTACCTGCCGATCTTCTCGATCGCGGGTAAAGTAAACGCTGAGTGATCCAGCCACCGCACAGGTCGACCGGTGAGCGCGAGGAACCCCACCCGCACAGACGGGTTCAGTGGGTCCTCGGGGGTCGCTTGTTCATCGCGACAATTCTCCTCGGCACAACGATGTATCTGGCGCTGGATGCCATACGGTATGGCCAGTTCACGCCAACCTTCTTGCTGATCCTAATTTCGATAATCTACGGGTCGTCGATTCTCTTCGGGGTTTGGTTGCTGCGCGGGCGGCAGGAGCATGCCGTCGCCATGGCGGTCACCGGCCTCGACGTGCTTCTGATCACCGGGTTGGTCTACCTCACCGGAGGAGCGGGGAGCATTTTTTCGTTTCTGTACGGCGCTGAGATCCTGACTGCGGCGCTCACCCTCGGTGCAAACGCGGCTTACATCACAGCGGCAACCTGCCTGGCTTGCTACCTCCTTCAGGGCCTTGCACTCAACGTCGGCTGGTTACCGCCGCCGCCTGACCAGCCCTTGAGCCAGTACATCCTGGACTCGAAAGACTTCATCTTTGCGCTCCTGTGGAACATGGTGGGCATCTCGGCGGTCGCGCTCCTTGCGACCAACCTCGCCCGACGAGTCCAAATGGTCGGCGCGCAACTCATAGAGGCAGAGCAAAGCGCCGCGCGTCTTGCCAGGCTCAACGACGACATCGTTCGCTCGATCGCCTCGGGGCTCATCACCGCTGACGAGGAAGGGCGCATCATTGGCATCAACCGCGCAGCTCGCGACATTCTTCGCGACGGTGCCGGCACGCTCGTGAGTCGGCCATTGTCGGTCGTGCTGCCAGGCTACGAAAAGAAGAGAGCGAGCGAGCCCCCGAGGCGCGCGGAAGCGCCTGGGAGGCGCGCCGACGGCACCGAATTCCCGATGGGGTACATGATGAGCGCGCTGGTCGACGCCGAAGGCAACTCGTCGGGGCTGCTGCTCGTGTTCCAAGACCTGACCGAAATTAAGGACCTCAAGGAACAAGCCGAGCAGGCGCAACGGCTCGCGGTCCTCGGGCAGCTCGCCACTGGGCTCGCACACGAAATTAGAAACCCCCTCAGCTCGATTTCGGGATCGGTGGACATAGTACGCGAAGGAAACGCGCTCGGCCCCGAGGACCGACGCTTGCTGGGGATCGTGATCTCGGAAGTCGATCGGCTGGACGCACTGGTCACCAAGATGCTGCAGGTCGGTCGTCCGAGCCAGATTCACACGGAGCCCCAGGACCTACGTACTCTCGTCAGTGACGTCGTGGTCGTCGCGCGCGGTGAAGCGACTCAGAGCAACGGCTTGTGCATCGAAGAGCGACTCCCCGAAGAACCGATCATTGCTACGGTTGATCCCGATAGGCTGCGGCAAGTCGTGTGGAACTTGGTGAAAAACGCGGTCCAAGCATCACCCCACCGCGGGACGGTCGAGGTGCGCGCCGGTCGTGACGATTCGGGTCGGGCGTTTTTAGAGGTAGCCGACGAAGGTCGCGGGATCGACGATGCACAGCGAGGGCGACTCTTCGACATGTTTTATTCGGGGCGGAGCCACGGTGTTGGGCTCGGACTAGCGCTCGTGAAGCAAGTCGTCGACCAGCACAAGGCGCGGATCGAGATCGTGGACCGTCCAGGCCCGGGCACTTGTTTTCGGGTTACACTGCCGCTGGAGCACGAAACCATCAGGCTGAGCGCAAGAGCTCAGACAGACGAACACCGGGATCCTCGGCCCGCATGAGGCTCTCGCCGATCAGCACGGCATCGGCGCGGCCCTGAGCGACCTGCCGGAAGTCGTCGCTGGTGCGCACCCCGCTCATGAACACGGCAACGCGATCTGGGGGAATCCGCGCCACACACTGGTGAGCCATGGGCAAGTCGACCTGGAAGGTCTGTAGATCCCTGGCGTTGACCCCGATGACGGTCACGCTCGACGCAACGGCTCGGTCGACTTCCTCATCGTTCGCTGCTTCGAGGACCGGTTCCATGCCGAGCGCGCGGACATGGGCGATTAAAGACTGGAGCGCTTTGTCGCCGAGCGCACGAACCAGCAGCAAGACGAGCGAGGCGCCAACATCGAAAGCCAAGTCCACCTGAACGGGGTCGATGACGAAGCCTTTGAAAAGCACCGGGACCGAGACCGACTCCGAGATTCGTCTTACGAGCAGCGGAGACCCACCGAAGTCGGGCGCATCCGCAAGGACGCTGATGACGGACGCGCCGCCGCGTTCGTAGGCACGAGCGACACGGACCCCTTCCCCTGGAGCCCACCTTCGAATGGCACCTGCGCTCGGGCTTCGAAACTTGACCTCTGCGATGACGGATGGAGGCCCACCAGCCGCGCGACGAAGCGCTGCGATGCCGCGTTCCGAGCGCTCTGGCTGGGGCTCTCGCACGAGCGGCCGCATCGCCTTGACGTGCTTTCGGCGTCGCAGGTTCTCGCGACGGGTTCGAGCTAGGATCTCGGAGAGGTAATCACTCATGGGTTTCGCGTGAACTCCGCCCAACGCTTCAAGGTTGCCCGTGCTGCCCCACTGTCGATCGCCTCAGCAGCCCGTTCGGCTGCCGTGTGGGGGTCTTCGGCCACGCCAGCCACGCAAAGGGCGCCGGCTGCATTGAGCAAGACCGCAACTCTTGCAGGACCTTCCTCGCCCGAAAGAACTTCTCGGACGATCGCCGCATTGTATTCGGGATCGCCCCCGCGGAGCGCTTCGAGGGGCACCTCTGGAAGCCCGAAGTCCGCCGGACTGAGCTCTGTCGTGCGGACCTCGCCTTCGATGAGCTCGGCCACGCGAGTGGGCCCAGCCGGAGAGATCTCGTCGAGACCACCATAGCCGTGCACTACCCATGCCGCGGTCAGGCCGAGCGCCCCGAGCGCCCAAGCGAGTTGCTCGGTGTGGGCTGGGTCGTAGACGCCCACGATCTGATGGGTCGCAGAGGCGGGGTTCGACAAAGGACCCAGCAGATTGAAGATGGTGCGGAGTCCGAGCTCACGACGCACGGGAGCTGCGTGCTTCATCGCAGCGTGATGACTCGGGGCGAACAAGAAACCGATGCCCACCTCTTCGATGGACCGTTCCACCTGTACCGGAGAGAGGTCGATACGCACCCCAAGGGCCTCGAGCACATCGGCGCTTCCGGCTTTGGAAGACACCGCGCGATTGCCGTGCTTGGCTACGCTCACGCCGCTTGCCGCAGCAACGATCGCGGCGGCGGTCGAAATGTTGAAGGTGTGGAGACCGTCACCGCCGGTACCGCACGTATCCAGAAGCGGACCGGTGACTTTCGGTCGGATCTGTTCGCAATGCTTGCGCATCGCACGGGCTGCGGCCGCAATCTCGAGGGCGGATTCGCCCTTGATGCGTAGGCCGACGACGAACGCGGCGATCTGTGCTGGCGTCGCATGGCCGCTCAGAATCGCGTCCATGGCGCTTTCGACATCGCCCTGAGAAAGATCGTGCCCAGCTACGAGCTCTTTGATCGCGTGTGTGATCATGGTGAACCACCCGCGGAGAGCCCCGACAGCCAGTTGCGAATCAATTGGTGACCATGCTCGGTGAGAAAGGACTCGGGATGAAACTGGACGCCCTCGATCGGAAGCTCCAAATGTCGCAAGCCCATCACCTCGTTCTCCTCGGTCCATGCGGAGATCTCGAGCTCCTTCGGGATGGTGTCTCGCTTGACGATCAACGAATGGTACCGAGTCGCGGTGAGCGGGCTTGGAAGCCCTTTGAACACCCCTCGTTTCTTGTGGATGATCTCGGAGGTTCGCCCGTGCATCAGTCGGTCCGCGCGCACGACCGAGGCGCCAAAACACTGCGCGATGCTTTGGTGCCCGAGGCAAACCCCAAAGATCGGAGTCCCGCTTCCCAAGTGCTCGATGATGTCGAGGCTCACACCCGCTTCCTCGGGCCTCCCGGGCCCCGGGCTGATCAAGACACCGCTTGGAGCGAGCTTTTCGACCTCCGAAACGGTCACCGCATCGTTTCGACGAACCACGACCTCTGCCCCAAGCTCGCCCAAGTACTGCACGAGGTTGTAGGTAAAGGAATCGTAGTTATCGATGACGAGAATCATCGGTCCTCACCGCTAGCGGCTGGGTGAGAGCGCGTCAACCGGCCCGTGGGGGCACGGCCTCATAGCCTCGTTCCCGGAGAAACTTCTCGAGCCTCAGGTTGAGCATCTCCGGGTACTCGAAAGCTGCGTAGTGCGTTGCCCCCGGGATCACCATCAGCTCGGAGCTGCGGATGCGCCTCACCATCCTCTCCGCGGCTGATCTCGGTGTGAACGCGTCGCGCGATCCAGTGATCAGCAACGTAGGCACGTCGACCTGGGGTAGGAGATCCCACGCGTCGTGCTCACCCACTCGCTCTAGCAAACTGATATAGGATCTCATATCGAGCGTCCCAAAGTCTTCGACCAGGGCGGCGAAGACCCCCTCGTCGAGCGTCCTCGCGGCGAGCCCGATCCGTTTGATCCACTCTCCGGCATCAGGGAAACGCGAGGCTTGGCCGATGATCGCCTCGATCGCTCGAGGTGCCGAGCGCAGGCCGCGCAGAAACGGCGGGAGCAAGCGCCCCACCACATTGAGATTGAACACATAGTCCCACGGACGTCCTGCTAGCCCGTTGACCAACGCAAGAGAGGCGACCTTGTCGGGTGCAAGTCGAAACATTTCGAGCGCCACTTGGACGCCCATCGACCACCCGACGATCGCGATCCGTTCGATTCCTTCCTCTCTGAGCAGCTGAACACCGTCGCGCGCGTGGTCCGCGACAGCCATGGCGCTTGGGTCGCTCGGACGACCCGATTGATAGAGCCCCCGGTAGTCCCAGCTCAGAAGCCGATAGCGGTCGCGGAAGTATTGGATCTGGTGGCTCCAGGCCTTCCAACTACCCGCGAGCCCGTTGCAGAGTAGAATCGGGCGACCCTCACCGACCGCCTGATAGGCGATTTCGGTGCCATCAAACGACACAAATCGGCGTTCTTCGACCGCGGGTGGCATCATCGGGGGTGGAAAAGCCTACCAGGAGCAAGCAAAACGCGCCCTTCCTTGACACGATCGGCCATGCCCGGATAAATTTGGAGAGGCTGAAATGTCAGACGAACTACAAAAACCCAAAAAAGCCCGCGATATCCGAGAGAGACTAGGCCGAGCGACCGCGCAACCGCCGCCGCCAGACGTCGGGGAAGGAAGCGTAGCGCCACCCCCTCCGGCTCTCGGAGGTGTCGCGCCACCGCCGGGCTTCGTCGGGGGACGCGCTGCGAAAAGGTCGGGGCCGTTCAGAGGCACGACTGCGGCCGGAGCGACGACGCCACAAGAAGTCCGCATCGTCGTGGACGAACAGGCCGTGGCGACCGCGCACGAAGGCAGGGGGCGACGCGCGCGAAAGCTCATGCTGCTCACGGGGGGCGCCGCAGCACTGGTCGGCATCTTATTGGGCGTTCTGTCGACGGCGGTCACGATCAATCGCCGCGAATACAACCAGGCAGTTCGTGACGGCAAGGCCGTATACGAGGGCGTACGCATTGCTGCTGACCAGGTCGCGGAAGCGAAACGACTCCTCGACCGAGCCTCGACTGCGGCGAAGTCTCGGCCGGGAGAAGGCCCGAGCGTCGACTATGAAGCGATTGAGAAGCTCCGCGCTCTTCCCACGCCTTTCACCGCGGCAGATTTCGCCGGGCTTCGTTACACCAAGTTCAGCCGCGAGACCGTGAACGCGCTCTTCTTGTACGCGCGGCAGATCGACGAGCTGTGGGACGGGTTTGACAAGATCGCCGGCCGAGTCCTTCCCGATGCACGTCGGGCCGAGCTCACCGAAGCCGCACAGGATGAAACCGCGATCACCACCAGCCCGACGGGTTGTGTTCCTACTCTAGGCGAAGGCGGGTTTCGCTGTGGGTTGGTGTACGTCGATATGCCCGACTCCATCGATGCCACGACGACCAAGTTCCAAGTCCGAGTCAATCGGGGGAGCCGGCCGTTCGAGAAGCAGATCTACACAGGCCAAGACCTTCGCCAAAATGCGAGTAACTACGTGATTCTGACGAACCCGGACCAGTCGGCAGGAGTCCTCGGGCAGCGCACGAACGCGTTCTCGGCGTATCGACGCGACCTGACAGAGCTCTCGCGCCTCATGGGCGCGACCCTAGTCACCCAGGGCAACCTCGAGAAGGGCCTTGGCGCGGTGGCCGGTCTCCACGAGATCGCGTCCTTCTGACGAATCGAATTTCCGCTTAGGTCCCGGGGGCTTTCGACTGCACATGACTCGACGTTGGGTCCGGCGGGATGTTATTCTGTTTGTGGGGTGCCGCGCTTTCGATTGCGATATCAGTCGACCAATCTCGAGATGCCTCTCGGGGAGTTTGCCATTGGTCGAAGCTCGTCCTGCAACCTAGCGCTGGCCGACGGCTTGGTGTCGCGACGCCACGCCCTCCTTCACGTCGGACCGGAGACGGTCGTCGTCGAAGATCTCGGAAGCCGCAACGGGGTCGCGGTCAATGGAGTCCGGATAAACGGCCCGCGCCGGTTGGCGCACATGGACCGCGTCTACATTGGCTCGCAGGAGCTGGTGCTGATCGATGCAGCGAAGCTCAAAGAAGGCACCAAGGAGACCGCTGGGTACATCGTATGCGAGTCGTGTGGCGCGATCAGCGGGGTCGCAAAGCGGCGTTGCGGTGAATGCGGCAAGCGCTTGAGCTCCACCGCTGGCAAGACTCTAGTCGAGGGCAACAGAGTCGACTCGTCCTCGCACGCCTGGGGCGCTGAGGACACACGAACCGCAAGGGCGCTCGATGTGATCGGCGGAATTGCGAGCAAGGCGATTGCCATGGGCCGTTACGAAGAAGCGGAGCGAATGCTGCTTCCCCACCTCGAAGTGCTTCTCGAGCGCGCTCTGAAAGATCGACCGCTCAGTGATTCCGAAAGAGATGATCCGGATGCGCTGTTTTCGGGCGCGACGAACTACGCGCTACAGCTATCGAAAGGTTTGCGCGACACGAAATGGATCGATTGGGTGTTCCGTATCCACACGGCCACCGGACGACTGATGAGCGCCGAAACGATCGAAGCACTCCACAGTCTGGTTCGGACGACGCACTACTCGAAGCCACAGCACCTTCGACACTACCTTTCGACCATCCAGGGCCAGTCCTCCGACTATGGCGCGTCCGAGCGGTTCCTCGTGCGGCGGCTCGAGGGCCTCGAGCAGGTCGTCGCGGCTCACTAGGGGCGAAACGAGCTACCCCGAAGGGCGCTAGACGGCGCGACGGCTCGGATGTTCCGTCGATCCACCGGCAGCCCGGCGCAGCGTCGCAATCGCATCGCTCAAATGCGGGTCGTTTGGCAACTGATCGACCAGCGCCAGGATTTCGGTCGATGGCGGCTCGAATACCCGATCATAGAGCCTCGAACTGACGTCGAGCCATCGGGCGGTACGAAGGGCACAGCCGAGGCGCGCCGCACACTCCGCCACGCGTAGAACACGGCTCGGCTCGACTTCGACTCCCTCTTCGAGCTGTTCCTCGAGCTCGGCGACGCCACGAGCCATCATGCGCTCGGCATCGGCCAATCGGTTCTGGTCGATCGCCCGCTCTACCACTTGGGAGAGCAGATGAAAGGTCCATCCAGAGGCCGCCACGTCCCGCACCGCCGTCGTGACGCCCTGCTCGGTCGAGACGGCGCCGCAATGCGGGCATGAAGGGCTGGAGCTTGGAAAAGGAATCGCACACCCCGGACAAAACCTCAACGCGCCGGTCGTCCGTTGTACGGTGGTCTCTCGCCCGAGGGCGAGGAACACGAGCTCCTGAGTGCCCATTCGGATCCGGTCGCCATCCTGAAGCTTGACCTGGCCTATGAGAGGCCTCCCGTTGAGCACCGTGCCATTCCGACTGTGTAAGTCCTCGAGCATCGGCTCGGCTCCAGAGAGGTCGATGCGCACGTGCTGACGCGACATCATCGGGTCGTCGATGGTCACGCTGCAGGTCGTGTCTCGGCCTACGATGACCGTGTCTCGGTCGAGGTCAAACTCTTGGAGTAGAAATCGCAGACGGTAGCGCAACCCGGCCCCCTTCGGGATCGATCAAGTTAGCGAAGGACGGGGGGAGCTGTAAACCCCACCCGACCCTACGTTAGCCCCTACTTCTTCTCGTCCACTTTCGGAGTCTCGTGGCGGCGGATTTCGCCGCTGATCCGGTCCGCGATGTCGGCATTCTGGTCGTCACCGTCATCCTCAGCCACCAGGTTCACCACCGAGTCGTCGGCATCACCCTCCGCAGGCCTGTTCTTGCGCAGCTTACCGAGGCGGGCGACGGTCTTTGGGTTTTCGAGGACGAGACAATAGAAGCCGTAAAACTCGTTGTTGTCGATCGCGCGGGCGAGCACTCGGGGTTCCTTCCACTCGTACCACCGCGTCGGTTCTGTGCCGGGCATGAAGACCCCGCTCTTCTTTTTGGCTTTGCCATAGCGCTGTTGAAGCGCCTTTCCGAACTGCTCGAAGGTCGCCCCTTCGAATACCGAAGCGTCGAATGCCCGGTAGCGCTTCCAGAGGCGATCGTTGATGAAGAAGAAGTAATCCTGGGTGTTCTTGGTGCGCACTCGCAACAAAGACTCCCCATTCCGCTGTGTGAACTCACCCTTTAGATAGCCAGAATCGTACGCGCTCGGCGTACCGTCGAACTCGAAGTGGGAATCACGGATTTCCCGGATCTCCTCGGCCATCTTGTGGCGCAGTCGATCTTCTTCGATCGCATCGGTGGTCTTCGAGATCGGCTCTCTGTAGGACTCTTCGATGTTCTTCTTCAGATGGCGATACACCTGCTTTGGCGACCAACCCCATTGAATCTCACCCATCGACGCTTCGAGCGCGCTAGGCGACCTGTTGCTGGCGCTTCCCTTGTCAGCATAGACGCCTCCGCCGACCAGCAGAGCTGCGGCAACCAGGAACGTCCCGTACGATGAACGCTGTGAAACCAAAAACCCCATGGAATTCAGGGTAGCACCCGCGCCAATTGCCCCAAAACTTTACGCCTTAACCCTCACGAAAAGGGGACTGTCCCCTTTTCTCAGTGCGCGGGGGCGTGGAGGCGATGAACAGCATCGTGCCTCCTGCCACCGCCGCGGGCATGAAGAAAAGGTTCACGAGGGGCACGAACAAGAGCACCCAAACCCCAGTCCCAAAGCCTGCCACTGCGGCCAATCGCCGACGAACGAAGCCCACGCGGTCAGCGACGGACCAGTCGCGGCGGGCGGCGGGCCAGTCCACGTAGTCGACGCCGAGGTAGATGGCCGTAAGCGCGAAGCCAACCAGCGAGATGATCTGGCCGATCCCAGGCACCAGGAACGAAGCGAGGAACAAGGGGCCAACGACCGCGACGTAGATCAGCACTTTGAGCAACTCGAGCCGAACTGTTCGCACGATGTCAGCGACCATTCTCTTGAATGAAAACGGCGGGGCGGGCTCGCCGGTCAGAATGTGCTCCACAGCTTCGCTCAGTGCATCATTGAAAGGGGCGGCAACGATGCTCGAGAGAATCACCACGAGCACCAGACCGAGAACCGCGAGGAGCAAGCCCAGGAGCAAATCGATCACCCAACGAAGCGCGGCAAGCAGTGCCCCAACCCAACCTGTAGCCTGGCCCCAACTATCCGGCAGCCAGGACCACAGCGCATCCCCGAGGGCGTCGTAGTAGCTCCCCGCGCCATAGAACACCCCAAACAAAGCGACCGCGGTGATCAGGATCGGAAACAGCCAGTATCGCACCAGGCTCGGATGCTGAAAGTACACGAAGCGCACGCCTTGGAACGCATAAGACAACCCGCGAGCGAAACCGACGGGCGACTTCGCGACCGCTCCGGCCCCTTCGATGACCCTCTTCAAAGCGCAACCGCCCCGAGCGGGATCAGTGGCTTCAGATCCTCGTCGTCGAAGCGTAACTGGAGTCCGAAAAAGTAGTCCCGCCCTCCGTTGATGATGTTGTCGACCCCAGCCAAGAGCCAGAAGCGCCGCAGAACTTCATACCCCGCGCGAACGCGAAGCCGCGGCCATGCAAAGCGCCCGAGATCGAACAGGTCGACGTTGAACTCCAGCCGATTCTTGAGAAAGTCGAGGTCCAAGCCCAGGCCGCCCGTCGATTCGATGATACCGAAGCGAAAGGTGGCAAACGAAATCGTCTTGCCGAACTCGGCCGAGAACCTGAGGCGATTGGTGCGGGTGATCTCGGTCCTTCGAAATTCGTTCGGCTCAAACAAAGGGGGCGGGCTCTGACGAACGATCGTGTCGCTTATGCTGACACTCCCGCGCGGATCGTCGACGACCTGAAACAAGAAGTACCGCCCTTCCCTGGGCTTCAGGTAGATCGAAAAGTAAGTCTTAAACGCGCTCCCCAGAGCGTAGTACTCGCTCTTGAGCTCCACGATCGTGCGAAGGCGATTCAACCCCCCAACGAAATTGTTGAGACCCTCGGCGACTCCCTCCACTTCGTCGATTAGCGCCTCGTCCTGCGTCAGGCGACCTAAGGTTCCCTCGCCCCGGGCCGTTCGGCCGGACACCTCTTTCACGTCCTCGAGCACCGCGTTGAGCTGATCGGCGGCCCGGTGAATCGATGCGATCGTGTCGTCGACTTCCGCCACCCCACGGTCGATGTCGCCTTTGCGTTTCTGGATGATGTCGTTGAGATCGCCGGTCGCCATCTCGACGTTTTCCATGATGTTGATGATTCGTGGGCCTGCCTCGTCGGTAACCACCTTGATGTTCTCGAGCGCGTCGCTCAGGTTGCGGAGGGCGCTCTCCATTCGTTCTCCCGCCTCGTCGCTACCGAAGGCGCGTTCCATCTGGGTCGTGATCCGCCGGACGCTTTGTGCAATGTCGTTCACGGTCACCAGGATGTCGTCGGTCTGAACACCCTCGGAGGCAACACGGATCTCTCCCCCGTCAGGAATCTCGGGGAGCCCAATCGTGCCAGGGTTGATGACGAGAACACGCTCTCCAAGAAGAGAGAGGCTTCGCATGGTCACCGAGGCATCGTCGTAGAGGGTTACCCCACCCTCGATCCGGAGGTCGACCCGAGCCTTGTCGCCCTCGAGTCGGATCGTCGAGATGTAACCGACTGGAATGCCCGCAACCAAGACACGGGACTTGGCGATGAGCCCCTGCACGTCGTCGAAATAGGCGTGGACCCCATAGCCCGATTCGGTCGACGCCCGTTCGTCGACGTAGCGATAGACCGCATAGGTCACGATCAGCCCAAGGACCACCATTAGGCCGACCCGCGCCGCGTTCCAAGTCTCTCGCATAAGGCCCGCCGAATCCTAATCGAACCGGACCGAAACAGCCACGCTCACATGCGGTGAAGTCGCCGTCATCACGCCTTGCAGTGGGGTGAAACAGCCGCTATGGCCTGGCACTGTGTCGGAGGGGATCGACGCGATCACCGCGGCCGCACTGGGCGCGCTTCAGGGCCTGACCGAGTTTCTTCCAGTGTCGAGCAGTGGGCACGTTGCCGTCGGCGCCGCGGTTCTCGGGGTACGCGAGAACCCCCTGGCGCTCACGGTATTTCTTCATTTGGGGACGCTCCTGGCGACCATCCTATTCCTCAGGCAGGACGTGGCCTTACTGCTGAGAGAATTCGTGCATTCGACCCGCCATCCGGGCAGACTGCGCTCGACGGCAGGGGGCCGCACTCTGACGGCGATCCTGATCGCGACCGTCATCACGATGGTCCTCGGTGTGGCGCTGCTACACACGGCCGAGGAGTTCACCGAAAACCTGCGCCTCATCGGCCTCGGGTTCCTGGTGTCCGCGGCTTTCTTGCTGGCGAGCGGCCTCGCGAACGGTGGGCGCGCCGAGGTGGCCTGGTGGATGGCGATCGTCGTGGGCCTCGCGCAGGGCCTGGCGGTCCTCCCGGGGGTGAGCCGGAGCGGCGTGACGATCGCGACGGCCATGCTCTTGGGTGCCCGTGGCTCCGAGGCCTTCCGATTTTCGTTTCTCATCTCGATTCCCGCCATCATCGGCGCAGCCAGCTTCGAAGCGGGCACCTCAGCAGAGCTCGGGTCGCTAGAGGGCTCGGTGTGGATCGGCGGCGCAACGGCACTGGTGACGGGGTACGTGGCGCTTGTTATTCTTCGCCGAGTCATATTCGTGGGGCGCATGTGGATGTTCGCCTTCTATCTCCTGCCCCTCGGACTGTATCTAGTGACGCGCTAGAACCGACCGCCAACCATGACGGAACTCGACAAAGCACACGCGGTGATCATGGCGGGAGGGTCAGGGACACGGTTCTGGCCTCTTTCCCGAAAGTCGCGCCCGAAACAGTTCCTCTCTCTCGGACCCGATGACCGGACGTTGCTTCGGGCCACAGCCGAGCGGGTCTGGGAGGTGCTCCCCCCGAGCCGCACCTGGGTCGTGACCGCTGAAAGCCAGCGTCACTTGGTCGAGAAGGAGCTGCCCGAGCTCGAGGCCAGACAGATCCTCGCGGAGCCGGTCGGCCGTAATACCGCTCCCTGTATCGGTTGGGCCGCAAGCCACATCATGCGCCAGAACCAGGACGCGATCATGGCGGTGCTCCCCGCCGATCACTACATCAGCGAGAGCGACGGATACGCGGATAGTCTTCGCCGCGGGCTCGAAGCAGCAACCCATGGGGACTACGTCACCATCGGGATCCGCCCCACCCGCGCCGAAACCGGCTACGGCTACATCGAAGTCGGCGGTGAGCTCGACCCGGGGGTGTTTCGCGCACGCCGGTTCGTCGAGAAACCCAACCGCCAGAGGGCAGAGCAGTTCGTCGCGTCCGATAGGTTTCTCTGGAACAGCGGGATGTTCTTCTTTCTCGCATCCCGGATCCTCGAGGCCATCGACCAACATCTTCCTGGCCTCGGCAACGAGCTCAAGCGCTACGACGAAGCCGCGCGCTCCGGAGACGAAGCAAGCGCCGTGCGCGCGACCTACGCCGACCTACCAGCGGTCAGCATCGACCACGGAATCATGGAAAAAGTCGACGCCGTCAGTGTGGTGCCGGGTTCGTTTCTTTGGTCGGATCTCGGGAGCTGGACTTCGGCCTGGGAGCTCGCCGCACAAGATGAGCATGCAAATGTGCTCCCAGAAGATGGGGTGTGCGTCGACGCTCATCGCAACTACGTCCACGCATCGTCGGGGAAGCTGATCGCGCTCATAGGAGTCGATGACTTGGTGGTCGTGGACTCTGGCGATGCGCTTCTGATCGTGCCGCGCAGCCGCGCCCAAGACGTCCGCGAGGTGGTCGCCAAGCTGCGTGAGCGAAAAGACCCCCGTAGGTGAGCCAGTGAATCCGCACGTCTTTCGCGAATACGACATTCGAGGGCACGCAGAGCGAGATTTCGAAGACGAGCTCGTTCGCCTGCTCGGCCTGAGTCTCGGCACCTTCTTCTCCGGTCGCGGGCTACGACGCATCGCAGTTGGGCGTGACTGCCGTTTGAGCTCTCCGAGATTGCACAAGGCGCTCTGCGGTGGGCTCGTCGAGACGGGGTTGCAACTGACCGACATCGGGGTTGGGCCGACGCCACTGCTCTACTTCGCGGTGCACAATCGCGACCTCGATGGGGGCATCCACATCACCGGTAGTCACAATCCGCCCGAAGAGAACGGATTCAAGATGATGGTGGGCAAGGCGCCGTTATACGGCGGCGACATCGCCGAGCTGCGTCGGATCATGGAGACCAGGGAGTTCCACCGCAAGACTGGAGGGACGATCGAGCACGTCGACCCAACACCTGCGTACGTGCAAAATGCAAAGGACGGCATCCGCCTCGGCCGCCGCCACATCCGGTTTGCCCTGGATGCAGGCAATGGAGCGGGCGGCCCGTTGGGCATCGAGACGATGAATGCCCTCGGCCTCGAGCCGGTCGCGATGTTGTGCGAGATGGACGGCAACTTTCCGGTGCATCATGCCGATCCTACCGATCCCGAGACCCTAGAAATGCTCAGAGAACGGGTGCTCTCCGACGAGCTCGAGCTTGGCTTCGCCTTCGACGGCGACGCGGACCGCCTAGGAGTGATCGATTCGCGCGGCGATATCATCTGGGGGGACCGGCTGATGATCATCCTCTCACGGGCGCTACTTGCGGAGCACCCCGGTGCGACGATCATCGGTGAAGTCAAATGTTCGCAGACGATGTACGACGACATCGAGGCACACGGCGGCCGCGGCCTCCTCTGGAAGACCGGACATTCCCTGATCAAGACCAAGATGAAAGAAGAGGGCGCGCTGCTCGCCGGCGAGATGAGCGGGCACATCTTCTTCGCAGACCGATACTACGGTTTTGACGACGCGATCTACGCGGCGCTTCGGATTCTCGAGATCGTCTCGCACACCAGCACGCCTATTCATCAGATGCTGAGCGACGTGCCCGAGACTTTCACGACACCCGAAATTCGGGTTCCATGTGAAGACGGGCTCAAGTTCGACGTCGTCCGAGGCATCATCGAACACTACCGATCGACTCACGATCTCGTCGACATCGACGGTGCTCGAATCAAGTTCGAGGGGGGCTGGGGGCTGGTCCGTGCGTCGAACACGCAGCCGGTCTTGGTGTTGCGTTTCGAAGCCGAGTCGCAGACCCGGCTTGAAGCGATCCGAAGCGAAGTCGAGTCAGTTCTCGGGCGGATCCGAGGGTCCGGCTGACGGGAGCGGGGGTAGCGCCACTTCGAGGCTTGCCCTGTGATCGGTCTGGCCTGGGGCGACGCGCCAGTCGCTCGGGCCGATGACCGACCGCCGCGCGGAGTGCTCAGGATGGTAGACCAATACCTCCTGCCCCTCGTGGATCGATGCGTTGGGGATCTCCACACTGGGCCCGATCCCGACGAACCGGTAGACCTTGGCTCCCGGTGGGTTGGTGATCACTCGGACACTCCCCCGCGGCTCGCCTGATGGCGAGGACGTGGTCAGCGAAGCGCCTAGGGCACGAGGATCGCTGAGGCCATCGAGCGGCCGAGCCTGAACGGCCAGCTCGTAGCTCGCACCATCTTCGGTGGTCGCCCATGTCGCGTTTTCCGGCACGACGGCCCTGGAAGGCTCGAGGCCGCGATCGAAAACCACGAACTCATGCGGCCCGGCAAGCGACAACCCCTCAGCGACCGCTGGGCCTCGGCCGACGAAGAGAAATATCTGAGAGTCTGCCGGGTCTACTGTGACCTCGATGGCGCCGGTTTGCGGTGTTGCCTCCGACGCTGCGGGCTGTCCCGACCGGGCAAAGCGATCGAGGACGCCCGTCGTCCAAAGCGCGTACACGCCGATGGCCGCCCCCAGGACCAGCAACCAAGGCCCAAGCTGCGCCCACTGCTTGGGGGGCTGCGGCACCGAAGATCGGCTTGCCGGGACTGTGGCCTCCCGTCCGGTCGACGACTCTCGTGCTCCGAGGTGCTCATGAGGAACCGCCGACTCGCGCGTGTCTTGCACGGGTGGCGTGGTGGCCCAGAGCTGGGTCGTTGCCGTCGCCGATTCGATCACCGCAGACGAAGCCGGACTCAGCGCCTGCTGCTCTGAATCCGTGGGCGCGGCAGCAGTCGTATGTCCGGACGAGGTGTCCGCTTCACCGATGGGCACTTCAGCCGACTCAGGCTCAGTCTCGGGAAAGCGAACTCGAATCGTGGCGGTGACAGCCTCGTCGTGCGGCTGCGTAGTCGGCACTGGGTCAGCCGCAGCCGCCCCGACACGAGCCCTCGGCGATGGCGGCCGCTCCGAAGTCACCTTCACCTCCTCCGAAACCACCAAGGTCCCCGTCTCGGCCTCAGCCCGCCCCACCGACTCTGTCACGGACGCTGACCCTGTCGCTGTCTCTGACGCCGCCACTGTCTCTGTCGCTGTCTCCGACAATACCGCCGTCTCCGCCTCGAGCACGGCCCTCGGCACGGTAATCTTCGCCGTCACCGGCTCTTCATCGACGGGCAAAGGCACGCTTCCCGGTTCCGGCTCGAGCGAGCGAGATGCAGGGTCGCGCAACAGCTCGTCGAGCTCGGCGTCGAGCTCCTGGGGGTCGATCGCCGCTTCTACATAGACGGGAGGCCTGTCGCTTTCGCGCACCAAGCGGGCGAGCACGCGACGCGACGCACCACGGTTGATGGGGATCAACGAAGCCTCGATCGCGTCGTGTAAGTGACGCAGGTCCCGCTGCGCTTCACCGGTCACGCTCTCGCGGACCAATTGCAGCAAGTGCGGTGGCACCCCAGGCCCGGCAGCGACGAGAAGCCGAGAGAGCACCAGCAACAACGATCGCGCCGCTTCATCGGGCTCCGCCCGCTCAGCTGACGCGGCGACGACGACCGAGCCCTCGGCGGTCACTCGCACGTCGTCGGCCTCGAGCTTGACCGCCTGCTGCAACAGGCCCTCACACGCCTCGAGTGCGACGAACGCGCCGATCTCGAAGGGAAGACGATCACCGCGTTGCTCTAGCTCATCCACCAGTTGCCCCACGCCCACGTCGATGCTCATCGCTTCCCCTCAGTCTGCCTCAGGCGGACGTACACATACCCCTTGGTCGAGCAGGTAGCGCTTGACCTCGGCCACAGTGTAATGACCATCGTGAAAGATAGAAGCCGCAAGCGCCGCATCGGCCCCCGCGAAGGCCAGACCCTCATGCACGTGCTGCAGGGTCCCGACGCCTCCGGAGGCGACCACCGGAATGGGCACAGCGTCCACAACTGCCCGAGTTAACACCAGATCATAGCCATCTCGTGTCCCGTCGCGGTCCATGCTGGTCAGAAGAATCTCGCCTGCGCCCAGATCGGCCACCTGCTTGGCCCAGGCGATCGCGTCGAGGCCCGTATCACGCCTCCCGCCATGCGTATAGACGGTCCATTTGTCCGGAGCGCCAGGGGCTCGCTTGGCGTCAATCGCCACCACGATGGCCTGCGAGCCGTATGCCTCCGCCATCTCCCCGACGAAAGACGGATTGGCCACGGCAGCACTGTTGATCGAAACCTTGTCCGCGCCTGCGTGGAGCAATTCCTTCACGTCTCGGCGCTCCCGGACCCCGCCGCCCACGGTCAATGGAACTGCGATGGTCGAAGCCGCGCGGTCGACGAGCTCGAACAAAGTTCGCCGTTCTTCATGTGACGCAGTGATGTCGAGAAATGTGATCTCGTCGGCGCCTCCGTCGCTATAACGCTCTGCGGACTCGACGGGGTCGCCTGCATCCCGGAGGCCGACGAAGTTGACGCCTTTGACGACGCGTCCGCCCTTGACGTCCAGACACGGAATGATTCGCTTCGCAAGCATCACATTCCCTCTAACGCCCCCAAGGCTTCAGACAAAGTAAACGCCCCAGAATAGAGCGCTCGGCCACATACTGCCGCCCGGACTCCTGCCACGGACAGCGCACGAAGGTGCTCGAGCTCCCCGATGCCGCCCGAGGCGATCACGGTGGTGCCGACCTGACCTTGCAGCCGCGCCGTTCCTTCGACGTCCGGCCCCTCACGCGTCCCATCTCTATGAATGTTGGTGTAGAGGATGCTGGCGATCTTCCATCGATCGACTTCGGTGGCGAGCTCAGAAACGCCTTGCGCGCTCTGCTCTTGCCACCCTTCGACCGCAACCTTTTCATCGCGCGCATCGAGCGCCACGATCACGGCATTGGGGTGGCGGGCGCAAATGGTACGCGCCTCATCGGGTGCCTTGACCACGATGGTCCCCAAGACGACTCGCGCCGCCCCCGCGTCGATCCATTGGGCCGCCACGTCCTCGTTTCGGATTCCGCCGCCGATTTGAACCTGAAGGCTCGTCTCTCGAAGGATGCTTTGAATCAAAGGGACATGTGCGGGTCTCCCTGTGCGTGCACCCTCGAGATCCACGACGTGAAGCCTCTCGGCTCCCTGCTGCTCGAACTTCTTCGCGGCAGCCACCGGATCGTCGTCGTAGACGGTGACTTCGTCGTACCGTCCCTGCTGCAGCCGAACGGCTTTGCCGTCGAGCAAATCGATGGCGGGGATCAACTCCACGAAACGTCTCCGAGGAAGTGCCCGATCACGCGGACTCCGGCGTGTTGGCTCTTTTCGGGGTGGAATTGGCAAGCGAGCACGTTGTCGCGAGCGATCGCGGAGCAGAAACGTCCGCCGTAATCGGTCGTCGCAACCACGAGGGCCTCGTCCTCGGGGACGCAGTAATAACTATGCACGAAGTAGTACCACGCGCCGTCTTCGAACACGGGATGCTTGCTGGCGATTTGATTCCATCCGATGTGAGGAACCTTCAATCGCATGCCGCCCTCGTCGCGAAGATCGACTGAGAATCGCCGCACGCTCCCCGGGAAGATGCCCAGCCCCGGCTCTCCTGGAGCCTCTTCACTCGACTCGAACAGCGCTTGCATCCCGAGGCAGATACCCAGGTACGGACGGCCGCTATCGATCCAGGCGCGCACCGCCTCGCCGACCTCGCCTGCCAGCGCATGTGAGCACTCTCTGAATGCACCTTGCCCGGGCATCACGAGACGGTCGGCGCGCAGCAGAACATCCGGGTCGGCGCTCAGCACGGGCTTAGCGCCCGCGCGCTCGAAGGCCTTGGCCACGCTGTGGAGGTTCCCAAGGCCCAAATCGACGATGGCGACGCGGCCGGTAGTCATTCGGTCAATGTGCCCTTGGTCGACGGCACACCGCGTACCCGCGGGTCGACCTCGGTCGCTTCCCGAAGCGCACGTGCAAAGGCCTTGAAGCTGATCTCGATGACGTGGTGGAGATTGTCTCCCGCGTGCTGGCGCATGTGCAGATTGCACTGGCTTCCGCGCACGAAGCCCTCGAAGAACACCTCGGCGAGCTCCGAGTCGAAATCGCCGATTTTCGCCTTTGGCAACGAGACGGCCCACACGAAAAAAGGGCGCCCCGACAGGTCGAGCGCGCACGTCACGCAGGCCTCGTCCATCGGAAGCGTGGCCGAGCCGTAGCGGCGGATCCCGGCCTTGTCGCCGAGCGCTTCGGCGACGGCCTGACCGAGGGAGATCGCGAGGTCTTCGGTGGTGTGGTGCCCATCGATGTGGGTGTCGCCGACGGCGCGCACCTTGAGGTCGAACAGGCCGTGCTTGGCGAGCTGCTCCACCATGTGCGTCAAAAACCCGATCGGGGTCTCGACTTGGTATTGGCCACTGCCATCGAGATCGAGCTCGATGGAGATTTCGGTCTCCTTAGTGCGACGCTGGATCGCCGACGTGCGTCCCATAACGCCGCAACCATAGCCCGGAAAGTCCTAGGAGCCAGCGAGCGCTCGACGTTTGACCGAGACTAACAAAGCGCCCGCGCCGTTCAGCTGTGTCGATTTTCCGCCTTCCAGCGGGGAGCCGGTGCCTCACCCTGCACGGGGGCGGGCCAGCCCTCTCGCTGCTGCGAGCGGTCGCCGTCGATCTCCTCCTACTTGGCCGGGTTCCTGCACGGCTGTCTGGTGACGAAACAACTCGAGCTCGAAGTTGCAATGCACTCGGCGTGCTTCGGGAACGGGACTTGTGACGGCAATGCTCGTTGTAGTGGTCGATGCAGTCCGTTCGAGCGCGTCGAGGTCGACGTTCAACACTTTCTCGTAAAACGGCGCTGTGCTCGTGTACTTCGGGCCACCGACCACCGGCGTCCCTAGCGTGACGATGCATTTCACCAGGTCAGGTCGCTCGCGAGCAACCTCTCGTGCAAGCACCCCGCCGAGGCTCCAGCCAACCAGAGCCACTGGCTCCTCGTGGCGCTGAAAACGCGCCTCCGTGCGCGCGACGACCTTCGGGACCAGCGCAGGGACGTTCCCCCGGTTGATGCCCAGTCGCCAACGGTGCACGCGATAGCCCGCGCCCTGCAAGTGACGTCGAAGGAAGAACGTCGAAAGGTCGCCAGCCGAGAATCCGGGAAACACTGCAACAGGAATCGCCATCTCGCCGTACCTAGGACGCGAAATCTCGATTGCCAACCGCTGGGTTTTCGCAGGCTACGAGTCGCGGAACGCAGGGCTCCGCCTTTAGCGGGACTTCATTCGTTCGAGAACCTCCTCGAGCTTGCTCTTGAGGGCCTCGTTGTTGGGTTCGCTTTGGAGCGCCATTTGAAGATTGAGCTTCGCCTGAGGCCAGTCCTCTGCCTTCATGGCTTTGTGAGCGCGAGAGAAGAATACCCGCGCCTTGCTCGAATTGAGCGCCACGCCGCCCGGTGGGCGCACCGTGCGTCGTGTCTCTTCGGCCCGGTCGGCCGAGTATCGCAGGCGGCCCTGCGCGAGCCCCTCGTCGTAGATCTTGCGCTTCACGGGATCGAGCAGCACCTGGTAAGCTTCACTTCCCAGTTGGTAAAGCTCGGTATGCTGATCGCGTACGGCCGCAGGCGCATCGACAAAGGTGTCTGGATGATGCTCCCGGGCGAAGCGATGGAATGCGGAGCGGATCTGGTCGGGCGTCGCGGCTCGAATGATGCCGAGGAGCCTGTAATAGTCTAGGGCTTCCGGGGGGTCAGGCACGGCCTATGCCCCCATCTTTGCCTTATGGCGCTCGCGGAGCGTCCTGATCTGTTCATCCGGCAGCTCACCGATCAGCTTGATCGCGATCTGCTGCTGCTGGCCCGTCCCGACGTCTTGCGCCCGAACTTTCAACGTGCCGTCGGCATCGATCATGAACCGTACTGCGATCTGCACCTTGCCGCGTGCGGCCGGCCGTAACCCATCGAGCACCACCTCGCCGAGTAGCTGGTTACCTGCGATCTGCCGCGACTCGCCCTGGCAAATCCGGACGACCACCGTCTCCTGCTTGTCGCGCGCGGTCGTGAACATCTTGGTTTGACCGGCCGGGATCGCAGAGTTGCGGCGGATGATGTGCTCGCAATAGCCGTCGACGGTTTCGACCCCGAGTGAAAGCGGTGTGACGTCGAGCAGTAGGGGCGCCGAAGGTCCGTCCGGGACCGGAAGGGCACCGGTGACCGTCGATACCTCCTCGTCGAGCGCGGCTTCGAGGACGCGAGGCGCAGAGCTTGGCAACTCGAGAGGCGGAGGAGGCGACTTGGGCTCATCGGAAGGCACCTCGGAAGGTGTGCCGAACGCATCGTCTCCGAGCTCCACCGCCAGGCCCGACGGTTCGTCGTCGACCGGTCCGCCGCGCGTCGCCGTGTTTTCGCCGAGCCCCATCAAGAGACCCGAAGCGTCCGCCGTTCGCGTCGGTTGAAAATCGAGTGGATCGACGGTCTCCGCGACCCGTGTTCGCATGTCCTCGAAGGGCTCCTCACGGGAACGCGTGGGAGTATCAACCAAGGCATCTTCGGCTAGCTTTTCGGCCTTCTTGAGGTGAATCGGCGGGGGCGGAGGCGCCTGGCCTGGCAACGTCGCCTTGCGGGCACTTCGCGCGACCGGTGGTGGTGGCACCGGCGGCCGGTCGCCGATGTTCGTGACCTCGTCCTCGAAGTCGTCGCTGAAGGGCGTATCGACGTCTGGCTGAACGACCTTTTTCAACGAAACGCGTCCGAGTGCAGCAGACGGCTTCCGCCCTGGTAGCGACAGCGCCTTGGCTTGAAGCGCAGCCCCCTGCGCGACCACCAAGTCGGGGTCGATGCTCGCCTGCGGCTTGCGGCCGAAGTACTCAGCCACCATTCGTTGAAGCAACGGGATGCGGGTCGAGCCACCCACCAAGATCACGTTGTCGAGCTGCGTCGGACGCATCCCTGCGGCCTTCATGGCGTCTTCACAGACGTCGAAGCTACGCCCGATCAAAGGTTGCACCATCTGTTCGAGACGCTCACGGCTCAGCGCATAGTCGAGGTTGAGGGCGGCACCGCCATCCCCGTACGCAAGCTCTTCGATGCAAAGCTGGATGTTGGCCTTGTCCGAAAGCTGGCATTTGGCCCACTCGGCCGCAGCACGAAGGCGCTCGAAAGCCTGCCGATCCTGGCGCGCATCGTAGCGCTGCGACTCGAGGAATCGAGCGGCCATGTCATCGGCGATGAGATTATCGACGTCGTCGCCACCGAGAAACGTGTCGCCCGCGGTGGCGAGAACCTCGAACACATCTCCCGCGAGCTGCAGAATCGTGATGTCGAAAGTGCCGCCCCCAAGATCGTAAACCGCCACCCGCTCGTTTGATGTCTTGTTGTAGCCATAGGCGAGCGCTGCTGCAGTCGGCTCGTTCAAGATGCGCAATACCTCGAGGCCGGCCACGCGCCCAGCGGCTTTGGTTGCACTTCGTTGAAGCTCGTTGAAGTTCGCGGGTACGGTGACGACCGCATGCTCGCATTCCTTGCCGAGGGCGTCTTCAGCGACTTTGCGCACGTGTCGAAGCACGAAGGCGCTGATTTCACTGAGCGTGTATGTCTCTCCGCGCGCCGAAACCAAGACACCGCCGCTGGGGCCTTCGGAAAGCTCGAAAGCGAAGCGTTCTCGTGCCTGCTTGACCTCGTAGCTAGTGAACGGACGACCGATCAGTCGCTTGACAGACGAAACCGTGTTGGCCGCGTCGAGCAACCGCCGCTCCTTTGCCGCGGTGCCCACCAGCACGTCGCCACTCGGATGGAAGGACACCACCGACGGGATGAGTTTCGAACCGTCACTGTCCGCAAGCACCCGGGCGCCCGACTGGTCTGCAATGGCAACCACGGAATTGGTCGTTCCCAAGTCGATCCCAATGACGGGTCCTTTACTCACACTCGCCTACCCCCCGGTAAAGCCTCTCGCTTCGCCCAGATCAGGATAGCGGTTTGTTCCCCGGATTACACGTTTCCGGGCTCAGAAGGGCCATTTTCCATGAGTTCTTCGCCCTCGTCATCCTCGCCCTCGGCCACCGGCTCCACATCGACCACCTGCTCGCCCTCGCGGAGCCGGATCACCCGTACCCCCTGGGTGTTGCGGCCGGTCTCCCGAATTTCGGAGACGCGCGTGCGAATCACCTGCCCGCCGTTGGTAATGACCATCAATTGGTCGTCCGGCGAGACGAGCCTGAGCTTGACCAGTGCCCCGTTCCGCTCGGATGTGTCCATCGCGATGATCCCCTTGCCTCCTCGGTTTTGGGCTCGCCATTCCGCCACAGGGGTGCGCTTTCCGTAACCGTTCGCGCTCACGGTCAGGACCTGCTCGGCCTCTTCGTTCTCGATGACGTCCATCCCGATCACGAAATCGCCCTTTCGAAGATCGATGCCTTTGACTCCCATCGAGTCGCGGCCCATCGCGCGCACGTCCTCGATCGGAAAGCGAATGCTCATCCCGTGAGAGGTTCCGATGAGCACACTCTGGCCAGGCGTGACGATACGCGCCGTCAGCAGCCCGTCACCCTCCCCGATCGCGACTCCGATGATCCCGGTCTGGCGGATGTTCTCGTAGGCGTTCAGGTTGGTGCGCTTCACCCGGCCGCGGCGCGTGCAGGTCAAGAGATACCCATCCTCGACGAACTCACGAATCGGAAGGATGGCTGCGACCCGCTCGTCAGGCTCCATGCCGACCAGGTTCACCACGGCTCTGCCCCGGGCGGCGCGGCCGGTCTCGGGAATCTGGTACACCTTCTTGAGGTAGGCCTTGCCCTTGTCGCTCAAGAACAGGACGTGGGCGTGGGCATTGACGACGAACACCCAGCTGACGAAGTCCTGGTCGCGGGTGTCCATCGCGCGAAGGCCCTTGCCGCCACGCCCTTGCGCACGGTACTCGCTCAGCGGCACGCGCTTGATGTATCCCGCGTGCGATACGGTCACGACCACCTCTTCGTCGGGAACCAGATCTTCGATCGAGATGTCGCCCTCCGCCTCGACGATCTCAGTGCGTCGGGCGTCGCCGTAGCGCTCACGGATCTCGTCGAGCTCCCCGACGATCACCTCGTCGAGAAGTTCGCTGCTGCCAAGGATCGCTTCTAGCTTGCCGATCAGGTCGCACAGGCTGCCGTACTCGGTGGCGAGCTTCTCCCGTTCGAGGCCGGTGAGTCGCGAGAGTCGCATCTCGAGAATCGCCTTGGCCTGGCGTTCGGAAAGGAAGTACTCACCGCGCTCTTTGGCAGCCTCGATCTCCTCGTCGGGGCGGCCCGCACGCCGGACGAACTCTTCGAGGCCTGTCAGGGCGATCTTCATCAAGCGGACCCGTGCCTCGTCGGGATCCTTCGACGACCGGATGGTGCCGACGACCAGGTCGACGTCGGTAACCGCCATGCCGAGGCCCTCGACGAGCTCCCGTTGCGCGCGAGCCTGTTCGACGTCGTACCGTGTCCGCCGGAGAACGACCTCGCGACGATGGTCGATGAAGCGAAGCAAGGTCGTTTTGAGGTCGAGCACCTCGGGCCGTTGCTTGACGATCGCCAGGCAGTTGTAGCCGAACGTGCTCTGGAGCGCGGTCATCTGGTAGAGATTGTTGAGGACGATTTCGCCGTGGGCATCGCGCTTGAGCTCGATGACCATCCGCAGCCCGTCGCGGTCGGATTCGTCGCGGATGTCGCTGATCCCCTCGAGGCGCTTGTCACGGACGAGGTCGGCGATTTTCTTCAGAAGCTCCGCCTTGTTCACCTGGTAGGGGATCTCGGTGATGACGATCATCTCGCGGTCGGTCTTGCCCGGGAGCGGCTCGATCGAGGCCCGTGCTCGCATCACGATTCGACCTCGCCCGGTGCGGTAGCCCAGCCGAATCCCCGACGTGCCATAGATGTACCCGGCAGTCGGGAAGTCGGGCCCCTTGACACCCTCGCGGCCGGATTCGGGGTCGTCGTGCATCAGGGCGTCGATCGTGAGCTCGGGATCGGCCATGAGACGAATGGTGGCGTCGACGACTTCGCGGAGGTTGTGCGGAGGGATGTTGGTCGCCATCCCAACGGCGATGCCGCCTGAGCCGTTGATCAGGAGATTGGGAACCCGGCTTGGAAGGACGAGAGGCTCACTTTCGGAGTCGTCGAAGTTTGGCCCGAAGTCTACGGTTTCTTTTTCGATGTCGGCGAGCAGCTCGGAGGCGAGCCTGTGCATTCGGACCTCGGTGTAGCGCATCGCCGCGGGTGGGTCGCCGTCGACGGAGCCGAAGTTCCCCTGGCCATCGACCAACGGGTATCGCATGGAGAAATCCTGCGCCATCCGAACCAGGGCGTCGTAAACCGCGGTGTCGCCGTGTGGATGGTACTTGCCCAGGACGTCACCGACGATGCGTGCGCTCTTCTTGTACGATTGGTTCCAATGCACCTTCTGCTCGTGCATGGAGTAAAGAATCCGCCGATGGACCGGCTTGAGGCCGTCCCGAACGTCAGGAATCGCGCGCCCGATGATGACGCTCATCGCGTAGTCGAGGTACGAGCGCCGCATCTCGTCTTCGAGCGTGACCGGCTGCTTTTGCGGAGATTCTGCCATGAACTAGTGCTCCCATGCGCTGCTCCCCTGAACGCAGCGCCGGCGCGAAGCTACCACGTGACCCCCGGCCCTGCACGCGCTCTCGCGCGCTCCAAAGTGCCGTTTTTTGGCCGCTTCCGAGGAAGTCTCGTAAACCAGTGAGAGGGACGAGGCGAGACACGAGATGGATACTGCAATGCGCGATCTCGAACGGATCGAAGAGCGATCATCAGATGATGGAAATCGGGTGTTGGTGCTCTCGGGAGTGGGCTTGATCGCCGCGATTGGGATCGTAGTCGCCGCGATCGCAGCGCTGCCTAACGACGGCGAACCGAAGGTGGAGGACCCGTTGCAAACGCTGGCGCTCACCGGCGTTCCCGAGGCGACAGAGGCTTCCAAAGGAGAGCGCGCCGATCCCGCCCTCGATCCAAAAACCCTCAGCTTTCCCACGACGTTGGTGACCGAAACTCGGCCGGAAGTTGCGGCAGCAATGGCGGCCGCCGCAGCGGAGCTGGCGCACCTCGACCCGCTCACAAGCCCACCTCCCCGTTCGAGAATCGCGGCGGGACTGCCGGCTGCGGTTACGGCCGGGCCTGACCGCGAGGTCGTCGAGATGGCCGCCGTTCGCGACCCGCTCGTTGCAGCGACAGTTCCCGATCGAACCACGAGCTCGCCAGCAGGTCGCGAGGGCCTCTACACCTTACAAGTCGTGAGTTATCGCGATCCGCAGGAGGCGCAGGTGTTTGCCGACGCCCTTCGCAAGCGAGGCCACGCCGCTTATGTGACCAGCGGCTCCGTCGAGGGGCGGGGGACACACTGGCGCGTTCGCATAGGCCCCTTCGAATCCCGAGGTGAAGCCCAGAGCTACCGCACGACGTTCGAACACGAAGAAGGCATGAATACGTTCATCGTGCGCAAGAGGGACTGAGCGCCAACGCGCAACCTACCGAAGGACGTCGAGCATGCTGACCGGAACGAGAGCTTGGTCGAGGGTGATGGCGATCGTCGTTCTCGGAGCGCTCGGCGGGTGTGACCAAGTGCTGGCGCGGATCGACGAGCTAGCTGACCAGCAAGCGACCGACCCGGCCCCTGCCGAAACGCCGACTCCTGCCGAAGAGGAAGAGGTGGCGCAGAGGCCGGCCGATTCGATCGCGCGCTCCGAAACGGAGGTGATCACGTTCAGAAACATCTTGCGGAACGAGGAGATGAGCCGCGAAGAACGGATCCAAGCTCTTCTCAAACTCGATCCCGCGGCTCTGCAGGCGCCGAACAGCGGAGCTGGAAGTCAGCCGACTCAGGGATCGGGACCGCAAGCCCGAGACAGGGCTCCCAAGGACTGGGAAATCGCCAACGCCCGGCGTCGCGTTCCGGTAGTCATGTACTCGACCACCTGGTGCGGCGTGTGCAACAAGGCCCGCCGCTACTTCGAAGAGCAGCGCATCTCCTTCGTCGAGTACGACGTAGACAAGAACGCAAGCGCAAGAGCCGAGTACCTCAGCTTGAATCCACGACGAACCGTGCCGACGATCAAGGTCGGTAACGAAGTGATCGTCGGCTTCAGTGAAGGGGCTGTCGGAAGAGCCCTCGACGACGCCGCAAGAGCACGGCTGAATTAGCTGACGCTGGCACTGACACTGACACTGACACTGACAGTGACACTGGCACTGACACTGACAACGCGTGTTGCAACGGCGGACTGGGTTCGGTAGGCTCCGCGCCCACCACCATCCACGAAAGGCATCCGATGCTCCTCCGTTCTCAATTGATGATCTTTGCTCTCTTGACCGTTGCATCGCTGATCTCGTCAGCCCCCGCAACGGCACAGTCCCCCGTCCTCGATCGCGTCCTCAAGAGTGGCGAGCTGCGCGTGGGAATGACCGCCGACCAACCTCCGCTCAACGCCAAGGACAAGGACGGGGAGATGATGGGGCTGGAAGTCGACCTCGCCGAGGGGCTTGCCCAGGCGCTCGGCCTCGAGCTCAAGATCATCGAGATGCGTTTTGGTCAACTGCTGGGCGCTTTGAAAAAGGGCAAGGTGGACATCGTGATGTCGGGAGTGGATATCACTGCGGAGCGCACCAAAGACTTCTTGTTTGTCGGTCCGTACTTGATCTCCGGCAAGTCGCTCCTGACGACATCGAAGGCGCTCGCCAAAGCCGAAACCGTCGATGACATCAACAATCGCAAGGTCACCTTCGTCGCGTTGGCGAACTCGACTAGCTCGGCATTCATCAAGCGGTACATGCCGAAGGCCAAATTCATCCCGATCGACAACTACAAGATGGGAGTAGAGAAGGTGCTGAGCGGGGAGGCCGATGCCATGATCGCTGACATGCCGGCATGCGCCCTCGCCGTCCTCCGCAACCCTGACTCCGGCCTCGTCACGCTGGCAGAGCCGCTTTCAGTCGAGCCGATCGGGATCGCCGTATCCGCAAAGGACTCGAAGTTCTACAACCTCATCGACAACTTCATCGATGCCTTCGAAGGCACCGGCATTCTGACGGAGCTCCGGAGGGAGTGGTTCGACAATGGTGACTGGCTCGAAGATTTGGAGTAACCGCAGCTACTTGACCAGGTATTCCCGGAGCGCTTCTCGTGCCACGTAGCTTGCCTTGATGCGCCACTTGGGTTCGTTCACCACCAGGCTCGCGACGGCGATCTTTGGATCGTCGACGGGGGCGTACCCGACCCACCATGTGTATCGGCGATACGGATTGTTTCGGCTCAGCGTACCGGTCTTGCCGGCAACGGCGATGCCGGGAAGGAAGGGTCGCCCTTTCGAGTCCCAGAAGGCCTTCTTTGCGGTTCCGTGCGTGACCGTACGCGTCATCATTTCGCCTGCCTCCCTGGCGGTCATGCGTGGGACGACTTGGCGGAACTTCTGTGGCGAGTGTTGGTAGAGAGTCTTTCCGCTCGAGCTTTCGATTCGAGCGACGATGGCCGCGTAGGGCATGCCCCCGTCGTTCGCGATCGTCGAGGCCAGCAAGGCCCCGTGGAGCGGCGAGAGCTGGCTGTGCCAAAAACCAGCCGCCATCCGGGCGCGTTCTAACCGGCTCTGGGGCACATCTGCAGGGCTCGGCGCCGTTGGCAAATCGAATGGCAAGCGTTGACCGAACCCGAACGCCGATACGTACCGAGTCATCCGCGCTTCGTTGAGGTGTCGGTCTGCAAGCTTCGCGAAAATGGCGTTGATCGAGTACCCGAGCGCGTCGGCAAGAGTCGCGCACCAGCGGTCACGCTTAGGGCTGTCGACGAGGTCGGCCGAGCCGAGGCTGCGCATTCCGCCGCCATAGCAAACCGAGGTCGACGATTTCACGCCAGCGTCGAGGAGTGCAGAGGCGGTGATGATCTTGAAGATCGAAGCCGCCGGTGGCGCTGGGTCGGTAACGACGTCCATGCTCTCACCCTTCCCTGCCTCGTACCCCACGTACGCGAGCACGCGTCCGGTGCGCGGCTCGATCGCGACCAGCCCTCCGGCAGGCACATCGTACTTGCGAAAGAGATCCTGGATGTACGTCTGTAAGTCGGAGTCGACCGTGAGCACCGCCCGCGTTCCGTCACGCCTTGGGACCACCAGTTGCTTTCCCATCGGTCGCGCTCGCTCAACGTCGACGTCCGCGAAGGGCGGGGTCACCGCGTTGGCTAGCTGGGTCGAGGTTCGGTGAGCCGAAGGGGGGCTCGCAAGCAACGCCAGTGGGGTGCCCAAAATGACGGCGAGGATGCCCAATCCCCAGAGCCAGGGGTGAGAAACGAAGTCGCGCACGCACTTACGCTAAGAGACCCCCCCACCCGGGGTCAACAAACCCAACTCCTCCGGGAGTCCGTTCTCACTGAAATGAAGGCCCTGGATTTAACGCCCGCTGCCGCGCCGCGGTATAGTGGAGGAGTGCAGTTCAAGGATCAGACGACCAACCCGAGCCAGACGGTCCTGACCGAGGCAACTGCTGCTCGCGCTTCAAAGAAGACGAGCGACAGCGGATTGTTGATCGTCATCTACGGCCAAGATATCGGGCGTCGCGTCCAGGTCAGCACTGAACCCTTGATCATCGGGCGCTCCCCGAATTGCGAAATTCCGATCGACCAGGAGAGCATCTCTCGCAAACATTGCCAGATCCGGTTCCACGACGGCGAGTTCCGCGTTCGGGACCTCGAGTCGACCAACGGCACCTACGTGAACGATGACATCGTCGAAGACGAGGGCCGGCTTCGACACGGCGACCAGCTGAAAGTGGGTCGCACCATCATGAAGTTCATCGTCGGGGACGACATCGAGGTGCAGTACCACGAAGAGATTTATCGGTTGATGACAACCGATGGCCTCACCCAGCTGCACAACAAGCGGTACTTCGACGAAATGCTCGACAAAGAAGTTGCGCGAGCTAAGCGCTACAAGCGCACATTCTCGCTCCTGATGTTCGACATCGACCACTTCAAGCGCATCAATGACAAATTCGGCCACTTGGCGGGCGATGCCATTCTCAGGCAGCTCGGCGCGGTGACCCTCGGACGCCTGCGTCTAAACGACGTGATCGCACGGATCGGTGGCGAGGAGTTTGCGCTGATCACTCCAGAGGTCAATCTCGAAGGCGCCGGCGAGCTCGCAGGGAAGATCAACCGACTCGTTCGGGACACTCGATTCGAGTTCGAGGGGACACGCGTCGAGGTCACGGTCAGCGTGGGCGTCGCCGAATGGCAAGCACACTACGAAGAAGCCGAGGATGTTTTCAAAGCTGCCGACGAAAAGCTCTTCGAGGCCAAGCGCACGGGTCGCAATCGCGTCTGCCTTTAGTACGCGGATCTCCGGCACACGAGGTCGGGGTCGCCCACGTGGGGCCCGCGATCGCCCAAGATGCATGGGAAGTGAGCCTATTTCGCGCGTAGAGCGGATCAACGGCCGGGCTGGACACCTGCCGGGCTTGGCCACATGTCCCTACTGGAGGAACCCTTGCCAGGGAAATGGCCCGTGGCTATGTTCGCCACAGTACTTGGAAAAACTTGGGTTCTCGCCGAGTTGGAGTAGAACAATCGCATGAGCGACGACGAAACCATCACATCGATGCCGCCTCCCGATACTGGAGAAATCGAGTTCGGTGACGAGCTCCCCGTTTTGCCGATCCGCAACGCGGTTCTTTTTCCGGCGGCCGTGGCGCCTTTTGACGTCGGCCGCGAGAAGTCCGTGGCGCTGGTCGAGGACATCGAAAACCTCGATCAGCCCATCATCGCGATCGTCGCGCAGCGGGACCCCTCCACCGATGACCCCGGTCAAGACGATCTTTACCCGGTGGGCGTGGCTGCCCGTGTTCTCAAGGCGCTCAAGCACAGCTCGGGCAACTACAGCCTGATTCTGCAAGGTCTCGTCCGGATTCGCCTCGAACAGGTGGTCACCAAGGAGCCCTACATCAAGGCACGGGTGACGCGCCTCCCGGAGGTCCCGGCTGAGGATGTCGAGAGTGAAGCGCTGGCAATGAGCCTTCGGGACATCGCCAAACAGGTGATCCAGCTCATGCCAGAGCTCCCGCGAGAGGCGGGGTCTCTGATCGACTCGATCCAAGAGCGAGGCCAGCTCGCCGATCTCGTGGCAGCCAATCTCGACGCTCCGGTCGACGAAAAATCGCAGCTCCTCGAAACGCTCGACCCGAAAGAACGAATTCGCAAAGTTCTACGGCTCCTCACCCGCCAGCTCGAGATCCTCAAAATGCGCGAGCGCATCAACTCTCAGATCAAAGAGGAGATGGGCAAGAACCAGCGGGAGTACGTGCTCCGCCAGCAGCTGAAGGCGATCAAAGAAGAGCTCGGTGAAGAGGAAGGCGACCAAGGCGATCTCGACGTCCTCGAAGAGCGCATCACCAAGGCGGACATGCCGAGCGAGGCTGACAAAGTCTCGCGAAAGCAACTCAAGCGCCTTCGGCAGATGCAGGTCGGGTCAGCCGAGTACACCGTGGTCCGCACCTATATCGACTGGATTCTCGATATTCCGTGGACGAAGCAGACCACCGACAACATGGACATCGCGGCGGTTCGCAAGGTCCTCGATGAAGACCACTCGGGCCTTCAGAAGGTCAAGAAGCGAATCGTCGAATACCTTGCCGTCCGGAAGCTCAAGACCGACAAGAAAGGGCCGATCCTGTGCCTCATCGGGCCGCCCGGTGTCGGTAAGACCTCTCTTGGCCGCTCGGTCGCGCGTGCCCTCGGGCGGAAGTTTCACCGTATCAGCCTGGGCGGTGTGCACGACGAGGCCGCGATCCGCGGTCACCGTCGGACCTATGTCGGCGCCCTTCCTGGCCAGATCATTCAAGGGATGAAGAAGGCCACCCGGATCAACCCCGTGTTCATGCTCGACGAAATCGACAAGATCGGACACGACTTCCGCGGTGATCCCGCTGCGGCCCTACTCGAGGTCCTAGACCCCGAGCAGAACGACACGTTTAGCGATCACTACCTCGAGATTCCATACGATCTATCGAAGGTCATGTTCATCGCCACTGCCAATGTCGGCGACACCATTCCAGCTCCTCTCAAGGACAGGATGGAGATCATCGAAATTCCCGGCTACACCCGGCGAGAAAAGCTCGATATCGCGCGCGTGCATCTCGTGCCCAAGCAGCTGCGGGAGCACGGCATCGAAGCGGCGACCGTCACCCTCGAAGATCCAGCGATCGAGTCGATCATTGACCACTACACCCGTGAAGCCGGGGTCCGTAACCTCGAACGCCAAATCGCGAGTGTCATTCGCGGCGTCGCAGTGAAGGTGGCCGAAGGCGAAGAGGGCCCCTGGACGGTTTCGGACGAAGAATCGCTCCGGCCCTACCTAGGGCCGGCGAGGTTCACCTCGGAAGTCGCCGAACGCACCACCGAAACAGGGGTGGCGACAGGGCTCGCTTGGACCGCCGTCGGCGGGGAGATCCTCTTCATCGAATGCACGAAGATGCACGGCACAGGCAAGCTTCAGCTGACCGGCCAGCTGGGCGACGTCATGAAAGAGTCAGCACAGACGGCCATGAGCTACGTGCGTACGCGTGCAAAGGCGTTTGGCATTGCGGAGGACTTCCTCGAGACGAGCGACATCCACATCCACATTCCCGCAGGTGCAATGCCGAAAGACGGGCCGAGCGCCGGCGTGACCATGATGACCGCGATCGTGTCTCTGCTAACGGGGATCCACGTGCGGCACGATGTCGCCATGACGGGCGAGATCACCTTGCGCGGCCGCGTGCTTCCCGTGGGTGGGGTCAAGGAGAAGGTCCTTGCCGCACACCGCGCGGGCATCAAGCGGGTCATTCTTCCGGAGAGAAACACCGCCGACCTCGAGGAGGTCCCGGAGGAGGTTCGCGAGACGCTCGAGTTCGTGCCGGTCTCCAAGATGGACGCCGTTCTCGCCAACGCACTCCTTGATCCGGATGCGCTAAAGCTAGACCTCGCCGACCCGCGTCCTGAAAAGGGCGAAAGCGGAAGCGTCCAGCCGAGCCCGTAACAAGACGCTCGCCCGCAGCGGCACACCCCGCCGCCCCCCACGTGAGCGCCTCCGTGTTAGGCTCCGGGCATGGGCGTGCTGAAAACGACGGTTCTTGGTGCGGGCTCGTGGGGCACTGCGCTTGCGAAGTTGCTGGCAGACAAGGGATACACCACCCGCCTCTGGGCGCGACGCCCGGCGATGGCGGAGGCAATCGAAACAGACCGCGAGAATCAAGCCTATCTGCCGGGCTTCACGCTGCCTGATACCCTCGAAGCAACCGCTGACCTCGAGTACGCGCTCGACGGAAGCGATCTCGTGGTATGGGTCATCCCGACACATGGATTGAGGCACGTTCTGACCGATGCGGCTCCGTTCTTAGGAAGCGGCGTGCCGATCGTCAGCGCGATCAAAGGCATCGAGAACGAAACCCTGATGCTCGTTTCCGAGATGTTTGAAGACCTCTTGTCCGAGTCCCTGCATCCCCAGCTCACGTATCTCGGGGGACCAAGCTTCGCGAAGGAGGTCGCGGAGGGGATCCCCACCGCGGTCTGCGTGGCGGGGCGCAACCAAGACATGGTAGCAACCGCACAAGAAGCAATAACGACCGAGCGGTTTCGTGTCTACAGCACTGAGGACGTCGTAGGCGTCGAGCTCGGTGGCGCACTGAAGAACGTGGTCGCCATCGCCGCCGGGATCGCGGACGGGCTTGGCTTCGGTCACAACACCCGCGCGGGTTTGATTACACGCGGCCTCGCGGAGATCTCACGCCTTGCGCTGGCCAAGGGCGCGAACCCGCTGACGCTTGCTGGGCTCGCAGGCATGGGAGATCTCGTGCTGACATGCACCGGTGACCTATCCCGCAACCGCAACGTCGGGCTGCAGATCGGTCGGGGCAAATCTCTCGAAGAGATACTCGGAAGCATGCAGATGGTGGCAGAGGGTGTCCGTACCACCAAGAGCGCCAAGGCTTTGTCCGAAAAGGTCGGAGTCGAAATGCCGATCGCAGACGAGGTGTACGCGATGCTGTACGAGGACAAACCAGCCTTGGAAGCGGTGGGGGATCTGATGACGCGACCGCTCCGAGCCGAGCGTGAGTAATGGAAGGGAGTCGTTTTCGCGCCGTATACGTTTTCCTGGTGCCCGCGATTCTAATCGCGGCGGCGATCCTCGGGTACTACACGTTTTCCTCGGCGCGGGAATACGCGCAGCTTGGAGAGAGCGCAATCGTCCAATCGCTCTTATCGGTAGCACAGCAACGGGTCGAACGAATCGAGAACTACGTCATCTTTGCAGACAGCATCGTCCTCTCGCTCGTCGACCCGAATGACTCGAGTACGATCGATGCACGCTGGCTTCCTCCGGCCGAGGCACGAACACCAAGCGTGAAAGCGGTTTTGATGGTGAACCTCGATGGGGATGTACTGCAATGGGCTAGCACCCAGGATCGCAAGAAGAGGCGCGGTTTTCTGCGGGTCTTCAGGCAGTACTTGGTCGGATCGATGGACCTTGGAGATCTCGAGAGCGACGAGCTTCGCCACCTCCACGAAAGCGTCGAGGACGTCAGCTACCTGATCTCATACAAGGCATACGCGACCGAGGACGGTCAGGTGACGTACGTGGTCGCTTACCACGACACGGAATACCTCGTGAACGAAGTGTTTCCGAAGATGTTTGTTTCCGATATCAGCGCGCCGCTCTACAACATCGTGAACGAAAGCAATCAACGCGTCTTTGGTCCGGACCTGACCGAAGCCGGCGTGTTCACCGTCGATCACCGCTTCCCGACGACGCTCTATCGTTGGCGCCTACAGGTCGCTCCTCGCCAAGCTGCCTTGCTCCAGGCGCAAGGTCGTTCGCGCCTGCGCGGAGAGGTTGCGCTTCCCGTCATGTCGTTTGCAATCATTTTGCTAAGCGCGATTTTCTTCATCTATGCAGCCGAAAAGGAGCGCCGCCTCAACCAGTTGAAGAGCGAGCTGATGGCCAACGTGTCACACGAGCTGAAAACCCCGCTTTCGGTCGTGAGAATGTTCGCCGACATGTTGAGGTCCGATCGCGTGCCCAGTGACCAGCGAAGGCTCGAGTACTTGGACATCATTTGCCGCGAATCCGAAAGGCTCACGTCGCTGATCGACAACGTTCTCGACTTCTCGGCGCTCGAGGGCGGCAGAGGCCCGTATCGACTCAAACGCGGCGATCTGGGCGAGGCGGTTAAGCGTGCTCTCGATGCCTTCCGCTACCGCGGCGAGCAGGATGGGGTGGAGGTCCGGCTGCTGACCCCGGGCCGGCTCCCGCCGGTGCTGATCGACCAGGAGGCCATTGCGCTGGCGATCATCAACCTGCTCGACAACGCCGTCAAATACGGCGGCCAGACTCCAGTCGACCTCGAGCTGACCCCCCGCCGCTCGACCGTGGACGTGGCCGTGCGGGACCATGGCCCGGGCATCCCCAAGCACGCGATAAGGCACGTCTTCGAGAGGTTCTATCGAGGAACACACGAAGTTCCTACGCGAGGCTCGGGTATAGGCCTATCGCTCGTCCAGCACATCGCGCAGGCTCATGGTGGGCGTGCCTGGGCCCGCAATGCCCAAGGAGGCGGCGCCGTGGTCGGTTTTTCGGTGCCGATCGCCGGGCCCGAGAGAGCCGCTGCCTAGCTGGCGGCCTCGACTCGCGGATGGTGTTATGGTGCTCCTGATGTCGGAGGATGGACGCGGCATTCTGCTCGTCGAGGATGACCCCGCACTCGCGCTAGGCCTCTCGGATTCACTGCGGTTCGAGGGATACCGAGTCGTGCATACGGCCAAGGGCGAAAAGGCCGTCGAGCTGGCGGCCTCGGAAGACATCGACTGTGTCATTTTGGACCTCATGCTGCCGGACATGAACGGCTACCTGGTGTGCCAAACGATCCGCCGCAACGATCCTCTCGTTCCGATCCTCATGCTGACCGCCCGAAGCCAGGAGTCGGACAAGATCCGCGGTCTCGAGGCCGGGGCGGACGACTACGTGACGAAGCCTTTCTCGATTGGAGAGCTGGTCGCTCGAATCCGTGCGCTCTTCCGGCGATCCGGGCGCCCGATTCGACCCTCCCAGAGCGAGATACGGATCGGCGACGTCAACGTCGAAACGGGATCGCAGACGCTGACGAGCGGCATGAATACCATGCACTTGTCGTTCTACGAGGTCGAGCTCCTGAAGTTCTTGTGGGAGCGAGAGGGCGAGCCAGTGTCTCGCGACGAAATCCTCGAGAAGATCTGGGGACTCGAAGCCGGCCCAAACAATCGCACGGTCGATAACTTCATCGTTAAGCTGCGCCGAAAGATCGAGCCCAAGCCCGACCGTCCGGTTCATATCCTCACGGTGTACGGGGTGGGCTACAAGCTCGTCTGTTGAGCAAATGGGCAGCGGCCTCACCTATCTGCTCTGGTACGTCATGTGCGGAGCGGTCGTGGCCCTCACCGTGGGCGTGGGGGCCGGGCTGTTCTACTGGGGGAAGCGACGGGAGAAGCGAGAGCGGGGCCAAGACCCGCCGTCTTGACCGATCTCTTGGGGGTCTGTACAAACAGACCGCTTTTACGCGAGCTCGAGTTCATGAGGAGATTCTTTGCCGCCAAGAGAAGAGCGGGGCCGTTTCGGCCGCAGGTTTGTGATAGGCATCTACGCGATCGCGTTCTCCTATCTGGTCGTCGTAGGCTTCGCGTCCGTCATTCCGCAGGTGTTCTGGCCTGAAACCGACGACAGCTTCGACGCGAATTGCGCCGACGGTCTCCGAATCCTCCACGAAGAGGTCGACCAAGTGCGCCTCGACTACCTTTCGAGTAATGTCGTCGATGCGGCCGCACTTCGGGAGAAGCTCGAAGCCTGGGACCTCCGCCTAAACGCGCTCCGCAATCGATGCGACGAAGACAAAGTGCACCTCCTCAACAAGTACCGCCATCGAGTCGAGCTCAACCTTCAACGATACATGCGCGAGGACGCTCCGCTTGCGAACCAAGTGGCGGAGATCCTGGGCTCGACACCCACCAACGAAACGGAACCCGCTCCATGAACGAGGCGCCCGCCGCGGACGACCCCCAGACCTTCGAAGACCTTGGCTTGCATGACGACGTGCTCAAAGCTTTGGGCGACCTCGGCTGGGAAACGCCTACTCCGGTTCAACGTGATTCCTACTCAATGATCGTCGACGGAAACGACGTCATCGTCCAGGCTCGCACCGGAACGGGAAAGACCGGCGCGTTTGGGATCCCGCTCGTCGACAAACTCATGTCGATCGACGGGGATGAGCAGGCGCTCGTTCTTGCTCCAACACGTGAGTTGGCGCTCCAAAGCGCACGCGAGATTGAGAAGCTCGGGGCGCACCGCAGCATCGACACCGTCGCCGTTTACGGGGGCGCTTCGATGGAACGCCAAGTGAGCGCACTCAAGAAGGGCGCGCGGGTCATCAGCGGGACCCCTGGCCGCGTGCTGGATCACCTCAAGCGCGGCACCATCACGGCTTCCCGCCTTCGCGTGTTGGTGCTCGACGAGGCAGACGAAATGCTGTCGATGGGGTTCGCCAAGGAGCTCAACGCGATCATCGAAAGGCTTCCGAGCAATCGCCAAACCCTACTTTTTTCGGCGACGGTCGACCGCGCGATCAAGCGTGTGGCCGAAAGGCACATGCGCGACCCGATTTTCCTCGGGCTGTCTGGCGATCACGTTGGAGCGTTGGGGATCGAGCATTTCGTTTACATGCTCAGCGGGATGGGACGTGTCGGGAACCTGATCTCGATTTTGGAGATCGAAAACCCGGAAAGCGCATTGATCTTCTGTAACACCAAGGCGGAGACGGAGGAGGTCTCCGCAGCGTTGAAGCGGGCTGGGTTCAATGCCGAATGGTTGAACGGCGACCGCCCGCAGCGAGAGAGGGAGAAGGTGCTCGCGCAAACCCGGCGAAACGAGGTCCGATTCTTGGTCGCCACCGACGTGGCGGCACGCGGAATCGACGTATCTCATCTTACCCACGTGATCAACTTCCACTTGCCCGAGAACGTGGAGCAGTACGTTCACCGCACCGGCCGCACGGGGCGTGCCGGACGCACGGGCACCGCAATCTCACTGGTCGGCCCCAACGAGCTAGGGATTCTCTACTATCTGCGGCTCCAGTACGGAATCCTACCGGTCGAGCGGACGCTACCGAGCGCGGGCGAGGCGAAGACGCGACGGGAAGCCGATCGAATTGCGATGATCGACCTCGCCTATCCAAATCCGCCCGACGAACGATCGCTTGCCCTGGCGCGTCGTCTCATCACACATCCAGACGCAGAGCGAATGCTTGCGGGGCTTCTCGGTGCGTTTTTCGGTTCGGGCAGTGAAGAGATCGACGAAGTCGCGGCCAAACAGCGGCGACGCGGCCGACGAGCGACGACACCGCCCAAGCCCCCGAAGGACTCAGATGAGGGGGTCACCGAGGCCAAGGCACCGCCGACGGCGACGCTGTATGTCAACGTGGGCAAGAGCGACGACTTGAAGGCCTCGGAGTTGGGGCGCTTGCTGCAAGAACGCACCGGCCTGAAACGTAGAGAAATCGGCCGCATACGGGTGCGCAACACGCACTCGTTGGTCGACGTGCCAGAGGCGCGGGCAAAGGAGATCATCGACTCGATGGCCGGTGCGGTTTTGCGCGAGCGAGAGCTCAGTGTCGAGCTCGCCGAAAATGAGGGAGCGGCCCCGCGAAGTTGAATCCCGGCCCGCGCGTCGTCTATGTTGGAACGGTAGATGCCTGAGGGGATCGCATCGACAGCGCCCGAGCTCTCGGGTTTACAGCCGGGAGCCGTGGTAGGGGGAAGGTTCGAGGTCGTCGATCGGGTCGACGAAGACCCGCAGGCCGTGGTGTGGTCGGCGAAGGATCGCCAGACCAAGCGAGACATTCTCGTCCACGTGCTTCGGCCGGACCTAGTGCCACCGCAAGCCGCTTCTGATTTTCGGGAGGCATGCCGGATGGCGGCCGCCCTATCCCATAACAACATCGCCAAGATGTTCGGTGTGGGCTGCACGGAAAAGGGAGAGCACTTCATCGCGGGAGAGTGGATCGACGGGACTCCGCTGTCCGAGTTCATCCAGGAACGCGACCGCCAAGATGAGCCTCTTTCGCTGCGCGGGATTTACAACGTCGTCGCGCATCTGTGTAGCGCGCTGAGCTACGCGCACGACAAAGGCCCGCATGGAACCCTTCGCCCGAGCGCGGTGTGGGTCACGCGTGAGGGCCAAGTGAAGGTGCGCGACTTTGGCGTCGGACAGGTTCTCCTCGAGGCGGTGGGTCCGAGCGCGTTCCAAGATAGCGACCAAGCGTGCCTCGCCCCAGAGGTCAAAGAAGGCAAACCAGCGACGGCTCGGAGCGATGTCTTCGGCGTTGGCGCGATTCTCTACGAGCTGCTGACGACGCGCTCGCCGGGCAAGGGGTTTGTCGCGCCGTCACACCTGCGACAAGACATCCCGCCCGAGCTGGACGGCATTCTGTTCCGGTGCCTCGCGCACGACCCGAAAGACCGCTTCGACTCGCCCGAAGCCGTGCGTACTGCGCTGACGCCTTTCGTACAGGTGGCCAACTCGATGCCGCCGCCGCCCTCGGAAGGGGTGACTCTCGACATCGATCTCAGCTCCGTCTTGCCACCACCGGACATCGACATCCCTGTGTTTTCGCTTCTTCCGCAAGCGCCATTGGCTCCGCCGCCGCCACCAAGACCGGACCTCAAGACCATCCTGGAGGAGCTCTCGTCGGATACGAAGCAGCGTTGGATGGTGGCCCGCGACAAGATGGACCACGGGCCATTCAACGCGCGCGAGCTCATCGAGCGACTGAACGTCGGTGGGTTTTCGGGAGACGACCCGACGCTCAACACGGATAGCAACGAACGAAGGCCTCTCCGCGAGTGGCCGGAGTTCCGCGAGTTCATCCTGCAACGGGAGCATCAAGACGAGGTGGCGGCAGCCCACGCCGCACGGGTCCACGCACGGAGATCGGAGAAGCGCTCGGCGGCCGCGAAATGGCTGATTGCCGCTTCTCTCGTCGGGGTCATCGCGCTGTCGGTCGGCGGCTTCTTGATGTCGCGCTCGAGTGACGTCCGGGAGGCGTCTTCGACCGAGCTCGACGACCTTTTCAAGCTCGGGGACATCCCGACCGGCGAGGCGGGCCTGCTGCCGGATCGACCTATTCGGCGCCGTAGGAGGGGCTCCGGCTCCGCCGCCGCTCCGCGGAGCCAGGGCGGGTTCGCGAGTTACGACGAGGCGATGAGCCGGGCGGTTGAAATCGGAGACGCCTCACAAGGCGGCGGAGAGGGTCGGCTCACCGGCGCCCAGGTCGCCAGCGTGATGAATCGCAACCTCAACCGCTTCTATAGCAAGTGCGTGATCCCCGAGGTCAAGAGCGGCACTCAGCTCGGCAACGTGAAAGTCGACCTTGCAATCGCAGGCAACGGCTCGGTTCTAGGCGCCACGGTACGGGGAGGCGGCGCCGGTTTTCAAACGTGCATGGGCCAACAGATCGCCAGCGTACGGTTCCCGCCGTTCGGCGCCCCGAGAATGGGCGCGCGCTACAACTTCGACGTGAAGTAGCGGTCAGATACCGGTGACCCGGGCTGTGGCGCACGGCACGCCCTCGCCCGCTCAGACATCCTCGGCGGGGATGTTGGGCAGCATTGTGGACTCCCTCTCGAGTGTATGACTCGGAGTGATGGATCGGCGCCTGCGGAACTCGCGTTCGAGGACATGCCGCGCGCCACAGCCCGGGTCACCTACTTCGCGAGAACGCTGACACTGACGCCGGCACTGCGGCGGCCCGAGTCACCGGTTGACGCAGCGTGAGTGCTTAGCCCGCGAGTGCCTTTGCTACCGCTGGGATCCTTGCGAAAGTCTCCTTGTCGGCGGCTTTCTCGACGGCGTCCTGTGCGGTCACCTTGCCCTCGGCGACCAGTCGGGCGAGGACTGCGTCGATGCTCTGCATCCCGTAGCTCCCACCGCTTTGGATCAAGCTTTGCAGCATGGTCGTCTTGGCCTCGCGAATTGCAGAGGATACCCCCGACGTGCCGATGAGGATCTCCTGGGCCGCGATACGCCCGCTTCCGTCCGCTCTCCTTAGGAGTTGCTGTGCGACGATACCCGCCAGAGATTCTGCGAGCATACCTCGAATCTGAGGCTGTTGACTTGCCGGGAAGGCGTTGACGAAACGGTCGATCGTTGCGGGCGCCGAGTTGGTGTGAACCGTCGCGAAGATCAACACCCCGAAGCTAGCTAGCTGAAGGGCCATCTTCATGGTCTCACGCCCTCGTAGCTCGCCTACGAGGATGACGTCCGCGTTCTCCCGACCAGCGCTTCGAATCGCGTCGGCGAAGCTCGGTGTGTGCACTCCGACCTCGCGGTGGGTGATCTGGCATTTGCGCGGTCGATGCACGAACTCGACTGGATCTTCGATCGTGAGGATGTGTCCCTCGCGTTTACGGTTGATGTAGTCGAGCATGGCGGCAAGCGTCGTACTCTTTCCGCTACCCGTCGGTCCGGTTACGAGCACCAAGCCCGCTCTCCTATCCGCGAGGCCTACGACGGCCTCGGGCAGGCCCAACTGCTCGGTCGTCAGAATCTCGCGCGGAATGGTTCGAAAGACGGCGCCCGGTCCCGTCGTCTTGTAGAGATAGTTTGCGCGAAAGCGCGCCTTGTCCTCGTAGCCGTATGCGAAGTCGAGATCGTGATACGCGTGAAAGTACTCGAGCCGATCTTGGTCCAGCAGCTCGTCCATGAGACGAGTGATGGTCGGACGATCCAGCGGCTGACGCGCGATTGCGACCAGCTGTCCCTTTACGCGAATCGTGGGTGGATAGCCTACCGAGAGGTGGAGATCGGACCCATCGCGGTCGAGAAGCACATCAAAGTATCGATCGAGCGCTGGCATGATTCACTTGTCCTTCCTGGAAAACAGGTTGCGGCGGGTGCCTTTTCGAGCGCGTTCTTGATCTTGCGGGGTGGGCTGGGGCACGGGCGCCCCTGCCCCGATGACCCGGGGATCGTCGGCGTAGGCCTTCGCGACCTCCTCGGTGATCACGCCGGCGGCGAGCAGCTCGTTGAGCGAGTCTTCGATGCGGATCATCCCAAATGCGCGGCCGCGCTGAAGGAGGCTCGGCAACTGAAACAGCTTGTCGTCGCGGATGAGTGACCACAACGCCATGTTTCCGGTCAAGAGCTCGACTGCAACCACGCGGCCGTGCCCGTCCTTTTTCGGAACCAGACGCTGGCTCACCACGAACTTGAGCGCGCCCGCCAGCGTTGCACGCACCTGGGATTGATCGTCGGGTGGAAACATGTCGATCAGACGGTCGATCGTGGTCGCGCCCGAAGGTGTGCTCATCGTGGCGAACACCAAGTGCCCCGTCTCCGACGCCTCGAGCGCTTTCTCGACCGTCTCACAGTCCCGTAGCTCACCGATGGCGATGACATCGGGGTCCTCGCGTAGGGATCCCTTCAGCGCCGCGTGGAAGCTCTTGGTATGTGAACCGACCTCACGCTGGCTGATGATCGCCTTCTTGATCGGATGGATGATCTCGACAGGGTCCTCGACCGTAATGACGTGAACCGAGCGTTCCGCATTGAACAGGTCGACGAGTGCCGCGAGTGTCGTCGTCTTGCCTGCGCCGCTCGGACCGGACACCACGACCAGCCCCTGATGGTAGTCGAGCATCTGCCGTAACTCCTGCGGCAAACTGAGAGACTCGACGGTTGGGGGCTCGTTCATGATCAGTCGAAAGCACCCCTTGATTCCACTCCGCTGTTTGTTGGCGTTTACTCGAAAGCGACCAGCGCCCTCGATCTGGCAGGCGAAGTCCGCGTACCCGAGCTCCTCGAACTGGTGCGCATTGCGCTCGTTGAGCAAGGGCGCCAGCAGAGAGCGAGCTTCGTCGTCATCTAACGGAGCACCTCGCGCAACCAGCGAGCCATTGCATCGAAAGCGCACCGGTTCCCCAGACATGATGTGAACATCGCTCGCGGATTCAGTGCGAGCCTCCACCAACAATTTACGGAGCGCGGGAGGCGCCGATGCCGGCACGTCCGCCGGCACGAACTCGGCCAACGGGGAGGCTTCGGGTGGCGGGCGATACGAATGTCTCGGAATCACGCTCCGAGCGTTCGGGTACTTGATCGCAACCGGCGGCGGGCGATGAGAAGGGATGCGTGGAGCCGGCGGCGCGGAGCGTATCTCTGGTGGAGCTTGCGACGACTCGAGCAGAAGCCCGGGGGGTCTCGCCGACGTCCACTGACCGTTGGCGGGACGCATCGCTCCGATCGGCACCTTGGTCGACTCGGGTTCGAGCTGTGGATCGGGCGGTGCCACCGGCACGGGGTCCGACAGGCGGTCGGGAAGCCAGACCCGCAACAACAGCATCTGTCCTGAGCGAGCGACAGTCGCAACGTACTTGTTTCCGTTGATATGTGTCGCTGTTGGTGCACTGGCGCCGTCCTCCTGGGGGACGAGGTCCTGCAAAGGCGTCTGTTCGACCAACTTGAGAATGTGCTGAGCGGTCAGCGGCTCTCGAGTAACCGGCTGAAGCCGGCCTTTTCGCTTGGCCGCGGCGGTCGCCCCGCTTTGAAAGACAATTTCGCTGACATCCCCTCTTTCGAGGTAGTGGAGGAAGTTTTCGAGCCCTGACATGGTTCCAATAATAACGGTAAAATATGCTGTAAACCAAATCACAAACCCGCGGAGTGGCCGCGCTCGGGCCCGGACATTCCGACGGGAGCGGAAATCGGAGAAAACCGTTCGTTTGACAGGCGCCCGAGCCGATTGCTAGCGTCTTCATCTCGAAAAGGTCAGCTGGCCCCTTGTCCGAATACAGCGGAAAAGTGTAATATAAGTATCATCATGTCCGAGGAAAAAGAGTCTTCCGTTCTCTTCAACCTTCGAGAGCTCATGAACCTCGAAGAAGACCGGGTTCGTGAGGAGGAGGAGGAGCGGCTCGAACGCGAGGCAGCCGAGCGCGAGCGCTTGGCGGAGGAGGCTCGCCGAAAGCAAGAAGAGGAAGAGGCGCGACTCCGCGCTCAAGAAGAGTCTCGCGCTGCCGAGGAGCGGAGGACCCGCGAGGAAGAGGAGCAAGCCCTTCGCGAGCGCAAAGAAGCCGAGCTGCGTGTACGATTGGAACAAGAGGCTAGAGAGAAGGCCGACGAGCATCAGCGCATGCTGGCGCACGAGAAAGAGATCGCGGCGATCAGCGCACAACAGCGCAAAGGGGTCCACCCCGGACTGGTGGCGGCAGCCGTGGTGCTCGTTGCCGTGGCGCTAGGCGGCTCGTACTTCGGGATCTACAAGCCGGCCGTCGAGCAGCAAGAGGCGGAAGCCCTCGCAGCCAAGATGGAAGCCGAGCGAGCAGCGCGCGAAGCGGAAGCTGCTCGGGAAGCAGCCGAGTTGGAGGCTCAAAAACGCGCAGAGGCGGAGGCGGAAAAGGCACGTCTAGCGGAGAAAGCCCAGCGCGAAGCACAGGCCGCCGCGGCAGCACGAAGGGCTGCATCACCGAACAAGCCGGCCGGAACACGGCGCGGCCGGTCGAAGCCACGCAAAGCGGATACCGACGATCCACTTGCTGGGCTGGACAGCCTCTAGCCCGCACCGTAGCGTAGCTCCGGTGAATGATGGCTAAACAGGACCTAGCGTCTCACATCGCGCTTGCGCTCGACGTGCCGGACCTCGAGGCAGCAAGGCGGCTCGTCGAGCAGACGCGCGATCACATCGGGGTTTTCAAGGTAGGCCTCGAGCTCTTCACCGGGGTTGGTCCACCCGCTGTCGAGGTCGTGCTCGACGCGGGAGCGAAGTGCTTCCTCGACCTGAAAATGCACGACATCCCGGCAACCATGGGCCGATCGGCCGCCCGAGCTGCAGCCATGGGCGTCGACTATCTCACGGTTCACAGCTCGGCCGGAAAGGACGCGCTTGTCGCGGCGAGTGAGTCGGCGGGGTCGATGCAGTTACTCGCGGTGACGATTCTCACCAGCTTGGACGAACCCTCCCTGCGAGGCATCGGCTTCTCCGATGGCGTAGAGCCATCGGTCACCAGACTTGCAAAACTTGCGTGGGACGCTGGTCTTCGTGGGTTCGTCACTTCCGCACAAGAATGCGCTGCGCTTCGCGCTTCGCTCGGCGATGAGGCGTTCTTGGTAACACCAGGCATCCGTCCGACAGGCGCTGCCGCCGATGATCAAAGGCGGGTCATGTCACCCGCGGCGGCGATCGCGTCAGGGTCCAATATGCTTGTCGTCGGAAGGCCGGTTCGCGACGCGACTGACGTCACGGCGGCGGCATCGGCTTTGGCGCGAGAAGTAGGGTTGGCACTTCGAACATGAGTCGCGTCCTCGCAGGCCGGCGCCCGGTGCTCGAAGCGCTACGGGGCAACGCCAAGATCCACCACGTGATCATGGAGTCCGAAAATCGTTTTCCGGACGTAACTGAGGCCGCGCAAGCGAGTGGCGTTCCAATCAGTACCAAGCCGCGTGCCGACCTCGATCGGCTCACCGAGGGCGCGCGTCACCAAGGTGTCATGGCGCTGGCGGATCCCTATGTGTTTTTCGAAGTCGAGGAGCTAGTCGCGCGTTCGGGTCACTACCCGCTTCTCATTGCCCTCGATGAAGTGACCGATCCACAGAATCTTGGCGCCATCATCCGAAGCGCGGTCACGTTGGGCCTCGACGGGCTGGTGATTCCCAAGCACCGCGCGGCGGGCATCACCCCGGCGGTCGTACGGGCCTCGGCGGGAGCGACCGAGCACGCCGCGATCGCCCGCGTCACCAACCTCCAGCGAACCCTCCTCTCGTTGCATGAGACCGGGATGGAAATCATCGGCCTCGATGCGGCGGCGGATATCGGCATCCGCGACCTCGAGCCTGCCCACGGTGGACGGGTGCTGGTGATTGGCTCCGAGGGAAAGGGGCTGCGTCGGATGGTTCGACAACGGTGCGATATCGTGGTTCACATTCCTCAGGAGGGTCCCATGGATTCGCTGAACGCATCGGTCGCCGCAGCCATCGCGATGTACGAGGTTGCGGCGAAGCGTGGGAGGGCTTCGCGTGAACACTGACAATCTCGCGCGCGATACGGACGAAGAAACCGTCCGTCGGGTATTGATTCTCACTGGTGGCGGCGATGCGCCGGGGCTCAACGCGGTCTTGCGGGCCTTCGTCAAAACGGCCACGGACCTAGGGCTCGAAGTGCTCGGCTCCGAAGACGGCTTCGCTGGCTTGATCGAAGAACCAAGCCGGGTGGTTCCGCTGACGCGCAAGAGCGTTCGAGGCATTCTCCCGAAGGGCGGCAGTATCTTAGGATGCTCGAACCGCGCCAACCCGTTTGCGTACGTGGAACGTAGCGCGGCCGGCACCGAACGAACCGTCGACGTATCAGAACGCGTCAAAGCCAAGCTAGAAGAGCTCGAGGTCGACATCCTGGTGGTGGTCGGCGGCGATGGGACGATGAATATTGGAATGCGTTTCGCCAAGATGGGTGTTTCGGTGGTCGGTATTCCCAAAACCATCGACAACGACCTGGCGGCAACCGATCTCACGTTCGGCTTGGATACGGCGGTCGCCACCGCAACCTGGGCAATCGATGCGCTTCACTCGACCGCGGAAGCGCACGACCGGGTGATGATCCTCGAAGTCATGGGGCGTGACGCCGGTTGGATCGCCCTACTGGCTGGCATTGCGGGCGGCGCGGACGTCATACTCATCCCCGAAATTCATTACGACATCGACCGCATCGTGGATAAGATCCAAGAGCGCTCTGCGACCGGGCACAGCTTTAGCATCATCGTCATCGGAGAAGGCGCCAAGCCCCTCGGGGGGACGGTATCCAACATTGTGGCGGGCTACGAGAGCATCTGGCAGCACCACGAAGGGCCCGGAGTGCAACTCGCCAGGCTGCTCGAGGGACGGATCGATCACGACATCCGAGTGACCGTTCTTGGGCACCTGCAGCGCGGCGGCTCGCCCTCCTCTTTCGATCGGATCCTCGGCACGCGGTTTGGCGTCCACGCAGCTTTTCTCTGTTACAACGACACTGCCGGTCAAGTCGTCGCCCTCAAAGGCCAGGACATCGTCTCCGTGCCGTTGGAAACCGCGGTGGCGAATCTCAAGCGCGTCCCACTGGATGGTGAGCTGGTGATGGTCACCCGAGCGATGGGGATCGAGCTAGGCGAGGGGTAGGATGTCACGCACTGCTGCTGCCCTCGTCATCGGCAACGAGATTCTGTCCGGCAAGATTGCGGACACCAACACCGCATTCCTAGCCCGCGGTCTTTTCGAGTTGGGAATCGAGCTTAGGCGAGTCGTGGTGTGCGGCGACGAAGTCGATACCATTTGCAGCGAGCTCAACGCCCTCCGCTCGTCGCACGATCTCGTATTCACCAGCGGCGGAGTGGGCCCCACACACGACGATGTCACGATCGAGGGCGTAGCTGCGGCGTTCGGCCGACCCATCGTTCGTTCCGAGGCGGTAGAAAGCGTCATTCGCCACTACTATGGCGATCGCGCCACAGAGGCGCATTTCCGAATGGCCAACATGCCCGAGGGCGCCGAGATGCTGCGCAGCGCCGAGGCGCCTTGGCCCACCGTCGTGATCGAGAATGTCTACGTGCTCCCGGGCGTTCCGGAAATCTTCGAGCTGAAGTTTACAGATTTGCGAAAACGGATCGACCATGGGCACGAGTTCCATTCTCAGGCGGTGTACACCAAGAGCGGCGAGGGAGAGGTCGCGAGCCTCCTCGAGGAAATCGCCCAAGCCTTCCCGAGCGTCATGGTCGGGAGCTACGTGAAATGGCAAGCGGAGGACTATCGTACGAAGGTGACCTTTGACGGAAACGATCCCGAACAAGTCGCCAAAGCCGCAGACATGCTCGTCGAAAAGCTAGACCCAGCCCTCTTCGTCCGAAGAGAGCAGTAGGCACTGTCGCTGACACTGTCGCTGACACTGGCACTGTCACTGGCGCTGTCGCTGACACTGGCACTGTCGCTGACACTGGCGCTGACACTGGCACTGGCACTGACACTGTCGCTGCCACTGGCACTGTCGCTGACACTGGCACTGTCGCTGTCGCTGTCGCTGGCACTGGCGCTGGCACTGGCACTGGCACTGGCACTGGCACTGGCACTGGCACTGGCGCTGGCACTGGCGCTGGCACTGGCACTCCTTGTGTTGGGTTTGGGCCCTGTTGACCGCAGCGGGGTGAGGCCAACAGGGCCCAAACCCAACACAAGGAGTTCAAGATGCAATCAGAGAACGTTTACATTCGAGCGCGAAAGGTCGTGCAGGAGGTCGCTCCGCTCCTCCGGGTGGTTCGAGCACAAGATCGGGCGCTGGCGGATCAGCTGAAGCGAGCGGCGCAGAGTGTGGTGCTGAATGTCGCGGAAGCGCGGGGGAGCGATGCGGGGAATGCGCGGGCCCGATTCGCGACGGCTTGTGGGTCTGCCAAGGAGGTGCGGGCCGCGCTTCATATCGCGAGTGACTGGGGGTACATCGGGTCTGAGACCGCGACCCACCTCGACCGAAGGCTCGACGAGGTGTGTGCCATGACGTGGTGTTTGGCGAAACGCTAACGCCCTGAAAGCCTCCACGACATCGCGTAGATCTCATCGAGCGCGATGTCGAGCTCTGCGCATCGGTTCCGGCCGACGTAGCCGTACGCGGCCGCTAGCCGAAGCCCTGCGCGGACCTCTTTGGCGGACCCGCACGCCGTGGCGAACCGCGCCCTGGCCGTCCCCGGGTCATTCCCGTCGGCTTCGGCGAGATTGAGCACCACGCTATTCATAGCCCGTCGCACTTGGTCGAAGAGGTCCTTATCGGCCTTTCTGATGTAGGGAAGAAGAGGTTGCAGCCCCTCGGCTGCCTCGAGTGCCTTTTGCTGAACGATGAGTCCCATGAGTGATTTCCTTTCCGAGTGGCTCGGCCCCTCGCAGAAGGGCGAAGCCCGGGGGCCGAGACGCTCGGAAAGGAAATCACGATGACCCAAGTTAGATCACACTGACACTGGCACTGTCGCTGACGCTGGCACTGACACTGGCACTGACACTGGCACTGGCACTGTTCACCGGTCCACGAAGCGCTACTTCATCCAGCGTAGCTCTTGCTTCCCTGGGTCCGTCACTTTTCTCGGGTCTTGCGCAGGCTCCGGCTCTTCCTCTGTCCCTGTCCGCGCGCCGAATTCTCGAGCCGCCTCGGCTGGGTAGACCCGGACGGCGACTTTGGTTTCGACACGTACCAATTGCGGCCGACCTTGCACGTAGGTATTGATCCGCATCTGCGAGGTGGATTCTGCCTCCGAGAACGGGGTGAAGAAACCGAGCCTCACGACGGACGAACCGATGACCGACGCTTGGTAGGCCTCGAGTCGCCCGCTCCCGATCGCCTGTGGCGGAGCACTCTGTCGGGCTGAGATCTGGAGCTTGAGCTTGCCTTGGTTCATCTCCATCAAGTCGTAGGTAACCGTCTGGTCGACCCAGATCCCCGACAGCTGCACCTTGCGATCGACCTCCCAACGCGACCGCGCCCCGACGGGCTCCGACGGAAACGGCACGGTGAGAAGCGCGGTGCGAATGTTACCAAGCATCGAGCTCAGCCGAGGCGGGACATCCTTGAGGCCACGGAACTCACTGCGTCGGATTCTTCCTTGGGCGTCCATCTCGCTCCAGCCTTGCACCCGCAGCAACGGCTCGAGCATGTTCTCGAGCTGTTCTCGTGCCGCGGGCTCCATTTTGTCAGCAACGTCCGAAAGACGGACCTGAGTGATCCGAACGGCATGACGGATGAAGCCTTCGGGCGTCGGCTCCGCAGGCCCCATCTTCACCTCGAGCTGCACCGGGGGCATGCCACTCTGCTGCCCCTCGCCGCCAACTACCGTGGCACTCAGCATGACGAGCTCGAGGTAGAGCACCTCGGTCTGTCCCGGCGAAACGTTGTAACGGAGTGGGACACGCGGGGTCATCCCTGGATCGAGCACGCGAATCTCAGGCGGGACTCGCTGCGGAGGCCCAGGATCGACGATCGCGGTCTGGGGTTGGTATTTGGGACGGCAAGAAGTCGTCAGAACCAGGAGACACGCGACCAACACAACGCGAAGCATCATCGTTACCTTTCACTCTTTGTGGTCAGCCGCAGGACAGAATGCCGCACGGACTGAACGGGTTCCGTTTGCTCGGGAGAAACTAGGGCAATATCGGCCTCTGAATGTGACTCGAGGTCCGCTTCGACCGCGATCGGCAAACCGAGATCCACCAGAGCTTGCCCTTCTGCCTGCATCTCGTACTTGCGCACATGCATCTCGAGCTTGGGATTCAGATCGGCGATCTGGGTGGGCGCGGACTGCTGCACCTCAATCTTGACGCGAAAGCGATCACCCATGCGATCGACGAGCTCGTAGCGCGTGACCTGCGTCACCCACGCGCTCCAGAGCCGGACGGATCGTCGGACCTCCCAGACGGCACCCACCCCGACTGGCTCGACTGGTAAGGGCACAGTCGCGATGGCGGATCGCACGTTTCCTAGCATGATCGTAACACGCGGATGGATTCGCTCTTGGCCCTTCGTCCATGGCACGTCGGAGTCGATGACGATGCCGCGGTCGCTCAAGTCGAACCGGCCCCGCATGTTGTTCAGCGCTTGGACACCCTCCTGTGCTCCGTCGAGGCGATCTTCCTCGATGCCTTCGGGCAGAATCGCAGTCGCCCTCGAGATCCGGAGCACATAGCGCGTGCCACGGTTTTCGAGCGAGACGGTGGGCCCTGCACGGAGGTCGAGTCTCACGCCAGGTAAGACGCCGAAGATGTCTTGAAGGTCTTCGGTCGCGGTCGAGGCTGTCCGGACTTCGAGGACGCTTCGAACGACGGTGCCTGGATAGATCGCGTACCGAAGAACCTGATGCGGCTTATCCCCAGGCTCGACCAGCGAAACCGACAACTCGGGCGGTGGCGGCGTGGGCTTGTCCTTTTTGCAACCGCACGTGACGAGCAAAGCTACGAGGCAAGCCCCGAGGGTGGATCTGTGTTGCGTCATTGCCAAGTCTCTCTACTCCGCGCTTCCTTCTAGAGAGGAATCGACGACAGAGCAAGCGTGGATCGACAAGAAACCGATGTGCCGCCCCAGGCCCTTGGAACCTAGTACCATCCACCGATGCCGAGCGAGACCGCCTGGTACTCGGCCGCGATGTCGAACGACGTCGAGATCTGCCACCGATAGTCATCCGGCCATAGGCCGAAGACGTTCCATTTCAAGACATTGATGTCAATTCCGAACGTGACGTGCAGGCGCGCCGCCGTTGCAGCGAAACGCGAGGGCTCGACGTAGCTCCCCACCCGCACCTTCATGCGCTTCGGCCAGGGCTCGCTCTCGTAACCGATGCGCGGCGAGAGCGTGACCTTTTCGCCAGAGCGCTGCACGGTTTGGAACAGGAAGGATTCGACACCGACGCCGTCCGTCACACGCCCGGTGAACCACAGATCGACCGTCAGCAGATGGTACCGGCGTGGCCATTCATTGCGGTAGCGATTTCGAAGCACTTCCCAGGCTTGCCTCTTCACCTGCTGTCGCCAGTGTTTGATCTGCGCGTACTTCCGCTTGTACCTCTCTTCGATGACACGAATGCACTCATCCAAGTCTGGCCCTCCGCGTGCCCGAGCCGCCGCGAGCTCTCGTTGCTCCGCTTCTCGCACCTGCCGCTCACGCCGTTCCAAGCGCTCGAGCTCGGGCGCAGCCAGTTTCTCCACACTGACCCAGGGTTGGTTCGTCGGCCGGGGTCCAAACTGATACGAGAACCCAACACCACCGCTCGTCGGAAGCTCCGTCGACCGCGGCAAGAAGAACGTGCCAAACGTGATGTCCCCGTCCAGCGTTCGAACGACGTCGCCGCGGGTTCGAAGCCCGGTGTCCATCTGCGGATAAAGCGAGGCTCCGAGTCGCCAGCGCTTGTCGTGGGGCTGAAACATGATGCCAACCTCACCTCCGAGGCCTAGTGAGTCGAACTCTTCTCCGCCCTTGTTCACCAACCGGTCCGAGAAAAACGCTCGCTGGCGAAGGATGCGCAGGCCGCCGCCGATCACCAGCTGCCCATCGAGGAATCCGTAACCGGCCTGGATGTGAAACGTGGTGAAGCGAAGTCTCAACTGGTCCGGCTGCATCGTGCTCGGGTTCTCAACGCCTTTCAGACTGACGAACTGCGCATCGATCGTGAGCCCGATCCCGAAATTCCACATCTGCCAGTACGCGCCCGGAATCAAGAAAAAGAGGCCGTCCTCTTCCACATTCTGCGCTTCGCCAAAGATCTCGCCGCTGTTGTAGAAGTCGCCTGACTGGAACGGATACGTCACGCCAAACGCGAGCCAGTAATCATACCAATCTGGCCACTGGGGCCCGCGCCACGCCACCGCAGCGGGGTTCTGGAGGCCACCTTGGACTCCCTCCGCCAGCGAGGTCGCCGCACCCGCAAGCCCGGTGACTCGAGAAGTACTGATGACGACTCCTCGCGTGAGGTCGATCGTATAATTGGACGTGGTGATCGGAGTCCCGTCCGGACCGAGCTGAGCAAGGCCGCGCGCGGGCATCTCAGCAACGACGGCAATCAGCAGAAAGTAGCGGGCACACGTCTTGGTCACGGATCGGGCCTGAAGCTACACCGAGTCAACGCCGAGATCACCGGGCGAGATCGATCGAAAGCTCGAACCTCAACGTGGACTTCCCGCACGCTCAAGGTGTCAGCGTCTGGATGCCCTCTTGGGTCGACTTCTGGAGCGCCTCCTGATCCTCGATGCTGAGGTTTTCCAGCTGCTTCTTTCGCTCTTTGAGCGCCTCGAGCTCCTCTTCGGCCTTCTCGGCTTCGAGGCGCTCTCTGCGCGCTTTCTCAGTTGCCTCCTTGATCTCCGGGTCATCGATCAGCTCCTCGGCGGCCTCCTCTTCGGCCTGCCGTTCCGCAGCTTGCCTTGCTTCTTCTTCGAGCTGCTCTTTGCGTTTCTTCTCTTTGATCTCGTCTTTGACCACAGCCGCGGCTTGGCCGACGTCACCGCCGATCGAGATGATGAAAACGCGCTCTTTGACCTCCGACGCGTTGAACACGCCCGTATCGGGGTCATCGAGGGTCGACGGTCGGAGATCGAGCGCAGGGCCGTCACCTTTTCCGAACAGCGCCGATAGCGCGAACGACAACCCCTTGTTGTTTTTGTGCCCGCCAAATGAAAAGCTGAAGCCGTAGCGATCGATGCTGCTTCGCTGAATGCGACCGGTTTCAGATTCGATCGCGTCGGGGGCCCCGGAACGATCGGTGAGAAAGCCAAAACGGGTAAACAGGAACTTGGTGAGCTCGATCTCCGTGCCGATCGAGATGTTCCAAGTGAACACACGCTTGGTGTCGGTGTCGAGCAACGCCCCCGACGTATTGGCGCGGCCCGCGACCTGCGGGAGCCCGGGCGTGATGCTCCCTTCGCCGACCGGTCCCACTAATTGCAAATCGGCCGCTACGGCGACACGCTTGGTCCACGCATACGCGACGCCGAAGCGCAGCTCCCAGGGAATCGGCGAATTCGACCCGCGTTTGACCTCTGCGAAGATCGATTCGGAGGGCGCCGGGTCGACCCGAGCGTCGACGTCGTTGAGCTCAAAGCGAAGCGTGGATTTCCCGCCAACCTGGATGCCCGGCGGCTGAAACATCAGGCCAAGGCGCCAGCGCCCGTTCCCAAGGAGCTGCATCAGGCCGATCCGAAAGACCAGGCTCCATGCACTCATCTGGAAAAACGTGTTCCGGCTACTTGAGCGGGCGTTCTGGACGCAGAACGGAATCGTTGGGCTTGTGGGACAAGGGCTTCCTTGGGTGGGATCTTGCTCGCCACCGATGCTAAACGCGAGGGTCTCCAAGTGATCGAGCTCACGGTGGGCCGCAAAGAGGCTCAGCCCAATCAAGAAGTTCTCGATCGCCCGGTACCCGACTGCGGCGCCGAGGTAGGTGATCCGGTCCTTCTGTGCGAACTGAACGCTGTTGGTGCGGCCAAAGCTGTCCATGGTCTGGATGTCACCGCCGTTTTCGTTGTTGTAGGTTTGAAACGCCGAGATCGCGATCTGTACCGGTTTTCCGCCTTTGTCGTACTTGGCCTTGCCAACGGCAAAGCTCGCCACTGCGAAGGCCGGTAGCGTCGGCCGCGAGTTGAGCTCGAAGTCTTGAAGCTGGCAGCCCGAGAAATCGGGATCGTCACTGTTGAGGTCAGGGTTACACGACCCCGGTGTGGCGTTGGGATCGTCGCTCAGGATCGCGTTGCTGAGCGTCGCTTTGCGAAGCGAGCTCAACGACAAGCTGCCTTGCAGAAGCTTCGCTTCGAGGAGCGGAAGGCCCGCCGGGTTGAACCAGATCGCGGCACCATCGGCCGCGAAGCCCGTAAAGGCCGCGGCCATGCCCCGAGACCGCTCACCGAGTTGTAGCGTTTGGTAGTGGCTCGTGTCGCCCTGAGCGCTCGCCGACGACTCGACAGTCAAGACGAGAAGCAAAGCGGCGCCGGCAATGCGAGCTCTGGATCTCGTCGCGCTGCGGTTCGTCACGGTCCGGATCCTACAACAGAAAAACCCGATTTGTCTCGTGCTTTTGAAGCGTTGCGGCGTGTACTGATCGGCGCAGACTATGCGCTTTTGCATCGTCGGTGGGTCCGTCGTTGCTTCTGGATCTACCCCGAGCGCGGCCGCATGGAAGAGCCTGTGTCGCGGCTCCCAAATCTGAGGGACGCGCACGACGGGAGCTGCCTACTGCGTCGGGACCCCTTCGTCCGCCTCGAGCGCTGGAGCGTCTGTGTCCGGCACCCCTGCTTCCGCCTCTCCCTTGCCTTTCTTGGCCTTCTTGTCTGCCTTCTTCGCAGCCCGCTTCTCTTTTTTGTTCTTTCGCTTCCCGTGATAGGCGTCGGGATCGTGCTCGACGGGCGCGGGTCCGACCGAACCGTTTAGCACCCACGTGTCGACGTCCGGGAAGAAGACGTAGACCGCTTTCTTCTCGCAACCGTGCGCCGCGATTTGAGAGGCCAGATTGCGTGCGCCCTCTTCATCGATGACGATGAGCTCGATCTCTTCTTTAGGGCACTGGAAATCGAAGGACGCTCGATCCAAGACGGTTTTGTTGGCTCGCTTGTTGTGACCACAGGCGAAACCAACGGTCGCGATGAGAAGCACTAGGGTTATCCGAGCGAACATAGGACGGTTTATGCAATTCTATCGCTGAACATGCCAGTCTCTTTTCTTCTTCTCGGCGGAGATCATCCCGAGTCGTCGGTCTCGCCTCTGGAGACGATGTGCAGAGCCACGAGCCTCGCGATCATGACGGCGAGGTAGAGCGTCCCGTACGCCCCTTCGAGCACCGCGATGGGACGGGCTAGCTTGGAGAGTGGTGCGATGTCCCCGTATCCCACCGTGGTGAGGCATACGAGGCTGAAATAGAGCAAAGCATCCCCTACTTCCCGCTCGCTTCCGCTAGCCGGAAGGCCCGAGAACGAGCCCGGATACGCGAGCTCGATCAGCTGGAAAACGAACGCAAACGCAACCGCAGACAACAAATACGCAACGATTGCGCCTAAGACCGCATTGGTGCTCACCCGAGGCAGCCGATGAAGCGCGGTCACGATCAGCACGATGGCGTAGACAATCCAAACGACGGTGATCAAGATCGCTCCAAACGAGTAGCCGACTTGGTCTGTGAGGATCTCCGTCCAGCGGACCACGAGGGTTACCACGGTGAGCGCCAAAAAGGGCACACGATGCGCGCCTTGCGAAGCAGCGGCATAGCCGCCTGTGACCAGCACGAGGTCGAAGAAGAACTCAATGGAGTAGCCCGCCTTTTCAACCGGTACGAGCGGTGCCACCACGATGAGAATCAACAGAACGACGAGGAGCGCCCCAAAATGAGGAGCTTTCCGAGTCGAAGGTAGAAGGGAGTATTGCATTGACATTCTCGAACACCGGGGGCCTACTCCGGCGAGCTTAGGCCACGAAAGTCGGCATCCCAGAGCGCCCGAGCCTTCAATAGCGAAGCCAAAAGATCAAGCTTCAAGAAACCGGAAATGACCGTCGAAACCAGCGAAGCCCGACAAGGGGGGAAACGTCTGCGGAGACTGCAAACCTTTCTCGATGTCGCCTATGCGGTGCTCTTCGTTGAATTTTTCTTCCAGTACTTGCCACGCACCGAGGACATGGCCTGGGAGGCGCTCCGCTACGGCCTGCTCTCACTGCTCATCGAGAACTCGGTCGACATCCTGCGGCTCATCATCGCCGTTGGCCTCACGCTGATCTCGTGGAACCTGACACAGAAGCTTCTTGGGCCGCTCACCCAAACGGATGCGAAACACACCACGCTGGCGCTCTTTCAGCTGATCTTTGTTTGCATGTTCCTGTTCTTTGCGATCGCGGACCCGGCGCTCGAAAGCGTTTCTTCGCCGGTTGGCCAGAGCATTTGCTTAGCAATTTCGGGGTTCATTGGCCTTGGCGGCTTCGCCTATGCTCGAAAGAAGGGCTTCGCCGATCCGGATCTCTCAGACGCAAAAATTGTGGAGGTTGTTCGGGGTGCCTCGATCGAGCCCACCACCGCGCTTCTCAACACCGGCCTCGCCTTTGTCGGACCAGGTGCATGGACTCTCGGTTGGTTCCTGATTCCCGTCGCCGTGATTCAGATCCGCAAGCGTCTCCCATCCGAGGGCGGGGCGTCACTGCCCTGACACGGAGTCGAGTGGAATTCTCCAGGCAACGGCACTATCGTCGGGCCATCGTGGCGCGATTATTCTTACTCGCGACCCTCTCGCTCCTTTGTACGGCAAGCTTGTCGTGCGAATCGCTCAATATACCGCCTGCCCCTGATCTTCAGCCGGTGCTCAACGCTTATGAAAACCCAAGCGCCGTCGTCGACGGCGAGATCATGGGCGAGGTTGCTGATGAAATCGCCAAGGCTGCCGAGGAGATCGATGATTCGGAGATCTTCGAGGAGATCCTGGACGTGATCATCGAAGTTCAACAGGAGCTCGAGATGAACACCAATGAGAATGGTGAGCTCGTTCTCAATGGGACTTGCGTTGGTGGAGCCAATGAAGGCAGCGCCTGCGTCGACGACTCGGATTGTACGGATGGTACGGATGGCACTTGCGGGGGGTTGACGCTCCCAAGCCCCAATGGGGGGGTCCAGGTCAACTTCATCTGTGACGGGTGGGACGAAAGGCAATTCGATCCCGACTATGAAGCCGACCCCGACCCCGCAAATGGCAAGATCGAGCTAACGATGACCCTCGACGGCGGAGGTATCGGCCGCGTCGTCTGGGGCACCGCCGCCAACTGTCGGTATCTCGTGCCCGGCGAGGGCGACACTTGCGAAGCTGCTGGATGTTTCGAAGCTTCGTACAACGGGGGCGTCGCGGTCGACTTGGGAGACACCGTGCCGCTCGATGAGGACATCACAGAGTTGCTCGTCACTTTCGTCGTCGATGGCGTCATCGGCTTTGACCCCATCGGGGTTGACGGATCCCCCTTCGCCATCGATCAGAGCTTCCGAGTTAAACTAGCAGACACCGATGGGCTCGAGATCCTGGTGGACATCGGGGAGCAGCCGTTAGAGGAGACGTTCACCTATTTTTTTCGAGGCACTACTCAAGGACTCCGTGCTCGGAATGGCACGTTCCGCTGCGACCTAGAGGACATGGTATGCTCCGACGACTCAGGACCAGTCTTCTCCTGGCAATAATCGTTGCGGGTGTGACCTCGGCCGGAATGGGGCTCGTTCCCAATTCCGCGCGCGCGTATCACACCTACAACGTGCGACTTCTCGACACCACGGCGTACAGCCTCCATCGGCGGCGGGTGCGCATAGGCTTGATGAAGCTGAGCTACGGGATCATCGACCAGCTGCAAGTGAGCACCTACACCATGCCTTGGATCCTCGGGGCCATCTTTGAGGACGTCGCCCCAAACCTCGAGCTCAAATCGACCTTGTACAACCGCAAACGCCTGGCGCTGAGCGTCTCGGCCGGATTCCTCGAAGGCACCATCAGGCAGTCCGACGAGACAAAAGCGAGGTATTTTCTGATTCCGGTCTCCGTCGCGTCATCCGTGCGGATCAATCCTGCGGTCAGCACACACTTCGGAGGATTCTACACCGCCGTCAACGGGGATGCCGAGGGAGGCGACGACATCGAAGGTGCAGTCGTGATCGATTTCCTTCAACTCTGGGGGATGCTCGAATGGCGGGTCTCTCGCGTGGTCGCCCTCACGTTCACCGTAAGATGGGTGCCTTATGTCAGCGACGTCGTGGTCAACGGCACCCTCGATGCAGATAACCCGACGGTCGCCGTTGCGCTCGAGCAGGATGTCTCGGAGTTGCAAAACGCGTTCGCCGTCATCCCCGGCTTCGTGTTCTCATGGGACCGCGCCAACATCCGGCTTGGGGTCGGCTACAGCAGTTTCTTCGTCGAGGGCTTCTTTCTCGTGGTCCCCGGGGATGTGCTCAGCAACATCGCCCCCGAGTTCGACGTGTTCGTCCGGTTCTAGCCGGATGGATCCAGATGCGGCGGCGCTAGTTCTTCATCTTTGGTTGCACTGCATGGGCAGCAGAAGCAGAAGACACGTCGCCGTCGAGGAACCATGTATTGGTGTTGGAGTTGAAGACGTAGATCGCCCTCTTCCCGCAACCGTACGCGGCGATGTGTGTCGCCATATAGCGCGCACCTCTGGCCTCGAGCACCGCCAGCGAGAGCTCGCTTTGAGCGCATGGGAAATCAAAGGCGGCGCGCTCCAGAACGGTCGTCGTTGCTCGCTTGTTGTGCCTGTTACAAGCGGTCCCGGCAGTCACGAGGAACGCCACAATGCAGAGGCGTGTCAGCATCTCGGAGGTTATGCACCTCGTCGCGGAAACGCGCCAGTGCCTTTTCGAGGGGCCGCTCTTGAGAGCTCCCTGAGCATCCGCATCTTCTACAGAGCTAGCCAGCCCGAAGCCCTGTGCTAGCCTCCGCGCCATGAAACTGACCGCTTTCGTGCTCTTCGCGCTCGTCGTCTTGAATGCTTGTGCCTCGAAGTCTGGATTGGGAGACAGCTCGACGATCGGCAAAGGCATCGACGTCGAAACCATGCGACCGCCAGAGGCCGCCCGAGTCGTCGCGGAATTTCAGGAGAAGTACGGCGTCGAATCCCTCCCTGCCCCTGACACGCAGGTGACCTCGATGGCTCAGGTCCTCGAGATCGTCAGGGGCGATCGGTTCTCCGAGTTCGAAGCTGCGCGAGCGTTCACCGCCGGTAAACAGGGCTCCGACGCGCTGACCATTCGTTCCTATCTCGAGACTTCGTATGCGGGAGGCCTGCTCCTGGCGGCTGCGATTCTCGAGGAGGAACGAAGACAGAACATGACCGAGCTTCGCCAAGTCAGCCAGTCGCGCCCTCTCGAGGACAACCAGAGCCGGGCAGCCGATCAAGCGCGCGCTCAACAACTCAAGACGAAAACCCAGGATCTCCGCAAGGTGGTGCGGGCGCTGAACGTGTTATCCGAAGAGCCTCTCGTCGCTGGCGCTGATCTCGCAGAGCAGGCGATTCGACAAGATCCGCAGAGTCAGTTGGCCTATTTAGCAAACGCCAACTACTACCGGCTCCGCGGCAGTTGGCTCGAGTTCGATCGGATGATGCGCTACGCCGAGGACACGGAGACCGGCAGCAATCCTCCAGTCAAGACTTACTTGCGCGCGATGGAAGCCCTGCAGCGCTATGTCGATGGGGCCAAGGCCAAGGAGCTCCTCGAAGAAACCCTCGCCCGCAGGCCAGACTTCGTCCGCGCTCAAGCGAACCTGGTATTGGTGGACCGCAAGATCGAAGACACCTACGCCCAACTCCAAAAGCTACGCGAGATGAGCCCCAACCACATCGTAGTGCGCCTAGCCGGGCCGATGATCGAACAAGAACACGCCACGGCCCAAGAGCTGAAGAACGCCTTACAGAACTAAACCCCCGACCAGTGTCAGTGTCGGTGTCAGTGTCAGTGCCAGTGTCAGTGTCAGCGCCAGCGTCAGTGTCAGTGTCAGTGTCAGCGTTAGTGTCAGTGTGAGTCTGAGTGTCAGCGCCTACGGGGGCATTGGCCGGAGCTTGATCTCCACCGTCGTGGTGCCCGGCGGCAGGTTGAGCTCCATGTCGTGTGGGAAGTAGTCCTCGGCGGTGACGGTCATCAAATGCATTCCCGGGACGAGCACCTTCGGCTCGATCGCGAGCACCTTGGCGCGCCCAAAATAGTGGCCATCGAGGTAGACCGAGGCATTGGACGGGGTGGCGACCACTTTGAGCCGCGCGGGCTCGCTGCGGATGGCGTCTTTCTTGGCACAGCCGACCGCTGCGAGCGCAGTCAATAGAACGATGACTCTCATTCCCACTCGATGGTCGAAGGAGGCTTCGACGAAATGTCGTAACAGACGCGATTGCATCCACGCACCTCATTGATGATGCGGGTCGAGATGCGGGCGAGCACCTCGTGTGGAATCCGCGACCAGTCCGCTGTCATGCCATCCCGCGAATCGACGGCGCGAATGGCCACGACATAGTCGTATGTGCGCTCGTCGCCCATGACCCCGACCGTCCGCACCGGCAAGATCACGCAGAACGCTTGCCAAATCTTGTCGTAGAGGTCGGCTACCCTAATTTCTTCTTCGAAAATCGCATCGGCTTCTCGAAGAATGTCTAGCTTCTCCCGGTCGATCGCTCCCGGACAACGGACGGCCAAGCCGGGCCCTGGGAATGGATGCCGCCAAAGGACGTCGTGTGGCATCCCCATCGCCTCGCCGACCTCTCGAACTTCGTCTTTGAATAGTAAACGAAGCGGTTCGATCAGCTCGAGATGAAGCGTCTCCGGTAGGCCACCGACGTTGTGGTGGCTCTTGATCACAGCGCTCGGACCCTTAAACGAGAGGCTCTCGATCACGTCCGGGTATAGGGTGCCTTGCACGAGAAAGCCGACGTTGCCGAGCTTCTCTGCTTCGCGCTGAAAGACGTCGATGAACACGCGTCCGATGATCTTTCGCTTTTGCTCCGGGTCGCTCACCCCATGAAGGGCTTCGAGAAACTCGTCGGCCGCATCGACGTGAACGAGCTTGAGCCCAAAGTGATCGCGGAACGTGTGGACCACGCTCTCAGGCTCATCCTTTCGGAGCAAGCCGTTGTCGACGAAGATGCAGGTCAGCTGGTCGCCAATTGCCTTGGAGACGAGCATCGCAGCGACTGACGAGTCGACGCCACCCGACAACCCGCAGATCACGGACCGATCCCCAGCCTGGCGCCTTATCGACTCGACCGTCTGCTCGACGAACGAGCCAGGCGTCCAGTTGGGCTCACACCCCGCGACCTCGAACAAGAACGCGCGCAGCATCTCGACGCCACGAGGTGTGTGCGCAACCTCGGGATGAAACTGCACGCCGAAAATCTGGCGTTCGACATTGGCGACCGCCGCAAACGGGCTGCTCGATGTTCGCGCGATCACTTCGAACCCCGTAGGAAGGCTTTCTACGCGGTCGCCGTGGCTCATCCACACGTCGAGATGACTCCCGACGCCAAAACCGTGCAGGAGCCCCTCGGCCCGCAGCACCTCGACACGAGCCGGCCCGTACTCTCGCTCGTCCGCCCGCTCGACCTTCCCCCCGAGGAGGTGGCTCAACAGCTGCATCCCATAGCAGATGCCGAGAACCGGTACGCCGAGGTCGAACACGCCCGGATCGACGGTAGGGGCGTTCTCGGCAAACACGCTGGCCGGGCCCCCACTCAGGATGATCGCCCGCGGAGACGTTGCCCGGACCGATTCGAGCGGATAGGTGCCGGGCTGAATTTCGCAGTAGACGTGTTGCTCCCGAATCCGCCGGGCGATCAGCTGCGTATATTGCGATCCAAAGTCGAGGATCAGGACCCCATCCGCAATCATGTGGCGATCTAACACGCGGGCCTAGGCCGGTCGAGCGACCCCTACCGGTTTATCCGGTAGTTCGGCGCTTCCTTGGTGACCATGACGTCGTGCACGTGGCTCTCCTGAAGCCCGGCCGCGCTGATCCGAATGAACTTGCTGTTCTGCTGGAGCTCTTTCACGGAAGAACAGCCGGTGTAGCCCATACCGGAGCGGAGGCCGCCGACGAGTTGATAGAGCACGGTCGACAAGGCACCTCGATATGGAACGCGCCCTTCGATCCCTTCCGGAACGAGCTTGCCCACGTCCGAGACATCTGCCTGGGCGTAACGGTCGGACGAGCCCTGTTTCATCGCACCAAGCGACCCCATGCCGCGGTAGGACTTGTAGGTACGCCCCTGATAGAGCACGAGCTCGCCGGGCGCTTCGTCGGTGCCCGCGAAAAGCGAGCCGATCATCACGCTGTCGGCGCCGGCAGCAATCGCCTTCACGGCGTCGCCCGAGTACTTCACGCCCCCGTCTGCGATCACCGGCACCCCATGCTCCCGGCCGACCCGTGCACAGTCGAGCACCGCGGTCACCTGCGGAACACCGATTCCCGCAACCACGCGGGTGGTGCAGATCGACCCGGGCCCCATTCCGACTTTCACCGCATCGGCGCCGGCGTCGATGAGCGCCTTGGTTGCCTCTGCAGTGGCCACGTTACCGGCAACCACCTGCACGTCGGAATACGTGCGCTTCGTGTCCCGTACCGCATCGATCACGCCCTTGGTGTGACCGTGCGCGGTATCGATGACCAGCACGTCGACCCCCGCCTGAACCAACGCCTCGGCGCGCGTCTGCCGCTCCGGTCCGACCCCGAGCGCAGCGCCGACACACAACCGGCCCATCGAGTCCTTGATCGAATCCGGGTATCGGTCCGCCTGCAGCAGATCCTTGATCGTGATCAGCCCTACGAGCTCACCGCTCTCCCCCACCACCAGCAGCTTCTCGATGCGGTGCTTGTGCAGGAGCTCTCGCGCCTTTTTCTGCTCCACCCCGGGAGGCACGGTCACGAGCTCCTTCGTCATAAGCTGCGCAACCTTCTGGTTCAGGTTCTGTTCGAAGCGGATGTCTCGGCTGGTCAAGATGCCGACGGGCTTGTCGCCCTCCACCACCGGAAGGCCCGAAATCTCGTGCCGTCGCATCAGCTCGAGGGCGTCGTGCAGCGATTCTCCCGGTCCGACCGTCACCGGATCGACGATCATCCCCGTCTCGGCCCGCTTTACCTTGACCACCTCAAGGGCTTGGTGCTCCGGACTCATGTTCTTGTGGATGATTCCGATACCGCCCTCTCGGGCCATCGTTATTGCGGTGCGCCACTCGGTAACCGTGTCCATTGCGCTCGATACGTACGGGATCCGTAGCTCGAGCTCTCGCGTGAACCGGGTCGAGACATCTGCGTCTGCCGGCAGAAAATCGGCGTACCCCGGCAGGAGCAATACGTCATCAAAAGTGAGCGCCTCCCGCAGGGTGCCTTCTTTCACCGAAACCTCCCAAGGACTGTAAAAATTGGCGGCGAGTATAGCGCCCCGGTGACGGCACGCTAGTAGGCTCGGGGAAAGTCCTTCGGATCCACGTGATCGAGGGCAAAGCGAATCAGCGCGCTCCTGCTGACGCGACGATGACCCCGCTTTTTGAGCTTGGCCACCATGGCATCGAGCCGAGCGAGATCTTCCTTGTAAAGGGAGATGCAGATCACGTCGTAGTGGTCGGCCTTCGGCTGCTTCTTGGCCTTCGCCGGCCGCCGTTTTGGCTTTTTGCCTCGGTAGAAGGTGTCGCGAAGGACCGCACTGACTTCGTCCTCCTCGAAAACCTCGCTGACCCGTGTTGGATGTCTCCGCTTCATGAATCCCCCTTACGCCGCTGGGAGCGTGGCCGGTCGTGTCGTCTGTCCCTGCGTCACGACGGCCGTCACCTTGTCCACCAGGCGCCTATAGTCCTCCGCCCCATGGCTCTTCGGCGCGTACTCGAAGATCGTCTGTTTTGCGCTGGGCGCCTCGCGTAGTTTCGTGTTGATTCGTATCGGATCGTAGCAACGTCCTTCGAAGTGCGTACGCAGCGTGAGAATCGCCTCGCGCGAGATCCGGTTTCGCACGTCGAAGAACGTGGGCAGCACCCCGAGCAACTGGACATCGTGCTGAAGCAGCTCGCGAACGTTGCGAATGGTCCGAAGCACCTGCTTGACCCCCACCAGCGACAGATAGTCACACGCGACCGGTACGACCACGCTGTCTGCGTAGACCATGGCGTTCTGGTTCATCAGCGAAAGCGCCGGCGCGCAATCGATCACCACCGTGTCGTAGGCACTACAAGCGTCCCCGAGTCGCTCACGCATGATGCGGTCGCGGTTCGGGCGTTCGGCGAGGAACAACTCAGCAGCTGCAAGCGTTTCGTTCGAGGTGAGCACCTCGAGGCCTTCGCGGACCGGCACTGCCACGTCCGATGCTTGCGCGCCGTTGACCAACACGTGATAGAGCGTGCGCTGGCCCGCGATCCCCAAAGACGCGCCCACGTTGCCCTGTCCGTCCGCGTCGATCAGAAGCACCCGTCGACCGGCTTCGGCCAGTCCCGCGGCCAGATTGATCGCCGTCGTGGTCTTGCCAGTCCCGCCCTTGTGATTGAACACGGCGATCCGCTTGGGCGCTCGACGAATCAGGTCTACCTCGCTTTGGCGTCGCTGGCTGCGCTCCCTGCAATCGGTCGAGCAGAAATACTCGCGCCGGCCGTCGCCCACTGACAGTTGGTACGGATACTCGACCTCGAAAGTCCGCCCGCAGATGTCGCAGACGCAGACCCCATCGCTACCGAGGAGCAAGCTCTGTTGGCAGCGGGTCGAGCAAACGTAGACATACTGACCGTCTTCTTCGCGGACCTGATAGCGAAAACGAACCTCAAACGCCTTTTCGCATACGTGACAAGTGGACTGCATCACCGACCCCGGAGTTATTGAAGTGCTTCCTGAAGCCGTTGAACCAGAACCCGCCCACCTGGTCAAAAAAACGCGTTGCTACAAATCTAGCTCGACTGCGTCGGCCTGCGGGGCGCGTTCCATGATGAACTGGAAGCGTGCCGAGGGGTCTTTGCCCATGAGCTCGCTAAACACCCGGTCGGCTTCGAGCTCGCCATCGACGGTCACGCGTAGAGCTCGGCGGCGCGTCTTGTCGAGGGTGGTCTCGCGAAGCTCCTCAGCAGTCATCTCACCGAGACCCTTGAAGCGGCTGATCTCGACCTTCGCATTCCCCGGCGCGTCTGCAATGACTCGGTCGCGCTCGGCATCATCGAGCGCCCAGTGGACCTGCTTTCCTACGTCGATTCGGTAGAGCGGCGGTTGCGCGAGAAACACGTGCCCCGCCCGAACCAAGCCCGGCAGCATACGAAAGAAAAACGTTAGCAAGAGGGTTGCGATGTGGTGGCCGTCGCTGTCGGCGTCCATGAGCAAAAACACCCGTCCGTAACGCAGTTTAGAGATGTCGAAGTCTTTGCCGATGCCACAGCCAAGAGCGCTCACGATGTCTTGCAGCTCTCGGTTGGCGAGGATCTGCGCTTGCGAAGCCCTCTCGGCGTTCAGCACCTTGCCCCGGAGCGGCAGGATTGCCTGAGTCTTGCGGTCACGCCCCTGCTTGGCGTTGCCCCCCGCGCTATCACCCTCGACCAGGAAGAGCTCGCTCACATCGGGGTTGGTGCTGGAACAGTCAGCGAGCTTGCCTGGGAGGTTGAGACGATGGCTCACCGCCGTTTTGCGGGACACCTGCTGGTTTGCGGCTCGACTCGCGGCTCGGGCGCGCGCCGAAATGATGACCCGCGCGACGATCGCGTCGGCCGAGGTCTTGTTGTTCAACAGCCACTGCTCGAACCCGGTGCGCACCGAGGTCTCGATCTCCGCAGTTACTTCCGGGTTGTTGAGCCGGTCCTTGGTCTGCCCCTGAAACTGCGGCTCATGCACATACACACTCACCAACGCGACCAAGCCTTCGCGAATGTCGTCCGCGCTGACCTTGACGCCTTTGGGCGTGAGCTTATGCGTATCCATGTGATTGCGAATCGCCTTGGCAAGGCCTTGCTTGAATCCGTTTTCGTGCGCGCCGCCGGAGCCCGTGGGAATTCCGTTCGCATATGACCGAATCACTTCGTCAGTGGCTTCGGTCCACCGAAGAGAAACCTCGAGCCGAGGGTCTTCGTCGTGCTCGAGGGTGAACGGGTCGGCATGCACCGAGGGCTTGCCCCGTTCGGCGACTAGCTTTTCAAGGAAGTCGACGATGCCACCCGGATGCTCGAACTCGGTGCGCTCATTGGTTTTGCCATCGACAAAGACGATCTTGAGTCCCCGGTGCAGATAGGTCTTTGCCTCGAGGCGCTCGGCCACCCGCGCCGCGTCAAAAGCGGTGCGCTTGGCGAAGACCTCCGTGTCCGGCCGAAAGTGGATCGATGTACCGCGCTTACTGGTCTTGGCGCCCTTCTTGAGCTTGCTCGTCGGCTTTCCCCGCTTGTAACTTTGCGAGTACGTTTGCCCGCCGCGCCAGACGGTCGCCTTCAGCTCGGACGACAGCGCGTTGACGACCGAGGCGCCCACCCCGTGAAGGCCGCCGGCGACTTGGTAGTTCTTCGCGCTGAACTTCCCCCCAGCATGGAGGGTCGTCAAGATGAGCTCGAGCGCCGAACGCTTGAACTTCGGGTGTGTGTCTATGGGAATACCCCGGCCGTTGTCGGTGATGGTCGCGCCGCGATGGTCGTCGTCGAGGACCACCTCGATGCGGGTGGCATACCCGTTGATCGCTTCGTCGACCGCGTTGTCGAGCGCTTCCCAGAGCAGGTGATGATACCCATGCGTATCGACACCGCCGATGTACATCGCGGGCCGCTTGCGAACCGGCTCGAGTCCTTCGAGAACATCGATGTCTTTCGCCGTGTACGCCACTACTCCTCCGGAAACACGGGTATCTCAGGTTCTTGGTAGACTTCTCCCTCAACGGCCCCGCGCGTGAAGAGCTGAAACCCCTTCCCGCCTCGCGACACGACCTCGTACTTGCGAAGGGTGATTCGATAGTCGCTCCCGCCCTCGCGCTTGGCGATGAGCGCATCGTCGTCATACGACAGCACTCGCGCAGCAAGCACCTGATCGCCCTTTTGAAGCTTGATCAGCTTTACACCGCGCCCGGCGCCCGCGAGCAGCGAGACATCCTCGGCTTCGCAGACCAGTGCCCGACGCTCTTTGGTGACGCAGGCAACGCAGTCCTCCTCGAAGACGGGGGCGACGTAGACCACTTCATCGCCCTCTTTGGGCCGCGTGAACTTACGGCCCGAACGGGTGGACGAGTCGCGGTGATTTCGCAACGAGAAGCGCAACGCAAGACCGCCCCTGGTGACCGCTATCGCGTACGGCGGCTCGGGCTCGTCCGACTCTTCTTCGGGCGGCGGAACCTCGAGAAAGCGTGGATCGAAACCGATCGCGCCTACGATGCGCTCACCGTCGGCCATCTTGAAAAGGGTTTGTAGAGGCGTCCCATGCCCGGTGGACGCCGGCACATCGACGATACGAGCCACGTAACAGACCCCACTACTACTGAAGAACCCAACGGTGCTCTTCGTAGACCCCGCGAGGACCGCCAACACGCGATCGCCTTTGCGGACTCGGGTCGATGCGACGTCTTTCACGCGCTGCTGACGCTTCACCCAACCCTGCTCGGTCACGACCACCATCGCGTCCTCATCCACGATGAAGGCCTCTTCATCGAATTCGGGTTCGTCGAGCTTGGCGGTGATCTTGGTGCGGCGGGGGTCGGCATAGGTCGTGCTTAGCTCTTGAAGCTCGGCCTTGATCAGCTTCCACAGCGCGGCGGGGCTCTTGAGGAGCCGTTGGACTCGCTTGGCCTCCCCACGCTTCGCCTCGAGCTCGCTTCGAATCTCGAGGATCTGGAGCTTCGCGAGCCGGTAGAGCTTGAGCTCGAGAATGGCGTCAGCCTGGAGCTCGTCGAGCTTGAAACGCTTGATGAGCTTTGCGGCAGCGTCCTGCTTTCCCTCTGACCGACGGATGATGCGAATGGCTTCGTCGAGTGCGTCGAATACGATGACGAAACCCTCGAGAATGTGGATGCGGTTCTGAAGCTGCTCGAGCTCGAATTCCAGCCGCTTGGTCACCACCTCCATGCGGAAATCGAGAAAGTGCTTGAGGATCTCCCTCAGCCCGATCCGTTGCGGCGCGGCGACCTCGGGGTTCGAGGTGGGCACCAAACAGGTGAGGTTCACCTGGACGTTGGTTTGGAGCGGGGTGTGCTTGTAGAGATAGGCCATGATCAACTGCGGATCGGCATCTGTCTTGATTTCGCAAACGATGCGGCAGTCATCGGTGCTCTCGTCCCTGACGTCGATCAGGCCTGGCATCTTCTTTTGAATGATCGCTTCGGCGATCTTCTCGACCACCGCACGCCGCTCCACGCTGTACGGAATCGAATGGATGACGATGATCGGGCTGCCCTTCCTTGGCTTTTCGACCTTCCACTCTCCGCGAAGCTTGAGTGACCCCTGGCCGTTCTCGTAAGCGGTGGCGAGCTCCTGCTTGCTGCTCACCAGCTCGCCCCCGGTCGGGAAGTCGGGCCCCTTCACGAACTTCATCAGCTGCTTCGTCGTCAAGTCTCCATCGACGAGCGCAACGCAGGCCTGGATCACCTCGACTAGATTGTGTGGCGGAATCGAAGTCGCCATCCCGACCGCGATCCCTTGCGAGCCGTTGACCAAAAGATTGGGAAAGCGGGCGGGCAACACGACCGGCTCGAATAGCCGGCCGTCGTAGTTGGGCCTGTAGGCGACGGTCTTTTTGGCAAGCTCGACGAGGAGCTCATCGGATAATTTCTGGAGGCGCGCCTCGGTGTACCGCATGGCGGCCGCCGAATCTCCGTCGGGGGAGCCGAAGTTCCCTCGACCATCGACCAGCGGCTCTCGCAACGTGAACGGCTGCGCCATGCGAGCCAGTGCGTCATAGATCGCCGTGTCGCCATGAGGGTGGAATTTGCCCATCACGTCGCCAACGATGGCTGCCGATTTCCGGTGCTTGACGTCACTCCGGAGCCGCAGCTCGTTGTACATCGTGTAGAGGATCCGACGCTGCACCGGCTTGAGCCCGTCGCGCACGTCGGGGAGCGCCCGGGATGTAATGACGCTGAGGGCGTAGTTCAGGTACCGCCGACGTGTCTCCTCGACGAGGGAAGCGTCCTCGATACTATCGATTGGAAGCTCTATTTGAGGTGTGGTCTTCTTCTTGCGCCGCCGCGCCATCCGCTTCGCTCAGTCCCCTCTTTGCAAACCTGCTCGCATGTAGCAGCACCCCGAAAGGCGAGGCAACTAAAGCATCCCAGAAACCTCGATCCAGTCTAAGGTTCGCGGTCGACCTTCCAGAGATGATTGACCGGCCTGGCACCCTTCCCCACCGCGAATGCATGGGCGAGCGCCCCATCGAGCCAGGCCTTGGCCCGCACGACCGCGGTTGGGATGTCATCCCCAAATGCTAACCGGGTTGCGATCGCAGCGGACAAGGTGCAGCCCGTCCCATGGAACTCGCCCTCGGCGACCGACCCAGCGCGGAGCTCCTGCACGGCGCCCTCGTAGAACAGGACGTCGATCCCTCGGGCGGCGCCTTCGAGATCGCCCCCGGTGACCAAGACCGCTTTGGCCCCAAGAGAGGCGATCCGATTGGCTGCCTCCCGCGCGTCGTCGAGCGTCCGCACCGAAATGCCCGCCAGGCCCGACGCTTCTTCGACGTTGGGCGTCACCAGGGTGGCAAAGGGAATCAGGTCGCTTCGCAGAGCCTCCCCGAGGTCTTCGTTTGAAAGCGGCCGGCCGCGTGTTGGCACCCAGACCGGGTCGACGACCCACGGAAACGACGCAGCTCTGACGACCGCGCCGACCTCACGGACCACCTCTCGAGAACCGAGCGCCCCGGTTTTCGCCGCCTGCGGAGCCATGTCAGTCAGCAAATTGTCGAGTTGAGCGCGAACGAGCTCCGCCGAAAGGACGTCGACCCTCTCGACACCGCGCGTGTTCTGCACGGTAACCAGGGTTGCGACTGCAGCGCCGTAGGCTTCGTGCCGATGAATCGTCTTGAGGTCGGCCTGCAGCCCTGCCCCTCCAGATGGATCCGAGCCGGCAACCGTGAGCACGATGGGAGTCACGGCGGAATCCTGCGCGGCCCGGGAAGAACCGCAAGCCGAGCGATCACTGGCCTTCGAGTAGGCTCCGGCAGTCTGCCAGCGCTGCGCGCGCTTCGTCGCTGATGGTCGGGAAGTCCACTCCGAGACTCGTCAAGGTCGCCTCGATGATGCGGGCTACTTGCACTCGCATGTAGGGCTTGTGATCGGCGGGAATCGCGCACCACGGGGCCCAGGGTCGAGAGGTCTCGTTCAGCGCATCCTCGAAGGCCTGCATGTACTCCGGCCATCGCTCTCGCTCGGCCACGTCGTCTGGGTTGAACTTCCAGTTGGAGCTCGGCTTGTCGATCCGTCGGATGAGCCGGCGCTTCTGTTGCGCCAGCGACACGTTCAAAAAGAACTTCACGATGATGGTGCCGTTTCGCGCGAGATGCTTTTCGAAGCTCCGAATCGACTCGTATCGCTCTGCCCAGATGTTCTCCAGATCCATTCGAGGCAACTTCTGCTTGTCGAGAAACTCCGGATGAACCCTAACGATGATCACCTCTTCGTAGTGGCTTCTGTTGAAGACGCCGATTCGGCCTCGCTCGGGCAATCGTTTCGCAATCCGCCAGAGAAAGTCGTGGTCGAGCTCCTCGTGGGACGGCGCTTTGAACGCGGACACCTGAAAGCCCGCAGGGTTGACACCTGTGAACACCGCCCGAATCGTCCCGTCTTTGCCGGCAGCATCCATGGCCTGGAACACGAACAGCACCGAGTAGTCGTCGGATGCGTAAAGCTTGCGCTGAAGGTCGCGAATCGCTCCCACGTGCTGCTCCAACTCGTCCTCGAGGTCTGATTTGTCGACTTTGCCGGGCGGATCGGTGGGAGCCCCGGCGATTTTGAACGTGCCGTTGGCCGGAACCAGAAAAGCGTCCGGCGCGGCAGTCCAAAGTTCCTTCGTGCTCATTGTCCCGACTATACGCGGCCGGTATTGATTGGAATAGAGGCCTGGGGTACGAAAGCGTTCATGAGCACCATATCCGCCGAAGACCCGCACCCGAGGAAGCGCGTCGCCGTCGAAGATAGCGAGATGGCCTACGTCGACACGGGGCGTGGTCCCGTCACTGCGGTGTTCCTCCACGGAAACCCAACCTCGTCATACCTCTGGCGCAACGTCATCAAAGAGGTCGCACCCGTCGCGCGCTGCCTCGCACCGGACCTGATCGGCATGGGCGAGTCGGGCCCGAGCTCGAGTGGTTACACCTTCGTCGACCACCGCCGCTACCTCGACGCTTGGTTCAATTCGGTCGTCGGCGAGGAACCGGTGTTCCTCGTCATCCACGACTGGGGTTCGGGTCTCGGGTTTCATTGGGCGCGAAGACACCCCGAACGGGTCAAAGGCATCGGCTACATGGAGGCGATCGTTCGTCCGGTTCCGAGCTGGGACGACTGGGCCGAAGGCGCGCGCAAGATCTTCCAGGCCATGCGCTCACCGGCCGGCGAAGAGATCGTTCTCGAAAAAAACGTCTTCGTCGAACGCATCCTCCCGGCGTCGATCCTGCGCAAGCTGAGCGACGAAGAGATGGAACGGTATCGCGCACCGTTTGTCGAGGCTGGCGAGTCTCGACGCCCGACTCTCACCTGGCCTCGGCAGATCCCGATCGGCGGCGAGCCAAAGGACGTGCACAAGATCGTCGAGGCGTATGCCGACTGGCTCACCCGCGCGGACGCCATCCCGAAGCTCTTCGTCAATGCCGAGCCGGGGATCATTCTCACCGGGGGTCATCGCGACTTCTGTCGCGAGTTCGGCAACCAAGAGGAGATCACCGTCAAGGGCCTGCACTTCATCCAAGAGGATTCACCGGCGGAGATCGGCCAAGCGGTGGCGGCGTTCATTCAAAAGCACGCCTGAGCGTCATTCGTAGACCACCGGCGGGACACAGACGGGATCCTTCCCTGCTGCTCTCGCTGTCTCGTAGTCGCGCATCGCCCTCGGAAGGTTTCTTTGAAGCCGCGCGATTCGGGTCTGATCAGAGGGGTGCGTCGACTGCCACTGCTCCGGGGCCTCGTTGCCGAGCTCGGCCATCTTTTGCCACAAGGTGATCGCCTCGACCGGATAAAAGCCCGCTTCCGCCATGAAGATCTGGCCGACCTGATCGGCCTCGACCTCGTGCTTGCGGCTGAAGGGCAGGAGCACACCATACTGCGCACCGACGCCGAGGCCACCCACGATCAGATCCTGGTATTCCGGAACGGCTGCACCCGCGGCGATCGAGCCTGCCTGGACCGCGCTGTCTGCCAGGATCGATTGCGACATCCGCTCGTTCCCATGTCGTAGCAGCACGTGCCCCACCTCGTGGCCGAGCACCGCCGCAAGCTGACCAGGGGTGGTCGCCACATCGAGCATGCCCGTATGCACGCCGATCTTTCCTCCGGGCAGGGCAAACGCGTTGGGTGTCGGGTCGTCGAACACCAGGGCTTCCCACTTGCCGTTCTTGGGCCCGGCCCCTGGCGGAATCACCTCCAAGATCGCAGTAGCGACGCACTGCACATAATCGTTGACCATCACATCCTGACTCAGCTCTCCCTGCTGCTTGAGGCTCGCAAAAGCCGCCAGGCCCATCTCGTCCATTTTGGCATCGTCGATCAACGTGAGCTGCCGACGCCCAGTCATCGTGGTCGAACATGCCGCGACCCCAAGGCCGAGTAAGAGCAGTCCTAACAGTCGAAAACGCCAGCGTCCCATCACATCACCTCCAGCATACCTGCATTTTCGCCGACCGCGACGGCCCTAAAAAAGGGGACAGTCCCCTTTTTCGAAGGGTTAAAGCGGGGTATCGATCGAACATGAGCGACGGAGACATCGACTACGAGAAACGCGGGAGCATCGGGCTGATCGGTTTCGACCGGCCGGACAAACGCAACGCATTCACGGTGAGAATGTTCGAGCGTCTCGCCGAGGTCTTCACCGAAGCCGACGATGACGACGACGTTCGTGCCATCGTCGTGTACGGAAAGGGCAGGGATACGACTACCGGTCTCGACCTGATGAATGTCGGGCCGAGCTTTCGTGCCGGGAAGGTGCCTCTCCCGGCGGAGCTGGTGGATCCGTGGCATGTGGTGGGCCGCCTTCGCAGGACACCCATGGTGACGGCGGTACATGGCCGTTGCTTCACTCTCGGCACCGAAATCGCCCTTTGCTCCGACATTTGCGTGGCCGCAGAAGGCACGATTTTCGGCCTGAAGGAGGTGCGCGTCGGGATAATGCCCGCTGGAGGAGGCACTTTCCGGTTCGTCCAAATCGCCGGCTACTCGAACGCGATGCGCTATGTCCTCACCGGAGACGAGTTCGACGCTGCCGAGGGGTTTCGCCTTGGTGTCGTCCAAGAGGTCGTCGCGCCCGGTACCCAGCTGACCCGGGCGATCGAGCTCGCCGAACGGATCGCCGCACAGGCTCCCCTCGCGGTTCGAGCTGCTCTCGCGAACGCACAAGCGTCTCTGCTCGAAGGATGGAAGAAGGCCATCGCCGACATCGTTCCAACCCAAGTCCCCCTCATCAATTCCGAGGACGCCATGGAAGCAGCCATGGCCGTGATGCAAAAGCGCTCACCGACCTTCAAAGGCAAGTGATCGAAGCCCACCTTTGACAGCGCCCACCGTTGAGCGCATGGTCTCGATTCTCGGGTCCTGCGCTTTCGGTGGAAACGCGGGACAGGGAACGGGGAGACATCCCGTTTCCGAACGGGGAAGTCGGTGAGATTCCGACGCGGACCCGCCACGGTAAGCGGCCCAACACCTCGATCGACAAGCCACTGGCGCGTCACGCTGGGAAGGCGATCGAGGTCAAGGCAGTAAGCCCGGAGACCTACCCGAGGTAAACGCTCGACGCTCGCCTCGGGGATGGCGATGGGCCTATCGATCAAGATACACTCTGCAATTCTCTGTCTCGCCTTGAGCGCCCCGCTGACGACGCGTGCGCAATACGGGGAGACAGCCGCGGTGGAGCGTGAGCTAGCGGCCACCAACCGCGAGGATGCGACCGCCTCCGGCACCGAGATTGATTTGACCAGGCGCCCCGAGGCCAACGAGACAGCGCAGGACATCCTCCCGGAGATTCCTGGCGCCAACGTCGTTTTCCTCGGCGGCCCCTTCAATTTCGTCAGCCTCTCCCTTCGCGGCATCGAAGCGGAAAACACGACCGTTCTGCTCGGCGACCTCCCGCTCTCGAACCGAGACACCGGTGCATTCGACTTCAGTCAAATCTCGATCTCGGCGTTCGAGAGGATCGAGGTCTACCGAGGTGGGGCACCCGCATGGTTCAACAACGGCTCGATCGGCGGAGTCGTTCGGCTCATTCCACGCGAGAACCCGACCAACGGTGTGGGCGCCAACGTCGGCGCTGGCTCCTTTGGAACGTACCGAGCGGAGGCCGAGGGGTCAGTCAACAAAAACCGCGTTCGGTCGTTCAACGACCTTCGATATGGTCGAACCTCGGGAGACTTCCCGTTCACGAACGACGGATGCAAAGCGTTCGAGCCGTCGGGGTTCTTCGAGGACATCCGCGAAAACAACGACGCGCAACGGGTTCAGGGGCTGTCTTTCACCCAGGTCGATACCGTGAAGGGCACGGTCGACATCGTCCTCCTCGGAACGCATCTGGAGCGCGGCGTCCCGGGTGCCGGCTGCGACCAGGTACTTCAAACTCGCCAAGCGCGCACTCAGGGTTTCGGGGGTACGTCATATACGCATACCGGACAACGCTCGGGAGGAAAGGACTACGAGCTCCAGGCCGTCCTCGGCGGTGGCTACATTCGCAACCAAGTCACAGACCCGTTTGGAGAGGTCGGTATTGCGGGCCCAAGCGCGTCGGACGACCGCACGGCGAACGCGTACACCAGAATCGGCGCCCGACTGCAGATGTCGGACCAAGTCGACTGGACCATCCTTGGCACTGTGCAGTTCGACCACTTTCAGCCCCGGATCGACCAGATCTCCTCTGCCCCTCGCCCTTCGCATCGCGTAGAAGGCGCCGTCGTTCTGGAGCCCCGCGTCCACGGCAAGTGGCGGGACACCGTTCTCGAGCTTCGCCCCTCGGTCCGTCTTGGCTTTAGCCAAACCCGCATCCGCTCGTTTGAGCTCGGGCCATCGATAGATCGCATAAGCAACACATTCCTTCCGACCATCAGGATCGGCGCAGCGGCCGGTCCATTGCCCTGGCTCACAATCTCGACTTCGGGGTACACCGGCGTTCGACTTCCGACGGTGTTGGAGCTCTTCGGCACGCGCGCTCGCGTCGAAGGAAACCCCGACCTCAATCCAGAGAGCGGCCTCGGGGGTGACCTCAGCGTGGTCATGGCCGGGCGCACGAAAGTGCTCAAAGGCAGCGCCGAGATTCGCGGCTTCATCAACTCGACCAAAGACAAGATCGTCATCCGGCGTACGGTCCGCAATCAAATCACCTTCCAAAACGAAGGCAGCGCCAAGGCCTGGGGTGCCGAGGCTCGATTCGCTGGAGAGATCACGCCACACCTCACATTCGTCAACACTCTCACTGGCCTTCTCACGCGTAACCAAAACGACAAACAGCTTCCTGCCTTCACCCCGTTCACCGCGCTCACCCGATTCGAAGGACATACGCGAAAGCTCGGAAGCCAGGTCGACGATCTCGTCGCCTTCGCCCAGTTCTACTACCGCGAAGGGGGGTACAGCGATCCCGCGAACCTGGTCCCGTTTCCGGACTACAAGCCTCTTACCTTGGGCGTTTACGCCTTGATGTTCGACGAACGCCTTTGGGTCGCCTTCACAGCCCGCAACGTCAACGACGACCGCTCCTTCGACGTCCTCGGCTACCCCCTTCCCGGTCGCAACTATGCGGTCAACATCTCCTATCGCCACCAGTTCACTGGACACTAGCGCAGCAGCACACGTCATTGAGCCAGCTCGCAACAAACTGCTACGATCCCTGACGACGATGCCTCGCAAACCGCGTTCCGAATTTCCGCGCACACGCATGCGACGAAACCGCAGCGCAGACTGGGTTCGCCGCCTCACAAGCGAGTCGTGTCTCTCAACGAACGACTTGATCTGGCCGATGTTCGTGCAGGAAGGCTACTCCGAGCACACCCCAGTCCCGTCGATGCCTGGGGTGGAGCGACTGAGCATCGATCTCGCTGTCGAAGCCACCGGTCAAGCTAAGGCTCTGGGAATTCCCGCCGTGGCGATCTTCCCCGTAACGCCGCCCGAGCTAAAAACCCCTGACGGGAAGGAAGCCACCAACTCCGACAATCTCGTATGCCGAACAGTGCGCGCCATCAAGGAGCGGCACGACGACATCGGCGTCATTTGTGACGTGGCTCTCGACCCTTACACCACACACGGCCAAGACGGGATCGTCCGCAACGGCAAGATCGTCAACGACGAAACGGTCGAGGTCCTTTGCCAACAGGCCTTCATACAGGCCACCGCGGGGTGCGACATCATCGCACCGAGCGACATGATGGATGGTCGCATCGGCGCGATTCGCGCGGCACTCGACGCCGAGAATCTGCAAGACGTGGGCCTCCTCGCCTATTCCGCCAAGTACGCCTCCGCCTTTTACGGCCCGTTCCGCGACGCTGTCGGCTCGGCTCAGAACCTCGGTACCGCCGACAAGCGAACCTATCAAATGAACCCTGCGAACACCGACGAGGCCATGCGGGAAGTCGAGCTCGACATCGCCGAGGGAGCGGACATGGTCATGGTCAAGCCTGGCATGCCCTACCTCGACATCGTCCGCCGGGTGAAGGAAACTTTCGGCGTTCCGACCTTCGCCTACCAAGTTAGCGGAGAGTACGCGATGCTGCGAGGCGCGGCCGACCAGGGTTGGCTCGACTGGGACAAGGTCATCCTCGAGAGCCTGGTGTCCTTCAAACGAGCTGGCGCCGACGGTGTGCTCACCTACGCGGCGCTCGAAATCGCCAAGCTTCTGCGTGCTTAGCGGGCGCGGCGAAGCATCCGCGGGTCTCTCCTTGGCTTGCTCGCCGTTGGTCGATGTGCCACACAGGGCCTTCGGCGAGAACGAGGAGACTCTGCATGTATCGATGTCAGCTTTGCAATCGAGTATCGCGTCCCGGTGAGAGGGCGACGAAGGTGGTGATGGAACGCCGTCCTACCGAGTACCCGAGCCGAGGCAAAGCACAGCGGGCACGCTCCGGGCGCCGGGCGAAGTCCCACGACGATCCCGGCGGGGCCGGCTACGAGATCGCCAGAGAGGCCATCGCCTGTGCCGCCTGCGCCGAGGAGCAGCTCGCGAAAGAAGCGGCCCAGGCCGACGCACTCGGGATCTAACGAAGCCAAGGTCACCTCTAGTGTGGTAAGCCCGCTCGGATGGAGTGGCCCATCGCGATCATCGTGGGGTCCGTTGCCGCAGGCGCGGTTCTCGGACTGGTGGCTCCCGGCCGTGGGCGTCTGCTCGATGCCGTTCGGACCTTCGCAATCGTGTCATCGGTGGCGGTCGTCGTCGGTCGCTTGATCCCCGACGCCGTTGGCGAAGGTGGCCCATGGGTTCTTCTTGCCGCCGCCGCTTCGTTTCTTGCGCCATGGCTGATCGAGCAAGCAGCACACGAAGATCCCGAGCACGACCACTCGTCGACGATGGGCCTCGAGCTCAGCTATTGGGGGTTGATCGTGCACAAGGTCGGCGACGGGATCGCTCTCGGTTCGCTCACCGGAGCTGCCCATGCGGGACATCACCACGGCGACGTGCTGACCGCAATCGCCGCACATTCGGTTCCCGTGACTGCGCTCATGACGCTCGCCTTCACTTCAGCGCACGGACGCAAAAGCGGAATACGGCGCGCGGCAGGGTTGGCGATCGCAGGTGTCATCGGTGTAATCGTTGCGCAGCAAACGCCAATCTCGACGTGGACACGCGGCGAGCCGTGGATCGAAGCCATCGTTGGCGGCTTGTTGCTCCACGTGGTCACACACGACTGGGCCCACGAGCACGATCAGCCCGCAGTTCCCGGTTGGCCCCAGGTGATCGCGATTGCGCTCGGAGTGAGCGTCCTGCTGCTGGGGCGCTAGGGTCAGTGTCAGTGTCAGTGCCAGTGTCAGCGTCAGTGCCAGTGTCAGTGCCAGTGTCAGTGCCAGTGCCAGTGCCAGTGCCAGTGCCAGTGTCAGTGTGATCTAAGTTAGGTCCTCGTGATTTCCTTTCCGAGCGTCTCGGCCCCCGGGCTGGCGCCCTTCTGCGAGGGGCCGAGCCGCTCGGAAAGGAAATCACTCATGGGACTCATCGTTCAGCAAAAGGCACTTGAGGCAGCCGAGGGGCTGCAACCGGTTCTTCCCATCATCAGAAAGGCAGACAGGGACCTCTTCGACCAGGTGCGGCGGGCTATGAATAGCGTGGTGCTCAATCTCGCCGAGGCTGAAGGGAATGACCCGGGGACGGCCAAAGCGAGGTTCACCACAGCTTGTGGGTCGGCGAAAGAGGTCCGTGCAGGGCTTCAGCTCGCATCGGCCTACGGCTACATCGGCCCGAACCAATGCGCAGAGCTCGACATCGCGCTCGATGAGGTCTGCGCGATGTCGTGGAGGCTTTCAGGGCGTTAGCGCTTCGCCAAACACCACGTGATGGCGCACACCTCGTCGAGCCTTCGGTCGAGGTGGGTCGCCGTCTGAGACCCGATGTACCCCCAGTCACTCGCGATATGAAGAGCAGCCCGAACTTCCTTCGCCGACCCACACGCTGTCGCAAATCGCGCCCGCGCATTCCCCGCATCACTCCCCCGCGCCTCCGCAATATTGAGCACCACACTCTGCGCCGCTCTCTTGAGCTGATCGGCAAGCGCCCGATCCTGTGCTCGAACCACCCGGAGGAGCGGAGCAACCTCCCGCACGACTTTGCGCGCTCGAATGTAAACGTTCTCTGATTGCATCTTCAACTCCTTGTGTTGGGTTTGGGCCCTGTTGGCCTCACCCCGCTGTGGTCAACAGGGCCCAAACCCAAAAACAAGGAGTCCCCGGGGCAGTCACAGCGTCAGCGTCAGCGTCAGTGCCAGCGTCCGTGCCAGCGTCAGTGTCAGTGCCAGTGCCAGCGTCAGTGCCAGTGCCAGCGTCAGTGCCAGCGTCCGTGCCAGTGCCAGCTACTCATCCAGCACCGCCCGACTTGCAGCGATGGCGCTGTTCAGCGCGCGACTCGCGTGAGCCTGCTGTTGCTCGGGGGGCACCGAAATCACTTGGTCCGCCGTGAGCACGGCCCCGGTCCAGCCGGTCGTATGCCACCGGACGCCCTCTTCCAGCGGCGGAAGCGCGTCCGCGTCGGGATATGGCCACGGGTTCACGTAAAAATACGGTTGTTCGTAGGATTGATCGCCCGGGGAAAACCCAACCCCGACGCTTCTTGCCTCTTCTGGCCCCGCATCCGGGTCGAGCACGATCAAGCTCGCGGTATCGAAGTGGTGCGGCCAACAGCGCACCGGCGATGAAGCTGGCTCGTCCACCACCAGCTCGTTGAGCAGTCTGCTCGCGTCGGCGAACCAGGCTGCAAGCTCGGTTCGCTGATCGGCTCGGGCCTCCGAAAACACCCCGCCGTCCCCCACCGGATGCGATGGCATCTCGTGCTCCGGCAACCGCAGCTCGTCGCTCGGCACACCGAGCTCATTCGCAAGCCAGACCCGCCCCTCTTCGAGGGTTCGACCTGCAAGCGATAGCGTTGCCCGCTCCTCGGTATCGTCCAGCACGACCAACTCGAGCCCTTGGAACACGAGCGCGGCCCGAAGCGCATCCTCGCCGACCGCGCGGCCCGCCAACACCCCGAGCTCTCCGAGCCAACCGCAATTGGTGTGACTGAAGTCCGGCTGTGGCGGCAAGAGGCTCGTCCCCACTGCACTCACCAGTTGCGTTGCCCAGTGGAGCTCGACGCGAGCCTCAATGAGCGTGTCTGGTAGCACCGAGCCGAGTGGCTTCCAACTCATAACGGCGTCACTCCCGCGTAATGCACTCCGGTCAGGTGGGCGATGTCGCGCTTCCAGGTGGTGAGGTCTTCCTGCACGAACTCGCTGAGATGCCGATGACCACAACCGCGCGCCAACACTTTCATCAGCTCGACAGTGGACGTGAAAAAGTTGTAGAGCTGCCTCGCGGACTTCTGTACGTCGAGTCGTGCGCGGAGATGCTCCTGCTGCGTCGCAATGCCCACCGGGCAATTGTTGGTGTGGCAGGCGCGCATCCCGAGGCAGCCAATGGCCTGAATTGCCGCATTTGCGACTGCGATCGCGTCCGCGCCCATCGCGAGCGCCTTTACGAAGTCGCTTTCCGTCCGAAGCCCACCCGTAATCACCAACGTCACGTCGTCGCGCTTCTTTCGGTCGAGGTGGCGGCGCGCGCGTGCAAGCGCGATCATGGTCGGCACCGAGATGTTCTTCTTAAACACGTCCGGGGCCGCGCCTGTTGCCCCCCCGCGGCCGTCGAGGATGATGTAGTCGACGCCCACCTTGAGAGCGAAGTCGATGTCCGCCTCGATGTGCTGCGCGCTCATCTTGAAACCGATCGGGATCCCGCCCGTTGCCTCGCGGACCTCATCCGCCAACTTCCGGAAATCTTTTGGACCGTCTAGATCTTCGAAGCGGGCGGGGCTGATCGCCGCTTGGCCTGGCTCGAGCCCACGTACGGATGCGATCTTGGCAGTGACCTTTTTCCCCGGGAGGTGCCCACCGGTGCCGGTCTTTGCGCCCTGCCCCCCTTTGAAGTGGAACGCTTGGGTCTTTTTGGTCTTGGCGAGGTCCCACCCGAAACGCCCGGAGGCCAGCTCGTAAAAGTAGCGCGAGTTGGCCTCCTGTTCTTCGGGAAGCATCCCGCCTTCGCCCGAGCAGATCCCGGTTCCCGCCATCTCGGCCCCCATCGCGAGCGCAACCTTGGCCTCCTCACTGAGCGCTCCGAAGCTCATGTCGCTCACGAAGAGCGGAATCTCGAGCCTCAGCGGTTTCTTGGCTTTGGGACCTATGACGACGTCGGTGCCCACCGCGACGTCGCCGAGCAGAGGCTTGCGTGCAAGCTGTGCGGTCAAGAGCAAAACGTCTTCCCAGCACGGCAGCTCTTGCCGCGGCACGCCCATCGCGGACACCGGTCCATGGTGACCGACATTCTCCAGGCCATGGCGCGCGAGCTCTTGGATGTGTTTGTTGAAGGGCTCCTCTTTGGTGCCGTGCACGTCGGCGTACAGGCCGAGATACTCGTCGCGATCATAAGGTTGCGGCTGCTTCACCGCCCACGCGCGAATCTCCTCTTCGTCGACGAGAACCTCATCGGCCTCGTGGTCGACCCAGGCACGAAACTTCTGGAGGACCTCATCGCTGTTGTAGGCGCTCACTCCCGTCTCGTACCGGTAGTCCCAGCCATGCACCCCGCATACGATGTTGTCGCCGTCGATCTTGGCGTCGGCCATCAATGCGCCGCGATGAAGACAGCGCCCGTACAACACCGAAACGTGATCGTCGTACCGAACGACGACCAAATCGACGTCGGCCACCAAGCCGTACGCAGGCTGGCGGTCTTCGAGGGCGCTCCAACGGGCGACACGAACTTTGTGCTGTTTTCGAACCTGGGCTACGGTCATTGCGCTTGTCTCCTGGCTTCGGCGGCGTCGTGCTGGGGTGTATGCATTTGGGTATGCTCCGTTAGTTATGACTCAGACGAGAAGCGCATCGGCGAGGATTTCGACCGTCACCGGGCCATCGTGCGCGAGCGCTTTCGCCATTGCCTCCTCGAGCTCTTCCGCTGCGTTCACGCGAATCCCCTTGGCGCCACAGAGCTCCGCGTATTCGGCAAAGCTCGGGTTGTGGAGCGAGGTCTCCCACACGTCGTAGTCTGCCGTGCGCTGTTCCTTGCTGATCTTTCCAAGCTCGCTGTTGTTCAAGAGGATATGGGTGATGTCCATGCCGTACTTCACGGCAGTGGTGTACTCGCCCATGTATTGACCAAAGCCGCCGTCGCCGGTCACCGCGATCACCTTCCGACCACTGAACCTCGGATCGCGCTCTTGGGTGGCAGCCCAGGCGCCCATTGCAGCCGGATAGCCAAACCCGATCGAGCCGAGGTACCCGCTCATCAACACCGACTGACGCTTGCACTCGAAATATCGGCCAAACGAATAGGTGTTGTTCCCCACGTCGACCGCGATGATCGCGTCTTCGGGGGCAGTCGCCGTCAGGGCTTGGAAAATCGCAGCGGAGTGCACGCCCTTGCCTTCGGTCTCGGACAGTCGACGCACTTTTTCTTCGCGCCAGATCTTCCAACGTTCGGCGACTTCGCCTCGCTGATCGACCGCGGGGGTCTTCCCAAGCCGCTCGCGCAGGATTCGCGCGGTAACGCCGATCTCGCCCCACACCGGAACCGTGACCGAATGAAAGCGCCCGAGCGTCATCGGATCGTAGTCTACTTGGATGATCGGCTTGTACGATGTGATTCCGGTATGATTGCTGAAGCTCGCGCCGAATACGATCAGCAGGTCGGCTTCGTTCATGAACCAACTAGCGACTGGCGTCCCACTACGCCCAAGCACACCACAGCCAAGCGCATGATCATCGGGGATCAGTCCCTTGCCCTTGAACGTAGTAAGGACGGGGCTACCGAGCTGCTCCGCGAGCTCGATCACCGAGTCCATCACGAAGCGCGCGCCGTGCCCCACGATGATGATCGGGCGCTTTGCTTCGCGAATCTTGGTGAGGGCGTCGTCCAGTGCTCCCTGTGGCGGAGCGATCTCCTGCGCCGAGAGCCGGCCCGCCGGTGAGCCAGGCTGGGCGTCGTGCGCCTCGACGAGCTGCACATCATCTGGAAAGACCATGTGCGAAACCCCACGCTCCAAGATGGCATGTTTGCATGCAAGGCTCGCGATCTCCGGAAAGTTCGAGCTCTTCGCCGCGACGGCTGTATATGTCGCCACCCCGCCAAAGGCAGCCGCCAGGTCAACCTCTTGGAAGGCGCCTCGTCCGATGAGATGAGTCGGCACCTGACCGGTCAACGCAAGCACGGGGGCGCGATCGACGTGCGCGTCCCAGAGCCCGGTCAACATGTTGGTCGCGCCGGGTCCCGCGATCGAAAAACACGCAGCCGGTCGACCGGTGAGCTTCCCATACGCGGACGCGGCAAACGCCGCAGCACCCTCGTGGCGAATCCCGAAGTACCCGAGGGCGCCACTCGCGGTTTGGCGGCGAATGGCATCCGCGAAGCCGAGATTCGAATGCCCGACCATCCCCCACACCCATTTCACGTTCCAGTTGATCAACGTCTCGACCATCACATCGCTCGATGTGCGCACGTGCGCCTGCTCTTCGGGGAATGCGACGTAAATCCCATCTTCGCGGGCCTCCACGGGGAACGTGTCGACGCCGTCGTCGAAGCCGCCCGGAGGCTTGCCCGTGAGCGGGTGAAAGTCCCACCCGTGCCACGGGCAACGCAACCAACCTTCCTCGATCGACCCTTCCCCGAGAGGCCCACCCTGGTGCGGACACCTGTTGTCGAGGGCGGCGAACTGGCCTTCGAAATGGCTCATGCAGAGTGTGATGTGCTTGCACGTCACCGCTTTGACACGGCCATCGGGGAGCTCGTCGGGTTCGAGAACCTTGAGCCAGGTGGTTTTCTCAGTGCCCATTCGAACTGCCTTTCACCCGCGAGCGTCACGACATATGGCGACGCAAGGGCGGAATCGTTTCACAATCCACCGGCGGATGTAAAGGACGTCTAGAGCGCGCTGGCGTTACAGATTGCTGGCCAGCCGCTCGACCACGTCGAGCTCCTCGGCTCCGTCCTCGACGTATTGTTCGACGTCTTCTTCGCGAAGACGGATCTGGCCGACGTTCTCGGGGTAGAAACCCTCTTTGCCGGCGTAGAACGCCCGAATCTTGTCCATGTCGGCTCGAACGTCGCCGGTCAGCCGGATCATTGGGCCGATGCCTCCGACCTTCTTGCTGAAATCGAGATACGAAAGGCACACCGGCACGTCGGCGCTGCGAGCGATGTGATAGAAGCCTGACTTCCAGTAGTCGACGTGAGAACGCGTGCCCTCGGCCGGGACCATCAACACCAGCGACGGCTCGTTCTCGAAGTACTCCGCCATTTGCTCGACCACGCCGCCGGCGCGGTGACGCACGATCGGGATCCCACCCATGCGCCGAAAGAATGCGCCGAACGGTCGCTTGAAGAGGGTGTGCTTACCCATCCAGCGGACCGGAATGTCGTACACGAAGGCCATCGCCAGCATGAACGGCATGTCCCAGTTCGATGTATGTGGCGCGGCGATGATCACGTACCGCGCCTCCGTCGGTCGCTCGCCGTCCATTTTCCAACCGGCGACCCGAAGGAACGCCTCGCCTAGCGATCGCTTGAACATCAGAACTTCGGGAGATCCCCGCTTCGCTTCCTGTGTAAGCGACTTCCGGCCGGAGGGCACCAATACGGGTCTCAAATGACAGAAGTTTTACATTCGTTTGTGAGGTAACCTCCACCAAGGCCCAGTCTATGACCCAAGAAGCCCTAGGAGGTCTCCATGAAGCTCTACACGAATCTGTTCTCGCCTAACGCCCGCAAGGTCCATGCCGCCGCCCAGGAGCTCGGGATCGAGCTGGACACACACACCGTCGATCTTCGAGCGGGCGAGCAGCGCACACCCGAGTACCTCGCCCTAAACCCCAACGGCAAAGTCCCTACCCTCGTCGATGGCGACACGACCCTCTGGGAGTCGAATGCGATTCTCTGTTATCTCGCCGGCAAGTCCGACACCGATCTCTGGCCAAAGTCGGCCAAGCGCTACGACATTCTTCGCTGGATGTTTTGGGAATCGAATCACTTCAGCCAAGCGATCACCGCGATCATCGTTCAAAAGATCTTCCGAAGTGACAATCCCGATCAAGCCGTCATCGACAGCGCCCTCAAAGACTTTCGCAAGTACGCCGCCGTGCTCGACGGCACGCTCCACGGCTCCCACTTCATCACGGGCGACACCCTGACACTGGCCGACTTCGCGGTCGGTGTTGGCCTCGGCTACGAAGAGACCTGCGAGCTCCCCATCGACGAGTTCCAGCACGTCAAGCGCTGGTGGCAGGCCCTGATCGACACCCCATCCGGACAAACCCTCCTTCCCCCAAGCCAGTAACCATCTCGCTAAGACACCGAAAGCACGCACTCTTAGCCTTGCTCGTCTTGGGCGCCTCTTCGTTCCCCGGGGGCGTGCTCGTTTCGGCCGCCGCACCGGATTCCCCGATCATCATTCGATATGCCACGCTGGCGCCTCCGGGCTCTGCCTTTGGAAAGGTGCTCCGGGCCTGGGGCCGAACCCTCAAGAAGCAGACCGAAGGCCGCGTGACGCTGCGCCTTTACGGCGGCGGCAGCCAGGGCGATGAGCGCGATGTGCTTCGAAAGATGCGGGCGGGTCAACTCGATGCCGCTGGCGTGACGACGACGGGGTTGGGCATGCTCGTCCGTCCGGTTCTCGTCCTGACGGTGCCGGGTCTCCTGACCGAGTACGACGAGCTCCACCGGGTCAGGACAAAGCTCCGGGGACGTTTCAACGCGCTTTTCGAACGCGCCGGGGTTCAGCTCCTCGCCTGGGGTGATGGGGGCAAGAACCGCCTCTTTTCGACGCGCATCATCGCCAAACCCGATGACCTCAAGCACGCGCGGCCTTGGGCGTGGAAAGACGACCCCGTGTTTGCGGAGTTCATACGCGTCATTGGCGCCAATCCGGTACGCGTCGGCGCGATGGAGGTCTACCCGGGGCTTCAGACACGCATGATCGATGTTGCGCCGGCCTCATGCATCGCGGCGGTGGCCTTCCAGTGGCACACGCGCCTCAAGTACATGGCCAAGGATAACTTGAGCGTCATTCTCGGGGGCTCGATCATCACACAGGAGAAGTTCGACGCGCTGAGCCCCGGCGACCAGAGGATCCTGATCGACACAGCCGAACGAACGGCGAGAGCCTCGGACAAGATCGTGCGTCGAGACGACATGACGGCGTACCAATCGATGCTCAAGCGCGGGATCGAGGAAATCGATACCTCGCCCCACAAGGCCGCCTGGGACGCCGTGGCCCTAGAGACCCGGAAGCGGTTGGCCGGCCGGGTCTACAGCAAGAGCTTGCTCGAGGCGGTTGAAGCGGAAGCAGCCGGGCCGTGACGAACTTTCGATTTCTCGCTCAGCCCTAGCTACTATTCTGTCCGTCGCTCGAACAGCGAGGTGCAATGCTCAGAAATCCAGCACAGATCGGAATCGTCGGCGCGGGGTTTGTCGCAGATCTCTATATGCGATCGCTGGCGCTCTACGATGGAGTGCGCGTCGTCGGAGTCCATGACATCGACACCGACCGTTTGGGGCAGTTTTGCAGGTACTGGAAACTTCAGCCCTTTCAGTCTCTCGATACGCTATTGGAAACTGGGCGCTGCGATCTCATTCTCAATCTCACCAATCCGGGCTCACATTGCGAGGTGACCCGGCGTTGTCTCTCGTCTGGTGTCCACGTGTATTCGGAGAAGCCGCTCGCGATGCAGCTGAGCGATGCGATCAATCTTCACGAGCTCGCGCAGGAAAAGAACCTGTTGCTCGGTTCGGCGCCTTGTAACTTCTTGAGCGAGTCCGCCCAGATCGCCTGGAGGACCCTCCGCGATTTCAAGATTGGGCGTCCGAGGCTGGTCTACGCCGAGCTCGATGACGGGTTTGTCACGCAGGCGCCGTTCAACTCCTGGGTCAGCGAATCCGCAGCGCCGTGGCCATACCAGGACGAGTTCGAGGTGGGCTGTACGTTGGAGCACGCCGGCTACTACCTGACCTGGCTCGTCGCGATGTTCGGTCCCGTAAAGAGGGTTGCAGCGGCCTCGGCATGTCTCATCGAGGACAAGATTGGGCCAAACGTAGAGACTGCGCCTGACTTCTCCGTCGGCATTCTCTATTTTGGTAACGACGTCGTGGCTCGACTGACTTGCAGCATTCTGGCAACTCATGATCACCGGTTTCGCGTGATCGGTGATCGGGGCGTGATGGAAGTCAAAGATTGTTGGGACAACGAAAGCCCCGTCGTCGTCAACAAACGCATGGCAATCCGACGACGGCTGATCGAGCTTCCCATCGGTCGAAGGCAAAAGATCGCAGGCCCAACCCACCCCAAGGTGAGCCGTCGCGGCGCGGCGTCGATGAATTTTGCGCTGGGTCCCGTAGAGATGATCGACGCTCTGCGTGAAGGGCGCAATCCGCGCGTGAGTGCGGACATGGCTCTGCACATCAACGAGGTCACACTCGCCATTCAAGATGCTGTGGGTGGGCGCGCCATAGATGTCAAAACGACCTGCCCACCGATCGAACCGATGCCGTGGGCAAGCCAACCATGAACTTTGGGATCATCGGAACCGGCACGATGGCGCACACGATGATGAGGGCGTTTCGAGCGCTTCCCGAGGCTCGCGTGGTTGCAGTCGCATCTCGCTCTGAAGATCGGGCACGCGAATTTGCTCGTCGTCATGGCCTCACACGTCATTTTGGGACGATCGCATCACTGGCCGACGACAGCGAGGTCGAGGTCGTTTATGTCGCAAGCCATCCAATGCATCACGTGTCGGACTGCGTTGCAGCGCTGCAAGCCGGAAAGGCCGTGCTTTGCGAAAAGCCCCTGGCAACCTCGGCCGCCGAGGCGCAGCAGGTGGCGGAGGCCGCGTCGCGCAGTGGCGTCTTTTTGATGGAGGGAATGTGGATTCGATTTCTGCCGGCGGTGCGACGGGCTGAAGAGCTCACAAAGGCACGTGTCGTTGGCGCACCGCGATTCCTTCAAGCCGATTTTGGCTATCCGGTTCCCGGCGATCAGAGTCCAAGTGTCGGAGTGCTCCTTGATCGTGCGGTTTATCCGATTTCGCTCGCCATCTTGCTCCTTGGGGTCCCACGAGCCGCTTCGAGCGTGGTGGTGCGCAATGACGCGGGTGTTGCTTGCCAGGCCTCATTGATCTTGCGTCACGATGGCGGGGCTTTGTCCCAGCTTTCGGTTTCAACGCAGGCTTTTCTCGGCAACCGGGCGCTAATTTCGTGCAGCGGCGGTCGGATCGAGCTGATGGAGCCCTTGCTGGGGACCGAGCGGATTAGCATTCGAGAACAAGCGCCAGTTCTCGCCGAGGCGCGGTCGGAGGCCGGTGCTTCCACGAAGCAGCGCATCTTCGAAACACTGAAGTCGTCTTCGCTACTACGTCGGGTGCGCACCCGTTACTACCCAAACGTCTCGGTCGAGCACCGATCGTACGGGGTAAACCCTTACGTTCCACAGCTGCAGGAGGTCGTGGAATGCGTTCGCTCAGGTAAAACGCAGAGCCACCTGATGCCGATCGAGCACACGCTCGAAACATTGCGTATCGTGGAGCAAGCAGGCTCGGATGTGCAGCAGGGCTCGGACGGACTTGGGTCATGAAGATCGCTTACCTGATGAACTCGTATCCAATGACGAGCACAACCTTCATTCGTCGTGAGATCCACGCGCTCGAGGAGCTCGGCGTCGAGGTTAAGCGATTCGCGGTGCGATCTTGGTCCGAGCAACTCGTCGACCCACGTGACATCGACGAGCGGGACAAGACGACCTATTTGTTGACCGGCAATACGGTTCGGCTTCTCTGGTCGTTCGCCAAGGAGCTCGCGACGAATCCTTGGGGCTTGGCGAAGGCTGTTGCAGCGGCTTTCAAGTTGTGGCGAGCCGCAGGTCGCGATTTCATAAAGCACGTCGCGTACTTGCTGGAGGCGATCAGCCTACGCCAGCGCCTAGACGCTGCCGGCCTCAGGCACGTGCACGTGCATTTCGCAACCAACGCCACCACGGTCGCCATGCTGTGCCGTGTGCTGGGAGGCAGCACGTACAGCTTCACCGTGCACGGGCCAGACGAGCTCGTGGAGCCCTACAGGCTGAGCTATGATCTCAAGATCGACAACGCTGCTTTCGTTGCGGCGATTTCCAACTTTTGCCGGGTGCAGTTGGCTCGTTTCGGCGGAGCGCACCATTGGGACAAGATAGAGATCGTCCCCTGTGCGCTGGACCTCGACGAGTTCGAGCGCGCTCCTAATGCGGTCAGCGAAAGCAACACGTTCGTGTGTATTGGACGCCTTTGCCATCAAAAGGCGCAGACACTGATCCCCGATGCCATCGAACCCTTGGTCGCCGGCTTCCCGGATCTCAAAGTCATTCTGGTGGGTGATGGCGAAACACGCGGAGAGATCGAGGACAAGATCGCCAAAAAGGGTTTGGGCGGACACTTCGAGTTAGTGGGCTGGCGCTCCAATGAAGAAGTTCGGTCGATCCTCAGAGGGGCGAGAGCGATGCTCTTGCCGAGCTTTGCCGAAGGCCTACCCGTATCGATCATGGAAGCCTTTGCGCTCGGTAAACCGGTGATTTCAACCTACATCGCGGGCATCCCAGAGCTCGTTGACGGCTCCTGCGGATGGATCGTTCCTGCCGGAGACATCGAGGCGCTCACCGCCGCCCTGAAGAATTGCTTGATGACGAGTGAATTCGAGCTTCTAAAGATGGGGGAGATCGGACGCGCGCGCGTCGAAGCGCGCCACGACATTCGCCGATCAGCGACCATCCTTCGCGATTGTTTCCAGGCCCATGCAGAGCCGAGGCGCTGAAAAGCATTTTTCTCGGGGAGATCCAAATGAAGGAACGCTACTTCTTGCCAATGTTCGCCCCCCTGTGTGCCGGTTTCGTGTACCCTGCCACAGGCGAGCCCATCACACCCTCGGGGCCGGCGTCATTCGTCGCACCGACGGACAAGGCGCTAGTGGTCTTCGTGAGCCACTCGAAGCGTGGGAAAGCCTACATCGTCGATGAGGGCAAGAAGTTCGTCACCATGCTCCACGGTAACCAGTACGGGATGACAACGGTCGAGCCCGGCAAGCACACCTTCTATGTCATCTCGGAAAACGCGGAGCTCGTTCGTGGAGAGCTCGACGCTGGGCGTACCTACATCATCGAGATCCGCAAGAAGATGGGCCTCGGCAAATCTCGTGTGATCGTGGAGCCCGTCCTGCGCAACACCCGGCGTTTTGCGGAATCCGCTGAATGGCTGCGTGAGACCGGGCCCGCCAAGCCCGACCCCGAAGACGGCGCCAAGTGGATGCGCAGGCGTCAGAACGTGGTGGACAAGAGAATCGCCGTCGCCGAGGAAGAGTGGTCGCAGGGAACCGAGAAGTACCGTGCGTCCCTTTCGATCAGCGTCGAGGATGGGCGCACCGCTGACGAAGCAAGCAAGCTCTGAGCATTTCAACGGCGATGCCGTCAGCGCCGACGTGGAGCCTAGTCTTCTGCAACCGGGACGACGTCTACGAGGATCCCGTTCAGCTGCGCCATTCCCGAGAAGTACTCCAACTGCTCGGGACCATCGGCCGCCAGTAAGTTCACGTTTGCGCCCGTCGTCTGGCTCGCGACGCTCAAGCCATCCGCGTCTTGGTGGCCCCAGCCATGCGGGAGCGCGACCGCGCCAACCATCATTTCGTCGGTGAGCTCCACCGGAAGACGGACCGAAGCGACGCGGCTTCGCACTTCGACCATCTCCCCCGACTGCACCCCCACCTTTTCACCGTCTTGGGGGTGCATGTACAGATAATTGGTCGAGCGTCGGCCTTCCACGAACCGCGGGTGATTGTGAAGCCAGCTGTTGTGGCTGTGTTGCTCGCGTTTGCTGATCAGCTTGAGCTTGTCGCGCTGCGCCAACTCGCGATCGAAAGACGACTCGAGCTTCTCGGCGGCCTTCACGAACTCCGTCGGCCCGAGGTCGACGAGCCCATCGTCGTTCACGACGCGCTTACCGAGAAAGTCGTTGCCCTTGTGGTCCTCGAGCAGCCGTCCGTGCGGATCCTTGCGAAGGCTCCGAAGAGAGCCGAGACGAAATGCGCGCGCCATTAGGCCCAAGAACCGCTCCGGGGTGAGCTCGAGGTGCTTGCCGACGAGCGGCACCCTACCAACCCCCATCCAAGCACTGAAAAACCCCTGCACCATTCGCGAGCCAAAGAGGTTCGCACCACAGGCACGCGCCAGTCGGAGCAAGATCATCGTCTCATCGCGCTGCTCGTCTTCGAGCGGCACCACCGCGTCGGTGAACTGCGCATACGGCACCGGCTGCGCACCCATCAACGACTGAAAGACGAACGGCAAGTCGGCGCGCTGCATCGCGCTCGTGCCCGGCAGAATGTAGTGGGCCAGGTTTGCCGTTTCGTTCCGGAAAATGTCGATGCTCACGACGAGCTCGAGCGCGCTTAACGCCTGCTCGAGGCGTCCGTTGCTGTTGGGGACCGTCAATAATGGGTTCCCGGATACGACGAACAGCGCGCGGATCTGCCCCTCGCCAGGCGTCAGGATCTCGTCTGCCAGGATCCCCGCGGGAAACGTGTCGGCGACCGAAGGAAGCTGGCCGATGCGCGACAAGTCCTTGCGAAGTGTGTGCCCGCCCTTTCGTGCATGCTTGGGGAAGTCCTTGATGTAGCCGTGACCGACGAGCGTCCCGCCAAGCCGGTCGAGGTTTCCGGTGATCGCGTTGATCGCCTCTTGAATCCAAAACGCGAGCGTCCCATTGCTCCCTTGGTTGACCCCGGTCGACAGGAAAAGCGCAGCGCCATCCGCCTCGAGATAGGCGTCGACCATCGACCGGAGCGTATCCGCCGAAATCCCCGTGATCGCCGAAGTCCGCTTGGGGGACCAGGGCTCGCTGACCTTCCGTAGGGCGTCGAGGCCTTTCATCGTCCGGCGCACCCGCAGGTGGTCGATCGCGTCTCGCGTTACGACTTCGTGGAGGAAGCTCAACAAGAAATAGATGTCCGTATCGGGCCGAATGAAAACTTGCGTCCCCAACTGTTTCGCGGTTTCGGTGCGCCGAGGGTTCACGAAGAAGACGCGCCCTCCGCGTTGCTCGATCGCTCGAAGCCTCCGAATCGGATCTGGAAGCTGCATGAAGCTCGACCTCGAGACGGCCGGGTTCGAGCCGAGCATGATCAAGCACTGCGTTCGGTCGACGTCTGGGAAAGGCTGGATGAAGGGGAAGCCGTACAGACGTTGGGCCGCCGCAAACTTGTTGTTGCAGTCTTGGGACCCAGTCTGGAACAGATTCTTCGACCCAAGCCCCGTCAAAAACGCGGCCGTCAGGATCGGCGGCATCAAGCTGAAGCTGATTGGATTTCCGAGGTACGCCGAAATCGCGTCGCCCCCATGCTCCTGGACGAGCTCTCGCACCTTGGCGCCGATCTCGTCGAGCACCTGCTCCCAGCTGATCGCCTCGAACCGATCCCCGACCCGCTTGAGCGGAAATCGCAGCCGGTCCGGCGAGTGATGAACTTCGTGATAGCGAAGCCCCTTGATGCAGGCGTAGCCCTTGCTGACGATGTGGTCTTCGTCGGGCTCGAGCGAAACGATGCGGTTGCCTTCGACGGTTGCGGTGAGCCCGCAGGTGGGTTCACAAATGCGACAAAACGTGTGTTGCGTGCGGGGCGCCACGACCGAAAGGGTGACAGGCGCCCGTTTGGTTCACAAGCTCCGGAAGACGAGCGACCGAACTGCTGCTAAAGCGCGCCACAGGAGGCGACGGCCATGAACAAGCTTTTCTTACTCCTTACCTCGATCGCGATCGCCACGATGGGCTGCGGCACCGAGAGCGGTGGTTCGGCAGGCATGGGCGGCGTTCCAGGAACCGGCGCAGTCGGCGGGATGGGTGGCACAGGGGGCACCGCCATCAAGTGCACCACCGCTGAAGAAATTCTCCGCTGCGACGGCATCGTGCTCAACATCGCTCATCAAGGCGGCGGGCGCATTCGGCCCGAGCACACGCTAGTGGCGTACGAGCAGGCGCTTGCAGACGGCGCCGACGTTCTCGAGCTCGACATTCACGCCACGAGCGACGGCGTGATCGTGGTGATGCACGACGATACGATCGACCGTACCACCGACGGCACGGGCGCGATCAAGGACATGACGTTCGAAGAGCTTCGAACCTATGATGCGGGCTACGACTTCACACCCGATGATGGCATGACCTATCCGTATCGCGGGATGGGGCTGGTCGTCCCGTCTTTGGAAGAGGTCTTGGAGGCGTTCCCCGACGTGCCCTATCTGATCGAGATCAAACAGGCCGAGCCGTCCATCGTCGACGACTTTGTGGCCATTACGCGGGAGCAAGGCGTGATCCGCCAAATCAACGGCGCCGGCTTCGACGACACCGTGCTTGCGGAGCTTCGCGCCAAAGCGCCGGAAATGGCGACGAGCTTTGCGTTGGGCGAGGTCTTTGAATACTTCATCGAATCCACGAATCCCGATGGAGTCGACCCGAGCTACGTCCCCCCTGCCGAGTTCCTCCAAGTACCCCCCGAGCAAGGAGGAGTCATGGTCCTGCACGACCAATTCGTGCCCATTGCACACGAGCTCGGGCTCAAGGTCCATGTGTGGACGATCAATGACGAAGCAGAGATGCGGGAGCTGATCGAGGACTTTGGGGTCGACGGCATCATCACCGACGTTCCGCCGCTCCTGACGACGGTCCTCGAGGACACCGGAACCCGGCTTCCCGACTAGACGGCGTTCTCCACGAGTAGCTTCAGCGAGTCGTGAGTCGTGAAGATCCCGATGATCTTCATGCCTTCAATCACGACTGCCGACCCGTATTTGTGCTCGAGCATCTGCTTGAGCACGTCGATGAGGGGGGTCTCTGGGGAGACGGTGTACGCTTCTTGCGTCATCGCCTCTTCAACCGTCGTCGAGTCCGGATTCACCTCGTTGAGACCGGCGATCATTCCGAGGTCCCGGTCGCTGACGATGCCGTAGAGCTCCCCACCGTGCAACACAGGTAAGTGGCGGATACCGTACTTCTGCATCATTTGCTGAGCGAACGTGATCGTTTGCTCACTGCCCACCGTGTGCGGGAGGGGGGTCATGTACTCGGCGATCGGCGCATTCGGGTCCATGCGCCGAGCTGTACCACGTTCGGCCGCGTCCGCCACGCTCTGACCGGGCATCCCAGCACGAGGCGTCTCGGCCCGCCAACGCCGGCGCGATTTCGGTAATCCCGAGGGTCTCGACGCGAATCCTGCGCATCGCCGGCTCCCGGCGAAGAAGCTGCGCCTGAGGCCCGTCCAAAAAAGCCCGGGCAGGGCGGGCGGGGCTTGGCACATTCGATGCACCGCTGGTACACCTCTAGCCTCTCAAGGAGAACACCATGAGCGCGCAAGAAGCAGACAAGACCCTGAAGCAAGACCTCGAAGATACCCGAAACGACTTAAGGCGCATGGCGGACGAGATTAAGGTGAAGCTGCACCTTGCCGGCATGGACGCGAAAGATGCGTGGAACGAGATTCAGCCGCGCCTCGAGGACTTCGAGCAGCGTTTCGACGCGAAGGCCGATGAGGTGGGCGAAGAGCTCAAGGCGTTGGGCAACGACATCAAGCAGCGCCTGCTCAACATCAAAAACAAGATCAAGTAAAGCTCAAGCCCGCTCAGGGTCGTCCCGAACGACGAAGACACTGCACGGCGCGTGGCGAACGGTAGTTTCGGCCACGCTGCCGAGCAATTGACGGAGCAGGCCGGTGCGCCCGTGGGAGCCGAGCACGATCAGGCTGGCCGCCGTTTCCTTGGCGATCTTGCAAATCGCGCTGGCGGGATGCGCGCTCGGAATCGCGTCGTACTGGACGTCGGTATCGGACAAATCGCTGAAGTGCTTGTGACGCGCTCGTTTCAGCTCACCCATCGCGTCGTCGTACCAGAGCTTGCTGTCCCACTCGGGGGCCCCGGGTGCGGGGCCTTTTCGCGGGCCGCAGACGTGGATGAGGAACACACGCGTGTCCTCACGGGCTGCGATCTCCGCGCCACGTTGCAGAGCCTTCTCGGAACAAGCCGAGAAATCGGTGCAGACAACGATGAGGGGCTTCATTTCTAACTCACGATACGTGCAATTGCTGTGCCGGGGCAGTGCCGATGTCAGCGTCAGTGCCAGTGTCAGCGTCAGTGCCAGTGTCAGCGTCAGTGCCAGTGCCAGTGCCAGTGTCAGCGTCAGTGCCAGTGCCAGTGCCAGTGTCAGTGTCAGCGCCCGTTTGGGGCTGTACGCGTGTCACTCTAATGATACCCAGTATCGATGTCCGTTTCTGACTAGTTCCCTAAGTACCTGAAACCAATAACGTTTCGGAGAATACCAGGCCTCCTAAACTTGACAGCTTAGACTGTCATAGTTATAAATGCACCAATAGGAGGTGCAGAATGGAATTTGTATGGTTCACGCTTGGAGCGTGGGCGGCTTTCGCGGCCGCGGCCATTCTGCCTGGCTTCCTTTCAAGCCAGGTGGCTCGCGGTTGGAAGAAAGCCCACGCATAATGGGGGACGAGGCCACCTACACGATCGACGAGCTCGCCGCCCTCACCGGCGTCCCGAGCCGCACGATTCGTTTTTATCAGAGCAAGTGCGCGCTCCCCTCGCCTGCTCGGCGTGGGCGCAAAGCCTTTTACGGCCAGGCCCATGTCGAGCGGTTGGAGCTCATCGCACGGCTCCAGGATCGAGGCCTCCAGATACGGGCGATTCGGAACCTGCTCGATCAACTCGACGCGGGCCGGACCTCGATGGAGGATTGGTTCGGCTTCGAGGCCGAGCTTCGTACGCCTTGGAGCGAGGATGTTCCGGAGCTCTTGAGTGAATCCCAAATCCAGGCCCGCCTCGAGGGCCGCCCGCCCGGCTTGCTCGCCGCGCTCCTCAAGACGGGCCTGCTCGAACGCGAGGGGAACCAGTATCTCGTCCGAAGCCCGGCGCTCTTGAACATGGCCCTGACGTTGGAGCGCCACGGGATCGACATCGAAACCGCGCAAGAGGCGACGACCATCCTGTCCAAGCATCTGTCGAAGGCAGCCAAAGAGCTGAGCCTCTACTTTCACGAGCACATGCACGACCGGTTCATCGACGGGTCGAGCGACCTTCTGAGTGCGTTGAAGCCGGTTGCCCTCGACGCGGCCTCGGTGGTGTTCGCACACGAAATCCAAAAAGCGCTCGAGCAAATGCTCCAGGAGGGGCGCCTCGGCTTGGTGAGCCCCCGAGCACCCGATTCCGACAAGACCAAGAAGCCCTAGCAAACCCGGGCGGAAGTCGCTCTACGGCGACATATCGAGCAGCACCTTGCCCGTGCGCCCCGGTCGGCGTGCGTGATCGAGCGCCTGGTGAAGCGCATCGAGTCGATAGGTTTGCTCGACCGGCGTATCGAGGACCCCTTGCTCGATCAACTTTGCGGTTTTCCGGACCAGCCCCAGGCGCTGCAATAACGAGCGATCGGCCAAGAACGCCGGCAAGTAGAACCCCTCGATGCGGGTCATCGGCATCATCAAGTCGCGGGGTGGCAACGAAAGGGGCTGCCCGCTGAGCGTTCCGTAACAAACCATACGCCCGCCTGGCTTTAAGCATCGGAGCGCATCGGAGCCGGTCGGTCCTCCCACGCAATCCAACACGAACGCCACGCCGCCGGGCGCCACGCGATGCACCGCCCCGACGAGATCTTCATCCTCGAGGGCCACGATATACTCGGAGCCGCTTTGCCGAAGGCGTTCGGCGCCCGCTCGACTTCGCACGACATCGATCACAGAAAATCGATCGTCCCGCGCAAGATTGCGAACCATCCCGGCGAGGGCAGAGCCCGCAGCGGTCTGCAACACCGTAGCCCCCGCGGGCACTTGCAAGACATGCCGAATGAGGGCCAGAGCGGTCAGCGGATTCACGAAAAACGAGCACGCTTGCTCATCTGTGAGCCCTCGCGGAACCGGAAACGCACGCTGCGCATCGATGAGGGTGTGCTCTTGCCAAGTTCCGTTCGGGGGCCCACTCACCACCGCGACACGCTTGCCGACCAATCGTTTCCCGAGAAAGCCGCGGCCCGCCTTTTCAACGACCCCCACCCCCTCGACGCCGAGCGAATACGGTGGCCACGGGAACGGGGGATTGCCGTGTCGGTCGCTCGGTCGGTCCGCCCCCTGATTCCAGATCAGTCGAGCAAAGCCGCTTTGGTAGGTCCCCTCGATGTAGTTGAAGTCTGACGGGTTCACTGGCGCCATCCGCATGCGCACCAGAACCTGGCCCGCACCTGGTGTGGGCGGGTCCACTTGCCGAAGCTCGACCTCGGCAGGGTCGTTGGTGAAGGACTGGATCCAGGCAGACTTCATCGGAACCTCCTCAGGTGGACGCGTCGTTGGGCCCGCGAAGCCCGCTTGGCATCGCGAACGGCCAGTTCGACGCGACCGTCCCGCCATCGACCTCCAAGACCTTCCCGGTGACCCAGCTCCCGGCTGGCGACAAGAGATAGAGCGCCGCGGCGCCGATGTCCTCGACGGTCCCGAGCCGCCCCATCGGCGTGAGGTCGATCATCTGCTTTGCGAGCGCTTTGTCGGCCGTCACCATCGCAAGCGCATCGGTCTCGGTCGCGCCCACCGCGATCGCGTTGACGCGAACGTGCGGTGCCCACTCGTGCGCAAGCAGCCTCGTCATATGGGCCATCGCGGCTTTGGCCGTTCCGTAGGCGACGAACCCGTGGTCGACCAGGTGGGAAAGCCCGGACGAGATGTTCACGATGGCACCATGCCCCCGCTCCGCCATCGAGGGCGCAAGCATCCGCGACAGATGAAGCGCGGTCGTCACGTTGAAGTGGAACGACTTGTTGAATTCGTCGTCGGTACATTGAAGCGCCGGCCCTGGAAGGGTCCCTCCGACGTTGTTCACCAAGAAGTCGACCCCACCGAGCTCCCCAAGCGCACGCTCGACGAGTCGGTCGAGCTGTTCGGGCACCAGCGCATCGGTCGGCACCACCAAGGCCCGCCGTCCCGCGTTTTCAACGATGCTCGCCACCTCTTGGAGCGTATTTTCACGGCGGGCGGCGAGCACGACATCCGCTCCGGCTTGGGCCAACGCGATCGCGATCCCCCGGCCAATCCCCCGACCCGCGCCGGTGATGACGGCCACCCGATCGGTCACCTTGAAACGGTCCAAAATCATAGACGGCTTTCTCCGGCGGCTAATCTCGGCCATCGGGTCGCCTGGCGCAACCGTCGACATCGCAATCTCGCAAAACCGGTGGAACCGGGGCGCAAAGCAGGATAGATGCTCAACCTTGGACCAAAAGATCGCCGCGTTTTTCGACCTCGACCGCACCCTGCTCGGCGTGAACAGCGGCACGCTCTGGGCCAAGCACGAGCTCCTGAGTGGCAACATCTCGCCCAAGCAGTTCGGGCGTGTCGCCGTGTGGAACGTTCTCTATCACCTGTCGCTGATCGACATCGAGACCGCATTCAACGAAGCCGTCGCGCACTATCGGGGACGGCGTTACGAAGACCTCCAATACGAAACCAAGCGATGGTTTCTTCGTGAGGTCGCGCATCACTTGCGACCCGGGGCGAGCCGGGCGCTCGACGAGCATCGCAAGCAACAGCATCAGCTCGTCTTGTTGACCAGCGCGTCGGTGTTCGCCGCTCGAGTCGCACGTGACACCTGGGGTCTCGATGATTTTCTGGCCAACGATTTCCCCACCGACGCCGCTGGTAAGCTCGATGGCACGGTCGTGTCGCCGCTCTGTTACGGGCCGGGCAAGGTCAAACGAGCCCGAGCGTGGGCCGGCGAGCGCGGAATCAACCTCGCCGACTGCTTCTTCTACAGCGACTCGCTGACCGACTTCCCCATGTTGGATGCGGTCGGAAACCCACGCGTCATCGCGCCCGACCCGCGTTTGCGCCGGGCCGCAAAAAGGCGACGCTGGCCAATTCTCGAATGGTGAACCTCGCCCTAGCAAGCCCTGCGTCCCCGATGATATAAGAAGCGGCTTTCACGGAGATCGCATGAGTCCATCGAGCACCGGTAGTCCCCTCAGCGCGCGGCCTCGGGACTGGTTTTTCGTCGCGTGCTTTTCGTTCTTTGCATTCTCATCGTTTTTCTCGGATTCCTGGCATGCGCTCGGGCTCCTCGAAGGCGACGCCTTTTGGTCTCGCGCCAACCGATGGTACGGAGAGGTCGCCCAGGACCACTTCTTCCTCGCCGATCACGACTACATCCGCATCAACACCGGCATCTCGGGAATGGTGTACGGCCCGTTCTATGTTTTGCTGGTCTACGCCTTCGTCAAAGGGAAGAACTGGATCCGAATTCCGGCGTTCCTTTATGTCGGCGCGATGATGCACGGGGTCATCGAGTTTTACATCGCCGAGTATTGGATCGGCCCCCCTCCGGGAAATCCGCTCGTGTTCTGGGCGTTCAACGGCCCGTACGGCGTCATCCCGTTGTTGCTCGCCTATCGCATGCGGAACCCGAACCCTTTCGACGTAAGGAGGGGCTAGTCGCCCAATGCCCATGCACCCCTGGCACGACGTCTACATCGACGAAGACCAACTCGATACGGTCTTCCCCGTCGTCATCGAAGTCCCGACGGGGAGCAAGAACAAGTACGAGCTCGACAAGGAGAGCGGCCTTCTCAAGCTCGACCGCGTCCTTTTTAGCGCCGTCCACTATCCCGCGAACTACGGATTCGTCCCCCGAAGCTTTTGCGATGATGGCGACCCGCTCGATGTGCTGGTCATCGGCCAAGAGCCGGTGGTGCCCTTGACGATCATGTACGCCCGCGCGATCGGGGTGATGCGGATGCGCGACGACAAGGGGATCGACGACAAGATCATCGCGATCAGCGCCCACGACCCCGAGTACGAAGCCCGGCGCGATCTCGGCGACTTGCCCAAGCACAAGCTCCTCGAGATTCAGCGGTTCTTCGAAGACTACAAAGCGCTCGAGCACAAAGAGGTCATCGTCGAAGGCATGCAAAACCGCGAGGCTGCGCTCCAAATCCTGAAGGACTCGTTGGAGCTCTACCGCAAGCTTCGTCGAGGCGAGATCTCCAAGGACTGACCGCCCCCTGAGGCTCGCTCGCCGAGGTCTGGTTTGGTCGGCCATGAGGGCGAAAAAACTGCGACCGGGGTGGGGGCCGGAGCCCTGGCGCGTAAAGAGCAAACAACCGCTTGCCTTGCCCCAAGTGCTTGATAAGGTGCCGCTCCCAAGTAGTGAAACTCGTTTATGGAGGGGCATATGTATAAAGCAAGCTGGGTACTGATGTTGTCCGTCGGCCTGATGCTGACGGCGGGCTGTAAAAAGGACGAGCTACGGGCGAAGGACGCCCGAATCGCTGAGCTCGAGGCGATGAGCCAAGAGACGGGGGCATCGTTCGAACAGTGCAAGAAGGACCGCGAGAACCTCAACAAATTGGTCGCCGGCTACACCTCCGACATGAAAGCGCAGAAGGGCCAGATCAATGCGATGGAGGCCGCGCTCGCCGAAGCCGCCGCACGTGAGGCTCGCGCGCAAAAGCGCCTCGCCGAGTACAACTCGATGCTGAGGCAGCTCAAGTCGATGATCGACGCTGGCAAGCTCAAGGTCCGCATCGTGCGCAACAAGATGGTCATCGAGCTTCCTGAAGCGGTTCTCTTCCCGAGCGGCCAAGCCAAGCTCAAAAAAGACGGCGTCAAGATCCTAGCCGAGGTCGGTCCCGTCCTCGCGAGCCTCAAGGGTCGTAGCTTCCAGGTGGGCGGCCACACCGACAACGTTCCGATCAGGACCGCACGCTTTCCCTCGAACTGGGAGCTCTCGGGCGCACGCGCGATCGACGTGACCAAGCTCCTGACCGAGTACGGCGTCCCAGCCACTCGGATCTCGGGAGCTGCCTACGCGGACACCCAGCCGGTCGCGTCCAACGACACCAAAGAAGGTCGCGCACAAAACCGCCGCATCGAAATCGCCCTCGTCCCGAACCTAGACGAGCTCCCCGACCTCTCCTCCATCGGCCAGTAATAGGGGACAGTCCCCTTTTACCAGGGGTTAATACCGCAGCGAACGTGCCGGCGTGCCTCGAGCGCCCGGCACGTTCGCGTTTGTACAGGAGCGCTGTGTAGTCGATCGCACACTGGCGTTCAGGAAACCTTTCCAGTTTGTATTTCCTCGTATTTTCCGCCGTTCTAAGCCTTGGCAGGGCAACCCTCGGCGTGGCAATACCGCGACTATGCCTCATCGATCAATGCTTCTAATCGCGGGTGCTTTCGCGCTCGCCCTCACCGCCTCTTGTAACAGCGATGGTGTCGAAGGATCACCCACGGCACTCGTCGCGTCTTGCGTGGACGATGCCGAGCAGCTCAAACCGGAAGACTGGGTATGCCCCGATGACTTCACCGTCGAATGCGAAGACGGCAAAGGCAATCCGGACACCATCTACCTCGAGCCCGCAGGCGACGTCTCCGAAAGCGCGTGCGACGAAATCGAGCTAACTCTCAATGACGAAGGGCCGTTCGAAGTCGGTGAGCATGAGGTGGTCGTCACCGCCGAAGCCTCGGTCGAAGGCGGAGAGCCGGCAGTCTTCGAGTGTGAAGCCAAGCTGACCGTAGTGGACACCGAGCCGCCCACGGCCGAAACCCGCGAGCCCGAGCTCTGGCCCCCCAACCACAAATTCAAGACGATCTCGGCGGCTGACTGCGCCGATATCACCGATGCCTGCGAAGACGACGTCGAGGTCACCTTCCTGACGGCGTCGAGCGACGAGCCGGTCAACGACATGGGTGACGGCAACACCGAGCCCGACATCGTGTTCGGTTGCGACGGTGTGAAGTTACGAGCCGAGCGCCAAGGCGGCGGGAACGGCCGAGTCTACAGGCTCGCCTGGCACGCTTCGGACGAAGCCGGAAACCCAACCACCGGCGAATGCGTCGTCACGGTTCCGCACGACCAGAGCGGCGACATGGCGATCGACGACGGCGCGGCATACACGATGATGGCTCCTGGCGACCTCGACTGCGACGACGACGACGACGACGCGCACGACGGCAAAGACTGCGAGTGCGAGAGCTGCGAGTGCGACGCTTGCGAGTGCGACGACGACCGGATGTGCGGGTGCGACGCATGCGAGTGCTATGCGTGCGAATGCGAGCCCGAGGACGACGACGACCATCGCGACGACCGCTGACAGAAAAGGGGACTGTCCCCTTTTACTGGGGGTTAATTTGGGGGGCTGGCTGCGGCTTCGACTTCGGCTAGCAGGCTCTTGCTGTAGATTCGGCCGATGAGGCGCTGGCGGGTTTCTTTGGCAGCTTTTTCCCACTCGGCGCGGTAGGGGCCGGTGTCGATGATCTCGATCCCGCGGCGCACCATCGCCTGGTAGGCCTCGGCGTCGTCCTTGCGGACGAGCTTGTCGAGCGCGAGGGCGGCTCGCTTGGCGGTACTCACGAGAATCTCTTGATCCCCGGCGGACAACTCGTCGAACTTCTCTTTCTTGACGATCGACGCGCCGACGATGATGCCGAAGCTGTCCTTCGACATGTACTTGAGCTTCGTAAACCACTGGAGCGCCACAGCTCCGATCGCCGAGGCGGGGACGACGTCGACCATGTTGGTCTGAAGGCCGGGGTACACCTCCCCAATGCCGAGCCGCACGGGATTCGCGCCGACGACCTGCAAGAACTCGTTGAAGATCGGATCGTCCTTCCAAGCCCACGGCCGGTGTGCCTTCAAATCCGCGGGCCGGAGGATGGGGACCGTCGACATGATCCGCCCCTTGCCCGCGTCGGACCAGGCCAACAAGACGAACCCGGCCTTGCTAAACATCTCTACGAACCGCGCATCCATCTTCTCGCGTACGCGTCCGAGATCTTCGTAGTTCTCGATCACCCCAGGCGCCGCGAGCACCCGGATCTGCGGCACGACGATCCCGAGCCCCACGGTGGTCATTCCGGCCGAATCGATTTGCCCCGCCCGCATCTTGCGGATGACGTCGCGCTCGTCGCCTTGGCTGCCGCCCGAGTAGACGCGGAACTCGACCCGCCCCTCGGTTTCTTTTTTGAGGGACCTCCCCCAGGCTTTGAGGATCTTGCCAAAGGCAGACTGCGAAGGCGCCAGGGTCGCATAGCGGATCACGGTCTTTTCTTCGGCTCGCACCTCTTGCACGGACGATCCCGCCACACAGAAGCAAGCAATCGCCAAGATCCAGGAAAACCAAGCTTTCATCGTTTTGTTCACTTTCTACTCTAACAGGTCGTCGCGGAGCCGCTCGAGCTCGTCGACTCGGCACCCCAACCCATCGATCAAGAACGACTCCACATCTCCGTGAAGCGCTCGGATCTCCGTGTGGGCCGCTTCGAGGCTCGCCGCTTTGACGTACAACAGCCCCTCGATCTTCGAAAGCTCGACCTCCGTGCCGTTGCTGCTCGCAAAGTCGCGGATCATTCGGAGAATCTTGTCGTTTTCCTCCTGTCGGAAGTGGTTCGACAAGAGGTAGTCCTCCACCACCGTCTCCCACGGTACGCCAAGCGCCGAGAGAACCATCGCAGCCCCAAAGCCGGCGCGATCCTTCCCCTGCGTGCAGTGGAACACGAGCGGCCGGTTCGCTCGATCGATCAGCGTACGCAAGAGGCCGCCGTACTGTGCACCGGAGTTTCGAACCAACGCCCGATTGACCCGCTCGAGCAAGTCCGGGGGCAACTGCGAAAAGTCGCCCTCGAGGAACATCGGAATCAACTTGGCGAAAAAGCTGCTCGACGCGATCGGCAAAGCCTCGACTCGTGCCCCGGGCGGCGTACGGCTTTCCCCGCGCGCGGACACCTCTTGTGGCGAACGGAGGTCGACCACGGTCTTGATGCCGAGCTCACCGAGTTTGTCGATGTCGCTCGCGGAAAGCTGACTGAGCTCGCCCGACCGATACACCGTTCCCCATTTCACCCGCCGTCCGTCTCTACTTTCGTACCCGCCAAGGTCGCGAAAGTTCGGCTGCCCGGAGAGAGGGATGTGGCGATTCATGAACCGACGGTATGGCCTGTACGCCACACCCACGCCATAGGACGCGGGTTAAGCGACCTGTTCAGGGGCCTCAGGCGTGATCGTGTCGCGATTCCCCTGGAAGTACGTTGGGCTCTCGGTGCCGTTGCAGCGCGCCCTCTCCCACAAGCACATCGCGGCATAGGCTCGCCAAGGCCTCCACCGTTCGGCGAGCGCTTCGAGCTCATGGGCAGCAAGCGAGCCGCCATTCGAAGACGCTACCGTGCGGAGCCGCCGGTCGTTGGCGGGAAACGCATCGGGCTCGCGGTAGACGCGCATGGCAATGTAATCGGCCGTGGTCGTGCCCAGGCCGGGAACCGCGCGAAGCCCACGAAGGGCTTCGTCCAACGACGGCGAGCCATCGAGCCGAAGCTCGCCTTCATGGACAGCCTTCGCCAGCCCTTGAATCGACTTACTGCGCCGCTTCGGAACGCCCACCGCCTCGAGGTGCGCTGTGCTTAGCGCGTACGGGGTTGGAAAGACATGCGTCAGCCCGTCGAGCGACGCGTTGATCGGCTTGCCGTACTTTTCGTTGATCCGCCTGGCGAGCTCGGCAAGCTCCTCGTCGCCCACATGCTGACCGAGGAGCGTCATGACAGCGGTCTCGAAATGATCGAACGCCCCGAGGACCCGAAGCCCCGGCGTCGTCTGTAGACACGTATCGAGCAGTGGGTCGCCTGCCAGGTGCTCCCTGATGACCGCGACATCGGCTTCGACATCGAACAAGCGACGCACCCCCGACACCACGTCGAGTAGATACGAGTTGAGCGAATGGCTCACCCGCACGCGAAGCGCCGAGTCGTCCTCGTCGAAGGATGCCGAGACCTCGCCAACGGCTTGCTTGAATCGGGCGGTGCGATGGTATCGCCCGTCGGCCACCTTCTCGATTCCTGGTGTCGCCGTTGCTTCGAGCGAAACGAGGAGCGCATCCCACGCAAACGGTCGACGCACCGGGATCTCGAGCTCGAGTCCCACGGCACCGTGAACAGACCCCTTTCGAAGCGCGGTCGGCGGGCACCCATACACTTCGTTCATCACCGCGTTGAACCGTCGAATGCTTCCAAAGCCGGCCGCTTCGGCGATATGGGTCATCGAAAGGCGCGTCGTTTCGATCAACCGGCGCGCAAAGTCGGCGCGCCGCATCCGAGCGACTTGAATGGGCGATGTGCCGAGGTGCTTGCGGAACAAACGCCGAAGTTGTCGCGCGCCGATTCCCAATCGTTCGCAAAGCGCATCGATGCTGGAGCGGTCGAGCACACCGTCTTCGATCAACCGAAGCGCTCGCGACACCGTTGCCGACGTCCCGTTCCATGCGGGCGTCCCAGGCATCGCGTCGGGTCTACACTTGCGACACGGACGAAACCCCGCCGACTCTGCCTCGGCAGGCGTATCAAAAAAAACGACGTTCTCGGCAGCGGGCTTTTTCGCAGAACAGCTCGGCTTACAATAGATACTGGTTGTGTTGACACCTACAACGAAGCGTCCGTCGAACCGAGCATCTTTTCCAAGAAACGCCTGATGATATTCAGGCGCGACAACGGGCATAACGGGTTCAGCGAGAATAGACCGTTTCCGGCGACCCTGTCAGCAGCATTCGGACCCGTTTCGAAAAGTTCGTAGACAAATGTGGGTGCGAGTATGTGAGCTAGCGCACAAGTGCGGCAGCTTAGCGAGTTGCTACGCTCGACTTGCTGAGCTCAGACCTTACGTCCGCCGCCGGAGCCTGCGCGCCGCCAGCCCGGCGATCATCATCAGAAACACCACGGCAACCGGGCCGCCACGCGGCGAAGCCCCGAGGCTTGCCGAGCACGTGAGACTGTCCTGGCCATCCAGTGTGTTGTCCGCATCGCGATCGATGCCCATCCGTCTGCCCGAACCCGGGGGAACGCAGGTGAACGTGAGGTGCTGCCCCGCCTGCGCGGCTTCGGTCAGAAGCTGGCTCGTGGTCCAGCTACCCTCCAGCGTGGTGTCGGCCTCGAAGGTGTTGCCGCCGATGTAGAACCATCCGCGCTGCTTCCCATCGACCGCGCCCTTGACGATCAGGTCGCATTCCGGGACGGCGCCGTCCGTGGGGCTCGTATAATACGTCTCGTCGGCGCGCGCGATCAGCAGACCGACGCGGTCGAGCACATCCGTGCTACTGCCTGCGGTCACCGTGATCTGCTGACCGACGATCGGCGCAAGGTTGCTGTCAAACTCCATCATAAAGGCCTCTAGCTGGGCCTCCTGCGTGCTGTTCGTACTGAAGACCCCTGCCCCCGTGAAATTGGCCACTGTCGAAACGCTGCCGTCATGGAGGAAACCTGTCCCGCGGACCTGGTCCCCCATAAACGTCCCGTCGGCATTGGGGAAGAAGTTGGTGGGCGGCTGACCAAACATGCCCACCTTTTGATAGGCGTTGCGCAGGTGCGGGACCTTAAACTCCATCGCCTCATTTTCGAAGGTCGACTCGCCTGCGGAGCCGAAAAACCCCAAGTTGCGGTTGAGCTTATGGCAGCCATTGCAGTTAGCGACCGTGTCGGTGATCGGACCGTTGTAGAGGCTCTCGCCGGCTGCAGCCCCTGTGACAGGATCGTCGAGGGACCCACTCAGCGAATTGTCCAAGGCCCTAATCGGGTTTGGTGGATAGGTGAGTCGCAGCGCGAAATCAGCAAACGCCTGCATGGCGCCCGCTACCAACTCGCCCTCGTCCCTTCCGATCAAGCCGGGAAACGCGACATTGAAGGCCAGAAACGCCGCGTTCTCGTCGAGGGGATCCCCCCCGGTCGCGCCGCCGGTGCGATCGCCTCGCCAGTGCATCGGCCCATGGTTGGCCATCCCGCGAAGGCTCTGCGTTGTCATCGGCCCCTTGCTTGAATCGAAGGGTTGGAGCGGGGGCAAGAAGTTCAGGTTTGGAAATGCTGGGTCCGACGCTGGCGGGTTTGGATTCGGGAAGGCAACGGCATCCGGATCCCCGAGATCCCAGGAGAGGTCATCCATGTCCCCAAAGATGTGGCAACTGCTGCACGAGGCCTCGCCGTTGCTGGAGGTGAGCTGGGTATCATACAAGAACGCCCTGCCCGCCTCGAGTTGGATCGACTCGGGGGTGTAAAGGCTGATCGCGGTGTCCACCGCGCCGGTGGCGAGGTCGATGAAAGAGACGTCGTTGGTGCGACGGCTGGACACCCAAAGAAACCCACGGGCTTCATCCAACGCCAGCCCGCTCGGACCCGTGATCGGAATCAGGTCTGCCGCATCGGGCACGAAGGTGTCGTTTTCGAGCTCTGTGGTGTCGTAGACCGCGACCGCGTTGGACCCAAAACCGGCGACGTACAGGGTCGTGCCGTCACCGCTCACGGCCATTTGAAGAGGCGTGCCCACGCTCTTTTCTTTGACCCCTGCCGGGACGGGGCTCACCCCGTACGGAATGTGCTTGTTGAGGTGGCGTGGGAGCACGTTGCCTGCGGTATTGATGACCGTGATCTGCGCTCGATGCAGGTTGCCCCGCACCGACGCTGGCTCGCCCGGCGTCTTGGGCCAAGTCGAGGCGTAGTCGCCAAAACCCTCGAAGCGAACTCGGTTGTTGGCCTCGGTGTTGGTGACGTAGAGGTTTCCGTTCGCCGGGTTGACGATCATGTTGAAAAGAACCGTGCCAACACCCGAAAACGCATCGGTTTCGACTGGCGTCGGCGCATTGGCATCGATCTCGAAGACGTCGAGGTCGGGAAGGGAAAAACGGACGGCGGCGTTCCAGTTCGTGCCCGTCTCGTCTTCCCAGTTTCCGGTGAGGTCGTTGAAGCCAACGATGATACCGGTCTCCCGGCTCACGCAGCTGCCGCCGCCGGAGCAATCGCCATTGGTTACGCAGGCGGTCCCGAGGTTGTTACTGCAGTGGCCAACTCTTGGTTCCGGACGCCCCGCGGGATAGACCGTGCCCTGCACTGTGCAATTGACCGCCGCCCCATCGCAGACCACGCCTTCGCTGATCGGAACGGTGCGGTTGCCCGAACGAAACACCGCCGCATAGACCGTCGAGCCGTCAGGAGAGGCGGTCAGGGCACGAGGCCTGTCGCCGAAGAGCTGAATGACCGTGAGCGGTGTGCCTCCAAGGGAGGTGCCTAGACTGTTTGCGTCGAAGACCCACACATCGGCGCGGCCGGTCCCCGGCACGTCGTAGTCGCCGTCTGGCCAAGGGGTGTTTTGACCGCGATGTGCGGTCGCGATGAACGCCCGATTGCCCCCCGGTCCCGCGAACACGATCCCCCGCGGCTCGTCACCCACCAAGAGCGTGCGAACGACACGGGGCGGGGCAAGTGACAGGTCGACGATGCTGACGCTGTCCGAGAGGTGATTGACCACCCAAGCCTCGGTGTTGTTGCGGAAGGCAACCGAGATCGGTTCGAGCCCGACCGGAACCGAGGCCAGCTTCAGCACTGCGCCGGTCGCCGTAGGCGAAAGCACCTCCAGATAACCATCTGCCGTGTTGACGGCGAGAAGGCGACTCCCATCGGGGGAAAGCGCGATCGGAGTAACCGGGTCGGCTTCGAAAAGCGTATAGTTGGGTAACTGGGCCGACGCCGTCGCAGCTTGCATCAGGGCGATGGCGAAAGCTATGGCAGTTGTCGACAAAAGAACGAACGCGCGCACGCTGCACCTCCAGGAGGGGTGTAAAAGAGGACGGGCTGGGAGGAGGACGCTAGCACCATCGGACCATCGAGGGTAGTCACGTTGGATCCTCGACGATGGGCGCTTGAGAATCGAGGCGCGTCAGCTTATTCTACCGGGCTCCCCCGCCCGGAGGTATCTCTTATGACTCTTAGCGACTTGCGATACTCCCTGATCCTCCTCTCTCTCCTTGCGGTCGCAGCCGGATGCAAAAACGGCCCCGTCGACGAGCGCGAGGTCGTCGTGATCAACCCGAGTGATGGAGGGGTGATGGGTTGCGTCCAACCCTCCTTGCCAGGTGATTACCCCGACCTCTTTGTGCTCGCGCCCCCGCGATTCCCCACCGACGATCCCAATGGACAGGCCCAGGTCGACCCGGGGGACCCGATCGACGCCGAGATTCCGGTCAATAGCGCCACACGCCAGGTGTTCGTCGAGCTCCGGGACGGTTTTGAGCCTGACGTCCTGATCTATGCCACCGACTTGGACACGCCTGGCAACGAGGTGATCTCGTTGGTCCTGCTCCCGCAAACCCAGCGCATCGGACGCTACTATATGAAGATCACCCTTTGCGGCGTCGACTGCGACGAGCGCGAGGTCGTGTTCGACGCCAATCCCGACATCACCTTGCGCTACGAACGGACGCTGATCGAAGATGGCGAAATCGTGCAAGTCGACCGGACCTGTCTCGACTTCACCGCAGACCCGGGCATCGGTTCGGGAACGATCGTCATTCAGTAGTGTTGTCGGGGGATTGAGTGACCGACGTCCGGTTTCGGCGCCCGATCGGCAGTTTTCGGACGTCTGGATACACTCGGCGACAAGTGCAACGCCGTGTCAGACGCGTCCACCACTGATCGATGGATCTTTCAACACGACGCCGTGATGGGCGTGCGCGAAACCGTGACCACGCCCGCAACAAACGGGTGCACCGATCGCGGAACGATCTCCCGGGATTTGCAGACCGAACGCGCATCCGGAGACTCGACTTGTAACTCAGCTCACGTTGTGGGTTTTTATGCACAATTGTGCACTACCTAACACATTTCGAGCGCGAACCTGGACTCGCAAGTGAAAGAGTCTTCAGGGTGTTGACTTTGCGAAACGTGTTGGGATAGCCACTTCGGCGTGAACCCGTTCAAACACGCTGCGCGTGGCGCAGTGAACTATCCAAGGAGCGCAACGCAATGAATAAGAGACGATTTACCCCATGGGTCGTGCTCGCTTGTATGAGCGCCGTCGCAGCTTGTACGAGCGGCGAGGGCGGTACAGCGAACAACACCGAGCTGAACGTCATTGTTCCGAACAATGAGTCGAGCCCTGGTGTGCCGGCCCCAGTCGACATCCAAGATGTCGAGTACACCATCAACTGTCTTGGAAACAGTGATGTTTTCCTCGACAACGGCGCCAGCTTCCCCGACGAGGTCCAGATCAATGGTAACCTCGAGGTTCAGGATGGCCGGACCGACCCGCAGGGCCCCATCCCGCCCGAGTTCGGCTCACCGCGCCCCGGCGACGGAGCCGAGATCTGGCAAGCCTTCATGGACCTGCCGCCCGGAGACTGCACCGTGCAACTTCGCGCGCGTGACAACGACGGCGAGGTTATTTGTACCGCTCAGGAAGACGTGACCATCGCCGCGGACACCACGGTGAAGGTCAACCTCGTCTTGATCTGTCAAGTGAGCTACCAGGCTCCTGTCGGCATGCTCGACGTGGACGCCACGTTCTCCTTCGTCGTCGGTAACTTCTGCCCCGACCTCTTCCAGCTCAACTGTCTCGACAGCGCTCCGGAGCCGCCATTCTTTGGCGTTCCGATTTCGGCGACGTCCTGCGAGGTTCGCTTCCGCGACGGTGACAGCACCTGCGGCGAGGGCTGTGACCCGCAGATGTGCGACGTCACGCCAGAAGGGCTTACTTGCTACCCGGCGTGCTCTCCGCCCGGCGGCCCAGATACCTGCCCGACCGCACCGACCACCACCATCACTTGTGGCGCCAACGCGCTGCTCGACTGCGAGGGCGACCTCATTCCGGACGCCTCCTGCGTCTTTAATGGCGATACGCTCGGCATCGTTGGCGACCAGCCTCCGGTTCCCGTTGCGGTCGGTGGTCCTGGTCCAAATGCAGGCGGCTTCTACGTCGCTTGTGATCCGGCCGGTGTTCCGGGTGCGACCATCACCTGCACGGCGGTCACGACCGACGGCGACAACGACTGCGATAAGACCAAAGTCGTTTCGATCGATTGTCCGGGCCTATCGCCTTGCGATCCGGCTGCGACACCTCCGCCGCCTGACTGCACGGTTGGCCTCGGAAGCTGCGAATCAGGCGCATGCGACGACTCGTCGGGGTCGGCGGTATGCGTGACGAGCAACCTTCCGTCGGGCACGTCCTGCGACGACTTCGCGCCCCAGCCGGGCTTGTGTGACGGCGCAGGCACCTGCGTGCCGCAGGGCTGCAACAACGACAATCCGGACTGCAACACGGATGGCAACGAGTGCACGGAAGCACCCGCGGGCTCCTGTGTCGCAGGCACTTGTACGCTGGCTGAGGTTGCTGTCGCTAACGACACACCTTGTGCTGGTGGCACCGGAACCTGCCAGGGCGGCTCCTGTCAAGACAACTGCACCGGCGTCGTTTGCGACGACGGCAACCAGTGCACCGACGATCCGGCGTGTGACAACAGCACGTTCCCGGGTACCTGCCCGACGCCGGTCAACGACGACACCAACTCGTGCGACACGTGTCCGAGCGGACCTCCCTGCGCCTGCAACGCTGGCGTTTGTGAGGACAGCACGCTTGGTCCGTTCACCAACTCACTCACCTGCGACGACGGGATTCAACCACCCCCAGTCGACTGTGACTACGGTTGTACGGCGCTTGGCAACTCGTTCGGGTTCGCGGCGGTCTTGAACGTCGATCCGGATGACGGAACCGTAGGAGGCGGCGCGTTCAACGTCGACTTCGATGGCTTCTTCGTCGTGAGCGAGGCATTCATCGCGGGTGCCGAAGCGGCACTGATGGCTGACCTCAATACGGCAAGCGTCAACGCAGGAGCTGTCCTTCCGGTCGCCGCCATCGACGGCACGACCACCGGAGGACCGACCAACCTGACCCTACCGGGCGGAACGATCCTCGACCTGGATCTGGACACCGATGGAAACACCGTTCCAGGGCCGTTCCCGCTTCCGTTCGTGCCGGGCAGCGGTGTCTACACCTATGGCGCAAGCGGCAGCACCGCCTGCTTCAACCTCACGGCAGGCATCAACTTCGTCATCACGGTGACGGAGCTCGATGGCGGCCCGACGTTCATCCCGGCAGCGTTCAACTGCGAGCCGGCAGACCAGATAGCGGTCAACGCGACCCCCGCGGTCATCGTGCCGGACCCGATTGCTGGCCAGGTTTGCTTCACGGTCCCCTAGTGGGATAGACCAAGCTCTTCGAGCTTGAATCCAGAGAGACCCGCGGGCTTCGGCTCGCGGGTTTTCTCGTTTAAGTTGCCGACACCATCGAAAAAACCGGCAAGCGGCGAGTCAATGGTTGTGATAAGGAAGGCCGATGCGTTGGTCGATCATCTTACTCATCGCGATCAGTCTGGCTGGATGCAACAACGAGGAGTCCGCGTCCACCGAGGAGGCGCCGGCGACGGAAACGCCCCGAGATGCAAACGAGGCGCCGACCGCGCCTGGCGAGCCGACATCGGAACCCACAGCGGAACCCTCGGAGACGGCACCACCCACCCTCAAACTGGTGAAGCCAGGTAAGAAGCCGCGACGTGCGCTTCGCTGGAGCATCGAAGCGGGGCAAAAAGAGCGGCTTACGATGCGGGTCGATACCGAGCTCGAGGCAGTCATGGTCGTGCTCAATGCCAAGCAAGCGCCACGGTCGGTGGCCTTTGAGCTCACCCTGCAGACCGAGGAAGGTGGCGGCGAGGGGCCCCGCGTCGTCTCCTTCACCGTCGATGAGGCACGCCTCCTGGACACAGCGAAGACTCCTCCGAAAGCCCTCGAAGCACGAAAGGAGGCTGTGGCAGCGATGAAGGGGTTCGGGGGGACCTATCGAATCGACTCGCTCGGGACGGTCGAAGAGGTCGTTATCGACCTGCCTTCTGACGCATCGCGCGAGCTCTGGGGAATCTCGGGTGATCTCGAGTGGGCCCTCCGCCAGCTTTCGGCACCGTTTCCTGAAAAACCGATCGGGACCGGTGCAAAGTGGACGATCGAGCGCGGTGTCGAGCAAGACGGCGTCGATGCTAGCGAGGTGTCCAAGTTCCAGCTCACCAAGCTGCGAAAGCAGCTCGTCACCCTCAAAACCAAGGTTCAGCAAAGCGCCGCGCCGCAAAACTTTCGAAACCCTGGAAGCCCCATCGACGCCGAGCTGACCGAGTTCGCCGCCGAAGGCAGCGGAAAGGTCACATGGGACCCGACACGGCTCGTCCCCCGCTCGGGCAAGATGACATTGTCGGTCACCAAAGAGATGGAATACGAGTTCGAACAGAAGATCGTAAAGAGCAGGACGATCACGCGCCGAACGCTCACGATCCCCGGCGAGCGAAAGAGCCGTCCCTGAGCGGCCCGCGTAACCAGTTGGGCGAATGCGTCGGCTCTAGAGCTGTGTTATCACTAGCGTTCAGGAGGTCTTATGAAATCCCGTTGGTTAGCTTATGCATTCATGCTCGTTGGATTGCTGTCGCTTGGATACGCCTGCAAAGGCGGAGGCGACGTCGCGTTCATCATGGTGCTCGAGACATCGCCCGAAGAAGGACGGACGGATGTCCAGGTCGATACACGCATCGGGTTTCGGATCAACGCCAACATCGATCGCGAGACCCTCACGAACGACACCTTCTTCGTGACCGATTCGCAAGGCACACGGATACAGGGCACCTTCGAGTTCGACGACGAGGAGCCGGACGTGGCGGTGTTGATCCCTGACGACCCTCTCTCGGTGATCACCGACTTCACTGCCACCATTACGACCGGGCTCGCCTCCTCGGGCGGAGCGACGCTCGACAAGGACTTCGAATGGGATTTCACCACCCTCGATAGCGCGTGGGGCAAGGACGATTGGCTCGAGTTTGTCGGGACTGGAACCTCCGACCAGCACCAGATCGCGGTTGACGCGCAGAGCGATGCTATTGCGGTCTGGGAATACACCGAGCCCGCTGGAACGCGCATCTGGGCCAACCGCTATACCAGGGTCTTCCTTTGGGGGGAACCGGAGCCGATCGATGATGGAAATCAACCTTCGTCCAATCCGCGGCTGGCCACCGACGATGCGGGGAACGGCTTTGCGGTATGGCAGCAGAGTGTCGCGGCGGCCCTGAACAACATTTGGACCAACCGCTACGTGGTCGGTGAAGGCTGGGGGACCCCTGTCCTCCTCCAAAACGTCGACGAGAGCACGAACGCGCGAAGCCCTTCCGTCGCGGCCGACCCGGCGGGCAACGCCATCGCGGTTTGGGTGCAGCGAGATATGGATAGTCCCAATCGGGTCGTGTGGGCCAACCGGTATGAGCCGGGTTCAGGCTGGGGCCTCGCTGAATCGATCGATCCCATACCGACTCCGACGGTGGGCGAGAAGATTTCGCTGGGCATGGACGATAGCGGCAATGCCATTGCGGTATGGGCGCGGCAAACCGTCCCGAGCGGCGGCGGCCGAGGCGAGGTGCTTTGGGCGAATCGCTACGTGGCCGGTGTGGGTTGGGGAGACGCTGGGCTGATCAAACCCGATCCGGAGACGCGCGCGCGCGACGAGCGACTCTCGGTCGGACCGAACGGAGACGCATTCGTGGTCTGGGTTCAGAACCAAGACGCGCGCGACGACATCTGGGGCGTTCGTTTTTCGGCCTCCGGTTGGGAAGCTCCGGAGCGGATCGATGACTACGACGCCGGCAACAAGAAACAGCCTGACGTGGCGGTCGACGGAATGGGTATTGCCCACGCGGTCTGGTCACAGGCCGACCAAGACCTGACCCCCGACTTCGAGAATATCTATGCCAACCAGTACAGCTCCGGCTGGGGCACGCCCGAGCTCATCGAGCCGCCCAACGAAGAGCCCGACGAAGACGGTGATGCGGAGACCCCACGCGTGGGCGTCAACGCCGATGGCAACGTGTTCGTGGTCTGGACTCAGGTCTGGCAGGATTGGGTTAGCGTTTGGTCCAACCGCCGCGACCCGGTAGAGATGAGCTGGATGCCCATGCGTACCGAGCGCATCGAAGACACCGAACGAGCCGCCAGGCTCCCGAAGGTCGTGGTCGATGACAACCGCCACGCCCATGCGGTGTGGCTACACAACATCTCGGGCAGCCAATGGGTGCGCACAAACCGATTCGAGTAGCGCGCGACAGGGCTTCAGAGGCTAGAGGCTCGCTTCGAGCGTCGCTTCCACGAGGAAGGTCGCTGTACAGGGCAGGTCGTCCGTCAGCGCGGCAAGCGCATCGCCGTTGCGACAGGTGATGTTGGTGCCGTCCATCTCGATCGGAGGGAACACGGTTTCGAACGTTTGTGTTTCGACGGCGATCGTCCCGCCGCTGGTTGCGGTAAGAGCGTGCTCCTGCACATCGGCTTGGCACTGATCATTCGCGAGCCCGGTTCCCGAGACTGCAAAGCCCACCCAGCCCGATGCGTCGTCTCCACTTCGGAACGCGTAACCGACGATGGGCTCGGGCGCTCGTTTCGCGACGTCGCGGCAATCCTCGAGCTCGTTACAGAAGACCCCGCCGAGAAACACCGCCTGCGGATCGTCGTCGGGAGAAAAGCCGTAGAGGACCAGACGCTGGCCAGGGGGATCAGCATCCGCCGCCTGGTCGCAGCCCTCTAGATCGCTCTGGTAGGTGTTGATCTGGTAGATTCCGGTCAGCTCGGAGTCGACCTCGGGCCCTGCTTCCTCGCTGCTGCCGCAGCCGAGCGTTCCGCCGCTCGAGCAGCCGAGCACGAGGCATGCGGTAAAAAAGAAAGTCTTGGTGACGTAAGTGGCTGGATGGTTCATCTCGGGCGCTCTCCAAATCGTGCGGGTTGGGGCCGTTGGCCCAAAGCCGGAAGTCTTGCGGTTTCGCCGCAGAATTCAAGCCGACATCAGGCCACGACGCCCGGGCCGAGGATTGCGGTTGTGAGTTACAACACACAGAAATCATTACGTTGTTCGAACCAGGGTTAAGGGTCTTGAACGGCGCATTCGTTCGATGGTAGCTTCGCTTTCCCCCATTTGTAGATATCGCCCCACCCCCTTTTGAGGAGGCTCTCATGCCCGGTTCCCTTTCTATGCGTTGGCTCGTTTTCATCGTTTGCGGCGCTCTTACCGCGTTTGGCTGCGCGACCGACACCCAGGGCGAGTCCGGCTCGCTCTCGCTCGACCTCGTTATCAATGGCGACACCGAGATCGATGAGGTGCAATGGTCGATCACCCGCGGAGGCGAGGAGATCAAATCGGGCACCATCAACACTAGCGCCAACGGAGCGACGGCTTCGGTCGAAGCGTATGGGCTCGAGCCGGGGGATGGCTACACGATCACGCTCGAAGCGGTGTCCACCGATAAGGAGACGACCTGCAAGGGCTCGACGATGTTCGACATCAAGGTCGCCGAAGTGACCGTGGTGAGCGTCATCATAAACTGCAAGCTGCCGCCACAGTTCGGCGGCGTGCGGGTCAACGGCGAGTTCAACATCTGCCCCTACATCGACTGGGCCGATGTATCGCCTATGACGACTTCGGTCGGCAACGATATCGATCTTTCCGCGACGGCGAAGGACGACGATGAGGGCGACACGATCACCTACATGTGGAGCTCGGGCAGCGGCATCATCGCCAACCCGATGGCCCAGTCGACGACCTATACCTGCACCGACGTCGGGGACGACGTGATTTTCATCCTGGTGACCGACGACGGCGGCACCTACTGCATGGACATGCTCGACTTCCCCGTGACCTGCGTGGCGGGCGATGGGGACCCCTGCGACAAGGTGATCTGTGAAGACACCGGCAACGAATGCACCACCGCGGCATGTAACCCAGGCACCGGCTTGTGCGAAACCTCGAACGTGCCCGACAACACCGACTGCGACGGTGGCGCCGGGATGTGCATGGGTGGTGAGTGCGTCCCCAAGGAGGACCCTTGCATGGATGTCGTCTGCGAAGACACCGGCAACGAGTGCACCACGGCGGCGTGTAACCCTGACACCAGCTTGTGCGAAACCTCGAATGTCGCCGAAGGCACGCCGTGTGGCGATGGTGGAGCCTGCATGGGTGGCACCTGCATCGAAGAAGACCCTTGCGACACCGTCACCTGTGACGACACCATGAACGACTGCACGGTCGAGGTCTGCAATAGCCAGACCGGCATGTGCGACCTGATGAACGTCCCAGACCAAACAACCTGCAACGACGATACGGGCGTTTGCGTGGGCGGCGTGTGCGAAGTCGGGGACGAGTGCGTCGACGTCAACTGTGACTCGGGCAACGACTGCGTCGACGGCGGCACCTGCAACCCGAGCAACGGGGTATGTGAGGGCGGCGGCGACATCGCAATCAACGAGCCCTGTGCTGACGGCGTATGTGACGGTCAAGGCGCCTGCGTCGAGTGCAACGACGGAACCCAGTGCCCCGATGACAGCAACGAGTGCACGACGGCCGCCTGCGACACCAACACGTGCGGTCAGGCGAACGTCGTGAATGGCATGGTGTGTGACTTCGTTGGCGTCGACGATGGTGTCTGCGAAGACGGCACCTGTGTCGACGGACCCGACTGCACCATGGACGCCCAATGCGACGACTTTGACGTTTGCACCGTCAACACCTGCCCCGACGGCATGTGCGTCACGCAACCCGGAGCAGATGGGGTAGAATGCGATGCCGACGGAACTCCAGGCTCCTGCCAGAGCGGCCTGTGCGTCGCCCTTTGCGCCAACGTCACCTGTCCGGACAACGGCATCGAGTGCGTGACCGACGAGTGTAATCCCGCAAACGGCGAGTGCGAGGGCGTCGATGATCCAGACAACAGCGCCTGCGACGCGGGCGGCGGTCCAGATAGTGGCTTGTGTAGTAGCGGCACCTGCATGGCGACGTCTCTTGGTCCTTTCACCAACGCGCTCACCTGCGACGACGGTATCGCCCCGGCGCCGGACAACTGCGACTACGGTTGTACGGCTCTCGCGAACACGTTCGGCTTCGCGGCCATCTTGAATGTGGATCCGGACGATGCGACCACCGGTGGCAGCGCCTCCGCGGTCGCCTTCGATGGTGAGTTTGTCATTAGCGAGGCGTTCATCGCGGGTGCCGAAGATGCGTTGATGGCCGACCTCAACACTGCAAACGTCAACCCAGGCGCTACGCTTCCGGTCAGCGCCCTTTCGGGTACGACCGCTGGAGGACCCACCACCGTAACCCTGCCTGCGATCACACTGGACTTGGATCTCGATCCGGATGGCAACACCGTCCCAGGACCGTTCCCGCTTCCATTCGTGCCGATCGTGGATACGTACACGTTTGGAGCGAGCGGCAGCACCGCCTGCTTCAACCTCACAACTGGGATCAACTTCGTCTTGACGGTCACCGAGCTCAACGGCGGCCCCACGTTCATCCCGGCAGCGTTCAACTGCCAGCCGGCCAATCAGGTCGCCATCAACGCGGATCCGGCGGTCATCACGCCTGAACCGACCGCTGGTCAGGTTTGTTTCACCATCCCCTAGTGGCATAAAGAGGCCCAAAAAACCTCAGTCCAGGGAGACCCGCGCGCCTCGGCTCGCGGGTCTCTGTCTGTTCTTGCTTATCGCCACCTCCTGAGGCTAAGCTCCCCTCCGGCGGGGCGATTGGGTCGTCGGCCGAAGTCGAAGGAGTATGAGGATGCATAGATCGTATTGGAATTTGATTGGCCTACTCGGGCTCGCCCTCGCGGTGGGCATGGGCTGCGGAGACGATGAAGGTGGGACCGGCGGTGACGGTGGAACCGGGGGCGCTGGGGCGACCGGGGGAACCGGGGGCGTCGGCGGTGGCACTGGTGGCACTGGAGGCACGGGTGGAGGCACCGGAGGCACGGGTGGCATGCCAGCGGGCTTGAGCAATGCGGACACCTGCTGCGACGGCCAAGCCGAGGGAGACCCGGCCTGTGCGATACCCGAAAACCTCGTCGACTGCGACTACGGTTGTACGGCGCTCGGCAACACCTTCGGCTTCGCGATTATCTTGAATGTCGCTCCCGAGACGGTGGCGGCAGACAGCACGTTCACCGCAGACTTCTGGGGTGAGGCGGTCGTGAGCGAGGCGTTCATTCAGGGCGCGGAAGCGGCGCTGATGGCCGACCTCAACAAGGCAACCGTCAACATGGGAGGCGTCTTTCCCATCACCGCCCTCTCCGGTGCAACCGGGGACGATGTCGAACTGACTGCGGACACCATTCCGCTCGACTTGGATGTGGACTCAGACGGCAACACCGTTCCAGGGCCGTTCGCGATTCCCGTCTTGCCGGGCTCGGGCAGCTTCACGGCGGGAGCAGCCGGCGAAGCATGCTTCAACTACGCGGCGGGGATGAACTTCATCATTACAGTGAACGAGCTCGATGGTGGCCCGACGTTCATCCCGGCAGCGTTCAACTGCCAGCCGGCAAACCAGGTCGACATCAACGCGAGTTCGGCGGTCATCACGCCAGAAGCGGCCGCGGGTCAGGTTTGCATCCCGATCACGTAGGCATCTTCGGTATCACATGCGCAGCTCGGGGATACCGAGTCTGCATCCTGCAAGGCCCGCGTGCTTCGGTTCGCGGGCCTTGCCGTTAACGGACACGCGGGTCGTGACGGACGGGCCACGCGGCCATCGTGCATGGCCGTTAACGGACACGCCGTGTGGGCTTCGGTGAGACAACTCACGACTCTTACCTTCCCTCTCGATTTGTTCGCGCATTTCGCATGGCGATCGGGTAAAAAGGTCTGCGACTTCATGCCCGTTCTTAGAAGGATAACTACGGCCCCGCTGTGGTGCGCGCTGCTCCCGATGATCCTTACGGGCTGCCCGATCGGAGCACCCCAGTGCCCGGAAGCAACGGTGACCTTCGACCCCCCCGTGATCCCCCCGGGCGTCAGCGAGACGACCGTGATCGTCGACGTCACCGACCCACGCCCCGAACTCGGGCTCGAGGTGATCACCGAGCTCTCGAGCATAGGCGGCGCGATCGCCGACCCCTTCGCCCGAGAGACGACCTTCGCATGCGCATTTGATGTCTCGGGTCCGGTGGAGGTTTGTGCGACCGCGACCTATGTTGGAGGCGACGGCGACGCAAGCGTACCGGATGGAGGGATGCCCGAAGGAGGAATGCCCGAAGCTGGTGTTAGCACCGTGCCGCAAAGCCAAGACGTCGGTGCCTCGTACCAATATCTCGGTAAGCCGCACATCGTCCTGAGTAGCCCCGTGCAATGCTCCGAAACACGATGCACGACCATCATCTGTCCCGAGGACAAGAACGAGTGCCCCGAGGTCTCGAGCCTCACGGTGGAGCCAATGGACGCTCGGGAGGGAGGCACGGCGACGATCACGGTGGTCGCAGACGACCCCGATAAGAACCCGGACGCGCTGGTCACCACCATCACCGCGGCCAACGGCACGGTCACCGACCCCAATGCGAATGAGACCACCTACACCTGCGACCCCGCGGTCGGAGGCTTCATCCAGATTTGCGTCGTCGCAAGCGATGGGGATTCGAGCTGTGACGACGAGCGCTGCACCACGGTTCAGTGCCCGGGCGTCCCCCTCGAAAACACCTGCCCCGTCATCGAAGACTTCACCGCGAGGCCCATGACGGTTCCCGAGAACCAGTCGACGACCGCCGTGCGGGTGGATGTCGTAGACCCAGATGAATTCCCGGAGGCATTGATCACCGAGCTGAGCTCGCCCACGGGCGTTTTCGACGACCGCTTTGCAACCGAAACAACCTTTACCTGCGGCAAGAAGGGCCCCGTGGACCTCCGAGTGGATGTGAGCGACGGTGACGAAGCGTGTGACAAGACACGCTCCATCAGGGTCAATTGCCCGAGCACAATCCCGGATAATTTTTGCCTAGAGCTGTTCAACATCAACTTTATTCTCTCGACGATTCCCCCGGGCGAAACCACCGCAGAAGTTCAGACTCGCGCGCGGGACCGCGATGACCAGCCTTTGCCAGTGACGCTCACCTTGCGGGCGCCGTGGGGGAGCTTCGAAAATACCGAGACCGGGCGGTGCGAGGTGGTCATCCCGCTGGAGTGTCCTGCACCCTATTTTCAGAACGCGACCTACATTTGCGACCGCCCCGGTGAAGTCGAGATCTGCGTCGACGCCACCGATGGCGCTTGCCAGAAGATGCAATGCGATGAGGTCGAGTGCCCCGACGACATTCCCCCCCCGTGACGACCCCTTTGCAGTTCATTCAGTCGGTAGCAGCGACGTGCGGAACGACGGACAGGTCGTCGTAGTAGACGTTCGACTTCACTACCGAGCCGCGATCTCGCTTTTTGTCCCAGCGCGCTTCGAATAGGAACCGCACCTTCTCGTAGTCCTCCGGGACGGCGCCCCAAAGTCGCTCGAAATCGCGCCGGACAGGTAGGTCGAAGCGCACCCACTCTTTGAGTGGGGGCGGATCGCCGGAACGGATCTCGATCTTCGCATTGGAGATCGTGACCGCGACTTCTGGCGCTCCCGCGAGGTAGTATCGGATCTGGTAGTTGCTTTGTCGAGAGAGCGAGCTCTTCGCGGTGCCTATGATGCCCTGGGTGGGCGGGCCTCCGAAAACAACAACGACCACCTGGAGATACAGAGCGCCTCCCTCGGTTTCGTTCTGCCAATCCTCCACCCGGTAATAGCCCGTGACCCGCTCGGGAAAGGGATGCACGGTGAGGTCTTGAAAGACGCCAAAGACCTTACTTGGCCGTGGCGTGGCATCGGCGCTGGAATCCACCGCGAAATGGACCGACCGGCTGCCCGAGCGTGTCGGTGACTCGGCCACTTGGAACTCGCCCCAGAGCGGGCTCTTCTCGTCAGCGCTCCATCGCTCCCGGCCCTCCTCGAAGCCAGGATTCCTGAGCAGGTTGGGCTCATCCCGGGGCCCCTGCGACTCTCGTTCGCACGTCGTGCAAGAGGCCGCCAAGATCATCAACAGGAAGCCAACGAGCTGCGGAGTCAACGTCGCTTCAGGATACGGTGAGCGCACGGCCCATCCGCGTCTTGCCCAGATGGGAAGTGGCTTGGGAGTTTCGCCAGGCCGGCACGCCGGCGATCCAGACATCGGTCACGACGCCGTCGGAGCGGTTGAGCATTTGCTCGGACCCGACCGCCTCACGGTACTCGAAGATCGTCTGCGCTTCGGAGTCGTAGTCGCGAAGCGCGTCGGGGTCTATTAAGATCACGTCGGCTTGTTTGCCGGGCTCAAGGGTTCCGACCGAGGAAATCCCCCAGAACTCGGCGGGTGCCCGGGTGAGCCTACCGACGTGATAGGCGACGTCTCGAAGGGATCGACGCTGGGCGATTTGGAGGCCTCGGAGATTGCCGTCGTAATAGGCCATGTTGGTGAGGTGGGCGCCCGAGTCGTTGAAGCCGGGGAGCATCTGTCGGTCGAACAACACCCGCGCGAGGCGGTCCTCGTCGTCATTGGCGGCGAGAACATACCAGCGAAGGTTCATGTCGAAGTGCCGAAGGAGATGCAGAAAGAAATCGCAGTCGTCGCCGACGGGGTTTGGAAAGCTTTCGAAAACCCGAGCTTCGGCGTCGTTGCGCGCCCCTTCCCCGCTCACCTGCCAGGCCAACAATCGATGGTAGATCATCTGGAGGTTTTCGCCCTCCCAGACCGGCAATGGGCGGTCCGTCATCACCATATCTTGGAGGTCGCGGCTGAAGCTGTCGTCCATGATCCGCAGCCAGCGCTTGATACGTGCCAGCGAAAAGCCCTTCTTGTCGTGGTACCACATCTTACGGAACCGCTGGCGGTACTCGGGGTCGTCGAGCAGCGCGATGCGCCCCGCTTTGTCGTCGAGGTCGATTTCGTTGAGCTCGCGCAAGGCGGGGATCTCTTCGGAGAGCGGTGTGATGGGCCCGTCCGCATAGACACGAAACGGCGCCGCCAACGCCTGCAACCGAAATCGGCCGTCGAGCAGCCGAGAGTTGAGCACCCTGGTCAAGACGACACCAAGCTTGGCGAGGAACCGATTGGTGACGACATCGAGAGCCGCGACCGCAGTGAGCTTAAGCGGGCGACCAAACAGCCGGCCGCTGGTGAGCGCAAAAGTCCGCATGACCTTGAGGGGATTGTCCTTGTCGGGGGTGGCCTGCCAAACCCGGCCGTGACGGCGAGCGACGTTGGTTAGCCGCTTCACCTCGGCGTACGTGCTGTGGTTTGCCGGAATCCGTGTCTTTCGGTACGGGTCGTTCGATAGATAGTGAAACGGAAGCGAATCGGTCGAGAACCCCGAATAGCCGTCCTCCATGGCTTGCTCGAGAATCTGCTCCATCTTGTCGAGCTCTTCGGAGGTGGGTTTGTTGGAGATCGCGCGATCGAGGCCCATCGCTTCGATGCGCAACATCGAGTGGGGGATCATCGGCACGATGTTGGCGCCGAGTGGGATTTCCGCGAAGTGGTCGAGATACGCCTTGGGGTTATTCCAAGTGATGTTATCCGCGACGCGGCGAAGCACGCTCTTCGGAATGTTTTCGACGCGGGCAAAGCAGGACACGACCGGATCGTGCCCTCCCTCGTTTTGGCGACCGAACGGAACACCGATCGAGCAGTTGGCGACCACGGCCGAAGTGGTGCCGTGGCGAACGACCTCGGTGAGGCCGGGATCGAGCTCGACCTCGAGATCGAGATGCGTGTGGATGTCCCAAAGGCCCGGAAGAACCCACCGCCCGTTGGCATGAACGGTTTCGGCTGCTTCTTCGTCGCGTAAGTCGCGACCGACCTCGGCGATCCGGCCGTCTTTGATCGCAACGTCCCGCTCCGAGGGCGCCTCGCCTGTACCGTCAAAAACCAGCGCACCTTTGATGAGAGTATCCCACTGCATGACCGAGGGGTTCTACATCAGCAGCACTCTGCGTCAACCGGTGACCGGGGCCGCGGCACGGGACGGGCGTGCTCGCAATGGGGCCCCGGTCGCCCTTAGCGATGAGTATGGATCTTGACGCGGGCTCCTCCCCACCGCTGTGCTACCCATCCCGCGCCGCGGCCCAAGCCACCTACTCCTCGAAAAACAGTGCCAGCGTCGGTGTCAGTGCCAGTGCCAGTGCCAGCGTCAGTGCCAGTGTGAACACCCTTTGATCATCGTGATTTCCTTTCCGAGCGGCTTGACCCCCGGGCTTCGCCCTTTTGTGAGGGGCCAAGCCGCTCGGAAAGGAAATCACTCATGGGACTCATCGTTCAGCAAAAGGCACTTCAGGCGGCGGAGGAACTGCAACCGCTTCTTCCCGTCATCAGAAAGCGCGATAGGGACCTCTTCAGCCAGGTGCGACGGGCTATGAATAGCGTCGTCCTCAACATCGCCGAGGCCGACGGGAATGACGCGGGAACGGCCAAAGCCAGGTTCGCGACGGCTTGCGGGTCCGCCAAGGAGGTCCGTGCAGGGCTTCAGCTTGCGGCGGCGTACGGCTACATCGGCCGGAACCGATGCGCAAAGCTCGACATCGCGCTCGACCAAGTCTGCGCGATGTCGTGGAGGCTCTCCGGGCGTTAGCGTTTCGCCAAACACCACGTGATGGCACACACCTCGTCGAGCCGTTGGTCGAGGTGGGTCGCCGTCTCTGACCCGATGTACCCCCAGTCACTCGCAATATGAAGCGCGGCGCGCACCTCCTTGGCCGACCCACACGCGGTGGCAAATCTCGCCCGCGCATTCCCCGCATCACTCCCCCGAGCCTCCGCGATATTGAGCACCACACTCTGCGCGGCTCTCTTGAGCTGATCTGCCAACGCCCGATCCTGTGCTCGAACCACCCGAAGGAGCGGAGCGACCTCCCGCACCACCCTGCGGGCCCTGACGTAAACGTTCTCTGATTGCATCTTCAACTCCTTGTTTTTGGGTTTGGGCCCTGTTGGCCTCACCCCGCTGTGGTCAACAGGGCCCAAACCCAAAAACAAGGAGTGCCGGGACAGTCACAGTGGCAGTGCCAGCGTCAGCGTCAGGATCAGCGCAGGTGTCAGTTCCCGTGTTTTTCGCGAAGTAGGTGAACCGGACTGCGGCGCGCGGCATGTCCTCGAACGCGAGTTCCGCAGGCGCCAACCCATCATTCCGAGCTCTACCACCGAGAGGGTCTCAACACCCCCACCAAACATCCCCGCCGAGGATGTCTGAGCGGGCGAGGGCGTGCCGTGTGCCGCAGTTCGGTGCACCGGCGGACATCGCGGCGAGGGCGTGCCGCGCGCCGCAGTCCGGTTCACCGGTCCACTCCGCGTGTTAGAAGACGAAGCGGCCTGACCTGTCGTCCCAGTGGAAGCGGGTTCCGTAGCGGCGGCGCATGTCGCGCTCGATCTCGCGTTTCTGCTTGTTGCGGACGCCGAGCATGATCCCGGTCGTGAGCATCCCGATCGCGCCGAGGCCCACGAACGTCCCCCCGAGAGGCACCAACACGTCGCCCGTGTTGTTGCAGATCCAGTCGTCGCGCCCGTCGAATCGAACAAAGCTGTCGCACTGAGAGGCACCGACCCCCAGGAGGATCGCGCCGACGGCGAAGGCAGCGCTCGTCCCGATCAAGGCATTGCGCACGACCCGGCTTCGTCTGTCGGCTTCCTGAAGGTCGTATTCGGTGTAGCCGTAGCCGCCTTTAGGCCCATACACGACCGAAGACTCGTAAGGGGTCTGCGTTTGGACTGGGGGAGTGGCGTCCTGCGCGAAGGCACGACCCTCGAGCGACACGACGCACAGCACCAGCAAGCCTCGGATGAGAATATCCCTTTTCATTGCCAACGGGATCTACATCAGTGGCACTCTGCGTCAACCGGTGACTCGGTCCACGGCACGGGACGGGCGTGCTCGCAATGGGGCCCCGGTCGCCCTTTGCGATAAGTATGGATCTTGACGCGGGCTCCTCCCCATCGCTGTGCTGCCCATCCCGCGCCGCGGCCCAAGTCACCTACTCCTCGAGAACAGTGTCAGTGCCAGTGTCAGTGCCAGTGCCAGTGTCAGTGCCAGTGCCAGCGCCAGTGCCAGTGCCAGCGTCAGTGCCAGTGCCAGTGTCAGTGTCAGTGCCAGTGCCAGTGCCAGTGTCAGTGCCAGTGTCAGTGTCAGTGTCAGTGCCAGCGTCAGTGCCAGCGTCCGTCGCTAGTTAAACGCCTGCGAACGCGTGGCTTAGGTAGTCGATCAACAAGCGCACGCGCTCCGGGAGTTGGCGGGTTGGGTAGACCAGGTGCACTGGGGGAGCGGGGAGCGACCATTCGGGAAAGAGCGGAACGAGGCGCCCTGTCCTCTTGCCTTCAGCGATGTGGATTTCGGGCATGAGCCCAATCCCTTGACCCGCCGCGACCAGCTCGGCCATGGCCCCGTAGTCGTCGACGTTGACTCGGCCGTGGACGGTGAGCTCGACGCTCTCGCGCTGCTCATCGCTTCCGCGTTCGAGACGGAAGACTTGAGTACGCCCGCGACCTCGGTAGAGCACGAAGGGGTACCGCTCGAGCTCGGCGATGTCGGTGCATTCAATGTCGGCCCCTGGGTGAGCCGCGAGCCTGAAGTCCGACGGGAAGAGATTGCGAGCGATCAGGTTTGGCTCGGTCACCCTGCCCGCACGGAGCGCGAGGTCCACCCCTTCCTGCACCAGATCGACGAAGCGGTTAGTGAACACGAGATCGAGCGAGATGTCGGGGTAGCGCTCGAGGAAGGCGACGAAGTGCGGGATCAGGAGCAGGCGGCCGAGGTCCCCCGGGGCGGTCACCCGAATCGTGCCCCTCGGCTCGGTGGTATTGAGCTCGATCGTGGCGACGGCCGTGTTCAGGACGTCGACGGCATCGACCACCGATTCGTAGAAGCGAGAGCCCTCGGAGGTGGCCGTCACGCGGCGCGCATCGCGGTGGACGAGCTTGGTATCCAGCTGCTCTTCGAGGCGCGCTAAACGGCGGCTCACGGTCGATTTCGGGACCCCTAGATGCCTGGCCGCCGCCGCCAAGCTCCGGCGTCGAATCACCTCGACAAAAGTTGCAATATTGTCCTTATCTGCCTTCAATTCTCGGCTAGAGTTGCGTTTTTGCAACCTTATGTCAATAGGACGCGGTCTCCCGCGCGGCCGCCCGGCGCCGTAAGTTTCGATCATGGCGAAAGAGACGACGCGGCGCGGGGTGCTGGCCACCATGGGCGCTCTCGGGGCGGCCGTGGCGGGTTGGGCTCTCGCCCGAAGGCTCTTCGGCCGATCGACACCGGAGGCAACCATGGAAACCGAGGCTTCACAGACCGGAACGACGCCGCGCGCGCTGAAGGGTGTGTTCGCACCTGGCCCGGAGCATTGGGTCGGTGATGGCTTCTTCGTGAAGACGGTCTTTTGGCCGCAGCTCGACGCGCACATGCTGAGTCCGTTCCTGCTGCTCGACCATGCGGCACGGCGTCACTTCGATCCGTCGCCGTGGCGACGCGGGGTGGGCGAGCATCCGCACCGTGGCTTCGAGACGGTGACCTTCGCCTACGAGGGAGAGGTCGAGCACCGGGACTCCGCGGGCGGGGGCGGTCGGATCGGCCGCGGCGACGTGCAATGGATGACGGCGGCCTCGGGGGTCGTCCACGAAGAGAAGCACTCGCAGAAGTTTTCCGAGGACGGCGGCATCTTCGAAATGGTGCAGCTATGGGTGAACCTCCCCGCCTCGAAGAAGATGAGCGAGCCGCGATACCAGCCGCTTCTCGACAGGGAGTTTCCACGAGTGAACTTGGGCCCAGCCGAGGCGCGACTGGTGGCCGGCGCGCTTCATGGGCAAACCGGACCGGCCAAGACGCACACACCCATCACCTTGTTCGATCTGCGGTTTCACGAGGATGGCACGACGGACTTCACGCTTCCGGCTGGGTGGACGACGCTTGTGTTTCCGCTCGAGGGCGATGTGGCCGCGGGCCCCGCCCAAGAGGTGATCCCACCGCAGCACTTTGGCGCGTTCGACCGTGAAGACGACGGCGCCGTCCAGATTCATGCGAAAACGGATGCACGGGTCCTGGTGCTGGCCGGAGAGCCCCTGAACGAGCCGGTCGTAGCCTACGGGCCGTTCGTGATGAACACCCGGGAAGAAATCGTCGCGGCATTCAAGGACTACCAAAGCGGCCGAATGGGTCGCCTGCTCTAAGGCAACGAAAGAGGAAACATGGGAAAGCTAGTCAAAGGTGTTTGGCAGGACGTGTGGTACGACACGACACGCACGGGTGGGAAATTCGTTCGCACCAACTCCAAGTTTCGAAACTGGATCACACCAGACGGAAAAGACGCCCCGAGCGGCAAAGCGTTCAAAGCGGAGATCGGCCGCTACCATCTGTACGTGTCCTATGCGTGCCCCTGGGCGCACCGAACGCTGATTTTCCGGAAGCTCAAGGGCTTAGAGGACATGATCAGCGTATCGGTCGTCAACCACTTCATGGGCTCCGAGGGGTGGACGTTTCATGAAGCTGAAGGCGTCGTTCCGGACCCCGTGATGAATGCCGAGTTTCTGCATCAGATTTACACCAAGGCCGAGCCTAAGTTCTCGGGCCGAGTGACGGTGCCGGTCCTTTGGGACAAGAAGACAGAGACGATCGTCAGCAATGAATCGTCGGAGATCATTCGGATGTTCAACAGCGCGTTCGACCATCTCGGCGCGACTCCCGGCGACTTCTACCCAAAGGCCCTTCGCGCCGAAATCGACGAGGTCAATGACCGTGTCTACCACACGGTCAACAACGGCGTGTACAAGTGCGGCTTCGCCACGACGCAGGAGGCCTACGAAGAGGCCTTCGGCGAGCTCTTCGACACCCTCGAGTGGCTCGAGGCGCGCTTGTCGAAGCAGCGCTATCTCGTGGGCGACCAAATCACCGAGACCGACTGGCGTCTCTTCACGACGCTCCTTCGCTTCGACCCGGTTTACTTCGGGCACTTCAAAACGAACCTCCGGCGAATCGTGGACTACCCGAGCCTCTGGGGCTTCACCCGTGAGCTCTATCAGGTGCCCGGCGTCAAAGAGACGGTGAACATGCACCACATCAAGCATCACTATTACGGCAGCCACGAAACCATCAACCCGAGCCGCATCGTGCCGCTTGGCCCGATCATCGATTACAACGATCCACACCGACGGGACACGAGCCTCGACTCGGCCGTCGACGCAGCCGAATAGCCAGCCGTCCGAAACGTCCGGTTGTGAGTGCTGTGGCTCGCTAGAATGCGGAGATCGTGTATCCTCTGCGCGACTTCGAGGCTAGAGATGGACTTTCAACACTCCGAGCGGGCACGCAAAGTCATGGAGCAGGTCGAGCGTTTCGTCCGCGAGCGCGTGGTTCCAAACGAGCAGACCTATGTCGACCAGCTCGTTCACACCGACGACTGGACCAAGTGGAAGATCCCTCCGATCCTCGAAGAGCTGAAGGCCGAGGCGAAGGGGCTTGGGCTCTGGAACTTGTTTTTGCCCGACGAGGAGTACGGTGCCGGGCTCGACAATCGGGACTACGCACCCGTGGCGGAGCTCACCGGCCGGAGCTTCCTTGCGCCCGAGGTGTTCAACTGTAGCGCCCCCGACACGGGCAACGCCGAGGTGTTGGTCAAGTATGGTTCCGACGCGCAGAAAGAGCGATGGCTCGAGCCGCTCCTCGCAGGTGAGATCCGCTCCTGTTTCGCCATGACCGAGCCCGCGGTCGCTTCGAGCGACGCGACCAACATGCAAGCGACCTGTGAGGTCGTCGGCGATGAGATCGTGATCAACGGTCAAAAATGGTGGACCAGTGGCGCCGGTGATCCGAGGACAGCGTTTTTGATCTTCATGGGCGTGACCGACCCGAACGCGGGGCGGCATGAACGCCACTCGATGGTGCTCATCCCGATCGACGCTCCCGGCGTGAAGATTTTGCGGATGCTGCCGGTGTTCGGGCATCTCGATGAGCCCCACGGCCACGCAGAGATCCTTTTCGACAACGTGCGCGTGCCCCTCGATCACTTCATCGCCGGGCCCGGCCGGGGTTTCGAAATCGCGCAAGGGCGACTCGGCCCTGGGCGCATCCACCATTGCATGCGGGCCATTGGGGCGGCTGAGCGGGCGCTCGAGCGGTTGTGCGGGCGAGCCATGCACCGAGTCGCCTTTGGCAAGCCGCTGGTGAATCTCGGCGCCAACCGCGACATCATTGCGGACTCACGCATGGCGATCGACCAGGCACGACTCCTGACGCTCAAGGCCGCGTGGGGGCTCGACACGCTCGGCACATTCGGGGCCCTGGTCGACATCTCGGCCATCAAAGTGGTGGCCCCCAACGTGCTTCAAAGGGTGGCCGACGCCGCGATCCAGATGCACGGCGGCGAGGGCATGTCCGACCGCGAGCTCACCCGTCTCGCCGCTATGGCCCGCGCCCTTCGCATCGCCGACGGCCCGGACGAGGTCCACCGCGGGATGGTCGCAAGGCTAGAGCTCGAGAAGTACAAGTAGCTCGTCGTACGCGTCGGTTCGTTCGAACTCGGGAAACTCTTCGGCGACGTTGTCGGGGCAACGAAACAACACACCCTTGTCGGCTTCTTTGAGCATGGTGGTGTCGTTGTAGCTGTCGCCCGCGGCGTGCACGCGAAACCCGATGTCTTTCAACGCTGCCACGGCCCTCCGCTTGCCGTCGGGAATGCGGAGCTCATAGCCGGTCACCCGATCGGCCTCGTCGACCAAGAGTTGATGACAAAAGAGCGTAGGCTGCCCGAGCTGGCGCATGAACGGCGCGGCGAACTGGTAGAAGGTATCGCTCAGGATCACCACCTGGGTACGGGCCCGAAGCGCGTCGAGGAATTCACGCGCGCCGGGTAACGGTTCCATGGCGCCGATCACATCTTGGATGTCGCCGAGCTTGAACCCGTGCTCGTCCAAGATCTCGAGGCGCCCTTGCATCAGCTTGTCGTAGTCGGGCTCGTCGCGGGTCGTGCGCCTGAGCGCGTCGATCCCGGTTTTCTCGGCGAAGGCGATCCAGACCTCGGGGATGAGGACGCCTTCCAAGTCCAAGCAGACGATCAGAGGGGCCATGACAGGCGCTCGTCTACACGATTTTGGCGTCAGAGCAACTGTGCGAGCCTCTGCTGAGAGAATTCCGGCAATGCCGGGAATCCTGCAGGCGAAGACCGTGTATTCTTCCGCCATGACGTCTCGAAAAGGCGCCTTCGTGACTGGCGGCACAGGCCTCATTGGCCGCGCGGTGGTCGAGCGATTGCTCGAACGCGGGGTGCCGGTGGTGTTGATGCTGCGAAGCGGCGCAGACGAACGACGTGCCGAGGCGCTCACCAAGCTCAGCGAAGTGGCGCGAGTCCACGACTCGTCGCTCAGCTACGTGAGTGGAGACCTCAACGAAGCGAACCTCGGATTGTCAGACGAGGGCATAGCCGCGCTCTCGCAAGCCGCACACTGTTTCCACATCGCCGCGCTTTACGATATCGAAGCGCCCGCCGATCTCACGGAAAAGACCAACATCGAGGGGACGAAGCATCTTCTTTCGGCCCTTCGGAAGGCGGGCTTTGCGGGCCGCCTCCATCATGTGAGTTCGATCGCGGTGGCCGGGGACTATACGGGCACCTTCACCGAATCGATGTTCGAAGAGGGCCAGACGCTTCCCGATGCGTATCATCGGAGCAAGCTCGAGTCTGAAAAGCTCGTTCGCGAGTCCGGGCTCGACTACCGTGTCTACCGGCCGAGCTCGGTGGTGGGAGACTCGAAGAGTGGCGAAATCGACCGCCTCGACGGCATCTACTACGGCTTTGGCGCGATTCAGAAACTCGCTGCCGCCCTTCCCTCCTGGGTGCGAGTGCCGGTCCCGCGGATCCGCGGTCGCTTCAATGTCGTGCCAGTCGACTATGTCGCCGACGCGATGGTGCACATCGCCCTTTCGCCTGCCGAGGCGCGTGTCTTCCACTTGGTCGATCCGAGCCCGCAACGATTCGTTCGAATGATGGCGGCGCTGGTCAAGGTTGCCGGCGGGCCTCGACTCGGCCCCGCGATCGACTTCTCGAGGATGCGCGGCGTGAAGCAGGCGGGTTCGATGGCCTCGATGTTGCCAAGTGTCCAAGAGCTGCGGACCGCCGTGCTCAAAGACCTCGGGCTGCCGGCAAACGGGCTGGCTTCGATGAATCTCCGCGTGAGATTCGACGATTCGAACACCCAAGCGGCGCTAAGGGACACCGAGATCCGTTGTCCGCATTTCAAGACCTATGCCAAAACCCTCTACCGTTACTACGAAGACCATCTCGATCCGATGACGCAGCGTCCACTCCGTTATCGCAAGGCGCTTGCCGGCAAAGTCATGTTGGTCACCGGCTCGTCTCGTGGCATCGGGGCGTCCACGGCAAGAATTGCGGCCGAGGCGGGGGCCAAGGTCCTGCTGGTCGCTCGGGACGAAAAAGCGCTCGAAGAGGTTGCCACAGGGATCCGCGCCGACCGTGGCGAGGCTCATGTCTATCCGACGGACCTTTCGCATCTCGAGGAAGTCGACGCGTTGGCCGAGTCGGTGCTGGCGGCCCATGGTGGTGTCGACATTCTGGTCCACAACGCCGCGCGTTCGATCCGCCGCCCCGCCATCGACGCCCTCGACCGGTTCCACGACTACGAGCGCACCATGGCCTTGAACTACTTCTCGCCCGTGCGGCTGACCCTGCGCTTGTTGCCATCGCTTCGAAAGCGAAGCGGCACGATCTCGCACGTGCTCTCGATGGGCGTTCTGGTTCCGGGGCCGTATTTCGGTGCGTACCTGGCTAGCAAGTCGGCGCTCGATGCCTTTGGCGACTCGCTGGCTGCAGAGCTCCACCACGAGGGGATTCACGTGTCGTCGGTCTACTTGCCGCTGGTCAAAACCGAAATGGCGGCCCCGACAGAGGAGTTCGCCGGCCGAGTCGACGCGATGACACCCGACCGCGCCGCCATCATGATCCTCGACGGGATCGTCGACCGCAAACGTCGGGTCATGACGCCGCCAGGCCGGTTCTTTGCACTCTCGAATCGCTTGACACCCATGGCCACCATCCGGGTTCTAAACTTGATCCGGCGCACCTTCCCGATCGGAGACACCCCGAGCGAGTTCCCGGCAGAAAAAGCGTTCATCACCAAAGCGATCGGCGGCAGCCCTATTTAGGCGATAGTGTGGGGGTGGTGGGGTGGGACCAACTAACGGGCCGCAGGCCCGACCGGGATCAAATCAAGGGTCTCGAAACAGCCCGTCGCCGAAGCTCTGGCTAACCGGGACGCACCACACGCTAATCCCGTCGAGCTCGTCTAGGTTGCGGCCTTCGGGAAGCTGCGCATAGACCGTTTCCGAGCCGTCGTAGCCTTCGGGTCGCCGAAGATCTTCCTCGCTCATCGAAAACCCGGCGGCGTAGTTTCCGCCGAGGCCGCCATAGAAACGCACATCGATTCCGGCGCCATCGTACACGAAGTCATCGAGACGAATCGTGCAGTCGTCGACGATCACTGCGGTGCCAGAGACCTGATGGGCAAAGGTGCTCAGCTCCGCGACCTGCCCGATCTTGGGATGGGTTGATTCGCATTGTCGCAGCATTCCCATCCCGCCTCCGCCGCCCGCCCCACCGTCGTTCGCAAGGACAAAAGCCACGAGGTCGAGGAGCTCTTGATCACTGAGTCGGTCGTCGGCCCAAAACGGCATCACACCGCCGGTGAGCCCTTCGTAGACACTACTGTCGGTCGCGCCACTCGTTCGCACACGACGCGCTATCTTCTCCGCATCGAGCGACTGGCCTCGAAGGGCGAGCGCTCGCTCGGTTCCAGTCGCATCGACGCCATGACAGACGACGCAGGTCTGGTTGAAGAGATCTTGGCCCGCCATCTCGTCTCCGCCTGTGAGAGACGACGGGGGCAAGACGATGGCGTAGCTCAACGCGGGCGCCACGGAATCCCCCGCAACCCCGCTCAAGTACTCGGACAACGCGATCCACCGGGGGTCATCCGCGGCGAAGGGGAGCGCGATCATCCATTCCACCCGGCAGGTATTGACGGCATCGAGGAGGTCGGTCAGCTGTCCGTTCTTGTACGAGGGGCGATTGGCCGCATCGCCGATTGGATGGCCCGGACGCCGAAACCCGTCGGCGGCGGGTTCCTCGAGGGCGTGGCACGTCGCGCAAGCGAACGAATTTCCATCGGTGTGGGGCTGAAGGTAGAGTGCCTCTCCAGATGGCTCTCCGGGACTTGAATCGCCGCAGCCCACGACTCCTGTCCCAGCCAATACAACGAGGAATAAAGAAAAGCGTGTCATGTAGTCTATGTCCAATCGTCCCGCGCTCCCGGGCATACGCTCGACGCGAAGAAACGTTTCGCGCCAGGGTGTGCCGCGCGCGGAATCGGGCTAACTTATCGACGAAACAAGCATGATTCTCACCGAACAGCAAGAGTTGATTCGAGACTCCGCCGCGCGATTCGCCGAGCAGCGGTTGGTGCCAAACAGCCGTGCGTGGGAAGCGGCTCAGGCCGTCGACCTCCAGGTCTTGCGCGAGATGGGGGAGCTCGGGTTCATGGGCATGACGGTCGCCGAGCGCTGGGGTGGAGCAGGCTTGGACTACGTTTCGTATGCGCTTGCGTTGATCGAGATCGCGGCAGGCGACGGTGCCGTGTCGACGATCATGAGCCTCAACAACGCTCCGGTGTGCGCGATCCTCGAATCGCGAGGCAGTGACGCGCTCAAAGAGCGGTACCTCAAGTCTTTGGCCGCGGGAGAGATGCTCGGGGCGTTCGCGCTCACGGAACCACAGGCTGGGTCCGATGCGTCAAATCTTCAGACTCGTGCGGTGCGCACCGGCGACGGCTACGAGATCTCGGGGACGAAGCAGTTCATCACCTCCGGGAAGATCGCGGGAGCGGTGATCGTGTTCGCGGTCACCGACCCCGCGGCCGGTAAGCGCGGAATCTCCGCGTTCCTCGTTCCAGCGGGCACTTCGGGCATGACCGTCTCGTCTCTCGAGCACAAGATGGGACAGGAAGCGTCCGATACGGCGCAGTTGACCTTCGAGGCGGTCAAGGTTCCGGCGAGCCACCTGATTGGAAACGAAGGCGACGGGTATCGCATCGCCCTCGCCAACCTCGAGGCCGGGCGTATCGGCATCGCGGCACAGTGCGTAGGCATGGCCCGAGCGGCACTGAACCACGCCCTTCTCTACGCCAAGGAGCGCACCGCCTTCGGCCAAGCGTTGTCGCAGCACCAAGCCGTGGCCTTTCGCCTCGCCGACATGGCGACCGAGCTTCACGCCGCCACCACGATGGTCCTCGAAGCAGCCGTGCTTCGCGAGGCGGGGCGTCCGTGCTTGAAGGAGGCTTGTATGGCCAAGCTCTTCGCCTCGGAGGCAGCCGAACGGATCTGCTCCGATGCAATCCAGATCTTCGGCGGCTATGGTTACTCGCGCGAGCTCCCGGTCGAGAAGATCTATCGGGACGTGCGTGTGGCTCAGATCTACGAAGGTACGTCGGACGTGCAGCGCATCATCATCAGTCGCCAATTGCTTCAGGGTAGCTAGTCACGCTTTGTCTGGGCCTTGACGCAATTGCCTCGCCTAGTAGATCCTATTCCATGTTTCGCCGGTTCGTGATTCGGGACGTCGCGATTCTGCTCGTCACGATCGGGCTTTGGCTCCTCAGTCTCGAGACTGAGCCCGGCACCACCCTTGCCTCCGTCGTGTCGATCAGCGCCGGGGTTGGCGCCCTGGTGTGTGCGTACAACTTTCACGAGTGGGGTCACCTGGTCGTTGCACGCATGACCGACAGCGTGTTCACGCCGGCTAGGCGCGTGATTTCCCCGTTCTTGTTTAGTTACGATACCGAGCACAACACGCCCCGACAATTTCTGTTGATGTCGCTTGGTGGATTCGCAGCAACCGCCATCTTCGTCGTCGCCTTCCTTTTGTGGATGCCGCGAGACCAACAGGCAGGTCGAATCGCCCTTTACGGTGCACTCATTTTGGCGTCGTTGACCGTCGTCATCGAGTTTCCGATTTTCTTTCGCGCGCTGCTCGGCAACACGGTGCCACGGACCGGGATGTTCAAAGGACCCAAGGTCGGCGGTAGTCGGAAGAATACGCCGTAATACACGAGGAAGAGGACCTCGCCCTTTTGGTGAAACATTTCGGCCTCACGGGCGTAACCCCGTGGAAGGCCCGCCCCAACCAATCGCGGGCAGAGGGTGATACACATGAATTCTGCACTCAAGCACACGATGGTGGCGATGGCGACGGCGGCGTTGAGCATGACCGCAGCCTGCAAGAGCGATGAGGGGCCGTCGGCAAGCGAGGTCACAGCGGGCGCCGAAGAAGCAGCGAGTCACGAAGGGGCCATGGAGGCCTCCTGCGGTGAAGGGAACTGCGGCGCAGAGAAGAAGGGCGACGCCTCCGAGGCTTCCTGCGGCGAAGGCAGCTGCGGCTAAAAAAGGGGACTGTCCCCTTTGCGGATGCGGCGTCACTAGGTAGCATGGCGCCCGTAGTTCCGTGAAACGATCGATCATGATAGGGGTCTGGGCGGTCGTGGCGTTGGTCATCCTGGTCGTCGTCGGGGTCGGCATTGCATGGTTGAGCCTGCATCCACCGCCGCCAGGGCTTCAGGTCTGGACCAACGGTCACATTCTCACGATGGGCTCCGAGGCTCGACAGGCCACGGCACTCGTGATCGAAGACGACAGAATCGTCGCGGTCGGCAGCGACGAGGACGTCGAACAATGGTTGCTCGATGCCGATGTCGTGCTCGACCTCGAGGGACGCGCGGTGGTGCCCGGATTCATCGAAGCTCATGGGCACTTTCCTGGTGCGGGCCTTGCGGCGGTTGCGGCGGACCTGAACAGTCCGCCGATCGGCACAGTCGTCGACATATCGGAGGCTCTGGACGCGTTCCGAACGGTCGACGCGGCGCAACCCGGTGACGATTGGCTGATCGGGTTCGGGTACGACGACACCATGATCGCGGAGAAGCGGCACCTTACCCGGGCCGATCTCGATGGGGTGTCGACCACCCGCCCGGTCATCGCCATGCACATCTCTGCCCACATGGCGGTGGTAAATTCTTTGGCTCTCGAACGCTTTGGGATCACCGCCGAGACGCCCGACCCGCCCGGCGGCGAGATCCGCAAAGACCGAGCGACGGGGGAGCCGACCGGCTTGCTTCTCGAGACTGCGTCGCGCCCCATCATGTTGGAAGCCCTCAACATGCCGCCCTTGAAGCAGCTCTCGGTCGTCCGCTCGGCGGTCGACGAGTACGCGCGTCAAGGGTTCACGACCGTGCAAAACGGGCTCGCCACCCTCGAGCAGATCAAGGGGATGAGCGGGGCCTCGAAGGTCGGGCTCATCCCGCAGCGATTGGTGGTCTGGCCCAAAGAAGAACTCGGTCTCGCTGCCACCGAAGGCGAGCTTGCACTCGGGAAGTTCGCCAGTGACCGCGTCCACATCGGCGCCATCAAGTTCGTCGGCGATGGATCGATCCAAGGGTACACCGGTTTTCTCACTGAGCCGTACCATCAGCCAGGCGAGCATCCCGCGGACTACCGTGGGTATCCCAACATCGACGCCGAGACCCTAAACGCCGAGGTCAAGACGATCCATTGCGAAGGTCAGCAGGTGGCGGTGCACGGCAACGGCGATGCGGCGATCGATCAGTTTCTCGATGCATGGGAAGCGGCGCTCGAAGCCTGCCCCGCCGAAGACGCGCGGCCGATCCTGGTGCATGCGCAGATGGCGCGCGAAGACCAACTCGGCCGCATGAAGACACTCGGCGTGATCCCGAGCTTTTTCAGCGCACACGTCTACTATTGGGGCGACCGCCACCGCGACATCTTCCTCGGACCGGAGCGTGCGGCGCGAATCAGCCCGGCCGCGAGCGCCGCGACACGCGGCCTGCGGTTTACTACCCATCTCGACACGCCCATCGTCCCGATCGACTCGATGCTTCAGCTCTGGACTCCCGTCGCGCGGGAGACATCGAGCGGCCAGGTATTGGGCCAGCAGCAGCGCGTGTCGGTCGAGCAAGCCTTGCGGGCCATGACCTCCGACGCGGCGTGGCAGCTTCGGCTCGAAGACCAAATCGGCTCGATCGAGCCGGGCAAGCTAGCGGACCTCGTGATCCTATCCGACAACCCGCTCGACTACGCCGGCGACCTGCGCGACATTCGCATCGAGCGCACGGTGGTCGGCGGCGTGACGATCTTCGAAGAGCCAAACGAATAGATCCGAAAGGCACTCCATGAACGATTTGTCATCTTCTCCTCCTTTTGTCGTGACAGGGGCTTCCGGTTACGTGGCCTCGTGGGTCGTCTGGGAGCTTCTGAATCGCGGCGCGACTGTGCGAGGCACTGTGCGAAACCCGAACGACACCACCAAGTGCCAACACTTGCTCGACATGGCCGCCGAGCTCCCAGGGACGCTCAAGCTCGCGAAAGCCGACCTCTTAGAGGCGGGTAGCTTCGACGAGGCTGTGGCCGGCGCAGGCGTCGTCATCCATACCGCATCCCCGTTCATCATCGGGAAAGTGAAAGAACCCTACCGACAATTGATCAATCCCGCGGTCGAAGGCACGAAGAACGTTCTCGACGCCGTCAACAAGGCCGAATCGGTCAAGAAGGTCGTCCTCACCTCAACTGCGCTCGCGGTGTACGGCGATGCGCAGGACATGGCGAACGCAGGCGTCGACCGCTTCACCGAAGATGACTGGAACACCACGAGCTCCGCTTCTCATCAGGCCTATAGCTTCTCGAAAACCGAAGCGGAACGGGCTGCTTGGGAAATGCACAAGGCTCAAAGTCGCTGGACGCTTGCGACGATCAATCCTGGATTCATCCTCGGGCCCAGCAAGACGCCACGCGCGGACTCCGAAAGCGTCAAGTTCGTTCGGGGCATGCTTCGCGGGGAGTTCAAGATGGGTGCCCCCGATCTCTGGTTTGGGGTGGTCGACGTGCGTGACGTGGCCAAGGCGCATGTCGAGGCCGCGATTCGGCCGGAAGTCGAAGGGCGCTTCATTTTGGTCGCCGACTCGAAAAACTTTGTCGAGATGGGTCAGATTTTGCGAAACCACTTTGGCGACAAGTACCCATTCCCCAAAGGCCCCCTCCCCAAGTTCCTTTTCTACCTCGCCGGTCCGAGCCTCGGCTTTACCTGGAAGTTCATCCGCGCCAACTCCGGCTACCCGGTTTACTTCGACAACACGCGGAGCCGCGAGCGCCTGGGGATTCAATACACCCCGGTCGAAGAGACGCTCGTACAGCACGCCGAGCAATTAATCGCAGCGCACTCACACAAAGAGACCTGAACGTCCATCTCGTGGCGCCGGTTCCACCGCGTTTCCGCGGGTGCGGGCGCGATCCTTGAGGCGGGTCACGAACGGAGCTACGCTAACAGACGAAGTCTGATGATGCATCGAGGTTTCACACAGCTTCTCGTGGCGGCGATGGTCGCGGCCTCCGGCCTCGGCGGAGCTGCGCTTCACCTCTGCCAGATGGAGGGAGCGGTCCGCTCGACGTGTTGCTGCCATCAGTCAGAGCACGACCAGCCGCCGATTCAACTGAAGCGCGTGGATGAATGCTGTGGAGCGTTGCTTCCGCAAGGCGAGCAGCCTCCGGTGTTGACCACGCACGACATCAGCATCGAGTCGTCGCTGATGTTCGCCGCCGTGGTGGCATCGCCCGAGCTTTCGAGCGCGACTCGGGCCAACACATGTGTCCTTCCGCCCATTCGAGGTCCGCCACCTGAGCACGGGCCACCGCTCTTCATTCGACACTGCTCCTTTCTGAATTGATCTCCGCACACTTGCTGGGCTGAGCGCAGGGATTTCTGCGCCCTCTGAATGACCGTCGCACGAGAACGCGACCGTCGAGGCAACACGTGCAGGAGAGAAGGAGCGATGTGGAAAATTCAGAATGAGAACCTATGCGCAGGTCTGCTGGCTGCCGTCTGGCTGACCGGCTGTGCCCACGGCCAACGCAGCCAAATCGATGCGATGGAGCGCGCGTTGCACCAGGCCGCACCGCAACCCGAGGAAACCGAGGCCGCCAACGCGCTTCTCGAAAGCGAACATGCTGGACCGCTCGAGAAGAAACAGCTGGTTGAGGCGGTGCTTGCTCGAAACCCGAGCCTGGAATCTGCCCGACTAGCCTGGCAGGCCGTCGTGGCGCAACAGCCCCAGGCGACGGCGCTCAGCGACCCGATGGTGAGCTACTCGCTTGCCCCCGCGAGCATTGGGTCGAACGTCGTCCGGTTCGGCCAGGTCGTGAAGGTCGAGCAGCGTTTTCCGTGGCCAAGCAAGCTAGGGCTCGCAGGAGATGTCGTTCTGTCCGACGCCGAGGCAGCGCAAGCGGACTACGAGGCGGTGCGGCTCGATCTGGCCCTGTTGGCGTCACTTCTGTTCGACGAATACGCCAAGGTCGTCCGTTTGCTCGAGCTCAATGTCGAGCATCGAGAGCTGACCGAAGACATCAAGGCGGCCGCCATGGCACAGTACGAGGCGGGGCGGGCTCCACAACAGGAGCCGCTTCAAGCCGAGGTCGAGCTTTCGCACGTCCTGCATGAGCAGGTTCTGTTGGAGGCCGACCGTTCGGTGATTATCGCGAAGCTGAATCAGCTTCTCCACCGGGCGCCCCAAGCCCCTCTTCCCAAGCCGGCAAGGGTGCGCTTCGTGCCCGCCGACATCGCGGAGACCACCGAGCTTCAGGACCAGGCCCTCGAAGAAAGGCCGGAGCTCAGAGCGACGGACGCACGGATAGGCGCCCGCGAGTCTGCGGCGGAGCTCACGCAGCGCGAGTTCTTTCCGGACCTCGGCATCATGGGTGAATACAACTCCATGTGGAGAGAGACCCAGCACCAATGGATGCTCGGGGTGTCACTCAACCTCCCCATCCAAATCAAGTCGCGTCGAGGAGCGGTAGACCAAGCCAACGCCGAGCTCGGCAGAGTCCGCGCAGACTTAGAGGTGCTCAGCGACGAAGTTCGCACCGAGGTCGACCAAAGCAGGCAACGAGTCCTCGAGGCACAACACGTGCTCGTGCTTTACCAGAACCGGTTGCTGCCCGCCGCAAGGGCCCAAATCCAAGCCGCGCGTGCGGGATACCAGACGGGGCGAAACAGTTTTCAGGCGCTCGTCGATTCGGAACGCTCCCTTCGGACGCTCGAAATCCAATATGAGCAGGCGCTTGCAACGTTCGGCCAACGCGGCGCTGAGCTCTCACGTGCGCTCGGTGAGATGCCAGGCCTTCCGAAAGGAGAGACGCCATGACCCGCCGTCGAGTCATCATCGCCATCTTGGTCCTCGTCGCGATCACCGCAGTCGCGCTGGCCGTGGCACTGCGATCGACCCCAGACGCGCATCCGCCCGAGCACGCAGCGACCGAGCACCCGGAATCGGACATCGCCTATTACACCTGCCCGATGCATCCGTCGGTCGAGCAACCGGAGCCTGGGAAGTGCCCGATCTGCGGAATGACCCTTACCCCGGTGACCAAGACGGACCTCCGCGAGGGTACGGTCGTGGTGGACGAAGTGCGGCGCCAGCAGATCGGCGTACGGATCGGAACCGCGGAGGTGCGACCCCTCGTGTTGGAGATCCGCGCTGTCGGGAGGGTGCAATACGATGAGACCCGCCTTTCCGACGTGAACCTTCGAATGAGCGGCTGGGTGCAGAAACTGCTGGTCGATGAAACAGGTCAGCGCGTCAAAAAGGGGCAGATTCTGTTCACTCTCTACAGTCCGGAGCTGTATGCCGCGCAGGTGGAGCTCTTGTCGGCGCTCCGGGAACAAAAGGATGGCAGCGTCACCGTGCTTGCTGACCTTGCAGGTGCGTCGAAGCAACGCCTGCGACTGCTCGGAATGAGCGACGGGCAGATCCAACGCCTCATGCGACGCGGAAAGCCGTGGGAGCACATGCCGATCACGGCGCCCACGAGCGGTTACGTCATCGAGAAAGCGGTGGTCGAGGGCGCCTCGGTAGAAGCGGGGACGCGCGTGTACCGAATCGCCGATCTGAGCCGCGTCTGGATCGACGCCGATGTCTACGAAGCGGATCTTCCTCACCTCAAAGTAGGCCAACCCGTGCGCGTCGAGCTGCCTTACGTGCAAAACACCTCCTTCGATGGACGGCTCGACTACATCTACCCGACGCTCAACGAAAAGACGCGGACCGCTCGCGCTCGTATCGTTCTCCCGAACGAAGATCTCCAGCTCAAGCCCGACATGTACGCGAATGTCGTGCTCGACGTGGACCTGGGCCCGCGTCTTGCCGTACCGGACTCGGCGGTTGTCTACACCGGGCCTCGACGATTGGTGTTCGTCGACCTCGGCGAAGGCCGTCTCCGCCCGACGGAGGTAAAGCTCGGCGTGCATGCAGGAGCCTTCTACGAGATCGTTGATGGCCTGAAAGAAGGCGATCGAGTGGTCACTTCGGGGAACTTCCTCATCGCCGCCGAAAGTCGCATCCGGTCGGCCATCGAGTACTGGGGCAGCGGAGCGGACCATGCCGGACACTGAAGCCGAGCCGAAGCCCTCGTTCGTCGAGCGCATCATCGCTTCGAGCGCCAGGCGTCCCGTTCTGACCATCGCTCTGGTAGCGGCGTTCGGTGCATGGGGCGGATACGCGCTCTTGCGAGCGCCCCTCGATGCGATTCCGGATCTCTCGGACACCCAGGTGATCGTCTTCACCGAATGGCCCGGCCGAAGCCCCGACCTGGTCGAAGACCAGATCACCTACCCGATTTCGACATCCCTTCTCGCGGCGCCGAAGGTGCAGTCTGTCCGGGGTCAATCGTTCTTCGGGCTCTCGTTCGTCATGGTGATCTTCGAGGACGGAACCGATATGTATTGGGCTCGAAGTCGTGTGCTCGAATACATGAGCTCCGCCGAAGCGGACCTACCCGACGGAGTGCGACCGGTGCTCGGCCCCGACGCTACGGGCGTGGGTTGGGTGTTTCAATATGCCCTGGTCGACAGGACCGGGAATCTCGACTTGCAGGAGCTGAGGTCTCTCCAGGACTGGCAGCTTCGCTTCGCCCTCGAGAGTGTTCCGGGCGTCGCCGAGGTCGGTTCGATCGGCGGATTCGTCAAGGAATACCAGGTTCAAATCGATCCCATCCGTTTGAGGGGATACGACGTCTCGATCGGCGACGTCGTGCGTGCCGTTCGCGCCTCCAACGAAGACGCGGGCGGTCGGACCATCGAGATCGCGGGACACGAGCAGATGATTCGAGGGCGGGGCTACATTCAAAGCCTCGATGATCTGCGGCAGGTGCCGCTCAAACTCGGGCCGAGCGGCACTCCGGTGCTGGTGGACGATGTCGCCTTCGTCAGTGCCGGCCCTGCCATGCGGCGCGGTATCGCCGAGCTCGATGGGGAGGGAGAGGTGGTCGGCGGCATCGTCGTCATGCGCTATGGCGAGAACGCGCTTTCGGTCATCGACCGCGTCAAGGAAAAGCTCGAGGCTGTCGAGCAGGGCCTGCCCGAGGGCGTGGAAGTGGTCATCACGTACGATAGGTCCGATCTGATCAGGCGTTCGATCGACACCCTCACCACGACGCTGGTCGAAGAGATGATCGTCGTCAGCATCATCATCTTCCTCTTTCTGCTCCACGCCCGAAGCGCTCTGGTACCGATCATCACCCTACCCCTGGCGGTCATCCTCGCGTTCATCCCCATGCTCTACCAGGGGCTCACCGCGAATATCATGTCGCTCGGAGGCATCGCGGTTGCCATCGGAGCGATGGTCGACGGATCGATCATTCTGATCGAGAACGTGCACAAGAAGCTCGAAGAGTGGGATCGCGACGGCAGACCGGGATCACGCCGTGCGGTGACCGTCGTGGCCATGCAGGAAGTAGGCCCTTCGATCTTCTTTTCGCTGTTGGTGATCACCGTTTCTTTTCTGCCGGTATTCACCCTTCAAGGGGCCGAAGGACGGCTCTTTACGCCCTTGGCATTCACCAAGACCTATTCGATGGGCTTCGCCGCGGTCCTTGCGGTCACCCTCGTCCCTGCCCTCGCCGCGCTCGTGATCCGCGGGAAAATCCGTCCCGAGGAACAGAATCCGCTCAATCGTTGGCTGGTGCGGGCTTACACGCCGGTCGTTCACTGGGTCGTCGACCATCGCAAGACGGTCCTCGTCGCAGCAGCTCTCGCGATGGTGTTGACCGTGCCGGCCTTCTTGCGCCTCGGGACCGAGTTCATGCCTCCCCTCAACGAGGGCGCGATCCTGTACATGCCGACAGCGCCTCCCGGAATGTCGGTCACGGAAGCAGCGAACATCCTGCAAGCGATGGACCGCGAGCTCAAAGACTTCCCGGAGGTGCAGTCCGTGTTTGGAAAATCCGGGCGCGCGGAGACGGCGACCGACCCTGCGCCGATTTCGATGTTCGAAACCACCATCGTGCTCAAACCCCGCTCGGAGTGGCGCCCGGGCCTGACCTTCGAAGCGCTCGTCGAAGAGATGGACGCCAAGCTCCGTTACCCGGGGATGCCAAACATCTTCTGGATGCCCGTACAAACCCGAACCGAGATGCTTGCGACCGGAATACGAAGCCCCCTAGGCATCCAGGTTTTCGGAAGCTCCTTCGAGGAAATCGAGCGCACCGGGCTCGAAATCGAAAAAGTCATCTCGCAGATTCCGGGCACGCGAAGCGCGTTCGCCGAACGCGGGACAGGCGGCTTTTACATCGACTTCAAGGTGAGACGACGAGAGGCGGCACGGTACGGGTTGACGGTTCGCGACATCAATGAAGTCATCATGACCGCCGTCGGCGGCATGGAGGTTTCCGAAACCGTGGAAGGCCGTGAGCGCTACCCGATCAGCGTCCGCTATGGACGCGAGTTCCGCGACGACCCCACCCTGCTGAACGAGATCTTGATCACGACCGCCAGTGGAGCACAAGTGCCGATCTCTCAGGTTGCAGACATCGAGTTCGTCACCGGCCCCCCGATGGTCCGAAGCGAAGATGGGAAGCTCGTCGGCTTCGTGTTCGTGGACACTGACCGGCCGATCGCCGACTACGTCGAGGAAGCAAAGCAGGTGGTCGCAGAGCAAGTGACCTTGCCACCCGGGGTTTGGCTCGGATGGGCCGGGCAATTCAAGTACTTCGAGCGCGCCAAGGAGCGGCTCACGTGGGTCGTACCGCTAACGCTCTTGCTGATCTTGCTCCTTCTCTATTGGAACACCCAATCGATGGTCGAGACCGCCATCGTGCTTCTGGCAGTCCCGTTTTCGCTGATTGGCGCGGTATGGCTGCTGTTCTTGCTCGGCTACAACATGAGTGTCGCGGTCTGGGTCGGGCTCATTGCGCTTGCAGGCCTCGACGCCGAGATGGGCGTCGTCATGCTGCTGTACCTGACGCTTGCCCACCGACGCCGGCAGGATGAAGGACGGCTCCAGACTTTCGGCGACCTGCGAGAAGCGATCGTCGAGGGGGCCGCCAAGCGCGTTCGGCCCAAGCTCATGACCGTGATGACCACGATGATCGGGCTCATGCCGGTCCTCTGGAGCACGGGGACCGGTGCCGATGTGATGAAGCGAATCGCGGCCCCGATGGTCGGAGGTCTCGTGACCTCGTTTCTTCTCGAGCTGACGGTCTACCCGTCGATCTTCGCGATCTGGAAAGGAAGAGGACTCGCCAAGGGCTCTCCGCTAGAACCATCAACACTCGAAAGGACTCATGATGACTAGTACGAATCCACTCGCACCTCCGGCAATGCGACTCGTTGCGGGCGCTGCCGTGCTCATGACGCTCGTCGGATGCAGCAAGACGTCGCCGGCGGCCGAGGGACCCCAAATCGAGCTCACCGCGGAAGCTCGATCGAGCATCGACCGCGCGCTTGAGGCTTACGACGACATCCGCTCGAAGCTCGCAAGCGATCAGACCACCGTCTCTGATGATGCCCAGCGCCTCGAGCGAGCCGCCGCGGACGCATCGAAGAGCGCGCCACCGTCGCTCCGGCCGACCCTCGAGTCCTTGTCAGCGGCGGCAGGCGACCTTCAACGGGCTGACCAAGAGGACCCCGCGTCAGTCCGGAAGGCTTTCGGCAAGGTGAGTCGGGATACGATCGTGCTCGTCGGAGCCGATTCGACCCTGAGCAAGGGCCGCTATGTCTACGAATGCGCCATGACGGAGGGCTACGGAAAGTGGATTCAGACGACCGACAAGATCGCAAACCCCTACATGGGATCTCGGATGCTCGAATGCGGGGCCGAAGTGGCGTGGGACGCGAACCCGTGAGGTGGGACTAGACTTCGGTCCCGAGCGGCCTTAATTATGGGGTTATGGCGGGAACGAAAAACGAGCTCCATGAGGATGTGGCGCTTCTCTACTCGCGCTCCGACGACGGTCGGTCCTACGGGATTTTGCGGCGTCGCAAAGAAGAGATTCAGGTCGGCACGCTGCGACCGCTCGAGGAGGGCAAGCCGATTCACGGCGAAATCGTGACCCTTAGCCCACGGTCGGAGTCACCGCTGCTGTTCGACGTCGAGACGGAGCACGCGGTGACCACCGCGCGGCAGGCGAGCGGCCCCCCGAAGATCACTACCAAAGAGTACCGCGAAGGCTGGGATTCGATCTGGTCCGAAAAGAGCGGCTCCCGCGCGCTCAACTAGGCACCCGTGACGGCGAGGATGCCAATGGTGGTAGCGGCTTTCTCGCTGCTCATAGGCTCGTGGATGGCGGGTTCACCGGATTCGCGCGCGTACGTTCCTGACGACCCGCTCAAATCGAACGCCGCATGCAAGAAGGGGCCACTCCGCAATCCACGCCCCGGTTGTGCCCCACCTCCTCTTCCAAGCACCGGCAACGCGCACGAAGACTGCGTCGCCCGAATCAACCAGCTGCGTTGGAAATGCCAATGTCTACCCAGGCTCGCACGTTGGAAAGACGGTGAAAAGTGCGCCAACAAGCAGGCGAAGTACGACAGTAAGCGCGGCAACCACGCGGGCTTCAACGACGGAATCTGCAAGCCCAAAGGTTCCGCGCAGAACGAGTGTCCGGGCTGGCCCTCGACCTCGGGGGTGATCGATCAATGCCTTCAGGCCATGTGGGATGAAGGACCCGGGAGGCGATTTTCGAAACACGGCCACTACATCAACATGAGCAACCCCAAGTACGAGCGGGTTGCATGCGGCTTTGCCAAGACCCCTGATGGTTCGGTCTGGAGCGTGCAGAACTTCCGATGACGGCGGCGCGCTACGCGCGAACGATATTCGTAGAGGCCTCTTGCAGCACCGCGAGACGATACGCGATGTCGCCGGTGACGTGACCCGGGGCGCTTGCGAGACTGTTGACCTGCTTGAGCAGCCAGCCCAGGCGGCGCTCGAGGTCCTCACGGGTCAGCTCGAGCTTCGTTTGAGATTGGGCTAGCTTGTGACGACGGGGGTCGAGGTAGCCGGTGTGGCCTGCAGCGCGGCGCTCGCGCTCGTGCCTCGTCAGGAGGGTGGCGGAGTGCACCTCGAGGAGCGGGGAGCCGCTCGGGACGATCGCGGGGAACGGCGTCGGGCTGTTGATGTCGACCACGCGGGTGAAATGGTGAGCCCAGCAATGGTCTTCGCCGCGGCTCGTGTCGCTGATGCCGACGATCTCGACCTCGGGATCGCCCACGCGATCGCAGAGCTCCTGGAGGCGCTCGATCTTGGCCTCGCCACTGTTGATGTGGTCGAGCGTCGAATAGTGAACGTGGTCCACCCCGAGAACCTCGCCCGCGACCTTGACGGTCGGTTTGGGTGAAGCGCTGCTCAGCACGACTTCGATTTGGGGCCATTGGGCGCGAACCCACCCAAGGTCTTCGCGATCGATCACCTGGTCGGGCTCGTGCCGATGCCAGATGCGCTGAGCCAGCTCACGCAGAACCTCTTCGGACGTCGTTTCTAAGTGCCTGAGGAGGGTGATCTGAGGAACACGTTGCGCCGCGCGAACCGGATCACCGATAAAATGGCGAAAACCCCGCCTTCGAAGCCAATCGAGGCGCGCGGCCGCTTTGCCCCAAAAGCCGTAGTACATGCCGGGGTAGGCCCAGATCTTCAAGCTACGAGCAAGATATCGCGCCGTCTTTCGAGGATGGTCCCAGTCGAGAAGAAACTTCCCGCCTTGTTGCCGGCCTTCGATGCGCCCGAAGTGCTCGCGTCCGTAGCCTTGATACGCGCAGAGCTCCCAACCTAGGTCTTGGCCCAGATCGCGGCCGAGGTGAATCGTGCGGTCGAGGTCGAGGACCAAGTACCGGGTCTTTGGGGTCAGGACGTGCGCACACAGATCGCGGAACGATGCTACCTCGCCATGATGGACCAGGCGGTCCACCAGGCGGTTCGGAGAGCTCTTCCGCGTTGCTCGCGTCGCCACGCCATCAATCTAGGACAGCGCCGGCGAGCCGTTTGTAAAAGTTATGTGAAAGTAGGTTGGGGATGGACGCCCGAATCCCGAGAGATACGCCGGCGGGTCGTCTGAACCTGACCGCTGTCTCGGTGCTTAAAGATCATCGACGGGCGGACACCGGGGGCAAAGGCTGAGGGGGTCACCTCGCTCGACGGGAACATCTGCACGAACTCCGGCCGCTCGGGCACCCGGTCGACCAGCTCCCGCTCGAGGATCATCGAGGTGTATTGGTCGGCCCAAAGCTCGGGCGTATTCGTATTGAGAACGACCTCGAAATCATAAAGCTCGGCCTGCTTCTTCAAGCCTGGAATGCGGGAGTGCGTGGGCGCCCAGTTGTCGGCGCTGGTGCCATTCTCGCTACAGCCGAACACGCCTTGCTCGGCGTGGACGAAGAGGGTTTGGTTACCAGTCGTGTGGCCTGGCGTTTGAAGGAGCAAGCACCCATCACCCAAAACGACGTCCCCATCGGTCAGAACGACTCTATCCTCCGGGACGCCCTTCTTGCCGTCGGCAACGAACCAAGAGCGCTGAAGCGGATGTAAATCGCCCCAGTCTTCCCATTCCTTGCGGGAAGCGAGCAAGTACGCGTTAGGGAACCTCGGAGTACGGTTTCCATCTCCGAGGTGTGGACGAACATCCTGCGTGTGGAAGTGATCGAATGCGATAAGGTCGATGTCCTCCGGCGACAGCCCAAGCTTCCCGAGCTGCTCGTCGACCTGACCGTACTGCGTGGTGATCAGCTTCGCCCCCCGCTCCCCAACCCTATCGAGCATCTTTGCGAAGTACGGCGTTGCACGCGACGCTTCGTAATCGGTCGGGTTGAACAGAATGTTGCGGAGCTCACCCCCGGCCATCACTTGAACGAGAAGACAGCGATGGAACATCTGGACGTACGGCCACGGGAGCGACACCGCCCGGTTGAAGGCAAAGGTCGTCGGATAGAGGAGCGTCGTCAGATTCAACGTCTTGACGGCAACCACCTTCGGTCCGGCCCGAAGATCGTCTCCTAGAGCCTTCCCCCTTTTTCGGAGCTCCCTGAGCTGGGGCCCGGGTGATCGAATGGCGCGGGCTTCTGTGAGGTCGCTTACCTGGCGCACCCAAGGGACTCGTCGATCGACTGGCTCTCCTATTCTCATGGTGTCTCCTTTCGGAAGTTTTGGGGCCAAGGGAGCATACCGGCCAACCCGCCGGCCGTCGAAGCCGCCACTGGCCGGATTCGGACAACGCCGACCCAGGCGCCATTGCATCTTCCTCGCCTCCTCGATCTTCGATATATAGATCGTCGCCCGATCCCCCGGAGAGTGTCTGATGAGACGCGAGTGGACGAAAACGTGGATGCTCTGGATACTCGCTCTTTTGGTTCTGCCGAGCGTGACGGCAGGGTGCCGATTTCTACAGGACACCTTGGAGGCGATCTCCCCTGACTCCAACGTGGACCCGTCCAGCGTCGATCCGCCCGATCCCTCGGAGCAACCAACAGGCCGATACCGAAGCATCGACGGAACCGGCAACCACACGGTCCACTTCAGACTGGGTGCTGCGAACACGACACTCCGCCGGATGATGACAGTCGAGTATGGCGACGGCGTTGCTTCGATGGCTGGAGCCGGGCGTGCGTCTGCTCGCGAGGTAAGCAATGCCCTCTGCGCGGACTCGCAGCCTGCGCCAAACCCATTGGGAGCGAGCGATTTTCTGTGGCAATGGGGCCAGTTCCTCGATCACGACATCGACCTCACCGAGGCGCAGGAACCCGCCGAGCCCGCACCGATTGCCGTTCCCATGGGAGATCCCTCCTTCGATCCGACCGGTACGGGATTAGCGACGATCGATTTCAACAGGTCCGTCTATCACCCCGGTACCGGAAACGATGCAGCGTATCCTCGCCAGCAGTTGAACCAGGTCACGCACTTCATCGACGCATCCAACGTGTACGGCTCGGACGACGTTCGCGCGGCCGCCCTACGCATTAACGACGGTACCGGTCGGCTGTTGGTCAGTGCTGGCAATCTGCTTCCGTTCAATACCGCAGGCCTACCCAATCAAGGCGGAACCGGTCCCGGGCTATTTCTCGCGGGAGACGTCCGGGCAAACGAGCAGGTCGGATTGACCGCGATGCATGTCCTTTTCGTGCGTGAGCACAACCGCTTGGCGCAGGAGATCGCGGCGAACGATCCAACCCTTTCGGGAGAAGAGATCTATCAGGAAGCGCGGCGCATCGTCGGTGCGCTCATGCAGGTCATCACCTACAACGAGTTCCTGCCGGCACTTCTCGGTCCCAATGCGCTCAGGCGCTACCGTCACTACCGATTCTTCGTGAGCCCAGCGATCACCAACGAGTTCTCGACGGCGATTTACCGGTTTGGGCACAGCGCGCTGAGCGCCACCTTGTTGCGACTCGACGCAACCGGGGACCTGATTCCCGAGGGACACCTGCCGCTTCGAGACGCCTTCTTTCGACCAGACCGACTCGTCAACGAAGGCGGCATCGAGCCGATCCTGAGGGGTCTTGCGGCCCAAGCCTGTGCGCCGATCGACACCGAGCTCGTAGACGACGTCCGCGACTTCTTGTTCGGGCCACCGGGGTCAGGTGGGTTCGACCTAGCGTCGCTCAACATCCAGCGTGGCCGCGATCACGGTTTGCCTGGCTACAACGACGCGCGCTGGGCCATGGGCCTCTCGCCGAAGGCGAGCTTTGCCGACGTCAGCACCGATCCCGATACACAAGCCCGCTTGGCGTCGGTATACGTGGACGTCGACGACATCGATCTCTGGGTGGGCGTGCTCGCCGAGGACCCTGTCAACGGTGGACACGTCGGCGAGCTGGCGTTCCATGTCATCAAGAGGCAATTCGAAGCACTCCGAGATGGGGACCGCTACTGGTACAGGATACGTCTCTCACCCGCAGAGATCGCCGACGTCGAGAGCACGACCCTTGCCGATATCATTCGCCGCAACACCTCGATCAGCACCGAAATCAGCGACGATGTGTTTCATGTGAATTGACGCCGTCGACCACCCGAAAGTTTTTGGAGCTCTTCGAATGTGCTCGTCAGATATCCTCTCGGGGGTCTGACTCCGAGACGCACTGCAAGTCGTCGGGGAAATCGGTGAGCATGTCACCGTCGTTGTCAATCCCATCGCTGCAGATTGGGTTTGGGAACTCACGCGGGTCGTCGGGGAAGGAGCATCCAAAGTCGTTCGGATAGTCGGTCTGGCCATCGTTGTCGTTGTCGATCCCGTCGCGGCATTCCGGAGTCGTGTCGGTTTCATCGCTGTCTGCGGGGAAACCGCAGCCCGGGTCTCGGCCATAGTCGATGAGCCCGTCACCGTCGTTGTCGATCCCGTCCTGACACTGAATGTCCGGGAACTCGAATGTATCATTGAAGCCGGAACAGCCCAGATCCGCCGGGAAGTCGATGAGCGTGTCGCCATCGTTATCGATGCCGTCGTTGCATTCGACCACCACTCCGCTGATTTCGTCGACATCGAGCCGGCTCGAGCATTTCGGATCTTCGCCGTAATCGGTCTGTCCGTTATTGTCATTGTCGATCCCGTCTTGACACTGGATATCCGGGAACTCCAAGGTGTCGCCGCCACTGGCGCAGCCTTTGTCGGGTGCGATGTCGATCAACCCATCGCCATCGGTATCTAGCCCAGTGAAGTCGATGAACCCATCCCCGTCGTTATCGATGCCGTCGTTGCATTCGATCACCACTCCGCTGATTTCATCCGGATCGAGCGGGGTCGAGCACTTCGGATCTTCACCGTAGTCGGTGAGGCCGTCGCCGTCGTTGTCGATCCCGTCCTGACACTGAATATCCGGGAACTCCAGGGTGTCGCCGCCACTGGCGCAGCCTTTGTCGGGTGCGATGTCGATCAACCCATCGCCATCGGTGTCCAGCCCAGTGAAGTCGATGAACGTGTCGCCATCGTTGTCGATGCCGTCGTTGCATTCCACCACGAGTCCGCTGATTTCATCGGGATCGACCGGGGTCGAGCACTTCGGATCTTCACCGTAGTCCGTGAGGCCGTTCCCATCGTTGTCGATCCCGTCCTGACACTGAATATCCGGGAACTCCAAGGTGTCGTTGCCACTGGCGCAGCCTTTGTCGGGTGCGATGTCGATCAACCCATCGCCATCGGTATCTAGCCCAGTGAAGTCGATGAACCCATCTTCGTCGTTGTCGATGCCGTCGTTGCATTCCACCACGAGTCCGCTGATTTCATCGGGATCGAGCGGAGTCGAGCACTTCGGATCATCGCCGTAGTCGGTGAGGCCGTCCCCATCGTTGTCGATCCCGTCCTGACACTGAATATCCGGGAACTCGAAGCCATCGTTGCCGTTGGCGCAGCCTTTGTCGGGTGGGACGTCGATCAACCCATCGCCATCGATGTCCAGCCCATCGAAGTCGATCGCCCCATCTCCGTCGTTGTCGATGTCGTCGTTGCACTCCGGCGGGGAGTCGGTTTCATCGCCGTCGAACCTGCTGGCGCATCCCGGGTCTTGGCCATAATCGATCAACGTGTCGCCATCGTTGTCGATGCCGTCTTGGCACCCTATGTCGGGGAACTCTTGGAAATCGTTGACGCTCGAGCATCCAGGATCATTGGGGAAATCGACGAGCGTGTCGCCGTCGTTGTCAGCGCCATCCCCACATTCCGGCGGAAGGTCTACTTCGCTTGCGCCCTCTGGGCTCCCACAGCCGAAGTCCGAGCCGTAGTCGATGAACCCATCACCATCGTTGTCTTCCCCATCGCTGCACTCGGGCGTGGCTGCTTCCGATCCAGAGAGTGGATTGCCAAAGCAACCGGGGTCGGCAAGGTCGATCAAGCCGTCGTCGTCGTTGTCCTCGCCATCCGAGCAAGGGAGATTGCTCGTATCGATCGTATTTACGTTCGTCGTTTCGGAGCACCCGAACACGACGACTGGCAACGCCAACAGCCCTGCCAACAGGAAGTACCCCGCCTGAAAAACCCTTGCGCACATGACTACGCCTCCACCCGAGGCGACGGTACCACGACCGGCAGAGTTGACGTAATCTTCGGCAACGACTGGACGGCTACGCCCGTTCTATGATGTAACCATGGCGGGTTCGTCATGGGTGACGCTGGGCAGCTAATTTCGAGCGCGGCCGAAGTTTACGACGAATTCTTTCTTCCGGCCCTCTTCCACGCTTGGGCCCCACGGGTCGTCGCCGCTGCAGAGCTTCAGCCGGGAATGCGGGTCGTCGATGTCGCCTGTGGAACCGGCGTCTTGACCATCGAAGCCGCCAAGGCGGTCTCCCCGGATGGGGTCGTCGTAGGCGTCGACCTCAACCCCGCGATGTTGAGCGTTGCCCGACGCAAGGCACCCGATATCGAGTGGCGGGAAGCGCCGGCCGAGGCTCTGCCGCTCGACTCGGATGATTTTGACGCCGTCATCAGTCAGTTCGGTTTAATGTTCTTTGAGGACCAGCGGGCGGCCATTCGTGAGATGTCGAGGATCCTGAGGCCCGGAGGACGCTTGGTGATCGCGGTGTGGGACTCCCTCGAGGCCGCACCCGGCTACGCCGCCATCACGACGCTGTTGGATCGGCTCTTTGGCCACCCTATCGCGGAGTTGCTGAAGGCTCCCTACTCCCTCGGCGATTCGGAAGCGCTCCTGTCACTTCTTTCGAGCTCCGGTGTAATTAAGCCCGAGGTTCGACGGGTGGACGGCGAGGCCCACTTTCCGTCGATTCGATCCTGGATGCACACCGACGTCAGAGGTTGGACCCTCGCAGACAAGCTCGATGACGAGCAGTACGAGCTCCTCGTTTCCGAGGCGGAAAGGGAGCTGCGTCGCTTCGTGACGTCCGACGGCTCGGTCCGATTCCAGCATCCCGCTCTCATCGCAAGCGCAACCAAACCATAATTCGCGAGCTCGGGTCGTAAGCCGGCCCCGCAGACGCCGAGGCATTGGTCCCGCCGTTGCATTGCGGGCGTCTCTTAGCTAAGCGCTATAGACGTGACACGCGAGCGTGTCGCAGGAGAGGCCTATGACGACGAAATGGGTGTATGCGCTCGATGAGCTCGATCAGGCGGAAGCGATGGTCGACGGCGATTGGGACCGGGTCCGCAGTCTGCTCGGTGGAAAAGGAGCGAACCTCGCCGAGATGGCGCGGCTCGGCGTCCCGGTCCCTCCGGGCTTCACGATCACCACCGAGGCCTGCAATGCATACCTTGCCGCCGGCGGCGAGCTCCCGGATGGCCTGTGGGAACAGGTCTTGACCGCGCTCCGAAAGATGGAGCAGAAGACCGGCAAGCGCTTTGGTGACCCTGAAAGCCCGCTATTGGTGTCGTGTCGCTCGGGATCGAAGTTCTCCATGCCTGGCATGATGGACACGGTGCTCGATCTCGGTCTCAACGACGAGGTGACCAAGGGGATGATTCGGCTCACCGGGAACGAGCGCTTCGCTTTCGATTCATACCGACGCTTGATCCAAATGTTCGGCACGGTCGTTCTGGGTGTGCGAGACGAGCCCTTCGAGGATGCGCTCGCCCGCCACCGGGAACGCCGCGGAGTGAAGAGCGACGGCGACCTCACCGGAGACGACTTCCGGGGAGTCGTAGACGACTTCAAGGAAATCGTCCGAAGGCACGCGCGCATCGAGTTTCCGACCAACGCAGAAGACCAACTACGGATGGCGACTCAAGCTGTATTCGACAGCTGGAATGGCAAGCGGGCGCGCGATTATCGCAACGCCGCCAACATTGCACACGACCTCGGAACGGGCGTGAATGTCGTCACGATGGTGTACGGAAACCTCGGCGAAGGGTCGGTGACTGGCGTGGCGATGTCCCGGAACGCCACAAGCGGCGAAAATACCCTCGAAGGGGATTACCTCACCGATGCGCAGGGCGAAGATGTCGTAGCAGGCACCCGACCCACGAAGCCGTTGCAGCAGCTCTCCACTGAAATGCCCGCGGCGTATGCGCAGTTCGAGGGAATCGCACGTCGCCTCGAGCGACACTACCGCGAGATGCAAGACATGGAGTTCACCGTGGAGCGCGGCACGCTGTGGATTTTGCAGACCCGAACAGGAAAGCGGACGGCCCAAGCCGCGGTCCGCATTGCAGTTGAGATGGCCGAGGAGGGCCTGCTGAGTCGTGAGGAGGCGGTCTTGCGGGTCGAGCCGACACAAGTCGAGTTCTTCTTGCATCCGCAGTTTTCACTAGAAGCGAAGGCAGGGCACGACGTCATTGCGCATGGCCTCAACGTGTCGCCCGGCGCTGCGACCGGCGTTGTCGCATTCGACCCCGACCTGGCGGAGCGATGGGCCACGAACGACAAGCGTCCGGTCTTGCTGGTTCGCCCGGAGACCAAACCAGATGACGTGCACGGAATGCTCGCGGCGCAGGGTATTTTGACCTCTAGCGGTGGTCGCACCAGCCACGCCGCGCTCGTAGCGCGCCAGTTCGGTAAACCGGCCGTGGTCGGCGCTTCCGAAGTCAGCATCGATCTTCGTGCACGCACCATGAAAGCAGGCGATGTCGAAGTCCGAGAGGGCGAGTGGATTTCGGTGGACGGCACGACAGGCGAGGTTTTTGCCGGACAGCTCGAGACCGTCGTGCCCGACATGGAGGACCCCTGGCTGTCGAAGCTGATGAGCTGGGCCGACGAGTTTCGGCGCCTCGGCGTTCGCGCAAACGCCGACTACCCGGAAGACGCAGAGCGCGCCCGGCGCTACGGAGCCGAGGGTATTGGGCTATGTCGCACCGAGCACATGTTCTTCCAGCCGGAGCGATTGCCGATAGTCCAGCGCCTCATCACGACTCAATCGCCCGCAGAACGACGCGAGGCGGTGGACGCTTTGTTGCCGTTTCAAAGGGCCGACTTTGCAGGCTTGTTCAAAGCCATGGACGGCCTTCCGGTGATCATTCGTCTCCTCGATCCGCCACTGCACGAGTTCTTGCCGAGCTTCGAGGATCTGACACGACAGCTCGCCGACCTTCAGATACGGACCATCAACGCCCGAACCCTCGACGAGGTCGAAGAGCTCACCGGGAAGCTCGGGGAGACCCAGACCATGCTGCATCAGGTAGGGTCAATGCGGGAGAGCAACCCCATGCTCGGGCTTCGTGGCGTGCGGCTCGGGATCCTGATTCCAGAGCTTAGCAAGATGCAAGTCCGGGCCATCTTCGAGGCGGCCTGCGAAGTTGCCGAAGACGGCGTCATCGCAATTCCCGAGATCATGATTCCGCTAACGAGTCACGCGAACGAGCTTCGCGTACAGCGCTCCATGCTCGAAGCCGAGGCTCGCGCGGTCATGGAGGAGCAAGGCGTCGAGGTGAAATACCAATTCGGCACGATGGTCGAGGTGCCGCGGGCAGCAGTGACTGCGGATCAGATCGCCGAGTATGCCGAATTTCTCTCTTTCGGGACCAATGACCTGACCCAAACTACGTTCGCCATGAGTCGCGACGACGCCGAATCGGGCTTTCTCAATCGCTACCTGACCGATGGAATTCTTCCCACGAATCCCTTCGCCACTCTCGACGAGCACGGCGTGGGCAAGATCATGAGCCTCGCCATCACCGAGGCCCGAAAGACCCGGCCCGACATCAAAACCGGAGTGTGTGGCGAGCACGGCGGTGACCCTGCTTCGATCGCCATTTGCGACCACCTCGGTGTCGACTATGTCAGTTGTTCTCCGTACCGAATCCCTGTCGCGCGCCTGAGCGCGGCCCAGTCCGCCTTGCGCCGACTGCCGGATGGCTCGGATCGTTCGGCCTAGCGGACGATCGTGATGCTGACCTTGCCAAGCCCTTGACCACGGACTTCGACACGGTCGCGGATGTTGAGAAAACGAGAGGTGTCGCCGTCCAGCTTGGTCGATAGCTTTCGAAAACGGCTGAGACCCAATAGATCGCTCAATCGGACCAACCACCGCGGTGTCACCATCGCCACGCCGCCCGGCGTTCCGGTCAGTACGATCAGCCCCTTTTCCAGAGGTACGTCGGGGAACTCCGCGTGGATGAATCGCAGCATCTGAACCGGGGTGTAAATGAGATCTGCGGTCGACTGTCGCTGCCGAGCTTCGCCATTGACGATGGACTCGATCTCGACGCACGGGATCCCATTCGGTTTGGCCTCGGCCGGCACCCAGGCTCGGTCGGCGATCGGCATGAAGCCCGGGAAGCTCTTCGAGAGGCCCCAATAGGCATATCGGTTTGGCTGACCTTCACCGAGGATACCGATCGACCGTGCTGAGAGGTCGTTGGCAATGAAGAAACCGAGCCTCGGAGCAAAGCTCGGTTGATCGAGCTGGGAGGGGTCGACGTCTTCGAGCAGGACAAACCCCATCTCGACTTCGTAGTCTAGCAGCGCAGATAGCTCGGGATAATCGGCTCGAAGCGTATCTCCGAGGCCTGGCTCAATTTCGTCGGCGACGCGAATCAGTTCATCGGCGCTCGGCATCCGCACGATGGCGCCCGTTCTGCTCAGCGCCCGAAGGTGTTTTTCAAACACCGGAGGATTGGCCTCCGGGTCGAACTCCGATGCGGTTTCCTCGATGTGTGTGGCGTACGAAAGACCGATACCGAACGCGCGTGGTGGCCGGTCGAGCGGCACATAGGCGCCCTGACCAAAGTCGTAGCATTCGACATCTGCCGGTCTTGGTTGCACCGACAACGGGCGAAAGAGATACAGGGCAACGATCCCCAGCCCCACGACCAAGATCACGCCTCCAACCGCCCCGAGTTTCTTCATTGGAAATGTCTACGGTGGTAGCGCCGGGAGAGGCTTCAGCTCGATGATTTGCTTGGTGCCGTCCGGTGCAATCACCTCGATGCTTGCAAGCTCTCCCAGGCTCTCTTGCACGTAGATTTCTTCGGGATTCGCTATTCGGTGCGTGATGTTGGGCGTCGCTACCTCCAGGATGCCGTCCTTGGGGTCGTAGGTAATTCCGATCAGCGCACTATCTTCGGTCTCGTGTTGGACTCCAATGTCCGCGCCGAGCACGGATACCGCCACACGCATCGTTGGCAGACGCTTTGCGACCCGGTGAAAATATGTTCCCCACTCCGAACGTTCGAGTTTTCTGGTCGTCATCACTCCCTCCGCCGTTGTTTAAAGCAAAGGTCGTGCCGACTCTGACGATGCCGAGGGCCCCAGCGCTACCCCACCGGGCAGAAGTGTTGGGCAATCGCGAAATTTGGGGATCTTGGGGATCCAGAGGAGAGAGGATGCCCTCCACGCCAAGGCGCTTCCTCCACACTCGGACTGAGCGAAGCGCGAAACTTTTGCGTCAGAACCTCTAGCGGCGAAGTCGCCTGGCGAGAGGCGTACACTTTGCGCATGCCGGCTGCTCCTGCTGACCTGGACTCGATCGGCGCCATCGTTCTCTGCCTCGGCGGCCTCGGCTTTTTCCTTCTCGGAATGGTCGTTCTCACCGAGGGCTTGCGAGCCCTCGCAGGCCATGCGCTCCGCCGCGTGCTCACCCGCTTCACCCGGAGCCCGCTGAGCGGCGCCGTGACCGGCGCCATGACCACTGCGGTGGTTCAGTCGTCGAGCGCGACCACCGTTGCCGCCGTGGGCTTCGTGGGTGCTGGCTTGCTGACCTTCCCGCAGGCATTTGGCATCGTCCTAGGCGCGAACGTCGGCACGACGATCACAGGCTGGTTCGTCGCCTTGCTGGGCTTCAAGCTGAGCCTTGGGACTGCCGCATTACCGATCGTGTTGGTCGGCGTCCTCATGCGTCTCTTCACGCGGGGCCGTGCTTCCTCGGCAGGCTTTGCGCTCGCAGGCTTTGGCCTAATCTTCGTGGGCATCTCGCTCTTGCAGGAAGGCATGGGGGGGCTCGTCGGCGTCATCACCCCGGAGAGCTTTCCGCCCGACACCTGGACCGGGCGGCTTTTTCTCTTTCTCTTCGGGCTCGTATTCACGGTCGTTACGCAATCCTCGAGCGCAGGCGTGGCCCTGGCCTTAGCCACCGTCAACGCTTCCGCGATGACCGTTCAGCAAGCTGCTGCTGCCGTGATCGGAATGAATGTCGGCACGACCGCCACCGCTGTCCTCGCCACCATCGGTGGGTCCGTGCATGCCCGGCGTACCGGCTATGCCCACGCGATGTTCAACGTGCTGACGGGGTTCGTGGCATTCGCAATCCTCGCGCCATTCATGCACGCTTTGGAATATTTCGCGCCGCAAGTGCTTGCCTCCGAGCCGGAGTTGATCCTGGTCGGCTTTCATACCTTTTTCAACGTCCTCGGCGTGATGATCGCGCTGCCCTTCGCAAGCCAATTCGCGGGTCTCATGGTCCGGTTGGTACCTATGAAGCCCTTCCCTTTTGCTAGCAGCCTCGATCATTCTCTTCTGGATTCACCCGCCGCCGCCCTCGATGCGCTAGGAACCACGCTCGCGGACCTCTCGGCCACCGCCTTTGAGATGACCCTGAGTTTGCTTTCCACCGCGGATACGCGCGGCATGCAGGCACGCCTGGCACACGTACGCGAAGCGTTGAGCGAGACCCGCGGTTACGTAGAGAGCATTCGCACCTCGACAGATGAGGGGTGGACCTACCAGCGACATCTTGCTGCGATGCACGTGATCGATCACCTCGACCGTTTGGCCGATCGCTGCGCCGATTCGGAGCGTTGGCCTCCGCTGAAACACGACCAACAGCTTGCGGCCATCGCCAGAAAGGTCGTCCCCGCGGCGGACGTGGTGCGCGAGGCGATCGTGCACGGGGAGCAGTTGGTCGCTGAAGAAGACCTCGAGGCCACATGGCGATCGGTTCAAGACGAGGGCCATGACTACCGGGAGCGCGCGCTCGAGCAGGTTGCAGTGGGAGGCTTCGATACAGGCGAGGCTGCGGTGCGTCTCGATGCGGCACGGAGCGTGAGACGGGTCGCGTACCACATGTGGCGCATCGCGCACCACCTGAACCGCTGTCGCACAGACCGAGAGCCTCCCGAAATGCCAGAGGGCTCGGTGGTCCCCCCTCACGTCGAAGCAGAACCCCCCGAACCGACCTGATTGCGTCGAAACCAACCCAACCGGCCGACCGATCAACGCACATTCTGCGTTCGTGCGCGCACCGGTCGCTGCGCTCCTAAGGCAGCGCGTTTCATGCGCGTACTGGAGGGGCACGCGTTGGCGAGTGCCGGGGAAGCGCGGCGTTCAGGAGCAGCATGCCTGCAACGATGCTCAGGCCTGAGCCCACGAGAACACCGCCCTTGGCGGCGGCAAGCAACGGCCCGTCCAGGGACAGCGACGCGATGAAAATGGCCATCGTGAATCCGACTCCGCAAAGACAGGCGGCCCCTGCAAGAGCCGGCCACGTCATCCCGGTTGAAAGCCTTGCCCATCCGAACCGCACGGTCAGCCACGAGAACAGGAGAATCCCGACCGGCTTGCCGACGAGGAGGCCGAGCCCACTCGCAAGCGCGACCGGCTCGGCAAAGCTGTGTCTGCTGATCGGGACTCCGGCGTTTGCCAACGCAAACAGCGGCATGATGACGAATGCGACCCAAGGATGAAGGTTCGACTCGAGTCGGACCAACGGTGACATGGACTCGCGGGCAGCAAATGCGAGATCGTTCAACGTCTGGCGTCGCGAGATCTCGTCGATGGATTGCATCTTGAGCACAGAGACCGCCCGGTCCAAGTGATCCAAGAACGTGCGATCGGCGAGCCAAGCCTTGGTGGGCGTGAGCAGCCCTAACACGACCCCGGCAATGGTAGGGTGAACGCCCGACTTGAGCGTGCAGAGCCACACCCCCGCGCCGATCAGAAAGTACACGGAGATTCCGCGCACGCCGATCCCAACAGCAAGCACAGTGACGCCAAAGCCGCCCAACGCAGCGAGGAGCCAGTACACGTTGATCGAGTCCGTGTAAAACAACGCAATGACGCCAACAGCCATGATGTCGTCGACGATGGCCAAGGAGAGCACGAAAACCTTGAGACCGTGCGGAACACGCTTTCCAAGCAACGCGAGGCAGCCAACCACGAACGCAATGTCGGTCGCCATCGGAATTGCCCATCCCGCACGACCCGGTCCCTCGGAGTGAATAGCCAAAAACACGAGGACCGGGACGACTACTCCACCGCAAGCCGCCGCAACGGGAAGCACCACACGACGCGGATCCCGAAGCTCTCCGCTGACGAGCTCTCGCTTGATTTCCAACCCGATGACGAAGAAGAACACCGCCATCAGCGCATCATTGATCCAGTACCAAACTGGATAGGAGAGCTCGAACGAACCAGCGCCGATGCGAACGTTCTGGTTCCAGAGTTGCTCGTATGCTGCGGCCCATCGAGAGTTGGCGAGCACCAATGCGACTACGGTGCACATGGCGAGGAGCAGCCCGCTCGCGGACTCCACGTGCAAGAAGCGCACGAGTGGCTGCGTGAGCCGCACGACGGGCCGAGAAGGAAGCGCATTCGAGGAAGCCGAGTGTGGTTCTGTTGTCATCTCAGTTCGCTTGAGAAACTGGGCCTCGCCATCTCAGCCCGGCTAGGTCTTACGACGAGCGCGTCTGAGCGCCAAGACGAGGATCCCCAGCGCCATACCGAGACCCACCGAGACCAAGATCACGAGACTGGCCGGGGCTTCGAAGATCTGCATACCCACCATGCTGACGCGGACCGTGTCCCAATTCGAAAGAACGAAGAGCAAGATGAAAATGACTAGGGTCCAGATACCGATCAAGCGCAACTGGCGCATTGCTCACCCTCCAGCGGGCGACCGTAGCTTTCGGCCCCCAAGATTTCAGCTTACTTCATCCCAGCGGTCGCTTTCCTTCTTGTCCTCATAACACATCCCGCCCACAATGCCCGGCCTTCGAACGGAACGGTTTTCGCCGCGCCGGAGATGCTGTACTAGTTCGGGGCGAAAGGGTTGGATCTAAGTTGGACGAAGCGCATGCTCATCTCGACGCTTTCGGGATCGCCTGGCGACTGGGTGCGACGCTGTTCTTCGTCGTGCTGAACGGCTTCTTCGTTGCCACTGAGTTTGCCCTGGTGAAGGTTCGCATGACCCGCATCGAAACCTTGGCCAAAGGGGGAAGCCGTCGTGCACGGGCCGTTAAGCACATCCTCAGTCATCTCGATCGCTACCTGTCTGCCTGTCAACTAGGCATCACTTTCGCCAGCCTGATCCTTGGCGCATTGGGCGAGCCGGCCGTCTCGGTGTTGATCGTTGCGGGGTTGGGTGGGCTCGGGGTCGAGGTCGCGGCTGATGCGGCCTGGGTGCCCGTCGTGTCGATCGGTTTGGCGTTCACCGTGATCACGGTGCTGCACATGACGTTGGGGGAGCAGGCACCAAAGATGTGGGCGCTTCGTCGTGCGGAAACGACCGCCTTGCACACTGCGTTCACGCTTAGAGTGTTCACCTGGGTCTTCGGGCCATTCATCGCTGCGATCAACAGCATTTCCAACTGGATGCTGCGGCTGGTGGGCCTCCCGGTGCATCATGGCGACGAAGTCACGCACACTTCCGAGGAGATCCGCTCGATGCTCGCGCTTTCATGGGCAGCGGGGCATATCTCGAAGCTTGAGCACGAGGTCACGGAGAACGTATTTCGGATTATGGAGCTCGAAGTGCGCCATATCGTCGTTCCGCGGGTGGACGTGGAGTACGTGTCTCTCGGCCGACCCGACGAAGAAAACATGGCGGTCATTCGAGACAGCGGGCACAGCCGGCTGCCCCTGTGCGACATCAGCTTGGATACAATTATCGGGTTCGTCCACACGAAGGACTTGCTCCAGCAGGTTCTCGAAGGCAAGCCGCTCGACCTCAAGCCGTTGGCTAGAGACGCAGTGTTCGTGCCCGATACGATGTCGCTTTCGGACTTTCTAATAGAGCTGCAGTCGGCGCAACAGCATTGCGCGGCGGTCGTCGATGAGCGGGGCACCGTGATCGGCTTGGCTTTCCGTGAAGACGCGCTCGAGGAAATCGTTGGACCGCTCGGTGACGAGTTCGACGAAAGCGAGCGAGAGTTCGAAGAGGTGCAAGACGGTGTATACGAGCTCAGGGGGCGCATGTCGGTCCCGGAGGCTTGCGATAGGTTGGATTTCGAGCTGGGCGCCGACGAGTCCGAAGACGAAGACACGATTGGCGGTCATGTGACCGCGCGCTTGGGACGGTTGGCCAAGCCCGGTGATCAGGTTTTGGTCGGCCCTTACTTGGCGACCGTGTTGGAGGTGGGCCGGCGTCGCGTCCGCCGCGTCCGCCTCGAGCGCGCGCCCGACGAAACAGAAGTCGGCACGACGGCTGAGTCCTAGGGGTCCGTCGGACCACGCTCCCTACTCGTTCATCACGCGGCCAAAGAGCGCTTTGACGGTGTCTTGGCGCTTGCAGACGATGACCGGCTTGTCTGAAAGACGCGCGATCTCTTCAGGGATGTTGCCAAACAAGATTTGCTTCGAAAAGCTCTGTCGGGCGGCGCCGACGATGACGCCGTCGTGATTTTTGAGCTCTTCGACGATGCCATCTGTTACCGAGCGGTTCTGGATGATTTTGATGTCCACTTGCTCGAGTTTCGTCGCTTCGACAATCCTATCTCAGGCCGCGTTGAGGCGTTCGTTTTCGGATTGGATGAGCTCCTCTTGAGCGTCCACGGGGACGATGGTGCACAGGGTAACAGCGCCATTCTGCGAACCAGCAATCTCTGCCGCATAGTTTTCGGCTTGCTGTGCATGGACGCCGCCATGTGTCGGCAGCAACAAGCGTTTTGGCAGGGGCTCGTCCGTGAGCTTCACGAGCATGATGTCCGTCCGCGCATTGAGGACGACCGCATCGGTGACTTCCCCGAGAATGTGGCGCGCCGTCGAGGTATGGCCCTTCCACCCGAGAACCATCAGATCGCATTCGCGTTCTCGGCTGGTCTCGAGGATGGCACGGGCCGGGTTGTGGCCGATGCGCACGAGCGACGTCATCGGGACGTCATGCTTGCGTCCTCGCCGACGCGCGGCATCCAAAATGGCCCGCTCGCGCTCGACGTAGAAGCTCTCGAGGCGGGGGGGAAGCTGCTCAGGCACCACTACGACTCGCAGAGCAATGATGTGCCCATTGCGGGCATGAGCGATCGACGCGGCAATATCGATCAATGAGTCGACGTTTGCCGGGTGAGCAAGGGGGACCAAGATGCGGAAGTCTGCCTCTGCTGCGTCGGTTTGCTCGAGAGCGACCCGCGATGCTCCTCGAGGGGAAGCAAAGTGGCGAACGTTGCAATCCCCGCGCCGACGAGCAGCAGTGCAACGATGGGCGTGCGCGTGCGCGGGTTGATCGACCCGAACTCTTTGGGCAGATGGCCAAGCCGGCTCATCGAGAGCGCAACGCGGGAGCCGGCTAAGATGGACGCGTTCGACGCGGACACCATCGAAAACAGCGCTCCGCCCACGATCACCATCCCGCCGACGGGTCCCAAGAACTCTTTGGCCGCCGTGCCCATCGCCGATTCGGTGTACTCGCTGAGGTTCGCCGCGACGACGACGAGCACCCATCGTGCCGACGCCGATCGCCAGCACCGAAACCAGGCCGAGGTCCCGGGTGAGCTCAGCTTCAATTACATGGTCGCTGGTTCCGACTTCGGAAGGCTCGCTCATGTTCGCTGGGAGGTTCGCACAGCGAAGCCCTCTTGCGAAGTCCCTTGAAATCGAGGACAACAATGTTCTGGCCTACAGGAAACAAGGAAGGACACTTGGAAGAAGGTCTTGAACGCGTGTGGACGCAGGTATTGGGTGAGGGCCCATTTGTGGCGGTTGCGTCTCACAATGGTCATCACCTTCGCCCCGAGGTACGTGACCTGATGAAGCTGCCGGACGCAGATCGTCTCCGCGAGGAGGATCCATTCACGGATGAGTGGGCCGTGATCGCACCGACTCGATTTGTGGCGCAACGCTCGCGCTTCGAAGTCGACCTCAATCGCGCACGGCACGAAGCGGTCTATCTCGGGCCAGACGATGCGTGGGGCCTCGATCTTTGGAAGGAGCCTCTCAGTCAGGATATCGTCGCTCGGTCCCTCGCCGAGTACGATGCGTACTACACAGCACTGCGCGAGGTGCTCGTCGGCCTCGAACGAGAGTACGGCGCCTTCGTAGTCTTCGACCTACACAGCTACAACCACCTACGAGAAGGTCCGGATGGTCCCGCGGCAGGTCCGGAGAAGAACCCTGAGGTGAATGTTGGCACAGGCACGATGAAGCGTGAGCGCTGGGCCCGCGTCGTCGACGCATTCATCGACACCCTCTCCAACTACGACTTTCAAGGCCGGCGACTCGACGTCCGAGAGAATGTGAAGTTCGTTGGCCGGCAGCTGCCGAAGTGGGTTCACGAGAACTTCCCGGACAGTGGGTGTGTTCTAGCGATCGAAATGAAGAAATTCTTCATGGATGAGTGGACCGGCGAGGTCAATCGTGAGGCCATGGACGAGGTCAAAAGAGCGCTAGCATCTACGGTGGAGCCAGTGCTGGCTGCGCTCAAGGCGAGCAAGAAGGGGAAACGAAAGCCGAAAAAGGGCACCAGTGCGCTCCACAGGGCAATGCGGATCGGTTTCGTCGTCAACGACGTGATGACCGAGGAGGCAGGATATACGACCACTCGTCTCGCGATGCGCGCGCGACAGATGGGACACGAGGTGTCGATCATCAGCGTGGGCGATCTTGCTTATGATAGCGACGAAAAGGTCCGCGCCAAAGGGAGGTCGGTGCCAAAGCACATCTACAAAAATGGCGCCTCATTTCTGAAAGACCTTCAAGGGAAAGCCGCGATTGAGGAGCGAGTCACTGTGGATGACCTGGACATCCTCTTGCTTCGCAACGACCCGTCGATCGATGCGATCGCTCGACCCTGGGCAGCCAACATCGGAATCCAGTTCGGCCGCGTAGCGATGCGTCACGGGGTGGTCGTTCTGAATGATCCCGAGGGGCTGGCCAAGGCGACGAGCAAGATGTACTTCCAGACCTTTCCCGCAGAGGTGCGTCCGATGACGGTCATTTCTCGAGACCGAGCCGACATCAAAGCCTTTGCCAAAGAGCGCGGAACGATCGTGCTCAAGCCTCTTCAAGGTTCAGGTGGACAAGGCGTCTTTCTCGTGCGCCCGGACGACGTACCCAACTTGAATCAAATGATCGATTCTGTCTCGCGTGACGGTTTCATGATCGCCCAGGAGTACCTGCCTGAAGCTGCGAAGGGCGATACCAGGTTGTTCGTCATGAATGGTGAGGCCCTTCGTCATCGAGGGAAGTACGCCGCCTTCCGTCGCATTCGTCAGGGTGGCGATATGCGGTCGAACATTCACGCTGGTGGGAGCTTGGCGCGCGCCGAGATCGGTCCCGAAGCGCTCGAGCTCGTCGAGATCGTGAGGCCAAAGCTGATGCGTGACGGAATGTTCCTGGTCGGCCTCGACATCGTTGGCAACAAGCTGATGGAGATCAATGTCTTCAGCCCGGGTGGGCTCGGCAGCGCGCAGAAGTTCGAGGGCGTCAACTTCTCCGAGGCGGTAATGCGGGCCCTCGAACGCAAGACCCGAGCGATGGACTACTACCGGCGGCAGTTCGACAACGTCGCAATGGCGATCATCTAACGGGATGGACCATAACGGATCGCGAGCGGCAAGCCCCAAGAGATCCGGCACACGATCTGATCAAAAGGGCACGAGCTTGCCGACGAACGGCCTGACGACGACGACTGAAGCGATCGCTGACGCTATCCGACAACGGGTTGCGGAAGGCGCGCCAGTGCGGCGAAGGCTCCCCGGCCGCGGAAGGCTGCACGTCGACCGACCCCTTCCTTTCATCGCCATCTATGTGGAGCCGGACGACCGATCAGACCCCGGCACCAACCAACTGGTGACCACCGAAGCTTCCTATCTCTATACCTCTGCAGCAAAAGGTAGCCGCAAGAGGGCCGCAACGCTGGTTCGTGTGCTGGCCGAGACGGTTCGTCCGAGCTTTGGCAACCAGTTCTTGATCGTCGCAGTGTGTTCTCGCCCACCGGAGCATCCTCCCATTGTCGAAAGCTCCCTAGAGCATCCGGCTCCCGCGTTTCGATTGTTCAGCTCGGCACCGGATTACGACATCGACTCCATCATCGAAGTCCTCGAACGGCATCTAAAGGCGGTCGAAATCAGTGAACGCCGCGCGGCTGTTGAAGTCGTTCAGAACAGCGGCGAGTTTCCTCACCGAGATCGCCCGCTTTTGAAGAATGCGGTGTTGCGTGAGCTCGGCTGTGCGCAAATCACGATTGAAGTCGAGCCGATCTATCAAAAGGCCGGCGGGAACGACGTGTATCCGGCCGTCCTGAAGAGTCTCCGGCGCCAACTCGGCCGGGCGCTCAAGCATGCGTTCTTTCACTTTGCCGAGCGCGACACGAGCCTTCACCCCAAAGACTTCCACTCTCTCGGACGCCGTGCAGTCGTAAAGGCAGTTTGGGACGTCGACGCTCGACTGGATGAGGTCGCATCGGGCTTCGACCTGTTGCTCGAGGTCAATCCAATCAATACCGAGGCGGTTTGGAACGGTTTTCGCCGGAGCGGCTTCGAAAAGGTGCCCCCGTTTCGATATCGCCCTCTTTCGATCGATCCCGTCCTAGCGAAGCGCAAGCTCTATTCGATTCCACTGGAGAGAATTGAGGACCCCACGATTTCCTTCTTGTTCAGCCAGAAGCAAGACGAGCTCGATCGACAACTAACGATGCTGCACGATCGTGGCACGCCGCGATTCTTGCTCGGAAGCATCCAGGTGTACGGGCGGGTTTCGAAGCAACTCTTGCGCTCCGCAGAAGAAATTCTCGAACAGATTTCGAGCACGGCACGGGCTCCGAGCGGGGGCGGGACGATCCCGGTCGAGGAATTCGCAGAGCGAGCCAGAGAAGAGATCGCCCACTATCGTCGTATCTGGGACGGCGTCGATGCGACCGTCGAGGTGATACCCGGCATGAGCTCGGGCCTAATGGTATCCAAAGGCCGTCTATTGATTCCTTCGCGGTCTAGGATTTCGGTGAACCGCGTCGACGCGCTGATTCAGCACGAGATCGGGACACATTTGGTCACTTACTTCAATGGCAAGGCGCAGCGTTTCACTCAGCTCCGAAGCGGCTTCGCGGGGTATGAAGAGCTTCAAGAGGGAATCGCCGTCTTGGCCGAGTACCTGGCCGGCGGGATGACGCCTGCGAGGTTACGTACCCTCGCCGCACGCGTGGTCGGCGTCGACGCCGCGATCAAAGGGGCGTCGTTCGTCGACGTGTTCCGCCTCTTGTGTCGGTACGGCTTTTCTCGACAGCAAGCATTCAACATCACGATCCGCATCTATCGGGGCGGCGGCCTCGTCAAAGACTGCATTTATCTTCGGGGCCTTCTCACGGTCCTCGAGTACCTGCGCAAAGGCGGTGAATTCGAGCCGCTCTTCGTCGGAAAGATCGCTGCCAAGCACATTCCTATCGTGCGCGAGCTCCAGAGCCGCAAAGTGCTCGATGCACCGAAGTTCTTGCCGCGCTTCGTTGGCAGGGAAGCGTGCCAGGAGCGTCTCGAGCTCGTTCGTCGGGGGCTGAATGTATACGAGCTTCTCGACTAGAAGTTTGGTGGCGTGCGCAATCCAGCGGTGGTCGCCGTCCTCTGCGATCGCCGCTTGATCGCGGGCGTATCGAAGGCTGCGCCCAGCATGACCGTATGGTTGATGAGGTTTGTGCCCGCGGGGTCTAACCATTGCATTTGGTAGCCTACCGAGACCTGAACCCAGGGCCCGAAGCGTCGACTGAAGCCGCCAAACAAGCGATTCTCGTGGTACCCCTTCTCACCGACGATGGGGACTTCATTGAAGTTGACGAAGAACTCGTTGTTCACCACGAGATCGATCGCAGCCACCAAGGGGACCGCCGCCCCCAACAGAAAACGGCCTCGAACCGAGACGGAGCTCTCATCGCTGAAAAAGCGCTGCTCGAGGCGAAATCGAGAGTCCAACCGAAAATGCTCCCAGGCGTGACGATGCGAGAGCTGCTCCCATATTCGATGCTCCGTCCGTGAGATCGGTTGAAAGAAGATCAGAGCATCGTAGCCGAGGCCGACGCTGAAGCCCTTTGGGATCGCGACTTCGAACCAAGGTCGCACCAGAAGAATCCGAAACTTCGCGACGTTGTCGATGAACCTCGGCTGGGTGATCAAGCGGAAGGCATATCGGTCCGCGAAGGGCACCCGAACAGCCGTCGTTATCCAGACCGCAGGGCCCTGCTCGGTTGCCTCCGCCCCGTTCGGAAGCGTCATTGCGCAAGCGAAGGCCGCAACCAACAACGATGGTCTCGACCTGTGTCGTCGAACGGCGCTGGAAGGCTTGCGCGCCGCGGACACCATCATGCCGGCTGCGGCATTGAAGCGCCGCCCGCGGGGACCGTGCGGTGAAGGATGGCGGGTGGACCGATGGCATAGCTCTCGAAGGCATGCATGACCCTGAGATGGACGTCGGTCTCGAAAGCGTTTTCGTATTGGGTATCGAGAACGTAAGCCTTGAGTCGGAGCCGCACTGCAATGTAGTTATCCTGCATGACTTGGTTCACCAGTACGACTACGGGCTTGGGAAGATGCACGTAGCGACTGGTCAGCCCGGCCTCGGTGACGATATCACGCGCTCTCATGATGTCTTGATCGACACCGATGTAGAAGTCCATGACGACTTGCATGTCGAGGGCGCCGTAGTTTCCGCACGATGTGATGTCGGTCAGGAACTTGTTGTTGGGGATCGTTACGGTGTTGTCATCCAAGGTTTGCAGGCGCACGGAACGCAGCCCGATTGCGGTGATGTCCCCGTATTCTCCTCCAAAAGCGACGCGGTCTCCAACCTGGAAGGGTTGATCGATCATGATCATGACGCCTGCGATGAAGGAAGCGACGAGATCGCGAACAGCAAAGCCGATCGCGACGGCTGCAGTGCCGCCGAGTAGAGCAAGCACCTTGTTGTCGATTCGAATGCTCAGCGCGACGACGGTGACGATGGTGATGATGTAAACGAAGAATTGGACAACCGTTCCGATTCTCTGAAAGAGCATTCGGCGAGCCGTAAACTGATTGCCGAGATTATCTACGAAGTTGTTGAAGAACCGAAGCGCTATCCATACGCCGAGGATGACGAAAAGCGAAGTGACCACGCCGCCCCAGCGAATCGATTGTTTGATATACGAAACCACTTCTTCGTCGGTCGTCGCATCCTGCGCGAGAACCAGCGCGGGCACGAGCCATTGGCCGAGGAGAACCGCGATCAGAATGGTCGTTTTTCGTGTTTTCATATCAAACGCCTCAAAGTAGCAGCAGATGTTTTCTGCGAAGCATGCTGGTCACCGCGCGATACCATTGAATGTCGATCTCGAAAAGTTGGTCGTGCTCTCGGACGTAGCCCTGAACTCGGGCCGCACGCAGCGCGTCCGCTACTTCAGCGGGACTCAGATCAGTACAGGTGACCACGTCCTCTTCGACGGCGAGCTCGAGCTGAACGATCGTGCGAAGCACGAAGTAGAACGTGCTTGGAAGCTCATCGAGTTGGCCGGCCGTTGGTCCCGCAAACAGTCGAACGTGCACGGTCTCGTCCGGGGGTCGGCGATACAGAGACTCTCTCCAGAAGTGGAGCGCAACCTCCGGATTGCCATTGGAGTAGTCCCAGAGAATCCGGTAGAAGTCTCGCTTGGTGCGCTCTTCATCGGAGACCGGAGATGTCTGTACCTGCCGCGGAACCACGAGCCGTTCGAAACTGGGGACGATCCCTGCAGCTGTTGTGCGCTGCTCGACGAGGGTTGCAATTTGTGCTTCTGCCCAAGGGTCGAGCTCGATCACTTGGTCGAACGCGGCGCGGTCTCCGCGGGCTCGACGGAGGTACTGCCAGGCTGGCATGCCGATCGCGATCAGCCACGAGGTCTGGGGGCTGACGAGCCGCGTGAACTCGACGAGGTGATCGATGTCCTCCAATCCACCGATGAGCGGCCGAACAAGCCTCTGAGCATCATCGATGCAGATGACGCTCGGCGCGCGTTCGCGGAGGGTTGCGAGGATCTCTTTTTCGGTCGCAGAGTCAGATAGCTCGAGCGCACGTGCAAATTCGCGCAACAGCGTCGAGAAGCCGCCGGGCTGGCACTGCACCGCGCAAAGGCTACCGGGCTCCAGGTCACTCGTGACACGGTTGAGAAAGGTCGTTTTTCCAAGGCCTCGTTCGCCGACCACCGCGACGATCGCGTGATTGTCGGACCGAACGAGCGCGCGCATGGCGTGAACCCGATCCGACATGTACCCGGTGACCAACTCAGGGGTTTCCGATGGGCGAGGTGCGAGAGCGTCGTAAGCCTTTGGCGGGATTGGCTCGGTCCCGTATTCCGCGGGCGTCGCAGCCGTGCTCTTTTGCACACCGCGCCGAAACAGATAAGCGAAGAACCGACGCAACGGCGCCAACTCGCTCACGCGGCGAACGAAAAAACCGGCTACGCCTTCGATGAGAAGATAGCCGCCGCCGATCGCCGCGGCCGGGTACTTCAGAAACCCTCCCTCGCGGGCAGCCACCCAACGCAAGAGTCCGGACGACTCGCGACCCTTGGCGCGTTCGAAGATCGTATCCTTCCACCAAAACACAAGGACCAGGAAGATCGGAATCGCCAGAAACCAAAACGTGCTGATGACCCAAGCGTAGATCGCGCCCTTGCCAACGGTGGTCACGGTCAGTGACAAAATCAGCCCGACCGCGACCACGCTCACCCCGACCATCCGCAACGAGCGAAAGCGGAGCTTGGCGGAAGATTCGCTCGAGAATCCCTGCCGGCTGGCGGTTGCGTCGATCAACTCGACCACGAACGCGCCCGCCAGGAGCCACAGAATGATTATCTCAGCATAGTTGGTCGCGGCAATTTGACCTGCCTTGCCGATCAACCAGGCCAACAAGCCAAAGAAGGCGAACCATTCGAGCGGTTTTCGAACTCGGCGCAGGTACCAGGCGAAAGTCGAGACTCCCCGAGTCATTTGGGTCTGCGGCCTTTTTTGCAGCCAGCTTCTTCGCATTTGCTCGAGCGTGAAGTCGGCCCTCTTTCTCCACCACCGAAAGAGCACGATTAGAAGAGCGAGTTGAGACAGGCCCATGAAAGCTGGTCCTGGAGCCGATCGCAGCTGGTGATACTGGCGGGCCGCTTCGCGCGGCAAAGACAGCAAGTGAAAACGAGATTCGAGAATGATTTGCTTCAGTTCGCGCTTGACCTGCGCGACGCCCTCGGGCCCAAAGCCTTCGACGCTGTCGCGGCGTGACTCGCTGAGCATTTCGAACAGGCGAAGGCGGGATTGGTTCATGATGACGACGGCATCGCGAAGGCTGGCCGCGCGATCCCACGTGAGCTCAGTCTCGGCAGCTTGCAGCTTGAGCCCCGCGCTTGCCAGCTCGGTTCGGAGCTCGCGTATCGTGCCGTCGTCGATGTCGCCCGGGATCGACTCGGGATCACCCTCAGGCGGCATCGGGACCCCGCTTGGCTCCGAGGTCACCGCATCGAGCGCCAGACTCAGGCTGCGTCGTGCATCGCTGAGATCTTGAGTGAGCAGTTTGTAGAGTCCGTCGGCTTCTTTTGCCCTCGCCGTTCCGGAGGGGAGTGCATCTTGCAGCTCTCGCACTCGACGGTTCCAAGCGAGCGCCGATTCCATCGCGGCCTGGGTCTGCGCCCGCCGACTTGCAAGCTCGGCTTCGAACCGGGCCTGCGCCTCTTTCAAGCGCAAGAGCCGGGCACGACGTTCGGCGATGAGGCGAAGCGCTTCACTTTGTGCGAGCTGCGAATCGATGAGCGCCTTCTCGCGTTGCTCCGAGGCTTGCTTCGCCGCGTCTTCGGCCTCCGCGATCTGCTCCGCGAACGGTCCTGAAGTGGTGTCGATAGCCTGTACGTGGTTGGCGAAGAGTGCGCGACGATCGCCCTCATCGAGCGCGAGAAACCGACGCCACAATGAATCGCGCCGTCGTTTTGCGGCGTCGATTTGAGCGTCCAGGCCACCTTCTCCAGGCTCGGCAGGCGCCTCCTCAGCCGTGTCCGGGCCGAAGAAACCTTGGCGGCGCACCGAGCTCGAGGCGAGGTCCCCGAGGTCTGCGAGGTCGATCTCTAGAAGCGGCCGCGGATCGATCGCCGGGTCTAGCTCTCCTCGTAGAAACGCCTCGAGCTGGTCAGCTTGCGACACCAGCGCGGCAAGCACCTCGGTTCTGGCGCGTTGCGAGGCTGCCTCAACCGTGGCTTTTCGGCGCCGAGCGTCGTGCTTGGAGAGAACCTCCTCGCGCTGCGCGGGCGGCAGTGACAAGAACGCCGCCCTCGCCTCGACTAGCGCCAGACGTGCTCGTTCGAGCGCGTTCCCAGCTCTTGGAGCACGAGCATTTCGTTTGCGATCCGTTCGACGGCTGCTCTGATCGGCTCCTCGCTCCAGCTCTTGCAGCAAGAGCTCGAGATCTCGGCCCGCCTGAGAAGCACTGAGATCGACCGCCAGGAGCGTCGCTGGATCAATGGACACATCTAATCGTCCGTCGATTAGGTCCTTAATCTGCTTGGTTTGCTGTCGCAGCTGCTTGATGACCCGAGCCTCGGCAGCCTTGGACTCGATCGGAACGGGCGTCGTACTCGCACCGGTATCGGCCCCACGTGGTTGACCGTTTGCGGGAGCGGCCAAGCACCACGCCATCACGAACATGCAGATCCACTGTCGGTGTCTGGCGGCGGTCATTCCATCCGGCGGGCAGTATAGGGCCCGCTCGGCTTCCGTCGAAATAGTTCTGCGACCAAGAGTGAGGCTCGCGCTGGCTCATCGAGCCGGGCGGCGATCTTGACAATCCGAGTTCAGCTACGTCAGATGGGATTGAGGACCAAGGAGAGGCTCCCATCGCGAAGAAGGCACACCACAGGCGAAGACGAGCGGCTTTACGCAAGCGGCGGCCTCAGACCCTTGGGCTGCCTCCTGGAAGCATCGTACCCGTCACCGGTCAGCCGCCTCCGGTCATTCGTGTCATCACTTATGACGCGGATCGCGTCGATGAGCATTCGGTGAAGCACGTTTCGGAGCTGAAATCATTTCGTGAAGAGAGTGCCAAGGTCACTTGGGTCAATGTCGATGGCCACGGCGACCAAGAGACTTTCTCGCAAATGGGTGAGATTTTCGGCCTGCATGCACTTGCGTTGGAAGACGTGATGAACCTTCACCAAAGGCCTAAATTCGAGGACTACGGCGAGACCGACTTCGTCGTGCTGCGTATGCCGTTGATGACTCCGCATCTGGACCTGGAGCAAGTGAGCATGTTCGTCGGCGACGGCTTCTTGATCACCATCCAAGAAAGACCAGGCGATTGCTTCGAGGCGTTGCGCGATCGAATAAGGAAGAACAAGGGCCAAGTTCGTCGACGTGGCAGCGCCTACCTCGCCTACTCGGTGCTCGACGCAATCGTCGAGACGTTCTACCCCGTAATCGAGCACTACGGTGACCAGTTGGAAGAGCTCGAAACCCGAGTGCTCGCAAATGCGACAGAAAATGTCGTCCCGGAGATTCACGCAATTCGTCACGATTTGCGTGCGCTGAGGCGGGCCGTCGCCCCGACCCGCGAGGTCTTGAGCTCCATGGCTCGAGTAGAGGCCAGTGACCCACAGGACAACACCCACATTTTCCTCCGTGACTGCCACGACCATACGGTGCAGCTCCTCGAGGCGCTCGACACCAATCGCGAGCTAGCCTCGAGTCTGATGGAGCTTCACCTCTCGAACGTGAGCATGCGGATGAACGAGGTGATGAAGGTCCTGACCATCATTGCGACGATCTTCATCCCGCTTGGTTTTCTCGCTGGGCTTTACGGGATGAACTTCGAGGTAGATGTTTCGCCCTGGAACATGCCGGAGCTCCGGTGGCGCTATGGCTATCCGTTTGCCCTAGGCGTGATGGGGCTCACGGCGATCGGGCTCGTGTTTTTCTTCCGTTCGAAAGGGTGGCTTGGCAAGGGTTCCTGATGAGAACCCCTATGGCAGTCAGCCGCCCGCATAGGGAAGGCCGTCGAGGTAGTCGCGAAGCTGCTGCGTTCGACGCGTCCGAGGCAACCGGAAGGTGAGCCGCACCCACACTGCGGACGCGCGCAAGACTAGAGCCACTTTTTCGGACCACGGAACGACGACGCGGCCAACCATTGGATTGCTCTGGTATCGGCGCCGCAGTCGTCGACCGATGCCTCGATATAACCGGCTTGCAACGAGGACTGCCCACCGCGCACGCGACGACAAGAACCGCATTCCTTCGTCGCCACTCCGGTAGTAATGCTCCGCCATCTCGAGAAGGTCGCCTACGACCAAGCTGACCGCCCGCGGATCGGCTGTTCCTCGCGCCAGATCTTCAGAGGCAACACCGTATGTGCGGAGCCGCTCGCCAGGGAGATATACCCGCGACGCCTCGGCGTCCTCCAGCACGTCGCGGGCGATGTTCGTCAGCTGCATCGCAATACCGAGATCGATCGCGTGACGCCACGCTCGCGGGTCGCGGACTCCGAGCACGCAGCACATCATCAGCCCCACCGTCCCCGCGGCACGATAACAGTAGCGCACCAAGTCTCGGTCGGACTCGAGTCGAACGACGCCCAGGTCCGACGCCATCCCCGCGAGCAGCTCTTGGACGACGCGGAAATCGATGCCGCACTCGAGACAAAGCTCGCGAAACCAGGAAAACCTCTCGGGCCACAACCGCCCACCGTCCGGCTCTGCCTCTAGCGCTGCTTGAAGCTTGGATAGATCCTCCCGCGCGTCCGGCGTTACCCACTCCGCGTCCGCGAGGTCGTCGACCGTCCGGCAAAACGCGTACAAAGTCGCGACCCTTCGGCGCTGGGCGCGGTTCAAAAAGACCGATGCCCACCGAAACGAACGCGCGCGCACAGCCAGAACCTGCCAATGCGCGACTTGGCGTGCCTGCTCCTCCCTCGTGATCATACCGCCACCGCCTCGGGTACCGAGACCGACCGACCCTCGGTCGCGCGTTGCGGGACGACCCTTTCCAACACCTTCGCGGACGAGAGCACGCCGGGAAGGCCCGCGCCTGGATGCACCCCTGCGCCGACGAAGTAGAGCCCTTCGATGTCCTCGGACATGTTGTGAAAACGAAAGTAGGCCGACTGCCGCAACGTGGGCTCCAGACCAAACGCCGCCCCTTGGTACGAACGAAGCTCGGTCTCGAAGTACGTCGGATCGACGTGGAACTGCGTGACCAGGTTGTCGCGGAGGCCCGGAAGGTGATGCCTGTCGAGGGCATCGAGGATGCGGTCCATGTAACGTGCGCCTTCAATCTCCCAATCGATACCGCTTTCCTGATTCGGAACCGGAGACAGCACATAGAAGCTCTCTCCGCCCGACGGCGCGAGGCTTGGATCAGTGCGCGTGGGGGCGTGCAGATAAAGCGAGAAATCGTCGGCAAGCTTCTTGCGGTCGAAGATGTCGGTGAGGAGCTCGCGATACCGCGGGCCAAGCAAGATCGAGTGGTGCGCAACGTCTGGATAGGTCTTTTTCGTACCGAAGTAGCCGACGAAAAGGCTCATCGAATAGCGCCTGCGAGCAACCGAAGCGTCAGAATGCTTTCGGCGCGCCGAGGAATGAATCAACTTCGTATAGACCATCGCCGGGTCGGCGTTTGAGACGATGATGTCCGCTTCGAGGAACGTTTGATCATCGAGCAGCACGCCCTTGCTCCGGCCGTTCACGACTTCGATCCGCTCCACAGGCGCGTTGAGCCGTAGATCGACTCCGACCTCCTCGAGCAAACGCGTCAATCCTCGCACGATGGCAGCGGTGCCCCCTAGCGCGAAGTGGATGCCCCATTTCCGTTCCAGCCAGTGAATCAGTAGATAAATCGCTGGCACTCGGAAGGGGTTCCCGCCTATGAGCAAGGGCTGGAAGCTGAACACCTGCCGGAGCGCATCGTCCTCGATGTAGTGCGACACTAGATTGTAGAGACTCTTGTAGGCACGAAGCCTGACCAAGTCCGGGACGATTCGCAGCATTTCCCCAAAACGCGAAAAGTCCGCGTAGCTCCAACGGCCTCCCACCGGCTTGCCTTGGTCATCGAGCAGGATATCCATCCGCTTTCGCTGCCAACGATAAAAATCGGCCATGAAGAGCCGCTTATGGCTCTCACGATACCGGTCGAATGCTTCACGGCTCGTGACGAACATAGGACTCGGCAGGAGAGCCCGCTTCAGGCCGTGCGCGGAACATACCGCTTCCAGCCGCTGATCCATGCGAGGCGATTCAGTCTCGAAACAGGCGACCTCTTCGTACGATTGCTTCGAGAGGTGTTGCGACAGCATCGACGAGAAGGACTCGCCTCCCGCATCTTCCAGTCGTGTGTAGACCACTTCGTGTCCAGCCTCGCGAAGCGCTTCGGCTTTTGAACGCATGGAGCTAAGGACAAGGACGAGCTTGTGCTGGTGAGCCCTGTACTGGCGGCAGATCTTGTCAGACTCCGCCATGAAGACGACGTCCGGCTCGGTCTGCTCAATGAGCTCGTTTGGAAACAACTGGTTGCCGAGGAGCACCAGCAGACGATTCATCGCAGCTCCCAACGGTAGTGGGCCACAAACCACTCGGTGCCGCCTCTGTACGCGAAGAGCTCGGAGCACGCGATGAAGAAGAGTCGCCACCGATGAAACCAGCGCACGCCTTCCCCTCCATATCCGTCCGCGAGGATACGTAGGACCGAGTCTCGACTTCTGTCTAGCCTTTCGAGCCACGCATCGCATGTCTTGTGGTAGTGCTTCCCATCGACGCGCCACTGCTCGCGCAAGACGAGATGGTCCTGGTAGTGGTGGAAGAGCGACTCGGACGGCATCATGCCGCCGGTGAAAAAGTTCCTTGCCATCCAGTCGGTCGTGTCCTCGATTTCATAGGTATAGGCGTGGGACCGATGACAGAAGATGTGGGCAAACGCCGAGCCGCCGGGCGCTAGCCAACTGGCGATGCGTTCGAACAGCGCCCGATGGTTGCGCACGTGCTCCATCATCTCGATAGACACCACGACGTCGAACTCTTCGCCTGGGTCGAAATCGTTGATGTTCGCCGTCTGCACGCGAACGTTTCCGAGCCTTTGCGCGGCGGCCCGCCCCTGGATGAAGTCGCGCTGCAGGCGAGAATTGGACATGGCCAGGATTCGAGCTTTCGGAAAGCGCTCCGCCGCCCATAGCGAGAAGGAGCCCCATCCGCAGCCAAGATCGAGAATGCGCATGCCATCTTCGATGCTGGCCCGCGACGCGGTCAAATCCAACATCGCCTCTTCCGCAGCCGCCAGATCTCGCGTGTCGGCGTCCCAGTAGCAACAGCTGTATTTCAGTCGCGGCCCGAGCACGCGCTCGAAGAAGGGAGCCGGCACCTCGTAGTGTTGCTCGTTCGCTGCATACGCAGCGATCGCAATCGGTCCGGCAGCGAGGCGATCGATGAGATCATTCTCCTGTTGTTTCCGAGGCTCCGAATCGCCCCACACGCTCTCTCGTAGGCGCCGTCTCAGCAGATGCCGGGTGCCCCACCTGAGAAGCCCGTCCGGAAACACACCGGCCTCTGCCATCCGCAGCACGAGCTTGAGCGGAGCATGGCGAAGCATGGCCGCAGCTTGAAATGAAGATCTTGTCATCGGGCGAGCTTAGGTTCCAGGATCTCCAACACCGTCGCTCAAGGCGATCATGGGGCCGGTCGCGCCCTCTATCGTGAGCGTGATGCCGTCACTTTCGGCATGAGTGGCGAAATCCTCGATGACCTCGCCGACGTCGTGATCGAGAATTCGGGTGCTCGTCATGTCGATCGTTACGGTGCAGCCTGGGGGCAGATCTCGGAGGATGCGCTTGAGCGCCGCCTTGTTGAGGAAGGTCATGTGCTCGGTCAGACGAATCGTGAAGCAGCCCTTCGCGGTCTCCTCTCGGTAGAAGTCGAGCTGATAGTTGTAGACCAGGATCTCGAAGAAGGCGACGAGCATCCCGAGCAGGACGCCCGTCAAGAGATCGGTGAATACCAGGGCGACGATTGTGACGATGAAAGGCAGGAACTGCCACAACCCTTCCTTCCACATCGACTGGAAGAGCGGGATTCTGGCGAGCCGATAGCCGATCACCAAAAGGATCGCGGCGAGGCTGGCGAGCGGAATCTCATTGAGCAAGCCCGGAATCGCCGCAACACACACCAGCAGCAAGACGCCATGAAAGAAGGAAGCGAAGCGCGTCCTTCCTCCGGCATCCACGTTGGCCGAGCTTCGAATGATGACCTGCGTGAGCGGGATACCGCCGCAAAGCCCGGAAACGATGTTGCCAATACCCTGCGCCTTCAACTCCTTGTTGGTCGGAGTGACGCGCTTTTCAGGATCGAGATTGTCGGTGGCTTCGACCGATAGGAGTGTCTCGATGCTGGCAATCAGGGCAAGGGTCAGCCCGGTCAAGTACACCTCGGGGTTCGTGACCTGAGAAAAGTCGGGCCGAATGAAGTGCGACAGGAACTCCCCTACCGAGGAAGACACTGGAACCGCAACGAGGTGCTCCGGGGAAATGACGAGGTCAGGTGCAAACGCGTTGAAGGCGCGGTTGAGGACGATGCCCAGCAGAACGACGAGAAGCGGAGCCGGCAGAGCCCTCGCGACGCCCCGCGTTTTGAAGCTCGGACTCTGCCATAGAATAATGATGGTCAACGAGGCCACCGTGACGATGATCGCGCCCGGGCTCAGCGCCGAAAGGGCGTAACCGATTTCGCTGAATGTGTTGCGGCCATCGAGCTGAAAAAAGGAGAGCTCGCCCTCCCAGGATTGGTCATACCCGAGCGCATGGGGGATCTGCTTGAGAATGAGAATGATTCCAATACCCGCGAGCATTCCTTTGATGACACTCGACGGGAAGTAGTGCGCGATGACGCCCGCTTTGAGGAAAGCGGCGAGGACCTGCACGATCCCGCAAACGATGACAGCCAAAAGATAAGCCTCGAATCCCAGGCTCTCGATCCCTACGGCCACCACGACGGCCAGCCCGGCCGCGGGCCCGCTCACCCCAAGCCGCGAGCGACTGAAGAGGGTAACGACGATGCCACCCGAAATCCCCGAGATGAGCCCGCTGAACAGGGGCGCGCCCGAAGCTAGGGCGATCCCGAGACACAGCGGGAGCGCTACCAGAAATACAACAACGCCTGCCCGCAGGTCGTCTACCAAGTACCGTCGGTCGTACATCTTCGTTTGCCGTTATGGGGCAAGAGGGGCCGAATGCCACCGTATTTTTTTAGAGTCGGAGCTTCACTTTGATCGTCTTCGGGTCGCCGGTATAGGCAAACGTGGCCGCGTCGTACTTTGGAGGGCCAAACCGCTCTGGTGGAACGTTATTGGACACCCCCCACCATTCCTTCGGACGGCCCACGATGTTCGTCTTGAGCTCTCCATCCTTGTCGGCATCGTGCATGACGGAGACCGCGTACTTGCCAGGTTTCACATCCTTGAACACGCAGGTCGCCTTCCCGGCTTTCTGCTTTACAAACAAGGTTGCACTCGCTTTTTCGGACTTCGACGGGAATCCATCCTTCTTCGCGAACAGGGAGCAGCCGATCTGGCCCTTGCCGTTCTGGATGTTCGAGATTTCCACGGTCAGAGTGCCATTGGCGTTCGCTGTCTCGCTATCGGCCGCTGCGGGGGCAGCGAGACCCAACGCGGTGACCGCAAGGATACACACGTGAAATGGTTTGCGTTTCAGCGTGGTCGCAGAGGAGCGAAAAACCCTGTCTCTCACATGATAAGACATCATCTTGCGCGGAGTTAGGCTAGCACGAGAGCATCCGGGGGTGTCGGTCGAAACCCTCAGCCCTAGATACCCCGCGATGCGAAAACCCGACGTCGTCGTCATCGGGGCCGGCTTTGGAGGGCTCTCGGCAGCATTGAGGCTTGCGGAGCTTGGCGCTGACGTCGAAACGCTTCGCTACCCCGGGGGCTGCGCAAGTACGTTTACGCGAAGCGGCTATCAATTCGAAGCCGGCGCGACATTGTTTTCCGGGCTTGGCGACGGGCAGCTGTTTTCGAACTGGAATGACACATGGGATCTAGGCGTCCGCTTCGATCCGCTCGACCCACTGGTCGAGCTTCGGACCGGACGCTGGTCTCTTGCTGTCTCGTCGGACCGAAACTCGTTCCTCGAACGGTTCAGCGCCCTCCCTGGTGCCGATCCCGAAGCAGTGCGTGGTTTCTTTGGTACGCAACGGCGCGTCGCGGACGCACTTTGGACACTCTTCGAAGATCCGAGTCTGCTTCCACCGCTGAGCGGTACCTCTGTCGTTCGCCATCTCGGCCGCTCGCTCTCGTATGTGCCGATCGTACGGTGGATGGGACGGCCTCTTTCCGATGTGGTATCGAAACACGGTCTTGCGGGATGGGAACCGCTCCGTGTATACCTCGATGCGGTGAGTCAGATCACCGTGCAGACCAGCTCCGCCGAAGCTGAGGCGCCTTTTGCCATGGCCGCTCTTGACTACTTCTTCCGGGGCACTGGGCACGTACACGGAGGTATTGGAAGCCTCGCTTGGGCTATGGCCGGCGCGATTGAGAAGGCCGGTGGCAAGGTCTTGCTTGCCAATCGCGTTCGTGGAATCCGCCGCGAGGCCGGCAGATGGCATGTGGATACTCGGAAAGGCGAGCTCGAAGCGCAGATTGTCGTAGCCAACGTGCTGCCACATTCGCTGGCAGGCATGACGGAGCCCCAGATGAACGGGGAGCTCCATGATGTCGAAGCGTCGGTCGAGTCGGGCCGGGGCGCCGCGATGTTGTACCTCGTGGTCGACTCCGATGCGGTACGAGGACCGGAGGCCCGTCACTTGCAACTCGTCGACGACGAAACTGCGCCGTTTGTCGAGGGGAATCACGTGTTTTGCTCGATCAGCGCGGCCGACGAGCACGAACGCGCTCCCAACGGACAGCGGACTGTGACGGTGTCGACACACATCCCGATGAAGAAGCTGCGCCAAATGAAGCCCGAAGATCAGGGAGCGTACGTCGCGGCGACTCAGAGCCGAATGCGACGAACCATCGGTCGTCGAGCGCCCGAGCTTCTCGAGCATATGACCTTTGAAATGACCGCGAGCCCTCGCACCTTCGCCCGATTCACCGGACGCCACTTGGGATACGTGGGAGGGGTACCAAGGCGCGTCGGGTGGAACCACTACCGCCCGCGGGCGCTCTGGCCGCGTGAGGCCATGCGTGATCTCTACTTGGTCGGCGACTCGGTTCTACTCGGGCAAAGCACGCTTGCAGTAGCGCTTGGGGGTGTCCGCACCGCCGAGTCGATCGCTTCGCGCAACACCTTCTGTGCGAAGGCTATCGGGTCGTGATCGCCGCTCCTACCGTCCGTGTTCGCGACCTTACCGACCGGCCGATCCGGACCGATGGCACGCACGTCGTTTATTGGATGGTTGGGTTTCGCAGGCCGCGCTGGAACTTCGCCCTTCAACACGCGGCAGCGCATGCAGCCGAGCTCGGGAAGCCGCTCTTGATTTTGGAAGCGCTCCGCGTCGGATATCCGTGGGCGAGCGATCGTCTGCATCAATTCATCCTCGACGGGATGCGCGCTCACGCCAAACACTTTGCGAGCAAAAATGTCCTCTACTTCCCGTACGTCGAATTGGCCGAGGGAGACGGAAGCGGACTTTTGGCAGCGCTCGTGAAGGATGCATGCGTCGTGGTGAGCGACGATTATCCAACGTTTTTCATTCCGAAGATGCAAGAGGCGGCAGCATCTCGAATCAACGTGCGGTTCGAGGTCGTGGACAGTAACGGTCTTCTTCCGATGAGGGCGAACGAGAAGGTCTTTAGCAGAGCATTCGATTTCCGTCGCCACCTGCAGCGCGAGCTCCCAAGACACTTCGAGGCCATGCCACTTGTTGATCCTCTGAAGGGTCTCTCGAAGATCTCTAGCAAAAAAGCCGACGCGCTCCTTGGTGAAGCGCGCAAGAAGTGGGGTGTCGCTTCAAAGGACACGCTTGGCGGGTCGACGCTAGGCTCTTTGCCGATCGATCACTCCGTGCCAGCAGTGGACCTCGAGGGCGGGTTCGAGGCTGGCGAAAAGCGCATGCACGAATTCTTGAGCAGCGGCATCGATCGATATGCGGAAGAGCGAAACCACCCCGATGCCGACGCCGCCAGCGGTCTTTCCCCCTGGCTCCATTTTGGCCACGTGTCGACGCATCAGATTTTTGACGAGCTCACCAAGAACGAAGGTTGGGCTGAGGACAGCGTGTCGGAGAAAGTCAACGGCGCACGCGAGGGCTGGTGGGGAATGAGCGCGAATGCGGAGGCGTTTCTCGACGAGCTGGTCACGTGGAGAGAGGTTGGTTTCAATATGTGCGCTCATCGGTCGGATTACGACCAATATGAGTCACTGCCCAACTGGGCGCGCGAAACTCTCGCCGAGCATGAAGAGGACGCACGCGATCATCTCTATTCACTCGAGCAGTTCGAGTCGTCAGAAACACACGATCCGATCTGGAACGCCGCCCAAACCGAGCTTCGCGAAACCGGACGGCTTCAAAACTATATGCGGATGCTATGGGGCAAGAAGATCTTAGAGTGGTCTGCTACCCCCAGGGATGCGCTTGCCACCATGGTCGAGCTCAACAACAAGTACGCATTGGACGGCCGCGACCCGAACAGTTACTCCGGTATCTTCTGGGTCCTCGGTCGCTACGACCGCGCGTGGGGGCCCGAGAGGCCGATCTTCGGCAAGATTCGGTACATGAGCTCGGACAACACCAAGCGAAAGCTGCGAATGGCGGGTTATCTCGACCGCTTTGGGGGCCAGCCCGACCTCTTTGACAGTTAATCCGGACTAACCGCTGAGGGCGGCTTCCACGAGCGCGAGGTCCTGCTGGATCTGCACTCGGCTGTCGCGAGGCGCCGTGGCTGCCCGCCCGCCCACCAGGATCCTCACGCGTTCGGATAGCGCGCTCTCGATCGCGGCGATCTCTCGTTCGGAGTCCTTAGGCTTCAGGTTTGTGATCGAGAGCATCAGGAGCTGCGCGTCGGTGTCGGTGACCGCGTAGGCGATCTCTTTGGCCGGCAGATTTGGGCCAAGATAGAGCACGTTCCAGCCATGCATCGCTGCGAGCATGGCGACCATGAGCGCACCAAGCTCGTGATCCTCCTTGGCTGGCGTTGCCACCACGACGCGGCGCCTGGCGTCGTTAGTTGGGTAAAGGCGCATCAGCGAAAAAAGGAGGCCGCGCATCACCGTCGAACAGGCGTGCTCGTGTGCGATGCGAAGCTCACCCCGCTCCCAGCGGTCACCGACCTCGACGAGAATCGGACCGACGACCTCCTTTAAAAAATCGGTCGGCTCGGTGCTCAGGGCAGCCCGCGACAATATCTGCTCGGCCTCGTCGGTTCGAAGGTGCTCGATGGCCGCAAGGACGCGCTCACGGACTTCGGGAAGGTGTCGCAAGGCCGGCTGGGTCGAGGGTGCTGGAAAAGCAGCGGCCATGTGCCTGAGGTCCCCATCAGGCAGCTTTGCAATGCCGCCAATCGAATGACCACTCCCGACCAGCTTGTGGAGGAGGCGAAGCCTCTCGACGTCGGCGTCTGTGTAGAGGCGGCCCCCCGCCTCGGTGCGCTTTGGCAGCACGGCAGCGTAGCGCTTCTCCCACATTCGGAGCGTATGGGTCGAGAGGCCCGTCATCTTCGAGACCATCCCGACCCGATATTTCGCCTCATCCGCCATCTCGGTCTGTCGATCTAAAGAAAGTTTCCGTATAAAACCTGTCTAATAGTTGTCTATACCCAGTGATCCTTCCGATCAAGCGAAGAGGCAAGAAAATCAGAAGCACCTGCTTGACACGCTCCTGACTCTGCCGTAGATAGCTCGACAAGACCTAGACATAACTTAGACGGGTCGGAGGGAAAAGAAGATGAACAAAGCAACATTTGGTGTGGCAATCTTGGCGGCGCTTGGTTTCGCCCTGGTTGGCTGTGGGGACGACGCCGTGGACGGTACCGGCGGTACCGGAGGCGCTGGCGCAACCGGTGGAACCGGCGGCTCAGGCGGCAGCGACGGGATGGCAATGGTTCGTGTAGCCCATTTGGCGCCCGAGGTTCCGTCGGCCGGCAACACCGGCGTCGATATCCTGCTCGATGGTGCGGCGTCGGGAATCGAGAACCTGCAATTCGGAAACAGTACGGGCTATGTGAGCCTGCCTGCAGGTGACTACGTTTTCGGGGTTGCGGCCACGGGGACCACGACCTCTCTCCTCGACGTGCCCGCCACTCTGCCAGCTGGCGGGATATTCACGGTCGTCGCGTATCGCGATAGCGCGGTCGCTGTGCCGGTCAATGTCCTACTCTTCGACGAAAGTCTCATGGGTTTGGCAGCGGGCAATGGTCGGGTGCTCGTAGGCCATGGTGCCGACGCGGCAGCTGTTGATCCCGTCGACATCGTGACCGATGCCAGCGCTGTGGTCGTCGACGAGCTCGCATTCGGTGCAACCGCGGGTCCGCTCGACCTTGCGGAGGGTACGGTCAACATCGGCTTTGACGTCGATACCGCGGCGTCAGGCGGAGGCACCGATGCCAATGACGATCTCGACGTGGGGCCGCTCGCAGCTCCCGTGACAGCCGGCGTCGTGACGCTTCTCGTCGCCGTCGACACCGACACGAGCGCAGAGTTGGTACCTGCGATTTACGCGCTGTTGCCGACGACTGAAGGGGCAATCACTACCCTTTCGGCTCCGTAGTCTCTTCCAAACACTGTCACATTCCGCAAACGTGTGGGGCCGTCCATTTCAAGTGGGCGGCCCCGTTTTCTTATTGGAAGAATGCGGGCCAGACGAACGCGTCGAGGAATGCGGTTTGTAAGGCAAACGGCAATAGAGCGAAGATGACGATTGAGCCGGCCCATCCGATTGGGCGAGGGCTGAGATTGAAAAGCGCAACGATCAAACCTACCGCGCCGATGCCTACGATCAGCAGGTCCGCGCGGATCAGCACCCAGAGCGCCGTCGAAGGCTGATCCAGATACGCGAACGTCAGCGGCATCCACAGAGCAGACGCAAACACCACTGCCGCGCAGCATGCGTTCACGATGCCGAACCCGAAACGCTGCCCCACCCGGGCCGCCGCCGTGTCGATTCGAAAAAAGACGTGCTGCATGAACACGAGGTAGCCGGCTGCCGCGAGCCACATCGTCACGCCGTAGATGCTCTTGAGCGGATCGGGCATGCTGCCCCAAAGCATCTCGCGCGTTTGTGGATGCGTGATCAGCCCGTGCGCGTAGCTACCCAACACCGCAATGCCGCCGACAACGTTGATCGCGACCCATCTCTTCTTTTGTGAATCCATCATTCTATCTCCGTGTCTTTGACGAATGCGTCGACCAGCGCCCATTGCTCATAGAGCCATTCGATCTGCTCTCGGTCGGTCGCGGGTATTTCCGAGCGTCGCACCCGCCAAATCTTCCCCCGAACGCTCGAACCAACCACGGAACCACTGAAAATGTCTTTGATTTTCCCGAGTCCCTCGAGACCACGATGGGCGAAAAAGGCACAATCGACCTCGGGCAGAGCGTCGAGCAGGGTCAGCACGCCGCCTGGTCGTGGGGGTAGAACGTGGGTCAGCGCCGCCGCAGCCTCGGTAAGCTCTGGGGTTTGTTCTCGCACGCGCTCTCGTGCTCGGGCCAGCTTGGCCAGGGAAAACCGGGTTCCTTCCGGATAGATCAGAATGCCCTCGTCGCCCAAGTCTCGGCAGAGCGCGCGGATCCCGTCGAACTCACGCTGGCGGTTCCCAGTGCGATCCACAAAGTAGTTCGGGAGCGCGTTCCCGACGATGTCGAGGCAGGGGTCGAAAAGCAATTCTTGCTTGAGGATGTACCGGACATGCCACTGTCTCGGACCCTGGATGTAGACGCTGGTGAGGAGCGTGTCGAGGATGCTCGCGTGCCGCACGAGCAGGATTGTGGGCCCAGGCCAGGCTTCATCCGCATGCTCAATTCGAATGTCGAGCCGAAGTAGCGCACCGGCAAGTTTGAGAAGCGTGGCGCTCCACCACTGCTGCAGCTTGAACAGACGAGTGTGAAGCTCGTCCGGTTTTCCGCGTAGCCAAGGGAACACCACTGCGAGCCGCAGCAGCGCAATCATCGCGATGCCAAAGAAGAACCATGCAAAGATTAGAAGCCGCAACGTCACGAACGACCGACGCCGAATGGCGCCGATCACGACCCCCGCCACGAGCCAAGCCGGCGCCAGGACGGTCAGCAGCACCCAGGCTGTTACGTAGAGGGAAATCGTCATCAGCCGACGCCGAACCGGGCGTTCTTTTGGAGGCTTCACCACTTCATATGCTCATCGCTCGGCTGCAAGCGAATCGAGGGTACCCGACCAGCCACTGTAGCGGCAGAGCTCCGACCAAAATGCGCGCCTCTCCTCAGCGCTTTCGCGAGTTCCGGCGAACCGATGCGTCGGGCGCGGAGTGCGGTCATGCCAAAACAGCCCGGTGCTTCGAGCCGCCTCGTCGGACGCGCAGAGCCAGACGATTGTGTCAGCTCCTTGCGCAGGAGTGCGCAGAAGCGGCTTCGTCAACTTGTAGAAGCGCGGGAGAGATGTCGAGACCCCAGGCGTATCCGCCCAACCCGGATGCATGGCGTGGACGACGATCCCCCAAGGGGCGAGCGCCTCGGCCCACAGCTCGGTCAGGATGACCTGGCCGCGCTTCGTGCGGGCGTACGCCTTTGCTCCGTCATATCTTCCGCGTGCGTTCTGCAGGTCGTTGACCGATATGCGCTGAGTGTACATTCCACCAGAGGACACATTCACGATGCGCGCGGGCGCCGACGCGGCAAGTTTCGGCACCAGCAGATTCGTGAGCAAGAAGTGTCCGAGCAGATTCGTCGCGAATGTGGTCTCGATGCCCTCGGCGGTCTCGGTGCGAGTTGGCAGCAGCACACCCGCATTGTTCACCAAGATGTGAATCGGGGTCTCCAGTCGATCGGCGAGCGAACGAACCTCGGCCATCAAACTGAGATCGGCGATCTCGGCTTGAATGGCGCGGTTTCCGGTTTCTTCGGCGATCGCTTTCGCTACCTCCTCTGTCTTGCCTGGGTTTCGGCCGACCAGCTGCACGGTTGCACCGAGGCGCGCGAGCTCTGTGGCGGTGTACTTGCCTAAGCCAGAGGTGGCTCCGGTGACGACGGCGACCCTACCCGTGAGGTCCACATCAATGCTCGGATGAGCCCGCCAACGATAGCCAAGCGACGTGTATCCGAGCAGAGACTTGTCTAGAAATCGATCGAGCACGCACAGTACCTAGAGCATCAGCGCGGATCGACAATGACACGATCCGTGGTCCACGTCCTCAGATGCCCGGTCCAGCGGTCGAAACTTGGCGGCCCCGGCACCTACGTGTGTATAGTCGGCCAACTCACGGATCGTACCAGGAGGGATAGCATGACGAGGGTGTGTTTGAGGCGGGCGTCCGCAAAGTTGAGCCTCCTGCTCATAGTGGTGGCTTTCTCGACGTGGGCGGGCCACGCGGGTGCGCAAGAGGAAGCGATTCCCGATAGTGTCGCAGCCGATGTCCCAGCAAGCGCGACCGAAGCTGCAGGAGAAGCGACCTTTGCCGCGCCTCCGGCAGACGACAGAGACACGGCTTCGGAGGCCGCCGAGGCAGCGGCCGAGGAAGAGGTGAAAGCCGAGATAGACTGGAGCCTCAACCTAGGCGGGGCGGTCAACACCGGTAACACGAAGTCGTGGAACCTCTATGCCGGCTCGGATTTCCAGCTCGTGAAAACCGACCATAGGCTGACGATGGGCGCGCTTTTCAACTATGGCAGAGCCGATGTCGCGCCGGCAGATCCCACGACCAGCTATTCCACCGTGGCGAAGCAGTTTTTCTTCGATTCACGGTACGACTACTTTCTTAGCGACATGGATGCCATTTGGGGCGCGCTCGGCTATCGATGGGACCCGTTTGCGGGCTTCACGGCGCAGCTGCTCGTGAACGGCGGTTACCTTCGCGCGTTCATCAAGACCGACAAGCACTACTTCGCCGGGCGCATCGGTTACAGCTATACGTATGAGAACTACGACACGTCGACCTCGATCTTCACCGAGAACTCCAATATCCACGGCTTGCTAGCCGCCCTCGACTACGAGAACCGGCTCAACGAGCACGTCGAGTTTCTCGCGAGCATCGTGACGATCTACAACCTGAATAATATCGACGTCCAGAACGCGAGCCCGTTCCAAGACATCCGCATCTATCTCACCGCGGCGCTTCTATCGAAGCTCAACGACAAGCTCGCCTTCGAGGCGAGGTTCTTGATGCTCTACGACCGCATCCCCGCGGCGCTCGAAAAGACAGACACGACGACCATCTTCAGCTTGGTGTACACGATCATGTAGTCGGCGCCGGTTCCCTCGAGGTCTTCGAGGGAACCGAGCGTTCTACACCGACTGGCTCGACTACCGCTTCGCCAAAAGGTCGCGAATCTCTCCGAGGAGCACTTCCTCTTTGGGGGGAGGTGGCGGCGGTCCAGCCTCTTCCTTCTTGCGTAGCGAGTTCATCCACTTGATCATCATGAAGATCACGAACGCGATGATAATGAAGTCGAAGATCGCCATGGAGAAGGCCCCGTATTTCAGAACCGCTGCGCCCGCCTCCTCGGCAGCGGCAAGCGACTCATAACTGCCTTCGCCCAGCAAGACGTAGGCCTGACTCACATCGACGCCGCCGGTGAACAGCCCGACCACGGGCATAATCACGTCACCAACTAGCGAGGCAATGATCTTTCCGAAGGCCGCACCGATGATGATGCCGACCGCCATGTCCATCATGTTGCCCTTGAGCGCAAAATCTTTGAAGTCCTTCAACATCTCGTTCTCCTTTTTTCCAGCTCCGCTTCTTTAGCGTCGCAGCATCCACTCACCGGTCGCTGGCCCAAAGCCAGTCGCGAGCCGGCCAAACGATTCTACCGCTACCCAGGCCGTGCCCTCGATCCGGTACGGGATTGAGAATTGCGGCACCCTGCCTTGCTTGACCCGATCGATGTCTCCTTTGGCGAGCTTTGCGATCAGGTCGACCATCTGCGTGGGATCGACGCCCAGTCTGACCACCATGCGGGTTCGGTCGTTGGGTGCGACGGTACGCACGCGAAGATCGCGGAAATTCCGTTCGCCGAGCGCAACCGCAAACAAGAAGTCTTTCGCGGCGCTTGCGAAGTCTTTCGCATCACGTATTTCGGGGTCGTCGGACGTGCAGGCATTTGCGTTCTGGGTGCAGCGATCCGGGTCTTCGCAGAAGCTCAAGCACACAGTGCCCAAGTTCGAGGCAGCGCTCTGCCCTGGGAACGCAGTGAAGGCGAACAGCGACTGCACGACAGGCAGAGGCACCAGATTCGGATTTTCAAACTCGAGCTCTATGTCGAATGCAAAGTTGATGTCGGAGATCGAAGAGACCGGCCCAAATACGCGACAGACGAGCGGACCTAGATATTGCGCGCAGTAATAGCTCGCAAGCTCCTTGTTCGACGGCATTTGCGCCAAACGAACCTCCGCAATCGAGACGTTGGGCGGCTTGATGTTGAGAGCTTTCCCCCCGCTTCCGAATCCAAGCCCGGCGCAACCGAGCGCCCCGACCGTCAGCAATGCGGGCAAGACCCGGCGCAGCGCGGGTGGCATGGCGGCTAATTCCCTGGCCGAGTCGGTGGGGGTACGCACTTTGGACGCTTACCCCTAGCGCGCGCTCCTCGATAGAGATCCCTCGCCGTTGGGAGGTTCGCCTGGAGGTTCTCGATTCGCGTTTCGTGTGCCGGATGGGTCGACATCCACTCAGGCGGCTGCTGGCCTTGGCTCAGCTTGGCCATCTTTTGCCAGAGCTTGATCGCCTCTGCGGGGTCGAAGCCCGCTTCGGCCATGAACCGCTGCCCCACGACGTCGGCTTCGCTTTCGTGCTTCCGACTGTAGGGCAAGAGCACGCCATATTGAGCACCCACCCCGAGACCGCCGACGACGGCATCGCGGTACGCGGGTTTCGTCTGGCTGAGGGCGATCGAACCCGCTTCCATTGTGCTTTGCGCGACGATGGTTTGCGACATCCGCTCGTTGCCATGACGGAGAAGAACGTGCCCGATTTCGTGGCCGATCACTGCTGCGAGCTGGCCAGGTGTCGTCGCTACTGTGAGCATGCCCGTGTGGACGCCGATCTTGCCGCCGGGAAGCGCAAAGGCGTTGGGCGTTGAATCGTCGAAGACGATGACCTCCCAGTTGCCATCCTTGGGCGCCGCGCCCCCTTTGGGAATGACGGCCAGGATTGGATCTGCCACACAGCGTATGTATGCGTTTGCGGCAGGGTCCTTCTCGACTTTGCCCTGTTGCTTGATGTCGGTGAAGGCCGCTACCCCGAGCGCATCCATCTTGGCGTCGTCGATCAGCGTGAGCTGCTTGCGACCGGTCATGGTGGTCGAGCATGCCGCGATCAGCAGCGCCAACATCGCAGCTGAACCGCACTGCGCCCGCAGGTGAGTTCCCATCATGGAGATTCTTCCTCGTAGAGTGAAGGCCGCACAGAGCCCACTACTGAGCTCTGTGCGCCTGACCTCAAAGGTCAGGTCGCTTACTGCGTCTGCTGCTGTGTCAGCGTGAAGGTCGACTGCGACGTGCATGGAGGATCAACGAACCAGTTGCCGATGCACGCGCCCGGCATCGCGCTCGCCGCGCTTTCCTCTTCAGCATGAACCCAAGTCACTTCCGCAGTCGTATTCTGGTCGAGACTGACGGTTGGATTGTCGAGCGAGACGGTAAATGTGTCCGTCGCATCGACGACGCAGTCGGGAAACTTGACGGCACTGTCCATAAAGCTCGTCGTGAAAACGACAGTGCCGGCTGCCGGATCGTACGTCATCGTCACGCCGCCTAGCGGCTCTCCGGTGCCAGGCACCATGAGATCCAAAGACTCGAGTGTAGCCGTGCTGCCATCGATCGTGATGTCGAAGGCGATGAGGGGATCCGTGGGCGAAGCGGACTGGCACTCGTCAGTGTCCACAGCATAATTTGAAACGTCCCACGTGAGCGGTCCGATGATCCCGGTTCCCCCGGACCCGCCGGTTCCCCCGAGTACATCTTCACCGCACCCGACACCGAGACCGGCGACCAGCACGCATACTAGGAATATTCTCTTCATTGATCTGTTCCTCCCTCTTAAAGCTGAATCACTGACGCTTTTCATAGCGGCTTCCGGTGCCCGTCGTGGGTCGACCTTCGGCTTCTCGCTGCTTGACGATCGCAGGCTTCTCTTCGGCCTTGCGCTTCTTTGCGGCCGTCTTTTTCTTGGCCGCTTCGGCTTCCGCTGCGGCCGCAGCCTCCGCTTCGGCGGCGGCGGCAGCTTCGGCTTCCGCTGCAGCGGCTTCCTCGGCTTCAGCCTTGGCGGCGTCGAGGTCCTTCATGCACCCTTCGACCTTTGTCTTGAGCTCGGTCATCGCGACCTTTTGCTTATCGATCGTCTCGTTCAGCGCCTTTTTGAGCTCCTCCAAGCCAGCGAGGTTGACCTCGCCTTCTAGGCTGGGACTTTCCACGGTCGGGTCCTTCGACGTGATCACCGCCGCCTCGCCTTTGGTTTCGGCCAGGTCCTTCATGCACGTTTGGAGCTGGTCCGCCAGATTGGTCAGCTCTTCGTTTGCTTCGGCAACCTGGTCTGAGAGCTCTGTCGTCAGATCTTGTAGAGCTTTGACCGCGGTGCTGTCTTCACATCCGGTCAGGCCGGCTGACACCGCCAGTGCGATCACACAGGGTAGAAATGCTTGCTTGAACTTCACTGGTCCCTCCATTCGTCGAGCCGACACTCACTGTGTCGGTGTAATGATGCGCCGAGCTCGCCCTTTCGACTCGATGCGGCCCCCTTGGGCGCAGTCCATAGCCTACTGCCCGGGAGGAAGGCAAGGCCGAACCAGACACATCGTTGATTTCTTTCAGGTTTAAGCCGCGATTTGGGGTCCACGGAATGAACCGCTAGGTTGACCTTGGATACGCCTTCTGGGGGGAAGGATGCCGAGACGCAATAGCAAGACCACCAATCTTCGTGCCCAACTGGCCAAGGCAATAAAAACCGACCGCCTAGACCAAGCACTCGCGCTCTACGAGCGGATCGAAAAAAAGGAGCCGGGCGAGCCGCGCTGGTCTCACCGCAAGGGCGATCTCTTGCAACGCATGGGCCGTAAGGAAGACGCGGCCCTCGCTTATGAGCGCGCAGTGGACGGCTATGCGACCAAGGGCTTCGTCGCCCGTGCCGCCGCGATGGCGAAAGTGATCTTGGCGATCGACCCGAGCAAGGGCGAGGTGCTCGACCGGGTAGATCCGGAAGCAGCACGCAGGCTCCACCGTCAGAACAGGAGCGTCATCGTCACGGCGGACACGCCGCCCTCCCCGGACTCGGACGGGCCGACGACGGAGACGCACAGTCTAATCACAGATGCGCTGCCTTTGATCACCGATCAGACTGCACCTCCCGGGGAAACTCGCTTCACGAAGCCTGAAAAGACTGAAGACCTAAAGCTCGACCTCACCGATGTCGAGCTCGTCGAAAGGCCAGCGCCGCGGGAATCTCTGATGAGCCTGCGTCCGAGCGCCGCAACACTCGCCCAACTTCCCGCGATGCCGCTATTCGCCGAAGTTCCGCGGAACATTCTGGAAACCTTGGTCAGGGAATCCACGCTGGTCGACGTGGAAGACGGACAGCGCCTGGTTACCGCGGGCACCACCGCGGATGCTCTGTACGTGCTCATCGAAGGCAATGCAGTCGGACAACGGGGCACCGATCTTCAGAGCTTGCTTCTCGGCGAAGGAGACGTGGCCGGGGTTTCGTCCTTGCTCTCCAACGTGAACTATGGCGAGGACGTCATCGCGTGCGGTCGAGTTCGCGCACTTCGCATCAGCAAGCTGCTTCTCGACCGGCTGGTCGAGCAACATCCCCCCCTCGACGACGTGCTCCTCGAGATCCTGAGTCGTCGACTCGTGGCAACTCTCTTGCGCACGAATCGGATCTTCACGGCATTCGACGAGCGCACTCGAAAGAACATCGGGGGCTTGTTCGAAGTGCGTCGAGCCCCTGCCGGAACCAAAATTCTCGAAGCCGGCAAGAGCGCGGACGCGATGTACCTTCCACTTCACGGTCGCATCGTAGCCAATAAGCGCGACGGGACGCGCATCGGCGACATGGAGCTTGGGCACGCACTCGGCGAAGAGTCGCTGCTGACCCGCCAACCGTCGCCGATCACCGTCGAAGCCAAGAGCGACGTGCTCGTGCTCCGCATGTCCGCTGCGCGGTTTGCCGAGCTTCTACTCAGGCGCCCGGACGTCGTCCAGCACATCCAAATACTGAAACGTCGTCAACTCACGCAAACATACTAGCTAGGGACGGATCAAGCCGACTATCCCTGAGCCGCCGAGCGCTTTCATCCGTTCGTTTGCGCTTTGGCACGGCACTTGCTGCACTTAGTGGAGGATTACCGATCCTCTGTGCCAAGCTGTGCCTTCGCTCTGAAAGGATGTCATCAATGTCCGGAATTCGCTTCTCACTCTACGCCATCGGGCTCGGATCTGCGCTGATTTGCGCCGTCGCCCTCCACCCTCAATCCGTCAGCGCCTGCGGCGGGCTTTTCTGTTCCGCCGCGGCCCCGGTCAACCAAGCGGCCGAGCGGATCATCTTCTCGAAGAACGGAGACGGCACGGTCACGGCGGTCGTTCAGATCCAATACTCCGGCCCATCGGAGGAGTTTGCTTGGGTCCTCCCGGTGCCAGGGATTCCAGACGTCAATGTATCCTCGGACTTGGCTTTCACCCGCCTTCAGCAGGCGAGTAACCCACAGTATGTCCTGACGACCGAGGTCGAGGGCGATTGTCGTCAAGATGAGCTCAATGACAGCGCATCCTTCGGTCCGGATCAGGGCTCCGGCACCGGTGGCACCGGAGGTGCAGGGGGTGGTGGGGGTGTCAACGTGCTCGCATCGGGAACCGTCGGCCCCTACGACTACGTCGTGATCGAGCCACAGGCGTCATTTGATCAGATCGGTGACGTGGCCGTCGAGTGGCTGACCAACGAGGGCTACGACGTGGTGCCTCCGGGCGGCGATCCGAGCGACATCTCGGAGCTGCTCGGCAGCTACTTGCAAGAGGCCATGAACCTGCTCGCATTCCGGCTCACCAAGGGCAACGACACAGGGACCATCCGCCCAATTTGGATCACTTATGCGTCGTCGCAGCCGATGATTCCGATTCGACCGACGGCGGTTGCCGCAAACGACGACATGGGCGTGATGGTTTGGGTGCTCGGGCAAAGTAGAGCCGTGCCGGTCAACTACAGATCGCTCGAGCTCAACGAGGCGCTCATCGACTGGACGACAGGAGGCAGCAACTACAACCAAGTCGTCATCGCTGCCGCAAATGAGGCCGGGGGTCAGGGATTCGTGACCGAACGCGCGGGACTGAGCGCTGACTACGACAATGTGGTTCTGCTGGACTTCGAGCAACAAGCCTGGGACTCGATTCGCGCTCGTGCCGCGGCGCTCTCATCAGAGGATCTCCTGATCGAGAGTGCGCAACTGTTCGGCGGTTGGGATGGGTATCGAAGCCTGATCGAACGTTTTCTACCAGGATCGGTGGATGTCGATGACTTCCTTGGATGTCCTTTATGCGGCCACGCCTTGGTGCCGATCGACAACCAGGCATTCATCGACGCACTCGATTTCGAGGTCGTCGATCCCATGATCGCAACTCAGGCGCTCATGAGCTCGCGACCCTACGTGACGCGGCTTTACACGACCTTGTCGGCACCCGAGATGGATGTCGATCCGCTCTTCGACTTCAACCCCGACCTCGAAGATGCACCGAACCTCCACAACGCGCGCCGCGTGATCGAATGCGACCCTACGATCTATCCATGGGAGGCTCCATCACGCATCGAGCTCGAAGATGGCCGGGTCGTTCGTTTGTTGCCGAACAGCCCTTGGCCCTTTGTGCCAGGTGACGCCGACGCGCCGCCTGCCAACGCGATCGTGGCGCAGCTCTCGACAAGCGGCTCCGGTGAGATCGTGACCGACAACCGCGACGCGATTGAACGAGCCTTGGATGAACACAACGCGACGGTCCCTTCCCCCAGCGGCTGGACGGTTGCGGGCAGCGGCGGATGTGCGCTCGCCGAAGGCCGGCAGGATGCCGCGTGGTGGATCGGGTTGGCTCTCCTCGGCTTGCTGATCAAACGTCGTCAAAGCTTGCGATAGACACGGAGCCCTGGCTTCGCTTCGACGAGGCCAGGGACATCTTCCGGCCACGATTCGTGCTTGCCTAACGCGATGAACCCGTTTGGGATTGTGCGCGTGAGTAGGCGCTCCGCAATCTGGCGCTGCAATCGCGCATCGAAATACGTGAACGTGAGATAGCGGCAAAGGATGAGATGAAACGGCCCAGCGGGCATGTCTCGCCGAATGTCCTGCCGAAGGAACTCGACATCGGCCCGAAGCTCGTCTCGCAGCACAAACTCCTCGCCCTTTTGCTCAAAGGCGGACATCCGCCAGTGGGGCGGGAGCTCCTTGAGACACCCAGCCGAATAACGGGCCTCGCGCGCTCTCACGAGCTGATGCTCGTCCGAATCGGTGGCTACGATCCGTAGCGGGATGTTTTGTTGATGAGCGGCGATCGCGAGCGTGTAGGCTTCTTCACCTGCGGCACAACCTGCGCTCCAGATCCGAATCGGCTTTTGAGCGACCCGCTGATGGAGCTCCGGCAGGGCCACCTCGCATAGATAGGTAAAGGCGTCGCGCTCGCGAAAAAAGCGTGAGATCGTAATCCGCGTCAGGTCGTCCAGAACGACCCATTCCGCCGGGTCTGCTTCCAAATGGGCCCGGTAGGCTTCTACGCCGTCCAAGCCGAGGGCTCGCATGCGACGGTCGACTCGCTTGCAAACCTGACGACGGACCTTCCGATAGCCTGGCCAACGGAGCTGCAGGCGTGGCAGTGCCCACTGCAGAAACGCGATGCAATCGGGATCCTTCACTCGATCTCAACCCGAGGCTTTTCTTGCCACGAAGAAACCGAAATGGCCCTCGTCATACGATTCCTCGACGTGCAGCCCTGCCCCTTCGAGTGCCTCGGCGAATCGCGTGTGATCAAATCGGTCTTGCATCGGATGGTCTAGGAGTGCACGAACCACGGGATGCATGATGAACTTCTCGTAGACCTCGTCTAAGTAGAAACGCCCCCCTGGCTTCAGGACACGATGAACTTCTCGAAGCGCAGCTCTCCAATCCGGAATGTGGTGAATGACCCCAAAATCGAAGACGGCGTCGTAAGTTTCATCGTCTGCTTGGATGTTGGTAGCGTCGCCGGTCCACAGGCGAACCCGATCACCGAAGCGCTTCAGACGGGCTTGCGCGCGGCGAACCATGTCTGCATCGAGGTCAAAGGCATCAACGGTGTCCGCACCGAATTGCTTGAGGATAATCTCCGTGCCAACGCCGCGACCGCATCCGATTTCGAGTGCCCGGCCCCCAGCCATCACGCCGCCCATGTTGCGAAGGCGTCTGGCTTCATAGTGGCGCTGCACCGCCGCGCGGACGGGATTGTTCATCAAGAGCTTCTCGGCCTTATTCATTAACATCGCAGCTTGCAGTCGTTGGGTTGGCCGTACGTGGTAGCTCTGGGCGACACTCAATAGCGGAGCTTTGGAAGCCAGGTTTTGCCTCGGCCCTCCGGCGTGAGGTCGAAAAAGCTCCAAATCGGCCAGAGCGAGTCGATGTGCCGAGCGTGCCCTTCGCTGGGTGCATACAAGAGCTCGGACGCCCAAAAATGGCGCACGCCCTCATCGGTCTTTACGAAGACATGGCAGACCGGCCACTGCGACCCATCGGGCCCTTCGTTGAAGTAGTCGGCATGGTAGCTGTTTCGATTCGACGAGAGCAGCCGCAAGTTGTTCCAACCGCGCAAGCCCGCCCATTGCTCTGTGCGATCGATGGGCGACTTTGCCACCACCGCAAGATTGACACGTTGCGAGATGTGCGGCGCGTATCCATCGAGCCCGTCGAGGAACGAATTACATAATGGGCAAGGCTTCTCCATCTCTGGCCCATACATGAAGCTGTAGAGAATTAACGAGTCTTTGCCGTCTTCAAACAGCTCGGAAAGCTTCACCTGGCGCACATCGCCGTTGACCAGCTCGTCGAACACGTAGTCCTCGGCTGGGCCACCAAAGGGGAGCTTTCTTCGAAGTGCAGCCACCGCTTCGAGCTTGTCTCGGAGCTCCGCCTCGGCCTGCAAGAGCTCGTTTCGGGCCGCCCTGTACTCGCCCGATTCTCGAGGAAAACGGATGTCATGTGTGGCTCGAGTCATTGCGTCGTCCTTTCTCTCGCTCATGCATCTAGCCCTTGATGCATACCCTAGGCTCGAGGCGCGCCACCTTACGGGCGAGCCCAGCTCGATCAGCTGAGTCGACCACGGCCCGAACGTCTTTGTAGGCGCCCGGTGCTTCCTCGGCGACACCGCGCATGCTGACCGATCGAACGATGATGCCGCGGTGCGCGAGATTCTTGATCAGCTTGCTGCCGCGCCATTGCTTCTTGGCACGGTGACGGCTCATTCGTCGCCCCGCGCCGTGGCAGGCCGACCCGAAGGAACGGGCCATGCCCTCTTTTGTTCCGATGAGCACCCACGATTCGGTCCCCATGCTGCCCCCGATCAGCACGGGTTGGCCGACATCGCGGAGTTGCCCGGGTAGCTCTGGGTGCCCAGGCCCGAATGCGCGGGTGGCCCCCTTTCGATGGATGAACAGCCGCCTCTTTGCTCCATCGACGATGTGCTCTTCCTCTTTGCAGGTGTTGTGGGAGACATCGTAGAGGAGCGGAAGCTCGGCCTTTGGCAAGACGTCGCTGAACACCTCGCGGGTCAGATGCGTGATGATCTGGCGGTTTGCTAGCGCGCAGTTGATCCCGGCGCGCATGGCACCGAGATATCGATGACCCACCTCGGAGCGCAGCGGCGCACAAGCAAGCTCGCGATCGGGAAGGTCGATGCCATGTTCAGCCGCGGCGATCGCCATCTCGCGAAGATACTCGGTGCCGATCTGATGTCCGAGCCCCCTCGAGCCGCAATGAATGCTGACGACCACATCCCCCTCGGCGAGCGATAACTGAGCGGCAATGTCAGGATCGAAGATCTCCGCCACGCGCTGCACTTCGAGATAGTGGTTTCCCGAGCCGAGGGTGCCCATCTCATTTCGCTGGCGGTGGCGCGCCTTTTGAGAGACATGCTCGGGCTCCGCTCCCTGCATCGAACCGTGCTCCTCGATTCGCTCGAGGTCTTCTCGTGAGCCCCAGCCTCGATCGACTGCCCAGCGGGCGCCGCCGCGAAGCATTGCCGTCATCTCGTCGTCATCGAGGTGGATACGGCCGGTGCTTCCCACGCCCGCTGGAATGTTTGCAAAGAGCGCATCGGCGAGCTGCTCTTTCACCGGCTCGATGTCCTCGGCCTGCAATCCGGTCAGCAAGCAGCGGACACCGCACGAGATATCGAAACCGACGCCCCCGGCGGATACCACCCCACCCTCGTCTGCGTCGAAGGCGGCGACACCACCGATCGGAAAGCCATAACCCCAATGCCCATCAGGCATGACGTAGCTTGCTTTCACGATCCCTGGGAGCGTTGCGACGTTGGTTGCCTGCTCGCGCACCTTGTCGTCCATGCCCTCGAGCAACGCCCGGTCGGCGTAGAAGATCACCGGAGCACGCATCTTGCCGGTGGCAGGGAGCTCCCACTGGTCTTCGGAGGTCTGCTTGAGCGAAGTGATGTCCATCATGAGTCCTGGCGCCTCACTCACACGTCGACCACGCATTGCGCGACCCACTGCCCTTCGTCGTTTTGGTCGACTTGGAGCTCGGTGAACGTTGCGCCTTTGGGTTCTACCACGGGCTCGTGCCGCTGCCGATCGACCGGTTCACCTTCCGCCTGGCCGGACAGCCGGAGCCCATCGATTTTGACCTGGAAACGGCCGAACAACATCGATCGCGTCGTCATTTCGTAGATGAGCGCATTGAGCCAATCGACGAAAAGCACATCCAGGCTCGGCGCCTCGCAGGTGATCGTGACTGCCTCCTCGGCGCGCACCGAGCCCGGTTCGGTGATCACTGCCGTCAGCCCAAGCGCTGCCTGCTCGAAGGCGACCTCCGGCGAGTCCCCTTGGCCGCGCACGCCGATGTCCGCCTCGTGAGGGAAGTGCTCCCAGCTGGGCATGGGTGAACCTTACCTCAGTGCTGCTAAGATTGCCTCGGTCGCGGGCATGTCCGTTCGCAACGCCGAAATCGCCGACATCTTTGATCGGATGGCCGCCCTGCTGGAGATTCAGGGGGCGAATCTATTCCGGGTGCGCGCGTATCGGAACGCTGCCCGAACGGTGCGCGACCTGCCGCGAAGCGTCGGCGACATGCTCGCAGAGGAAGAAGACCTCTCGAAGCTACCAGGCATCGGAAAGGACCTGGCGAGCAAGATCGCCGAGATCGTGGATACGGGGCATCTCACTGCGCTCGAGGAAGTCGAAAAGGAGGTGCCCGCGGGGCTCGTCGATTTGACTCGGTTGCCCGGGTTGGGCCCCAAGCGCGTCAAGATCCTGCACGAGGAGCTGGGAATCCGCGACCTCGCTGGGCTGGAACGTGCTGTTAGAAAACGTCGCATTCGCGAGCTCGCAGGTTTTGGGGCGAAGACGGAACAACGAGTTTTAGATGCGCTGTCACGGCATGCTCGAGAAGAGCGACGAACCAAGCTTGCCGATGTCGAGGAGATCGCGAGCGCATACGTTGGCTATCTACGGGCGATTCCCGGCGTGATGGAGGTGATCGTCGCCGGAAGCTATCGTCGTCGGAAGGAAACCGTCGGAGACCTGGACATCCTTGTCACCTGCAAGAAGGGCTCGCCCGTGATGAAAGGCTTTGTCGAGTACGACGAAGTGGACGCGGTGATCTCGCGAGGCACGACCCGGTCTACCGTCACGTTGCGGTCGGGCCTTCAAGTCGACCTGCGTGTCGTGGCGCAGGTCTCTTACGGAGCCGCTTTGTACTATTTCACGGGCTCCAAAGCGCACAACATCGCGGTCCGAACGATTGCGGTGAAAAAGAAGCTGAAGATCAACGAATACGGCGTGTTCAAAGGGGAACGCCGGGTTGCGGGCAGGACCGAGAAGGAGGTCTTCAAGGCAGTCGGGCTTCGCTACATCGAACCCGAGCTGCGGGAGAACCGGGGCGAGATCGAAGCTGCCAAGAAAAACCGGTTGCCCCGCCTCGTTTCGTTAAGCGAGATCCGTGGAGACCTTCACGCGCACACGAATGCAACGGACGGCCACCACTCGCTCCGAGAAATGGCTGAGGGGGCCAAGAAGCTCGGCTATGCGTATCTAGCGATCACCGACCATTCGAAGAGCCTCGCCATCGCTCATGGCATCGACGAAAAGCGCCTTCGGAAGCAGCTCGGTGCGATCGATCGCCTCAACGCGCAGCTAGAGGGGATTCAGGTGCTCAAAGGCATCGAAGTCGACATTCTGGGAGATGGTTCGCTCGACTTGAGCGACAGCGTCTTGAAGCAACTGGACGTCACCGTCGGTGCCATCCACAGTCATTTCGGCTTGAGCCGCACCAAGCAAACCGAACGGATCATTCGTGCGATGGACAATCCATACTTCAACATCTTGGCCCATCCGACGGGGCGTCTGATCAACCAACGGGATGCGTACGAGATCGACATGGAGCGCGTCATGAATGCAGCCTTGGAGCGAGGCTGCTATCTAGAGCTGAACGGGCACCCCGACCGGCTCGATCTGAACGACCTCCACTGCCGCATGGCGAAGGATATGGGCCTCAAGCTCGCCATCTCGACCGACGCCCACACCACGAGCAACTTGGAGCACATGCGCTTTGGCGTGGACCAAGGCCGCCGGGGATGGCTCGAGCCCGAGGACGTGCTGAACACCCGACCTTGGCGCGAGCTTAAGAAACTCTTGGCGCGGCGTTGAGGCGCTTTGATGATAAAAGGAGTCCCATGTCAGAACATGAAGAACACGAAGGGCCGGCGCTGCATAGTGAACTGGTAGCGCTGAGGAAGCGGGTCGAAGCGCTGGAAGCTCGGGTAACCGAGCTCGAGGAAGAGCTCCGCGAGACCCAAGAGGCCGCGACGACTGACTAGCGGGTCTTGATGCGCTCAGTCTGCGCCGTCGTCTCGGTCGTCATGCCCTCGTATGGCTTGTTGCCATAGGAATCGAAATGGGCAATGTCGCCGACAGGCTTGCGCGTTGTCGGACCGTAGCGCCCACGCGGCCATCCGAGCGGAATGACGGCGACTGGCGAAACCCAAAGTGGTAATCCAAGGGCGCGCCGAGCGAGGGAAACGCTCCAGAGCGGCATGACCGTGAGAGACGCGCCAAGCCCCGCAGCCCGCGCGCTGAGGAGAAGGTTCTGAACGGCGGGAAAAATCGACCCATAGTAGATGCTCGCCAGAAACGGCGGAAACGGCGGTCGTATGCCGCTCACGATCGGGCCATAGGTGCTCCATCGCAAACAGGCGACGATGATGACCGGAATGTCTTCATAGTGGTCCGCCTGCCAATCGACCGCTTTCATCGCGCGAAGGGTCTTCTCGTCGTTGCGGGCGAAGAATCTCCACACGCGACCGTACGTATTCCAGGCAGCTCGATTGAGCTGTGCGAGCTTGCGTTTGGTGGCGCGGTCCCGGATCACCAAGAACTCGGCATTTTGACGGTTGCCGCCGGTGGGCGCCTTCATCGCGAGCTCGAGCAAGTGCAGGAGCACCGAGTCGTCGACCGGGTCGGGTTTGAGGCGACGGATTGAACGCTGCGTGCGAATCGCGTCCTCCAGCGCCATATTTAGAAGCTGCGTGGGATCGAGCCCCGCTCGCGCATCACCTGTCGTCTCCATTCGCCAAAGGTACTTTTTCTTTCGAGCGACGGAAAGGATCTCGGGCTACGGAGGGATTTCGGAGCCATCCCAGGCGAAAACCTTGCCGCTATCTTGAGCTGTCAGGCCATCGATCACCGCGAGAAGGTGTCCAACCGACTGCTCCGTCGAAAATAGCTTGTCTCTCGGGACGCTCCCCTGAAACGGCTTTGACAACCCCGTGTCGACGGTGCCTGGATGAAGCCCGACAACGATGGCGTTCGGTGCCAAACGACCGAGCTCGATCGACAGGGTCTTAGTGAACATGTTCTGCGCCGCTTTGGAGCCCCGGTACGCATACCAACCGCCGAGTCGGTTGTCGGAGATGCTGCCCACGCGCGCGGAAAGGCTCGCGAACACCGAGCGCTCATCGTGACGGAGGAAGGAAGAGAAATGCTTCGCGACAATCAGAGGGCCAAAAGCGTTGACCTCGAACACGGTCTTGAGCACTTCGGGACGGATCTGCGAGAGTCGTTTCTCGGGGCCGAAGTCCTCTCCGTGAAGGACGCCTGCGACATTGATGATCAAGTGGAGCTTGTCGGTGACCTCTCCGACGCGCGTTGCAGCCTCGGCGATCGTGGCTCGTCGGAGACGTCGACAACAAGCGTGGTGAGTCTTGGCGTGTACTTGGCTGAGATCGAACGAAGCTCATCGGCGCGGTCCGGGTCTCGGCATGAGGCGATGACGCGTGACGCCATCCCCGTCTCCAGCAACTTCCGGACGAGCTCGAGCCCGATACCGCGGCTCGCTCCCTGGACAAACGCGATGCGATCGGCGCTCACGATTCATCCTTGCTCCAGCCCATGGGCCTGGAGCGCAGCGAGCAACCACGTCACGACGAGAACGGAGCGCGCAGACCAGGCTAACGTCCTGACCCAGTTTGTGCGGACCAGTCGGTCGATCAGGCTGGCTGACAAGCCGCTCGCCAGCTGATTGTGAAGGGGCACCTGAAGGAAAGCGGTTGACGCCCAAATGATCGCCAGGAGCGCAAGGCCGATGAATGCGGTGACGCGGCGCGGATCGTCGAAGCACCACGCCACCGAAGCCAGGAGCTCCACCATCATGAGCGGCGCGACGATCAGCGTGATTCGCGTCGAATGCATCGCATGGAAGGAATCGAACTGGTCGGAGTCGACGCTCGCAAACCCCGGATAGTGCACCAGCTGCACGAGCCAGATCAGCCCAGTCAGAGCAAACGTGGTCACAGCCTGAGCGATTAAGAGGACGTTGGTCATTTGATGATTAGCGAATGTAGTAGCCCGAGACGCGGAAGACGCCATCGGGGTCGCGCATGGGGGTGACCGTCTCGACGGCATCTGTCTTGTTTTGGAACTTTGTCCGGTACTGGATGACGACGTACTCGCCATCCGGCGCACCGGGAAGCTTCGTCGCGTACTCAGCAGAGGTGAGTTCGCGGCTCAGTACCGGCCCGAGCGGACCACGGACACCAGCCAACTGTTTCTCCCAACGTTCCTTAGGCACCAAGCCCCTGAAGTATGCGCACGCCTGCTGCCAGCTGTCGCCGTAGCGCTGGGCGTCTACGATTTCGAGCCAGGCGGCGCTTGCTGCAATGCCTTCGTCGGTGGCTGCCCCACCCTGCTTTTCGCAGCCCATCGCAAGGATTCCGAGCAAGCCCACGACGATAAAGATGTTTCGCATTCTGCGCTCCCGCGCCTATCGTAGCTCCCTAGTGTTTCTGGGGTCTAGCCGAAACGAGTTTGGACCCCCTCGCGTGATGCGTTAGTAATGATGTCTGGGGGGTTACATGATTAGACATCGAAACCACTTGATGCTTCTGGCGCTTGCCATCTCGTCAATCGCTTCGTTCGCGCACGCAGATGCGCCTCCGGAGAGCTATGAGCTCGTGGAAGGAAAGATCCGCTTTGTCTGCGAGGGGCCGGAGGTCACCGTGCCGGCGTGGGGTCAGTTTGGCACGGTTGAAGGTGCGCTCTCAGTCGATCCGCTCGACTTGCGCAAGGCATCGGGAAACATCGATGTCTACATGGTATCGGTTCGAACCGATGACGCCGCCTGGGACACGATGTTCCGCCGCGCGGGTTTCCTGGAAATCGACGACCACCCGAAAAGTCGGTTCGTGGTCGAAGAGGTGCGCGGAGCGAAGCGGCTCAAGCGGGGCGCGTGGGTCCCCGTAACGCTCGAGGGGCGCTTCATGCTGCACGGGATCATCAGAAAAGTTAGCGTCCCTGCGACGGTGAAGTGGGTGCCCGCCGATTCCAAGAGTGAAGAAGACTCCCGGATCCGCGTTCGTGCAAGCTTCCACATCACCTGGGACGAGTATCAAATCGCCGTGCCGACCGGGCGCACACGCAACTTCACCGGCGACGGCGCGCTCATTCAGGCCGATTTACAGTACAGTCCCAAGAAGGTAAAGATCGCCCGCGGAAAGCGTTCGAAATGACCCGCTAGCGAGCTATGAGCCAAGCGCCGACATCACTCGGGCCTTCTTTTCCGCTCTCGATGGTCACGTTGCTTGGTGACCCTTTGCGCAAGCAGCTGTTCCCGGTCGATGCAGAACGCGTGATGAAGCTCGCCGAACGCCTGACGGGGCTTCATGACTACGGTGACGGCGACGGTGGTTTTCGAAGGCGATTGGACGAGACGATAGAGACCGTCCTTCGGACCGACTGGAACACGCTTGGTCGCTTCGGGATTCGCTACGTCCTGCATTGGCACTTGAGCAACCGTCTCCGCATCGTCGAGTTGCTCAAGCAGCGCCCCGATATCCAAGAGATCGAGGTCGAACGTCCGCTCGTCATCACGGGCTTGTTTCGCACCGGAACGACGTTTCTGCACAACGTCTTGGCAGCTGATCCGAATAGTCGCGTTGCGCGTATGTGGGAACTTGCTCATCCGGTGGGGCGCAAGCGTAACTTGCTCGGTGACGCGAAGTGGCGACGTTGGCGTGCCGGACACGTGGTCGCCATGAATCACAGCATGATCCCCGAGCAGGCAGAAGCGCACCTCGTCACGATCGACGCTTACGAAGAGGACTTCTTTCTGCTGGAGAATGACATGGCCATCATGAAGTTCTTCGTCGGGCTTGGCGACTTCGCGTACGCGCGACGCATGCTCGAATGGGACATGGTCGAGCCCTACCGCTGGCATAAGCGGCAACTTCAGATCCTGTGGGAACAGCGGTCGACGAAACGCTGGCTCTTGAAGTGCCCATGGCACCTGTGGAACTTGCAAGCACTTCTGACCGTGTACCCCGACGCGCAGGTGGTTCAGACCCATCGAGGGCTCGTCGATGCCATTGGTTCACAGTGCAGCCTGAGCACCCGCATTGCCGCAAAGTTTCAGCGTACCCTGGACCTGCACGACGTCGGACGGTTCTGGCTCGACTACTCGCGCGTTGGAATGGAGCGCGGTCTGCAAGCGAAGACCGCGCTTCCGAGGTCGCAAGTCTACGACGTGCGCCTCAAAGAGCTTCGCGACAGCCCGCTCGAGGTGATCGAGGACATCTACACCCGGTTCGACCTACCCTTCGACGGCGCCCTGGCCGACCGACTCCGCGCCCGCATCGCAGAAGAGCCGACGGCCCAGTACGGCGAGCACGACTACGACATTGCAGACTATGGGCTCACCGAGGATCAGATTCAGGACACCTTCACAGACTACCGTCAACGCTTCGGAGTCTAGGCGCGGAGGTAGAGCCACCCCTAGACTAGGGAATCTTTGTCCGCTTTAGGGTGTAACACGAACGAGCTCTCACCACTTGCATGGTACGTGGTACCGAATCCCGCGAGGAGCTCTTTCGACGCGGCATTGGGGTTACCCCAACAACGACACGTAACTTTGTCGCAGGCTTCGACGACGGCGCCGAGGGGGGCTTTAGCCTTCTCGTTGGCGAGGTGGGAAGCGAAGGCTTCGTCGGTAGCGTAGACCTCTGTCCACTGGCTGATGCGCTCGGACGGATAGTCGACGTGGTAGCAGATTACGCCGGGATGCTCGAGCATCACCTTGCAGAGCGCTTCCTGATTTTTTCTGAAGTCGGACTCTGCGCCCTGCTTGATATCCCACTGGATTTTGAGCATGAACGACATGGGTGCACCTCCTTGACTGATACTAAGCCGACAGTCGAGAATGGTATCAGTCTAGTTGAATGGCCAGGCCCCGTGTGACACAAACCTGTTTGCGATGGAACGGCAAGAGCTCATCATCCACGGTAGGAGCGTAAAGTATCGACTCGGAGGCAAAGGCCCACTGGTGCTTCTGATTCACGGTATGGCCGGCAGCGCAACGACTTGGAAGCAGGTCATGCCCGCGTTGAGCGAGCGCTTCACCGTGTTGGCTCCGGATCTACTGGGTCACGGCGCGTCCGACAAATCACAAGGAGACTACTCGCTTGGGGCGTTCGCATCGATGCTACGCGATCTGATGGTTGCGCTGGGATACAAAAGGGCCACCGTGGTCGGTCAGTCTTATGGCGGTGGGATCGCGATGCAGTTTGCTTATCAGTATCCGGAGCGCTGTGAGCGGATGGTGTTGGTCGATGCGGGCGGACTTGGGCCCGAAGTCAACCCACTCCTACGGCTGCTCACTCTTCCCGGGTCCGAAGCAGCACTGTTATTGGCCTGCGCACCACCCGTTCGAAGCATCGTCGAATCGATCGGTCGCCTGGCGCTACGGAAGAAGCTCGAGAACGCGCCTGTAGTCGCCGAGCTCTGGCGGAGTTACTCCTCGCTCGGCGAGGTCGAGACGCGTCGCGCGTTTTTGCGAACCTTGCGCGCAGTGATCGACCCGCGCGGCCAAGCTGTGAGTGCAATCAGCAAGCTGCACCTAGCGGCACAGATGCCTACGCTCATCATCTGGGGCGAGGAAGATCGAATCATCCCGGTGGAGCACGCGTATGCAGCCCATGAGGCAATCCCAGGGAGCTGGCTCGAAATCATCGATGGGGTTGGACATTATCCGCATTGCGAAGCTCCTGATCGCTTCGTCGCCTCGCTCACGGAGTTCATCGAATCCACCAGGCCCGCCCGGATCAAGATATCACGGAAGCAAATGCTTCGTTCCGTCTCCCGCTAAGTCGTCGACTGGGCGCCAGGACGCAACTCTCTTCGTGCGTGGATCCTTTGCATTCCCGCGATGGCATGGTTCGCGCTCACGCCATTCACCGAGGAACCTTGGCTTCGCAAGCAGTACGGAGAGGCGTACGATGCATACTGCCAACGGGTGCCCCGGTTCTTGGGGAGGCGCCGCGGCGCCTCACGCTAAACGAGTGCCTCGCGGCCCTCTTTCACGAGCCACGGCACCATGAGAAGCGCGGCGATCGGATCGGCCCACCACCAACCGGCGATGGCGTTGGCCGTGAGCCCCAGCAGAAGCGTGAACGAGAGGTACGAGCACGCAAGGGTTTCTTTCGCTTCTGCGCGTAGAGCTGCGCTGCCGATCTCACGAGCCGCACGGAGCTTGCCCCACGCAACGAGTGGCATGATCACGAGCGAAGCCAACGCAAGTACGATTCCGATGACGCTTTCGCTCGGAGGCTCCAGTTTCCAAAGTGTCCAGCTTGCTTGAAACGTGACGTAGACGGCAAGCGCGATAAACGTGACGCCTACGAACTGGTGTACTCGATGTTCTGTGCGTTCGATTGTTTCGCTGTCTGCTCCACGCGTTTCCACCGCGAGTCGCCACAACAGCAACCCGGCGGCGATGGTTTCGATGATGCTATCGAGGCCGAAGCCAACTAATGCAATGCTTTCGGACTCCGTTCCGACCCACAGAGCGATAGCCGCCTCCATCACGTTGTAGGCCATCGTGATCACGACGAGCCATAATCCGATCCGAAACCACCGCGAGGTTCCTTTTCGGTCTGCAGTAGCGGCTGCTTGCGTCTCGTTCACTGTTTGCACCACCGCGGCATGGCCAAGAAGTAGCGCAGGATGTTAGACTCGCAAGACTCGACTAGAAAGAATTGACCATGACCGCTGGCGAGCTTTGTAACCGAACCGTCTACATCATCCGTCCAGACGAGACCGTCTTGGAGGCGGCTCGTTTGATGAAGAAGCATCACGTGGGTTGCCTCGTGGTCGTGGAGGAGCGGGGCACCGATCGGGTTCCCATTGCGTTGGTCACCGACCGAGACCTGGTCGTGAAAGGCATGGCCGAAGCTCCCAGCGACCTCGAGACCATGCAGGTGAGTCAAGTCATGAGTGAAGGGCTGGTGACGGCACGCGATACCGAATGGATGTACGACGTGCGCAAAAAGATGCGCGCACGAGGAGTGCGGCGCATCCCAGTGGTCGACGCCGAGGGTCGGCTGCAGGGGATCATTGCGTTCGACGACATGGTAGAGTGGATGGCCCAAGAGCTCACCGACCTCGCACAACTGGTCTCGCGCGAGCAGAAACGCGAGTCAGAAACGTCATGAACATCTAGAACCTGTGCTCGCGAGTCTCCTACAGGTTGCAATCGGGTTCGACAACGCAGCTGCAAACGCAATATCTCGACTTTCGACCCGGACTTAATCCACAGTAGTCGAAATGGCGACCAACGATCATCCGCCGCGAACGGCAGTGGTTCTTTCGGGAGGTGGCGCACGCGGTGCCTACGAGGCAGGGGTCGTTGCCGGTATCGTAGAGGTGCTCGCGGGACGCCACGGCGAGCATGCACCGTTTTCGATCTTCACGGGCACCTCGGTTGGAGCGATCAACGCAACCTGGCTTGCAGCACATGCCGATCAGGCGGATATGAAGGTCCAGGGGCTTTTGGCGAAGTGGCGCGCACTCAATCTGCACGACCACCTACGGATTCGTCCCCCTCGCTTGTTGCGCTCCAGGCGCGACGGTGATGAATGGGGTCGCTCTCTCCTGGATCCTAAGGCGCTGGAAGATCTCGTAGAGCGCGAGATTCCGTTCGCACGACTGCATACCAATGTGCAGCAGGATATCGTTCACGCCTTGGTGGTAGCCGCGCTGCAAATCGCCACCGGCCGCACGACCATGTTTGCCGAGCTTTCCCCCGAGGCGAATTTCAAACCGTCACGCGACCCGAGGCGCCGCGCGCGCGTGACCCAGATCGATTGCTCACACGTCCTCGCGTCGGCGGCCCTTCCAATCTTGTTTCCGGCGCGCAAGGTGGAGGATGCCTATTATTGTGATGGAGGCTTGCGCTTCAATACGCCACTCGCACCCGCAATTCGGACGGGAGCCACTCGCCTGGTGGTCATTTCTGCCCTTTACCGTGGGGGAGATTTCGTGTCCCGCGACAACCGAGTCTCTCTGCCGCCGGCACAGGCGTATCCGAACGTCGTCTTCCTGGCCGGCAAAGTGCTCAATGCGTTGCTGCTCGACCCACTCGATTACGACCTTGGCGTTCTGGATCGGCTGAATCGCCTTTGGACCACCCTCGAATCATCGCTCGACCAAGCAGAAATGGACCGCGTCGTGCACGTGTTGCAGGAAACGCGGGGACAAACGTATCGGCACCTGCGCACGCTGGTCTTTCATCCGTCGGAAAACATCGGGGACATCACATCTGCCCATGTGAAGAAGCTTCCGCGAACGTCCTTGCCACGCTTGTTGTTCAGGATGAGCGCGTCAGCCCGAACGACCGTCGAGGCGGACTTGCTTTCTTTCATCATGTTTGATGGCGAGCACGCGAGTCAGCTCATCGAGCTCGGAAAGCGCGATGCACTTGCTCGCGAGCACGAGATCCTCGGCTTTTTTCCAGACGGTTCCGGCTAGCAATACTTGAGGGTATGGGCGCGCATTACAGTACGGTCGCCGTCATGGGCTCTGGCGCAGCTCGTCGGACGGGCGCCTCGGTCCAATAGTCCGCCACGTTCAACTGGCCGGCGCGTTGGCGGTACTCCTCGGGAGTGCCCGGCCAGTTGTTGGTGATGCGACCTGTTTCGGTGACGTACCAACTGGTGCAGCCCGCCCAAACGCTGTCTTTGAGGCGTCCCTCGAGCTCTTGCTTGAATGTGTCGTGCGCCTCGCGCCGAACCTCGAGTTGTTTCGCCTGATCGTTCGCGAGCAGACTGACCGCTTGCGCCGTGTATCTCGCCTGCACCTCGATCAGCTCGACGGCCGAGCCGGTGCCGTGATTGGTGTTTGGGCCATACAACATGAAGAGGTTTGGAAACTCGGGCACGGTGATACCCAGAAACGCCTCGGCGCCATCCTTCCACACGTCTCGAATCGACACGCCGCCACGGCCGAACACTTGCATTGGCGCGAGGAATTCCGTGGCCGTAAATCCCGTGCCGAAGACGATCGTATCGACCTCGTGATGCCTGCCGTCCTTGGTGACCACTCCATCGGGCACGATCTCCTGGATCGGTGACGTGCATAGATCGACGTTCTTTCGAAGCAGGGTCGGATACCAGTTCGAGGTGAGGAGGGCGCGTTTGCAGCCGAGTGGATAGTCCGGCGTGGCTACTTTGATCAACTGGCGGTTGCCGCGAAGCTGTACGAACCGCTGGAACGCGGCCAGCCGGCGAAAGACCGCGCTTATGATCCTGGCTCGCAGCGGCGGTTGGCGCGTAAACACAGGGACCAGAGCTTCGAGCTGCGCCTGCCAGAACCACCGCGCGAACCGCTGAAGCCGCGGGAAACGCGCGTAGAGCCACCGAATCGCTCGCCCATATTCCGTATCGAGCTTGGCCACCACCCACGGAGCCGAGCGCTGGAAGATCGTCATGTGCTCTACCACCGGCGCGATCGCCGGCGCGAACTGAATGGCACTTGCCCCGGTGCCCACGACCGCAACCCGGGTCCCGTCGAGTTCCTTTCGTGGTGGCCAGTTGGCGGAGTGAAACCACTCGCCTCGAAACGTGTCGAGGCCGGGCAGCTTGGGAACGCTGGGGCGCGTAAGCTGACCGCATGCACTAATTAAGACTTCGGCGTCAATGGTGTCTCCGTCGCCAAGCTCTAGTCGCCACCTCCCTGATGCATCATCGAAGGTCGCACGGACGACATCTGCATTCAGTCGAAGGTGCTTGTCTAGGTCAAACTGACGCATGACATCCAGCAGGTACGCCTGAATCTCTTCGCCGGACGAAAATCGCCGCGTCCAGCGCGGATTCGGAGCGAACGAAAGCGAGTAGACATGGGATGGCACGTCGCACGTGATCCCCGGATAGGTGTTGGCGCGCCACACCCCTCCAGCGCGGTCACCTCGCTCTAACATCACGAAGTCATCCTGTCCGTGTTTCAGGAGTGCATGGGCGGCAGCCACACCACCAAACCCGGCCCCCACGATTGCGGTACGAACTCTGCGTGACATTTCGTGAACCTACCTGGTCGTTGAGTGGGAGTCTATCGCGATGAGGCCAACGAGGGGGCGCCATCCCGGGCAGGGCCGCTCACGCACGAATAGCAGCAGCGATCTCGTCGATCAGGGCGTTGCCTCGTTGTCTGGCAGCGTCTACCTCTTCTTCGGGAGCGATCTCGATGCGGACATCGACCAGGTACTCAAGCTTTGGCTCGGTTCCGCTCGGGCGCAGCATGACGCGATGCCCTCCTTCGAGCTCGAAGATGAGTAGGTCGGTTTCGGGTAACTCGAGCGGAGCCTCGCTCTTATCCGGCAAGATGCGAACACCCTTCAGCGCGTCGAGGCAGGCTTCCACTTCGAGACCGGCGATCTGAGAGGGAAGCCCGTCTCGGTAACGACTCATCACGGCGGCGATCTTCTCGTTCGGATCAGCCCCCCCAAAGCTCTCCGGGATCTGTCGGCTCACATAGAGGCCATACCGCCGCCACATCGCCTCGCGCCGGCCGAGCAACGTGCTCCCTCGCGCTTTGCATCGAGCAGCAAAGTCCGCAACCAATAGCGCGGCACTGATGCCGTCCTTGTCTCGAACGAACGTTGTTGCGCCATACCCGAGTGCGTCGTCGTAACCGATGATGTACCGGTAGCCCTCCTCTTCGACCTCGATCGCTCGATGATTGATCCAGCCGTGGCCAACGAGGGTTTGCTCCCACCGTGCCCCGTGAGCTTCTGCGATCTTTCCGAGCAGCGGCGGGCTTAGAATCGAGGAGATGACGAGGCGCTTTGGCTGGCTTTCGGTCTTCTCGAGCAGGTCGTCGGCTAGCATGCAGCCGACATCGTTTCCCGAGAGGACTTCGTAGCCCCCGTCAGATGCGGCAGCGACAGCCAGACGACCGGCGTCGGGGTCGTTGGCGAGCACGAGCTCCGCGCCGATTCGTTTGGCCAGCGCGAAAACCTTCGCCATGGCAGCGGGCTCTTCGGGATCGGGGAAGTCGACGGTTGGAAACCGGCCGTCGGGTTCCGCCTGCGAGGCCACGCTTTGGAGACCGGAAAACCCGGCAGCGCCAAGGATCGTCCGGACCAGGCGATCTCCAACGCCGTGAAGTGCCGTGTAGGCGATCGGAAGCCGGCGAGCTTCAGAGGGGGGACCTACCAGTGCACCGACCCGTTCGCGATACCGCTCCACTAGGTCAGTCAAGGCCTGCATGCGTCCTTGAGAGATCGCTTCGTGGCGCGTCCACCGGGGGATGCTACTGACGCTGTCGATCCGAGCGATCTCTTGCACGATCCCCTCGTCGTGCGGGGAGACGATCTGCGCACCGTTCTCCCAAAACACCTTGTAGCCGTTGTAGGCTGGAGGACCATAATCCGCGGTGATCATCACGCCTGCCGCAGCGCCGGTTTCCAACACCGAAAAGCCCAGGAGCGGAGTGGGTATCTCGTCGAGCATCCAGACTTGGAAGCCAGCGCCCGCGATCACGCCTGCCGCGTCGGTTGCAAGCTCACGACTCATCCGGCGTGCGCCGAAGCCCACGCAAATGCCTCGCTCTAGAGCGTTAGGAAGCTGTTGGCGAAGCCAAGCACACAGACCGGCGGTCGCGCGGATGACGGTGACGCGATTCATTCGGTTCGGCCCCGGACCGAGCGGCCCGCAGAAACTGACGGTGCCAAACGCGAGCGAAGTCTCGAAGCGATCGTGCAAGCCGTCGATGTCGTTGCGGTCGAGCAGCTCTTTGAGCTCGCGACGCGTCACCGGATCTGGGTCGTCCGCCAACCACCGCTCAGCCCTGCCAACTACATCCACGCCTCCTATTTAGCCTGCTCGGGAGGTCCGGTCAGCACGAGCACTGTGGTCATTCCCGTAAACACCGATGCGTTGCGCCTTGCCTGGGCAAAGAAGTCAGAGGATCATGTGCATTTCGAGATTACATCCCCTTCATCCGGCGAAGCACCACCGCACCCAATCAGTAGAATCGAGGTCCGGCGGAAGGATATGCGTCCTCGACTGCGACGCGCGCGAGCTTGGCTGCAATGCCGGCCTGCGGTCATGCGAAAAAGGTGCACCGAGTCGTCGTTGGCGACGCAATCCGTGCGACCTTTCTCAATACGATGACCTAAGAAATGGAGCCTGGGAGAGCCCTCGAACCTGGCACTCGCCTTGCATCGGCCATGCACGTGGAAGACCGGAGCACCATCAGCTTTATGCGCTCGCTTTGTATGGGCCAGATCGAAGAGGATCTGATCTTGCCCTTCCCGCAAATGGCGGCCGGCGAAAAGGATACCTTGCACGATGTCGGGGGCGCGCTGGAAGGCTTATTGGCCCCTCGACGGGAAGATTTCCGAACGTGGGATCGGGAGGCTGATCTGCCTCAGGCATTTCTCCAAGAGCTTGGCGAGTTCGGCATGTTCGGCCTGGTGATTCCAGAGGAACACGGCGGGATGGGTTTAAAAAGCATGGCCTACTCCCGCGCGCTTCAGGAGGTTTCGAAGTACGATGCCTCTCTCGCCGTGACCATCGGTGCCCACTGTTCGATCGGAATGCGAGGACTCTTGCTCTTCGGCACCGACGAGCAGAGGAAGCGCTTTTACCCGAAGCTCGTGACTGGCGAGATGATCGCGGCATTCTGCCTGACCGAGCCGGGTGCAGGATCAGACGCCGCTTCGATCCAGACCACCGCGGTCCGACAAGGCGACCACTGGGTGCTCAACGGGAGTAAGTTGTGGATCACCAATGGGGGCATCGCAGACTTCTTCACGATATTCGCCAAGACAGAACAGGAAGACGGGCGCGGAAAGATGACGGCCTTCCTCGTCACGCGCGATATGCAAGGCGTCAGCATCGGACCGCATGAAGACAAGATGGGTCTCAGATCAAATCCCACAACCACGGTTCATTTGGACGGCGTGGCCGTACCCCATGAGAACGTACTTGGCGAGGTCGGCCAAGGCTTCAAAGTTGCCATGATGATCCTCAACAACGGTCGGACGGGTCTCGGCGGTAGCTCGGTTGGATTGATGAAGCAGTTGATCCACCTCGCGACGCAACACGCCACCGAGCGCAAGCAATTCGGAAGGACGATCTCCGAATTCGGCCTGATCAAGAAAAAAGTCGCCCAAATGGTCGTCGACTGCTACGCGGCCGAGTCCGTGGTCCATATGGTCGCCGGCCTGATCGACCAAGGAAGCAAGGAGTACGCGGTCGAGGCAGCGATCAGCAAAGTCTTTGCCAGTGAATCCTCATGGCGCACCGCGGACGAGGCTTTGCAGATCGCGGGTGGCAACGGCTATATGCGTGAGTTCCCGTACGAGCGAATTGTGCGCGATTGCCGCATCTATCGGATCTTTGAGGGCACCAACGAGGTCCTGCGGCTGTTCATCGCGCTCACCGCAATGAATGATGTGGCCAGTCAGCTGCAAGAGCTCAGCCACACCATGAAAGGAATCTTCAATCATCCGATCAAGGGCTTCGGCGTAATGTCTGACTACGCCCGAAAGCAAGCGACCCTAGTGTCGGGATTTGGAGGCGACAAGAACAAGTTCACCAAGCTTCACCCTGCGCTCAAGGATCAAGCTGCGTTCTTCGAAAGGGAAACGCGGTACTTGGCGACCGCTGTGGACCGGATCCTACGCAAGCACGGCAAGGGAATCATCGGCAAGCAATTCGCAAGTAACCGGCTGGCCGAGATCATGATCGACCTCTTTGTCTTGGCATGCATGTTGAGCCGTGTGAACAACTCGATCGAGACCCAGGGCGAAGAAGGTGCCCAACGAGAAATCGACATCGTATGCATGTTCACAGACAAAGCGCGATCGCGCATGAAGCACAACTTTCGCCGGATCGACGACAACGATGACGAGCTAGCCAAAGCACTGGCCGACGACGCTTTCGAAGCCGAAGGCTATCGGTGGGACGTCATCTAAACTGCAATCGAAACCGGCCGCCCGGCTATTCGCCGTCGGTCGGAGCGGTGAGCCTTCCCATTAAGGGTTGGGGCGAGATCTCGATTTCGCCCATGATGAGCTCGTCGGGGTGTCGTGGGTCGTCGTCTTCTGTAGCGCCGGCGTCCCAATCGGGATCGATGGGCGGTGTGCCCATGAGCGGTTGTCCCATGGGCATCGGCTCGTCCTCAGCCGGGCCGCATGCCGAGAGCTTCGTGAGCCCCGCGGCGACGCCTGCGATGGCCACCACGGTGCGGGCTCCCGCCCAAAGAAACGACCGCTTTTTGCCCACAGGACAGTCTGAAGTGAGCACGGTGCCGTCGCGTCGCTGGTAGAAGCGGATGCATAAACGCCCTTCCCGCTCTGCGACGACGCGCCGCGCCTCGGTTTCCGTCATCACGGATAGATTGTAGACGTTGCGATTGCACTCCCGACAGAACCGGACTCGCTCGTCGCCGTCCATGGCCTCCCACGGCGCCTTGCAAGGGCTCGCAACACGAAGCTGAAACTTGGAATCTGTCGGCATGTTGGTTCTGACGCGTGACGCGCCAAAACGATCTAGGCATCCTCCAGCCCACCCCCGAATGGTGTCCTAAGAAGAGGAGGACCATCGCAACCCTCGTTTTCTCTTCGTGAAATTCTCCCCGAGTACGTGGCGCATATTCTACGCGCTCTGTCTCACTTTTGGCCCAAATTTGCGTGTTGACACGAGACGTCCAAGTGCAGCACAACACCCATGAGGGCGGTGCAAAACGCAAACATCAGCGCGGAGCCTGCAGCCGGGGTGTCATTCCCGGAATCAACCGAGGGAAAGCGCAGCTCGACCGATGCCGGGAAGCATATCCTCGCTGAGGCGGTGAGGCGCACGGACGCGCAAGCCGCTGAGGCTCTCCTTGCCGAGCGGAACTGGCGGCAACGCTATCCGGCACACCTGGTTCACCAAGAGAAGCTCGCAGCGCGTGAGGCTGCGGCGGCGACCAACATCGCAGCAGACGGGCTCAAGGCGGTTCACAGTAATTTCGAGTTCGCACGCGACGACATGGTTCTGCCCCTCGGGGAGGCCATGGACGAGCTTGCGGAGCCGCGCCTTCAGACCGTAACGGTTCGCGGCAAGTTGCAGTTCGCCGGGCCACGCCTGCAAATCCCGTATCGAGGTGAACGCCTCTCGGGAGACAAGCTCTTGCGACAACTCAACCAGTGGTCCGGTCGTGGCATCATGGAGCCCTCCCATGCCGAGGCGATCCGTACGGTCATGCGCAACACGGAGTGGCTGGATCTTTCCGAGCGGACCTTCATATTGCTCGGCGCTGCCGCCGAAATTGGGCCACTCGCTTTTCTTGCCGCCCATCGCGCGAACATCGTGGCCGCGGATGTAGGCCGGCCGCAGGTATGGGCGCGCGTCCTAGAGCTCGTTGCGCGATCACCGTGTGTGCTGCACGTCCCGGTGCGAGAGCCCAGCGGAGCCGAGATTTCGGATAGTGAGCTTGCGCAGCGCGCCGGTGCTGACCTCTTGCGGGAAACGCCCGAGCTCGGGGCATGGCTCGAGAGCTTCGAGAACCCCGCGGCTGTGGGCTGTTACGCCTACCTGCATGGCAAGGATCACGTCCGCGTGTCGGTTGCCATGGACGCGCTCGTGCAGCGGCTCCACGCGAAAGGCTCACCCGCAGCTTTCGCCTACTTGGCCAGCGCGACGGATGCTTTTGCAGTGCCCGAAGAGGCTGCCCGCTGCGCCCATGAGCGGTACGGCGGCCGGGGCCTCGTCGGACTTTGGCAATCGCCGGTCCGCTGGATGACGCGCGAGCGCCTGTATGCTCCAAACATTCCAGACTGGGTCACTTCGGATACGGGCCAGCGGTACGGGATGTATGATGGGCTCGTCGTTCGACAGGGACCGAACTACGCGCTGGCGAAACGAATCCAAAAGTGGCGGGCACTGATGGCGCGGGCCACGGGCCATCGAGCCTCAGCCAACGTGGCTCCGGCCAGCATGACCGGTTCAGTGATCAGCAATCGCGCATTCGCAGCGGCTTATGCTGGCGCGCGGCACTACGGAGCGGAGATTTTCGCGCCGGAGACCACTAACGCGCTGATGGGTGCATTGCTCGTGCATGACCTGTGTTGCGATAGCTCCGTGGCCAACCCCGACACACCCCTCGCCAATCCGCTCGAGCTATTCATGAGCGGTGCCAATCATGGTGGGCTCTGGCGCTCACCATTGCAGATTCGCTCGGTGCTTGACGTCGCTGCCGTCCGTGGCTTGCTGAGCAAACCGAGCGCCGCACGACAACGACCGGCACCCTACAGCAGGCTCCAGCGGGCACGGTAGCGTCCCGGGGATGCGCCTCCTTTGCAGATTCGCGTCCGATCAGTCATCTTGTTGATGACGTGACCGTTTAGTCGCGTTCTTGCCAAGACAACCACGATGATCGGAATTCCAATAGGTCTTGTCTACTCGAATGCGTGCGAGTGGTTCATTCATCGCCATGTGCTTCATGGGCAGGGGCGCAAGAAGGGAAGCGCTTGGAGCTTTCATTGGCACGAGCACCATCGGCTAACACGTCGTCATGGTTTTCGAGATCCCAACTACGAGCGTTCCGTCTGGGGCTGGCATGCTCAAGGCAAAGAGGCGTTGGGCGTCACCATGCTTGCTGCCGCTCATCTGCCACTCTTGCCCATTGCACCCTTCTTCACCGCAACCGTCTGTTACGGCGCGATCCGGTATCACCGGGCACACAAGCGCGCACACCTCGATCCCGACTGGGCGCGGGAGCATTTACCCTGGCATTACGACCACCACATGGGACCTAATCAGGAAGCCAACTGGTGTGTCACACGACCTTGGTTCGATCACTGGATGGGCACCCGCGAGCCATATGCGGGCACGTCACGCGAGTCGCGCGATCGCGCCCGTAAGAAGCTATAGTACTCGAGCCATACGCATCCCCTAATCCACTGTTCGGCGGGAGGATACGATGCCCAACACGATTTCCTTCAGGCTCAACGGTAAGCCAGTCCGCCTCCAGGTGGACGGAAACCGCAAACTGTTGTGGGTGCTTCGGACGGAGCTGGAACTGACCGGCACGAAGTTCGGTTGCGGACACGGTGTGTGCGGCGCGTGCGCAGTGCTTGTCGACGACCGCCCAGTTCGCGCGTGCATGGCGCAGGTCGCCAGCGTCGCCGGCAAAAAGGTCGTCACGATCGAAGGGCTGGCGAAGAACGGTGGCCTGCACCCCCTACAAAAGGCATTCGTGGAGAACGACGCTCTGCAGTGCGGTTTCTGCACGCCCGGCATGATTCTGACCGCCTACGGCTTGCTCCGATCGAAACGCAAGCCATCGCGTGATGAGATCATCCAGGGCATGGACGACAACTTGTGCCGCTGTGGCGCTCACACGCGCATCGTCGATGCGATCCAGTCTGCTGCGGAGGAAGTGAAGCAGGGCACATGAACACGAATAACGATCTGCCTTTGGATTCCCAGGAGAACGATCGCGTGCGGGCTTTGCCAGCTGATCTCCACTCGCGCCGCGAGTTTCTCAAGCGTTTCGGTGGCGGGATCGTCGTCTTCGTCGGGTTCGGCGGGAAGCTGGCCGAGGCCGATGCGCGCTTTGGCCAGCGCGGTGTTCCAAACGACTTCAATGCGTTCTTGCGAATCGCCGAGGACGGGCGCGTAAGCTGTTTGACCGGCAAGATCGAGATGGGGCAAGGGCCGATCACCTCGCTCGTTCAGATGCTGGCCGACGAGCTCGATGCGCCCTACGAGAAGGTGGACATAATCATGGGCGACACGGATCTCTGTCCGTGGGACATGGGCACTTGGGGTTCGTTGACGACGCGTGCGTTCGGCCCGCTGCTACGTGCCGCCGCCGCCGAAGCCCGTGGCGTTCTCCTCGAGCTCGCATCTGAAACACTCGGCGTGCCCATTTCGCGGCTTCAGGCCAAAGATGGGGTGATCTTTGACCGCAAGAACCAGAAGAAACGGGTCACCTACGGTGCGCTCGCCAAGGGAAAGCCGATCGCGCGACACTTGACCGTGAAGCCAGAGCTCAAGAACGTGTCCGAGTTTCGCATCATGGGTCAGCCGAAGCTCCGCCGCGACGCACTCGAGAAGGTCACCGGCAAGGCCAAGTACGCTGCCGACATTCGTCTACCGGGCATGCTCTATGCGAGCATCCTGCGGCCGCCCGCGCACGGGGCGAAGTTGAAGCACATCGACACATCAGGCGCCCGCAAAGTGGCCGGCGTGACGGTGGTCGAGGACGGGAACTTCATCGCGGTGCTCCACGAGCTTCCCGACGTGGCCCAGGAGGCGCTTGGCCGAATGAAGGCAAAGTTCGACGTGCCCCGGGCGCCGGTGACCGACGAGAACATTCACGAGCATCTGATCCAAGTAGCTCCCAGGGGCGATGTTGCAGCCGGGGGCGGCAACCTCGCGAAAGGACGCAAGCTCGCGACGCGCACGTTCGAGACGACCTTTTTCGATGGCTATGTCGCGCACGCACCGATCGAGACGCATGCAGCCCTCGCTAACATCGAAGCCGGTAAGTGCACGGTATGGGCCTCGACGCAGAACCCGTTCGGGGCACGCGACCAGATTGCGCGTGCGATCGGGTTTCCCGGCGAGAGAGTGCGGGTCATCACGCCCTTTGTCGGCGGCGGATTCGGCGGCAAGACCGGCAACTTGCAAGCGGTCGAAGCTGCACGGCTTGCCAAGGCCGTCGGCCGACCCGTCCAGGTGATGCGCACCCGTGAGGAAGAGTTCTTTTACGACACGTTCCGGCCGGCCGCGATCGTCAAGATCCGCTCCGGCATCGACGACTCCGGCCGGATGACGCTCTGGGAGTACGAGGTGCTCTTCGCCGGGCAGCGGGGTTCGGAGCACTTCTACAACATCCCGCATCATCGCACGACCGCGCGGCCGCGGGGCTGGAGAGGCGGCCGGGGAACGCATCCCTTCGCCACCGGAGCGTGGCGGGCACCTGCGAACAACACCAACACCTTTGCACGCGAATCGCAGATCGACATCATGGCAACGGCGGCGGGCATGGACCCGGTCGAGTTCCGCCTGAAACATCTCGGCGATCCCCGGATGATCCGCGTGCTAAGAGCCGCGGCCAAACGCTTTGGTTGGACGCCCGCTAAGTCGCCGAGCAAGCGCGGCCTCGGTGTGGCATGCGGCATCGATGCGGGAACCTACGTGGCCGCCATCGCCGAGGTTACCGTCGATGCGCGCACTGGAGAGGTCGAGGTCAGGCGAGTCCTCTGCGCGCAGGAGATGGGCATCGTGATCAATCCCCAGGGCGCGACCATCCAGATGGAAGGCTGCATCACGATGGGCCTCGGTTACGCCCTCTCCGAAGAGATCCACTTCAAAGGCGGGCAGATTCTCGATATGAATTTCAAACACTACGAGATACCGCGCTTTTCGCGACTGCCAAAGATCGAGACGGTCATCCTCGAAGCCAACGACATTTCGCCGCAGGGCGGCGGAGAGCCGACCATCGTCGTCATGGGCGCGGTTATCGCCAACGCGATCCACGACGCAACCGGCGCCCGCCTGCGGCGCATGCCCATGACCCCCGCGCGAGTCAAAGCCGCCATGCGATAAGCCTAGAAAGCTGCGTCGCATTCGGTAACGTTAGGGGAGCGACCGAGCGCGCCCTCCAACGTGCTGATCAGAGTCGCGAGCCTGAAGGGTTTTTGGAGGAACGCAGATGGGCCGGTGCCTTCGAACGTCTGGTCTTCGTTGTAACCCGTACAAATGATGATGGGGATATCGGAACTGATTTCCCGAAGTGCTCGAAGAGTCTCGGCGCCTCCCATCTTGGGCATGGCCATATCGAGGATCACCGCACAGAACGAGTCGGGCGACTCGCGGAAGATATCGATCGCCTCGGTGCCATCGGCAGCTGTCTCGACCTCAAAACCAAACGTCTCAAGCATGTCCGAGAGCACGTCACGAACATGTTGTTCATCGTCGACGACGAGGATCTTACCCGCGGCACACCCCTCGACATTCGGGTTGATAGTGTCCGTCGGAGAGGCGTCTAAGCGAGCTCCTGGTGCGGCAGGAAGCAGAACTCGAAAGGTCGTGCCGGTGTGGAGCTCCGAGTGCACTTCGATCGCGCCGCGGTGACTACGGATGATGCCCGCCACTGCCGCTAACCCAAGGCCTCGCCCTGTTGCTTTTGTCGTGAAGAAAGGTTCGAATATCTGTTCGCAGGTCGACGCAGACATTCCGCATCCGGTATCGGAAACATCGATGAATACGTAGACGCCTTCGGAAACGTCCCAGCTCCTCCTCCACCGAGCGCACTCATCGCTGTCTAGCACAACCGTTCCCGTTGCAATCATGATGCTTCCCGGGCGTTCGCCGATGGCTTCCGACGCATTGGTGATGAGATTCATCAGTACTTGGGTGACCTGCGACAAATCGCCCCGAACGAGTGGTAGGTCAACGGAAAGGTCCATATCGAGCGACACATAGTTCGAAATCGAAACTTCGAGCAGGTTCTTCAGCTCGGAGATGAGCGGATTGAGGTCTACGGCTTCGATCTGCACCCCCTCCTTCTTGCCTGAGTACGCGAGGAGTTGCCGGGTGAGCTCTGCGGCTCGTCCACCGGCCATCTTGATCTTGATCAGGGCCTGCTGAATAGGCGAGCCGGCGGGCGCGAGCAGGAGCGCAAGATCGGCATTGCCCACGATACCTACCAATAGATTATTGAAATCGTGAGCGATGCCACCTGCGAGCACACCTAGACTCTCGAGTTTTTGTGCGCGTTGCATTTGAGTCTCAATTCGCTGGCGCTCGGCCTCTTGCTCCTTCTCTTCGGTGACGTCTTTGAAGAGCACCAAAGCCCCCGGCTCACCGGATCGGCTGGAGATCGCTGCAGCGGTCACCTCGAGCTGTCGCGGGTCGTCGTCGCGAGCCCTGTAGGCCCCAAAGATTTGCGGTGGAAGCTCGTCGCCGTTCGCTGCCGATTCCGAAACAAAATCCTCCAACGGTTGTCTATCCGACGCAAGAAAGAGCTCGGTCAATCGCGTTCCGATCACGGTTTCCTCCGGAACGCCGAATACCGTCGCGGCACGGCGGTTCCAGGCGCGGATCTCTCCCGAGTGGTCGAGCACTGCAACGCCGATTGGCGCATGGTCGAGGAGTCGATCGAGATACTGTTTGGGGTTGGGCTGCCAAACCTTCGGGGTTTTGAGCTTGCGCAGACTGGCTACGACATCGTCATGGTGTTTGCGGCGTTGTCGCGTCCTCGTCATTGCTTGGTTCAGTAGGGGTCCGATGGAGCCGTTCTCGACGATTGCTTGACAGGTCACATCTCCGCTCAAGAACGTCGCATACATCACCCGTCGTTCCAGCTGCTCGAGCCGTGACGGCTCGGCGAGGATCACGATCGACAGATCTTCGTCGACGCCACGCGCGGCCTCCGCAACGCGAATGGGGTCGCCTCGACTCGCGCCAAGGACGAGGAGGTCGACGGCCTGAGGTCGCCGGGCCAGTTCCTCTTTCACCATTTCCGGATCGTGCACGTTGCGGAGCTCGGGTATGGGCTGAAGAGCGAAAAGCAGTTCGACTGTGTTGGGCTCCACGTTGACTAAGAGGACTTCGCCCATATTGCCTCCTACTCGCTCAGAATTGGGAGGCTGAGCAAAGCGCGGCCTGTCCATGTGCGAAGCGTGTCGGTCGCAGGCGCCATGATATGTGACGCTTGAACATCTCGAAGCATTCGATGAAGCGTCGAACCATCGCGGTACCCTCGTCCACCGCTGAGGGTCATCGCGTCTCCAACGACGCCGACGGCACACTCCGCCACCTCGGCCTTCGCTGAGAATAGCCCTAGCAATGCGTCTGGGTCTCCTGTGTCGCCTTTGGACGCCGCGAGATAGAGCAGAGCACGTGTGCGCTCGACGTTTGCCCAAATCGATCCCAACCGGTGCTGGATGACTTGGTTGTCGGCCAATGACGCACCGCTGTGCCGATGACGCCGCTCCTTCACGTTCTTCCGTGCCTCATCGAGTGCAGCGCTAGCAACCCCCAAGTAGGTCCCCGCCATTGCCACGAGGAAGTAGGGTGTGATGACGTTGAAGACGTACCATATTTGGTCTCCTTCGTTTCCGAGTAGGTTCGCCCTAGGGATCTGAACGTCGTTGAGCTCCAAGGAACGCGAGGAATTCCCGCGCATCCCCACGCCGGACCACGACGGGCCCCATTGCATTCCCTTCGTGCCAGCTGGCAAGACGACACAGGAGAAGTGCCCGGGTGGCGCATCTGGATCTGCGGACACCGTCGAGACCACATACGAATTCGCGTATCCGCCGTTTGTGACAAAGCACTTCGTCCCGGAAAGAACTAGGTTCGCGTTTTCGTTTAGCGAGAGTTTGGTTTGTGGATAGTAAAAATGGGTGCCTGTCCCCGGCTCGCTCAAGGCAAGCGAGGTGATGTGCTTGCCCTCGGCGATCGACCTCAGCAGCTGACTCTGTTGCGTCGAGGTCGCCTTGGCGGCGATGACGGACGTGGCGACTGCGTGCATCCCGAAACAAATCGATGTGGAAGCGCACTCGCGACCCAACTCCTCGCACACCCTCGCGAGTGCGAGCAAGCCGTACCCCAACCCCCCCTGATCTTCGGGAATCGTCAACGCGGTGAGCCTCGTATCTTGAAGCGCGCGAATCCCAGGTTCGGGCCATCGTCCCTCTTCATCTACCGAGCGCGCTTGAGGTCCCAGGACTTCAGCGGCAACGCTCCGGGCGCGCGCGATGACAGTGTCGAGGTCCATCAGGGTTACCTCCTTCGATCAGGCGAACCACGAGCATCGACGAAAACCAGGCCGCGAGTCAACCGTCTCGTGTCAACCGTGCGCAGGACGGAGAGGTTTGAGCACCCAGTACAACATGGCAAGCTGCGCAACACCGTAGAGCGCGATGGTGACGACCGGATTGGGAGCTGGGGGCACGCTGCTAATGAAGGCCCAGCTGATGCCAAACGCGATAAGGCCCTTGGTGGTGTCCACGCGGTCGAGCTGCAGCGTCATGAGCCACAAAACGGGGGCGACGCCGTAGACTGGCACCAAGGGGCTCCGCAAGGATGCGAGGATCAGGAGCGACAGCCAGATCTGCACGCGACCGACGCGATCTACGTCGAGGCGTGTCGCGAACCAGGTCGCGGCCAGGATGAGCAGCGTGTAACCGGTGGAAGCGGGGCCCAGTAGCGCATCGCCGCCCTCTATTCCGAGTAAGTCCAGTTTCCACACGGTACCCGGAACAGACAGGTTGGTGGTGATCACCAAGGTGTCGGTGACGAAGGAAAACGCTTCTCCGGACACTAGCCGCGGCAGTAGAAAGCTGAAGAACTGCACAAAGGGCGTGGTTCCCGTCACCGCCACGCTCAGCAGGGCAAACACGACGGAAAACGCTCCGGTCCAGGCGAGGTCACGCCAGCGCCTTCGTAGCAACAGATAGAGCACCAAGATCCCTGGAAAAAGCTTCGACGCCACTCCCCCCGCCAACAGCAGACCGCCAACGGCGGGACGTTTGATCTCGAAAGCCAGCATCCCGGCCATCGCCGTCCAGATGGTGAACAGGTGAATTTGCCCAAACTGGAAGTTGAACAGCGTGGGCATGGACGCGAGCACCAGGGGCAGCATCCACAGTGCCCAAGCCCCCGTCGAACCACCGATCCAGCGCGCGAGCAACACAGCGAAGGCAGCGAACATCAGGATCTGGAGCGCAAACCACACAGAGCGAATGACGAGATAGTCGTTGCTCAGCGCAAGCCACAGGCGGGGAAGCAACAAGAACGGCGGGGGGTAGTGGAAAGAGTCGTCGAGGTACGACTGAAGGCCGGCCACCGACGTCTCGATGTCTTCGGCCTCGGTGAGTCCGAAGTTCGGATAGTGTGTGGTGTCGTAAAGGTTGGGGTCGTTCTGGCGCGTCAGATCGGCGGCGTGCACGTACGACGCCATGCACATGTGTGTCACCGTGAATGGCACCGGTGGAAAGGTCGAACCCCAGGTGACCTCCCGATCCGCCATGAACGCGCTCAACCTCGAGACCTGAACCAACATCACCAGCGCCAGCACCGCCCAAGCGATGGTCTTGGCCCGGGAGCGTTGCCAGGCGCCATCCACAGACTGCGGCAACGCGCGCTCGATGCGGTTGGCCAGAGTGCTCAGCAACACGCCAACCAGCAGCAATAGAGGCAAGAAGACCCACGATAGCCCGCTGGCTGCAGCCATTCCGCCACCGACGATCCCCGCCACCAAACCGCCAACGACCCACGACGGCTTCAGCCAGTGCGCGACACCCGCTGCGATCACCGGGAGCACCAGCGCAACTGTCGCGGCTGAGATCGGTGGCCCCACCGAAGCGGCCTGCAACGTCGTCAACGCGTGCGCGCCTACCACGCTTATCGGGGTGGCTACGGCAACAGCAACGCCTCGACGCTCCCAGGACATGGCGCCGAAGGAGTATCACATCCGGCGCGGTCGGCCGACCGAGCCGCGGCGTTGTTGGAGCGGTTGCTCTCAGGCTCAGCCTGTTTTTGCGCTTGGATAGCGCTCGTTGTCCAACGAAAAGAGCCAGGCTTCAGCGTCAACCTGGTTCGAGAACACCTTCATCGGGGCGGGGGGGCGCATCAACCAAAGGACGGCGGTCACCACGCCTGCCATGAGCTTCGAATTGATGAGGACCGCGTAGCCGATGATGAGCTTGCGGGCCGTAGGTGAATGCAGCTTGGCCCACTGGACAAAACGGCGACGTCGGCCGGCGTCCATGCGTTGGACGCCCCGCAAATCATGAACGAAGAACGCTCGCTCATCCCTCTCGCTGAATCGATGGAACTCTTCGTAGAAGGTGTCCTGGTCGATCGACTCCGGGTCCCTGCCACCAGGCGAAGGGATGATCACAAGCGGCCAACGGGTCTCGTCGAACCGATACTGAAAAGTGTCGCTCACGTCGCCATCCGCACCGCGCGACAACCTCGAGCCGCGCTACTCTCAGTATGGGGTATTTCTCAATTCATGCCACGAAATCGCGTATCCTGCCTCACGAGGAGAAGACCCATGGGCGTTACTTTTGAAACGAACGGACACATCGCCAGCATCACGCTCGATCGACCCGAGGCACGCAATGCCATCAACGGCGAAATGGCCAGTGGCATCGAAAGCGCGCTCGACAGATACGAGAAAGATGACGCATTGTGGGCAGCCATTCTGAAAGCGAATGGCCCGGTCTTTTGCGCGGGCGCCGACTTGAAGGAAATTGCCGCTGGTAATGTCGTCTCGCTTAGCACCAAGAAAGGCGGCTTTGCCGGCATCACCAAACGCGAACGAACGAAGCCGGTGATTGCAGCAGTGACGGGCAGTGCGCTTGCAGGCGGCACCGAGATCGCGCTCGCGTGCGACATGATCATTTGCTCCGACAAAACGATGTTTGGTTTGCCAGAAGTCAAACGCTCCCTGGTGGCCGCTGCCGGTGGCTTGTTCCGTCTGCCCCGTGCGATCGGCATGGCCCCCGCGCTCGAAGTGATCATGACAGGCGATCCGCTGTCCGCCCAACGGGCTTACGAGCTGGGCATGGTCAACAAGGTCGTTCCCGAAGCCCAAGTGGTGGAAGAAGCACTGAAGCTCGCCGATCGGGTGGCAACCAATGCGCCCTTGGCCGTGCAGGCAAGCCGTCGCGTTGCCGTCCGCGCCTTCATCGATGCAGACGATGCCCTGTGGCGCGTAGGCTACGAGGCGACCGCTCAGATCATGAACACCGAGGACTTCAAAGAAGGCCCCCGCGCGTTCATCGAAAAACGCCCACCCAACTGGCAAGGGAAATAGTCTGGACGATCGCCTATCTCGCGAGCCAAAGCACGACACCGCGTGCGCCTGGCAAAGTTACCGTCAGCACATCGCCATCGAGGTTCGTTTCCAGGGCTTGGCCGGTATCCGGGTCCAACAGACGCGCCTCCGCAAACTCCCCTTCAATGCGAAATTGATCGGTCTGCTGCTGATAGCTTTCGTTGAAGAGGAAATAGAGATCGCTGCCGACCACTTGGCGACGCGCCACCGACATTCGGAGTCCGTCCGAGCTCAGCGGACTCAGTGCCGGGAGCACGCCGGCCTCTGCGATCGCTGCGGGGATTTCGTCCGCGGACGACACCATCCGGACATCCGACTGCACCCGATCCGCGAGCGCTTCGACCATCGCGTCTCGCGAGATCGCGTCAACCAAGCCGTCGGCGCGCTCTGGGATGCTTCCCATCCAAACTACGGCGACTCCAGCGTCGGCCGCGTCGAGAACCGCCCGAAGGACTTCTGGGTCTATGACATCGACGTTCTCGATGACGAGAGCACGAAAGGAGGCCTGACCGGCTCGTAGCTGGCCGCCATCGCTGGTGGACGCCGCAAGCGCCGACCGGCTCAAGCGCGCATACGAAAAGCCCGCCCGTCTCAGCGCCTTGCTGATCTCCGATTCGAATGCACCCGGCTCGACACTGTCGGCACCGAAGTTCACGAAGTTCTCTGCCTCCCACTCAGGGTAGAGCCAAGCCACCTCGGCCGCTGCGGCGCCACGGCTCATGGCGTAGCTGAGCCTCGCGGCCATCCGGTTGAGGGATGGAAGTGCGGCCCAGATCTCGGCGTCTGGGTGAATGTCGAACGTCAGATCCAGCGGCCCAGTTTTGAACGCGCTGTCTTCGAGCGGATGAAAAGGAAACCAGCGCTGCCCGTCCTGGTGGAGATATGGATATGCATGACCGTGAACCATGAGCCGATTGATGCCGGCACTGAAGGCTCGCCCCATGAGCAGTCGCGCCTCATCCTCGGTCAACTGCGCCGCGCCAACGGTGGGAAACGTTTCGCTGCTCACGAAGCGCTTGCCGCCTACCTACGCGGCCGACGCCGCTAGACGAAGAAAGTCGTAGGAACCGCCACCGTAGAGTCCCTCGGACTCGGGAACGTCGGCCATGCCATAAGCGTCGAGGACATCGGCGTATCCACCGTGGGCTTGCAGCCGAAACTCTATGCCTCGGTCCTGCAGCCACGCACCAAGGGGGTCGATGAGCTCTTCGACAAACAAGGCGCCACGGAACGCCTCGTAGTCTTCTCGCGCTCGGAGGCCGCGCTGAGCGGTCGCCTGATAGCGAGGCGGCCCGGCCCCGGCTAGGGTCGCGTATTCGGACTCGCCGCCCGCTAAGAACAGGAAGGGAAGCATCGGCGTGATATCGTAGCCGAGGGTAGACTCGAACTTCGCGCCGAACGCCGTCGTCCAAGGCAGCTCTCCGACGAGCTCGAAGCTATCCACGAATACCGCGCGTGGAGAACAATCGGCAACCGCGTCGATCCAAGCTCCAAACTCGCGATCGATGAAGGCCTCGACGCCCCTGCGATCGAGATGATCGATGATTCGCGCTGCCTCGAGCGGTCCGGGGTACGCGTTGCCTACCGGGAAATGCAGCGTTCGATTCTCGTAGATCGCGAAAACGCGGTGCGTGCCCTCGGGGACCTCCCACGACAACATGTTACCCGCCACGCTCGACCCCAAATCGACCACATCCCCGAGAATGACGGGCGAGCTCTCAGGTTCCTCGAGCACTTCGGCCGCGAGGACCGACACCACGGTGGCGTTTTCGTCGAAGCCGGCGATTGCAGGAAGGATGCTGTTCGTGGCGTCGATCCAAGTAGGGGGCTCCGCCTCGGGCAGCGGGCCTTCGTAACTCCTTGGTCCGCTAATTGTGAGCTCAGCCAAGATCAGTTGGCGCGCCCCATCCTGGTCGATGCCCACGCCTCCGGTGGACCATCCGCTTCCGAGCGTCAGGTCCCAGGAGAGCCCGAGCTCCTGTGCGGTACATGCAGCGGTGCGTAGCCGCTCCAAGAATGAAGCATCGCCGACGGTACGGATGCGGGAGTCGTTGCTCAGATCGGCATTCGTGACGGCCGACATGAACGGCTGAATCTCGACTGCGCTGTAGCCCAGCTCCGCAACCTGGCTCAACTCCTCGCGCAGCGTCGCATCATCTACGGCCCCTCCTGGCCACCACCACCGCGCCTGCGGACCAAACTCGAGTGGGGGGTCAGCAAATACCGCCGGTGAGAACAGGTCGTCGTCGATGCCGCTCGAGTCCTCCCCGTCACTGCACCCCAAGGCCAAAACGATCGCGCTCACCACACCAGCTGCTTTCAGCATGACCATGTCGTAGCAGACACCGTAGGACGCCTCACCCCGGTAGCTAGCCCTCGGCGGTTTGTCTCCGGTTAGCCCTCGGCGAAGATCGGGATGTAGCTCGGGTACCAAATCGCGCTTCGCACCGTTTCCTCGACTTCGTCGTCGGGGACCATACGCCCGATATACGCGTCGCGGGCCGAGCGCACGACGGCACACGCGATCTTGAAGCTCACTTCGCGTAGATCGTTCACACTCGGGAAGATGGCGCCGAGCGTCAGGCACTCTTCAGTGACACAGCTCGCCAGGGTCTGCGCGGCGATCAGGAACATTTCGTCGTTGATTTCGCGCGCGTTCGAGACGATGGCTCCCAAGCCAACGCCCGGGAAGATGAAGACGTTATTGCTCTGCCCGATCACGTGACGCTTGCCTTCACAAACGACGTCGTCGTACGGGCTGCCCGTGGCCACTAGCGCCCGGCCGCCGGTCCACTCGAGGGCGTCTTTGGGAGTGCACTCCGATTTCGAGGTCGGGTTGGAGAGCGGCAGGATGAGGGGTCGATCGACGTGCTTCGCCATCTCCTCGATCATCTCGCGGGTGAACACACCCGGCTGGGCCGTCGCGCCCACCAGGACGGTCGGCTTGAAGGCGCGAATCATCTCCACCGGGGTTGTGTCGGACCCGTGCGCGAGCCCGTAGTGCTCGAGGCTCTCCCTGCCGAGCGCGAACTCCCGTTTGAAGGGCTCCTCGATCTCGCGTTCGGCATGCAAGAGACCCTTCGAGTCGAAGGCAGCGATTGCGCGCTCGATCTCGTGATCGGTGGCTCCCGCCCGGCGCATGGCAGCCGACGTCAACCGCGCGATGCCGATGCAAGCGCCGCCCGCTCCGATGAAGAGAATCCGCTGGTCGCGGATCGTCTGCCCCGTGATCCGAAGCGCAGCAAAGATGCCGCCCAAGGCCACCGCAGCGGTGCCCTGGATGTCATCGTTGAAGCTTGGGACGCGCTTCTGGTAGCGCTCGAGAAGTGGGAACGAGTGCGTCTTGGCGAAGTCCTCCCACTGGATGATGGCGCGGGGAAACACGTCGCGCACGGCCTGGACGAAGCGCTCGACGAAGTCGAAGTAGGCCCGGCCCGTCAGTCGGCGCCCTCGGTGGCCGTTGTAGAGCGGGTCGTTCAACAGCTCCTCGTTGTTGGTGCCCACGTCGAGGCTCACCGGAAGGCACTTGGACGGATGAATGCCGGCGCCCGCCACGTAAAGCGCTAGCTTGCCGACCGGGATCCCCATGCCGCCGGCGCCGAGATCGCCGAGCCCCAGGATGCGCTCGTTGTCGGTCACGACGAGCAGCCGGATGTCGTGGAAGGGCGCGCTCTCGAGAACCTCGTGCACGTGGTCGATGTTGTTCGGCGTGATCCAGATGCCGCGCGCGGACCGAAGAATGTGGCTGAACTGCTGGCAGGCCAACCCGACGGTCGGCGTATAAACGATTGGCAATAGCTCTGGCAGGTTCTCGACCAGCAGGCGGTAAAAAAGCACCTCGTTCAAGTCTTGCAGGCTCGTCAGCCCGATGTACTTCTCGAGGTCGGTCGACTTCACGCGGAGATGTTCCAGCTCTAGCTCGACCTGCTGCTCGATCTCGAGCACCTGGTCTGGCAGCAGACCGTCAAGGCCGAGCTCTCTGCGCTCCTCTTTCGTGTAGGCCAGCCCTTTGTTCGTGGAGGGGTTCTTAAGCAGCCAAACTCCCCGCTTGCGAGTCTCGATGCGGTCTTCCCCGCCTAGCTTTTGATCGTAAGTCTCGCCCTTCACTGCACGCCTCCTGACGTCGGGCTTAGCGTAGAAGCTGTCCTGGTCGATCGGAAGAGCCATGATTTGGCGAAAAAAGGGTCGAATCGGTCCCTTCGCACCAAGACCTGCCTCCCTAGGCGTGGCGCCCTTAATCCAAACGCTCCATCCGGACGTAGCCCAGACGTGACAACACTCGCGGACCTCAAAGCCGCGGAACCGATTGACCAGAAAGAAGGAGAGGAGTTCAGCATGTTTCAACCAAAAAAGACGATCCCCAAGCTTGCTATTGGTGCCCTCGCTCTCACCGGCTGCGGTGATCCGGGCGTCGCTGGGCCTGGAAGCCAGAGGCAGTGCCCGAGCGAAAAGACCGTCGCGGGCTACGGCGACCTCTACGGTGACTACTACGGCGGCGAGGGCTTCGAATACAGCGACCTAGACGGCTGCGCCAACGGGGGCAGCTACTATGGCGGCTACTACGGCGGCGGCTCGGGGGATGGCGTCGTTCTCCCTGATAACGACCCTAATCCGACGAACGACCCCTTCTTAGCGGGCGGCGACAGCTTCTACAACGGCTACTGATCCCTTGGATTGCATGACAGCGAAGAGCCACGGAGGATTCAGATGATCATCGTCACCGGCACCAAGCGTTCGGGCACTTCGATGTGGATGCAGCTACTGATCGAGGGGGGCTTCCCTTCGATCGGTAGCGCCTTCCCCAAGGACTGGGGTAGCACCATCAAGGACGCCAACCCGGGCGGGTTCTATGAGTCTGATCTGCGCGAAGGCGTGTACCATGCGACCAACCCGGATCCCAAGACTGGACACTACCTGTTCCCCGAGGCCACGCGGCGACACGCACTCAAGGTGTTCGTGCCAGGGCTGATTCGAACCGACCGTGCGTACATCGACAAAGTGATCGCAACGGTAAGGCCGTGGCGCGAATATGTGCGCTCGCTGGACCGCCTCTACACGATGGAGCAACAGGCCAAGAACGCGCAGTGTGGCGACGAGAAGCCGTGCGTCCCGCCTCCCGTCTACATCCCTGCGGCACTCGAGTGGTGGACGCACAACTTCTCGCTGATCAGCGATGTGGTGACGCGTCGGTACCCCATGTTCATGGTGGCGTACGATGCCGTGATCGAGAGGCCTGAGGCGACTGTCGGAGACGTCTTTGAGTGGCTGGGAGAGGGTGATGTCGCCCGCGCCGTAGCGCAGGTGCAGCCTCAACTGAGGACGCAGGTCTCCGACCGTTGCCTGGAAGTCAGTGCCGCCGAAAGTGGGCTCGAGCCAGCCGTGGTCGCGGTGTTCGACGAGCTGTACGAGACGGTCTTGCGAAAGCGTGAGATCGAGCAATCTTTCGTCGACCGGCTAAACGCGACCAATGAGCTACTCGAGGAGCGCATCCGCGAAGCGCTCAAGGACGCAGCCGTGCGCCGGCAAGAGCGCCGCAGGGCGATCGTAGATGCAAGGCGGCGAGCAGCGTAAGCGCCTCCACATTCGTTCACCCCAAACGTCAATGGCTGCAACCGTAGAACCTCTCACGCTGGCAGAGAGTCGCCTCTGTGCGCGCAATCCGTGCGCGATAGCGCCCGCAAAGCGCACGCCTTGCGATCATGATTGGCAACGCCTCGCAAGAGTCAGGATTCCGCGCTGGCACGCGGCGTGCAACACCCGAGTCAACTGGGTCGCGCCCCGTTGGGGCGCGGGGAGGTGACGATGCGTTACTTAACCGCATGGATGTTTGGAATGGCGCTTGCGATCGCATCGTTGGCCGGGTGCAGCGAGGCGGACGGGAACGGTGTGTCGGGCTGCAGCCTAAGAGGAGTGACTTGCAGCTGCGACCAACCAACCGACCTTAAAAGTGCAGACTGTAACCGGGTCCATCTGGACAACATCAACTTCCAACCTGGAATCGGCGTTGTGCTCACCAGTCAAGAGCAGAGGTGCACGATCGACCAGCTGTTGGTGGACGATCCTGGTGATCCAGGTTTCGAACTGGATCAGTGTGTGATGAACCTTGCCGTTGGCGAGACGCTGACGATTGATGCCACATGGCTCGGTGAAGAAGCGAATACGCCCTGTGTGGTCGACGCCACGGCAAACGTTCCTGGTATCGAGCGGGAGTTACAGACCTTCGCGGATGTCTTCACAGAGGCGGTGCCATTGCAATTGTCGGTCTTCTGTGGGGGAGGATTCGTCCAGTAAGCGACCCCTCCGACTTACGAACACTGAATCCCAAGCGGTCTCCGGCAAATCTGGTCAGCCCGCGTCAGCAAGCTCGGGATGCGATGGGCACCGTGCATCCGGCGAACGCTGTTTGCCGCGACCTCGACCTCCATCCCGGCGGCGGTGACGAACAGCGGCCGTTTGCTTCTGCCTCGGAACACGCGCTTTTGGCTGTGGAAATCCCCAAAGGGGTTCTTGGCAATGCCGATCACGGGAATTCGTTCTTCGAGCGCGCGATAGAGATGCGCCCCCAAGCCAGGGGTGCCCGTATCGTCCAACCAGACATGCCCGTCGACGAGGATCGCGTCGAGCGGCGTTTGCACTTGGTCGAGCACCTGAAGGACGCAGAGAAGCTCGCGTTGGTAGAACTGACCGGGAACATAGGGAGCTACGCGCGGGATGACGGCGACCCGCTCTTCATGGCTTTCGCTCGAATCCCAGTCTTCGTAAACCACACACGAGGCAACGGCCGGGCCTTGGTCCCCCCGGTAGTCGACATCCACACAGGCAAGCATGCTCCGCAGCCTAGACGGTTCTCATCGAATTCCCTATGCTCGACGGCCCCGCAGAGAGGTTAGCCGATGCCCAACACGGTTCCCGAAGACGAGTTGCGTAAGATTACTGACGAGTACCGGCACATTCAGGGCGAGCACGAACGCGAAGGCGAGTCTGGGAGTTGGCGGCGTCGACAAAAGGCCCAGCTCTCTGATCTAGAGACGCGGTTCGAGCAGATTTTGGATCGCTGGTTCCAAGATGAAAGCATTCGAGAACAATGGCGCGAGCATCTCTTCCGCGCTGGGGCGGAGCCCGATCCCCTTCATGAAGCGCCGCGCTTGTATCGAGGGCGGTCCGAGAGCGGTTCCACCATCGAGGTCTTCGAGACGGAGAGCGGCGACTGGGAGTACATCGTCGACGGCACGGTGGCGAAACGCAGCAAAGCCCCGAAATCGACCGACTCTGTCGTACAACTCGGCGGCCAGACCTTCGAAGAAGTGTTCGACGCGCCTCCGGAGGCGCTCGAGGTGCTGCGCACCTATGTCGCCGAGCAGCCCTCGGGCGGACCGCCCTGGGAGTGGGCGTCTCAGCTTTTCGTCGATGGCTTGATCGACCTACACTTCTCACTCACCGAGCGCGGCCAGCGATTCATTCAGAGCTGACTCTCTTGAAGCCGGAGGATGCAAGCGCTGGAGGTTGGAACGTCGTCGCGACGGCTTATCCCGGCTCGTACGCGGAGGCCAAGCGCATGCTGCGTCGATATGGGGAGGTCCGCACCACCGAGTACTTCAACGTACTGCTGCTCACTGTGCCTGACGTAGGAGAGTTCCTGCAGGAGCTCGAGGACTACACGAGTAAGGACATGACCTTACTCAACGCAGCTTCGAGGATCATTCCTGCCCAACAAAGTTTCGACTTCCAGTCCCCAGAAGAGTTTGAAGACAAAGCTTGTAAGGCCCTGGACAAGCTGATCCCGCGGCTCGAAGACTGTAGCTTTTACGTTCGCATGCACCGTCGTGGATTCAAGGGTCGGCTGGTGAGCCCGGAAGAAGAACGGTTCCTCGATGGTTACATTCTCAGTCGTCTGGAAGAGGCCCACTCCCCCGGCCGCGTGACCTTTGATGATCCGGATGCAATCGTCACCGTGGAAACGGTGGGCCAGCGAGCTGGACTTGCCTGCTGGAGCCGCGAGGAGCGCGAGCGCTATCCCTTTCTCAATCTGGATTGACGGGGCTCGACGTTCACGGGCGCTACAGGCGGAGACCGGTCCTGAGATCCCACTGTTTCTTGGGCTGGTGCCCAAGCGGGCGTGGGCGTATTCTAGCTAGCCCATCATGTCGGACACCTACTATGAACGTTTGAGCGCGCTTGACGCGATCTTCTTGGACCTCGAGAGCGAGACCACCACCATGCACGTGGGCGCCGCGCTTCTCTTCGATGCAAAGCCGCTGATGCTCGAGCACGGCGGGCTCGATATGGAGCGCATCACCAAGTACACGTTGGCAGCACTGGACACGATCCCGCGCTACCGGCAACGACTGGCGTGGGTGCCAGGGTTCAGTCACCCAGTGTGGATCGACGACGATCGATTCAACATCAACTTTCATCTGCGCCACACGAGGCTCCCGCTTCCTGGTGACGAGCGAATGCTCAAGCGCTTGATTGGCAGACTGTTTTCGCAGCGCCTCGATCAGAGCCGGCCGATGTGGGAGTTCTGGATCGTCGAAGGCATCGAAAACGACCAGTTTGCACTCGTTGCCAAGGCGCATCACTGCATGGTCGATGGTGTCGCGGGTGTTGGGCTCATCGAGGCGTTGCTGCAAATGGCGCCGTCAGCAACGGAGAAAGAGCCGCAAGAATGGAAACCGCGTCCTGCTCCAAGCGGCACGCAGCTTCTTCGGAGCGAGGTCAAGCATCGCATCGACGGGTTCCGCAAGCTTTCGCACTTCGGGCCGCGCCTTCGGGAGAACTTCGGAGGCGTAATAGGTGTGCTCCGTTCGGGGATCAAGCCCGGTCCGAGAACCGTGTTCACAGCGCCCAGCATCAGCCCCTATCGTCGCTTCGACTGGGCCTCCTTCGACCTCGACGACGTGAAGACGATCAAGAACACGCTGGGGGGCACCATCAACGACGTCGTGGTCGCGACGACGACGGGCGCCATCCGGCGCTTCCTCGAAGCACGCAACACCAATGTCGATGCCATCAACGGTTTTCGCGCGTTTCTCCCTGTCAACACGCGCAAGCCCGGCGGTGGATCGACCGGAAACCGAGTCGCGATGCTGCTCACAGAGCTGCCGGTGTCGGAGCGTGACCCCATCGAACGATTGAAGAAGGTCATTGCGATCACGACCGAGCTGAAGAAGGAGTCCAACCAAACGGCAGGCGCGGAGCTCCTCGAAGACGTGGCCGACCTGACGACCAAGCGCCTCATCTTGGAGATCTCTCGCGGGGCCATCAAGCGGCGCTCCTACAATGTGGTGGTGACCAACATCCCTGGGCCGCCGTTTCCTCTGTACATGCTCGGCGCGCCGATGAAGGCCATCTATCCATTGGTTCCGATCCCGCCGAACCAGAACCTCGGCATCGCCCTCTTCAGCTATAATGGGGGGTTGCACTGGGGCTTCAACGCCGATTGGGAGGGCTTCCCCGACGTGCATGAGTTCGTCGAAACCCTCGAGGCAACATTCGAAGAGTACAAACAGCTCGCCGCCGCGCGCGCGCCCGAGGTTTCCGCGAGTCCGGAAACCTCCGAGCGCAGGTAGGGGGACCGTCCAGCCTAACCAGGCGCGGTTGCATTCGTTTGTCTAGAGTCGCCTCTGTTGCAACCATGAGACGAGGTCGTTGACCAGCGTCGGGTAGTGATACTTCGCCTCTGCTCGGGCTCTACCGGCAAGAGCCATGTCTTTTCGACGGTCATCATCTTTGAGAAGCCCTGCTACTGCGTTGCCGAGCGCGACCGGATCGCGATTGGTAAGCACACCGACCTCCTTGGTGATGATCGACGCCACCCCACCGCCCTCGTACGCCACTGGCACGGTGCCTCCGGCAAGAGCCTCGACATAGATGATGCCAAAGTGCTCCTTCTTCTCCGGGGCAGCGGCGAGTATGGTCGCACCATTGATGAGCTTTGCTTTGTCTTCCGAAGATACGAACCCGAGAAAGCGCCCACGTTCGCCGAGTTCTTGGGTTAGCTCGGCGCGCAGTTCTCCATCGCCTATGAAGATGGTCGGAGCTATCGACGCATAGTGCACGCTTGCCGCAACGACGTTCTGCGGCCCCTTCGCGGCCACCAATGCGCCTGGACAGATGACGTACCGCAGCGGGAGATCGTATCTGGCGGCCATGTCGCCGGCCCGATCGGGATGAAATTCCTCGAGGTCAACACCACACGGCAAGATCAGAAACCGCTCCTCCGGAACCGCCACGAGTGACCGGACGAGTTCGTCGCGAACATACCGAGTCGTCGTCAAAAGCCCCGATGCATGCACGATGGCGCTCTCGATTTCAGCCCACACATCGTCATCGTATCCTCCTGTGTGGCGCGGCTCGATACCTGTCCCGTGCAAAAACAGCACATACGGCTTGCTGTGGCGCTGCGCGACGCGTGCTGTGGCGATGGCACATAGATTCGCGTGGTGGCCAATCACGATGTCCACGTCATCCACAACCGACTCGAGCGCGGCCTCGTAGCGCGCCGTGTAGGCCATCGCCTCATCAAAGCTCATCGAAGACACTGGTTTCTGCGCGGCTCCGGCGCTTGGGAGATACTCATGAACCGGCATGATCTCGGTAGGCAGCTCGATGTCGACGTTGCGGCATCCAGGAACACCCGCACCCAGATTGGGATGCATGAAGACGACCTCGTGATGAGCGTCGACGAGGTGGCGACTATGCGCGCGCGCGACCTCCCCGCTGCCCCTTCCGCTATTCAACAGTAAGATCGCGATTCTCATGCGGCATCTGTTCGAGGCTGTGTCCGTTCGGTGTGGTCGCGGGGTTGGATGCGAACTGAGCCGACTCTGGCCTCATCGTCAACGTCATCGTGGCCATCTAGCACAAACTTTGATTTACTCCCGGTTGAAAGGATGGTGCGATGAAAGTCGTCGATGTAATGCAACGAAATGTCGTCACCGTGACCGAGGGTGACGCGCTCGCCCTCGCCCGACAGCTCATGTTGTGGCGCGGGGTTCGGCATCTGCCCGTGGTGCGGACCGGCCGCGTGGTGGGCATGTTGAGCGAGCGCGATCTGCTTTCTTGGATCGGTCCCGAAGGCGTTCAACACGCGATCGAAGGAACCGTCGAAGATGCGATGAAGCGCCCCGTCGAGACCATCGAGCCTTGGGCGCCGCTTGCCGACGCCGCCGCCACGATGTCGGTCAAAAAGCTCGGCTGCCTGCCCGTGGTGAACGAAGGCGAGCTGGTGGGCATCATCACCAACACCGATTTGCTCGGGAGCATGGCCCAGTACCCCTTGCCCGAGGCTGGTCCCGACACGCTCGACGCAGGCGCGATCATGACGACCGACCTCCAAGCAGCTCTTTCCGACGATCCGCTCCTCGATGCCGCAGCACGGATGTTTCAACACGGCAGCAGGCATCTGCCGGTCATGGACGGCATGCAGCGGGTGGTGGGCATGTTGTCCGACCGCGACATCCGAGAGGCGATCGGCAATCCGCTACTCGCCCTCGAGGACAAAACCCGCTCCGCGCGGATCGCGTCGCTCAGGGTCTCCGACGCGATGACGCGCGAGCCTCGAACATTCTCGATCGACTCTCCGTTGAGCCTGCTGGTCGGCGCGCTCGTGGAGGAAAACTTCGGCGCCGTGCCGGTCGTCGATGAGGAAGGCCGACTGCTCGGGATCGTCTCGTACATCGACCTGCTGAAAGTCTTACAACGTCAGCTCGCAGCCCGTTAGCGGGTCGGTTACTATTCTGAGCACAGCCATGCCTGGGTTGCCGATTGCCATTGTGGATGATCGCCGGTTCGATCGACACCGCTCCGAAGAACAACACCCGGAGCGGCCGGAGCGACTGGTCGCGGCACGAGCCGGGCTCGAATGTGCGCTACCCCCTGCCGAGCAGGTCGAGGTGTTGGTGCGCCCCGTGAGCGACGAGGAAGCGGAGCGCGTCCATTCGTCCGACTACCTGGCGCGCCTTCAACGCACGCTGCGCACCGGCTGGGGATACATCGATGCTGACACCTACTTTTGCCCCGAAACCGGGGAAGCGGCCTGGCTCGCCGCAGGCGGGGGGGTCGAGTTGTCTCGCGCTTTGCTTGAGGGACGCGCTCGTCGCGGCATCGCGCTTCTTCGCCCTCCCGGCCATCATGCCTGCCCCGAAAAGGCCATGGGGTTCTGCCTCTTAAACAACATCGCGATCGCCGCAGCCGATGCGGTTGAACAGGGGGCGAAACGCGTGGCAATCGTCGACTGGGACGTGCATCACGGCAACGGCACCCAAGACATCTTCTACGACGAGAAGCGAGTGCTCTTCGTGTCGCTTCACCAATCCCCGCTCTACCCGGGCACTGGCGCGCCCGAAGAAATCGGTGCTCCCGGCGCCGAAGGCACCAACGTCAACATCGCCATGCCTCCGGGAACCGGCCCCGCTGCCTATGGAGAAGCCCTTCGGACGATCGTCCTTCCGCTGTTGGAGGCCTTTGAGGCCGATCTTCTCCTCGTTTCGGCGGGATTCGATGCGCATTTCAAAGACCCGCTGGCGCAACTCGAGCTCGACGCCGACTGCTTTGGGGCGATGACCACCGCTCTCGCGCGACATGTCGATCGCCTGGGGCATGGGCGCCTCGGGCTGTTTCTCGAGGGGGGGTACGACCTTGAAGCCATCGAACACTCGGTCGCAGCGTTGCTCAGGGCCTTACGCGGCGAGGAGCTCGAGCTGCCCACCGGGCCTTTGCGACCCGTCGAGCAACAGGCCCTGCGGCGAACGACGGAGGCCGTATCTAAAAAACCGGGATAGGCCCGGCCGTTCATCCCGGAGGACACACGACGGTCGGGTCTCCATCGGTCCCGCTACTGCGGCGTCATACTGCCTTCTATAAAGGTGATAGCCGACTATCGCAGGCCTGCTGCTAGTTCTTTCATGTAGCGCCGCCGGAACGAGTCCCGTTTGCGCGCCATCGCAAACCCGTTCACAAACAACCTGATCCGGTCGGCGGCGGTCAGTGCATCGCTGGTCGCGATCACTCGTGCGATACGGCCGGGGCGAGCCACTCCGCCCCGTTCGCAGTAGTTCCGCAGCAGTTCCGTTAAGATTTGGAGCATCAATTCGATCTTGGCTTCGCCGCGATTGCGAATGACCTTCAGTCCTAGCGGGGTGATTGCGGAGTACCGGAAGTCGAGTTGAGCCAAGGTCCCATCGGACCCATTGTCGCTGAGCTCGATCTTGTACAACGAGTCGGACGCCACGTTTTTGAGCTCGTAGTGGACTCGGTGTTGCTCGGGGTCGTGGAGTACCGCGGTCCAGGTTGTTTTCCCCCAGGCTTTGCCCATGAGAAACGGCGCCGAGGAGTACTCGTCGAACACCGTACCCTGCTCCACGCGTTCATTCGGGCAGTGCACCAGATCGCACTTCCACCCAGGAATCCACTTATACTCCTCGACTGGACAGCAGAGCGGGAACACCGCCTCAATCGGTGCATGAACGCGAGTCGCGTAGCTGACTTGTATGGAGTCGAGAGCTGGCATTCGGCGAGTCCGCACGCAATGTATCAGACTTAGCCCGCGCGTGGCTTTCTGCCATTGTAACCAAATGCGTCCTAGGAGATAAGATAGTAAGGAAGCTGGGCTTGAAGCGTTGGGTAAGCGCTGAGGCTAGCGCCCGCGCTATCGTACACGCAAGCCTCCAGCGTCGAATATGGCTTTGTGAAATCCTTGAGTGTCATCGCGTGCCGGTATGACCTCAGAAATGCGTTACACGATCAGAGTCGCTCTCACGGTCGCGCTCGGCGGCTTCCTGATGGGCTTCGACGCGTCGGTGATCTCCGGTGTTGTGACCTTCATCGAGCCCGAGTTTGATCTCACCAAGATCGAGCTGGGCTGGTCTGTCGCGTCGCTGACGCTAACGGCGACGTTAGCAATGATGGTCTCGGGCCCGCTTAGCGATCGCCTGGGTCGGCGCCCAGTCTTGAAAATCGCGGCCGTGCTGTTTGCAATCTCGGCGGTGGCGTCTGCGGTCGCGCCTAGTTTCAACACGTTGGTCGCCGCGCGCATGCTTGGTGGTTTCGGGGTCGGTGCCGCACTGATCATTGCGCCGATGTACATTGCGGAGATTGCGCCGGCCACGATGCGTGGCCGCATGGTGTCGTTCAACCAGCTCAATATTGTGATCGGCATATCCGCCGCTTTCTTCACCAATTACCTGATTCTTCGCTCCGGGCAGTCGGACCTTGCATGGGCGGAAGCACTTCGCCTCGCCGAATGGAATTGGCGCTGGATGCTCGGCGTCGAGGCGCTGCCGGCAATCTTCTATTTCCTCGCTTTGTTCGCGGTGCCCGAGAGCCCTCGCTGGTTGGTGATGAACGGCAGGGACGAGGAAGCGCGGCGTGTGCTCCAAAAGGTGAGTGACAGCGCCCAGGCGGAGGCGGACATCAGGGCCGTGAAAGCGTCGCTGCACGCCGAGCAGAGCACCGAACGTGCCGCACTGCGTGAGCTGTTCCGACCTGCGATGAGACTGGTTCTCGCGATCGGTATCTCGGTTGCGATTCTGCAGCAGATTACCGGAATAAACTCCGTGTTCTTCTATGCGCCCATGATCTTCGAGCAGTCCGGCATTGGCACCGATGCGTCCTTTATGCAGGCCGTGCTGGTGGGCCTCGTGAACCTGGTCTTCACGGTTCTCGCGATACTGTTCATTGATCGTCTTGGCCGGCGTCCGCTGCTGGGGGCCGGACTAACGGGGATCGCGGTGTGCATGCTGCTTCTGTCCTACGGTTTCGGTTCTGCAACCTACACGCTCACGAGCGATGCCGTCGCCGCGCTGCCGCCGGAGATAAGCAGGGATTCGCTGCAGCCGATACTCGATCAGACGTACGACAGCGATGTGGCATTCCGGCGAGCTGTAGTCGCCGCCGCTGGTAGCGAGACGTTCCAGAACAATCAGTCGGCCCTGGTCAGCGCGGCGATCAACATGAATCCGAAGATCATCCTCGTCGGTATCCTGGGTTTTGTAGCGAGCTTCGCGATTTCTCTAGGTCCGGTCATGTGGGTACTGTTTTCGGAGCTCTTTCCGAACCAGGTTCGTGGGCTCGCGATATCCTTCGTCGGGCTCATCAACTCCGCTGTCAGCTTTTCCGTGCAACTCATCTTTCCCTGGGAGCTGCAGAATTTCGGCAACAGTGTCACGTTTCTGATCTACGGCGTGTTCGCGATTGTCGGCCTCATCATCGTCATGCGCCTGTTGCCGGAGACGAAGGGCAAGAGCCTCGAGGAGCTCGAAGCCGAACTAGTGCGCCGATAGGGCGCACCGTTTTTTCGGCTGGCGGAGGACGCACGTGTAGTAGGGTATCGGATGGATAGGCCCCTTCAGAGCGACGCATCATGAGACCACTGTTTTCGGTCGTGGCTGCCGCCGCGTTCGCCCTCGCAACGACTTCGATGCTCGTCGCTCCGCTCCAAGCCGAAGGCGGCGTGACCGAGATCGTATTCGCGTCGGGTCCGGATGACCTCGGTGCTGTGCAACGGCTCGTAAGCGCTTTCAACGAGTCCAACCGTGGAGCGATCCATGTGACGTGGCGCCAGATGGGTCGGGAGAGCGACGCCCACCGCCGCCAGCTCGTGAAGGAGCTCTCGTCCGGGGCGGGTGGGATCGACCTGATCGCGAGCGATGTCATTTGGACGGCCGAGTTCGCAAAGAATCGTTGGGTCGAGGACCTGACCCGGCGCTTCTACCGCGCCTACGACCGCGATTCCTTGCTTGCACCGGCCCTCGGGTCTGCGACCTATCGTCTCCGCATCTGGGGCGTGCCCTGGCACACGGACGCAGGTTTGCTGTTCTACCGAAAGGACAAGCTCGCGCAGAGCGGATTCTCCGCCCCGCCGGCGACATGGGAAGAGCTCGCTCGCATGGCGCGCAAGGTCATGCAGGACACCGGCACCCGCTACGGCTTCGTATTTCAGGGCGCCGAATACGAGGGTGGAGCGGCCAACGCTGCCGAGTTTATCTGGAGCGCGGGAGGGGAGTTGATGACCAGCCAGCTCACGGTCACCGGGGCAGTCTTGCCGGGGGTAACCGAGACGGATTCGGTACTGGTCGGCAGCGATGCGGCGGCGCGGGGGCTCGATATCGCACGCAAGCTGGTGGCCGACAAAGTCTCGCCAGCGGCGGTTGCGAGCTTCCGCGAACGAGAGGCCCTCGACGCCTTCATCGCCGGAGAGGCCGTCTTCCTCCGGAGCTGGCCTTACGTCTACGGTGTGCTGCGGAAGTCCGGGTTCACACCCGACCAATTTGGGGTAGCGCCCCTGCCGGCGGCGTCAGCGGGTGGTCGCAGCGCGAGTTGTCTCGGTGGCTGGAACTTGATGATTAACGCCAGCTCGAGCAAGTCGGAACGAGACGCGGCGTGGAAGCTCATCCGCTATCTTACGGCCCCGGCTCAGCAGAAGCGCCAGGCCCGAGAGGCCGGGTTGTTACCGATTCTCCGGGATCTCTACGACGATCCCGATCTCGTCAAAGAGGTCCCGGTGATCGGTCTCGGTAAGCAGGTCCTCACCTCCCGGTTGCATGCCCGCCCGATATCCCCGTTCTACAGTGAGATGTCGGCGAGAATTGCCCGCGCGTTCAACCAAACGTTGAAAGGCCAGCTCACTGGGGCGGAGGCGGCGCAGATCCTGGACAAAGAGCTGAGGGCGATCGTCCTGCGTAATCGGTAGCCAACGGGGGGCCGGCGGTCGCGCCGGCATTGATGATTCCGAACGCGTGTGGTTTAGTTGGACCATAATGCGAGGTTTGCCGATTTTGATCGCGGCTAGTGTTGGTCTGCTCCATTTGGTCGGCTGCGATGGGGTGGGTGAGCCGTGTGAGACGGCGGGCTCCACAGGCGAGTGTGGGAGTGGGAAGATCTGCACCTTCACTGGCAGCCCCGAGCCCCTGAATCCTGGCGACCTCGTGACACCGGTCAAAGTCTGCCTCCGCCTGTGCGACACGGTGACAGACTGCGGCGAGGGCGAGCTCTGCCAGATCGTCTACTGCTCCAACCAAATGAGCTGCCAAACCGGAGCGGTACCAGACGCGACGGGCGACCTGTGCACGGGCGGCACCGGAGGCATGGGCGGTACCGGAGGCATGGGCGGTACCGCAGGCACGGGCGGTACCGGAGGCATGGGCGGTAGCGGTATGCCGGGATGCGACAGCACGGCACTCGCGTTCATCCAGACGCTGGACGCCGCTTTCAACCGGACCAACTTCGAGACGGTCGACACGACGAACTTACCGGTCGACTGGGACCGCTACTCGATCTCATTGGATCTGACCGACCCGCTCCTCGAAGGCCAGTTACTGCAGGTCGGCTTCCAGACTAGCGCGTCGAACTTCGAAGATTCCGGGAACTTCTACGATAACGTCCTCGTCACCAAGTCGGTGGACGGCGGTACGGGCGGCACCGGCGGCAGCGGCGGCGGCACTGGAGGCTCCGGCGGAATGGTCGGAGAAGTGTTGTACGAACAAGACTTCAATCAGCTCGATATCGGCGGCTCCGTCATAGGTGACGAATGGAAGTTCTTCAACAACGTGTTTGACGGCGACGGCATCTTTAAGTTTGGCTACACCAGCCCCTCAGGCCTCGCGCCCAACGGCCCGCAGATCTCGGCGCTAGTTACTGGTCAAGGCGGTCCGGAGCAAGAACCCCAACAACTCAGCGTCTACAGTGACTACGAGTGCTGCGGCAATCCCGACCAAGGTCACCGCAACGGCACCGACGTGGTCGAGACCAACGTTTTCCGAGAACGCACGATTGTGGCGGGAGATGTCGGCACGATCATCACATTCAGCTTCGACGCCAAACGCGGCAACATCAACGACGAAGAGTGTCCCGCCGGAGGCACGGGTGGCACCGGCGGTACGGGCGGTAGCGGTGGTGCAGGCGGTGCGGCTGGTTCGGGTGGCGACGGCGGCGTGGGCGGCGGCGGTTAAGGCGGCGCCTGGGGAGCCTTAATCCGTAAACAACTGGCTTCTTCTCACGACGAGCTCGACTCGACGAATACGCCCACTTCGCATGAACAGCTCGGCGCTCAGCTCGGTGGGCAGCGTCAGTCCGCTCGGGGTCAGGCAACTGCCATCATCCAGGGTGACAGTCACCGCCGGCTCGGCGGAATCATCCAGACGATACACGATTGGGACCTGACACCAGGTGAATGCCAGCCCTGATTTTGGCACCGTGAGCTCCTGCCACTGCCCATCCACGTCCAGAAAACGAAAGGTTCGTGGACTCGCGAGAAATTCGCGCACCCGCAGCAAACCCAATTCAAAGTTCACCGCACCCTCGCTGACGCGCACGCCGAGCTCACCGAAGCGGGTCAAGACTTCTTCTTTGACCAGGCCGGTCATACCCGGCTGCTGGGCGCCGGCGTGTTTGGGCGTGTTGGAGTAGGGGTCTGTCGGGAAGGCACCGTATTCGGCAGGGGTTTTGTTGAATCCGAGGCCCTCGCGGACGCGGTAATACAATCGACCCAGCTGGTGGCAGGTTTCTTCGTCTGTATGCTCTTGGAGCGCGACAAAAAAGTTCTCCTGTACTGCCAGCAACAACTTGGAGACCATGTGCCAATAGACAGATCCCAATCCCTCAAAACCGAACATGGTGCCCGAACGCCCGGTAAACGCTTTGTGGTTGAAAACCCGCTCATAAAGCCCCAGCAAAGGTTGGCGGGCGTGTTGAACTTCATCGCCGTGCACTGGCGTCAAATTGTCCAGCCGAGCGATCAGATCGCTCAGGTTGCGTAAGTCTGCGTTGAAACGGTAGCACCCGTCTTCGTCGCGCAGAACGATGCTGCCGTCGCCCTCCTCCAACATCTTCTGGATGAGCGGAATCGATTCGAGCGCTTCGGCTGGGATACGGTTCTTCTCCAGAAAACCTGGCAACGGACGGTCCGGATACAACATGAAGGTGCGCACATCGGCCCTGTACATATCGCTCTCGAACAATGTTTCGAGCACATCGACTGCTTGTGCCGGTGCAATGGCCCCAGAACTAAGTGCGGCAACCTGGCCTTCGAGCATCGCGTAAAGGCGTTCGACTTCGATCGCCTCCGATTTCAAATGGAGCAGGTTGTAGGCATGGTACATACCATCCTCACGCTTATTGCACTGGATGCTGTGGTCGATCGCGGCCAGGGCGTCGTCTAGCATCTCGTTAACCTGTGACACTGGTTGCTGCACCATGCCGGAGAACGCCTCTTGCCGGTAGACCGTCTGTCGGTAGTCGGACGCTGCCCGTCCGAGCCGAACGAGCAACCGGTATCGTATCTCGGCACTCGCCGGCGCACGTTGTAGCTTCGGTCGAACCTCGCTCAACGCCGCGCCAGTTTCACCGACCCATTCACTTACCTCTCGCGACATGCTCACTGAACCCGACTCTTGCGCGAGCAAACGTTGAAGGAAACCGACGTATCGACGCATGTGGTACAGGGTCACCATGGAAAGCCCGTGACCTACGAGGGCGTTGTTGGCGTCGTTCCACTCCGGACGTTGGGTGTTGAGCCAGATGCCTCCGTCCACCACGAAGTTGCCAAGCTTACTCAGCAGCGGCACCAACAGTTTCTCGAACAGGTTGACCTGGTATACCTCACCGCTGGCATCGAGAATCAACTTGCCATCGGCGCCCTTGTCAGCCACTCGCTGCTCGATCCGCTGCGCTGCTTCCCAGTCATAAACGACGGTGCTCTTGGCATTCTCAAGCACGCTTTCAAACGTCTTTATTCGGTAAGGAACATTGGCGTAGCTGAACACAGGCTGGCGCAACAAGGCAACGAGGCGCTGCGGATGGAACCGGTTGGAAAGCTCCAGCAGCTTCAAAAGATAGATGATCTGGTGATCGCCCCAATAGCCGATGTAGCTCCAGGGGTCGTCAGGCTCTTCGACTTCCCAGTCGAACCCTTCATTGCTTATTCGGTAAGGGTTGTAACCGTCTACTGTGGTAGCGTTGAGGAACTTGGCGATCACGTTTTCGACAAACTCCGGAAAGCTGAAAGTCAGAGCCTCCCAGTTCTGAAAAATGTCACGCCAGTTGCCTTGATAGGAGAGCAGCTTGTCGCCTCGGTCGTCTTTCAGCTTGATTGCAAACTGGTTCCAGGGTCGGCTGGGGTCACCATGCCGGCGACCAAAGGTGATCGGCAGATACTCACGGCACAGGCGCTCCAGTTGTGGGTCACCCAGATCCTTGATGGTCGACAGGAGGTCCGAGTAGTGCAACTTGTCGGGCAACGCGTTGAGCGCTGCCTCATGGCGCACGTACACGTCGCGATTGAACGCCTCGATGGTTCTCCGGAAATACCGTGAGGACACCCGATACTGATCGTCGAAGGTACCGCCGCGCAGCACGTTGAAGAGCACGTTCGCATAATGGTGTGCCGACACGTTTTCCTCGGCAGTCGTCTGGAATGCGTCCGCGCCAGCCACGATGCAAGCCAGCTCGTCCGAGCCCTTGGCTACGGATTGGGTGATCGCCTCCGCCACCACTGCGGGGTCACGGAGCTGATGGAGCAGGCTGACCACCTGCGCCTGACTCTGCTCCATGTCGGCCACGAGCTGCCAGCGCTGGGCTGTCTGCGGTGCGAGATCGAGCGACCCGTGGACGAAATAAGCCCCGCGGATGCCACGCTTGTGGACCTCCTGTGTTAGGGACGCGCCGCGGCGGAACTGTTCGAGCTGCGTCGCCGAGAGCAGCACCTTGTCTCCCTGAAGGCCAAGGCAAAATACGGTCGTAGCCTTCAGGGACTCGCAAGGCTCGGCTCTGTCGGTGATTCCGGAATAGAGTGTAAATAAGCCGAGCCCCTTGTCCTCGACCAGCTCATTCCATTTGTACGCGTCGACCAAATTGCTTGTGTTTGTCTGGGCGAATCGCGGAGTCCCGGCCGGTAGAATGTTCTGCAGGCCATCGATCAACTCCACCTTGCAATCTTGCTTGCCTAGATTCTCGATCTCGCATCGACGTACGAACCCGTAGATGTCGCTGGTAAGCCAGCAGTAACGGAACGCCAACTGCAGGTCATGGTTGATCTCTTCAAAGCACAGCTTGTTGCCCAAGATGTTCTTGTAGAGGTTCCGGCTGGTCGAGTAGCGACCATCGTGCGCCCTGTTGAACGGTTCCCAGTCGTGCCGCTGCCCGTTTGCCACCGTGCTGATCAGCGTCTTGCTACCGGTGTGCGGATTGCTTTCGTGAATCTTGTCGACCGTGATGTAGGGGAAAAGCGCGGTCTCGGGTGACACCCGACCGGCGGTTAGCCCCCCGGTTGAGGAAATGAACAACCAGTGGTCGCAATCGGAGACCAGGTTGATGAAGAACGGGGGCATCTTGTCGACGTTGCGGATGGCGTAGTATCGCTCCCCTCCGAGAGTCAGAAACTCGCCGGACACCTCATCGTCATTCAGGGAAGGTCGATTCATGTCTAATGGTTTCCGCTGGCTCGAGGCGCCTCGAGACAATCCGTTGTCCGGCGGGATACTCACCCGAACCCGGCCGCTACGCGCAATACCGTATGAGAAGGCGCGGGCGCCGACGGCTCACTGAGCCGCCGGCCAGCCCATGCCCAGAAGACCGATCAGGGACACCCTAGGTTGATGTTTCCGCGTTTGGCGTCGACGCTGAAAACAAAAGTCGTGCCGACATCGCCCGCCACAATCGTGCGTTCTTGGAAAACGTTGGTCTCGACTAGGTCGGTGCCGTTGAAGTGCCCTTCGTTCGTCGTCTGGCAGCAGTTGTAGTCACTGAAGACGCTGAGTTGTTGGGGTTCTTGCGTCGGACCGCCCTCCCCGGTAACTAGCGCCGAGATCTGCGGGCCGTTGGGCGCAAAGAGGCCTTCGTTATAGCCAAACTTACGGGTACCGACGCTGTCAAACACATTGACGAAATACAGCCAGTCGTCACCTATCACGGTGCCGCCGATGTCGAGATTATTGAAGTTCTGTGTATAAACGACCGCGGGATCGGCGAGCTCGACGTTGTCGTAAAACACACCTGAATCTCCGAAGTCCGACGCGTTCGTCTGGAAGCCAAACTGCAGGATGTGGCCTACGAGGTCTGGGTCTGCGGTGATCTGGAGGGAGAGCGTGAGCCTCTGCCAGTCTGTCGAAAGGTCCGTCGTATCTACAATGTCGGACGCGCTCACCATGAAGTCGGCGTCCGGGTCCAGCGTCTTGATGAACGCATTGGCTGTGCTGTCGCATGCCGGCATACCGCCCGTACCGCCGCTACCGGCGCCGCCGCCGCTACCACCTATGCCTCCGCCGCTACCGCCCGTGCCTCCGCTACCGCCCGTAGCTGCGGTACCGCCTGAGCCTCCCGTACCATTCTCGCCATCTCCGCACCCATAGAGCGCTAGCGTCGCAAATAGAATCGTAAATAGTGCTTTCTTCTTCATTATCGTCTCCTACCTCGTTTCGCGATGCGAAACATTAGATTTGTCCAAGTTCTACCCACCCTGAAGTCACCGGGCTCTTCTTTCGACCACCGGGACTCAGTCTTTCGTGAAATACAAATTGTCGATCAGCATTACGTCTCCGACTCGGTTGGGCGAGCCGCCAACAATGAATGGTGAACGAGCGTTACTCGGATCCCAACCAAGATCGATGGCATCCTGGAGAGGGATCTGCAGGAAATGCCATTCCCCGTCGTTGGTGTAGCCGTACGTGCTCGGATTGAGGCTGACCTCCAGGGGTTCCGGGGGTGGTTCGTTCGGTAGCCTGCCCACCTCGTACTGAAGCTTGATTTCAAACCTTTCGAAAGATTCGTCGCTCGACTTGAAGGCGACGAACATCGTCGTCCATTCCGACAGGTCGATGGGCTCTTCCCAAATGATGCCACCACCCCAAAACGTTCGATCGTTCAGCGTGATCTCAACGGACTCCAGTCCCTCGATCCGATCGCTCGATGTGCTCTGAGAGTACGTCAGCGTCTCGGCCGCCCGATTCTCGTCAACGACGAAGATGAAGTAGTTGGTGGTCACGGTGTTGATCGGAATCGTTTCCGAACGGCCAGTTTCGTAGAAATAGCCCACCGACAGCCGCTCGTCGCCTGGTTGGAACGGATCGGGCGGGATGGGCGGGAATGGGTTGATCGGCTCTCGAAGGCCGACCTGACTCGAGTAGTCCGGTGTTCCCAGGTCGGGCGCGCAGCCGCCTACGAGACTGAAGGCAAGCAGCCCAGCGGTCCAAGCGAGGTGTTGGTGTTTCAAAAGCATTGGACATCTCGATTTAGCGTATCGATCCTCGTGCTCTCTATGGCAGTGGGATTCCCCAAAGAGTCCTCCACCAAGATCCAGTCGCCCTGAACCACCCCCCCGAGGTCTAGGATTTCCAAGTACGCGAGCGTCGCGAACCTGAAGGAAAACGTTCCCGTGGCATCAAACAAAACCGATTCCGGAAAGCAGTCCAACACGGTCTGAAAGCCGGCGATGGCCATCTGTCGGACCGTCTCTCGATCTTCCTCCGCAACCTCGTTGGCCCGGTAAATATCGCGGAGCTTGATAGCCGTGAAGAACTGGTTTTCTCCGATGGGTATGGTCGCCAGCACGGTGGCCCACGCGTAAAAAGCTCCCGCGTTGCCGCCATTAGCTAGAATGTCGAACTTCGTGTCGTCGCTGACGCCGAACTCGCGGAACGGATTTCGGGGGTTTTGCAGGGTGACTTTGGACGGGTGAATGCCCTCAGTCGGCTTGAAGAACTCGAACTCAATCCCGGTGATGTTGAAGCCGAATTCATATTCGGGGTCATCCCCGCACGCGACGGCGACCAGCACGAGTCCCAGCAAAGAGAACTTAGTATACAAACTGAACATAAGTTTTGACCTCCCATTCGCGACCCTTGCGGCCGGGATCTTGAGGATCGATAAGGTACCGACCGGAGAATTGGTCGAGATTGCGGAACTGCCCCCGCACTCCGAATCGCGTGGAGGCGGGCGCGTACATCTTTTGCGGTTCTACCGCGTACGAGAAGTCCAACATTACTTGCAGCGGGAACGTCAGGTTGAAGTCCTTGTAGTAGTCATACGGCCCCCAATCGTCGAACTTCAGGAAGTAGTTGATGGTGAACGTGCCGTACTTGAACCAGCCGTAGGTGCCGAACCGCGTCACCGTACGAACGCTGTCGCCATTGGCTTGACCCTGGCCTACATAGATCCAGTTCACCAAACGCATCTTGTAGGTGAAGTTGGTGACTGTTCGCAGACTCACGTCCCAAAGGTTCCTAGCCGGCGCGCTGGTCAGGAACGCGAACAGAATGAGGTCTTGGTTGATGGCCACGGCGGCGTCTTGGGCCGTCGGTAGAATCTTGTACACGAAATCGAGCGCCGCGCTGAAACGGGCGTCTTCGCGCTCCAGGTTGTCCCAAGCCCACAAGGGTGTCGCCGGCGTCGGGTCGAAGCCCACCAACAGCTCGAAGCCATACGTCTCCCTGTTCGAGCGAACCCAGAACGGATCTTGGAGCTGGTTTCTGCCCTGGACCCCCGGATAGTAGGTGCCGGTGTCCGCGTCGAAGAGATCGGGGATGAACGGAAGCGGGCCTTCGAGGGGCCTTTGCACCAAGACATTGGGCCCCAACATGAACTTGCCCACGTAGTACCCCAGCCCCGACGACACTGCCCAGTGATTGCCTTGGCCGCTTTCCTTGAGCGACCAACCGGTAATCGTCATCGTCTGGTCCGCACCGCCGTCGCTGACGAGTCCTCGGTAGCCTCCCTGCACGTACCAAAAGAACGGCGCCGCGTTGAGCGTGAGCTTGGCCTTGGCGCCGAGCGTATCGGCAAACCGCACGGTGTTGTTGCGGATGTAGTAGCCCGAGTCCAAATAGGTCGGCCCGTCTGCTTGGCGCGCGGTTTGGTACGCGTCGCCGATGAAGTTTGAACGTGCCGTGATGCCGCCGAGCTCCAACGTGATCCGACGGCTCGCGTAGCCAAAGTACAAAGTGCTCTTTCGGCTTTTCGGCTGTGGTATCACCGAGCTCGCAATCCCCGGTGCCTGTTGGGCGATGTCCTCTTGGTGCATCACCGCGAACTTGAAGTCCCCGAAGATTCGGTAGTACTTGGCCATCACCGTTGGGTTCGCGCCCCACCAGAGCTCAGGACCGTACGCGACCTTGAGGCCGTCGACTTTCTTCTTACCGGAGAACACGACGCCGAGTGGGACGTTCGCGTTGTAAATGTCGATATCGTACTGCTGGTGCACCTCTGGGTAGAGACCGAAAAAATCTCCTTCGTAGCCCCAGTGGTAGTGCCCCTCGCCGCGAAAGAAGCTCTCGAGCAAAAAGTACTTGCTGTCCCAGTCGAAGGCGGCTTCGTAGACCTGGAAGCGGTTGAATCCCGAGAGGTCGCGAACCTCACCCTCCACATCTGTAATTCCGACTGGAATGCCCCGGTTTTCGTAGAAGATCTCGTTGATCGGATTCAAGGCTACGTTTCCCAGCGCGTTGACCACCACCTCCGCTCGCACCCCGGAAAACGGCTTGACCTCGACGCCGAAATAGAACGATTCGGTATGGTCGAAGCGCGTCTCATTCCTCAGCGGCTCGTTCAATTGCCGGCCGCCGGTGGTGAAGGTATCGAAGTCAATTCGCAGTCTGCTGACGCGGGCCCACTCGAGCTGCGCGATTTTGGACTCGGTGTCGTTGTATGACCTTGGCCCAAGCCTCCCGAAGTGCTGGCGGATCTTCTCGATGCTGGTGTCCGGAGCGTAGGGATCGAGAGTGAAGGCTTCCTGCAACAGGTAGTACGCGGCTCGCGGATAAACCTTGTAGATACCGTCTACATTCGGTTTCCCAATTGCTGCGATCCCGAACCACTCTTCGTTCATGTTGTTTTCGCCCTCGACGAAGTCGTGTGGGTACGCATCGTTCGCCCACGACGCGGTGGTGTCGTGTTTGTCGAGGTTGACTTCTTGCTTGTACTTCCACCACTCGTCGCTCCACTCAAAGATCAAGCCGCCGATGGCGTTGTCCACCCTGCCCTTGCCGTAACTCTGCTCGTAGATCTCCTGCCAAAGGGATCTCAGGTATTGCGCCTGAGCAATCTGATCTTCTCGCCCGGTTTTCGCATTGAAGGCGTCGGAGCCAAACTCGGTGTACATGAACGGAAGGCCGAGCTCTTTCTCGACACGTTCGAAGATGTCTCGAGACGACGCGCCGCGGTAGACGTTGCTGCCGAACACATCGATATTGGGGCATTCCTTTTTGATGACCTCGAGGAACCCGAGGTCGCCGTTTGCCATCGACACCGGGTGGTTCTCGTCGAGGGAGTGAATGAGATCGGTGACCTCCCCGAACAAGGAATACAAGAAGGTTGCGCGTGCATCCCCCTGTTTGGCCTCGGGCAAGTCTTCGATCTCGCTGGACTTCCAGTAGAGCCCGTAGTTGTTCTCGTTGCCGAGCAGCCACATCAACAGGCCGGGCGTGTCTTTGTACCGGGCAACCAGCTCGGTGACCTGCTCTTTCATCAGCGCGCGGAAGCGCTCGTCGGAGTAGTCGACCGGATTGACCCAGACGCCGTCGATGTTCATCCCGTAGCGGCCCATGTCGTGGTTGATGACCGTATAGATCCCGTATTTCTCGTAGATGTAGGTGATCCATCGGGGAGGAATGCCCCCGAGGGCGTTCACGTACTGCCGAATGACATTGACGTGCATGTCCTTCAACAACGTCATTTCGTTGTCGAGCGCTTCGATGATCACCTCATCGGGCTTGCCCCAAAAGTCGTAGGTGTAGTTCTCGCCGATCGGCTTGTACCCCCAGTTCATCCCGAAAACCATCGTGGGCTTGCCGTCGATCAGAAGCTGGTAACCACGCTCGTCTTTGTGGACCTTGACGACATTGGGACCGTCCGTCTTTGCGGTAGTCGGTGCGGATCCCGGTGGGGGTGCCGCTGGCCGTGCGGATGCGGGTGGCGGTGCGAAGTCGTCGGTCGGCGGTGCGGGTGCCCCGGGCGGTCGGGGTGCCCCGGGCGGTGGGGGTCCCTCTGGCGGTTCGGGTAAGCCCGACTCTGTGGGTACCCGGGTTTCTTCTCCGAACTGTTGTGCCGTTGCGAGTGCAGGCCAAAGAAGGAAGAGCATCGCAACCGTGATTCTCATGCCGCCCGCTCCTCGGGGAGCTTGTTATTTTGGATGATGCGGCGGTACATGTGCCCCGACGCTTTGATCACGCGTTCCTGGGTTTCAAAATCGACCCAGACGATACCAAAGCGCTTCGAAAGCCCAAAGCCCCATTCGAAATTGTCGAGCAGCGACCACAAGAAGTAACCGTGCAGAGGAACCCCCGCGTCGATCGCGGCAAGACACGCCCGCAAGTGGCTTTTTACATAGTCGCAGCGCCGAGTGTCCTGCACAGACCCGTCCGGCCCCGGCCCGGTCGCGTAAGCGACGCCGTTTTCGGTGACGACCAACGAGCCCGGCCTATAATCGGTGTGCAATCGCACGAGGCTATGCGTCAGCCCCTCGGGATAGACTTCCCAGCCCATGTCGGTCCGCTTGGCGGGGTCAGGAACCGCAATGGTTCTCGGTTCGTTCTCAGCCTCGGGAATCTTGGCGCTGCGCACGACGGCGCGGCTGTAGTGGTTGACGCCCAGGAAGTCGATTGGGGCCTTGATCTCGTCGAGGTCATTAGGCTTCACGAAGTGCATGCCATCGAGCAGCCGACCTTCGCGCTCGTGGTACTCGATCACGTCTTGCGGGTAGCGGCCCAAATAGATCGGGTCTAGGAACCAGCGGTTGAGCTCGCCGTCAAACTGTCGAGCTGCAATCTGGTCGGCCTCGCTCGGCGACGCAGGTTCGCACTCGGACACGTTGAGCGCGATGCCCACTTTGGCTCGAGGCGCGTTCTGACGAATCACCGGCACGGCCCGCCCGTGGCTCAGCAGCAAGTGGTGCGATGCAACCAAGGCATCAGGCCAGCTTCTTTTCCCAGGGGCGTGGTCACCTTGGGCATATCCGAGCACGCTCGCACACCACGGTTCGTTAAGCGTCATCCAGTGCGTCACGCGATCGCCAAGACGCTCACTCACAGCGTCGGTGAACTCCACGAACGCGTCGACCGTTGAACGGTTGGTCCAGCCGCCCTCGTCTTCGAGCGCCTGCGGAAGGTCCCAGTGGTAGAGCGTGGCCCACGGCGCGATCCCCGCCGCGAACAGAGCGTCCACCAGACGGTCGTAGAAATCGAGCCCGGCAGTGTTCACGGCACCTCGCCCAGTCGGAAGAATCCGAGGCCATGCGATGCTGAATCGGTACGCGCCCACGCCGAGGGACTTCATCAATCCGATGTCCTCTGCGTAGCGGTGGTAGTGGTCGCACGCGACTTTGGCGTTGCTTCCGTCTGCAATGAACCCCGGTTGCTCCGCATAGGTGTCCCAGATCGATAGCCTTCTGCCATCGATATCGTGGGCGCCTTCAATTTGGAAGGCCGAGGTGGCGACACCCCAAATAAAGCCGTTGGGAAAGGCTTCAGTCACGGCACTAGGATCTCCAGTGCAAACGCCCGGCGAAGCGGACGGATCACTCGGTTTGTTCGAGCAACGAACCAAGTATCAATCGAGGTGAAATATGTCAAGACCGGATCGCGGTTGCTCTTCGGCGCGCTGGAGGGCAGACGCAGCCGTTGGAAACGATTTCTTATGATATCTTGGAGCTACGGCGAAGCGTGCCGTGCTTCGCCTGCCTTGACATTATTTCTCCAGCGGCGTAGTTGGTTCGGCACATGGACGAAGTGTGGAGAACGCATGACGTTATGAATTACAGGAGTCTAGCCCCCACACCACACCCATGAAAAGTGCTCTTCAAACCACCCACGAAGTATTTGGGGCGTCCGCGATTCGGGCGCGACACAACCGACTGATCCTGAACCTACTCTGGAAGGAACGAGAGATTTCCCGCGCAGAATTGGCGCGACGCACCGGCTTGAGTCGTTCGACGGTGTCAGCCATCGTGAACGACCTGCTGGGCACGGGCTTGGTAAGGGAAGCACGCAATGGGGTTTCGAGCGGCGGACGCCGCCCCGTTATCCTCGAGTTCCAGGACCAATCGAGCTTCATTGTCGGGATCGAGCTTGGCGCAACGCACATTTCGTGTGTCCTGACGGACTTGCGCTGCAACGTCAGGGCCTCTTGGTCTGCGCCGGCTCCGGTCCGCGATGAACCAGAAGTCGCTCTGAAAAAAATGACGATGGCGGTGCGCTCCGTCCTCGTAGCGGACGGCGTGGAGCGATCCCAGGTGCTCGGCATCGGTGTGGCTGTTCCAAGTCCTGTGGACGACGAACGGCCGGGGGAGCTCCTGCCGCTGATCGTCCCAAAATGGGCGGGCTATAACATCGCCACCCATCTGTACGAAAGCTTCAAGCGACCTGTGTTCGTCGATAACGATGCTAACCTGGGGGCGTTGGCCGAGCTTTGGTGGGGCGCCGGCTCCTCCGGTAAAGATCTCGCGTACATCAAGGTCGCGACCGGAATCGGTGCTGGCCTGATCATCAACGGGCGCATCTTTCGAGGTAGCGGCGGCATCGCGGGCGAAATCGGCCACACCTCCATCGACTCGAACGGGCCCCAATGCATCTGTGGCCTCAAGGGGTGCCTAACCACGTTTATCGGCGCGCCTGCTCTTCTCGAACGAGCGAAAGACAAGTTGCGCGCAAGCGGCTCGGACCGCCCACCACCTGGGAGTATTGACGAACTCGTCAACGCAGCGTTGGATGGCGATCCGATGTTCGTCGAAATAGTTCAGTACGCCGGCGATAAGCTCGGCGTCGGCGTCGCCAACCTGCTCAACCTCCTCAACCCGAAGGCGGTGGTCCTTGGAGGCGGCATCGCACGCGCGGGCGACCTGCTGCTCGATGCTGTGAACAGGACCATTCGCGGCCGGTCTTTGTCCGCGTCGATCGGTAATGCCGAGATCCGAGTCAGCGGACTAAATGAGTGGGGCGTTGCGGTGGGCGCCGCAACGCTTGCTTTGGAGGCCGCTCTGGAAACACCTTCCCTATTCCACGCAGAATCGATAGGAGCTCTATGATGCGGACCATACGTACTCTGTGCGTGGTGATGATCGGCGTCGCAGTCGGCGCGCTCGCCACCAGTTGCGGATCCTCCGACAAGGTCGTCAGCCCACCCGAGCGTTGGGTCCTCACCATGGCCGACGAGTTCGATTCAGGTACGTCACCTTCATCTGAGCTCTGGACGATCGCGACCGGTTACGGCCCCGACAACGAAGGATGGGGCAATGACGAGTGGCAGGAGTACACGACTTCCCAGGACAATGTTCGTGTAGAGGGCGGCAATCTCGTGATTTCGGCACTGTGTCCAAACCCGCCGTGTGGGAAGCGGGACGGTTCGATCACCTCGGCCCGCATCAAGACCGAAGGTAAAGCCGAGCAGAAATACGGCCGATTCGAAGCGCGCATCAAGCTCCCCGAGGGCCAAGGCCTTTGGCCCGCGTTTTGGATGCTCGGCGCAGATTTCAGCGAGGTGGGTTGGCCTGACTGCGGCGAGATCGACGTGATGGAGCTTTTCGGGCAGGAGCCAGAAGTGGCCAGCGGCACCCTTCACGGGCCGGGTTATTTCGGAGCTGCACCGATCACCACGGCTTTTCGGCTCCCCGACGGTGAGTCCTTCGCCGATGACTTCCACGTCTTTGCCGTCGAGTGGGACCCCGGCCGCATCACGTTCTCCGTCGATTCCCAAGTTTACAGAATCGTCAACAGCTCCGAGGTAAGCGGACGGGGAAACTGGGTGTTTGATCACGAGTTCTTCGTGCTTTTGAATCTGGCTGTGGGCGGCGCCGCCCAAAGCCCCTCGGACACGGTCTTCCCAGCCGAGATGCTCGTCGACTACGTCCGTATCTTCGAGCGCCCTCAGTGACCGCTTCCGCGTCGAAGCACTACGAGACGGCCCCCCAAGACCGCATCTCAATGCCGCACAAGCTGATCTACGGCTTTGGGGGTTTTGTAAACAACCTGCTGGCCGCCGCGAGTGGCGGCATGATAATCGTGTTGAACCTCGGGCTTGGTATGAGCCCGGCGCTCGTGGGCCTTCTCGGCGCGCTACCGCGGCTTACGGACGCCTTTACCGACCCATTGATGGGCTACATTTCCGACCACACGCGGTCGAAGTGGGGACGGCGTCGGCCGTACATATTTGTGGGTGCCATCGCAGCAGGCCTGATCTACGCCCTGCTTTGGCAGTTGCCCGAAGGGCGAAGCCAGAGCTTCTATTTTTGGTTCTTTCTCGCTGTCTCGTTGATTTTCTACCTGGCGTACACGGTCTTCGCGACGCCTTGGGTCGCACTCGGGTTCGAGCTCACGCCCGACTATCACGAACGCACTCGACTGATGGGTGTGCAGAACTTCTTCAGTCAGCTTGCGTACGTCATCTCTCCTTGGTTCCTACTCGTGATGCAGTACGAGCCGTTTTTCGACAATATGGTGACCGGGGCAGCGGGACTGGCCATCGCGATCGGGGTGCTGACGGCCGGCATCGGCATCCTGCCGGCGATCTTCTTGCGAGAGCCGTTCAATATCGATCGGATAACTGGCGAAGCATTCCTGCGCGACGTCGAGCTCGGTGCGCAGGTCAACGCTGAAGGTAGCGACCGACGAAACCCGCTCGTCAACAACATGATCAAGTTCTTCAAGGGTTTCGCCGCCACCTTTCGCTTTCGACCGTTCGTGAAGCTCTGCGCCGCGACCTTCTTGGTGTTCAACGGGTTCATGTTGATCTCCTCGTTTCAGTTCTACGTGATCATCTACTACGTGTTCGGGGGCGACAAAGTCTTGGGCGCAGAGTACGTCGGTTACTCGGGCACCATTTCGGCAGTCGGTACCTTCGCGGTCATCGTGTTCATCACTTGGCTCGCCACCAAGATCGGTAAGCGGCGCGCGTTTTACGTAGCGACAGGGGTCTCCATCGTCGGCTACGGTCTGAAGTGGTTTTGCTACGATCCGGAGCACCCATTGCTGCTCCTCCTACCTGCTCCCTTGATGGCGTTTGGCCTCGGCGGACTTTTCACCCTGATGGGTTCCATGATCGCCGACGTAGTCGACCTCGATGAGATCGAAACAAAGGAGCGTCGGGAAGGTATGTTTGGGTCCATCTACTGGTGGGTGGTCAAGCTCGGAATGGCTGCGGCGCTCGCGGGTGGCGGCATCCTACTCGAAGCAACCGGCTTCGACGTAGCGCTCGAGGGGGCCCAAACCGACGCGACACTCCTGTGGATGCGCCTGTTCGATATCTTCGTACCGATGATTTCTTCCGCCGTCGCCATTTGGATCGTCGCCTCGTACGAGATCACCGAAGAAAAGGCTCATGAAGTCCGTGTCGAGCTAGAGCGGCGGCGCGGTGCCGTTCAGGCGGCGCAATGAGCGCTGCATTGATTGCGCTCTGAAACCGATAGAAGCGTCGGTGAGGCGTGGGATCACCTCGCGCGCCGTATGGGTGACCGTGTCCGAAATGTTCGGAACCCGCACAAAGAGGCAAGAAATCGGTCGCTTGGATTGACAAATCGACAAAGTTGTGTGGGATCAGACACTGTATTTATGTGTTAATTCTTCTCCACTGCAATTAAGACCACCATTTGGGGCCATGCTTCTTCGTGAACCGGCTTTCTAACGCAAACTTCTTCTTGATCTTTGGCGGGAAATTTGAGATTCACTGCTTCTCTGCGCAGCAGAAGCCACTTTTGTTCGGTGCTCGAACAAACCCGTTGTTGGTTTCGGCGCTATCCAAGGTAAGGAGATCGAACGATGAAACGAGTATCTGTACTAGCCGCGTTCGTCATGACGGCGGCGGCATTTGTTGCGGGCTGTTCTGGCGAAACCGGGGGCTCGAGCGAGACCGGCAGTGTCAGTGTCAACCTGATTATTGGAAACACCAACGTCACGGCCGTGAGTTTCGAAGTGGTTTGTGAATCGGGGGTCACCCTGAACGGCCAGTTCAATGTCAACGACGAACAGGATCCGCCCGTCTGGGCTGCGATCATGGACCTGCCTGAGGGACCCTGCAAAGTAACGCTGACCGCGTTCGACAACGCAGGCGCTCCGCTCTGTACGGGTTCTGCGGACTTTACGGTAGTGGTAAACGAGACGGTCAAAGTCAACATCGTGTTGACGTGTCTCGGGGACGGACAGGAGCTGCTCGGCACTGTCGATATCGATGCGACATTTGAGGAGGTCCCAGCCAACAACTGTCCACGACTGTACTTCTTGAATGTGGTGCCCGATGAAGTGCCCCCAGAAGGATCGACAGTCACTGTTTTGGTGGGCGATGCGGACGGCGATCCAGTGTCCACGGCGCTGACGGCCACAGGCGGAAGCTTCGTAGATCCATCTGCGCAGTTGACCACCTACACCTGTGATGACGCCAACGGAACCCAAACCGTCTCCGTAATAGCCAGCGACGGCGACCCGGCGTGTGACAAGACCAAGAGCTTCGACGTCACGTGTCCTGGGGTCAACCTCTGTGAGAACGTCGACTGTGACGACGGCAACCCGTGCACAGACGACTCTTGCAATCCGGAGACCGGAGAGTGTGAAACCTCGAACAACACCAACGCGTGTGACGCGGGCCCTGAACTGACCACCAACGGCGATTTCGAAACCGGTAATCTCGATGGTTGGACGCAGTTTTGTACTGGTCCTAACAATGGGACCTGTGAGGCGACGATGGCGCAGGCCAATGGTGGTTCATGGTCGGGCAACGTGGCCACAGCTGGTGCTCCGGCAAACCCACTCATCAAGCAGGCCAACATTGGCATCGGGATTGTGACGCCCAACAGCCCAATCAGCATTTCGTTCGACCTGTTTGGCTCGCTCGAAGGCGCTGGCGGCGTTGTGTTTGCCGAGTTGTTCGGCGAGATCGCCGGCGGGGGCACGTCCAGTAGTGAAATACTCGGCGGCAACCCACTTTTCCCGAGTGATACTTGGACCACCTATTCCTTCGAGACGACCACGGGCCCTGACGTCAGCGGTGGTGTGACACTGCAGCTGGCGGCCATCTGCGGAGCAGAACCGGGCTGTGCAGTCAATGCATACTTCGACAACGTCTCGGTCACCTTTGGGCCAGGCGGCGCCGGCACTTGCAACGAAGGGCTCTGCGTCCCGAACCCAGAATGCACGGTGCCCGCGGACTGCCCGGCTACCGGCAACGAGTGTATCGACCCGGTGTGCAACGCAGGAACCTGCGAGACATCGAACAACACCGACCTGTGCGACGGCGGAAACGGAACCTGCGACGGGCAGGGCAATTGCGTGCCAAACGCAGAATGCACGGTGGATGGGGACTGCCCGGCCACTGGCAACGAGTGTATCGACCCGGTGTGCAACGCAGGAACCTGCGAGACATCGAACAACACCAACGCGTGCGAAAACGACACCGGCACCTGTAGCGCCGGCTTCTGCGTGCCGGCCCCGACGGCCAACGCGTTCATCAAGACGCTGGACCCCCTAGCCGGTTTCAGCGTGAGCGCATCCAACACTCAAGATACGACGAACCTTCCGGATAGCTGGGGCGGCTTCACGCTCCCCCTGGTGATCACCCAAGACCTCGTAGGCCATATCCTGCAGTTTGGCTTCCAGACGAACGCGTCGAACTTCGACAGTTCCGGGAACTTCTACGACAACGTCGTGCTCAACGATCCAGCGGTCCTTTACACACAGGACTTCAATGGGCTCGACATCAACGGCACCGTCATAGGTGACGGATGGACGTTCTTCGTCAATGTGTTTGACAGCGCCGGTACCCGTAAGTTTGGCTATGGCGGGGCTGCGCCCAACGGACCGCAGATCTGTGCGTTAGTTACTGGTGAAGGCGGTGTGGGGCAAGAACCCCAACAACTCAGCGTCTACAGTGACTACAACTGCTGTGGCCTCGGCACTGGCAACGAAGAAGGTCACGGCAACGTAACTGACCTGGTCGAGACCAACGTTTTCCAAGAACGCACGATTGCAGCGGAGGATGTCGGCAAAACCTTCGAATTCGCCTTCCAGGCCAAAGGCGGCAATATCGGACAGTGATCCGAATCACAGCGTCAACCGACGCGTGCTGCGGTAACGGCACCATCAACAGCCGTGACTAAGCAGCCCCAGCGCGACACGGTGGCGGAAGCATCGAGCGACCGCCACCGTGTTTGCGTGATCTTGGACGACATCATTCACTTCTCTTAGATGCGCTTAGTAACCAAAGAGCCATTCGATGAGATCTCTATCGGTCTTAACCACAGCGGTCATGCTCTTGGCCACTTCGCTTGCGGGGTGTGCAAGTGAAACTAGCAGCTCCGGCACCTCCGGTGGCGTGCAAGTCAACCTGATTGTTGGCAGCACCGACGTCACGGCAGTGGGTTTTGACGTCGCTTGTGACTCGGGAATCACTCTGAGCGGCCAGTTCAACGTCAATGACGAACAGGAACCGCCCGTCTGGGCAGCGATCATGTTCTTACCTGCGGGAGACTGCAGCATCACGCTGACCGCGTTCGACGACGCAGGCAATCCCTTGTGTACGGGTTCTGCGGACTTCACGGTAGTGGTAAACGAAACGGTCAAGGTTAACGTGGTGTTGACGTGTGATGGGGACGGAGTGGACCCGCTCGGCAACGTCGATATCGATGCGACATTCGAAACGGTCGCAGGCAACAACTGCCCAAGACTGCACTTCTTGAACGCAGTACCAGATGAAGTGCCTCCGGAAGGATCCGCAGTAACCGTTTTGGTGAGCGATGCCGACGGCGACACGGTTACCACAGCGTTGACCGCCACAGGCGGAAGCTTCCTAGATCGATTCGCGCAGTCGACCATCTATACGTGTGATAACGCCAACGGAAGCCAAACGATCTCGGTGACGGTCAGCGACGGCGACGCGCCGTGCGACAAGACCAAGAGCTTCGAGGTGGAATGTGCGGCGTCTGAGCTGCGGCCCCTGCCGGACATCTACACGACCGGCAACGCGATCAACTACAGCGCGTTCCGGGCCGGTGGACCGGATGCCGGGGAGATCCCCAACGAAGCCGACATCCTCGAGGACCTCGGCCTGTTGCAAACCGCCGGCTTCGACCTGGTGCGTTTGTTCGGCGTAGACGAGGTGTCCGGGGCCGAGAAGATGCTGCAGCTCGCAGCCGCGAACTTCCCCGAAATGCGATTCCAGCAGGGACTCTTTCTCGAGGGCCTCTCGGGCCCCGCGGCCGCGTCGTGCAGTAGCGCATTCAACGACGATCAGGTCGACAACGCCATCCGCCTGGCCAACACCTATGACAATGTCGTCACGGTCAGCGTCGGCAACGAGACGTCGTTCTTCGCGGCGTTCATGCCGTTGAACTGCCTCGAGGGGTATATTGCCGAGACCCGAAACAACGTGACGCAGCCGGTCACGGCGGACGACGACTACACCTTCTACGCAAACTTTTTTGGCAGAAGCCCAGACGGGGTCCTGCGGCTCATCGACTTCGTGTCCATTCACACGTACCCCTTCATCAACTACAGGCAATGGGACTGGCAGCAGCTCGGGGTCCCGGCCGGTCCTCTACGGGCCGAGGCCATGATGAATGCCGCGCTCGCCAAAGCCCAGGACAACTACCAGGCCGTCTACGACTACAGCTACCTCAATGCGTCGGGCACGACCGTCACCATCGGTGAGTCTTTGCCGATCGTCATCGGCGAGACCGGCTGGAAGTGGCGGCAGACCGCGCCCAGCCAAGAAATCGAGACCTATGCCGCGGATCCCGTGAACGCTAAGTGGTACCTCGACCTGATGCGTTCCTGGGAAGGGTCCCCCGGCGGGCCTCGGATCATCATCGATTTCACGTCCTTCGACGAGCGCTGGAAGGGGACGGACGATGGCTGGGGCCTGTGGGACGAGTTCCGGATGCCGCTCTACGCGCTGTGCGACACGCCAGCGGGCTCCGCCTGCAACGACCCCGTATATGAGGGCGCGGGCTTTTTCCCCTGAACCAACGCGATCAGATATGAAACCAACAGAAGGATTCGCCGCTATCGCGATTACAGTTGCCGGATGCTACTCGGGATCCAACAAAGTACATTCGTTGAGCAATGCGAGACTAGGGCAGCAGTCGCCAAGTGCTTTGGTGGCTGGAGAAATCATGGCTGTTGCGTATTCGGGATTTCGGGAAGGCCAGTATCCGGATCGGGGCAACGGCGCCGTGAATCCAAGCCCCGACGAGATTCTCGAGGACCTCAACATTCTCGTCGCGCACGATTTCAATCTGATCCGCCTCTATGATTCCGGCGAAAACTCCCGGCTGACGCTCGAGCTGATCAGGCGGCACCAGCTTCCGATCAAGGTGATGTTGGGTATTTGGCTGGACGCCGAGTTCAGCAATCATGAGGGCTGTCCCTGGCTGGACGAGCCGATACCGGAAAGCCAATTGGCGGCCAACACGTCGAGAAATGCCGCCGAGCTACTACGCGGAATCAAGCTTGCGCAGAACTTTGAAGACATTGTAGTCGCCGTCAATGTCGGCAATGAAGCGCTCGTCGATTGGAACGACCACATGGTGCCAGTGAACAAAGTCATCGCTTATGTTCGGCTCGTGAAGGACGCAATAGACCAGCCTGTCACCGTCGCCGAAAACTACGCATGGTGGATACGCGACGGCGCCGCACTGGCAGCCGAGGTCGATTTTGTCGGCGTACATACCTATCCCGCGTGGGAAGGAAAGACGATCGACGAGGCGCTGGCCTACACGCTTGAGAATATTGAGGGTGTGCGTTCCGCGCTGCCCGACAAGCCCCTCGCAATCCTCGAGGCGGGTTGGGCGACCGTCGCAGTCGAGTTTGGCGACCGGGCCAACGAGGCGAACCAAGCGCGTTATTATCGCGAACTGGAGACATGGGCGCGCAGCACCAATACGACAGTCTTCTTCTTCGAGGCGTTCGACGAGCCATGGAAAGGTGATCCGGATGTTCCGCTCGGGGCTGAAAAACACTGGGGCTTGTTCAACGTCGATAGAACGCCGAAGCAGTTGCTGCAGAGGCTTCCGAGCGCCAATGCGCGGTGATTCACTCACTGTGAAATCATGACCAAACGGGCCTTCGCCATTCCCCAAAACGGGGGCAACGACATTCGTCTGCTCGGTCGGCTGATCGGAGACGTCCTGCGGGAGCAAGCCGGTCAGCACACGTTCGAGCTCGTGGAGCGGGTCCGCCGGATCGCGGTGCAGGAGCGTCGCGCTGGCAGCGCGCCACTCGAGTCGCTCGCCGACGCACTCGCGAGCGCCGACACAGCCGACCAGCTGCACCTCATCCGTGCCTTCGGCTGGTTGTCACTTCTCGCGAACACCGCGGAGGACCTGCACGTCGAGCGGCGCCGGCGCTACCACCGCGATGCGGGCACCGGGTTGCAGCCGGGCAGCCTCGAAGCTGCGCTCGACAAGCTGTTATCGAGCGGTATCGACGCAACACGGATCGCTGCGACGCTCGACGAGTTGACGGTGTCGCCGGTGATCACCGCGCACCCCACCGAGGTCCGCCGCAAGACGGTGCTCTATCACGTCGATACCGTTGCCCACCTACTCCAGCGCCGGGCACGGGCGTCCAATAGCCCCTCGGAGCTCACCGAGATCGACGAGCAGCTCCGCCTCGAAGTGCTCATCCTGTGGCAGACCGCCGAGGTGCGGCTGTCGAAACTGCGGGTCCGTGACGAGATCAACGAGGCCCTGCGCTACTACCGGTCGAGCATCTTTGCGACGGTGCCGGCACTGCAACGGCAAGCCGAAAACCTCGCCGCCGAACGTCTCGGCCAGGCCGTCCACAACCCCCACATGATCTCGATGGGCTCGTGGATCGGCGGCGATCGCGACGGCAACCCCTTCGTCACGGCTTCGGTACTCCGGCTGGCCGTCGAGGCGCAGGCCGCCGAGGCGTATCGCCACCACCTGCTCGCCTTGCACGAGCTATCCCGTGAGCTGTCGATGTCGGCGCGGCTGATAACCCCGTCGCCCGAGCTCGAGCAGTTGGCGGCGGCGTCGCAGGACGACTCGCGGTTTCGCGCCGACGAGCCGTACCGTCGGGCGCTGCGCGCCATGCACGCCCGCACCTGGGGGTTGGCCGCCGAAGTGCTCGACGAGGTCCCCGGCCCGCTACCGCACGCCCGCCTTCCGGCCTACGGCTCGGTCACCGAGCTGCTGCGCGACCTCGACATCGTGATCGCGTCCCTGTGCTCGCACGGCGCCGCTGCTCTTGCTACCGATCGCGTCGAACCGGTGCGGCGCGGCGTCGAGACGTTTGGTACGCACCTTTGCGGACTCGACTTGCGGCAGAACTCAGCGATCCACCAGGAGGTCGTCGCCGAGCTGCTCGCCACCGCCAACGTCCACCCAGACTACCTCTCCCTTCCCGAGGCGCAGCGGGTAACGCTTCTGTCCGCTGAGCTCGAGGGCCCAAGGCCGTTGACTACCCTGCACGGCGACTACTCCGAGCTGACGCGCAGCGAGCTCGACGTACTGCGCGAGGCGGCATCGGCGCACGCCCGATTTGGGCCCAGGACGATCCCGCACTACGTGATCTCGATGGCCGAGTCGGTGAGCGACGTGCTCGAGGTCGCCGTCCTGCTCAGGGAGGTCGGCCTGGTGCGCACCCAAGGCGGAACCGTACGGTCGTTGCTCGACATCGTGCCGCTGTTCGAGACGATCGCCGACCTCCGTAATGCTGAAGCCACGCTGCTCGAGCTGCTCGCCAACCCGCGGTATCGCCAAATCGTTGCCAGCCGTGGCGACCGCCAGGAAGTCATGATCGGCTACTCCGACAGCAATAAGGACGGCGGATACGTCGCCTCGCAGTGGGAGCTCCACCGCGCCCAACGAGCGCTCGTCGGCGCCGCCGACCGATGCGGGGTGCGGATCAGGCTGTTCCACGGCCGCGGCGGCACCGTCGGCCGCGGGGGCGGCCCCGCCTACCAAGCCATCCTGGCGCAACCCCCGGGCTCGGTTCACGGCGCGCTTCGAATGACCGAGCAGGGCGAGATGGTCGCTGCAAAGTACGCCCAGCCGGCTTCGGCGCGGCGGAACCTCGAGACGCTGCTCGCCGCGACACTCGAGGCGAGTTGCCTTGACGCGGAGCAGCTCGGTGATGACGCCGCTCGGTACTCCGACGCCATCGAGCGGCTGGCCGCGTTCGCCCACTCTGCTTATCGGGGGCTGATCGACGGCACAGCGGCCGGCATGCCGGGCCGGTTCGCGGACTTCTTCCGGGCGATCACGCCAATCGGCGAGATCGCCTCGCTCAATATCGGGAGCCGACCTGCCTCACGCCGCAACTCCGACCGCATCGAGGATCTGCGCGCCATCCCCTGGGTGTTCGGCTGGAGCCAGTGCCGACTCAATATTCCCGGGTGGTTCGGCGCAGGGTCCGCGTTCGAAGCGTTCGCGACCGGCGACGAGGAGCGCAAGTTGCTCCGCGAGATGCAAGACCGATGGCCATTCTTTAGCGCGATGCTCAGCAACATGGGCATGGTCCTCGCCAAGACCGACCTGGCGATCGGGCGCCGCTACGCCGAAGCCCTCGTAGACGATGTCGAGCTGCGCGATCGGGTGTTCGAGATCATCGCCGCAGAGCACGATCTCACCCGGCGGTGGCACGCCGAGCTGACGGGGTCGGAAGACCCCCTCGACGACAACCCGACGCTGGCGCGCAGCATCCGCAACCGCTTCCCGTACCTCGATCCGCTGCACGTGATGCAGGTCGACCTGCTGCGCCGGCACCGTGCGGGCGAGCGCGGTGAGCTTTTGGAGCGCGGCATCCAGCTGACGCTGAACACGATCGCGACCGGACTGCGCAACAGCGGATGATCTGGACTGAGCTCGGAGAGCGATTCACTCGACCAGCACCAGCGAACCAAACAGCCCCGCGTCTTTCCAGCCACGATCCTTTTCTTCCCCCGGCGCCGATTCAGAGCCTATGAAGTTCTCACGAAGCTCGCTGCCGTCGTTATCACACCAGGCGATCATTAGCCCCATCACTTTGCCGGCAGATAGCTTCACCGGCACGTTTTTGTCCGAACCGTCCACGTAGTCGTCCGTGTAGATGTCTATCGCCAGCTCCCAGACGATCTTGGGGCCATGCGCCTTCCAACGGCTCTGCACGTGATGGGAGTAGCTGCGCGGTAACTTGTCGGTGCCGATGTCGATCGCCTGATTGTCGAGCGACATGTGGTAGGCAAAGGCGTTGTGATTGTATTGGTGATTGCCGCCCGAGTAGTCCTCGTCAAGGAAGATCTCCAGACAGTCGTCGTCCCAATACTGGACGAGCGGATCGCGGTGGCCGTCGAACAACACGTCGTCGACGAGCTCGGCGAGAATGTAAATTCTCTCGGCGGTCCAGACCACCTTGAAGCGACCTTGGAAATCCTCGGCTGAATACTCGGGTCCGAGCCAGCGATGCTTGAGCTCGTGCCAGCGAGCTCGCTTCCAGATCGCTTCATCGGCGACGCCGTCCACCGTGGGCGCACGCTGGGCCTTGGGAGCACGGTACTCGCTGCGTCCCGGGTAGTGAGTCAGGCGTTTGGCCGAAGCGATCGCCGGTGCAGGCGCCAAGGTGACTGCAATCACAAAACCCAAAATGGCTCTACTGCTCATACTTCAGGTTGCCGTCCTTGTCCCACAGCCCCCAGTAGGCGCCGACATCCCCCTCATCGCCGACCTTCCAGGCTTCGTCGAACGACGAGAAATAAAAGATCTCGATACCCTCCGTGTGCGCCCACTGGTAAGTCCTGATGAAGTACTCCAATGCATTGTCGTAAGAGGGTATCGCCGCACCGAAAGGAGACCCGACGGTTGGCCAACCGGTCTCGCTGATAATGACTTTCTTGCCATCCGCGACGTTCTGCGCCCGTCGATACATTTCTTTCATGTACAACAGGGCATACTCCGCGGGGCAGCTTTCCCAGAAGGGATAGCAATTGACCAGCAGCGTATCGCAGGCCGCGGTCACGCGGGGATGATTCTCGAACAGGAAATAGGCATCGACAGTGCCCACCGGGACACCGGGGACGGCGGCCCTCGCGCGCTGAATGTAATCGATTAGCTGGTCCTCGGTCAGGTCTTCGCGCAGCATGACTTCGTTGCCGACCGCAAGGATGTTGGCATGCCCTGCACGGGCGACCTTGATTCCATTACGGAGCTGCATCTCGTTCATGTCGAGGTCCTCCGACAACCCGACCCCGACCATGGTCCTGAGACCGTTCTCATGCGCGATGCGCGGCGTTTCCTGGTGGCCCTCGATACACGAGAAACTTCGGATCCAGTGTGTGTACGGCTGAATGATGTCTAGCCGCTGGCGGATCTGGTGCTCGCTGATCTCGGTCCCAGGAGACTGCCCCTCGATGTAGGGGCTAAACGACATTCCATGGATCTTCTGCCGAAGGATTATCCGGAGGAGCTCGATCTTCTTCGCTCGCGGCATCTGGGAAAAATCTGTACCCAGAAGCCCAGGGAACCCTGGCACTTTGTAACCCGATCGTCTGAGCGATACGGCGGCGCTCGACCGGGAGCTCACGGGAAAATGGTCGTTAGGCGTTTTAGACACAGTCGATCCTCCTAGACGCAAACGCCGCGCCACCGCGCGACTCTAGCACGTTCGGCCGCTATGAATGCGAGCTGGGCGCAGGAAACCTCCCCCACATCCAGACGATGAAGAAGATGCCCAAGGCGGGGAATAAGACCGCCCCTACGTAGCCTTCACCGAATACGTCTAAGGCAAACAGGCTCAGGAACAACGCGAAGAGGATGATCATCTTTGTCATGAAGATGGTGCATGAAACCCGCGGCATCGAGCTCGAAGACATGCGCGGCTAGCAGCGACGCACCCCGTAACAATTGGCGTGCCTGAAGGCGAGCCCTTGGGCGAACCGCTTGTCTCGGTTAAGACCGACAGCCTAGGGTGTCGGTCTCAACCAAGAGAAATGATCCGGCCTGGACCCGGCTTCCCAAGAGCCCCAGGCGGGATCACTGTCCGATATTGCCGGCTTTGGCCTGGAAGATGAATTCGAAGGTTTTGCCGACATCCTCCGCTGCAATCGTGCGTTCTTGGAAAACGTTGGTCTCGACCAGGTCAGTTCCGTTGCCGTGACCTTCTTCGTTCGTACCGCCGAGACCGCAGCAATTGTAGTCACTGAAGACGCTGAGTTGTTGGGGTTCTTGCTCCAGACCGCCTTGTCCGGAAACTATCCCCGAGATAAAGCCGGTGCCGTTGGGCGCGGCCCCGCCATAGCCAAACTTACGGGTACCGGCGCTGTCAAACACATTGACGAAAAACGCCCATCCGTCACCTACCGTACTGGCTGTAATGTCGAGCCCATTGAAGTCCTGTGTGTAAAGGACCGCGGGATCGTTGAGCACGACGTTGTCGTAGAAGTTGTTGGTATTGTCGAAGTTCGACGCGTTCGTCTGGAAGCCAAACTGCAGGATATGGCCTACGAGGTCTTGGGTGATCACCAGGGGGAGCGTGAAGCCGCCCCAGCTATCCGGCAGGTTCGTCGTATCTTGAGTATTGGATGCGCTCACGCTGAAACCGGCGTTGGGGTCCAGCGTCTTGATGAAGCCGTTGGCCGTCGGGGCCGGCACGCAGAAGCCGGCGTTGCACTTGCCGCCGTCATTGTTGCAGGCGGTTTCGTCGGCCACGTTCGACTCTTCGCACAGACCGTTCGCGGGGTTGCACTCCGCCACGGTGCAGTCGTTGCCCGTGTCGTCACAAACGACGCCTGCGCACGGGTCGGTCGTCACGCACTGGCCGTCTTGGCAAGTGCCGGTGTCGTCGTCGCACGCGTTGGTGTTGTTCGATGTCTCACAGGTTCCCGCGTTACACACCGGGTCGATGCACTCGTTGCCAGTGGCCGGGCAGTCCCCGTCCACCGCGCACTCTGGGTTCGGCACGCAAACGCCTGCGTCGCAGGTCCCGTCTCCGCCGTCGCACGCATTGGTGTTGTTCGAGGTCCCGCAGGTTCCCGCGTTACACGCCGCGTCGATGCATTCGTTGCCAGTGGCCGGGCAGTCCCCGTCCACCGTGCACTCTGGGTTCGGCACGCAAACGCCTTCGCTGCAAGTGCCGGTGTCGTCGTTGCACGCGTTGCTGTTGTTCGAAGTTTCACACATTCCGTCCGCCGGATTGCAAGCCTCGTCCGTGCACTCGTTGCCGTCGTCTTCGCAGACGACATCCATGCAGAGCTCCTTGGGGACGCACTCACCACCCATGCACATCCCGGCGCCACCGTCGCAGTCGGTGTTGTCGGCGACGTTCGAGGTTTCGCAGAAGCCGGTGCCTGAGTTGCATGCCGCTGTGGTGCACTCGTTGCCGGTGTCTTCACAGATCACCCCCTCGCAGGGCTCCCCATCGCCCGCGAAGCATTCGATGGGGACGGTGTGCATGTCCATGCAGTGCGTGCCGCCGTCATCGGTCACGAGAATTGTGATCGCGTCGTCACCGACCGCGGTGCAAGTATAGGTGGTCGACTGGGCGATCGGGTCGGCGATGACGCCGCTGCCCGAGCTCCACATGTAGAAGATCGGGTCGCCCTCGTCGTCGGTCGCCATCGCGAAGAGATCAATATCGTTGCCAACCGAAGTCTCCAACGGCGACACATCGGCCCAGTTGATGTACGGGCAGATGTTGAGCTCGCCGTTGACTCGCACGGCACCGAAACGCCGTGGCGGCTTGCAGTTCATCATGACGTCCACTTCGGTCACCTCGCCGACCTTGATGTCGAACATTGCCGAGCCCTTGCAGGTCGTCTCCTTTTCGGGAGACACCGCTTCCAGCGTGATCGTGTAGCCATCCCCCGGCTCGAGCCCGTACGCTTGGACTGAAGCCGTCGCTCCGTTGGCGCTGGTGTTGATGGTGCCCGACTTGATCTCCTCGCCTCCGCGGGTGATCGACCACTGCACTTCATCGATTTCGGCGTCGCCATTGATGACGAGCTCCAGCGAGAGCGAGCCAGACTCGCCTTCAGTGTTGGTAGCGCATCCTGCGACGGCGAATACGAGCGCCATGCTCAAGACCAGGGAAGACAACAAACGGGAACCGGGCATGGGGGCCTCCGAACAGCCAAGGGGGGGATTTCGACGCTACCACCGTCTCGGGACGATTTTCAAGCGTCTTGGGCCGATCCGAGACCCTCGAAGGCTACGATTTGTTGTGCGATCGCTCACTTATCGCACCGATCGCATCGCGCGCCGCAGTTGGCCGACTCACTCGATGGCGCGGGCGGCTTCGAAGGCGGCACGCGCGAGGATCACGACGACGATGAACGCAAACACCATGCCGACCACTCCTCCAACGTAGGCGAGCGCGGCCCAGACGCCGCCCTCGCCGTGGGTCGTAGCGGCTGGGGACAACCCTCGGTTGGCCGATAAATTGGCCGCCCAGTAAAAGAGCGTATTGCCCCAACCGACGATGATCAGTCCCCAGCCTGTCCAAAATGCCCCGCGTCCCTGTAGGTTGAGCTTACCCATGAGCAGCGCGAGACCTGCGATCATCACGCCGTTGAGGATCCCGCCGACGTGAGCCGACACCCAGCCCCGCGTCGACCCGGGCACGGTGACCTCCCAGGTCGGGAACGGCCACAACGCTACTGCGCCGAGCAGGGAGAACGTTAAGAGCACGCCCGCGACTAGGCCTATCAACAAGACCAGCATCCCGTGGCCGATCACCTGGCGTTGCAGTCGTTCGGTCCCCCGCGCCGAGAGGTCAGTATTCATCCAAACCTTCCTTCCCTGTTTTGGCGCTAAGCGCGCTTCAGCATCTGTTCCACGTCGCCGTCGGTGAGACTATGGGGATCCGCTCCCCCCGCAATACGCTCCCGCCAGGCAACCGCCACGTCGTTCTGCGCTTCGTTGCAAATGGGGTGATTTCGAGGGTGGTACTTGCGAGAGAGCACTGGAAGGGCTGCATACGCCAAATTCAACCCAAAGGAGAGAAAGAACTTCCAGGCCCGGAGCGCGCGTAGCGGCTTGCGATAATACCCTTCGGTCCGAACCATCGCTGCATACCCCTTGAAGGTCTCACGCAGGATGTGCCCAAAGGCGTAAAGCACCATCCAGCGACGATACCATTCGTGTTTCGCATAGAACGCCTTGTAGAAATCGAACGCGACCGCGCCATGTTCGACTTCCTCCACCTGATGCCAAACCCATAGGGCTCGCATTTTGGGATCTGCATCGGCCATGAACTCCTCGTAGCGATCGAGAACGATCATTCCGCCAAGATAGGTGAACGTCTCGTAGCCCGCGGTGAATCCGATCTGAAACTTCTTGTCTCGCGTGGCGAGCGCATCTTCGAAGTGAACCCGCGCTTCCTCATCCAGCTCCGCGACTCGAGGATAGCGATGCGCCATGGCCTTGTTCCAACCGACGAAGTTGAACGCATGAAACGCTTCCTGGCCCATGATCGCATGCACATCCTCAGCGAGCTTCGGATCCGTCAGCTCGCCCCGGTACTTGCGCATGACTTCCACCAAGAAGCGCTCGAAATAGGGGACGTGAATCCCGAGAGCGTTGATGAACATCGAGAAATCCGGACAACTGCGGCTCCAGATCGGATGGTGCTCTTCGTGGGCGCCATCCTCGTCCAACTTGAACCGCAGCCTCCGCACCGGGATGTTGTCCATCGGGTGGGCAGCCATGTTTGTACCAGTACGGTACCGCCGGCCGAGCAATAGATCTAGTGGCTACTCTTCGATGAGCTCGAAATCCGCTTTTTCAGCACCGCAGTCGGGGCAGCACCAATCGTCGGGCACATCTTCCATCTTCGTGCCCGGCGAAACGCCGCTATCCGGATCACCCTCAGCCTCATCGTAGATGTGGTTACAGATAATGCATCGCCACTTACGCATAACTCGGCTGGTACTATCGCCGAGGCGCCGTCAGGTCAACGCGTGGATACGCGCCATCGCAGGCTGCTATACTGCACCATCGTGACTGACGATTGTGCGCTTACGGCCACCATGCATGCGACTGCCGCCGAGGCGCTTCAAGCGGTCGAAAGAGCCTTTGCGAAAGCCCATGTGTTCTTGACCGAAGCCCATCAACTGGGCGGTTTGGCCTTGGTCGTGCACTGGGACATGGAGGGGGACCACCGTCAGCTGCTTGTCGACGCACTGCTCGAGGCGTCGCTCGACCTCGATGAGAGCGCGTTCGAAACCCTGCGAGGGCCTTGGGAAGGGGTGCTGACCGGCTCGCTCCACGTCACCCTCGATCATGAAGGCAGAGACAGCAAGGTGCCCGTGCCAGCGGTTCCCGGCTGAGTCGCCGGACCACTGCTCACGATTCGGACGCATCGGCATTGCGAAACGACAAGACACGGTTTCGCCTTTGACAATCGCCTGCCCATCCACAAACCTCGGATGCGGATCTGCCATCGTGAGGTCCAACCGCAACCATGGGATCGATTCTCCCGAACGACGATCAGAAACAGCTTCTATCCGCGGTCGGTCGCGTCCTTGCTCGTCATGCCAGCGAGTGGAATGCGAAACGCTCGGGCGACGCACTGACAGATCTTCGGGCGGCACAAGAGGCTCTCGCCGCAATGATGGGTCGGGACTCCGCGGCCCCCAAAGCGACTGGCGCACGAATACGGAGTTTCTGGGGATGGGGCTACGAGGATGACGGACCAGACCCGCGGATGGTGGAGGTGTTGCTCGAGTTCATCAAGGCGCGCTTCGGTCTCGATGACTTCGTGGATACTCCAGCGCCGCGGCTAGAGGACATCACCCTTCGGGCTCCCCGGTTCGCGCTTCCTGCCCACTTTAGGCCATTCTGCACGGACGACAAGCACGAGCGCGTTTCGCACAGCTACGGCCTAGCGTATCGCGACATCGTCCGTGGCCTACACCGCCTGTACGACAACCCAACCGACTACGTCGCGTTCCCGAACACCGAGGATCAGATCCTGGCGCTGATCCGGTTTTGCGAGGAAGAGCAAGTGAGCCTGACGCCCTACGGTGGCGGCACCAGCGTCGTTGGCGGCGTCGAGCCCACCAGGTCGCAGAAATACAAAGGCACCATCTCGCTCGACATGCGCAACTTCAACCAAGTGCTCGAAGTGGACGAAGTGTCGCGCGCAGCCCGCGTGCAAGCGGGCATCTTCGGCCCGGCACTCGAGGCGGCACTCAAGCCCTATGGATTGAGCCCGCGGTTTTATCCGCAGAGTTTCGAGTTCTCGACGCTCGGCGGTTGGATCGCCACGCGCGCCGGCGGTCACTACTGCACGCTCTACACGCACATCGACGACATCGTCGAATCGGTGCGCGTCGTCACGCCGAAGGGCATCCACACCACGCGTCGTTTGCCCGCGTCCGGCGCAGGACCGAGTCAGGAGCGATTGTGGCTCGGCTCGGAGGGTACGCTCGGGGTCATCACCGAAGCATGGATTCGGCTGCACGCCCGCCCGCGCTATCGCTCCTCGGTCACCGTGAAGTTCGAGGACTTCATGGATGGCGCCGGAGCGGTTCGCGAGCTTTCACAAGGCAAGTTGTATCCGGTGAACTGCCGCTTGGTCAGTCGGATGGAAGCAGTCGCGATGGGCCTTGGTGACGGAAAACACGCGATGCTGATCCTCGGGTTCGAGTCTGAACACTACCCGCAGCAAGCGATGACGACCCAGGCGCTCAAGGTCTGCCGCAAGCACGGCGGACGATACAACCGGCGCAAGGTTCGGCATACCGAACAGACCGTCCGAAAAGGCTCGGCGGGTAACTGGCGCAACAACTTCATCCGGGCGCCCTACATCCGAGATGTCATGGCGAAAAAGGGCATGATCTCCGAGACGTTCGAGAGCGCGGTCACTTGGAACCAATTCGAAAGGTTTCATTCCAATGTCCTTGGCGCCGCGCAGAAGGCGTTTGATGTGCACTGCCGGGGACGCGGGATCATTACTTGCCGATTCACGCACCTCTATCCGGACGGTCCGGCACCGTACTACACGGTCTTTGCGTGGGCCGAGCCGGGCAAGCAGTTGGAGACCTGGGACGCGATCAAGGCGGCCGTGTCCGACGCCATCATCGACAACGGCGGCACGATCACCCATCACCACGCCGTCGGTCGCGATCATCGGCCGTGGTACGAACGGGAACGCGGCGAGCTCTTCGAGACGACGCTTGCGGGACTCAAATCAACGCTCGACCCCAACTGGGTATTGAACCCCGGCGTCCTGTTGAAGGAGAAATAGGCAAAGCCCTTTCGCGATACATCGATTACTACGAGGAATAGACGGGCAAAACGATGCTACGCTCGCGGCATGAGCATCAAAGTCCACCATCTCAACTTCTCCCGCTCGTTGCGCGCTCTCTGGCTCCTCGAGGAGCTCGAGCTCGACTACACCATTCAAGCCTGGGAGCGCGACAAGGACTTCCGGGCGCCGTCAGCAGCGGCTGATGTCCATCCCCTCGGTCGGTTTCCGATGGTCGAAGTCGACGGGCGCGTGCTCGTCGAGTCGGGTGCGGTGCTCGAGTACTTCGCGGACCGCGAGGGAAAGCTGAGGCCGACCGACGAGACCGAGAAGATCGAGTGCACGATGTTCCTGCACTACGCGGAGGGCTCGCTCATGCCGCCGTTGCTGGTGCAGCTCATCTTCACGAGGTTACGCGCGGCGCCGATGCCCTTCTTCATCAAGCCCATCGCCAGAGGCATCGCGGACCAAGTCGACAAGAGCTACACCCGCCCCGCCCTCGACCTGCATCTCGGATTCGTGGAGAAGACGCTCGGGGAGCGTCCGTACTTCGCCGGCAACAACTTCTCGATCGCGGACATTCAAATGTTCTACGCGGTGGAGGCCGCCCTATTCCGAGCCTCGGGCGAGCGTCCCAACATGCGGGCGTGGCGCGACCGAGTCATCAGCCGCCCGGCCTACCAACGCGCCGAGGCCAAGGGCGGCAAGGCCGTTCCTCCAAGCAAGGCGTGAGTCAACGCGCTATGAGCTCCGAGTCGTCGATTCGCCGTTCTGGTCCGTGGTCCAACGACCGCGTACGGGAGTTTCTCGCCGAAGCGCGCATTCCGATGCGGCTTGCGGCGAACACCGATACGGGGTTTCCCGTCGTCTTGTCGCTTTGGTTTCTGCCGGAGGGCGACGAGTTGCTCGCGGCGGTCCATCAGGATTCGCGGATCGCGATGCGCTTGAAGGAAGACTCGCGATGCGCCTTCGAGGTCGCCCCGAACGAGCCGCCGTACTGCGGCGTCCGCGGACAGGCCAGGGCCAGCCTCGAATCGGAGGGGGCGGGAGAGCTTCTGGAACGTCTTCTCGACCGGTACTTGGGGTCGACCCAGTCGAGCCTCGGACGCTTTCTGCTCGGACGTGCCCAAGAAGAGCTCGTCATTCGCTTACAGCCTTTATGGATCGGCTCCTGGGATTACAGCGATCGCATGAACGACGCGGTGTAGCCCAAAGTGTTACCGATGGGCGCGCCAGTACACTACACGGCTCCATTGCGAATATGGCCTTAGCTGCGTACTCTTCCTCAGACAAAGAGGCGTTAACAGTTATTAGACCCTCATTCGCAGGAGCAATAACAATGGCTCGCAATACATCCATCGCGCAGGGATTGGCAGTCGCTGCGTTGTGTCTCAGTTTACCCGCCGCCGCGGCTGATCTCCCCAAGAAGGGAAAATACTCGGGTCACTATGGTTGGACCTTCATCGGGCAAGTACAGCAGCTGGGAGAAGACCGGACAGTCTACGCTGGCGTCGTGCCCGGGGTCATGTTCAATGACAAGGGTAAGGGCTTCATGCACAAAGCCCGAGTCGATTGCACGCTTTATAACGATGTCAATAAGGGACGTGCCAATGCGACCGGGACGTGCGTGGTGACGGACGCAGATGGGGACAAAATCTTCGTCGAGTGGAAATGCTCGGGTGTGATGCCTGCGTGTCCGGGCACGGAACGCTTTGTGGGTGGGACCGGCAAATACAAAGGGATAACCGGCAAACAAACATTTCAGGGTAACTTCATAGGTGACACTGGCGCGGGCTGGTCCGACTGGAAAGGAGAGTACAAGCTTCCGTAGGAGAGCGATCGTGGGCGGCACGGTACGTGGCAACTACGCTATCTTGTACGCTACGAAAACCGATATAGGACTCCCGTGAGCCTCTCGGACTCCTCCCAGAGCTTGTCGGCGTCATGAGTGTTTCGCGAGGCCCTGCTGGATTGCACCTGCACTGGAGATCCGCTCATTTGAAAGAGCCCGTCGGGTCCATAGTATTGTCCGCCGCGAACTGTCGGATCCGCCGATGCTCTAATTTGCGGAAGGGCACCGCTCTTAGGACCCTGTACGACGCGCTTGAGAACTGGCTTGAGCAGCCGCATAAAGAACTCGTCTTCAATGTGCTTTCCTAGGTCCGTCTGGGCGGCACCTGGGTGGGCAGCCAAAGACATGCAGTCGACGCCATGTCGTTCGAGGCGACGTTGTAGCTCATAGGCGAACAACAGGTTCGCGAGTTTGGAGCGGCTGTAGGCTTTGAATGGCGTATAGCCTCTTTCATTTTGAAAAAGCAGGTTGCCGAAGTCCATCGTGCCGGCGCGATGGCCGGAACTGCTGACAGTGACGACCCTGGACCCGGGGGTACGCGCGAGCACGTCCAGCAGTCGACCGGTCAGCGCAAAATGCCCAAGGTGATTCGTGCCCATCTGACTTTCAAAGCCGTCTTGAGTCAGGCGATAAGGCGTGTTCATGATGCCTGCGTTGTTCAGTAAGACGTCCAGGCGGCGGCAGTGGGTACCGAACTCCGTTGCGAAGCCTTCTATGGACGACAAGTCCTGCAGATCAAGCTTCATCACACGCAGCCTTGCGTCCGGCAAACGCGTCGCAATCTCTTGCTTCGCGCTTTGTCCGCGACTGACTGAGCGGCAGGCGAGGATCACCTCGGCCCCCTTGCTCGCCAGCACCCTGGCAGACTCGAAGCCCAAGCCGCTGTTGCCGCCCGTGACAACGACCGTTTTCCCACTCAACTCCGGGACGTCTCGCGCGGTCCAATCTGCCACGTGGGGTCGCAGACTATGCAGCGGTGTCCTTCGACTTTGAGCTCGCGAGCCTGTCGACTGGGACAAACCTCGTGGGCACGCTGTTCTTTCGCATGGGCCGTTCTTCGCCCATAAGTTCTTCCTGAACCCAACGCCTGAACATGTTGACCTTCTCGAACCCTTTGGGAACGTCATCGAAGAAGTTGTACGGGGCCTTTTCGAAGAACACGCGACGGTCCTGCGTGTGCAGATAGTAGGTCTGACCGAACATGGCCCAGGGGTAGAGGATGTTCATGAAGGTCTTCATGTCAAACTTCAGTTTCCACTCTCGCGGCTCCATGTACAGGGCGATGGTCCACTCTGTCACCTCGTCCTCAATCGGTGTCGTGCAGTGGATAACTCGAGCTTCAAAGTTGCCGTTCTTTACGAAGTTGACGTGAATCCCGAGTCCATGGAACTCCGTATCCATGCGGATGTCCATCAGGTCGCCGTCGACTCCCTTCACCTTGAACGGCCCGATCTTAGGCGCGGGGACTCTCATGGTGTTCTTCGTCGCGAACCGATGTTTCTCGTGATAGACCTTTGGTTCTGCCTTGTACCGGTTCGCCTTGTGCAACAGCATGAAGTGCTGGTCGTCTACGATATTTTCATGCAGCGGTGCCATATGCGTCGGCGTGATCGAGCGAGCGAAGGCCTGCCGCGGGAACTTGCTCACGTCCGGAAGGTCCAGCTCCCAGGTGGGTTCGCCAATGCCATTTTCGCTGTCGACATCGAACCAGAACATGATCAGGTCGTTGACCTCACGCACGGGATGGCATGGAATGCAGTTGCTTGGGTCGCTGCGGAACTCGCTCGGTCCGCTTTGCGGCACGCCGTTTTCAAACGAATATCGATGATAGGCGCAGGTGAGTTTGCCGTCTTTCACCTCGCCCATGGGCGCAAACATCCCATCCATGTGGGCGCAGCGATTGGAGTGAATGACGGGCTTGCCCTCGCTATTGCGATAGGCGACGAGGTCGAGCCCATTGAGCTTCTTGTGAACGAGTTCACCCTCCGCCAGGTCTTTGGATGGAACGAACAGATACCACCCGGAGAAATACCTAGGGAAGTCTCCGTGCCTGCGTTCGTAGTCTCCTTTGGGCAGAAAGATTTGCGAGTCTTTGACAACGTTGTGCACAAAGAGCCGCGCGAGGAACTGCGCGAAGAAGGCCTTGGTTTCCACGTCTTTGATTCTCATCGTCCACTACTCCCACCTAACGAGCGTTAGTCCGTGCCTAACGATTGTTAGGTAACCTGTTCGGGCCGGTGGCGTCAAGTCTCAACGGCGGCGCCGAGCTGGACGGGCTGTCGGCCAGGGTGCTAGAGGCTGAGAAAATGGGCCAAAACCACACCACCAGGGAGCGTCTGCTCGAGGCCGCCGCCAAGGAAATCGCGCGGCATGGCTTCAAAGGGGCTTCGCTCCGGGGCGTGGCAGAAAGAGCGGACATCCGCGCAGCCAGTATCTTCCACTTCTTTCCCGGGGGAAAAGAAGAGCTGGCCCGCGCGATGCTGGAACACATCATGGAGACGATTGCGACGCGGATGACGCCGACGATCGACGCTGGGTCCGACCTTCCACCCGCCGACCTCATTGTGCAGTGCGCGGCGCAACTGTGGGACTTCCTGGGAGAGCACCCCGAGTACGCAGGCGCTCTCATGCGCGAGGTATTCGAACCGGACGAGGAGGCGATCATCGAAGTCGTGCGCGAAAACGGGCAGCGCATCGTCAAGTTGGCCACCACTTACCTCAAGGCCGCTCAGGCTGCCGGCGACCTAGCGGACTTCAACGTGAGGCGCTTCCTGCTCCGCCTCGCCTCGTTCACAGTCACCTTCCACGCCTCCCCCACCATGCGGCGCTACATCCTCGGCGCACGCTATTCGGCGGGAGACGAACGAGAAGCGTTCCTCCAATCGATACGCGAGGAAATCACCGGCAACGGGCCTGTTCGGGAGCGAACATAAGTAGATCCGACCGGACCGTGGTTGGCGTTCGGTGCGGGTGGAGCGATAGTCCCGAGGAGCGTATGTTTGCCGCTCCCCGAGGAGACCACGATGACCAGCGAAACGAAATGCCCTTTCTATCATCCCGCAGGCGACGGCCAGTCGAACCGTGACTGGTGGCCGAACCAGTTGCGTCTGGACATCCTGCACCAGCATTCCGCCAAGTCCGATCCGATGGGTGGCGACTTTGACTATGCCGAGGAGTTCAAGAGCCTCGACCTGGCGGCTGTAAAGAAGGATCTCGCGGCACTGATGACCGATTCCCAAGACTGGTGGCCGGCAGACTTCGGTCACTACGGGCCCTTCTTCATTCGCATGGCGTGGCACAGCGCCGGTACGTACCGCATCGGTGACGGCCGTGGCGGCGGCGGCAGGGGCCAGCAGCGCTTCGCGCCGCTCAACAGTTGGCCGGACAACGCCAACCTGGACAAGGCGCGACGTTTGCTTTGGCCGATCAAGCAGAAGTATGGGCGCAAGCTTTCCTGGGCCGACCTCATGATTCTTACCGGCAACGTCGCTCTCGAAACCATGGGGTTCAAGACCTTCGGTTTCGGTGGCGGTCGCGAGGACGTCTGGGAACCCGATGAGGACGTATACTGGGGCTCCGAGGACACCTGGCTCGGTGGCGACGAGCGCTATTCCGGCGAGCGCGACCTCGAAAGGCCGCTCGGCGCGGTGCAGATGGGCCTGATTTACGTGAATCCCCAGGGCCCGGACGGCAACCCGGATCCAGTCGCGGCGGCCAAGGATATCCGTGAGACCTTCGGCCGCATGGCGATGAACGACGAAGAGACGGTCGCGCTGATCGCCGGCGGCCACACCTTCGGCAAGTGCCACGGTGCCGCGCCCGACTCAAAGCTGGGGCCCGGGCCCGAAGGGGCCGGCATCGAGGAGCAGGGCCTCGGCTGGAATAGCAACCACGGCTCAGGCAAAGGCGGTGACGCGATCACGAGCGGCCTGGAAGTCACTTGGACCACCACGCCGACGAAGTGGAGCAACGACTACTTCTCGCACCTGTTCGGCTACGAATGGGAACGGACCAAGAGCCCTGGTGGCGCGCATCAGTGGGTGCCGAAGGATGGTGCGGGTGCCGGCACGGTTCCGGATGCGCACGACCCGAACGAGCGTCACGCACCGACCATGCTCACCACGGACCTCTCTCTGCGGTTCGATCCTGCGTATGAAAAGATCTCTAGGCGCTTCCACGAAAATCCGGACGAGCTCGCGGACGCATTCGCCCGGGCGTGGTTCAAGCTCACGCACCGTGACATGGGCCCGCGCGCACGCTATCTCGGCCCGGACGTTCCTGCGGAAGAGCTCATCTGGCAGGACCCGATCCCCGCGGTCGATCACGCGTTGATCGATGATGACGACGTGGCCGCCCTCAAGGCCAAGGTCCTAGCGTCGGGCCTGTCAATTTCGCGACTGGTTTCGACCGCTTGGGCGTCGGCGTCCACCTTCCGAGGCTCGGACAAGCGTGGCGGTGCCAACGGTGCGCGCATTCGTCTCGCCCCGCAGAAGGATTGGGAAGCCAACGAGCCTCGGCAACTCGCGGAGGTCTTGAAGACCCTCGAGCACATCCAAAGCGACTTCAACGGCGCGCGGTCCGACGGCAAGAAAGTCTCGCTCGCCGACCTGATCGTGCTCGGCGGTTGCGCAGGCATCGAGCAGTCGCTGAAAAACGCCGGTCACGAGGCGACCGTTCCATTCACACCGGGACGCATGGATGCCTCGGAGGAGCAGACCGACGTCGAGTCCTTCGAGCCGCTCGAGCCGGTCGCAGATGGCTTCCGCAACTACCAGAAGGGAAAATACGCCGTGTCGTCCGAGGCGCTGCTCGTCGACAAAGCGCAGTTGCTGACCCTGACCGCGCCCGAGATGACGGTGCTCGTTGGCGGCATGCGCGTACTCAACACCAACGTCGGTCAGTCCAAGCATGGCGTCTTCACCAAGCGGCCTGAAGCGCTGACCAACGACTTCTTCACGAACCTGCTCGACATGCGCACGGAGTGGAAGCCGGTGTCGGACGACAATCACGTGTTCGAAGGGCGCGACCGCAAGACGGGCGAGCTGAAGTGGACGGGCACGCGTGTCGATCTCGTCTTCGGTTCAAACTCCCAGCTTCGGGCACTGGCGGAAGTCTATGGAAGCTCTGACGGGCAAGAGAAGCTCGTCGAGGACTTCATAGCGGCATGGACGAAGGTGATGGATCTCGATCGCTTCGACGTCGCGTGATCTCAACAATCCACAGACCTCGACGCGCAGATCCGACACGCAGATCCGACACGCAGATCCAACCGTGGTTCCCGCAGATCCAACCGTGGTTGGCGTTGGTTCCAAGCGAGAGACACGCAGATCCCACGCAGATCCGACCGTGGTTGGCGTTGGTTCCAAGCGAGAGAAGGGCGAGCCGAGTGCATGGTGACGGCAGAACTTGCGCGTCCGGGCGTGTCGGCCGACCCTTCGGGCCCTCCAATGCGGACAAGTGAGCCGGGTAACGACCATCGCCCCCTCGCAACGAGCCCAGCGGACACACCCCGGCGCTGCCGCCCCTTCGGGCAGCCCCTTCGCGTCTAGTCAGGCTTGCTGAGAAGGCGCCCCTACGGCGCCGGCCCACACCGTGCCCCGTGGCACACGCGCATCCACCAAGTGCCTTGCGGGAAGCAGACGCTTCGGTCTCCCGCAGTCCACGCCGCAAGCGCCCGCGCGTACTGCGCCTTGAACGCACGCAGGCGCTTCACTGCTTTGGTCGCCGCCCCACGATGGCCTGCCGCGGCAAACTGAGGATTCAGGCTCCCGAACACCTCGTAGCTCTTGGCCCGTTTGGTGTGCGGGAGTCGGAGCACCCGCCTCGGCCCGACAAAGGGGATACCGGTGCGCTTGGCCTTGTTCCATGCCTGGTGCTGTTTCTCACGCACCCGCTCGGCAATGCGCTCCCGCGCGAGCTCCGGCCCATAGTCGAGCTCGAGCGCCGCCGGCATCTCCAACCGAAGCTCGATCTCCTCGGGCCACTTGGAATTGTCAGGATTGAAGTAGTGCGCCGGTCGCTTGACCTTGATGACGCGGGTACCGACGTGCCCCGGAAGCGTATGCGCGCCGGGCCAATCCTTAGCGTAGCGCACCGCGAGCGCTTCGACCGGATTGGCGATGAGGTAGGCGATGGACTCGATCATCGCCTCCGGGGTCAGCAGGTCATGAGCGCCGGTGCTTCGTTTGTTGAAGACCTCCTCCGGCCATCCCCGCAAGGCCTTGGCGCACAAGGCCAGGTTTCGGTGAAACGTCCCCAAGAACCGTGGATATTCACCACGGACGTCAGTGATGACCTCGTGCGCGTGGGTCGACATGAGGCAGGCGGCATGGACTAGGACGCCATGGAGCTGCGCGGCATAGGCGAGGCAATACCAATACGCCTGCTCCATTTGCCGGGTCTCATCGGGATTGAGGAGGAAGTAGCGGCGGGTGGTGCGCCGAGACAGGGCCAAGGTAGCGCCGGCATGCACGATGCGGGGTCGGGTCATGCCGTCTCGACCGATGCGAACGCCGTGCCGACAAGGCGGTCGGTGATTTCAGGAGCTTGCGCGCACCATCGTGGCGGTTTTGTCGCCGGCCACCGGTGGCCGCCAACTTGCGAAACTACTTCGCAATCCCCCCAAGCCCTGCTGCGTTTCGCTCGACGTCGGTTGGATCTTTTTTTGGATCTTTTTTTTTCGGTACTATCGCCTGGCGCCTCCTGCTAAACATTGCTTTGAGGATGTGACTGATGTTCAGGACAGCTGAGTTGGGGCGTTCGCTGTCCAAGGACGAATTCGATGAGCGCGCCGAGGACCTGCGACTGAAGCTGTTGATCGCTCAGGACCAGTTGCAGCGGAGCAAGGCGTTCCAGGTCATCGTCGATCTCGCTGGTGTGGGCGGCGCGGGAAAGGGAATGGCGGTCAATGCGTTGCATACCTGGCTCGATACGCGCTTCCTAACCACGCGCTCCTATACAGAGCCGTCCGAGGAAGAACGCCAGCGGCCGGCATACTGGCGCTACTGGCGTGACCTGCCGCCCAAGGGACGCATCGGCCTCTTCCTGCGCGGCCGCTACAGGCAACTGATTATCGATTTCTTCGACGGTAAGATGACCGAAGCGAAACTCGAGAACGAGTTGGATCGCATCACTGCGTTCGAAGACGAACTGTCGGCGGACGGTGCATTGATCCTCAAATTCTGGCTGCACCTCGGTCAGGACGCGCAAGCAACGCGGTTGAAGAAGCTCGAATCCGATCCGGCGACGAGCTGGCGCGTGACCGACATCGACTGGAAGCACTGGCACGAGTACGACCGGTATATCTCCATCGTCGAGCGTGTCATCACAAAAACCAATACCGGCGTGGCGCCGTGGCACATCGTGGAGAGTGCAGACGGGCGCTATCGCGATATCACAATCGCAGAGACAATCGTCGAGGCGCTGGCCGACGCCTTGAGGGAACGACACATCGAACCCTTCGAGGCCGACGATCACGCCCGACCGCCGAAGAAAGATCCGCTTCCGAAACAGCCGGCCGGCCCGCCGACGATCCTCTCCACCCTCGACCAATCGGAGCGCGTCGACAAGAACGAGTATCAGCAACGCTTATTGGAGCTACAGGCAGAGCATCATGTCCTGCAGAGAACGGCTCGACACCGAGGCATATCCAGTATCTATGTGTTCGAGGGCTCTGACGCTGCCGGCAAAGGCGGCAGCATCAGACGTCTGGTTGCCACGCTCGATGCGCGCAACTACCAGGTGATTCAAGTCGCGGCCCCTACCGAAGAAGAGGCCGCACAACACTACCTCTGGCGTTTTTGGCGACACGTCTCTGCGGCCGGGCGTCTCACCGTGTTCGATCGCTCGTGGTACGGGCGGGTTCTAGTGGAGCGCGTCGAGGGATTTGCGTCGCAGGACGAATGGCGACGGGCCTATGCGGAGATGAACGACTTCGAAGAACAGCTCACGGAGTACGGCATCGTGCTCGCGAAGTTCTACCTTCACATTACGCCCGACGAACAATGGAAGCGCTTCGAGGCGCGCCTTAAAACGCCCTACAAACGCTGGAAGCTGACAAAGGACGATTGGCGGAATCGAGCGCGCTGGTGGGACTACGAGCAGGCCGTCCACGACATGTTCGAGGCTACGGACACACGTCACGCGCCTTGGACGCTGATCGCAGCGAACGACAAGCGAGCCGCGCGGCTCAAGGTGCTCCGAACGGCCTGCGAAGCGTTGCGGCGTAGGCTGAATGGCGGCGACGCGCCCTAAACCACGGTCGCCGGCCGTGTTTCACTTGGCTGGGCCAGCTACAACGGGTTGAGTCAAGCCTACGCGTCCGATGCCGAGGTCCAGCCCTGGAGCTACTTTGCGGACCTCATCGCCTTCCCACGGGATCGAGGGTCGGGTAGAAGACCCCCGATGGGCCGCGTTCTCGAAGAAGGGGACAACTGCTGGCGTGTGGCGCGGGCTGGGCGGGCCGCCTTCATCGTCGATGGAGAATCCTACTTTCGGGCGGTGCGCGAGGCTGTTCGAAGCGCGCGCCGCTCTATCTTTTCGGTTGGCTGGGACATCCACAGCGAGCTTGAGTTGATTCGCAACGGCGGTAGCGACGATGAGCTACCGACCGCCCTCGGCCCACTGCTCGATGCGGTGGCGCACGAGCGCCCGGAGCTCGACATCTACATCCTGAGCTGGGACTTCGCGATGATTTATGCCATGGAGCGTGAGTTCTTTCCCCAGTACAAGCTGCGGTGGAAGTCGCACGACCGCGTTCGATTCTGTCTCGATGGGGAGCACCCGCTCGGTGCGTCACAACACCAGAAAATCGTAGTCGTCGACGATTGCCTCGGATTTTGTGGTGGGCTCGATCTCAGTCAGTGGCGCTGGGACACCTGCGAGCATCGCGTCGAGGACGAAAGACGCAAGGACCCCAAAGGCAAGAGTCCGTCGACGTCGATCTCGAGCGGGACCCAGCGCATGATCCTTGGCCGGCGAGCATCACTCCCGAGCTCGAGCAAGTGGACGTCGGGATTGCCCGCATGCTCCCTGACTACGGGAGCCGGGACGAAGTGCGCGAGGTCGAGAGGCTCGAGAACGGCTGGAAGGCGCACGAGGAGGAGCAGCGAAGAGCGTGGCTCCGGCTCACGCCCGCGGAGCGACTCGCATGGCTCGAGGAGGCAAAACGATTCGCTGAAGCGGCAAAGCGCGCGCGAAAGACGAAAGCCACGGCAACGAGTTGGGACTAGCCCGGACTCTGAGCTAGCGCCGATGCAACGGCGGGCGCAGCGAGCGACCTGTGTCCTTAGGCGACTCGACTCACAGCGAGACCCCCCATGAAGACCATACTCGACAACTTCGCGGACCGTGTGCTCTCAAGGCTCGGTCTTGGACTGGACTTCTCTGTAGACCTGCGTGAGAGCTTCTTCAGTCCGATCACTCGGACTCTGTATCTGGGCGCCCGGCCGGACCGGGAGCGCGTTCAGGAGCTGAAGGGGGCCGGAGTCACCCATGTTGTGAGCTGCCTGATGGAGGATGAACGTTCGCAGATGGCGTTCTTACAGCAGGACTTTCATCATCTGTTTCTCGGTGTTCACGATGGAATGCATCAGGATATCGCAGGGACGTTTTCGCAGTTCTTCGACTTCGCAGCAGCTGCAACGGCCAGTGATCCAAAGGCCAAGCTGTTTGTCCATTGTGAAGTCGGCGTCAGCCGATCCGCAACTCTCGTCATCGCCTTGCTGATGAAATCGGAGGGCATGAGTTTCTTTGATGCCCTCTGTCAAGTTCGATCGAAGCGGATTCAAGTCCTTCCCAATATCGGCTTCGCGTCTCAGCTCCAACGACTCGAACATGAATTGCGGCCGCGCTCAGTGACCAGCGTTCCCTCGTCCTTGACTCGGTATCTCCACCGGATATGCAACGCTCCGGTGGAAATCGAGGTCCTTCAATCCGCGTTGGAACGGCACCGCTATGATGCCCCGGCCGCGCTCAGCATGATTTTTGGTGGCGACATTCCCAGGGTCATCCAAGGCGTCCGCTCGTAGCCGCGATGGAGCCACTCTTGTGGCGCGGCACCCTGAGGGCACCGGGGATACCGCTGCAGCTCGTTCGGTGGGCGAGAATTGGGGACTGAACGAAGGCTGGACGATGTGCTCTATTACCGGCTCGGTTTTCGAGTAGAATGGCGCTTCCTGAGGAGACCAATGAGGCGCGTGGTGAATCGAGTCTGGCGGCTGGTCGTGTGCTTGAGCGCGGTGGCGCTAGTGGCTGGGGTTCCCTCCGTCGTGGCTGGACAAAGCGCCAAGGGCTTGCTCGACAAGATGCTGAAGCTCGAGAGCCAGCGCGCCAAAGGCATCGACAACTATGCGATGGACGTGACGGTGATGGGGCACGAGCAGACGCTCTACTACGAGCGCGCATCGATGAAGGGGCCCGATGGAAAGCCGATGCAAATGTTTCGGCTCGTGTCGTTTGGGGAGATGCAGAGTCGGCAGCAGGCGGGGCAAGGCATGTCGCCCGAGGCTTGGGACGCGCACTCCAAGGCGATCCGGGAGACGGGCGCGGCGGTTGGCGGCGAGATGGACAAGGGCATGAACGACGCCGGTCTTCCGCCCGCGATGCGCGGCGCGATGGGGTCGGGCGCGGAGGCGGAGCCTTGGGCTTCACCGAACCCGAGCACGATGATGGGGAGCATGGCCGACCTCACCGGCGCAGCCGGGAAGGCGTCGGCGGAGGCCAAAGCGGATGCGCGCAACAACGACATGGCGAAGAGCATGGCGCTCTTCAAGAAGCGGGCGAAGATCGTCGGCAAGGAGTCGGTGGGCAAGCGGCGGGCGATCCATGCGCGCGCGGACAAGCTGAACATCGTCGAGAAGTCCGACGGCGAGGAGCTGGAGATTCAGGCGATCAGCCTTTGGATCGACGCGGCGAAGCACGTGCCGCTCAAGATGCGGATGGAGGGGGTGGCGAGGCAGGGAAAGAATTCGCGCGAGATCGTCATCGAGCGGCTCGACCAGGACTATCGAACGGTGCCGGAGAGCAAGCTCTACATGCCGTACCGAAACATTGTGCGCATGCAGGGCGTGCTGAGCCCGGAGCAGAAGCAGCAAATGGGAGACGCGCGCAAGCAGCTTGCGGATTTCGACAGGAAGCTCGCCGAGATGCCGCCCGAGCAGCGCGCGCAGGTGGAACGGATGGCCGGCTCGCAGATGGCGATGCTACGGAAGATGGCCGACGGCGGGGAGCTGGACGTAGTGACGGAGGTGCGCGCGATTCGGGTCAATGTCGGCCTCGAAGGCGTGCCGGCTCCTGGCCTGGTTGCGGACGCAGGCGGAGATCCGCTCTTGCAGTCGATTCAGCGAGACTTGATTGCGCTCGGGTACGACCCGGGCAGCGCGGACGGGAAAATGAGCACGCCGACCATCGTCGCCATTTCGAAGTTCCAGGCGGAAAACGGGCTCGAGGTGACGGGCGAGGCCACGCCACAGCTTGCAGGCATCCTCGCCGCAAAGCGCGATGCCGCGGGCGGCTCCGGTGCCGGGTCAGGGGGCAATGCGCAGTCGGTCGAAGAAGCCCAGCGTGCGTGTCTGCAGGCGAAGATCGACGCGGCGAAAAAGAAGAAGCGCGCGTTCGGCAGGGTGATGAAGGCCGCCGCGAATTCCGCATCGCGCTACGGCGGAAGCAACGTCAGCCAGGAGGTCGAACGAGCGACGCAAGAGGCCTACAAGGTCGACGCGACGGCCAAAGACCTCGAAGAGGCGGCCGACGCGCTCGGCTTGACGAAAGAAGACGTCGAGGCCTGCCGGAATCCGAGCTGAGGCGCGGTTGGTCGCGCTGTCAGTCGAGGAACTCCGCGATCAGCCGCCCTACCCGCTCGGGCTCGTCTTCTGGTAAGAAGTGGCCGCAGCTCTTTAGCCCTTGGCTCTCATCCTCGGACTAGATGTTATGTCGCGTCGCAAAGCGCACGCAGAGGGTTGAGTGGCTTTCTTTGCAGATCGGTCCTTAAGGGGTCACTCGCCTGAAGCCGGCGCCGTTGGGGCGAACTCGAGCACCTGTTGAAAGGTTGGCCGATTGGTGGTGCGGAAGGTCTCGGCGAAGAGTCCGGGGCTGAAGCCCGTCCTCGAGCCTTCTTTGAGCCACGTGCTCGGGTCGTCGCCGCGCTCGGAGGCAAGTGCCTGCGAGACCTCGTCGACGACTTGCCAGAGCGAGGCCCTGCAGTCTTCGACAACGCCGTTGCCGCAGTAGCTCAGGTTGAAGGGGCCCTGGACGTCTTGGCCCAGGAGCGTGCGAAGGTCTTTGTCGATCAAGCTGCTGCCGTTGTTGCCGCTGAGATTTCGTACGTTGTCGAGGTCCTGGACGAGGTCTCCAAAAACCGGGCGCATCGCCGCGGCGACCAGCGGCTCCCAGAGCTCGTCCATGATGGTCGGACCCGCACTGTCGTTGAAGCCATCGTCGTCCGCATCCAGTCGCGGGGCGTCGTCGGCCACCCAGGCGTCGAGCAGGTCGACGACTTCGGCCGCAAGCGCGCTCGGGGCCTCGCCGCCGCGCAGGATCTCACTTACCGCCGGCCAAGCAGGGGATCGTACTTCCTCGGTGGCAGCACGGTTCATCACGCCGACGACGCCCGCCAGGGCGACCTGCTCGGGGAACTGATCGAACAGTTGGACACGGTGCACCGATCCGTAGGGGGTGCCGTCGCCGTGCATGAAACCTGGTGCCGACTGATTGTTCCAGTTGAGAATCCGTCCTGAGGGGCCGTCCACGGCGTGCGGGTGCTCAGCCTCCGAGAGGAAACCTTGCCACTCGTAATCACCGTTCCCCAGTGTGGGCAATCGCCGGTCGAGGCCCGGGGCCCGCACCGGCAGACGCCCCGAAGTGAAGTACGCGGTGTTGCTGCGCGAGACGTAACCCCAGTTGAAGGTAAACTCGAACTTGTTGGCAATCTGCCAGAACTGTTCCGGCGTCGTCGCTTCGCCCTCGGTCATGTCCTTGAGTGCCGCGAGGTTCAGCCCGTCGCGCCCAAACGTCGACCGCTTGCGGGTCAACGCGACCGGCCGGCCGTTGGAGGTCGCGGTTCCGATCACCGGCCCGTGGACTGACACCGGGTAGCGCACTGGGTCACCGTTGAGCGTTCCCGCGTCGAAGATTTCGAAGGGGATGCACTCGCCGTTAAACTCGTAGTGGGTCGACTCGCGGGTCGGCTCAGAATCGTCGGGGTTGCAAAGAAACTCGGCGAAGATGTCGCGGACGTCGTGATTCGCCGAGGTGAGGCTCCAGGCATAGTCCTCGGTGCGCCCAATGAGGATGTACATCGACAGCCCGGGCACCGCCGCGCCCTGCGCCTCGATTCCCGGCGCGCTGAGGTGGGTCTGCATGACGATCTCGGGATAGAAATAGCCGAGCTGCGGGCCCATCACGGCGAGGGTGGTGTCGTTGACCGACTGTGGGGAGTCTACGATCAGGAAGTTCGATGCTTGCCGATCGGCCGGCGGACCTGCCGCGGGGATGAATGCGGCCTGCTCCTCGGGTTCGGCACTGTCGCTCGACTCGACAGGATCAAGCGACACAATCGAACCTGCGTCGATCGCGACCGCACCCGTGACTTCGCCGCCGGTGATCGGGCCATACTCGAAACGTTCATCGATGGTCGTGGGTGCCTCGGGGTCTTCAAACAGCATGGCGTCATCCCATGCCGCCCGTCCTTGCTGTTCTCCGAGCCCGTCGATCAAGGCCGACAAGAAATCGGCGTTGGACGCCTCGGCGCCGCCACCGGCACCGAAGATCTGCCCGATGAAAGCAGTGACGGCGACGACGTCGTTGACGGTCCAAGGCTCCTGGTTGTCGCGGTGCGCGTCGTCGTACGCGTTGAGGCCGTCCACATAGGCTTGCGCGTCCGCGATGATTTCCGTTCCCTCGTCCCCGTAGACCTCCACGATGAGATCGACTTGGTCGGTGACGAGCTGCTCTGTCTCCGCGCTAGGCACGAAGTCTTGCGCGGAGAGCAGGAGCTGAAACGCGTCGATGCCGGGGATGTCCGCGACCGCCGCACGAGCAGGGCCACGCCCGAGGTTCAGCAGAAAGGCGCGGTCCCTATTTACGACCCAGCCTGCGCCGAACGCCATGTCGGCTCGCGTTTCGCCAGTGATGTGGGCCACGCCGTACTCGTCGTAGAGAATCGTCGTGCCAGGACGACCGGTGGGCTCCTCGGTCGTCTCCCCGACCGGCTCCAGGTTCTCCGGGATGAACAGCTGCTCGATGTCTTCGTCGGTGACGTCGGCGCGTAGCGGCGTCAATCCGTCGTAGAGCGGGAGTTGGTCCCGCGAGTTGTCGTTAAAATTCAAGCCCCCGAAGTTCCCCGGCGGCAGGATGTAGTACGCGCGATCTTCTGCCGGCGGTGAATCATCGGAGTCGTCGGAGCATCCTGGAACGAACAAGGCAAGTGCGCCCAAGAACAGCAAGCCTTGGAGCGCACGGGGGCACACGAGGGAGCTTGCGCGGATTTCATCAGTTGGTAGAAGCATGGGTGAGCAATTACCACTTCAATGGCTCAGATTCGAGAAGAAAGGTGGCTTCGGTTTTTGGCGGCTACGCGCAGGGCATCCAGTCGGTAGATTCGGCAATTTCGCGTAACTAGCTCTTATGCCGCCTCGCCGACCACATCACGACGCTGGGTAGCTTATCTTCGCTTCGGCATGGGCTCGAGACATCGGTGCACGAGTTGTTTCTCGTCGTCGTTCGAGGTCCTACGGCGGTCACCTCTCGGCAGGACACTTCCGACACGTTGGACAGCGACTGATGAGTTTCTCTAGCGCCTCACCAGACGAACTTCCGGTAGACCCGAGGATCGATCGCCGCGGCGCCGAGCATGCCGCCCGCGAGGGCCCCAGCGATGCCGGGGGTCATGACATCCTGGCCCGTCAGGAACAGGCCGGGGACGGGGGTGCGGGCGGCAAGCGCCTCCGACAACATGCGGCGCGGCGTGGTTTCGACGCCGTAGAAGCCGCCTTTTTCGTGGCGGGTGAACGCGGCGGTGGCGAGCGGGGTGCCGAGCTCGCGGTAGACGACGAGCGGCGCGAGCGCCGGAAACTTCTCCTCGAAGAACGCCATCAACTTGGCCTCGACGTCCTGCTTGAAGGCTGTCCATTCGGCGGCGAGCTCGCCGGGCTCGCGGTCGGCGAACTCGGCCACCGAGGACCAATCGGCCCACACCATCGCCTGACCAGTGTGTCTGTTGGACGGGCCTGGGTCGTGCTCGGGATCTTTGAGCGACGGGAACGACACGAACAGCATCGGGATCGGGCTGCCGTCGGCGACCGCCCAGATGCCGTCATCGGAGTCCCAGTTCTCGTGGAACCAGTGGTTGGAGCGCGTGGCTCCGTGCCGGGCGATGTCCCCCTCGAAGCCGAGGTAGACTTCGAAGTGGCAAACCGCTGGCTTGAACGAAGCGATCTCGCGGGCCCACTCCTGCTCGCGAATGTCCTCGGGCAGCAATCGCTTCACCGTTTCGCCGGCGCCGATTGCCGAGACGACGGCGGGCGCTTTGAATTCTTCGCCCGCGCTCGTGCGCACGCCGATGGCTTTGCCGTCTTCAAACAGAATCGCGGCGACGGGCGTGGCCGGGCGAGCGCTTCCGCCCGCTGCTTCGATCACCGGAACGAGCCCCGCCGCGATTGAGCTCGCGCCGCCCACCGGATAGCCCGCGCCCTCGAGGTAGTGGCGCATGATGATGGCATGCACGCCGAAGCTGGCTTCTTTTGGTTTGCCGCCATAGGTGCCCCACTGCGCAGACAGCACGGCCGCGAGCTTCGGGTCGGTGATGATGTCTTCGATGACTTCGCCGGTGGTGCGACCGACCCAACGCTCGATCTTGCGCCTGTTGAGCCAGCGCTGCGCGGCGCGGAACGGCTCGGGAACCGATCGCCCGCCGGCGACCATGGTCGCAACGGTCTCCGCCGACTCTATCGCCTCGAAGTAGGTGTCGATTTCGGCGGCGTTGTCGGGGAACCGGTCTTTGAGCTCCATCTTGTAAGCGGCCTCGGGGCGCGCCACCGAGATGTCGAAGCCATCTGGGAAGTGCAGGGTGTCGTAGACCGTGCCGACGGAGCGAAACTCGATGGTGCCGCCGCTGAGCCAGTCCAAGATCTTTCCTGCGGATTGGTCACGGCCAAACAAGCCGCAGTAGTGAAGGCCCACGTCCCAGCTGAAGCCCTCGCGAGAGAAGGAGTGGGTCAGCCCTCCGATCGACTGCGCCTGCTCGAGAAGCAGAACTTTGTGTTCCAACCGGGACAGCGCGGTTGCGGTGGTCATGCCGCCCATGCCCGACCCGATGACGATGACGTCGAATTCGCTCATTGGTGCTCCCCCGAGCCCGCTCAGAGCCGGACCGGGCAGTCAGATAACCGCAAGAGTGGCGGCGCGTCAATGCTTGTGAGAATCGCATGATCTTTGCCCGTGGAGCTCTCCTTGACGGGAGCCAGCGAAGATCTACCACAGCTCCATGCCAGCTCCCGTCACCTCGGACCTCGTTTGGAGAGAGATCGAGAAGCGCTCGTTCGCCGTGCTTTCCTATGTGAATCCCAAAGGCCAGGCCCGCTCCTCCGGCATCGTCTATGTCCCGATCGACCGGGTCCTCTACGTACGGGTGGCCACGGAGTCGTGGAAGGCAAAGCACATCCGGCGGAACCCCCACGTCGCACTCAATGTGACCATTTCCAAACGCGTTCCGTTCATGCCCTGGATCGACATCCCCGACGCGACGATCGCGTTCAGCGGCACCGCGCGCGTGCTTCCAATGAGCGAGGTCGAACCGAAGCTCCTCGAAGCTCTTCTGGGACGGATGATCGATCACGCGAACAATGACGACAACTCCATCATCGAAATTCGTCCAACCGGCCACTTCGCGACCTACGGCGTCGGGGTGTCTCTCCTCGACATGCGCGACCCAGAAAAGGCGCGCGGTCGCACGCCGGTGGGTTAGTCGGGACACGATAACTCTTGCGCCACTGGTTTCTGATCCCATGCCCGAACCCGATCCAGCGAAGATCAAAACCTTTGCGTCAGCAAGGAAGCTGAATCAATGGCTCAAAGCAAACCATGCCTCCGAAAATGAACTTTGGATCAAGGTATTCAAAGTGAAGACGGGCAAACCAAGCGTCAGTTGGACTGAGATTGTCATTGAAACGCTGTGCTGGGGCTGGATCGACGGCGTCAAAAAGTCCATCGATGGCGAAGCCTACCTCCAACGGATCACGCCACGAAAACCTCGAAGCAGTTGGTCCAAGCGGAACCGAGAGCACGCGGAGCGTTTGATCGGCGAGGGCCGGATGCAAGAGCCGGGGCTGGTGCAGGTCCGCGCCGCGAAGGCGGACGGACGCTGGAAGAATGCCTACGCGGCAAGCGAAATGACAGTGCCCGCGGATTTCCTGGCAGCGGTCGAACGCAAGCCCAAAGCGAAACAATGCTTTGAAACGTTGAACAAAACCGATCGATACGCCATCGCTTACGGACTCACGACGGCCAAGCGACCCGAAACCAGACAGAGGCGCTTCGACAAGTTCCTGGACATGCTCATCCGCGGAGAGAAGCCGGACTTCGGGTTCAAGAAAAGCAAGAAAACATAGCGAAGCAATGACACGAGCGGGCCACTCGTGTCAGGACGCCCAACGGCCGATTGGCCCAAGATTGGCCCAAGCGCAATTGACAACGCGCACCGGGCCAAGTGCGCGCCATCATTGGTTGCGGGGGCCCGCTACGCACAGCGTTGTCCGGTGGGATTTGGGGTGCCGATGGAGGTGGTGATCGCCGCCTGAGTCACAATCCTCTGACCTGCGCCTAGCCTTTGGAGTCTTCAAGCTGCTCCGCCAAGGCGATGAGCACGGGCAGCATGAGGCGGTCCTTGGCTCGCCCGGTCTTTGTCTTGAGCTCGATCAAGGTTGGTAAATCCACCACTAGGAATTCGACGCCCTCATCCTTGATCGACTCGCTATGGGAGACCAGCTCTTCGAAGCCGCGGCCGTCGATCAGCGTTCCAAGGCAATCGAGCGGCCCGAGACGCGTCGATAAGAGCACGTGTCCCTCGCCGAGCAGGGCCGATTCTTGGGGAGGCAAACGACGGTTCGCAACCTCGCGAACGTGGGCGCCGAGCTCGTCCAGTAGAGTCTCGAGCCGGGCTACGTTTTCCGGGCTTCTGCGATGAACGATGTCGAGGTCCTCCGTCGTGATGGGCGCCCCGTGAAGCACTGCCGCGGCGCCCCCCACGACGATGAACTCCACCCCAGCATCGGAGAGCTGCCTGAGGAGCTCCCCAACGTCAGTGTCCCTTGGACTTGGCATCTCTCAAGGCCTCGAGCGAGGCGGCAGAGCGCATCGAAGCACGTAGTCGCTCCAGCGGCGAAAGCGATAGCGCCCAATCAATGAGCGTGCGGTCAACCTCGCGCGCAGCCTGTCGAACGAGCTCTTCGACGTCAGGCATTTGGTTTGGCTCGTGGGACACGACCGGAGGCTACACCGCTTGCGCCGCGCAAGCCAACCGGGGGCGGACCTTGTCGCCGGTCGAGCGTGTCCGCGATCCCGCTTCGCGATCGGCGATGGTCCAGGCCGGATTTGGGGAGCTGCTCGATTCGTGATGAGCTGAATCCGCGCCCCAACCGAACAAGAAAAGCCCGCCGAACCTCGGCGGGCTTTTCGCAGGTGCGGGGGCCAGATTTGAACCGACGACCTTCGGGTTATGAGGACGCGCGAGCAGCCTTGCTCATGTTGTGTCGTGCGTTTCTACCACGTTTCGCGCACGTTGTGACTTGCTGAGGTTGTGGTTCTTGTGCTGTTCGGTAGCTCTGTGGACCCAAGATGGCCACGGTAAGTCGTTCAGTTGCGGCCGTCCTCCACTTGTCCGCAGGCCTAAGGTACGTGGAAGGCGAAGAGCCCCTTGCCCCGTGTCCCGGCTACTGTCTGATAGCCGTTCCCCCAGTAGACGACCCCATCGACCACCGCCGGACCGCCGTACACCGTGGCACCGCTCGGGTAGGACCAGAGAAGATCGCCCGTTGCCGCGTCAAGGGCGAGCATGTGCCCCTCGAGGTCGAAGGGAGCCCCGAAGACGACCCCGTTTGCAACCGTCGTTGGTGCATGGATGCTCATGTGAATTCCCCCGAAAGCGGCTGGATAATTCGCCGGCGGGAAACCCTCATCTGCGATCGGGTTGGGGACCTTCCAAACGAACTGTCCTGTCGCGCCGTCAAGAGCGGCGAAGAAGCCGTTGTCGCCCGACTCTCTAAAGCCATCCCCCAGGGGAGCATAGACGACGCCGTTGGCGACAGACGTGCCCCAGTGAATGCCGCCAAAAAAGGACCCCGGTCCCACCTGGGTCTCCCAGAGGGGAGCGGGTCGCGGGTCTTCGGTGTCAGCCTCGACGGCGCTGTAGGTCCCGGCTTTGGAGCCAGCGCCCACGACATCGCGCCGCTCGCCACCGATCTCCACAGAGAAAAGGTTCGCCCCGGCACCGTAATCGAAGTCAGGTCCCTCCGCGCAGGAGTCGGAGTCGGTGTCCCTGCAGAAGATTTGCCAGACATCGACCAGGTTGCCGACGGGGCTGTAAGACCATTCGGCGGCACCGGTCCCGAGATCCAGAGCGACGATCGAGTCCATGTAGTTCCCGGGTTGAGGCAGGTCGACAATCTCCCCCGAACCAACACCCTCCAACACGCTTTTTGGGGCGGTGTGATTGTTGCCGGTTGTTACGTAGAGCCGCTCTCGCTTGACATCGATCGCCGGCGCGCTCGACCACACCGAGTTCCCTGTGTAGCGGCGCCGGTCGCGGGGGATGGGCTGGCCGGTGTTGGGGTCCGTCTCCGGCTCCTCGCTCGTCACGTAAAGGTCATCATCGACCATGAAGCTCTGCCAAATCACGTCCCCGTTCGTGGCATCCAGGCACAAGACGCTTCCACGGTAGAAGAACCGGTAGTGCGCCCAGAACGAGAGAAACTCCGCCCAGCCCGACACGCCGACGTAAATGCGGTTGTCGTGAGCAACAGGAGAGGCAGTGATGACGATCTCCGAACCGTCGGGAATAGGCAAGAGCTCGTTGCCCGCTTCGTCCTTCGGGCTCGGGTCCTGAGCGGGTGTCGGCCAGAGCGGATCGCGGGGCGGCTCGGTCTTCCACTGGACGGCGCCTGTATTCTTGTCCAACGAGATGATCCAGGCATTCGGTCGCGGATCTCTGAACAGCTCAGGCCGCCTCCGTTGGGTACCAATGATGACGGAGTCGCCCACGACCAGCGGGCTGGTGCGGGAGACGAGGCCTGGGATGGGAGTGCGGTTTCCTGCGGCGTCGACCTCGACGAAGTCGGCGATGTCCCAGATGTAGCGCCACCACACGACCTCTCGTGTCTCCTTGTGGATTCGATAGACCTTCGCCTCCTCCAGGCCTTCCGTCCAATCGACGAAAAAGACGCCGTCGCCGACGACGCTGGGCGTAGCGGAGATGTCTCCGACCGGGTGGTGCACGTCGTTCTCAGTGAAACCGTCGAACACCCACTTCAGTTCGAGCCTAGCCGCACTCTCCGGGGAGATCTGCGTCTCGCACTTCTGCCAACGGCTGTTGTCGAGGTCCCGCCCGAATGAGGCCCATTCGGCGTCCTCAATCTCCTGCTCCGTGCATGCAAAGGGGCAAGCGCCGAGCGTGTCGCCGTGATCGAGGTGCGCAGGGACCGCGCTTTCGCCGACCCAGATCTCATGTGCGTTATCGGGGTTCCCCGGTGGCACGTGGCACATCAGAACCTTGTGATGGCCCCCGCCGCCACCCCATGGCGGGTACAGTTCTCCGCAACCAGCGGCGGCGCCCAGCGCGCAGACGCATAGAAAGCCGACTAAGTATCGAGTCATGGTCCCACCTCCAGTTCAAAGGCTCCAACGTCACACGCGGGTCCCTGCGGCCGCGTTACGCCGCGCTGGTCTTCGGTCAGCGGCATGCTGTCGACGTCGACGCACTCCGTCACCGGAATTTGGTCGATAGCGAAGCTTCCCGGCCCGAGCGCATGCGTTTGAGTGGGTCCGCCGTTATCGGCAAGCGGTCCGAGGTTCAGCTGCATTTCGGTAACGCTGGCCTGGTCGGTCAGCTGGTCGAAGCCACAGGTGTTGCCGGGGCTTTCGATGTTGTAGCCGTTGGAGGTGGCCACCCAAAGTTCACCACAGACTCCGTCGATAACGGTGTTCGTCAATGTACTGACGTTGAAGGCTTGGGGCTCGTCGCATTCGAAGCCGGTGCTACTTAGACATGCGGTGTCCCCAGACATGGTGCTGTTGATGAGGTCGAACCGACCGCACTCGATAGTAAAGGCGAAGCTACACTCCACCGCAAGACTTCCTTCTGAGTTGCCTGATATTGTGCTGTTTATCAGTGTCGCAACTCCCTCACTAGCGACGCCGAATCCGTCATTGCCTGACACCGTGCTGTTCGTCAGGGTCGCCGTGCCTGCGAAGACGGCGATGCCGCCGCCGCCGAACTGCGAGGTATTCTCCGACACCGTGCTGTCCATCAGCGTTAGTGTGCCGGAATTGGCAATGCCGCCGCCGCCCTGAGTCGCCGCATTCCCCGAGACGGTGCTGTTCGTCAGCGTTAGCGTTCCAAAGGTGAGAATGCCACCGCCAGCTACAATCGCGGTGTTCCCGGACACGGTGCTGTTCGTCAAAGTGAGCCACCCGAGGTTGTAAATGCCGCCGCCAGCTACAATCGCGGTGTTCCCGGACACGGTGCTGTTCGTCAAAGTGAGTATCCCACCCCTATCGTTGTGAATGCCACCGCCGAATCCCTCCCCGGCTAAGATGTCGCCCGTGCTCGCACCTCCGCTCACGGTGAGCGCACGCAGCTCCGCCGTCACGCCCTCAGCCACAGAGAAGATACGGTGGTCATCGAGTGCGTCGGCATGTTCGCCGCCGCCATCGACCGTCAGGTTGCCCTCCCCATCAAGGATGACGTCCCTGTCGATGCCGATTTCTGCATCGGTCGTCACCGTCTTCGGACCGCCGCAGTCAAATGTGTGTGGTCCGCCACCCACGGCGATGGCCTCACCAATCCCCGCTTCGGTGCAGGCGAAGGTCCCGGAACAGCTGCCCGCATGGCAGGTCCCTGCACCATCGCCGCAAGAAGTGTCATCCTCGACGGCCGTGTGACTGCACGTGCTATCGACGCACGTGTCGTCGGTGCATTCATTGCCGTCGTCACAGTCAACGCCTTCGCACAGGTCGGTGCCGCGACTACCGCCGCCACCCGTTGCCGCCGTGCCGCCACTACCGCCGCCACCCGTTGCCGCCGTGCCGCCGCTACCGCCCGGACCATTGCCGTTCTCACCGCACCCAACCAGCGGAACTACGCCCAGCGCGCAGACGCACATAAATCCGAATAAATAACGCATGACAACCTCCCCGGCTGCGACGCTCCCCACCGGAGCATCACCGGGTGGGGTCCTTAAGGTGCATCGGACGTGCCAACTGTGAATCGTTCGCAATTACGTGCGGGCCACAAGATTGATGACGAACGCCTTGCGTTTCGACCCGTAGTCACTGCGCACGCAATGCAGCATACGTAATTCTTCACCCGTTCGCTTTGTCGATTGACACGGGGTTCACCGTGGTTAGCGAACCCGGCGCTCATCGTGAACGAAAATCAGATTGGACATCCACCTCTCGATTGGTGGAACGCGTATCTGCGGCTCTTGCTCCTATCTCGAGCAAGGCCGCCGCACCCCTCAAACAAACCGACCATCGGTTTCAGGAAGATCGAATGGCCCCAAAATGGCCCCGGCCAATTGAAAACGCGCACCCAGGTTTTCCCAAGTGCGCGTCATCATTGGTTGCGGGGGCCAGATTTGCTCTCGTCCACTGCAAACGTCCGAAGCGGAGCGGACGCCAGTCCGTGGAGCCGGACGCTTTGCATGTGCGAGCCGAAGATGGCCTCCGCAGATGCGAAAAGGGCCTGCCGACGTGGCAGGCCCTTGAGCGGTTGCGGGGGCCGGATACGCACAGCGTTGTCCGGTAGACTTTCGGGTGCCGATGGAGGTGGTGATTGCCGCGTAGCTGGCCGAAGAACGCAATGATCTGCCTCCGTCGCTTCGTTGTCACCCCGGCGGCCGCGGGCCGCGCCCTGCACCACTTCCAGCGGTGAAGCCGACTTGCAAGCCGGTTGCTCGGCAGTCTGTCGTGTCTGCGAGGCCACAGCGCGACCAGCCATTTGCGCGGGAGTCGCGAGTCTCAGAAGCGCCGCATTGTCAACGGACAAAGCCAGCGGGTGAACAATCACGTATGCCGCAAATATTTCGCCGGAAACCGCGATTCCGGCACTTCACTACACAGGATGCCCCGGAAAGAACGCCTTCAGGTGGTTGGCATGTCTCATGCTTACTCTTCAGCTCACGGTGGCAAGCGCACCAGATCGGGAGGTGCTCCATGCGTTACGTATTCCGATTCATAGGTGCCCTCGCACTGAGCCTCCCTCTGATGGTCGGGTGCAGTGGCTGCGAAGGGACCGACCTGTGTGAAGGCGTCGACTGCGACGACGGGAACGAATGCACCCACGATCTATGCGACCCGGCGGACGGTATGTGCGACTACACTCCGGTCGATGACGGCACGGCTTGCGAGGAAGGCAACGAGTGCAGCACGGGTATGTGCGGAGAGGGGATGTGTGTGCCCGTCGCTGACGGCACGGTGTGTGGCAACGACGCGGGCACGTGTCAGCAGGGTAGCTGCCAGGTAGCGTGCACGGAGCAAGGCATCCGCGACGCCATTGCCGCGGGCGGTGGACCCTACACGTTTGATTGCGACGGGCCGAAGACGGTGGTGACCGCGGCGGAAACCGTCATCGACAACGACGTCACCCTCGACGGCGAAGGTAACCTGATGGTCGATGGCGATGAAGACCATCGTGTGTTTTCGGTCCCAGAGGGCGTAGCGGTGGAGTTGCGCGGATTGTTGGTGACTGGCGGGAACCCCGGTGGCCGCGGCGCCGGCATTTTCAACGAAGGGGACCTGACGCTGACCAACAGCACCGTGTCGGGGAATAGCGCGCTCCTCGGCGGCGGCATTTTCAACGAAGGGGACCTGACGCTGACCAACAGCACCGTGTCGCGCAATACCGCGGAGTCGGGCGGCGGCATTGACAACTTCGGGGAACTGACGCTGACCAACAGCACCGTGTCGCACAATACCGCGGTGTCGGGCGACGGCATATTCGGCGGCGCCGGCGGTATTTACAATCAGGGGACGGTAATGCTGATCAACAGCACCGTGTCGGGGAATGTCGCGGAGGTGGGCGGCGGCATTGACAACTTCGGGGAACTGACGCTGACCAACACCTTGGTCGATAACGATTGCGGTGGTGGCACGGCGCTGTCGGGTGGCGGCAACCTCGAAAGCCCCGGCGACACCTGCGGCTTCAACGACCCGACCGACCAGGTCAACATCAGCGCTGAGGACTTGAACCTTGGACCGCTTGCCGACAACGGCGGACCGACCGAGACGCATGCGCTGCTTCCCGGCAGCGTCGCCATCGACGTCATTCCCGAAGCTGACTGTCAGGTTGATACCGATCAGCGCGGAGAGCCACGACCAGAAACAGGCGGCACCCTGTGCGACGTGGGTGCGTTTGAGGTGCAGCCGTAGGCGTGCCGAGGGTACAAGCCGTCCAAGCGCTGCCCCTGCGCGCGCGAATAAGCCGAAGGCGTTGAGCGCACGGTTCACGGTCGAGTTCGGGACGGAGGCCCGAAGCGAGTGCCGTGCAGTTTTGGTGTCTGCCAAAACTATGCCTTGCCCTCCGGTGGTGAGTCACAAACTGACGCTGGTTGTCCTCGGTGAGTCACAACCTGGCGCTTTCTGTCATTACCGCGACACTCTCTGGCAAAAACGACAAGAAGTGACACGAAGTGTCGCGCGAGTGACAACGAGTGCACCGCGAGCGACAAGTAGCGCCAGGTCGCGCCAAGTAGCGACACCGGAGCAACTTTCGGCAAAGCTGAGCAAGGTCTCGGCCGCGCGGCGGGCCGCCAATGGGCTCGCGCAACTTTTCGGGGGGCAAAACCGATAACAAGGAATGGCCGGAACGCCTCGCACAAGCGAACCTGCGCGCACATCGCGCCCCCTGCCGAAGCACCAGCGCAAGCAAGGCAACCGATTCAACGGTCGACGTCAGCACGAGCGGCTATCCCCACCCGAGCGGCACGCGCTGACGATCCTCGTGCGCGCGGCGGTGGCAAGTCTGATCAAGGAACGATAGGATGCGCCCTGCGATGGACCGGCCACTCGCGGGACTGAGGATCGGCGCCTACGCCCGCTTCTCTTCGGACAAGCAATCGGAGACAAGCGCGGCCGCGCAGATTGCGCGTCTGCAGCAGTGGGTGCAGGCACGGGGCGGACGACTCTCCCTCGAGCACACGTATCGCGACGAAGGCATGAGCGGAGCCACAAATCAGCGGCCGGGGCTGATTTCGCTCATGGCGGCCGTGGATTCCGGAGAGCTCGACGTCGTCGTCGTCGAAGACCTCTCGCGCCTCTCGAGGGACATCGAGCACTCCGCTTCCATCCGGAAGCGGTTTGCTTTTTCGGGGGTGCGGCTCATTGGAATCGCCGACGGCATCGACACGCTGGGCAACGGGGGCGACCTCCTCTACGGCGTGAAATCCATCTTGAGCGAACAGTACCTCAAAGACTTGGGGGACAAGACGAGCCGGGGTCTCCGAGACCGGGCGCAGGTCGGACGGGTGACGGGAGCCCTGCCCTACGGGTACGCGTCGGCGGCTGCGGCGGACGGTCAGGGGAAAGTCCCGGTCATGGTGGCGGCGCAAGCGGCGGTCGTTCAACGCATCTTTCGGATGAGAGCGGCCGGGCGGAGCTATCGGGACATCACCAAGACCCTCAACGACGAAGGGGTCGAGCCGCCCCGCGGGCGACAGAAGGATTCGCGAAAACGGCGCGATGGGTGGGCCATGTCGGGAGTCCGCTCGATGCTCCAAAACTCGAAGTACGCCGGCCGCTGGACCTTCGGCACTCGTTCTTGGAAGAAGAGCCCCACGACGGGGAAACGCGTCGTGCGGCCGGCCGAGTCTCCGGTCGTCGAGGTCGAGCTGCCCGAGCTCCGCGTCGTGGACGAAGAGACCTGGTCTCGGGTGCAGGCCATCAACGAGGAAGCCCGAGAGCGGCACGCCACCGTGGGACCCTCGGCCTACGCCCGCGAGGGCGGAGCCAGTACCGCCCGGCGGGTCTACCCCCTCTCAACCCTCATTCGCTGCGGCGTTTGCGGCGGTCCGATGGTCATCGAGAAGACGCAGAAGCCTCGCTACCGATGTGATGCGAGCCGAGGTAATGGCGGCACCTGCGAAAACTCACGCACGGTGATGGAAGAGGCGCTTCGAGAGGCGTTCACGTCCGCCATGCTCCAGTACTTCGACCAACCCGAGGTCGTGGCCCATTTGATCGAGGCCTCGAAGGCCGAGCTCGCACGCGCGCAGCGAACCGTTCCCGGTGAGCGAACCCAGGCCGAGAAGGCGCTCGCCGCGACTCGAGCCAAGATCGATAACCTCGTCGACCTCGCATCCACCGGGACGGCGCCGGCTAGCATCCTCGAGAAGATCCGAGAGCTCGAAGTCCTCGCCGGCAGACAGGTTCGCCGCGTTAAAGAGCTGGGAGCCATGCTCGCGCCACTCGACCTACCCCGGCCCGAGGATGTCGTCGCGCGGATTTGTGACCTCGGCGCGCTCTTCGACAAGAGCCCCAAGGACGCGCGAGAAGCGCTCAAGCATCTGCTCGACGACGGCATTCAGCTCCACCCGCTCGAAGACGGGCGCTATCGGGCCCGCTGGACCGTTCGCGGAGGCGCTCTTTTCTTTGCCGGAACGACAAAGCCCCCGGTGCAAACCGAGGGCCTTGAAGAGCGGTCAACGCTATGGGTTGCGGGGGCCGGATTTGAACCGACGACCTTCGGGTTATGAGCCCGACGAGCTACCAGACTGCTCCACCCCGCGGGCGCCACTATAGTCAGGGGCTTTGACTTGTCAAAACGAGCCAAAGGACTAAATTTTCCGGATGATTTCGTTGGGTTCGCGGCGACTCGGGTTGCTGTTGGCAGGTGCCTCTCTGGTGGCTTTGGGCTGCAAGGGTGAGGCTCCCGCGAAGAGCGATGCCAACGAGGGGCCGCCGCCCGCCCGCGTCCAAGTGGCAGAGGTGCGGGGCGGCAGCATTCAGGCCGAATGGTCGTTCCTCGGCGATGTGCGCGCGCTCAAGCGAGCCAAGCTCGCCGCAGGCGCTGGGGGCGAGGTGCGCGAGGTACGGGTGCGCGTCGGGGATCACGTGAAGAAGGGCGACCTGCTCGTCGACATCGATCCTTCTCTCGCAACAGCGCGGGTTCGGGCAGCACAAGCATCCAAACAAGCGGGGGCCGCTGACCTCGAACGAGCGCAGCGTGATGCCGAACGGCTGACTGTCGCGGGTCCCGACATCGCGGCCCGTGCCGAGATCGAGCAGGCGACCTCCGAGCGCAAGCGCGCCGTGGCCGAACGAGGGCGACTCAAGGCCGCCGAGGCCGAGGCGCGCGCGCAGCTCGGTCGGCATCGGGTGAGGGCACCCTTCGATGGGGTGGTCGCAAACCGTGCGGTCGACCCGGGCGACTGGGTCGAGCCCGGAGTCGAGGTCATCGAGCTGGTCGACGATGCCGGGGTCGAGGTCTTGGTCTCTACCCCGCCCGACGTTGCGCTCTACCTCGAGGCCGGCGACAAAGCGCTCCTTCGCTACAAAGACGCAGCTGTGCCGGCCACCGTCGTTGGGGTGGTTCGTGCGTTGGATGACGAGTCGCGGACCGTTAAGGTTCGTCTCGTTCCTGACGAGAACGCAGTGTGGCTCCTTCCAGGCGCGGCGATCGACGTGGTCCTCACCATCGAGCGAAGCGAGCCAGGTGCGGTGGTGATCCCGCGAGACGCGTTGGTCTATGGCATCGCCGACCTTCAAGTGATCAAGGTCAACGACGGGCATGCCGAACCGGTCCCCATCGAGGTCATCGCGCGAGGCCGCGATGAGATCCTGATCAAGGCAGACGGGCTTGCGGCGGGCGATGCGGTGGTCACGCGTGGCAACGAACGGGTCTTTCCCGGTCAGCCTCTCACGATCGTGCCGGAAGACTGATCGCGCATGGCCGACGACGCGCACGCGCACGAAGAGCAGCCTGCGGGCCTGACGTGGATCGCGATTCAGCGGCCGATCACGGTCATCGTCGGTATCGTGCTGGTGGTCTTGTTTGGGGCCTTGTCGGTCGTCGACCTCCCGATCCAGCTCACCCCCGACATCGCCACCCCGACGATCTCGGTGAGCACGGTCTGGCCCGGCGCCGCACCGGTCGAAATCGAAACCGAAATCCTCGAGCCTCAAGAAGAGGTCCTCAAGAATGTCCAGGGCCTGACGCTCATGGAATCGAACGCCAGCATGGACAGCGGCAGCATCACGCTCGAGTTCGAGGTCGACACCGACATCGAGGAGGCGCTGGTCCGGGTAACCAACAAGCTGAGCCAGGTCGCGAGCTATCCGACTGCAGTGCGCGAGCCGATCGTCGAAACCGCCAACAGCGCCGGCCCTCCCCTGGCCGTCATCGCGATCCGCGATCCGCAAAAAGGAAGCGTCGCCGCCTATCGCACCTGGGTCGAGGACACCATCCTTCCCGAAATCGATCGCATCCCCGGCGTCGCCGGCATCTTTTTCATCGGCGGCCAGAACAGCGAAGTCCACGTGCTCTTCAACCCCGAGGCGCTCGCCGCCCGCGGCCTTTCGATGCAAGGGGTGGCCGACCGGGTGCGAAGCGAGCTTCGCGATCTATCGGGCGGCGATGTCACCCTCGGCAAGCGGCGCTACCTGGTGCGGACCACCATCGCCCCCAAGAACGCCACCGCCTTCGAAGAGATCGTCCTCGGCGCCGCAGCCGACGGGACGCCGATCCTGCTCGGCGATGTGGCCGCCGTAAAGATGGCCCTTCGAAAGCCGACCGGGGTCGCGATCGTGCAAGACCGGCCGGCGATGGTGATGCTCCTTTCGCGCGAGGCCGGCACCAATGTGCTCGAGGTGACGCGCGAGGTGCATCAAGTGGTCGACCGCTTGCAGCGTGACTTCTTCGACCGCGAGGGCCTTCAGATCGAGATCCTCGCCGACCAGGTCGAGTACATCGAAGGCGCCTTGGACCTGGTGCGCCAAAACCTCCTGCTCGGTGCGTTCTTGGCGATCATCGTGCTCTTTTTGTTTTTGCGGACGTTTGGGGCCTCGGCGGTGGTGAGCATCGCCATCCCGGTCTGCGCCTTTGCGACGGCGCTCGGGATGCAGGCTCTTGGGCGTACGATCAATGTCGTCTCGCTTGCGGGCATCACCTTTGCGATTGGGATGGTGGTCGACAACTCGATCGTCTCCCTCGAAAGCATCGACACCTGGAAAAACCGCACCCCCGACACCAAGCTCGCCGCCTACCGCGGCATCCGCGAGGTCTGGGGGGCGTTGATCGCCTCGACGGCCACCACCGTGGCGGTGTTCATTCCGATCGTGCTCTGGGAGGGCGAGGTCGGCGAGCTCCTTCGCGATGTGGCGGTGGCGATCTCGCTGGCGGTCGCGATCTCATTGGTGGTGTCGGTTTTGGTGATTCCAAGCCTGGCGGCGCGCTTGCTGTCGCAAGGCCAGTCGCTCGACATCGGGGGGCTCGCCGGCTTCGGCGTTCGGTTTCGGGCGAACATCACCGAGAAGGTGCGCTGGCTCTGTAGCTCGCCCCGGCGCTCGCTGACGACATTGCTGGCGGCGATCGTCGGCTCGGTGCTGGTGACCTGGGCGTTGCTCCCGCCGATGGAATACCTCCCCACCGGCAATCGCAATCTGGTGTTTGGGATTCTGGTCCCGCCGCCGGGGTACTCGATCGACGAGCTCGAAGAGACGGGCAACCGGCTCCAAAACCAAATGGCGCGCTACACGGGGGTCGAGACCGACGGCGAGGCCAACATCAAACGAAGCTTTTTCGTCGGGAGCCCGGACCGAGTGTTTGCAGGTGCCGTTGCGGAAGACGGCAAGGACGTCGGGCGCATGCTGAGCCTTCTTCGGCGCGTGCAGTCGAAGATCCCCGGCATGATCTCGTTTGCCACCCAGGCTTCGCTCTTTGGGCGCACCATCGGCGGGGGTCGCGTCGTCGAAATCGACATCAAAGGCTCGGACCTCCCGACGATGACCGACCTGGGCGGCACGCTTTTCGTGGCGCTTCGGGAGGCGCTTCCGGGGGCGCAGATCCGTCCGGTCCCGAGCCTCGACCCGGGCGCGCCCGAGCTCCACGTCATTCCCAAACGAAAGGAGGCCGCGCGGCTCCAGATGCCGGGCGCAGAGCTTGGTTTGGTCGTCGACGCGTTGATCGATGGCGCGATCATCGGCGAGTACACCCCCGAGGGGCAACCGAAGCTCGATGTCGTGCTCCGGGCGGTGACCGAGGACGATGAGCTCCTGCCCGACGCCTCGGCTTTGCTGTCGGCGCCGGTGGCCACCCCGAGCGGCAGGACCGTCCCCCTTGGCGCCCTGGCCGAGATCGAAGAAACGCTCGGGCCGTCGGTGATTCGCCACCTCGAACGCCGACGCGCGATCACCCTGAACGTCTCGCCGCCTGAGGATCTTGCGCTCGAAGAGGCGATTCGGATCATCAAGAACGACGTGCTCGCCGAGCTCGAAGAGTCAGGCGCAGTGCCACCGGGAGTCGAGTTCGGGTTGAGCGGTGCCGCCGGCAAGCTCGAGCTCGCCCAGGCGCAGTTCGGCAATATTTTGCTGTTGGCGCTGGTCATCTGTTTCTTGTTGATCGCCGCCCTCTTCGAGGACTTCGTCTCGCCTTTGGCGGTGTTGATGAGCGTCCCCCTGGCTGCGGCGGGTGGCGCGGGCGGGTTGTGGCTCGTCAACGCGCTCCTTGGAAAGCAGCCGCTCGATTTGATGACTGCGCTCGGGTTCTTGATCCTGATCGGCGTCGTGGTGAACAACGCCATCCTGGTCGTCGACGGCTCGCTCGCGCGCTTGCGCCAGGGAAAATCGCTCAGTGACGCGGTGCCGCAGGCGGTCGAGGCGCGCGTTCGGCCGATCTTCATGACCACCGCCACCTCGCTGGCCGGCCTCTTGCCGATGGTGATTTTTTCCGGCTCGGGGTCGGAGCTCTACCGGGGCGTTGGCGCGATCGTGCTCGGCGGGTTGTTGCTGTCGACCGTGCTTACCCTGTTCGTCGTGCCAAGCGCCTTCACCCTCCTTTGGAGGCTTCGCGGGCACGTCGATACGGATTGAGATACTGCTTCTTGAGCCGACTGAGTTCATCGCGCGTGAGCTCCCGGTATTCGCCAGGCCTGAGGCCCTCGATGCTGAGCCCCGCAAACGACTGCCGGGTAAGCCGCATCACGCGGTGGCCGATCGCATCGCCCATCCGGTGCACCTGGCGGTTTTTCCCTTCGGTCAGGGTGATCTGCACCCAGCTGTGGTTTTGCTCCTGGCGCAGCACGAAGACCTCGGCTTTTTGGGTGCGGTAGCCGTCGTCGAGAGTGACCCCGTTGCGAAGCGCGTCGAGCTCGGGGACATCGAGGTGCCCCTGAAACTTCACCGCGTAGACCTTGGGCACGGCAGAACGAGGCCGGAGGAGCGCGTCGACCATGTCGCCGTCATTGGTCACCAGGAGGGCGCCGCTGGTGTGATAGTCGAGCCGCCCCACAGGAACTACACGCTCGGGAATCCTCCTCAAGATGTCGCCAATGGTCGCCCTCCCCTCGGGATCATCGAGCGTGGTCACCATCTCCCGCGGCTTGTGGAGGAAGTAGTAGACCGGCTTCTCGGCGACGACCCGCTTGCCATCGACTTCCACGCGGTCTTTGTGCGGGTCCACCTTGGTCCCAAGCTCGGTCACGATACGCCCATTGACGCGCACCCGCCCGGCCGTGATCAGCTCCTCGGACGCACGCCGCGACGCGACACCAGCACGAGCCAAAACCTTTTGCAGGCGCTCCACCGGCAGAAGCTAGCTTGTTGCAGCCACCGCGCCAGTGCCGGCGTCAGCGACAGTGTCAGTGCCAGAGCCAGTGTCAGTGTCACTGCCAGTGCCTCAGGAAGTTACTGGCTGGCGGCTTCGGCTTCTTGCTTGGCTAGGGCCGAGTTGCGGAGTCTTTCTTCGTCGCGGTCCCAGCGGTCGACTTTGCCGTCGCCGTTGACGTCAGTCCCAATGCGAACCGTGCGGCCGTCTACGAAGTACTCCCAGCGGTCGGGCTTCCACTCGGCTGCGGTGCTCCGGTTCGCCGTATCGCGCTCGGCACGCATGGGTTGCCCGCCTTCGTAGAAAATCTTGGTATCGATCAGGCCGTTGCCAGTGGTGTCGAGCTCTTGGAGGCGCACCCGGCCCTCGGCGAAGTGGGTGACCTCGTCGGTCCGGCCGTCGAAATCGCGGTCGGCGTCCTCACGCTTCGGTCGCCCCTCATCGGTGTAAAGCCTCACGATGTCTTTGCGACGGTCGCCGTTCAGGTCCGCCTCGCGACACACCAACACCAAACGCGCGAGACTCCCCTCGCCCATGGTCTTGAAAAGCTTGCGCACATCCGGCACCTCGTCGCCCGATGTGTCGTATTCGGTGACTTCGTAACCGGGGCCAGGCGGCATGCAGCGGCCGGCGTCGTACACCTCGCCCCCGGTGCTCGCTTCCATGTCCTCGGAGCCAGGGCTCGTCACGGGCTCCGCGTTCTTCGAGCCACAACCCACCAACGTGAGGCTCATTACAATGATCAATGCGTATCTCATTACGGTTCTCCCTGCGACACCTCTTCAGACCCCTCGGCTGCGGGTTCCTTGGGTTCAGTTGTCGCGATCTCCGCTTCCTCGACCTGCTCACAACGAAGCGCGTCGTCGGCGGCGCCCATGCTCAAGAGAGGCATTTCATCAGTGCGGTCAGGCGTGCCATCTCCATCATCGTCATATTTGGTCAGGACGACCTTGCCGCCCCGAAACACGTCCCACTTTTCGGGACGGCCGTCATTGTTGTCGTCGTAACTCGCCTCGACGATGAGCCCTTCCTCGTAGACCTCCCACACGTCGGGACGCCCGTTCGATTTCCGGTCGCGCTCCGAGCGGGTCACCCAGCCTTCGCTGCACCAGAGCCAGGTATCGATGGCGTTGTTGAAATTGGTGTCGAGCTCTTTGCGGGCCAGCCGACCGTCCTCATAGAAGGACAGCTGGTCAATCCGGCCGTCGAAGTCGAAATCGTGCCGCTCGTGGGCGACGGTCTCTCCGTCGTCTTCGTAGAACCGCTCCATGTCCATCTTGCCGTCGAAGTTCATGTCTGCCTTCGAGCAGAACCGACGCCCGCCGCGCCCCACATGTTCAATATCGGGTTGGCCGTCTTCATTGATGTCGGTCCGGGTCACCTCACGGCCGCTGCACGAGAACGCTTCCATCTTCGAGCCGCTTGGAAGCGACCGAGACGAGCCCTTCGCGCAGCCTGACGCGATCAGGCATGCCCCCGCGGCAAGCCCGAACACGGCACCCGCAAAAATGCTCATGTTTACAGACAGTTTGGCTTCCCCCGGAAACCCGGATCCTTATAAGGATAGGGGTCACTTGGGCCGCTGCGCAAGTACCTGGCGGAGTCGTTTGACAATATATATGGTGCCATGTAGCTTCATGCCACGTTTTTGAGGGTCACAGATGGCGCGCAAAAAGATCTCGACCACGGTTTACATCACAGCCGAGCAGAACGAACGGCTCAAGCTTCTGCACGAGCGCACCAAGGTGCCTGTGGCGGTCTACATTCGCGAAGGTATCGATCTTGTCCTCGATCAACACAAAGAGGAGCTACCCGGCCAAATGACGCTGGATGCTAGCTCCGAGAAATAGGCGAGGTACAATCGACACGGCCGCATTGCTGCAGCGACGGCCGGAGGTTAGAGAGGTCGCACTTTGAGCAGCGATCTCCAGCTCATTCGTAACTTTTGCATCATCGCCCACATCGACCACGGCAAGAGCACCCTCGCCGACCGGTTTCTCGATGTGACGGGAGCGGTCTCTGCGCGCGAGCAAAAAGAGCAGCTCCTCGACCGCATGGAGCTCGAACAGGAGCGCGGGATCACCATCAAGGCCCAGGGGGTCCGGCTGCCGTTCACGGCCGCGGATGGCCGAACGTATCAAATGAACCTCATCGATACGCCCGGACACGTCGACTTCAGCTATGAGGTATCGCGCTCGCTCGCGGCATGTGACGGCGCCCTCCTGGTCGTGGACGCCACGCAGGGAGTCGAAGCACAAACGCTGGCCAATGTCTATCTGGCTGTCGAGAACGATCTCGAGATCATCCCCGTCTTCAACAAGGTCGACCTTCCGAGCGCTGACGTCGAGCGGGTTCGCCAAGAAGTCGAAGACGTCGTCGGCCTCGATTGCTCCCACGTGTTGGCGTGCAGCGCCAAGACGGGCGAAGGCGTCAAAGAGATCCTCGAAGCCGTCGTCAAACGCATCCCGCCACCCGAAACCCTCGAAGGTGGTCCACTCAGGGCATTGATTTTCGACACCTGGTACGACAGCTATCGCGGCGCGGTGTGCATGATCCGAATCAAAGACGGCACCGTTTCGAAGGGCGAAAAAATCCGGCTCATGGCCACGGGCGCCGAATATGAGGTCACCGAGCTGGGGGTGTACACGCCATTTCAGAAGGAGCTCAGCCATCTGGGCCCGGGAGAGGTCGGCTATCTCGCGGCCAGCATCAAATCGATCCACGACGCGAAGGTCGGCGACACGATCACCCTCGCCCACAACCGCGCCGAGGAGCCCTTGGCTGGCTTCAAAGAGGTCAAGCCGATGGTGTTCTGCGGGATCTTCCCGACCGACAGCGACCAGTACACCGAGCTTCGCGAAGCCCTCGAGAAGCTCAACCTCAACGACGCGGCGTTCATGTTCGAGCCGGAGAGCTCCGATGCGCTCGGGTTTGGGTTTCGGTGCGGCTTTCTCGGGCTGCTCCACATGGAGATCATTCAAGAGCGGCTCGAGCGCGAATACGACATCGGGCTGATCACCACCGCGCCAAGCGTGGTCTATCGCGTCCACACCGAGGAAGAGACACTCGAGATCGACAACCCCTCGCGGATTCCCGATGGGCGCATCCGGATCGAGGAGCCCTACTTCAAGGTCTCGATCCACGTGCCCGCGGAGTTCGTCGGGGCCGTCCTCAAGCTCTGCCAAGACCGGCGGGGAGAGCAGGATGGAATCCTCTACGCGTCCACGGACCGGGTGATCATCACGTATCAAATGCCGCTTGCCGAAGTGCTCTTCGACTTCTTCGACAAGCTCAAGAGCGCCACGCGCGGATACGCGTCGATGGATTACGAGCTTTCCGGATATCGCGAGAACCCGCTGGTTCGCCTCGACATGCTGCTCAACGGCCAAAAGGTCGACGCGTTGAGCGCCGTGGTCCACAAAGACAAGGCCTATTATCTAGGCCGGGCACTCGCCGCCAAGCTCAAGAAGATCGTGCCGCGCCAGCAATACGAGGTGATCATTCAGGCGGCTATCGGCTCGAAGATCATTTCCCGCGAGACGGTGCGCGCTCTCCGTAAAGACGTCACTGCCAAATGTTATGGCGGCGACGTCACCCGAAAGCGCAAGCTCCTCGAAAAACAAAAAGAGGGCAAGAAGCGCATGAAGGCCGTCGGCAGCGTTGACATCCCACAGGACGCATTCCACGCAATCCTCAAGGTCGACAGCTAGGCGATAGCGTGGGGGCGGTGGGGCGGGACCAACCGAGGCCGAAGGCCGTCTAGGGGGCACACTCCCCTATTCTGGGAAGACGGTGGTCCAGTCGTTTTTCATGGAGACTACGACCCAGTTGGCGGTCGGGGCGGCATCGAGTGCTTCGTCGAGCCTGCCGACCATCGAGTCGCGGTCATAGGCGTACTCGCGTTCCGCGTCATCGTGATGGAGGAGGAGCCCGAGTCTTGCCCCGCCGCTGCCGATGGTGGTCCATTGCAGCATTTCGAGGTCGCCGTCGGAGTTGCCGAACGCGAGGATCGGCTGTCGCCCGATGAAGTGATGGATGCCGACGGGCTTACCCGCCTTGTCGTCGACGAAGGCGACCTCGGGCAGCCGCAGAAGCGATGGTTGGCCTCCCTGGACCTCGAACCGGGTCGCCACGGCAGAGCCGACCACCTGCTCCGGCGGGATGCCGTAGACGCGCTCGGTCCACGGTCGCATGAAGTCGACACTGCCGCCCGACACGATGAATGTCTTGAAACCATTTTCCCTGAGATACGCGAGCAGCTCGAGCTGGGGTTGATAGGCGAGCGCGGTGTAAGGGCGGCCGAAGCGTGGATGGCGGGCCTGATTCAACCAATCGACCACGATCGTGTTGAAGAGCGCGGTGCTCATGCCGGTGTGGGACGCCAACACGATCTCCACAAGCCCTCGTTGCCCGGTTGCCACGACCCCCTCGGTATTGCCGGCCAGCAACGACTTGAACGGCTCTTGCCGCTTCCACTCGGGATGTGTTGGGGCCAGCTCCTTGACGCGGGAGACGGCAAACGTGAGCTCGGTGTAGAGAGGCTGCTCGACCCAAAGCGTGCCGTCATTGTCGAAAGTCGCGATCCGCTTCTGCTCCTCGACGAACGCGGAGCTGCTGGGGTCCGTAACCCGGTTCACGAATGCGATGATCTGCGACTTGGCCGCGGTGTCGTTCCACGAAGGCAGGGGGTCCCGCGGGGACTCGGGCGTTGTGATGGGCTCGACGGGCGCAGGCTGGCCCCCCCCGCAGCACCAAAGAAAAATCGCCAGAAGTGCGACGCTCAGGACCCCAAGTCGGCTTCGAAGCACGATCATGGCGCGGAATGTAGAAGTGCTGTACTCGGGAGTCAATGAGCGGCGGCCGGTGTCGGTACCAGCGCCCCCTGTCACCAGCAGTGGCCGGCTTGAGCGTGAGTTCGAGCACGTGCACGACTACGAGTACCAGTACGTGTACGAGTACGCCGAACGGGAACGCGAACGAGAACGAGAACGGGTGCGGACACTGGCACTGGCGCTGACACAGGCGCTGGAACTGACACTGGCACTGCCGCTGACACTGCCGCTGACACAGGCGCTGGCGCTGCCGCTGCTTAAAAAGAGTCGCCCGGTCGTTGGAGGGGGGGAGACGTACGACCGGGCGAGGGCAACCGGTGGATTTTTAGGGGGGTCCACCGGAAAATTTGGATTTTTGATGTCATGAGAACCCGTAGGTCCTCATGGATTAAAACTTAAACACCCACAACGGAACCGTCAATGGCAGGTACGCCTTTTAGCTGCGTTTACCGGTGGATTAGCTCACAGTTCTGTTCGAAAATCGATGCCATCCGACGGTGCCTGCGAACGCCCCGAGCGCATCCGCAACCAGGTCGCCGAGCTCCGACGATCGACCCGGCACCAGCGCTTGGTGAATCTCATCCGAGAGCCCCCAAAGCACAGCCACGAACACAGCGAAGGAAGCCGTGCGCCAGGCCGTGGCGGAGGGCCAAGTGCGCGATGAGGCGGCTGCGCAAAGCCACCCGAGCACGCCGTACTCGATGAAATGAACGCCCTTGTCTCGAAGCGGAAAATGCCGCAACGCCGGCACCCGCACCTCGATCGACGAGACCACGAAGATGAGGGCCATGTACAAAATCGCGAAGCGCCATGCGCGAAGGCGCTCCCACCAGACGTCGGTGGTCAGACCGGACCTCCAGCGTCGAGCACCGAAAGGCGCGTGCGTGGCCCCGACGGCGCCAGGTGCCCGGCCCCGGTCATGAATCCAGAGAGGCTGTGCCGAAACGGCGCGTCGATGGTCACGGCCACGAGCTCACCGGTCGGGTCGTACCCCTTGGGAGCCACGAAGTGCACGATCTCGTTTCGAGCGGTGCGCCCGGCGAAGCGCCCCGAATCGCCTGGCGACCGCCCCTCGACCAGCACCCGTTGATCGGTTCCGACCAAAGACTCCAAATGCGCGCGCTGCTGGGTCCCGACGACTGCAAACAGCCGTGCGAGCCGCTCATCTTTGACGGGCTCCGGCACTTCATGCCCGAGCTGAAGCGCGGGGGTGTATGGGCGCGGCGAATACTTGAAACCGAATGCGGAGACGAATCCGACCTCCTGCACGAGCTCGAGGGTCCGCTCGAAGTCGTCGTCCGTTTCCCCGGGAAAGCCGACGATGAAGTCCGACGACAGGGTAAGCCCAGGCTTGGCTTCTCTTAGCGCGCGCGTTCGCTCGATGTAGTCGCGAGCCGTGTAGCGGCGGGCCATCCGTTTGAGAACTCGATCGGAACCGGACTGCACAGGCAGGTGGACGTGGGCCGGAAGCACGGCAAGCTCGGCATGTGCGGCGACGAGCTCCGGGGTGACATGCCGAGGATGGGGTGACGTATAGCGGAGCCTGAGGAGGCCGGGGACCTCGCGCGCGATCCGACGCAGCAACGCCGCGAAGTCGGAGGTCGACGGAGCAAGCTTGGAAGCCGGCTTCGCCTGTGCTCGAAGCCCTGGCTCGTGCCACGAGTTCACGGTCTGCCCAAGCAGGGTGATCTCCCGCACCCCCTCAGCGACCAAGTCGACGATCTCCTCGACGATCTCGTCCGCGGGGCGATAACGCTCGGAGCCGCGCGTATGAGGAACGATACAAAATGTGCAGCGCTCGTCACAGCCTTTCATGACCGTCACATACGCGGTGACCTCTCGACGATCCTCGCGAGGCTTGGCCCGAAGGAACTGCGGGTGGTCCATGTCGAACACGGTGCGGGTGATCGGGGGCGCACCTTGCTCCGCCTCCCGGATGAGGGCCGGCAGCTCCGGGATGTTGTCCGGCCCTAGCACGATGTCGACGAACGGCGCCTTTTTGAGGAGTCGCTCCCCTTCTTGTTGGGCAACACAGCCGGCGACGGCCAGCACCGTGCCGCGGCGGGCATCCTTGAAAGGCCGAAACGTCCCGAGGAGGCTCATCAGCTTGTGCTCCGCTTTGTCGCGGACGCTGCATGTATTGACCAACAGAAGATCGGCCAGGGCAGGCTCGCTGGCCTCACGGTACCCATGGGCATGCAGCACCTCCTCGATCCGGCGCGAATCGTGGACATTCATCTGGCAACCGAAGGTCTGGACGAAGTACTGCTTCATGCGGCGAGGGACGGTAGCTGTAGCAGTCGAGGCGGCAAGCGCCAAACGGCCGAAATTACGCCGATCGCTGGCGGAACCAGGGGTCGCCGCGCTACAAGCCGTAGGTAGATGGCTCGCCAGCGATGCATCTGCCTACTGCTCGTACTGGCGAGCGGCTGCAAGACGATTCCAGAAGATAGCTACGGCATCGACAAGATTCGTTTCAGCGGCATGGAAGATCTCGATCCTGAGGCTCTTCAAGCTTGCTTGGCCAGCCATCCACGCGATCGGGTGACCATCGCGTTCGGGACCAGCGTCGATCGCGAGTGTGGGGTCCCGCCGTTCGACGGGAAGCGGGCGTCGTTCGACCTCTGGAGGAAGCTTCGTAAGGGATGGCCGACGCTCGATTCGGCAGTTTTCGAACGCGACCTAGACAGGATTGAACGCTGGTACAAGGCACGCGGCTACTACGACGCTGCAGTCGTCAGCACCGAGCTCGACCCACCTTCGGCCGCGACCTCCGACCGCATCATTGTCGAACCCGACGGGGACGCCCCATGCGAGAGAGAAGGTGACGGCGAGGGATGCGAGCTAGAGATCGGAATCGAGGTCGAGGAAGGACTGCCGGTGCTGGTGCGCTCGATCGATATCCTGGGCTACGAAGGGTGGAGCGCGGAGAACCGCAGCAAGATCGACGAAGCCATCGCGCTCGAGATCGGCAAACCTTTCGACGAAGCGCTCTATGAGCGAAGCAAACGCGAGATCCGGCGTCAGCTCCAGGATGCCAGTTACGCGTGCGGCCGCGCCTGGGGACGGGTCGAAATCCACCGAGACGCGCGCGAGGCTTTCGTCCAGTTCAGTGTCGAGAGCGGCCCATCTTGCAAGATTGGCAACATCGTCGTGACCGGCAACCAGGACCTGCCCGCCAAAACGATCCTGGCCGTTGCCAACTTGAAGCGAGGCCAAGCCTACAGCCGGCTGAAGCTCGCCGACGCGCAACGCGCAGTCTATGCTCTTGGAGCCTTGGCGTCGGTGAACGTCGTCGACACGGCTAGAGTCGACGAAAATCAGGTCTGCACGGGCATCGTCGACATCAACATCGCCGTCGAGCCAGGAAGACAGATCCGCTGGGGAATCGGCGCAGGCGTCCAAAGCGGCACCATCTCGACCCTCACTCTCGAGCAGGATACCCGCATTTCGGACGTCCACTTGCTCGGCCGGTTCGAGCACCGCAATTTCATCGATGGCTTTCGCAACTTGCGCATCGAGGACCGCCCCAAAATCGTGGCCACCGATCCGTTCTTCCGGTTCGGACGGGGATTCATCCTCGGCAACGAGGTCCGGATCTCGTACCAACGGCCAGCTTTCATCGAGGCTCGGACCACGTCGGCCATTCGCTTTCGTCACGACTGGGGGCCGGACCCCTACGAGCTTTTTCGGCGGCACGATATTCAAGTGTCCGGTCAGCTCTCCCGTCCGTTTTTCGATGGGCGACTGCTGGTGGCAGGAGGTTTGAACTACGACGCGTATCTAGTGGTCGACCAAGATCCTCGGTTCCCGACGAGCTATCAGGTCGCGTTCTTCGATGAGCGTATCGTGGTAGACTTGCGCGACGACTCACGAAGCCCCCGGTCGGGGTTCTTCTTCCAGGTGGGAAGTCAGCAGTCACCGGCCAAGCTCAAACGCTCGTGGCAATACGTACGCGTCACGCCCGAGGTCCGCGGCTACCTTCCGCTTCCGTTGTCCTCCACTCTAGCCTTCAAGTTCGGCATCGGCGCAATGTTTCTATTCTCGAGAGACAGCCAGCGACTCGACTTGATCGGTCAACAGCTCGGACCCCAGAGCTACCGCCTGCGTTCGGGTGGCCCAACCAGCCACCGTGGGTTTTTCCCCGGCTTCTTGGGCGACCCAGCCAGCATCGACTCCCTGACCGAGGAGGGCAACGATGCGCGAAACGACGGAGGCCTTCGTCGATGGGAGGCGAGCGTCGAATGGCGTCTTCCCATTACGCAGAACTTCGCGACGGCGTTCTTCATGGACTTCGGCGACGTCAATCGAGGCAAGGCTTACCGATTCAATTACATCCGCGCTGCCGCCGGTTTTGGTTTCCGTTACCAAACTCCAGTGGGGCCGATTCGTCTCGATTTCGGTTTCCTCATCCCGCAGTGGCAGATCGTCGGTGAGCCGCCGCCGCCGAACGCGTTCAACATCTTCCGCTTCATTCGCGGCGGGGTGCCAGGGGCTATTCAGTTCACGATCGGCGAGGCGTTCTGATGCGCTGGATTTCCCGATTGGTGAGTTGGTTTCTCGGTTGGCCGGCCCTTGCGGTGTTCTCGTTGATCGCGAGCGTTCTGTTCCATCTGGACACCAATTTGGGCCATCGACTCGCCCGAGACATCTTGAATGAGTTCGTCACGGGCGAGATGCAGGGTCGTCTGCAGGCGGGCTACATCACCCAGCTCCGCCTTTGGAAAACGATCGTGAAAGACGCTTTCGTGTTCGACCCCAATGGGACTCCCATCATCTATGGCGAACACATCGAGCTCGGCATCGACCCCATCGCCGGACTGCGCGGCAAGCTACGCTTCTACTACGCAGACCTCACGAACGGATGGGTGCGTTTAATCGACAACGGCGAAGGCTCGCCCACTTTCCTCGATGCCTTCGAACCAGCAGACACCACGCCTTCGGAGGGGGAGCCCTTCCACGCCATCGTGGACGACATGGACCTCAAGAACATCGAGGTGTTTGGCGAGATCCTCGGCCTCCAGGGGCTCCGCATCATCGACCTGAACGCACGCGGCCGAATGGAGTTCTACGAGATAACCGAGATCGAAATTTGGTCCGGCGACGGCCGAATCGTGAGCCCGTTCCCCTTCGAGGGGCAGATCAACAACGTCGTCGGTACCGTCTACACCGACATGCGGGGCACCCAAGTGCTCGCCGAAACCAGCCGAGGCGCGGAGCACATGGTCGCTGAAGTGGTGTATCGCCCGCCGTCCGGCGGCACCTACGACGACCCGTTCGACCTCGACCTTTATGTTCGGGTTGACCCGGTGAGCACAGAAACCCTTCGAGACGTCGGCTTCGACTGGGCGGAGTCTTTGAAGGGGAATGCGAACGGCTGGGTCCGCCTGTGGGGCTCGGAAAACGACTACCGCCTGCAGGCCGACCTGATGACCGCAGGTGGACGCACGCGCATCAAAGGAGACCTTCCCGACGAGGGAGTCACGAAGATCGAGATCGAATCCAACAGCTTGCGGCTCTCGGAGATGATCAATGGCGCACCCAACGTCGACGCGAACGGAGTGCTCAAGCTCTCGGCCGATCCCAAACAAGAGGGCATCATCGGAGTCGAAATCGAAACCAACGGTTTTCGCTATGAAGACATCCAGATCCCGGCCTTCGTCGCCAAGGCTCGGTCGCGTCCGGACGGCGTCGACGTTCAGTCGCTCGAGACCCAGTACGCGGGCGGCCAACTCTCGTTGAGCGGGCACTTCGAATACAGCGGCGTTTTCGAGATCTACGCCCGCGGTTCAATTCCCAACGTCAGCGCGGATCCGAACTTCGTCGAATGGGCACCCGGAATCAAAGGCGGCGCCAAGTTTGACCTCGAAATTCGAACCAGTATGGCCGGGGATTTCGATACGCGAGGCTGGGTCCGATTCGACGATTTCAGGTACGGTGCGTTCGAGGCCCGAACGCTCTTCCTCCAGGGCCGCGTTTGGGGCGATCCAAAGAAGCCCAAAATCGACGTGCAGCTCGAGGGCTCGGAGATCCGCGTAACGGGCTACCCGATCGGGCAGGGAGAGGCGGTCGTCACCGGGGGACCAGACCGATACAAAGCCGATGGCTCATTCGCGGCCCCTGGCGAGCGACGTGCGGAGTTCCAAGCGCGTGTCGAGGCGAGCGAGGGTCGCTATCGGCTCGACGTCGACACGATTGAGTTGGCGGTCGGGGACCTATCCTGGCGAGGATCGGTAAACAACCTCGTCCTCGACCCGGTCAACGGTATCACCTTCGACCGGTTCCTCATGGGCAAAGAAAGCCAACGCCTCGAGGCGAGCGGCGAATGGCAATTCAACGGGCCGGACGACATTGAAGCCGATCTCCAGAACTTCGACCTCGCGGTCCTGAAGATCCTCTATCCGGAGAAGGCGCCCGATTTCACGGGCCGTGTCGATCTTCACTTCGAGTTCCGTGGAGACCTCGATCGCCAACCGACGATCGTGGCGGAAGGCACCCTCACTGATGCAACCCTGTGGGACATCTCTCCCGTCAATGCGGCCTACTTGATCAACTACGACGAGAGTCAGGTGGACGCAGACGCGCAGGTAAACCTCGGCGGCCGCGGGAACTTCACCCTCAGCACGACGGGCCTCGTCGATCCGAGGGCCGGAAGCATTCAAAAGGCACTACGTCGAGGCGTTTATGAGACGACCTTGAGCACGGGCGCCATGGACCTCACCTTGCTCGAGCTCATCCTCGAAGACGACATGCCCGACATCACCGGATACGCGGATGCCAGCATTACCCTCTCCGGATCGATCGACGCTCCTTCGTTCAAGGGACTGATCAGCGTTCCCGCGTTGCAGATCCGGAACTGGGGACCGGTCAGGTTTTCGTCGAAGTTCCGCTACGAGTACGGTGCTCTGCTGGCACGACTGGGTTTCGCGGATGATCAAGGGGCGTTGTTTGACGGCGAGGGAAGCCTTCTCGTGGACCTCGTGAACCTCGTGCAACATCCGAGCGAGACGGTCGAAACGCTCGATACATCACCTTGGCGATTGTCGATGCGCGTTCCCCCGCGGCGTTTGAGCGAGCTGCCGGACATTTTCGGCCGGCGCGCCTTGCCAGACGCGGAGAGGCTGCAGCTTGCAGCGAGCTTGACCCTCGCCGGTGGCGCGTTTCGAACGCGCGGTGACTTCTATGCGAGCTTCGACTGGCGTTCGGATGTCTCCGAAGGTCTTTGCGGCAGCGAAGCTCACCCGCGCGCGACCTTGCGGGCCGAGCTGGCGGACGATGTCACCGAGATCACGATGGATGGCGTGGTTGGCTCGTCGCAGGTCCTTCGGCTCGACGCCACCGCGGAGACACCCCTCGATGACTGGCTCAGGGCGGCGAAGGTGCCCGAGCTACCGGTCACACGAGTGAGCGCAGACCTCTATAACGCTCCCGTAGAGAACATTCCGTACGTATGTCGATACGCCGCCGGACTCGTCAAGGCACGTTTGCGGATTGCAAACCTGTTCGGCAGCGACCCCACCCTGTCACTCTCGCTGAACACCGACGAGCTTCGGGCACGCCGTATCCAGCCGGGGCATCGGGGCCTGACGGTGAACACCATCGTCGAAACGCCGCCGGCCGAGGGCGAGATCAAGGCAGAGTACCAAAAGGGGATCGGCAGGCTCGATGCGAAGGTGAGCTGGTGGAACGCGGGCTTCACCGATATCGCCGCTGAAGCCCCGCTGCTCTGGGATCGAGAGCATCTTGTGCCCGTCCTCGCGGAGCGCGGCGAGCTGAAGGGCCAGGCCAACTTCGATCGCATGCCCCTCCAGGCGGTGCTGGCCTGGATGGCCGGGGTCGTGAACGTTCAGGGAACGCTTCTCGGAAGCGTGAGCGCGCAGGGCACGGTCGAGAAGCCGAACTTCGTCGGGAGCGTGGACCTATCGGACGGGCGTGTCGACCTCCGAAACGTGGGCCAAACACTGGATAAAGTCGCTGGCAGAGCGATTTTTGACGAGGATGGGATCGCGATTACGGGTCTGAAGGCAAGCGATGCCAAGGGCTTGGCGCAAGCTGACGGTCGCTTGGTGCTCAAGGGACTGAGTCCACACAAGCTCGACATCGAACTACAAGCCGATTCGTTCCCCGTTCGGCAAGAGGGCTCGATCATGGCGCGCCTGGACGGGAACGCGCGATTGCGCGCCACCTTCGAAGACGACGGCCTCGACGGAGACGTCCGGCTACGCAAGCTCCATCTCGACATCCCCGAAAGCTCGGCCACGCCTCAGGACCTGGCACGCCACCCGGAGGTGTTCTTCATCGGCGAAGACTACACTCCACCGGTCCCAAAGGTTCCCTACCGAGTGCACCTCGAGATTCGGTCGGACGACGTGATCGTAATCCGCAGCAGGGATCAAGGCTTTTACGTAGAAGCCAACACACGCTTGGACACGACGATCGACGAGGAGTTCATCGTCAAGGGCAACGTGAACTTCCAGCGGGGCAACTTCCAGGTCTTTGGCAAGCGCTTCGAGCTCCGTTCGGGAAGCATGGTGTTCGACGGTGATCCTGAGATGGACGCGAAGGTCGACTTGGTGGCCCGGCATCTTCTGCGCGGCAGCACGGACTCGGTGACCGTCACGGTGTCCGGGCGCCTCAGCAATCCGACGATCGAATTCACCTCGACGGCCCCAACGACGAGCGAGGCCCAGGTCATTGCGCTCCTCGTCACCGGGACAACCCGCCAGGAAAGAGGCCTCGCGGCGACCACGGAAGGTGCCAACGCCGAAACGACGAGCTTTCTTTCCGGGGTCGCGGCCGGTCTGTTCTCCGCATCACTACAGTCTCAGTTCGGTGGGCTTGCGCCGACGTTCGGGGTGAAGGGCGGGTCGGGCGTCAGTGAGTTCGACTCCGAGACCACCGTGCAGGTCGGGTTCAGCGTGGACTCGATTCTCCCCGACAACGTGCCCATTCGCGGGCTCTACGTAGAAGGCCAGTTCGTGGCCCGCAGAAACGAAGGCGGTCCAAACTCGACCGGCCAGGCGCAGCGCCCTGGTTTTTTGGTTGAGGCGCTTTGGCCGCTAAGCTTCGTGACTACCGGGACGTTTGCGCCCCCGTCGAACTGGAGTATCGACGTTACGTGGGAGCCCTGAAGTCAGGATGAGCCGAAAACTCTTTGGAACCGACGGCATTCGTGGTCTTGCCAACCGAGGGGACATGTCTCCCGAAGTCGCCTTTCGGATCGGCGCCGCGATCGCCTATCAAGCCCGCCAACGGGTGAAACACATCCCCCGAATCGTCGTTGGCAAAGACACGAGGCTTTCGGGCTACCTCTTCGAGACAGCCGTTGCTTCGGGGATCTGCACGCAAGGTGGCGAGGTGCTGCTCTCAGGCCCGCTCCCAACGCCGGCGATCGCCCACCTCACGACTAGCATGCGCGCCGATGCCGGCGTAGTCATCAGCGCTTCGCACAACCCCTACCAAGACAACGGGATCAAGATCTTCGGGTCAGACGGCTTCAAGCTCGCCGACGAAGTCGAGCAGGAGGTCGAGGCGCTCATCTTCGGATCCGAGCTGGACAAGAACCGCCCTACGAAGACGCGAGTGGGTCGCGCCGAGCGCCTGGATGATGCGCCGGGGCGCTACGTGGCTTTCGTCAAGGCTTCGTTTCCGAGCGAGCTCACGCTCGAAGGGGTTCGTATCGTCGTCGACGCGGCTCACGGTGCTGCGTACCGCACGGCGCCGCTCGTGTTCTCCGAGCTGGGCGCCACGACCCACTCGATCGGGGTAAAACCCGACGGCAAGAACATCAACCATCGGGTCGGAGCCTTGCACCCCGAAACCTGCGCCAAAGAGGTGCGGCGGCGCCATGCAGACCTCGGCATCGCCCTGGACGGCGATGCCGACCGAGTCATCATGATCGACGAAAAAGGCCAGCGGATCGACGGAGACGTGATCATGGCCCTGTGCGCAACTCGCATGCTGCGAGCGAACCGCTTGCGCAGGCGGACGCTGGTTGCGACCGTGATGAGCAACCTCGGCCTGGAACGCGCGCTCGAAGACGACAACGGAAAGCTGCTGCGATGCAGCGTCGGCGATCGTTATGTCGTCGAGGCCATGCGCAAGCGCGGACTGAATTTTGGCGGCGAACAGTCGGGGCATTTGATCTTTCTCGACCATGCAACGACGGGCGATGGGCTAGTGGCGGCGATGCAGGTGCTCGCCATCTTGCTTCGTGAAGGGCGTCCCCTCTCGGAGCTCGCATCGCAAGTGATGGAACGGGTCCCCCAGGTGCTCGTCAACGTCACGCTCCGAGACCGACGCCCCCTCGAGGAGCTCCCCAAGACCACCCACGCGATCGCGCGCGCGGAAAAGGCGCTCGGCAAGAACGGCCGCGTGCTCGTCCGTTGGAGCGGCACCGAGCCCAAGCTGCGCGTCATGATCGAAGGCCCCAAGGAGGACCGCATCCAGGCGATGGCCCAGGACATCGCCTCTCAGGCGGAGCGCGAGGTCGAAGCGGCCCCCGCGCCTCAGTGAGTCGCCCGCGGACTCAGTTTGTCGCGCTACGCTCCTCGAGCTCGACCGTGATCTCGCCCGGCTGGACCTCGACGGCCTCGACGCCATCCGGAAGACCCCGAAGCTCTACGGGAACACGAAAGTTCCCTTTCTGTGACTCGAACGCGCCCAGATTGACGATGGCGAGCACCGAAGCGGGATTGAGGTCGTTAACGATGCTCTGCGGACCGCGGATCCGCGCGGTGACCGCGCGAGGTCGAAGGGATCGAGGTACAGCACCTTCTGCGTCGACGCGGAGCGGCGAAAGCACACGCTCGGACATCTTGGGTTGTACTCGCAGCGTTACCAGCACGGACTGCGCCTCGAATGTGGTGTTCGCGGGCGCCCCGACCAAGGGGATCTCGCGTTGGGTAACGCCGGCTCCGAGCGCGGATACATCGATCTCCATCGCTCTTACCGTCCTCATCGAGTTCACGACGTCGCGGGGGCCTTCCACGTTAACTTTTGGCGGAAACACCTCGGCCTCTCCAGCCCACTCGAGGTCGTCGGGGAGCTCTCCGTCGAGGAACAGTTCCACGGGAAGCTCGCGAGTCGCCTGCGGGACCCACTTGAAGGCCAAGGAGGGCGGCACCACACCCACCACGGTGACACCAGCGGGCAGATCGAAAGCCTCTTTCTCGAAGTAGTACCGTGGCTCTTCGACAGTCTTGAGCTCTATATCCGCCGGGGGCAAGTTCTCTTGACGAATCGCGTTCAGGCGGGCGCGGCTACCCTTGAGCCGCACGCGAACCCGATCCGGAATGTCGGTCACCAGGATCAAGTCCTGGGCATCCGGGGGCGGCTGGACCACGACGTCGATGTACACGTTTCGTTCCATGTCCTCTGCCCCATGGACGAGGGAGAACATCAGAATGGCAACTCCGAGCGCGCCAGCCTTGAGCCCGAGATTCTCGGTAAAAAAGAAGCGGACGGCTTGAAGCCCGTCGAGGAACGCGCTCACGAAGTCTCCTCAGCCTTGCTGACCGTGAGCACCGCGTCCTGACTCGGAGTCCGAGCGGGCTCGGGGGGTACCGCGGTGCTCCGTCGGTCGGATTTCCGGCGAGCGGGCTTCGGCGCGTAAAAGAGGCCGTAAAGGGCATCTCGAAGGGAAGTCACATCGAGATTGCGGACGATATTGCCGTCGAAACACAGAGAGATCGCGCCCCGTTCTTCACTGACGACGATGACGACGGCATCGGTCTCCTCGGTGATGCCGAGCCCTGCCCGGTGACGCGCGCCGAGCGTTCGGTCACCGCCGGCGGTGCCAGCCATCGGCAAGAACACCCCCGCTTGCCAGATGCGTCCTTCGCGAATGATGACGGCGCCGTCGTGCATCGGGTTTTCGAAGCTCGGCACGAAGATGCTGTGAAGCAGCTCTTTGCTCACCCGTGCATCGACCTCGGCTCCGCGTTCGATGAACTCGTCGAGCGCGGCACCTCGCTCGAATGCCACGAGGGCACCGATGCGTTTTTGGGCGAGCGTGCCAGCTGCCTTGATCACTTCTTCGATGGTTTGCGTTTCCTTGGCGGTGCGTTGCCCACGAAGCAGCGGACGCCGGCCCATCCGCGCCAGTGCGCGACGGATGTCAGATTGAAAGATGATCACCACGATCACGGCGAGATATGCCAACACCGAGTCCAAGATCGTGGTCACCGTCACCAATCCCACACGACGCGCGAAAAGATAGCCTACGAAGACGAGGCAAAGCCCGATCGCGACTTGCATGGCGCGCGTGCCGCGTAGAATCACCAAAGCCCAGTAGATCAGAACGGCGACCAAGCCGATATCGAGGCAGTCGTGAAGCACGTCCCAGGCCCCACGCTGAAAGAAGGCAACGAAGCCGTTGACGAGCTGACTCAACGCACCGGTGAGCACTTCGATCATGGTGCCCCCTCGGCGGGTTGGGTGAGCGCGTTCATCACGTCGATGAGCTGACGCATCACGTGGACATCGTGTACTCGAACGGCGTCGACCCGCGACGCGACGCAATGCGCGACGGCCGCAGCAGTGCCTCCGAGGCGGTCATCGGCCGAAGGCGCACCGCCGCTCGGATTGGGCGCAAGCTCGCTAATGAAGGATTTCCGAGAAGGCCCCACAAGTACACGGTATCCGCTCTTTCGAAAACGCCCAAGAGATCTTAGAAGCGCTAAGGTCTGCGGGGCCGTCTTGGCGAAGCCGAGGCCCGGGTCGAGCCAGATCGAAGCCGGAGGGACGCCCGCCGCCTCGACCCGACCCGCGCCCTCGAGCAGCTCCTCGAGCACATCCGAAACGACGTCGTCGTAGCTGGTGTGGGGGGGTCGGACCTCACCGCTCCCGCGGTTGTGCATCACGACGTATTCGGCCCCGGCCGCCGCCGCCACCTCGGCCAGGGCGGGGATTCGTGCACAGCCCACGTCATTCACGATCGAGGCACCGGCGCCGAGGGCCGCTTTCGCGACCTCGGGCTTGACCGTATCGATCGAGACGCGGGCTCGAAGCTCTCCGGCCAGCTGCTCGATCACGGGGACGACCCGGGCGATCTCCTCTTTCGCCGAAACAGTCGTGAATCCGGCCCCATACGTCTTCCCGGCAGGCCTCGACGACTCGCCACCCACATCGAGCACGTCCGCTCCCTCGTCGAGTAGACGCTTGCCGTGAGCGATCGCGGCCTGGGCATCGAGGAACCGGCCACCGTCGCTGAATGAATCTGGCGTCACATTGATGACACCCCACAGCTCCGGCATCCGAACCTCCGTCATTACCCAGCGCTGGGGACCTCGCGCGGACGCGGCTGAAAAATCGCGCCCTTCCGCTTTTCTTCGCTTTCGCGGCGCTTCTCCGCGTAAGTGGGAATGGTCACGATGACCGGTGGCGGGAGCTCTTCCCCGGCCATGATCGCTTCGATCTCCTCGCGGCCAAGGGTCTCGCGCTCGAGCAAGGCCTCAGCGATGGCGTCGAGCTTCTCGCGATGCCCCTCGAGGACAATCTTGGCGCGATCGTATTGCGCGTTGATGATGCGCCGCACTTCGTCATCGATCTCTTTGGCGGTCTCCTCGGAGTAATCCTTGTGGTAGCTCTGACCGAGGAACCCGGTCTCTTCCTTCTCGACGTAAGACAGCGGGCCGAGGCGGGTGCTCATTCCCCACTCGGTCACCATCGAGCGGGCGAGCTGGGTGGCCTTTTTGAAGTCGTCGGCGGCGCCGGTCGTGAGCTGGCCGAAGACCACCTCTTCGGCTAGCCGCCCTCCGAGCGCCATGGCGATCCGGTCCCGAATCCACTCGGCGCTGTAGCTCTGACGGTCTTCCTCGGGGAGCGCCATGGTGAGACCCAACGCAGGCCCGCGGGGGATGATCGTGACTTTGTGGATCGGGTCATGGTTCGGGAGCATCCAGGCGACCAAGGTATGACCTGCCTCGTGATATGCCGTGGTCTTGCGCTCGTGCTCGCTAATGACCATCGAGCGCCGCTCGGAGCCCATCATGACCTTGTCTTTGGCCATCTCGAAGTCGGCCATCGACACTAAGTCCTTGTCTTGGCGAGCCGCCAGGAGCGCCGCCTCGTTGACTAGGTTCTCGAGGTCGGCCCCCGAGAAACCCGGGGTCCCGCGTGCGATGATGCCGAGCTGAACGTCGTCGCCCAGTGGAACCCGGCGGGTGTGAACCGCGAGGATGCCCTGACGGCCGTTGAGGTCGGGCCTCGGAACGATGATGCGTCGGTCGAAACGACCGGGACGCAAGATCGCGGGGTCGAGAACGTCGGGGCGGTTGGTGGCCGCGATGATGATGACACCCTCACTCGACTCGAACCCGTCCATCTCGACTAGAAGTTGGTTCAGCGTCTGCTCGCGCTCATCGTGCCCGCCGCCGAGACCCGAGCCACGGTGCCGACCGACGGCATCGATCTCGTCGATGAAGATGATGCATGGGGCGTGCTTCTTGCCCTGCTCGAACAGATCGCGAACGCGCGAGGCACCGACCCCGACGAACATCTCGACGAAGTCTGACCCAGAAATGCTGAAGAAGGGGACGCCCGCTTCTCCGGCGATCGCCCGAGCCAGCAACGTCTTGCCCGTACCCGGAGCGCCCATCAGAAGGACTCCCTTGGGAATCCGACCCCCCAGGCGTTGGAATTTCTTGGGGTCTTTCAGGAATGCGATGATCTCTTCGCAGTCGTCCTTGGCCTCGTCGATGCCGGCGACGTCGGTAAAGGTGACTTTGTTTTGAGATTCGTTCAGCAACCGGGCGCGCGACTTTCCGAAGCTCATCGCCTTGCCGCCCGAAGCCTGAAGCTGACGCATGAAAAATAGCAGGATGCCGACGAGGAAGATCATCGGAAGCCAGGTCACCAGGATGCTCGTCCAAAGGCTGTTTTGGTCCTCGGGCAGGTACTCGACGCTGACTTTGGCGTCTAGGAGCTTTTGGTTGGTCTCCTCCCCCATGATCCCGACCGTGACCTTTTCGGAGCGAGCCGCCCGGTTGCCGCTGGCGGGCGCGCTCTCGTCGTCGGTCTTCAGCCAGTAAGTGTATTCACCGAGCTTCTCTTGCGGTCGGATCTTGACCTTCTTGACGTTACCCTCGGTGACTTGACTGATGAACTCGTTGAACGGCACGCTTCGTGGCTGTTCCTCGCGAGCGACGAAATTGAAGATCACGATGCACATCAGGATCACGAGGACCCAGAAGAGCAGTGTTTTTTGGCTTTGTTTCATAGGCTTAAGCAGGCCGCCCGGAGCATTCTTTGGGCTAGCATAGGGCCCTTACCCCTTCAATCTTTGTGAGGCTCCGGACACGATTTGGCAACCGCTGGTCGATCCTCGGGTCATGGGAGGCTGCTGCGTGTACGTCGATGCTCACGATATTCCAACGAAAGCCCATCACCGTCGCGGCGAAGGGACCACCCAGATCCTAGCAGGACCTCACCGGGAGACGTAAGAAGCCGGCCCACGTCCGTAAGGTGGCTCCGGGTGGGGGTTAATCCCGTTTCCCGAGCCAACCAGAGCCGAAGCCAACGCACCCGCATCGGAGGAGCAAGGCGCGCCACTCGATCGACCGCGAATGATCGGTCGCCGGGAGCCGGGAGCTCGGGCACTTCGGCATCGAGCGCCGCGTTGAGCTCGGCGGCCTCGTCTCCGATCGCGCATAGATGCTCGACGACGCGAGGGTCCTCCCTGAGGAGCGTCGGCATGACTTCGTGCCGGATCCGAACCCGTTCGTACCCCCGCTTGTGGTTCGAGGGGTCTTCGATGAAGGGAAGGCCGCGTTGCTGGGCATAGGCGAGGACATCGGCGCGGCGACAATCGAAAAGTGGGCGGATCACTCCGTCGGCTCTGCGTGCTTCGATCCCGCTTAGGCCTCGAAGGCCGGCACCCCGAAGCATCCGCGAGAGCACGGTTTCGGCCTGATCGTCTTGCGTGTGCCCGACGGCGATACGCGTTGCCTTCATCTTGCGCGCGATTTCGTGAAGCGCCCGGTACCGAAGCTCCCGCGCGCGGGCTTGAATCGATGCCCCCTCATCGAGCACCTCGATTCGTGCCGACCGAAACGGAACCCCCAGGGCATCGGCAAAGTCACCGACCTGCGCGACTTCCGACGCGGATTCTGCCCGGAGGGCATGGTCGATCGACGCCGCACACACGGTGATCCCCGTGTCGGCTCGGAGCCGATGGAGCACGTGCAGCAGCACGGTCGAATCAGGCCCTCCGGAGCACGCGACCAACACGTGGTCCCCAGCCTCGACGAGCACACGCTCGCGAAGGGTCCGTCGCACCGTGGAGGTGACCATGAACGGAACGCTAGAACACGCCCGACGCGAGGGAAAGCCGCAACTCCGTTCGGCCCTTCACTTCGCCGAGCTTGGCGGTTTCGGCATCGAGCGCCGGACCTCGACTGAACGAAACCCCGGGCATGGAGACACGCAGCCCCGAGCGAGACCGGCGAAGCAATCCCGGGCCCGCTTCGACTAGCTCGAGAGCTCGCTGCTCTTTGTCGCTGCGGATCTCTATCGCCGGAGGCTCGTAAGCCTCCTGTCGTTCTTTGCGCACGCCCTTCACGGTGACGAGAATCGCGGGAATAATCCCCGCAAGCCCGACAACTAGCGCCGCCACGGAGCCCTTTTCACGTCCGGGTTCGTCCAACGCGAAGTACCCGGCAAGCGCACCACCTGCAGCCCCGACGACGGGGAACACCGTCAAAGCCCATGGGTCGGTGAGACCCGCTGCTGCTGGAATGATGAGACCGAGCTCCGCGCCCACCAGGCCCAAGCCGATGGTGGCCTTGGGCGTTGCGCGGATCGTATCGGGCGATAGCGCCTGGGCGTGGGCTGCGCGCGAGTACGCCGACAGCGACAAAATCACCGCGAGTACGACTCCACAACCGATGCGCTGCCAGCTCAATTCCCCTCCGGCCCGTCTCTGTAGGACCTTACACGCCCCCCGAAAAGCGGGCAACTCCACGAAGTTACCGATGTCCCGGTTCGCCTTGAATTCACTGCGGGCGCACCGAAGAATCGGTTCATGCCGATCGGCGATCGCGAATTCGAAGCCCTGCTCGTGCGGCAGGAAGGCCATGTCGTGACCCTCACGTTCAATCGGCCTGAAAAGAAGAACCCTCTGAGCCAAGCACTGGTCAACGAGCTCCTGTGGGCCCTCGATGACGCCGAAGAAGCAGACGACGTGCGGGTCATCGTTCTCACCGGCGCCGGCAATGCGTTCAGCGCGGGGGCAGACCTCAAAGGCATGAGCTCCAGCCGAGGCAAGCTCGAGAAGAAGGGCGAGTTCGACGACTTGCTCCTGCGGTTCGACCGGCTCGACAAACCGATCATCGCACGGGTGCCAGGTTACGTGATGGGCGGCGCGATGGGCATCGTCGCCTGCTGTCACTTCGTAGTGGCCTGCGAAAGTGCGATCTTCGCGACACCCGAGATCAAGCGCGGGCTCTTTCCCATGATGATCATGGCTGTTCTCCGACGGGTGATTCAGCCCCGCGACCTGCTCAACCTCATGCTCGTTGGCGAAAGGATCTCTGCGGCCAAGGCCAAAGAGATCGGGCTGGTAACCGAGGTGGTGCCGGACGACCAGCTCGATGCACGCGTTGCTGACCTTGCCACCGAACTCGCCAGTCGGTCTCCAATGGCGATGCAGATGGGCCTCCGCGCCTACAACGAGCAACGCACGATGCCGGTCGAAAAGGCCCTGCCCTATCTCCGCGAGCAGCTTTACGCGCTGCTGAACACCGAAGACGCCAAAGAGGGGCTCGCTGCGTTCTTTGAGAAACGCGAGCCTGAGTGGAAGGGGCGCTAGGACAAGACGTCGGTGACGAGGAGCTCGACCGCGTGACCTCCGACCCAATGGTCGGGTTGAAACTCTCCGACGAGTCGCACGTTCTTCTGGCCTTCGAACCGCGAGAACATCCCGGGCGCAAACGCGCGCACCGAGTCCTCTGCAATCCGCAATCGAAGCTTGGCATGGGAGCGATCTTGACCCACCGCCGTCGCCTCGATGATCTCCGCGTTGAGAAGAAATCTCGGCGCGGGATTGCTCTCTCCGAAGGGCCCCAGCCGAACGAGATCGTCTAGGGTGGGGACCCGATAAACGCCCCCGAGCTCCACATCGATCAGAGCCCCCTCGCCCGAAACCCGTGGCTCGCAGCTCATTCCCGAAAAAGACGCGCGAAACGACTCGAGCTTTCCCTTGGTAAGCGAGAGGCCGGCGGCTGCACGGTGTCCTCCCCACGCGATGAGGTCTTCGGCACAGCGTTCGAGCGCGCCGTACGCATCGAAGCCGCCGGTCGTTCGCACACTGCCGTGGCCGTCATCGCCATCGAAGGCGACGACTACCGCCGGGACGCCAAAGGAATCGACCAATCGTGCCGCCACGATACCGACGACACCGCGGTGCCACCCATTGCTCTCGACGACGATGCTAGTCGTTGGTGCATCGCCGTACAGCTCGCGAACCTGGTCACGTGCCTCCTCGGTCGCCCGATGGGCCAACGACTTCCGTTCGTCGTTCTTGCGCTCGACCTCTTCGACGAGGTTCCAGGCATCGCGCGCCGTCTTGGCTTGCAGAAACCGGAGGGTTAGATCGGCCTCGCCCAACCGCCCCGGTGCATTGAGCCGGGGCGCAAAACGGAACGCGACATCGCGGGAGGTGAGCAGCGCCGACTCGGGAAGCTTCGTAAGCTGACGAAGCGCGTGAAACGCTGGCCTCGCGCGCGACGACCCGAGCGCTCTGAGCCCCGCGCGAACCAAGCGCCTGTTGTCCCCTGTCAGAGGTGCGAGATCGGCAATGGTTCCGATGGCGACCAAGTCGAGCCAAGCGCGCAAGTCGAGCTTCGCTTTCAACTCGGTGCGAAGCGCAGCCCCGAGAGAGAAGGCAAGCCCCGCGCTACACAGGCCCTTGTAGGGGAAGCCGCATTGGGGACGATGCGGATTGAGGAATGCGAAAGCGGGAAGCGTCTCTTCTGGCACGAGGTGGTGGTCGACGACGATCACGTCGATGCCAAGGGAATTGGCGCGGCCGATCCGCTCGTGATCGCTCGAGCCACAATCGCAGGTCACGATCAACGCCGGGCTCTGTGCCAGGCATCGATCGAGCGCGGGGTCACTCAGCCCATATCCGCCGCGGAATCGATCCGCGATCAGGGTTTGGGCCTCGCCGCCGAGCGCTTCGATGACTTCGGTGAGAATCAAGGCAGAGGTCGTTCCGTCGACATCGTAGTCACCAAACACGACGATGCGCTCGCCCTTGCGAATGGCACGGCACAGTCGGTCAGCTGCAATCGCGCGGTCGGCCATCGACTCTGGCGAGCTAAGCCCGCGAAGCGCGGCATCGAGAAAGCTCTTGGCTTCATCGACATCTCGAATCCCACGATGGAGTAAGACCTGCGCGGCTGTCGCACCGAGGTCGCATGCGCTCGCAAGCGTTTCAGAAGCTAGCTCGTTGGCGGGCCGGACGCGGTATTCGGAGACTCGTTTTGGAAGTGGATTCGGAAGAGTGGAGTCCGCCGGCTCCACGTGGCTAGCTCCCGGTCGCGCGGCTGAACAGTCGTCGATCCATGAGCTCGGTGATCGGCGCTGCGATGAAGACCGATGAAAGTGTGCCGATCAAGATGCCGATTCCGAGGGCAAAAGCGATGTCCTGGATGACACCGGTGCCGAGGAAGAAGAAGGCAGAGACCGAAAGGAGCGTGGTGACCGAGGTGATTATGGTTCGCGAGAGCATCTGCGAAGTGCTGATGTTGATCAGCTCGCGAAGGCTCTTGTCACGCACGCGTACCATGTTCTCGCGGATTCGGTCGTAAACGACGATGGTGTCGTTGATCGAGTAACCCATGATGGTCAAAAGCGCTGCGACCGTGGTCAGGTTGACCTCTTTTTGAAGGAGCACGTAGACGCCGAGCGTGATCAGCGCGTCGTGGAACATCGCGATGACGCCCCCCGGTGCGAACCTCATATCGAACCGGAACGCCACGTAGAGCATGATGAACGCGATCGCGTAGAGAAATGATTGGATAGCCGCGTCTCGAAGTTGCTGGCCGGCCTTGGGTCCGACCCACTCGACTCGAAGCGGTACCTCCGGTGCGCGATCGGCAAAAGCCTTCTGGAGCGATGTCAGGAGCTCGTCTGCGACACCGACGAGCTGGGCTTCGTATCGAGGATCACGGCTTCCAGCGAGGGAGCTCACAGAACGTACGCGCGCGCCGCCGGCCTCGAGCGCCTCCTGAAGCTGTTGCTCGTGAACCTCGCCAGACACGCGGAGTGTGATCTTGTCGCCGCCCGGCGAAACTTTCATTTCGCGGACAACGTCTTCGCCGAGGATGGAGCTCACGGACTCGCGAATCTTTTCGATCTGATCCTCGGGAAGCGACGAGACCTCGCGCACGCGAATGATGTACTCGTGATCGGAGTCTTCGACACTGATCACGTCGGGTCGCGAGTACCCAGCCTCCGTTAGTGCAGTGCGGACTTCACTTGGCGAAGCGTCGCCGCTGAACTGGAGCTGAATTTCCGTGCCACCAGCGAAGTCGATCCCGTAGTTCGGACCGGGGTAGAAGAGCGAGACCAAGCTCAGAGTCGCAAGAAGCGCGAGGAAACTCACCACCGGGGCTCGGTACTTCATGAAGTCGATGTAGGTGCCAGGCTTGACGAACTCCATCTCAACCCACCCGGAGTCTCTGGACGCGCAAGCCGCGAACGATCCAATCGAAGAGCACCTTGGAGCAGAACGTGCCGGTGAAGAGCGACGTGGCGATGCCGATCAACAGCATCGTTGCAAAGCCCTTAATCGGCCCCGTGCCGAACTGCCACAGCACCACACCGGCGATGGCAGTCGTGAGCTGACTGTCAAAGACGGACGAGTAAGCGCGTGCGAAGCCCTGCTCGACAGCGGAACGCGGAGATTTGCCGAGTCTCAGTTCCTCACGAATGCGCTCGGTGATCAGCACGTTCGCGTCGACCGCCATACCGACGGTGAGCGCGATCGCCGCCACGCCTGGCAATGTCAGGGTAGCACCGATGCCGGACATGACACCGAGGAGCAACAAGAGGTTGAGGACGACCATCGTGTCGGCCACCAAGCCAGCGACTTGGTAGTAGAAGGCCATGAAGATCAAGACGAGTAAGACTCCGATCAAGGCAGCGCGGGCTCCCTTGGTCACCGAGTCCTGACCAAGCGTCGGCCCGATGAGCTGTTCGTTGGCCGGGCGGAGTGGTGCCGGGAGAGCACCTGCTTGAAGCACGACGACGAGGTCTTTGGCCTCTTGGAGGAGCGTGTTTCGGTCGAGGTAAGCGCCCAGCGTGATGCGGCCGCGAGCACCGATCTGCCCCTGAATCACCGGTGCCGATTCGACGCGGTCGTCCAAGACGATCGCCATGCGCTTGCCGATGCTGGCGCCCGTGAGGTCCGCCATGCGCGACGCACCGCGCGTGTTCATCGTGAAGTCGACCTCGGGGCTGCCGCTCTGCGGGTCGAAGCCCACCGCAGCATCGTCCAAGTCCTCACCGGTCACGTCTGCGACGCGGTACATGTAATAGGTGCGCCACCCCTCGCCTCCGCGATCGGGATCTGGTTCCTGCCGTCCGAGCGCGATCTCGTGGTCGTCCGGCACCGGGATGGTCGCGATGTGGTCGCGCAAAAGCTCGCGGGCATCTTTGCCGAACGCCTCGAGGTACGGTTGTGAGTCGGCGTTGAGGTAAATCCCGGGCGGCGGGTTCGAAAGGAGGGCCCCGAGGTCTGCGGCTTCGTCGTCGACGATCTTGAATTGTAGTTGCGCAGTGCGGCTGATGATCGCCTTGATTCGCTCGAACGAGCTCTCCTGCGCGCCCGGCACCTCGATGATGATGTCGCCGTCATTGGGACGAGCGATGACGGTTGGCTCGAGGACGCCGAGGTTGTCGATGCGGTTGGTGATCGTGCGCTCAGACTGACGAACGGCCGTCTCGCGCATGTTGCCAAGCTGCTCTTCGCGCATGTGAAGGTCGACGACTAGGTCGCCCACCCCGCTTGCAACGCGCAAATCGCGGAAGTAGTCGCGCACCCAGGTCTTGGACAGCTTGTCGGCGTCGGCTTGATTCGAGAAGGTGAGCCGAATCGCGCGAACGGCACCGCCGTCTTTGTCGACGCGCTCGACTTTGCAGCGCTCCTGGATCTTCGACATCGTCTCTTTGTCGATGTCGTCTGCGTCCTCCTCGGATACCACGCCGATGAGCACGCCACATTGGCGCTGCACCTGCTCGGCGATGCGGTCACGGCGGTCGCGAATGTACTCGTCGACCTCGACCTCGTACATCAACCGAAGGCCGCCCTTGATGTCGAGCCCGGGGTTGATCTGATTGTCGAAGTACTCCTTGACGATGTCTGGTGCGGGCAGCCAGCGGTCGACGCTCGGCCACAGGGCAAGAAGGCCCAAAACGGTGGACCCGACCACGATTGCCAAACGAAAGTACCAGCCTCGATCCATAATTCCGTGCGTTCAGCTCTTCTCTGCTGGGGGCTGATCCAGTCCGGCGATGTGACTCTTCAACACCCTGACGCGTGTGCGGTCAGCGATCTCGATCGTCACATCGCGTTCGTCGAGAGCCGTGACCTCGCCGCGGATTCCCCCGTTGGTTCGCACGATGTCACCCTTCTTGAGGGCGCCCATCAAGTTGTCGTGCTCCTTGGCGCGCTTTTGTTGCGGGCGGATCATCAAGAAGTACAGGACGGCAAACATCAGGAGGATGAGGCCGAGGTCCATGGGACCGCCACCGCAGCCAGGAATCGGAGACGGAGCGCCGCCGCCGTTGACTGGAGGCGCCGCCGGGCCACCACTCACGTCCGGCTGAAGCAGAATATGAAATAACGAATACAGCACGGTGCGACCTCGAAGCGTGCAGAGCCCGGACGCATGCCGCTATCCGGGCTCCTGAAGCGCGCGCAGGTCTACTCCATGCCCCCAAGCACGTCAACTCAGCGGAATTGCGGAAATATGCTACATACGCGCGACGCCCAGCCAAACGGGCACGTCAGGAGCACCAATGGTGGATAAAGTGGACAAGATTTGGTTCGACGGGAAGCTCATTCCCTGGGAACAGGCCAACGTCCACGTGCTGACACACACCCTTCATTACGGGCTGGGCGTCTTCGAGGGCATCCGTTGTTACAAGCTGGCTGACGGCCGAAGCGCGGTCTTTCGACTGGAGGATCACATCCGGCGTCTGTTCGAGTCCGCTCACATCTGCACGCTCCCAATACCTTACACGGCGAAAGAGATCGTCGAAGCGTGCGTCGAGACGGTCCGCACGAACGGGCTCGACGAGTGTTACATCCGGCCGATCGCCTTCATGGCTGACGGCGCCATGGGCCTTGGCGCCGAGAACCCCACCCGCGTCGCCATCATCGCGTGGCGCTGGGGGGCTTACCTGGGGGACGAGGGTTTGACCAAAGGCATCCACGCAAAGGTTAGCTCGTTCAAGCGCGCGGGGATCGACTCCCTGATGGCCAAGGGCAAGATCACGGGCCACTACGTGAACTCGATACTCGCCAAGCGGGAAGTCGTGGCCGCCGGATACGACGAAGCGATCATGCTCGACCCGCAGGGCTACGTTTCCGAGGCTTCGGGCGAGAACATCTTCATCGCTCGTGACGGAAAAGTGAGCACACCCGCGCAAGGGGGCTCGCTCCTAGTCGGCATCACGCGAGACACGGTCATCACCCTGATGCGCAACATGGGCATCCAAGTCGAAGAACGACTCGTCTCCCGAGACGAGCTCTACATCGCCGACGAGATGTTCATGGTGGGCACCGCGGCCGAGGTCACTCCCGTTCGCGAGCTAGACCACAGAGCGATCGGCGCCGGCACCCGCGGCCCCATCACGGAAAAGGTTCAGAAGGCCTACTTCGACGCGGTCAAGGGCGTGACCATCCCCGACGACCGCTGGCTCAGCATCGTCTAGAAAAGGGGACTGTCCCCTTTACTTTAGTTGAGGCCGAGCATTTCTCGGGCTTCTTGCGGCGAGGCAACCGAGCGGCCGGCGTTCTCGGCGCACTTTGCGAGCGCCTCGATCAACTGGCCATTGCCGGTCGTCTTGTCTCCGTTCGGAAGATAGAAGGTGTCTTCGACGCCCGTGCGAAGCATGCCTCCGAGATCCGCCGCTTTTTGATGCACCGGCCAGATCTCTTCGCGGCCGATCAACGTAACTTGCCAGTGGGCGCCTTCGCGTTTGTATCGAAGAAGCAGCTCGAGGAGGTCGGAATCTGCAGGCATGCCCGAGGCGACTCCCATGACGAAGTTGTAGTGCGGATTGTCTGTCATCCCAGCGCGTACGTAGAGGTCGACCGAGCGCGCAATACCGACATCGAAGCACTCCATCTCTGGAATCGCCCCGACCTCGTCCATGGCATTGATCATCTCCTGGATTTTCTCGACAGTGTTCGGGAAGAGCATCGGCGGCCAGGCCCAGCTTCCGTCCTTCTTGAGCTTCAGGTAGTTCAGGCTTCCCGCATTGCAGGCTGCGATCTCTGGCTTGATGCGGAGAAGGCACGCGATAGGACCGGAGACGTCATCGTCCATCACGCCTGTGGTCTGATTGATGACCGCACCCGGACATGCTTCGCGAATCGCATCGCTCGCCGCCAATGCCACCTCGGGATCCCATGAAGGCAGGTGCCCCAGGTTCGGCTCCTGGCGTCGGAAGTGAATGTGGAAGATCGAAGCGCCGGCGTCATACGCCTCCTTTGCGGACGCCGCCATTTCGGCGGGCGTGACCGGGACAGGATGCTCCTTCGGATTGGTGAGCACCCCATTCACCGCACAGGTGAGAATGGCCTTGTCCACGGCGCTCAGTCCTCGATGACCTTCTTGTGGATGATGATCCGGCGACAGTGGGGACACTGATGGAGAGCGTCAGCCCGCTGAAGCTCGATGCTGAGCTGCGGCGGAAGCGCCATCCGACATGCAGTGCAGGTGCCGTCGTCGATGATGATGACCGCGTTCGCAATACCGGTGCGGAGACGGTCGTATCGCTTGACGACAGTCTTCGGAATCTTCACGACCAACTCGTCCCGACCGTTCAGCAACTTGCCGCGCTCTACCTCTAGCTCGGTAACACGTGTCTTCGAGGACTCCTCCTCGGACTGGAGCACGCCTTTGGCTTCTTCGAAGTCTTTTTCGCGCTCTACGAGCGATGCTTCTTTGGCCTTAATCGTCTGACCGATCCGCGCGAGCTCGTCTTCCCGCTCCTTGATCCCACGGCGGTTCGCTTCGATTTCGCGCTCGGCCGCGTCCGCCTCACGAGCGCTGGTTGCCTGCGCGGCCTTCTTGCGCGCGCGCTGAAGACCCTCGGTGCGCTCCTTCAACTCGCCGCTCTGTTCGACCTTGAGTTGTCTGGCGACATTTAGTTGCTCGCGTTCCTGGGCGAGCATGCTCTCGAGCGTCTGCACTCCGGTTCGGAGCTCTTGGAGGCGTTCAGGGATTTGCTTGAGCTCGTTCTCGATGTCTCGAGCCGAGTCGTCCATCTTTGCAAGTTTGGCCAGGGCTACCAGCTCGTCGCGCAAGGACCGCCTCCCATCTATCCCGAAGCTCGCGGGGCTCTAGCGTGCCTATCCCAAAGGCGCAAGCGCAAGCAGCGTCAGCGCCAGTGTGCTTCATCTGCGTCAAGCGGTGACCCGGGGCCGAGGGCGCTCCGTGCTCCGGCTCACCGGTAGTCCGTGCGCGTGGTAGGCCCACCTGGACTCGAACCAGGAACTACCCGGTTATGAGCCGGGGACTCTAACCAATTGAGCTATGGGCCCTCGTCGAAGGTTCTAGCTTGAACCGGAACGGAACGCGAATGATCGATCGGATGATGGCCCGGGACGGGCGCGCTCGCGCTGGGGCCCCGGTCGCGTTTTCGTCTCCATACGGATCCGCGCGCACGCTCCTCCCCAGCGCTGTGCTGCGGAGCAGGTGAGCCGGAGTGCGGCGCGCGGCATGTCCTCGAACGCGAGTTCCGCAGGCGCCAACCCACCTTGCCGACGCCGGCCAACTAGAGGGCTCTAACACCGTTTCCAAACATCCCCGCCGAGGATGTCTGAGCGGGCGAGGGCGTGCCGTGCGCCGCACTCCGGCTCACCGGTGGATCCCGCGCGCGCGGTTAGCTATCCATGAACGACCGCAGCTGCTTCGAGCGGCTGGGGTGGCGAAGCTTGCGGAGGGCTTTGGCTTCGATTTGGCGGATTCGTTCGCGGGTCACTTCGAAGTCTTGTCCGACCTCCTCGAGGGTGTGGTCGCTCTTCTCGCCTATGCCAAAGCGCATCCGGAGGACCTTCTCTTCTCGGGGCGTCAGGGTCTTGAGGACGCGCCGGGTCTGGTCTTCGAGATTGCCACCGATGACCGCCTCGACGGGCGACACGGCGTTCTTGTCCTCGATGAAGTCACCGAGATGACTGTCTTCCTCTTCACCGATTGGGGTCTCCAGGCTGATTGGCTCCTTGGCGATCTTGAGAACCTTTCGCACCTTCTCGAGCGGCATCTCCATCCGCTCGGCGATCTCTTCTGGATCCGGCTCACGGCCAAGCTCTTGCACGAGGTAGCGAGAGGTCCGGATGAGTTTGTTGATCGTCTCGATCATGTGGACCGGAATTCGAATCGTCCGGGCCTGGTCGGCAATCGCCCGCGTGATCGCCTGGCGGATCCACCACGTCGCATAGGTCGAAAACTTGTAGCCACGGCGGTACTCGAACTTGTCCACCGCTTTCATCAAACCGATGTTGCCTTCTTGAATCAGGTCGAGGAACTGTAGACCTCGGTTCGTGTACTTCTTGGCGATTGAAACCACGAGACGAAGGTTGGCCTCGACCAGCTCCGCCTTGGCGCGTTCGGTCTGACGCTCGCCTTCGGCAAGGGCCCTGTAAGTCTCTTGGAGGTGCTCGACCTCCTGGCCCATGTCCTCTTCGACCTCCACTATGGCCTTTTGCGCTTCGCGGATGTTCTCTTCGGAAAGGAGGATTTGCTCTTCGGAGCCGTATCGACGATGGACTCGTTTTTCGACCGCCTTGCTCTCTTGCATGTCGCGGACAACCCGCTTCATGTCTTTGAACTTGAGGCCACCGACACGCTCTTCGGCTTCGTTCATCTCTCGCTCGGCACGCTCGACGCGCCGAATGTAGTTCTTGATGCGAGCAACGACTCGGTCGATCTGCTTCTTGGTGAGGTTGAGCTCGCGCAGCAATGCCACCCGCTCATCTAGATGTTTGTCGATCTGGGCGGTGTATTGCCTCTTGCTCCGGTCGGAGACGCGGCGCTTGCCGTCGAGCTCGTTCTGCACCTTAGTCATCGATGACTCGATGCGCTTGACCTTGTCAAAGAGCTTGAGCGCCCGAACCTTGGCCGCCTCGAAATCCACTTCCTCTTCTTTGTCGAGGTCGCGGACTATGTCTTTGACACGAAGCTTGCCCTTTCGAAGGCGCTCGCCGATCTCGAGGATCTCCGAGACGCCGACCCGGGAGTTGAGAATCACCTCGAAAATCTTGCTCTCGCCGTCTTCGATGCGTTTTGCGATCTCGACTTCGCCCTCGCGCGTCAGGAGCGAGACCGAGCCCATCTTGCGGAGATACATCCGGACGGGGTCGTTCGACTTCTGCGCGTAGTTGTCGCCCACGGGAGGCGGAATCGTGGAGGGTCGTCGCGAGACACTTCGCACAGCGGCGACGGGTGCTTCACTGGTGCGACTCTGTCCTTCTGGTGCGCCATCGACGACGTCGATGTCTTCGCTCTTGAGCCACACCATCAAGTCGTCGATTTGGTCCGAGGTCACCATGTCGGGAGGCAACGCTTCGTTGAGCTCGTCGTAGGTGAGGTGCCCCTGCATGCGGCCACGCTCGAGAAGCAGCTGCACCTCTTTTCGTTCTCGACCCTTTATCTTTGGAATTACGCGAGAGGCCGGTTCAGAGTTGAAGTCGGATTCTTTCGACGCTTGATCGCGTGCTGAGCTCTTGCTCGCCATTTTCACCTCTGCTTCGCGTTTGTTTGTTTGAGTCTGTGTGCGCTTCGCGAAAGCTCGACAAACTCTTGAGTCAACCCTGCAGCGAGTGCGTCATCGCCCACGCGTCGCGCTTCGACGATGCGCTGCTGTAAGAGGGGTAGCTCACGTTCGATGTTTCGTTGTTCCAGAAGAAGAACGCCGTCGCAAACAATTCGACGTGCTTCTTCCAGGCTGTGACGTTGCACAGCTAGCTGTTCCTCTAACCACGGCCGAAGCTGATTGCTGTGAAGCTCTTCGAGTAGCGCCGTGACTTCGAGCGATCCCTGGCTGTCCACCATCCGCAAGATAGAATCAAAGATGGCGCGAAGATCTTTGTTCGTCAAAAGGCTCGGTAACTTCTGCGCTTCGTCTTCTTGGATCAGAGTCGGTTGGTCGATCAACGCTGAGATCAACTTCGACTGTAACTCTGACACCCGGGGTGCAATATCCTGCTGCACCGCGTCACGAGCTGTGCGGCGACGCTCGTTACCACGACCCAGACCGCGACGCAGCTCACGCCGCACCAGCGCAAGATCGGTAATCCCGAACTTACGCGCCACGCGCTCTACATAAAGGCCGCGCTCGATCGGGCTTTCGACTCGAGCAAGAATCGGACCAAGTTTCGCAATCGCCTCTGCCTTGGCGCGGGGATTCGGTTCGACGCGCCCGGCGGCGTCATCGATTAGATACTCGATAATGGTCGGAGCGTTCGTCACACGTGCCCGAAGCGCATCTGTGCCTTGCTCTCGCAAGAAGCTATCAGGGTCCGAGCCTTGAGGGAGCGTCACCGCGTGTGCGGAGAGGCCGACTTTGTCCAAGACCCCGTAGGCTTCGCGAACGGCCTTGCGTCCAGCCTCATCGCCATCGAAGAGCAGGAATAGCCTGGTTGCAAAACGTTTGATGAGCTTGGCATGACCTTCGGTAAACGCCGTGCCCATCGGCGCCACGGCATTGGTGAAGCCCGCTTGGTGGAGGGCTACCAAGTCGAAGTTCCCTTCACAAAGGATCGTCGCATCCTCACGGCGAATCTCGACACGACCTTCGTGCAAACCATAGAGCACCTCACCTTTGTGGTAGAGCGCGCTCTCCGGGCTGTTGAGGTACTTCGCCGGAGGTTCCTTGTGCTCCTCCATGGAGGGTGCCGGGTCGAGCGCCCTACCACTGAACGCGACGACTTTCCCATGCACATCGGCGATCGGGAACATCAAGCGGTGGCGAAAACGGTCGTAGTGCCCACGACCGGAGCGCCGTGACACGATCAGCCCGACGGCCTCGGCGTCGGCAGGCGAGGAGCCTGCACGCTCGAAGAAGCGCACGAGCGAGTCCCAGCCGTGTGGAGCGTACCCCAAACGAAAGTTTCGAACCCAGTCGTCGGAGATGCCGCGTTTTGCAAGCTCGTCTCTGGCTATGGCAGCGTCTGGATGCTCGCGAAGCTGGTCGCAATAGAACTCGGTCGCGGCTTGCATCAACGACGCCAAACGTTCGGACTCTTTCTTGTGTCGTTGGTGCTCGGCCTCTCGTTGGGGGTCGTAGACCGGAAGCTGCACCCCCGTTTGCTCGGCCAAGTCCCGCGCCACCTCGGGGAACGTCTTGCCCTCCACGTGCATCAAAAAAGAGAACACGTCGCCCGAAGCCTTGCACCCGAAACAGTGGTAGAAGCCCCGGTTGGGATGCACATAGAACGATGGGGTCTTCTCGTTGTGGAACGGGCACAGACCCTTGAGACTGCTCCCGGACTTCTTGAGGGCCACGTAGTTGCCGATCACGTCGGCTATGGGGGCGCGGTCGCGGATCTCAGCAATCTTGTCTTCGGAAATCAACGCACCGCCTCGCGCCTGCTCGCCGTTTCGGGAAAGTCGGAGGAGTGTAGGCTTCACAGGGTTCTTGGCAAGCGGTGCCCGCCGCTGTAGTTGTGGCGCGATGGGCCACGCGCGAGGGTCGGTAGGACGAATCCTGTGGGTTTACGTCCTGGTGTGTGTCGCGGTCTTCGGCGTGACCAGACTCGAAGATGTGCCCCCGATCGGCGAGTACGTGCATCTCGTCGTGGCGGCGATCTTTCTGCTCACTTCGATTCGAATCGCACGCGAAGAGATCAGCCACTTTGGCATGGCGCTAGGCGGCCTACTCGAGCCGCCCACCGACAAACGTCCGCGTGGTCCGTTAGGCCTGTGGGACCTCGCACGAGCGTTGCGTGCCGCCCTCCCTACCGCGGTGAAGGAGCTGAGCATCGCGCTGGGAGTCGCAGCAGTCGTCTTTCCGTTGTACGCGATCGGTTTCTACTTGTGGAACGAGCCTGCCGAATCTTTCTCTCTTGCACTCCCGCCGGATCTCGCAAGCCTCGCGCTTGCGCAACTAGTCGTCGTCGCGCTTCCCGAGGAGGCGTTCTTTCGCGGCTACATTCAAACCGCCCTGAGCGACACGGAGCCAAGGCGCATTCGAGTGCTAGGTGTAGAGCTCGCCCCCGTTGCATGGGTCGCCCAAGCGGTACTCTTTGCCATCGTTCATTTGATCGTCGAGCCCCACCCGGCAAGGCTTGCGGTCTTCTTTCCGGCTCTCTTGTTCGGCTGGGTTCGCGCCTGGCGTGGCGGAATCGGCGCCGCGATGGCGCTGCACGCGATGAGCAATCTTTATTCCGAGATTTTGTCGCGGAGTTGGCTATAACTCAGCCATGCCGGCGACCCCGCCCGCCCCTACGATCCTTTCTGAAACCGTGCGGCGCGCGCTCTCCGAGGATATCGACCGCGGTGACATCACGACCGAAGCATGCGTGCCGCCGACGGCTATCGGAACGGCTATCGTACACGCACGCGAAGCGATGGTGTGCTGCGGGCTCCCGATTCTCGAAGAGGTCTACGCTCAAGTCGACCTGTTGGTCGATGTGGAGGCGCACGTCACCGATGGAGACGATGTCGACAAGGGCGCGGCGCTCGCCACTCTCTCGGGCCCGGCGTCCTCTATCTTGCTCGGCGAACGGGTGGCGCTCAACTTCATCCAGCGCCTCGCCGGTGTGGCCACGATGACCAGGCGGTTCGTCGACGCCTTGCCCGAGGGGTGCTCCACGCGGATCACCGACACTCGCAAGACTACGCCTGGCCTCCGTGTATTCGAGCGCTACGCGGTGCGATGCGGAGGCGGGCACAACCATCGCGAAGACCTCGGCGCGGCCGTTCTCATCAAGGACAACCACATCGCTGCGGCGGGCGGATGCGCACAGGCAATTGAAAGGGCCCGCGCCCATGCGCCACACACCTGTCGAATCGAATGTGAGGTCGACTCATGGGCTCAACTCGAAGAGGCGCTCGCCGCCGGCGCCGATATCATCATGCTGGACAATTTCGACGACAATCAGGTTCGTGACGCCCTCGCACTCATCGCAGGTCGAGCGATCGTCGAGGTGTCCGGCGGCATCACCATCGAACGAGTTGCGACGCTCGGCTCCTTGGGGGTCGATGTTATCAGCGTGGGAGCGTTGACCCATTCTTCTCCATCGAGAGACATCGGCCTCGACTGGGGCTAGTCAAGGACCGCATGGCTCACGACTTCGATGTGGAGAGACTGCGACAGCTCCTGTCGGGAGGGCGATGGGGACAATCGCTCGACGTCCATGCGACCACGGGCTCGACAATGGACGACGCGGCCGAGGCCGCAGCCGCAGGAGCACCCGACGGTCACGTGGTGCTCGCCGACCAGCAAACGCGCGGAAGAGGAGCTCACGGACGAGAGTGGCTCTCGCCGCCTGGTACCGACATCTACTTTTCGGTGGTCGTTCGCCCCACCGTAGAACCATCCTCAAGCGCTATGGTGACCTTGGCTGTGGGGCTCGGGGTACGCGAAGCGGTGGCGGCCCGGGTACCTGGGCGCGCGGTCACCGTGAAGTGGCCGAACGACATTTGGATCGACCGCCGGAAGTGCGCCGGGGTCCTCGTCGAGAGCAGAACGGTCGGCACCTCGATCGATTCGCTGATCATCGGCGTCGGCGTCAACGTCAACCGGCTCGATTGGCCCGTCGAGCTTGCGGGGATTGCCACATCCATTCGAGCAGAACGGGCGGAAGACGATCCGCTCGACCGCGAGCAGGTCTTCGCCGACGTGCTCTCTCGGATGGAGCAATGGGTGGAGCGATTCGTGGACGTCGGCCCACCGCTTATCGTCGGCGCACTCGAACCCCATCTCGCCTTAGTGGGAGAGCAGGTTCGATGGGAAGACGGCATCGGCATATTCGAAGGAATCGACCACGATGGAGCGGCACGGATCAGGATCGACGGGACGACCACGTCACTTCACGCCGCTCGCCTAGAGCCTGCGGGTGGCGATACCGAAGCGCTTGCCTGAAGGCGGCCGACGCACCAGAAGAACTCGCATGACGGGTATCGAAGAGGAAGTGCACTGGCTCGAGAACACCGTTGGGGTCCGTGTGCTCCGCGACCGTGCGGTGATCACGGTCGGCGGTGATGACGCCCGCGATTGGCTTCAAGGACAGATCACCAACCAGCTCGAAGGCGCCAAGCCCGGAGACTCCATCTACGGTTTCGTTCTCACGCTCAAAGGTAGAATCCTTGCCGACGTGTGGGCCCTGTTTCGCGAAGCTGAGGTGTGGTTGGACGTCCCTAGACACCAAGTCGATGCCCTGCTCGAACGGCTAGACCGCTACATCATCATGGAGGACGTGGACCTAAAAGCGCGAGACGACTTGCACATCATCACCGCGCAAGGCCCGAAAGGCGATTCGATCGATGGCGAGGGGTGGTCGTCGGACAGACTTGGGGTCGGAGGTCGGCAATGGGTGGTCACCAATGACGACATGCCCGCCGAGCACGACCGAATCGTATCGCAGGCCAATGCGCTCGGTGGAGGCGAGGTGAGTGACGAAGCGTGGAGCCGTGCGCACGTTCGAAGGGGCCGGCCTCGGTTCGGCATCGACTTTGGGGAGAAAACCTACCCACAGGAAAGCGGCCTCACCCCGGTTGCGGTTTCGTTCGTGAAGGGTTGCTACATCGGGCAAGAAACCGTGGTCATGCTCGAGAACCGAGGGAAAGCGCCCAAGGTGCTTTGGCAATGGAAAATAGAAGGCCCGGAACCCCCGGCGGCCCGAACGACCATCATGTCGGGCCAAACGAAGGTCGGTCAGGTCACCTCGGCCGTCCGCGACGGGGCCCACAGCGTCGGGCTCGGATATCTCAAGCGCGGCCACGAGCCTGCGAATTCGACGCAGTGGACCATCGAAGGGCGACCCGCGGTGCCCACTGGACCGGTCGAAGAAAGCCCGGGGGTCCGGAAGGCCGGGATGACGTAACGGAACCCGAGGAGTAGCGGGATCGGTGGCGCGACCTTATAGTTGGATGCTAAAGGAACGCCATGTTGAATCTGACGCCGAAAGCTGCCGATAAGGTCAAAGAAATCCGAACGGCCGAGGGCCTCCAAGAGCAGGGGCTCCGCGTGCGGGTGATTGGGGGTGGTTGCGCCGGATTCTCGTATGACCTGTTTTTCGAGGACGAAACGACCGATCTAGACCAAACGTTCGTGTCTCATGGCATCCCGATCTACGTGGATATGATGAGCGCCCAGTACGTCGAGGGCACCGAGATCGACTACGTCGAAGGCCTCCAGGGTGCAGGGTTCAAGTTCGTCAACCCCCAGGCGAAACAGACCTGCGGTTGTGGCTCGAGCTTCGCGACCTAAATCTCCAATGATTTCAGCGTGATGTGGCTTTCTCTGGCATACGGCCCTCCGGCTGTTGCATCTTCGTCGAAAGTAGCTTATAAGAAACCTAGACGGTAGTTAGACAAATATGGTGTTGGAGGTTTGCGGGTAACGTTACGTCACCAGCATCATATGAGTAAAGACCATGCAGTCCTCCGCCTCACTCGATCGATACATCCAACAGGTTCGGGCCATCCCCAAGCTGTCCCGCGAAGACGAGCATGTGCTTGCGGTGCGTGCGATCGACGGCGACCAAGAGGCCGCCGATAAGCTAGTCGAAGCGAATCTTCGGTACGTGATCGCCATCGCGCTGCAATACCGTCGGTACGGTGTGAAGCTCGGCGACCTGATCGCCGAAGGTAGCGTTGGGCTGGTAACCGCCGTACGCAAGTTTGATCCTCATCGAGGCACTCGATTCGTAACCTACGCCGGTTACTGGATTCGCGCTTTCGTTCTCGAAGCGGTCGTTCGATCGAGCACGATGATCGGCGCAGGCTCCGGCCCGTTTCGCTCGAAGCTCTTTTTCCGGCTCCGCCGCGAGAGGGCGCGCCTATCCAACCTGATCGCCGATCCAGACGAGCTGATCGAACAACTGGCATCCGAGTTCGAAACGACCCCTAAGAAGATGGCCGAGCTGCTTCGGCGACTCGACCAACGCGAGATTTCGCTCGACGCGCCCGCCTATCACGACTCTGACTCCACGCTCGTCGAGATCTTGCCGGGAGCAGAAGAGCGGCAGGACGTGGTCCTCGAAAGGCAACGGCGCCAGAGCGGGATTCGCACTCGCCTCGAGGGCGCCCTTGCGGTGTTGGACGAGCGTGAACGGCTGATCGTCGAAAAGCGCATCTTGAGTGACGACTCGGCTTCGTTAGCGGCGTTGGGGCGCGAGCTCGGTGTAAGCCGGGAGCGGGCCCGCCAACTGGAGGCACGGGCGAAGAAGAAGCTTCGCGACGAGCTCCAGGACCTCGCACCAGCGGCCTGACACCCACGTCCAACGTGTAGGACAATGACCTACCTTTCTGCGGCCGATGCGTTCTCGACGGAGGCGCGGTAGCATGTAGGCTACGATGGGTCTGGAGGACGGGGATATCACCGCTCTGCGTCAGGAGTTGACGCAGGAGCTCGGGCAAGACGATCTCGTCGAAGAGCCGGACAGCGCAAGGCCTCCGATTCCCCCGTCTCTGGTCGAGGATGGCCGGCCGAAGGCGCCGCCGCGAACGCCCGGTGACCAAATGCGGCGCGCGCGAGAGTGGGTCGACGAGTGCGAGCGAGAGCTCCGGGACCAGCCCGACGTCAGGCGTGCCGCGCGGCTCTATTTCGAAATGGCGAGAATTTGCGAAAGCCCTCTCAAGGACACGCGACGCGCGTTGCAGTACTATCAAGCCGCGCTCGAGCGGGCTCCTGACTACGTCCCGACGATCCGCGCCACGCGCCGACTGCTGCTCGGCGCCAGGATGTTCCCCGATGCCCTTGCCTTGTTCGATGCAGAGGCACGGGTCACGCGTCAACCGCGCGACAAAGCGACCCTCTTCTTGTTGAAGGGGCGCCTGCTCGAAGACGTGCTTGGCAATCGTGAGGCCGCCGAGGAGGCTTATCAGACCGCCCGAGCGCTCGACCGCACGCATGCGGCCATCTTGCACGCCACTGAGCAACGAGCGTTCGCGAAGCAAAGTTGGGAAGACGTCGATCGGAATCTTGCGGAGCTCGCCAATGCAGCTGCCTCGGACGACAACCATCGCGCGGCCCTGATCATTCGTCGCGCCCAACTCCTCGAGAGTCGCCAGCAGCGCCCCGAGCAGGCTGCCGAGCTCTACGAAACGGCGCTTCAGCTCGACCCCAATGCAACCATCGCGGTTCAGGCGCTCAAACGACTTTACTACGGCCAACGGCGATGGCGTGATTTGATCCGCACGCTCGAAGCAGAAGCAAGACTGGCAGTCGAGCCTTCGAATCAGGCGTCTTCTTTATACCGGGCGGCACGAATTCATGCAGAGCACCTCGGCAACCGTGACGAGGCGATTCGGGTGTTGGAGCAGGCGCGGCGGTTGCGGCAAGACGACCCGCTCATCCTCGCGGAGCTGGCGCGCCACTACGAGGCTGGTCATCGACTCCAAGCGCTGGTGGAGACGCTCGAAGCGCTCACCCAGGCTACGGATGACGATGCGGAGCGACTGACCTTCACGCAACGCATCGCCCGCCTCTACGAGGAGGAGCTTCGAGACGTCGATCAGGCGATCGCCTGGCACGAGCGAGCCGTGGAGCTCCATCCGACATCTCTTTCGAGCCTACAGGCGTTGAGCTTGCTGTATCGGGTGCGGGGTACATGGCCCAAGCTCATCGAAATGTGCCTTCGGGAAGCGCGGTACACCACGGATGCTCAACGCAGGGCCGATGCCCATGCGCGGGCGGCCGAGATCTTCGAGACTAAGCTCAATGGAATCGATGAGGCAGTCGAGCACTACCATCGCGCTCTGAACGCCATGCCTGACCACGCGACTGCATTCAAGGCGCTCGCGCGACTACTGTCGGATGTCCATCGTCCAAAAGAATTGGTTCAGCTATACGAGAATGCGCTCGACCGTGCGACGGGCTCGCGCGCCGTGTCGTACCTGCTGAAGATCGCGCAGATCTACGAGGACGTTCTCGCCGAGCACGCGCTCGCCGCACAAACTTACAAGCGGGTATTGCACCAGGATTCGAGCCACCTCGCGGCCGTCCACGCATGGCAGCGCTCGGCAGCGAGAGCACAGCGTCCCCGTGAGCTACTCGAAGCCCTCGACTACGAGATCAATCTGACGGTGGAACGCGACCGACTGGTCGGCCTCTTGCACCGAGCCGGTGAGGTGCTGGAGGAGCAGCTCGATGACCGCGACGAGGCAATCGCTCGATATCGACGCGCACTCGAGAAAGATCCAAGACACATTCCAACTCTGTCGAGCCTCGGACGCCTCTACTACGCAGCGGGTCGTTGGAACGACTTGCTCGATGTGTACGGGCAGGAGCTGCGGCTCACCTCTGCGAAGAACCGACGGGTGGCCCTCCTCGAGAAGATGGCCGAGATTTCACGTGACAGACTGGGAAGCAACGAAGACGCTCTTCGATACCACCGCGAGGCGATCAAAGTGGATCCCGGACATGTCCCTTCCCTACAGGAGCTTGCGCGTCAACTAAGAGAGCGAGGCGCGTGGGAAGAGTTGGTCGACGTCCTCGAGCTGCAGCTCCGCAACTCGAGCGCGTCGCGAGTCCGTGCGCGCGCGGCGTTTCTGCTTGGCCAGGCCTACGAAGAACATCTCGATGATCGCACCAAGGCCGTGACCTCCTATGAAGCCGCCGTCTCGGCCGATTCGAGTTATCGGCCAGCGGTAGACGCGTTGGCTCGCGTTCGGGCCGAGGAACACGACTGGACGCACCTCCTTTCGGACCTCGATCGTGAGCTCAAACTGACGGAAGACCCCGGTCAACGCATCGCTTTACAGGCTCGCAAAGCACAGGTGCTCGAGCGCCAAGACAAACATCGGCCGGCGATTCAGGCATGGGAGCAGGTTCTCTCCATCGACGATCGGCATCTCGGCGCCCTGCTGGCGCTCGAACAGCTCTATCGGCAAGTAGGGGCGTGGGAATCGCTGTGCGGGGTATATTCCATGCAAGCCGAAGTGCTCAAGGAGCCCTCGGCTCGCGTGGCTGCGCTGTATGAGCTGGCGAGGCTACTCGAGCATCAGGGGCTCGGTGAGCGTGGCGCCATCGTCGACGCCTATCGCCGGGTGCTGGACGCGGCGCCATCGGACTTGGGTGCTCTCTTGGAGCTCGAGAGGCTTGCCGCCGACTCTCAAGACTTGGAGCTTCTCGCCGAAGTCGATTCTTCGTTTGCCGAGTCGGCACAAGACCCGGCGGTGCTCGCGGCTCATCGCGCGCGCCTCGCCGAGCGCGCGGAAGGCTCCGCCCTTGCCGAGGCGATCGAGCAGTTTCGTGCTGCGGCGATTGCGGACCCGCATCACATCGGTGCTGCGCGTGGGCTGACCCGCGTCGCTCACGAAACCGATGACCCTAGTGCTCTGGTCGACGCGCTCCGGCGCGAGGCCGCGTCCGAACGAGACAACGAGGCGGCTTCGGACTTGTACGTTCAAAGTGCAGTCGTTCGCCTCGAACGAACAGGGGATCATGATGGCGCACGCAATGATTTCGAGCGAGCGCTAGAGCTGTGGCCCGACTCGAAGCGTGCGGCCGAGGGTTTGATCGATGTCCTCGCTGTCGACGGAAACTGGTCCGCATTGGTCGACCGTTTGTCGCAGGCCGCTTCGAGCGCTGGCTCGGTCGATCGCACCAGCGCCCTATGGCTAGAAGTGTCTCGAATTCAAAGCCGAGATCTCGGAGAAGTCGCGGGGGCAATCCGCACGCTCCAGCGGGTACTCAAGGTCGAGCCGCGCCACTTGGACGCGCTCGAACGATTGTCTCATCTCTTCCGGTCGAACGAGTCCTGGCACGAGGCGGCCGCTACCATGGAGCAGCTCCTGGCAGCAGCCCCAGAGACCGACCAACTCCAACGCGTTCAACTCGAGCTTGCCCAACTCTACCGTGAGCGGCTGGGCATGCCCGAAAAAGCATTCCGACACGTCGACTCGGTGCTCGCTTCCGATCCCGCTCACCCCGTTGCCCTGCAGGAGCTTTCGCTGGTGCACGAGCAGCTTGGACAGATCCCCGAGGCGCTGCAAGTGACGCGCCACCTGCTGGAGGTCAACGAAGGTCAGGCCGATCACGCGGAGGCCCTGGTGCGCCTCGGCCAACTGGAAAACGCGACTGGTAACGCGGCAGGCGCGCGTGAAGCGCTCCAGAGTGCGATCGAGCTCGCCGGCACAGGCAGTCAAGCCGCGCTTCAACTCGAGCCGCTTTGCATTACGATCGAGGACTGGAGGGGCTACGCAGATGCGCTTGGTCGCTATGAGGCGGGTGACGAGCCCGACCGTGTGGCGACGGTGCTCGAGATCGCGCGCATCCTGTCCGACCACTGCGGCGACGAGGCGGCCGCGATCAGGACGCTCTCATCGGCGCTCGAGGAGGGCATCTCGAGCGCAGACCTACAGCGAGAACTTGCGGTGAGACTTCGAAAACGTGGGGACAGCACCGGGGCGGTCGGACATCTGCAAGAGGTGTTGACCACCGATCCCCTGCGGGAAGACATTTGGAGGGAGCTCGCGCTCACGTACGAGTCCCAAGGGCGCGCACAAGAAGCTCGGATCGCCACGTTGCCACTGCGCTTGCTCGGGGTCGACGATGAAGAGGATCGACGACGCATCGCTGGGGCCCCGGCAGCTGCGGCCCGCGCACGTCCGAGATCGCTCCGAGGACAAGTTCTGGACCAGCTCGGCACGCCGCGCGCGGAAGACGAGGCGGCCGGCGCCTTGCTAGCCGCACTAACCCCCGCGCTCGCCAAGCTCTATCCTCCGGAGCTCGAAAGCTACGGTCTCGCCACCCGCGATCGCCTTGCGACCGAGGCCAACCATCCATTGCGCGACATCGCCAACCGGGTTGCGGCTACGTTGGATGTTCGAGGTTTCGATCTGTTCCTCCACCGCGTTCGCAATCGCGGCATCACCGTCGAGTTTGGTGCCCAACCAGCGCTTCTAGTACCAGCGACCATCATGGAGAAGAGCCCGAGTACCCAAACGTTCCTCTTGTCCCGGCCTCTCACACAAATCGCCCGCGGCTACCATGCAATCGAGAAGCTCACCCCGCGGGAGCTGGACGTTCTTCTCGCTTCGGCTGCGCGCACCGTGAAACCTGACTTCGGGACCGGGTTGACGAGCGAGGAGTTTCTCAACGAGCAAACGCGTCGCCTACAGCGGGCGATCCCTAGACGCGATCGTAGGCGTGTGCGCGAAACGGCGCTCGCGTACGCGGGAGCCCGGCGCGTCAAGTTCGAGCGCTGGGTCAAGGCGGCAGAACGGACGGCGACGAGAGTGGCTCTGCTGCTCTGTGACGAGCTCGAGCCGCTCGTCCAAGACATTCGAAGTCGGATTGCGCCCGAACGCGGGGCCGAGGACACGGCCCTCGATGACCACCCTGTCTACCGAGAGGCGTTGAGCTTTTGGGCATCGGCTGCCGCGATGCATCTACGGGAGCACATGGGGTTGATCACCCAACCCTAGTGGGCGTCGCTACGTCCCGCCGTGCGTGTGATCGTCGATGCGATAGACGACCCAGATGAACGAGGCGCTCATCAGGATCAACATCACGAGGCCTGCATAGAACGCCGCGCTAGAGAAGTAGCCGGTCAGACCGTAGTCCCGAGTGAACTCTCGGTACGAGCCGACGAGCGACAGCCGCCCCCAAGCCAGCGGCCAAACCCCGACCGCTACGAAGAGCGTCGCACCCGCAATGCGGCGAACCGAAACCTCCCGGTCGACGCGACACAAAGCGGCGCTGACGCCGAAGCCGAGCGCTGCTACGCCTGCTATAGCGGCCAACACCAGAATGCCCCACGCCCAGGGGGCGCGACCGGTGTCGACTCCGTAGAAGAGAAACCAATCGCCGTGAAATACGTAGAAGTAGAAAGCTGTTGGGATGAGAAGGAATCCAACGAAGAGCGCATATGCCAAGAACGCCTCCATCCGCCACATTGGGTCGGCGCTATGACGGACTTCCTCACGACCTGCATGGGCGGCAAGGGCCCCGGTCGCGAAAGCGATGAACAGCAAAAAAAGTAGCGGCAAAGTGCTTCCCAGCGAGAGGCTACGTCCCCGGTTCATGGACGGTCAACCAAACGAGCACCATATTGGGGCCATGCGTAGGACTGCGTGGGTAGGCACCGCGGCGTTCGTCGCGGGTTTCGCACCCGGACTGCGAGCGTCCGCCGATACCCTTTCGGAGCTGACGGCTCCCTTCGCCGATGCCCTCCAAGGCGGGAGCTACGTGGGGGCCTTGGGACTGATCTTCGTAGCAGGACTGGCGACGTCACTGACCCCGTGCGTTTACCCGATGATCGCGATCACGGTAAGCGTCTTCGGAGCCCGGCAGGCGAACAGCCGCGCAAGAGCGGCGGTTTTGTCCACGTCCTTCGTGCTAGGTATTGCAGCGCTGTTCACTCCCCTTGGCGTGATCTCCGCGCTGACTGGAAGCGCATTCGGAAGTGCGCTCGCAAGCCCTTGGGTAGTCGGTGCACTTGCCGCGCTCTTCGCGCTGATGGCTTTCAGCATGTTCGGCCTTTTCGATGTGGCGCTGCCCGCGGGATTGCAGAACCGTCTCGCGCAAGCGGGCGGGTTTGGGGTCCGCGGAGCGTTCGTGCTCGGGTTCGTCAACGGGTTGATCGCTGCGCCTTGCACAGGTCCTGTGCTCGCGGTGCTTCTCACGTGGGTCGCCGCGACGGGTCACATCGGGTTCGGCGCGCTCGCGCTATTCACCTACTCCATTGGCATTGGTGTTCTCTTTTGGTTCGTCGGCACCTTTGCGATCACTCTTCCGAAGTCGGGCCGGTGGGTGGAATGGACCAAGAGCGTTTTTGGGATCGCGATGCTCGCCCTTGCACTTTACTACGTACGCAGTGTTCTCCCATACCCGCGACCGGTGGTTCGCGACGGCATGTGGCTCGCGGTTGCGCTCGGACTACTCGTCGGGGGAATCGCTGCCGGAGCCATTCACCTGTCTTTCCAAGGCGGCGCATGGGGCGCGCGAATCCGCAAAGGCCTGGGCGTTGCCGCGTGCGTCGCCGGTCTGTTGGGGATCGTCGGATGGGCTGAAGCGCTGCCCTCGGGCAGTCACATCGCATGGGTAGAGGACTACGGGACCGGCAAACAAACTGCACTCGCCGAGCAACGTCCGATGCTCGTCGACTTCGGTGCCGATTGGTGCGGCGCATGTCTCGAGATCGAACAAGACCTGCTAAGCGACCCACGAGTCGTGGCCGAGGCGCAGAGATTCGTAACGGTTCGGGTCGATCTGAGCGCCGACAAGGCGACCGATGAAAAATGGGCATTGCTCAAGTCCTACGAGCAACCCGGGCTTCCGTTCGTGGTGCTACACAACAGTGACGGCTCCGAGGCTTCGCGCATCACCGGCCTCGTGGAAAGCGAAGAGTTTCTCGAAATGATGGGTGCCGTACGCTGACGGCGTGCCAGCCAAGCGCAGGGGCGACAGTGCTTTGCGGGGTTCCGTGGAGTTCGAGGCAGCTTGTAGTATAAGGGCGCCTGAAGCCCACGCACTGGAATGATCATGAAGAAGAAGACGACACTATCGAGGCGCGAGTTGCTCAATCTGCTTCGAGGGGGGGCGCACCTCGCGATCATCGCGTCCGCACCTGCTCTACTCTCCAGCTGCTCGAAAGAAGAGCTGAACTGCAAGGACACTAGCGGGCTCAATACGGCAGCTCAGCAACTGCGGACCGCCCTCGAGTATCAAGACCGCTCGCCCCACGGCGAGGCCAAGAACTGCGTAAACTGTCAGTTCTACAGAGTTGCTCCAAAGAACGAGTGTGGAGCCTGTACCTTGGTCCAAGGCCCCATCAATCCCGGCGGGTATTGCAACTCCTGGGCGTCGAAGGAAAGCTGAGCGGCCCGACTCATGGCCCTGTTCGAAGTACGCGGCGTACGGAAAGCCTTCGCTCGTCAGGTAGTGCTCGACGAACTGGATTTCGACATCTTCGAGCGAGAGGTGGTCACCATCATCGGTGAATCTGGGTCGGGGAAGAGCATATTGTTGAAAGCCCTGATGGGGCTAATCGAGATCGACGCGGGCACGATTCGATTTGACGACAAGGTGGTGTCTGGCGCATCGGAAAAAGAATGGATGCGGATCCGGCGGCGTATCGGCATGCTGTTTCAGGAGTCCGCCCTGTTCGATTCGCTCAATGTCTACGAAAATGTCGCGTACGCGCTTCGAGAGCAGACCGACATGACGGACGAAGAGATCGCGAAGCGCGTTGACGAGACCTTGACCTTAGTGGGCCTCCCAGGGATCGAAGCGATGTGGCCCGCCGACCTTTCCGGTGGCATGCGCAAGCGGGTCGCTTTGGCACGAGCAGTTGCCGTGCGGCCTGAGATCGTATTCTACGATGAGCCTGCCGAGGGGCTGGATCCGATCAACGTGACCCGGGTGAACCGGTTGCTTTTGGGTTTGCAAAAGAGCCTCAACGTGACTTCGGTAGTCGTGACCCACAATCTCAAGGCTGCCTTCGCGATCAGCGACAGGCTCGCCCTCATTCACGACGGCAAGGTCGCGGCCACTGGCGTCCCTAAGAGCTTCCTCGACTCTCAAGATCCAATCGTTCGCGAGTTCATCGGCGAGCGGATGCGGCGCGTGCTTCGGGCGAGTTGAGCCGACCGATGGCTTGCTAAGGATCGCTCTCGAGGCGACCATGCCAGTACACCCAGTTTGCCCACGCTTCAGGGATGGAGCTGGCGGGGTCGAAGCGGAAAGCAACCATCGGCAGCCACTTGGGCTTCACGGGAGATCGGCGGAGCCGCAAGCCGATCTGCTCAGGTGCCCGGCTGCCCTTCTTTTCGTTGCATCGGTAGCAGGCCATGACGATGTTCTCCCAGTTGGTTTTGCCACCCTGGGACTTCGGAATGACGTGATCGTAGGTCAAGCCGCGGAGACGATGACGATCACCGCAATACTGACAACGAAAGTCGTCGCGCATCGCCACGTTGATGCGCGAGAACTTGATAGCGCGCTTGCGGCCAACGAGTGCGCGAAGCAGTCGCACGACTGCGGGCATTTTGATGGTGATGCTGACCGAACGGACGTCTTCGTCGTATTCTTCGACCACCTCGACCTTGCCGTCGAAGATCATGCAGACAGCGCGCTGCCACGTGATGACTCGGTGAGGTTGATAGCCTTGATCTAAGACAAGCGTCCGCATCCGTCGAAGCCTGATATAGCGCGATCGGCACTAGAAGTGAACCGCGTTCGTGTTTCAAGATAGCAGAAATCAACGAGCGGATCGCGCGCGATTCAATGCGCAGCGGCGCCCCCGGGAGGATTCGAACCACCGACCTTCGGTTTAGGAAACCACTGCTCTATCCTACTGAGCTACGAGGGCTTAGGGGGCAGCGTATAGCATGCGATGCGCGGAACGCGACGAGCGGTTGACCCGTGATGCCGGTCTGTACTACGTGTATCAACTCACTCCGGGAGGTGCCCATTTCCGGCAAGCCACGATATCCGACCCCCGTCAGCACAGTGTCCATGCTTTCGCAGGCCCCTGAGGCTGAATCCACTTCGAAGATCGCCAAGCTGCCGTCGGTCGATAGCAAGCCAAAGCGCCGGCGACGGAGCACATTGCCCGACGATCTCTTGTGGCGGAGCGAAGAGGAAGCGGCACGCCGCCTCGCTCTCAAGGGCCTGAACGCGGCAATGGCCGCGGAACGGCGACTCGACGATCGGTTCGATCGCGAAGCGCTTCATGATTTCCGGGTCGCGGTTCGCCGACTGCGGAGCTTGCTCCGAGCGTACAGGTTGCAACTTGAGGGCGCTGTTCGTCCCAAGGATCGAAAGAGGCTAAAAAAGATCCAACGCGCTACCGGGGCGGGCCGTGAAGCCGAGGTCGCACTTGCGTGGCTCACAAAGCAACAGCCAACCCTGCGACCCGAGCATCTCACGGGGCTCAATTCGCTGTCAGCCGTGCTTCTCGAACGGCGCCGGCGGTGTTCCGAGGATCTGGATGACCAGGTTCGAGCTTCTTTTCGACGCACCGCAGAGAAGCTTCAGGAGCGGCTGGCTATCATGCGTAGCGAACGAAACCTTCTCTCTGAACAGCCAGAGGCGAGCTTCGCGCGGTGCGTAGCCAACCTGACGGAGGCGCACGCGACCGACCTGTTGGTGACCCTCGGACAGGTCACCAGCATGGACGACGTGACGAAACTCCACGAAAGCCGCGTTAAGGGCAAGCGCTTACGCTATCTGCTCGAGCCCATGCGCCCCTACGTGAACGAGGCGCAAAAGGTGGTGAAGCAGAGCAAGCAGCTCCAAGACTTGCTGGGTGATCTCAATGACATACACGTGCTGATGCGCGAGATTGAAGACGGCCTCGAGATCTCGATCGAACAGCGAGGCGGGCGAGTTCGGGCGTCACTTCGTCGCGGCGACGTCGAACGAGCCAAGCGAGAGGCTTCGTTGTCCGAGTGGACAGGTTTCATCGAGCTCCACCATCGCCTCGACCAAGAGCGGCGCCTTCTCGTTGCGAAGCTTCGTGACCATTGGCTCTCTGGCGAGCTGGACACCTTGGTGGGGGGCGCGCGTGACCTCGCACAGCAATTGCGTTCGATGGATCGCATCAGCTGAGATGTCCGCGCAAACCAATCCTCTGATCGACGACGGTCTGATCGAGTTCCTCCTATACGACGTGTTGAACGCGGAGTCGCTTTGTGAGCTCGAGGGTTATGAGCATCACTCCAGGGAGACATTCGACCTGTTCTTAGACAGTGTTCGGCGTCTCGCGCGACACGACCTGCTACCCACCTACAAGCCGATGGACGAAGAACTACCGGAGTTCCGGGACGGTCGGATCGTTACGCACCCCTCGCTTCCGCATCTGTGGCGGAAGATGGTGGAGGTCGGCGTCCTGACCGGCACACGGCCCGAAGCAGTAGGTGGCCAACAGATCCCGATGCTGGTGCACATGATGGCGACCGCATACCTGATGGCGGCGAATCTCAGCGCGTATGGATACATCGGCCTGACGCTCGGCGCGGCACATCTGATCGAAGCTTTCGGAAGCGACGAGGTCAAGGAACGGTTCATGGCACCGATGTACGAAGGCGAGTGGACGGGAACGATGGCGCTGACCGAACCTCACGCGGGAAGCAGCCTGGCTGACATCACCACCACCGCGGCTCCGACCGAAGACGGCTACTATCTGATCAAGGGCAGCAAGATCTTCATCTCCGGGGCGGATCACGATGTCACGGAAAACGTAGTGAATCTCGCGCTTGCGCGAATTGAAGGCGCTCCGTCGGGCACGAAGGGCATTTCGCTTTTCGCGGTTCCACGGCTCCGACCGGAAAACGGCGAGTTGGTATCGAACGATGTGACCGTCGCGGGGCTCATTCACAAGATCGGATGGAGGGGTTTGCCTAGCTTGGCCCTCGAGTTCGGCGATGTAGGCGATTGCCGCGGTTGGTTGGTGGGCGAGCCCCATCAAGGGCTTCGCTACATGTTTCAGATGATGAACGAGGCGCGCATCATGATCGGGGTCAATGGGGCTGCGACCGCCTCGGCGGCCTATCACGAGGCGCGCACCTATGCGCTAGAGCGCAAGCAAGGACGTCGGCTCGGAGATCGCGGAGCCGACCAAGTCCCGATCGTCGAGCACGCCGATGTCCGTCGAATGCTCTTGCGCCAAAAGGCAATCGTCGAAGGAAGCTTTGCGCTGCTTGGGACGGCCGCCCGCTATGCCGACGTCGCGAATCGTGGTCCCGAGTCCGAGCGGGAACGCGCACACCTCCTGTTGGATCTGTTGACGCCAATCGCCAAGACCTTCCCGGCCGAACGCGGCTTCGAAGCGAACGCGTTGGCGATTCAGGTGCACGGGGGCTACGGGTACACGAGCGAGTACTTGCCCGAAGCATACATGCGAGACCAGAAGCTCAACACTCTGCATGAGGGAACGTCTGGCATCCAGAGCATGGATCTGCTCGGACGTAAGGTTGTCGCCAAGGGCGGCGCACCTCTACGGGCGCTTGCAGAAGAGATCGCGCTCGCAGTCACGGAGGCTAGAGCGGCGGGATGCGACGCGGAGCTCTGCGACGCGGTAGAGCAAGCGACCGATAGGGTGGTGTCGATCACGATGGAGCTCGGGCAGCGTGGAATGGCGGGTGATACCGATGGGATGCTCGGCCACAGCTGGGATTACCTCGACATGATGGCGACCTTGGTGGTGGCGTGGCAGTGGCTGCGGATGGCGGCGGCAGCGCGAACGCGATTCAAAGATGAACCAACCCAGCAAGCACGCCTCCACGGCACAGAGGCAGCCGCCCAGTACTGGATTCGCACCGAGGTCCCGAGGATTTCGGTCCTCGCCGAGCTCTGCCGCACCGCCGAGGATTCATACCTGAAAGCCCAACCCGACTGGTTCTAAAAAAGGGGACTCTCCCCTTTTCCTAGTCTCGTGGTCCCATGCAGGAACCTAGTGTGCGAGAGATTTTCGTTTGTGGTCGAGCGCCCCCGCAGAGAGCGACTGAGAGGTACGTCCGTACCTCGCAGGGAGTGAACGAGGAGGTAAGCCGACCACAAGCGAAAAGACCCGCACACTAGTAGTCGAGGAGGGAGATCACTCGGTAGCCGGCGAGCTTGTCTTCGCCTTTGAGGAAGCGGAGGTTGATCAGGAAAGCGAACGAAGCCACTTCGGCGCCGCACCGTTCGACCAGCTCGCCCGTGGCCTTCGCGGTGCCGCCAGTGGCGATCAAATCGTCGACGATGACGACCCTCTGGCCCGCGCGGAGGGCATCCTGATGGATTTCGAGAGCGTCGGTTCCGTACTCGAGCTCGTATTCGGCGCGATAGGTCGCCGCCGGTAGCTTCCCCGGCTTGCGGACGGGCACGAACCCGATGCCGAGCTTGTCAGCAAGAGCTGCGCCAAACATGAACCCGCGCGATTCGATCCCGATGACGACATCCAAGCGATCTCCGTCCAATCGCTCGGCAATCAGCTCGATGCTCGTTCGAAACGCTTCGACGTCCGCGAGGAGCGGCGTGATGTCCTTGAAGAGGATGCCCTCCTTGGGGAAATCAGGAACGTCTCGAATACGCGAGCGTAGATAATCGATTCGGCTGTCACTCATTCGTTCACCGTTCGTGCGTGGGGCCTGCGATATAGGCAGCCACGCCGAAATGGTCGGGCTGCGTGGCTTCGATGCTCAGTGGGGTCACCGAAATGTATCCTTCGTCGAGGGCTTCCGTGTCCGCTCCCTCGACTGGCTCGCTCTCTACCCCGCCGGAGCCTCCGATCCACAGATAGTGCCGGCCGCGAGGATCGTCGCGCACCTCGACCTCGTCCGAGTAAAGCCGGAATCCGAGCCTGGTCGCGCGAACGCCTTTCGGCGGCCGCGCGGGAAAGTTGATGTTGAGCAAGACCGCTTGCCCCTCCGGTGCGGTGAGCTCTAGCAACTGCTTGCAAAATCGCTTCGCGTATTGCGCAGCCCCTTCCATGTCCGACGACACATTGGAAAGGGCAACCGACGGAACCCCACGGAGCGCACCTTCGCGTGCCGCAGCCACCGTTCCCGAATAATGCACGTCGTTGCCGAGATTCGGGCCGTGGTTGATCCCGGAAACCACCAAATCGGGCCTACGCGGAAGCAGCTCATTCAAGAAGAAGGCAACGTAGACACAGTCGGCGGGTGTTCCGTCGACCGCCCAAACGCGCTTTTCGACTTGGCGAAATCGAAGTGGGTGGTGAAGCGTAATCGAGTGACTCTTCGCGCTTTGCTCAGTCTCCGGTGCAACGGTGTAGACATCCGCAAACGTCGCCAAGGCCTCGCGCAGCGCGATGTTGCCTGGCGCCTCGACCCCATCGTCGTTCGACACCAATAGAAGTGGGCGATCGGACATGCCTTCTCGGACTATCGCGGAAGCTCCTGGCAAGCAAACATCAAAGCCCTGAGGTGGACGCCACGGCGCATCGGCGGTGGAGGTGCTCTTGAGGGGAGGGCCGGCGGGCTTTCGCCCTCCGGTCCGTCCATGGTCGGGGCGACTGGATTCGAACCAGCGACCCCCTCACCCCCAGTGAGGTGCGCTACCAAGCTGCGCTACGCCCCGTCCACCCTCTCACGAGGGCTCGCGACTCTAACCCACGACGCTTTAGAAGCAACCCAAGACGGTTTCAGGGCTCGGGGCTGCTCAAGGCTCAGGGCTGCGTTGTGCAGTGACCGGCACCACCTTGTGAACCGTCACCTGGACCGGCTCCGACTCGGCGGGTTTCTGTTGGGGTTCCTGGTACTGATCGAGCAAGTCGGAAAGCTGCTGACGCAAACCGAGAAGCTCGGCTCGAAGGGCCACCTCGCGTGCTGCCCGCGGCTCGGGTGGACTGCTTCGCTGATGCCGTCCGAGGTCGCGAATTCGCTTTCGAGCGCCGGGAATAGTGTAGCCTTCGTCATGGAGCAACTGGCGAATCAGCATCGCTAGCTCGACGTCTCTACGACTGTACTGTCGATGCGCACCCCGCGTCTTTTTGGGGCGCAAAGCATGGAACTCGGTTTCCCAATACCGCAGAGCGTGCGGCTTGACCCCTACAATGTTTGCGACTTCGCCGATCTTGAAGAACAGCTTGTCAGGCAGTTGCGTGCGCCGTGTCATGAGAGCCACTCAGTATGAGCTTCCGCGTGCATCCGCTTCCTCTTCTTCTCTGGTGCGGTGCGGATTGAGCACAGTTTTTAAGACCTGGCTGGGCTTGAAGGTCAAGACTCGCCGCGCGCTGATCGGGATCGGAGCGCCCGTCTGTGGGTTTCGGCCGATACGCTCCTTCTTGGCGCGCACCACGAAATTTCCGAAGCCCGAAATCTTGATCTTCTCCCCTTCAGCAAGCACATCTTTCATCGTGTCGAATACAGCTTCGACGACCTCCGCCGCCTCTTTCTTCGAGAAGCCCCCGACCTTCTCATAGACGGCATCGATGATTTCGGCTTTGGTCATTCCGTTTCTTCCTCCAAACACCCCGGTCAGCGCCAGAGAACCATAAATGGGTTTGAATCTCAAGGGTTTGGCGATCATTTTGACCCAAGAAAGGTACGCTCTCTAACCGACGCCGAAATCTCCTTAGCGGATGGTGGCTTGAAAGCGATCGCGGGCGAGCTCAGCGACCTTGGCATGGGCCTTGTCCACCCGTTTGTCGGTCAGGGTGCTTTCCGGGTCTCGATACGTCATTCGGAAGGCAAGACTGCGGTGGCCTTCGGGGATTTGATCACCCCGGTAGAGGTCGAACAGGCGAACCGACTCCGCGAGGCCGCCCGAAGCCTCTGACAACGCCGTGGCGATCTCACCTGCGGTGAATTCTTCGCGCACGAGCATGGCGATGTCCCGAGTGACGGCAGGAAACTTCGGGAGCAAGTGTCCCTGCGGAGTGCCGAGCTCTTCGCTGATAGCGTGCAGCAGGGCGACGTCGATCTCGGCATAGACCACACGACCATGGAGCTCGAGAGCATCCCCGACGTCGGGATGGATTTCCCCGACGAACCCGACCGCTCTCCCGGCGAGCGAAACGATCGCTGATCGCTTGGGGTGCATGAATGCTGGGACCTCGCCCTGCGTGAAGTCGGGTCGTTGTCCGATCACCCGATCCAAGATCGCCTCCAACACACCCTTGCCATCATAGAATTCGAAGGGCTGTTCGTCGCCGATCCAACCCGAGCGATTTCCTGCAAGTAGGATCGCCAACGCAGTGTCTTCACGTGGCAGAGGGTCGTCGCTCGGATGGAAGGTGCGCGCGAGCTCGAAGAGCTGAACCTCGGTAGCGCCATGGCGCTGTGCTCGAGTCGCCGCTCCGGCCAGACCGGGCAGCAAGGACGTGCGCATCGCCGAGCGCTCCTCCGACAGCGGGTTGGCAAGGGAGACGACCTCGGTGGAGACACGTGCTTTTTGAAGGTCTTCGACCGACAAAAACGCGTAATTAACGGCTTCGTAGAGGCCTGTCGTGACGGCCGCAGTGCGCAGCGCTGAAATGAAACGCAGCACTTCGGGCGTGCCCGATTCCGATGGACGAACCCTGGGGACGGCGGTGGGGATCTCATCGTAGCCTCGGACGCGGGCGACTTCCTCGATGAGATCGACCTCGCGACCGAGGTCGGGTCGCCAGCTCGGGGCTTCGAACGTGAAAACCTTGCCGGTCTCATCGACGAGGCGGCAGCCCACGGCTTCTAAGATTCGCTGACTGTCTTCTGCTTCGATTTCTGTCCCGAGAAGTCGTGCGGCCCGCGCAGGGCGAAACGCGATCGACTTCGGCGAGTGGGCGATGGCAACGCGGTCGATGGCCGTCGTCGCCGAGGCCCCTTCGCCGAGTTCGGCGATGAGTGAAGCTGCGCTGGCCATCACCCGAGGGACGGCTTCGGGATCGACGCCCCGTTCGAAGCGATGACTCGAGTCGGTTTGCAGGCCGAGCCGACGAGACGTTCGCCGAATGGACCTCGGGTCGAAATAAGCGCATTCGATCAAGATGTCCTTGGTGTCGTCTCGAATCTCGCTATCGGATCCGCCCATCACGCCCGCAACAGCGACGGGGCCTCGACCATCGCAGATCAACAGGTCGTCGGCAGTGAATTCGCGTTCTATCCCGTCGAGCGTTGCCATGGTCTCGCCGTCCTTTGCGAGTCGAACGACGACTTTGGCGCCTCGAAGTCTGTGGAGGTCGAAACCGTGTATCGGATGGCCCCACTCGAGCAAAATCAGGTTCGTCGCATCGACGACGTTTGAGAGCGTGCGAAGACCGAGGTTGTGGAGGCGGTATCGGAGCCAAAAAGGAGACGGCCCTACCTGAACTCCGGAAACGAGCGCCGCGCCATACCTAGGACAGCGATCTCCATCGGCGATCTCGACCGAGATACTCGAGAGGGCAGAGGCATCGACCAGCTCGCTTTGCCCATCCCACAATTTCACGAGATCGGTCGTCGGCTGGTCCGCTTGGAAGGAGGCCCCGGCCGCGAAGGTTCGCCGTGGACCCGCCGCCTTGCGGGGTTCGCATCGCTTTCCAAAGAGGATCCCGATCTCGCGGGCGATCCCGACGTGACCGAGGCAATCCGGCCGGTTGGGAGTGAGCCCGATGTCTAGGACGAAGTCGTGGAGATCGAGGGCGTCGGCCACGTCAGCGCCCGGCAGAGCCTCGTTCTCGGCGTCCACGATGAAGATCCCTTCCGCATCCGCACCGACCTCGAGCTCGGCTTCGCTGCAGATCATTCCCGAGGACTCGACGCCTCCGACCCTGCGCGGTTCAATGGTAGTACCGTTTGGAAGAATCGCTCCCGGACGCGCAAACAAGACGCGTCCGCCCGGCTCGGGTACGTTCGGGGCGCCGCAAACCACTTCGTGTTCTGCTTCGCCATCGAACACGGTGACGAGCGTGAGCTTGTCCCGCTTAGGGTGTGGGGCTCGGGTACGCACCTCGGCAACGACTACGCCGGAAAGGTTTGCGCCTTTCTCTTCGATCGCTTCAACCTCTAAGCCTGCTTGCGTGATGCGATGAGCCACTTCGTGCACGTCGGCATCGATGGGGCAGAGCTCTTGCAGCCAGCGGAATGAAGTCAGCATCGTCGTTCCTAAAACTGAGACAAGAAGCGCACGTCGTTGTCGTAGAGAAGCTTGATGTTTGGAATGCCGTATTTGAGCATCGCAATACGGTCGAGCCCCATGCCGAAAGCGAAACCGGTGTACTTCTCAGCGTCGTATCCCACGTTCTCGAAGACCACCGGATGGATCATGCCGCAACCGAGGATCTCCATCCATCCGTTTCCCTTACATACGCGACAGGCTGCCGTTCGCTCTTTGTCACCCTCCCACGCGCGACAAAAGACGCAGCTCATGTCGACCTCGCCACCTGGTTCGACGAACGGAAAGTAACTCGCACGAAAGCGCACGGCCACGTGCTCGTCGAAGAGGCGCCTCAGGAAAAGCGTCAGCACGCCTTTGAGCTCGGCGAAAGTGACATCGGTGTCGACCAGGAAGCCCTCGAGCTGGAAGAACATCGGCGAGTGGGTAGTGTCGTCGTCACGGCGGTAGACTGCGCCTGGCGACACGATGGCCAGAGGGGGCTGGCGCAGGCTCATCTCGCGGATTTGAATCGTCGACGTCTGGGTTCTCAGGAGAACACTGTGCCGTCCCGAGCTTGGTCCGCCTTCGATGAAAAAGGTGTCGTGCTCATCGGTCGCCGGGTGGTCCGGCGGAAAGCCGAGCTTGTCGAAGCAGTTCTCGTAGAGCTCGACCTCTGGGCCGTCGGCGACATCGAACCCCAACGAGACCAAGATCTCGAGGACTTCGTTGCGAATGCGCGTGATCGGATGCAGCCGGCCTGGCATCGGCCAACGCCCCGGCAACGTCACGTCGAGGGGAAGACCGGTGAGCTCGGCGTCGCGTGCATGCCGATGAATGCTGTCGAGCACCGCGTCGAAAGTCGATTGGATTTCTTGCTTGAGCGCGTTCGCGCGCTGGCCGAGCTCACGTCGACGGTCGCCCGGGAGCTTGGGCATGAGCTTGAGAAGCTTGGTGAGCTCACCTTGAGGCCCGACGTAGCGACCGTTTACGAGCCGAAGCTCGGGCTCGTCCGCTGCGTCGCGAAGCGCCTGCTCGTAGGCACCACGGATATCGGCGAGTCCGTCTTCGAATGTCTGAACCGCATCAGGCTCTGCCATCGCGCGTCCAGAATGATTTACTCGATGGCGTCGACGACTGCCTTGAAGCCGCCGGGATCGGCGACTGCGATCTCCGCGAGGACCTTGCGATCGAGCTCGATCCCGGACCGCTTCAAACCGGCGATGAACGTGCTGTAGTTCAGGCCGTTGGTGCGTGCGGCGGCATTGATGCGTGCGATCCAAAGACGGCGGTACTCCCGCTTCTTGGTGCGGCGATGCCGATAGGCGTCTTCCCACGCATTGTGGACCTGCTCGATCGCGACGTGGAACGCCTTGCGGCGCGCGCCGTAGTAGCCCTTGGCGTGCTTGAGCAAGCGCTTGCGGCGGCGGCGGGCTTTGAACCCTCGTTTCACTCTAGGCATGGCGTCTCCCTCAAAGTCTCAGAGCTCGTAAGGAAGCAAACGCCGGATTCGCGCTTCGTCGCTCGGATCGACCATGGAGTTCTTTTTGAGCTTCCGAAGTCGGTTCGCGGACTTGCCACGCATCAAGTGCTGCTTGCCGGCCGTGGAACGGCGAATACGCCCTCCCCCGGTCGCTTTGAACCGCTTTGCAGCAGCACGCTTGGTCTTCATTTTGGGCATTCGACTGTCCTCGCTTAAAGCTCCCAAACCAGCGGCACCCGCGGCGGAGGAGCGGAGACCGAGCGGTGTAGCGCGCGGGGTGAGGGAGTCAAGCAGGGCCAATTTACAGTGTCAGTGCCAGCGCCAGTGCCAGTGCCAGGGTCAGCGCCAAGCTCAACCGGTGCACCCACACCTGTTTTTTGCCGGCCGGATCGGCGAGCCGGTAATCTGGGAGCGAAGCTGGTGAGGCGGGGATTGAGATGAACAACTCAGTGTTGGTATGCGGTTTCACGATCGCCGCGATGTGTTGCGTATTTCCGGGCAAGGCGCTTTCCCAAGACGGCACCGAGCCGAGCTCGGTGAGCACGGAGCTAGCGCCAAGCAAGGGGGCCAGCGACAACTACGGACTCGCGTACGCAGCCCGCTCGCTCACGATGCCGAAGGGAATGATCCGCGGGACGTTCGACGTCAGCGGGCTCCGCCTACCGGCTTTTGTAGGATCGGAAATCTTCTGGACGTTGAACTTTGGCATCGCAATAGCGCCGGTCAACAATCTCGAGATCGGCTTCTCGCGATATCGGATGGGCTCCTTTCCCGGCATCAATTCACTCGATCTGTTGGGACTGGGCGGGCAGGGATTGATCTCGGTGTTCGTGTCCCCTGAAACGGACTTTGGCGACATTCCCTTCTACCTTCGGTATCAAGCCACGGAAGGAGTCGCAGACGTGGCGGTGGAGTTCCGACTTCGGATCCCAACATTTAGCGAGCTTGGCATTGCGTTCGGCGTGCCCCTGCGACTTCACGCTGGCGATTCGGTAGCGATCGATACGGGCTTCGACCTGACGTACGATGACCCCGGTGGCGCGGGCTTGCTGAGCATCGGGTTTCCTTTGGATCTCGTGGTCAATCCAACCAGCAACGTGTTTTTCAAGATCCAGTCCGGCGTGAGTCTTCCCGCTGTCGACGAAGCCCCGACGATCGCTGCCTTCCCGCTCGGCTTCACGCTTGGGGGCTCTGCGGCTGCCGGCCCCGCGATGTTGGACGCATTCGTCGCGTTCCGTTTCCCCATTTTTGGCGCCGTCGGCGACGGGCAAAGCGAGCTGACCAGCGACATCTGGACGATTACGATTGGGATCAACGTGTACTCGCCCGTTCTCTTCTGATCTACGCGGATAGCCGCAGCCCCATTCGTCTACGCTCTGTTCGGAGAAGCTGGGGTGCGTTCGGCGGGGGAGGATTCGGCGGCCTTTTCCGACCCCGACCGCGCCAGGTGTTCGGGGAGCTCGTCTCGGCGGAACACGTCGTCCAGGTTCTCCGCTCGCCGAACCACCGAAGCGCGGTCGCCTGTGACCAGCACGGCCGCCGGCCTTGGCATCGCGTTGAAGTTGCTCGCCGATACCTCTTGGTACGCTCCAGTGTCGAGAAACGCAAAGAGGTCGCCGACCTCGACCTCGGGAAGACGGACGGCGCCCAGCAAGCGATCGCCGTAACAGCTTCGGCCCACGACGTCGGCCTTCATCACACGAGGCGCATTCAGCCGGTTCGCCACGCAATACTCGTGCAGGTGGTGCTCGAAACGGCCGCCGGTCATCCAGAACTCCGATGTGTCGATCGTGACGAGGTTCCACCGAATCGGTGAAGTCATCCTCTTTGTGGCTTTCACACTCGTCAGGTGCACGCCTGCGTTCCCGTGAATCGCGCGCCCTGGCTCAAGCTGAAGCATCACGCCTGCCGGGTCGACGCCATGCCGCGGCAGCGCTTCGAGCAACGCCGCCGTGGTTGCGGCTCCGTACTCCTCGATGCTCGGCGCGGGAATCGTGTTGGGATGGCCCTCGACCAGCTTCAGGAGCTTATCGATCACGCGATAGCGGACTCTCGCGCCCAAGTATTTCAGACCGAGAGACAGCAAGTGCAGGGAGCCAAACAACAACGGGTCGGTGTAGTCCGTCGCGGCGTTGTGTGGGTCTCTCGGGATCGCAAACCCGCCGCCGATGCTGATCTCCTGCGGTCGATAGCCGCCGAGCTCGTTGCACACGCGGCCGAGATCGCGCGCGTACGCGTGCATCTGCGCCTCCCAGTAGAGCGTGGAGCGATGGTGCCGTCCGTGATGCGCGTGGAAACCGACGACCTCCACATTTGGAAGCTTCATCACCCGTTTGCCCGCCTCGATCACTTCGTCGACCGAGAGCCCGCCCTTGTAGACCAGCGCGACCAGGTCGGTCGGCACCATTCCGTCCGGCGCGAAGTCGCTCTTCTTCACGAACTCGGAGATCGCGGGCCGTATTCGCAGCCGGACGTACGCCGTGTTCGAAAGCGTCGGCGCAAGCTCCTCGAGAAACGTGACGTCCTGAAGGCTGTCGATCGTGAGCCTTGCGCCTACCTCGATGGTGCGGCGAATGTGCTCTTTGTCTTTTGGAACTCCGTTGACCGAAATGAACCTGGGGTCGACGCCCGCGCGAAGGGCTACGTCGAGCTCGCCCGCCGAGTAGATGTCGGCGCCGCAACCCTCGTCGGCAAGCACCCTCTGAATCGCAAAGAGCCAGTTCGCTTTCGCCGCAGGCATCACCTTGACCGGACCTGCCGTCCAGCCTTTTTCGAAAGCGTCGCGAAATCTTCGGACGTTGTGCCGGATCTGATCCTCGGAGAACACGAACAGCGGGGAGCCGAACCGCTCGACCAGGTCGGGGCTGGCCATCTCTTCGATGAAAAGAACTCCGTTACGGTTGCTCAAGCAGTCGTCGATACGCGTCTCGGTCATGGCTCGCTCCTGATAACCTTACTCTGCGCTGATCTCTCGACCACGCTGCTCCGACTTTTCCCACATACGAAGGTAACCCTCGGCCGACTTGAACAGCGGCTCCAATTCCTCATCCGTCACGCCGTCGCGTCGGACGTCTTCGATGAGCTCCGCCACTAGCCCAAGGTGGGCCATCCCTTCGGTGTTGAAGTCGATCGTGCGATTGCCGACGACCGGCTTCGTGAAGGTGACGTCGCCCGCATAGGATGTGAACGGATACGTGATCGGATCGGTTTGCGGATCCCCGCAGTTCGCGTTTTCCCCGAACCTTGGACGCGGCGCGCGAGCAAACCCGTTGAAATCGAACCCGAAGCCCTCGGCGGGGAACGCGCCTCTATCCCGCATGAGCTGGATGCGGTTTTGATAGCCGTTATCCATGGTGGCGGGCTCGGTCGCAGACCGGCACCGGCCGAAGTTGGACTTCGAGACGCCGCCGAGCTCGTAGAGAAGCCCATCGTGGTTGTTCCCGTGCGTCCCCGCACCGGGATAGTCGTTCTCGACCATGATCTCGAGCGCGCGTTGGCGCGATAGTCGCGGCATGTGGTCGACTTCGAGGACCATCCCCCGCCGCATCATCTGATCGATCAAGAACTCGCCGAGGTTCGTGAGCCCGGTCCGCTGGCAGTAGTCACCTACCAAGGGAGGCGCTCCTAGGAGCTCGATGAGATTAGGGACACCGCCAAGGAGGGAAGTGAGTGGATCGCTGGCAAAGCCCGTAAAGCTCAGCGGCGGATCCGAATCGAACGCTGCGCGTGGCATGTTGAGTGCGCCGAACGGCACGTCTCCGCCATCAAAGTTGCGTGGCACGTCGGTTACGCCAAGGTCATCGCACAGGGCGTAGTTGGTCCAGTGTCCGCTCTGAATGATGTTGCCCAGATCGAGAATGCCGCGGTCTCCGTCACCTGCGGAAAAGGCGTTGTCGAGCTTGTGGACCGGAAACAGAACACGAACGCCCTTTGCGTAGTATTCGTCGAGCTTTGCAACGACATCAGCCTCTGTACATTTGGCGAAGCCTTCAGGGGGCACCAGGAAGCAGTCGAAGAGCACCGACGTCTCGATTCCAAGTACGATCGCGAGCTTTCCATCCTTGATGACTTCGCGCGCCTCCTCGGGCGAAGTGACGACGCGAAACCACCCTTCCCCGGGCCCGCCGTTGAGCGCGTCGACGTACCGTTCGAGCCCGTAGGTCTCGTCGATGATCCGATCGACCGCCACCATGTCGTTGCAGGAGTATCGCGCCGGCTGTGCTCCGAGGCCCACCAAGAGCTCACACAGAACGTGATTGGTCGTCGCGTGCTGGACCATCAGCCGAAGGCCGCTGAGGTACGCACGCTCCACCCACTTGTAGTACTGCACCTGATGCGTGGCGCTCTGGAACGCGTCCGGCCACGCGGAGAAATCGGGGTATCCGGCTGTTTCATGGGTCACGGGTGCCATTACGGTCACGAACAAGCTCAGCAGATCGCTTGGAGCCAGACCGTCGACGTCGCCGAATGCGAAGCCGAGGAGGTCTTGTCGGCCGTCTTCGCCGTGGAAGGGTTCGCAGCTGGGCAAGGCGTGTTCGACGCCGAGCCGGTGGTAGGGCGCGCCGTGAAAGATGCCGCCACCCCCAAAGGCAAAGTTGGAGAACAAGTGTGCGTGCGTCTCCACGAACCCAAACACCGAGCCGTCGTCGAACTCGATTGGCGTGACCTCGCCTTCGGCGTCGACGGTGAGCTCCGGAAAAGTCGCGCAGTCGGATTGCTCGAAGAACAAGATGTCGGCTGCATCGGCGGCATCGGCGATGGAGTCCTCCGCCGTGAGGTACTCACCGGAACGACGATGTCGTAACCGGAAGTGATCTGAATCGTCGCCCGACACCTCGAGATCCCATTCACCCTCAGACTCGAAGCTATCGTCGATGCTGACGTCTTCGCCGATCACGGTCGTGTCCGAGAGGAGCTCTGAGCGGCGGTGCAGACGGTCGCCGTCTTCAGAGACGAGGTACTGCTCGCTCTCATCCAAGAGCAGATAGGTCCCCAAGTCGGCTGGCCTCATGCGGAAGCGAGCGGCACTCTCGAGGGAAGACGCGGAGATCTGGAACTCGTCGCCTGAGTCGGAGGCCGCGAGATACCGAGACGTGCCCACGACGCCGATCGAGAAGCACCCGGTCGCGTAGCTGTAGATCGTCCCGGCCGCGGCGGGTGGGAACGTATCCTCGAACTGGCTAGGCGCGTCATCGCCGCAGGCGCAGAGAAAGCATGCTGCAAAGAGCAGCGCGAGGGTCAAGAACGGGTAACGCATGATCAACACCTATGGAGCCGGCAGGTGCCATTGGTATCGCAGTTTCCGGGAATGTCCCAACTGAAAAGGGTGTAGCCGAAACAAAGGCCCTCTCGTTGGCGGCAAAAGCCGGTGGCAGTGGCACTGGCGCGGACGCTGGCACTGGCGCTGACACTGGCACTGGCGCTGGCACTGGCGCTGGCGCTGACACTGTTCTTGAGGAGCAGGTGACCCGTGCTGCGCAGTTGCTTACTTCGCTTCTCGGGTGTGCTGGACTTTGACCCTCGGCGCGAGGATGGCGGTCATCGTGCGGCCTTCGAGACGTGCGGAGGTTTCGATCGCGCCGATGTCCTCTACCGCGCTGACGATGGCATCGATTTGGCGTTGCGCCGTTTCGGGGTGGGTGATCTCACGACCGCGGAAGCGGACGGTGATTTTCACCTTGTTGCCTTCTTCGAGGAAGCGGCGAACGTGCTTCGTCTTGAAATCGAGATCGTGGTCGTCGGTCTTGGGGCGAAGCTTGATCTCTTTCAGCGCGATCTGAGTCTGCCGCTTGCGGGCGTCGGCCTGTCTCTTCTTTTCTTCGTACTTGAACTTGCCGAAGTCCATGATCTTGCAGACGGGCGGGGTGGCCTTCGGGTTCACCTCGACCAAGTCGAGGTCCAAGTCCCGGGCCATCCGACGGGCCTCGTCGGTGTTCAAGACGCCTAACATACCGCCGTCGGCTCCGATCACTCGGATCTCAGGCACTCGAATGCGATCGTTCACCCTCGGTCCGTAGTTCCGAGGGCGATCGCGTGGTCCAAAACGTGGTCTAGCGATGACTATCTCCTATCGTTGAATCCCTTGCTGAAGGCGGGTGGTTCTCTCGCTCGAGGCGATCGAAGACATCGGACAACGGGACGAGCCCGAGGTCTTTGTTTTCGTCTCGTGAGCGGAGTGCCAAGCCCTTCCCTTCTACTTCCTTTTCGCCGATCACGCCCAGATACGGAATCCGCATCAGGCGCGCCTGGCGAATCTTGGCGCCGAGCTTGTCTCCGCTGAGGTTGGCAGAGACTCGAAAGCCTCGGTCCTGGAGCAGTTGCTGCACGTTCTCAGCATACTCGTTGAACTTCTCACTCACCGTCAACAAGGTGATTTGCTCGGGAGCCAGCCAGACCGGGAACGCCCCGCCCACATGCTCGGTCAGAACCCCAAAAAACCGTTCCACAGAGCCCAAAATCGCGCGGTGAAGCACCACGGGCCGGTGCGGTTTGTTGTCCTCGCCGGTGTAGGTGAGGTCGAACCGTTCGGGTAGGTTGAAGTCCGCCTGGATGGTGCCGAGCTGCCATGGTCGCCCGATGGCGTCCTTTAGATGGAACTCGATCTTCGGGCCATAGAAAGCGCCCTCCCCCTCGGCGATCGTGTAGGGAAGGCCCTTGGACTTCACCGCCTCTTCGAGGGCTCGCTCGGACTGAGCCCACACCTCGTCGGCGCCGAGCCGTTTTTCGGGCCGCGTCGCGATGACCAGGCGCACGTCGGTAAAGCCGAAGTCACGATACGCGTCATAGACGAGGTCGAGGAAGCTCTTGATCTCGTCTTGTACCTGGTCGAGCGTGCAGAAGATGTGGGCGTCGTCCTGCGAGAAGGTACGCACCCGGGTCAGCCCTTGCACGACCCCACTGCGCTCGAACCGATGGAGCCTGCCGAAATCCGCCATCCGCATCGGGAGGTCGCGGTAGCTTCGGCGCGTCATCGCAAAGATGAGACAATGACTCGGACAGTTCATCGGTTTCACGCCGAACCGAAGCGACTCCTCGAACGCGAGCGCCCACTCGTGAGCATCTTTGGGCGTCTTGTCTTGTGCCTTCGCTTGAAGCTTCTCGAGATTTTCCACGGTGGCCGCCATGTACATGTTCTCGGCATACGACGGGAGATGGCCGGAGGTGTGAAAGAGCTCGTTATCGAAAATCTGTGGAGTGATCACTTCGTCGTAGCCGTAGCGTGCGTAGAGCGACCGAATGTAATCCTCGAGCAGGTTGTAGATGATCGAGCCTCGCGGCAAGAAGAACGGCGATGCCGGTGCGTAGGGATGGAACGCAAAGAGCTCGAGCTCTTTGCCGAGCTTACGGTGATCGCGCTTCTTCGCCTCTTCGAGTTGCTTGAGGTGAGCCCGGAGCGCTTTTGGCGACGCAAATGCCGTTCCGTAGATGCGCTGCAGCATCGGGTTGCGCTCATCTCCACGCCAATACGCGCCCGCTACGCTGGTCAGCTTCACCGCTTTGAGAAAGCCGGTGGAGGGGACGTGCGGCCCTTCACATAAGTCTACCCACTCGCCATGCCGATAAAGCGAGATCGGATCTTCGAGCCGCTCGAGGTGTTCGAGCTTGAAGCTTTCGTCGAGCGACTGCAGCAACTGGCGCGCCTCATCGCGGGTCACGACCTCTCTTCGAAACGGGCTATCGGCTTCGATGATCTCCACCATCTTTTCCTCGATCGCTCGAAGGTCTTCGTCGGAGAAGGTACCGTCGGGGCGCTGGTAGTCGTAGTAGAAGCCATTATCGGTCGCAGGGCCGAATGCGACCTTGGTCCCCGGAAAGAGCCGCTGAACCGCGTCGGCCATCACGTGGGCGCTCGAATGTCGGATGACCGGCAGCGCGTCCTCGTCGTGGGCGCGGATCGGGGAAGCCTCCACGGCCCCGTCGGGCAGTGGCGTATGAAGGTCGTAGATCTTGCCGTCGACCCGGGCTGCAATGGTGTCCTTGCCGAGGTCGCCGCGCGCCTCGAGCAGGTCGCGCGCGGTACGCCGTTTCGCTTGGTCGGTCATCGGTCGCAGGACCGAAGTATGTAGCTCGAGCTCGAGACCAGCCAGTGAGTCATTTGGGAAAAGGGCAACGAAAGAGGCCTTTTGACACACGGCGTACCGATCGCAACCCTCGCCGGTGTCAGCGGCAGTGTCAGCGGCAGTGCCAGCGTCAGTGTCAGGGCCTTTTTCTCTAACGGTGTGTTTGAAGCCGGGCGTAGGCTATCGGAACAAGCCTGGACCGCTGACCGCTCCGGTCAGGGTCTCACGGAAGGGACGAAAACCATGACCGAAACTGACATTGCGCAACTAATCGCCATGAATCGGCTGGGTTTTATCGGCTGGCTTCTTGCCAGCATGATCTGGACGCTGGGTATCTTCTTCTTGGCCTACGTGATCCGAAACACACCGGTGTTCGTTCGAGCAGCGGTCTTCGTCGCGTTCTTGCTGGGTACCTTCAATTTCGTCATGACCATGAACATCGTCAACGCAGGCTTCTTGCAGCTGGTGCAGGATCTCGCCGCGGTGTCGCCACAGACCACATTCTCGCAGAACGTGATCGAGGTCTTCGGAGCCACACCGACGCAGGCGCCGGCCCTGCCGATCTGGGCGCGCCTTGGCAGCCCGTTAGTCTACCTTCTGAACGTACTGGTCGGGTTCTATCTCTTGCTGATGGCGAAGTGGGAGAGGTGACTTCGTAGGCCTTCCCCCATGGCGGAGAGACAGAAACCACGCCAAGTGCTTGCAATCACTTGGTAGGCACGGGCGGTTTCGAACCGCCGACCCCTACCGTGTCAAAGCGAAGTGCACGCACGCCGGCGCCGCTTTCACTTATCGAAAGCGATTGTGGCGAAGGGTCAACCATGGGCAAGAAGGGCACCGACGGGGGCCTTTCGACACACGGTGTGTCGATTGCAACCCTCGCCCGCGACGTCCTCAGCGATCCCGAGGCCACCGTTCGCGAAATGGCCCTCGCCGTTTGGATCTTGCGCGAGCTCGAGGAGCGTCGACACGACTGATGCAGCACTGACGGGTTTATTCTCCCGCATGAGGCTCGACCGACCTGCTGGCGCAAAGGAATGCGTCTATCGGCGCCTCGTCGCATACGCGATCAAACAAACGCGCTGAGACCGCATCATCACGACGGATCCCACACCGGACGCTCACCTCCGATACGTTCCGAGAGAAAATCGATGAATACGCGTACCTTCGTGGGCAGGTGACGGCGCTCGGGCCAGACCGCGTAGATGTCCTGAGCGGGCATGGTGTAGTCACATAGCAATGGAACGAGGCGGTTTTCCGCAATGTCGGGACCCACGATGAAGGTTGGGATCCGCGCGACCCCCACCCCTTGAATGACCGCCTCGCGGAGTGCCTCGCTGTTGTTCACGCGATAGCTGCCCGATACGCGAACGGTTTGTTGGCGACCGTCGCGTATGAACGTCCATTCGTTGGCTTCGCTGAAATAGGCGTACAATAGGCAGTCGTGATCGACGAGCGCGTCGGGGTTCTTAGGCGACCCATGCTTGCGTACGTAGGCAGGGGTCGCGCACACCACGTTGTGGCTCGGCGCGAGTTTGCGTGCGACGAGGCTCGAATCCGGCAGCGAACCGACGCGAATCGCGAGATCATAGCCACCTTCGACCAGATCGACGACGCGGTCTTCCATGGTCATGTCGATGTGGATTTCGGGATAGCGATCGAGAAAAGAAGGAATCATGGGTGCGACGTGCAAGCGCCCGAAAGACATCGGTGCATTGATCCGGAGCCGCCCCCGCGGGACCCGTTGAAGCTCGGTCGCCGCGTCCTCGGCCGCTTGCGCCTCGAGCAATGCGTGGCGCGCATGCTCGAAATACCGCGCGCCCGCTTCGGTTAGGCTCAACCGCCGCGTCGTGCGCTGCAGCAGCCGGACGCCGAGCTCATCTTCGAGATCCGATACGCGGCGACTGACCGCAGACTTGGTGAGGCCGAGCTTTCGCGCGGCCTTCGTGAAGCTATTGGCCTCCACGACCGCAACGAACACCGGGATCGAGCCCATACTCTCAGGCATTTGTTGATTATATATCAACAATATGTCCTCCAAAAGTCATATTGATGCATCCAAAGATACAATCTAGATCGGAGGTGGACCCACGAAAGGACCCACTCATGCGCAGCCAAAACATCCCTCTCCTGCTCCTCCTCGCCTCGACCGCGGTCGCTTGCGGCGACGCAGACACGACCCTCTCCGAGGTCCAATGCGACGAACCGAGCGCGTCGGACCCGGAAGACGCGACATCGTTGTACCTAGATGCCTGGAACGAAGCCGATGCGGTGACGCGTGTGTGCGCGATCCAGCGCAGCTTGGACGAGGACGCCATCTTGATCGACGGCAGCGGCACACCGGGGGGCCGTCTCGAAGTGGTCCACCGTCTGGACACCGCGATCGAGCTGTTGTCCGAGGAGGGCATCACACGAGAGCTCGACGGACCAATCCTCTATCGTCATCGAGAAGCCCTACTGGCGTGGTCGCTCGTGGATGCGTCCGGCACCGTGATCGAACGGGGACAAGACTGGCTCGAGTTTGCCGGGAGTGGTTTGCTCGCCCGGATTCACATCCTTGCCGGTGGAGGAGCGGAAGCCTCCGCGACCGACGAGCTCCTCGCTTGGGAGCGGGCCTGGAACACCCCCGACCAAGCGGCCCTCCTCGAGGAATTGCGCATCGCGACCACGGAAGACGTGCGCTTCACCGACCTGCTGACCGACGTGCAAGGTCGTGAGCCCCTCGCCGCGGAAATCCGGCGTCAACAGACCGCGTTCGACAGCGCGTTGTTCCTCGGCGAGAGCCTGCGGGTATTTGCCACGCAAGGAGAGCGTTCGCTTTTGATCCGACAATCCGCGCAGGTGATTTTCAGTGACGGCGGGACCCTCGACGTCGTCAATTACGTGCGTTTCCGGGATGGACGAATCGAGCGCTTGTCCGGCTTTCCCGCCTCATCGCTCTAGCGGCCGGAGCTTCGTGCTTCGTATTTCGCGTAGCTCAGCGCCGACAACAGGTGGAACAAGATCGCGTACGGAACCAGAAACAGCGGAGTCATGCTCACTCAGCTACTGAATTGCGCAGAACCTCTCATGAGTTAGCTTTGCGAGACTGAAAAAGGGCCTTTGTTTCGCCTATGTTCCTGGGAGAATGGCTCATGAGATACCGACTGCGCTTCGTCGTGACCGCGATCTTGCTTGGTTCCTGCAGTGAATCGACGACCGCTTCGCGCATGTCTCTCGTGGAGACGCAAGAAGGGCCTGTCCAAGGACAGGAGGAAGGGGAGTTCTACACTTTCTTTGGCATCCCGTACGCGGCCCCACCCATTGGTCCACTTCGGTGGAAGCCTCCACAGCCCGCGGCACCGTGGACCGATGTGCTCGAGACGGTCAGCCCGGAGGTCCCGATCATCGAGGGGGCGCCTGCAGTCATTCCCGTTCCAAAGTGCCCGCAGAGCCTGGCCGGCGGCGAGGTCTCAGCGCCATTCCTCGGACCGGTTGACGAGGATTGTCTCTATCTAAACGTCGTTACGCCGAAGGAAGGAAGCGATCTTCCGGTCATGGTGTGGATCCACGGCGGAGGGTTTGTCTTGGGCGAAGGCGTGCAAACCGATGGCGGCACGTCCGGCACCAAACTGGCGGAGACGGAAAGCGTCGTCGTGGTCAGCATGAACTACCGCCTTGGGCCGTTTGGATTCCTCGCACATGCAGCGTTGACCGCGGAGAGCGAGCAGAATGCGTCCGGTAACTATGGGTTGATGGACCAGGTTGCAGCGCTTCGCTGGGTACGTGAAAACATCCGAGCATTTGGCGGTAACCCGAACAACGTCACCGTCTTCGGTGAATCGGCCGGCGCGTTTAGCACATGTGCATTGGTGACCTCGCCCCGGGCCGCTGGGCTATTTCATCGGGCTATCTTGCAGAGTGGATCATGCGAGCGACCTTGGCCGACGCTCGCGGCGGCGCAGGTCGAGGGCGAACGCTTCGCGGAGCTCGTCGGTTGTGACCCCGCAACAGACGTCCTCGGCTGCATGCGTGGTAAGCCTTGGGAGGAGCTTCACGAAGCGTGGGCACCAGACCCGGCCGATAGTGGGTTTATCGGGTATGAGGTGGCGCTCATCGACCTCGAAGGCAAGTACCTCCAGTGGACGCCGACCTTGGACGGCTCTTTCTTCGAGGAACAGTCCGCACTCAGCACGGCGAACGGAACCTTCAATCAAGTTCCCTTGATGATCGGTTTCACTCGCGAGGAAGGGCGGCTCTTTGGATGGCTGGCTGAAGACGACAGTGTTGGTGCGGGGGTCGACATTACTGAAGAAAACTACCCCGACTTCGTCGCCTACCTGCTCGGAGGCAATGCATCACTCGCCCGTGACGCGATAGCCGACCAGTACCCGCCGGACAACTTCGCTGATCCTGGCGATGCGTTTTCGGCCGTCACGGGTGATGTGATCTTTCGGTGCCCATCGTTGGCTCAGGCGGCCTCTGCATCGACGTACGTGCCCACCTACGTCTACGAGTTCCGTTATCCAGACGCGGATTTCGCGCTCGACGAAGTGCCACTTCTGCCAAGTCTCGATCGTTCGCAGTTTGAGGGATGGAGCGATGGCGCGTTTCACTCGGCAGACATCCAGTATGTCTTTGGCGTACCCATGCTCCCTTCAGAGTCCGAGTTTGTAAGTGGCTCGGTGGACGAGCAGCTATGGCGCACCATACGCGGCTATTGGGCGCGCTTTGCGCGAACCGGCGACCCAAACGGAGACGGCGCCGAGCCTTGGCCTCTGTTCGACCGCACCGATCCGGAGTTCCTGGTGCTGGACAAAGAGGTCGAAACCGCACGCGACGGCCCGATCGCTGCCTGCGCATTCTGGGAAGGCACTGACTACCTGGTTCCTAGCTTCTGAGATCGGGACGACGATGGCGAACCAAGTCGTGCGTTCCTTTCAGATTGGGAGGGCTCCGGTTGACACTCCTTGGCTACGCAGTGCGTCGAAGCCGCTCGTCAAAGAACCCCAGCACGCGGTCGAGCGCCTGCTTGGTCGGATGCCCGTCGTCGTCGACGAGCTCCTCGGTGAGGACGCTGTGCGCAACACGCTTGATTCCCCACGGATTGTCGGGGCCGGAGTCGATCTCGATTCCCTCGAACCCCTCGCCAAGCTCTCGGCGCAGCGTTTCGAAACGCGCCCGGGTGCAGATCGGGTCGGCTGTAAACCTAAGGCCGAGCACTTTCACACCCTCTTCGCGCACCCGTCTCTTGATGACCGAGAGCTCCTCGGGCGAGGCATGAACAGCGCGGGCTCGGGCCTTTCCGATCGGGAAAGGCAGCGAGGGCTGGGACAGCACCGGAGCTTGCACCGAAGGGTCGACCATGAGTGCCAGAGCGAAGTTCCCGGTCATGCACATACCAAGCGCGCCGACGCCCGGCCCGCCGAGCTCCTCATGCACTTGGCGACACAGCTTGCGCAGCCAGTCGGTGATCGGGCTCGAACCGCCCGTCGCCAATACGTGGAACTCACGCGAGACGCAGCAGTGCGCCATCGAAGAGATCACGTATCCGCCGCTCACCGGCTTGTCGACCACCCCAAACATCTCCGGCAGGAACACGGTAAACCCGTGGTCGCGCACGATACGGGCGAACCTCGCCACGCGTGGCGTGATCCCTGGAACTTCGTGCATGATGACTACGCCGGGACCGTTGCCGCTTCGCCAGACGGGCTTCGTCATCCCGTCGATGGTGACTTCCGCCCGTTCGAAGTCTTCGGATAGCGGTTTGCGTGCAGGAAACATTGCGAGGTGCTTGCGATCCCTTGGTAGGCACTGAGGGCTGGTGCGGGAGGGCGGGTTTGAACCGCCGACTTCCACCTTGTCAAGATGGCACTCTACCCCTGAGTTACTCCCGCGCTGGCTCGGTGGAGCGTCCTAACCCTGACCCTCAGGGGTGTCAACCCCGTAAAGTCGACGCTTTGCGTCGTCCACGTGGCCCGCCCCATGATGTGGGCTTTGCGCAAAAACCCAGCCGCTGATAAGTCGAGCGTTCGATGAGCGTCGAGTCCAGCAGTGAGAAGAAGCCCGCCTTGCGGCCTCTGCCTTCGGTGGAGATGGCGCTCTTGCCGAACGAGCTTCGCGCTCGGCGTACGAAACGTCTGGTCGTGAGCGGCGTCGTGGGGGCGGTAGTCTTGGGTTTTGCCTTTGTCTGGCTCATCCGTAGCGTGCTGCCCGAAACCTGGGCTTGGGTCGAAGCGACATTCGACCCTAATGACAAAGCGGCGGCGCTCGCCATGGCGCCAACCGACGGTACCGTAACGGCAACTGCCGACGGTGGTGTCGAAAAAGAGCCAAGCCCCGAAGAGCGACTCGCCCTCGAACGCTCACGCCCCAACGCTCGCTACGAAACGCTCTTTGGCGGCGTGCCGAGCTTTCGCGGCGCTCTGCTCAATGCCGGCCTCGAAGCCGAGGAGTGCAATCAGATCGAGCAAGCGCTGCAGCACATCGTCGATTTCAGGCGCTGTCGGCCCGAGCATAGGCTCGTGGTCGAGCGGGACGAAAACGGGGCGCTGAAACATTTCGAATACCACCCTTCCGCCACCGAATTCGTCGAAGTCTCTCGAGGCGAAGACGGGCTCTTTCGTGCCGAGCAAATCCGGATCAAAGTCGAACGAGACGCAGTCGCACGGGCCGCTTCGGTGCAAACGTCGATCGGCGATGGCCTGATGGAAATCGGCCTTCCCGCGGGTCTCGCCGCCTTTTTCACCGAGGCATTCGAGGGCCGGATCAACTTCCCGATCCAGGCGCGCAAGGGCGATGTGTTTCGAGTCATCGTCGACGAGGAGCGGGTAGACGGGGAGTTTCTTCGCTACGGCCGGCTCCACGCGCTCGAATACGACGGCCAGCGCACCGGTAACGCACAGGCCTTCTACTACGAAGCGCCCAACGTGCCGGGCCAGTTCTACGACGACACGGGGCGCGCCATGCAGGGGGGCTGGCTTCGTACGCCGCTTCGTTACGACCGCCTCTCGTCTCGTTTCAACCCGCGACGCTTTCATCCGATCTTGAAGCGAATGATGCCGCACCTCGGGATCGACTACGCGGCGAGCACTGGCACCCCGGTTTGGGCCGCCGCGGATGGCCGAGTGAAGTTCGCGGGACGCAAGGGTCCAAGCGGAAATCTGGTCACCATCCGTCACACCGGCGGCTTCGAAAGTCACTATGCGCACCTGCATCGCATCAAAGGCGGCATCCGCCCTGGCACGTTCGTCAAGCAGCGCGAGTTGATCGGGTTCGTGGGCTCGACGGGTCGTTCGACCGGGCCGCACCTGCATTTTGGCCTCAAGAAGTACAGCCGGTACATCGATCCGAACACCGAGCTGAACGGCCCGGGCATTCGCATGGCAGCCCGTGACCTCCCCGCATTCAAAGAGGTGGTCGCGCAACGAAAGACTCAGCTGAGCAGCATCGCCGATGCACCCGAGCTGATCGCTGGCGTCGATGAACCGCTCGTCGAGCAAGTCGACGAAATCATGGACTAATCCGTGGGCCAGGGTTAGGCTGCGCGGTGTTGAACCGGTCCGTTGCATTCGAACGGTTGGTGGCCACGCTCATCCCGTTGCTGCTCGTTTGGGGGATTTGGTCGTTTGGGATCTGGAACCCCTGGGAGCTCGAGACGGCCGAAGCTGCGCGTACGTTTGGAAAGACCGCTACCAAGACCGCCGACGGCTTGCTCCTGCATCGATGGTTGATCAGCGTGGGCTTCGAAACGTTGGGGATCTACGCATGGGTCGGGCGACTTCCCAGTGTCATTGGCGGGCTCTTGACCTGCCTTCTCGCGTTCTGGTTGGTACGTCGGTACGCCGGTCGTCGCGCGGCGGTCATCACGGTCGTCATTCTCGGGACTTCTCCGCTATTCCTCCTGAACGCCCGTTTGATGATGGGCGAAGGCCTCGGCTTCGCTGCCCAAACCTGGGTGGGACTCGCAGCGTTTGGCGTCTGCACGAGCTCCATCGGCGATCGGGGACGTTTAGCGTCATACGCGGGGCTCAGCGGAGGTGTCGTCCTCAGCACGCTCGCAAATGGCGTCCTGCTCGGCCCCTTGCCCCCGCTTCTTGCGGTTGCGACCTGGAGTCTGCTCGCCCGGGACACCGATGGCAGGCGCGGCGATCCGTTAGGGCGCTCGGTCGTGATCACAGCTAGCGCAGTTCTGGTTGCCGGCGTCATCCGCGCTGTGATTCGCGACGCCACAGATTTCAGCTTCTGGATTGGAGGCGGCGCAGTCGGCGGAAATCCTCCGACCTACGACAAGGCGCTCGAGCTCGTCTTCCATGGCTTTGCGCCCTGGAGCGCGGCGCTCCCGGTGGCTGCTCTATGGATGCTGGCGCCGCAAGCCAAACGAAAAACCAGTGTGCAAGACCTCGGGTCGATGTTCCTGTTGTGGGCCGCGTTTGCGTACGTCGCATGGACGATTTTCGCGTCGCGCTACGGCATTCCTGCTTATCTCGCAGTCGTGCCGCTTGCGGGTATGACGGCACTCTGGTTGCTCGAAGTCATCGACGAGCCCGCAGCCCGGTGGCCCTCCGCGGTAGTCGTGATGCTATTGATGGCGTTGTTGGTGCGTGACTATGCACTCTATCCGGAGAGTGCGCTTCGCGGTCTGTCGGCGGAAGGTCTCGATGTGCCTACGATCGTACAGACTGCCGGTCCCTGGACGGTCGTGTTTGGGCTCGCCGCCTTGACGTTCTTGCTGTTGCTCGCGAGCCCCACGACGACCGAGAAACCAGACGCACGCCGTGTCGAAGCGTGGGTTCGATCTCAATGGGAGCGCGGACCGGTGGAACGCGGTTGGCTGGCCCTCGCTGCACTGCTGCTCATCGCTTGCCTGGTCTTCGGCTTCCTGTGTCTCGTGGCGGACCTGCGACTCGCCTCGGTCGTGCTGCGCGTCGGCCGTGTCTTGTTCTTCCTGCCGATCGTGCTCGTCGCCATCGTGCTCGGTGCGCCGTGGTTACGCTACGCCTACACCCGACTCGGAAGCGCCCGGGGGTTGCCCTTGCTTTTGACCGGGCTCGTGGTCGCGATCTATGTGACCACATCGCTTCAGCCCGCGCTGAGCCAACACTTTTCGCCGAAAGCAGTGTACGACGCCTACGAAGAGCTCGCCGGAGACAGTGGCGAGCCGCTCGCCTTGTACCGGTCATCGCCGGCCGCGGCGCAGTACTACACGCATGCCCCTACCGAGGAGATCGAGGCACAGTCGAGATTCATCGACTACCTCCATGAGCGGGGGCAGCGCTGGGTAGTGATTCCGTCCGAGGAGTTGGCCGCGGTCAATCGAGAGTACCGTCGTCGAACGGGACGCCACCTCTATGTTGCGGATCGGCGGAGTGCACGCCTTCTGTTGGTGGCGGCGGAGCCTATCGATAACCGACCTAACGAAAACTTCGTTGCCGACCACGTGCTCACCCAAGCCCCCGACATTGAGCACACTCTCGATGTGAGCTTCGCGGATCGGGTTCAGCTCCTCGGCTACGACCTAGACTTGCCCGGAGGTGACTACGTGGGCGCCGGGCAGCGGTTCTCGCTGACGTGGTTTTGGAAAGTCACCGGTGCCCCACCCAAGGGTTATCGGGTTTTCGTGCACATCGACGGGTACGGACAGCGGATCAATGGGGACCACGTCCCGGTCAAAGGGGAGTATCCGATCAAGTATTGGGAAGAAGGAGACGTGATCGTGGATCCGCAAGAGCTCACGGTTCCCGCGAACTACCCGTCCGGCGACTACGTCATCTATGTCGGTTTGTTCAAGGGAGAGCAGCGTCTCGAGGTCGTGTCCGGATCAAACGACGGCGCCAACCGCGCTCGCGCCGGCGTCCTTCACGTCCGCTAGTCGGGGCCCGAGCCTGAAAACAGTGACGTCGCGAGATCGAGGCCGCCCTGGAACGCGGTAGAGCCCAGGTCGGGCTTCGGCCTCTGACCCTCTGGCGGCTCTTGCACCGGCTTGCTCGGGATCGGTGGCGCAGGCGCGCACCAACCCACGACTGTTCTCGACGGCTCAGGAGCCGGCTCGAGAGGTTCGAGAGGCTCGCCGGGCCCGACAGGAACTCCAACGAGCGTTCGCTGATCGAGAATGTACGAAGCATCCGGTCTCAAGCACCGCATGCTACGCGTGAGCTGGCGGCGTTCGTCGGTTCGGAGTGTTTCGAACGAGATCCCCATTCCGACGGTGCTCGTTTGCTCGAGGCCCCGTTCTAGCTCCACTCGCTGCACCTGCCCCGCCACGTAGAGTGGCTCCTCCCAGTCCGGTGGATAGAAAGACAGCGTGACCTCGCTCCCCACCTCGAGCAGCAAGTCCGTCTCGATCCAGAGGCCGTCTTCGCTCACATCGGTAACCCTGTGCAGGATCGCCTCGCCCCAGACATCAGAGAAAACCCCGCACTGCAGATCGACCAGGCGTCGAACGGCCCTCCGCGCCTCGCGCTTGGCCCCGAACTGGCGCAGTGCCATGCCTCGCTTGTAAGCGAGCCGACCTTAGGCCGGCAAGTTACGCGACGATATCGAGGGCGTGGTCCCGTTCGAGAATGTAGCGCGATTGATCCCAGCGGCCCGGAGTGGCCACCACGCGGTGCTCTTCGATGTCGAACATCCAGAGCCCTTCGCGACCCTCGTGCGTCGTGCTGCCCGAGCAGTATAGGGGCAACCGCGATTCCGGAACCTCGACCTGGTAGCGCCAGTGGATATGCCCGTGCACGATCACCCCTCGCTCCGCGGCGCAGCTGATATCGAGAAGCGCATCGGCATTTTCGAGCCCGTGATAAGGTCTGTCGGGTTGGCCGCTCGCAAGGCGAGGCGCGTAGTGGGTGGCGATCATGATGAACCGATCGCGAACGCGCTGGTCGTCGAGAATGAGAGCCAACGCATTCAATTGCGTGTCGGGAATGCGTCCGCTCGAGATGGTAGGGCTCGGGTTTGGCACTGCGCTGTTGAGCCCGATGAGGGCCAGCCCGTCGACCGAAAGCCAAACCTGCGGCCAAGGTCCTTCGACGGCGTACTCGGGCAGATCAGTCCGCAGGAATTCTCCAAAATGGTTCTCGAACCAGCCCGCGCGCACCGTATCCTCGAGATAGAGGTCGTGATTGCCAGGAACCGTAAAGAAACCTTGCGGGGCATGAGTGAGCGGCTCGACGATGCGCCTCGCGTACGCGATCTCCGGGTCGGTCCCGAGCGCCGTGTAGTCGCCCGTGCACACGACGAGGTCGACGCTCTGCTCTTTTGCGAAGTCTGCAAGCGCATCGACTTTTTCCGCGGCTCGAGCAAAAAGCGGGCGCCGTCGTAGACCTAGATTGGCGAGACCGACCAGTCGTTTGTTGATGAAGCTCTTCAAAGGAACGCCCGAAAAACCGTCTTCGAGATGAAGGTCACTGATGTGTAAGACGCGCGTCACGGCCACCCTGCCGTCGCGGTCAACCCTTCACCCTCTTGCAGCCCGAAGCGCACGTTCAGGCACTGGAGCGCTTGGCCGGCGGCACCTTTGACCAGGTTGTCGATCGCGCTCATCGCGATGATCCTTCCGGTGCCAAGGTCCTGGGTATAGGCCACGTGTGTGCGGTTCGAGCCTCGAACCCACAAGGTGTCGGGATGATCCCCCGGATCGAGCACCAACACCGAAGGCGAGCCCGCGTAGAGCTCGCGCGCAGCCTCGGTGCAGGTCGCCGCAGTCGTTCCAGGGCTCGCAGGCTCGGCATAGCATGTCGAGAGAATGCCTCGATTCATCGGGACGAGGTGCGGGACGAAGGTGATGCGAATCGGGCTTTCCGCAAGGCGACTCAGCTCTTGCTCGATTTCCGGACCATGCCGATGCACCCCTGCCTTGTACGCACGAACGCCCTCTGCGGTCTCGGGATAGTGCGTCGTCTCCGACAAACCTCGCCCAGCGCCGGAAACACCAGACTTGGCATCGACCACGATCCCCTCGGTACCAATGAGACCCTCTCTTACCAGCGGAGCAAGCGCGAGCGTCGACGCCGTGGGATAACACCCGGGCACGGCAACGAGATCGGCGGTTTTGAGCTCTTCGCGATGAAGCTCGACGAGCCCGTAGACCGCGTCCGACAGCAACGCGGGAACAGGATGCGTGCCGTACAACCTTTCGTACACGGCGCGGTCGTGAAAACGAAAATCTGCGGACAGATCGAACACCTTGAGGCCGCGCTCACGCAACGCGCTCACGGCCTCCGCGCTCGCCGCATGCGGCAGTGCGCAAAACGCGACATCGGCGCGCGCTGTGATCGAATCGGGATCGAACGGCTCGACCTTTCCGTCGAAGACGCCGCGCAGGCTTGGAAGAACGTCCGCGACGGGACGCTCTGCCGTGGTGTTGCCGACGATTGCCACAAGCTCGATCGACGGATGGCCGAGCGCGAGACGCACGAGCTCAGCCCCCGTGTAACCGGTCCCGCCCACCACGATCGCGCGTATTGTCTTCGAGGTCATTGTGTCGACTCCTCATCAGGAGGTCAGTTCATTGTTTACGTCACGAGGCTCAAGCTTAAGCAAAAAAACCGCGACACACACGGCGCCGCGGCTCGAGTCGCAAAACGAAGGTCTCAGCGCTTGGAGTACTGGAACTTCTTGCGTGCGCCGGGCTGCCCTGGCTTTTTGCGCTCTTTTTTGCGGGCGTCACGGGTGAGATAGCCAGCACGCTTGAGCGCAGGCTTGTGGCTCACATCCATACCGACGAGCGCCCGTGCGATGCCGTGACGAACCGCTTCGGCCTGCGAGGAGACCCCGCCGCCAATCACGTTGACCTCGACGTCGTACTGCCCTTGCTTCGCGAGTGTCGCAAACGGCTGCATCGCGATGATGCGAAGAATCTCGCGCGGAAAGTAGTTCTCAAAGCTGCGCCCGTTCACCGTCACGGTGCCTGCACCAGGGCTGAGGAACACACGTGCAATGGCGTTCTTGCGCTTACCCGTGCCGTAGTGCCGTCCGTCGATGACCTTAGAATGTGTCATGCAAAATATCTCTCGAAATCAAAGCGAAAGGGGCTCAGGCTTCTGCGCCACGTGGGGGTGGACCCCTTCCGGGTAAACTTTCAGCTTGCGAAACATCTGTCTGCCGAGGCTGGTCTTGGGCAGCATACCCTTGATGGCGCGCTCGACCACGAACTCGGGCTTTCGCTCGAGGAGGTGGCCGTAGGTTTCGGACTTGAGCCCGCCCGGATAGCCCGAATGCCGATGGTACTGCTTGTTCGTGCGCTTGTTCCCCGAGAGGTGCACCTGAGCCGCATTGGTGACGATCACGAAATCACCGGTATCGACGTGCGGGGTGTATTGCGGTCGGTGCTTGCCACGCAGCACGTGCGCCACTTTGGACGCAAGGCGCCCAAGCGGTTGGCCCGCCGCGTCAACGACGTACCACTTGCGTTCAATCTCTGACGCTTTCGCACTCACAGTAGGCATGACTTGCTCCGAATCCCTCGTTTCAGGGCGCGTTTCGTAGCCGTGGAGCCCGGCGGTGTCAAGCTGGCGTATTTTGGGCTAAAAAGGGTAAGAGGTGAGAATCTTTACCCAAACCGCCAAGCACTCCGGCGACGCGCTCACCGCGAGCGTGGTTGCGCCCATCATCGCTGCGGCCGCCCTTTGGTCGGCTCCCGTCATGGCGGAGGCGCAGAATGGCGAGATTCGGTGCACGGTAACGACGAACGGGGCCCCTGCGGGTGGCACGATCGCCGTCGAGCGCGAGGGGCGAGAGGCTGCCGGCGGATCGTGTGGGACCGTCATCTCCGTTCCGGCGGGGAAATGGACCGCGACGGTGCGGCTAGACGGCGCGTTAGACAATCCGTCAAAGAGGGTCGACGTCACCGTGACCGCTGGGAAGTCGACGCCCGTCCGCGTCGATTTCCAAACCGGGGTGCTCGAGGTTCGGATAGAGGCCAAGGGAGGATCGGGAACTGGAATGGTGACCGTCAACCGGGGCTCGAAGCGGATCGGCACGCTTGGTGCTGGCGTTGCTGCCCAGCTAAGCGCGGGAAACTACGAGGTAGTCGTCCGCTACGGGGGTCAGGAACGCCGTTATACGGTCGACCTTCGCCCTGGGCAGCGTCGCCTCGTGAGGGCGCAGTTCTAGCGCGTGTGGCGTATACTCGACCGCATGGGGACCGCTGCTAGTGTCTGACGAGCCGATGCGCAACATGCAGGAGCTGGCGCGGCGCTCACCAACGCCTGCGCCGTACGCCCCCAATGCGATCATGCGCTGGCTCTATCGTCGGTTCTTCGCGCATATTCTCGTGGACGAGAACTGGAGTCGAGGCGTTCGAGAGGCCGCAAGCAAAGGCGTGGTCGTCTATGTGATGCGCTCGCTCTCATTTCTCGACTTCCTGTGCCTCGATTTTTTGCTCAAGAAGTTCGGGCTACCACTGGTTCGGTTCGTCAACGACCTCGGGCTTTGGATCCTCGAGCCGTTCGGCAAAGGTGAGCGGCGACTCAGCCTCCGCCGGCAGATCCCGGAGGAAGAGGCGCTCGAACGCACCGTGGGTGATGGGTACAGCGCCCTCCTATTCTTACGACGGCCCCCTCAGCTCGGGCGCCAAGCGAGACGCGGTCGAAAGCTCGATGTTGATCTGATTCGGACACTCATTCACAAGCAGCGCTCGACGGCGCAGCCGATCCTCCTCGTTCCTCAGACGTTCGTCTGGAGTAAGCAGCCCGGGAGCGCGAGCCCGAGTTTGCTCGACCTGCTGTTCGGGCCGGTCCAGTGGCCGGGGCGCGTCAGGGTCTTCTGTCAGTTCCTGCTCAACTACCGCAACGCCAAGCTGCGATCTGGCGAGCCGTTCGACTTGAAGGCTTTTTTGGAGCGAAACGAGGATCTCACCGACAGCCAGGTAGCGGACAAGATTCGATACGCCCTCCTCCGCCGCATGGAAAGAGACCGAGCCGTCGTCCTGGGCCCGATGAAAAAGACCACCGCGCGAATCCAGGAAGAGCTTTTACGGGGCCAGCGGGTGAGGGCCGAGATCCAGAGCTACGCGAGTCAAAAGGGAATCTCTCGGGCCAAGGCGGAGCGAGTCGCTCGCAAGCACCTGCGCCATTTGTGTGCGAAGCAAAGCCCCTTTGTCGTCGACGTCTTACATCGGTTGTTCACGTGGGTGTGGGCCCGGATGTACGACGGTGTGGTGATGGACAAGGAAGGTCTAGAGCGGTTGCGCGACGCCGCCCGAGACTCGTCTCTCGTCCTACTGCCGAGTCACAAGAGCCACATCGATTACTTGGTCTTGAGCGACAGGCTCTATGCCAACGCATTCATGGCGCCACTGATCGCGGCTGGGGAGAATTTGAGCTTCTGGCCGATCGGTCCGGTGCTGCGGCGCGCCGGGGCCTTCTTCATTCGCCGCAGCTTCAAGGGCGACCGGCTCTACCCGGCGCTCGTCGAGGCGTACTTGCGCAAGCTTCTGGCCGAAGGATTCACTACCGAGTTTTTCCTGGAAGGCGGGCGCTCGCGCACGGGCAAAGCGCTGCCGCCTAAGTACGGTCTCCTCGCGATGCTCTTCGATTCCGCGAGCAAGCTTCCCGCGACCAAGGTGCGCCTCGTTCCCATCTCGATCGGATACGAGCGGATCATCGAAGAGCGGTCCTTCGTGCATGAGCTCGGGGGCGGCGAGAAGCAATCGGAGAACGTGGGCGACCTGATCAAGAGCTCGAGCATACTTCGTTCTAAATGGGGTCGCCTCTACGTGCAGTTTGGCAACATCATCGACTTCGACGAGTTTCTCGAGAGCACACGTCGGCGGTCGGCGAGCGGTCTTCACACCATCGACGATCTGAGCCCTAACCAGCAGCGGGCGGCAGTGCGAGCGCTTGCGCACAAGGTGATGTACTCGATCAACGAGGTCACGGTCGTCACCCCAGCCGCGCTCGTCGCGACCGCGCTTTTGAGCCATCGAAAGCGAGGTATGACGATGTCTGCCTTGATCGCCACTTGCGAGGACCTGCTGTCAACGCTTGCGACGATGGGGGCACGAATTGCTCACCAACTCCGAATCGGCGATGGACGCATTCGTAAGGACACGATCGAGGAAGCCCTTCGTCTCTTCATCGATGCTCGTCTCATCATTGCTCATGACACCGGCCCCGAGCCGATCTACACGATCGACTCCGAACGGCGCATCGCGCTCGAGTACTACCAGAACACGACGATTCATTTCTTCGTCCCAAGCGCGCTGATCGCCTCGGCGCTCTTGGTGGACCGAGAGGAATGGGTCGACATTCCGCGCCTCAATGACCGAGTGCAGCAGCTTTCCCGACTCTTCAAACACGAGTTCATCTTCCGCACCGACGCGACTTTCGATCAGGTCTTCGACGATGCCCTCAAATCGATGGAAGGCGCGGGCGAAGTCGAAATCCGCGACGGTCAAGTACAGGCAACCGAAGGCATGCGCCGCCTACGTTTGCAGCGATACGCCACGATGCTGCAGACCTTCTTCGAGAGCTACCTTCTCGCGCTTCGCGGCGCTGAGATCGTGCTTGATGGCCCGATTTCGAAGAAAGACTGGTACAAACGCACTCTTGCTCTCGGCCAGCAGATGTACTTGGCTGGCGAAATCGAAAGGCGCGAGTCCCTTTCCAAGCTCAAGCTCGAAACCGCGCTCAATGCGCTCCAAGATTACAAGCTGGTCCAGATCACCGGGGATACGCTAGAGCGTGGCATCGACGTCGACAGCGTTGCCGACCTCCACGCCCTAGAGCCGAAGCTCACCGGCTTCTTGCGCTGAAGTCGTGGTCTTTGAAATCTCTGGGCCGCGGGTCCATACGCTGCATACGTTCTGAAGAACGCAGCGCTCGCACTTCATTGGGTCCGGCCGACTCGGGCACTCGCGGGATACGCCGAGATGGCACAGCGCGAAGTCGTACTTGACCGGGTCGTCGGGATCGTAGCGCCTGAGCGCGGCCGTGATCTCTTCGGCAGTCGCCCACGTGGCGGTGAGCCGCCGGGTCAGGCCCAGGTTGCGGCTGATCCGGTGGATGTGTGTGTCGACTGGGATCACGAGCTTCGAGGGCGCGATGGGCCAAAGCCCCAAGTCCACGCCGTCCGCTGGACGTATCATCCAGCGCGCGTAGAGCAAGAGTCGTTTGCAGGCGCTTCCTGCGCGAGGATTGCTCACCAGGTGTCTAAGGTTGCGGGTTTGCGCATCACCGCGAAGTGCGTCGGCGAAACCAGCCATCGACTCGCGAAAATCGGAGCCAGCTGCTTCGTAGAAACCGACAAACGCCTGCCCCAGACTTCCGTGCACACGAATCAAAGCAGCGGCGTGCCACAACATCGCTGCGAGGTGCTCATCTCGGTAAATTCGATGAACGAAGCCTCGGAGCCTCTCGAAGATCTCGTCGCGGTCGGCCTCCACGATGGTCGTTGCAGGGTTCGCTCCGAGCGCCGAAAGCACTCGTTCGACACTACGCCTTGCGGCCAAGGCGTTGCCGAACGCGAGGCTCGAGGCGACCAAACCGGCGAGCTCTTGGTCGACGGGCTCGTCGTATTGATGGATGAAGTCGACAGGATCCTGCTGACGGCGTATCGCTGGATTGCATTCACGGAGCAGCGCTTCCAATCGTTCACCGATAGAATCCATTTCGTTGGAGTTCTTGCTATATTGCCGACCCGGTTGCAATGACCATGAGGAGTTTTTCCAGAAACGCCATCTGCACGATCAGCATTGCACTGGCGCTGGCAACCGGCTGTGCGCGTGAGTCGTTCACGAGCGCCGAGACGACAGCGGCGCACCGACCGCAAGGGGGGCGCTTGGAGCTCGGGCTCCGTCTGTCGGATGGACGCTGGCTCGAGCTCGGCGACCTTCGTGGCAATCCGGTGCTCCTCTTCGTGTTCGCGACCTTCGACATGGTGAGCCAAGCATCCCTCAAAGCGCTTGGACCGTTCGTGCAAGAGCATCCCGAGGTGCTCGTCATCGGAGTCGCGTCCGAGCCGCGTGCGACGCAGCTGGTGGAGGCATGGGCCTACGCACTCGATCCGCCGTTCGCCGTTGGAGCCGATCCCTATGGAAGCGTCGAAAGCGGGCGGAGCGCATTGGGGAGGATCAAAACGGTTCCAACTTACATCTTATACGACAGCGACGGTTACGAGCTCGAGCGCGTTACGGGCTACCAAAGCGCGGCGCAGCTCGACGCCATGCTGAAGCCTCTCGGAGCACGCGATTGATTAGCGGTCAATCAAAACCCTAGTGTGCGAGAGATTTTCGTTTGCCGCACACTAAACGATTCCGTGCTTGCGCCAGAGGGCGCCGAGCTCGTTGCCGAATCGATCGAGCGCCAAGTCGCGGACCTCTTTTGCTGACTTGCAGTCGAGCGCCGCTCGCGCAGCCTCGGTCGCGGTCGCGAGGTCGACGTTGCGAATGACCGCCCGCGCCAACGGCACCACGCTCGCTGGCACGGAGACCTTTCGATATCCGAGCCCGAGCGCTAGCCCGAGACCAATGGGGTCGGCGGCCATGTCGCCACACATCGAACAGGGAGTGTCGGTGTTGGTGGCGGCGACGATGGTTTGGTCTAGCAAGCGCAACACCGCGGGGTCCAACGGACTGCCAGCCGTTCGATGATCGCGCCGATCGACCCCAAGCGTGTACTGGACGAGATCGTTCGTCCCGACGGCAAAGAAGTCGGCGGAAGCTGCGAACTGCTCCGCTAGAAGCGCGGCGGCAGGAACCTCGACCATCATTCCAACGGGAAGCGCCGCCAAACGCGCGCTGTCGTCCTCGAGCTCACCCCTGCAATCTTCCACCAGCGAGCGTGCGTTCGCGAGCTCGTCGAGGGTCGCAACCATCGGAAACATCAATGCCACCGATCCCCCGGTGCTGGCGCGAAGGACGGCTCTAATCTGAGTCTTCAACCAATCATGCTGGCGTTCAGCGAGGCGATCCGACTGAAGACGTTTGTCACCCCGCCAGTCAAACGTTCGAAAGATCACTGTCTTCGGTGCGACCGCTGTCACGACGGTCCTGTAGAGCTCGACTTGCTCTTCCTCCGATGGGGGTTCCGAGCGATCGAGGCACATGAACTCAGTACGGTAGAGGCCAATGCCCTCTGCGCCGTTCTCGATCGCGGCTTCGACTTCGCTTGGCAGCTCGATGTTTGCCGCAACCGAGATCGAAATGCCGTCTCGGGTTACGGCATTGGTGGTTCGCTCGGACTCGAGAAACGAAAAGAAGCGGTCTCTGCGTTCTGCCGCGACGCGTTGCTCCTTCGGGGGTGCGCCGATGGTCACATCGCCAGAGAACCCGTCGACGATGACCATTTCATCCTGCTCGACCACCACCGGAAGGGGTCCGGTCCCGACTACCGCGGGCACACCGAAGGTCCGTGCCAGTATCGCCGTATGACTATTGGCACCTCCCATCTCGGTAACGAGACCCACCGTAGGCGGAGCCAACAAGTGAACTGCGTCCGCCGGTGTGAGGTCGTGCGCAACGAGAATCGTAGGATGGCTCGCGGGGCTTTCACCGCGACCCGTCCCTGAGAGGTGGCGGAGCAAGTGCTCCTTGACGTGATCGATATCCCTCGCCCGTTCCCGGAAGTACGACGATGCGTCGTCGAGAAGGGGTGCCTTGAGCCTTTCGACGACGCGACCGAGAGCCCATGACGCATTGATCTTGTCACCGCGAATCTCGTCCACGATCGCATCGATCAGGAGAGCATCGGTGTGCATCAAGAGATAAACGTCTAAGATCGGAGCATATGCCGACCCGTGTTGTTGGATGAGCTCCTGTTTGGCGAGCTCGATTTCGTCGCGCGACGCGGCGACAGCGTGTTGGAAACTGCGCACCTCGTCCCCGATTTCCCCATCTGAAATGCGACGGTACGTGAGCGCCCGCTGTTCCCGAGACGAAAGGCGCGCTGGACCCACGCCGATGCCGACCGACGCGGCGATCCCCTTGATTCGCACTGGACGCGTCACTGTGTCTCCCCGAACCCACTGGTCACGAGGTCACAAAGCGCTTCGAGCGCAGCCTCAGCGTCGGCCCCAATCGCTCGAATCGTCAGCCTGGCGCCGCGCTGGCCGCACAACAGGAGCACTCCCATGATGCTCTTCGCATCGGCGACCTGCTCGTCCTTACTCACTTGAATCTCGGCCTCGTAGCGGTTGGCGACGTGGACCAGCTTCGCCGCAGCCCTTGCATGGAGCCCAAGCCGATTTGGAACCTCGACCGTCGCGACAAAGGCATCGCTCACGATCCGGCTCGCTCCACGTCGCGATGCGAAACCACCACTTCGTGCTCGCTCTTCAACTGACGACCGAGCTCCTCGGCCAAGGCGACCGACCGATGCCGACCACCAGTGCATCCGAGGGCAATCGTCAAGTACGCCTTTCCTTCACGGGCGTACCGGGGAAGCGCGTATTCGAGCATGGGTCTCAGATGCGACAGAAGCTCACGCGTTTCAGGCGCCTCTAGCACGTACGCGGCCACATCCGGATCCATTCCGGTTTGGGGTCGGAGGGCGTCGACGAAGTGGGGATTTGGCAGAAAGCGAAGGTCGAAAACCAAGTCCGCGTGCGTGGGGATGCCGTACTTGAATCCAAACGAAACCAATCGGACCACCATCGACGAGCGGCTGAGATCGCGACCGATGTACTCGATCAGGCGGCGCCTGAGATCGTGAACGCTCAGCTCGGTCGTGTCGATTACCACGTCGGCACGATCGCGAAGGCTTGCAAGTCGTTCTCGTTCGCTTCCGATCGCGGCCTGCAGATCGCCCTGGCGAGCCAACGCATGCGGGCGCCGTGTCTCACTGAAACGGCGCACCAAGACTTCGTCGGAGCAATCAAGGAAGACAACCTCTACACGGTGACCGGAGGCTTCGAGCGCACGGAGCGTCTCTTCCACACCACTCAAGAACGCCCCTGTTCGAACGTCGATACCGAGGCCGACCCGGTCGAGCTTTTCGTCACGACCGATGAGCGCGAGAAGCTCCGGCGCAAGCGCCGGCGGAAGATTGTCTACACAGAAGAGCCCGGCATCTTCCAACACCCTGAGCGCCGTGCTTCGACCCGCCCCCGAGAGCCCAGTGACGACGACGATGTGGAGTTGCCCGGTCATGGCTCGTGTCCGGTCTCCGTGTCCCCGATCTCTCCCATCAGGTTTTCTATGAACTTCTGCGCACCGTGTTGCCCCGCAGCCTTGAGGATGTGATTGCGCGCCGCGACTTCGAGGATGACCGCCATGTTGCGCCCCGGACGCACGGGGATCCGCAGCATGGGAATCGACATCCCCAGGATCTCGAGCGTGGAATCGTCTAATCCCAAGCGTTCGAACGGCTCTTCAGAGTCCCAAGGGCAGAGCTCGACGACGAGTTGGATGGTCTTTTCGAGGCGCACGGCGTTGGCCCCGAACAGGTCGCGAACGTTGATGATGCCAATTCCGCGCAGTTCGAGGTGATTGCGCAGCAAAGGAGGCGCCCGTCCGACGATCTGCTCGGAAGGCAGCAAAGACAGGATCACCTGATCGTCCGCCACCAATCGATGACCTCGCTCGACTAGAAAGAGCGCGCATTCGCTCTTCCCGATCCCGCTGGGCCCCAACAGCAGGGTGCCGATGCCGTGAACATCCATCAACACGCCATGCCGAGTTTCGGAGGGCGCGAGCAAAGCGTCCAACACCAAGTGGATCGACTGAATCGTACGGCTCGAACGCGATTCTGAGACGACGAGTGGTGTGGCCGTCTCTTGGGCAGCCTGTAGCAGTGCGGCGGGCGGATTTACTCCGCGGGTCACGACGACCAGCGAGAGGCCGAGCTTGAAGAGGCCGCTCGCACGGCTGAGTTGCTCGTCTGGTGCCAATCCCTCGAGATACGTGATCTCGGTCTCTCCCAAGATCTGAACCCGCGTGGGAACTACTCCATGGAGATGACCGGCAAGTGCGAGACCGGGCTTCTGGACACGAGGGTGATCGAGAACCCGATTCACCCCTTCGGCGCCGGCGACGATCTTCATCATCGCGCCGAGCCGCGGCTCGCCAAGCATGTGCGCGACCGTGATACCACGCTCGACGCGCATGCTGGCAAGGTCGCCGGCGCGTCGCGGAGGGAAAGGTTGGGTCACCCGTCCATCATACGCGAGTGGCCCGCTGGTGTCAGGACTCGACAAGCAGGCGGTATGCCTCGGCGTCATCGCCAGCAGCGATCAACGCATCGCGAACCGCAACATTTCGGAGCACGCGGGACACCCCAGCCAAGGCGGCTAGATGCTTTTGCGGCATCGATCGCGGCCCGATGATGGCGACCAGGATCTTCACCGGCAGACCATCCACAGCGTCGAAGTCGACTCCGTCCGCACAAACGGCCACTGCCGCTCGAAGCTCGTCCACTCCGTCGAAGCGGCCGTGGGGAATCGCCACACCACTCCCGACCCCGGTGCTCGCAAGCCGCTCACGCTCCATCAGCACGTCATGCACGCTCTCTTCGTTCGCCTCATTTTCAGGCCTGACGAGCAGAGTGGCCAGGGCTCGCACCGCAGCCTCTTTGTCAGAGGCCTCGAGGGCGACGTTCACACGCTTAGGATGAAGCAGTTCGGCCAACATCAAGGGCAGGCGATACCGCACCAACTAGCCGGACGCAACGCGGGTCAGTCCTTCGTGTGGCGCAGGGACTCTCCGCTATGCCTTCGCCGATGCGTCTCCGTTGCCTTCGTGTCGCGGACCTGTCGGTCGACCTTGTCGATGACGAGATCGATCGTGGCGTACATGTCTTCCGAGTGGCCGTGGCCCGCGTACTGATGGCCGTCTCCAGTCAGCGTCAGGTCGACGCGGTGAAGATGTCGCTCCGTCGAGAACGTAATCTCTGCGTGAAGGGGGGCTCTTATGTACTTTTGGATCTTGGCGATTTTCTCCGATGCGTAGTTCTTGACTCCGTCCGAGGACTCCATGTTACGAAATGAGTAGCTGATACGCATCGAACCTCCATCATCTAGAAGTATTTTTTCCGTTTGGACGAGCTCAAGATTCCGAGCATCTCGCGGTACTTCGCGACCGTCCGACGGGCGATCTTGATGTCGTCTCGAGCGAGTATTTCAACGATTCGCTGGTCTGACAATGGGGCTTTCTCGTCCTCGCCGCCGATTATGTTCTTGATCGCCTGTTTCACACTCTCCGACGCGATATCGGTATGATTATCCCGCCTTATGGCGCTGTTGAAAAAGTACTTCAGCTCGAACGTGCCCCGCGGCGTGTGAACGTACTTGTTACTGGTCACTCGAGAGATCGTGCTCTCGTGCATCCCAACCGTCTCGGCAACATCGCGCAAAATCATGGGCTTCAGGTACTCGATGCCCTTGTCGAAGAAGTCGCGTTGCTTCTCGACGATACATTCGGTCACCCGAACGATGGTCTTGCGTCGCTGATCGATGCTTCGAATTAGCCATTGAGCGCTCCGGAGCTTGTCCTGAATGTATTCTTTTGCCTTGGGGTTGTCGGCCATGGCGGATCGATAAAAGCTGCTGATCTTGAGCTTGGGCATGCCGTCGTCGTTGGCAACCACGTAATATTCGTCACCTACGCGGTGAACGTAGACGTCCGGAACGATGTAGCGTGGCTCCTCGGTCTGAAAGCGGCGCGCTGGACGAGGTTCCAGCTCCGCGATGATCTGCGCGACGTCATACACCTCCTCTAGTGGGCAACCGAGTGCTTTGGCTACCGCCGGATAGTGTCGCTTTTCGAGATCGGTCAAATGATCGCCGATAACCTTGAGCACCAAGTCGTCCATTCCGAAGTGCTTCGCTTGGATCGTGAGGCACTCCTCGAGCGACCTCGCCGCCACACCGACGGGATCGAATTGCTGGATCATCTCGAGGACCTCTTCGGCGTCCTCCGAGTCCAACCCGGCTTCTGCCGACAGGCGGGGAACGACCTCGCTTGGATCCATTCCCTCGATCCTGAGGTAGCCGTTGTCGTCCAGGTTCCCAATGACGAGCGCGGCAAAACGCCGCTCGTCCTCCATGAACTCGCCCATTCGAAGTTGCCAGCCGAGATAGTCGGTCAGATCTTCGACGGTAGACAGGGTCGACTCGAGACCAGGCAGGTCGTCGTCGTTGCGACGAACCGAGGGCATGGGCGCCTGCTGGGTGTAGTTCTCGATGTAACGCTCCCAGTCGATTTCGTCCTTTTTCGACTCACCCGGATCGAGGGGTGCCGATTCCACCTCTTCGGCAGGCGCGCTTCGAGAATCGCGCGCTTCGGCGCCCTCCTCGAGCATCGGATTTTCGAGCAACTCCTCTTGCACGAGCTCGCTGAGCTCCATCCTCGACATCTGCAGCAGCTTGATCGCCTGCTGCAATTGCGGCGTCATGATCAGTTGCTGCGAGAGTTTGAGTTGCTGTTTGAGCTCCATGCGGGTCCTACGTCCTTGCGGATCGTTGCTTGCCAGTATAGACGTCTAAGGGTCGGGGGGAAACTCGACGGAGATGCTCGCGGGCGGTCCGTGGGTCCGCTACCCTATGAAAGTGGTTGATGCTCGACCATTTCCAAAGGCGGTAGTGGTAGTTGCCGACGACGATCGGGCAACCTGTGACCACATCGCAAAGTCGCTTCGCGCGCACGGGCTCGAGGTCGTGCCGGCCTACGGCGGTCAAAAGGCGGTCGACGCAGTTCGTGCGCGACCCGTGGACCTGGTAATTCTCGACGTCGGAATGCCCGGACTCGGCGGGGTCACCGCGTGTCGAGTGGTGAAGACCATCACCGACGATCGGTTCGTGCCCGTGATCTTGTTGACCACCCATGACGAGCTCAGTGGGTCGGCGCAAGTTCTTCGGACCGGGGCGGATGATCACATCGCGAAGCCGATCGACGATGCCGAGCTCGTGGCGCGGGTTCAGAACATGCTGCGCGTCAAGCGCGCTCACGACGACGTGCAGGTCGCTCGAAGCAAGCTCCGTTATCCGTCTCTGCGCGAGTTCCAGGCTCTGCCCGACCATCGCTACTTTCACGACAGCCTGGAACGAGGCTTCGAGGATGCGCAGCGTAACCTGGAGCCTATGGCTTGTTGCATCATCGCCGTCGACGACTTCCGCAGGCTCGCCGAAGAGCGTGGCCCTGACGCTGCGAACGAGCTTCTAGACGGGGTATCGGAACGGCTGCAGCGCACGATTCGCGAGACAGACATCGTGGCACAGTTCCGAACGTCAGATTTTGGTCTCTTGATGTCCAACACGAGTCCGGCGCGTGCTCTGACCCTTGCCGACCGCATAGTCGCGGAAGTAGCGTTCGAGCCCTTCGATGCGGCTGGCGAGATCATCAACCTAGAGATTTCGATCGGAATCGGCTTGTATCCGAGCGCGAACGTGCGCTCACACAGCGAATTGTTGGACGCGGCGAGCATCGCCGTCACACGGGCAAGGGTCGCGGGACCAAACCGGGTCTGCGTCGTGCAGCAGCAAGGCTATATTTTCCGGCCGACCCTTCCTGGTGCCGCGTAGGGCGGAGGCGGCATCACTGCGCACCGAGGCGACTGCTCGAAAGGGCAGCTAACGAGAGACCGGCAACCATGATCCAAAGCCCGGCCAGCCAGTTGGCATTGGCGGCGTAGACGTCGGCCATGGTCGCGATACGGCGGGTCGTGTAGAGAAGCGGGAGCCCTGCCCCTATAGCTAACCCGAAGACAGCGGCGCGGGCGGCACGCATCGGGGCTGCTGCACGTCGCGACCACAGAATCCAGAGCTGCGCGATCGCCGCACCGGGCGTCAGCCAAAGATTGGCGGCGCCATCGATCGCCACTTCCAACGCAGAAGCGACGAACCCCCGCGACTCAACGAGTGGAAGCATGAAACCCACGATCACCAGCGACGCGCCGATCAGCACGCCACCGCGTCCATGGCGCGGGTCGACGAAAAAGGAAACACGGCCCAGACCGGCGCCTACCAAACGAGGCAGCCTATCGACCGGAACCAAGCGCAGCTCGTGCTCGGGGCATTCGTCCACCCCTTCGAACGCCTCCCTGCAAAAAGGGCAAAAGAGGATGCGCGGTGTCGAGGGCTCACCGGCTGAAGCCCTCCCCCGATCGGGCTCGTGCGTTTTGGTTGCGTTCGTGATATCCGCTCTCCCGGGCGATGGAGATCAGGGGTCTTACCAAAGTCGACTTCGACTATATCATCTCGGTGCTTGACCAATGGTGGGGTGGGCCCGCCGGGCAACGTGCCGATCCCATGTTCTTCTACGAGTTCGGCGAGCACGCGCTCGTCGCGGAGGAGGATGGACAAGTCATCGGCTTTCTCTTGGGTGTGATGATTCCCGCTCCAGCGGCCAGTGGATACGTTCATCTGGTCGGGATTCACCCGGACCACCGGCGCCGAGGCGTTGGAAAGAGGCTTTACGAGCAATTCGCGGAGCGCTGCAGAGCCGGGGGCATGAAGCGCATCAAATCGCTCGCGGCCGAGGGCCACGAAGGACCGGTCAGATTTCACGAGTCGATGGGCTTCGAGAGCACCGAAGTGCCTGACTACGCTGGCCCTGGGCGGTCTAGGATCGTATTCGTCAAGGAGCTTTGACCTACGCACGACTCCCGGTATTCTGAGAGCGAGGCAAGCGGGGGAAATCGACGATGGGTTACTCAGGGGCGGATGACGCACGGAACGCTCGCGAATCGCTTGGCAAAGCGCTTGAGGTGCTGCAGCAGGAAGCTGACGTTCCGGAGGAAGTCCTCGCTATCACCCAGAACGTCGCACAAGCGATCCGGGCGCTCTTCGAAGCAGAGCACGCCTCGACCGAACCGGACGGCAAGACTTGCGTGAAGAGCGCCCTCGGCACACTCAGTCAAACTCTGGCGCTCCTCCAAGACGTCAAGAGCCAGCACGATGGCGTACTGACGGCGACCGAAAACATCGCCGACGTGATCAGCATCTTGTTTCCGCTCACCAACAAGCCGAGCACGCGGCCCGAGCCGAAGGGGAGCTCAGACCGTCCCCCGAGCTCCTCGCCTGCGCCAGCGAGAGCCTCGAGTCAGCCGCCAGCGAGCGTGCGTCCTTCGGAGCGCCCGGCGCCGAAGAAGCCTCTGTCTAGAAAGCCGAGCTCTTCACCGCGGCCCAGAGCGCCTGAGCGAAAGGTCATCCCGCCCTCGATGCTGCCCCCGCCAGCGCCCCTGCCGAAGGGCCAACGACGTCGCGTCGAAGCCAATCTCGGCGCCACGACGCAGTCCAACTTCTATGTCGGTTTCAGTGGCGAGATCGCTCATGGCGGCGTTTTTCTCGCGACCTACGAGGCGCTTGCCAAGGATACTTCCGTGTCGATGCTCGTCACGCTACCCGGCGGCTTCGAGTTCGAGTGCGAGGGGTACGTGCGCTTCGTGCGCGACCCAATGGATTTCGCCTCGGAATCCGAACCGGGAATGGGCATCCAATTCGAAGGGCTCCCGAACGAAGCGCGCGAGCTGGCGCTGCGGTTTGTCCGGCAGCGCCCCCCGATGTTCTACGACGTGTAGTTTGCGGATCTTCTCTCGCGCAAACTACGCGGATCCGGGCGACGATGTCAGGCCCGTTGGGTTCAGCCTTCGCCGAGGAGCTTGGTCATCGAGGCTTCGTCGACGGGCGTGAAAGAGTACTTTTCCATCTCGTCTGAGGCCACCCAAGCGTAGTCTTTGACGGCGCGACAGCTGAGGCGGTCGCTTCGAAGCGTGCATTCGTACAAGTAGAGGTCCACCGCATATTTCTCGTAAGGGTGGTTGACGAACGAGATTAGCTGACCGACGTCCACGCTCACCCCAAGACGTTCCATGACTTCGCGGGCGAGCGCCGCTTCATCGCTCTCGCCTTCCTCGACGCGGCCACCGGGGAAGTCCCAAAGGAGTGGGAGCACAGCGGTTTCGCGGCGCTGGGTGATCAGGTAGCGACCACCGCGCTCCACCAGGGCGGCCACGACGCGAATGGTTTTCCGCTCGGACGACACGACGGAGGATATAGCACCACGCCGTTGTCGCAGCTTACATGGGGTAGCTGTGAACCACCTGCCGTGCGGGACGCTGAACGTTGAGGACGGGGCTCGTGATCAAATCACGACCTGCCGCGATGAAGAAAAGCGACTCGCCAACGCTGGGTAGCCCTTCCGAAGCACTGATCGCACCGTTATCGTGAAACTTCAGCCCCCCAGAGACCGTGCTTCGAAGGGCGAGATGACCGGCCAGCCATTCCCCACTACGGCGATCTCGGACCCCGACACACACATTACGGCGAACGTGGTATTCGCTGTTCCGGGTTACGAAGACACGATGAATTCGGCGTTCCTTGCCCAAATAGCCCATCTCAAACCTCCCTTGGGCGCTACCATAGGATTCAGAGCGAGCTTACATGTGGGATAAAGTAGGTCCAAAAAACTGGCGGAAGCCGCTGCTCCTCCGCCCCGACAATTTCACGCCACCCGAACGGACTCCCTGGGGCGGGAAGAGAATCGTACGAGATTTGAAGAGTCAGCTTGGGGGGACCCATGGGGAGGTAGTGGGTGAAGCGTGGGAGCTCTCGGTCGAACCGGACTTTCCGAGCCGACTGGTCGACGGGCCGACCCTCGATGAGGTCTTGCGTTCTGACCCACCGGCTCTGCTCGGCGCTGAGTCGTCGCTGGGGTCGACCGCGCTTCTCGTCAAGCTCCTCGATGCCGCCGACGATCTCTCGGTGCAGATTCATCCCGAAGACTCCGATCCAGCGCTTGCCTCTGATGAAAGCGGAAAGCCCGAGGCTTGGTACATCATCGACGCCGAACCGAGCTCCGGACTCTATCTCGGATTCTTGGAAGGCGTGTCGCGCGACGATGTTCGAGAGGCGATCGAGCAGGAAAACGACGTCAGCGCCTTGATGCAGTTCGTGCCTGTTTCCGCTGGCGACGTGTTTGTCATCGAGCCTGGGACGCCACACGCAGTCGGCCGAGGCGTCATTCTGCTCGAGCCGCAACGAGTGTCTCCCGCAAAGCGCGGAATCACCTACCGGTACTGGGACTGGAATCGCCGATACGATGCCGATGGGAATCGAGATCCCGCGGGGGCGCCACGGACGCTTCACCTGGAGCGCGCCCTCGACGTGACGCGATGGCAGGGTCCACGCGAAGGCTCACTTCTCGAGAAGATCCGCCACCACGCGGGCCCAGCCACGATCGAAGGGAAGGCTGAGCTCGAAGCACTGATCTCCGAGCAGGGGCCTCTCCGTTCAGCCGTCTTCCGGGCGAGCCGACTGAGCGGCAGCGGACGCGTCACCCTGCCAGCAAGCGACAAGCTGCGTTCGCTCACGGTGCTCGGAGGGCGCGTCGTCATCGGCGATGTTGAAACCGAGCTCGAAGTCCCGCGGGGCCAAACTGCTGCTCTTCCACCTTGCCTCGGGCCGCTGCCCGTCACGCTAGACCGCGCCCATGCAATTATCTGCCGCTTGGCTTGACGTCCGGGTGCGCGCGTAAGACATTGCCGCGCCCTCCCGTGGTCGAGTCACGCGCCGAACCGTATGTGTCCATCGTCATCCCCGTTTACAACGAGGAGGCGATCCTCCACGCCGCGATCCTCGACTTGCTCGATCGGCTCAGTGACTTTGGGAGGCCATACGAGATCATCGTCGCCGAAAACGGCTCGACGGATGGAACCGTGGACGTCGTGAAGGAGCTCGGCGCACGCCTCGGGCAGGTGCGGTTTCGGCATACCGACGAACCGAACTACGGCAAAGCGCTTCGCGACGGCATCCTCGATGCGAAAGGCGAGATCGTGATTTGCGAAGAAATTGATCTTTGCGATATGGATTTTCTTAAGCGAGCACTCCTTTTGCTCGAAACGGAGCCAGTCGATTTGGTCGTAGGGTCGAAGGCCATGAAGGGTGCGAGCGACGAACGACCCCTGTTTCGTCGACTCGGGACACACATCATCAACGGCCTCCTACGCCTGACGCTCGGCTTCCGGGGAACCGACACCCACGGGCTCAAGGCGTTCCGCCGGGCCAAGCTTCAGCCGATCGTCGAGGCCTGTCTCGTCGATCGAGACCTGTTCGCCTCCGAGCTCGTGATACGGGCGCAGCGTGCAGGCCTCGACGTGCGGGAAATTCCGGTGCGGGTCCTCGAAAAGCGCCCCCCGACGGTAGGCTTAGTGCGGCGGGTTCCCAACGTCTTGCGAAACCTCGCTAAGCTGTTCATCACGATCCGGTTCAGAAAGTGATGCCAAAGCTCGCATCAATATCGGTCGATCTGGATGAGGTGGGTTGCTACGGCGCCATCCACGGCGTTGAGATCGCGGAGGGCCCTATGCTCCACGCCGTTTATGACCGCTGCGTTCCTCGATTGGCGGAGCTCTTCGATGCGGAGTCGATCCGCGCCACCTTCTTCGCCATCGGCTCCGACCTCGAGCGGACGCGCAACCGTGAGATCCTCGCCTCTCTGCACGCAGCAGGCCACGAGATCGGGAATCACTCTTTTCATCACCACTACGATCTGAGTCGTCGTTCTGCCGAGGAGATCCATGAAGACATCGACCTCGGTGCGTCGGCCATTCACGAGGCGTGCGGCGCTCATCCCGTGGGCTTCCGAGCTCCCGGCTACACCGTCAACGACACAATTTTCGACCGCCTCGAAGCATCGGAGGTCGAGTACGATTCGAGCGTCTTTCCGTGTCCGAGCTACTACGCGACGAAGGTTTCGGTGCTCGGCCTGATGGCGCTCAGGGGTAGAAGAAGCCAGAGCATCGTCGATACGCCCTCGGTATTGCGGTCTCCGAAGCAACCGTATCGAGTGGGGCGACCGTATTGGCGCGAGGGCACGGGTCTGCTCGAGCTGCCGATCGGGGTGACACGTTGGGGCCTTCCATACATAGGCACATCACTCGTCTTGGGGGGTGTCCGAGGTGCAAGAGCGCTGACCCGCCAGATGCTCGGTCGAGACTTCATCCACTTGGAGCTCCATGGATTCGACGTCGCCGACCTCGCGATCGACGGCCTGCAGGCCCTCGCGCCCCACCGACCTGATCTGAAGAGACCGGCTGCCGACAAAATCTCGGTGATACGCGGTGTGATCACCATGATTCGGCAGGCCGGCTACGAGCTCGTGCCATTGAAAGAGGTCGCCCGTCGGCTCAACGAGATATCCAACCCTTAGACGCGCGACTCGTCACAGCCTGCACGGCGAGCTCGTCCGCCACTTCGTTGAGCACGACCCCCTGATGACCACGCACGTGAAATAGCTCCGTGTCGGGGTGGCCCTCGAGCCACTCTCGGATCTCGGCGATGAGCTCTTTGTTCGCTTTGGCTTTCCAACCCTGGGTCAACACACCCATCGCGTACTTGGAGTCCGTGTATAGGCGAAGCGGTCTGTTCAGCTCATGCGCCAACTGGATTGCGCGAAGGACGCCGGTGAGCTCGGCGATGTTGTTCGTGGCCTCGCCGATGTACTCGCTGAGTTCACGGCGTTGGTCGTCCCAAAGCGCGACCACTCCGACGCCAGCGGGACCCGGGTTGCCGCTACATGCCCCGTCGGCGTACACCAAGAGCTCATCACCCTCGGGTTTGTGTGGCGCGTGCACGATCCCAGCTTTCTTCTTGGAAGATTTCTGCCTGGGCTGGGCGGGTTCGGCTTCGCCGCAAAACGAGTCTGGTTCGATCCGAGTGGGCCCCTCGGAGGGGCTCAGGTTCGAAATGCCAGCAAAGTAGGCGCGCCCATCATCGGGTTTGTAGCGAATTTCGACGCGCCCGCCGTCGGAGGCGAGCTCCCCCCGGTCGTCGCAACGAGCGAACACTTCGGCATTGCGCAGCCGCATACGGCGCCATGGCATGGTGCACGCGTTAGCACGAGCGCTTGCTAGGTGAAAAGAACTTCCTACGCTCTGCTCGTGTCTCGATCGACGAAAGTGGCGGGGGCGGCTTCGATCGCGACCGTCGTCCTGTTGTATGCAATCATCGAGCACGGGAGAACGTTGCGAGCCAACCAAGCTCTCCGCGAGCTTCCCAAGACCGCGTGCGCCGTCCTTCGGATCGACGCCGTCGAGCTTGCCGATAGCCAATCCGCCCGCGCACTTTTCGACTGGCTAGTGCCGGCGGAACGCTTGAGCGAAATCGAAGCCCGATGCGGACTCGCCCCACTTGCTGCGCTCCGTGATGCGACCGTTTGGGTTGGCGGCCCCGAGGGCGAGCCTTTCCAGTCAGTCGGACTGTTGTTGCGCGGACGCACGGCGGACGCCGAAACCATTGCGCAATGCTACCGGAGCTTGGTCGAGGCACGAGGGAGCGCGATCGACCGGATCGCGACTCCGATGGGACCGCTGCTGAGGAGCCGTGATGGTGCGAGCGCGCTGGCGCAGGTGGACGATTACACGGTCGTGACCGGGTCCCGCGAGACCGTCGCCGAGGTCATGGCTGTCCGGCGCGGTGCGGCCCCATCGTTGGTAGAAGCAGCCGCCTTTCGAGACATTTGGTCGCGCGTGGCGGTGGGTGCGGCCGTCGCCGGTGTGTTCGTCGCCCCGCCCCGCTGGCAGTCCGCGTTCGAGCGCATCGGCACTCTCGGCGACCAAGCCTCGGTCCTCACCGGTGTCAAGAGCCTCGGCCTGACCACGCGCGCCAAGATACCCACGGCGCTCGAGGTGATGATCGATGTTAACGATGCGGAAACCGCTCGGCGCAATGCAGCGCTGATGTCAGCCTGGAGCGAATCGCCGCCTGAAACGGTCGAACCCTATCTCGTCGACCTCGCACGGTCGGCCCAGATCGAGGTCGACGGGCGCCGAATCACCGTCACACTTGATGTTTCTGGTCTTCCGAAGCGTCTCTAGAGGCCCCGTCCCCACCGACGAAAAACTGAGATCTGCGATATTGGTCATCGGCGCGCTGAATGAGGATCTTGACGACTGCAGCCGCAGGGATTGCAAGCAAGACACCGGTGAACCCGAGGAGCTCGCCGCCAACCAACAACGCGAACATGACCGCAATGGCCGATATCCCAACGGTGTCGCCCATGACCTTCGGGGTGATCACGAACCCCTCGAGACCTTGAATGGTGAAGTGGACACCGATGACCCAGAGGACCTGTGTCCAGCCCTGCCAGTCGAGCGCGGTCATCAGCAGAGCGGCGCCCAACGCGGTCAGACTGCCCGCGTACGGAATGAACGAAAGTAAGCCTGCCATGATCCCGATAGGAAGAGCTAGTGGGACGCCGATCAGCCCGTAGCCGACGCTGTAGAGGACGGCTAGGATCGCCATGACGGTGAACTGGCCGCGGAAGAACTGACCCAGCACCGCATCGATGTCGCGGAAGAATGAGTATGTCTGTGGTCGGTGGCGCGGTGGGACGAAGTTGGCCAGACTCTCCATGATGTTGTCGAAGTCGTACGTGAGATAGAAGGCGAAGATCGGGACGATCAAGGCAGCCAATAGCGCGCCCAAGGCAGAGACGGTGCCACCGAGGAGCCATTTCACCGCTGCCGAGACCGGCGTGTAGCTCTTCGCGACGATCTGTTGGAAGTCGAGGTGCAGCTCCTCGAGGCCCTCAGCGACCGACGTGGGCATCGTCAGCCCATACTGGGCGAGCAAGGGCTCCCATTCGGCACGGCTTCGTTCGAGCAAAGCGGGAAGCCGTTTCACGAAATTCGAGATCTGTTCGAAAACCATGGGCGCGACGACGAACAGAAGTACGGTGGTCACGGCGAACACGCCCACCAGAAGAACGGCAATGCCGGTGCCGCGTGCGATCCGGCTGTTCCGCAGGAGCGGCATCGCTTCGATGCGATCGACAAGCGGGTCGAGCATGTACGCGATCAGAAAGGCGAAAAAGAATGGCGCCAGCACGCCCCGGAGCGTGTAGAGGAGCCAGCCAGTCGCCACCGACGCGGTCAACCAGAGCAACCAGCGGGGCACGGAGTCACGGTCGGTCATGGAAGCTTTCTAACACGGAGGTCACCCATGTCGCTGAAAGCAGTCGCTCACGATCCCGAGATGATGGCGCGAGGGTTGGGTCTCTTCGATGAACCGACTCGTAATCGGGTCGTGGTAGCCGCTCGCAAGCTGCAACCCCGGAACGTCACGACGATAGAATTCGCCGATCCGAAGCATGCATATCTCTCGCAGATATTTCCCGACGATCGACGCCAAGGCTACGGGCAAATGGCGGGCGTCGGCATCCACTTCGAAACGAATCTCACCTAGCCCGTCCACGGCATATCGACGCTGGCCGCGGCGTCCTCGAAGGGTGTCGACGCGATCTCGGTGGAGCCGATGAAGGCGGGACGAATAGTCGCGAATGCCACCGACCATCCCGCAAATGACCAACAGAGAACCTCCGTGAAGTTGGCGCACTGTACGGATCAGCTCCTGAAAGAGCTCGAGGTCGACCGTAAGCTTGTTGTGCCCGGCAGCGTGCTTTGCATTCAACATACCTGCGCAGGCGAGTCGGCTCTGCACGTCGACGACTCTGAGCTTGGACCTTCCGACTAACTTTCGGAGCAAGGTCGCCCCGAGAGCCGGGTCACCGCCGAATGCCGGAAGTGGAAGGTCGACGGCCCAGCACTGGGCTGCGGTCTGGTCATCCGGGCAGCAGGCCCGAAGCTCGACTCTCGACTCAGGCGAAAGGCGATCCAGTAGATCGTCGGCCGAACATGGAAGCCCTCTTTGCGCCGATGCTTCCATGCGGCGGGGGTGCTCCGCCCACCCGAGCAGGGCCAAAGCCACTGACTCGATGAAGCTCATTCGCCCGAAACCGCCGGTTTCCTTGCTGTCCGTGAGGCCCAAATCGAGGCCCCGGCCGCAGAGTGCGGCCCGCCGGTATTCAGGCGTCTCAAGAACGACCGAGGTGGCAACCAAGGGGCCCAGACGCGGCCCCAAACCGTTCTCGTCGACCCCCACCACGAGCATGTTCGCCGTGTATCATGGACCGCCAGCGCCGCGCCACCGTGGGCGGCTTGGACCGCCAGCCAAATCACGGTAATATTATGATGTTATGGTAGCTCGGTCGCGTTCGCCCTACGACGAGGAGGGATCGGTGGAGAACGAGAGCCCGATCGCGCGCATCATCCGCGAGGCGATAGAAGCGGTCGCCGCACCCGACGTACGTCTGCAGATCATGCATCGCGCGCGTCACATGTCGCGTGAGCACGAGATTCCACAATCGGGGGAACCACTTCGCACCTTCGTCGACAAGCACCTGCGAACGGCCACGGCGTTCTACCTCGGCAACGAAGCGGCCGAGGCGGTCATGAAAAACCTGGAACCGCTCGTATCACTCGCGCAGGAAATCGCCTCACGGCCACCGCACCGTCGGGCGGGCCAGCGCGAACCAACCCAACGCATGGGGCGCGAACGCCAACTCTCTGGGGTCTCACCCAAGGACCAGTTGTTGGGTTCTGACTCGTATACAGACACGTCGAAGTACCCAACGGTGCAGCCGCTCGGGTCGGCCTTGCCGATGGTATTCGTCGCTACCAGCAGTCAGGAGCGATGCGCCGGAATCAAAGAGCACCTGCAGGAGGCGGCGGCGGTCCAGCAGATCGAAGACGTCGTCGCCTTCTTGGACAACCTCAAGGCCACCGCTTCACTGAGCCCACTGGTCGTGATCGACTGCGTCGAAGCTTCAGTGCAACCAGCGACCATTGCGACGCTGGCACATGAGCTGCCCAAAGGCTCTGGAGTCTTGCTGTGGGGCGCCACCGATCACCACCGAAAGCTAGTCGACGTAGCTACTCGCGATCGTGGATGGTTGCGGTGCGATGCCGAAGCTTCCCCGGAAGACGTGGCGACCTTGATTCGGATGCTCCTCGGCGAATAGCCAGCCGAGCAACCGCCGGTCACTCGCGGACACCCGCGCATGGTCTTGTTCTTTGCTGGCCATGTCGCTCTGCCAAGGCCAAAATGGAGCTTGCTCCTGGCACCCAAGAGTTCGCTCGGCGGGGTCACATCCCACACGTATATGAAAGTGATCGGCATGCGGGTCGCCGCGTCCGGGCTGGTGCAACACCCAAGTCGCGCGGAACACAGCTTGCGGTGAAGGCTCGTTACGGGCGGCATACCGGAGCAGACGCGCCTTGATGTCGTCGGAGCAGAAGAGCCATTTGACCCGCGCCCGGGAATCCATCACCAAGGTTCGTACCAGATGCCAATTGCGCGCTTCGTCGAACGAAAAAACGTGACCCTTTCGCACCGCTAGGCCGTAACGATCAAACCGCATCCAACTGCCATTGTCCGTGGCCATACTGCCAGCATCGCGCGCATAGAATGCGAGGTCCGCATCTCTTCCCGAGCGATGGCTCAAGTGCCGCTGGTGTGCGCCTCCGCGTCGATTGGACAAGTCACCGACGCGCAGTGGATACCCGCCGGGAAATGCCTCTGCCACGGCCTTGGCAGCGCGTTCGATCGCGTCGATCAGGGTCGCCGTTCCATAGCGCGTTTCCTCTCCGGGGCGCAGTCGCTGGTAACCTTCTCCTCGATCGGGAAGTGACACCGCGTGATGAAGATATCCCTGATCGGATGTACCGATCGAGATCGTCTGACCCGCCGGTAGCGGTTTGCTAACACACGCGCAGATCGCTGCGATCGCAAAGGTCGTGTGAATCCTAACCATTCTTTGGCATGATAGCGCACGCTTCCACTTGACGTACTAAACACGCCACGTAAGTTTCATCTTGGCCGCAAAATGACTGAGCAAATCGAAGGCTTCATGGATCGCCTCAGCGCACACCTGGACCGAGGGTGGGAGCTCGTCACCCGCGGCGACTTGATCGGCGCCATGGCCTCCGCCGAACAAACTCTCGAGCTCGATGGCGAGTCTCCGGATGCACACAATCTCATCGGCTACATCCACGCAGCCAATGGCAACCTCGAACTGGCGCTCGAGCACTACCGACAGGCGATCGACCTCGACGAGCACTACCTCGAGGCGATGCTCAATGCCGCGGAGCTACTGATTCATCCGCTAGGGAACTTCGCTGAAGCGATCCGCATCCTCGATCTGGCCCTTGAGAGCTGCCAAACGGCGGACGACATCGCGGACGCGTCCGTGCTCAAGGTGGACGCGCTCTTGCAGCAGGGCGATCGCGCCGCAGCCGCTGAGCTTCTGCTCGGCCTTCCCGAGGGACCGTTCGAAAACCAACAACTCGATTTCCTCATCGGCCGAGCGCACTTCGAGCTCGATCAGCTCGAGCCTGCCGCCGTCTTGATCGAGCGCGCGTCCGCGCACGCCGAGGCAACCCCCGACGTGCTCTACTATCTGGGCCTCTTGCGCGAGCGGCAGGAGCGCCCCGCGGAGGCTTCCCTGGCTTTTTTGAAGACGCGGCACCTCGATGGTCAGCTTCCTCGACCACCGTGGTCCCCGTCCCCCGCACGCTTCGAGAAGGTGGTCCAAGGCGCGCTTCGAGAGCTCCCCGAGGAGCTCACGCGTCGACTCGAGGGCAATTTGATCATGGTCACCGACCTGCCGGGCGTCGAGGTCGTCGCCGAGGGCGTCGATCCCCGTACCCCTCTCCTACTCGACGAGATGCAGTCCGGGAAGAGCTCGAGCGGCCACCGCCGGCTCTTCGTGTATCAGCGGAATCTCGAACGGCTCATTCGTCATCCCTTGGAGCTCCAGCAAGATGTCCTCGAGGTTTTGCGTCGCGAGCTCGAAGCGCATTTCAGCAAGAGCCCCGGGGCCGCCGAGCCTTAAAGACCGACGCGAAGATCGCACGGGTCACCCCCGAGCTCGACCCAAACGCCAGTCATGTCGGCTGGAGGCGCCGCGGTCAGCTCCGTGAGCCCGTCGCCGGTCACCTTGGGAAATCGGACTCGGGCGCAGTGGAGCATGACTCGCCGCGCCGTGACCACACTCCCTCCCGAAAGAGTGATCCGCCGATCCCCGCCGTAAGCATGATCGCCGAAGAGCGGGACGCCCCCTTTGGCAGCATGCACGCGGATTTGGTGGGTTCGACCCGTTGCTGGCTTGAAACGCAGCAAGGCAGCGCAGTCGCTTCGGGCCGCGAGCTCACAACGCGTCAAGGCCTCGCGCTCCCCTTTTCCGGGCCCCGCAATCCGCCGCTTTCGATTGGATGGGTCGATCGAAATGGGCCAAGTCCACTCGCGGTCGGTGAACGAGACGTCGCGCGTGGTAATCCCGAGATAGGTACGTTCGTACTTGCCAGCTCGACGTGCCTCGAGCAGGTGCTGATTCGCCGGCGAGGTCAGTGCGAACGTGACCAGCCCACTCACCGGTCCGTCGAGGCGGGAGGTTGCGTGCACCGCCTTATGGAGGGGAAGCTGAGACTTCACCCATCTCACGAGGCAGGGCTCGCTAGCATCCGGTGAAGTAGTGGGCAGTCCCGGGGGTTTGAGAACGACGAAAAGGTGGTCGTCCTGGTGGACGATCTTTGGCTCGGCTGTGGCGCGATCAGGCACCGAGGATCTCGACCGTTCCAGCATCACCGTCGATGCGGAGCCATTCGCCGCCTTGAAGAGCTCGCGTCGCGTTCGTCACGTTCACCACGGCGGGGACTGCATACTCTCGAAGAATGATCGCCGCGTGGGAAAGTGGCCCACCAAGCTCCGTCACGACGCCCGCCGCAGCCAAGAACAAGGGCGCCCAGCCCGTGTCGGCTGCAGCAACGACCAAGATATCCCCGGGTGCGAGCTCGGCCGCCTGACGAGGGTCTCGGAGAATGCGTGCCCTTCCCTCGGCGACGCCTCCACTTGCCGCGAGGCCATGAAGGCGGCTCGACTTCGGAAGCGCCGTGGTCTCGACGGGCGGGAAGCCGACGAACGTCGTTGGCGGCTCGGGAAGTGCCCGGTTGCGCTCATACTCGAGCCGGCGGCGCTGCACGCGCGTCGCTACCCGTTGGTTGTCGTCGTGAAGCACGCGCCGAAGCTCCGCCACCGAAAGAAAAAACGCGGCATCCGGACCGGCCTCCGGCTCGCGAGCCCGGATTCGCCTCGAGCTCTCGAGCGCCACGCGGCGGAACATACCGAGCACTTCCACTACGTTGCCCCGCAAGCGCTCTCGCATTCGCGTGAATCTTCGAACCGCATCTAGCAGTCGGCGAATGGCAGGCCGAAGCGGGAGTGGGACCTGCGCCGCGACCTCGTCCTCGGCACTCTGCCTCCTCCGAGCCAACCTCGCCTCGCGCTCTCCGAGATCGAGATCCCCTGCCAGATGCGAGCGCAGCGCCGCAAACATCAGCGTCGGGTCTTCGGCCCACCTCGGTTCTGCGATCTCCGCCTCGCGGATCCCGCGGTAGCCAAACTCCTCGATGAAGCGAACGAGGGCCTCGCGCGTTGGGCCAGCCGGCAGATCCTCGATCGAGAGCTTGGTGACATTGGCCTCACGGATGCGATCGGCAACTGCGGGCTCGCCTTTTGCCAATTGCGCGATCCGCCAAAGCATGAAACCCGGGCGCGCGCTATCGACGTCCTGAAGCCCCGACATGAGATCGCGGTAGAGCCCCTTGCCCGCGTTCGGCGCAAACGTGCGTAGGACGCCGATCAGGACGAGCACCGCGGTGAGCAGGTTCGCATAGGCGGTCAACATGATGGAACCGGTCTCATCGAGGAGGTGCTCCGCGTCACTGAGCATCCGGTCGAGCCCGGTCGGTTCCAGAAGCCGCGGGTCGACCGAAACCATTCGGATGCGCTCCTCAGCGAAGTACTCCTCGAATTCGGCAATCCTGGCCTGAAGCCGGAAGTTCTCGCGGACGTACCGCGTAACCGTCTGCGGCAAGCGCAAAAGGAAACCGGTCGAGCCCCGATGCGCCACGACTTCGTCGAGCTCCGAAGCGTAGCGGCCGCCCCCCAGCTGAACCAGCGCCGAGGGATGGATCCAAGGGATCTGAGACAGGATCGACGTGAACTCGGTCAAGTTCACGTAAATGCGGCCCCGAAAGTCACCAACGAGCTCGGCGTCGCGTGGAACCGTGCAGCCAAGCGCACCGAACGCCCTTCGAAAGCCGAGGTCGCTGAAGTGACTCAACACGGACCAGGTAAGTGGCGTCGCAACACCGGGCAGAGCTTCTCCGATGTTGGCATTGCTCCACACGATCTTCCGTCTGTCCCTCGGCTGCTCACCGCGCGAGGCTCGTCGCCCGTGCGTGTGTGGCACGACGATTGGTCGCGCCTGAAGAACGAAAACCTGCTGGCCGGCGATCGCCCACTCGACGTCTCGATTTCCTCCGAAGTGCTCTTCGATACGGCCCGCGAGCTCGCGCAGGTGAAGGAGCTGTTGTTCGCTCAGCACGGCGCGCTCGCGTTCTGCCGGCTCTACTTGCACCTCACGCACTCCGCCCGAGGGGGCGAGCACGGTCTGTTGCGCCTTGCCTCCGATGACCTGGTCGCGGAGTTGTCCTGTCGCTTTGTCGACACGATAGGTGTCGGGCGTCACCCGACCATCAACGACGGATGACCCAAGCCCGTACGAAGCGTTGATGACGACTTCACCCGAATCACCGGTGAGCGGGTTGCACGTGAACAGAACCCCTGAGATTTCGGCTGGCACCATGGCCTGAATCACCACCCCGAGGGACACCGCAACGTCTTCACCAAGCGCGCGCAGGTACGAGAAGACCCGCGGCTGGAAGAAACTAGCCCAACATATCTTGATGCCCTCGAGCACTTCGTCTTCGCGAATCAAGTTGAGGAGGGTCGAGTGCATTCCCGCAGCTGAAGCACCCTCTTGGTCTTCATGAATAGCCGAAGATCGCACCGCGAAGCCCGCGGCGCCCTCGTCTCTCATGGCCGTCAATGCATCACTGACGCTGCGCACGACATCCTGGGGCAACGTCGAGTCGCGCACCTTTTCGCGTATCGCACGCAGACGCGCGTCCGTAATGTACGGTGAGCGCAGAAGCGCACGCGGGCGATCCGCCATGTCGAGCACGCTAGTGAAAAACGAATCCCCTACCCACCCAGGCATGGCGTACGCCGCCGGCACTGGAAAGCCTGCCCGCGCGAGGGTCGCGAGAGCTCGGGCCTTGCCCCCGTATCCAGCCGCCCTTCGAGGTACGACCGACTCTATTCGCTTGAGTACCCGCGGCATGCCGGGTCGGTTCTAGCTCACGCCTGCACGACTCGCATGCGGGGGCTATGGACGGGACTAGCCCGTAGCGCTATGAAAGCGCCGTGGGCGTGAACGACGATCATTTTCATGATCAATGCGGAGTATTCGGGGTTTTCGGTGCCGAAGAAGCGTCGAACTTGACCTACCTCGGGTTGCACTCTCTGCAGCATCGAGGTCAAGAGGCGGCCGGCATCGTGTCGAGCAATGGGGAACAGCTGTTCGTTCACCGGGGAATGGGTCTCGTCCAGGATGTCTTCACTGCCGACGGCATCGCCAAGCTCCCTGGCTCTAGCGCGATCGGACACGTGCGTTACACCACGGCAGGCGCTAGCCACATCAAGAACGCACAACCCCTGGCCGTCGATTGCGGGCATGGCTCGATATCGGTAGCCCACAACGGCAACCTCACGAATGGGCTGGCCCTCCGCGACCAGCTCGAAAAGAGCGGCTCGATTTTCTCGTCGGACAGCGACACCGAGGTTCTGGTACATCTCGTCGCTCGCTCGCAGAAAGAGACCATGGTCGACCGTGTGGCAGATGCATTGCACCAGGTCGAAGGTGCGTACTCGCTCGTGTTTCTCTCGACGCAAGAGCTGATCGCCGTGCGCGACCCCTACGGCTTTCGTCCGCTCTGCCTCGGTAAGCTCAACGGTGCGTATCTGATTGCGTCGGAGCCCCCGGCCTTCACCCTCATCGGAGCCGAATTCGTTCGCGACGTCGAGCCAGGCGAGATGATCGTGGTCGACCAGTCTGGGCTAAAGAGCCTTCGCCCGTTCCGCACTGATCCCGATCGCCGTCACATGTGCATTTTCGAGTACGTGTACTTCGCACGCCCGGACGCAACGTTCGACGGAATCAGCGTTTACGACGCCCGCAAGCGAATGGGGCATGCCCTCGCAGAGGATCAACCGGCCCCCGCAGACGTCGTCGTTCCGGTTCCCGATAGCGGGGTCGCCGCCGCGATAGGATACGCCCAGGCCTCGGGCCTCCCTTTTGAGCTCGGTTTGATTCGGAATCATTACGTCGGCCGAACTTTCATCGAACCAACTCAGTCGATTCGCCACTTCGGCGTTAGGCTGAAGCTTCACCCCGTGCGGAGCATCCTCGAGGGCAAGCGGGTCGTCGTGATCGATGACTCGATCGTGCGTGGAACGACCAGCCGCAAGATCGTGAAAATGATTCGCGACGCAGGCGCAAGCGAAGTCCATTTGCGCATCAGCTCCCCGCCGACGCATTGGCCCTGCTTCTACGGGATCGACACCCCCACTCGCGAGGAATTGATCGCGGCGCATCACAGCGTCGACGAGGTCGCCGACTACGTCACGGCTGACAGCCTCGGCTATCTCTCGCTCGAGGGGCTCCGGCGTGCCGTCGGTGGCGAGGGGTTTTGCGACGCCTGCTTCAGCGGCAACTACCCGGTTCCAATCACCGACGAAGCCGCACCACGGCGCCAGCTCCCCCTCGTCGGCGTCTAACCAGAAAAAGGGGACTGTCCCCTTTTGTTTAGTGGGCGAGGAACCAGTCGACGATGGCTCGATTGACTTCGGCGGGACGCTCGAGGTGAACAAAGTGCCCGGTTTCGGTGAGGCGAACGGCTTCGAACAAGGCGCTAAAGTAGCGCTCTTGACCGTTCATGAGCTCCACACCGATGCAGCGATCGCGCTCACCGTGCAGGTACAAGCTCGGGACGGAGATCGGGTCACTCTGGAGGATGGCGCGGAGCTCGCGGATGACTTTAGGGGAGCGAAGCGAACGGTAATAAGAAAGCGGGGCGGGCATGCTCGCTCTAAGGCACTGCTTCAGCTCGTCGAAGTAGTCGGCCCCGGGACTAAATCCCGGCGACCAGACCTTCCATAGCCACTCGATGAACGCGAAGTCTCGCGCGCGAATCAGCTTCTCCGGGATCACCGGAAGCTGAAACAGAGCCATATACGAGCTTCGGAGCGACTGACGCGGCAACTCGACGACGTTTCTTTCGAGCACGAGTGGGTGCGGTATCGATAGGATCGCTGCTGCGCGGAATCGCTCCGGCCTTTGCGACAACGCGGCATGTGTGAGGACCGCCCCCCAATCATGGCCTACGATTCGAACGGGAGCGTCCGGCGAGACCTCCCCGATCAACGTCAGCAGTCGTCGGACCACGGCTGGCGGGTCGAGAGGACCCTCTAGCGAAGACGGCGCGTAACCAGGGAGCCATGGCGACATCACCCGAAAGCCGGCGCCGACGAGCGTGTTCGTCAGCGGGCCCCATGTGCGTGGGATGTCGGGGAACCCATGCAGGCATACCACCGATGGAGCATCCACGTCTCCGGTCGAGACATAGGACATTCCCGCCGCTTCAGAACGCAGCCGCCGCATGACGGTAAGCTTACGAGAAGAAGACCTGAAGCGCCGCCTTTGCTAAACGCATCGCAATTACCTCGTCGACGATCAAGTCCGGGCGTGCTTCGATTTCGGTCGCGTGGGTGCTTCGACGAATCCAGCGCCTTGCGGATGGGTCACCAGAGCAACCGCGCTTGCCGATCGCATTTCGGAATTGTAAGCGAACTCTCGAAAAGTCGAGCGGACGAGTGACACTGAACCGGTGAGCTGTATACTCGGTGTAGCCGATGGGGGCGGTGAAAGGAATGATCTCGGTGCCGCACCCCGAAAACGACTCGGACGCTCCCCAAAAAAAGCGGCGACGACCGAGTCACATCCGGAAACGACGCAAGGACAGTACGACTAAGGTCCTCCGTGTTCGGCGAGACACCGACGACGACTCCGACCGTGGTGTGGACGAGAGCATGCAAGGAGAGCTTTGGGCACGGGTTGCGAACGACGCGCCCCCACTTCCTGACCCGCCCCTACACCGCAGAATTCCCCCTCCCGCCCCTCTCCCTGCCGAGCCACTGGCCGATGACTCTCTTCCGCGCGCGTGGAACGAAGACCGACCACGACTGCGACGCATCGAAGAAGCGGTCGGTATCGTGGGGCTGGCGGTGTTGGTAGCCGCGATGCTGGTGGCAATGTGGCTGCGGATGACGGGCCAGTAGTTCCGGTCGCAGTGGCAACGGCCGTTCGGTGAAACGCGGCTATTGTGCGTTGATCTGTTCAACGCGCTTCTGATGCCGGGCTTTTTCCCTCACCTCTGCGGCATCCACGCTCTTGAGTTGCTTTTCGCGGAGCTCGATTATGCGGGCGCGTCTCCCTTCGATCTCCTTCATCTGGCCCTCATGGCGCTTCTCTTCTTGCCTGAGCAAACGCTCCTTTCGACTTGCCTTGACCGCCTCGGCCCGGGCTTTGTGAGCTTCCCTACGAGCTTCGGCTTTGGTCTTCTGCTCCGCTTTGGCCGCCTCGGCTTTAGCCTTTTGACTTTCCTTGCGAGCCTCAGCTTTGGCCTTGGCATCTTCTTTGGCTTCCTCACTTTGTTTGTCGGCTGCCTTCTTTACGTCTTCAGCCTTTTCCTTGCCCTCGGCAGCCTTGTCGCTGGCTTCGCGCTTTACCGCTTCGTGGTGGTCGGCGTTTGCCGTCGGTGTAGTCACGGCTGAAACGCCAACAACCAGTGACAAAGCGATCAGTAACAATGAAACGATTCTCATACTATTCCTCTCGTGAATGGTTGGCCTTGACGCTCGACGAAGGGGCCCAGTCCTAAAACTCCGGTCGGTCTTGGTGCTGGCCGAAGACCTCTCGGAATACATCGCAGATCTCTTGCTCGCTGCAATACGCCTTGGCGGCTTCGACGATGGCAGGCATGACGTTGCGGTCACTCTTGCAGGCTTCGCGAATCAATCCAAGCGTCCGCGTGACTTCTTTGTCGTCTCGCTCGGCTTTGACTTTCGCCAACCCCTCGATCTGCTCGCGCTGAATCGATTCGTCGATCCGCAAGGTGGGGATCTGAGCCTGCTCTTGCTGCTCGTACTTGTTCAGGCCGACTACCGTCTTTTCGCCGCTTTCGATCTGCCGCTGGAGTCGGTAGGCAGAGGCCGCAATCTCGCGCTGGGGATACCCGCGCTCGACCGCCTCGACCATCCCGCCGAAATCGTCAATTTTGCGGATGTAGCCCATGGCGTCGTCTTCGAGCTTGTCGGTCATCCATTCGACGAAGTAACTGCCCGCAAGGGGATCGATGGTATTGGCCACACCCGATTCTTCGGCGATGATCTGCTGGGTGCGCAGGGCCACCGTCACGGCCTCCTCGGTTGGGAGGGCAAACGTCTCATCGAGGCTGTTGGTGTGAAGCGACTGCGTACCGCCGAGGACAGCGGCCAAAGCTTGAAGCGCAACGCGTGCGACGTTGTTGTAGGGCTGTTGCGCGGTGAGAGAGACACCCGCCGTCTGGGCATGGGTCCGAAGCATGAGCGACCTTGGGTTCTTCGGGTCGAAGCGATCTCTCATCAACCGAGCCCACATCCGGCGCGCTGCCCGGAACTTCGCCACCTCTTCGAAGAAATCGTTATGGACATCGAAGAAGAACGAAAGCCGCGGAGCGAAATCGTCGACGTCCAACCCGCGCTCCACCGCCCACTTCACATACTCGAGGCCGTCTGCGATCGTGAACGCAAGCTCTTGCGCCGCGGTCGAACCCGCTTCGCGGATGTGATAGCCGCTGATGCTGACACTGTTCCATCGAGGGACCTCGGCCGCACAGAACTCGATGCTGTCGGTGACGATGCGCATGGCGGGGCGAGGCGGAACCACCCAGGCGTGCTGCGCGATGAACTCCTTGAGACAGTCGTTTTGAACGGTGCCGCCGATCTCGTGGCGCGGTATCCCGCGCTTGTCGGCCAGCGCCACGTAGAAGCCCAACAAGACCGCGGCAGGCCCATTGATCGTCATCGAGGTCGTCACGCGATCGAGCGGGATTTGGTCGAACAGGATCTCCATGTCGCGTAGGGTGTCGACCGCCACCCCGACCATCCCGACCTCCCCGAGCGACCGAGGCGAATCGCTGTCGTAGCCCATGAGCGTCGGAAAATCGAAGGCGGTCGATAGCCCGGTTTGGCCCTGGCTGAGAAGATATCGAAAACGCTCGTTCGTCTGCCGCGGCGTGCCGAACCCGGCAAACATGCGCATCGTCCAAAGCCGACCTCGGTACATCGTCGGTTGCACCCCGCGGGTGTACGGGAACTGGCCTGGAAATCCGAGGTCCCGCAGATAGCTGTCGTCGAGGTCAGCCGGGGTGAGAAGGTCCGGCACCTCTTGGTCGCTGTGCGTGGCGAACCTTTCTTTTCGAAGTGGCTGCTGGTCGACGGCACGTTGAACGTCTCGTTGGCGCCACTGTTTTGCTTCGTCCTGCAGACGTGCCTTGTCGTCACTTTCTGACTCGCCTCGAGATCCGAGGGTCTTGGCCGGGTCTGCAGTCACCACTGCCTCCTCTCAGTTGTCTACCGCGTCTTCGGCCGTTGGGAAAGGCAACACTTCGCCACGAACGACCTGCAGCATTCCCTCGACTTCGAGCGCAACTTCAAGCTCCGGCCCAGTCTCGAGATAGCGCTCGAGATAGCGTTTCGCCTGTTGATTTTCGCCTTTTTGAAAATGGGCCGCCCCGACCAAGAAGAGTGCGTCTGGATCGTCTCGATCATTTTGGAGCACACGTTGCCCCATGCGAATGGCGCGGTCGTACTCGCCCATCATGCGAAGCGTCTGACCTGCGCCGATCATCGCGCCCACGTATTCCGGAGCGAGTCGGAGAGCCTCGATGTAGCTCTTGAGCGCCTCGGGATAGGCTTCCTTCTCGAAATACGCATGGCCGAGGAAGTGGAACGCATACTCGTTGTGGGAGTCCTCTCGCGCCACGCGCAAGAGTTCGGCAACGGCCTGGTCGACTTCGCCCGCGTGGAGAAGCTCCATGCCCTCTTCCGCAGCCTCCCAGCGCTTCGATTGCAAGTCGTCCACCGAGACGGCCTCAGTCCCGCTTCCCAAAATCGATTGAGCCCGCAGTGCGTCTGTCGCGTGGCTTGACCCCGGCACCGAGTGATCCGAGCGCCAGGAGAAGGAACAGAACGCCGCCGACCAAGAGAGACACCCCCACCAGTCTCCGGTCTTCCAAGACCCAATACGACAGCGCCGCGAGAGCGATGCTCAACACCGCGACCGCAATCGACGCGAGCCGCCAGCGCCGCCTCGTCCTCAAAGCTTCTGCTTCGGCCTCGCGCTTGGCTTCTTTCGCGGCCTTGGCGCGCTCTTTGCGCGCCTCCCGCCGCTCGTTCTTCTTCTTCGCCATGGCGGGAGTGTACTACTGAATCGCGCGGCGGGCTCGCTCCGACAAATGGCTGTTGGGCTTGAGCTCCAAGTACTTCTCATAGGCGTCCCGCGCGGCCGGGGAGTTGTCCTGCGCCAGTGATTCCCCAAGATAGAACCAAGCCTCTCCGGGGACTCTCGGCAGCGATATCGCTTGTCGCAGGAGGCGTCGAGCGGTGTCCTCCTCGCCCCGCTGATGGTAAACCCGGCCTATCTGATAGAGCGCTTCGGCCTCGAGCCCAGGGCGGGCATCGACCCCGCGGGCAAGCTCCAGAGCTCGGGTCGCGTTGCGCATCACTTCGGCGTACTTCTCGGCACGAAGGAGGCTTCGCCCGATCCCGACCAGAGCGGGCGCATAGTCGGGGTCGATTTCCAACGCACGACGGTAGAATTGGGCAGCCGATGCCGGTTCCGCACGGGCGCCGAGCGAATCCGCACGTCGGGTGAGCGCGGCTGCATTGGTCGATGCCGCGAGCTCAGCATCGAGGTCGGCCTCCGTGGGTTCCGATGGGCTCTCGACCTTTGTCCGAGACGGCGGAGAGGACTTTGGACGCTTGTTCGCGCGCGGCACGACCGCAGGTGTCGGCCTCGACGACACCTCGATGGCCGGCGCAATCACGGGCGCAGTCCCGGCCGTTGGGTCGGCTTTCGGCGCCGTCGGCTCGCGAACGATTTGGACAGTGGCTGGTTCCACAGGTACCGGTTGCTCAGGGGCGCGCGCGATCTCGACCTCCGGCAGAGCTACCACCGGAGCCGTTGGCTGTTCCTCCGCGATCGGCGGAGCAGGTGCGACCAGCAGCGCGATGACGGACATCAGGAGACCGATTCCCAGGACGATCGCGACGACGAGAAGTAGTTGACGAGGGTTGAACGGGATTTGACGGATTCGCTCGTCGCGCTCGGCGGCCGCGATGAGGTCATCGGGCATGTCAGCCTCTTCGAACTCTTCGGTTTCCGATGCCTCGGCGAGCTCGAGACGCTCAGCCTTGTCGAACACGCGCCGCGCGCGCGCTCGTTCGCCGCGTTCGACCAGCAGGTCTCCCAAGAGGCGAAGCGGGCGCGAGCTATTCGGCGCGACCCGAATCGCCCCGAGAAACGCATGCTGTGCACGCGGCGCGTCGCCTGCCGCAAACCATGCCTCTCCGCAGAGCATCAAGTACTCCGGATCATCAGCCAGACGCGTGTGGTATTCCGCCAAGATTTCGAGCGCGGATCTGGGTTTTCCGGTCAGGATCAGATCGCGCGCAACTTCCAGAGAGGGTGGTTCCCCCGTTGGATCCAGATCGTCCAGCGCATATGCATCGAAACCGAAATCCGACACGCCCGCGATTCTATCAGAGGCGCCCCCTCAATCCGGAATTCCCGCCAAAGGCACCGAGGCCGGGCCTTCTGCCCCAAAACCGGTATACTTCGCCGAAATGTTTGTGGTCGCTTGTTCGGGATTTCCCGTTCCTGTCAGCCGTTATTGGCGCGAGTTTGCGGCGGTGGAAATCTCGGATACGGAGATCGCCATCCCGGGCGCGGGTACGGTGCGCCGATGGATCCGTGAGGCACCAGAGGGGTATGTCTTCACGGTCGTTGCTCCGAAATCCGTGAGCGAATCCGGATTCCGGCGCACAAAAGAGAACAAAGCGACCTGCGATGAAGTGGCCAAGCTGGCCAGTGACCTCAAAGCCAAGGCGGTGGTCTTCAGCGCGGACGAGAAGTTCAAACACGGCAAGGCGAACCGGGCGGCGCTTCGTGCCTTCCTTGGTTTCCTTCCGTCCAAGATGCCCCCGGTCGTCTTCGATTTGGAGGCATGGAAGCCGAGCGACATCGTCGCCGCCTGTGGCGACCGCCCCGCAATCGCAGCCTACGACCCTCTGACCGACGATCCCCCTCCCCCGTCGAACATGGTCTACATCCGCCTCGCCGGGCCGGCGGGCCATCGGTCACGCTACGACGAAGCCGCCGTCGCAGAGCTCGCCGAGCATTGCAACCAGCTCAACCCGGAGCTCGGGATTTGCGTGTTCTGCAACATCGACATGCAAACGAACGCCCACCAACTCATCAAGAGACTCGAGTAGTCGATGTCGGCGCCCGCGCCGACCGTGGTGGTGCTCACCGATGACGATGCGGGACGCCGGATCGATCGAGTTCTCGCGAAGCACTGCCCCGAATTCTCGCGGAGCGCTTTGCAACGCTGGATCGAGCAGGGCCGCATCGAGCAAGCCGGCGAGGTCGTCTCTCGGAAAACCAAAGCATTGGCAGGTGCCGAAGTCACGATTCTGCCTGCCCCGCCAGAGCAACTGAGCGCCAAGCCCCAGGCGATCCCGCTCGAGGTGCTCTACGAAGATCAGCACCTGCTCATCGTGGACAAGCCGGCCGGGCTCGTGGTGCACCCCGCACCAGGGCACCCCGACGGGACCTTGGTGAATGCGATCCTCTACCACGCCGCGGTCCAGGGCGGGGCTGACCCGAACCGTCCCGGGATCGTCCACCGATTGGATAAAGACACCAGCGGCGTAATGGTGGTCGCGAAATCCCGTGCGGCGCACGAACGCCTGGTCGACATGTTCCAAAGTCACGACATCGAGCGAGCGTATCTCGCCATCGTGCTCGACAGACCACCCGCGACCGCCACGTACGACACCTTTCACGCACGGCATCCCGGCCACCGAAAGAAGTTCACCTCCAAAGGTGACCGCGGGCGACGAGCAGTCACGCGACTCGAGATGATAGAGCCGCTCCACGGTGCCTCACTCGTGCGTTGTCGCTTGGAAACCGGGCGCACGCATCAGATCCGGGTGCACCTGGCAGAGCATGGGCATCCGGTGCTCGGCGACCGGCTGTACGGGAAGTCGATCGGAGACCTGAAGCTACGCCGCGCATCCACCGAGCTCGGACGCCAAGCGCTTCACGCCACGCTGCTTGCATTTGCCCACCCGATCACCGGTAAGCCCGTGCGTTTCGAGACCGAGCCACCCGAGGACTTTCAAAAAACGCTCGCGTCACTGCGCGAGGCCTGAGGGGGCATCCGGGACACCGGCGTCGGGCGATTGAATGCATTGCGCATAGCGGGCCAACGACGGCTCGCACTCGGCCGGTTCGCACGCCGCAGCGGTCTTCAAGCAGTCTACGAGATCGGTTTTCGAGAGGTCGGTCGAGTTGCAGCACTCGTTCAAGAGCTCGCACACGCCTTCCGGGTCCTCATTCGTGGGGCAAAGGGGTGGCTGCGGGCATTGGGTATAGCCCGACAGCACCTCGCGACATGCGAGCCCGTCGCATTGATCCACCACGCTAAGGCACTGCTCCAAAATCGGTGAAACGAGAAGGATCGAATCGCAGCAGTCGAACAGCAAGGCGCACATCGCCTCGTCATCCTCCCTGCAGACCGGCCCTACGCCCGCAGTCCAAAGGACCTCACAGTCCTCTCCTGGAGCTCCGATCCTTTTCGCAGACCCATCGGCTGCTCCACTTTCGATCGTGCCCTCGATTGAGAAATCGGAATTCTCGCCAAGGGGCGGTACACGAAACGTCCCGTCCTCCGCGATCTCGATCGCCTCTTCGTAGGCGAACTCGAACGAGCAAGGTGCGCCGTTCGGATCGCTGCCTCCTTCGACGATGATGTTGAACGAGTAGGCAGTTGCCCCGTCGCGGTCGCACGCGACACTCGGGGTGAGGGTCGCAAGATCATCGCCCTGATGAAAACAGATCTCGTACGTCCCGGGAAGTCGCCCATAAAAAGTAAGAGCGTTCGACCCCGTGGACTGCCCACGCTCGCTGCAGCCGATCGAGATTGTACCCAGGCAGGCGAAAACGGCGGGCAACAAGCAAAGCTCGGTTCGCGTCATGCTGATCGTTGGCTTACCACATCGGCGATTCGACGTGAGCCTTCGAGCGGACCAAAAGGTCGACGATTGCACGGTCGTACTGGTTGCGCGCGAGCAGGGCAGGCGCGACGCGGCTTTCGAAAAGATCGCGGCCTTCCTGAATCTCTTCTTGCATGACCTCGAAAAGGTTGTCGTTCCTGATGCCCTCCGCGATCTTGTCCTCGTTGTAGAGAGCAAGGTCGCTCGAGATCGCTCTGGCCAAGCGACGTGAAGCTTCTTCGGTTTCGATCAGGGCCATCAGTCCTCCGTGCGCCTAAGAGTGACGCAGCGCGACCACCCCTGTCAAAGACCAGCCGCCGGAATCTTGATGGCCCCCGCACGAAGGATCTGCATCGGACTGAGGGTAGCGTCGACCAGGGTCGAAGGGGGACCCCCTGGGGCCATGCCTGGAACGACCGCATCGACACCCTCTCGAAGCGAGTCAGGAAGCTCGTCGATACACCGTATCGGCGGCTCTCCGGTCCGATTGGCACTGGTCGCCGTCAGCGGGTGACCGAACGCGCGGGCCAACTCGGCTGCCGGGCTTGGCCCGGGCACGCGGACACCGACCTTTCCATCTCGGGTGAGCCTTGGGCTGAGGCTCGGCGCCGCCTTCACCAAGATCGTCAGGGGACCGGGCCAGTGCCGGTCCATCAGAGAGCGCGAAGCGGCGGAGGGGGGCTCGGCGCTAACTTCCGCTATCGCTTCGGCGTTCGGCAGCAGCAGGGAGATCGGCAAGTCGGCCGGCCGCCGTTTGAGCTCCGCCACGCGTTCAATCGCGACTTCGTCTCGTGCATCGGCCAACAAGCCGAGCCAGGTTTCGGTGGGGCAGGCCACGACACCGCCGCGGCGTAGGATTTCGACGAGGTCGGCGAGGTGGTCCATCAGCGCGTGCGCGCCCGCCAGCCGATATCCCGGCGGAGGTGCTTTCCTTCAAAGTCGATCATGTCAGCGGCTTCGTAGGCGCGAGCGGCGGCCTGATCGATGTCAGCCCCGATGGCGGTGACCGACAACACGCGACCTCCCGAAGTGACCACCGTGTCACGCTCGAGGCGAGTGCCGGCGTGAAAAACGGTCACGTTCGAAAGCGCGTCAGCCTCCTCGAGGCCTGTGATCGGCTTTCCCTTTTCGTAGCTCCCGGGGTAGCCGCCCGATGCCAACACCACACACAGCGAGGCCGGCGCTTCCCACCGCGGGCGCAGATCGCCCAAGTCCCCTCGTGCAGAGCCGACGACGATGGGAAGGATCGACCCTGCCCAGCGGGTGACCAGCGTCTGACACTCCGGATCACCGAATCGAACGTTGTATTCAAGCACCCAAGGCTCGCCTTCGACGATCATCAGACCCACGAAGAGAGCCCCGCGGAACGGCCTGCCCTCCACCGCCATGCCCTGCAGGGTTGGGTCGATCACGCGATCGAGGATCTTCTGCTCGACTTCCGGGGTCACGACGGGCGGTGGCGAGTACGCACCCATTCCACCCGTATTCGGGCCCTCGTCTCCGTCATAGGCCCGCTTGTGATCCTGCGCCGGCGCCAGTGGAATGAACCGCTTGCCATCCGCTACGACGTGGTAGCTGACCTCCTGTCCAACGAGGCACTCCTCAATGAGCACCCGATCGCCAGCATCGCCAAACGCACGTTCGCGCATGATGCGGTCGACCCCCGCGACGGCCTCGGCGGCCGTGCTCGCGACGATGACGCCCTTCCCTGCGGCAAGCCCGTCAGCCTTCACGACTAATGGACGACTGGCCTCCTCAATATACCGAGTGGCCGCATCGGGATCATCGAAGACGCGAAAGCCGGCAGTCGGGATGTCGTGCCGCGCCATGAACTCTTTCGAGAAGATCTTGGAGCCCTCGAGCTGCGCGGCATTTCGATCGGGTCCAAACGCGTCGATCCCGTTGGCGCGAAGGGCATCGACCACCCCAGCAACGAGTGGGGCTTCCGGTCCTACGACGGCAAGGTCGGCAGACTCCTGCTTCGCCAAAGCGACCACGCGGTTCGCATCGGTGGGGTCGAGCTCGACATTTCGGCCGATGGCCGCGGTGCCGGCATTTCCAGGCGCACCAATGACCTCTACCCCCGGATCATGCGAAAGGCGCCAGGCCAATGCATGCTCGCGCGCGCCGCCTCCGACGATGAGAATCCGCATTGCTAATGCCGAAAGTGACGAACGCCCGTGAAGACCATAGCAAGCCCGGCTGCATTGGCGGCCGCGATCACCGCGTCGTCACCCTTCGATCCGCCAGGTTGAACGACGGCCTTGATGCCGGCCTCCGCGGCAGCTTCGATACCATCGGGGAAAGGGAAAAACGCGTCCGAGGCCATGACTGCGCCGCGCGACAGCTCGCCTGCTTTCTGGGAGGCGATACCAACCGCTGTCACGCGCGCCATTTGCCCTGCCCCGACGCCAACCGTGCGGTCGGGCTTGGCGAAAACGATCGCATTCGATTTCACGTGCTTGCACACGCGCCATGCGAAATCGAGCGCTCGAAACTCATCATCGGTGGGCGCACGCTGCGTGACTACCTTTCCTGCACGGACTTCGCTCGGACCACTCGCATCCCGATCCTGGACAACCAAACCGCCGCCCACACGCTTGAACTGCAACGCCGCGTAGTCCGCCGAAAGCCATTCGCCGGTAGCCAGAATTCGGAGGTTCTTCTTCTTTCGAAGCCTCTCCAAGGCATCAGGCGCAAATCCAGGAGCGATCACGCACTCGATGAAGGTTTCGGCGATCGCATTGGCGGTGTCCCTGTCGACCTTTCGGTTCAACGCGACGATACCACCGAAGGCGCTCTGGGCGTCGGCCTCGCGAGCGATGCGGTAGGCATGTTCGAGGGTCGTTGCGCGCGCCACCCCACACGGATTGGTGTGCTTCACGACGACGGCGGCGGGCTGGTCGAATTCTCTCACTGCCTCCAGGGTCGCATCAACGTCGACGAGATTGTTGAAGGAAAGCTCTTTGCCACCAGCACCGAGGGATTCGGCGAGAGCCAGACTGCCGGAAGGCGCATTTCGCTCGATGTAGAACGCGCCTTGCTGATGCGGGTTCTCACCGTACCGCACATCGTACGCCTTGGTGAAGGTCAAAGTCAGCGAACCTGGGAACTTCGAGTCGGTGTCCCGCGAGGTCAGGTACGCGGCGATCGCGCCATCATAAGCGGCGGTCTGTGCAAAGGCTTTGGCGGCCAATCGTGCGCGAAGGGCAGCGCCCGGCCCATCGCCGGAGCGCACGGTACGAAGCACCTCGTCATAGTCGCTCGGCTCGGTGACGACGACGACGCGCGCTTGATTCTTCGCGGCGCTTCGCACCATGGAGGGCCCCCCTATGTCGATGTTCTCGATGGTCTCTTCGTGGGATGCACCACGGGCTACGGTTTGCTCGAACGGGTAGAGATTGACGCACACCAGATCGATCGGCTTGCCACCGATCCCGCCAAGGGCAGAGCGGTCATCTTCGGTGTCACGCATCAAGATGCCACCATGGACTCTGGGATGCAGAGTCTTGACTCGTCCGTCCATGATCTCTGGGGATTCGGTGTACTCGGAGACGTCGACCACCGGAACGCCGCCTTCGCGAAGCGCGCGGGCCGTCCCGCCCGTAGATAGAATCTCGACCCCCGCATCGGAGAGCCCTTTGGCGAATTCGACTACGCCCGTCTTGTCGGAGACCGATATCAGTGCGCGTTTGATCTCTGTCATGCCCCTACCTTCGAAGGCGGGGCCATACCGCGCACCCAGATTGCCGTCAATCGCGAACGAACAGATTTTGCGGCGGAGCGCGATCAGCCCTGGAAACCAACGATCTCGTCGAGGTCTCTCATCTGGGCAAGAGTCGCACGCGTCCATGGACCCAACTCCCCGTCGCGAATCATCTCACGCGCCTTGCGCATCAGCGCGCCATAGAAGTGGAGATTGTGCAGGGAAAGCAATCGCGGGCCAAGCATTTCCTCGGCCTTGAAGAGATGGCGAAGATAGGAGCGTGAGTAGGTCGTGCAAACCGTGCAGTCGCATCGAGCGTCAAGCGCTGACTGGTCGTCGCGGTGTCGGGCTTGGCGGAGGTTAACGCGGCCACCCCATGTCAGGGCCTGGCCGTTGCGAGCATTCCGAGTCGGCAAGACACAGTCGAACAAATCGATACCGCAAGCAATTGCGCGAAGCAGGTCGGATGGCGTACCGACTCCCATCAGGTACCGCGGCCGATCCGCAGGCATTTTAGGACCAATGTCTGCAAGCACGTCGTACATCGCCGACGTAGGCTCCCCGACCGAGAATCCGCCGAGCGCGACGCCATCGACCTCGAGCGCGGCGATGGTCTGCAAATGCGAAAGCCGCAGATCGCGCTCAATCCCTCCTTGTACGATCCCGAAACGAGCCTGCCCTTCGGCCGCGGGAACGCGAAGGCCACGCTTCGTCCAATCGGTCGTGCGCGCGATCGCTTGTTCCACGACGGACCGTGGCGCACCGCCCTGCGGACACTCGTCGAGCACCATTGCCACGTCGGAACCGAGCAAGGCTTGAATCCGCATGGCTTCTTCGGGCGTCAATCGGTGCTCGGTTCCATCGAGGTGGGATCGAAACGTAATGCCGTCGTCGTCGATGGTTCGATGCTTCGCCAGCGAGAAGACCTGATAGCCACCGCTGTCAGTGAGCAGCGCATGCGGCCACTTCATGAAACCGACCACCCCACCTTGCTGGGCGACGAGCTCCGCGCCGGGCCGAAGCCATAGATGGTAAGTATTGGCTAGGATGATGCGGGCGCCCGTGGATGCTACCTCCTCCGGAGTGAGCGCCTTCACCGTGGCCTGGGTTCCGACCGGCATGAAGGCAGGCGTTTCGATCGAGGCACGTGGCGTCTCAAACACGCCGCAGCGAGCCGATCCATCATGAGCGCCCACGCGAAACGAAAAGCCGGGAGTTGGAAGCGTCATGCGTGTGTCCCCCGAATCAACATCGCGTCACCATAGCTATAGAACCGATACCTGCGATCGATCGCCTCCAGATAGGCACGCCGCGTGAGATCCACGCCCGCAAATGCCATCACCAACGCCAGCAGAGTGGACCGGGGGAGGTGGAAATTGGTGATGAGGTGATTGACGACTCGGAAACGATACGGCGGCTTGATGAACAGCCCTGTCTGACCGATGCCAGCCCGCGGAGTGCCCGCCGCATCGATCGCGGACTCGAGCGTTCGAACCACCGTCGTCCCAACCGCGACCACGGAGCGACGCTCTGCACGCGCCCGCACGATCGCGTCGACCGTGTCCTTCGGTACTTCGTAGCACTCTTCATGCATGCGATGATCGTCCAATCGATCGACCTGCACGGGGCGGAACGTGCCCGGTCCGACGTGGAGTGTCACGTAGGCCGTTTGGTGGCCCGCCTCCTCGAGCGTACTTAATAAGTGCTTCGTGAAGTGAAGCCCAGCGGTTGGTGCAGCTACCGCCCCGACCCTGCGCGCATAAACGGTCTGATAGCGTGCCCTGTCGGCCTCTTCGGCCGGTCTTCGAATGTAGGGAGGAAGAGGCACCTCGCCGACTTTCTCGATGGCCTCGTCGACGTCTCCTGTCGCTTCGAGCTCGATCTCGAGCTGCCCATCGCCCAGCACCTGGAGCACCCTTGCACGCAGCGAACCTTTGCAAAGTACCAGCTCCATGTCGGCCCGCAGCGCCTTAGACGCGCGGCCGATGGCAAGCCACCTATCGCCGAGTTGCTCGGTCTTACGCAGCAACAAGAGCTCGACTCGACCGCCGGTCTTTTTGTGGCCGTGAAGTCGAGCGGGAAACACCCGGGTGTCGTTGAGAATGAACAGGCTTGGCGGGAGCAACGCGGGAAGATCCGTAAACAGGCGATGGTCGATAGCGTCAGAGCCGACGTCGAGGACCATCAGTTTCGAAGCATCGCGCTCCGGAAGCGGCTCTTGTGCGATGAGCTCCTCGGGCAGCTCGTAGTCGAGATCCTCGATGCGCATTTAGCGTTCGGGCGCACTTATGAAGCGGACACCATAAGTCTCATCAGGCTGAGCGGCGGCGCCCCGTCCGTCTTGCGGATGGGCTGACACCTCGACACACAGCATGCCGGCCTTGGCTTTGCGCCAGGTCTTGGTCGTCTCGCCACGCCCCATCCTGTTGGAGTCGTGCTTTCCACTTCGGTCCGTACGTCGATCGACGATCCGGAGCACCAGGTCGACACCCGCAAGCGCGCTAACCTGCGCGACGACGGCGTCTGCGTCCTCGCTCAAGCAGAACGTGTCGACATCGCCGGGCCATCCAATCCATGCGCGTCGGTCGGCCCTGAACGGAAGCGGCTCCGCCAGCTCGAGCGAGTCGTTGGGTTCGCGCTCGAATTCGGGATCTCGGTCACGAAGCTCCCAACGAACGTAGTATTCATCGGAAACGTTCTCTGTAGGGAGGCTTTGACCGCTGACCTTCTCCCGCACCCGGATGAAGTATGTACCTGGCTCGACCGGAACGTTGGGGAGCCGTTCCCCTTCGCCAAGACCCTCAGTATCCGTGAACACTTCGGGCTCCTGCTCGCGCGTCTTCAGAACTTCCAGCGTCAAGTCCATGTTGGGAATGGCGCTTACCTCCACGATTGCGGCTCGAGCTTCCGCTCCGGTGTTCTCGATCGCGAACAGGTCGACATCGCCGCTCTTCTCGTCGAGCCGCTGTCCGAGATACGCCTTCATTTTGGTCTTCTCTGGCAACCAGCTGGCGTTTTCTTCCGTGTGGTTGGGCTCGTGCTCGGACGGGCCCCGCGTCAGGTAGTGCCATCCCCCGATCCCTAAGAGCAGGATCGAAACCAACGCGAACAGCCACCAGCCCCTTCGCTTACCTTTGAAAAGAGAATCCACACGGCGCGTGCCACTGCTCATCGACCGCATCCCGAGGCGGCTCGTCCGCCAATCTTCGTGACCGACGGTCGAAAGGTATGCGATCAGGGCGCCGCGGAGGGCCTCGGCAGATTCGTAACGACGTTCGAGATCCTTTTCGAGACATCGCATGATGATGTCGTCGGCTTCTGTCGGAACCGAGAGCGGGGATCGCAACGAAGGACGCAGTGGCTGCTGAGAGAGGTGCTTCGAGAGGACGCCGACGGGGTTCGGCGCCTCGAACGGGGGTTTGCCGACGACGCACTCGTACATGATCGCGCCCATCGCGTATACATCGCTTCGCCCATCGAGCTCTTGACCTTGAATCTGCTCCGGAGACATGTAGTATGGGGTACCCACGATCGTCCCGCTGCTCGTCACCTGCACCTCGGCGGACCCTTCGAACAGCTTGGCTAACCCGAAGTCAAGAACCTTGGCCATCTCCCCATCGCGTCCTTCGGTGACGACGATGTTTTCGGGCTTGAGGTCGCGGTGGATGATGCCTGCCTCGTGTGCATCGGCAACCGAGCCCGCGACTTGCGCACAAAGGTAAGCCACGCGACCAAACGGCATCGGCCCTCCTTTGCCGATGAGCTTGCCCAAGTCGGCTCCGTCGACGTATTCCATCACGATGTAGAGGGCCCCAGACTCGGTTCTCCCAAAGTCGAACACGTGCACCGTGTTTGGATGGTTGAGCCTCGATGCAGACTCTGCTTCGAGATGAAAGCGAGAGACGTTCTCGGGGTTTTCTTGGAGCTCTCGGTGGAGGAGCTTGATCGCGACGACCTTGCTGATCTGGACGTGCTCCGCGCGATAAACCATGCCCATCGCGCCGCGGCCGATCGGGGCAACCACCCTATAGCGGCCCGCGATCACATCTCCGGGCTTTGGAAGCCCACGCTCGAGTGCGTCTCCGCACTTGCCGCAGTACTTAGACTCGAGAGGATTGCTTCCCCCACAAGCACTGCACACGACGTGACCGTCTGGCGCGATACTAGCCATTCAGAAAACGATAGATAAGCCACGCTGCTGCCGAAGCAACGAGGACCGCCACACCTCCGAAAGCGCGGCGCCTCCGCATGGTAACCGGGGGCGGCTCGAGCGAGCTGTCGTATCGGACGCGCGCCCGGAAGCGATGACTCGGCCGATCCTCGCCAGGAACGGGCGGAGGCCCTTGCGCCGCCGTGCTTGGCATCATGGGCTCGAGCTCGGGCTCGCTGTCACTCGGTTCAAGAGACTCGAGACGGGGCATGCCCAGCATGGTCTTTTGTTTCGTTCTTCGGGCGGAGCGGGCCGACGCGAGCGAAGCTGGGGGTGGAGGCGGAGGTTCGGACGCCGGCGGCTCGCTCGGCCGTAGAGTCGCAGGCGGCATGCCAAGCACCGTGTGTTTTCGGATTCGCGGTGATGAAGTACGACTATCGCGATCTCTTTCGTTCGTCGGCGTCCGCTCTTCGTGAACACGAATGCGTGACTGGTCAGTGCGTTGCGGACCTTGATCGCGCATCGCGTAGCCACACTTCCCGCAGAACGCGTTGTCGGATGGAACTTCGGCTCCACATTGGGGACAATCCATAGGGCGCCTCTACCGTAACAGAAAACGCTTGGGATCGCTTAGCGGGGGATTCCCATGACGTCTGCCATGTCGTAGAGACCCGCTGGACGGCTGATGACCCAATGGGCGGCACGCACCGCCCCGCGCGCGAAGATCGAGCGATCGGTTGCCTGGTGTGTGAGCGCGAGTCGCTCGCCTTCACCGACGAGGTACAGCGTGTGCTCACCGACCACGTCGCCGCCTCGGAGCGCCATCACGCCGACCTCATCGGGGGGACGGGCGCCAATATGGCCGCTTCGACCGTGGGTGACCGCACGTTCGGCCGCGAGATTCTTCGCAGCGCTCACGACCTCGGCGAGCCGCACCGCGGTGCCACTCGGGGAATCGACCTTGTGACGGTGGTGCATTTCGACGATCTCGGCATCGAACCCGGCGCCCATCAGCTCCGTCGCGCGCGCCGCGAGGAAATACAAGGCGTTGACCCCCTGGCTGTAGTTCGGCGCAAACACGATTGGCAGCATCTCGGCGGCTCGCTCGAGGCCAGCGCGTGTCGACCTGTCCAACCCCGTCGTGCCGATGACCATTGGGATCTGCTGGCCGGCGCACATCGGAAGAAGCTTCTCGGTCGCGGTCGCGGTACTGAAATCGATGACCACCTCGACGTTGGCCAAGAACTCTTCGACGTCAGCGGTGATCCGCACGCCTCGCGGCTCGGCCCCTGCCAGCGCAGTGATGTCCTGGCCGATGAGCTGGCTCTGTGGGTGATCCATGGCGGCGACCAGCTCGGCCTTTGGGTCGGCCTCGATGACCGCGGTTAGGCTTTGGCCCATGCGTCCCGCAGCTCCATGTATCGCAACTTTGACCATGGTCGGGTCCTCGAAAGACGACATCGCAGATGCGACGTCGAGCGTCAATCGACCCGTTACGTCGACGAACGCCCGGCGCTGAGCTCGACCAACCGATCGATCAGGAAGCGGCTTTGCTCGAGTGCCTCGTCGGTGAAGTCTCCAAAGAACGTCCGCACCTCGGCAAAGACATCGTCAAAAGCCGCTTGGTCACCGGCCGCGAGAATGTCCGCGAGGGCCGCGGCCGCACTCTGGAACGCCGCGACGACCCGCTTCGAGTCCGGATTGAGCATCTCGATCGGTCCGTATAGCTCGGGCGACTGCGCGAAATGGCGCCCGGTCACGTAGGTCTCGAGCAGGTACGCCGGCGAGGTGAACCGAAGGGTGTCTTCGAGAGGAACGCCAAGACGACTCAGCGCGAGCCCGAGCACCTGAGTCTTGAAATGGTGAAGCACTTGGACAATCGCCATCATCGCGTCGTGCTCCTCGGGGGTCGTCTCGGTAATCACCAGACCACGCGCGCTGAACATCTGCCGCGCCCACTCGAGCCAGGCATCTCCGCGGCCCGGGCAGATCACGACACGCTGCCCTTGGTAGGTGTTGACCCCCGGGCCAAACATCGGATGAGTGCCGAGCACACTTGCCTCCGTGGCAGATAACATAGCGGCCATCGGGTCTACTTTGATCGAGGTGACATCCATCAAGAGCGCATCCTGGCGCACGTGGGGCCCGACTTGCTCGATCACGGCACGGGCCTCGCGAATTGGTACGCTGACGACCACGACATCTGCCGCTCGTGATGCGGCTACCGGCGTGAGCTCCGTGTCGAGATCCGCAATCAACACCTCATGACCGAGATCGGAGAACAAAGTGCTCAGCGACTGCCCCATTCCGCCTTCGCCACCGACGATTGCGATTCGCTGCGGCTCGACATCCGGTGGCACCTCGGCACGCAACGCAGCTTGTCGCTCTCGGCTCATCAACATCAATTGCCGCCAGACTGACTCGATGCTGTCAGGAGGCAGGCCGAGCTTCTTGGCGCGGGCGCACCGATCGTCGAGGACCCGGCGCTCACGTGCGAGATCGCGAATTCGTACGCGCTGCTCACGTTTCCGCACCGCGATATCCGCAACGATACCCATCCGACGCACGAGCAGCTCTAGCAGCTCGTGATCGACCGTGTCGAGGGCCGCCCGCAGGTCTTCGAGCGGGGTTTGGTCTGTATTGTCGTCGGTCATGGCTTGGTTTTACATCGAAGAGCGGCGTCCGCATAATGCGCGCCCGTGAAGCGACTGCAACTCCACCACTGGATACTCATCGCAATGGTTTTAGGCGCCACCTTGGGCCTTGGGCTCAACTGGGCGGGCGTGCACGACATGGTCGATACTGAAAACGTCGGCAAGGTGGCCGCCATCGGCAAAGGGATTGGCGACCTGTTCCTGCGGCTCTTACAGATGCTGGTGGTGCCGCTGATCGTCTCGTCGCTAATCACTGGCGTCACCGGCATGGGCGACCTCCGGACCTTGGGTTCGATCGGCGGCCGGGCGATCGCGTTCTATCTGACCACGAGCTTTGCCGCGATCGTGACGGGTATCGTCCTCGTCAACATCATCCGCCCAGGAACTGGTGCCGAGCTCGCGCTCCTCGAAGAGGGGGTCGCGGCTACGAAACCCCTGCTCGCCGAGGCGCCGGACGGAATCGGGCTCGTGCTTTGGCAGCAGCTCCAGGCGCTCATCCCGAAGAACCCATTCGCGGCAGCCGCCAGGGGGGACATGCTTCCGATCATCTCGTTTTCGCTCCTGCTTGGGGTGTTCATCGGGTTGAGCGAGCACTCGCACGAATCGAAAGATGCAAGCGTGGTTCGAAGATTCTTTTCAGGTCTGTTCGACGTGATGATGCAAATGACGCTCTTCGTGGTGAAGTTCGCACCCATCGGCGTCTTTGGCTTCACTCTTTTCGCGGCGGCCGGCAAGGGGCCCGCAGCGTTTCGGGTGCTCGGTTGGTACGTGTTGACGGTGTTCTTCGCGCTCGCGATTCATGCACTGGTCACGTTGCCCGCGATCTTGAGGGTGATGACAGGCCGCCAGCCGCTCGACTATGCGCGCAAGCTCACCACCGCCCTTGTGACCGCCTTCAGCACCGCGTCGAGCAACGGCACCCTACCGCTCACGATGCAAAACGTGGAGGACGCCGGCGTCAAACCCGAGGTGACCTCGTTCGTCCTTCCCCTCGGCGCCACGATCAACATGGATGGCACCGCCCTCTACGAAGCAGTGGCAGTGCTCTTCATCGCGCAGGTCTATGGCATCGACTTGAGCATGACCCAACAGATCATCGTCGCGCTGACGGCTCTCTTGGCGAGCATTGGGGCGGCCGGTATTCCACATGCCGGGATGGTGATGATGGTCGTCGTCTTGAATGCTGTCGGTCTGCCAACGAGCGCTGTCGCTTTGATCCTGGCGGTGGATCGCATCCTCGACATGTGCCGAACGACGGTGAACGTGTGGTCGGATTCGATCGCCGCGGCGGTCGTCGATCGATAGCCGCGACAGTGTCGGTGCCAGCGTCTGCGTGTGTGGAGGGAGCTAGGTGTCGCTGGTCATGATGAAGAGCGGCATGCCCCCAAAGGCTTTGTACTTCGGCCGAAGACGGTCGGTGTTGTAGTACTTTTCGACGTCGACCGCCTTCTTGGTTCCGACGATGGTCTCGATGGGAACGCTGTCGTAGTGGCCGTCGTGAATGGCGACCAGTCGGCCTGAAGTGCCCGCATCGATGAGATCGAGCGCTAGATTGCCAAATGCCATAGGGACGATCGAATCGAGGGCATCGGGCTCGCCGCAACGAACCAGGTAGCCGAGCCGCTGACTGAGGACGTTGACGCGACGGCCTTGGTTGAATTTGGGCGACAGCTCTTTGAGCGCATTGGCCACGCGGTCTCCGATGCCGCCGAGCTTGCGATGACCAAACTGGTCGGTCTCCTCCGATTCGAAGGACATCGCCTCGTCGCCTTTCATCTGAGCACCTTCCGATACCAATACGACGGAGTACCTGCTCGGGTTTCGGTCGCGGTCGTGGACGAGAAGGTCGGTGAGCGCCTCGATGTTGAACGTATGCTCTGGGATGACGCACCGATTTGCGGCGCCGGCCATCGTTGGGAGCAAAGCGGTGTAGCCCGCATAACGACCGAAGACCTCGATCACCAGAAACCGCTCGTGCGAGCCCGCGGTGGTCCGTAGCTTGTGAGTTAGCTCGATCGTGCGCGTCACGCACGTGCTGAACCCAATACAGTAGTCGGTACCGGGAACGTCGTTGTCCATCGTCTTCGGGATCGCGACTACGGGGACACCCTTCTCGTGCAGGTGCGCGCCATAGCTGAGGGTGTCGTCGCCGCCGATGGGGATCAGATAGTCGATGCCGAGGAAGTCGAGGTTGGCCAGAACTTCCGGTGTGACGTCATTGATGTCTTCTTTGTATTTATCCTGCAGATGGCGAGGCAGGAGCGCTTTCGGCAAGTGACTCGGTCGAGTTCTCGAGGTGTGCAAGAACGTACCGCCCGTGCGTCCGGCTCTGTTGACGCGTTCTTCGGTCAGGAGCTGCACATTGTCATTGTTGTCCGCGTTCCTGTCTGGGACGAGATCCACGAGGCCGCCCCAGCCACGGCGAATCCCTAGGACGCGGTGCCCCTCACGCAATGCACGAAACGTCACAGCCCGGATCGCCGGATTAAGGCCGGGAACATCGCCTCCGCCCGTCAGAATGCCGATCGTCGATCTCATGCAGCAAATCCTACCAGCTGGTGTAGGCTAATAGTAGCTTTGCTTCAGGGTCTTGCCGTACCTCACCCCGCATCCGGTCCTAGTGACAGCGTCAGTGGCAGTGCCTGTGCCAGTGCCAGTGCCAGTGCCAGCGCCTGTGCCAGTGAGTGTCGGAACTACTCGCTGGCTTCTTCGGCAGGCGCTTCTTCGGCGGCGGCCTCACCTGCGGCATCCGCCGAGGCCTCAGCGGCTTGTGCTTCGGACACCGGTTCGGGCTCCTTCTCCTTCGGAGCAGGTGCCTTGATCAGCTGCTCGGCGAGAAGGATTCTCACCTTTTCGTCACCGCTGATCCAGTTGCGCTTGGCATCTCGAACGCCGTAACGGCCCGACCGCTTCTTGATGATCTCGTACTCTTCGGTCTTCTTGACGATCTCCATGGGCCCTCGCCTACCCCAAACTCGCAGCGAAGACAAACCTACGAGCGGGGCGGGGTGTTCAGCCACGCATAGGCTTTGCGCAACACAGCCTCGCCATCGTGCTCGACGCACTTGCCATGAGCGAGCAGAATCCGCTCTGGCTTCCACGCGATCATCCGGCCAATCTGCTCGGAGCGTGTCGTCGAGGGTGGGCACCTGATGCGTAAGGAGTGCCGCAGGATGCACTCACCCCTTGCGTGTCGTCAAACCCTGCCCTAATCATCGCCCGTGCACCCGGAAGAAGGATCTTAGGATGACAAGATTGGTTGTGACGCTCGCCGCGGTGATGTGGGTTGCCTCATGCAGCGGTGACGGTGACGGCAGCACGCCCGTCGACGCGCCAGATGCGTTGGGCTCGTACGCGGTGGGTCATCAGACGTTTTCCGTGTTTGACGCGGAGCGGGAGGACCGCGAGCTGGCGGTCGACGTCTGGTATCCGGTCGACAAGACCGATGCGGCGACAGAGCCCCGCACGGAATACACTCTTCAATCGTTCTTCACACTCGCCTCGGAAGTGGCGGTCGATGACCTTCCGGTGTCGTCCGAAAGACCTCTCGCCTTCTTGGTGTTCTCCCACGGTTTTGGTGGGATCAACACGCAGTCGACACAGCTCATGGAGGCCTTGGCGAGCCACGGCTTCATCGTCGCATCGCCCGAGCACACCGGAAATACGGCACTCGATAGGAGCGACGAAAACCCTGCCGAGAAACGCGTGCCCGATGTCTCGCTCGTGATCGACCGGATGTTCGAGCTCTCCAACACGCCGGGTGATGCGTTCGAAGGCCGCATCGACGAATCGAAAGTCGGCGTACTCGGGCACTCGTTCGGCGGAGCCACCGCGATGGGCATGGTCGCCGGCTGGGCTGGGGCCGACGCGGACCCGCGAGTCAAGGCCATCGGCGTCATCGCTGGCGGGGTGGGGAGCGACAACTTTAGTGAAGAGGTCCTCGCGACCGTGACCGAGCCGACGATCCTCTTGGTTGGCACTTTGGATCCCTTACTCGAGAACCACAACTACGTGTTCGATCGCATGCCGAAGGCCGAGGGCCTGTTCAAGGTCGAGGTGACCGGCGCAAACCATACCCACTTTGCGAACGTCTGCGCGATCGGAGATCTGCTCCTCGACGAGCTCGGCCTAACCCAAGACCAGTGGCCCGACATCGGCGCGGAAGCACTGATTCAACCTTACGACGACACCTGCACCGATGACGTGTTCCCGATTGCCGAGGCGACCAGGCTCCAGAACCTCTACATGGTGGCCCACTTCAAGCGCTTCCTCCTCGGCCAAACCGGCTACGATCGGTTCCTGACGGCGGCCTACGCAAACGCCAACGAACCGGCGGTCAGCTTCGTGGCGAAGTAGCTTTAGCCCCCGAATTTGGCAGCTCAACAGTGGTTCGCTGCGAATCTTGGCGCCGAGAGGATGGTTTGCAGTGCCGGAGTGGCTTGTCCGGCTACCTCCCGCGAACTAGGTTGCCTCCCGATGCGCTTTGAGAATGTATCGATCTGCAGCGTGGCCCACGTCGATGCTCGCGATCGCGTAACCTCGACGGAGCTCGAGGCCACGCTAGCCGAGCCAATGCAGCGGCTGGGCATTCCGCGCGGGATCCTCCGAGGACTTACCGGGATCGTGGCGCGTCGGATGTGGGAAGCCTCGTTTCAACCTTCCGAGGCAGCCACCGCCGCGGCGGAAGTTGCCATCGAACGAGCCGGCGTCGACCGCGGCCGCCTCGGAATTTTGATCAACACATCTGTGTGTCGCGATTACATCGAACCCTCGACCGCAGCCCTCGTGCACCGAAACCTCGGTCTGGGCTCGGACTGCGTCAATTTCGACCTCGGAAACGCCTGCTTGGGTTTTCTCAGTGGCATGGAGATCGTTGGCAACATGATCGAACGGCGTCAGATCGACTACGGGATCGTGGTCGACGGCGAGAACAGTCGCTACGTCGTGAGCAAGACCCTTGAGCGACTGCGCCAGCCCGACGTCGACGAGGCATTCTTCCGCGCGAACTTTGCGACGCTGACCCTCGGATCCGGCAGCGCGGCGATGCTGCTCGGTAGGAGCGACCTCGTACCCTACGGACACAGATTTGTCGGTTCGGTGACCGTGGCAGCGACGGAGCACAACCACCTTTGCCACGGTCAGGTTGACCAGATGCAGACGAAAACCCGGGAGCTTCTCGTCGAAGGCATCAAGCTCGCAAAACGGACGTGGGACGCCGCGAAGGTCGAGCTCGGCTGGAGCCCCGGTTGCCTCGATGAATACGTCTTGCATCAAGTCAGCAAGGCTCACACCGAAAAGCTCGCGGCTGCGCTCGAGCTCGAGCCCGAGAGGATCCTGACGACTTACGAAGAGCTAGGGAACGTGGGACCTGCCGCGGTGCCGATCGTCTTGTCGAAGGCCGTCGAGGCCGGTCGCGTTCAGTCGGGCAGCCGCGTGGGACTGCTGGGCATCGGCTCGGGTCTCAACTGCAGCATGGCCGAAGTCGTTTGGTAGCCGCACAGATGGAAGTTTCGGAGGAGCTCTACCCGTTTGAACCTAACTGGCTGCAGCTCCCGGGCGGTGCGCGCATGCACTACGTCGATGAAGGCGGTTGCGATGCCCCGCCGGTGCTCATGCTGCACGGTAACCCTACGTGGTCGTTCTACTGGCGGCGGCTGATCGAGGCGCTGGCGCCGACTCATCGGGTGATCGCGCCCGACCACGTCGGATGCGGAAAATCCGACAAACCCAATGACGACGAGTACAGCTATCGACTCCGGCAACGGATCGACGACATCGAGACCTTAGTCGACCATCTAGGGCTCGAGAACATCACGCTCGTTCTGCACGATTGGGGAGGCATGATCGGCATGGGCTGGGCGCATCGCCACCCGCGGCTCGTTTCGCGGCTCGTACTCCTCAACACCGCTGCGTTCCCAATGCCATCTTCCAAGAGGCTTCCAGCTGCACTCCGGCTAGCGCGAGACACGGCAGTGGGCGCCGTGCTGGTTCGTGGACTCAACGCGTTCGCACGAGGCGCAACGCGACTCGCTGTGACTCGACGCAAGCTGCCAAAGGAGGTGCGCGATGCTCTGTGCGCACCATACGATAGCTGGGACAACCGTCGTGCCGTGCTGAGATTCGTCCAAGACATCCCGCTCTCCGACGCCGACCCGAGCTTCTCGATCGTCCGTGACGTCGGTGAGCATCTTTCGCAGTTTAACGATCGCCCAACGCTGATCTGTTGGGGCGATCGCGACTTCGTGTTCGACGACCATTTCCTCCGTCGGTGGCAAGAGGTTCTCTCGAATGCGACGGTGCATCGCTTCGCTGACTGCAGCCACTACCTCCTCGAAGACGCGCCAGACGAGATCGAGGTGCTCGTCCGCGAGTTCCTCGGAACGCAGACATGACCACTGCGACCGAAACCGTTGCAGACGTACTCCCGACAATGGCCACGTCGCAGCCGAACGTGACCGCCATGTACGTGCCTACCAAACGGCGCAACGCGGATGGACAGCTCGTGTACACGTGCATTTCGTATCAAGAGCTCGATCGACGCAGCGATCAAATTGCCGCGGGCCTGCACGCGGTGGGCATCGAGCGCGGCCACCGCGCGGCACTCATGGTGCGACCGAGCGCTGAGCTCTTCGCACTGACGTTTGGGATGTTCAAGGCAGGAGTGGTGCCAGTGATGATCGATCCCGGTCTCGGGATTCGGGGCCTCGGTCGGTGTATCGCCCGCGCGAAGCCAAGCGCCTTCATAGGGATCCCGGTGGCCCACGCCGCACGTCTTACCCTCGGCTGGGGCCGGTCGACGATTCGACACACGGTGAATGTTGGAGGTTGGGGGCTCGCCAAACACACGCTCCAGCAGGTCGAAAGGATTGGCGCGAAGCGGGTCGCCGAAGGTCATCGACCAATGCCGACGCGCGGAAACGAAGTGGCCGCCGTGCTCTTCACCTCTGGAAGCACCGGACCGCCGAAAGGGGTCGTCTACCGTCACCGCAACTTCCTCGCGCAGGTAGAAGCGATTCGAAAGCTCTTCTCGATCGAGCCCGGGGAGATCGATCTGCCGACCTTTCCGATGTTTGCCCTGTTTGATCCTGCGCTTGGTATGACGACGGTGCTTCCCGACATGGATCCGACGCGGCCCGCAGACGTGGACCCGAGGAACGTGATCGAGCCGATCGAGCGTTTCGGTATCACGACGATGTTCGGCTCGCCGGCTCTTCTCAATACGGTCGGTCGGTTTGGCGAGCAACACCGAACGAAGTTGCCCACGCTTCGGCGGGTCATCGCGGCGGGCGCTCCAATGCCAGGTCAAACGCTCGCTCGCTGGCATCAAATGCTGCCGGCAGAGGGTGACGTGTTCCCGCCCTACGGGGCGACCGAATCGTTGCCGGTCGCGTGTCTAGCAGGCCGGGATATCTTGGGGAGCACGTGGCATGACACGGAGCAGGGCGCGGGCGTCTGCGTTGGCGCGCCAGTCCCCGACATCGAAATCAAGGTCATTCAGATCACTGATGAACCGATCGCGAGCTTTTCCGATGGCCTGGAGCTTCTCGACGGCGAGGTGGGCGAGATTGCCGTGCGTGGACCGATGGTCACCGAGGAATATCTCGGCGACGAGCGCAGCACGGCGCTCGCCAAGATACGCGATGGCGATACCATTTGGCACCGCATGGGAGACCTCGGTTGGCGCGACGCGTCGGGCCGGCTTTGGTTCTGTGGCAGAAAGAGCCACAGGGTGACGCTCGAGGACGAAACGATGTTCACCGTACCGTGTGAAAAGGTATTTGACACGCACCCTGCCGTCTATCGATCGGCATTGGTCGCACCGTCGATCGGAGGCGTGCGTCGGCCCACTCTGTGCGTCGAGCTCGAGCCAGGTTCGGGCGACTGGGGAAAGATCGAACGCGAGCTGCGCGAAATCGCACGCACCCATCCGAAGCTCACCCGGATCGACACGTTCGTGCAGCATCCCGGGTTCCCCGTAGACATCCGGCACAATGCGAAGATCGGTCGCGAGAAGCTGATGCACTGGGTCGAATCGAAAGCTGGCCGATGACGCTACTCGTAACCGGAGGCGGCGGCTTCGTCGGTCGCGGGATCGTACGAGCGCTCGTCGAGCGCGGCGAGCGGGTTCGCGTCTTCTGTCGAGGCGACTACCCGGATCTTCGCGACTTGGGCGTCGAGCTCCATCGCGGTGACTTGGCGGACGGGAATGCGGTCGCGACGGCGGTGGCAGGATGCGACGGCGTTTTCCACGTCGCGGCTCGCTTCGACCTTTGGGGCAGATACGAGGACTTCTTTCAAACGAACGTGCAAGGGACTCGTCACGTGATTTGGGCGTGTCGCACGCACGAAGTCCGCAAGCTCGTCTACACCAGCACCCCGAGCGTCGTGCACGGCGGCGACTCGGTCGATGGCGTCAACGAGTCCGCGCCCTACCCCGAACGATTTGAAGCGCACTATCCGGCGACTAAGGCAATGGCCGAACGCGAGATTTTGGCGACGAACGACGAAGCACTGTCAACGGTCGCGATTCGACCGCACCTGGTTTGGGGCCCGGGCGACACATCCGTGCTTCCTCGCCTCGTTGCGCGCGCGAAGTCTGGAAGGCTCAGGATGGTTGGGCAGCCACAACCGTTGGATACTACCTACATCGACAACGCGGTCTCGGCTCACCTCCTGGCCTACGACCGTCTATCGCCAGGCTCTCCGGTCGCCGGCAGGGCATACTTCATCACGCAAGACGAGCCGCTGCCCGGCCCTCAGTTCATCAACGACATGCTGGATGCCGTCGGGCTCCCGCCGGTGACCCGCTCCGTTTCCGCGACCTTTGCGCGTAGCGCAGCGGCAACAGTGGAAAGCCTCTGGAAGCTCTTGCGGCTCTATTCCGAGCCACCCATCACACGATATCTCGTGAGCCAACTCTCGACCGCGCACTGGTACGACATCTCGGCGGCGCGACGCGACCTCGGCTACCAGCCGAATGTCAGTTACGCCGAAGGCATGAAGCGTCTCAAGGCGTGGGCCGAGCGGACCATGAAATGAGCTCGCGGCCTCGCTACTGAGCGAGCAGCGCCGGAATGTCGAAGTGGTCTGCGAGAGCGTGCACGATGCTTCGAGGCTCCACCACCTCGATGAATGGCAGGCGCACTTGCGGCACGTTTGGATATCGTCTCGAGAAAGCCCCAGTGGTGCGCTCTGCAGCCCGCTGGCGGGTCAATTCTTCTTCATCGAGCGCGGCGAGCACTTCACGGATCGCGGTCGTTGTTTCGTCGGAGCTCTCGAGGGCCTCGATCCAGTCACGCTTCGGGACGAACGCCGAATTGATGATGAGAGCCCGCGGCGCGAGCTCGAGCGCGCTCAGCTTTCGGAACAGGTAATCGACGTCATCTCTCGCCGCTGCGGTGAGCGAGGCGACGAGAAAGTAACGTGTATCCGGGTGCAGCAGTAGCTCGCTCGTGTGCTCGTTGAGCATGATGAAGCGCTCGCGAACACGGGCCATTTCGGAGAACAGACCGGCCACGTCTCGCGCCACCGGGCCGAGTGCTCGCACCAACAGTCCCTCGACCCGCCCCATCCTGTCGTCCTGTGACGCAATGTTCGTACGTTTCCCGATCGCCGCCATCCACCCGACCGCGCGACCACCCAGAAGCTTCGCCAAACGCTTTGGATAGCCGATGAAATCGACGGCATTTCGAGACGGCGCAGTATCGATGACGACCACGTCGATGTCATAATCGACAACCGCTCGCCACGTGAGACTCATCGCGACTATTTCATGGATGCCGGGAACCGCGGCTTCGAGGGCGAGATACAATCGGTTCTTCAGAAGCCTTTCGATCGACCCGGGCTCCTCTTCGAAGAGAATCTCGATGAACGTCCGCAACGCGTTATGTGGATCGGGCATGAGCGCAAAGAGCTGTCCTCGCCCGGCATCGAGCGAAATCTCACGGGCCTTCGTCCCGAGCTCGACGCCCATAGCGTCTGCCAGGCGGCGGGCCGGATCAATACTCACGATTAGCGCACGGGATCCGCTCTTCGCCAGGGCGAGCGCAAGCGCAGCGGAAGTCGTTGTCTTGCCAACGCCGCCTCCTCCAGAGCACACAATGACTCTTGGGCGGCTCATGCGGCTCCCGCGGCACGCAACCAGTCGGCGACCGTCGCGGCTGTGGGGTCTTTGGCCGCCATCGGCAGCAGCGTGAGCCCCTTTTCGACGCCCTTGCCCTCGCCGTGGCGGTGCACGGTCTCATTGAGCGCGTTGATGACCTGTTCCCGAACTGTGGTTCGTACCGAGAGTAGCTCAGCGAGCTTCGCGGCCGCCTCACCGACGCGGTCAGGTGTCTTGGAGAGAGCGGCCGCGTCGGCGAGGGCAGCGGCCGACGGCGCCTGAGGAACGCGGTTTACCACGAGTCGATCGACCAAGAGGCCCACTTCCTTTTCGACCGTATCGCACAGCGCCAAAGTCTCGAAGAGCACAAGGCGCTCGGGAAGTGTCACGACGACGACGGAAGCGCGGCCCGGTGACACCAGCTCGTCCTCGATCCTCGCGCAAACATCGTGGACGGGCCCTTTGCCCGTCAGCTCCCGCCCCTGCCGCGCGACTTTGAGCCAAGCCACGCTATGTCCTGTGGCGGGCATGTCGAAAACGACCCGCTTGCCGGGATGTTCTGCGACGACCTGTCGTGCGAGCTCGAGGACGCCAAGCTCCCGAATTGCGGGTGCAGCGCGGATCAGCGGCCGCATCGCGAAGTTGTCGAGGGCCAACTTGGCAAGCCTCGCTGACCCGAACACTGGTGTCGCAGCCTTCACCACCGCCCGACTCGGATCGAGTGTGATGTGCTCGAGGCCGCTCGGCCGATTCCGAAGCACGCGGCGTCCGCCTGCGGCGTCCCCAAACTCCACATACACGGACTCGCCATCGGCTTCCGCTGCAGCCAAAGCAAGTCCCGCGGCGACGGTCGTCTTGCCAACCCCACCCTTGCCCGTGACGAATACTGCGGGAGCGAGTTGGACATGTGCCCCCGAGGTTCCTTCATTAGTCGGCAAGGCCCGCCGCCATCCCCTCCAGCACCTCGCAAAGCATGAGCACATAGGCTTCGCGGATGAAGCGCACGTAATGGGGCGCGGCATGCCCGCCCGCCCGCGCTAGCTCTTCGATGCCGGCGACCGTGTTGCGCCACGTGCGGGCGATGTCTTCGAAAGTCCACTCGCCTGAGATCACAGGCGTCAACCGCCCGTCATTGGTATCGGTTTCGACGTCGATATAGTCGTCGAGCATCTGCACGAACAGGGACACCTCGTACATCCAGGGCCGCGCCCTTTCACCGGCATAGCGGTGGACAGGAAAAAGGAGCCCATCGATGGTGCCTTCGATTCCCGCGAGCCGATGGCCTACCCCGGTGGGATCAGCCACGCCGGTCATCCCTGCCACTTCGGAGTCGACCCAGTCTTTGAGCTTGCGGACCGCTTGATCGAAATGCTCCCGCTCGAGCGGCCCCAAATCGCGTTCCATCTCTACTTGAAGGGCGCGCGTGAGCTCGAGTTGGGGAGTATCGGGCTCCCAGTCGCCATCGAGCAGTGCATGGAGCTTGCGACCGCGCTCTTCGGGTGAGTCATCCATGCAGTGGTCGAACGCGTGATCGATCATGGCGATGAAGGCTGCAATGAGAATGATCCGCCGGTGTTGATCTGCCAGCGCAACGCGCCCGAGTACGTTCAAAGCTAGACGCGACGCGAACCCCAGCACGACGTCGGGAAGGGCGAAGCGGTTTCCAAGATGCGTGATCAAAGCAACGGAAAACGGCCTGTGCGGCGCGCAAAAGAGGACCGTATAGGGCGCAGACGCGTAGAGATCACACGCGGCCAGGCGCATCTTGACGGCGAATGGATCGCTGAGCATGCCCGGCCAGTGCCGGCGAATCAGAGGCATCACGAAGAGGTCGTAGTGACGCGAAGTGATGTCTCGGATGCCCATCGTCAGCTGCTTCACGGCAGGGTCTGCATGCCCCATGAGCGCCCGAAGTTTCTGCACTCGCTGCGCTCTCGAAAGCGCCAGAGCTTCGACGACTACCGTGGTTTGCTGTGGGTTTGCGGAATTGCACATGGGCAGATGCCAGCCTAACAGGGTCCAGAGCCATTGCCGAGGGTCTGTTCCGGCCCGCTCATGCGTGAATCCGCTCGAACGCGTCTCGGACGTCGAGCTCCAGATCGAGTGTCTCGAGTACGTCGTAGAGGCACACTAAGTAAGTACCTAGCGCGACGAAGTTCCGGTGCAAAGAGATGCCCCGATCTCGGCACCGCAGAAACATTTCATGGAAGCTCGACTGAAACACGGTCATCTCGAATCGAACGCTGCGCTGGTCGCCGTCGCCGAGATGACTCACGAGCAGATCGCCTGCCTCTTCGAGACTCAGCGCCGCCAAACCGCGTTCGAATCTTGGGTCGTCACCGAGGTAGAACCCCGCGTAGAGATCCCGCAGTCCGCCCAGAAACTCGGGCTGCCACTCGAGATAGATCGACCGCGGCCGCCACAGGACGCCCCCCTCCGCGGCCGCGAAGGACTCGGCGCGAAGATCGAGGATCGCGCGGTTGCTCGCGAAAATCTGGCCGAAATAGAGCTCGAGGATTCGCTGGCCGACACTACGTCGCGCGTCCTCCTCGAGCTCTGCCAGGCACTGCTCGCCGTCGCCCTTGGAGCCCGCCCCGAGCTGAATGACGCCCTCCTGATCTGAGAGCCAGTCCTCGACTTGTTTTCGCGCTTGCGCCGACCGCGCTGAATCGAGACTGTTAGCGATGAACTCCTTGCCCTGTGCGAAGATGGACCGAAGCGGCATCACCTCGTAGAGGGCCGGGGACATGTAATCGACGAACTGTGCCCAAGTCGTCCCGCGCGCGGCGCGGCGAACCAGGCTCTGTGCGCGCCCCGCCATCGGCCTAGTCTAGAGACGCACCCTCGATTTGCCAAGGCCAGGCTTTGGACGAGTCTCGAATCAGCTTACACGCCGTAGGCCCTGTACGCCGCTGGGCAATCTGTGACAGACTCGCCCACACTATGCCCGTACTGGACATCCACGCGCACTTCGAGCCGCGCATGTTCGAGGTCGAACCGATGCGGGCACAAATGATGTCGCACGGTGTCGACAAGGTCGCGCTGATCCCGACCATGAATGACCCGCTGCCCGAAACGCCCGCCGGGCTTCTCGGGTTCGTTCGCGCACTTATGTGCTCTCCGGCCCATAGCTTGGCAAACGTGCTGCAGCGTGCGTTCATGAAAGACGGCAATCTCAAGCTGCAAGGCAAGATCTACGAGATCTACAGCGAGCCCGACAACTCTCAGGTGGCCGTCGTGCTGCGTGCGCACCCGAAGCTGTTCGTCGGCTGGATTTTTCTGAATCCTCGCGTCACGGCCGACCAGCTCCAGGAGCTCGAACGCTGGCGAATGGAGCCGGGTTATATCGGCGTGAAGCTCCACCCGCATTGGCATGGTTGGGAGATCCAAGAAGGCGAGGCGATCTTTAGGCGGTGCGAGGAGCTCGGTCTGCCGATCTTGATCCATCTCGGTTTTGGCAGGCGTGGCGAGTGGCAATGGGTCGCCGAGAAGTTTCCGAAGCTTCGCATGATCTTCGCGCACGCGGGCATGCCGCACTTTCAGCGGGCGTGGAAAAAGATGCGCGACTACCCGAACCTCTCGCTCGACCTGTCGAGCCCCTATCTAGATGAAGCGCTCGCAAGGCGGGCGGTGGCGGCCGTGGGACCGGAACGCGCTCTCTACGGCACCGATGCACCCTACGGATTTCACGCCGAGCACGACCCTAACGTTTACGACTACAGCCATATCAAGGGTTGGGTCGAGCGTCTCCCCATCAGCTCGGGAGAAATCGATCGTGTGCTGGGCGCGAATGCTGGCGAGCTCTTGGAGCTCTGACGCTCAGCGGCGCAAACTCACGCTTCTTCGGGCTGCGGCAACTCCTTCGATCACCATCCACAGCAAGAGCACCAACATCAGCGATGCGAGGGCGACCAACGGCACGTTGCCTTGTGCGATGAAGTCTTGGAGGTTGGTCAGGAGCGCCAGGCCTGCGACCGACATCACGAGCACCATCGGGATCACCAAGGGCCAGACGTTTCTCTTCTTGGCGAAGAAGTAGAGAGACAGTGTCATCAACGTGAGCGCGGCAAGAAGCTGATTGCTTGCGCCAAAGATCGGCCACAGGACCCAGCCGACTGCCTTCGCCTGACCTGTTGCAGGGTCGGGCGTCTCCGCCAAGGCGAGGTACATCGCAGGCACGATTGCACCCAAGGTCGCGATGTAGGGGTTCGTGAGCGACTTGATTCGCATAGCGGTGCCGAGCTCGGCGAGAATGAAGCGCTGAATGCGCACGGCTGTGTCCAAAGACGTGGCCGCAAACGCGATGACCAACACTGCCATCAGTGTTCGTGATAGCTCCGCCGACAAGCCGACCGCCTCGAGGAACGCGCCGCCGCCGAGCACGAAGGCGGCGGCTTTGTTGCCACCGGCGTGCTCCCAGCTGTCGTAATAGACCGCCCAGCTCAGGTTCTCGACCACGCCTTGGCCTGGAAGGGCACAGGCTCCCACCAACCCGATGCCCGCAACAGCGGCGAGTGTCGAGGCCAGCGCCAACGAGCCTTCGCCGAGCATGCCGCCGTATCCGATCATGCGCGTGTCCGAAAGACGATCGACCTGCTTGGATGTCGTCCCCGAGGCGACCAGCCCATGAAAGCCGCTGATCGCGCCGCAGGCGATCGTCACGAAGAGAATCGGAAAGATCGGCGGTGCCCCTTCCTCAGCGGTTCGAAAAATCGGGGCATCGAAATTGGGATGCGCGATCAAAACGCCCAAGAACAGGAGCCCGAGGCCGACCAATAGCTGATGGCTGTTGATGTAGTCCCGCGGCTGAAGAAGAAGCCACACCGGCAGCAAGCTCGCGATCGCGGAATATACCAACAGGAAGAAGATCCAGGCCGTCGTGACCCCGTGCTCGTCGAATCCCATCGCCACGAAATCCACGGGCACTTTCGTCCCTACCCACACGAAGAAGTAGAGCACGGCTAGGGCGATGAGGGACGGGACGAGCAGCTTCACCTTCCGTTTGTAGACCAACCACCCGATGACGATCGCGACGATGATTTGCACGTTGATCGGGATGACGCTCGTGGGCTGGCTGACGAAGAGACCGGCGATCGCCATCGCGAAAACCGCCAGAACGAGCCAGATCAACACCAACACGAAGCACATGAACAAGATGCGAGTGCGTCGGCTCACCGTATTGGCCGCAATGTCGGCGATCGAGCGCCCCTTCTCATGCACGCTCGCCACCAACGCGCCGAAGTCGTGAGCCGCGCCCATGAAGATCGTCCCAAGGACCACCCAGGCGAGCGCCGGTCCCCAACCCCAATACGCGGCAACGCAAGGACCGATGATCGGCGCGGCACCCGCAATCGACGTGAAGTGGTGGCCGAACAAGACCGCGCGTTGCGTTGGGACGTAGTCCATGCCGTCTTCGAGCTCGTGCGCCGGCGTGACGAAGTCCTGGCGATCGTCATAGATGCGGTCACCCAGGAATCGTGCGTAGAAGCGGTACGCGAGGGCGAACGCAGCGAGGATCAGAGCTGCGGCGACGGCTGCCATGTCCGGCGTTGGTGGGCTTTTTCGGGTTTCGGGTCAAGCACAAAGCCGCTTTCCTTTGGTCCGAAAAACGCTAAGGTCCCGGGCATGAGCGGGACCTTCCGACCCCACGGTGTGTGGACTGCGTTGGTGACTCCGTTTTCGACGGATCGTCAGGTGGATCACGAAGCCTTGCGCCGTTTGATCGAGTTTCAGCTCGGCGAGGGCGTCGACGGTATCGTTCCATGCGGAACCACTGGGGAGTCGCCGACCCTATCCTGGCAGGAGCACGACGCGGTCATCGATGCCGCAGTACGAGTCGTCGAAGGCCGCGCTGGCGTGCTTGCGGGGACGGGGAGCAACAATACAAAGGAGGCGATTCGCGGGACGGCGCACGCCAAGGACGCGGGGGCGACTGCGGCACTCCTGGTCGACTGCTACTACAACGGGCCGTCTAGCCTCGAGCTTCGCACGGATTACTACGAGCGCATCCTCGACGAAGTCCCGGACATCCCCATCGTTCCGTACATCATTCCCGGCCGAACCGGGTGCGAGCTTTCGGCCGCGGACCTCGCCGTGCTGCACCTCAACCGCCCGCAACGTGTGCCCGCCGTCAAGGAGGCCACCGGGAACGTCGATCGAATGCGCCTCGATCGTAAGCTCGCAGGGCCGGCATTGGGTATTCTGTCAGGCGACGACGACATGACCCTCACGATGATGCGCGACCCGGAGATTCGGGCATCTGGAGTCGTCAGCGTGATGTCGAACCTCGTGCCGGGTGCGTTGAGCTCGCTGGTGCGCGCACAAGAAGCCGACGACCTCGAGGAGGCTGATCGACTTGCGGCTGCACTTTCTCCGATCCTCGCTATCGTAAGCTGCCGAGTGACCAGCGTGCGCGCCCTCCCCAATGGCCAAAGCGTCGAAGTGACCGACAAGTTTCGTAACCCCGTTCCATTGAAGACGATGATGGCGGGGCTCGGCATGATCACTTTCGCAAGCCGCGCGCCGCTCGGCCGCATGAGCGCCACGGCCGTCGCGCAGTGTCGGGATGCTCTTCGAGACGTGCATTCAGCTGACCCAGCGATCCTGGGGCCGATCGAAGAGCCCTTCGACGTACGAATCGGTCAACGCCTTGGAGACGACGCGGTATGGTCGGCACTCGCCCGTTGAGGGGACCGTGTACCGCACGCTGATTCGCCCGCTCCTCTACCTGCTGCCAGCCGAGGCCGCACATCACTTCACGTTTGCTTGCCTGCGATGGTTTGCTGCGATTCCGGGGGTCATCTCTTGGCTGCGACGATGCTTCTTGGTGAGCACCGAGCGCACCCGAGTTCATGCGCTCGGCCTCGAGCTACCGAATCCAATCGGGCTTGCAGCGGGCTTCGACAAAGACGCACTCGGGTACGAGGCGCTTGGTGCGCTTGGGTTCGGTTTCGTCGAGGTTGGAACGCTGACGGGGCAACCTCAACCGGGCAATCCGAAGCCGAGGTTGTTTCGACTCCCCCGTGACCGCGCGCTCATCAATCGCATGGGGTTCAACAACCGCGGCTCCTCCGACGCCGTCAAACGGCTTCGCCGACCCCATCAGACCATCGTCGGGGTAAACATAGGCAAAACCAAGGTCGTGCCGGAATCCGATTCAATTGCCGATTACGTCTCGAGCGCCAGACGAGTTGGTGCCTATGCAGACTACGTCGTCGTCAACGTCAGCTCACCGAACACGCCGGGGCTGCGCGAGCTACAGGCAATCGAAAAGCTCGGCCCGCTGCTGATGGCAGTTCGGGAGGCTCTTCGTGAAGTGTCCCCGACACGTCGGGTGCCCCTGCTCGTGAAGATCGCCCCTGACCTAGTGGATGAAGACATCGATGCGGTGGCAGACCTCGCGATCGAGCTCGGGCTCGACGGGGTGATCGCGACCAATACCACCATCGGGCGTGACGGGCTCGACAGCGACCGAACCCGAGTCGAGAGATGCGGCGCTGGCGGCCTCAGCGGTCCACCGCTCGAGCGTCGCTCTCTCGAAGTGTTGAAACGATTGCGTCAGAGGGCCGGTGATCGATTGGTGCTGATCTCGGTCGGTGGGATCGAAAATTCCGAGCAGGCTTGGGCGAGAATCCGAGCAGGCGCGACCCTGGTGCAAGTCTACACCGCGTTCGTCTACGAAGGCCCGTTGTTGCCAAAGCGGTTGGCTACAGGACTCGGCGAGCTCGCCAACGCAGCGGGATTTGCGCGCGTGCAAGACGCGATTGGGGTCGAGACCTGACGAGCCCGCACGCGACGGCGCCGCCTTCTCCTTTACCTTCCGACTCCGATGATCGACACTGCGTCGCGAGGAGGCGTGGCATGGGGATTGTGTCTTGGGTGATCTTCGGGCTCGTTGCGGGGGCTCTCGCGAAAGTGTTCATGCCAGGCGACGACGCCGGCGGACTGCTGAAAACGACAGCCCTCGGCATCGTCGGAGCGCTGGCGGGCGGCTTCGTAGGAACCGCTCTCGGTTTCGGCAAGGTGACGGGGTTCAACGTGCGCAGCTTCGTCATCGCAATCGCCGGCGCCCTCGTGGTCCTCTGGGCCTATCGGCTGGTGAGAAAGGGCTGACAGAGGGGCGTCCATGAAAACTCAAAAGCTGAGCAGTGGAACGACGATGCCCGCCTTGGGGCTCGGCACCTGGAAATCGGAGCCGGAAGCGGTTTACGGCGCCGTCCGAACGGCGATCGACGTCGGCTATCGGCACATCGATTGCGCAGCGATCTATCAAAACGAAGAAGAGATCGGACGCGCGCTCACCGACGCCTTCGCGGCTGGCGATGTCAAACGGGAAGAGATGTGGGTCACCAGCAAGCTCTGGAACGATTCTCACGCGCCCGAGCACGTGCAGCGCGCGCTCAAGAGAAGCCTGAAAAGACTCCAACTCGATTATCTCGACCTGTATCTCATCCATTGGCCTGTGGCCCTCAGGCATGGGGTCGACCTCCCGCGCGGGCCCGAAGACTTTCTTTCGTTATCGACGATTCCCCTGGCTTCGACTTGGGCGGCCATGCTGGAAGTCGATGAGCAAGGCCTCGTGCGGGAAGTCGGCGTGTCGAACTTCAGCAAGCGCAAGATCGAACAAGTGCGTGATGCGACAGGTCGCACGCCGGCGGTCAACCAAATCGAGCTTCATCCCTACCTTCAGCAAGACGAGCTTTTGGAGGCGTGCAAGGACATGAGCGTTGCGGTCACGGCTTATTCACCGCTCGGGTCTCCGGACTCGGCCGCGATGCTCGGCCGAGAGGACCGCATCTTGCTCACGAAGCACCCGACCATCGTCGAGATCGCCGAGACGCATGAAGCCACAACGGGCCAGGTTCTGATCGCCTGGGCGCTAGCTCGTGGCACGAGCGTCATCCCGAAGTCGATCAACCCCGAGCGGATCGCCGAGAACTGGGGAGCGCGGGACCTGGCGCTGACGCCTAGAGACATGAGTGCAATCGCCTCGCTCGATAACCACCAACGTATGGTCGACGGCGGCTTTTGGTTCGTCGGAGAGACTTACTCGCCACGGACCCTCTGGGATGAGTAGCAGATGGACTACGCCGAACGCTAGCCACGCAGCATCACGTAGATCACCACGCCCGTGACCGACACGTAGAGCCAGATCGGAAGCGTCCAGCGTGCCAGGCGCTTGTGCGCTGCGAATCGCTCTCGCGACGCCAGGTAGAACGTGGTCAGAATCATGGGGAGCATGACGATCGACAGAAGCACGTGCGAAATCAGTATGGTGAAATAGACCGTTCGGATCGCTCCGACGCCTTGGTACGGTGTGTCACCGTGCACATAGTGATAACTCACATAACCCAACAGGAAAACGGCAGACGCAACGAAAGCGGAGACCATGAGCCGTTGATGAATTCGACGGCGCCCACTGCGGATCGCGGCAAAGCCCAAGACTAACAAAGTGGCCGAGGTCGCGTTGAGGGCCGCGTTGACGCCAGGCATGAAGCGCAGGTCAGCGTTCACCCCGCCGGCTTCGCGAATGACCAGGAGCCAGCCGAGAAAGGCAATGGCAAGCGTCGAAATGACTCCATTGAAGATCCAAAAGCTTCGATCGCTCTGCATGGTCACGCGATGAGCTTAGGCTCGACCCACGATCTCGGCCAATGCCTCATCGACTGCGTCGAGGACTCTGGGCACCTCGTTGAGATGGTTGGGCCAGTGGGGAGAGAAGCGGACGAGGCCGTCGGGCGTGTTGCACACCACTCCTCGCTTGCCGAGCTCTGCGGAAAGTCGGGTCGGCGGCACACCGTCAGGGCTAGTGACGCTCAACAATGTCGACCGAGCTGTAGACGCTCTGGATCGATGGCTCGCAAAGCGGCGTTCGACCAGGCCGTGCTCTAGGGCGTCAAGATAGGCGTTCGCGTGGGCGTGGATCGCACCAATCCCGAGCCCGTGTAGGGCCTCTACCGAAGCGCCGAGGGCTGCAATACCGATGACGTTGGTCGTTCCAATCTCGAACACCTGGGCACCCGTCTTGAGCGGATTGTCGTACCTGAGTGTGGGTTCGTCCCGAATCAAGAACTCGATCGCGTCTTGGTGGCTGAGCCACCCGGCAAGTCTTGGTTGGCAGCTGCTCGCACACCTCTCGGCGACGTAGAGGAAGCCCGCCCCCTCCGGGCCCATGAGGTGCTTGTGACTTCCACTGCTGAGGTAGTCGATGCCGCACGACACATCGATCGGTGTCGCGCCGAGGGCTTGGATGGCGTCGACGAACAGCTCGGCCTCGTACCGCCGGCAAAGCGCTGCCATCTCGGGCAACGGCATGCGGAGGCCGGTCTTGTATTGCACCGCACTGACCGCGACGATCCGCAAGCCGCGGTCGAGCGCCCGCTCGAGCTCTGCGAGCCCTTCGTCGGCCGAACGATGAAACGGCTCGAGCGAGTGCCAGCATAGCTCGAGCGCGAATTCCTTGGCGGCCTGCTGCCATGGGGTCACGTTTGCAGGAAATTCGCCCTCGAAGAGGAGCACGCGGTCGCCCTTTCGCCATCGCAAACCGAAGGCGACGTCGATCACCCCGTGTGTCGTATTCGAAACGAATGCGATCTCGCGTGGAGAGGCGCCGATCAACCCTGCGATGTCCTTGCGAACCTGTTGGAGCCGAGGCGCCCACTCGCCGAAGCCCGACATCCCACCGCGTGCATAAGATGCGCTCACCTCCGCGATTCGATGGCGGACCGGTGCGGACAGCGGCGCTATCGCGGCATGCGCGAGATAGGCGACGCAGGTCAGATCGGGAAACAGCGATCGATCACCGAGCACAGGCTTAGCCATGTTTACTTCCCGCCAGCGGGTTCTAGCGCCAGGATCACGTCGCCTCTTACGACATCGTCGCCATCATTCGGTAGGATCCTTTGAACCACCGCTGACTCGGGCAACGACTCGCCTTGGTAGACGAGCCGATTGAAGGTCTTCATGACCTCGAGGAGCCCCACTGTCTGGCCCTGTTGAACCGTGTCACCCGGGCGGATGAACGCCGCCTCCGCCGGTGAGGGACGGCTGTAAAACCGACCGCTCATCGGCGCCAAGAACGAAAGCTTCGCCTCGGCGCCTTCGGCCTGGCTGGATGCAGATGCGGTAGCGTCTACCTTGGAAGCCGTCGACAAAGTGAAGAGGGTGTCTCCGTATTGCACCGGCACCCTCGTACGATCTCGTCCGACGTCCGACGTCACACGACCCGCCACTCCGTTTGGTACGCGCAACGCATACTTCACCGCGAGGACCTCGATGCGACCGATGACCTGCCCTGCCGACACGAGCTCGCCGGGCGATGCAGTGGACGTGAAGATTCCCACAGTGGGGGCGGTGAGCTCGCTCTCGGTCGGGCCGCGCCGCACAGTGCCGAGCAAATAGGCATGCGTCACGCGCGGCCCCCGCTGGTGAGCACATCGAGGTCATGCATCGTCCAAATCCGTGGATTCTTGACTCGCCGGTAGCCGACGCCCTGGTAGCTCATCTCGACCAGCACGCTCAGCCAGTCGCGCAGCTCGTCCAGTCGAACGATTTCGTCGGTGTCCAGCTGTCGGGCCGCAACGTACGGATCCATGTCAGCGTCGATCCGCGCTTCGACTTCCGCCATTTTTCTCTCGATCTCGGCGCGTTCCTTGGAGTCTTTGGTGACAATCTCGAAGTCGTCATCGAGCTTGCTGTTGTACGATGCGATCGCCAACGTGCGCCCCTCCATGACACTGAGGCGTGAGATCGGCGTCGAGAGCTGGACGACGGGATCGTAAGGAAGCCCTGCCATGGCGTAGTATCCCGCCCCTGAGGCCTTGCGGAGCAGGACAGTGAACATCGGGGTCTCGTTGGTGCTGTTCGTGTAGATGAGGTTCGAGCCGTACGCGAGAAGGCCGTGTCGTTCGGCTTCGGCACCGATGTCAAACCCACTGATGTCTTGAAGCCAGATCAGCGGAAGGCCATCGCTATTGCACGCACGGCTGAACGCGCTGATCTTTGCGATGCCCTGTCGATAGAGAATTCCCGCCGGCCGCAGCTCGGCGAGGGCCTCGGGATCCTCGATCAACCCCTGCCGATTGATCACGAATCCGGCATAGAGCCCGCCCACGCGACCGACTCCGCAGATCATCTCGCGGCCAACCGAAGGAAGCACCTCCCAAAAGAGGCTCTGATCGCAGAGGCGCGCAAGCACCTCTTCAGCGTCGTAGGCTTGCCGGTGGTCGACCGGAATCAACCCAGGGAGCTCCGATGTCGGGTAGCTTGGCTCCATCGACTCGACGCCTCCTCGATAGAACGCCGCGCCGGAGCTTGGCAGGCGCGAGACCTCGCGGCGCAAGCATGCGATCAAAGTCTCGTCGTCGGGCACGCGTTCGTCCGCGCATCCTGACTGATGTACGTGAACCTCTGGACCGCCGATGTCGAGCGAGGTGATGTGCTGGCTCTTGGCTCCCTTGATGAGCGCTGCACCAGCAATGACCATGTATGCTTGCTCGGTCATGTAGACGCGGTCGCTGATGATCGGCATGTAACCACCGCCCGCAATGCAGTCGCCGAACACGCCAGCGATCTGGGGCACGCCCTCAGCCGAAAGCAAGCTGTTCATCTTGAAGATGTGCCCAGCGCCGGTGGCTCCCGCAAAGCTCTTTCTTTGCTCGGGAAGGTACAGTCCGCTGCAGTCCACGAGATAGAGCGTCGGGAGCCGCAGTCGGCGAGCCATTTCTTGCGCGCGCTGGATCTTCTCTGGCGTCTTTGGCCACCAGGCGCCCGACGCGACCGTGTTGTCGTTCGCGATGACGATGCACCATCGACCTTCGATCTGCGCGAAGGCGGTCACGACGCCGGCCGCAGGGGATTCGAGGCCGTCGAAGTCGATCCCATAGTTGACGAAAGTGCCAATCTCGTACAGCCGCGTGCCCGGGTCTTTGAGCCGTTCGAGGCGATCCCGAGTCGTGAGCTTACCTTTTTCGTGCACGCGGTCGACGTACTTGGGGCCCCACCCAGCTTGCACCTCGCCGCGGCGCGCATTCAGCTTTTCAACGAGCGGCTCGTGGCTCGACACTTCGCGATCGAACGTTGCTTGATCGACGACAGCCGCGCGCTCTTTGCCGATCGGAACTACCGGTACGTGTGCCATCAGTCACCCCACCCTGGTACGGCACGCGTGTCGTACCGATTGTCTCTGAACGCTTTCGACGCCAGCACCGAGAGATGCATCGGAATCGTAGTCGAAATGCCGTCGCAGCGAATCTCTCGAAGCGTCTTGGCCAAGCGGTCGCATGCCGCGTTGCGGTCTGGTCCCCACGCGATCACTTTGCACACCAAGCTGTCGTAGTGCGGCGGCACCTCGTACCCTCCTTCGACGTGCGTGTCGATACGGATTCCGTCGGTTTCGATCGCTTCCCAACGTTCGATGACCCCGGGGCTTGGAGCGAACGCATTCGATGGGTCCTCGGCGTTGATGCGACACTCGATGGCGTGCCCACGGAGCTCGACGTCATCCTGCGAGAACCACAAAGGCTCCCCCGCCGCGATGCGGATCTGGGCCTCGACCAGGTCGATCCCGGTTCGCATTTCGGTCACGGGATGTTCGACCTGGAGCCGAGCGTTCATCTCCATGAAACGGAGCGTTCCGCCCTCATCGAGCAAGAACTCCATCGTACCAGCGCCGGTATATCCGATCGCGCGCGTGGCCCGAACCGCAGCGTCGAGCGTCCGTGCCCGTTCCGCATCGTCGAGGACGAGGGCGGGCGACTCTTCGATGAGTTTCTGATGCTTGCGCTGTACCGAACAGTCGCGTTCTCCGAGATGGACCACGTGGCCGTACTCGTCTGCCAAGACCTGGATCTCGATGTGACGCCCACCTTCGATGAGCTTCTCCAGATAGAGTCGGTCGTCCGCGAAGGCAGCCCGCGCCTCGGCCTGAGCCGAAGCATACGCTTCTTTGAGCTCGGCAGAGTCTCGAACGACTCGCATGCCACGCCCGCCGCCACCGCTTTCGGCCTTGAGTAGAACCGGAAGACCCAGCGACTCGATGACCTCGGCCGCATGATCGACGTTGCGCAAGACCCCCGGGCTCCCGGGAATCAGCTTCAATCCTGCTTTGGCCATCGCCCCTTTGGCCGGGGTCTTTCGGCCGAGCGTTTGCATCACCGAGGCTGAGGGCCCGATGAAGGTCACGCCGTGCGCCTCACACAGCGACGCGAAGAGCGGGTCTTCGGCGAGAAAGCCCCAGCCTGGATGAAGGGCGCTGCACCGGGTTTGAATTGCGCCCTGCACGATTCGCTCTCTTGCCAGGTAGCTCTCATTCGAGCGCGACGGGCCGACGACGACCGACTCTCGACCGCGGAGATACGGGGCACCGCGGTCGGCCTCGGACACACCGAAGACGGGGGTAATGCCCAGGTCGTCGCACGTCCTCGCGATGCGGGCCGCCACCTCCCCGCGGTTCGCAATGAAAAGGCGCCGAAAACGCTCCACCGGCGCGCACCTTAACACCGTGGGTGCGTCCTGAACAGCGGAGGCGGCATGGGTCTGCGGTTCATGTCAGAATGGACACGTTATGTGTCGCCTGTTCGGCTTCCGCAGCGTCATTCAGAGCCAGGTGCATCGGTCCCTCATGGACGCGGACAATGCCCTCGGGGCCCAGAGCACCGACCACCGGGATGGCTGGGGAGTTGCGTTCTACGTCGACGGCGCGCCGCACATCACCCGAAGCCCCACTACGGCCATCGATTGCGGCCTTTTTCGTCGGGTCAGTGGCATCGTGGCTTCGGAAACGGTTCTTGCGCACGTGCGCCGGGCGACCTACGGCGAGCTGTCGGTGTTGAACTGTCACCCGTTTCAGTACGGCAAATGGGTCATGGCGCACAACGGGGACATCCGCGGCTACGCAGACCACCGAGAACAGTTGCTGCAGCGGGTTGCTCCGCGGCTCCGTCGATACATTCTCGGCGACACCGACAGCGAGGTGTTGTTCTTCCTGTTTCTCACACACCTCGCGCAGCACGGCCCGCTATCCGGCCGTATCGGAGTCGAAGAGACGTCGATGGCATTGCAGTCCACGCTCGACCACGTGCGTGGCATTTGCGACACCGATCCCGACGAAGAGCCTTCACTGCTCACGACGATCGTGACCGACGGCACCACGATGGTCGCAGCCGAGGGCGGCAAAGAGCTCTTCTGGTCGACGTATAAGACGCGATGCGGTGATAGGGAGACCTGCCCGAGCCTTTCGCTCGAGTGCGAGGCTCCCTCGGAAAGCGGCTACGTCAATCATCTGATCTTCTCGAGCGAGGTCATCGAAGGCGAAAACATCTGGCTGCCCTTGGAGGCTGGCGAGCTCATCGGTGTCGACTGGCGGATGAAGCTCCTACGCACCACCCGCCAGCGCCACCTAGCAGTCGTAAACTAAAAAAGGGGACTGTCCCCTTTTCGTGATGGATGACGTTTATAAGAGTTTGGTGAACTGGGAGGTGCCGCTTGCGGGGGCGGGGGAGTTTGCGCCAGTTGCGATTGGCGGCCTTTCGGTGTGGCCACCGGTGGTGCTTGCGCCGATGGCGGGGGTCACGAACTGGCCGTTTCGCGCGATCTGTCGGCGGTTCGGCGCTGGGCTTTACGTGAGCGAGATGGTGACGGCGAGGCCGCTGGTCGAGGGGCGTGCCAAGACGCTCATGCTCGCGGAATTCGGAGCCGGTGAGTCCCCGAGGAGCCTGCAACTCTATGGCGTCGACCCTCATTACGTCGGCGAAGCCGTGAAGTGGCTGGTCGGCGAGGGGCGTGTCGACCACATCGATTTGAACTTCGGCTGCCCCGTTCCCAAAGTCACGCGCAAGGGTGGCGGCTCGGCGATACCTGCCAAGCCTCGCTTGCTCGCCAACATCGTGCGAGCGGCTGTGCAAGGCGCAGGTGAGATTCCGGTGACGATCAAATTCCGGATGGGTATCGACGACAGTTTGCTCACCTACGAAGACGCCGGACGAGTAGCGGAAGAAGAAGGCTGCGCTGCGGTGGCCTTGCATGCCCGAACGGCGGCCCAACTCTACGATGGAGAAGCGCGATGGGAAGCGATCGCACATCTCAAAGACAGGGTGCGAACGATTCCGGTCCTCGGTAACGGTGACATCTGGGAAGCCCACGACGCCCTTCGGATGATGCGAGATACAGGCTGCGACGGCGTTGTCATCGGCCGCGGATGCCTCGGACGCCCGTGGCTCTTTCGCGACCTGGCAGATGTGTTCGAGGGCCGCGAGCCGCGCGATCCCCCCTTGCTTGGCGAAGTGGTCCAGATAGCGGTAGAGCACGCCGCTTTGCTTTGCGAATGGGCGGGCGAGGATCAGGCCATGCGCATGTTCCGGCGACACAGTAGCTGGTACACCAAAGGCTTCCGGGGTAGCGCTAAGCTCCGCGCGCGCTTGATGCGGGTCGCCACGTTAGGCGAGCTCGAGGATGTCCTGAGTGCCGTCGACGCCGCCGAACCCTTCCCACCGGAAGCGATGCGCGTGCCCCGGGGCAAGACCGCCGGCCGTCAGAAGGTCTCCCTCCCCGAGGGATTCCTCGCAGAACGCTTGATCGATGACACCCCCCCAGTGCACCTCGACATCCCCGCCCTCGCCGGCGGCTAAGGGAACACCGCGCAAGAAATGCGGCACTGCACCGCACGCTCCTTGGAGCGAAAGTGTGGACGGGTGACCGAACCGCACTAGACTTTTCGCTAGAAGGAGCATCGATGACGGAACACCGCGCCACGATCGTTTGGAACCGCCAGGGGACCGAGTTCACCTACAAAGAATACACCCGTGACCACGTTTGGAAGTTCGAAGGTGGAAGCGAGGTGCGTGCCTCTGCGGCGCCAAAGTACCTGGGGAACGATGCCCTCGTGGACCCTGAGCAGGCTTTCGTTGCCTCTCTGTCGAGTTGCCACATGCTGACCTTCCTAGCGCTTGCCGCCCGCGACGGCTTCCTCATCGACAACTACGAAGACCCCGCAGTGGGGTTCATGGAGCGCAACGACCAGAAGAAGATCGCGATCACCCGAGTCGTGCTTCATCCGAAGATCACCTGGGGAGGCGAGCCCCCAAACCAAAAACAACTCGACGAGCTACACCACCAGGCGCACGAGCACTGTTTCATCGCGAGCTCGGTGACCACCAAGATCGAAGTCGCGCCGCCGGCCTGACGGGATGGTGAAACCGCCAGGCCGACGACATCAACAACGCTAAAAACTCAGCAGACGGCCCCGTCGGGGATGCACTCGTAAGAAATCCAGCAGAACCCGCAATAGCTCCCCTGAGGGCACCCTTTGCTGCGGCAGTCGAACCGCGCCAGGCACATGTCGAGCTCGGGGGTCGGGGTCCAATCGCAACTGCCCCAAGGCTGGCGCTCGCACATCCCGTATTCCTGGTAGCAAGCGAACTCGGGGAGTACGACGCAGGGTGAAGCCACGTCTCGGTCGCTGCAGATTTCGCCATTGCAGCCCGTCCGTCGGCAATCGCGCTCCTCGGGCACGCACCAGCCGACACAGACGTCACACTGCGGGCAAGCCGGGTCTTGTAAGCAGACCTCGGGCGCGTTGCACCGCTGGCCTTCGTCACATTGCTCATCACCGTAGCACTTCGGCACACACTGGCCGTCGGGCCTACGCACATGAGTCAGCGCCGGGCAGTCGTCTCTGCACTCGCCACTGTAGGCCACCTCGACATGGGCGCACCGCGCCTCGCATGCATTGCCGTAGGTTCGTCCGTCGACTCCGCAGACCGGTGCATAGATCTCTGGGCACGCGCAGGGCTCACAGACACCGTCGTACCATAGGGGCTGGAGGCTCTCGAAGATTCCGTTTTGGCAGATCCACCCAACCGGGCACTCTCGATCGTCTTTGCACCTGCGGTCGTCCGGCACGCACTGACCGAGCTCGCAGACGTACCCCGGAGCGCAGTCGATCAGGGCGCACAGGTCCATGCAGACACCCGGCCGCGGTTGGGGCTCGGGCCACGACGGATCGACAACGGCGCTCCAGGGGTCGACCGGTTGGCAGTACTGCCCAGGCGGACAATCACGATCGTCGAGGCATTCGCCTGGTTGCGGTTCTGGGAGGATGCGACACGTGAAACTGAGATCGCCAAGCGGGGTCATGAACGCCAAACCTCGCAATCGTGTCTCCTCACCGTCGCAGAAGAGCTCGCCCTCGCCGGGGTACTCCTCATCAAACACCGGCGGCTCGAGCAACCTGAAAGATGCGGGGAACGGCTCGCCGAGGACCATCATGCGCTTCGGCGTCACCGCGATGACGCCAACGATGCCCGGAACCTGCTCGCTTTCACATTCGGCGATGAACCCGTCCTGCCAGCGTGGATCGACACGGCACATTCCTTGACCGTGGCTCTCCAAGCACTCCACTAGCTCGTGGGTTGGTGTGAAACCGCACTGCCCGTTCTTTTGCCGCTCGCAGGTGGCTTGCTGGTAGCACACGTAGACGTCCCGCCACTCGCAGGTGCTGACGATCGGCACGCCCTCGTCTACGCAAAGGTGATCGCTGCAACCCGCGCGCACGCATCCGTCGCCCGGTGGCTCCTCACAGTACCCATCGTGCCGCACGCCCACGCCGGCACAAGCGGCCTCACAGGCATTGATGTAGTTGCGCCCATCGCCTCCGCACACGGGCTCGAACACGCCCGGGCAGTTACACCGCGTCGGGCCTGGAACGCACCAGTGGGCTTGTGATCCGGTCGGAGGGGCCTCGAGATCGAGTCCCGTCCGAGGCAGACAGACGTCGCCCACGAAGCAGTCGACGGGCGATGCACAGGGCATCGGCGCGTCGCACCGACCGCGGTGTGTCACCTCGCGCTTTTCGCGCGCGGCCTCCTCGACGGAATATGTCTCTCCGTCGGCACCGCAGACAAAGCCCTCGAGTGGGGTCGCCTCCGTATTGCCGGTATCCCCGCAACCGGCCCCGATCACCATGACTGCCCCCAACACCACGCAAGTCCTGAATCGATTCATCGTTTCTCTCCGAATGAGCATGCCCGGCCACGAGTAGCAGCAACTTCAGTGCCAACGGAAGCGCGAAAAACCAAAGTGATTTCGGACCCACGAGAATACGCCCCTGTGCCACTGCGTGCCAAGGGCGTCTCGGAGGCCTGCAAAAACTTCACGTGTGGCGGGCCAGCCGACGCTCGAGGCGCGCTACGCGACGCTCGGTGGCCTCCTCGCCTTCGGCCAACGCCGCTCCGGCTGCGTGTTCGAGCGCACGTTCGAGGTCCTTGCGCCGATGTTCATAGTGTTTGCTGAGCATCAGTCGCACGCTCGCCCTGAGCTCGTCGTCATCGGCAGCTCGAAGTGCTTCGAGCAAGGCTCGCTCCTCCTCTTCGACATCGCCGCTGCGTCGAGCCATCCGCGCCGTCAGTAGACATGCTTCGACTGTGCAGGCCGCTTCCCCCCCGCCGTCGGCGGCGGCCCGCGCAAACGATCGTGCACGACATGGATCACCAGCACGCTCAGCTACTCTTGCATAGGAAAGGTGATCGCGCGGGTCGTCCTCACGGTGGATCTCGTCAAAATGGGACACGAGCTCGGCGACCAAGGCCGCCAGGGCGATCAAGTCGTTGGCGTTGTGCTCGATGACTTTGGCGATCGGCGAGACATCGCCTCCGTCGAGGTAATCAAAATAGAGCTGCGGGATCAGAGCGCCGGATACGTCATCCTCTCGATACATGCCCAGCACTTCCCGCTCGAGCTCTACCAGGCGAATCGAGCGAAGCCGCCGCTTTAAAATGCGGCGGGCACAATGCAAGAGGTCGAGGTGCGGGGGAAGCTCGGGCGAGCGCACACGGTTCATTACGAAGCGATTGCGCAAGAGAGGCCAGTCGAACGTCTTGCCATTGAACGACACCAAGCAAGAGCTCCGTCGGATGCGCTCACGAAGCCAGTGAAGCATCGGTGCCTCCCGCCCGAGCTCGGGGAGAAACAACTGCTGGATGCGGAGTGACTCGTCCTCGAACCAACCGATGCCGATCAAGAACGGCACCGTCCCCGTCCCTCCGGCAAGCCCCGTGGTCTCGGTGTCGAAAAACAGAGCGCGGCTGATATCGACTTCCTCGAGGGTTGGGTCCAAGGCGAGCTGCGCGAGACGCTCGGAAGACACCTGGAGCGCTTTTGCGATCGGGGCACGCCCATGGTGGTGGTGTGGCTCGAGATATTCGTCGATCAGATGAAGCTCACCGTGCTCGGTCTGGGTGCACTGTCCGGGAAGCGCCCCGCGAACCGCCGCGACATCTAGCCTGCGGGGCGGCGTATGCGCGAGACGGGCAAGGCTTCGTTTGATCGACATCGTGCTCTAATGGGTTGCGCAGATGCCAACGGCATCCAGCAGGCCAAGAACCAATTGTTTGCGAGCCGCTTCGGGTTCGTCGTCGCCGGACGCGTCCGGACCGATGCACCCGGGGCATCCTTCGTCGCAGTCGCAGCTCTCGATCAAGCGCCGGGCACGTCGCAACAGCTCCACACGCTCCTCGAAGAGCCGCGGTGCGAGGCCGACACCCCCAGCAACCGTGTCATAGAGAAAGATCGTCGGATCATAGCCCGGCCCCTGTCCGTTCCCTGGCAGCGCATCATCTTCCGTGCGGCTCCCCAGGGTGCGTCCGAGGTCGCGTGGGTCGATCATGAGGCCGACCGCTCCCACCACGTGCATCGCCTTCGAAAGCCCTCGCAGCGCATCGACGACGACGGCACGGGGCTCGGGCTGACTCTGCACGAAGTCTTCGGGAAAGGTCAGCCAAAACGCGGTGGTGTGCTTTTGCATCTCGGGCAGGTGTACCTCGCCGTAGCCGACGTTTTCATGGGTGTGGAACTTGATCTTCTTGTATCCGACCACCTTCTCGATGACGCTCACATCACCGAGCGCTGCTTCGAGCGGCACTTCGTCGAGATCGATCATCGCGCCCTGATCGTGCTCGAGCACCGTGACTTTGCTGTGTGTCATCGCCGTCGTGTAGTAGTCAGGCTTTACACGGCGGACGAACGCCTTGTGGTTGTCGAAATCGAGGCGCTCGACTTGGTATTGACCGCCCTCGTGTTGATAGATGGCCTGCTCGTGCAGCATCGTGTGGGTGCTTCGCCAATCCATCTCGGCGATCGTGCGATTGCCGTCGAGATCGATGATGACGAAGTTGTCCCAGCTCGCGCTCCTCAACGAGACGTTGTTGGCCGGGTAACTGTCGGACGCCCAGTGATAGATCGAGCCAGCGCTGCTGGGCGTCGGATGAATGACCCCGTTGTCGGCCAGGTAGTCGAGGGCTTCGGCAAGCGCATCGTCTGGAACATCGCCGTACAGGTCATTCGGTTCGAAAGGCAACTCGAAGGCCGCACACTTGAGGTGCTGAATAAGAATCTCGATGTTGTCGGGGTCGATTCGGGCATGTTCGATCGGCGCCGACACCAACTGCCGCGGATGCCGCGCGACATACTGGTCGACTGGATTACTCGAGGAGACCAACACAGAAAGAGACAGATCTCGTCGACGCCCGGCTCGACCGAAGCGTTGCCAAAGCCCCGCCATCGTTCCGGGATACCCCGCGCACACCACCGCATCGAGGGCTCCGATGTCGATGCCTAGCTCGAGCGCGTTGGTGGCCACGACACATCGAATGTCGCCTGCTCGAAGCGCAGCCTCGATGCGGCGTCGCGTGTCGGGTAAATAGCCACCGCGGTACGCGTGAATTGTAGAAGCGTCGATCTGATCACGTGCCAACCGGTCGCGCAGATACTTCAGCATGACCTCGACGCCATTGCGCGAGTTGCCGAAAACCAACGTCGGCACCCCCGCCCGGACGAGATCTTGGGTGAGCCGCACGGCGGTCTTGAGGTAACTCTGCCGAATCCCGAGCTCAGCATTGACCACCGGTGGGTTGTACAAGATGACGCGACGCGGCCCGGTAGGCGCGCCACTTTGCTCGATCAGCTCGACCGGCTCACCGCAGATCCTCTGCGCATGCTCCTTCGGATTGCCGATCGTGGCCGACGCAAACAAGAAGGTGGGCGACGAACCATGGAAGCGAGCAATGCGCAAGAGCCGCCGAACGACATTCGCGAGGTGCGAGCCGAACACGCCCCGATACGTGTGTAGCTCGTCGATGACGACATACCTCAAATTCGAGAACAGCCGCGCCCATGCCGTGTGGTGGGGCATGATGCCCGCATGAAGCATGTCCGGGTTCGTGAGCAGGACGCCCGCGCGCTGCCGGGCTGCGCGGCGCGCATCATCGGGTGTGTCGCCGTCGTAGGTGATCGTTCCAATCGGGAGGTCCGCATCGCGCATGAGCTGGCGCAAGGACTCCTCTTGATCGCGCGAGAGGGCCTTGGTCGGGAAGAGATAGAGAGCCCGCGCGCTCGGATCCGAGGCGAGCGCCTGGAGGATCGGAAGGTTGTAACAGAGGCTCTTGCCGGATGCGGTCGGCGTCGCCACGACGACATGCTTCCCGGCGGGCGCGAGCTCGAACGCCTCCGCTTGATGGCTGTAAAGCTGGTCGATGCCTCGTAGGGAAAGCGCTCGCGCTACCAGAGGGGACAATGACGATGGCATCGCTGCGATGCTCGGTTCCTGGGCTTCGACTCCGTGACTCCACGTCACGTTGCGCCAGGTGCCGTCGGACTCCCACCGCGCGAGAACTTCGGAAACCCCGCGGGGCCGATCCCAGGGCCTGTCGACCCGGCGAAACGTCCGCGTTTGCTCCCCAATTGGCTCGCCCGACCGGCCCCCCACTGCGCTCATGCGCAGCACTGTACGGTTGTTTAGGCAGACGGGTCAAGAACCGAACGATTTGAGGAGCGCTCGGTAGCCCCCTACTGTAGAGAGGTTGTGGACGGGGGGCAGTTCGTCTGCGTCCACATCGCAAGGGAGGAATCTGTAATGAGAGTCATTTCATCGTTGTGCATCGCGCTGGCCCTCACGCTGGGTGTCGCGGTCGCGACCGTACCCACCGCAAGCGCCGACCATCACGAAAAGGCCATGGGCAAAGCCAAGGGCGAAGCTGCGAAGGCCAAAGACAAAGGCGACGACGCCAAAGCCGACGCTAAGACCAAGGGCGCCGACGCCAAAGCCAAGGGCGACGACGCCAAGGCCAAAGGCGACGACGCCAAGGCCAAAGGCGACGACGCCAAAGCCGCCGGCGGCAAGGCCAAGAGCGACGCACAGGCTAAGCGCGACAAAGCTAAAGCTGACGCCGAGGCACGCAAGGCCGCCCAGAAGGCCAAAGCCGAAAAGGCCAAGGCCGAGCGCAAGACGCGCATGATCGAGGCCGAGGAAAAGCGACACAATGGTCGGCTCGCCGCGATCGAGAAGAAACGAGAGCGGATGCAAGCGCAACACAAGAAGCAGCTCGAGGCCCTTGATAAGCAGGTCGAGCAAGAGAAGGCCCGCCACGAGAAGCGGATCACACAAGTCGAGGGGATGTAGCGCATCACCCCATAGAGCGACCCGGTCGCCCTGGGGCTATGAAGTGATGCTCAAAGAGCCCGTCTCCGAGGAGGCGGGCTTTTTAGCTTTCGCCCTCGCCAGGAAGCTTGGCGTTCGGGTCGTAGGGCATTTCCTCGCCGGCCTCCAAGCGCTGCTGCATCTCGTACTTCGAGGGGCAGCGCGGAATCACCTGATTTGCGAGGAACACGCCGTCGTCACCGAGCTCGCCCTGGACGGTCACCTGAATGCCCATGCCGTCTCGAAAGGTGTCGGGGACGACGCACTGCGGAAAACGAACCGGCATCTCTTTGTCCTCTTTGTAGAGAACGAAGCGCCATTCACAGGGCTCCTCGCGAAACTGAATCGACCCCTGACGCAGCTCGCCCTCGACCCGCAAACGCCGGCCTTCGAACGACTCGGGTGCACCCATCACCTCGTGCACGAGCTTGGAGTATACGAATGGATTGTCGCTGCCCGATAGAAGCCACGCAGCAGCCCCCACCAGAACCACGAAAACGACGCCGACCTTGACGGCACCGGGGATCCCGCCGCGTGTCGGGGAATCAGGAGAAGGACCAGAACCCTGCTCGCTCGTCATCATCCAAGTATGGTGCTTGGAGTCGCCTCCCGCCAGGACGCGCCAAGAGTACCGTCCTGAAGCGAGATGAGGCTTATGGCTGCACCTGGAATGCGATGACGAGCGCGTAAATCGCGAGCGACTCGATCAGTGCCAGGCCGAGAATCAGCGGGACGAGGATCTTACCCGAAGCGTTCGGGTTACGAGCAATGCCCTCGAGGGCTGCAGCCGCGGCGCGACCTTGACCCATGCCGCAGCCGAAAGCTGCGATGCCGATTCCCAAACCCGCCGCAAGCGCTCGGCCTGCAATCGCGGTTGCTTGGTTTTCTGCGTCCGCCGCGTCCTGTGCGAAAGCGGTCGCGGTCAGAGCAAGTGGTGCAGCAAAGCTGACAAGTCGAAGAGCCAGTTTCTTCATTTTTGGGAGCCTCCTCAAGCCTCTCTTCCGAGAGGGGAACTTAGTGTTCTTCCTCGTGTTGAATCGCAAGGGTGATGTAAATCACCGACAACAAACAAAAGACCAAAGTCTGAACGGTGATCACCAGACAACCCATAAGGTAAAAGACGACAGGCACCGGCAGAAGCACCAGCCCCATGCCGGCAAACAGGCTTACGAAGATGCCCAGTACCAAATGGTCGGCCGTCATGTTGGCCATGAGACGAATGGCCAAAGTAATCGGGCGAACGATGTGGCTGATGAGCTCGATGACGAACATCAGTGGGTTGATGAACCAGGCGATCCACCAAGGCACTTTGGGCCCGAAGAAGTGAGAGAAGTAGTTGACGAAGCCGTGCTCTTTCACGCCGTACCAGTGAGTCACGACGAAGATGATCATCGCCATCGCAAACGTGGTGTTGAGATTGTCGGTTGGGGGGAGGAAGCCCGGAATCAGTCCAAGCGCGTTCGAAAAGAAGATCACCAGAGCGCAGGCGCCGATCAGCGGCAGGAAGTACTTGGCGGGCTTGGGACCCATCAGATCCGCTGACATGTTGTAGCTCGCGCCCACGATCATCTCGATGAATCCGTAAAACGTGACCTTTCCCTCTGGGAGGATGTCGCCGTCGGTGCTCTTGAGACGACGACTCACGTAGACGCCAACGCCGATGAGAAAGAGCACGACTGCGGCGTACGCGATGACGTGCTGCACCCCGATGTGCGGGTTGTGATCCAGATAGCTAGGAGGGAACACCTCCGTCATCCAGTGCTCAAGAGGCTCGTAGAACGGCAGGAAGCTAAACCATGATTCGCCGTGCGGCATCTTTCAGCCCTCCCCCGCTGCTTGGGCTTCTCGAGCGGCCTGCGCTTCTTTGAATGACAGCTCGGCGCCCCCGTAAAGCATTCCGAGAACGAGCGCTCCGAGTCCGAGGCAAAAGCCCACCGGGTCGACGCCAAAACGTGCGAGCAGGGCCCAACAAATGCCCAGCAAAAGAAAGAGCTTGCCACCGAGAAGCGCTGCAGCGAACCCACGGCTCATAAAGCCCGCGCCAGACACGACCCTGACCGCGAGCCAGGTGAGCGCCCATGCATCGGCCACGGCGACGACAGCGCCGGCGACCGTACCTACGCCGACGGTAGTCCCCCCAAGCAAGAAGCCCAATGCGACCAATCCCGCAGCTGCGATGGCGACATATCGGGGAATGTGCGTTTTCAGTTGATCGATCACGGGGATTCGTCTTCTTCTTCCATCATCCGCTGGGCGCGACGGACGACCCTGTAGAGGCTTCGAGCGCCTGCGGCAAGCCCAAGTGCAAGTCCAATCCACTGGAGCCAAGGCTCGGTGCCGAGTTTGGCGTCCAGCCAACGGCCTCCGAGGTAGCCGAGTGCAATCGACAGGCCCAGCTCGAGGCCGATCGTCGACAGGCTGCCCAACTGCTTGAGCTGCTCCCGTTGTTCGCGGTTGAGGAGCATCGCCAGCACATCTTTTCCCTACAGTTCCAAGGATCCACGCTCGAAGAGCGCGCGGCGTATAGCATGAGAGGATCTAGGGTCAAGGTTGGTTACGGACGAATCGAATACGCGCAAGTGCTCGTTTTTGCTGGTCTACAGAGCGGCAAACGCCGCCTTGAAGGCGCGACTGGTCTTCGCCAGCGCTTCGGCGTCGTGAGCGAGAGAAACGAAGGCGGCCTCGAACTGACTGGGAGGCCAGTAGACGCCGTTTTCGAGAAGGGCAGCGTGCCATCGGCCAAAGGCGTCGCGGTCGGTGTCTGCCGCTTCGTCCCAGTTGCGTATGGCCTTCCCTCGGAAAAACGCCGTCAGCATCGAGCCTACGCGCTGCACGGTGATCGGGACGCCGCCGGCTCCCGCGTGCTGTTCGATCAGGGCTTGGACTTGGTCACCCTTGTGCTCGAGGTCCTCGTAGACGCCGGGCCGAAGTAAGAGCTCCAACGTCTCCAGTCCGGCAGCAACCGCGAGTGGATTTCCGCTGAGGGTGCCGGCTTGATACACCGGCCCGACAGGTGCGACCTTCTTCATGATGTCGGTTCGACCGCCGTACGCGCCGACCGGCAGGCCGCCACCGATGATTTTTCCGAGGCAGGTGAGATCGGGGCGAATGTCATAGAGGGCCTGGGCCCCGCCCCATGCCACGCGGAAGCCCGTCATCACCTCGTCGCAGATCAGGAGAGCGCCGTGGTTTTGGGTCTGCGTGCGGAGCGCGTCGAGCCAGACGGGGTCGGGCGGGATGCAGCCCATATTGCCGGCGATGGGCTCGAAGATCACCGCAGCGATCTCACCGCCCCGCTCGGCGAAGAGCTGCTCGAGCGCGTAGGCATCGTTATAGGGGACGACCGCGGTCGTTGCGGCGATTGCGGAGGGAACACCCGCACTGTCGGGCTCGCCGAGCGTCGCAAGGCCGCTTCCGCCTTTGACGAGCAAGTAATCGGCACCGCCGTGATAACCGCCGATGCACTTCACGATCAGGTCGCGCCCCGTAAACCCGCGCGCCAGGCGAAGCGCGCCCATCGTGGCTTCCGTGCCACTCGACACGAGCCGCGACATCTCCATCGACGGAACGGCATCACGAATGCGCTCCGCCATGGTGATCTCGGCTTCGGTCGGTGCGCCGTAGCTCGAGCCCTTCTCGGCCGCGCGCTGAATCGCCGCCACAACGTCGGGGTGGGCGTGCCCGAGGATCATCGGACCCCAAGAACCGATGTAGTCGACGTACTCGGTGCCATCAGCGCCGACCAGCATGGAGCCGTGCGCTTCTTTGATGAAGATCGGCTCGCCGCCAACGGCGCGGAAGGCGCGCACCGGAGAGTTGACGCCGCCAGGGATGACCTTGGAAGCACGGGCAAAAAGCTCTCGAGAGACCGGGTCAGCCATGCCGCGGAGCCTTGAGATCCCCCCGCCCCCTGTCAAGCGCTTTCACTGACACTGGCGCTGACACTGCCACTGACACTGCCGCTGCCACTGTCGCTGACACTGTCACTGCCGCTGACACTGGCACCGCCGCTGACGCTGAAACCCCGGCCCGGCCTCGAAAACCCAACAACCCGAATAATCCTCGGCGCCCAGCTGTTGGTGGGGGGTGGACCTGCATGCTAGCCCCTCGCCCTAAGGAGATTTCATGTCCAACGACGTTCGAGCGATCAACGAGATGGTTCAGCGCGAGAGCGCGTTTATCGATACGATTCTCCACGAAGTCCACAAGGTCGTAGTCGGCCAGGACGTGATGATTGAACGGATCTTGATCGGTCTGCTGACCGGTGGGCATATCCTGCTCGAAGGTGTCCCGGGCCTGGCGAAGACCCTCACCGTCAACACCATCTGCCGAACCATCGCGGCCAAGTTCCAACGCATTCAGTTCACGCCGGACCTATTGCCGGCCGACGTCATCGGCACCGTGATCTACAACCAGCAGAGGGGCGAGTTCACCGCGAAGCGCGGTCCGATCTTCGCCAACCTCGTCCTCGCCGACGAGATCAACCGGGCCCCGGCCAAAGTGCAGAGCGCTCTGCTCGAGGCCATGCAGGAGCTGCAAGTCACGATAGGCGATACCACGCACAAGCTCGACGAGCCGTTCATGGTCATGGCAACGCAGAACCCGATCGAGCAGGAGGGCACCTACCCGCTCGCCGAGGCGCAGGTCGACCGATTCATGCTCCACGTCCGCGTCGACTACCCTAGCCAGGACGAAGAACGAAAAATCATGGACCAGATTTCGGACCACCTGCTGCTCGGCAAGGACGCGGCGGCCGGTCGAGGGGTCCAGCAGGTGACCACGACGTCTAAGCTCCTCGATGCGCGCAAGACGGTCGGCCACGTGTACATCGACCCCAAGATCAAAGACTACATCGTGCAGATCGTGACGGCGACGCGGCACCCGGTTCGCGTAGGCCTAGGTGACCTCACCGACATGATTGCGCACGGAGCCTCCCCTCGTGCATCGATCGCCCTGAACGTGGCATCGCGCGCGCACGCCTTCATGCGGCATCGTGGCTACGTCACGCCCGAGGACATCAAGGCGATTGGACCGGATGTGCTTCGACACCGAATCATTCGCTCCTACGAAGCCGAAGCCGAAGAAATAACCAGCGATCAGATCGTCCGGCGCATCTTCGAAACCGTGGAAGTTCCGTAACCGAGGTCTAGCGTGATCTCTCGCGAACTCGTTAAGAAACTCAAGAAGATCGAGATCTACACCTCGAGGCTCGCCAACAACCAGCTCGCCGGAAGCTATCACTCCGTGTTCAAAGGGCGGGGCATGGCGTTCAGCGAGGTGCGTCAATATCAGCCCGGCGACGACGTACGGTTCATCGATTGGAACGTCAGCGCTCGGATGAACGATACGTATGTGAAAGTCTTCACGGAAGAACGCGAGATGACGGTGATCTTGCTCGTCGACCTCTCGGCGAGCGAGCGATTCGGGTCGGTCGCCAAGCCCAAGATCGAAACGGTGGCCGAGGTTGCTGCGCTTCTCGCATTTAGCGCCATCAAGAACAACGACCGCGTGGGCCTGATTTTGTTTACCGACCGCGTCGAACGATTCGTCCCTCCCAAGAAGGGACGGTCTCACGTAATGCGCGTGGTGACGGAGATTCTAAACGCTGTGCCCGAAGGACGCGAAACCGATCTAGGAGTTGCGCTCGACCTCCTCGGTGGGATCGGCAAGCGACGCACCGTCGCTTTTCTGATCAGCGATTTCATCGCACAAGGCTACGAAAAACCTCTCAAGTTGGTGGCGGCAAAGCATGATCTCATTCCGATCCAAGTCGTCGACCCGCGCGAAGACGAGCTCCCCGACCTCGGCCTCGCCCTCGTCGAAGACTTGGAAACAGGAGACATCATCGAAGTCGACACATCGAGCTCGGACGTGCGGGCCGCATATGCGCGGCAAGCCCAAAAGCAGCGCGCAAACCGGGAGCATCTCTTCAAACGGCTCCAGCTAGACCATGTCACGGTCAGCACCAATCGCGACTACGTCCGACCTCTAGCCGAGTTGTTTCGCCTCAGGCAGCGACGACTGACGGGTTTTCGGTGAGGGGCGCGGGCGTCATTTTGGCGTTGAGCCTCCTGATCACGATCCCTGCGGCCGCTCAGGGACCGACGGTGGAGCTCGAGGTGCCACTGGAAACGACCCTTGGCGATCCGATTCCAGTCATCCTGAGAGTGACGACCGACGCGTCTGGAGACGCCGCGGTCCCCGACCAATCGATCGCTCCTTTCGAGATGCTCGCGAAGAAACTCACGGTCGAGCCTTCCGAGGATGGCGACACCAAGACGTTTACGTTTGAGCTGACGCTCCAGTGCTTCGAGGTGGGTATTCACCAGCTCGGGCCGATTCGGGTTCGCTTGTCGAACCTGGCCGGCGAGCTCGAGTACGCGGATTCGGACGCACGAACCGTCGAAGTGCATTCGGTCTTGGCCAATGAGCCGAATGCGGAGCTCAAGCCGCCCTCCGCCCCAGTCGTGGTCGAGCAAGATGACTTCACATTGTTGGTGATTCTCGGCGCGCTCTTGGCTGTGCTCGTCGGTGCGCTCTTGGCTTGGCTCGTCATGCGATGGTGGCAGCGGCGCGATCGCCCCGAGCCGGAACCGCCGCCACCGCCACCACCTTGGGAGCTTGCCCTGGCCGAGCTTCGCGCATTGCACGAGCGGCGCGCGTCCGCGATCGAGAACGGGCGCACCGAGCAGTGGGTCGACGCCGTGAGCGACTCCATTCGCAACTACCTCGGGCTTCGGTTCGGTTTCCATGGGCTCGAAAGCACGACCGACGAAATCGCGACCGAGCTCGACCAAACCGAGGCTCTGACGATCCAGCCGAACGAAGCCATCGCTTTCCTGGGCCAATGCGACCTCGTGAAGTTCGCTAGGGCCTCGCTTGCTGACGAAGCGTCCGAGGACCTCATCGCCGAAGCCTTTGCGCTCGTTGATCGCACGCGACCCGTGAGCACCGCTGAGTTGGGAGGGCGCGCATGAGTCGGTCGCAAGGGCGATTGTGGGCGTTTGCGTGGTTTGGCACCGTGGCGATTGTCGGATTCATCGTCAGCCTGCGTTACCTCGAAACCCGCTATCAGATCTTGATCATCGACCCACAGCTGAGGTTCGAGCGCCCATGGGCGGGCCTGCTCTTGCTCGGCGCCGTATTGGTCTGGCTAGCGCGCGCGTGGGTGCAGCGATTGTCCAAGCCACGGCTACAATTCAGCCGCGGTGTTGCCCTTCGAGTGCCACAAACGAGTTGGCGGGCGCGGCTCGGTGACCTTCCAAACGCCCTTCGGACCGTGGCTCTCGCCCTGTTGGTGATCGGTCTCATGGGCCCGCAGAGCATTCACGCTCGCGACACCGCCGATATCGACGGGATCGAAATCGTACTGACACTCGACATGTCGCGGTCGATGGAAGCAGCAGACATTCGCCCGACTCGCTTCAGGGCGACGCAAGCGGTGGTTAGAGACTTCATCGATAGGCGGCCCAACGATCGAATCGGCGCGGTCGTGTTCGGAGTCGAGGCATACACGCTTCTTCCACTCACGACGGACCGAGAAGCTTTGAGAACCGCGCTAAGGGGTCTAGCGCTCGACCAAATCGACGGACGCGGCACCGCGATCGGAAATGCGGTTGGGGTCGGTCTGAACCGCCTCAAGCGATCACACGCGAAGAGCAAGGTGCTCATCCTTCTTACGGATGGGGAATCGAACACGGGGAATGTGTCGCCGTCACAGGCAGCCGATCTAGCAAGCGCGATGGGGGTGAAGATCTTCCCCATTCTGATGGGGGTGAGCGACCAGGCCCGAGTTCAAAAGGGCGTCGGCATCTTCGGCCGAGCTCTATGGAGCCAAGGCAACTACCCGGTGAACCCAGAGCTGCTCGAAGAGATGGCGGAAAAGACCGGAGGCGAGTTCTTTGCTGTCAGCGACCGTGAGGGCCTCGAACGGAGCTTCCACCAGATCCTCGACCAGCTCGAAAAGAGCGAAATCGAGGACGCGGGGCGCATGTACACGGAGCTCTTTCCCGCATTCGTCGGTCCGGCGCTGCTGTTTTTGTTGATCGAGGCACTGGTCCTCCTTTGGTTGAAGAGGTGGCCATGAGCTGGGCTGATGAACGGGCGCTTTGGCTCTTGCTGCTGGTTCCAGTGCTCATGGGCGCGTATTGGTGGAACGCCCAAAGACGACGCCGCGCTACTCGCAGCTTTGGAGATAGTGCGACGGTCGAGGCTTTGATCGTCGGTCATGCCCGATGGTGGCGGTTGGCTCGAGCACTGCTGGTCACTGTCGGGATCGCACTCCTGATCGTCGCATTCGCAGGCCCTCAATATGGAAGCCGGACCCGAGTGCTTCGTAAGCGCGGCATCGATGTCGTCATCGCGCTCGACTTCTCGAAGAGCATGCTCGCACAAGACGTTCATCCGAGCCGGATCAAACGAGCCAAAGCGGAGCTCGAGCGCTTGCTGAACGACCTCGATGGCGATCGTGTGGGGCTCGTGGCCTTTGCAGGGGACGCGATGGCATTCCCGATGACGGTCGACTATTCGGCCATCCGTTTGTTCCTACGAGACCTCGGCCCCATGGACATGCCCTTCGGTGGAACTGCGATCGGCAAGGCCCTCATCGCCTCGAAACGGCTCATCGAGAGCTCCAACGAGGGCCGGAGCGAGGCCAACGAGCCGAACCCTCGCTCGAAGGTCGTCCTTCTGTTCACCGACGGCGAGGATCACGAGGGGGATCCCATCGCGGCAGCCGAGGAGCTCAAGGCCGCCGGCATTCAGGTCTACACCGTCGGCATCGGTTCGAGTAACGGCGAGCCGATCCCGAGCTACACTTCCGACGGAACGCTCACGGGCCACATGAAAGACTCGGCCGGCCGCCTCATCATGACCGCGCTCACCACCGAAAACGAAGCTAAGCTGGAGGAGGTCGCGTCGATCACCGGAGGTCAATACTTTCGAGCCCGCGAGGGCACCGTAGGGGTCGACCAGATTCGAGCTGCGTTCCAGCAATTGCAGGCAACCGAGCAGAAAGCACGGCGAGTAACCGTCCACGAGAATCGCTTCGCGTTGGTGCTCTTGCCTGCGTTCCTCCTCATCGTGCTCGAGGGATTGCTTCCCGAAGCGTGGGTCGTCCGACGGCGACGGAGGGAAGCATGAAAAGGGCCCTGCTGGGATTGGCTTGCTTAGTCGCTCTAATCGCTCCGACGACTGCGTTCGCCTGGAGCCCGCTTCGAACCGAGAACTCCGACGTCAAGAAGGGCAATGCCCTCATGTCCGAGGAGCAGTACGCCGCGGCGCTCGAGGCCTATGACTCCGCAGCCGAAGAGCTGCCCGATTCAAAGGGCGTTCAGCTCAATCGCGGCCTCGCGCTTCTCGCTCAAGAGTCGACTGAACTAGCGAAGGAAGCGTTTCTGGCTGCGGCCGATCCATCGGCGCCGACCAGCACGCGCTCAGACGCCTACTACGATCTCGGGATTGCCTACGCTCGGCAGGGCGACGTGCTGGCGCAACAGGAGGATCACGAGCAAGCCACCGCGAGCTTCCGTGAGGCGGCCGACGCGTTCAAGCGTTCTCTTCGCATTCGGCCCGGCGACCGAAACGCAGCGTGGAATCTCGAGTACGCGCTGCAGCGGATTCGGGAGCAGGAAGAGAAGCAGCAGGAACAGGAGCAGGAGCAGGAGCAGGGGCAGGAGCAGGAGCAGGAGCAGGAACAGGAACAGGAACAGGAACAGGGGCAGGAGCAGGAACAGGAACAGGGGCAGGAACAGGGGCAGGAGCAGGAAGAGGGGCAGCAGGAAGAGGGGCGGGAACAGGAGGAGCAGCAGGAAGAGGAGCGGGAGCAAGAACGAGAACCGCAGGAGGGACAGGGACAGAGCCAGGAGCGGCGAGAGGAGCGGATGCCGCAAGACGACGTGCAGCGGTTTCTCGATGCGCTGGAGCAGAACGAGGAGAGCCTTCCGCTACAGCGAGCGCGCCGTAAGAGCGCGGGGCGCAGGCCGCCGGAGAAGGATTGGTGATACGACCTACCACGTTCGTATGCTTGGTGGCGATCGGAGCTCTGGTCCACGGTGCGCACGCAAGAGCCGATGCCGAGGCAGAGGTCATTCTCAGCGCGACCCCGCGAGAGATTCGGGTCGGTGAGACGTTCAGCCTGGAAGTTCGGGTCAACGTGAAAGGGGGAAGCCTAGAGGATCTCAAGTTCGCCGACCTCAAGAAGCATCCCGAGCTCGATATCCTCGCGCACCAGACAGCGCGACCCATGCAGGTCAGCTTTGGCTTTGGGTCGGGCATGAAAGTCCAGTCAAGCCTTTCGCACCAGTACACAGTGCGCGCGATTTCCGCTGGAGCATTCGAGTTCTCGCCCGCTGTTGCCAAGGTGGACGGCAAAACGTTCCGCAGTAACTCGCTCACCGTCATCGTTGTGCCGTCGGACAAGACCGCCACCAGTGAACCGGCAACGCCTACTCCGCCTCCCGAGCTCGGCGAAGACCTTTCTGGTGCGCGCTACGAAGCTCGCGCATTCTTGCGAACCGTCGTCGGGCAAGAAGAGGTCTACATCGGGCAGCAGGTCGATGTGGCGGTTTACCTCTACACCAAGGTCGGTGTGGCAGGCCGGTCGGTCAACCCCACCAAGCCCTCGATGGACGGGTTCTGGGTGTATGAACAGCAGCTTACGAGTTTCGAGGGCCAAGTGGTGCAGGTCAACGGGGTTCCATACCGAGTGTATGTGCTTCAGAAGACCGCCGCGTTCCCGCAGCGGTCTGGAGAGCTGACGATCGGAGCGCCGAAGGTCACGTTCGACATCAGCACGATGAACCTATTCGATGCCCCCGAGCGCGTAGAGCGTACGGGAGTCCCAGTGACGGTGAACGTCAAGCCCTTGCCGGGGTCCGGTCCGCCCGACGCGTTTGTAGGGAAGTACTCGGTTAGCGCTCGGCTCGACCGAGCTTCCGTGAATACGGGCAACGCGGTGACTCTGCGCGTCGATGCAACGGGTGTTGGAAACATCCAAGATCTACGCATCGAGTTGCCCCCGATGGCTGGCGTTCGGAGCCTTCAGCCCGTCATCCGAGATGAGCAGCGATTTTATGGAAAGGCGCTCGGTGGCACACGTTCGTGGGAGTGGATTCTGATCCCAGAGACTCCCGGAAGACACACGGTTCCCGCTATAGAGCTCAATTACTTCGATCCCTCGAGCCAGCAATACGGCTCGGTGAGCACGCAGGCACTCACGTTCTCCGCGATCGGAGTCGCTAGACCAGTCCAGCCCACGGTATCGCCGATGGAAGCAGCGCCGACGCGAGAAGACGCCGTGTTTGGGCCCATCCGAATGTACAGCGCGCTCACTCGTGAAACGACCCCGGTCCGACAACGGCCTTGGTTCGCCTGGCTGCTAGCCTTGCCCCCGCTAATCTTCATCGTGCTCACGATTGGAGTCAGCATCGTGCGTCGACAAAGGCATCGAGGGGCCACGGCGGGAGCGGTCCAACGCGCGCTCATCGACGAGGCCCGACAAGCCCTTCGCGACGATGATCCCCGGGCTTTCTATGACAGGATAGTGGCCTCGATTACGCATGCTCTCGTGACCCACACGTCCGAACCCGTACGTGGCTTGTCGAATGTGGAGCTTCGTCCGCGTCTCGTGGCTGCTGGGCTCGATGGCGACCTGATAGAGCGAATCATCAACGAGCTCGAGGGTGCGGACTTCGCTCGTTTCGCCGCCTCGGGTGTGAACACCGAAGAGATGCAGCGCTGTCTCCAGCGCACGGAAACGATGGTCGAGCGCATTCAGCGCGTCAGAGGAACGCGATGATACGCATCCTATCTGTCGCATTGTTGACGTTGACCGCGGCGGGCGTCGTCTCTGCAGAGCAGCCCGCGCCTGAAGGCCGTGCATCGAAGCTCGGGGACATCTTTTCAGCGGCAAACTTCGAGGCCTCCCGAGGCAACCATCCGGCTGCGATCACGAGGTACCGGGAATTGGTCGCGGCCGGCGTGCACGACCCGGATGTCTACTTCAACCTAGGAACGGCGCTCGCTCAATCCGGCGACTACCCACGGGCAATCTTCAACTACGAGCTCGCACTCACCCTGCGCCCAAGCGATGACAAAGCGTCCGAAAACCTCCGGGATGCAGAGAGAGCTCTCGAAGAGATGCGAGCAGAAGCCGAAGGAGAAGCATCGATCCAGCGCAGCAATTCGATCAGCGATGCGCTCTACCAGCCGTTCACGGAGAACGGGCTCGCCTATGCGCTGCTCGCCGCCAACCTCTCGTTCTTCGGCTCCCTGGCCTGGGCTTGGGCGCGCCGATCGCGCGGGCGCAGCCTCTACGCCTTGCTCGTCTCATCCGCTGTCGTGTTCATCTTCAGCGCGCTCGGTTTGGCCGTGAAGTCCGGCCTGCTTCGCGATGGGCCTCGTGCGGTCGTTCTCGAGGATCGGGTTGCGCTTCGCGAGGGACCCGATCCAAGGGCCCGTGTGCGTGGAGAGGCGCGTGGCGGAGATCGCGGCGAGCTCGTCGATCAGGACCGCGACTCTGTCAAATTGCGCGTGATCGGCGGTCTCGAAGGCTGGGCGCCGACGAGCGCTGTGGGCCGCATCGACGCTGAAGACGCAACGCATTGACAATGCCGAGCAACAGACCGAGGATGCGACCCGGGCTCGCACAACGAGGAGCATTGTCCAGATGACGACTGACTCCGCGACCAAGATACTGGTCGCCGACGATGACTTGGAGATATTGGCGCTCGTAGCACGACATCTGAGCGCACTCCCCGCCGAAATTGTAGAGGCTTCCGACGGCGAAGAGGCGCTTCGTCTCGCGCGCAAAGAAAAGCCGACGTTGGTGGTGCTCGACGTCATGATGCCCGGAATGAGTGGTTGGGAAGTATGCCGCGCAATCCGCGAAGACGACTCCCTCGAACACACTGGGGTGATCATGCTCACTGGGATCGGCGAGCGCCTCAACGAAATGACTTCACCGCTCTACGGCGCAGACGGGTTTCTCGACAAACCCTTCGAGCTGGATGACCTCGCCGAGAAGGTGCGCGAGGTCCTTGCGCAACGGGGCGCTGCCTGAACTTTGGCCTCGTTGCCGCGAACGCGCTATATGCTAACCGGCTGAGAATGACTCGAAAAAGCGCGCTCATCCTCACTCTCGCCGTTGCCCTGGGGGGATGCTCGAAGAAGGACGAGCAAACTTCCGCGCAAGACGAGGAGTGGCCCAAGCACGGCTTGAGCGAGGCTCAAGCGAACGAGGTATTGGTGACGATCGGCGATCGAACGATCACCGTCGGGGAGTTCGCCGACCGGCTCGCTTCACAGTCGCCGTATCTTCAATCGCGCTTCGAAAGCCCCGAGCGACGACGCGAGTTTCTCGACAACTTAGTCCGCTTCGAGTTGCTCGTGTACGAAGCAAAGCGACGGGGTTACGCCGAGAAGCCCGAGATCCAACGCGCTAGGCGCACCGCGATGACTCAGCAGCTCATCAAGAAAGAGGTAGACGCGAAGGTCAAGTTGGCCGAAATCACGGACGAGGAAATCCAAACCGTCTACGACGCGAATCCACACGAGTTTGACCGCCCAGCGCAGGTTCGAGCCAGTGACATCCTCGTCAAAGACCGCGCCGAGGCCGAAAAGGTTCTAGCCGAGGCCCGGAAATCAGACATCAATCAGTTCCGGAAGTTGGCGCGAGAGAAGTCCGAAAACGAAGCCAACAGCAGAGACGGCGGCGACCTTCAGTTCTTCGCGGCAGACGCAGAGGGACATCCGCCCAAAGCCGTGCGTGACGCAGCGTTCACCTTGAAACGCGTCGGTGAGGTCTTTCCAAACTTGATCAAGACGCCCGAGGGCTATCACATCGTGATGCTGACAGGAAAGCGGGCGGCTTTGAAGCGCACCTACGAGCAAGCCAAGCGCGCGATTCGCCACAAGTTGGCGCGTGAAAAGAAGGAAGCCGCGATGGAGGCATTGCTCGATAGACTTCGCAAGGACATTGAGGTCGAGATCGACTACGACGCACTCGCGGACGTAAGGGTCGACATCCCGGGGCCAGCAAAGGAACGATGAAGACGCTTTTGGGTGCAGTGCTGCTTCTGACGTTTCTGGTTGGCCCCGTCGCGGGCGCCGACGTCGTCGAGCGCGTGGTCGCCACGGTGAATGACAAAGCGATCTTCCTCAGCGACCTTCGAAAACGTGCAGTTCCATTCCTACCCCAGGTCTCGGAGGCCCCCACAGATACGGAACGAGCGGCTCGACTCAAAGAACTCTACGACCAACTGTTGAACCTCCTCATCGAGGAAGAGCTTCTTCGGCAGCTCGCGTCCGAATCTGGGATCGTCGTCACCGACGCTGATGTCGAATCCGCAATCACGAATATTCGGTCGCAAAACAATATGACCGAGGAACAGTTTATCGAAGCCGTGAGAAGCCAAGGGATGAGCGAAGCCCAATACCGCGCCGACCTCAAGAAACAGCTTGCTCGATACAAGTTGATCAATGAGCGCGTGCGATCGCGCGTCAACATCACCGAGGACGAGGTGAGGCGTCGCTACGAGAAGCGTGCAAGGGGCGAAAACGAACAGCTACGGTTCAAGGTTTCACACTTGGTGGTACGCCTCGACCCTGACGCATCGGCAACCGAGACGGCAGCCGTGCGAAAAGAAGCCGGCGTCGTTCGTGCCGCCCTCACTCCAGACAACTTCGAGGAGAGGGCTGAAGAGCTTGGAGGCGGGGAGCTTGGCTGGATTGCCGAGGGCGACTTGCCTGAAGACCTCGGTCGTGTGCTGATGCCGCTCGACCCGGGGGATATCAGCGACCCAGTGCGAGGTAGCGGAGGCTTCCACATCTTCTATGTCCAAGACCGCGAGGTCGGGTCTGATTTTCCGTCCTTCGACGAAATGAAAGAAGAGCTCTTCCGCGAAATGCTCGACACGGCCATGCGCCGCCAAGAACGAATCTTCATCGAAGAGCTGCGCCGGAACGCCATCGTCAACCGCATGCTCTAGCCTCCGACTTCCCCGTCATTGGCGACCTGCCCTGGGCAAGTCACAGACTTGATTTTGCTGCTAGGATTGGCCGCCATGAGCGGCAACGTCGAGATCCACCGGAGCGGGAGCATTGCACACTTGGTCTTCAATCACGCCGCGCGTCGAAATGCGATCACGGTCAAGATGTGGGAGGCAATTCCGGAGGTCGTGCGTGAGCTTGACGAGGACGACGACCTCCGAGTCGTCGTGATGCGAGGCGAGGGGTCTGAAGCATTCGTCTCGGGGGCGGACATCTCGGAGTTCGAGCAGATGCGAACGGGCGACGGCGGCCGGCGCTACGATGTCATGACTGCCCGCGCGTTTGCCGCGCTTCGCGAGCTCGACAAGCCCCTGATCGCGCTCATCCACGGATACTGTATCGGGGGAGGCGCAGCGATTGCATTGACGGCAGACCTCCGATACGCCGCAGACGACGCCGAGTTTGCCATCCCCCCAGCCCGGCTCGGCCTCGGCTATCACACGGCCGGTATCCAGGCGCTGATCCGAACAGTGGGCGCGCCGGCAACTGCGGACTTGCTCTTCACGGCTCGGCGGGTCGACGCGGATGAAGCCTACCGCATCGGTCTCGTCAATCGAGTGTTTGAAAAAGATAACCTCGATCAGGCGGTGGATGAGCTCGCGCAGAGGATCGCGGACAACGCGCCACTCACGTTGCGGAGCGCGAAAATGACACTTCAGGAGCTCGCGCGGCCAGAGGCGGAGCGCGACAGTGCTCGAGTCCGCGAGTCGATCGAGCTGTGCTACCAGAGCGAGGACTTCAAAGAAGGAGTCCGGGCGTTTCTGGAAAAGAGGAGACCCAACTTCAAAGGGCATTGACAGCCAAGCCCTGTCAGCTACGCGCAGCGTCGGTAGGACGAGCCCATGGAGGAAGCATGTTGAGTAAGCCGACCACCGGCCTTGTCGCATTTTGGCGAGACTATGACCGCAAGACGTACCTCAAGGCAGCAATTCTCGCGGACCGCTTGGGATATGATTCCTTTTGGCTGCCCGAAGTCTGGGGCTACGAGGTATTCTCGCTTCTGACTGAGATCGCCCTGCGCACCAAACGGATCAAGCTCGGGACCGGCATCATCAACATCTATAGTCGTTCGCCTGCGCTGATCGGGATGCAGGCTGCCACCTTGGACGAGATCAGCGGGGGGCGTTTCATTCTCGGGTTGGGCACCAGCGGCAAGAACGTCATCGAGGGCCTTCACGGCCGTGATTTCGAAAAGCCCCTCACGCAGACCCGGGACGTGATTCGGGTCGTGCGGACGCTCCTCGATGGGCGACCCCTCAGCGAAGCCGACACCAAGCTACGAAAATACCGGCCATTCACACTGGACTTCAAACCGACGCGCCGGCGCATTCCGATCTACGTGGCCGCCCTCAAGCAAAAGTCGATTACGAGCATCGGCGAGATGGCCGACGGTTGGATGCCGATCTTCTGGCCGTACAATCGGCTCGACGATGGCCGCAAGTGGATCGCCGAAGGCGCAGCCAAGGCAGGTCGTGACCCAAAGGACATCAAGACCGCGCCGTTTTCGACGGTGATTCCGATCCCGGGTAGCAAGGCGTCGACCAAGGCACGCGAGCTCATCGCTTTCTACGTGGGCGGCATGGGCGACTACTACAAGGAGTTGCTCTCTGGTTTCGGCTGGGCGGAAGAGTGTCTCGAAATCGAACGGTTGTACCGCGACAAGGCGACGCGAAGTAATGCGGCCGAGGCGGTCACCCATGAGATGATCGAAGCTCTGACGATCTCAGGGGACCCCCTTCACTGTCGCCGCGAGCTCGCCAGGCGTCGGGAGCTCGGGATGGAACAGCCCCTCATCAGCCTGCCCCCGGGGATGCCCTGGCCCGGGGTCGCGGCCTTCATTACAGCGCTCGCCCGCGCGTAACACGTGCGAGACACGCCTCCCTCCGACGTTTCGCCCACTGATGGTCCTATCCCCCAGCTCGCGCACGATGTGAACAATTACGTATAGCTTCGGCGGGCGCGAGGGCGTATTTAGAGAATCACAGGGGCGAGAGCAACAAATCGTGCGCTCTGCTACCTGCCCATGCATATGCTGGGCTTCGACGCGGCTGGTCGGAAACGGGCTGACTAGCCGCGTCGCTTTATTTGGAGCTGCTGCATTCAACCGTCTTCGGGCTTTCGGTCGTCCGTCATCACCGAGATCAGCTCCGCTTGGGAGTTCACGTGTGCCTTCCGAAAGATCGTCCCGAGTTGGGTGGTAACAGTCCTGAGCGATGCATTGCGCTCCACCGCAATTTCCTTTGCCGTCAACCCGTGCAGCACCAAGTCGATGATCTCATGCTCCGCCGACGTCGTACCCACAGGATAGCGAAGCTTCGGCAGCGGAACGCTCAACACGAGGATGTCCTCGTCGCCGACGCGCATTCGGCTCACCCGGGGACCCGCCTGGGCCTGGGCATCGAGATCTGCTTCCCGGTCGTTCGCCTCGTTCCGCGAACCACCTTTGTCTTTTGGTGTGGGACTCTCCGACACGAGCGCCAGGATCTACACAACCAACGACTGGGTCAAGCCGCTTTTGCTTTGCTAGTGGGGGAGGCCCAGGCCCTCATAGACCCATCTGCTTGGCAATGATTACTTTCATGATCTCGTTGGTGCCAGCGTAAATCCGCTGCACCCGCGCATCCATGAAGGCACGGCTGATCGGGTACTCCAACATGTAGCCATAGCCGCCATAGAGCTGAAGACATGTGTCGACGACCCGTCCTTGCATCTCAGAGAGCCAGTACTTCGCCATCGAGCACTCTTTGACCAGGTACTTGCCAGCGATGTGCTCTGCCAACAGCTTGTCGAGGAAAGCGCGTCCAATTTCGATCTCGGTCGCGCACTCAGCCAGCTTGAACTGCGTGTTCTGAAACTTGGAGATCGGGCGACCGAACGCCTTTCGTTGTTGGGTGTACGCGATGGTGTCTTCCAAGACCTTTTCCGCACCTGCCTGAGACATGACGCCGACCGTCAGCCGTTCTTGCTGGAGGTTCTGCATCAGCATCATAAAGCCACCGCCTTCTTGGCCGACGAGGTTGTTCGCGGGAATTCGGCAGTCGTCGAACGCGAGCTCGGCCGTGTCCTGACTTTCGAGACCCATTTTCTCCAGCTTTGGGCCTCGAATAAAGCCAGGCCGATCGCCTTCAACCAGGAACAACGAAACGCTCCGATGCGGGTCTTCCGAGTTTTCAGTCCGCGCTGCGACCACCACGAGGTCACACGACATGCCGTTCGAAATGAAAGTCTTGGCACCGTTCAACACATACTCGTCGCCATCGCGCTTGGCTGTCATCGCGATCGCAGCAAGGTCGGATCCGGTACCGGGCTCCGTCATGGCGAGTGCCGTCACCACCTCGCCACTGGCACATTTGGGAAGCCATCGTTTCTTTTGGTCCGGGGTCCCAAAGGCCTCGATGTAGGGCACGATGATGTCGGAATGGAGACCTGCCGCCCAACCCGACTCATACGCACGCGCCAGCTCCTCCATCACCACGACGGAATGCAAGAAGTCCCCACCGGGACCTCCGTATTCCTCGTCGAGCCACGGGCACAAGAACCCCGCACTGCCCGCTTCCAACCAGATCTCGCGATCGACCACTCCCTGCTTGCGCCACTTGGCTTGTCGCGGAACGACACGAGTGTCGACGAACTGCCTGAAGTTGCGGCGAAAGATCTCGTGGTCCTCAGAGAAAATGGTACGTTCCATGCCGCCTTCCTGACTGAATGAGCATTCATTACCCGAGGCACCTCTCAGTCGCAAGGTATTCGCGGGCTGCGGCCTTGCAGCGATGAGCTGCCCTCTCTATGGTCCCGCCCCTATGCGTCGCCGCCCGGCTCGCTTTTCGCTGATGCTAGCTTTGTTCGCCGCCGTGCCGGCGACCGCGTTCGCAAGCCAGGATGGTCACGGTCTCGATGCCAAGATCTGGCTGATCCTCGCCGGGATGATCCTGGCAGCGAAGATCGGCGGCGAGGTAGCCGTCCGATTGAACCAGCCGTCCGTCCTCGGCGAGCTGTGTGTCGGCATCGTACTCGGCAACCTAGGGATGATCGGCATGCACACTTTCGACGGAGCTGCCGAGCTCGTGCCTATAGAGTTCCTCGCGGAGTTTGGCGTCGTCCTGCTGCTGTTCGAAGTCGGGCTCGAGTCTACCTTGACCGAGATGCGCGCGGTCGCACCGACCTCGGGCTCGGTTGCGATCATCGGGGTCGTTGCACCGATGGCTCTGGGATACGGAGTGAGTCTTTGGCTTCTCCCAGATGCGCCATTCTCTCTTCACCTCTTCATCGGTGCCACGCTTTGCGCGACGAGCGTGGGAATCACTGCACGCGTCCTCAAGGACTTGAACGCGATGGCTCAACCGGAAACGCGTGTCATCCTTGGCGCTGCGGTGATCGACGACGTGTTGGGTTTGATCGTCCTCGCAGTCGTCGCAAGCATCGCCGAGTTTGGCGCGGTGCCAGGAGCATTGGATCTCACCAAGATCATCGGTCTCGCAGCTGGTTTCTTGGTTGGCGCGTTGGTCCTCGGAGCGTACGTGGTGCCGGGAGTGTTTCGAGCCGCTTCGAAGCTCCGCACACAAGACGTCCTTGCAGCGGTGGCAATTGGCCTCTGTTTGCTTCTCGCCGGCGTCTCGGGCGAGGCAGGCCTAGCTCCAATCGTCGGAGCTTTCGCCGCTGGTCTCATCTTGGACGAAGTCCACGTTCGTCCCTTTGGGAAGACGTCAGCCCATGATTTGACCGAAATCATCGGGCCCATCGTCGCGGTGGTGGCGCCGATCTTCTTCGTGCGCACAGGCATGATGGTGCAGCTCTCGGGCATCGGGACCGAGCCGTTGTTCCTGGCTCTTGCGCTGACGATCGTCGCGATCGTCGGCAAGCTCGTCACTGGTCTGGGCGTTCGCGGCAAGACAGCCGATCGCCTGACGGTTGGTATTGGCATGGTCCCGCGCGGAGAGGTCGGTTTGATCTTCGCCAACGTGGGCGCCGGAATCAGGTTCGAAGGCAAGCCACTGATCGCCGCAGGGGTATATGCGGCGATCGTTCTCATGGTGATGGCGAGCACGGTCGTGACGCCACCGTGGTTGGCTCAGCGCCTGCGGCAAGTGATGCGCAAGCGATCCGATGACGCTTGAAGCCACGCTGCAGACCGCAAACGCATCGATCCGCGACCTGGTGCAGAAACTCGACCACGACGCGCGCGTGGACGTTGCGGCGATGCCGGTGGGAGCGCTCGGTTGGGCCCTGACTCAAGCAGCTGGCGCGAACGCCGAGCTTCGCTTCGTGGTCGTCACTCCCAACCTGGAGGAGGCATACCGCCATGAAGCCAACCTTCGGTTCCTGCTCGAGGGGAACGACGGCGAGGTCATGGTGTTCACGGGAGCCGACACGAGCCCACTACTCGATGTCGTTCCCGACCGACGCGCTGAAATGCATCGCATGGCAATCTTGGATCGTCTGGCTGACGACCGCCCCTGGCGTGTCTTGATCATCCCGGCGTCCGCGCTTCTTCGTCGCGTGCCCCCGAGGAGCTACCTCGAATCGAGCCTGCAGACACTTGCCGTCGGCCAACGGATCGAACGGGACGGGCTCGTGAAAATGCTTCAGGAGCTCGGCTACTTGCGGGTGCCGCTGGTCGAAGATCGCGGGACATTCTCGGCGCGGGGAGCAATCGTCGACGTGTACGTGCCTGGGGCAGAGCCGCCGTACCGCGTCGAGCTAGACGACGACGTCGTTTCCCGCATCCGCACGTTCGATCCCGACGACCAAAAGACTGCCGGTGAGGTCGACTCCATCCGAGTCGGGCCCTCGCGCGAGGTGCCGGATGCACCCACGGCGCTCGAACGCGCAAAAAAGATCGTCAGAGATTTGTGCGATGAGATGAACATGCCCACGTTGCAAGCACGCGAGATCACCACAGAGCTAGACCGGGGGTCGGGAGCGCTGATCTCGAATGCGCTTTTACCGGCTTACTACGAGCAACTGGACACTTTGTTCGATTATCTTCCTGATGACGTACGCTTCGTCTGGACCGACCCGGTTGCGATCGCAGAATCGATCGAGGTCGAGCACCGAAACGCACGAAACGAGCACGACGCGCGATCAGATCGACCGACTTTCGATCTGCCGAAATACTACATGGATCCGGAGCAGCTCGTCGATCGGCTCCAGCCGCGCACTGCTTTGGTGGCACACCGGCTGGCCATTCACGGTGCCCCCGCTGAGGAGGAAAGCCCGCTTCTCTCGTGGTTCGCACCGCCGCGCGAAGGGCTTCTTCGCGTCAACGCGTCGGATCAGACCACTTTGATCTCCGCGTTGCGAACGCAAAGGGGCGCCGGCGAGCGAGGACTGCAGCCACTCGCCGACCAGTTGCAGGACTGGGTCGACCAGGGGCTGAGGGTCGCCCTGGTAGGCAGGACCCGACACCAGGCTGACCGTCTCTCCGATCTATTGCGCGGCTACAACGTCCCCGCAGAGGTGCTGGACCACCTCTTGCTCGGAGAGCTTCGTGACGGATTCGTCCTGTGGAGTGAGGGGCTGGCCTTCGTTACAGAAGAGGAAATTTTCGGCACACGGGTGCGGCAGCGCAGAACCAAGCACGCCTCCAGGCGTCAACAGCAGCGCTTCCTCGAAGACCTACGAGAGCTCGATGTTGGTGACTTCGTCGTGCACGCCGATCATGGCGTGGGCAGATATCTGGGGCTGCAGCACAAGCCTCTCAGCATTACCGCAATGGACCGACTGCATGGCCGAAGCCCTCAAACCGTGGAGGTGATGGTCGTCGAGTACGCGGGCGGTGACAAGCTGTTCCTTCCGGTCACTCGCCTGGGGATCATCGAAAAATTCAAGGGGCAAGAGGGGCACCAGCCGAAGCTCGATCGCCTCGGGGGAACGACCTTCGCGACCAAGAAGCGTCGTGTTCAAAAGGCGGTGCAGCAAATGGCTGAAGAGCTGCTCAAGCTCTACGCCGAGCGGACGGCCGCGCGCCGGGAACCGATCGAGTCTTTTCCGGCGGCGTATGCCGAGTTCGAAGCAACTTTCCCGTTCGAGGAAACGCGCGACCAAGCCAAGGCGATCGAAGACGTTCTGTCCGATCTCGAAGAGCCTCAGCCCATGGATCGCCTCGTCTGTGGAGACGTAGGCTTTGGCAAGACCGAGGTGGCGCTACGCGCGGCCTTTCGGGTCGCCATGAGTGGGCGGCAGGTCGCGCTCCTTTGCCCGACGACGGTGTTGGCGCAGCAGCATCTCCGGACCTTTTCGGCGCGCCTGAAGGATTATCCACTGCGCGTCGAGGTGCTGTCGCGATTCGCTTCCCGATCGAAACAAGTCGAAACTTTGGCGGGGCTGAAGGACGGCACAATCGACGTCGTCGTCGGCACACATCGGCTCTTGTCGAAGGACGTCCACTTCGCGCGGCTTGGATTGCTCGTCGTCGACGAAGAGCAGCGGTTCGGCGTAAGACACAAGGAGCGCATCAAGAAACTGCGTACCAACGTCGACGTAGTGACACTGAGCGCCACTCCGATCCCACGTACGCTTCAGCTTGCGGTCGGCGGCATGCGCAGCCTCTCGCTGATCACGACCGCACCGCAGGATCGCCGCGCGGTTCGAACGTTCGTTTGTCGCTGGGACGAACACCTGATCAAGGAAGCGGTAGAACGCGAGTTGAGTCGCGGCGGCCAGGTTTTCTTCGTGTACAATCGCATCGATGGGCTCTACGAACGTGCCCAACGGCTTCAGGACTTGCTCCCAAGTGCGCGAATCGCGATCGCGCACGGCCAGATGAAGCCCGCGGCGTTGGACCGAACGATGACCGACTTCGTCGAGGGTGCCTATGATGTGTTGTGCTCCACGGCGATCGTCGAGAGCGGCCTCGACATTCCTCGGGCCAACACGATCTTGATCGACCGTGCTGACGCACTTGGCTTGGCACAACTCTACCAATTGCGAGGCAGGGTCGGCCGGTCCGACCAACGCGCATATTGTTACTTGATCACGCCGCCACCAAACCAGATGTCGGAGGAATCTCGCGTCCGCATGGAGGCACTCGAGCGTTTCTCGGGGCTTGGCGCAGGCTTCCGCGTCGCTACGCTCGACATGGAGCTCAGGGGCGCGGGAAACCTCCTCGGGTCCGAGCAAAGTGGCAACGCTGCACTGGTGGGCTTCGACATGTTCGTCCAGATGCTCGACGAAGCGGTGTCCGAGCTTCGAGGAGAGCCGGTGCAGCAAGAGGTCGATCCCGAGCTTTCCGTGGAAGTCGAGCATTACCTGCCGGACGACTATATCGACGATATAGGTTTGCGGCTCTCGCTTTACCGTCGGTTTGCGACTGCCGAGGACGAGCAGGCGGTCGATGACCTCGCGAACGAGATGGAAGAGAGATTCGGCGTGCCCCCCCAGCCAGCGCGCGACTTCGTTCGGGTCATGTCGCTCAAGCCTTCCCTTCGGGAGCTTCGTGCGCTCGGCTGTGAAGCTAACTCAGCTCGTGTCACCTTGCATCTTCGAGAGGACACCCCGCTTGACCCGGCGAAATTGATGCCCCTGGTCGCCACCCCGAGCGGGGAGTGGAGCCTTTCGCCTGACATGAAGCTGACACGGCGCTATCGGGATGACGAAGCCCTCGATGCCGTGGACCGTGTGCATTCCCTGCTTCGAGACCTCCAGCCGCTGCGCGTCGCAGCGGAGAAGGAATGAGCCCGCCATGTCGCTTTCGGACGAGCTACGACGAATCTTCGAGGCAGATCGCGCGATGCGAACTGCGGAGAAAACACTGCTCCGCAAACGAAGCTCCGAGGAGCTCAGCGCGCTGCTCGAACGCGAGACCGAGCAGGCATTGCGCATGGATGATCGGGATGAAGCTATCATGCGCTTGGAAAGGTTGGCCGATCTCTGCGCACAGGTGCCAGGTCCCCGAATGACCGACGCGTTGATCGCGATCCTCAACGACCCCGAGCCACGCGTACGGGTGGCAGCCGGAGAGGCTTTGCGCGATCTAGGATTCGAACGCTATGCGGAGGTAGCCCGCGGCATCGAACGTGCACTCGAAGCCGATGCACGAGAGCCCCGTGGCGATGACGCCACCTTACGGGGCGGCCTCGCGATGTGTGAGCTCCCTTGGGTGTTGGCGGAGATCGCCGAGCCAAGCGCCCTCCCCCTCATTCGCAGGTTCTTGGGGCATCCCGATCCAGACGTCGCAGCCGCCGCAATCGAAGCTCTTGCGCAGCTCCAGGATCCGGAGGCCGTAACGGATCTGAAAGGCCTCACAAACGACTCGCGCGAAGTGACCCTCGAGGATTTCGAAGACGAAGAAAAGACCACGATAGGCGAGCTAGCACGAGATGCACTCGCCATGCTCGGTCTCGAGCCACGCTAGCGAGGTATCTCCCGCGTCCAGACGGCGCGACGTTTGGCTGCGCGCGCTCTTGCTTGGTCCCGCTTGAACAAGCTGAGATAATCTTCCTTGGTCGCGTCGACCTCGACCTCTTCGGGGAGCTCCGGTCGCGCTTCCTCCATGGTCTTAACGAGCGCTCGCAGCGGGCCGGAGGCTTGTCCGAACGTCGCCGGCACGATGCTCTCGAGGCTCCCTGAGATTCGATCCACCACCCGTTTGCTCAAGTAGCCTCGGCGCCGCAAATCATCGAAGCTCGCTGCGAGGACTTCAGGGTTGAATGTGTGGGCGACGACCAAGTCTGCGCCAACTCGAAGCACGGCATCTGCGTCGAGAGCTCCGTCATCGAGCAGCACTAGGGCGGGCTGAAAGTAATTGTAAAACGGGCAAACGCGGTGTCCGAAGTCATTGAAGCCGACGGTCGAGGAAACACGCTCGAGATGAATGAAGATGCGCCGAATCGCATCTCGACGAGGCACGCGTGCTGCGATGCGCACAATCTGGGGGATGTCGTCCGGGTACACGTGGGCCGCCTCCGCCACTTGCATGAGAAGCTCCTGGCTGACGCGGCCTGCAGCGATATCCGCGTAAAGTGAGTAGATGAACGCATCCCCCTCGGCATCGTCGCCGAACATGATCTCGTCGGTCGTCGGGTCTACGTTGGTCCGCGAGCGCAGGAGAGCGGTGAGCTTGTAGCTCACCTGATCTCGGAGAAACCGAAACCGACCTCGCGCCAGGTTTCGCAGGCTCGGTTTCAGCGTGAGACCGTCCCATCGAATCCCGTCGAGCCTCAACTTCGCCTCGAGCACGCTTCGCATCTGCTCGGGGCTTCCCGATAGTATGAAGATCGCTGCTGGCTCGGTGGAGCGGATTTCGCGCAAGAGCGCACTGGCACCAGGATAGGCACGCTTACGAGAGGCGGGCTCGAACGCCGTACGAACGAGGTCACGCAGCGTGTCGAAATCCGTTCGCAGGTAGGTCTTATCGAGGTCCCATCGATAGACGATCTGGTCTCTACGCTCGCTGAGCTCCGGGGCCATCTGCGAACCATAGCAGCCGGCGCTCGAAAGATGCAGGCCGATGCGAAACTGATATGTTCCGGCCATGTCCTTCGATGCGGTGGTGATCGACGAGCGCACTCTGTCGCGCGGCTCCGAGGCGCAACACATCGAGTGGGACGCCAACATCCGGGAGCTTCTTGCGAAGATCCAGGACGCGGTCGACTACGACGCCACGCTTCACATCTCACTCACTGAGCAACACTTCGTGCTGGAGGCGAGATCCCCGAAAGGAGATGTCCTCGACAGCAAAACCATCCCGCACGAGTTGCTTTCCGAGCACATCACCGAGTACGTCGATATCCTTCGTCAGATTGCGAGCGCCGAGGGTGTCAATCAGATGGAAGCGCTCGACATGGCCAAGAAGGTGACGCATGACCGAGCCGGCAGATTGCTCAGGCGTGAGCTTCGCGATTTTGGCTTCGATCACGAAAGCATGCGCAAACTGTTCACTTTGCTCCTGTCCCTACGGGTCGATACCACCAGACTCGTTGGTATTCACACGCATCGTCCGATTCGCTAGTTGCCGCTGCGCTAGACTTCGGACATACGTTTTGCATGGGACGGCTCCAGGAGATGTTGAGTGAGAATACGCCCGACATCGGGGCGGTGGAAGCCTACCTCGACAGCCTCGATTCCGAGCAACGTATCTCCGAAATCCGGACACTTGGTCGAAAGCACCAAGCACGTCTGTTCGAGGCGGCTCGCGGCCACAAGCCGATCTCGCTGGACGATATCGTCCCTCGAATGCGTCCACCGATGAAAGAGGTCGTGCACCACGGAAAGAACTCGCTCCCCGCGTTCTCTCACTTTGCAAAGGTGTTCGTGAAGCCAGAGGCGGCAACGAGGAGCGCCGAGCTTTGGGGGTACAATCGAAGCGGCGGCTTCATCGAGACGGTCGTAGGCCCCGGATACTTTGTCGCCTATCCCCACGAAAACGAGGGCGAGGTCCTGGTCGACTACCTGCGTGTCCCCCCCGGACGACCCAGCGAGTGGCCTGAAATTCTTTCGAACTCTTCCCGACTTTCCGCTTTCGTCTACAACGGCACCCAAGATGTCCTTCGAGGTGTCTCGAAGCACGTCATCATCGGTCGCGCATTCAAGCGCGCAAAACCCATGTCGGCATGGTTCGTCCTGTGCCAAGGCGACGACTCCTGAGGCGACCGGTGAACAACTGTGCGGGTCGATGAGAGGCGCCAACCGTAATTCTTCGCTTTCGGGGTCTTGGGAGTGCCAATTGTGTCAGAGGGTCGACCTTTGACTTCATTTGTTGAACACTAATACAGGGGTTGATGACCGCGTCGCTGAAAGAATCGGTGCCACCGCCTGCGGATGAACTGCATTTGCAGGACGAGGCCGCGGGGTATTCGAAGCGTGACCAGGAGTTCGTCAGCCTGCTGAACGCCGCTGGTCTGGCCTGCGAGCTCGACGCTCGGCAGCTCGCGGCGATCGTATCGAACATCAGCGAAGAACGAGTCGACTCCCGGCGAATGGACATTTTGGAGCTCTATTACGAAGGAAATGAGGATGCCTCGGTCGCCTCGCGCCGTTGCGCCAGTGATCGCTTCTTCGTCCATCACGACCGCTTTTCCGTGACGGCGCATCAAATCGTTGCGGCGCTCGCCGATCTCAACTCCGAAGTCGCTCCAGTCAAGTTGCAGCGAATCGGCACCGACGGCGGTCCGCTCGTACTTCGGGCAGGCGAGCACTTCAGCGCAGTCACCGACGAAGAAGACGAAACCGGGGAAAGCGGCACGGTTGCAGTCCGCGCGCTCGTTCGGGCAATGAACGCTTTGCTCGCCAAATCGGGTGTCGACGAGAGGCTCGTGCCGCTGGTACCAGACGACGAGCGTGAGCTCTACGTCGGGGTTACCGAACAGGGCGCGATGACTCTCCTACAAGGCGGCTGCACCGAGATCTCCGTCGTGCAGGCCCTGCGCGAATTCGCGAGCTGGTAAGTGAGCAATCCCTGAGCCATACCTGAGCCCGAGATCATGACCCACCATGACTACGACCTGATCGTCGTCGGAGCCGGGTCCGGAGGTGTGAGAGCCGCTCGGATCGCCAGCGAGCTCGGCGCGCGTGTCGCGATTTGTGAGATGGATCGCCTCGGGGGCACGTGTGTCAACGTTGGGTGTGTGCCGAAAAAGCTATTCGTATACGGTTCCCACTTTGCCTACGACCTCAATGACGCACGAGGGTACGGCTGGTCCGGCGAACCTTCATTCGATTGGCGCAGGCTTCTCGAGAACAAGAACCGAGAGATCGCACGACTGAACGCTATCTACTTCGAGCTCCTCGAACGTGCTGGGATCGAGCTGTTTCGGGGCCGCGCAGAGCTAGTCGACCAAAACACGGTTCGCATCGAAGGCGCCGAGCGAACGGCGACGCGGATCCTCATTTCGACCGGCGGCCGCCCTCGAAGGCCGGACATTCCCGGAGCGGAGTTGGCCCTGACCTCCAACGCCGTGTTTACACTTGCGGCGCTACCAAAGCGAATGCTGGTAGTCGGCGCCGGGTACATCGCCCTCGAGCTCGGGTCGGTGTTTTGCGCGTTGGGAGTCGAGGTCACCATCGTGCACCGCGGCGAGGAGATTCTCAGGGGATTCGATCGTGATTTGCGCTGTCATCTTCACAACGAGCTCGAAGCCAAGGGTGTTCGGATCGTTCTCGAGACGCAGGTCGAAGAGCTTCGCAAACGCGGCCCAAGCATCGAAGCTCGGCTCGATAACGGCGATACACTCGAAACCGACTTTCCTCTGTTTGCGATTGGCCGCACGCCCAACACGCTTGGACTCGGACTCGAAGCACTTGGCGTAGAGCTCGGCACGCGGGGAGGCATCGTAGTCGATGACGACTACACGAGCTCGGTCCCGTCCATCCACGCCGTGGGCGACGTCACCGACCGCGTTCAGCTAACCCCCGTTGCCATTGGGGAAGGGATGCACTTCGCGCATCGGTTCTTTGGCGAAAGCGAGTTCCGCATCGACTATCGAAACATCCCAACCGCGGTTTTCTGTCAGCCGGAGCTTGCGACGGTAGGCCTCACAGAAGAGGAAGCCTGGCACCACTGTCCGGATGTGCGCGTCTACCGCTCGGTATTCACACCGCTCAAGCTCGCGATGAGCGAGCGAAAAGAACGGACCATCGTCAAGCTCATCGTGAACGCCGAAGATGACCGCGTGGTCGGATGCCACATGGCGGGGCACGGCGCGGCCGAGATCATCCAGGGCTTGGCGGTAGCGATGAAGGCCGGAGCAACCAAGGCTGTCTTCGACGCGACGATCGGGATACACCCGACATCAGCGGAGGAATTCGTCACGCTACGCTAATTCTTGATTCATTCAATCAAGAATAACAGCCCTTGGATGATCAAAAATACGCTGTAAATTTCGGTCCTGTGTGATTAGATGGCACCACGGACGCTGGACGCGTTGCAAAACTGCACCAGACTTGTCAAGTTACTCCGGATCGCTATGGAAGCCGCCCGCATCGCTGCCGTCGACGCCGACTTGGATCGAGAGAACCGAGCTCTCGAGGCCTCCACGCCCGACGAGCTGATCGCTTGGGCACACGAGCGCTACGGCGAACGGCTGGTCGCGTCTACGAGCTTCGGCGCCACCTCTGGCGTGATGTTGCACCTGATCCATCGCATCGCGCCTCGGACACCCATCGTCTGCGTCGATACTGGGTACCTCTTCGAGGAGACTTACAAGTTCGCGGAGGACCTGATCAAGCGGCTCGATCTCGATGTTCGTTTTTATTCGGCCAGGATGTCGGCAGCTCGCCAAGAGGCGCTTTACGGAAAGCTCTGGGAGCAGGGCGAGGAAGGCGTTCAGCGTTACCTGCAGATCAACAAAGTCGAGCCCATGCAACGTGCGTTGCGAGACTTGGGTGCAGAGGCCTGGATGGCCGGCGTCCGAGCAGAGCAAACCGAGCACCGTTCCGGTCTGCGCCGCATCGACCGGCAAGACGGAAGGATCAAGATTCATCCGATCTTGCGGTGGACCTTTCGGGACATGGAAAGCTACATGGAGAAGCACGGTTTGCCACACCACCCGCTCGTCGAGCAGGGCTACCGTTCGATCGGTGACCACCATTCCACGATTCCAACGACGGAGGAGATGGATCCCCGCGACGGGCGTATCCTCGGCAAAAAGCGAGAGTGTGGCCTTCACATGCCGCTGACCGAGGAGGAGGACCAGAGCCTGAAGTCGAGCGGTCTGTAAGAAGCTGGCCCGCGGGCACGCTTCGCGATACCTCATCGGTTGGGGGTAGCTCGAGGTGAAGCTCTACCGGATCGTGCTCAGCGACCTGCATCTGGGAACGGGGACCCGGCGTGGGCAACTGAACCCGCTCGAAGACTTCATCCATGACGATCGTTTTGCCGAGCTGGTCGAGCACTACGACAAGCTGGCGGGGCGGGACGGTAGCGTCGAGCTCATCCTGAACGGTGACATTTTCGATCTGCTGAAAGTGAAGATCGCCAACCAATGGCCAACCGAGGTTACCGAGGAGATCGCGGTCGCCAAGCTGCAGCAATGCCTCGACGGGCATCCCAAATTCGTTCTGGCGATCAAGGAGTTCCTCCACAAGCCCAGCAATCGCGTGACCTACTTACCCGGGAATCACGATCTCGAGCTGTGGTTTCCCGGGGTCCAGGAGCTCTTTCGTCGATATGTCGCACCTGGAGGCGCTTCGGACCGCGTGAGCTTCGTGACTTCGTCGGACACGTACTACCTGCCCGAGGGGATTCAGATCCGGCACGGCCACCAGTTCGAGCGCATCCACCGGGTCGATTATTCGCAGATCACGCGCACCCGTCGCGATGGAACGGAAGTACTTGCCCTTCCCTGGGGAAGCTTGTGGATCTTAGAAGTCATGAATCCACTGAAAGAAGTTCGAAGTCATGTGGATCGCATCCAGCCCCTTCGGCGTTTCTTGTGGTCTTCTCTTTTTCTTGACCCGCGGTTCGTCATGAAGTTCTTGTGGCGATCGACGTTATACTTCCTCCGCCATCGAATCTTCACGATCCGAGCTTGGCGCCATCGTCTAGTGAATTTTCCCCGGCTGCTGCGCGAAGAGATCTTCGAGGTGGCACGCGGGGGGTACGACGAGCAAGCGATTCGCGCCCTCAACAAGATCCGCGGTGCGCACACTCTGATCGTCGGCCACAGTCACGGCCCCCGATACCTGCAGCTCCCCAATGACCGGATTCTCGTCAATACCGGGACATGGGTGAAGATGATCAACCTCGACCTTCAATACCTCGGTCAAGACAGTGGCCTCACCTATGCCGTGATCAGCTACGACGAAGACGGAAAGCCGCAAACGACGCTCATGCGCTGGCACGGCGCCCACGAAACCTGCCAAGCGATCCCCTACGCAGATTAATGGGGACTGTCCCCATTTGCGTGATTGTGGAGGTTGCTGTACTTTTGTTCAGTGCCGGGGTACCGCGATAATCCGCCCAACCGCTTCGAGGAAGCCTATCTGGAGTGGGAGGGAGTACCCCCGCCTGCCGACTTACGCGTACACGAGGAGCACACCAAGGCTGCTCTCGCGCAGAACGAGAGCCCCGATATTGGCTTTCGCTGGAGCCTGAATCCGTATCGCGGGTGTTTTCACGGGTGTGCGTACTGTTATGCGCGTCCGACCCACCCCTATCTCGGCTTTGGCGCAGGCACGGACTTCGAGCGCCAGATCGTAGCGAAGGTGAACATCGTCGAACGGCTGCGCGCAACGTTCGAAAAGAAATCTTGGCGCCGTGAGGTCGTGGCGTTTTCCGGTAACACTGATTGCTACCAGCCACTCGAGGCGCATTACGCGTTGACACGTGGGTGCCTCGAGGCCTGCGTCGAACATGCCAATCCGGTCACGATCATCACCAAGGGAAAGCTCGTTCGGCGCGATATCGACATCCTCCAAGAGCTCCAAAAAAGCGCTTCCTGTCGAGTCGCACTCAGCATCCCCTTTTTCAACGATGAGGATGCGCGGGCGATCGAGCCGTTCGCTAGCCCTCCGAGCAAGCGATTCGAGACGCTGCGGCTGCTGTCGGACGCCGGTCTCGATACGGCCGTCGGGATTGCCCCGATCATCCCAGGGCTAAACGACGATCAGATTCCCGAGATCCTGAGACGCGCACACGACGCGGGAGCCAAGCGTGCATTCAAAATCCTCTTGCGTCTTCCGCTCGAAGTCGGCCCGATCTTCGAACAGCGGTTGGCCGACGCGTTCCCCTTGCGCCACGCACGTGTGATGAGCGCAATCCGCGATGTCCGTGGCGGCCGGATCAGCGACAGCGACTTCGGCTCCCGAATGCTCGGCAAAGGGGCTCGGTGGGCCGCCATCGAGCAGCTGTTCGCTTTGCACTGCGATCGGCTCGGGCTCGATCACGAGCGGAACTACGCCCCCGAGGTTCCGTCAAAACCGACCGAGCCCTCCGGGCCCCAGCTCCCCTTGCTGTTCTGATCTGGCTCGCCGATTGCAGGTTAGCGCTGAAAGCAGGCGCGTGACTTTGGCATGCGTGCCGCTAAACATAGGTAATTACGATGAGTTACGTAATGCAAGAACATACGGACGACTTGTCATTTCCTGACATTATGTCAACACTGATTGCCAGGGAGTCTCGCATGACTGGTCCAAAAGAAATCTCCGTGCTCGTCGTCGACGACGAGGCACCGAACATCGAGTCGCTCCGAAGGATCTTCGAACGAGAGGGCTTTGCCGTCCTGACCGCCACGAGCGGACAAAAGGCCCTCGATGTGTGTCGCCAACACGCGGTCCACGTGGTTGTCAGCGACTTGATGATGCCTGGGATGAACGGCATCGAGTTGGTCAAAGCGTTGAAGATGGTGGTCCCCGACGCCGAGGTCGTGTTGATGACCGCGTTCGGTACGGTCGAAAAGGCCGTCGACGCAATGCGGGCCGGAGCTTACGACTTCGTGGAGAAACCGCTCAAACGAATACACATGGTGAAAACGGTTCGCAAAGCGGCTGAGCGTCACCAGCTCGTCGTCGAAAACAAAGACCTCCGCCAACAACTGTCGCAGTTGAGCGATCGAAACATCGTCGGGTCGGCGCCTGCCCTCCGGCATGCGCTGGAGATCGCGACGCAAGCGGCGCCGTCCTCGGCAAACGTATTGATTCTCGGCGAGAGCGGGACCGGCAAAGAGCTCCTGGCACGCTTCATCCACGAGCACAGCGGACGCGGCAAGTTCGTCGGCGTAAATCTTTCCGCGCTTCCCGAGACGATCGTCGAGTCCGAGCTTTTCGGTCACGAAAAAGGCGCATTTACGGGCGCGATTGCGCGCCGAGGCGGGCGCATTGCGGAGGCTGAAGGTGGCACCCTGTTCCTCGACGAAATCGGCGAGCTGTCGCCCACCGTTCAAGTGAAGCTGCTCCGCGTCTTGCAAGAGGGCGAGTACCAGCCGGTCGGTGGTCAAACCAAGAAGGCTGACTTCCGGCTCATTGCAGCGACGAACCGCGATCTGCGTGCCGCAGTTGACGCAGGTGAGTTTCGTGAAGACCTGTATTACCGTCTCAACGTCATCGCGCTCACGAGTCCACCACTCCGAGCACGCCGCGAAGACATCGCATTGCTCACCGAACACTTCGTTGAAACGTATTGCGTCAAGAACCAAAAAGAACCGCTGGTCGTTGATAAAGGCGCACTCGAGCAGCTCATTGCATACGATTGGCCCGGCAACGTGCGAGAGCTTCAAAACGTGATCGAGCGAGCGGTCGTTCTCAATACCAGCGGGGTCATCAAGCTCGAAGACCTTCCTGACCCGGTGGCGCGCGCCGAACCGCAAGTCGATGCCTTCACGTTTCCGGTCGGAACACCGCTTAGCGAGGTCGAACAGCGAGTTATCCACGGCACGCTGCAGCACACGGCAGGCGACAAACAACTCGCCGCTCAACTGCTCGGAATCTCGGCACGAACGATCTATCGAAAGCTCGGCGCGGAAAAGGGAGACGAGGCAGCCTGAGCGCTCGATCAGGTCCGCGCTGTCAATTTGTCAAACCCCCCCCGGAAAGCCCGCCACGTTGTCGCAGAACAAACGCACCCAACGGGCAATAGGGCCTGAGATCATTGGGGTTTTTGCGGATCAAACTCGGCACGGGCGTTGCTCTACTAGTAACCGGTGGCAAATCCGCGCGAACAACGATTTTCGACAGCGATCATTCTCGCAACGCTGGCGCTGTGCGCTTTCTTCCTAGCGCAGGGTACGACCCGTGTCCTCGCGGCGGAGCTTCTCGACAGGGATCCGACGGCGTCATCGCGAACGCGGACACGAATCGCCACCACGAATCCCGAGTTTCTACGCAAGCGCGACCCAGCCGTGATCCTCAAACGCAACATCTTCGACTCGTCGCGCGGTGATCTCACGCTCGAGCCTCTCGCCGAATCCATCCCAGGCGCACCGGCGGGCGAGTGGGATCCATCGAAGCCAGCACCGCGATGTACCGGCAAGCTACGGCTGGTGGGTTCGGTCGTGAGCCCCACCGATCCCGAGTGGTCTTTTGCTGCGATCGCGGGGAACGAAGGCAAGACGATGCTTTACCGGAAAGGTTCGAGCGTAGAGGGCTCGTACGTGCTCGCGGTGCGCGCATCTAGCGTGGTCGTCCAACCGTCTGGCGCGGGCGCTTGTGAGCTCTCGATGTTCGCAGAAGAAGAAGCCGGGGCGAAGCCACTTCCGCTTCCGGTCAAGAGCACCTCTCGACCCAGCACCGCTTCGAGCGCTCGAAATGCGGGGCTCAGCAACGAAGAGCTCGATCAAGGGATCGAAAAGGTGAGCGACACGAAATTCAACATTCAACGGAGCATCGTGGACAAGGTGCTCGCAAATCAAGGCAGCATCATGAAAACGGCCCGCGTCATCCCGCATGAGGAGGATGGGCGCGTCGTGGGTGTGAAGCTCTATGGCATTCGTCGAACTAGCTTGCTTGGCAAGCTCGGGATTCGCAACGGCGACATGCTTCGCACGATCAACGGTTTCGACATGACGAGCCCAGACACGGCTCTCGAGGCTTACTCGCGTTTGCGCACGGCGGACGCGCTCAGCTTAGCCGTGAAGAGACAGAACAAAGAAATGACCATCGAATACAACATTCAATGACGCGACTGCAGGGAATCCAAGGCGGGAAATCATCGTGAAGTTACGAAAACATCTTGTGTGCTTGGTCGTTGGATCGCTCTTGCTCAGTGCAGGACACGAAGCCATCGCCCAGGAAGACGAAGCGAAACCCAAAGCACCTCCGCCAGTGAGGTTGCCGAGCGCGCCGGTTCCAATCGGGTCGGCTCCGAAGCCGAAACCCGAGGCGGAAAAGGACGAAGGCGTCGATACGCTCGTCCAGGGCACCGAGGATCTGGAACTTCCACAGTTTGAGACCGGAGTCGAGTTCAAGGCCATGTCGCCGAGAACGAAGGTGACCTTCAACCTGGAAGAGGCCGATCTAGCCGACCTGGTTCGATTGATCTCGAACATGACCGGACGCCGCTTCATTCTGCCGAGCAAGCTTCGAACGATTAAGGCGACCGTGTTTGCTCCCACCAAAGTCACGGTCGCGGAAGCCTACCAAGCGTTTCTCTCCGTCCTCGAGGTCAACGGCTACACGGTCGTTCCTGCCGGCCGATACCTCAAGATCGAAGAGCTCGGCGGTGTCGAACGAACCGCAATTCCGCTCTATTCAGATGGAACCCCCGTTCCTGCTTCCGACCGCTACGTGACCCGAATGCACCACCTCGAGAACGTCTCCGCGGACGATGTCACCAATCTGCTCGTTCGATTCGCATCTCGTGAAGGGAGCATCACCTCCTACGGACCCACCAACATGCTGATCATGACCGACACCGGGTCCCAGATCCGTCGGATGCTGAGGCTCATCGCGGCAGTCGACCTGCCGAGAAGCGGCACGCAGACCTGGATCGAGCCGATTCACTACGCGAATGCTGGCGAGCTTGCCGCTCGGCTCCTGGAGATTTTCCCTGCCGAGGACGCCCCGGCGACGCCCGCGGGGGCGAAACGAAAACCCCAGCCAGCAAAGGCCGCGAAGGGCGCCGCCGCCACTGCCCAAGTGATCGGCAGCGTGACAGCGGAAAGCGCCATCCGAAACATCATCGCCGACGAGCGGACGAACTCACTGATCATCATTGCAACGGAGCGTGCCTACCTGCGTATCCTCGAGATGATCCGCCAACTCGATGTGCCGCTCGAGGGCGAGGGCCGTATTCACGTTCACTACGTGCAACATGGGGCGGCCGCGGACATCGCCGCAGCACTGACCTCATTGGTGGGCGCGGCTAGCCCCCGAGCGACGCCTGGTACCCCAGCTGCCCGCGCAGCCGCGCTTCAGCGAGGAGCGGCAGCGTCACAAGTCCCTTCCGGCTCCTTGTTCGAGGGCGCCGTCGCGGTCACCGCATACGAGCCGGCCAACGCACTGGTCATCACTTCATCGCTTCACGACTACACCGCGCTCAAGCGCGTGATCGAACGCCTCGACGCGCCGCGCAAACAGGTGTTCATTGAGGCGGTCGTCATGGAGCTCGGCGTAGAGCGCACTTCGGAGCTCGGCTTCGCGTTTCATGGCGGTGCCGGCAACTTCCCGACCGACGGGTCCCTTTCGCTGTTCGGGTTCAACGCACCATCCTCGATCGACATCACCCAGAACAACCTGACCGGCCTCGCGCTCGGTGTGCGCGGCCCAACGATCGAGAACTCGCAACAATTGGTTGGCTTCTCGGTCCCGGGTTTTGGCGTGGTCGTGACGGCACTCGCATCTACCGGTGATGCGGACGTTCTCTCGACACCGCACATCATCGCGCTCGATAACACCGAAGCCGAGATCAGCGTGGGCGAGAACATTCCACTCCAGACCAACGGCGTGGCCCCAGGGACCTTCGCAGGCGCCGGAAGCCTCGGCGCATTGAGCACCGCGGCGGCGGGAGGACAAGACATTGGCGCTCTTGCCGGACTCGCCGGTGGTCTCGGTAGCGTCGCTCGTCAGGACGTGGGCACGACAATTCGAGTCGTCCCGCACATCAATGAGAACAACGAAGTTCGCCTCGAGATCGAGGAAGAGATCTCCGAGCAGGGCGCGACCTCGGGGACGTTGGGCGTTGTGTCGATCAACCGTCGAACCGCACGAACCGAGGTCATGGTCCGGGACCAGCAGACCATCGTCATCGGCGGCCTGATGCGCGACGCGATTCAAAACACGGAAGACAAGGTTCCGGTCCTCGGTGATATCCCGATTCTCGGTGCGCTGTTCCGAAAGACGAACAAGCAGAAGAAAAAGACCAACCTGCTGCTCATCCTAACGCCCTACATCATCCGAGACCCGGGCGATCTTCGCGAAATCTTCGAGCGTAAGATGCAGGAACGGCAGCAGATGATCGACCGTTACTTCGTCTTCGGCGAAGACAAATTCACACCTCACATCGATTACTCGCGCACCCGTGGTGTCGTCTCCGAAATCATCAACGAGATCGATACGGTCGAAGAGGAGATTCGACTCGCTCAAGCCGCGGAGCTCGAACCGCCCCCCGATCACGTGCCACGTGCGCCGATCGGTTCATACGTGCCGACCGAGCCCCAGCTCGAGGAAGACACCCTGGTGATCGGACCGAACGGGGAAGAGGCCAGGGAAGACATCGAGCGCGAAGCCATGGAGCCGACGGAGGCCGACTTGCAGGAAGGCGCCGGAGCGCCACCGCCCCCGGTCGTGTTCCCGGACGAACCGGAAGTGGCTCCGGACGTCGAGCCCGAGCCCGAAACGGAGCCTGAGACTGAGCCTGAGACGGAACCCGCACCGGAGGAGCCCGACGTGATCGAGCCGGAGACGGAGGCCGAGTCGGCGGCGGCTGTCGAGCAGCCCACCGAAGAAGAACCTCCGCCGAGCCCAACAAGCGAAGGGTTGGAGGACTGACGGATGAGCTTCGAGCAGCGCTACATCGGAGAGATCTTGGTGCGCCGCGGAGCGCTCGAGCCCGATAGGCTCGATCACGCGTTAGAAAGCGCCGCCGAACGCGCGGTCGATCTGCGTGACTTCCTCGTCGCGACCCACGTCGTCGAGGATGGGAAGGTCGTGAGGGCGCTAGCCGACGAGGTGGGCATGGAGTTCGTCGAGAAGATCGCGACGGACCAAATCCCCGAGGAGCTCATCGATACGGTTCCAATCAACTTCGCACGCCAAAACAGGGTTCTTCCGTTGGGTGAGTCTGACAGCACGGTTCGCGTCGCCGTTGCGAACCCCCTCGACCCTTTCCCAATCGACGACCTCCGAATTCTGCTCGGCAAGACAATCGTCGCCGTTGCTGCGTCCGAAGAGGCCATCGATGACGCGATCAATCGGGTCTACGAACGCAAAGACGAAACCGCGCTGGCCGACGCCAAAGAGGGAGAACAAGTCGAGGAGCTTCGCGACTTGATCGATATGACCGACGAAGCGCCGGTCATTCGCTGGGTCAACAACCTCTTCTACACCGCAGTCAAAGAGCGAGCTTCGGACATTCACATCGAGCCAACCGATGAAAAGGTCGTCGTGCGGTATCGCATCGACGGGCGATTGGTGCCGAGAAAGGAAGCCAATCGTGGTTTCCTCGCGTCGATCGTCAGCCGCGTGAAGATCGAGGCCGGTCTGAACATTGCCGAGAAGCGGCTGCCACAGGACGGTCGCATCACGAAGAAAATCGCCGGCAAGGTGGTCGATGTTCGTGTTTCCACCATACCCACCGCCAAGGGTGAGCGCGTCGTGATGCGTCTTCTCGACAAAGAGCAGGTCCTGCTCAACCTGATCGATCTCGGTTTCGCGAGACGCGAGCTCGATCAACTCGAGCACCTGATCCAGCGTCCGAACGGGATCGTATTGGTCACCGGCCCCACCGGCTCCGGTAAGACGACGACTCTGTATGCGTGCCTGAACAAGATTAACACCCCGGAAAAGAACATCCTCACCGCCGAGGATCCCGTCGAATACGAGCTTCGAGGTATCGGGCAGATGCAGGTGCAACCGAAGATCGGGCTCACCTTCGCCTCCGGCATGAGAAGCTTCCTCCGACAAGACCCAGACGTGATCATGGTCGGCGAGATTCGCGATACCGAGACGGCGGAGATCGCCATTCACGCATCCCTCACGGGCCATCTCGTCCTTTCCACGCTCCACACCAACGACGCACCGAGCGCGATCACCCGCCTCGTCGACATGGACGTGCAACCCTATCAAATCTCCTCTTCGGTGATGGCGGTGCTTGCTCAGCGACTCGTTCGGCGACTCTGTGGCTTGTGCCGGATACCGTACACGCCGACCGCGCAGGATCTTCTCGAGCTGGGAATCGAGACATCTGAAGCTCCACAAAAGCTCGGCGAGCTAAAAAAAGTGGCCGCGACGACCGTGCTCGGGAGCACCGATCCCGCCACTCTCCCTGAGCCCACGAGCACGGGCAGCCTCAAGTTCTTCCACCCGGGGGGCTGCGATGCATGTAGCGCTACGGGCTATCGCGGGCGCATCGGGATTTTCGAGATGATGTTGATCGACGAGCCGGTCCGTCGTGAGATCCTGAACAACAGTGACGCCAAAACCATCCAGCGCGTGGCACAACAGCAGGGGATGCGACCGCTGCGTGACGATGGCGCGCGTCAGGTCATCGCTGGAGTGACGAGCGTCGAGGAGGTGCTCGCAGCGACCCAAGCCGCCGAGGTATGATCGATGTCAGTTTACGCTTACAAAGGTCTCGACGCGAGAGGTAAGTCGGTCAAGGGCGTTCGCGACGCGGACAGCGCAAAGGCGCTCCGCAACCTTCTGAAGCGCGATGGGATCCTGGCGACGGAGATCCTCGAACAATCCGAGGCGGCCAGAAAGGCTGCGCGCGACATCGACTTCGGGAAGCTTTTTCGCAGGGTCACGACGTTGGATGTGGCGATCGCGACCCGGCAACTGTCGGTCCTCTTGCGTTCGGGGGTGCCGCTCGTCCAAGCGTTGAGCGCTCTCATCGACCAGCTCGACCATCCCGAGCTCAAGACGGCCTTCACCGATACCCGCAACCAAGTCAACGAAGGCGCGAACCTTGCCGACGCGATGAAAGCGCACCCCAAGATCTTTCCGACGCTTTACGTGAACATGATCGCGGCCGGCGAAGCATCCGGAACGCTCGAAGAGGTGCTAGCACGGCTCGCAGATTTCTTGGACGACCAGACGAGGCTTCAAAGTAAAGTCCGCGGTGCGCTCGCTTACCCAATCGTCATGGCGGTCGTAGTGTTTCTGATCTTGTTTCTCATGATGTCGGTCGTCGTGCCCAAGGTCACTTCCATCTTCGAGAACTTCAACCAGTCGCTGCCCTGGTACACGAGCTTGCTGATCTGGGTCAGCAACTTGTTTAGCAACTACTGGTGGTTGCTTGGAGCTCTGCTCGCGGGCGGTATTTACTGGTTTCGGCGCTGGCGCGACACCGAGGAGGGCCGCAAGAAGTGGGACATCTTCGTACTCGAAGTTCCGCTCTTTGGGCCTTTGTTGACGATGGTCGCGGTGACCCGTTTTTCCCGAACCTTGGCAACCCTGCTCGCCAGTGGGGTGCCGGTGCTCACCGCGATGGACATCACCCGCAACGTGCTCGGCAACACCGAGCTGATGCGGGTGGTCGAAAACGCTCGGGAAAGCGTTCGCGAGGGAGAGGGGATTGCCAAGCCCCTCCGGGAGGGGGACCGCTTTCCGCCAATCGTCACCCACATGATCGCGGTGGGCGAACAGTCGGGTCAGCTCGAGGAGATGCTCATCCATGTGGCGGACGCCTACGACCAACAGGTCGAGGTGCGCGTTGGAGCGATGACGTCGATCCTCGAACCACTGCTGATCGTGGTCATGGGCGCGGTCGTGGGCGGCATCGCTTTTGCCATCCTCATGCCACTGCTACAGCTCAACGAGATGATTCAATGAGGGACTGTATTGGCGCGTCGGAAACAAAAAGAACGCATTTCGCTGCCTTGGGAAAGGCGGGGCGGGCGTTGGCGCGGGCCCCTCAGCAATCCGCGTTGGCAAGCGCTGCTGGGGCTGGCGCTCATCGTAGTGGTAGCAGCGGGGTTCATTCGATACTCGCGGCACCGCATACGAGCTCGCAACACCGAGGTGGCGATCGCCCAGCTGAAGCAGGCAATCGACCGTTTTCGGACCGATATGGGCCGATGCCCGAGCTCCAACGCGGAGCTACTTCATCCCCCACGCTCTCAGAAGCACTATCTCGATGCGATGCCGAAGGATGGTTGGGGCCGACCGCTCGCCATCCGATGTCCCGGTTATTTCGAGGAAGAAGCCGACGTGATCTCCGCGGGCCCAAGCGGCTCGCTTCTCCAAGACGATAACATTCAATGATGCAAACGGGAGGCTCCATGACGATTGATAGAAGCCGACAGAGGCGGCTGGCGCGACGGAAGCGGCGCCAGGGCATGACGCTCATCGAGATCATGATCGTGATCACGATTTTCGCGATGATTGCTGGTGGCGTCGCTGTGGCTCTTTTGCCCCAACTCGAGAAGGCTCGCATCAAGAGCACGAAGGCCGACGCGCAAGCGCTACGCTCGGCGGTCATGCTTTACGTCGCGGACAATCCGCGGGAGTGCCCCACGGTCGAAGAGCTGGTGACGGAGAGGTACCTCGATGGATCCAAGAGGACCACCGACGCTTGGGACACAGAGTTTCAAGTGACCTGTGAAGACGACATTGGAGTCATTTCGGCTGGACCGGATCTGCAGTTCAACACGGAAGACGACATCTAGAATCCATGCGCCAGCGAAGCCCACATCGACCCCATGGCGGCTTCACCCTGATCGAAGTGATCTTGGTGGTGGCGATCATTGCCGTGGTGGTCTCTGGGGCGACCTTCGGGGTAGGCGCACTGACGAGGACGCGACTGCGATCGGCATCGTTCAAGGTGATGAGCGCGGCACAGTACGCATACAGCCGTTCTGTCACGCACGGAACCACGACTCGGCTTCAGTTCGACTTCGAGAGGAACACCATGGCGGTCGAGGAAACCGAAGCCCCGGTCACGATCGCCAACTACGAGCAGCTCGAATCGGACACCGGAGGGGCGGTCGATCCCTGGGAGATCGCAAGACAGCGAATCGAAAAACCACTCGATCGCGAACCTCCCGTGATCTCGGCATTTTCACCGATCACAACGCGGGAAGGCGAGCCGATCAAACGCTACCAGCCTCAACCGATCGGCGATGGGATCGAGATTCACGCCCTGGTGACGCCGAGGGACTCCCAGCCGCGCACCGACGGCGAAGGTGGCGTGTATTTCTTTCCTGGCGGAGTCACCGAGCACACGGTCATCCAACTCAACGACGGAAGCGATACCATCTACAGCATCGAGATCCACCCTCTGACCGGGGACGCGCGCATCTATCCCTATGCCTACGAACCCCTTTCCGACCTCGATGACGAAGGGGAAGTCCGGGATTCACTATGACCTCTCGTGGATTCACCCTGCTCGAAGTGATGATCGCGGTCGCGATCCTCGGTCTCGCCTTGACTGCGATCTTTTCGAGCGAGGTCGGAGCCTCCAACGTCGCACAGCGAGCCAAACGGCAAAACGTCGCGACCACTCTGGCCCGCTGCAAGATGGGTGAGATCGAAGAAGTGATCGCGATCGAGGGCCTCCCGTTGGTGGACAAGGCCGACGACGACAACTGCTGCGAGCACGCGCCAGTCGAAGGTTACGAATGCAGCTGGATCATCGAGCGGGTCATTCTGCCCGAGCTCGGAGCGGACGAGGACGCAGACGAAGAGCTGAGCGAAAAAGATCAGAGCACTCAGCGTTTGAACGAAACTTATGAATCGATCACGGAGCAAGGCGGAACCCCCGAAGCCGTCGTCGCTGGTGAGGCGGGCAATCTCGCCCTGATGGCACTTCAGATAGGATTCCCGATCCTCAAGCCTTTCTTCGAGGAGCAAGTACGGCGGGCAACCGTATCGGTGAGATGGAAAGAGGGCGACAAGGATAGGGGCTTCGACGTGATCCAGTTCCTGGTTTCCGAGCAGCCTGCGCGCGAGGAAGAGCCCACCACCACGGACGAGGGCTCATGAAACGAGGGTTCACACTGCTCGAGATCATTCTAGCCGTTACGATCCTCGCCCTGGTTGGGACGATGATCTACGGAGGTTTTGCGCAGACCGCGTTGAACAAGGAACGCGTTGAGTCTGACGTGAACCACTACCGAACCGTTCACATGGCGCTCGAGCGAATCGTTCGCGAGGTTTCGATGGCGTTCGTGTCGACCCACGTGAATCCATCACTCGATCTCCGTTCCGTTCAGACCGCGTTCGTGGGTACCGACCGTGGTGAAGACGACCGGCTCGACTTTACGTCTTTCTCCCACCGCCGGCTCTACCGCAACGCCCATGAGTCCGACCAAAACGAGATCAGCTATTTCGTGACCGAGGACCCCGATGAGCCCGGCGAGCGCGTTCTTGCGCGGCGGGAGCAGAACCGAATCGACGAGGACCCCAGGCGAGGAGGAAGGTCGCAGATCTTGCTGAAGGGGGTGGAGGAATTCAACATCGAGTATTTTGATCCGATGTTGAGCGAGTGGATCGAAAACTGGGCTAGCGATGATCAGTTTGCACAGCCGAATCGATTGCCCACACAGGTGCGAGTCCGGCTTACCGTCAAAGATCCGCATAGACCCGGAAAGACCCAGTCATTCGGCACCCGGGTCTCGATCCCGATCAACTACGCACTCAACCACGCGAACTACAACCCATGACGTCGCAAGCCAGAAAAAGACGCGAAAAGAGCTCCGAGGAAGGAGTGGCTCTCATCGTCGCCATCACTACGGTAGCGATTCTTGCGGTGATGCTCGCGGACATGCATCAGACGACGGGGACTGCGTTCGCAGTTTCGACGGCACAGCGCGATGCACTCCAAGCAGAGTACTTGGCGAAAAGCGCTACCAACCTGACGAGGCTGCTCATCGCGAAGGAGCCAGAGATACGTCGCTTCGTCAACCCGCTCTATCAGGCGGCCACCGGTCGTGCTGCGCCGCAGCTGCCGGTGTGGGATTTCGCGAACGCGATTTTGTCGCCCTTTTGCACGCCGGAAGACCAACGCGACACGCTCACTCAACTCGGGATCGACTTTGGCGACACCACCGGCTTCGACGACATCCCAGGGACCTGCAACATCCTCGTGGTCAGCGAAAACGGAAAAATCAATTTGAACGATCCCCTTTTCCTCGATGGCGAGCGGGCACGCAGCAACGTCGCAGTGCAGCTATTCGCGCTGACCGGTGGCTACCAGCCGGACAATCCCTATGATTTCCTGTTTTCCAAACAAGACGAAAACGGCAACATCACCACCCGTCAGGACGTCGTTTCTGCCGTCATCGACTGGTGGGACCGCGACATCCAGCGAACCGACTTCGACCCGGGGGCCGCAACGACCCGCACCGGGGGCACTGGCGCTGAGGACGACTCGATCTACCAACTGTACGGGGACTCTTACCGCAACAAGAATGCGCCCTTGGATTCGATCCAAGAGTTGCGGCTGGTTCGCGGTTTCAATGACGATTTTTGGGCGACGTTCGTCGAGCCGGTCCCGAACGACCCCGAATCGCGGATCGTCACAATCTACGCTTCCGGCCTGGTGAACGTCAACGAGGCCAACCCTCAGGTGTTGCTCGCGCGCCTGTGCAGCGAGATTCCCGAAGCTACGCTGTGCATCGACCCCCTCGAGGCGATCAAGTTCACGCAGATCCTCAGCACCGTGCGGATGCTGATTCCGATTCCCCTCTTCACGCAGCCCTCGGACTTCATCGGGTTCGTGGAAGGCAAGACGGGATCCAAAAACCTTTATGGGATGCTCCAGGGTTTTCTCGGCGAGGAGAGCGAGATTCTTTTCGCTCCAGTTGAGCTCACGGAAGCACAGCGCGAGGCGCTTGGTCGTACTTTCGCCACAGCGGCTAGGATTTTCACCATCGTGGCGACCGGACAGGTTGGGCACTCCCAAGTGCGTATCGAGTCGGTCGTCAACTTCCACACGCGATGGGTTCCACCACCGCCCAATGCGGGACGGATGCCGGGCTTGGGGGTTTTCCACTACTATCGGGTGAATTGAGATGTCATTGGTTCTTGGTTTAGAAGTAACACCGCGGGCGGTCCGAGGAGCGTTCTTGCGGACGAGCCTGCGCGGGTTCGAGATCGAGCGCTATGCCGAGACTGCGCTTTCGAGCCCGAACGACTCCGATGCTACCGTCGACCAGCTTCGGGCGGCAGTACGGAAGGTCATCAGTGAAAGCCCACGGTCACCGGATCGGATCATCGCCGCGCTCGACGGACAGTCGGCTTCCCTACGTTTAGTCGAGTTGCCGGCCGGGATCGAAAAGAGAGTCGGCGAGGTTTTGCCCGGCTTGCTCGAATCCGTGCTGCCATTCGAGATTGAAAACGCGATCGTCGATCATCAAATCGTCGGCCGCGACGCGACGAACGTTCAGGTCATGGCGGTCGCTGTCCCTCGCGAAATGGTCGCAAGCCGGCTGCGCGAGCTTCAGGCTGTGGGGGTGAATCCGGGAGAGCTGGCGGTCGGCGCGTCTTGCTTCGACGGACTCGGGCCGCTGCTGCCGGAGTCGATGCGAGATCGTACTTTGCTCGTGATCGACGTCGGACACCAAAACACCGACTTCTGCGTGCTCCACGGAGGCGAGTGCACATTCGCACGCACCGTATCGGGAGGGATGGATCTGGTCGAATCGGGACGCCGCGAGCAGCTCGGGTCTTCACTCCAGCGGACGCTCGCAAGCTACCGAGCCCAGCGCTCCGAAGAGCCGGATCTAATCCTGTCATGCGGTGAAACGGCTCCAATGGAAAGCGCCAGGCGATGGCTCTCAAGCCAACTCGGCATCGAATGCGGCGTCGTTCCGTTGCCATCTGCCCCCGGAGCCGATGACGAGAACGAACCCAAGTTTGCGCGGGCGGCGGCGCTAGCGGCCCGCGCCACCATTCGAAAGAAGAAGCTCGACCTCCTCCAAGGCGAATTCGCCTCGAAAGTTGGAGCGGGGCAGATCCGCAAGAACCTACGCCTCATCGCGATCTGCGCGGCGGCCGTCGTGCTGTCGTTCGGTATCTCCCTCCTGGCCCGCTATCGGGTTGCTAACGCCGAGCACGAGCAACTAGTCGAAAAACTCGCCTCGGTGAGCGAAGATCTTCTCGGGGAGGAAACGCGGAGCGCCATGCACGCGCGAGAGCTGCTCACCGCGGGGCCGAGGGTGGACGACCCATTACCCCGCTTCGACGCGTACGACGTATTGGAGGCGATCTCCGAGAGCATCCCAGTCGAGATCGCACACGACACACGCCGACTTCTCATCGAAATCGACGACGAAGGCAATAGCGGCCGGTTCGAGATCCAAGGAAGGGTAGGATCCATCGCTGAACGCGATCGAATCGTCGACGAGCTCCAAAGTCACCGGTGCTTCGCAGAGGTCGAGAAGGGCTCCATTTCGACCGCAGCAGAAGACCGCAAGGACTACAAGGTAGTCGTCAAGATCGACTGCCCAAGCGGGCCTACAACCATCGCTGAGGGAGGCTGAGATGGCTTTTGGCGACGCCTTCGACAACCTGCGCGGCTGGTTTGATACCCTCAACCAACGCGAACGACGCTTGCTGGTGATGATGGGTTCCGTTTTCGCCCTGATGTCGTTAGTCGTGCCGATGTACCTGATGCTGGCGACCATCTCGGACATCGAGACTGAGAACACCGACATCAACGAGGTTCTGAGCGACATCTATCGGTCAGAGGCACGCCTCCAGCAACAGAAGGCCGAGCGGCGCGCCGTCGAACGCCTCTACAACCGCAAAACTCCGTCGCTTGGTGGGTTCCTCGAAGAAAGCGCCCAGCAATACGGCGTCAGCGGATTGTCGATCACCGACCAACCCAAGCTCGACATGGGCAACTATAGCCGTCGTTCGGTTCGCGTATCCCTGCCTAACGTGGAGCTTCGGCCCTTGATCGACATGCTGGCGGACATCAAGAACAGCTCCTATCCAGTCGCCATCGAGCGAATTCAACTGGACGGCGCACGGCTTCGAACGAGCTACAGCGCCAAGCTCGCCGTCAATGCGTACGATCGCGAGGGCGGCCCCTCCGGGGTGGAGGAGTAAGTTCATGGCCGACCTTTCCTGGGAGAGATTGACCGAGAAGCTACCCGAGGTTTCATGGCGGAATGCGCTCAGGTGGGCGGGGTACCCGGCGTTTTTCGTGTTCTGCTTCGTCGTCTTCGCCTACTGGACTTTCCCCTACGAGCGACTGCGAGATCGACTCGTCGAAGAGGCCGGCGAGCGCGGCTATGGGCTCGAGATCATCGATCTCAGCCCCTCGAGATTGAGTGGCGTGACGCTCGAAGGAGTGCGCCTCGTCCTGCCAGCCGACGGGGACGAACCACCCGTCGACGTCGTGTTTGACGAGCTCACGGTCCGAGCCTCGATCCTGTCGGCACTCTCCGATACCAAGTCATTTAGCTTCGATGCAAATCTCGCTGGCGGGAACGCTCAAGGAGATGTCGCGATCGGGGAAGAAAACTTCGAGCTCGATGCCGAGCTTTCGAGTATCGAGCTCAAGCAGATCCCGGCACTCCGAAGGTTTACCAAGATCCCGGTCACAGGAAAGCTTGACGGCGAGATCAGCTTGGAGATGCCCAGCGAGGTCGGAGAGTCAATGGGAAATGTGACGCTGACGATCGAAGCCATGAGCGTCGGCGACGGTAAGACCAAGCTCAACATTCCGGGCTGGGGCGGACTCACGCTCGACGAGGCGGATGCTGGGAATCTGAACGTCCAAGCGACGGTCGAAGAGGGGACGGCCACCATCGAAAGCTTCAAAGCAGACGGCAAAGACTTGAAGCTCGATGTTCTCGGCAACGTCAGGCTCGCCCGGCCGATGAAACGATCACAGCTCAACTTGATGCTCAAGGCCAAGATCGAGGACGGCTACAAAACGCGCAGCCCCAAGATGGCCGCCATGATCGAGCTGGCCTCCACGGGAGATGCCTACAAGGCCGCCTTGGCTCCCGACGGATCGCTTCAGTACAAGGTCAACGGATCAGCCGCCGGGCGCCTCCGGCCTCAAGGTGCGGGGAAAGAAGCCTTTCGAGCACCGGCTGCCACGGCCAGGTGACATCGTTGACTGGACGGTCTGGGGGCTCTTGCCCTAGAGATCGCACTCACGAAGCAAGCCCATGATTGAAGACGAAGATCTGCCAGACGAAATCGACGAGATCGGCGACGTCGAGGTGCTCGACGGACCGCCCGAGGATTCTTCGAAAGACGGCGATGCATTGCTTGTCGCGGGGTCGGCGCTATCGCGACGCGACCCGCTCGGTGTCTACATGCGGGACGTGGGGCGTTATCCACTTCTGTCAAAAGAAGAGGAGCACGACCTCGCTGTGCAGTATTTCGAGAAAGGAGACGTCGAGGCGGCGAAACGGCTCGTCACTTCCAACCTCCGACTGGTCGTCAAGATCGCCTATGACTATCGGCAGGCCTACAAAAACATCCTCGACCTCGTGCAAGAGGGAAACATCGGCTTGATGCAGGCTGTCAAGAAGTACGACCCCTACAAGGGCGTCAAGCTATCGAGTTACGCGGCATGGTGGATCCGTGCTTACGTCCTCCGCTACATCCTCAACAACCATCGACTCGTGAAGGTCGGCACCACGCAAGCACAGCGCAAGCTCTTCTTCAATCTCCAAAAAGAAAAGGCACGACTGTCCGCAATGGGAATCGAGCCTACCGCAGAGCTGATTGCCGAGAGGCTGAACGTTCCGGAGCGAGACGTGGTATCGATGGACATGCGGCTCGCGGCCGGTGATGCCTCGCTCGACGCACCGGTAGGAACATCCGAGGGGCGCCCCGTTGCGAGGGTCGAGCTGCTGCCTTCGGAGGGCGAACGCATCGATGAAGCTCTCGCGGACGCGCAACTTGGTGACCAGTTTACGGTCAAGATCAGGGAGTTTGGAAAGACTCTCAAAGGTAAAGAAGCAACGATTTTTCGAGAACGCCTCGTCGCCGAGGACCCCAAGACGCTTCAGGCCCTCGGTGATGACTTCGGGGTCAGCCGGGAGCGGGTCCGCCAGATCGAAAAGCGCCTCTTGCAAAAGCTCAAAGACTTCCTGCGGCAAGAGCTCGGCGAGACGGTGGTCGAGGTGTACGAGTCGCCGTAGCGGGCCGGTTCGCAGGCTGAGCGAGATGTGGTAACGCGCCATCATGACCGGGTGCCTGTCGGTTGTGGCCACGCCCATCGGATGCCTCGATGACATCACTATTCGGGCGCTTCGAATACTACGGGAGGCCGACGCCATTCTCGCCGAGGATACACGCCACACGCGCACCCTCTGCACGAAGTATGGGATTCGCACCCCGCTCCGCTCGTTCCACGAGCACACAGACGATGCGAAAGTCGACCAGCTCGTGCAAGAGTTGGTGTCGGGCGCTTATTTCGCCCTCGTGAGCGATGCCGGCACGCCGGTCGTGAGTGACCCGGGGGCATATCTGGTGTCGTGCGCCGCCGAGGCGGGTGTCGTCGTGGAGGCGATCCCGGGACCGAGCGCGGTGGTGGCGGCTCTGAGCGTGGCGGGGCTTCCCGTGCGACGGTTCACGTTCGAGGGGTTTCTGCCGAAGAGCGGACGCGAACGCGAGGAAGTTTTGTCTCGGATCTCGCAGTCGGAGATCACGACCGTAATCTTCGAGTCGCCGTACCGAATCCACGCAACGCTGCAGGACCTCGGGCAAGCGTTGGGAAACGGCCGGCGACTGGCTCTTTGCCGAGAGCTCACGAAGGTGCATGAACAGACGATCCGAGGAACGGTCGAAGAAGTCAGCGCTGGGCTTGCGGCCCCCGCAAAAGGAGAGATCACCTTGGTGATCGAAGGAGCATCGGGGGAGCCAGTCGAAAAGGACGTCGATGTTCGCGCGCTGGTGGTCGATTGGAAACGCGAGGGCCTCTCGACCAAGGAAATGACGCACAGACTTCAAACGGAGGCAGGCTGGAAGCGGAACAAAGCATACCGCGCGATTCTAGAGGCGCTCAAAACCGACAGCTAAGCAGATAGTGTGCGAGAGATTTTTGTTTGTGGTCGAGCGCCCCCGCAGAGAGCGACTGAGAGGTACGTCTGTACCTCGCAGGGAGCGAACGAGGAGGTAAGCCGACCACAAGCGAAAAGATCCGCACACTACGAGGAGATGGGGAGGGTCATGCATACACGAAGGCTTCCCGCCGTCCCCGCCTCGGTCCAGATGCGCCCTCCGTGGGCCTCGATGATGCTTCTCGCGACCGATACTTCCAACCCCAGCGCGTCGGTTCGCGAGGACGGCCGCTCGAGCCGCTCGACGATCGAAAGCGTGTCCGCCGACGAATCCTTAAGGTGGGTGATCAGATCAAATTGAACGAAGCCTTTGCCCACCTGGTCGCGACGAGGGGGGGCTACGCGGATTGCGACGTCAGTCCCGGACGAATGAATGACGAGAACAGCCAGGGCTACGAGCGCATCGATGGTTCGGTGACGGTCGACGAACACGCGCGGAAGCGCATCTGCGACATCCCCGATCACCGATTTCCCTTCAGCCCGCGTTCGTACGAAATTGGCGGCTTCCGATACCAACTCCGAGGGCGCAACCCATTGCTGCTGAAGCCGAAAGGTGCCCGCCCGGACTCGCGCTCGATCGACGACGGTGGCTACGAGCCGCAGCAGCCGCTCGGCACTAGCGCGAATGGTGATCACGCTGCGCTCCTGCTCCGCATTGAGGTCGCCATCGAGCCCACTCAGCAGCATGTCCGCAAAACCGGTGACCGAATTGAGCGGATTGCGAAGCTCGTGCCCCAGCGCGCCGAGAAAACGCGCGCGCTGGCGCTCGGGGGTCTCCGGCTCAGCCGCATGGGTTTCAATGGTTTCTTGAATCGAGGTGGCGGGCAGCGTGTTACCCGCTGCCGAGAAACTACTCGGTGACACTTCCAGGGAGCGCACGACTTGGATAGCGGCGACCAAAGCCACGACGAACACCACGAACGCACCGAGGTACCTGTGCTCCTGCGCTATCAAGATCCACACCGCGACGAAGTACAGGGCCGTCAGCACCGCTACGCCAGCGAGTTTCATGTCGCTCCGCCTGTCGGCAGCCGGATGACAAACCGCGCTGGATCGTCCCCGTGGTAGAGCGACCCACCGTGGAGCGCGATCACCTCCGAGGTAATGGCGACGGGCCAACGACGGATCTTCATTGGGTCTTCGGCAGCGAGCACCTCGGTCGGGGTCGGCAGGGCGTCGAGAGTGAGCCGATCGGAGGGCAGTGCGGCTACGGACACGACGACACGACCCTCGGAATGGTCGAGGTCGATCTCGATGGAGGCTTTCCGGTTGTCCATCGCGAGAAAATCAGCGAGCACCACGATGCATCTTCGAAGACGCGCTTCGTCTGTGGCGACCAAACATGGTTCGTCCGATACGGAGACACGCGCGGTCTGTTTTCCGGCCCAGAGTTGCGAGGCCTCATTGGCGGCGCGCTTGACGATGTCCTTCCCGTCGACCGTCTCGATGTCGAGCTTGAGATCTTGGGTCGCCAGCTGCGATAGGTCGAGAGCGCTGTCGAGAAGGACTCTCAGCTTGATACCCGATGCCCGAATTATCTCGATGTCCTCTTGCTGAGACTCGTTGATCTCGCCGTCGATGCGCCCGAGCAGCACGTCGGAGAAACCAAGCACCGCGTTCAAAGGAGTCCGAAACTCGTGTCGAAGCGCCATCAGATAGTCCACGTCGTCCTCTGGACCGGATCTCTCCGAGCTCGGGCCAGGAGTCGGGTCTGGAGGCTCTACGCTCCGTACGGATGGTTTGTCGAGTTGAGGGGGTATCGCCGATCGCACCGCGGCGCGCGCGAGGGTCGTCAACAGCAGGACGCCAGCCGTGGCCAAGGGGACAAAAATAGCGAACGAGGAGAGGAACCAGGCCTCTTGTGTAAGCCACAAGCCAATCCCTGTCCCGACCGAAAGAGCCACGGTCAGTCCCCCGAATCTCTTGGTGACGGCTCGAAGTGTGCGCGGCTCTTGCCCCGCCGAGGACGTGCTCACGAAGAACGTCCGATCTCGACCTCGGGGACACGGTGCGAGCCTTCGTCTCGCAACCGCAGCGCTAGATCGATCCTCGCTGCCGCGTTGATCAAGCCGAGATGACTGAACGCCTGTGGAAAGTTGCCGAGCGACGCGCGCGAAGAGGGCTCGATCTGCTCCGCGAGCAGGCCCAGATGATTGGATGCCTCGGCGTGGGCGACAAACACACTCTGGGCTTCATCCACCTGTCCAGCCATCGCCAACACTTCGGCGAGCCAAAAACCACACAAAACGAACGCCCCTTCTTCTCCGCCCACGCCGTCATCGGTGCGGTACCGGTAGATGAATGAATCGTCGCCAAGCGCAGCCCGAATCCACTCGACGGTGCGCAGCACACGGTCGTCTGTTGGAGGCAGGAAACCATGAATGGGAAGAAGCAGAAGCGATGCATCGGGATGCTCGTAGTCATAGGCGGCTACGAAACGGCTTCCCGTGCGATCCAACCCGCGCACACATAGCTCAGCGTGAAGCTCATCGGCGACTCGCCGCCAACCGCGCTGCAACTGATGTTCACCAAACAAAGGTGCGAGCTCGGCGCCACGTTGCAAAGCAAGCCAGCTCATCAACTTCGAATGCACGTTGTGACGCTTGCCACCCCGTGGCTCCCAAATCCCATGGTCGGGCTCTTTCCAAGTGGCGACCACGCTCTGGACGACTTCTCTAAGCCGGCGCCACCCTCGCACTGTCAGTGAACCCCCACCTTTTTCATAGACATAAGCCGCGTCCATCAAAGCGCCAGCGGTGTCGAGCTGTAGTTGATCGCGTGCGCCATTGCCGATGCGAACCGGACGCGAGCCCTTGTAACCGGAGAAGTGTTCGAGAGTCTCCTCGTCGGGAACGCGACCGCCATCGACGGCGTACATGATGTGGAGATCTCGGTCGCGCTCGAGTGTGTCTCGTACGAAATGGAAAAAGTCGCGTGCCTCTCGATCGCAACCGAGTAGGTTTGCTGCCCGGACGGCCATCGCCGTGTCGCGGGTCCATGTGTATCGGTAGTCCCAGTTGCGGACTCCGCCGATCCACTCCGGAATCGAAGTGCTCGGCGCCGCGACCATGGCCCCGGTCGGCGCGTACATCAAGAGCTTGAGAAGGAGCGCCGACCGGACCACGTGGTGGCGCCAGGGGCCGTCGTATTGCAGCGATCGTGACCAGTCGCGCCATCGATTGCGGGTGGTACGTAGAAACTCGAACGGCCGGTATGCCAAGATCGACTCCGACTCGGAGGCGTTCCAACTGATCACCACCCATCCGCGTTCACCGGCTTTCAAGCGAAACACGGCCTGAACTCCGCCTTCGGGACGAGGCTCCCACTTGCCGACGCCTCCGAGCACCGCCACGAGCCTCTCGCCCCCAGCTCCTTTCGCGAGAGCAGAACGCCCATCGATGTCGATAGTCGACTCGCTGCGCCCATAGTCGAAACGAGGATCGAACACGACTTTGACTTTTGCCTCGCCTTCGACGCACTGAACTCGGCGATGGACCTCGTGGATCGCAAGGCGCGGATCATCCGCCCACGGCATGTAATCGGTGAGGCGAATCGTCCCGTGTCCCTTGATTTGGAAAAGAGTTTCCAGAACGTTGGTGCCAGGATCGTAGCGCTGGAGACTCTCGAACGGATACTGGATGGGCGTGATCGAGGTCGATCCGCCCTTGTGTTCGTCGAGCAGCGACGCAAACACGCTCGGGCTGTCGAAACGAGGCAGGCAAAGCCAGTCGATGGCGCCGTCTGCGCGAACCAAGGCAGCGGAGAATCCGTCGCCGATCAAGCCGTGATCCGCGATCGAAAGATCCCCTCGCGACGCCTCGTTTTCAAAGACGAAAGGCTGGTTGAGGCGTTTGGCGGCGCTGTAGAGATCCATGCGCCCGGGAGAATAGCAGATCGTGCGCTTTAGAACGCACATGCTAGAGGCCCCCAGTGAAGCGGCGAAAGACGCGATGGGGTCTACCCTTCGTCCTGGTGGTGCTGACCTTTCTGTCGACTTTCTACGTGGGAGCCGGAATGGTTCTCGGTCACGTACCCACATCGCTCGAGGAGCTGGGCGCAGGATGGGTGTTCTCGCTTCCTCTGATGGGAATCCTGCTCGCCCACGAGTTTGGGCATTTCTTTGCTGGGATGTACCACCGAGTCGATGTTTCGCTCCCCTACTTCATCCCGGTGCCCTTCTTTCTGCTCGGCACGATGGGAGCCGTCATTCAGATCCGCGAGCGAATTCGATCGCGAAATGCGCTTCTCGACATCGGCGCAGCCGGCCCACTTGCCGGCATGGTCGTCGCCATCCCCGTCGTGATTTACGGCATTGCGACGTCGCCGATCGATGCGCTGCCCGACGGGAACTACATGATCGAAGGTCGATCGATTCTCTATCTCGGCCTTCTCTACACGCTCAAGGGTCCGATCCCTGACGGTTATGACATCATGTTGACCCCGACCGCACTGGCGGGCTGGGCGGGACTCTTGGTCACCATGATCAATCTATTGCCGTTCGGGCAGCTCGATGGCGGCCATGTAGCCTACGCGCTCTGGGGTAGACGTCAGGACCGAATCTCTCGGCACGTGATTCGGTTCTTGCCGGCATTGGCACTGCTCGTCTGCGTCGCGTACGGCTTGCCGACCTACCTCGAGGGCGCGCGCGGTGACCGTTTGATCTACGACGCAAGCGCCGGCCTGCAGTGGCTCGTATGGGCATTCGTCTTGTGGATCCTCACCCGTGCTACGGGGCCCGACCATCCCCCCACCGAGGATTCGGTCCTCTCCCCCCGACGCCGCATCGTGGGCCTGTTAACCCTTTCGCTTTTCGGGCTGCTGTTCATGCCGGCCTGGCTTCGGATGCAGTAGGAAATTTCACCGAAAGCTAGGAATTTCTTAGGGTCGGCTCATGTCTTTGAGGCGTGGTGTCGGTCTGTCGTTCGTGTTGTTCGTCACCCTCGGCGTGGCCTCTCCTGCAGGAGCGTGGACCCGAACGGTGGTCAAGAGCGCAAACGCCACGGTCGAGGTCGGTCCCGACGCGTCGATGAGCGTGTTGCTGAAGCTCGACGTGCAGGTTCAAGCCGGTTGGCTACATGAGCTCGAGCTCGCCGGAGTTGGATCCGAGGTCGAGCTCGACCGACGAAGGCCTCCCTATCTGTACTCTGAAGACGGGGAGACCTATCGTCCGGAAGCCGAAATCACCGAGGACGGTCTCATTCGGCTCTCTTTCGAGCGGAGAGGTGCACCTCGCAAAGGTGAGTATCGCGTGGTGCTCCGGTATCGAAGCCAAGGCGAAGCTCGACCGCTTGGTGGAGCCGATAGCGACCGCGCCCGGCTCGCTTGGACGCTGCCGGCATGGGAGACCGGGCTCCACGAAGTCTCGGTGGACATTCGCGCTCCGAAGGGCGCCTTCGTTCCGCACGAGCTCCAAGATATGGGCCCGGGCGTCGAGCTCAGCGTCACCAACAGGCAAAATGTGACCCAACTGGAGTGGCGCCGGATCCACCTCCCGAGGCACACCCCTTGGAAACTGATCTTCGACGTGCCCACGAGCGCGGTGACTTTGCCTCCTGCGGCGCCCGATGAGCCGACCCCCTCCGGATTTCGGCCCCTCGATGCAAAGGAGCGCCACCCCCTGCCCTGGGCTGTCGCGCTGCTGACGTGCCTGGTCCTTCTCAAACGTCGTGCGATCGAGATGCGGACCGGCCCTTCGAGCCTGGTCGTTCGCTCCTCTTGGGCGGTGGTGCTCATGGCGGCCGCCTCGGTCCTCGCGTTGAGCCTTTGGCTTGCTCCGCACGACATCATCTGCGCGATTCCAATGCTGGTGTTGACGCTACACCGTCCCATCAAAGCGAGCACACTCCCACTCGAGCGAACGTGGCGACCGACCGCGCCGATCCGCCAACGGGAGCGAAAGATGGCGCCGATCGACCTTCTCGATAGCACCACCGCGATTGGGCTGGTCGTCCTCGGAGCTTCCTTCGCCGTTGCCGTCGTGCTCGACCAACCGTTCGCGGCCCTGTTTCTCCTGCCGGTATTCTTCACCGGAACCCGTCAGCACACGGTGCCAACAGCTGAAGAGTCAGCCGAAAAGCTTCGTAAGTTCGTCGCGGACCTACGACTCACGCCGGAAGCGCCGCCGATGTGCCTTCGCTGGGAGACTTGCGGACCAGACGCTCCACGATGTCGCGTCTTTCTCCCAGCGGAGCGAGCCGGGCTTCTGAGCCTCGCCTTCGTAATGACCACGCGCATGCTTGGTTTCGTCGCACGCCGCCAAGTCATGCTCCTCGTCGAGACGCGTGCGCAGTCCGATGCCGACGATCTCGCTAGGCGACGAATTGGCGTGGAGCCCGACTTTCGAAGCGCCGATGGCCGGATTGGACGACTGGTCGACTGGGGACCCGACACCATGGCCTTGATCCGTGCGCTCGGCTGCCAAACGCCGACCAAACCGGTCAAGGTTTCCAAGGGGACGTGGCTTATCCGCAAGATCACGGAAAGCCAACGCGAAGCGGCCTAGTCTTTTCAGCGGCCAAGACGCGCGGAGAGCGGATCGAGGATCTGGTCCACGTTCTTCAACTCGCGCACCACGTCGTCGTCGTCGAACTCGATCTCGTCGATCAGTGCTTCGTGAACGGCGTCATAGAGCCAGTTGCTCGATTCGGTGTCCCCGATGCAGCCAGCAGCTTGGTGGCCTTGGTGTTGGAGCTTGGGAAACTTGTCGACGACTTTTTCGAGCACTTGAATGCGATCGCCGAGGTAAGCTCGCGTGACTTCGAGCTCTTCGGAGAGCGGCTCCAACATCTCGGGCGACTCGGCGACGTGACGTTCGAAGGTAGCTGGCGAGCTACTTCGGACGCGATCGAGTGTCAGGCGGATCACCAAGACGTCGCCCAAGTGCCTGAGCACGCCGCGGACCCCAGGAATGGCGCCGACCGAAGAGATCACGTGCAGAAGGCCTCCCGCTGCCACGATGCGACTCTCGTCGTCGATCTCCGGATCTTCGACGATTCGCAAAACAGACTTTAGGTCCTGACTGAAGCGGCTCAGTGCAGGCGTCATCAGTTCGACGAAGCGCTCGCGCGACATATCACCTCGGCACCAAGGAACGGCCCCGCGGACATGTTACCTCAACTCCGGTGGGACCGGCGTCGGTTTCGATGATCTTGAACTCGACTCGCCGATTTTTCTCCCAGGCTGCAGCGTCGTGCTTGGGATCCACCGGGCAACGCTCGCCGTAGCCCGCCGATCGCAGCCGATCGTTCAGGACCCCTCGCTCGATCAAGGCACTCATCACCGAGGCCGCGCGGGCCCGCGTGAGCTTGATATTGTACTGGTCGCTGCCGCGCTCGTCAGCGTGGCCCTGAATCTCGACGAGGGTGATCTGCGGGTTGCCATTCAGAGTCGCCGCGACCGCATCCAGAAGCGGGAAGCTTCGGGGCTTGATGATCGCACTGTCGGTCTCGAAGTAGATCTTCTCGAGAATGGTGATCTGGGTGTCTTCGACGATCACGAGACCCTTGTCGGGACATCCGTCTTCGTCCTCGTGCCCGTTGTAGGTCTCCGGGTCGTTCGGGCAAGCGTCATCGACATCCAAGATGCGGTCGCCGTCATTGTCGACATCCGGACATCCGTCTTCGTCTTGGAAACCGTCGACGTCTTCGGGATCGTTCGGGCAGAGATCTTTGTCGTCGGGAATGCCATCGCCATCGTTATCGGGATCCGGACACCCGTCTTCGTCTTGGAAGCCGTCGAAGTCCTCCGGAACGTCGGGACAGTCATCGACGTCGTCTGGGATTCCGTCACCGTCACGATCGCCCTCGCGACCCTCGGGACATCCATCTTCGTCGCGATCGCCGTCGTAGTCTTCCTTCACGAGCGGACACGCATCGTCGACGTCGAGGATGCCGTCGCCATCGTTGTCGAGATCGGGACAGCCGTCGCTATCTTCGAACCCATCTTTGTCTTCAGGATCGTCAGGACAGGCGTCTTTGTCGTCGGGTATGCCGTCTTTGTCTCTATCCTCGATAGCGGGCTCGTAGCGGATCCCGAGCAAGGCACGGATGTCCGAGGCCTGAAAACCCGTTTTCGGAATTCCCGCCCCGGCGCCAAGATAGAGGAAGCTGTTGCCGGCGACGAAGTACTTGAACCCGCCGAGAGCTTCCATTGAGAGCGTGCCTTTGGTCCCGATTTCCTGGGCGATCTGTGTTCCGTAGTACTCGAGCACGAGGTCGAGCGATCGAGCGATCCTAAAGCTCGCACCAAAGCCGAATGTGATCAGGTCGTTGTAGGTGAAACGATTGCCAGCGCCCTGATCGACGGGGTCGGTTGCCGTTCCAGGCGGCACGCCGACGCCTGGCTCCGATCGTCCATCCCAGATGAACGCCGCCCCTGTTCCCGAGTTCCAACGATAGCCGCCCTCGAGCGCGAGCCGAATCTTTTCGTGTGGCTCGAACTCGAACACCGCCGTTGGCCACAGCCCCACCCCTGGCTCTCCGGCGAACTGATCGGTCTTGGCGGTCGGAAACTGCGCGCGAAGGATCGCTGCCAACCCGAACCAACGGTTGCTGTACAACCGCGCTTTCACGTGGATCTGCAGATCGCCGACGCCTTGAGATCGCAAGCCCTCGGGCGCGTCACCCACGTTGTAAAGACACGTGGTCGATCCGCTGAGGCAGCTCCCGCCGCGGTCCGGCGTTTGCACCGAGTCCCCGCGAAAGAAGGTGATCGGAAGCATGATCCCGACCACCAACCGGTCGACGATCCCGAAGTTGAAGATGAAGTTCCCCGTGAACGACTGCCGCGAAATGCGGCCGTCCCTAGTGGCCTCGCTCGCCAACACGTTGGGGTTCGTCTCGAAGCCGTTGTATCGGAGAATGCCAAAGCCGGCATCCATCGCCAGCCCAAAGCTGAACTTATTGCGGGGAAGCACCCCCGCCCCGTTGACGCTGAAGTAACCGCGGGTGTCGACCGCTGGCCGGAAGAGGTGAAGGTCCATCCCACCCTCGGTCAGGCGCGCATCTTGAGCGTGGGCCACGCCTGGGAGCGCCGCCGTACTCAGCGCGAGTGCCAACAGCCACGCACACCGCGCGAACGGTCCCCCATTGCTCTGTGCTCCCCCAAACACCCCGCTCTCAGTCTGTCATGGGCAGAGCCTCTTAATCAACGATTCTGCACCCCTGCATTACTCCGAGGTCAGCATTTGGCGGTATCTCGGCGTCCTCGGGTTATCGGGATAGCGGTCCACGAAGGCCCGCATATGCCTCCGGGCGGCGGGAAGATCGTCCATGGCGCGATAGGTCTCGATCAGGAGCGCAAGGGCAGCCGGGCTGCGCGCTTGCCCCCCTTCGAGGACCCGAATGACGCATGGGTTGTCCCCGCTGGCCACGCACTGATGGGCCTCGGCCAGGGCCTCCTCCGGGCTCACCGAAGGCTGTGTGGGGGGCGGCGGCGGCCGACGCGCCTGGCTCAGCAAACGCTTCGCGTCCCGTCGCTGCTTCGCAGTGATTCCCTTCAGTCCAAGCACACGCCGCGCCTCCTGCTTGGCGAGCTCCGCATCTCCATCGCTGAGCGCCTCGTCCCCAGCCGAAATGTGAGCCTGCGCGTAGCGATAGCGAATCTCTCCGAACTCGGGCGTGTCTCGAAGCACACTGTCCGTCGGGAGCTCGCTTGCGATCTGGTAGGCCGCGTCGATCTGTCCGCGGGCAAGCCTGGATTGGGCGCGCGCGAGAAGCTCCTCCCACTCCTGCGGTTCGTCGATCGGCTCGAGCTCGTCGGGCGCAGCGACCTCGCTAACGGGCGTGTCCGTGGTGCTCGTGGCTTCTTGGGCGGCAAGCTCTGCCGGAGGCTCGGGTGTCGGTTCCTGCCGCTCGATTTCGGCAATCGGCGCGACCGGAACAGGCACCGCGAATTCGGGATGCGTCTCCGGCATGGTCACGAGGATTGCGCCGACTCCCGCCAATGCGAGAAGCCCGAGGAGCCCCACTACGAAAAAGGGCTTGTGCTTGGACGACGGAGCGGGTGATTCGGGCGCCTCCGTAGGAAGCTGTTCGAGCGCGCGCGTCCCTTGCGGTCTCACGAACCGAAAGCTCACTGCGCCGAGCTCGAGAATGTCTCCCGACTCCAAAATGGCACGCTTCGTGTCGATCCCGTTGACTCGGACTCCGTTTGCGCTTTCGAGGTCGAAGACCGTCACAACCCCGTCTGCGAACTGGATCTCAACGTGCTCGTGGGAAATCGATTTGTGGTTGATCCAAATATCGAGCCGCTCGTCCCGACCGATCCGCATGATCGGTTTGCTCAGCGAGAACTCGGCGCCGGCAGCAGGATCGCTCAGCACGACGAGCCGCGGGGGTGGCCTGCTGTCCGCGGCAGGCGCGGCAGGCCTCGGCGCCACCGGAGCCGTGTCCGATCGAAGGGCAAGCGCGTAGTCGCCTATGCCGAGTTGGTCGCCCGAGGACAGCTCGGCAGCGGCATCGACCCGCTCCCCATTGACCGTGATCCCGTTATAGGAGCCCAGGTCCTCGACGACGTAAGACCCCTCCCGTTTGACCAGGCGCGCGTGGTTCCGCGAAACGTTGCGCTCGGTGAGCCGGATCGTGTTTCCCTCTTGACGGCCGATCGTAATCTGATCGCGAAGCAGCGGAACGACGGTGGTCTGACCTTCGTCGTCCGAGATCACGAGCTTAAACATATCGTCGACCCGAGTGCAATTTCATTCACAGTTTCAAGGGGTTGACGAATGGTACTCCGGCCACCAATCGTGTCAATTCTCCCAGGCTGAACGTTTGCACTCATCGCGGGGCCCGCTATGTCGGTGCGGGCGTGAAGCGGTATCGGAATCTGTTGGTGGTTTGGGCCGTCACCTCATTGGCCTTCGCAGGTTGTGGGGGAAGCAGCCGTGGGCAGCCAACGGGGGGCATCCATGCGCGCCTGGCCTATTCGGAGGGCGGCGGGCTTCGGGTGGTCGATACCCCGCCTGGTGGCGCCGCTTCCCTGGCCGGTCTGCAGACCGACGACGTGATTCTGTCGATCAACGGCGAGTCCGTTCGCGAAATGCCGTATGCGGAGATCGTAGAGCGCCTGCGGGGTCCGGTCGGCTCGAGCGTGCAGCTCGAAATCTTCCGAAAGGGCGAGGTCAAGACCTTCGTGGTCATGCGCCAGGCCTACCGATAGCCGGTGGGATTCGACGCTTCGCAACCGACATGATACGAGCGTGCGCAGGCTGAGATGGGCAAAATCGAGCGAACGTTGGGTGTGATCGGCGGAAGCGGCCTTTACGAGCTCGGGGGTTTGACCGACGTCGATGAGCTCGAGACGACCACTCCATTCGGGAAACCCTCCGACGCGATCATCGCGGGAACCCTCAACAACACCAGGCTGCTGTTTCTTCCGCGACACGGCCGTGGGCATGGCACCCCACCCCATCGAATCAACTATCGAGCAAACGTCCTGGCTCTGAAGATGGCCGGCGCGGAGCAAATCCTCAGCGTCTCGGCTGTCGGCTCAATGCAAAACGACATCCATCCTGGTGACATGGTCATAGTCGATCAATTCATCGACCGTACGAGACATCGGATCGACACTTTCTTCGAAGACGACGGGGTCGTCGCCCACGTCGAGTTTGCGGAGCCTGTGGACGAGCAACTTGCAGAAGCACTGGCAGGCGCTGCGGAGGCCGCGGGGGCACCGGTACATCGCGGTGGGATTTATCTTTGCATCGAGGGCCCGCAGTTTTCGACGCGTGCCGAATCGTTGCTCTATCGATCGTGGGGCGTATCGGTGATCGGGATGACCAACATGCCCGAAGCACGCCTCGCACGAGAGGCAGAGCTTCCGTACGCCACCCTTGCGATGGCGACGGACTACGACTGCTGGCACCAAGCCCACGATGCGGTGACCGTCGAGGCGATACTCGAGGTCATGAACGCAAACGTTTCAAAAGCCAAAAAGATCATCGCAGAGCTTTCCAACACCGTGCCCGACCCCACGGGTCGCCCTGCCACGTCGGCTCTAGCCGGGGCGCTGATCACAAACCCCGACTCGATTTCCCAGGCGGCGCGCGAAAAGCTGCGACCGCTCATCGGCCCGTACATCCATTGAAAGGTCTTATGTCCTCGCTTCTCGTCGTCGGCTCGGTCGCATTCGATACGATTCACAATCACCTCGGCTCCCACGCCCGTATCCTCGGTGGCTCCGCGACCTATGCGTCGCTTGCAGCGTCTCAACTGGCGCCGGTGCGGTTGGTCGGAGTTGTAGGAAAAGACTTCCCGAGAAAAGCGGTCGACATGTTCCGCGGACGAGGCATCGACACGACCGGGCTCGAGGTGGCCCATGGCGAAACCTTCCACTGGGAAGGCCGCTACGCGGATGACCTCACCTCTCGGACGACGATCCAAACCGACCTGAACGTCTTCGCCGACTTCGAGCCCAAGATTCCCGAGCGCTTCCGTGACTCCGAGTTCGTGATGCTGGGCAACATCGCCCCCGAGCTTCAGCTTCATGTTCTCGACCAGGTACGCTCCCCGAGGCTCGTCATCGCCGACACGATGAATCTCTGGATCGACACCGCGCTTGGCGCGCTCAAAGAGCTGCTTTCGCGCGTCGATATCCTCGTCATCAACGAGGAGGAGGCCAGGCAACTGTCCGGGTTCCATCATCCACTGGCGGTCGCCGAGGCGCTCCGAGTGCTCGGGCCCGAGACCGTGATCGTGAAGCGCGGGGAATATGGTGCGCTGCTGTTTTTGGAGGAGGACATCTTTTGCGCGCCGGCCTATCCGTTGAAGACGGTCGCGGATCCCACCGGTGCGGGAGATTCGTTTGCGGGCGGATTCCTCGGCTACCTTGCGCAAGCCGGGCACGATGACCTCCGTCAGGCCGTCATCTGTGGCTCGGCGGCAGCGTCGTTCTGTGTGCAAGACGTGGGCATCGGAGCCCTCGAGAATCTCAGTCGCGAAGACCTCGAGGACCGCATCCGCGAATTTCGAGAGCTCACCACCTTCTAGCCCGGCAGTTTTCTTGACCGAAGCGCGTCGATTTCGACACTCGGTCTCAGGAAGGAACCGCCATGAACCTAGACGAGCTCAAGGGGACGCTACGCGGCCTCGTGCGAAAGACCATCGAAACCCGATTCAGCGGCGCCAACTACGCCTCTCTCGCGCAGGCACGCGGTTACGCTGACGGCTACATGCGCGCACTGCTCGATGCCGACCTGATCGACCAAAAGCAACTGCTCGACTTGGTCAACACGGAACGCCGCCGATTCGTCGACAAGGCGAATCGAGTCGACGAAACCTTCGCCGCCTAGTCGCACGCCTGGCTGATGCCCAAGGCCTCGTCTTGGCAGGCCAGCAGCTGCTCGTTGGTCAGCGCCTCCACATCGCACGTTGGAAGACAAGCGATGGTATCCGAGATCGCGTACACGCAATCGACGCCGACCAGCTCGATCTGCGCCTCGCAAGCCTGCATGCAGTCTCCATCCGGCACTGGAATGCCCAACTGAACGAAGCACTCATCCGGCACAGTACAGAGCTCACCGCAAGCCTGCGAAGCAGACCTTGCATCCCCACAGCCGCAGGCCAACACGGCCGCAACCAGCATTCCCCCAAATATCTTCATGCTTTTAACATGATGGATCCCCGGGGCGAAGCCCAAATCGGCCGCTTTCGGACCTTGACAGGGGCGCTGCTATGCACAAAAAAGGGCGCTCCCGGAGGTGCTTATGAGACTTTTGAAACTTGCGTTGATACTTGCGATTCCGCTGGCGCTACATGTCGGCTGTAGCGATAGCGATTCCAGTGACGGAACGGGAGGTACTGGCGGCACCGCAGGGACTGGCGGCGCCCCAGGGACCGGCGGCGCCCCAGGGACCGGGGGCACTGGGGCCATGGGCGGCGGCGGCTCAGGCGGCGAGGTACCGCCAGCACCGTACGCGGGCAGCATCTGCGTCGGTGCAAAACAGGCGGCTGCGAGCACGTTCTGCAAGTCCGTATTCGACGCGTGGGCCGGCTGGGAGACCGACCAAGACGCCGACGCGCGAAACTCTGCGGTTGCCGCTGCCACTACCGACCTAGGAAACGCGTGGGGCGCCGCCGAGTCGGACGCCGAAGCCAACGACGCCGATTGCTCGGATCTGGCCCTTACGTCGAGCGACGCGGGCGCCACCATGGAAGCGTCGATCGCTTTGATCGCCGGCTCCATCAATGATGGGCTGGACCTCGGGCAAGCCGAGCAAGCTGCATGTGGGGCTGCCCTGCTCACCGCCGCAGGCGACGCCTGCGACGACGTGCTCGCCGCTGAGGGCGCGCATATCAGCGACCTATACGCCGATGCGGACGGCTCGACCCTCGATGTTGCCAAGAGTGCGGCCTTTGACGCCTTCTTGACGGCCTGGGCCGGGGCCACCTCCGGAACCTGCCCAACGACCGCGATCGATACCGGCGTTCGTGACGACCTCCAGGGACTGACCGACGAGCTCGTACAAAATACGATCGTGACGCCCGGCCTGGCCGCTGACCAGTACACTGCGCTCCTACCGGGAGCGACCGATTATCTCGGAAGAACGTACACGCCCCAGTGCATGCAGGGCGACGAGTATCGCTACTTCGCAAAGCGCGGCAGCGTCAATAAGGTGGTGATGTACTACATGGGCGGAGGCGCATGCTGGGACAGTCTCACCTGCAACCTCCCGACCTGCAGCACCTCACCCCCCGCCGACCTGAACGGTTTTGCCACAGGTTTTGCGGATCTGACGAACGAAAACAACCCGTTCCGCGATTGGAACGTCGTGTTCGTCTCGTACTGCAGTTGCGACGTCCATTTCGGTGACACGACGCAGGATTACGGCGGCCTCACGGTTGAGCACAAGGGCTATCACAACTCCAAGGTCGCCGAGAAATGGGCGCGGGAGCATTTCCTCAATCCCGAAGAGGTGTTGGTGACGGGCTCGAGCGCCGGGGCGTACGGCGCCTGGTTCAACGGACCGCTACTCCACGAGGTCTGGCCCGCATCGCAGATTCACGTGCTCGCCGACGCGGGCAATGGCGTCATCACTGAGGACTTTCTGCAAAACGAGTTCAGCAACTGGAACTTCGACGCAAACCTGCCGGACATCCCCGGAGTTCTCGAGGCGATTACCGAAATGGGCGGCATGCCGGCCTACACCGAGGCGGTCGCCACCGAGTTTCCCGAGACCAACTGGGCGCACTACTCGACTTTGCATGATGGAGGCTCGGGAGGCCAGACCGGTTTCTATAATATCATGCTGGTCGGTAGCCCGGTTGGCGGGCTCACTTGGTGGGAGGCCAGCTGTGCGTTTGGCCGCGTAGCGCTGGCACAGTCGGTGCAGACGTTTGACGTTGTCCCAGACAACTACCGTTACTACTTTGGCACGGGTTCGCGCCACACGATGTTTGGCAACAACAAAGTCTATGACGACATCACGGGCAACGTCCCAACCGTTGTCGACTGGGTCAACGCTATGCTGGCAAGCGGCCCCGACGGCCGTGATGAGAACTGGACCAACGTCCTTTGCGAAAACTGTGGCTTGCTGCTCGACGGCGACCCAAGACCGGACCCGCTAGCGCCTCCGTTCGAGCAACAAGGCGAAGACGTGGTCATAGTCTGCGAGTAGTAGATCAGGGTCCGGAGATCCGGACCCGCCCCCAACACCGGCGGTCTCGCTGACACTGACACTGACACTGACACTGGCACTGACACTGTCGCTGGCACTGGCACTGGCACCGGCACCGTCGCTGTCACTGTCGCTGTCGCTGTCACTGCCTTCTTGCTAGGGTCCGAACACCGATGAAGGATCCGGTTCATTTCTGGTACGAGTTCGCGAGCACGTACTCCTATCTATCTGCAATGCGCATCGAAGCCGTGGCTGACGCGGCTGGCGCGCAGTTGGTCTGGCGGCCTTTCTTGCTTGGCCCGATCTTCGCGGAGCAAGGCTGGAACGATTCACCTTTCAACATCTATCCCACGAAGGGTCGCTACATGTGGCGGGACCTCGAGCGGCTTTGCGACGAGTATGCGCTCGACTTCAGCCGACCATCGGTTTTTCCGCGCAACGGGCTACGGGCAGCACGCATCGCCTGCATCGCTGCGGATGAGGGTTGGTGTGCGGAGCTCACCCGCGCTGTCTTTGTCGCAAACTTCGCCGAGGATCGTGAAATCTCCGATACGGGTGTGCTCGCAGAGATCCTGACCGACCTCGGCCGCGATTCGGCCACCGTGATCGAGGCCTCCGACGCGCCCACCAACAAAGAACGACTCCGCGCCCAAACCGAGGAAGCCAAGCACCACGGAATCTTCGGCGCCCCAAGCTTCACAGTCGGCAAAGAGCTCTTTTGGGGCAACGACCGCCTAGGAGCGGCGATAGCCTGGTCCCTAGGCCTCCGGTAACGCGCACTCGTGCTCGGACACTGACGCTGACACCGACACTGGCACTGGCACTGACACTGGCACTGACACTGGCACTGACACTGACACTGACACTGACACTGACACTGACACTGACACTGGCACTGACACTGACACTGACACTGACACTGGCACTGGCACTGACACTGACACTGGCACTGGCACTGGCACTGACACTGGCACTGACAGGAAAAAGGGGACTGTCCCCTTTTTCCTGCGCGGGACTCGGTTGGGACTGGATTGCTTCAAGTCGGAGCGGACATAAGTCCGCGGAGCTGAAGCCATCCAGCCCCAGTACGCAGCCACGCAACGCGGGGCGAGTACACCCGACGGGTGCGAGTCCCGTGCAACCAACTCGAACACCTGGAACGCCTAAGCCGCACTTGCAGGCCTGTTAGGTAGTGCCGGGGGCGGGATTCGAAGTCGCTGAACCCACGATCGCTACGCTTCTCTTACCTGTAATGATCTAAACCAATTACCAACAATCGTCGGGACTTACCTGCATCGCCATGTTCACCACTCGTCACGCCAAATCACTTGATTTCAGATCGCCACGTCAACGTCAGGTCAACGAGCCGAGCTCGACCTTGCCCGTCGAACCTCACTCGGTAGGCCATCTAAATTTCGAACCTGGCGCCCACAGGAAGCAGAAATCCCGAATGGTTTCGTTCCGCATGGACGAGGACGATTTCAGTCGGCTCGACACCTTCGCTCAACAGACGAGCTGTTCGCGCGCAGAGGTCCTCCGACGCTGTCTCAGGACCGCTCGCCTCGAAAGTACAGTCGACGCGCAAGCCCTTACCGAGGTCTCGCGGGTTCACGCCGACCTCAACCGCATCGGCGGCCTCCTCAAGCTCGCCATCCGGGAGGGCGTGTCTGATCCATCCAGCCACAACAGGCTGAACCTCGAGCTTCTCGACTCCATCATCCAAGTCCGTTGGGCGGTCGAGCGTTTAGCAGGCCATCCGTGATAATTCGGCACCAACGTGCATCGGCAAGCAACCGAGGCTTTCGTCAGCTCGGGCGCTACATTCGGGGTCGAAGCGACAAGCCGCGCGCGACCTGGTTCCTGGCCGCCAATCTTCCTGGCGTGACCGGGCCCGGCGACCTTGAGCTCGCGTGCCGACTCGTCGAGGCCGTGCATGCGCAGAACACCCGCGCGGGCAACAACCGCACGTATCACATGGTCATCTCCCTTCACCCGGAGGACCGAAGCCTCAACGGGAACGAGCTCAGGCGTGTTGTGGAAAACCTGGTGGAGACTTTGGGGTTCTCCGGCCACCAGTACATCGCCGCCCGTCACAACGACAAAGACCACGAGCATGTGCACGTGGCCATCCACAAGATCCACCCGGAGACCTTTCGGATTCACTCGCCGGCGTGGGATCACCAGAAGCTCTTCACCGCGGGCCGTGTCCTTGAACCAGAGCTCGGACTCACGCCGCTTCAGTCCAGAGTGCGCGATCGTGAGAAAGTCCCGCAGAGGGCGGCGGACTGCGAAGCCCACCACGGGATCGAAAGCTTTGCTCGCTGGGCCCGAAAGAAGCTCGGTCCCGCCCTTCAGGCCGGGGAGTTGCGGAGCTGGGACGAGCTACATCAGACGTGCGCCCGTCTTGGCGTTGTGCTTCGACTGCATGGCAACGGGCTCGTCTTCGAGGACGTTGAGCGGGGCGTCCGTGTGAAGGCGTCATTCGTCGGCCGCGAGCTCAGCAAGCCGCGCCTCTGCCAACGGTTCGGAGCCTTCCAGCCAGCGCCCGCGCATCACCTGGAAGCGGCAAGAACCGCGATTCGGCGATATTCCCCCGTCCCGGCCATCGCGCCGCAGGGCTTGTGGAAGGAATACGAGCAGTCCCTCGACCAGGCCCGTCTGCAGCGGGAACACGCCTGGAGCAGCTACCGAGACGCCGCCTCTCGCGAGCGTGGACAACTCAAGCGGAGGTATCGTCGTCAGCGGAGCGGGATCGCCACCCTACCCGTGTCCCGCCGCGACCGGAAACGACTCTTGGAACAACTGGCGCTCCGCCAAGCCATCGAATCCCGGGCCCTCAAGCGGACGCTCGCAGCCGAACGGAGGGCGATTCAGAAGACTCCGCACCCCGGCACATGGCGTCATTTCGTCGCGAGTCGCGCCGCACACCGCGACGCTCGTGCGATTCGACTTCTGCGGCGACGAGAGCCGGAACGAGGCCGTTCCAACCATTCCATATAGGGAATAGAATGAAGAAGTGTATGCTAGACGCCGAATGCAGCGCGGGCTTCGCTCCAGCGCGTGCCCTGCGCTGTCATATCGTGGTCTCTACGCCGGGCGTCGCAAAGCATCGCGACTTCGAGAAAAGACCCGTCTCCTTTACCCCCAGAGCGCCGCAAGAACACCCGCCACTGTTTACCGAGATATTGTCAATGGTGGTGGATCGCCGGCTCTGAGGATCGCGGCTCGGGCGGTAGTCTTCACCGCCACGCATGAGGCTCACCGACCGCCTGGCCTCGGACGCCGTGCTCGACCGCGCCTACGGCTGGCTCTGCACGCAGCGGCGGCGCTGGCCCGACGTGGCCGATGTCTGGTCGTTCCGGCGTACCTGGCCGTCGGAGAAGTCCGAGGTGCAAGCGGAGCTGCGCAGCGGGCGCTTTCGCTTCGGGCTGCAGGAGCGCGTCACTCGCGAGAGTGGCGAGGAGATCGACCTGTGGTCGGCCCGCGATGCGCTGGTGCTCAAGGCGCTGGCCGCCGTGCTCGACGAGCGCCTGTCCGTCTCACGCCGCTGCGTCCACGTGAAAGGCAACGGGGGCGCCAAGGCCGCGGTGCGCCGGGTCATGCGGCAGCTCCCCAGCGCACGCTTCGTGCTCAAGACCGACGTGGCGAGCTACTACGCCTCGATCGACCACGTGAAGCTTCTGGATCGACTGGCGGCCGTCGTCCCGGACCGCGACGTGCTCAACCTCGTGGGCCAGATGTGCGGGCGGGTCGCCGAGCGGGGCGGACTCTATTTCGAGCACCGGCGCGGCATCCCGCTCGGCTGCCCGCTCTCCCCCCTGCTCGGTGCGTTCTTCCTGGCGGAGCTGGACCAGCGCGTCGAAGCCACCGGCCTCTTCTTCGTCCGTTACATGGACGACGTGATCGTGCTCGCGCCCACGCGCCACAAACTGCGCCGCGCGGTGAAGATCGTGAACGAGACACTCACGGGCCTAGGCTTGGAGAAAGCCCAGGACAAGACCTTCATCGGCCGCGTCGAGCGCGGCTTCGATTTCCTCGGCTACCACCTCGCGCCTGGCCGGCTCACGCTGGCGCGGGCGACGGTGGAGCGATTCCTCGAACGTGCGCACCGGCTTTACGAGCAGGACCGGAGGGAGCCTTGCGGCTCCCCCCGGTTGGACGCGTACATCAGAAGGTGGTGCGGGTGGGCGCGGTGCCCAGAGACCCGACACCCAACCATACTCAAAACACTGTGCACATCACGCCTTCAGCGGTAGCGCGGTCAAGAATGGCTTGGACACAGGCGCTTGCCTCCTCGCTGGATACGAATATAAACTCAGTATTCAGCCCGTCCTGTGCGGCTATGCATATATGGGTTGACTCCTGTCTTAGTGTGTCGGGACTTAGGTTGTTGATGCTAACGTTTGTCAGCGTCGCAGTTTCTAAGTTGTCGGTCTCGCATCTGTCCGGTGCGGGGTCGAATACGACGGCATCGTACGCCTCTTGGCAGGGGCACGCCACGGCTGCACAGGCCGCTTCGATTTGATCGAAAAAGTCCTCCACGTAGATGGGACCCTCATCCTCCTCCGTGTCCGGGTTATCGGTACACCGATTCATCACGGTTCGTGTCGCTTCATCGCCGCCTGAGACCCCATAGTTGACGGTGGCCTTGGCATTCAGCTCCCTGGCAACGCGGAAGACGTCGCAGATGTCGAACTCTTCAGTGATCGTCAGTTGCGGGTCGACCTCCGCCGGGTAGATGGGGGCGTCGTCAAATGTGAGGTTCGTGTTGCCACGGGAACCCACTTCCTTGAAGGTGCCCTCAATCACGCCCTCTTCTCGCACCTCCGCAATCACATTTCCGCTGCTCTGGTTCGTCAGCGTGGTCGTGACCACCAACGTGGCACTACCCATGCCGAGGTCGAGCGCGCACTCGGTCGCGGAAAGCAAGCTCGCTTTCGGTCCCTTCGCCTCGGTCGCCCCAGCGGCGACCAGCATCACGGCCACGGTGGCCAAGGCCAGGGTCGCAGAAATCAAAACTTTCCTCATGGTTCCGTCCCTTTCCTGATGGCGCCGATGCCAGTGACGGCAAGGACGTCGACAAACAAGCCGATGCCGGTGTCGGCAAGGGCGTCAGCAGGCACGATGCGTTTCCGCGCCTGACCCGAGTAGGCCATCATCGCAGGACCCGTTGTGGCTGTAAACAGGTTCCGATGGCGATGCCAGGAACGAAACAAAGATCGCACCGACGTCGCGGAAAACGTGGCGGTGCCTCACAGATTGCTCGGAACAAAAGATCGCACCGACGTTGCGGAAAACGTGGCGGTGCCTCACAGATTGCTCGGTAGTTTCGTGCGTTGGCGTCCGCCGGCGGGCGACCGTCCATCCGCCACGAGGAGCCGCCTAAGTCCGCGAAACCAGGAGAGACCCGATTGGCACAAAACGAAACAAAGATCGCACCGACGTTGCGGAAAACGTGGCGGTGCCTCACAGATTGCTCGGTAGTTTCGTGCGTTGGCGTCCGCCGGCGGGCGACCGTCCATCCGCCACGGGGAGCCGCCTAAGTCCGCGAAACCAGGAGAGACCCGATTGGCATCATTCTCGCTTCTGTCAAAGACGGTATGACACGACCTCGTATCGTGGACCCCGGGACCACTCTCGCCCTGTCTCGGCGCACCACCCGTCGCCACTTCTTGCTCAATCCCGATCTGTCCCGGCAGATGGAGCAAGCCTATTGGTATTGCTTAGCTCATGCCGCGCAGCTTCATGGCGTCCTTGTCCACGCCGCCTGCCTCATGTCGACCCACTCGCACGAGGTCGTCACCGACGTCCGGGGCGAGCTTCCACGATTCCTACAGACCTTTCACCGCAATCTTGCCTTGTGCACCAAGGCCTACCGGGGATGGCCCGAGGAAGTCTTCAACAAACGAAGTAGCGGCGCCCATGCCCTTGTGACCCCGGAGGCGATGATCGAGTCGATCGCGTACCTCATCGCCAACCCGGTCGAAGCGCTTGCGGTACGCTACGCCAAGGACTGGCCTGGGGCACACACGCTCCCAGCACACATCGGCACCCGCGTCATCCGGGCTGAGCGGCCCGCGCACTACTTCGACCCCAACAACCCCGAGTGGCCCGAGGTCATCGAGCTTCGGCTGCAGATGCCGGTCGCACTCGAGCTCGACTATGGTGCAGAGCTCGCGCGCGAGCGCATCACCGAACGGGTGCGGGAGCGGCAACATCAAGCCTGGAACAAGGCCAAGCGCACCGGCATGGCCTTTGTGGGTCCGAGGCGCGTGCTGCGACTCGCACACACCAAGCGAGCCAAGAGCTACGAAGTGTTTGGGAGCTTGAATCCGCAATTTGCGGCGGCCGGGCATCGAAGCGCCGCGACCGAAGCGGTCAAGCGTCTGCGCGCGTTTGCGGCGCAGTACCAACGCGCCCTCGCGAGGTGGACCGCTGGAGACCGCAGCGTCTGCTTCCCCGAAGGCACCTGGTGGATGCGCGTGTACCACGGTGCCCGGTGTGGACCGGGGCCGTAGGCCTCTAGGCCGTCGTAGCGCGATCAGCCACGGCTTCCACTGCGGCGGAGCCGACGTGCGTTCACGATGCTGCAATTGCAATGTTCGGTCGCTGCACGACTCCGACACTCAACGGTCTACAAGCATCCGACGCGCCATGGATGCAGACCATCGTACTTGAACCGCCTCGAGTCGTGCTCGCGTCCTCGTCGACGTCTCGCTTTGAACAGCGCCAACCTCGGTCAGATCTTTTGATCTTTTTGTAGGTCAGATCTTTTGCTGTAACACTGACACTGACACTGACACTGGCACTGACACTGGCACTGACACTGGCACTGACACTGGCACTGGCACTGACACTGACACTGGCACTGGCACCGGCACTGGCACTGGCACCGGCACTGACACTGGCACTGACAGGAAAAAGGGGACTGTCCCCTTTTTCCTGCGCGGGACTCGGTTGGGACTGGATTGCTTCAAGTCGGAGCGGACATAAGTCC
>JAOTYL010000006.1 GCA_029861865.1 Myxococcales bacterium | reverse complement strand
ACAAGGAGTCGCACATGCAATCAGAAAACGTCTACATTCGAGCTCGGAGGGTCGTGCGGGAGGTCGCTCCGCTCCTCCGAGTGGTCCGAGCACAAGATCGGGCGTTGGCGGACCAGCTCAAGAGAGCTGCGCAGAGTGTGGTGCTCAATATCGCCGAGGCGCGGGGGAGCGATGCGGGGAATGCGCGGGCAAGATTCGCAACAGCGTGTGGGTCTGCCAAGGAAGTGCAGGCTGCGCTTCATATCGCGAGTGACTGGGGGTACATCGGGTCACAGACGGCGACCCACCTCGACCGAAGGCTCGACGAGGTGTGTGCCATCACGTGGTGTTTGGCCAAACGCTAACGACCGGAGAGCCTCCACGACATCGCGCAGACTTGGTCGAGCGCGATGTCGAGCTCCGCGAATCGCCTTTGACCGACGTAGCCGTACGCCCTTGCGAGCTGAAGCCCCGCACGGACCTCTTTGGCGGACCCACAAGCCGATGCGAACCGCGCCCTGGCGGTTCCCGGGTCATTCCCTTCGGCCTCGGCAATATTAAGCACCACGCTATTCATAGCCCGCCGCACCTGGTCGAAGAGGTCCCTATCGGCCCTCCTGATGATGGGAAGAAGAGGCTGAAGCCCCGCCGCTGCCTGAAGCGCCTTCTGTTGAACGATGAGTCCCATGAGTGATTTCCTTTCCGAGGGGCTTGGGCCCTCGCAGAAGGGCGAAGCCCGGGGTCCAAGACGCTCGGAAAGGAAATCACGAGGATCCAAGATAGATCACACTGGCACTGGTGCTGACAGCATCACGGACACTGGCGCTGGCACTGCCGCTGGCACTGACACTGCCGCTGACCTGTGCGATCCTGTCGTCGGTATGGCCTTTGTCATTCGTCCGGCGGAGCTCGCCGACCTCGAACGTTTAGAATCCCTCATCGCCCAGGTGCAGGCGGGAATCACCTCGCTTGCGATCGACCGCGACACGCTTCGCCAGAAGATCGAAACCTCGGCGGCGTCGTTTGCGGCCGAGATCCATGGGGCAGGAAGCGAGGACTACTTTTTCGTGCTCGCGGATGACGACGTCCAGAAAGTCGCCGGCATGTGCGCGGTCAGGGCTGCGGTAGGCCTCAAGGATCCTTTCTACAGCTATCGGATTGGCACGGTCGTCCATGCATCGAAGGAGCTCAACGTGCACCGCGCCCACCCGGCGCTCTACCTCTCGAACGACTACACCGGCTGCACAGAGCTCACCTCGCTCTTCCTCAGTCCGGCGCATCGGGGTAAAGGTCTTGGCACCTTGCTTTCGAAATCACGGCTCCTCTTTATTGCGGAGTTTCCTGCGCGCTTTGCCGACAAAGTCATCGCCGAGATTCGGGGTGTATCGGACGACGAAGGTCGATCGCCGTTCTGGAACGGGCTCGGCCAGCACTTCTTTTCGATGGATTTCCCGACGGCCGATCATCTCGTCGGTACGGGGCACAAGTCCTTCATCGCGGAGCTGATGCCCAAGCACGCGATCTACGTGCTCTTCTTGCCAGAGGACGCGCGGGAAGCGATCGGGAAGCCACACCCCAACAGCAAGAAAGCCCTCGAAATGCTCGAGGGTGAAGGCTTTCGTTATGAAACCTACGTCGACATCTTCGACGGTGGTCCAACCGTCGAATGCCGCCGCAACGACATTCATGCCGTGCGCGCCAGCCGACGGCGCACCGCTCGGATCGGCGCCTTGGAGAACCCGGTGAGGTGCCTGCTTGCCAATACGAAGCTTCAGGACTTTCGCTGCTCGATCGGGAACGCTCGCCTGGACGGAGCAGACGGCGTAACCCTTGATCCCGAGATGGCCCGCGCGATTCGGATCAAGGAGGGCGACCTGGTCCGGGTGCTAGAATTGTAGAGGACCGATGTCAGAGCTCCATCTCAACGGCGCGTGGGAAGACGGAGAAGGACCGGAGCTTCGTTCGATCGACCCGGCCACTGGCACGCCGGTTTGGGAAGGCCGCGCGGCGAGCGAGGCTCAAGTCGACCGTGCGTTTCGGGCCGCGCGGCGGGCATGCGTCGGCTGGCGCGCCCTTTCACTCGAAGGCCGCATCGCGATCATCGAGCGGTTTGGCGCGTTGCTCGAGGCACGCCGCGAGGCGCTCGCACGAGTCATCTCGCTCGAAACGGGGAAACCGACCTGGGAGGCGCGCACCGAGGTGAGCTCGATGATCGCGAAGATCGACATCTCGATCCGCGCGTACACAGAGCGAACTGGAACGGTCGAGCGTGAGCTTGATGCCCATCGATCGGTGGTGCGTCACCTACCCCATGGCGTGCTCGCCGTCTTGGGTCCCTACAACTTCCCCGGTCATCTCCCGAATGGGCACGTCGTGCCCGCTTTGCTTGCTGGCAACACCATCGTGTTCAAGCCGAGCGAGCACACACCGTCAACCGCGATCGCAACCGTCAAGCTGTGGGAAGAAGCGGGGGTCATCCCTGGCGCGCTCAATCTGCTCCAAGGAGCCAAAGACACAGGCGTGGCGATCGTCGCGCATCGGGAGCTCGACGGCCTGTTGTTCACCGGAAGCGCCGCAGCTGGGCACGCGCTGCACCGGCAACTCGCGGGGTCGCCAGAAAAGATTCTCGCGTTGGAGATGGGCGGCAACAACCCGCTCGTCGTCGACCGGGTCGAGGATGTCGACGCGGCGATCTACACGATCCTTCAGTCGTCATTCGTGACCGCGGGCCAGCGATGCACCTGCGCGCGAAGGCTGCTCGTACCCAACGACGCGTTCGGGCGGGCGCTTATCGGCCGACTCACCAAAGCCATCGCAAAGCTCCGGGTGGGTCGATTCGACAGCCCCGAGCCACCGTTCATGGGGCCGGTCATCTCCGAGCAGGCCGCAGAGGCCTTACTCACCGCCCAAAAGCACCTGGTCACGCTCGGTGGCGAGCCGATCCTCGAGATGCGCAAACTCGAAGCGGGCACCGGGTTCGTGTCTCCGGGGTTGATCGATGTCACCGGCGTAAAGGAGCTCCCTGACGAAGAGTACTTTGGCCCACTGCTACAGCTGCTCTACTACGACGACCTCGACCGCGCGATCGAGCTCGCCAATCAGACTCGCTTCGGCCTCGCCGCAGGGCTGATCGCGGATGATCGGTTGGCCTGGGAGCTTTTTCACGAACGGATCCGTGCAGGCATCATCAATTGGAATCGGCCGTTGACGGGCGCGAGCAGCGCTGCACCCTTCGGCGGCGTGGGTGCGAGCGGCAATCACCGACCCAGCGCCTATTATGCGGCCGACTACTGTGCCTACCCCGTCGCCTCACTCGAGCAGCCGGTGTTGTCGGTTCCCAAGATCCTACCCCCGGGGATGACGCTTTGAGTGCGCACGAGGTGAGCTTCGACGGCATCGTCGGCCTGACGCACAACTACAGCGGCCTGTCGCTCGGCAACCTCGCTTCGCAGCGAAATGTTCACGCCGTCTCGAACCCGAGGGCCGCCGCGCAGCAGGGCCTGCGCAAGATGAAGCTGTTGCACGACCTCGGCGTCCGGCAAGGGGTACTGCCTCCTCACGAACGGCCCGCGATCGACATCCTTCGCAAGCTGGGTTTTACGGGGCGCGACGACCAAGTCGTGCGCAAAGCCCAGGACGCAAGCCCCGCCCTCTTGGCGGCTTGTTCGTCGGCTTCGAGCATGTGGGCCGCAAACGCTGCAACCGTATGCCCGAGCCCCGATTCGCGGGACGGCAGGGTTCACTTCACCCCCGCGAACCTGAGAAGCAATTTTCATCGACAGATCGAGGCGCCGATGACCGCGCGTGTGCTCCGCGCGATCTTCGAAGACCCCGATCGATTCGTTCACCATGCCCCGTTGCCTCTCGCCAAGCCGTTTGGCGACGAAGGTGCCGCGAACCATACGCGTCTCTGTGTCGACTATGGAGAACCGGGGGTTCAGCTCTTCGTCTATGGAAAACAGGCCTTTGACCGGCGGGCGCCCGCACCGACTCGTTATCCCGCGCGTCAAACCCTCGAGGCTTCGCAAGCTGTGGGCCGGCTCCACGAGCTCGATGAGAAGCGGACTGTGTTTGCCCAGCAGGAGCCTTCGGCGATCGACGCGGGCGCGTTTCACAACGACGTGATCGCGGTCGGTAACCAAAACGTCCTCTTCTTCCACGCTAACGCTTTCCACGACCCAATGGGCACGAAGCGAAAGCTGCGAGAAGCGTTCGGCGAAGGGCTCCATCTCGTCGAGGTCGCTTCGAACGACATTCCGATCGAAGAGGCGATCTCGTCGTATCTGTTCAACAGCCAGTTGATCACGCTGCCGACCGGCAAGATGGCACTCGTCGTTCCTACGGAGTGCAGGGAGTCGACGCGAGTCTGGGGTTATCTCAAAAGGCTCGCCGAGGAGGACCCGTTGATAGGCCAGCTCGAAGCGGTCGATGTCCGCCAAAGCATGGCAAACGGAGGTGGACCTGCCTGTTTGCGGCTACGGGTCGTGCTGACTGAGAAGGAGATAGAGCACGTCTCCGGCTCGGTGATGTTGGATGATGATTTGTTTCAGAGGCTCCAGGTGTGGGTCGACGAGCACTATCGCGATCGTCTCACCGAAGCGGACCTCGGAGACCCTCACCTTCTCGACGAGTCCCGAAAGGCACTCGACGAGCTCACACAGATGTTGAAGCTTGGCTCTCTTTATCGGTTTCAACGCTGACCGGATGCCGTGCGATACCTGACCACACGCTTTGGTGGAGGCGGTCACCGACGACTTCGGGATCGGGCTCTGTGCCGCAAAGCCGGAGGCCGTCGTCGATCATCAAGAAAGCGGCGCCATGCACTGCAGACCATGCGAGGAGCCCAGCGTCTAGCGCCGTTTGTCGAAGAAGGCCTTCCCGCCCGCACTGCTGGAGCATGTCGACGAGCACGGCGAATGCCGCGTCTCCGCTTTCTGCGAGCTCGGGGGCCTCGCGCGTCGGCATCCATCCGAACATCAAACGAAACAGCTCTGGATGCTGCCAAGCGAACTTGAGGTACCCGATGCCGCCTCGACGGAGGCGATCCTTCCCGGTCGTGCAACCTTTTTGCTCCTCGAGCATCATCGCGCGTAGCCGCTGAAAACCGATGGTAGCGAGGGCTGCCAGGAGCGCGTCCTTGTCCTCGAAGTGCCGGTACGGGGCGCCAGGGGTGACGCCAAGGTTCCGCCCGAGCTTGCGTAGAGAAAGGCCTGCGGGGCCCTCGTCGCGGAGCTGCTCCTCAGCCGCAACGAGCAGGGCTTCACGTAAGTCACCGTGATGATAGCATTTTCTCGTAGTCAACGTGCCCCATCCTAACTCGAAAGCTTTTTCTTGTAAACACTGTTGACATTCTAAGTATACGACGCATACATTGCAAGTATACAGTGAATACACTCTCAAAGGGAACGATGTTCCCTGCGAAATCACGCCGATCGAATGAGGAGGCCATCATGAACAAACGACTACTCACACTCGGAATCGTTCTCTCCCTGGCCACCACGGCCTGCACGGGCTTTGGTCTTCAGACGAGCCCCACCCTCGCGAGCCAGATCGCAGAAGAGCAAGGGCTCGGGAACTTGTGGGGCGAGGCCAACTACGAGGCGCCCACCCAGGTCGCGCAGATCGAGCTTCGCGACGACCGAGAGCTCGCCGACCTTTGGATGGAAGCCGACCACAAGTCCGACGGGAGGGGCGAGACCGAGCGGGTGGCACCGCGCGCAGCCGCCGTGCTCGAGCAGTTGACGCTGCCCCACCCGGTCTTCGGAAGCAGCGCCGACCGATCGCAAGTACTGCCCAAGTAACGCTCCGGCCCATCGGGGAATCTCCCCGGTGGGCTCGGACGTCGCGATCCGATCATTCCAACTCACCCGTGGTATTTGGGGCTGGATGAGGCTAGTAGACAGGATGCCTGCTCCTACCCACCGGTCCCACGTCGTTCGTTTGTTGGCACCGTGTGCGTTCGCCGTGACAGCGCTGAGCTGCTCGAGTGACGGCGCGACCGTGATCGACCCGCTCGATACCTACTGTCTGACCGGCTCTGCCGACGTCGAAGAGCGGATTGACGCACTTCTCGACGCGCTCACGCTCGAGGAGAAGGCTTCGCTGATGCATGGCGTCGCAATCGTTCCGATCGATGGCACCTGGCAAAGCACCTCGATCCCAGCGAAAGGCATCCCCGGCTTTCATATGCTGGATGGCCCGAAAGGAGTGGGCGGCGCGAGCACGCTTCCGGTTGCAAATGGTGCGAAAACCACCGCGTTCCCCGTCCCGGTCGCTCGAAGCGCAACCTGGAACCGGGAGCTCGAAAGGCGTGTGGGGGCGGCCATCGCCCAGGAGGCGCGCGGAGTCGGAGCTGACACACTGCTCGCCCCTGGGATGAACCTTGCGTGGCACCCGTTGTCGGGTCGCAATCAGGAATACTACGGTGAAGATCCCTTTCTCGCGGGCGAGATCGGCGTGGCGTTCGTCCAGGGCGTTCAAGGGATGGGGGTGATCGCGACAGCGAAACACTTCGCTGCCAATCACATCGAGGACACCCGACTCGACGTCAACGCCATCATCGATCAGCGAACCCTCCGAGAAAACTTTCTGCCGCAGTTTCGAAAGGTCGTTCAGGAGGGAGCGGTCGGCGCGATCATGAGCGCGTACAACCAGCTCAACGGGGCCTATTGTGCCGAGAACAAGCCGTTGCTCCGCGAAATTCTAAAAGACGAGTGGGGTTTTCCCGGCTTCGTCATGTCGGACTTTCTTTGGGGCACCCACAACACGGTCCCTTCGGCTTTGGCGGGCCTCGATCTCGAAATGCAGAGTCCTCGGATCTACGGCGAACCAATCGTCCGCGCGGTCGAGGACGGAGAGCTCGAACTTTCTCACGTCGACGAACATGTCCGCCGGATCCTCCGCGCGCAGCTTTGCTACGAGCTCGACTCCAATCCTGCGGTACCTGACGAATCCAAGCTCGAGACCGACGAGACGATCGCGCTAGCGCGTGCGGTCGCCACGAAATCCATCACGCTTCTTCGCAACCAGGGCGACTTCTTGCCTCTGTCCAAGAGCCGCGCGGAGTCGATCGTGCTGGTGGGCCCCTTGGCCGACCTCGAAAACATCGGCGCCACCAGGGGCAGCAGCGGCGTCATATCGAGTGAGGTCGTGACGATCGCCGAAGGCTTGCTGGCACGAACCGATGTCGCTTCGACGATCGAGTTTGTTCCGGGTGACCTCATCAACGCAGAGGACCGCGCCAAAGTGACCGCGGCGGACGTGGTCATCGTCGCGGTGGGGCTGACCGAAGAGGACGAGGGCGAGGGGCAGGTTCGCGCGCCGCTCACAGCGATTGGCGCAGGCGATCGAGAGACCTACGGCCTGCCCGAAGACCATGCAGCATTCCTCACGAACGTGCTCGCCCTCAATGAGAACATCGTAGTCATCTTGGAGGGTGGCTCGGCGATCGACCTGTCCCCGTGGTTCGAAGACACACGCGCGGTGCTCATGGCCTGGTACCCAGGCGTCCAAGGAGGCCACGCGATCGCCGACGTGCTGTTCGGTGACGCCAATCCTTCGGGCCGCCTTCCCATCTCATTTCCGAGGACTCTCTCCGATCTCCAACCGTTCCCCGATCAAGCGCTCGAGGTGACGTACGAGCGCTATCACGGCTACCAGCGACTGGACCGCAACGGCGTGTCGCCCTTTCTGCCCTTCGGTTTCGGCTTGAGCTACACGACGTTCGACTACAGCACGCTGACGGCGGAGTCGCAGACCGAGGGCGGAGCCGAGATAATCCGTCTGACGTTCACACTGAACAACACCGGACCGCAGGCGGGGGTCGAAACCGCGCAGGTCTATGCGGGTGCGGTCAACTCCCCTGTCGAGGGACCGGTTCGCAAGCTCGTCGGCTTCGCCCAGGCGTCTCTCGAGGCAGGCGAGAGCACGACAATACAGGTGGACGTGCCCGTGCGCGAACTGGCTTACTATGAGGTCGGCGCCGGTTGGGTCGTCGAACCGGGAGCATACGCGCTCGAGGTGGGACCCAACGTCGCCGATCTGGCTTTGTCGGCAGAGCTCACCCTGCTATGAGGTTTTCGGTCACCCCGGCCGCAAGCTCGGGGCCGCATCCGGATCACCGACATCTTCGGCTGTTGCAAGCTCAGCCGCTCGCGAAGTGGAATGATCTTCACTAGGCTCTCGTCCCATGACAGTGAAGATTTGGCACAATCCACGGTGCAGCAAGTCGCGGCAAACCCTGCAGCTGATTCGCGATCACCACGTCGAGCCCGAAGTCATCGAATACTTGAAGACGCCACCGTCCGCGGAAGAGCTCGAAGACGTGCTCGAGGCGCTTGGAATGCAGCCAAGAGAGCTGATGCGCAAGAAGGAAGCGTGTTATGAGGAACTGTCGCTCGGCGATCCTTCGCTGAGGCGACAAGACTTGATTCGAGCGATGATCGACAACCCGATACTGATCGAGCGGCCGGTCGTCCTGCGCGGCAACCGAGCCATCCTCGGCCGTCCCCCTAAAATCGTGCTCGAGCTTCTGGAGTAGCCCCATGCTCGAAGCCTTTGGTGAAGAGCTCTGGATTGCGGATGGACCTACGGTGTCTTTCTACGGGTTCCCGTACCCGACGCGGATGGCGGTGGCCCGGTTTCCCGATCGCAAACTTTGGTTGTGGTCACCGATCGAATGGTCGACTGAGCTTGGGCAAGCGCTCGATGCGTTGGGCGAGGTGAGCGCGCTGGTCGCGCCCAACAAGCTCCATCATCTGTTTCTCGGCAAGTGGGCCGAGCAGTACCCCGCGGCTCAACTGTACGGGGCCCCGGGGCTCAAAAAGAAGCGCCCCGACCTCACGTTCACCGGAGAGCTTGGTGAAGAGGCTCCGACGCACTGGAAGGGAGTGATCGACCAGGTCGTGGTGGGCGGAAGCTTCGCCATGAACGAGGTCGTGTTCTTTCATCGGCCATCGAGGACCGCGCTCGTGTGCGACCTGATCCAAAAGCTCGACGAAACCGCGTTTTCGGGCTGGCGCCGATGGGCAATGAAGCTCGACGGACTGCTGGGCCCAGACGGGAGCACGCCGCGTGAATGGCGAGCGACCTTCACCAATCGCAATGCGGCTCGTGCCGCGCTCGAGACAATCCTCGACTGGAACCCCAAGCAACTGATCCTCGCGCACGGGCCGATTTTCGCCGAAAAGGCCGGAGACATCATCGCGTCATCGCTCCACTGGATGAGGTGACCCGGACCTTTCTTCGTGGGGACGGCTTGCCATTTCGTGAACGAGGACGAAGAAAAGCAGAGATCCGATGAAGAAGTACTTGTGGGCTGGGCTGATCATCGCGCTTCTGTTGGTGGGCGCAACGGCAGTCTTCTTGGTCATAGGAGGGGGAGTGGCTTACGAAACACCCAGCTATAGAGTGGTCGAGGAGCTCGGAGCGATCGAGATTCGAGAGTATGCGCCGTACTTGGTGGCCGAGACGTCGGTAGAGGGAGATCTGGAGAATGCAGGCAACGCCGGGTTTCGAATCTTGGCGAGCTACATCTTTGGAGACAACCAAGGAGAGCAAAAGATCGCCATGACAGCGCCGGTTAGTCAGGAAAAGAGCACGGGGTCAAAGATCGCCATGACAGCGCCGGTCACTCAGGAGCGAGCCGGTGATCGATTCACCATCCAGTTCGCGATGCCGTCCAAGTACGCGCTCGAGACGCTGCCCAAACCAAACGACCCACGCATCGAGATACGGGAAGTGCCCGCACGGAAGTTTGCGGCGATCCGTTATTCGGGAACCTGGTCTCGCAAGAACTACGAGATGCGTCTCGCACAACTCCGCGAGGCACTCGCCGCAAACAATTACGAGGCCATCGGTGAGCCGATCTGGGCGCGGTATGACCCACCGTTCAAGCCCTGGTTTCTGCGAAGGAACGAGATCTTGACCGCATTTCAGTAGCGGGGAGCTGTTTCGATCACGCGTTCAACAGAAAGTCGGCAACTGCGTCCATCGCCTCATCGAAGGCGGCCTCCGTGAAGCCCGCGCCGCTGACCTGCCAATCGGTGTGGCTCGTGTCTTTTTCGCCCCTGAAGTGGCCGAGGATGTCGAGGTGGTCGGCAGTGCCTGCCCAGACGATGTCGCCCCAGAGCTGGCTAAGTGTTGGAACGAGGCCGTCGTTGAACTCGGGCTTGACGGCTTTTCCGAACCGCTCGGCGAGGAAATCCTGGACCTCTAGCGTGGGAGTGGGGCTCGGATAATCCGATGAGGGGCGACTCGCGCCGACGTAGAGCGGTGTGAAGAAAGCCAGGGAAAGCGCCGCCACAGGCGAGAGAATGGTGGACGCCACCGTGACCGGTCCCGGCGTGGGCATTCTGGTGACGACGCAACCGTAACGCAGGCTTGGATTGTCGTTCACCGCAGCGTTGAAGATATCCATCGACTCGGGCGTGAGTTGGATGATGGCTCCCCGATCGGCGTGAATGCCCTCGAACCAGTCTTGGACTTCGCCGAGCCCTTCCTTGCTAAAGAAGCTGAGAATAAGCTCGGTGGTCCGATCCAACAGCTGGATGTCGACACCGAGGGCATCGTCGATCTTTCCAAGCGACGCGATCAAGGGCGCCAGAGCCGTCAGAGGCGGCCCACCAAACCGGAGCGTCCCAAACGTGAGGAGATAGAGGACGAAGAGAAGTCGCCTGCCCGCAAGCGTGGTGAGATCATGAGCTAGGGGCGTTCCGTAGTGGGGAGCGCTTATGGTGATCGCGGCCTGGACGCGATCAAACCAAGGGGGTGGCTCGGGGCGGGCCGTCGGTGACGCCAAGAGACGGATGTCGAGTCCCCCAGTCGAATGGCCGATCAAATGGATGGGCCCGTCATCTTCGCCACAGGCTTCATCGACAGACTCGACCAGAACACGAGCGCGCCGGACGATCGATCCTGTCGGGGGCGAAGGCACGAGCACGAAGTCCCATTCGAGCCCAGCGTCTGCAAAGCGGTTTCCAAGCGCCTCCTCGACGTGCATGAAGTAGTCGAACCCGCCGAGCTTCGCGAAACCGAAGAGGCCGGGAACCAAAACGATGTGATGCTTCGCGCCGCTCATGATTCGTTACGGCTCCGCAAGCCAACCAAGCCGCTGACCCGCCGTGCGAAGATATCATGCGATCCCGATTGGGAGGGTCGATTCGACCTGAGCATTATCGCGATCAGCGCAGAAAAGGAATCCGCTCGCGTAGCTTTCCGACGCGATCCCGGGCTAGCGGCACTTTTGGATCGTCGGGGTGGTCGAGGAGCATGCGAAAGGTTCGGGCGCCCATCGGTTCGATCGTTCGGATGCGATCGACGCGGACGATGCAGCTCCGATGGGACTGAAAGAAGTCTGTGCTGTCGAGCTCCTCCGCCAAAGCCGCGAGCGTGCGGTCGATCGCGAACCGATCATCGGCCGTCACGGCCCAGACCAGCTCCTCTCGCGCTTCGAAGTAGATGATGTCTCGGAGGTCGACCACGACATAGGTGTTCTTTCGGCGCACCGCGAAACGCTTGAGCGGGAGCGCGCCTTCGGTGATGTCGGGATGCGCCGCAGCGACGCGATCGAGGGTTTGCCGAAGGCGCTCGAGTCGGACCGGTTTAAGGAGGTAGTCGGTGATCTGCGACTCGAACCCGAGAAGGGCACCGTCGTCGTGGGCCGAGACGAGGACGACCTCGAGCTCCGGGTGCGTCTGACGAAGAGTGTTTGCCAGAGCAAGGCCGTCGGGTCCTGGCATTCGAAGGTCGATGAACGCCACTTGCGGCTCTACCTGATCACAGAGCCGCTCCGCTTCCGCGGCGAAACGAGCCTCACCGACCACATCGACCCCTTCACATTGATTGAGCAGGAAAGTGAGCTCGTCCCGCGCGAGCGGCTCGTCATCGACGACGATCGCTCTGAGCGTCATGCACGCACCTGCCACGCTGCGATCCACTTTTCGAGCTCTCCCGAGATGATCCGAGGTGCGTGTCGGAGGTCTTCAACGCTCCTCGTGCCTGTCAACAGCATCACCGAACGAAGCTCGTGAACGACCTCGTCGAGATAGACACGCACGCCGTCCTCGCCCTGACGGGCAAGCGCTTGAAGCAAGGGTCGTGCAATCCCGCTCGCTCGCGCGCCAAGAGCGATCGCACGCGCCACGTCGAGCCCCGAACGAATGCCTCCCGTGGCGATAGTCGTTAGGGATGCACTCGCCGCGTAGTGGATGGAAGAGGCCGTGGGGATTCCCCAGTCCCAAAGGCGATTCCCCGTGGACCGGGCGGTTCCTTGGGCGCGGAGGGTCTCGACTCCCACCCATGACGTCCCGCCTGCGCCCGATGTGTCGACGTATCGAACCCCGGCCCGAACGAGCTTCTCGATGGTCTGTGGGCTGAGGCCGTTGCCGGTCTCCTTGGCGATGATGGGAAAGGGCAGCTCATTGCACAGACGCGTGAGGGTCTGCACGCATCCGCGGAAGTCCCTGTCGCCATCGGATTGAATGAGCTCCATCGCAGGGTTGAGATGGACACAGAGCGCGTCGGCGCCGACATCGTTAACCAGCGATTCGAGATCTCGGGTCGCGGTTTCCCGCGCCTGTACGACACCGATGTTTCCGAGTAGGAGCACGTCGGGGGCCCACTCGCGCACGCGATACGTCCACCCCATCGTTTGGTCGTGTTGCATCGCGCGCTGGCTTCCAAGCCCGAAACCATAGCCACGCTGCTGTGCGATCGTGGCAAGCGAGCGATTGATGGTGGCGGCGCGCTCGTGGCCTCCTGTCATCGCGGCGATGACGATCGGAGCACGAAGTCGGCGACCGAGCAGCTCGACTTCCGTAGACACCTCATCGGAGCTTAGCTCCGGCAACGACTGGTGAAGAAAACGCACACACTCCAAAAGCGTGGTGGTCGAACGAAAGCCGACCTCATCGCCTTCGCAAAGGTCGAGGTGGTCCGCTTTGCGGGCGCCGATGTCCGACGTTGGCCGCGAGTAGCCGCGATCAGCTTGCGAGGGCATGGCCTCGAAGCCTTTGGTAGCCGACACCATCGACCGGCTTACGTTGACTGAGGTCTTTCTCGACATCCGAAGCCCACGCCGCCGATGCAGCGGCCGGCCCCGCGGCGAGCTCGAGGAGCTCGGCGCCATAACCCGACCCATATGAAAACGCGGTGATCGGCGTCCCCTGCTTCAGCCCCACCAACGCGCGGGCGACGGAGATCCAAAGACTCGCCGTGTACGCATTGCCGGTCAGCTGGTTCCACTCGAGGGTGCCCTCGACCTTGCGCTGGTAGAAAGCCTCGGTCTCTTCGAGGGACCATCCAAGCTCCGCGCCGAGATGAAGCACCGCCTTCTTGACCATCTTCGGGAAAGGTACGTGGAAGCAATGGGCGTGGTACTCGGTCAGCATCGACCGCGCGTTGCGATCACCGATGAGAGCGCTGAAGCATTCGATCACCGCACGCTTGTAACAGTCGAGGCTGAGCTGCCCGTCGACCGACGGAAACGAATCACCCACCGGTCGCCAGAAATCAAACGCAGGGCTGCTGAAGGGGAACGACGTTGGTGATACGCTTGCGACCAATGGCTCATCGATGATCATCGCAACGGCCCCGGCTCCTTGCGTCGGTTCACCCGGATCGCCCAGCGCGTAGAGTGCGACATCCGAAGCGATCACGAGCGCTGCTTTGCCTGCCCCCGCACCCGACCATTTCCACTCGAGGGCTTGTCGTAACGCAAGCGTTCCGCCGTAACACGCATGCTTCACTTCGTACGACCGAATCACGCCCGAGAGCCCGAGCTCTTCGGCGACCCACGCGCTGAGCGGTCGGCTCATGTCCTTCGCGCTTTCGGTTCCGACCGCGACCAGGCCGATGTCGCTTACCGAGCCTTTCCAGCGGGAAAGTGCGCGTTTTGCAGCACCCACGGCGAGGGTTGCAGCATCGTGCCCATTCGGGCAGAGCGCGATATCCGTGCACCCTAGACCCTTCGTATACTTATTGGGATCGACACCTCGAAGCTCCGCCAGCTGAGTCACGGGCATGAATAGCGGTGGAAGCTGAAGGCCGATCGATGCGATACCTGCGGAAGTCGAGCTCATTGGTCTATCCCCTCTTTGTCATCTACTTGACGTACTCGGGTGTAGCGCACGGGATCAAACGACGAAGCAAAAACTCGTGATCCGTTCCTGAGATCGAATCAGCGGTTCGCACACCTCATTGAACGGCGATCAACAAAAGCTTAGCCAACTCAATGTAAAGCTCGCGAAGTGCGTTTTGATCAACACAACACAGTGTAAAGATCATCGTACTTCAGAACCGTTCGTGCGTGGTTTGGGACGATCGACACAACGCTCTGATCCGTCGAGCAGATTATTCTAGCGATGCGATGCAACCGACGGATACTTGTACCGAGGGGTCCGGACTTTGCAAACCAGAGTCGAGCTGAAAAACATTCGGTCGAGCTACGACACCATCGTCATCGGCGCAGGCCCCGCAGGCTGTGCGACTGCAGCTTGCTTCGCGGCACGCGGCGCGTCGGTCTTATTGGTCGAGTCGAACCCGAAGGCAGCACGCCGCTTCGCTGGCGAGTGGATTCATCCTGAAGGCGTGCGAATTCTCAGTAATTCTGGGCTTTTGGAGGGACTGCGTGAGGGCTTTCGGGGACATGGGTTCGTCGTGTGTCCGAACGATGGACTGGGTCCGATTCGACTCGACTACCCGGCCGGCGCATCGGGTCTCGCGTGTGAGCACGAGACATTCGTCACGCACCTTCGACGACGCGTCGTGGAGTCGTCACGCGTCGACTACGTCGAGGGCGTACGTGCACAACCTGCAGACGGCAGAGTCGTAAGACTTCTCGTGCGTGGGGAAGAAGCAAAGCTCGTGCGTGCCGAGCGAGTGGTCGTGGCGTCGGGTCGTTCCTCCCGTCATGTCGATGCTTTGAGAAGAGCGAACCGTGAGCAGGTGTCGATCTCGCTGATGGCAGGTCTCGTCATCACGAACAGCGAGCTTCCCTTGGACGGCTATGGACACGTCATCGCCGGCGGACCCGGTCCGGTGCTTGCGTATCGAATTTCGAAAGATCGAATACGGCTGTGCCTCGACGTGCCAAATGCAATACGTCCCGTCGGAAATGCACGGGAATGGATCTGGAAGTCGTTCGCAGAGGTGCTTCCCGCTTCCCTACGAAACGGAGTTCGAGATGGGCTGCCTCGCGCGTCGCTCTCGTGGGCTGTCAACGGGTTTCGACCGCGCTGCTATCAAACCGACTCGCAGGTTGCGCTCGTCGGTGACGCGGCCGGCGTCTCTCATCCGTTGACGGCGATGGGGATCACCATGTCCCTGCTCGACGCCGAAGCCCTGGCTGAGGCCCCTACCCTCAGCGACTACGCCGCACGACGGTCGAGTCAAAGCTACATTCCCGAGCTGCTCTCGAATGCGATCTACCAGGCATTCGTTCGAAACGACGCTGGCTCCCTGGCTATCCGGGAGTCGATTTTCCGCACCTGGCGTTCGAGCCGGGCCCACCGCAGTCGAACGATGAACCTGCTCGGTGCCGCCTCCACCAGCCGAGTCAACTTCGTTCGTGCCTTCTCGCGTGTGGCGCTTCGGGCCGGCGCCGGGGCGTTTCGAACGGAGCCATCGTTGGTGGCTGAGCTCGCCGGGTGGCTTCGCTGGCCATGCGCAAGCCTGCACCCCCAGCGCGACGTGATGCGCGCTCGTTCTTTGTCGTGGGCGGACCCGAAACGCTGGGCGCGCTCCGGCTCTTTTCTTACGCGTGTGTCGATCGAGGAGGAACAGCATGCAAACTGACTGGGATTTTTGCGCAGGAAGCTTGCGAAAGGTTTCGCGGACGTTCTCCCGCCCCATCGAAGTGCTTCCAGGCGATCTGCGCAAGGCGGTGACGTGCGGCTATCTGCTATGCCGCATCGTCGACGCGGTGGAGGACAACGCCGATTTCACGCTCGGTGATCGGGATGCGCGGTATCACGCATTCCACGAAGTGATTCGGGGCACGGTATCGGCCAGGGAGTTCGAGCGATCATGGTCAGGGGTCGACGGCTCTCCGACCGAGGAGATCGAGCTTTGCTCGCAAGTCGGTCGCGTCATGGGAAGCCTCGACGCGGTGCCGGCTGAGATGCGAGCGTCGGTTCTGCGCTGGGTGACCGAGATGGCTCGCGGGATGCAGATCTACAGTCATCGATCGGCGGGCCCAGACGGCGTCATCGCCCCATCGACGACCGAGGATCTGGAACGCTATTGCTACTTCGTCGCGGGTACCGTGGGACACATGCTAACCGAGCTCTTCTCTTGCGAGATCGGCCTTCGGCCTGCTGATCCGATCGCCCGCCAGCTCAACGAGAACGCCGAGGCGTTTGGGACGGGCCTTCAGCTCGTCAACATCTTGAAAGACATCACCGATGATCTACATCGGGGTTGGTCATTCGTTCCTCGGTCGCTTTGCAGCGCAGAGGGCCTTACAAATCGCGAGCTCGTTGACCCGAGCCGCCGCACCGCCGCGCACCGGGCGGTCGTGCCACTCTTCGATCTCACGCGGCGGAATCTCGGTCGGGCGCTCGACTACGCGCTCGCCGTGCCCGCCGACCATCGAGAGATCCGCCTCTTCTGTCTGCTTCCGCTTTGGCTGGCAGTGAAGACCGTTGGGCTCGCGTACGGAAACGACGCGATGTTTACACCGGGCGAAGCGGTCAAGGTGAGTCGAGAGGAGGTCGAAAACATCATTGCACGCTGCACTGCTGGTTGTGGCGACGATACGCTCCTCCGCGCCGATTACGAAGCGATGTGGACGCCGGTATCGAGGCTCATGGTCGCCAGCTCCGCCGATGCTTGGTCTCAAGAAATGGACGCAGCATGAGCGTGGAGGCCCTCGACATCGGGGACGAACGCCCGTCTTCGCGCATCCCCGGGTTCTACCAGCTCGCGCTGACGCGCCGACACAAAGAGCTCGCAGACCGATTCGACCTCACCAACGAAGAGCTCTCGCTACTTCGGGGGGCCGGTGTCGACGGCGTAGCGATCGCCGACAAGATGGTGGAGAACTGCGTCGGCGTTCTTTGCCTGCCGATCGGCTTGGGCCTCAACTTCCGTGTCAACGGACGCGACTACGTCGTGCCGATGGCCGTCGAGGAACCTTCGGTCGTGGCCGCCGCAAGCAACATGGCCAAAGTGATCCGCGCGTCAGGTGGTTTCGTCGCCGAGGCCAACGAATCGTTGATGATCGCGCAAGTTCAAGTGTTGTCGATCGAAGATCCGTACGGGGCACGCGCAGCGATCGAGCGAGCTGCAGACCGAATTCTGGCGACGGCGAACCAGCGCCACCCGAGCATGGTGGCGCGCGGAGGCGGGGCTCGATCACTCGAAGTTCGCCTTCTCGACTCGGAGCCTGAGATGCTGGTGGTTCACTTGCTGGTGGATTGCCGGGACGCGATGGGGGCCAACATCGTGAACGACATGGCCGAGGGGGTCGCACCGCTCATCGAAGTGATCACCGGCGGTCGCGTCCGCCTTCGGATCCTCAGTAACCTCGCCGACCGGCGGCTCGCTCGGGCACGTTGCGCGATCCGCGAGGAGTTGCTCGAGCGGCCTGGCCACGAAGGCGCTGCCGTGGCGGAAGGAGTCATCGAGGCGTACCGATTCGCAGCGGTCGATCCGTATCGCGCTGCGACGCACAACAAAGGCGTGATGAACGGGATCGACGCCGTCGGAATTGCGACTGGCAATGACTGGCGTGGTCTCGAAGCCGGCGCGCACGCCTATGCGGCCCGCAACGGACGCTACGAACCGCTGACCCGCTGGTGGCGAAAGAACGGTCTCTTGCATGGGGAGATCGAGCTTCCGATGGCGGTAGGGACAATCGGCGGCTCCACTCAGGTGCAGCCGATTCTCGGGGTGCTTCGCAAGTTGCTCCGGGCCGAAACCGCGCAGGAGCTCGGGATGGTCATGGCTGCGGTTGGGCTCGCGCAAAACCTAGGGGCGCTTTGTGCCCTGGCCAGCGAGGGAATCCAGCGTGGGCACATGAGCCTTCACGCACGGTCGGTCGCCCTCGCCGCCGGTGTCGCGGAAGACCAAGTCGACGAGGTCGCAGCCAAGCTCGTGCGACTCAACGAATACAGCGCGGCAGCCGCCCGCAGAGTCGCGGCGGCGGAGTAAAGACGTATGGGTGCGCCTGCCCTCAAAGCTCAGCTCGACGAAACGACGAACCTCAACCTCGGGGTGAAGGCGCTTGTCGAGATGCAGCGAGACGATGGAAGCTGGGAGGGAGAGTGCGTGTGGAACCCGATGCTGGCCGCGCAGTACGCGATCACCGCCCACATCATCGGCTTGGAGATTCCGGAGGCGCGCCGTCACGGGCTCATCACGCACTTCCGTGTGACCCGAAACGGTAACGGAGTGTGGGGGCTTCACCCATTCGACGAGGGAAGTCTTTTCGTGACGACCCTCGTCTATGTGGCAGCCCGCCTGCTCGGAGCCTCTTCGGCCGCGACTTGGTTACGAGATGCGCGCCGGATGTTCGATCGCGAAGGTGGCGTCCAACGAATCCCGACCTGGGGAAAGGCTTGGCTCTCCGTGCTCGGGCTCTACGAATGGAGCGGCGTAAACCCAATCCTTCCGGAGGCTTGGGCGCTCCCGTCGCGCGTTCCGATGCATCCGGCGAACTACTACTGCCATACTCGGTCGATCTATCTGGGACTCGCCGTCCTGTATGGGCAACGGTTCGTGGCGCCAGGCGGTCCAGTCCTCGATCAGCTTCGCGACGAGCTCTACAGCGGTTGCTACGATGCGATCGCATTTGCAGCCTACGCCAACGACATTCGCGAGGCAGACGCCCCTTTTGGCGCGAGCCCGGGCCTTCGAACGGTTTTCGCATGGAGTCGTCTTTACGAGAGGCTCTACTCGAGGGGCATCCGACGGCGCGTGCTGCGGCGGCTACGCACGCGAATGCGCCGCGACCTTCGAGCCAGCAGTTACCTCTCGCTGTCGCCAGTCAATGGCCTTCTGACCATCCTCGCACTTTGGGCCGCCGATCCCGGCGACATCGATCTGCGGCGGGCCATCGAAAAGCTCGACGCGTGGTTTTGGGAGGACGAGCAGGAAGGGTCACGCGTTGCGGGCGCGGGAAGCGTCTGCTGGGACACCGCCTTCGCGCTGCAGGCGCTCTGCGCGCATCCGGAAGCCGGCGACGACGAGGCACGGGCCCGAGGGGCTGAGTTCTTGGCAAGTCAGCAGATCGAGGCGCCGAGCTTCGACTACCGCGCTGCATACCGAATCGATCCGAGCGGCGGTTGGTGCTTTTCCGAGGTCGGACACGGGTGGCCCGTTAGCGATTGCACGGCCGAGGCCCTGCTCGCGCTGCTTGATGCACGACCTGAAGCCCTCGGTCGAGAGGGCGCCGCACGCGCGGCACGATTCATTCTACGCTGTCAGAACCGGGACGGGGGCTTTGGCAGCTACGAGCCAAGCAAGACCTCGATACCACTCGAGTGGATGAACCCGTCGGAGATGTTCGGTCGATGCATGACCGAACGGTCCTACGTGGAGTGCACGGCCTCTTCACTGATGGCGCTTTGCGCCGTAGAGAACCGCTACCCTGGCGTGCTGGGGACACGAATCGGGATCGCCACCGCCCGCGCCCGCGACTTTCTTACGCGGACCCAAAACGAAGACGGCACATGGGACGCCGCCTGGGGCGTTCACTACATTTATGGCACGATGTTCGGCGTCCGCGGTCTACTCGCTGCAGGCGTGGCGTCCGAGGATGAGCGCATCCAGAAAGCCTCTCGCTGGCTGCTCACCCATCAACGCCCCGACGGCGCATGGGGAGAGCACCACACGAGCGCCGCGAAGGGCCGCTACGTCGAAGCGCGAACGGGCTCTTCGGTGCAGACGGCCTGGGCGATGATCACCTTGCTCGAAGCAGGAGCGACGGATCGCATCGCGCTCGGTCGTGCTGCTGACGTGCTCAAATCCATGCAGCAGGATTCTGGACGATGGCCCGACGGAGAATTCGTCGGTGTGTTCTTCGAAACGGCACTTCTCAACTACCGGCTTTATCGACAGTACTTTCCGGTGATGGCGTTGGCCCTCTTCCGCCGTCTCGTCATCGACCGCGAGCAAGGGAGATCTCATGCGAAGAGCGCATCCGTCTCATAGCCTCCACGCACAATCTGGCGTTGCACCGGCGCTTTCTGTCGACCCGACGCCCACGACCCGTAAGGCGCCAGAGTTACTCGATTGGCTGGGAATCGTCAGACTCGAGGTCGACGCCCACCTGATCGAGTTCTTCGAGGACAAGAAGCGCGAGACCGAGGCGATCTCTCCGCCGACCCTCGAGCTCGTCGACGAAATCGAGGCCCTTACGATGCGTGGGGGTAAGCGTTTGCGGCCCGCCGTCGCCGCGGCTGGTTACCGTTGCGTGCGCCCGGGCCATGGCATGGAGCGGCTCGTCGAGCTTTCGGCATCGCTCGAGCTTCTCCAGAGCTATCTACTGATTCATGACGACTGGATGGATGGAGACGAAGTTCGTAGGGGCGGAACCGCCGTGCACACGAGCCTTCAGCAACGCCATGGTAACCCGCACCTCGGCTCTGCGCTTGGCGTGCTTGCCGGCGACCTTGCATCTGCGTACGCCTGGGAACTTTTCTTGGAGGCACCTTACCCTAGGCAGTCTTGGCCGGATGCGTGCGCCATGTTTCTCCAGATCCAAAAACAAGTGTACTGCGGTCAACAGCTCGACCTCGTCGGGGACGCCAACGTCGCCCGCATGCACGCGCTGAAGACGACGAGTTATTCGGTCCGCGGACCGCTCCTTCTCGGGGCGTTCCTCGGCAACCCAGACGCCGAACAGCTGAGGGCACTGACGGACTGGGCGGAGCCGATTGGGGAGGCCTTCCAGATCCGCGACGACCTTCTAGGAGCGCTTGGCTCGGCGGACAGCACTGGCAAGCCGGGCATGGACATCCCGCACGGCAAAGTGAGCAGCGTGCTTTCCGAGCTCCGACGATCGACCCGCCCCGAGGATCGGGAACCGGTCGAAGTGATCGTCGGCCGCATCGACGTCGATGCCCGGCAACTCGAGCAAGCGCACGCCTGCCTCCGCGCGTTGGGGGTCGTCGACCGGCTCGAGCGAAGCATTTTGGAGCTTCGCGATCAGGCACTCCGGGCCCTCGAGCGCGGTGCCTTCAATCCTCAAGGTCGCGGCATGCTGACCGAGCTCGCCGACAAGCTCACAGTACGTCGTGCTTGAACTACGCGTCGAGCGCTAGGGTTCACCGCCCTCCCCCTATGGCGTTGGCAGGATGCACTTAAAGCTGCCGATCATGCGCTGGGCAAACTCGACACGCGTGCCGCTGCCACTCTCGACCACCAACTTCCCGTCACGAACGCACCACGTGTATAGCTCGCCGCGCGCTTTGAATACACGATACCCAGACTTGTATCCGCTCTCGTTCGTTTGAATCTCAATCGCCTTGCACGCCCCGCCGTTGCTGGGAGTAGCGGGCGCGACATGCGTGCCCGCCAAGAGCGCCGCGCATAGTAACAGGCCGATCAGGATTGTGCCTCGAGCAGTCATCGTGCGCCTATCACCCTAACAAGGAAGTTTTGCGAAAACGAGAATACCGCTCGCTCCACAACGTAGCCTTGCGTGTGCCTGGGCAGAGGGTAAACCACCGCCATGGTGAGAAAGGTCTATCCCGACGCGACCGCAGCGCTCGACGGGCTCTTGAAAGACGGAATGACGCTGATGAGCGGTGGTTTTGGGTTGTGCGGGATCCCCGAAGCCCTGATCGACGCGGTGGCCAGGTCGGGTGTGAAAGACTTGACCGTCATCTCGAACAACGCAGGCGTCGACGGGATCGGCCTCGGGGTCATGCTCGAGACGCGCCAGATCAAGAAGATGGTCTCGTCGTATGTTGGAGAGAACAAGCTGTTCGCGCAGCAGTTTCTGGACGGCCTGCTCACCGTGGAATTCACGCCGCAAGGGACGTTGGCCGAGCGGATTCGCGCGGGCGGCGCCGGCATCCCCGCCTTTTTCACCAAGACTGGTGTCGGGACGACCGTCGCCGAAGGCAAAGAGGTGCGTGAGTTCGACGGTGCCGAGTACGTGATGGAGCGCGGGCTCTTCGCCGACGTCGCGATCGTCCATGCTTGGAAGGGCGATACCGAAGGTAATCTGATCTATCGAAAGACCGCGCGAAACTTCAACCCGATGATGGCGACGGCGGCGGAGGTCACCGTGGCCGAGGTGGAGGATCTGGTCGAGCCAGGGGAGCTCGACCCCGATCAGATCATGACGCCCGGGATCTTCGTCGACCGCATCATTCACTTCCCCAACGCCTCGAAGCACATCGAGCAACGGACCACCCGTCCGCGCCCCTAAGAATACTTGAGGAGACACGATGGCCTGGACCCGTGACCAAATGGCGGAACGCGCGGCACGAGAGCTCCGCGATGGCTTTTACGTGAACCTCGGCATCGGGATTCCGACGCTGGTTTCGAACTACATTCCCAGAGGCATGAGCGTTCAGCTCCAAAGCGAGAACGGGATGCTCGGGATGGGACCCTTCCCTTACGAGGGCGACGAAGACGCCGACTTGATCAATGCAGGCAAGCAGACTGTCACCGAGCTCCCGACGACGAGCTTCTTTTCGAGCGCCGATTCGTTCGCGATGATTCGTGGCGGCCACATCAATCTTTCGATCCTCGGCGCTATGCAGGTCGCGGAAAACGGCGACCTCGCGAACTGGATGATCCCCGGCAAGATGGTCAAGGGTATGGGCGGCGCGATGGACCTCGTCGCTGGGGTGAAGCGGGTCGTCGTCGTGATGGAGCACATGGCCAAGGGCAAGCCCAAGCTTTTGAAGAAGTGCACCCTGCCCCTCACCGGAACCAAGGTCGTCGATTTGGTGATCACCGACCTCGGCGTGTTCGAGGTCGACAAAGCCGGCCATGGCGGAATGACCTTGGTCGAGCTTGCCGACGGAGCAACGCTAGACGAGATCGCCAAGAACACCGAAGCCGCCTACACGGTCGCCCCTGGCCTATAAAGGGGACTGTCCCCAAAGTAGCAGGACGGCGGCGACGTAGAGGCCCATGCCGATGGCTAGCACGGCGGTGTAGCCGGCGATTTGTCGCGCTTTGAGCCCGGTAATCGCGAGGAGGGGGAGTGCCCAGAACGGCTGCAAGAGATTGGTCCATTGGTCGCCATAGGCGAAGGCCATCACCGTCTGGCCGGGATCTAGCTCGAGAGTCGCGGCGGTGGTCAAGAGGACATCACTTTGAAGTGCCCATTGACCACCGCCCGATGGCACGAAGAAATTCACCAGCCCGGCGCTTAGGAACGTCAAGAGCGGAAACGTCGCCGGCGAGGCGATGTTGGCCATGGCGGTGGAGAGGCGCTCGATCATGCCGCTCGCTTGCATGACGCCGAGGATCCCGAAGTAGAGCGGAAACTGCACGATGATAGCGCCAGCCCCGCGCGCCCCTTGGGTGACCGAATCTAGAAAGCCGCGGATCGAAGCGTGAGAAGCGAACGCCAACGCCAGGAAGAACAAATTGACCGAGTTGAGGTCGAACGCGAGGTCACCCCGGGCCCAGCTGACCATGACGACGAGCGCCGTGATCCCACCGACGAGGAGGCCGAGATAGGCGCGCTTGTCCGAATCCTCGACCTCGACGCGAAAAATCGTCGACCCGGGGACGCTCGCTTCCTTTGGAGCCAAGGCCACGCAAAGAAGCGGAAGAAGCACCAGCAAGCCTCCGCTCACCATCAAGTTGAGCGGTGTGAACAAGGTCTCGCTCACTGCGATCGCCTCGCCTGCCCCAGACGTGAACTGGGCGGACTCGGCAGCCTTCAATGGCGCAGAGCCACTGAGCCCTCCGTGCCAGACCGCAAGCCCGGTGTACGCGGCGGCCCCCAGCACCGGAATGTTCATGGCGCGTTTTTCTTCGGCCGCGCCATGTGCGATCTCTCGCACCACGAAGGCAGCGACAACCGCCCCGAGGCCCCACTGAATGAGACCGGTAACGCAAGCGATCACCGCCACAAGACCAGCCGCGGCGGGCGTACGCTTAGGCCAACGTGCCACGACGCGAACGAGGCGCTGAACCGGCGGGCTCGACGCCAATGCCTGACCGGTCACGAGGATCAGGCACATCTGCAATGCAAAGGCGAGAAGCGGAGTGCTCGAAAACCCGGAATACCAGCCCCGAAAAACGGTTGCTATGGAGCCCGATGACGCAAAGCCCCCGAGCAAGGTGATCAACGTCAGCGCCAGCGCCAAGACGAACGGGTCAGGCACCCACCGCTCAGCCCAACGACTGAAGACCTCACCAACCCGCGCCAGCATCGCGCGCACCGTAGCATCGCCGATGTAGAGGCGCGACGGGTTGTCCTTGGTCACTGGCGCTGGCGCTGGCACTGGCGGGCGCTGGCGGGGAGCCGGCCGCTCGTCAGAATTGCGCTTGTAAGTATGCAAAATCTCCGCGGCCACCACTGGCACGACTCGTGCTTTTCACACGCCCATGCTCGCCACGGCGCACGCCGCGTGTTTGATCGGCATCGAAGCACATCCCGTTCAGGTCGAGGTTCGTCTCGGCGAGGGGTTGCCGGGGTTCGACATCGTCGGGCTGCCCGAGCGCGCCGTCAAAGAGAGTCGTATTCGCGTGCGGGCCGCGCTGTCGTCGATCGGTTTTGCCTTCCCGCCGCGTCACCTCGTGTTGAACCTCGCACCGGGCGATGTCCGCAAGACAGGGGCGGGGCTCGACCTCGCGATCGCGGCCTCGGTCCTGGCAGCATGTGGAGGCGTGTCGCCGACAGAGCTATCGACCACGCTACTGGTCGGCGAGCTTTCGTTGTCGGGCGAGCTCCGGCCCGTGCGCGGGGTGCTGGCACTATTGCGAAGCGCGCGTCGGGCGGGTCTTCGAAATGCGATCATTCCCGAAAGCAACCGTTCGGAAGCGATGCTCATCGAGGGGGTGTCGGTGCACTCCGCCTCGCACGTGGGCGAGGTAGTTCAGTGGCTCAATGGAGAGGACACACTCCCCGATGTCGTCGCGGGGGATGTGTCCATGGGGTTGGGTGGTCACGACGACGTCGATCGCGATCTCGGGGCCGTCCGCGGTCAAGAGGCGGCGAGGCGTGCCCTCGAGATCGCTGCGGCCGGGGGGCACCACATGCTCCTCATCGGCAGTCCAGGCGCGGGCAAAACGATGCTCGCGCGTGCCCTACCCTCGATCTTGCCGCCCCCGTCCGACGAGGAGGCGCTCGAAATTGCGACCATTGCGAGCACGGCAGGGCTCCGAGCGCCACTGGTCCTTGCTGGTCGACGGCGCCCTTTCCGGGCCCCTCACCATACGGCGAGCGCGAGCGCAATCGTTGGCGGAGGTGAGCCGATCCGAGCGGGAGAGCTAACTCTGGCTCATCGAGGCGTCTTGTTCCTTGACGAGCTTCCCGAGTTTCGGCGTGATGCCATCGAAACGCTGCGCACGACCATGGAAGAAGGTGAGGTCGTGATCTCTCGGGCGCGCCAACGCGTGCGTTTGCCCGCCGCACCGATGGTCATTGCGGCCATGAACCCCTGTCCGTGTGGTTACTACGGCGACCCGACCCGATTTTGTCGGTGCGGCCCGTCGCAGATCGCGCGCTACCGGAGTCGTGTCTCGGGCCCACTTCTGGATCGATTCGATCTGCAAGTTGCGGTCCCGCGGGTGAGCGCTCGGACGATGCGCAAGGCCGCGCCGGGCGAGCCGTCGTCGAAGGTCCGAACGAGGGTCGAGCAGGCCCGGGCACGTCTCGCTTCCGTGGGAGGGCGCAACAAGCTAGAAGCGCTCACCCAAGGCGTGACCGGCGAGGCTCTCACCTTGCTCGAGCTCGGCGTCGAACGGCTGAAGATGAGCGCCCGCGCGTATCTGAAGGCACTACGCATCGCACACACGATTGCCGCCCTCGACGCGTCGGCTGTCGTTCAGCCCGCACACACCGCCGAAGCTCTTCAATATCGCGTCCTCGACCGGGAGCCCGCCTGACGCCTGCGATCGAGCCCGACAACCAAACAAACGAGACAAGGAGCACCATGATGAAGCAATCACTCAAAGCCGTAGATGCAGTCCTGCAAAATGTCGAAAAGCAGTTTGGCAAAGGGGCGATGATGCGTCTCGGCGACCAAAAAGCCGAAAAGGTCCCCTGCATTCCGACCGGCAGCCCATCACTCGATCAAGCCCTCGGCTGCGGCGGGTATCCGAAAGGGCGGGTCGTGGAAATTTTTGGGCCGGAGTCCAGCGGGAAGACGACACTGACCCTGCACGCGATCGCCCAGTGTCAGGAGATGGGTGGGGTGGCGGCCTTCATCGATGCCGAGCACGCGCTCGACGTCCACTACGCCAAGAACCTCGGCGTTCGGCCGACCGAGCTGCTCGTGAGCCAACCCGACAACGGCGAACAGGCGCTCGACATCGCCGAGATCTTGGTGCGGAGCGGAGCGGTCGATCTCGTGGTCGTCGACTCCGTGGCCGCCTTGGTGCCCAAAGCCGAGCTCGAGGGCGACATGGGCGACCGGCACCTGGGGCTCCAAGCACGCCTGATGAGCCAGGCGCTTCGAAAGCTTGCTGGCGCGGCCCATCGCACAGGCACGACGATCGTCTTCATCAACCAGCTCCGCATGAAGATCGGCGTGGTGTTTGGCTCACCGGAAACCACCACGGGCGGCCATGCGCTCAAGTACTACGCCTCGGTTCGCCTGGACATCCGCCGCATCGGCGCAGTCAAGCAAGGCGACGAGGTCCTCGGAAATCGCACGCGCGTCAAAGTCGTCAAAAACAAGTTGGCACCCCCGTTTCAAAAGGCCGAGTTCGACATCCGATACGGCAAGGGAATCGACGCCGTCGGCGATCTCCTCGACCGTGCGGTCGAGGCAGATGCGGTCGAAAAGAGCGGCGCGTACTACCGCTTCGACGGCAAGAACCTCGCTCAAGGCCGCGAGAACGCCCGTGCCGCGCTCGAAAAAGACACCAAGCTCCGAGGGGCAGTCGCCGCGAAGCTCCGCATTCGAGTGGATCCCAAACGGCGCGCGGCCTAGCCGCGGGTGACGCATCCTGCTAGCAAACGGTCGTGCGATGTCTGGTCACAGGGGCCACCGGATTCATCGGGGGAGTGATCCTGCGCGGCCTCCAAGCGGCGGGACACGAAGTGGTCGCTTACGTGCGCGAGGGCTCGGACTCGAGAGCGCTTAGCGATGTCGAGCGCAGCGTAGGGGACCTCGCGGACCCCAACCGGCTCGCGGTGGCCGCTGCGCGTTGTGATGTGATGGTTCACGCGGCCGGGATTGCAGACCCGACGGCGGACCGTGAAACCCTCGGATGGGCCCATGTCGCCGGCACCGAAAACGCGATCAACGCAGCCAAGAAGGCGGGGTGCAAGCGGATGCTCCACATCTCGTGTGCCGACGTCACGCTCTACGATGGGCCGCGATCATTTTGGAACGAAGACGAAGCACCCATCCGACCTCTTGGCGCGCTCGCTCAAACCAAGCTTCATGCCGAAGAGCTGGTTCGGGTATCCGGCAATAGGGACTTTCGAACGATCGTTTTGCGGCCGGCGCTCGTGTGGGGCCCGGGGGACCCGACACATTTTCCGGGTTGGCAAGCCGAGGCGAAGAACGGAGGCGTGCGTCTAGTGGGCGGCGGAAAGAAACTCTTGGCAACCACATACACGGCCAACCTAGTAGAGGCTGTGTTGCGAGCCATCGAAGCAGATGTACCGACTGGAAGCGTGTACTACATCGTCGACACCGAGCTCTCTGTGGCGCGTGACTTTTTCACCGAGCTCTGCAACACGCTCGGCTGGAGCTCGCCGCGCAAAGGCGGTCCTCATTGGTGGGCTATGGCCCTGTGCCGCGCACGCCTGTCGCCACTTCACCCGACACAAGTCATCCGCCGCGGGCAGACGAGCGCCTTCGACATGACCAAAGCCAAGAAGGAGCTCGGGTACGAACCGGTCGTCACCCGCGAGCAGGGGATGGCCGAGCTCGGTGCATGGGCGCGTCAAATGCGAGGCACTTCATGACGACCGACGACGAGCAGTGGATGAGAGCGGCCATCGGCGAGGCGCGCCTCGCCGAAGCCAAAGGTGAGGTGCCGGTCGGCGCGGTGATCGTTCATGCCGGAGAGATCATCGGACGCGGTCGCAATCTTCGTGAGACCACGCAAGATCCGACCGCACATGCCGAGATGATCGCGCTTCGCGAAGCGGCCCGCGCACTCGGTAGCTGGCGACTCACCGACACCATCCTGTACGTCACGCTCGAGCCATGTCCGATGTGCGCAGGCGCCCTCGTGAACGCACGTGTGCCGAGGGTGGTGTGGGGTTGCGATGACCCAAAGGCAGGCGCAACCCAGACGCTCTACACCATCGGCAATGATGCTCGGCTCAATCATCGCTTCGAATCCGTCCCTGGCATTCTTGGTGGCGAGTGCGGGGCCCTTTTGACCGAGTTTTTTGCGGCGATCCGCGCCAACGACGACTCTCGCGACGGTCGTTGACACCCTAAAGCGTTTTGCTAGCTTCCGCCGCGGAGAGCTGACCGAGCGGTCGAAGGTGCTTGATTCGAAATCAAGTGTACTGGCAACGGTACCAAGGGTTCGAATCCCTTGCTCTCCGCCAAGTTCTTTGACCTACAAGTTGAGGACCGCAGAAGTCTCCGCACAAACGCGGTGACTGACGCGAAAAGGAAGGCGGACTCCGCCTGGAGAGGTGACCGAGTGGTCGAAGGTGCACGACTGGAAATCGTGTGTACCGAAAGGTACCGGGGGTTCGAATCCCTTCCTCTCCGCCTTATGGTCCTGCCAACGTCGGCCCGTGAAACCCGCCAGGCCTGGAAGGGAGCAACGGTAGCGGTGTCCGGCGTGTGGCGGGGCCTTTTTTTGCGCTATGATGTGAGCGGGCAAGCAAGGGAGTGACACATATGGCAAAGCGAACCATCGGTTGTTCAGCTGCGCTTGTCTTTCTAGTTTCGCTGATTGGCGCTGGGCAGGCACTCGGCCAGAGCCAACCGATGCGCGACGACGGAGTCGTGGTCATCGACACGCCGCCCCGGACTCCGCCCCCGCAGGCTCCGAAGCCCGTGCCGTCGGAGGGCGTGATTCTTCAACGTCCAGGTCAGGTGCTACTCCAGGGCAAACCCGTTCGTCTCGACTTTCGCTCGCCCACCAACGGCATCGCGTTTCAGCTTCAAAGAGGCGGCACCTACTCATCGATAAGCGGCGTGAGCTACGGCGTCGGCTGGGGCTGGGGCTACGGAGGGTGGGGCTACCCGGGATGGGGCTACCCGGGATGGGGCTACCCGGGATGGGGCTATGGCGGCTATTCCTTTGGCATGGCTCCCTACTACGGAGAGATCATCACCAGAGCCTACCAACCGATCTGCGAAGCCCCGTGTCAGGCGACCCTGCTCTCGGGGACGCACCGCATGTCCCTGTCGCTCCGTGGGGGCGCACCGGTCGACGTCAGGCAGCCTGTTGCCCTAACCCAAGACGCGATCGTGGAGGGGCGCTACGTCGATAAGAGGCGGCTACGAAAAGCGGGCTGGGCCGTGTTTGTCTCGGGTGCAGTCGCCGGGATGGTCATGATGTTCGCCTCGATCGACTATCGATATGACCCATTCGTCACCGGCAACCAAATCCGCAACCCCGGTGTGTTCTATACAGGCGTGGGGGTCTTCGTTAGCTCGATCGTCACCGGCGCGGTTCTCGCCGCCCAAGACGACGAGGCCTACATCAACGTGTACCCCGTAAAGTAGGGCGGACTCAGGAGGACTCGAACCTCCAACCCCCGGCTCCGTAGGCCGGTGCTCTATCCAATTGAGCTATGAGTCCTCGGGGCGCAGACGGTAGCGGGCCCTTTCGAAGCGTCAAGCAGCACTACCTCCGTGGCGGAGAGGAAGGGATTCGAACCCCCGGTACGGCTCTACACCGCACGGCCGCTTAGCAAGCGGCTGCCTTCGACCACTCGGCCACCTCTCCAAAATCCCAAGCTTTCAATACCAGGCCGAGGCCTACCCTCAAGCGAGCGGCTGGTGTAGCCGCCAGTCCCAGCAGTGTCAAAGAGCCTTGGGCGACTGATTGCGCGTGCTACAACAGGCCAATGCGCTGGCTGACTTTGCTCGTTTTGGGTGTCGCTACCTTTCTGCCAATCGGCGAGGCCCGGGCCTGCAGTTGCATGCAGCAAAGCCTCGAAGACGGGACAGCCCAGTCGCAAGCGATCTTCGAAGGAACGGTCGCCACGATCGCGCCGAATACGGCAACGCAGTTCCGCGGTCTCGAGGTGATCCTGACCGTGAAGCGGGCATGGAAAGGCATCGATAGCGAAGAGGTGGCGGTCATCACCGCTTCGAACAGCGCCGCCTGCGGCTACCCCTTTGCCGAGGGCTCCACCCACCTGGTGTACGCATACCGAGACACGGCAGAAGAGCCGCTCCGCGTCAGCTTGTGCAGCCTCACCAAGCCGATCGACCAGGCCAAGGCCGACCTCGAGCATCTCGGCAAACCCTCCAAGACATTCGGCGACACAGCCAAGAAGAGCGCAAGCTCGAAGGACAGGTGCAACGTGTCAGCCGGGCCTCACGAAGGCACATCCCTCGGGCTCTTCGCCTTGCTGATCGCAGGCCTTGCCCTCGTCGGTCGACGGTCGTAACCCAGTCATGGCGTCTCTACGAGGAGGCCGCTTGCCACGCAGCAGCACATTCAAAGCGATCTCGATGTTGGCGCTCATTTGGGTTGGCTGTGGAGGCGCACCACAGAAGCCCGAGCTCATGGCGAGGCTCACCAAGGATGAGATCACGGTCACGGGCCTCCGCGCCATCGATTACGAGTTCGCATCGCGCTTCAGCCAGCTGGTTGCGAGGTGCGCAGACGAGATCCTTCAGACCACCGACGACCCCGAGACGCGTCGCCTTGCGCTCTTGTGGCGCATGTCCGCCTCACCACAAGCGAGAACGGCGGCCTTCAATCAGGACCCGCTCGCCGGTTTGATCGAGCTTTGGGCTTTGGCGGGGCAGCAAGAAGCGTACTTCGTCGAAGGCGATGGCAAAGGCGCGTTCGGCGAGGGCCATCCATGTGTGGTTGCTACGGCGGTCGAGCTCAATCAGGAAGCCGAGGAGCTTGCAGCCAAGACCATATCGGCAGCGGAGTTCGAACAGATAAGCGAGCGAGTCGCGGCGTGGGTCGCCGGCCATCCGATCGAGGGTCGGTTCCACGTGCGCCCGACCGCACAGGCCGATCTTGCCGGATTGGTAGGATCACAAGCGAAGGGCGGGCTACAAGCCGTGGGCAGCATGGAGGAAATTGTGCGGGACCTCAATGACCGCATCGCCATTCTTTCGGTCCAACTACCCACGGAGGCGCGGTGGCAGGCAGACTACCTCGTCAACGCCCTGTTCGAGGAGTACGTGGCCGATCCATCGGAGGCAGTCGTCGAGGCGGTCGACGGCGTCACGTCGTTCCTCGATGATTTCGAAACGAAACTCGGGAGACAGACCACGCGAATACTCGAAGGTATTACCGCCGAGCGGGAAGCAGTCTTTGCGGCTGTAGGGGAGGAGCGCGCACTGGTCCTCGAAGCGCTGGAGGGCGAGCGAGTTGCGGTGCTCGATTCGGTCGATGCCGAGGTCGACGAAGCCCTCGGGCGAGTCGAAGCCACGGGTCGAAGCCTGATCGACCACTTCTTCGAGCGCCTGATCTGGGTCTTGGTAGCGATCGGCATCTTCATCCTCATCGTCGGCGCCGTGCTGATCGGGGCTCTCAGAACCAGCAAGCGAGTGCCTGTACCTCCCCAGCCCGATACAACGAGAACCGACGAGAATTGACCGATTCGCGTGGAACGCATATGTCCCGCTCATGGACATGCGTTCTTTCCGAGAGACGGCCAAGGGCTACTCGGTGATCTTCCTCGACGCCTATGGGGTGCTGAAGAGCGCGTCCGGGTTGATCGATGGGGCGCTCGAAGTCGTAACCTCGATGATCGCCGACGGTAAGGAGGTTTTCGTCGTGACCAACGATTCCTCCCGCTCCCCGGAGGCCATGGCCGAACGATATGCGGAGCAAGCGGGAGGTGAGCTTCTTCCCCCTGAAAGATACATCTCGTCTGGGCTCTTGGCGGCGCAGTATCTAGAGCACCAGATCCCATACGGAAAGGTGGCCTATCTCGGAAAACCCGAGTCTGCGCACTACATCGAGATCGCCGGTAAGATCCCGGTGCCCATCGCCGACTGCGACGGCACCAGTAATCTGGTCGCGATCGTGTTGCTCGACGACGAAGGGTTCGATTGGTTCAAAGACGTGAACGCCACTCTCAACTTGATTCGGCACGTGAACGTCCCGGTCATCGTGGCCAATGCCGACATCACCTATCCGATGCACGGCAACGAAATCGCGATCGCGGTCGGAAGCCTGGGCGCCTTGCTCTCGGACATCACCGAAAAGACTTTCGTACGCTTCGGCAAGCCCGACTCGATGATGTTCGCGTACGCCCTCGCGCGGGCCACCGAGCAGCTGCCAAATGTTACGAAGCGAGACGTGCTCTTCGTGGGCGATACGCTCCGAACCGACATCATCGGCGCAAACACATACGGGTTCGACACCGTCCTGGTGCTCTCCGGGAACACGCTGCCAGAGCAGGCCGATCTCATGATCCGAAGCTCCGGGATCATCCCGACGTACATCTGCGAGTCGATCGCGACATAGACGGAGCGCGTCCCCCTCAGTCGGCCGGGGCGAGTGGGGCCGGTGGGGCATTCGGTGTAATCGATCGAGGCGGAGCCGAGGTCCTGGCAGGACGTGACGTCAGGGGGGGTTGATCCCGCGCCCCTACAGGACTTCCAGCAGCGGTTCAAAGTCGACGAGCTCCAAGTTCGGGAGATACTCCTCGACCGCTTCGTGTTGCAGTCGTTGGCAGATGTCGGGCTGAAAGAAGTGCTCTCCGACTCTGAGCACGTAGTTGAGAACGAAGAAGCGGTAGGCCTCTTTCAAAAAGAGCAGCTCGTCCTTGGTGAGTCGGTGCGCTTGGTGATAGGCGCGGAGGAACTTCCCGAAGCGTGGCTCGAACAGTGGATCGACTGTGTAACTGAAAACGTCTTTGTCGCCCTCCGCGCGGACGACCCGCGCACAGAAATAGAAGTCGAGCATGCGTGGCTCGATGCGGAACCAGTCATAGTCCCAGCGAGAAAAGAACTTGAAGCCATCACCGTCCATGCCCACCGAGAAGTTACCGAGGTTCCAGTCGATCAGAACCGGAATTTTGGTCCACTCGTGGTATCCGAGAGCATCCGCATTACCCAAGAACGCATCGCAGTGAGCGCGTACGAATCCGGTCGCCATATCGCTAAAGCTACGCTCGCGTCGCCAATGTGAGCTTCCAATCGCATCGTGAAGGCTCGCGACATCGGCTCCAAGCGACTGCCAGGTGGGTCGCACACGGTCCGAGATCTCTAGACAGGACCGATGAAAGAGACCCATCTCTTCCCCGAAAGACTCGATCTGCGCATCGGTCAAGACACTGGGCAAAAAGTCGTAGAAGGGCTGCTGGCCGTAAAAGACGACCCATTCGTCCTGCTCGCGATAGGTAAACACCTCATCGTTCTTGCTGAGAACTTCCGCCAGGAAGCTCGCGTAACGTGTTCCGCGCAGGCGGTGAATCCACTCGGCGATGCGAATGTGATCTTGGCGAAAGTGGACATAGGACCCGTAGCTCGATCGTTTCGCCACCACCGCATGGCTATCGTCCAGTAGCAGTAGATATACGGAGTTGGTCGAGACGTTGGCACTCAGCTCACGGATCTCGACTACCTCACGGCGGTCCCCGTAGGCATCCCAGGCTGCGGTCACGATCCGCGGAACAGGGCGCTCAGTCACGCACGCCGCTCACTAGGCCTGCGCGGCGTATATGTCCATGATGTCTCGGAGCAGCTTCACCGCATCGGCATGGGTGCGCTGGAACGCGTTTCGACCGACGATCGAACCGTAGCCGCCACCTTTGGCGATCTGCTTGACCTCTTCAAGAACGTCCTCGGTCCCCTTGGCGGCGCCACCCGAGAAGATGACGATGCGCCGCCCATCGAAGGCAGCCTGCACCACATGCTGGATGCGCTCGGCTAGCGTGCCGATCGGAATGTTCTCGTAGTGCTTTTTGGCCGCGTCTTGGAAGACGAGCTCGGTCGGCGGCTTCACCTTCACGACGTGGGCACCGAGCTGGCAGGCGATCTGCGCAGCGTATGCGATGACGTCGATCGCGGTCTCACCGTCTTTGCTCATATTGCCACGGGCGTAGGACCAAACGATGGTCGGAAGACCGACCGCGCGAGCCTCGTTGATGAGGTCTCGAAGGTCTTGGTACATCTGATTGCGAAGGCCGCTGCCCGGATAAATCGTGTATCCGATCGCCGCGCATCCGAGACGAAGTGCGTCGTCGACGGCGGACGTCAACGCCGAACAAGGGGCGTCCGGCCCGCCGAGCGAGTCGCTGTTGTTGACCTTTAAGATCAGCGGAATCCGGCCTGCGTATTCGTTGGCGATCGCCTCGACGAAGCCGAGAGGCGCAGCGTAGCCACTGCAACCCGAATCGACGGCGAGCTTGGGATGATAGCCAGGGTCATACCCTGGTGGATTCGGCGCGAACGACCGAGCCGGGCCATGCTCGAAACCCTGATCGACAGGTAGGATCACCAGCTTGCCGGTTCCGGCGAGTCGCCCGTGATGAAGAAGCCTCCTGAGGTTTCCGACGACGCCGGGGTTTTCCCCAGCATAATTGGCGAGAATTTTTTCTACTTTTTCAGTCATTAGCCCTCCCAGACAACGCGCCGCCCTGCAGCGTACCAGACCTCGGTTTTCGGGCTATAGGTATCCTCGATCGTGGTCCGCTTGATCTTCATCGTCGGGGTGAGGAAGCCGTTTTCGATCAGCCAAGGGTCTTTGACGACCGCCAGGAACTGGAGTCGCTCGAACGCCTCGACCTCTTTGTTCACCTCGTCGAGCAGGGACGACAGCTCCGCTTCGAAGGCCTCCCTGACGGCACTCTCGCTGAGCTTGGGTCGAAGATCTTCCGCAGGAAGGACGAGGGCGTAAGGCTGCGGATGCCCCGAACCGCTCACACAGCAGAGCTCGATTCTGGCATGATTGTTGAGCAGGTTCTCGATCGGCGCGGGAGCGACATACTTGCCTTTGCTGGTCTTGAAGAGCTCTTTCACTCGACCGGTAATCTTGAGACGCCCCTGCTCATCCCGCTCGCCACGATCTCCCGTCTTGAAGAACCCGTCTTCGGTGTAGCACTCCGCCGTGAGCTCGGGTTGCTTGTAGTAACACATCATGTTCCCCGGCGACTTGATGAGGATTTCCCCTTCGTCGCTGATCTTGACCTCCACACCCGGCATCGGGCTACCCACGTAACCAGCCCGCCCTTGCCCGGGGAACGTCGCATGAGAGTACGCGAAGTCCTCACTCATGCCGTACCCTTCTAGGAGCTCGAGCCCGAGGTCGCGATACCACTGGATGAGATCCGGAGGAATCGGCGCAGAGCCGCTGGCCGCGAGCCGCACTTTGTCGAGACCGAGTTGGGAGAGGACTTTCTTCTTGACGATCCGATTCAAGAGGGGAATCCGCAGCAGCTTCTTGAGCTTCTCGGGTGGAAGCTTTTGGTATACGCCGTGCTGGAACTTGAGCCAGAGACGGGGAACGGAAACGAAGAGCGTAGGTCGGGCGCGATTCAGGTCGGCCACGAAGGTATCGAGCGATTCGGCGAAGAAGATCTGCATGCCCGAGCGAAACCCACCCATCTCGACGATCGCGCGCTCGAACACGTGAGCAAGCGGCAGATAGGACAGCATCCGGTCGTCCGCGGTGCTGTCGAAAACCTGCTGACCACCATCGATCGCATCGGCAATGGCGCCAAAGCTATGCATCACACCCTTAGGGCGACCGGTGCTGCCCGAGGTGTACACGATGATCGCGGGCTCTTCGGGCTTGCGTGATGGATTGCCCTGTAGCGGCTGAGTGCGTGCGGTGATCTCGTCCCATTTGTCGTAGTTGGTGGGCGGCGCGAGGGGAAACGCGATGCACGGCATGTTCGCTGGAATGCCTTTTTGAATCTCCTCCCAGCCGTCGAGCTTGCCGACGAAAAGGAGCTTCGATTCGCTGTGGTCGAGTATGTAGGAGATCGTTTCCGCGTTGAGCGTCGGGTAGAGCGCGACGCTGACGTGTCCCGCCATCCAGATCGCGATATCCGCAATCATGAAGTGCGCGCAGTTCTTCGAGATCATCCCGATCCTGCTGCCGGGTTCGAGACCGAGTGACTTCAGGTGAGCGGCCATGCGCCTCGCCTGGTCCATCGCTTGTGCCCAGGTGTAGGTCACGACCTCCCCGCCCCCGACGGGCTGTGTCATCCAAAGGCGATCGGGAGTGGTTTTTTCCCAATGATAAACGTCGTCTAGTGCAAGTTGGTCAGCCATGATCTTCCTCGTTTGACAGATTCTCCTGCCCTCCAGCCTCTGGAAGGGCGGAGCGCCCAAACACATCACACGCAAGGCGATCTGGCAAGGGGACGAGGTCGCATTGGCGGAGGAGGAGGGATTCGAACCCCCGGTAGAGTCGCCCCTACAACGGATTTCAAATCCGCCGCCTTCGACCGCTCGGCCACTCCTCCCTGAGGGGCCGCTCTAGCATACCGGCAAATGATCGTCCCCCTTTCCAGTTCGGCCCATTTTGCCGTATATTCTCCCGTCCTAGGTGGACGACCCAAACATGAGGTGATGCCGTGACCGCAGACACGATTCCATACCGACTGATTCAGCAGAGTAAGAAAATGCCCCAGAACCCCGCCTATTATGTTCGCGAGAGCGGCACTTGGAGGCCGACGAGCTGGGGGATGTACGGCAACCAGGTCACGCAGGCCGGTCGCGCGCTCATCGCGCTCGGCTTCGAGCCCGGTCAGACGGTCTGTATCCTCGGCTTCAACCGGCCCGAGTGGGTGATCCTGGACGTCGCGGCCATGGGCGCAGGCGGAGCGCCAGCAGGCATTTATACGACCAGCTCACCCGCCGAGGTGCGTTTCATCGTAACGCACGCTGAGGCGCCGCTCATCCTGTGCGAGGACGAGGGACAGTGGAACAAAGTCAAAGAAGAGCGCGCAAACATGCCGAGCCTCAAGCATGTGATCATGATGAAGGGTGCTCCCAAGATCGCGGACGACATGGTGATGTCCTGGGAGGAGTTCCTTGCCCAGGGCGACTCGATCGAGGAGAAAGCGTACTTCGATCGCGTCGAACGCCTCGATCCCAACGCGCTGGCGACCTTGATCTATACCTCTGGTACGACCGGTCCGCCAAAGGGCGTCATGCTCAGCCATCACAATCTCGCGTGGACCGCGGGCAAGGCGATCGACATCATCGAGACTTCCACCGCTGATTGCTCGCTTTCGTACTTGCCTTTATCGCACATCGCCGAGCAGATGTTCACGATTCACACCCCGATCACGACAGGCTCCCGTATCTATTTTGCGGAGTCGATTGAGGCTGTCCCGGAGAATCTGAAAGAGGTTCAGCCGACCGTGTTCTTCGGGGTGCCTCGTATCTGGGAGAAGTTCAATGCGGGGATCGCGGCCAAGCTCAAAGGGGCTACCGGGGTGAAGGCGAAGCTCGTCTCGTGGGCGAGGAAGGTCGGTTGGGAGGCGAACAAGGCGCCCGGGCAGCCGAAGGGTCTTCAGTACCGGCTGGCCAACAAGTTGATTTTCTCGAAGCTCAAGCCGGCGATCGGCTTGGGGAATGCTCGCGTTTGCATCTCAGGTGCTGCGCCGATCGCACGTGAAGTCCTGGAGTTTTTCGCGAGCTTGGACCTCGTGGTGCTCGAGGTGTACGGGCAATCCGAAGACTCGGGGCCCACGAGCTTCAATACGCCGAACAACTACCGCTTCGGCAGCGTCGGGCCTGCCCTTAATGGGGTGACCGTGAAGATCGCCGAGGACGACGAAATCCTCGTGAAGGGCCCGAACGTATTCTTGGGCTATTACAAGGACGCGGACGCCACCAACGCGACGTTGATCGACGGCTGGCTCTACTCGGGTGACCTAGGTGCTTTTGACAAGGACGGTTTCCTGAACATCACCGGCCGCAAGAAGGACATCATCATCACCGCGGGCGGTAAGAACATCACGCCGAAGAACCTCGAGGCCGCCATCAAAAACCACGAGCTCGTCGACGAGGCTGTGGTCATTGGCGACCGGCGCAAGTATCTCAGCGCCTTGGTCACGATCGACATCGAGGCAGGGCCCGCGTGGGCTCAGGCCAACGGCGAAGACCCGAGCGCCCTCCACAAGAGCGCCAAGCTCCGGGCCAGCATTCAGGCACACATCGATGAGCTCAACAAGCACTTCGCGCGGGTGGAGCAGATCAAGAAGTTTACGATCCTCCACCGAAACCTCAGCATTGAGGACGGCGAGCTGACACCGACCCTCAAGGTGAAGCGCGCCAAGGTCAACGACCACTTCGCGGATGACATCGAAAAGATGTACGCCGAGGACGAAAAGCAAGCACAACCCCAGCCACGCGCCTAAAAGGGGACAGTCCCCTTTTAGGAAGGGTTAACCCTCGGAAAAAGGGGACCGTCCCCTTTTTCTAGCCGACGACGGTGACTGTGATCGTTCGTCGATGGCCTTGGTGGCGGTGTTCCCACAGGAACACGCCTTGCCAGGTGCCGAGGGCGCAGCGGCCGCCGGTGACCGGGATGTTGAGCGAGGTCTGGGTGAGGGCCGTTCGCACGTGCGAGGCCATGTCGTCTGGCCCCTCAGCGGTGTGGATGAAGAGGGGGTCCCCGTCGCGAACGAGACGCCCGAGGAACGCGTCGAGGTCACGCTGGACATCGGGATCCGCATTCTCGTTGATGATCAGCGAGGCACTCGTGTGGTGCACGAACACCGTACAGAGGCCCTCGGCAATGCCCGTTGCGGCAACGGTGTCCTGGACTCGTCGTGTGATCTCGACCGTGCCCCGCCCTTGCGTATCGACGGTAAAAGTCTTGGAGCGCGCGCTCACGACTCGGCCACTCTCATCCACATCGCGGCCTGATCGCCTCGATAGACCACAGTGTCGCCTTGCGTAAAGCGGAATTCGTATCGGCCGAATACGCGATCGCGCGACTGCCGAATCTTCGTCGCCCTGACTTCGACATCGAGGGGTGCGCCCATCGTGGCGAGCGCAGAGAAGCGCGCATCATAGATGCGGCCGCCGTACCCGATCCAACCATCCGCGTGCCGGAGACCCAACACGAAATAGGTGTGCATGAAGCCGAGAATCCCGGTCAAATGAACCATGAAACCGCCGCTCACGTGTCTAGGGTGGCGAACGGGGTGACTGCGCTGATCGCGGGTGAGGGGCAGGTCCGGATGGGTGGGCATCCGCGCCCGTACGAGATTGGACTCGGTGTCGATCTCGACGATTTCGTCGATGCAGATCGCCTCGGGCCCATATGGACAGTCAGCAACAAACTCTGGATCCAGCGCCATCCTCATACTCCCTCGGCGTCCGCGCCCCAGATCACTTTGTGGGTCTGCATCTGCACACGAACACGCATTTTGTCTTCGAGGACCCACCGCACGAGATCCTTCGGGTCTAGCTCGCCCCAAACACAACTCAACAGAACGCTATTCACGCGCTCGACGAGTCGGTGCGCTTCGATGACCCGTTTAGCCCAGTCGTAATCCGCGCGATCGGCTAACACGAGCTTCACTTCGTCGCGCTTGGTCAAGAGCTCGACGTTGGCCCAGCGATTCCTAGTCGATTCGCCGCTCCCTGGCGCTTTGAAGTCGACGATGCGGTGAACACGGGGGTCGACCTCGGAGATGTCTCGTTCGCCACTGGTTTCGAGAAGGACGGTGCGGCCTGCATCACAGAGCTCGGCAAGCAGGGGGATCGCCCCGGTTTGGAGCAGGGGCTCGCCGCCCGTCAGCTCGACGAGCGGAGTGCCCAACGACAGGACTTTGTCGAGCACGTCTGCGCGGCTCATCTCGACGCCCCCTTCGAAGGCCTGGGGCGTGTCGCACCATCGGCAACGAAGATTGCAGCGCGAAAGCCGAACGAAGGCGCACGGCAACCCCGCGAACGTCGATTCGCCCTGAATCGACTCGTAGATTTCGTGGACCCGTAAATGCTCGCTGTCTTCCATGACTAACGTGGGTTGCGATCGATCAAGATGAGCATTTTGCCGTCTTGCGAGTTACGCGCCGGCACCTGAATGATCAAATCCCACAAACCGGGCCGTGCAGCCACCTCAAGGGTCTGATTGCGTCGCTTCACGCACCGGGCGCCATCTTCGCTGACCCGCACCCACAACACGCGAGGCTGATATCGATCGAGGTCGAGCGCAGTCACCCGCAGCCGCGTGGGCTCCTCCACCACAAGCGTCATCCGATGGGCCCGCGTGCCGGGCTTGAGAGCACCGCATCCGACCGGAACCTCCTCGACCCCCAATGAGCCCTTCTCGACGACGGCCGAGAACGGAAGCCCCTCCACCGACAGGACAGGGTCAGTGCCAGTGCCAGCGTCAGTGTCAGTGTCAGTGCCAGCGTCAGTGTCAGTGCCAGCGTCAGTGCCAGTGGCAGTGCCAGCGTCAGTGTCAGTGCCAGCGCCAGCCACTGCTTTCCTCAGGGCATCTAGCATTTCTAGCGTCAAGAAGTTCCTGAGATTGTTCCCGTAGCGGAGCCCCCTCTCGGTCAGCTGACACGCCCTTCGCACCCCGCCCTGGCCCGGGACGTTTGGGTGCACGCCGTCGCGGGCCAGTCCTTTGCGCGGGAGCTCAGTCATCGCCCCGTGGAAATCGATGTAAGGGAAGTGCCAGTGGGTCGCGACGGCTCGCGTGATCGCATTGAAGCGCCGAATCCAACGGTCTTTGGTCCTGTGTCGACGAGGAGAGGCGGAGCCAAGCAAGGGTACGACCCCCATCGCGGCGAGCTCCTCGACCAGATACACGAGTCGCCGCGCGTAGACGCGCTCATTCTGATTCTGTGCGTCATTGCCACCAAAGAAGACGAGCGCCCAACGCGCCCCTGTTGCGTCGATTTCCTCCCGGAAGTGCGCCGGGCGGCCGCCGAGCACATATCGGAGGTTCCAGCTCACCCCCGCCGCGAGGCTATGCCGATTGAACGAGTTGCGACGCCCCGGTCGGAAGTGATCGATGGTCTCCTGGAGGTCGGTGCGGTCCCCGAGATCGACATATGGGGTGGAGAAACAGTAGAGGAAGGCTTTGCTCGCCACACTCGAACCCCCCATTTTCGCGAACGCGTCGTCACGGAGCTCGGGATTGTGCGCGTGAATCGCCAACACGTTGGCTGCGACGGCAGGGCTGAGCTCGAGCGAATCCGCTTCGGCGGTGGCCGATAGGAACGCCGCGAGAAACATCGAGGCGACCAGCCGCTTCATCGCAGGGCGCTCGTAGGAATGAAGTACAGACGACTCGGCTCACGAACGACGCCTCGATACTCGTTGTCCGTCAACAGGACGACCGAGCCGTCGTCGTTCCAAACAAGCCCCTCGAAGTTCGGAAGAGGGTCGATCAACTTGGCCAAGTCGACGACGATCCGCGCTTCGATCCATGCCCCCTCCTCTCCATGGGGAATGTCGAAGCGGAGCAAACGAGAGACACCAAAGTGCCGTTCGACAGCTATCGCCGCGATCTTACCGTCGATCACCCGGCAACCTAGGGCAGCGAGCTTGCCCGTCTTGGTGGTGAGGCCGACCCGATGCGCGGTCCAGGTCTGTGTCTCGCGGTCGAGCGTCGCGACGGGAGCCCACCGGCGCCCCCGCTGCCGGTCGATCAGCTCGGTCGCCAGCAGGAGAACGCCATCTAGGCGGCAGAGCCCTTCGATGCCATGGTTGTCGGACGCCGTGAGGCCCCAAAGGCCGTAGTCGCATGCATCGGTCGAGTCGACGATGAGCCGCCCCCCCTCGACTCGACCGTAGAGGAGCACGTCTTGGGCGCGTCCTGCTTCCTGCGTTTCAGTGCCGATCACGAAACGGCCATCACCCATCCAAGCAAGCGCTTCGAGGTCGGTCTTCGGTGGACAGCCGACCACGGGGTATTGGCGGATCGCAAAGCTAGTCGGGTCGATGCGCAGCGCCGCATCTCCGTGCTCGCCGACCGCCCACAAGACCCCCTCCCCGTCTCGAGTGAGTCCCGAAAGCCCCGTGACCCGGGTGTCCAAAGAGATGATCGGACCTGGGCCGCTCGGTGGCCTTCTTCGCGCCGTGCATGATGTGCCGGCGAGCAAGAGGACTACCCCGAGTGCTGCCCCTGCCCTCACACTCAGGCGACCGCTTCGAGCACTGCCGCCGCGCCGAGACCGCCCGCGGCACAAATCCCGAGAATCGCGGTCTCCTGCCCTGTCCTGGCGAGCTCGTTTGCCATCGTGGTCACCATGCGAGCACCGGTCGCCGCGAACGGGTGCCCAATCGAAATCGATCCGCCATGAATGTTGAATGTGTCCTCGTCGATCTCGCCAACAGCCTTGCTCCTACCGAGTCGTCCCTGGGCGAATCCTTTGCTTGCGAGCGCTTTCGTCACCGAGAGAACCTGAGCCGCAAACGCCTCGTGCATGTCGACGAAGCTCGCGTCCTTGAGTTGCATCCCAGCGCGGTCGAGGGCCTTCGGCATCGCCAAAGCCGGCCCGATCAAGAGCTGGTCGGCCGGGTCTACGCCGACGTAAGCCCAGCTGCGAATCGCGGCGAGCGGTTTGTACCCGAGGGCCTTTGCTTTGTTTTCGCTCATTACCAGCACCGCAGCCGCGCCGTCGGTCAGAGGCGATGCATTGCCCGCCGTGACCGTGCCGTCACTTGCAAACACCGGTCGCAGCTTCGACAGTTTTTCGAAGCTCGTGTCCCCTCGTACGATGTTGTCGGTGTAGACAGCGCCATCCGAAGTCTCCACCGAAGTGACTTCGTCGTCGAAGCGTCCCGAGCTGATCGCTGCAGCCGCGCGATGATGAGAACGCTCGGCGAAATGGTCCTGCGCCTCGCGCGTGATCTCATTGCGACGCGCCATCTCTTCGGCAGACTCGCCCATCACTTGGCCCGTGGTGCGTTCTGCAATCTTCGGCATCTTGGGAAGGATTTCGGCGATTGGCATCATTTGGGCGAGCACCTGCAAGTAATCCGAGGGAGAAGCCGCCTTGCCAAAAGCGAGCGGCGCCAGGGCGTGAACCGCTTTCTGGGGAAGATTCAGGGGCGCGTTACTCGTCGAGTCGGAACCTCCCGCGATGATGACATCAGCCTCGCCACGCTCGATCGCTGCCGCCGCTAGCGTCACTGCCTGAAGCCCCGTCGCACACGCGCGGGTGCACGTCATGCCCTCGACGCTCGGCGGCAAACGCAGGTCCAACGCCACCTCGCGTGCGATGTTTGGCGCGAGCGACGGGAAAATCACGCCGCCCCAGACGATGCTGTCGATATCTTCGTGAGGGATTTCACTGCGATCGAGCAGCGCTTTTACGGCGGCGTCGGCAAGATCGATCGAGTCCAACTTGAGGAACTGGCCAAAGGCTTTGACGAAAGGCGTGCGAACGCCGTGTACGATGACGGCTCGCTGCCTCTTTCCCCAACCGTTCTTCTTCTTTGCCATCGTTATGCTCCTACTAGGGCGCCCCCGCAGACGCGCACCGTTTGACCGGTCAGACCCACGGCGCCGGGTGTGGCCAGAAATGTGATGGTTTGGCCTACGTCCTCTGGCTTCCCGCCTTGTGCCACCGCGCTCAAACGCCGCGCGGCTTCTCGAATCGCGACCGGCATCGCCGAAGTGAGGCGGGTTTCGATGAAACCGGGGGCGATCGCGTTGACGGTGACACCGCGCTTCGCCAGCTGTTGCGCGAGGGCTTCGACGAAGCCGACGATCCCAGCCTTGCTCGCCGAATAATTGGTCTGGCCGCGATTGCCAGCAATGCCAGACACCGACGAGAGGCAAATGATGCGCCCGCCGGTACGCAGCAGATTTTCGGACAAGAGCCGGTCGGTGATGCGCACGACCGCCCCGAGGTTGATGTCGACCGCCATTTCCCAAGCCTCCGGCGCCATGCGTGCCAGGGTCTTGTCTCGGGTCACCCCTGCATTGTGGACAACGATATCCACGCCGCCGAACTCTTCTCGGAGCTCGCCTGCGATGCGCGCGGGTGCGTCTTCGTCGGTGATGTCGACCAGAAGCGCCGAACCACCAATGCGACGCGCGACCTCGCTACAGGGACCATCGTCTGCCGGCCGGTCGAGGCAGACGACGTGCGCCCCTTCCGCCGCCATGAGCTCGGCCGTAGCCTCGCCGATGCCACGCGCTGCCCCGGTGACCAAAGCGACCTTCCCCTCGAGCGGTTGGGTATCTGGAGCGTCGTCGCCGCTAGCTAGCTTGGTGATGTGAAAGGGCTGACAACTGACGAACGCTGACCGCGGCGAGAGAAGGAAGCGGAGCACCGGACCGAGTCGGCCCTCCGCACCCTCTTGTACGAATACGCTATTTGCCGTGGAGCCATTGCCACCGATCTCCTTGGCGACACTCCGCGTGAACCCCTCCAATCCAGCCCGGGTTGCGGCGCGGCCTGCCTTCTTCGCATCGCTTGCCGGTCGGCCGATGACCACGACGCGACCGGAGCGGTTCAAGCGACGGATCCACGGATGTATGACGTCGTAGAGCTCTCGTAGATCGCCGGGCGATTGAAGCCCCGTCCCATCGAACACGATTGCGTCGATCCGCTCCCCTTCGGGAGCATCGCCAGGCGAAACACGAGTCGGCGGCCGGGCCCATGCCTCTCCGGGCGCGAGATAGGGCTGCAATATCGAGTCGGTCTCCCCGATGACCCAGGGGTTGGCTCCCGCCTTGGTGAGAGTGTGCGCAAGCGCGTCTTGGAGCTCGCCGCGGCCGCCAACGAGGACGCGTTTGTCCTCGAGCGGACGCTCCTCGTAGGGACCCGTCGCGCGCGCAAGGCGCTCGGGCACGGGAATGGGCAGCCCCAAGGTCTTGATGAGTCTTCGTGCCTGCTCATTCTCGAGCAAAAGATCGGACATGCGCGCTCAGCTCCTCACCAAATAGGTTCCAACCAGATACGCAGGGCCGCCCGGAGCGTCCCCGACGAAGACGCGATCGTCCTCGATGTAAAGGCCCACTTGGGCGGGAAGCACGAGAGGTCGCGTGAACTTCACGTCGATCGCGGCGAGCTTGCTTACGTCACCGGCAAACAGGGCTCGGTTGAGACCTTCGACGGCACGCGCCATCGTCGCGAAGCCATGAAGAATGACGTTCTTGAAACCAGCGGCACGCGCGGCGGGGCGGATCCAATGGATCGGGTTGAAGTCGCCGGTCAGCTTCGCGAATTCGAAACCTGCCTTCGATCCGATGTCCCAACGGGCGAGCTCCCTGACCCCGTTTGGAACGCGCGGCCGTTCGTCTTTGCGCTTAGCCGACTTGTCCGTTTCGCCGCTGCCGAGGGGAATGATGCCGTAGACGTGGGAGACCACCGCCTCCGGGTCGCGCAACGTCCCGGTGACCGCACGCTGATGGATTACCGCACGCTTTCCATTGTCGTCGATGTCCTCGAGCCGCACCGTCGCCTCGAACGATTCGCCGAGGGGCAGCGGTGCGTTCATCTCGAGCCTGCAACCGCCGTTGAGAACCCGCTGAATGGGGTACTGAATGCCCTCGAGCCCCCGGGACTGCAGAGGAAAAATCCATTGAGGAAACAAGTGCGCGGGAACTTGACCCCGGTAGGCGTTCGGGTCGCCACCGACGTGTCGGATGTAGTCACGAACGAGATCATTGGGGCGGGGTGAAATCGTCGCCGAAATCTCTGGGCCCGGGATCTGCCCGGGTAACCGGTTGCTTTGGCCCGCGGCGCCCTTGGCCGCGACCCAAGCGGCGCGCGCAATCGCCCCGATCACCGGCCCCTGATGGAGGATGTAACGCGTCGGTACCGTCATATCCGTTCTCCTATGGTCAGTCGGGCGAGGCCCGTACCGTCCGGAAAGGAGCGGTCTACCATTCGGCAAAGAACGGCGCAAACCACGCAAGCGCTGCTAGGCTCGCGTCATGGCGAACCCGTTGATCCAACTCGATTTCGACGTCCCCTTCGACCAGATCGAGGCGGCGCATGTGGAGCCTGCCACCGACCTGCTGCTCGCGTCGTCGCAGCACGCGATCAATGCCATCATCGAAGACACTGCGCCTCGCACGTATGCGAACACACTCAGCGCGCTCGAGGATGCCACCAAACAACTCGAGCTCGCCATGACCGTCATCGATCACTTGGAGAGTGTCGCCACCAGCGATGCGCTGCGAAAAGCATACAACGTGACGCGGCCGAAGGTCAGCGCGTTCTGGTCCGAGCTCGCGATGAACGATGGCCTGTACCAGGCTGTTCGTGCGTTTGCCGAGACCGATGCAGCTAGAAGCCTTCCGCCAACCGAGGCGCGATTTCTGAAGAAGACTCTCGATGACTTCCGGCGGCATGGGGCGGAGCTCGGACCTGAGGACAAAGCGAAGCTGAAAGCGATCGAGGTCGAGCTCACGAAGCTGACCACCGACTTTTCGCAGAACCTCCTCGATGAAACCAACGCCTTCGAGCTCGTGATCACCGATGAAACCAAGCTCGAGGGCTTGCCGGCGACCGCCAAGCTCGCGGCGGCGGAAAACGCACGCTCGAAGGGCCTCGACGGCTGGCGGTTCACTCTGCAAGCGCCGAGTCTGATCCCGCTGCTCACGTACCTCGATGACGCCGAGATCCGCAAGGAGGTTTGGCGAGCTTACAACACCCGCGCGGTCAAGGGAGACCGCGACAACCGCCCGGTGATCGAACTCATTCTCGAGCTGCGTAAGGACAAAGCGCGTCTGCTGGGTTACGCCGACTTCTCGGATCTCGTCACCGAAGACCGCATGGCTAAGACGGGTGACAAGGCGCGAGCGTTCATCGACGACCTCCGCGCGAAGACCCAGGCGGCTTTCAAGCGCGAGAACGATGCGCTCACCGAGTACCGACGGAGGGTCGAAGGCCCAAGCGCGGCCGCGATCCGACCCTGGGACCTCGCGTATTACGCCGAGAAACAGAGACAAGACGAGTACGACTTCAACGAAGAACAGCTCAGGCCGTATTTTCCGCTCGGCCGAGTGCTCGACGGCCTTTTCGCCACCGCGCAGGCCCTCTACGGCATCCGGATCGTCGAACGCAAGGCCGCAACGTGGGACGAGTCGGTGAAGACATACGCGATCAAAGATGCCGACGGCACGATGATCGCAGCCTTTTACGTCGACCTGTTCCCGCGCGAAAACAAGCGTGGAGGAGCTTGGATGAACGGTCTCATCGCCGCGGCCCATCGACCCGACAGTGCATCGCCGCATCTTGCTTTGTTCTGCGCCAACGTGAACCCCCCGGTCGGCGGAAAGCCGGCGCTCTTGACGCACCGCGAGGTCGAAACGCTTTTTCACGAGTTCGGTCACTTGCTTCACCACTGTTTCAGCCGAGTGAGCGTGCGGAGCTTGGCCGGGACCAATGTCGCGTGGGATTTCGTCGAGCTCCCTTCTCAGATCATGGAAAACTGGTGCTGGGAACGAAGCGGGCTCGACTTGTTCGCCGCTCACTACGCAACCGGCGAACCCATCCCGGACACGCTCTATGAAAAGATGATTCGTGCACGAACCTACCGCGCAGCCAACGCCCAAATGCGCCAGCTCGGGTTTGCCACCGTCGACCTAGCGCTCCACCGTGACTACGAACCTGGGAGTGGCGCGGACGTGATGTCTTACGCGCGGGAGATTATTCAGGCGCACTCCGCATCGGAGCTCCCGGATGACTACGGGATGCTGGCTGGTTTCGGGCACGTCTTTGCGCACCCCATCGGCTATGCTGCGGGTTACTACAGCTACAAGTGGGCCGAAGTCCTCGACGCTGACGCATTCACACGATTCAAGAAGGAGGGCATCACCAACCCCGATGTTGGCCGCGCCTTTCGCGACACCATCTTGGCCAAAGGGAACAGCGAAGAGGCTGGCAAGCTCTACGAGGATTTCATGGGGCGAGGCCCCGAGTTAGAGCCGTTGCTCGAGCGCGCCGGCCTACTCTAGCGCGATGCGCTTTGCGTTGAGGCGGCGTTGGCGGTCGCTTGGAGATCGACCGACACGGCGATCTCGTTGGCGACTTTCAGTCGCACGATCGAGGGCACCGATACGTCGTGATCTTCGAGTGTGGCCGTGAAGTTGGCCTTGATGCGAAGGTCGTCTTTGCCCCCGTCTACCGGGGTCCACTTCACGGTTCCTTTGGCATCGACGATCTTCGTGATGCCATGTGCGGTGAACTTCCCCTTCACCTTGACCTTATGGCTCTTCTTGGGCTTGAGTGCGTCTACGCCGCTCACCTCCACGATCTCGAAGACGATGTGCGGGTTCTTCTTTGCGTCGAGCCAGCTATCGCTTTGGAGATGCTCATCGCGCAGGTCGTTGCCGGTTCGCATCGAGACGACCGGCGCTTTGAAGGTGCCTTTCGTCGTCGACAGGTCGGTCGGGTCGAATGTCACGGTCCCGGTCACCTTCGAGGTGGTCCCCTCCATCGTCTCGAGCGGCGCATCGGATACGAAGGTCGCCTTGCCTTTGCGGACTTGAAACTTGGCAGCGTCGGCTTGTGAGATCGCTGGTGTGACCAAGCAAACTGCCAAGATCAAAGCGACCTTGTTCGTCTTGTGAATCATGCCCCTCTTCTCCTCGTTCTAATCTCTATACGACATTCTAGGACGTGGGTTACTCCCCCGCTATTCAAGCTGCAGCGACGATCGGAGCCGTCTCGTGAAACGTCCAGCCTTCGTTGTCGCGTGCGGCTCTCTGAAGCTCCCATTCGTCCCGGAAAAGCGCTACTGGACGGTTGTCTCGATCCAACACCGCCATGGGGATCCGGCGCGCCTTCAGTTCGTCACACCCGCCTACCCCATCCACCCAGCGAGCATGCTGATAGGGCAGAATGTCGAAGCTGACCTTCGCGCCATATTCATGCTCGAGTCGAAAGATCAGCACGTCGAATTGGAGCCGTCCCACGACGCCGCACACCGGATCCTTCTCTCGACCGGGCTCGGTGAACAACTGGACAGTCCCCTCCTCCGAGAGCTCTCGGATGCCCTTTTGGAGCTGCTTGCGTTTGAGCGGATCGAGCAACTGCAATCGGGCGAAGTGCTCAGGTGAGAATCGTGGCACTGCATCGAAGCTCATGGGCCCTTCGGTCGAAAGGGTGTCACCGATCCGAAAGAGGCCAGGGTCGTAGAGCCCCACGATGTCGCCAGCGTAAGCTTCGAGAACGCTCTCTCGCTCTTGGGCGAAGAACTGCTCGGCCCGGTTTAGCCGAACCGCTTTCCCGAGGCGATAGTGATGGACGCGCATCCCGCCCTCGAAGCGCCCCGAGCAGATTCGCGCGAACGCGATGCGATCTCGGTGCGAAGGGTCCATGTTGGCTTGGACTTTGAACACGAATGCGCTGAAACGGTCGTCGGCAGGATCGACGCTTACCTCCCCCGCGGCCCGGCGCGGACCCGGAGGCGGACAAAGCCCCTTGAACGACTGAAGAAAGGGCTCGACTCCGAAGTTGGTGAGAGCGCTCCCGAAAAAGACCGGGGTGATCTCACCGGCCAAGAATTTCTGCTCGTCCCACTCCTCCCCCGCGCCGTCGAGCAGGTCGACCTCTTCGCGCAGTGTCGCAGCCGCTTCCTCGCCGAGCAGCGAATCGAGCTCGGGATCGTCGAGCCCGGTCACCAGCATCTCCGCCCGCTTGGTCTGGCCCTCTGCGGAGCGCTCAAACCGGATCACCGACTTGTGAATGCGATCGTAAACCCCCTGGAAGAGATCCCCGCTCCCGATGGGCCACGTGAAGGGGTACGTATTGACGCCAAGCACTTCCTCGACCTGGCTCATGAGCCAGAATGCGTCCCGCGCTGGACGGTCCATCTTGTTGATGAAGGTGACGACGGGCGTATGCCGCATGCGGCATACGTGGAAAAGCTTTCGGGTCTGCGGCTCGACGCCCTTGGCCGCGTCGAGAATCATGATCCCGCAATCGGCGGCCATCAGGGTCCTGTACGTGTCCTCGCTGAAGTCATTGTGGCCAGGCGTGTCGAGGAGATTCCAACGCACGTCGTCGTACTCGAATTGCAGAACGGAAGTGGTGACGGAAATGCCACGCTGCTTCTCGAGAGCCATCCAGTCGCTCACCGCTGAGCGCTTTGCTTTCCGGGATTTGACCGCGCCGGCCGCATGAATGGCGCCACCATAAAGCAAGAGCTTCTCGGTCAACGTGGTCTTCCCGGCGTCCGGGTGCGAGATGATCGCAAACGTGCGCCGTCGTTCGAATTCGGTTTGGGTCATGGCCCGGGCGCCAAGATAGTCACTGTCGACGGTTGCGCCAGTCCGCGAACGTGCTGTGATGCTCGTTCGACGATGCCAGGGCTGTTTCCAGAAATCGAGCCATACGACTCCGGATTTCTCGGCGTCGACGACATCCACTCCGTCTACTACGAGCAATGCGGCAATCCAGAGGGCAAACCCGCGGTTTTCCTCCATGGAGGGCCTGGTGGGGGCTGCAATGCGGTACACCGCCGCTTCTGGGACCCCTCGGCGTACCGCATCGTGCTGTTCGATCAGCGCGGGTGCGGACGGAGCACCCCGCATGCCGAGCTCCGCAACAACACGACCTGGCACCTGATCGAAGATATGGAGCGACTTCGTGAGCACCTAGGGATCGAACGTTGGCAACTCTTCGGGGGTTCATGGGGCAGCACCTTGTCCCTCGCCTACGCGCAACAGCATCCGAGTCGCGTCACCGAGCTCGTGCTCCGCGGTATCTTTCTTTTGAGGCGCCGCGAAATTCTTTGGTACTACCAAGAGGGAGCGAGCCGGATCTTTCCCGAAGCCTGGCAGGAGTATCTCGCTCCGATTCCCCGCGACGAACGCGAGGACATGCTGGGCGCTTACTACAAACGGCTCACGAGCAGCCAGCAGGATGTTCGAATGGCCGCTGCCCGTGCTTGGAGCACGTGGGAGGGCAGCACGAGCCGTCTGATCCCCGATGCCGATCTCATCAAACGAACTGGCGAGGACCAATTTGCGGAGGCCTTCGCGCGCATCGAGTGCCACTATTTCATCAACGGCGGTTTCTTCGAGAACGACGGCGCGCTACTCGAAAACATCGCCCGCATCCAACATCTCCCGGCGATCATCGTTCAAGGCCGCTATGACGTGGTCTGCCCAGCCGAAAGCGCTCTTGAGCTTCACCGCGCGTGGCCCGGTAGCCAACTCGTCGTCGTCCCCGATGCCGGGCACTCCGCCCTCGAGCCTGGGATCACCGCACAGCTCGTGGCCGCAACCGAGTCTTTTGCTCGCTAGCGAGAGAACTTTCGATACTTGATCCGGTGTGGGACCTCGGCATCCGTACCCAAACGGGCTTTGCGGTCGGCGGCATAATCAGAGTACGAGCCCTCGAACCAAACGGCTCGGCTGTCGCCCTCGAAGGCGAGGATGTGGGTGCAAATGCGGTCGAGATACCAACGATCATGACTGATGATCATCGCGCAACCTGGAAAGCCTAAGATGGCTTCCTCGAGAGAACGAAGGGTGTCGACGTCGATGTCGTTCGTGGGCTCGTCCAGTAGGAGCACGTTCCCGCCGCTCTTCAGGAGCTTCGCTAGATGCACGCGGTTGCGTTCTCCCCCCGAGAGGTTTTTGACCGGCTTTTGTTGGTCGCTGCCCCGGAAATTGAACCAGCCCACGTATGCTCTCGATTTCACGGTACCCGCGCCGACGTCGATCTCGTCGGCTTCACCGGTGATCTCTTTGAAGACGTTGTTGCCGTCGTCGAGGGCGTCGCGGCTTTGGTCGACGTATGCGATCTTGACCGTCTCACCGACGGTAATGGTGCCCGCGTCGGGCTTTTCGTCACCCACCAGCAATCGGAAAAGCGTCGTCTTTCCAGCGCCGTTAGGACCGACGATCCCCACGATCGCGCCCCGCGGCACCCGAAAGCTCAAATCCTCGAACAAGAGCTTGTCGCCATATCCTTTGGTGAGCCCTTCGACTTCGAATACCTGCGTCCCCAGTCGAGGCCCAGGCGGGATTCGGATCTCGTTGGGATCCCGCCTCGCTTTGGCGGCTTCGGCCACCAGACTCTCGAACGCAGTGATGCGCGCCTTGCTCTTGGCCTGTCGTGCCCTCGGCGACGATCGGACCCACTCGAGCTCGTGCGCGATCTTCCGTTTGCGCGCACTGTCCTTTTTGTCTTCCTGGGCCAAGCGCTCGCTCTTGGCCTCGAGCCATTGCGAATAGTTGCCCTCGAACGGATGCGCCTCGCCGCGGTCGAGCTCCAGAATCCATTGCACGATCTCGTCGAGGAAATACCTGTCGTGCGTCACGAGGATGACGCACCCCGGGTACTGCTGAAGATAGCCCTGAAGCCACGCCACCGACTCGGCATCGAGATGGTTGGTCGGTTCATCGAGCAAGAGAAGCTCCGGCTTTTCGAGGAGCAGCCGGCAGAGCGCGACGCGACGCTTCTCACCGCCGGACAGGGACTTGGGGTTGGCATCGGCGGGCGGCAACCGTAGCGCGTCCATGGCGATCTCCAACGTGCTCTCGAGGTTCCAGCCGTCTACCGCGTCGATGCGATCTTGAAGTGCGCCCTGCCGGTCGAGAAGCTTGGCCATCTCGTCATCGCTCATCGGCTCACCGAGCTTCATGCTGAGCTCGTTGAACTCGTCGAGAAGCGCGCGAACCTGCGCAACCCCGGCCTCGACCGCTTCACGTACTGTCTTCGCATCGCCGAGGTCCGGCTCCTGAGGGAGAAACCCGACCTTTGCGCCGGGGCGAAACCAAGCTTCTCCGCTGAAGGTGTTGTCCTCGCCCGCCATGATGCGAAGCAACGAAGACTTTCCCGTTCCGTTGACGCCGATGACCCCTATCTTCGCATCCGGAAAGAACGAGAGATAGAGGTCTTCGATGATCTTCTTGTCGGGGGGATGAACCTTGGTGACCCCCTTCATCGTGTAGATGAATTCTGCCATGCGCTAATAGACGGCTCTTCGCCTGGTCAGCCACATAGCAACCATGATCAGCGCGATCCAACCGAGCGATGCCGTTCTCGCAGCGCTCACACTGCAGCCATCCGAAGTGCTGGTATCGCCACTCGCGGGACCCGAGCCATCTTGTGTCTTCGGCTCCGGCTCCTGTGGTCGTGCCTTCAGGTCGAGCTCCGGGATGTCGGTTTGGATGAGCCCGGGCAGTTGATTGGTGAGCGTGCGCGTCGTGCCACCTTCGAGCATGGTGTTGGGCGCCGCAAAGGGCTTCGGCTGTGGGCGTCCGGGTGGGCCACCCCATATGCCACGCTGGGGATTTTGGCACGCGATCGCGCCTTCCCACCGATGGAGAATCACGTACCTCCCTTGGAAGTTGTTCATCCCCGACGCCTGCGCACGACGCTCGTGAAGGTCGCCGTTTTGGTCCGGCATGCCCCGCCCGCCGACGATGGGGCCAGCCGTTCGGAAGACCAAGTCCTCGTCGAGCCCACTCTTGTCGTAGCGGTAGTGGAGACGCGTCAGAACGAACCCATAGGGTTGCCAAGCCACGCGTCGGACCTTGGGCGCGACGACGCCGGGAATGTCGGAGTACGGGTCTTGCGCACCTGGTATGATCACGTCTCCGCCGAGCGTCGTCAGCTCTTGCGGTGTGAGCGGCGGCTCCGGACAAGGGTCGCAACTGGTCGCATCCCACGAGTATTCGGTAACGACGGCGCCGGGGTTCTTTTCGACCGTGCGCTCGAACAACGCGTTGTAAAAGCCCCCGAAGGTCTGTCGAACGCTGTCGTCGACCCGGATGTTGGTCGGGATAGAAGTGTTCTTGTAGTTCGCCACCTCGTAGCGCTGGCCCTTGGCGAGGATGTGGACGATCAGGTCTTGCTGGCCGCCGCTATTGAGTAGCCCGAGGCGAACGGGGAGCGTGAACGTCGGCGCATCATAGTGAAACCGAAGCGGAGACAGCACGGCCTTCCCATCCTGAAACTTCACTTTCTCGGCATCGACCTTGGCGACGAAGAACTTGGTGTTCTGCTCGACGTACGGACGAAGCACCTTGTTGGCGCCCTTGGGAATGTTGTATTTGTTCTTTCGGAGCCACTTGTCGAGGCCGCCCGAGTCCTTCGCGCTCAAAATGACGATGTCGTACTCGGCGACCTTGAACTGTGCCTCGATCGTGACGCCGTAGTCCTCGGCGCTGTCGGCAGCGGCCCCCATGCTGCGACGGGCCTTTGCCGACCTGGGCACCGCCATCTCCTCCATCACCATCGGACGACAAGGGTCTTGCTCCCAATACTCGACCAGGCGCGGAGCGGCGAGCTTGTCCACCCTCGAGAAGATCTGCCGAGGCAGCGTCTTCACGTTCTCTTCTTGCAGGACGACCGGGACCGGAACGACCATCGCGAAGTCTTCCGGAGGCCCTTGGTAGTTATTCTGCATCGAGAGCACCGTTCGGGTGCCCTCTCGCATCATGACGACCATGGTCGCGTTGTTGTAGAGCGACGCATCCGCCCCGCTCACGTAAAAGCCACAAAACGCGCGCGACGTCGTCGGCCAAGCCATGGCCGCGCACAGACCTAAAACAGCGATTGTTTGCTTCATGCTTTGCTCCTCACTCCTCGGGTAGACGCGCGAGGGGAGCTTTGGATCTATCGTCCGTTGGGAGGCGGCTTCAGTTCTTGATCTCGAGCAGCTCGACGTCGAAGACGAGCATGCCCTGAGGGCGCCCAGGCCGGCCGGCATAGGCCAAGTTCTCCGGGATCCAGAGGCGCCGCTTCTCACCGACCACCATCAGCTGAAGGCCCTCAGTCCAGCCCGGGATCACCTGATTCAACCCAAAGGTCGCTGGTTTGCCCCGAACGATCGAGCTGTCGAACATCTTGCCGTCGGTCGTCCAGCCCGAGTAGTTGACGGTCACGGTGCTGGTCGCCGTCGGGTGCTGCTCGCCATCGCCCTTCTCGAGCACACGGGAGGCAAGGCCGGAATCGGTCTTCTTGGCATTCTTTGGAATCTTGGCGACGTCCTTGGGGGCGTCGGGAGGCTTGGGAGCTTCCTTGAAGCTGAGTAGCTCGACATCGAAGACTAGGGTGCCACGCGGCGGGCCGAACTGCGCATGAGGGTCGTTGGCCTGGGCTTCGCCGTAGGCGAGCTTGCCGGGGATCCAGAACCGGCGCTTCTCACCGGCCACCATCATTTGCACCCCCTCGGTCCAACCGGGGATGACTCGATTCAGCGGAAACTCGGCTGGCTTGCCCCGCTTTACCGAGCTGTCGAACATCCGGCCCTCGGTGGTCCATCCGGTGTAGTTCACCGTAACGATGTCGAACTCCCCGGGGCTCTTGTCACCGTCACCCTTCGTCAAGACCGTCCACGCGAGGCCAGACTCGCTCCGCTTGGCGTCCTTGGGGGGCGCGGCAACATCGGGCGGTGCGGGGATGTCGGGCTTTGCCTCCGGTTTCTCGGCCGACGCGGCCGCGGCTTCGGTCTTGGCGGCCTCGTCGGTCGCGGCAGTCGACTCGGCTTCGGACTCGCCCTCGGTTGGGGCGGGGGCGCTGCTCTTGCAGGCGGTAAGCGTGGCGGCGAGCACCACGCAGCACAGGAGGGTCCAGAGTGACTTCATGGAGGGCGTCCTAGCCGACGGGACGCCACGTGTCTACTTCTCAAGCTGTGGCGGGACATCGGTTGCTTCCCGCACCTCGACCACCTCGATCACTTCACCCTCGACATCGATGACGTCACCAGATCGGCTTCGCGAGGAGGCGTAGCGCGGGGCATACACGTGCACCCGACCCGCCGCGATTTGGCGCTCAAACCAGGCGCGCACGAATCGGGCGATGACACGCCGCGTCGGCGGCATGACCATCGAAAGCCCCGCAATGTCGGTCAGAATTCCGGGGGTGATCAGCATCAGCCCACCCACGAAAATCAGCAGCCCATCGATCACCCCGTCCTTCGGGAGCTCCTGCCGGGCGAGGGCCTCTTGCCAACGACGGATCACCCGCGCCCCCTCGAGTCGTGCAAACCAGGCACCGAGCGCACCCGTTACCAGCACCAATCCGATGGTCGTCACCGGCCCGAGGACCCGCCCGATCGCGATCAGCAGATAGAGCTCCACCAAGGGAACGACGGTGAACAAGAGGAAGAGGCGACCCACCGACAGAACCTAAGTCCTTGGGGCGCCGCCAGCCACCGGATGGGTCCTTTTCTTTGGACAGGGGCCCTATTTGCCGTAAACCCGCGCAATGAGCGGAGAACCGAGTGCCACGATGAGCCCGAAGTGGGGCCTTCGATGTGTTCTGGGCGGCGTGCTCATGGGTCTGGCGAACCTGGTGCCGGGTATCAGCGGCGGTACCATGCTGCTCGCAGCCGGGGTCTATCCGCGGTTCATCGAGGCTCTGGCCGACCTGAGCAGCCTTCGCTTTCGACGGGGCGCGTTGGCGGTGTTGGGGTTGGTTGGCGGCGCTGCCGCGGTGGCAATCCTCGTTGGCGCCGGGCCGGTCAAGGAGGCCGTCGTCGAGCATCGCTGGGCGATGTATAGCCTCTTCATCGGTCTCACCTTGGGCGGAGTTCCGGTCCTGTGGGACATGGCGCGACCTCCGACCGGTAGATTTTGGGTGGGCGCGGTGGTGGGTCTCATCGCCATGGCGGCGCTTGCGTGGCTGCAGGTCGCAGGCTCGGGCGAAGGAGGCCACCGCGAAGGGGCGTTGCTGATGTTCGTCGCGGGGGTTGCGGGGGCGAGCGCGATGATCCTCCCGGGGGTGAGTGGAGGATATCTTCTCCTGGTGCTCGGCGTGTATGTGCCCGTGCTGAGCGCCATCGACGCCCTCAAAGAGGCCGTCAAGGCCAACGCGCTAGAGAGCGCATCTGACCCCATCCTGAACGTCGTGTTGCCTGTCGGCATCGGGGTCGCGGTGGGAGTCCTGGTGATCAGCAACTTCGTCAAGCTCGTGCTCCAGCGCTATGAACAACCGACCCTCGGCGTATTGATGGGGCTGTTGGTTGGCGCGGTCTTCGGTCTCTGGCCGTTCCAAGAAGGCGTGGCGCCAGAGGTCGGCGAAGTGTTCAAAGGGGAAGTGCTCACCGTGGAGCGGCTCGCCGAGCTCGCACCCGACAAATACCCCACGGTGTTCTACGCACCGTCTTTCAGCGAGGTCATGACCGCTCTGGGTTTGGTTGGACTCGGGTATCTGCTCACGACGCTCGTGGCGCGGATCGGCGGTGCCACTCCCCGCCAACGCAACTAGAGTTCAATTGCTGAGCATCTCGTCGCATTCCGCGCTGATATAGCCGAGCGCAACGAGCTGTCGGCAGAGCTCAGGAGTCATCGGCTGCTTCTCTTGGCTCAAGCGCTTCGCCGCGGACCTGCCCGCCGTAGCGGCCAGCCACTTCCCCCGGTCTCGTGCGCCGAGGAACTGTCCGTGAAGCGTTCGAAGGTAGCGTTGCGCGATGGGATTGGCGCGACCATCGAGTTCCTTCTGCTCCCAGGGATCATTTTGCAAATCAAAGATCACCTGCGAAAGATTGCCGCGGATGATCAGCTTCCAGTCGCCGCCGCGGATCACGCGGCGATGGTCGAGGAAATCGCTGAACGCGACGTAGGGCCCCATCGGCCAATCGCCTCGAATGAAACCCATCAAGCTGTGGCCTTCGAACTCTTGGGGGATCGGAACGCCGGTGGCTTCGAGAACGGTGGGCCCGATGTCCGTCGTGCTGACGACAGGCCCGACCCGCGCGCCCGCTGGAATGACCCCGGGCCAGCGAAACAGTAGCGGAACGCTGAGAAGCTCTTGGTAGACCGAATGGCCGTGGCCCCATGAGCCATGCTCCTGAAACTCCTCACCGTGGTCGGAGGTGATCACGACGAGAGTGTTGTCATCGAGACCGAGCTCCTGAAGCTTGACGAGAAACCTTCCGAAGTGCTCGTCGTGATAGCTGATCTCGCCGTCGTGCAACGCTTCGATGCGCGCCCTGTCGCGCTTGGTAAAGGAGTATTTCTTCGGGTTCTTCTTAGCCTCGTCGAGCATCAAGTGGGTCCGGCGATTCTGAACCTGACCCTTGTATGGCGCGGGGTCGTACATCTTCAAGAATTTGTCCGGTGGGTCGTAGGGGACATGTGGATCGATCGTCTGGATGTATGCGAAGAAGCGCTTGCCCTTGTTCTTCTCGATCCACGAAGCCGCTTCACCGAATACGTTGGAGGCATTGGTGTTGCGACGCTCTCGAATGTAGTTTGTGTAGTGGTCCCATCCCTGGTCGAACCCGAACGCGTTCGACACGTATCCGTTGGCGATGAAGCTTGCCGTCTCGAAGCCGGCCTTTTGATAAACCTCACTCAACATGAGCGCCGACTTCGGGAGCTTCGATGCGTCTTCCTTGGTGTTGTGCGTCGCTGGATGGAGCGAGGTCAGCACGCTGGCGACCGAAGGTTTGGTCCAGTTCTCGGGAGATTGAGGCCGCTCGAAGACGACCCCCTCCGCTGCAAACGCATCGAGCGCAGGCGTTTTCACACGCGTCTTTGGGTTGTAGATCGAGAGCTTGCTCGCCCTCAGGGTGTCGATGAGGAGGACGATGACGTTGCGGGCGGGCTTGTCGATCGTAAGCGGTTGGCCTGACTTCTTCGTGATTCGGACGTCGCTCAGCGCAACCTCCGCCGAACCCGCGTTGCGAAACCGAACGCGGACGACATCGCCGGTGAGGCTGCTCAACGAAACTCGGTGATCGGACCAGACGCCCCGCACTGGCAATTCCTGGCGGGTGACCTTTCGGTCGGTGTTCGTCGCGATCTCGAGCGTGCCTACGCCCTCGGTCGTTGCCGCCGTGCCGAACACCAACGACGCGTCCTCCGGCACCTCGATGAACCAGTCGGCCTGCGCCCGGGGTGCAAGGCGAACGGAACGTCGGCTCAGACCGCCGACCGAGAGCTCCTCAACGGCGATTCTTACGGGCGGGACGGGAGCTTCCCCCTGTGGCGCGACCGCTTCGAGGCGTACCCAATCGACGGCAAACGAACGGGCCTTGCCGCGAACCTGACGGGTCTTGGTGGCGCGAAACAGGATCGCGTTTTCCCCAGGCTGGACGTTCTTACTCGGCAGAGGGACGACGAGCTCGACGAAGCCCTCGTTTGGAGATGCACGCACTTCCTTGAGCGTCTTGCCGTTGAGGTATGTGATCAGCGGCCCGGAGGCGTACGCTTTTGCCCGAATTCGGAGTTGCATCGGCTGTGTGTCTTCTATGGGCAGGTAGAGCCGGGCCGTTTTTCCAAACGTCGACACGGGGCTGCCCCCCTCTTCGAGCTCGCCCTGCCAACCGCTGTTCCAGTTGCCGTTGGTGTACTTCAGGCGCGAGGCGGTTCCGAAGTCGATCAATAGACCGGCCGGATCGTAGACATCGGCGAGATGAGCGAGCGCCAGCAAGTCCATGTAGATCGACGTGCCCGTGGCTGCGGCGGCGGGCGGTGGGGCTGCCGAAACCGGCAGCTCCACTCGAGCCTCTGCGTGCACCTCCTCTTGGACAGCCTCCCCGGGTGGCGACTCCGAGTTCCCGGCGGCCTCCGAGCATCCAGGTCCCGACACGACAAAGACAAGAAACAGCGCCAAGCGGCTCTTCATGGGCTTCCCCCTACGCGTTCGGCTACCACGGTCAGGGCGGTGGAGCAACGGAGCCGGTGCCATCCCCTCCTTGTCGTGGTGTGCTAAGTCTCGGTCCTCATGGACGGTAACGGGCAGCCGCGGGAATGGAGCGTGAAGAAGAGCGCGAAGCTCTATCAGGTCAAGGGCTGGGGTGAGCCCTACTTCCGAATCAACCAGCGCGGCCACGTGGAAGTGCGTCCCGATCCAACTGTCGACAAGGCGATCGATCTGTATGACCTTACCAAACAGCTTGGTGAACGTGGGATTGATCTCCCGCTTCTGATCCGGTTTCCGAACATCATTCAAGACCGGATTCGGCTACTCAACCAGTGCTTCGAGCGTGCAATCGCGGAGTATGGGTACAAGGGCCGGTATCGAGGCGTCTTTCCGATCAAGGTCAACCAGCAAAGACACGTCGTCGAAGAGATCGTCGAATCGGGTCAGCCGTGGCGTTTCGGTTTAGAGGCGGGCTCAAAGCCAGAGCTCTTGATCGCCCTTGCGGCGATGGACGACGAAGACGGTTTGATCATCTGCAATGGGTACAAAGACCTGGCTTATTTAGAGACCGCGCTGGTCGCGCAACGATTCGACAACACGGTGGTGGTCGTGCTCGAACGCATCGAAGAGCTGGACCTCGCCTTTCGAGCTTCCGAAAAGCTGGGCATACGCCCCTGCCTCGGCTTGCGAGCCAAGCTCAGCAGCAAGGGGATCGGACGCTGGGCGGAGTCGGCGGGCGACCGAGCGAAGTTTGGTCTGACCATGTCGGAGATCGTCCAAGTCGTCGACGAGCTCGAAAAGCGAGACTTGGGCGACTGTCTCAAGCTCCTGCACTTCCACCTCGGAAGCCAGGTCTCGAGCATAATCCCGGTCAAGAATGCGATGCGCGAAGCCGCTCAGATCTACGTCGAGCTCGTGAAGATGGGCTGCACGATGGGTTTCCTCGATGTCGGCGGTGGGCTCGCTGTCGACTACGATGGGTCGAAAACCGACTTCCGGGGCTCGATGAACTACGACCTTCAGGAATACGCGTACGATGTCGTGTTCGCAGTCCAAGAAGCTTGCGAAAAGGCGAGCGTCGAGCCACCTACCATCGTCAGCGAAAGCGGCCGTTCGATCGCAGCCTATCAGTCGGTGTTGATCTTCGATGCGCTCGGCGTCGATTCCGTCCGATTCGAAGACCCGACACCGCCCAGCCCCGAAGACCACCGCATCCTCGATGAGTTCTACGAGACATGGAAAGGGGTGCAGCCGAAAAACGTGCAGGAATCCTGGCACGATGCACAACAAGCCCTCGAAGAAGCCCGGAGCCTTTTCAAGTTCGGCTACCTTGGGATTCGCGAGCTCGCGCGCGCCGAACACTTGTTTTGGAGCTGCTGCGCGAAGATCAGCCAGAGCATGCAACGCCTGAAGTACATTCCCGAGGAGCTCAACATCGTAGAGGAGCTCTTAGGCGCCATCTACTACTGTAACTTCTCACTGTTCCAATCTGCGCCGGACATCTGGGCCATGGACCACCTGTTTCCTTTCATGCCCATTCACCGACTGGACGAGGAGCCGACCGTTCGCGCAAGGCTCGCGGATTTGACCTGCGACTCGGACGGGATCGTGGACCACTTCATCGATGTCGAGGAAGTCCAACGCGGTATCGACCTTCACCAGGTGCGTGAAGGTGAGCCCTATCTCCTCGCCATGTTCCTCGGCGGGGCGTACCAAGAGATCCTCGGCGACCTTCACAATCTATTCGGCGACACCAATGCCGTTCACGTGCGAGTCGAAGACTACGGCTACAGCGTCGCCAACGTCATCAAGGGCGATGCCATCGACAATGTATTGCGTTATCTCCAATACGACCCCGACGAGATGGTCGAGCGAGTACGCAAACAGGCAGAACGCGCGCTCAACCACGGCCGCATGACTCTTCCGCAGCTCCGGACCTTCATGCAGCACTACGAAGAAAGCTTACGGGGCTACACGTATCTCAAAGGCGACGCCTAACCTGCAATGGGCGCCGGCACCTGCTCGTCGAGAACCGACGTAAAACGCTGCGCTTTCGGCCGATTTTCGACACCAGAGGTTCAAACGCCTACCTTGAAACCAGTGGATCGCTCCGAGTTTCAAGAGGCGCTTCTTCAGCAAATGGAGCGAAAGACACACTGGGCTTGGCCAGCCTTCACTGAGGGCCTCGTAGGCAAAGACAAACTCCACATCCACCTCGAGCAAGAGTGGGAAGTGTATGTCCGCGACTTTCCGGTACTCGTCGGGCGGGCCTACGTACAGTGCCCCGTCCCCGAGGTTCGGCGCGAGCTTGCCGAGAACATCTACGAAGAAGAGACAGGCGGGATTGTGGCGGGAAAGCCGCATCCAGAGCTCTTCCTCGAGTACCCACGCGGTCTCAAAATGAACATGGAGCGTTTTGCGCGTGTCGAGCTCTTGCCCGGGGCAGACCAATATCGAAGCTTCCTCGACGATGCGACCACCGCTCGAGGATGGGCCGTTGCGGCCGCGGTCGCGACCCTTTTCATCGAAGGCACCGCCTACGAGAGGCATGAGCTCGATGATTTGGCGCCCGCCCGGCCGACGGCACCGCTCGAGGAACACCCACTGGTGAAACACTACGGTCTCCCCTTGGAATGCCTCGCGCTCACCAAGGCGCACCGGGCAGTCGAAGGAGAGCATCGAAAAGCAGCGTGGAAAGCGATGCTCGATCACGTGCCGATCGGTGAGCGAACGGCGGTCGTCGAAGTCATGGCACAGGCCGTAAGAGCGTGGCGGGCATACCGAGATGCGGTTGCACTGGCCTGCGGAGTAACCCGCAAGACCTTATCGCTCACAGCCTAGGGGCTAAACGCCCAGAAGCTGCTTCTTTTTAACCTTGCCCATTGCGTTCCGGGGCAACTGGCCGACGAACCGGATATCGCGTGGCCTCTTGTGCGGGCTAAGACGCTCCGCGACGAAGTCGACGAGAGATTTCGCCTCGTGAATTTCGCTGCCAGACCGAATGACGACGAACGCTACGATCCGTTGCCCGAGATCGTCGTCGGGTGCGCCCACCACGGCGACTTCTGCAACCGCGGGATGATCCAGCAGGCACGCTTCGATCTCACCGGCCCCCACGCGATACCCTCCGGTTTTGATCAGGTCGGTACTTCGCCGGCCGAGGATCCGAATCGAGCCGTCTTGGGCCCGGGTTGCGAGATCGCCGGTGTAGAACCAACCATCGTTGCCCAATACCTCGGCAGTGGCATCAGGCCGATTGAGGTATCCCGCAAATACGGAGGGACTTCGCACCGCGACCTCCCCCATCGTTTCGTCGTCACATGCATCGATGCGACGGCGCTGGTCGTCTACCAAGACGAGCTCGACGCCGGGCAGCGGAGGACCCACGAATCCGGGCATCGGCGCGAGTGACGCAGGCACCCCGCAGTTGATGAGGGTCTCGGTCAGACCGTAGCGTTCATGCACACCTCGGCCGGTCAACTCACGGATCCGTTCGTGGTCGCGCACAGAAAGAGCCGCGGATCCGGATATGAGCAGCCGTGGGCGCCTCAATGCTTCGACGAGGGCCGCGTCGGACTCTGCTGCTTCCGCAAGCCGGTGGTACATCGTTGGTACCGCAAAGAAGACCGTCTGCTCGTGACGCGAGTCCCTCAACGCTGCGGCGATCCCTTTGGGGGTAAAGCGCGGCACGTGGTGGAGCGCACCCCCCACTCGTAGGCTCCCGAGGAGGCCGAGGACCAGACCGTGCACGTGAACCCATGGAAGCGAGTGAACGACGGTATCGCGATCGGTCCAGTCCCATGCCTCTTTCAAGGCGTCGAGGTTCGCGGCGATGTTTCGACGCGTGATGATGGCGCCCTTGGGAGCGCCGGTGGTGCCCGACGTGTAGAGGATTAGCGCGGGATTGTCGTCGACCGCCAGGGACCGTAGCGATCCCGCCGAAGCGTCGTAGCGCTCCCGAAGACAGATCATCCCGTCAATGTCAGGGGGCGTCGGATGGCCGAAATCGGAAAATGCCAGTTGAGGGGTAGCGTCGTTCACGATGTGGGCGAGCTCGTGTGGCCCGAGCTTCGGGCTGAGGAGCACCGTGATGGCGCCCGCGTTCATGTTGCCTAGGATGGCCGCAGCGGTGCTGGGGGTCGGGTGCGCCCAGATGGCGACCCTGTCACCCGGTCCCGCTCCCAAACCCTCGATTGCGCTCGCGTGACGAAGTGCCGCACCCGCGAGCTCTTGGTAAGTCCACGATTCGTCACCCACGACGAGTGCGAGACGTGACCCGGGAGACACCAATCGTGGGAAGAGCTCGAGCACCGGGATTCGATACCAGCTTGTCGCCCGATTGTCTCGAATACCCCTTGACGCCGCTTACTAATGGGGGCCTGCTATTGGGTCCCACCAAATTCAAAGGAGCAAGCAATGAGCCTGAGGCTAGGAACCACCGCACCGGATTTCGAGGCAGACACCACGGAAGGCAGGATTCGCTTTCACGATTGGGCTGGTGACGACTGGGTGATCTTCTTCTCGCACCCCGCCGACTTCACTCCCGTCTGCACGACCGAGCTTGGCCTCGTCGCCAAGCTGAAGAACAACCTCGCAAAACGCCGCGCCAAGGCACTCGCGATTAGCGTCGATCCGCTCGACTCACACAAAGAGTGGATCAAGGACATCGAAGAAACGCAGGATGTGCGGATGAACTTCCCGATCGTCGCCGACCCGGACCAAAAAGTCGCGACGCTTTACGACATGATCCACCCGGAGGCTGACGCAAAGGTGACCGTTCGATCGGTTTTCTTCATCGATCCCAACAAAAAGGTTCGTGCGACCATCACCTACCCGCCCGCTACCGGCCGCAATTTCGACGAGGTCTTGCGCGTGCTCGACGGGCTTCAGCTGACCGACAGCCACCAGGTCGCCACACCGGGCAACTGGAAAGATGGCGACGAAGTGGTGATTGTGCCTTCGATCACCGACCCGGATGAGATCGCGAAGAAGTTCCCGAAGGGGCATCGCGAGCTCAGGCCCTACCTGCGGATGACGCCGCAGCCCAACAAGTAGTCGCTCTGACGGGCCCACCCCGTGGCGATGCAGTCGCTTCAAGGGGAGATGTCGACGCTTTGAAGCTCGACATCTCCCGTGATGACCACCCGGATGGCATGCGCCCCTTTCGTTAGGCGCAATCTGAGGGGCGCGAGCGGCGGACTAACCGGCTCAAAGCGCATCGCCGCTTCTCCATCGACTTCGACGACGAGGGATCCTTCGCCCTCGGCACGGACTTGGATCGAGTACTCTCGAGTCGACGGCGCAATCAACATCCAGCTGAACCATTCGCTTCCGCCGCTCTTATCGGCCCACGGCAAGTAGCGAAGCCACCACGACGCGTTCCCGGCGCCCTTGGAAACATGCTTCCAGTCGGCATCCTTGGTGCGGAGCGTAGCGGGCAACGTCTGACCATAGGTCGCCTCCCGACGAAGGCTCCGTGAAGCGGCGTTGAGGCTCCGCATGATCGGATAGGTGGCCGCATGCGCGAGGTCGTAGTTGGGCCAGTATCGATAGACGCCCCACACGTTCATGAAACTGCCGGACTCGTCCCAGAGATCGATCATGCGATCGTTGATCTTTCGCGCTCGGTCATCTTTGAGCTTGCACCAGTTCTGGAGCGGAATCTGGTGGAAGTCTCCTCCTACAGACCAGCCGGCTTCATAGGCAACGACCTGAAGCCCGAAGGTTCGCGCATACTTGGACTGCTGCCGGAACTGCTTGGCGAGGTTGGAGTCACCGACTTGGCCTTCCGCCTCGCCCGCATCAAACCCGCTCTCTAGGATCGCATCGGCGCTCGAGATCCGGATGTCGTCGAGCAAAACGTAGTCTTTGCCGCCCCGGCCGACGAACCGAATGGTTCGTTCACCCGGTCGATCGATGCGAAACACAGCACTACCCCACTCCTCCTCAAGGCTGTCGATCTCACGGGTCCACCCCCTCAAATTCCATCTATCTTCGGCGATACGAATGTCGCTCTGACTTCGTGGGCTGACCTTGACCTCATCGACGTAGATGTCGAAGCGCAGATGACCGGGCCATCCATCCCCGGACCCCGCGGCGTTGAACGCGATCGCGTAGTTTCCCGGCTTGGCAAATCGGATGCGTTGTGCGATCGAGCCGTTGCCCAAGATGAAAGCAGCCTGCCGCCCGCTTTTCGGCTTCGCGGGCTCGTCGAGCTCCTTGATACGGCCATCTCCGGTGGGCCGAACGACGCCGGCGGTGCCCTTGAAGGCCCATGCCGAGCCCGACGGAGTGAGCACCCGCGACTTGGATGCGATGGCCGGCGCCTCGAAGCTAGGGTCGCGGACGACCGTGTGCGTCTGGACCCCGGTCTTGTTCGCCAGGCCGTAGTATGTCGCGCCCCCGGCGCCCCACAGATAGTAGCTCGGCGGGTGAGGGTCGATCACATTGGCTTTGGTGCGATTGCCGAAGTACTCGTCTAGAAAATGCAGTGACGAGCTCGCCGTTCTCTGAAAGTTGTCGTACTGGTACTCGAGGAGCATCCGGACGCGGGGGCCCATCGCCTCGTCACCCCACACCCGACGAAACGCATTGCTACAGGCCACGGTGCGCAATGCGTGCCAACGGCGAACGGCACGGATCCCATTGGCTTCTCCTACATCTCCGTCATAGCTCATTGCCGCCCAGGTCGACGAATCTCGTTCGGCTTCACCCGCCGCTAGACTCTGCGCCAGGCTCGTAGAGCCGAATACCCAATTCCAGATCTCGTTTCCGACTTCGACATAGACTCGTAGGTTTGGGTTCAAGGGAGGATAGATCGGATTCGGCGTAGACTCACGATAAGGCTCCTTGCCGTCGGACCCGTAGCGCAACAGGAGCGCGAGCTTCTCGAAGTACGCATCGTCGGCTGCAATGGGAGTCGTGAGGTACAGGTCCTCTCCGGTCTCGTTGGCGAGCATGACCAGGTACTCCCAATTCTCCTGGCCGAGGCTGCTTTGAAAGAAGGCGTCGCCTGGAAGAGCTCGACCGGACCATTCTTTTTCGGTCTTCTCGTTAGCGCCTTCGAGCCAGCGTACGGCCGTGAAGTTGTCTTGCACGATCGCCTTGAAAGGTCGGTACACGATTTCGTCGGACGCATGATGTTGATCGCTGCCGGGCGCCAACGGCCTCATGAGCTTTATTTGGGTGACTCCCGCTCGCCGACTCTCTCCGCCGCGCGAAGCGTTCTCGAAGAACAGCATCGTTCGGGACCCGCGGGCCTTCATGGTTGCTGAAGTCGTATTGCTCGAAGAATCGTAACCGGCGCCCGCTGGAAGCGTACGTTCGAACTGAGCGCCCCCCGCCCGGAAAAGAGGCGGGTTGCCACAACAGGCCTGGCGCAGTTGGGCCTGGCCCTTGAAGCGTATCAAATAGGTTCCGCTGAGCTCACGGTCTTCCGAGCTCATCTCCATCATGATGAGCTCGGTCCCGTTCCGTGTGGGCCAGCCATGATCGTCGACCGATTCCCGCTGCGCACCGTAGCGTGCCGTCTTCATCAGGTCCGCCCAGATATAGCTGACGAACGACGCCGCATTGAGCGCCTGCTGAGTGACGGGATCGATCACCTCGCGCGGGGTGCTCGGGCTCTGCCACGACACAATGCAACGGGCGTTGCCTTTGGTTTCGCGGTACTCGACCTCGATGTCGTAGGGCTGCCCCGCTACCAGCTGAGCCGGTATCGACTCGAACGCTCCCGGTTCGCTCCAACGGTCGACAAGGATTGTCCACTCGGAGTCGTCGGGCTTTTTCAGCTTGATGCGAATCCCATCGTCGGCCTCGCCCACGAACGTGTACGGCTCACCAAACCGCGCCAGAATGCGACCGGTCCAACGCACCGAAAACCGATCGGTTGGAAATGATCGAAAGGGCTCCGCCGACGAACCCCCGACGGGCAGCGTGTCGCCCCAATCGAAATCGATCCGAACATCACGCCGCGTAAACGCCGGCGCGCCCTCGAGCTCGGTGTTGGCGTAATAGGCCCCGAGAACCCCAGAATCGGCGAAACCACCGCCCACGGCATCTGCCGAATGAGCGGCAGTGGAGGCAGGAAACCCCAACAACAAGGCACCCACCAGCATCACCGTCGCTGGCACCGGCACTGGCCCTGACACCGACACTGTCACTGACACTGGCACTGACGCTGTCCCTGACCCTGCCACTGCCCCTGTCACTGCTCTACCGGGAATGTCCCATTGCCATTGCCCCACTCCGCCCAGGATCCGTCGTAGAGCCGCACGTCTTCGTAGCCAATATAGGTAAGCGCCAACCAAGCGAACGAACCCCTCCATCCAGTCTGACAATAGGTCACCGTAGGCGCGGAGGGATCCAGGCCCGCATAAAGCGCTTCGATCTCGGCCACCGGTCGAAGGAGACCCGCCTCTAGATTGGCGGTCCATTGCACGTGGCGAGCGGTAGGAATTCGACCCGCTTCGTATTCGGCGAGAGACCGCGCGTCGACCAGCTGAATCGACGGCATGTCGTAGGGCGCGTCACCGAGCTGCGAAAGCACCCAATCCCCGGTTACTCGAACGTTCTCGTTTAGATCCATGATCGTGTAATCGGTAGCTTCCACGTTGGAGGGCTCGTTGTCTACCGTTCCGCCCGCGTCCAGCCACGCAGCATATCCTCCGTCGAGATAGCGAACATCCCCGTGTCGGTAATACTCGAGCGTCCACACGACGCGTGCGGGGTCGTATTCGGGGAACTCGCCGTACACCACGGCAGTCGATCCGTTGCGAAGGCCGGCGTCCCCTAGCACTGGCTCGGCAAGCACTGGGGAGGCCACCTGCGAGGGGACGTCTCCGTCGCTCATCGCGAGCTGCTCCGGCCTGAGACGGATCGCGCCCGGGATTCGACCCGCTGCGAATGCGGGCGCGCCGCGCGTGTCGACGGGTTGCAGATTCGGGTCGCCGAGGTTCGCCTTCAACCAGTCCACATCGACGACCAGCGAAGACGCTGCCGGCGAGCCACCGTCGGGAAGCGAGCCATCCGGGACGCCTCCATCGGTCCCGTCCACTGCGCTTCCGCCGCACCCTACAAGCGCTCCGATCAAAACCGCGCCAAAGATCTTCAAATCCATCCGGTAACTCTACCGGAAACAGACGAAATGCGGTACGAGGCTTCAACGATGTTCAAGCCCGAAAAGACCGTTGTCATCGCAAACCCAGCGGCGGGTCACGGTTTTGTCGGAGACAACTGGCCGACTCTCGGCGCCAAGGTTCAAGAGGTGCTCGGCCCCGTCCGTTTGCGGCTGACCGAATCGGTGGGGCACGCGACCGAGATCGCACGGGACGCGGTAACAGGAGGCGCCCGGACCATAGTCTCGTTTGGCGGCGACGGCACCCACAGTGAGGTCGTCGATGGCATCATGCGATCGGGGCGCAATCGCGACGTAGCACTCGGGATCTTGCACGCCGGCACCGGCGGTGACTTTCGGAAGATGATCGAGGGGGCAGACGAGCTCGAACGCGGATGCGCAATCATTCGTGACGGAGAGCCGCTTCCGATCGACATCGGTTGGGTCGAATATGCGCAGGACGATGGACACCGGGCGAGTCGCCACTTTCTCAATATTGCATCGATGGGAATGAGCGGACTGGTCGACCGCTATGTCGCAGCATCGCGATCGCGCCGGAGCGGTAAGGCGAAGTACTTTCTGGCAACGCTTCGCGCGCAACTCGAGTATAAACCGGCCCGGATACGTCTGCGGGTGGACGGAGAAGACCAAGGCGAGCACGATGTCAGCGTCGTGTGCGTATGCAACGGGCGCTGGGCTGGGGGCGGCATGATGTTCGCACCAAAGGCACGGGTGAACGACGGCGAATTCGACATCATCGTGATGCGGGCCACTTCCACGCTGCGAGGCCTTCCCGTCATGGCAGGCCTTTATCGAGGCACACACACCGAATCATCGACGGTCAGCACGTTCCGCGGCAAGCATGTCGAGGTCGATGTCGCCGCAAACACCGCTTACATGGACATCGATGGCGAAGCCCCGGGCACGGGGCCTGCAGAGTTCCGGATTCACAAGGCCGCGATCGGCGTGTTCGGGATCGGGCAAGAGTTCCTTTGAGCATGCCTCGTCCCTATTTCGGCCCGACTACGCCCTTTCCGTTCGCACACCGCGGCGGCGCAAAGAGATGGCCAGAGAACACGCTCCTCGCGTTTCGCTCGTCGGCGGACCTCGGCATTCGACACATCGAAACCGACCTACGCGAAACGGCGGACGGTCATTTCGTCTGCTTCCACGACGACACGGTCGAGCGGATCACGAACGGCCGCGGCTTCGTTCGTGACTACACACTGAGCGAGCTTCAGCAGCTCGACGCCGCCCATCGGTTCGAGCGCGGCGGTAGCTACCCCTATCGCGATCAGGGCGTTCGGATTCCGTCTCTCGAAGAGGCGCTCTCGCTCGACGCTGACCTCCACTACAATCTCGACCTCAAGGCGAAAGACCCGACAGGGGCGCGGCGGCTTTGGGAATTCATCTCCCACCACCGAATTCACGATCGAGTCCTCGTCGCCTCCGAGCATGACGAAGTCGGCGACGCTTTCCGCAAGCTCAGCAAGGGCCTGGTCGCGACGTCGGCAGGGCGTCGTGGCGCGCTTGGCTTTTGGCTGCGGTTTCTTTCGGGAACGGCTAGAAGAGCCTCGTTCGCCTTCGATGCGCTCCAGATTCCGCCGACGTACCACAATCTTCGCATCACCACGCCGCGTTTCGTAGATGCCGCGCACCATCACGGGATCCAAGTGCACGTTTGGACGATCGACGACCCCGCACGGATGCGTGAGCTGTTAGACGCGGGGGTCGATGCCATCATTACCGACCTGCCCGATGTTCTCCTTGAGGTGCTCGCCAAACGCTAGCCATCGAAACGATCCTGTGTTGTGATGGGGTCACGACGATGAAACAGCCCATGCTCCTCTTTGCGACCGAACGCTACCAAGAGCTTGGCGACGACATCTCCGGAGCGGGAAGTTTCGACCTCGGCGTCGTCGAGCGCAAGATTTTCCCCGACGGGGAGCGGTACCGCCGGATCGAAACCGACGTAGCAAGACGTGATGTGACCGTGGTAGGCGGCACCATAGATGACGCCGACACCCTGGAGATCTATGACCTCGCGTCCGGTCTCGTACAGCAGGGGGTCCATACGCTGACGCTCGTGCTGCCTTGGTTTGGCTATCAAACGATGGAACGAGCCTCGAAGCGCGGCGAGATCGTCGCCGCAAAGAACCGGGCGCGACTACTATCCTCGATTCCCACAGCCGGTTCGGGCAACCGCACAGTGCTGATAGACCTTCACTCCGAAGGCATCCCCCACTATTTCAGCGGCGACATTCGACCCGTGCACCTTCAGGCTCGCTCCGTGGTGCTTCAAGCGATTCGCGACTTCGGCGGAGAGGACTTCGTCCTTGGTGCCACCGATGCAGGCCGGGCCAAGTGGGTCGAGCGGCTCGCAAACGACCTCCAGGTCGACGCGGGATTCGTCTTCAAGCGCAGATTGTCCGACACCGAAACCGACATCACCGCACTGGCCGCCGACGTAGAAGGCCGCTCGGTGGTGATCTACGACGACATGATCCGCACCGGTGGCTCGCTGCTCTCGGCCGCGCGATCTTACCAAGAAGCCGGGGCAGGCGAAGTCTACGCGGTTTGCACCCACGGTGTGTTTGCGAAGGAGTCACTCAGCAAGCTCCGGGCGAGCGGCGTATTGAAGGGAATCGCCTGCACCAACACGAGGCCTCATGTGCAGGCGCTCGCAGACGGGGATTTTCTGCGGGTGTACTCCGTGGCAGGGCTGATCGCGCAGTTTCTCGAGGAAAGCGTCTGAGGCGCTACGCGGACCGTGACTGACGCTGACACCGGCGCTATCACCGGCACCGACGCTGACACTGTCACTGACGCTGACACTGGCACTGTCACTGACACTGGCACTGACGCTGACACTGGTAGCAGGGGCTTGCGGAAGACGTGGTGGCGGCGATACGCTTTCTGCCTATGCCGCGAGTCATCATCGAGAGTCGGTTCAATGGCCCTCCTGATTCCGGAAACGGTGGCTACAGCTGCGGGGTTGTCGCCAGTGCTATCGAAGGGCCTTCGGTCGTGACGTTGCGAAAGCCGCCACCGCTCGAGCGGGAGCTCGTCTTGGCGACAGAAGGCGGCGGCCAGGCTGTTTTGCGGGACGGCGAAACCGTGATCGGCGAAGCAATTGCCGAGCAGCTCGAGCTTGATCTTCCAAAGCCACCGTCGTTCGACGAGGCGGTCGAAGCATCCAAGAGGTTCCCGGGGTACGAAACGCACGTCTTTCCAACCTGCTTCGTCTGCGGTCCGGGCCGATCCGCCAACGATGGCATGAACATCTTTCCTGGTCGGATCAACGAGCGCGATCTAGTCGCGTCTCCATGGACACCCGATTCCTCGATGCCCAACGACAACAAACGCATCGACGATAGAATCGTCTGGGCCGCCCTCGATTGCACGAGCTATTTTCCTCACGCCGGGACTCCTGCCGTCCTCGGGCGCCTCCACGGCAAGCTTCTCCGCGAGGCGCGGGTCGGGGAGCGGTATGTCGCCATCGGTTGGAAGCTCGGCGGCGAAGGACGAAAGCTCTGGTCCGGGAGCGCAGTTTTCGACCAAGATGGAAATCCCTGCGCGATAGGCCGCGCCACCTGGATCGCCCTCAAGACCGAACAGGCAGATTTCAAGGTCGCCCGCTGAGGTTCCTGAGCCTCTTCGGGACGACTATCGAGCACGGGACCATCCCCAGTACCTCGACTTCTAGCTCGCGATCTCCAGGACGGCGCGAAAGCGGATCGTGTTTTGCATGACTTTCGCGAACGCTTCGTCGGCACCCTCGAGAGGGAAGCGCTCGACCTGGGGGCGCACATCGGTGAGTGCAGAAAAGCGCATCGTGTCTTCGCTATCGATCGCCGAACCGCTCGGCCAGCCGTGGATCATCTTGCCCGAAAGCATGCCGAAGGCGTTGACGGAAAAAGGATCGGGCGCCGCGGCCACGAGCATGAGCTTGCCACGACCGCTCAGGCCGTTGACCACGCCTTCGATCGCCTTGCCACTCGGGGCGGTCGCCAAGATCACGTCGGCACCCCCGAGTTTTTGAAGCTCCTTCACTTCGTCTTGCGCAGTCGCATCGATATATTGGTGCGCGCCGAGCTTTCGGGCGAGTGCTTCTTTGTCTTTGCCGCGGGAGAGGGCCACCGTGTGAAAGCCCATGCGATTCGCATATTGCAGCGCCAGATGGCCGAGCCCACCGACGCCTTGTACGGCAACGACATCGCCCGGCCGGGCGCCGCTGTTTCGAAGCGCGTTGTACGTGGTGATCCCGGCGCACAGGAGAGGAGCTGCATCGACCGCACTGAGCGCATCCGGAATCCGTGCCACCGCCTCCCACGGACAGACCAAGTACTCCTGGTAACCCCCATCATAACTGATGCCGCAAACCTTGGGGCTCTTGCAGTTGAGGAAATCACCGCGGCGGCAAGGATCGCACTTGAAGCAGTGGCCGCCATGCCAACCCACACCGACTCGGTCGCCGACGGAGAACAAGTCGACGCCGTCGCCAAGCGCGTCTACCGCTCCGGCAACTTCATGTCCTGGGACCCTCGGGAGCTCGAGGCCGGGAAACTGACCGAACTTCACGAAAGCGTCACTGTGACAAATGCCGCAGGCCTCGACTTTGATTCGAATCTCACCTGGCCCGGGCTCGGGGATCTCTCGCTCATCGAGCTCAAACGGGCCACCAGCCTCTCGCACGACCATTGCCTTCATGACGACGCCTCCTCGGCGATCGGTATAGGGCCTGCCGGTCAGGTGGCAACGCCGACGGTACAGCAGGGCGGCCTTGTAGGCCTGGTCCAAATTTGCCTCGCCGTTCCCATTGCTCGATCCTGAAGTGGATAAATTGGGGGACGACGATGAGCGATGGTCCGACAAACCGCGTCCGATGTGAGGAGCACGGGCTGATCTACGATCCGACTGTTGACTCGGGATGCATCGTTTGCCGACGCGGCCAAACGCCGTCTGAGCCAACAGCGAATGGATTGCCGTCCAAAGCGACCGTCGCACTCGTGATGTCCCTGTCGGTCCTGGTGCTAGGCGGCCTCGTGGGAGGGATCTATGTCTACTTTGACCGACTGCAGGCCCGCATCGAAGCAGACGGCCCTACGGAGCCGGAGGTCGGTCAAGTCGTCGCTGCGTTACCAGGCATCCTCGGACACAAAGGGACGATCATGCTCGGACGCAAGGGAACCGACGAGTACGGATACCCGAAGGATCTTCCGGATAAGCTCACGCTCCTGAGCCTCCTGCGCGAGAAGCGCTTCGAAGAGCTGTCCGCGCACATCGAGTCGTTTCAGTCAGCATTCGAGGAAGATTTTCGAAATGAGTGGTGGATCGCGGTGGCCATGGGGGCTTTCTCGACCGCTGACCGAGACATCGGCAATGCGATCGACCACTGGGTGGAAGCGACTCCCAACTCCTTCGCCCCATACCTCGCCCGAGCGGAGCACAAGATCTCGCTTGCCTGGCACTACCGCGGCGGAAAATGGGGCTATCTGACCTCCAAGAAGCGATTTAAGAAGATGCGAAAGATCTTGCAGCCCGCCGCCGCCGACGTGGACCGCGCGCTCGAGCTACACCCGGATCTAGTGGAAGCATGGAGCACGCGGCTCAGGTTGGCGACGGGCTTCAATGCGGACGTCGTCACGAAAACCAAGATCCTCGAGGACGGTCTTCGCCACTGTCCATACTGTTTCGGCATCCGGGGCACGTATCTCATGAAGATCGAACCTCGTTGGGGCGGCTCGTACGAACTCATGGAGCGCAAAGCAGCGGACTGGCAGTATACCGATAAGAATCCGAAACTCCGGCAGCTGCTCGGTTTCGCGGACCTCGACCGATGCCAACTTCTTGCGGAGAAGAAGCCTCACAAGGCGCTGGGCTACTGCAACCGGGCGCTCGACCACGGTGCTCATGCGGCCTTCTTATCGGCGAAAGGTGTCGCGTTAACCGAGCTCGAACGCTACGACGACGCTGTCGACATGTTCAGCCAAGCCCTCGACATCCTTCCGCAAAGCGTGAGGTCCCTGAACGGTCGGGGCTATGCGTTCTTCAAAGCCGAACGCTACGACGAAGCAGCCCGAGACTACGTGCTCGCCACGCGGCTCGACCCGGTCAATGGACACGCCGAAAGGAACCTTCACCACATCCTCGCCATGCTGGTGAGAGCTGCCTACGAAAAAGGGGAGGCCGGCAAGATCGACGAGGCGATCGTCGAATACACACGCGTGCTTCAGATGCACCCACGCTACGCGCATGCATTCCTGTACAGGGGCCTGGCGTACGACCGAGAAGGCGAGTTGGAGCTCGCAGAACAAGACTATTTGAAGGCGATTGAGCTGGAGCCGACCAATGTCGAGGGATATCGCGGGCTGGATCACGTGCTCTTTCAGCAGAAGCGCCTCGACGAGATCGTCGAATATTGGACTCGCTATCTCAAACTGCGGCCCAAGGACGCGACGGCGCTCTACGAAAGAAGCGGGACCTACCATCGCAAGGGGGAGAGCGAGCTTGCCAAGCGCGACGTCAGCGCAGCCTGCCGTCTCGGAAACCAGAAAGCCTGCGAGACCGAGAAGCGATTCTACCCGTCTCGCTAAGCCTTTTTCATGTTCTTCCTCGCGATCGCCAGCCGCTCGCCGAGAAAGCTGCGGGCGGGGTCGGCGACAGAGCCCGTGAGCTTCTGCCACCCACGCGCATCATCATCGTAAACGACTTTCCACTCAGGCGCGACGGTACTCGCCAGATGGTCTGGCTCGAGGGTGCCCTTGAGTGGCTCACCAGCGGCCTGGAAGAGAGCTGGAATCGCCGCGCGTCCGAGAGCGCCGAACGGAAGCATGCCGGGCACGCGGTACGTCATCGCCAGCTCGCTCCCGGCAGCCGAAAGCCGGGTCAGCTGCTCGAGCGTGTCGCGAATCGCGCTGAGCGGGAGGTACATTGCGACGCCCTCCCAGATCCACATGCTCGGAGCGGCCGAACGAAACCCTGCCCGTTCGAGGCGTTCTGAAAACCGCTCTCTTTCGAAGTCGACCGCCACGTAGCGAACCTCGGCGCGCGGTGTGCGTCTACCAATGCGTCTCCGCTTGTATTGCTGGGTCGCTGGATGATCGACCTCAAACACGGTGGTGCTCTCCAACGCGGGCAAACGCCACGCGCGCGCATCGAGCCCCGCTCCTAGAATCACGACCTGATCGACTCCCGATCGAAGCGCCGCGGCGAGGTGCGTATCGATCGCTTGGGTCCGAAGCACTGCGTGATCGATGAGCCCGAGCGAAGTCAGGCGCAAGGCATTGCGATAGAAGGGAGCAGCACCCCCAAGGCGACGCGGTGCATCGGCCATTCTCCCGAGCCAGGGCGGCAAGAGATCTCTCGCTACCGGATCGAGGACCTCGTCGCCCACCCCGAGCCCGCGTGCAAACGAAACCACGAACGACGTACCGCTTGGCAAACCTTCTCGCATCGGCACATAGTACGTCCAGCGCGATTGCGCGGCCAAGGAGGTTTCCATGGACACGTGTGCTCACGAGGGATGCCACTGCGACGTCTCGGAAAACTACGTCGAGCAGGACGGCAAACGCTACTGCAGTACGGAGTGTGCCCAAGGCCAATCCTGCGGCCACGATGGGTGCACCTGCGGCGAAGCCGCCGAATAGCCCGGGCCCGCGAGGTTCGCTCGACCGCGGCGAGTACCCAACTTTTCAGGCGCAGACAAGGTCTCCACCTATAGTCCTGCCATGCGACAATTGCCTCGACTATGCTGCTTGTGCCTGTGCATCCTGGCCTTGGCCTGTAAAGGTGGTGGCGGGACTGACGGTCAGGGTGGCGGCCCCGGTGGAAATGGTGGCGTCGACGGCGGAAGCGGTGGTGTCGACGGCGGCGGAAACGGTGGTGTCGGTGGTAGCTCAACCACCGATTGCGACCCGGGTTCGATGCGCGATTGCTACACGGGTCCAGCTGGTACCGAAACCATGGGCGCTTGCACAATCGGCTCAGAAACCTGCAACGCAGAGGGCACGGACTGGGGCGCGTGTATCGGAGAAGTCGTGCCAACCCCCGAGGTTGATACGCCGCCGGGACAAACCCCAGTCGACGAAGACTGCGACGGCATGATCGACGAAGCACCGTAGTGCCAGTGTCAGTGCCAGTGTCAGTGTGAGGTCGCTAGTCACCCCCGGGAGGGTGGTCTAGACTCGCCTCCCGTGGATGCGCTCAACCTGATGGCGCTCGAGACGCTTGCCAAGCGTGAGCTGTCGGAGATGACCTGGGGTTACTACTACGGTGGGGCCGACGACGAGGTCACCTTGCGCCGCAACCGGAACGCGTATCAGGACATCGCCCTCCGCTACCGAGTGCTCGTCGACGTCAGTCGGCGCAACCTCTCGACGACCGTGTTGGGCAGCGAGCTCGAGCTCCCGGTGTTGGTTGCGCCGACCGCCTTTCACAAGCTCGCGCATTTGGACGGCGAAGTCGCCACCGCTCGCGCCGCAACCACGGCCGGAACGACGATGGTCCTGAGCACCCTGAGCACGACCGGAGTCGAAGAGGTCGTGTCCGCGGCCGAGCGCGACATCTGGTTTCAACTCTACGTCTACCGAGACCGTGGTGCGACCGAGGCGCTGGTGCAGCGCGTGCACGCGGCGGGCTGCAAGGCTCTGGTGCTCACGGTCGACGCGCCGCTGCTCGGTCGTCGGGAGCGAGATATCCAGACTGGTTTCGCGTTGCCGGAGGGGATGGGGATCGAGAACATGCTTGCCGACGGCTATGCACGGGTGGACGCCGCCGAGGGCGACTCGGGTCTGGCGGCCTATTTTGCGCGACTGCTCGACGCCTCCCTCTCCTGGAAAGACTTGGATTGGCTGCGCTCGATCTCTCCCATGCCGGTGCTGGTCAAAGGCATCGTCCGGGCCGACGACGCCCGACGTTGCCAGCGAGGTCGGCGACGAAACTCCGACCTCGCCATGGCCCTAGCAGGCTGCCCGACGATTGCCGACATCAGCGCCGACCTGATCGCATCGAAGTTGCGCTAGAGCGCTTCGTAGTAGACGCAACCACGAAGCGTCGAAGACCCACACTCGCAATTCTGCTCGAATGTGGCCGCGAATCGCTGGAGCTGAGCGCCATTCACTTCGAGCTCGTGGATCTGATAGCGGGCGCAGAGCTGATTGCAGCCACGACCGTCACCAGACATGTTGAAACCGGGACGGCCTAAGTCCTCGAATGGAAAGCGTTGCGCGTCGCCGTAGACCTGAGGCTGCAGTGGCTGCCCCAGCTCTTGAGAGGAGAACTCCAGGTTCCACGAGGAGCCCTGGTCTGGGTCGGTGGGCCGTAAGAAGAAGTCGATCAAGTCCGGCTCGCCTTCAGGGTTCACGGTGACCGACCAAGTCGTGTCGACGATCGTGTCGATCCACGGGTGAACCCAATCTCCCTCATCGCCGTCGAGGAAAAGGACGCTGCCTCCACCCGCGCAGCCGGCCATGGACCCGACGCCTTCGGGCGCGACGAGACGAATCTCCTGAGACATCGCGACGACGCTCTCAGGAGCGTTGGCGAGGGCGAGCGTGATCTGAAACGGCCCATCGCATCCCGGGAAGATGGCCGAGTTGCAAGCGGTGTAGAAGGTCGTCGCCCCCGTGTTGGAAAGCTTCCGGACGGAGTCGGTAAACGTACCGAACCCTGGACTCGACACGCCGAACAGAACGTTCTCTTGAGACGGTGTCCCGTCGGCGAGGGTACCGATCGCAAACACAGGCAGCTTCGAATACCCGTCCGAAGAGATCTCCGTGGCGGCGACCCGAACTTCGTAACGGCTTTGCGGCGCCTCCCGCTCATCTGGAACGCATTCGTCCCCCACTTGTCGGGTGCCTTCGCCACAAGTGAGCGATTCGTCGGGCACACAAAGCTGACCTTCGAGATGGGTGCCGGCGCCGCATTCGACATCCGACTCGACGAGGGTCGTGTTGGTATCACCGCACGCTGAGACGAGGAGGCTAACGACTAATAGACAGCTCTTCGTGCGCGTCATAAGCGAAACCTACACAGACAAGCCTCGTTTGTCCCTAAATTTCGCTCGACGAATGCCCGGCACTTTGACGAGACGCTGAAAACAGCCGACGCGCGTTTCCTACGCCTAAGTTACTATCGGCCTTGCGGCATGGAAGAACTTTCCGACAAGCAAGCCGAAACCTTGCGGGAGCAGCTGGTCGAGCTGGTCGCCGAGCTCGAAAACACCCTGCGCGCCAACGCGGACTCGGCAGATCCGGTGGTGCTCGATCAGAGCACGGTGGGCCGGCTATCGCGCATGGACGCGATGCAGCAACAAGCCATGGCAAAAGCCACGCGCGAAAAAGCCCAACTTCGCCTGACCCAATGCAAGGTCGCCCTCTCCATCTTCGACCGCGGTGAGTATGGTCTATGCCGCAAGTGCGAAGAACCGATCGGCTACCGGCGCCTGTGCGCCAAACCCGAGGCACCGTTTTGCCTAGAGTGCCAGCAGGCCGCGGACGTTTAGACCTCACCGAGGCTCGCTGGCACTGGCACTGACACCGGCACTGACACTGACACTGACACTGGCACTGGCACTGACACTGGCACTGACACTGGCGCTGGCGCTGGCACGGACGCTGGCGCGCACACTGACACTAGCACTGGCACTGTCTTCGAGGAGTAGGTGACCGGGGCCGGGCCGCCGGCATGTCCTCGAGCGCGAGTTCCGCAGGCGCCAACCCATCTCTCCGACCCACGACTGCTGCAGGGACTCGACAGCGCTGCTAAACATCCCCGCCGAGGATGTTTGAGCGGGCGAGGGCGTGCCGGCGGCCCGGCCCCGGTCACCGGTTGATGCAGAGTGTTGCGCGCTAGTTGCGCCCAAACGCCCGGATGTGCTTGACCAGCTCTTCGATCTGCGTCCCGCTCAATAGATCGGCGAAAGACGGCATGTTGGGGGGTTTCCCGGCAGCGATCGTTTGGGCGATCCTGCGGTCGTCCATGCTTGCCTGCCAGTCTGCGCTGGTGAAGTTCACCGATGCCTCTCTGCCGCCCTGCCCCGTCGGCCCGTGGCATCGCGCGCACTTGCCTTGCCAGAGGAGCTCACCGACTGTGAGATCGGGTCGTTCTTGTTGAGGGACGCGGGTGGGGTCGACCAGATTTTCGGGAGGGTGGGCGTGGTCGGCGGCGGTCCACACCCGTAGTGGTTCCGGGTCGGTGGAACAGGCAGCCACGAAGCACGCCGACAGCAGCGCCCATACGAGGATCACACTTTTCAACACTCGCCCCCCGTAGCCTATCCGCCGATCAAGCTCATTCCGACGTGCTCGTGCTCATGCGCGTCGGCATCGAGAAAGTAGTGCCCGCGGTCCTTGCCGGAAAGCGACCACACCATCGCCCATGCGAGATCCAGGTCGCTCCCCCCAGCGCGCATGATGTTCCTCAAGTTGATCGCACGCCTCGAAGCGAGACAGGCGCGAATGTCGCCGCGTGCCGTCACACGTACTCGATTACAGGTGTCGCAAAACTCGTTGCTGATCGGCGTAATGAACCCGACCCGATGACCCGAGCCGTCGCTCGCCGAGAGGTAGCGGGCCGGCCCGTGCCCCTCGACCCCGGTCGCAGTGGCTTTGTACAGCCGGTCGCCAAGCGCCGTGATCACGGCATCAGCGTTCATCCGCATGCTCGACGGCAGCTTCGCGCCCTCGCCGAGCGGCATCAGCTCGATGAAACGAGGCGTCACACCGAGGGACCAGGCGAACTCCACGATCCGGACGAGCTCGTCATCATTGCGACCCCGAAGCGGCACCGTGTTGAGCTTGACCTCGAGGCCCACATCGAGGGCCGCATGGATGCCCGCAAGGACGCGTCCCAAATCACCACCACGCGTGATCTCGTGGAAGCGCTCCGCGTCGAGGGTGTCGATCGAAATGTTCACCCCGAACAACCCGGCGTCGCGAAGCGGCCGCGCGAGCTCCGAGAGCCGTGTCGCATTGGTGGTCATCACCAGTTGCTCGACTTCGGTGCGCCGGTCGATGAGTTCGACCAGGCGAACGATGTCTTTGCGCACCAGGGGCTCACCACCGGTCAGTCGAACGCGCCGAATGCCGGCAGCCGCAAACACCGAGACCAATCGGGCTGCCTCCTCGAACGTCATCAACTCAAGCCGGAGCGCATGATCCTCCTCACCGCTCGGGGGCATGCAGTAGACGCATGCAAGATCGCAGCGGTCGGTGACGCTCAGGCGAAGATACGTGTAACGCCTGTCGCGCGAGTCTCGGAGGAGAGGCATCGCCTCGAAATCGTCGGGACGCGGCGGCCAGTCATCATAGACCGCAGAGCGGCTCTCTACGAGTGGCAGTCGGCGCATCGAGCAGAGTGTAGAGATGGTTCCGAGCGGGTCAACGAGGCCGTGCGCCTTGACATCGTCGGGGGTCGATCCACGCTCACGGCTCGACTGAATCCCCATTCATTTCAGGAGCTCAGCGCATGCAATCAAATGGAAAGCGCGTAGCGATCGTTGCAGGCTTGCGAACGCCGTTCGCAAAGCAATGGACCGCCTACCGGGAGGTCAGCGCCCTCGACCTCGCCAACATCGTCGTCGCGGAAATGCTGCAACGGATCGACCTCGACCCGCACGAGATTCAACAGGTCGTCTACGGCCAGGTCGTCCCTTCGGTCGAAGCGCCGAACATCGCGCGAGAGGTGGTCCTCGCGACCGGGATGCCGAGAGAGATCGAAGCCTACAGTGTGTCGCGTGCATGCGCGACGAGCTACCAGTCGACCGTCAATGTCGCCGAGGCGATCATGGCCGGCGCCATCGACACGGGCGTTGCGGGCGGTGCAGACAGCGCGAGCAACGTTCCGATCACCGTCTCGAAGCCCTTGGCCGACGCGCTGGTCGCCGCCACGAAAGCCCGTAGCATCGGTGAGCGGATGCAGGCCTTTGCTGGGCTTCGGCCGCGTGACCTCGCACCGGTGCCGCCTGCCATCAAGGAGTACTCGACGGGGCTCACCATGGGTGAGAGCGCCGAGAAGATGGCGAAGGAGAACCACATCACGCGGGAAGCCCAAGACGAGTTCGCGCATCGGAGCCACTCGCTGGCTGCCAAGGCCTGGGCCGCGGGCAAGTTCGACGACGAGGTGATGGAGGTGTTCGTACCAAACCGCTTCCAAGAAGAGATTCGCGAAGACAACCTCATCCGTAAGGACACGGCGATCGACAAATACGCCAAGCTCAAGCCCGCCTTCGACCGTAAGCACGGCACCGTCACGGCCGGCAATAGCTCGCCCCTCACCGATGGCGCGAGCGCGTTGGTTCTGATGCGGGAGGACAAGGCCAAAGCGCACGGCTTCGACGTGCTCGGCTTTATTCGGAGTTACGCCTTTGCGGCGCTCGACCCGGCGGGCCAACTCTTGATGGGGCCTTCCTATGCAACCCCGATCGCGCTCGATCGTGCTGGGGTGAAGGCATCTGACCTCGACCTGATCGACATGCACGAGGCGTTCGCGGCGCAGATCCTCTCGAACACCCAGGCTTTCGAATCCAAAGAATGGGCCGAAAAGCACCTTGGGCGTTCCGAAAAGATTGGCGCCATCGATTGGGACAAGTTCAATGTCACGGGCGGCTCGATCTCGATCGGCCATCCGTTTGCAGCGACGGGCGCGCGTCAGATCACACAGACCCTTCGTGAGCTCAAGCGACGCGGTGGAGACCTGGCCCTTTGCACCGCCTGCGCGGCCGGTGGCTTGGGCGCAGCTATGGTCTTGGAGGCAGAGTAATGACGCACGAAGGATTGACGATCGACAAGCGAAGCGATGGAGTCGCGGTGGTTCGCATGGACCTTCCCGGCGAGTCGATGAACACGCTGAAGCGCGATTTCGTAGACACCTTCGACGAGGTGTTCACCACCCTCGAGAACGACGCCGACGTGAAGGCCGTCGTATTCACCTCCGGGAAGAAGGACAGCTTCATAGCGGGCGCGGACATCACCATGCTTCAGTCTGTGAAGACAGCCGAGGATGGGGAGCGCGTCTCAAAGGCCGGCCACGGCGCGATGGACCGGATCGAGAAGTTCTCGAAACCGGTGGTTGCGGCGATTCACGGCGTCGCCCTCGGCGGAGGCCTCGAGGTGGCCTTGGCCTGTCATGCCCGGGTCGCGACCGACAGCTCGAAGACCAAGCTCGGGCTACCCGAGTCGCAGCTCGGCTTGCTCCCCGGCGGGGGTGGCACACAGCGACTGCCACGGTTGATCGGAGTCCAGCCCGCGCTCGAGATGATGCTGACCGGCAAACAGGTTCCGGCGGTAAAGGCGCTCAAGCTCGGCCTGGTCGACGACGTCGTGCCCCGATCGATCCTGATCGAGACGGCTGCCGAGCTCGCGCTCGCGCGCATCGGGAAGAAGCCGAAGCGCGACAGTTTCATCGATCAACTCAAGGACAAAGACGCCATCACCGAGTTCGCCCTCGCAAAGAACCCGGTGGGGCGCAAGATCCTCTTCGACCAGGCGCGCAAGAACCTCCACAAGCAAACGCGCGGGAACTACCCGGCGCAAGATCTCATCATCGACATCGTAAGAACAGGGCTCGAACGCGGATTTGAGGCGGGGCTCGACGCCGAAGCGCGTGGTTTCGGCAAGCTACTCACGACACCCGAAGCCGCAAACCTGATGAGTGTCTTCTTCGCCACGACGGCGCTCAAGAAGGATTCCGGCGTAGACGACCCGAGCGTGAAGCCACGCCCAATCGACAAAGTCGGAATGCTCGGTGCTGGATTGATGGGCGCAGGCATCGCATATGTCACCACCGCCTCGGCCAAAATCCCGGTCCGACTCAAAGACCGCGACAGAGACGGCGTGCTGGCGGGCCTTCGCTACATCCGTCGAATCATCGATGGCCAGGTGAAACGAAAGCGACTCACCGAGCGACAAGCCGATCAATTGACGCTGCAAACCACCGCTACGACCGGGTACGAGGGGTTTCAAGACGCTGACGTAGTCATCGAGGCCGTGTTCGAAGATCTTCCTCTCAAGCAGACCATCGTTCGAGACATCGAAGAGGTCGGCAAAGACGATGTGATCTTTGCGTCCAACACATCGTCGCTGCCGATCACCAAGATCGCCGAGGCCAGCAAGCATCCGGAAACCGTGATCGGCATGCACTACTTCTCGCCGGTCCACAAAATGCCTCTGCTCGAGATCATCGTGACCGACAAGACCGCCGATTGGGTGACTGCAACCTGCGTCGACCTCGGAAAACGCCAAGGCAAACACGTCATCGTCGTCCACGACGGGGTTGGGTTCTACACCAGCCGCATTCTTTCGCCTTTGATGAACGAGGCAGCGCACTTGGTTGCCGAAGGCGTGCCGATCGAAAAGATCGACACGGCAATGCTCGATTGGGGATTTCCAGTCGGCCCGATCAAGCTCACCGATGAAGTCGGCATCGATGTCGGCGCGAAAGTTGGCGTGATCATGCTCGAAGCGTTCGGCGAACGGATGAGCGGGCCCGAGGGCATGGAAAACTTGATCAAAGACAACCGCTTGGGGCGCAAGAACGGCCGCGGATTCTACCTGTACGGCGGAAAAAAGAAGGGGGTCGACGAGAGCGTCTACGACGTCCTCGGAGTCACCCCCGACAATAAGAACGTCTCAGCCGAGGACATCGCGTGGCGGTGCGCCCTTCGGTTGGTCGACGAGGCGTGCCGCTGCTTCGGCGAGGGGATTCTTCGGAGCGCGCGTGACGGCGATGTGGGGGCGGTGTTCGGCCTTGGCTTTCCACCTTTCCGAGGCGGCCCATTCCGATTCGTCGACCAGGTAGGTGCCAAAGAGATCCTCGGCCGACTGAGAGAGCTCGAGAAGAAGCTCGGGCCTCGATTCTCGCCCGCGCCGATTCTCGAACAGATCGCGCGGACGGGCCAGACTTTCCATGGCCCAGATGCCGTCCAGCCCGGGACCGCGGGTGCCCACCCAGGAGGCCCGGCGGCGCGAGCAACGGCCTAACCTCCGGAAATGACGGGGTTCCGTCCGGATCGATTGCATCGACCTCCGGAGATCTCTACACTGACTCCCGAGCTGGGAGCCGGAACAAATGAGGGGTGCTCCCTGTTCAAATGAGAGCCGACGCTGCAAGCGATTGGCACGGAGTCATGGGGATCGAACCAAGCTCAGATATGCTCGAAAGTGCCGCGAAATCGATCGCGGAGAGCCGTCCGCGGCATCGGAGCGTGCTCGTCGTCGAGAGCGATCCGGATCTCCAGTGGCACCTCGCCCGCATGTTGACGGTAGACGGCAACCGAGTCGTTGGGACGGGCTCGGGGGATGGGGCGCTCACAGTGATCTCGGAGTGGCGTGCAGACCTTGCTCTAGTCGCGGCACGCCTGCCCGGCATGAGCGGCCTCGAGGTGGCGAGGAGGCTTCGTGCCCACAACCCGAACCTCGTGGTGATCCTGATGGGGGAGGAGGTCGCTGAGCCCATCCGAAAGACCGCGTCCCCCCACATAGCTGCCTATCTTGCCAAGCCATTCCGGTTCGATGCGCTCCGAGCGCTGATCGAATCACTTCAACTTGCGCCGGCTCCCGCGGAGTAACCTGCTAGGCTGGTCGGCGGTGAAACGGCTGCTGTCTGGCTTGTGCTTCGTGCTGAGCGCGTCCCTCGTGGGGGCCGCTATCGCGCAGTCGTCACCGGGCTTCATCGGGGTCGATGAGATTCGACCTGGAATGAAGGGGTATGGTCTCACGGTGCTGAAGGGCACCGAGCCGGAGCGCTTCGACGTCGAAGTCATCGATGTCCTTCGGAATTTTCGCCCCTCTCAGGACTTGATCTTGGTCCGCACCCCACATCCGCTGCTCGATCGGGCACGCGGGGTGGCCGGCATGAGCGGGAGCCCGGTCTATTTCGATGGACGGCTCGCCGGCGCCTATGCGTACGGTTGGCCGTACGGGACCGACCCTGTCGTCGGGGTAACACCAATCGCCAACATGCTGGCCGAGCTCAAGCGGCCGGTGCGACTCGAGATGTTCCCCGGCGCGAAACCTCTGCCAGGGAAGAACCCGCGCGCGAGCCGGACGAGAGCTCGACCTTCGAACCAACGATTCGCGGGTCTCCCCCCATTCGCCGGCGGTCAAGAGGTCGACGCGTTCTCCGTGGTCCGCGCGGTAGCCAAGAGGCGGGTTGGCTCCGACGGTCCGGTAGGCATGAAAGCCGCGACCACCCCTGTGATGCTTGGCGGCCTCACCGACTCAGTGGCGAAGATGGTGGCTGACGAGCTCCGCCCACTCGGTTTCGAAGCGACCCAGGCCGGCTCGAGCGGCTCCGGCAGGGGCGGGCCAACCGACTTCGAAAATGGCGGAGCCATAGCAGTCGAGCTCGCTCAAGGAGATGTTTCAATGGTCGGCGTTGGCACCGTCACTTACGTCGCATCAGGAGATCGCGCGCTGGCGTTTGGGCACCCCATGATGGACGCTGGGGCGGTAGGGCTTCCGACGGCAACGGCACGTGTCCTTCACGTGCTGGTGAGTGAGTTTCGTTCCTTCAAGATCGCCGAGGCGGCACGACCCTTGGGTACCCTCGTCCAGGACCGGCAGGCTGCGATCGTCGTGGACCCCGAGATCCAAGCCGCCCGCATTCCGGTGCGCATTCGGGTTCGCGGTGCAGAGGGCGCCCGAAAAACCGAATGGAACGTCGGGGTCGCGAGCCATCGGGCGCTCACCCCGGCGATCGCATTCGCCGTGATCGCCAACGCCCTCAAATCGACAGCAGGGGACGTCGACGATGTGATTTTTCGCGCGCGCAGCAAGGTCGGGATCGAAGGCCACGGGGTTGTTGAGCTCGATGAGCAGGGGTTTTCGCCGATGGGTGCGGCGAGCCCGCTTGCATTGTCACAGCTCCGAATGTTCTCGTTGATGGAGGTGGCGTTCGCCAATCCTTTCGTGGTCTCTCGCATCACCTCGGTCGAGCTCGACCTCGACCTCGAGTTCAGCCGAGATGTCTTCCAAATCTCGGATGCCTCGATCGCGTTCGACGAAGTCGACCCGGGCCAAGAGGTCACTATCTACGTTCGTCTTCGACAGGTAGGAACGGGCGAAACGACGCGGGCCGTCAAGATCCGAATCCCCGAGGCCGCCGCCGGCCAGACGGTCAACGTCTCGATCTCCGCCGGGAACAGGGTTCAGATCGAGCGCCCTCGCCCGGGCTCCCTCGATGACTTGATCGAACAGGCCACCGAGCGATACCCCGCGACGTCGATGGTCGTCTCTTTGCGGATGCCCAGCCGAGGTCTTCGGTTCGAGGGCCATGTCGTCGACTCGCTTCCCGCCTCTGCACTGAATTCGCTCCAACTGGTAAGCACCACCGAAAACAGCCGACCGTTCGTCACCAGGTCGCACACCGAAGTGAAGATGCCGCAAGTCGTGACTGGAGGGGCTAACCTTCGTCTGCGGGTGCGCGAGATCGCCCGAGACCAGTTTCTGGGCAAATAGCACACATGAACATCTCAAGAACGACAATCCCAATCGCGCTCGCCGGCCTCATGATCGCTTCGAGTGTCACTGTGGCCGCGGTTACGACTCAACACTTCACGATCGACAGCGCCGAGAGCTTCTCGACCGGTGAGCTCGAAGGGACGGCGGTGCACTCCGACGGCGCCGTACGGCTCGGGGCATCGAAAAAGCGTACGGAGCTCGAGAACGTGCCCATCGCGTACAGCGTCGCGGAGCGTGGCAACGTCGTGTACGTCGGCACGGGCACGAGCGGGATGGTCTACCGCTTTGACAAGATGAAGCCGACCAAGAAATACGCGACAGGTGAGCTGTTGGTATCTTCGTTGGCGTTTGCCACCGACGGAACGCTCTACGCCGGCACGCTGCCCAACGGTCGGATCTTCAAGATCAACCCCAAGTCCGGCAAGATCGAACATTTTTCGAAGCCCGAGGGCGCGAAGCACATCTGGGCGCTGCACTACGACTCGAAGCGCCGGCGCCTGATCGCCGGCACGGGGCCGGAAGGAGCGATCTTCTCGATCAATCCGGTTGGCGCAGCCAAGATTCTGCACAAGGGCGACTCCTCGCACGTCATGTCGCTCGCGGGCGACGGCAAGGGCACGATCTATGCGGGCACCAGTGACAGCGCCCTGGTGATGAAGGTCGCGTCGGATGACAAGGTGACGGTCGTCCACGACTTTCCAGGCAATGAAGTGACGGCGATCGACTACTACGACGGCCAACTTGCAGTCGCCGCAAACGAGTTCAAGACGCAGCCCGGCGCTAGGTTCACGGCGGGCGCTCCGGCACCAGTGCCGGCGCCCTCTGCTGCGGCCGCCGCGAGCCGCATAGGCCGCCCTCGCCCAGGCAAGGGCCAGCTCTGGCGTGTTTCCAACGACGGTCGCGTCGAGCGTCTGCTCGATCGCCAGGATACGCACTTTACCGCGGTCGAGTGGGGAACCGACGGAGCGATTTTCGCCGGCGGCGCAACTCAAGGTCAGGTCTTTCGAGTCGAGCCCGATGCCAAGTACGCGATTTGGGCAGACGTCGAAGAGCGGCAAGTGCTCGGCCTCTCACTACGCTCGAAGACGCCGGTCTTCGTCACGGGCGACGGGGCATCGATCTATTGGGTCGAGCGAGGTACGCCTCGTAAACCGGTGTGGACCAGCGATTCCCTCGACACCGGGTTCGGATCACAGTGGGGGCGGCTGACCTGGCGGGGCCGCGGCAAGCTGACCTTTCAGACCCGCTCCGGCAACACGAAGGAACCGGACGATACCTGGAGCTCTTGGTCGAAGAGGCTCAGGGAGCCGGGTCGTGTCGGGAGCCCACCTGGACGGTTTGCGCAGGTGCGCGCCCTCTTTCCAACCGACGCGTCCGCAGAGCTTCGTGCTGTCGAGCTCTACTACCTACCCCAAAACCAAAGAGCGCGAGTTTCGTCGATCGCAGGCACACCACCTCCACCGAAGCCTGGCGCGCCGGCCCAACGGCCGCCAGCGCCAAGCACGTTGTTGAATCTCACTTGGGCTGTCGACAACCCGGACGGCGACGTATTGCGCTATCGCCTTTCGTATCAGCAGGAGGGGCAGCCGGTATGGCGACCGATGTTCCTCGAAGATCGGGTGGTCAACGAACCAAAGTACACCTGGGACACGGGTAGCATTCCCGACGGGTACTACGTGGTGAGGGTCGAGGCGTCCGACGAAGAAGCCAACCCGGCCAACCTCATGCTTGACTCGGAAGCGGTATCGGAGCCCATTCTCATCGACAACCATCCACCTCGCATCGAGAAGCTTGGGTATCGCAACCGGCGTGTCGAAGGTCGAGTCGTCGATTCGCTCGGACCGATTGCGCGCATTCAGGCTTCAATCGACGCAGGCGTATGGCGTGACGTCTTTCCCAAGGACTTGTTGCTCGATAGCCGGAGCAAAGAGTTCGAGCTCGACTTAGGAGCTCTGCCCGGCAAGAGTCACATCGTCGCCATCCGCGCGTTCGATGCAGCGGGCAACCAAGCCAATCAAGAGATCACAATCAAGACCCGCAAATAGGAGAAGGGGACTGTCCCCTATTTCAAGAGGCCGCCTACTTTGAGTCGGTGCATGACGGCGAGCTTTTGCCGCTCTTTGTAGTTTTCGTGGCTGGCATCGCCCGATTCGTTGACCTGGTCGGTTGCCCTATCGATCACCTGGAACTCAGCCTGGACGAATATGATCCGTCCGAGATTCGCCGTGGCCGACGCCGCTGCATCGAGCACGTGCTGCGGCACGAGAACCGGAACGTCAGCGACGAAGTGCACCACGCGATAGCTCGGTGCGGTAAATCGGTTGTCGATGGGCGACAGCCCGTCTTCGACGTCGAGCGGGAGCTGCAAAGACGCCGCGAGCTCGTCGAGGGTGGGCTCGGAGCGACAGTACTCGTGAAATCGTAAGAGAGTGTTCGTCGACTGCCCCGGGATGATGAAGTTGAAAGGCACGACGCTCCGTTGAATGAAATTGAGCACCGGGAAGATGTCTTTCGCGGAGCGCGTGACGATGCGAAACCGGACCTTGTCGTAGATCTGGGACGCGCTCACGTCAGGCTTCGAAAGGAGCTTGGTGTAGAGCGAGTCCTTGTTCTTTCGGCCTCCGATGAACTCCAAGATCGGAAAATCGTTTGCGAGCGCAGCCCCCATGACTTGGTAGACCTTGCGCTCGACGAGGTGGAAGATCTCTTCATCGGCGACCGGCAACAAGAACAACAGCTCGCGCGCCTCGAGGTGATGAATGATGTGCATCACCTTCAAAATCGCGCACGCACAAATCTGCCGATGTCCCTTCGACGAGGCCAGCATCAAGAGCCCCACCAGGTCCCTCTTTGCAACCGGCTTGGGGACGGGAAAGTCGAAGTGGCGTCGAAGGTAGTCGATCGCAGCTTCTTTGATCTGTTCGACCCGAGCTCGGTCTCTGGGATCGTCGAGGTCGATCTCTTGTACGGCAATGAATCTTCGAGCCTCGGCTTCGGCGGCAAAGTTGAGCCGATGCCAGTCGACTACGGACCCACCCCGCAAGAGCACGCGGATACCCTCGAGGTCCGCCAACGTGAAGTCACTCAGCTTGCGAAGTTCGGGCGCAGCCACGGCTAGGATCGATCCAGCAAGATCGTGCCCACAAAGATACCGAGCGAGATCAGCAGTACAATCGTATGAAGCGTGATCCCGCCGTGGCAGCCGCAAAGCGCCGCCAAACCGAGCACACCCACACCCCTCATTAGCTTCCTTTCCAGCATCTCGGGCGCCCGATTGATACCAGCCCTCGGCTCGCCGCGCTACCCGACCTCGGCGCCACGTTGCTGGCGCCGTACATCTCGAATATCGTTAGGCAAATCCAATGTCTGATTCGATTTTTCCCGCAGGCGCCGAACCGATATTGCCGATCCTGCCGCTTCGGAACTCAGTGCTGTTTCCGGCTACGGTGGTGCCGGTCAACGTGGGTCGTGCACGTTCGGTCCGCCTGATCGAAGAGGCGTGCGGCCGCGAGCGACCTGCGATTGGAGTGGTTACCCAGCACAAGCCCGAAGTGGAGGATCCCACGTTCGAGCAAGTATATCAGACCGGCACGATCGCACGCGTCCTGAAAGTGATCCGGTTGAACTCGGGCCAGTACAGCGTCGTGCTCCAGGGCGTCAGCCGGATGCGCATCGAGGAACCCCTTGGCCGCCACCCCACGATGCGAGCACGAGTGCAGCGATTCCGAGAGGCTCCCACCGTCGATGTCGAAATCGAGGCGCTTTCGGCGCACTTGCGCGAATCCGCGCGCAAGCTTTTGAACGACCTGCCCACCGCGTCGCGTGAGTCGCTTCACATCCTGGACAACGTGCGAGAACCCGGTGCCCTCGCAGACCTGATCGAGTCGAACCTCCCAGTGTCGAACGAGTCCAAGCAAGAGGTGCTCGAGACCCTCGATGTTCGCGACCGCATCCGAAAAGTGCTCGACCAGGTGCAACGCCAGAACGAAGTCTTGCGGGTGAAGCAAGAGATATCGACGATGGTCGAAGAAGAAATGTCGAGCTCTCAAAGGGAGTATTTGCTCAGACAGCAGGTCAAGGCCATTCGACGCGAGCTTGGCGAAACCGATGTGGACGAGGACGAAATCGAGGCCCTTCGCGAACGCATTGCACTGTCAGGCCTCCCTTCGGACGCGGAGCAATCGGCCAAGCGAGAGCTACGACGGATGAGCAATATGAATACCGCGAGCAGCGAGTACCAAGTTGCCCGATCCTACGTCGAATGGCTTGCGGACCTTCCATGGAAGAAATCGACGCCCGACCGCCTCGATGTGACGCAGGCTCGGACCGTGCTCGACGAAGACCACTTCGGCCTCGAGAAGCCTAAGAAGCGCATCGTCGAGTACATCGCAGTCCGAAAGCTTCGGCGGGACGGTCGCGCTCCGATTCTCTGTTTCGTCGGTCCTCCCGGGGTCGGCAAGACGTCTCTTGCACGATCGATCGCACGAGCCGCCGGCAGACAGTTCGTTCGCGTGTCGCTCGGTGGCGTTTACGACGAAGCCGAGATCCGTGGGCACCGACGCACGTACGTGGGCGCTTTCCCCGGACGCATCATCTCCGGCCTCAAAAAGGCAAGTTCGAACAACCCGGTGATGATCCTCGACGAGATCGATAAGCTCGGCCGAGACCCGCGCGGTGATCCGTCGAGCGCGCTCCTCGAAGTGCTCGACCCAGAGCAGAACAATCAGTTCACCGATCATTACATCGACGCGCCCTTCGATCTCAGCAAGGTGATGTTCATCGCGACGGCGAATCAACGGAGCACGATTCCGAGCCCACTGCTCGATCGCATGGAAGTGATCGAAATTCCCGGCTACACACCCCGGGAGAAGCGCTCGATCGCGCGCGATTTTCTGGTTCCGAGGCAACTTCACGAGCACGGCCTGTCGATCGAGCGGCTCGACTTTTCGGACGAAGCGATCGACGTCATGATCGAGTCGTACACACACGAAGCGGGGGTTCGAAAGCTGGAGCAACAGGCCGCGGCGGTGTGCCGCGCCGTGGCGGTGCGCCTCGCGAACGGAGAAGACGTGTCGATCATGGCCGATCCGCCGTTCGTCGCCGAGGTCTTGGGCGCCGCCAAGGCAAAGAGGCAAAAACCCGAGCGGGCGGCTCGCCCGGGAGTCGCAACGGGTTTGGCGTGGACGCCGGCTGGAGGCGATCTGCTCTTCGTCGAAGCCACCCGAATGCCCGGTACGGGCAAGCTTCACCTGACCGGGAACATGGGAGACGTCCTCAAAGAATCGGCTGCCGCGGCGTTCACTTTCGTCCGCGCGCGGGCCGTGGACCTCGGCCTCGCAGAGGACTTCGTCAGCCACATCGACATTCACATCCATCTGCCGGCTGGTGCAACTCCCAAAGACGGCGCCTCGGCAGGGGTCCCGCTCTACGTGGCACTTGCCTCACTGCTCACCGAGCTCAAGGTGCGACCCGACGTGGCGATGAGCGGCGAGATCACCCTGCGCGGCAACGTGCTCAAGGTCGGGGGGATCAAAGAAAAGTGCCTCGCTGCCTATCGCGCAGGCGTGAAGCGCATCTTATTGCCGAAGCGCAACGAGCCAGACCTCGAAGAAGTTCCCGAGGAGATCCGCGAAGGCATCGAGATCTGCCTCGTGTCCCGAGTCGACGAGATACTCGGGCTGGTTTCGGTGCCCGACCCCACGTCCGCGCCGGCGGCCGCCGAATAGTCCGTGACGCGATCACTCACGTTTTGGTTGTCCGCTTTGGTTGGAGTCGTGGCTGGCTCCGCGCTGGCCCTCAATCCACTGCTCGGCATCCATGGCGTCGAAAGCGCGCTCGCCTTGGGCATCGTCTTGCCACCCTGGATCGCGGCCACCGCAGCGAGCTACCAGCGCCGAGAGGGCGCGGTGCGTGGCATCGACCTGATGTCTCGCGCGATAGGCGGAGGGCTCGTCATTTGGTCCATCCCCGTGTTGATTCTCGCTTTGAACTCCCTCCGGGTGCGACAATGTGCGCCTTGGGAGGGCTTGGCTTTCATGGTCCTTGGCCCAGCGATCGGCTGCGCGCTGGCGGCGGTCGTCGGCGTCTGGACCGCCGCCCTGTTGGCGAGCTCACGTTGGTCTCCATGGGTGGCGGCCATGCTGCCCATTGTCGGCCTTCTATGGGGCCTGTGGGCCTTCTACACGACACCGACGGTTTATCTCTTCGGGGCATTCGCAGGATATTTCCCAGGCGCGATCTACGATGACTTCGTTCCCATCCCAGAGCGCTACCTCGTCTACAGAGGGGTCACCCTGGTCGGGATCGCCGCCTTGGTGCTTCTCTTCGACGCACTCTGGGACCGTGTCTCCGAGCTTCTCCATTTCGGACGCGGCTGGCGTTACCGACTGGGGGCCATCGTCGTGAGCCTCGTCATGCTGGGCCTCGTGGCGGGCTCCTATGCGGTCGGCGATCACCTCGGATTCTGGATCACTACGGACTATCTCTCCGAGCAGCTGGGCAAGCGCGAGTCGGGAAGGCACTGCGTGGTCCACATGCCGCGAGAGACGCCCCCACCAAACGCGAAGCGCCTGGTAGAAGACTGCGACTTTCAGGTCGCGCGCGCGCGGAATCTGCTCGGCCTCGAATCGACGGAGCCGGTGACAGCATATTTCTTCCGAAATCGGGACGAGAAGAAGGCGCTGATCGGCGTGGGCCGAACTCTTATCGCCAAGCCCTGGCGCAGCGAGGTCTATCTGCAGGCTGGTGGCTGGCCGCACCCCGTGCTCGGACACGAAGTCGCCCACGCCGTGCTCAAAGAGGCGGCCCTCGGCCCATTCTCGATCGCCGGGCGCTTCGGGGGCCTGCTCCCGAACCCCGGCGTCACCGAAGGGGCAGCCGTGGCGCTCGCCTGGGACTTACGCGACGACATGGACCCCGATCAGTGGTCGCGGATCATGCTTGATCGCGATGAGCTGCCGCCGGCCCGCAGCTTGATGAGTCTTCGATTCAGCGCACTGCCGCCCAGGCGCGCCTACATGGCTGCCGGTTCGCTCGCGCGGTTTTCGATCGTGACCCGTGGCACAGACGCATTCCTGCGTGATTACCGCGGCGGCGCGATCGACAACCTCGACACCCTCGAAACGGAGTGGCGGGCCTACCTTTCCAAGGTGCAGGTGACCGATAACGAGCGTGGAATCGCCGAAGTCGCCCTCGCGGAGCCGAGTATTTTTACCGCAGTGTGCCCGCACCGTTTGGCCAAGCTCCGAGCAGATCTGGCTGGCGACGCTGCTGCGCGCGATGACACGCGCACCCTCGAGACCTGCCGTGCGATTCTAGACGTGGACGCTAACGACCCTCAAGCGCACGCCGCCCTGGTGGGCGCGCTGGCGAGAACCGGCAATGAAGCACAAGCGCGCATCGAGCTCGATGCCTTACGCGCGGCGATGAATGCACCGAAGCCAATCGTGGCGACGGCGCTCGAGCAATTCGCGGATGCGAGCTGGACGCTCGGCGGTCTCGAGGAGGCAGCCGCACTCTACGACGAGCTTCTTTCGATTCCCCGGACCGACGGCCCTGCGAGGCAAAGCGAAGTGAAGAAACTCGCCCTTGCCGGAACCGCGGAGGAGCAGGCGCTAGTGTACGAGATGCTGATCGAGCCGCCGTCGCCACCGGTCGCGGTCCACATCGCGCAGGCGTTGGCCGACGTCAGAACGGATGGCCTAGGGCAGTATCTCGAGGGAAGGCAGTTGTTGTTCCAGGGGCGATACAACTTGGCGCTTCCGTTGCTCGAGGAAGCCGAAGCGCGCGGGGTTCCGACCGAACGTCTGGAGCGCGAGCTCGCACGCATGCTCGGAGTCGCCTATTTCGCCGAGGGCATCTATCAGGCGTCGCGAGAGGCTTGGCAGCGGCGCAAGTCGATCAGCCCGGCGGCAGCCGCCGATGCGCAGCGCTGGATAGAGCGGATCGAGTACGCTCAGAGCGGGCAGGTCAGTCCGACGATGCCAGGTCCATCGTCGGCTCTCCAAGCTGGGCCTTGATGTGCGCCGCGATCGAGCAGTCCGCCGTGACGATCGGATCGCCATTGCCGCGCGCTCCATCGGTCTTCGGTCCGATCCGACTGAGCACGGTGATCAGCCTCCCGCGATTCTCGGTTCGTGATCGAAGCAGCAACTGGTCTTCGCCGAGATCCCACAGAAAGACATCGACCGGGTCCCGAAGGCGACTCTGCCCCTGAACGACCAACAGTAGGAAGTACTCAGCGGGTACCACCTCGTCGAGCGCCGGAAGCTCTCGCTCGATCGCCCGGGTGAGCTGTTCTTCGCGAACGCTGAGCCGCATCATGTCGTTGATTTCCTCGGCGCTGGCCAGCCATTTTGCAGTCAGCACCTCGGGCACATCCGAAAGCGCTGACAGCTCGATCAGCTCGAGGCCCAAACAAGCGCCAACCGCGTCCTCCTCGCCCGCGTCGATCGCGGTTTGGAGCGCCTCTTCGGAGACGAGGTCGGTTGCGAGCACCTTCAGATAGATGACCCTCTTATCGTGGAGCGCCGAAAGCGGGACCTCGGCTTCGACCAGTCGATTGGCGGCTCCGACTTTCGCATCTAGCGCCTTTTGGAAAAGGTCGATGCGGGTTTCTTCGAGCGCGTCGAGGGTTGGAGCCACCTGGTTGGCGTGCTGGGCGAACATCCGCTCTCGGAGCTCGTCGGCACGAACCTTTTGTCGCCAAAAGTAGCCACCGACGACCAGCGCCACAAACGCGAGCAACAAACCGATGCGCTTCCATGGCAGTGGGGGCCGGTATCGGTTCTTGCGAACGCCTTCGAACTCGGCAGGAGTGAGCTCCGAAGGCTCCATGGTGAGAACAGTACTACTTTTCGCGCTGATTGACCGCGAAGCTGACGTTTCCGTAGCCTGCAGCAGCAGCCGAGAACATCACCTTCTTCACGACTCGGAAGTCGATGTTGCGATCCGCTTGGACGATGACCTGCCCTGCAAACGGCTCCGAAGGATGGATGGTCTCCCACTTGCGCTTTTCGGCCTCGAGCCCCTGAATGAGCGGCTCGATGCGATCGACCTGAGCCGTCGCACCCAATGTCTGAGTGTCGGCAACCCGCGTGCCGTCGAGTGTGATCACGCGCTCGTCGACCGCCACGACCGGCGAGATCTCGATCTGCTCGGTGTTCGAGGCCGCAGGCATTGTGATCGTCGGCTGTTGGGCGATCAGCTCGCCGGATGCCGAGAAGGACATCAGCAAGAAGATCACGAGAACGATCAAGAAGTCGATGAACGGAATCAGCGGGATCTGATGGTCGACCGCCTTTCGCCCGTGACCGGCAACGCGGTTACGAACGAACCTCAGCGGAATGTGGTGGAGCAGCTCTGGTTGTGGCCGTTTGATTGCCATGGCTCTTCCCCCCTTACAGGAACGCTGCTCCGTCGGCCATCGACAAGGTTGTGAACCCCGCCGCTGACGCCACATCCATTGCCACGATCACGTCCTCGTACCGAACGCCATCCTCCGGCGCGACGATCAAGTCCTCGCGCTTGTCCCAAGCTTGTTTCCACTGCGCCAGCTTGGCTTCGAGCTCGTCGACATCGAACTCGCGTTGCTCAGCCACGACCCGCTTCTTGATGTCGATACTCTCCCCAGCCGAGGACCCGAGCACATAGCCGGAGTTCCGCACCTGTAGGATGAGCTTCACTTGTTCGTCTTCGGGTGGAGCATCCTCGGTCGAGGCCTGCCCTGGGACTTGCTGATTGGCGTTCATCGCGGCCAGCTGGTTCCAAACCGCCGTCGCCAACAAGAACATCACGCAGCAAAGCAGGAGGTCGATAAACGGAATCAGGGGGATTTCCTGATTGACCGGTTTCTTCCCAGAGCCGCCCCCGCCTGTTTCGATCGATGCCACTTGGACGCCCTTTCGCCGCTACTCGGCCGGCATGTTTTGAAGATCGACCTTGGAGCGGTTGCCGACCACCAGGTTCAAGACCTGTACGGTCGCCGCATTGATGTCATCGATGATCTTCTGCGTTCTGCCGTTCAGGATGCCGAGCATCAAGAGCGCGAAGACCGCCGTGATGAGACCAAACGCGGTACAGTTCATGGCTTCCTCGATGCCCTTTGCGAGGCCGGTCGCCTTGCTGGCTGCATCAGCCTTGGCCACCTCGCCGAACGCCGTGATCAGACCCACAACCGTTCCGAACAGACCAAAAAGCATACCGACGTTTGCGAGCAGACCGAGATACGGCGTACGACGCTCGATCTGCGGGAGCTCTTTGAGGGCAGCTTCATCCATGGCCGCTTGAACCTCGGCATCCGGCCGGTTCACTTTCAGCAAACCCTGCTTGACGATCCGAGCGAGCGGGTTGTGCTCCGCCGAACAGACCTTGATCGCCCCCGCCACATCTCCGGCGGTGATGCACTTCTGCATCTTGGCGATGAACTCGTCTTTATCGATCGACGACTTGTAGAGGTACATCGCGCGTTCGACGGTGAAGCCGATCGCAACCACGAGACAAATGAGGATCAGCCACATCGCCCATCCGCCCGCTTCAAAGTGATACGCCAACTTGGCCATTTTGTACTGCCTCCTGCGAACTTTACTTTGACAGTGTTATCCGGACCCCGAGTGAGTACGGTGCAATCCCCATCACTGTCTTCTGTCTAAAACTCGCTGTTCCCCCCAGAACAGTAAGCATTCCCGTGGTTTGCTTACTACATAGGGATGATAACGGTTGGATCCAGCAAGTCAATATCGTGCCTCGTTCAACTCCTTAGAAACCCGCCGGGCTGCGAGCTTGGGTGAGAAGAACGGAAAAAGCTGTAGTCGCGTTGACAACGCTGAGGGGCGTGGGGTAGCGTCCCCGTCCACAAGGGGTCTGCCCCGACAGTCGTAATGATTTCAATGGATTCCAGCGCATGGGTCCGAATTCCAGCACGACTGAAGGGGAGCGAAAAATCGGGGTGACTCGCCGAGATCTCGGGCGAGCTGGAGGGAGCCGCAAGCATGCATGAAATCTGGGAGGCACTAGTCGAAGGTGCTCCGTTTTCGTTCATCAATCTCGGGGTTTTGGCTTTTGGCGTCGGCGTCATCATCGACCGCGCCTGGTATATCCGGATGAACTACAGCGTCGATGCGCCCGAATTCATGAATCGAATTCGCAAGCTCGTGCAGGCCGGGAACATCGATCGCGCGATACGCCAGTGCGAGGCCAAGGCCATCCCACTGCTCGAAGTCGTCAAGTCCGGGCTCACACAGGTCAATCGCGGGGAAGAAGCGGTCATCGCCTCCATGGAGGAAAAGATGTCCGAGGTGATCCCCGCGCTCGAAAAGCGCACTGGCTCGCTTTGGACTCTGGCCAACATCGCGACCTTGATCGGTCTGCTCGGGACCATCAGTGGTTTGATTCGCGCGTTCAAGGCGGTCGGCACGATCGACGACCCTTCTCAGAAGACGGCGCTTCTGTCCGCGGGTATCGCCGAGGCGATGTGGAACACCTTCCTCGGCCTATTGATCGCCGTGATCTTCATGATCGCCCACCTCGTGCTGCATGGACTCACCAAGCGGCACAAGCACGAGATGGAAAAGGTCACGATGCAGCTCGAGAACCTTCTCACACTGCGTCGCCAGGGCGGTTGATCGGGGCCGAAGATGCCCGCACGACTCACGCCACGCCAACGCGCCTACGTTCGAAAGCGCGTCAACATTCCCGACGCGGATCCCTCCGAGGTCAGCGAAGAGCTGAATATCGTCCCGTTCTTGGACATCGTGGTGAACATCATCATGTTCCTGCTGATGAGCCTGACCACGATCGCGTTCTTCTCGCAGGTCGAGGCTGCTCTGCCTCAGTACCGCAAGGGCGGCATCGGAAGCCGAGCCGCGCAGGACGAGGCCCTGAACCTCAATGTCACGGTGACGAGCGCTGGTGTCATCGTGTCCGGCTCGGGCGGCAAGCTGGCCCGCGGATGCGCCACGACGGCCCCTGGAAAAGTGCTCACCGTCCCAGCCAGGATGAACGGGGAGCAGGATTGGACGGGGCTCACGACCTGCGTGACGAGGGTCAAGCAGCAGTTCGAGGATGAGACGCGTGTAACCCTGAGCGCCGACCCGGAGGTGCCCTACGAGCACTTGGTCGCAGCGATGGATGCGGTGCGCGGCGATGAAGACCAGGTGCTCTTTCCCGACGTCTTGCTCTCGGCGGGGATTCGATGACGACTAACGAAGGCAGGACGCCGACGCGAAACTCCTTGGCACCGCCGGTGGAAGAAAAGCCGGTGTCGATGGCTTACGTGAACCGTGTAATCCGGGCCAAGCTCCGTCGTCGGGCCGAGCCAGAGCACTTTGGACTGAACATCTATCCGATGATGGACATGCTCACGATTCTGCTCGTCTACATGATGGCGATGTTCGCCACGTCTACGGCAGCGGCCGTCCAAGAGAGCAGCGAGCTTCGGATCCCCTACTCCACCTCCAAGGTCGAGCTGAGTGACGCCCTCGGGGTGCAGATCTCGCGGAGCGAGGTGGCCGTCGACGGTAAGTCGGTCCTGGAGCTTCGAAACGGGATCGTCGACCCGAGCCTCAAGCAAGGTGGCAGCAGCGGGTTCCTGATCACCCCTCTCTACAAGAGGCTCAGTGAGATCCGAGACCGCAAAAAGCGCACCGCCCAACGGTTCGCGAACCAGCCTTTTGTCGGGAACGTTCAGATCATCGCCGACAAACGCACCCCGTACCGAACGCTTTCCGAAGTGATCTACACCCTCGGCCAAACCGAGTTCAAAAACCTCCGCTTCGTCGTCAACAAAAAGAGCGAGTAAAAAGGGGACTGTCCCCTTTATTGGGTTTGGGGGTCGGGGTCTGGGTCTGGGTCTTCCTCGAGCGCGTCCAAGTCTAGCGCTCCGCCCTCCTCTTCGAGCGCGTCGAGGTCTAGTGCCTCGTCGTCGTCTTCGAGCGCGTCTAGGTCCAGCTCGTCTTCGTCGCCGTCGAGGTCGTCGAGGTCGAAGTCGTCGCCGGCTTCCTCGAGCGCGTTGAGGTCGAAACCAACGTCGTCCTCGTCATCGCCTGGGCTATCGAGGCTCACCGATTGGTCTTCGATCAAGCTCGGAAGCCAGGTCGAGAGCGATGGGATGTAGGTGACGATGATCAGCGCGATGGCGAGCAAGCCGATGAAGGGCAATACCGATCTGTAGAGCTGAGTAATGGGCTTGTTGAATCGAAAGCTCGAGATGAAAAGATTCAAGCCGACCGGTGGAGTCAAGTAGCCGATCTCGAGGTTGAGCAGGAAGATCACGCCGAGATGGTAGGGGTCCACGCCGAAGCTCAGCGCGATCGGGACGATCAGCGGCACCACGACCACGATCGCCGAGAAGATGTCCATCAACATCCCGACGCCGATCAAGAAGAAGTTGAGGGCGATCAGGAACATCAGTTGCGAAGTGATGAAGCCCTGCATCCCGTCGAGGATCTGCATGGGCACACGTGCTTGAATCAAGAACGCTGTGAAGCCGATCGCGGTCGATAGAATGATGAGGATCGCGCCCACGAGAGTCATCGCTTCTCTGATGATTCGCGGAAGATCTCTTCGGAAGCTCACATCGCGGTAGATAAACACCTCGATGATCAGTGTGTAAATTGCGGTAAACGCCGCAGCCTCGTGAATCCGAAGCAGGCCGGTGTACATCCCACCGAGAAGACCCACTGGGAGCGCCACCTCCCACTTCGCCTCCCAAAAAGACGACAGCGCCTCTTTCCGATCGAACCTCGTCCGGGGCATCTTCTGTTTGACGCCGGTGATCGCGCTGTAGATCCCGAGCGCTGCGACGCTAATGACCCCTGGGATCATCCCGGCTAAGAAGAGCTTCTCGATCATGACGCCGGCGACGACGCCGTAGAGGATCATCGGGACGCTCGGGGGGAACAGGAGCCCCAGTGAGCCGCCAGTCGTGACCAAGCCGAGCGAGAAGTTCTCTTTGTACTTGTCAGCCAGTAGCGCCGGGTAGAGCAGGCCGCCGATCGCGACGATGGTAATTCCGCTGCCACCGGTGAAGGTCGTGAAGAAGGCCGACGCGACCAGGCACACCATGGCCAAGCCACCGGGCATCCACCCAAGCCAGGCGCGTGACAGCTTCACAAGGCGCTGTGGTGTCCCGCTCTCCGCCATGAGATAACCGGCAAAGGTGAACAACGGAATGGTGACCAGCAGCGGGGAGTCGGCGAACTTCTCGCTGAAGACGTCGTTTGCGGTTCCAGTGATGCTGGTGTCCGGAAGCGCCCCGAAAAGCAGCATCGATGCAGCGCCAAAGATCGCGAACAACGGCGCTCCGAGGATTGCGAGGACGGTGAGGAGGACGATCCAAAACCCGTCCATCTCAGGCCTCGCCTTCAGCGCTGGCGGGGTAGTTCTTGGTGACGAAGGCGACGCTAGCGGCGATCGCGCGCAGGAGGAAGCGCACCGACATGAAGATGAACATCGACGGGACGATCAGCTGAAGCACGACGTCTGGCGTCGACATCTGCACCCCAAACACCTCCAGCATGCTGCGAATCCCGCAAAACACGTCAGGTCGCGAAAGGCCCGCATCCGCGAGCAGCTGAGCCGGTGCCTGACAGATGTGAACCATCTCGTCGTTGGCTCCCAGGATCGAGTACTCGAGCGGAATCTCCATCGCGTTGTTGAGGACCGAAAGCCAGAACACGCGCCCCAAGTAGAAGCAGGTCACCGCACCGAACGTGGACACGATGGCCCGAAGGAACTGTTTCATTCGGGGTGGAGAGAGCCTCGGAATCACATCGATCGCGATGTGCTTCTCGTCGTAGGTCGAGAGCGAGGCGCCGAAGAAGGCGAGCCACAGGGTGCCCTTCTGCAGGAAGGAGTCCGCCCAGGCCATCCGCTCGAGTGCGATGTTTGCGAAATCGAGGTCGAAGTTGGTGAGGTTGCGAAGCGTGGCCTGCGCAGCCGCGATCACGATCATGAGCAAGAGGACCGTCGCGGCGATCGCTGCTTCACCTCGCGCCAGCTGGCGGTCCAGGCGCCGAACGAATTTCACTGGGCTACTTCCCTGCGGCTCTCTGGACAGCGTCGAGCAGGCTCTTAGAGTAGACGCGACCTGTCAGATTGGCGCGAACCTGCGCGGCTGCCTTGTCCCATTCGGCCTGGGCGGCGCTGGTGTTGATCGCGGTGATTCCACGCTTCAAAATGGTGTCGTAGGACGTGTCGTCGTCGCGGCGAATCGACTTGTTGAGCGCCTTGTGGGCGCGAATCCCGGTGTCGAGGAGAACTTTTTGCTGTTCCTCAGTGAGGGCATCGAACTTGTCTTTTCGGATGATGGTGGCGCCGACGATGATGCCGTCGTTCTCGGCGGTGACGTACTTGAGCCGCGTGTACCACTGAAGCGAAACCGCCGCGAGCGCGGAAGACGGAAGGGTATCGACCATCTTCGTCTGAAGTGCGGGGTATACCTCAGGCACTCCGAGACGAACCCCGTTGGCCCCGACGACCTTCAAGAACTCGGTAAAGATCAAATCGTCTTTCCAAGCCCAGGGGCGCAGCTGCTTGAGATCGGAGGGGCGAGCGAACTCATGCATCGAAAAGATGCGCGTCTTGCCGACATCGCCCCAGCCAAGAAGCGTGTAGCCCTCCTTGTCGAACATTTCCTCGAACTGCGCATTCAGCTCCGCGCGCACCCGATCGAGCTCTTCGTACTCGGTGAACACACCAGGCAGCGATAGCACCAAAATCGAACGCACCAGCATGCCGAGGCCCGTCGTGGTGATCGCGGCACCGTCCATCTGGCCGGCACGCATCTTTCGGACGAAGTCGCGCTCGTCCCCCTGGCTCCCACCGGTATAGAACCGGAGCTTCAGCGTGTTGTTGGTTTCCTTTTGCAGCGTCGAGTTCCACGCGTTGAATACCTTCATCCAAGACGAACCGCTCGGCGCCAAGGTCGCTATCCGAAGCTCGGTGGCGCCCTCCGCATTGGCCGATTTGATGGTTCCTCCTGGAAGGGCTGACGCGAGAAGCGCAAGAGCTACGGTTAGTGCCAATCTGTATTTCATTCTTGCCTCGCTCGAGCCGGAGACGGCGCCGGGGTCGGGGTCGATCCCCCATCGATCAATACGGCCGAAGAAAGCCGAACATTCACTACGATCAGGCGTCTAGTCAACGAAAACCGTTGGCTTTGTCGCCAACGCCGACTTTGTCCGTGAGATCACTAGAAAAGTTGGTCTACATTGGCCGTGTAGAGCTCCGCTCGTGCTCTGGCCATGCGATTGCTCAGGCGGGCTTCGGGAAGCACATCCCCCGCTTCGAGGACTTCGGCGATGAGCTCGTCGAACAGCGGGCGGTCGCCTGCCTGCACGGCATAGTACCGGGCCATATTGACCTGGGTCATCAGCGCGCGCCGCTCAGTCACGCCCAGAGCCTTCTCAAAGTAGGCCTTCGCAGCGTCGAGATCGGCGGCCAATTCCGACGCAGTGGCGACGCCCATGAAGGTATAGCCCGCAGCGTGGTAGTATTCGGGGTCGAGCGCGATCGAGTGCAGCACGAAAGCCTTGGCATACGGAAGGTCAGCCACGGCGACCATGTCGTCCTTTGCGGCGTTGATGTAGGCGCCCCACGCTTGGCCAGCCCAAAGGAGCATCGGTGCGTCCGCCTCCTCCGAGAACGACTCCTCGAGCCACGCTTCGAGCTCTTCGATGCTGCCCTTCGACGCGTCGTAGACTCCTGGATGAACGAGGGCGATCCGATGCATCGTCAAGTCTTTGGAGCGCAAGTACATGGTGCGCGCACGGCGGCGCTGGACGTCCGCCTCGTCGTACTTCCCCTCGAACTCGAGCGCCTCGACGTCGACGTCGATCCAACCGTACGCATAGCCGAAGTACGCCTGTGACAGCTGAGTGAGCAACGGGTCGCTGTCGGGCGCGACGCGGAGGATGCCCTCGAGCTGGACGATGGTGGCGGGGACGGCCTCCCCTGCGAGGTCGTAATCCCAGTATTCCTCGAATCCCGGAGCGGCGCGCTCGAACAGACCGGCCGTCGATTCGGCAGTGAGTTTCGTGAGGTCGCATCCGGTGGCGGCCACGAGGACACAACAAATCATCGGCGCCCAGCGAAGGCGACGAGACAACAGAGCTTCGTACATGCCAGCAGGTGTACGAAAGTCTGGGCAAAATTGTCAATCGAGATCGTCGTGATCCGGATCGCTTGACGATGCCAGCTAGGGACTACAGGGTTAGGAAATGCTTAGATTCCGAGTGCTCTTGGGGCTGAGCGGAGCATTGCTCGTCGCCCTGATTACGGCGAGTTCCGCTCATGGATCCATCGTTCAGGCTCTCGACCTGTCGGAGCTAGTCGCGCAGTCCGACCGAATCGTCGTCGGGCGGGTGGTGCTCTCCGAAGCCTTTCAGCGCCGCGACGGCACCATCGCCACTTGGTATCGCATCGAGGTTGAGCGTGAGTTGCGAAGCGACGCTCCGACTAGGGATCAGGAGCCCGAGGTGATCGTCCAGGTGCTTGGGGGCCAAGTCGGCAATCTCGGCATGCGCGTCGAGGGCGAGCCGAGATTCACGGTCGGCGAGCGCGCGGTGATCTTCATGGAGGGAGACCGGCAGCTCGCGTTCCGACCGGTTGGGATGGCGCAGGGTGTGATGCGCATTCGCATGGAGGCCGGAGACGAGACGGTGTTCCAGAGCCGCCAGGGTCTGCTCCTGGTGAGACGCGGGCCAGACGGCTTGCTGAAGCAAAGCCCTGGCGCGCTTCCGCAAAAGGAGCGCCTCGAAGCCTTCCTCGAAAGAGTGCGCACGATCGTGCGAGAGCAAGCGGGAGCGGCCGGTGAGTAGCCGCGTTCTCCTCGCGCTCGCCATCGGGGTGATGTCGGTCGCGGCACTGACGGCCAACCATGCTTCGGCATTTTGTCGCATGACGACTATGGGCGAAACACAAATCGGCGAGCAGGCCTGCGTCGAGGACGGAGACTTTCTCGAGTGGCCCATCGCCTGCCTTCCATACGCCATCGATGAACGGGGCAGTAGCTCGATGGCTTTCGACGAGGTCGAGCAGGCGATCGACTTGGCCTTTGCAACTTGGGAAGACGTGACCTGCGACGGCGAGCCGGTCGATTTGATCTTCAAGCCACGATTATCCTCGACGTGTAAGCGCACGGAGTTCCGAAACCCGGGCGGCAACGTCAACACGATCGCATTCCTCGATCCATGGGAAGACCAATGCGGTAGAGCCTTCTCGAGAAACGCCCTGGCGGTCACGATCGTGATGTTCGATTCCTCAAACGGCCGGATTCTCGACGCCGACATGCTGATCAACGACGCCCTCGGCCCCTTCGCGCAGTGTGACCCGGACTTGGGGTGCGAGCCCGGTACGCAGTCGAATCCGGGGCCGGTGGACTTGCAGAGCATCGTCACGCACGAGGCCGGCCACTTCATCGGTATCGGTCACTCCGACGTAGCGGACGCAACGATGTTTCCAACCTCACCGCGGACCGAGGTGTCGAAGCGAGACCTTGCCCAGGACGACATCAAAGCGGTGTGCACGATCTATGATCTCCCAGGCAATCTCGATGATAACTGTGAGCCCTATGTCATCAACGGATTCGACCTCAACTGCGAAGACGATGGCCCCCCAAATTGTGAAGGTGGGGTGCCCGTTCCCTCGAGCGGGGGCTGCTCAGCCGTCGAGGCTTCTCCTGGCAAGACCCCATGGTCGGCGCTTCTCATCGCCATGCTGACGCTCACGGTGTTGCGGCGACGCTCGGCCCCGCGCGACGAACGATCCTGAACTGAACCCGGCGGTTGCGGGCGCGGTTGCGCGCGGTGATGTTTGGCACGAGCGGCCGGGTCGGGCCATAGCCCTTCGCGATGAGCCTTGCGGGCTCGACGCCGTGCCGAACCAACCATTCTCTCACGGCTTCGGCGCGGCTTTGCGATAGCTTCATGTTGAGCTCACGCCCGCCGCGATTGTCGGTGTGGCCCTGAATCTCGATCAGCTCGAGTGCGGGGTCACGAAGGAGGACGTCGGCCACTTCAGATAGCAACGGCTCACTGTTCGGCAGGATCTCGTTGCTTCCGGTGGCGAAGCTCACCTGACTGCGGAGGACGATCTGTTTCTCACGCACCACGACCCTCGGGCGGGTCGGCTTCGCCAAGACTCGAAGCGTAAGCGCGGTTTCCTCCCGGGGGGCAACCTCGACCTCGCTCACGACGATGAGATACGCGGGGTCGTCGATGTACGCAGTGTAGCGTCCCGGAGGCAGCTCGGCGGCAGCCTGCCCGGCGTCGTCGGAAACGAGCTTGTGGTCGGAAGGGCCACGGAGGGTGACCGCCAAAGCGGGAACGGGCCCGTCCTTCTTGCCGACGATCATGATCTGAAGACGGCCGTCGAGACTGCTCGGCGTGAGCGTGCAGGTCACCTCGGCGACGGCCTCGACCTTCTTCGATGGGTCGATCTCTGCGAACGATGCGACGCATTGCCCAGGCTCGTATTCGGGATGACTGACCTCGAGAGCGACCTCGGAGGCCGGAACCGAATAAGTGACGAATCGCCCATCATCGCCGGTGGTCTGAGGGGAAGCCTCCTGCCCGACCACCGAGACGCGAGCGTTCGGGACGGGCTTGCCGCGATCCGCGTCGACCACCAGGCCATGGATGCGCCCCTCGGGAGCGGGCTCGTACGAAGGCGCCGGCACGCTCACGGGCGCGGGGACATGGCGAGAACGCGGGTCGACCGTATACGCGATGCCGAGGATGACGTTGTAAGGCGCGTTCGGAGCGAGCTCGCGTACGAAATCTCGTGTTCCGGTGAGGCCAATGTCGGCGGCAAACGTGAACGCCAGCCCCTTGGGAGGGGTGTACATGCGAAAGCCGATCGTCAGAGTCATCGGATAGGCCTTGACTCCGACGTTGCCGAGACATTCGTCCCCGACCGGGAGGGCCGCCGCCTCGCAATGGAAGCCTTGTCGATTGACCGGAATGTCCCAACGCCAGTCGAGCAAGGGATGTAGACCGACTCTACGGGCTTCGAGAGGCACCTCGATCCCCGCACCGAACCGGACCGCGTCGGCCTCGTTGATCCGATAAGCGAACCGCTGAAAGGGGATGAGCGGACCCACCGTTCCGATACTCTCGGTGAGCTTCGCGGAGTTGTCGAACCAGTATTGTACGTTGAGCCTCGTGATCAGGGGCATTGTCCGCCGGTGATTCGCGCGGAAGTCGAGGTTCACATTCCCGCGAAGCCCAACGCTCGTTGCTCGAAAGGTTTCCTTCATGTCACCGACGCCGCCTGGAAACCCGATGCTCACATCGCCCCCGAGCGCGACCCACGGCTTGACCCAATGGAAACCCTTGAGCCCTATCAGAAGGTCGGCCACGCGCTGCACCAACATTGGGTTGGTGGAATCATCCCATGCCGACGTGACCTCGGCAGAAGCGAACACTTCGAGGTACTCGGTTGGAGTCACCGTGAGCGAAAGGTTGCCGGCAAAGTGGTGCGCCTTGTCCTCTGGGACGAAATAGTCTCGGATGAAGAAGAACTCGGTATTCAGCGCGAGCCGGAAGGTGCCTTTCGGGCCGGAAGAGGCATCGATGACACGAATGCCACCGGTCGGGCCGCTGAAGCTGTTCTGAGAGAGAAGCAGCCGGTCATCGCGAGTTTCGGCGTCGCCCGAGGGATCGTCATCCGCGCCAGCAGATGCTGCGCACGCCAACACGACGATGCCTGCCAAGCAGGACAGTATCCGGCTGCTTCCCATCCCCTTCGCGAGATGCCCCCCCTCAAAATGATTACATTTTGAGAGTGGCCCGGTCCAACTCCGGCGCTATTTCGCGGAGATATGGAGGTCTGCTTCGCCGTCTGGCGGGATCATGACCTTCCGCGGGTTGGGTGAGCTCCCCTCCTTGGGCCGGAATGTGACGATGTAGCTACCGCCGGGCACCGAGCTGATCATGCAGGCACCCTTGACCGTCGAGCAGCCGAAGCTCTTCCCGTCTCCGAGGGGCTTGAGCTGGACCGTGCCATCGACGGGCTCATTGTTCATGTTGCGGACGCGGACGCGGACCACCGCATCGGCGCTCGCTTGAGTGGTGACCACTAGGCTCAGGGCGCAAAGCACGGTGGCGACGACGCGTCTCATGAGACGTCATCCCTCTTCGGCGCTCTCAGCGAGCTCGCTGAGTCGAAGTTCCTCATACTCGTCATTCGGCTCTGGTGGCTCCGAGTCTTCGACGTCGTCCACGTCGTTTGCTTCAACCGCGGCGACCCGCCGTGCTGGGTCCAAGTCGGGAAGCGGCGGCCGTGACGGAATCGGGAGCCCCTCCTCGTATTTGAAGAGACCCGAGGTTTCTTCGTCTCCGACGGCTTCATAGCTGGTGAGCAGGTCTTCGTCTGTGCCAGCCCGTGAAGGCCGTGTGAGCCCTTCTGGCGGTGGAACGAGGTTGAGCCCAGCGGGTGCCGGCGGAACGTCGGGTGGAGCGGCCATCGAAGGCTTTGGAACCGGAGCGCCCACATTGGGCTCAGCGGCCACCAAGGGCTGACCGTCCTCATCGACCTCGGCTTGAAACGCTTCTTCGAATGTCTCCTCGGAGGCCATGACGTCTTCGTACGCTCGCTCAGCCGGACCCTCATCCTCCTGAGAGCCAGCGTACTTCTCGAGTGTCGCCTGCGCGTCGATCGAAAGCTCGACCGACTCGTTTTCGGCGACCTCGACGTCTTCTATTTCGTCTGGCCGTATGGAAAAGACTTCCTCTGCTGCGACCTCGACCTCGGGGTCCTCGGGTTCGTTTTCGCGCTCTGCGGATACGGCGTCCGTTGCGGCGGTGGCAGGGGCGTCGCTATCAGAGACAGGGCGATCGGAGACTGCTTGGCGCGCCATCACGAGACGCTCGAAGACGACTGCAGAGCGACCGTCTAGCTCGAGCGCTTCGAGCACGACGTCGTAGCGGGTCTCGGGAACACGCTCGGCGCCACCATCGACCGCAGCGCGGACTCGTGCCCTACCTTCGAGGGCGGAGGTGCCGTCGGCGAGCAGAACCAGGAAGTCGACGTCGGACCCATCTTCGTAAGGGATGGGTCCATAGAGGATCAGCGTGTCGTGTTCTACGCGATCCAGAAAGCCTTCGGAGAGCTCTCCGATATCGTTGAAATGTGTCGGTACCGTGAGGACCTGGCTCATGCTTCTTCCGCTTCGCTTTCTTCCAGGGGGCTCGTTTGCAATTCGTCTCCAGCGGCGAGGAGCTCTTCTACTCTACGCTCGGCCTCATCCAGTCGTTTCGCGCCGGCACGAGACAATCGAACCCCCTCCTCAAAGATCGCCAAAGACTGCTCGAGAGGCAAATCTCCTTCTTCGAGCTGCTCCACGACGGTCTCGAGGCGCTCCATGACCTCCTCAAACGGGGCCTCTTCCGCCGGATTCGACCTCCCCTTCGAATTCCTCATGTTTTCAACCATACCCCACCGAAAGGCGAACGTCACCAACGTCTGTATCGGCCGCATTCGAGTTGAAGTGCTCCCTGGCGCGCTGTAGGGGATTGAGGGCGGAGCACATTCACCGCTCCAAACCCCCCTTGCACAGATGCGCCGAGCACCTTCTGTCGTCACCCCTGGCAACCACGATGGCGTGCACCTTGGTCACAGGGCGCTGATCGACGCCGCAAAACGCGCGGCGGACGAGCATGGTTGGCAAACCCTGGCGATGTGCTTCGACCCGCATCCAACCGCGATCCTGGCCCCAGATCGCGCGCCGGTATTGCTCACCGACATGCCGCGCAGGGTCGAGCTATTGAAGGGGGCGGGGTGCGATGATGTAGTTGTTTTGCCCTTCGACGCGGACTTCGCGCAAACCAGCCCGGACACCTTCGTCGAGCGCGTTTTGCTAGATGCGTGTCACGCCAAGGGCGTGGTGATTGGACCGGATTTTCACTTTGGGCACAAACGCTCCGGCAACATCGTCACGCTGCGCGAGTGGGGACAGCGTGTGGGATTCACCGTCGAGGTGGTCGAGCCGGTCACGTACGAGGGCGAATCGGTCTCTTCGACCCGCATTCGCCGGATATTGAAAGAAGACGGGAACGTCGAGGACGCGGCTCTGATGATGACCCGTTTTCACGAGGTGACGGGGACAGTCGTCCGGGGCGATCACCGTGGTCGGAAGATCGGCTTCCCCACGGCGAATCTCGATGTGGAACCGCTGCAACTGCCCAAAGACGGAGTCTATTCAGTCTTCGGTCGGGTGCTCGATGAGGCCGACGCCCCGTTGCTCCGAGGAGTCGCAAACCTTGGCGTGCGCCCGACGTTCAGGGCAGGACGTTCGGTCGAGCCGCATTTCTTCGACTTCGAGGGGGACCTTTACGGTAAGAGAGTTCGCGTAGGCTTCGTCTCTCGCATTCGCGGTGAGCGCCAGTTCGAAGGTTTACAGGAATTGCGAGACCAGATCGATCGGGACTGCAAGGCGGCCGAGAACGCGCTAGAAGAGAGCAACCGGGAGCTGGTTCGATGGATCTGACGAAGCTCTACAATCTGACGACACCAGAGCTTCGCGCAGAAGCTGAGCGGCTGGGCGTGAGCGACACCTATGCCCTGAGCCGAGCTCAGCTGATCCACACGATCCGTGATCGGGTCGGTGGGCAGCCGTCAGAAGGGTTGCTCGGACGCGTGCTGGGATTCGCCAAGTGGGCTCTCCAAACGACCGCACCGCCCGCACAAGACCAAGAACAGCATCAGGCGAGGCATTTCGCGCGTCCCTCTGAAACGCCTTCGGAATCTCCGCCGCCCGCTAAGACACCAAGCACCACTCCCCCTGCACGCGCGCCGGTCGGGGTCTTTTCGGTAGCGCCCTCAGCGTTTGATGAGCCGCTTCCGACACGCACGATGGCCCGCATCTTGGCGGACCAGGGTCATTACAAGCGCTCACTGGCGATCTACGCGAACCTGTTGCGCGATCGGCCGAACGATCCCGAGCTACGTGGAGAAGCCGACGCGGTGCGATCCCAGAGTCGAGCGCGTCGACCGCACGTTTAGCCATCTGGGGCCGCCGCTGGCTAGGCCATAGCTGGCGCGGACAGCCGTCGAACGGCCGGAATGCTGACGCGAATCACGAGTGCGCCGATGGAGCCGGCAGCGAGTGCGCTCCAATAGGGAAGCAGCGCGTCGGTACCGGCCCACACACCGAGCAGGGCGAGCGAGAGCCCGAGCCCCAACACTACGATGGCGACTTCGCGGCTCATAAGAAACAGGTGGGCGGCCACCAAGACGGCACCGGCCTTGGCGACCAACATCAAGATCCCAGCGATCGGCTCCGCTGCTTCCCATCCACCGAGAAATAGCGCGGCACCGAGAACCGCGGCGGCGGACGCAAAGAGCGAGGCCGATAAGCGCTTGTGACCGGCGGGCCCACCGAGGGCGTATAGATAACCCGCGAAGGCGAGCGTCGATGCAGGCGTCCGGAACACGTACCAGTTCAGCACCCCGCCCTCTTGGATGGCGACGATGGACTCTATGCTTGCCGTACGCGCCAGCAACATGACGGTGAGGGTCGGCAAGACCGCAAAGACGAAGCTCTTGGTGGCATCATGCTCGGGTGCGGTAAGCGAATAGAGCGCCGCCAGCAATCCGAGGATCAAGATCCAGATCGTCGTCCAGTGAAGGGCGGACGTGCAGAAGAGGGCGGCCACGAACACGAGAACCAGGCTTGATCGGGTCAGCGCGACCGCGATCGACGCCGATGGTCCTTTGCCAAGACACAGTGCGATCGGGGAAAGCCAGCCAAGCAAGAGCCCAAAGAGCAACAGGACGCCAAACGCCAACGGATCGGCACGGCGCTCGGTTACTTCATGTGGCCAGCGCAGCGTATGCACTCCCGCTAGACCCTCCCGCACGACCAAGACGCGGGACTCCGCTTGGCTCGGATCGGGAAGGAAGTCCCGCCAACTGTAGAGTCGCACGCCGTCGAGACCAACCACGGTGTCGCCTCGGCGCACCCCTTGAGTCGCCGCGAAGCTATTCGGATCGACCGAATCGACACGGACCCCTACCATGCCAGACTCCTCGCGGGAAAGTGTCACACCAAAGTGTTGCGCATCGATCGGTTGCGCGAGCTCGCTTGGCTCCGGCTCGCTGCGGAGCAGAGCAGACGTGTCCGGGAGAAAGTCGACGAGGACCGGTTGCTCGGCAAACACGTCTCGACGATCGTTCGACGCTCGGAAGGCGAGCCGTAGTCGTCCGTCCAACGTGGCACGGCCGCCGATCGAGCGCATGAGCTCGGCGTCGATAGGAGCTTCGATGAGCGTCTCGGTTCGGACCTCGCCCGCAATGCGGGCATCGACGAGTCGCGCGGGAGCTCCAGGTCGAAAGAGAGCTCCGTGGAGCCTCACGACAGCTGGCCGACCGAGCGGAAAGCCTTGCCCGTGAATACGGAGCATTCCTCCGGGCTCGATCTGCGGCGGTTCGATCGCGTCGATGTCGAGGAGCGGAAGATCGTCGTAGGCGCTGCAGCCGGCAAGGCACAGAACACACAGGACGGCAGCAACTCGCATGGCTCACCATTGCCCCCCACAGCACGAGAACGTCAAAAAAGGGGACTGTCCCCTTATTCTGGGGGTTAAGGGTGTGCGTTGCGTTGCAGGTTGGTTGCGGGGCAGCAGACAGATGCTACATCCGCCTCCCTCTTGGGGCGGTAGCTCAGCTGGGAGAGCACTACACTGGCAGTGTAGGGGTCAGGGGTTCGATCCCCCTTCGCTCCACCCCTTGGAGACGAGACGACTGGCGGCTCGGCTTTACTTCTTCCTGCTGGTAGGCCGCCTTTTCGCGCCCCTTTGTTGAAGCTGCCTGGTGGCGGACGCGAACTTTCTTCTGAGCGCAGCCGTTTCCTTTTTTGCGTCCCTCTTGGCCTTGCCGATCTTTTTCTTGAACGCGGCAACCTCTTGAGTCGCCTTCTTCTTGAGAGCGGCCGCTTCGGCTTTCGCCCGCTTGGTCGCCGAAGCCTTCCGCTTTTTCGCGGCTTTCTTGGGTGTTGCCCGCTTCTTAGCCGTCTTCTTTGGCGCTGCCCGCTTCTTGGCTGCCTTCTTCGGAGCCGCGCGCTTCTTGGTCGCCTTCTTCGGCGCTGCCCGCTTCTTGGTGGTTCGCTTCTTTGTCGTTCGCTTCTTCCTTGCTGTGGCCATGACGCGCTCCCCTTCTGTTAGCAACAGCAGTATAGGCAACTGCGGTCTCCTGAGAACAAAAAACGCACCGGCTGCCCTCGATGCCACCCGGCCTACCGGCACTGGCACCGCTACGCGCCTGGAGTCGTGCTCGCCTCGTGGGGCATTCGGTGTCTTGGGCTCTGGAAGTAGTGCATGGGCGAATATTGGGCGAAGTTCGTTGCACGCGAGGTGTATAGGCAGGCGTATTGTTCGATTTGGTTGCCGAAGCTCGAGACCTCGTTACCCGCTTTGAAGCTGGAACCCCAAAACGGATGGAAGGCCTCGTCGAGAGCATCGCTCAGAACAGAGTTTTCGGCGTCGAGCTCCCGGAGCTGAGCGCGGAGTCGGTCGATCGAACGGCGGTGGCGGACGCGCTGGGCCTCGAGGGCCGGCCTCCCAGAGTTCGGGTTTTCACCGATGAGTGATCGCTCGACCCTCTTCAAGCGCGCCTGGTGCTCTCTGAGCTCGTCTTGCACCGCGGTGCGCATCTGCTGGAGGACATCGTGGCGTTCGAAGCTGACCGTGTGCTCGCGCAAAGTCCGGAGCTCGTCGTCCATCTCCTGGATGATCATGGCAGTGCGCCACGCGGATTCTTTCTTGGCCCGCAGAACATCACCGTAGATGTGGTCGCCGACATAGAGCACTTCGTCTCCCGGCACCCCGAGCGTACGCCGGAGATCGGCAATGTTGCCACCCGTGTATAGCCGCCCTCGATCCGGCCTCGTCGTCTCTACGGCAGTTTCGAAATCCACGAAAGGAGACTTGCCCGTGAAGAAATTCGGTTTGTTGGATGCCGTGATGACGTAGTCGAAATAATTCCTCCAACTGCGATACTCGTCGAGTGCGTCATCGAGCAGGTACGACATCATCGCGTTGGTGTATTCGGGCCCCGAGTTGGTGAGCACGAAGAGGCGTTTGCCGGCGCTCCGAAGTCTGTGGAACAAAACGCCGAGCTCGGGGTCGGCCTCCACGTATTTTGGAAGATCCGAAAGCACCACGTCGAGGATCGATCCATCCTGATGCGAAACATCCGCGCACTTTCGGATGTCGGCGAAAAGCTTGCCGTACTCGACGCGGCGCCCGTGGTTTTCGAGGTGATCGATGACCGCCGCGTAGACCGCCACTTCAGAAAGCGAGTACAGCGTATCGACCCAATGATACCGCACGGTGCCGGAGCGAAGGCGTCGAGTATGGTACGCGCGGCGACGCTCTTCGCGCGTGAGCTTGCGAAACCCGTGGTACGCGGTCTTGACGTAGCGGTAGCGATCCATCTTGAGCACGTTTCCGAGCTTGCGGTCGATCAACAGCCCCCGGACTGGAAAGTCCGTCCGGTATCTCATGGACAGAAGCTCCTCGGGGTAGCCACGTTCGACCAGCTTGCCGACCGTGGCTTCGATGCTGAGCCGGTCCATTTCCGCTTGGCGGTAGATCGCCAGCGTGTAGTCCATGTCGAAGCCGACCACGTTGATTTGGTCGAGCCTCAGATTGCGGTTGCAGTAAACGCGACGGCCGGCCGGAGGAGGAAATGCACTTCCCCCAGGAGAGTCGAATTCCGGCGCCGGGAACCGCTCCTGCAACGGAGCCGCTCAGCCGTTGACCGGATAGACACTCACGCGCTTGCCCAAACGGCCTCGACGCTCGAATTTCACGACGCCGTCAACCTTGGCCCAAAGCGTGTAGTCCTTGCCAACCCCGACGTTCTCGCCCGGGTGAAAAGTCTGACCGACTTGGCGAACCAAGATGCTGCCCGCGGACACGTTCTGCCCACCGAAAGCCTTGACGCCTCGGTACTGGGGCTTTGAATCGCGCCCGTTTCGGGATGAGCCCTGACCCTTCTTGTGTGCCATGGCGTTTCCCTATCCTTTCACGCTGTCGATGCGGAGCTCGGTATAGGGCTGACGATGACCCCGTCGACGGCGGTAGCCTTTTCGGCGCTTCATCTTGAACACGATGATTTTTTTGGCCAGGTCTTGCGCCGTGATTTCGGCTACCACCTTGGCGCCGCCGACGTGGGGCTTGCCCACCGCGACTTTGTCGCCGCCTACCATCAAGATGTCCTTGAACTCGACTTTGGAGCCTACCTCACCGGGTAACTTCTCGACGCGAACCCTGTCGCCTTCGGCAACGCGATACTGTTTTCCGCCCGTTTGAATGACCGCGTACATGGTAGATCCGTCACTCCCTGGTTCTCAGGGCCGCGTAGTCTAGGAACTTGCGCTTGCCCTGCAAGGCGAAACCCAAGGACACGCCACCTGTGGCTCGCAGGAGATGCTAATACCTCGAAATCATGAGCTAATTTCTTCTCGATCGTGTGACTGGCGCCCCTCGAGGACCAAGGCTGCGGTCACCACCGAGTACTCCGCAATCCGAAGCCCGATCGGCATCTCCCACACCCCTTCAGCAAGCCAGCGATCGAGAGGAGCGTATGCGCAGAGAACGCTCGCACTCCACACCAAGCCGGCGAGGCGGCTCGACACGACCTCGATCGGCAGCAGCCAGGCGAGGTACCAAGGGTGAACTTGAGGTGATAGGAGCAGAGTCGTCCACAAGAGGATGCGCGTCGCGCGAACTGGAGGGATGCGTTTCTTGACCAACAGCGCTCCGATGGTGAGCACGACACCGAACACGCCCGCGCGAGCCAGAGTGATCGCGACACTTTGCTCGAAAACCTGAAGGCTCATCCACTCGATGACCGCATAGAGGCTTTCATTGCCGCGCCAGCGAGCCGCGAACTGAGCCGGGCCCGAAGCGGCATCCGCCAGTGGCTGAAACACCACAAGTGGGGACAGCACGACGGCGCTTACTGCAGCAACAGCGGCGAACGCAACCGGTCGCCGAGCGAAAAGCGGCAGCATGACCACACCTACCGCCTTGAGACCCACCGCAACGCAGGTGGCGATTGCGGCCCTGGCGATGCGGTGCCGAGAAAGGCTCCAGGCCGAAACCAGCAAGGCCAGGCCTGTGAGGACATCCAGGTGGCCGTTGAGAGCGCCTTCGCTCAGCAGAAGCGGATTTAGGGCGAGAGCCAGAGGAGCTCGCGAATCGGTGGAGATCCTCGCGACGGCAAGGGTGGTGAACGCGTGAGCAATGAGGGCAAGAAGCTTCACGGTCCAGATCCCGCCTCCAAGCAGAGCGATTGAGACGAACAGAGACTGCGACAGCGGCGGGTAGATGCTTGCCAGGGTCTTGTTGTTGATCGCCGCCCAACTATCGTTTCGCAGATCAGCGAGAGATGGATCGGCCGGCGCAAGCGCGTAGGGGTTGGACCCCTTGAGCCATACGCGTCCTTCCCAGAGAAACCTATGCACGTCGTCCGACAACGCGGGCGGCGCGAAGACAAAAGCCAAGCCGAAAACGAACAGGGCGGCGAGCGCGATTTGCTCAGACCTGGTCCGACTGAGGAGGTCGGGCGCCAACTTCAGCGCGATCGCGTAGGGCACGAAGCAGGCCGCAAGGCCGAGCACGATAGTCGACGTAACGACCCCCGCGCGCGCGACGACCATCAATCCAAAGACGAGAAACCCTTGCACGAACAAGCACGCGGCGAATAGTTGCTGCCGACCTAGGCCGAACACGGTCATTGAATCACGAATCGAACCACGCGTACGCGCTCGCCAGGGAGCAAGGTCGCTCGGAACTGACCTGCGATCTGACGACCAATTGCGACGGAGACGGTAGTGGCGGTCGGTCCGCCGCCGCTGATGCACTCACCCCAATAGTGCAGCTCGACCTCGTAGACGCCGACGGTCGGACGCTGGCCCACCCATCGTGCATTCTCCACCCGTGGGTTAGGCATGTCCGGCGAGCAGTCTCCGCGACCTGAATGATCCAACTCAGCGCCTATCGGCGTCGAAGGTCGCTGGAAGCTCACGGTGTCCCCAAGGGGCCCTGTCACGTAGAGATCGATGTCCGAGCCGGTATCCCACGCTGCCGTGACTTGAATCAGTCCGGCGCCATAGCCGCATTCGTCATCGATGACGCCGTCACAATCATCGTCGAGCGCATTGCAGGTTTCTTCGACGGCGTTGGTGCAGTCGCGCGGAATCTCCTCGGCCTTGGCACCTGGGACGATCGACACCAGTACGGGAGGTTCCACAGTGATTAGCACCTTTTCTTCGTCCGAGACCTCTTGTGCCGTGTCGCTGACGGGTCCCTCGGCGGTTCTGCTGGCACAGCCAAAGGATAGTATGAGGCACCCGATGGCGATCCTTATCGTCATCCGGTGAGCACTATAGCGGAGGTCGGCGTACAATGCGTACGCGATGATGGGGAAGCTCGACCAGGCAAAGGCCGCGATTGCCAATCGCGTAGAGGCTCCCGAGGTAGCGATGGTTCTCGGCTCGGGGCTCGGCCGGTATGCGGACACGCTCGAGGATGCACGGACGATTCCGTACTCCCAGATCCCACACATGCCGCTAGCAGGCGTGTCGGGGCACGCGGGGAATCTCGTCGTCGGCCGCCGGGGTGGCAAGCGGGTCGCGGCGATGCAAGGGCGAACCCACCTCTACGAGGGTCACGGCGCAAATGACGTGACGTTCGGAGTCCGCCTGCTTGCATGGCTCGGTGCGAAGACCCTGATCGTGACCAACGCCGCGGGAGGCATCGATTCCCGGCTGCGGGTCGGCGACCTGATGGCCATTTCCGACCAAATGAACCTGACTGGAACGAGCAGTCTGCTCGGTCCGAACGACGAGCAACTCGGTCCTCGATTCCTCGATATGACGGTGGCCTTCGACCCGAGACTCATCGAGCTCGCCACGAGTGTTGCAGCCGATCAGGGGTTCGAGCTCAGGCGGGGCGTGTACGCCGGGCTTTTGGGGCCTGCCTACGAAACCCCGGCAGAAATCCGAATGCTACGAACCCTCGGTGCGGACGCGGTCGGAATGAGCACGGTGCTCGAAGTGCTCGCCGCACGGCACATGGGGATGCGGGTGCTTGGAATCTCGTGCATCTCCAACCTGGCTGCCGGGGTTGGTGAAGGTCCATTGAGCCATGCGGACGTTGAAAAGACCGCAGCACGGGTTCGACCACGTTTCGAGTCGCTTCTCTCGGGCGTGCTGGGAGCGATCTGATGGATGAGACGAATTGGGAAGTCTTGAAGCTCGCCGCGATCGATGCTCGCAGCCGCGCGTACGCGCCCTACTCTGGTTTCGCCGTTGGGGCGGCGCTGCAGACCGACGACGGGCGTGTGTTCCAAGGATGCAACGTTGAAAACGCGAGCTATGGTGCCACGATTTGCGCCGAGCGAGGCGCTTTGGCCGCTGCTGTGGCGGCTGGGGAACTTGACTTGGTGGCGCTCGTCATCGCGACCGGCGCCGATCGACCCACACCACCTTGTGGAATCTGTCGGCAATGCTTGTCGGAGCTCGTGCCGGAGCTGCGCATTCGAAGTTTCACAAAAGACGGGGCTTTCGCCGAGTACGAGCTTTCGGAGCTCTTGCCCGAGGCCTTCGATCGTGGCCATCTCGACTAAGCGATTTGATCTCTACTGCGCGCGCGTGCTGATCTTCCGGAGCTTGTTCTGTACTTCCGTGCGATCGATCGCGTCGGGCGGCGAGAGTTCGAGGTAGCGTCCGTAGTGGACAACCGCCTCGCGCTGCTTGCGCTGAGCGTAATACACATCACCGATCAGACGGTGGGTATCCGCCAACCACGCCGGACGTTCGGCTAGGCCGTCTCCGATCCCGGCCGCGGCAGTCAGCGATTGAAACGCCTGCTCGCGTTGGCCCTCGTCGAGCTGCAGACGGCCCAGGCGGTACCACCATTGGCCTTGCTCCGGCTGAGCCTCGACCGCCTTCTTGAAAGCGGCGATTGCCTCTTTCACCCGGCCGAGCTGGTAATGACACTCCCCGATGGCCGCCCACGACTCGGTACGGCTCGGGTTGAGCTCGATCGCCTTTTGAAGGTCCGCGAGGGCGTCCTTCACTGTGCCCGCGCGAATCCGGATACGGGCTCGGAGCCAGTACGCATCGCCAAGGGTCGGATCTAACTTCAATGCGGCGTTGAGCTCGCGTAGAGCGGTCGTCATCTCGTTCGAATCGAGCGCCGCCCACGCGACGTACATGTGGTACAGCCCGTTCTGCGGCTGGAGCCTCACTGCTCGCAAGAAGTGCTGACGCGCGGTCGTGAGATCGCCACGGTCCATCTCGATCCTGCCGAGGTAGTGCTCTGCTTCCGCCGAATAGGGCTGAGCCTTGAGGACCTCCCTGAGCATGGCCTCGGCTTCGTCGATCTGACCGATCATCACGAGCACGGCACCAAGTCGGGATTGGAGCGCTAGATCTGCGGGCGCTTGCTCCAGAGCGGCTCGGTAGCTCGCAACTGCGCCCGCCAAGTCGCCTCTCGCCTCGGCCAACTTTCCCCTTTCGAGTGGGAGCCCTGGATACTTCGGATCGAGCTCTTCAACTGCAGCAAGCGCTGCGGTCGCGTCGTCTAGAGAGAGCTTTCGGCGATATGCCACGGCAAGGCCGAACTGGGCCGACGGATCGCGCGGCTCCATCTCGAGGGCTGCCTGATACTGAACGATAGCGGCGTCGATGCGATTCCGTTCGAGCTCTGCATCGCCCAGCAGGCGTCGAACCTCGGCGGTAATCTCGACGTTGTTCTGTGCCTCCACCAGCACCGCGACCGCTTCGCCAGGGCGCTTCGTGCTCTTATAATGCTGCGCGAGCGCCATGTAGGCCGGAAAAGACTTCGGGTCGAGCTCGATTGCATTGCGGAGGTGTCGAACCGCCTCCTTGCTATCGCCGAGCGCGTCCGCAACCTTGCCCTGCCAGATCTCGACGTCGACATTGACGGGCTCCTCGGTCTCGAGGTCCGCCAAGAGCGCCTTAGCCTCGTTTGCTTTGTCTATCGCGACTAACGCTTCGGCAGCCCCGAGCTTCGCCTCGACGAGGACCTTGGGCTGCCCGGTGGCGTCGAGCTCTGCACCGGGATCGACGTTTGCGCCAATCACGGTTTGGAATCGAGCTAGGGCATCCTGGTAGCCGCCGTCGAGGAGAACGAGCCTGGCGGCACCCAACGCCGCCTGCGCATTGCTGGCGTCGAGCTCCACCGCTTTTTCGTACATTTCACGCGCGGCTCCAAGGCGCCCGCGCTGTTCCTCGATGCGAGCCACGAGCGCAAGCGCGGCAGAGCGATTGACACGGGCTACCGCAAGAGTCGCGCCCCCCTCGCCTGGAGCAAGACCCGCGGGCAGTTGCAGAAGCTCGTACGCCCGGTCGATCTCACCGTTCGCGATCAGGCCCTCCGCCGCGACCACGCGAGCACCTGCATGATTTGGGCTCATACTCTGCGTCTTTTTGGCAGCTTCGAGAGCTTTGTCCCGTTCACCAACGTATCGATACGCGCGCGCGAGGCCCCATTCGCCTCGGGCGCTTCCGTCTTTTTGGTGAGCGCGTTCGAATGCAGCAACAGCGCCTTGACCATCGGCCCTCGCAAGCGCGATCTCACCTGCCACCAAGTCTACGTACGCATCGGTCGGGTCCTCGCTCTGAGCGAGCACGATCTCCGTCGCTGCGAGGTCCGGGTCGCCTTGGCGCAGGGCGTTGGCCGCGAGGGCGAGGTGGATGCCAGGCGCCTCGTCGCCACGGCGCCGCAGATGAAGCCGAAGCTCATCGGCCCGAGCCGCGCTTTGTGCTTCGTGTCCGTAGCGGATCTGAAAATAGGACTCGTGCAGCAAGCTGCGGGCGATGAGAGCCAAGTTGAGACGGGCTTCGCTCCGCGCGCGCTCGAGTTGGACGAGTGCTTGGGCAGTCGCATGGTACGTGTCGACGGAGGACGTAGCTTCCGCCGCTTGAATCGTCTGCGTTACCTGAACGGCGTCGCCAGAGGCCGGCAGGAAGGGCTCGATGAGATGAATGCCGAAGAGCCCGTACTTCGTGCTGCCCATGTAAAAGCCCGCACCGGCGATCAGCGACACGGCCACCAGAGCCGCGACGGCCTTCATCAGCCAAGAGGGGCGCTTGCGGGATAACGCAGCCTTGATGTCGATCGTGCGTTTGCCCCGAGCCGCCGGCGCACCGACATCGGCTTCGTAACCGGGGCGGGCCATGTGGGTCACTTCGCCGTTGCCCGCAGGTGGAAGCTCTGAGAACTCGAGCTCGTCGGACTCTGGAAGATCGAGCTCCGCCGAGTCCCGACTGATGCGCCCCGCCACTGGGGGTGCCGCAGATCGGCCACCGAAGCCACCACTAAGCGGAGGAGGTGGTGGCCCAGGGCGCTTCGCGCCCGGATCGATGTCCATTTCGAGCGCCAGGTCCTCTCCGTCGGGGAGGTCGAGCTCGATGGGACCACCCCCATGGCGGCGAGTAGGACCCTCTATTGAGGGGTCCGAAAAGTCGTCGCGCGCCACCGGTAGATCGGATTGCTCCATCGGGATCGGAAGGTCGGACTCGAGCGCAATCGGGGCGGGAAGCTCGCCGTCGGTAAGCGCCATCGGAAGGTCGACTTCATCACCGGCTGACCGATCGCGTTTGGGAGCCGGAAGATCGACGGAGGCGCCGCCATGACTGGAAGCTCTGGGTGCGGGGAGGTCTACGCCACCTGGGGGCTCCAGCGGCGCGGGAAGATCCATGTCTGAAAAGGGATCGAAGCTACTCGACCGCGGTTCGCGCTCGGTCTTGGGCGCAGGAAGATCCTCCACGCCCTGCACGTCTCCAAACGGATCGAGATCGAGAGAGCCGCCAGCGCCCTTCGGCGCAGGAAGATCTTCGATTGGGGAAATCGACATCGGAGCCGGAAGATCCATTTCGTCGGGCGGGAGCGAAGGCGCTGCGCTCGCTCCAGACTTCCCCGCCGGCGGTGCCGGAGACGGCAGATTCGGGCCGAGCCCGACCTTTGTCATTTTGCGCTTGGATCTTGGCTTCGATGACGTGCCCCCGTCGCCATCGGCTCGTGTGGAGCCATCTCGATGAACTCGAAAGCTATCGCTGCACTTCGGGCAGCGCATCTTGAGCCCGTCCGTAGGCAAACGGTGCTCGTCTACATCATACGACGCCTGGCATGACGGGCAGTGAACCTGAATCATGGCTTTGTGATCTTCCCCCGGGAATCAAGAGTAACACGCTTGATGCGGGACTCATAAACCCTCGTAGATCGATTCCGGCCGCAGCGGAACCACCGCGGCCATGGAAGTGTTTGTCCTACCTTGACGCCTTGGGAGCTCGAAGACTACCTTCCCGACAACTGTGAAGCGCACCATTCAGATCGAGATTGCCGGTGCCCGGTACCGAATGTCCTCCGATGCCGACGAAGCTTATCTGCAACGTCTTGCCGATATCGTGAACGAACGGGTGACGGCGCTCGGCCCGAAGGCGGCAAGGGCGGCAACACCTGCACAGTTGTTGGCCGTGGTCGCTCTCAGTCTCGCAGAGGACCTGGAGGTCTCCGAGCGGCGTCGTACAAGCCTCGAAGACAAGACCCGGCAGGTGGTGGGCGCGGCGATTCGACGAATCGACGAGAGACTGCAGGCGGACGCGGAGCTCGCCCAGCAGATCGACCAGCCGTGAGCCGGCAACCTGCTGACGCGAACGAGGAAGAGATTCGTCGTAAGGTGAAGGCGGAGCTTCGCAAGCGCATGCGCTCGGTTCGAGGCGCCCTACCTGTCTCTGCGTGCGAGGCGCGTTCGGCCGAGATTGCGAAACGTGTCATTGCGCTCGAGAGGTTCCAGTTGGCGAATACGATTCTCGTATTCTCATCGATTCGCCGCGAAGTGAGAACCCAAGCCATCATGCAAGCCGCATGGACTGCGGGCAAACGTGTCGCGCTGCCGCGCGTCGTCGAAAACGACCTTCACTTGCATTGGATCAGCGTAGACACCGAGTTGGTCGAGGGCTCCTTTGGGGTCTCGGAGCCACCCGAGGACGTTGCTCGGATTTCGCCTGAGGACGTGGATTTCGCGCTCGTTCCGGCGTTGGCGGTGGACCTGAGAGGCTACCGCATCGGCTATGGCGGAGGTTACTATGATCGGCTGCTCCCGCTTCTCGAAAACGCGCAATCGTGTGCTCTTGCTTTCGACTTCCAACTGATCGCCGAGGTGCCTGAGCTTCCGATCGACGTACCGGTCGACGTGGTGGTGACCGACCAACGGGTGTTCGAAGCTAGTTGAGTGGCGGCGCGCTCGAAGGCCGGGCGGGTGGTATAGGATCGCTGTGGTCGCGGAGGCAGCGCAACGCAAGCTCGACAACCTTCCCGTGTCGCCTGGGATCTACGTGTTCCACGGCGCGAAGGGGAGAGTTTTGTACGTCGGCAAGGCGAGGAGCCTTCGAAGCCGGGTACGAAGCTATTTTCAGCCTGGATCCAGTGACCTGCGTGCGTTTGTCAGCCGGCTGGAACGTGAGCTCACCGATATCGAGACCTTCGTCACGCACACCGACAAGGAAGCGGCGCTGCTCGAGAACCAGCTGATCAAGTCCCACCAACCGAAGTACAACGTGAAGCTGCGGGACGACAAAGAGTACTTGTCGTTGCGCCTCGACCCGAAGAAGCCATGGCCGCGGCTCGAAGTCGTGCGCCGCCCCAAGCCCGACGGTGCCCAGTACTTCGGGCCCTATCACTCCGCGACCGCGGCTCGTCAGACCCTGAGGCTGGTCAACCGTTATTTCCAGCTTCGCACTTGTACCGACACCGAGTTTCGACTTCGCACGCGCCCCTGCCTCCAATACCAGATCAAGAGATGCCCGGGCCCATGCGTGCTCGACGTGGACGAACAGGAGTACCGAGCTCAGGTTGCCAACGTTGCCCGATTCCTCGACGGCCGACATGACGAGCTCGTCCTCGACCTCGACGCGCGAATGCAAAGCAAGTCGAGCTTGCTCGAATATGAACAAGCAGCGGTGTATCGTGATCAGTTGCGCGCGGTCGAACGAGCACAGCAAGAACAACGTGTTGCGGGCGTTGAGAAGGCCGACCAAGACGTGATCGGTTTTCATCGACAAGGCGACCAAGTGGAGGTGGCGGTGCTCAGCATGCGGGGCGGACGTCTATTCGGAGTCCGCACCTTCCCGCTGCGAAGAGTCGCGGTGCCCAACGACGAAATGCTGGGTTCGTTCTTGGCTCAACACTACGCGGTGCGACCCGCTCTTCCCGATGAGATTCTGGTTCCGGTGCCGATCGAAATGAGCGAGGCCTTGGAAGATCTGTTGAACGAAGACAGAAAGCGCAAGGCGCGGATCGTCCAGCCCAAACGCGGCGCGAAAGCTAAGCTGCTCGACCTCGCACGGGAAAACGCAGAGCACGCCTTTCGAGAAAAGGAACGCGCGCGAGAAGACGTGGAAGCTCGCCTGGGAGAGATCCAAAAACAACTCCGTTTGGCATCGACCCCGCGGCGCATCGAATGCGTCGACATTTCTCACACAGGCGGCGAGGAAACCGTGGCGGTCTTCGTGGCACTGCAAGACGGCGCGCCGGCGCGTGAACGCTACCGAAGCTTTCGCGTCAAGCACGTACGCGGCGGCGACGACTACGGCGCGATGTACGAAGTTCTGGTGCGGCGCTTGCGACGCGGCCGGAACCTAGAGGTCGGATGGGAGCTCCCTGACTTGCTGGTGGTCGACGGTGGCAAGGGTCAACTCGGAGTCCTCGAGCGCGCGAAAGAGGATGTAGGAGTCGTTGACATCGAGCTTGCCTCGGTGGCGAAGCCTCGAACCACGGCAACAGGGGAGGAGGAAGGCGACCGCGTGTTCCGTCCGGGTCAGAAGAACCCGATTCCCGTGCGCGCAAGCTCGGCTCTTTCGATCTTGTTGTTGGCCCGCGACGAGGCCCATCGAGCATCGAACCATCTACGCAAGAAGGTCGGCAAGAAAAGGCGGCTCCGGAGCGAGCTCGATGCAGTGCCTGGGATTGGGCCAAAGACAAGGGGCAAGCTACTGCGCAACCTCGGATCGTTACGCGACGTATTGGCGGCCGGCGAGGAGCAATTGATCGAGGCGGGCGCGACACGAAAACAAGCTCAGGCCATCAAGCAAACGCTCGGCGAGCACGTGATAGGTTCGGAAGAAGCGCAGGGCGCCGAAGAAGCGGCAATCGAAAACGCATTTCAGGCAGACTGACCCCCCCCGGCCTACTGGCCTTAACACTGGCACTGTCACTGGCACGGTCACTGGCACTGGCACTGTCGCTGGCACTGCCACTGTCGCTGGCACTGCCACTGACACGGTCACTGACACTGGCACTGACATGGTCACTGGCACTGCCACTGACGTAGGGCTACTTGCCTTCGTAGACGCAGCCCGCGGTGCACGTCTCGCCAACCACGACTTTGCTCAGGAGCGGTAAGCTGGGCTTTAGGTGGTCCCAGATCCACACGGCGACGACTTCGCTGGTGGGGTTTTCGAGTCCTTCGATGTCGTTCAGATAGTTGTGGTCCAACCGTTCCCAGAGCGGTTGGAAAGCCTCGGCAATTTCGGCAAAGTCGAGGATCCACTCAAGCTCGGGATGGGGCTCCCCAGTGACGTGGATGTGCACGTGGTACGAGTGGCCGTGGAGCCGCTTGCACTTGTGCTCGTCCGGCACATTCGGAAGCATGTGCGCCGCCTCGAAAGTGAACTTCTTCCAGATCTCCATCGCTCCGCGGGACCATTACCCAGCGTTCGTGGTAGCGCCAGCGGCGGTTGGGTCCGCAAAGCGTGTTCTCTCCCCTTGCCGTGGCTATCGCTCGCATATAGGCGCTTTACGGTCTATGAGTCGCAGATGTACAATCTAGAGAAGCCGACGAGGCGCCGTAGGTTTCTGGCCGTGTTGGGGGGGATCGGCGCCGCCGTCGGCGGCGCATGGCTAGTGCGCGCGTGCGGGGCAATTGGCGAGCGGCGCGAATACCCAACTTCGACGAGCTTCATTACTCCAAACGAAGACTTCTTTCTCGTTAGTATTAACGCGTGGTTCGACCCTGGGATGGACATCAGGTCGGTCGAATCGGCTTGGAGCCTGTCGCTCACGGGTTTTGGCGGAAGCCAACACCAGCTCCGATATTCCGACCTCCGCAACCTACGAGCCGTGGATTTCCCGTACACCATCGAGTGCATCCATAACCCTGTCGGAGGCCCGCTCATCGGCAACGCGCAGTGGCGGGGCGCTCCGCTCAAGAGCGTTCTCGAGCCCATCCTTCCTGCTGAGCGCTCGGACTACGTCGTGATGTTTCGCGCCCTCGACGGGTTCTACTCCAGCGTTTCGATCGAACGCTGTCTCAGCGATGACAGCTTTCTCGCCTATGAGATGAATGGTGTACCCTTGCCGTCAAAGCATGGCTTTCCGGTGAGAGTCGTGCTTCCCGATCTCTACGGGATGAAGCAGCCGCGTTGGATTAGCGAGATCGCACTCGTCAAAGGCACAGAAACCACGGGATTCTGGGAGGAGCACGGGATGGCGTCCGAGGTCTCGATCAAGACTACGACCCGAATCGATCAACCCCCCCGACAGACTATCGTCGCCGGTGAGCCTTCGCTTCTGAGCGGCATCGCCTTCGCCGGTGAACGCGGCATCGACCGTGTCGAAATCAGCCTCGACGGTGGGCTGAGCTGGGAAGATTGCGAGCTAATCGAAGGGGGAGAGCCGGGTGTTTGGGGGATCTGGAGTTATGACTGGGCGCTCCCCACCGCCGGTGTACACCGCTTGATGGCCCGTTCGACTGACGGAGCTGGCAACGTACAGACGTCGGTCGCCCGAGGCGTATGGCCGGACGGCGCCAGCGGCTACCACAATGTGGGGGTGCAGGTGGACAGCTGACCAGCGTGAGTTTAGCAGTTAGCGTCAGTGCCAGTGCCTATTGGGCTGCCGGTAACGACACTTCGAACGACGCTCCGCCGGTGGATCGGTTTTCCGCCCGTATGGAGCCACCGAGTCGGTCGACGATCGTGTGGCACACGGCCAGGCCGAGACCGGTGCCCTGCCCTGCCGGCTTGGTCGTCACGAATGGATCGAACACCTGATCGAGAATCTCACCCTCGATTCCGGGTCCGTCGTCCGAGACGACGAGCTGCACTCTCCCATTGGCCCCCGTGGCGCTGACTTCGATCGTACCTCGTCCAGACAGCGCATCGGCAGCGTTGAACAGAAGGTTCAGGAGCAGCTGCCGAAGGCGTTCATGATCGCCTCTGACCCGCGGGAGGGATTGGTCGACCGAGAGCTCGAGGGCGATGTCTCGAAAGCGCGACTGCCGATCGACGAGCTTGACGGTATCCTCGACTACTTCGGCAAGGCTGGCGGAGCTTTCGATTCGCCCTTGCCCTGGCTCGTGGCGAGAAAAATCGAGAAGGTCCCGAATCGTGTGATGGATTCGCTCGGTCTCCCTTTGAATGCGCAAGACGAACTCTCCTTCTTCGTCTCTGTCGAGATCGCCCGCTTGCACCAGGTCTAGCATTCCGCGAATGGCGGCCAACGGGTTTCCGATCTCGTGCGCGACGCCCGCAGAAAGGCGCCCCACAGCCGCGAGCCGCGCACTTCGAACGAGCTGCTCTTGTGCCGTCGTCAGCTCGTCGGTCGCGCGTTCGAGCTCCTCGAGGCGCTCTTGCAACGCAGCACGATCTGCGCGGAGTTGGGACGCCATCTCGTTGAAAGCGCTTGCAAGCCGGGCCACCTCTGCCGCGCCACGCACCGGAACTCGGGTTCGAAGGTTTCCCTCCGCCATCCGCTCTGATGCCCGTCTCATCTCGTCGATTGGGCGCACGATGAAGTAGGTCAACAGGACGTATGACAGGAGCAACACCACCAACGCGGTCAGCCCGAGGTAAAACACGAACAAGCTGCGGCGTGCCGCGTCTCCGCGCCCCCCAACCGGCACCCAGACACGAAGGTCGGCGCCGCCGGAGGTGCGCGCGACGGCATCCGGCACCCCGACCGTACGACCCCAGCGTTGAACCTGACCGTCCTCCGATTGAATCTCGACACCATCGACCAACCCTTGGGAGATCATTTCGTTGATGCTCCCTGCACCAAATCCTTCGCCAAGCGACCCTGCGCTCGCGACAAGCGCCTGCACTAGGCCGTTGGCACGATGGCGCTGCTCCTCGGTGTTCTCGCTCTCATCGAGCCGCGCGGTAACGAGGCTGAGCAGAACGAATGCAGCGCCGAATGCGATGATCAGCGCAACCATGAGCTGGCTTCGAAGCCCCAAGCCGAACGGACGCCCCATCCTTACAGTCTACAGCCTCTGGTTCTTGACCCGCCACGCCGGCCAGTGCATGGGGAAATCATGACACGGGACGTCCGGCTTGGGGCGATCGTCGGCTCGATCCTGGTCCTTTCGACGTTTGGCGGCTCTGCTAGCGCTCAGCGTGGCGGTGATGGCCTCTATGGTCGCTGGGATCGGGGCCTGACCTTGGCGTTGGGCGCGGGCCCTGGGGCCACCTGGATCTCGCGTGAGGCCGATATCTCGATCGTGGGGGAGGCGAGACTCCTCGTCGCAGACGCCGCGGGGTTCGTGGTGTCCGGACGCTGGGGTCCGGATTCGGGCCAGTACCTGTTTCTCGGCGTCGACGTTCGCCCGCTCTTCCCGGCGCTCTTCTTTCTCTACAAACAAACTTGGAACGAGTTCGCCGACTTGATGTTGCAGTCGATCTATATCGAGCTAGGCGCTGCTTTTCTCTTGGATGGCGATCAAAGCTCGGCCCTCGGAGTCGGTTTCGGGTTTGGGATACCGATCTACCGACCGCGCGCCACGCTCCGCGGGCTCTGGTTACGAGTTGGAACGAGATACATCAGCGCCGACCCGTCCAACCGAAACACACAGCCGAACATCGACCGAAGCGAATGGACGCTTTATCTCACTTTCGTCGTGCGTTTGGGATTCAAAGCAAACATCAGCCGCTGGGAGCCAGCACGGTATCGGCGCCGATAGGTTGGCGGTCGGGACGATCCTCGCTACAACCGCGGTGTGAGACGCACCAAAATCGTCTGCACGCTCGGGCCAGCCAGCGACACGAAACACAAAATCGCGGCGCTGGTGTCGGCCGGCATGAACTGCGCACGGCTCAACTTTTCCCATGGCGACCACGAAGGCCACCGGGCGATCGCAACGCTCGTTCGTGAAGCTGCGTCCGCGGCGAGACGGCCCATGGCCATCCTGGCCGACCTTCAAGGACCAAAAATGCGGATCGGGACCTTCGCATCAGGCCCGATCGAGCTCGCCGCAGGTGACCGCTTTGCTCTCACCACCGAGGATATCGAAGGAACGCAGGAGATCGTGTCGGTCAGTTACAAGTCGCTCGCGCAAGACGTGAGGCCAGGAGACGCAGTCGCTCTCGACGATGGGTTGATACGCCTGCGCATAGAATCGGTAGACGGAAACACCGTGCATACGATCGTCCAAGACGGCGGACCGCTCTCAAACAACAAGGGTATGAACCTCCCTGGAGTGGCGGTCAGCGCGCCGGCGTTGGCCGACAAAGATCGGGCTGACCTGGCGTTCGCGATCTCGGAGCTCGCGGTCGACTACATCGCCCTGTCCTTCGTTCGATCGGCAGAAGACGTTCGCGAGACCAAAGCGTTGGCAGGCGACGTTCCGGTCATCGCGAAGATAGAGCGACCCGACGCAGTTGCGGCATTGTTGGAGATCGTCGATGCCGCGGACGGTATCATGATCGCTCGAGGCGATCTCGGCGTCGAGCTTGGCGCCGAGCGCGTGCCACTCATTCAAAAGCGTATCATCCGGGAAGCGAATGCACGCGGAAAGCTCGTGATCACCGCGACACAGATGCTGGATTCGATGATTCGCAATCCACGCCCGACCCGCGCCGAGGCTGCCGACGTGGCGAACGCCGTGATGGACGGAAGCGATGCGCTCATGCTCAGCGGCGAAACGGCGGCCGGTCGCTACCCGGTCCAAGCCCTCCAGATGATGGACGCGATCATTTGCGATGTAGAGTCCGACTACGTCGAAGACTTTTCGAAAGAGTTCAGGGAGCTCCGGGACGAAGGCAACGAAGAGTGGCCCTTTGCTAACGCGGCGGCCCGCGCAGCCGCCGTATTGACCACGAATCTCCCGCTAATGGCAGTAGTGGTGTTTACCCACGACGGGCGATCCGCGCGACTTCTGTCCGAGCAACGCCCGCGGGCACCCATCGTCGCAGTGACTAGCCAAGTTCGTGTCGCGCGTCGACTCGCACTCGAATGGGGCGTCATTCCCAAGGTGGAAGTTCCGCCGGAATCTCTCGACGAAACGCTTCGAATCGCGACTGAAGTACTGGTGAGAGAAGACCTATGCAAGAGAGGCGAGGCGTTCGCGATGGTGCTGGCGTGGCCCACGTCGGGTAGGACCAATACCGTCAAGCTCCACCGTCTCTAGCTTCCACCCTACGCTTGCACTAGATCGCGCCCATGGAAAACACGCCGCAACAGATCGGCCGCTACCGCATCGAACGACTGCTCGGGTCAGGTTCGATGGGCTATGTCTATCTCGCGCGTGACGCTGATCTCGATCGACGCGTGGCGATCAAGACCCTGCGCGATGTGCACCTCGACGAAGAAAGTCGCCGCATGTTTCTGAGTCGTTTCCAAAACGAAGCAAGAGCTGCGGCACGGCTCCACCATCCGAATATCGTTCAAATATTCGACGTTGGTGACGATCCGCAGCACGGCCCTTATCTCGTGTTCGAGTACGTCCCAGGCCACACGCTGAAGCAGCAGCTTCGAAAGGGGGGGCCGCTGCAGAAAGATCAGCTCCTCTACGTTGCACAACAGATCGCCGATGCGCTCGCAACAGCACACGCGGCGGGGGTGATTCATCGCGATCTGAAGCCCGAGAACTTGCTGATCACCGACAACGGACAGGTGAAACTTGCGGACTTCGGCATCGCCCGCATACCCAACGCGGACCTGACGAAAGAGGGGCAGTTTCTCGGCACGCCTTGCTACGCCGCACCAGAGACTCTTCTCAAGGGGGAATACAGCGAGAAGACCGATCTGTTTTCGTTAGGCGCCGTCTTGTACGAAGCCGCATCGGGAGAGCGCGCCTTTCCGGGCGTCGAGGCGATCGTCGTGGCGCAGAACGTCATGTATAAAGACCCGATACCGCCGAGCGAGACCGACCGAGGAGCTGCGATCCCGGTTCAGGTCGATCGAGTCATCATGCGGGCGCTCAACAAGAATCCAGGCGCACGCTTCGCCAGTGCACGCACTCTGGTCTCCGCCCTACGCGAGGCTTACGCGGGCAAGTCCCCGACGATACCCGGCCGGCGACGGAGAAGCCTTCCGATGATCTTCGTGCTCCTCCTCGGCGCAGCGTTGGCCGCATGGGCAGTACTGGGCTACCCGCTCGAACCCCCCAGCACTGACACCGACGCTGGCGCTGTTACTGACGCTGGCACTGACGCTGACGCTAACGCTGTCACTGACGTTGGCACTGTCACTGTCACTGACGCTGACACCGGCACTGAAACCGTCATCCCTCGCACCCCTCACGAGCGTGAGGAGGCGGCAAAGGACGAGCTTGCCCGTGCACGCGAAGCGCTTCGAGAAGGGGACGTGGCGGCCGCACAGGCGGCTCTAGACCGCGCGACCGAGTATGACCCGAGCAATCCCGACATCGAGGCCCTTCGGGCAAAAACGCAAACGACGAAGAAGCCCTAGTCGTTCCCCTTGTCGGGCACCGCTTTCCACCGACAGTCCTGTCCCCCTCCAGGGGTCGGGTTGCACTTGTACATGTACGTCAGTGTCCTGCCACAACCGCTTACGCGCTTTTCCATCGGGGCGTCTTCGACGATCTCGATGACTGATTCGTCGCAGCTCAAGTCGACGGCAGCGGCGCTCCGTATCTGTTGGGTCGCAGCGCTTTCGTGCCCGCAGCCGATGAAGACGACGAGACAGACGAAGAAAAGGAGCTTGAACATCTGATCGACCCCCGCGGCCCGCATCTTCACTACGAACCGACGCTGGCGTTATAACTTGATGCCGAGTCCAAGCAAATCGTTTTCGGCTTGAGCGGCCCAACCACGGTTTGCCTTGGGGCTTGCAGGGCTTGGGTGCAATACGGTTCCGATCGCCAGCCCATCATCTCGAAGGGCCGCCCTTGCGCGCTTCGTTGCCCATGCACCGACACCAACGACCCGGTCGGGTTGAAGCACTGCGATTGCATCACGAAGCGCGCGATCGCATGCCGGCAGCAGTGCCTCGCGCTCTTCGACCGCAAGCTTGTCTGGCGTTCGGTTGCGACCCGTCGATTCGATGAAGACCAACGGGCAGTAGTTGATGACGAAGAAGCGAGAGAAGAAACGGTCAGGTGTTTCAAATCGCGCTTTTGCCCAGCCCCAAAGCCGAGAGCCGCTCACCTCCGAGCGCGGGCAGTCAAAACCGAGGACGGGGCGTTTGGGATGTTGCTCGGCAGGCTTAGCGACGGGCGCCTCGATTCCCATCCAATCTCTCACGAAGCTCACGTCGCCAAACGGTACCCCCGTTTGAGCCATGCCGAACGGCCCGGGGTTCATACCGACCAGCACTACCTCTTTGCGGCCCTCGCCAAAGCGACTCAGATAGAGCTCGTGTGCCGATCTTGCGTAGCTCAGCGGATTGTAGACATACGCGACCGGGTCACCGAAACGAATCTTGGACATTGCACGCGACAGAGCACGCGAGATTTTGGTCAGATCCGACATGGCCAGTTCAGCAGAGATAACGCTCGCCGCCATCGCAAAGAATCGTGACGATGCGTTGCCCGCTTTGCATCCGGCGTGAAACCTCGAGCGCGGCGTGAACGTTGGCACCCGATGACGGTCCGAGAAGAAGACCTTCCTCACGCGCGAGACGTTTGGTCATTCGCTCGGCCGCTAAGTCGGTGACGGTGATCACCTCGTCGACCAATTCGGTATCGAGAACCTGAGGAACGAAGCCCGCGCCAAGACCTTGAATCCCGTGAAGCCCAGGTTTACCGCCCGACAACACCGCGCTTGCGCGCGGCTCGACAGCGATGATGCGAATCGCAGGGTTTCGTTTTTTGAAGACACGCCCCACACCGGTCACCGTTCCCCCCGTGCCGACACCTGCGACAAAGGCGTCGACCTCGCCCTGAGTAGCCTCCCAAATCTCCTCGGCTGTGGTGCGCTCGTGGACGTCCGGATTGGCTGGGTTCTCGAATTGACCGCACATCATGGAGTCAGGCGTGGTCTGCAGTACGTGCTCAGCCTGCTCGACCGCGCCCGCCATCCCGTCGTCTGCGGGCGTGAGAATCACGTCCGCACCGTACGACTTGAGGATGTGACGCCGTGCCGCGCTCATGTCCTCAGGCATTACGATCACGCAACGGTAGCCGCGTACGGCACAGATCATCGCGAGGCTTATACCGGTGTTGCCGCTCGTCGCTTCCACGATCGTGGAGCCGGGACCAAGCTCTCCCGACTCTTCGGCCGCGAGGATCATCGATAGAGCCGGGCGGTCCTTGACGGAGCCTGCGACATTGTTCGACTCGAGCTTGCCGCAAATCTCGGCTCCTTTTTCGCCTGCGATGCGTCGGAGACGCACCAGGGGTGTACGGCCGATTAGATCGAGTGCCCCGTCGTAGATTCGCTCAGTCATGTGAGCGCTAGCATACCAGGGAGCGTTTAGATGTCATCGTCTGACGCATTTCCAGTCGACTCGTGAGCGTCGTAGGCCTGTACAATTTGCTGCACTAGAGGGTGCCGCACGACGTCGGCGTGCGAGAAATAGACGAAGTCGATCCCTTGGATGGAGCGCAGGACATGTTCGGCATGTCGGAGGCCGCTTCGGGCGCCTCCGGGCAGATCCACCTGGGTCACATCGCCGGTGATGACTCCCTTGGCATCGAACCCAAGGCGGGTGAGGAACATCTTCATCTGCTCGGGCGTCGTGTTTTGAGCTTCGTCGAGTACCACGAAACAGTTGTTGAGGGTCCGACCGCGCATGAATGCGAGCGGCGCCACCTCGATCGTGCCTCGCTCGAGCAATGCGGTGATCTTGCCGGGTTCCATCATGTCGTGCAGCGCATCGTACAACGGACGGAGGTAGGGATTGATCTTCTCCGCCAAGTCGCCGGGCAAGAAACCGAGTCGTTCGCCTGCTTCGACAGCTGGACGCGTCAATATGATGCGTTTCACTTGTCGCTCTTGAAGCGCGCGAATCGCCATTGCCATCGCCAGATAGGTCTTACCAGTGCCTGCGGGGCCAATCCCGAACACCAGGTCGTGCGTGCGGATCGCCTGAATATAGTTTTGCTGCGTAACGCCCTTGGGGGAGACGATCCTACGGTTCGACGTCGTCAGCACCACGTCGTCCAACAAGGCGCGAAGCCGCAGTTGCGGGTTGGCACGCAGGGTCCGTGCGGCGCGTGCCATCTCGACCGGAGTGAGATCTCGAAGCTGAAGCGCGTCGATCAGCTCGTGCAGGACGCGCTCCACCATTTCGACGTCTCGGTTTGGGCCCTGGATGTGGATCGTCGAACCGCGCAAGCCCATCGATACCCCGAGCTCGCCTTCGAGGACACGGAGGTTCGAACCGCCAGGGCCGCTCAGTTTCAGCAAGAGACCGGGGTCGGCGACTTCGATGTCGGCGGCTACGTCAGCCTCTGTTGGGCCGGGACGCGCGGAAGGGTGCATCAATACCTGAAGTCTACACCGTTGTTATGGATGGCGCGAGCCACCTCGTTACCGCCAAACCAGCGACTCTGACCCTCGCTCGATCGCGGTTTCGAGACGCTCGTGTGCGGCTAAAATCAGTGCACGGGTCGTGTCACCGTCGAGAGGATAAGAGGCCAACCCAATGGCGACCTGGAGGAGCGAAAGCTCGTCAGGCCGACGCTGTCGGTGCACGGCGAGCTCCTCTTGGAGCCTACGCACCACTTCGACCACGGCACGCGCACTCGCGCCCTCGAACCCGACGACGAACGCGTCGTCGTCCCAGCGGCCCCGGACGTCCTCGCGACGAAAACGGCCGGAGATCAACCGACCGAGATACGTGCGTAAGCGACGCGCCTGCATGTGGTCGAGCGCAGCGAGACCTAAGGGGCTGATCAGCCCGATCGAATAGGTCCGGCCATGACGTTGACTGGAAGACAGGCCGTTTTCAAGGCCCGCAATGGCGGCCGTCCGAAGTAGCAACCCAGTCTGGCTGCAGCGCAACTGCTGGCGACGCATGCGCGCGATGCGTTCGGCCACTCGATGAAGCTCCGCCAACCAACCGCCGTTACGGTCGAGGCGCTCGGTAATGACGGGACTATCCGCGACCGGAGAGTCGGCGAAACAGAGAAATGCCGATGCGGCGTCCCAGCTAGACATTTGAATGATCGCCGGGACTTGAGCACCGGTCACCGTCGAGCCGATCAGCACGACATCGGGACACTGGACGTCGACCTCGCGAAGAAGCTCTTCCAAGCTGAAGTAGAGAAAGCACTCGATCCCGGCTTCTTCGATCTGCTTCGCGGCATCGGAGTCTCTGAGGACGGCGACCTTCGGCCGAGGGGTCGTCGCCCGTTCCACCGCCGTCTCCACTGCGTGATGCAAGCGCACGAGCTCGATCGGATGCGCCAAAAAGATGTCCACGCCGAGTTGCGCGGCAAGGGCTCGCGTGTGTGGGTCGTCGTCGACGGAGAGCAGGATCACGGGAGCCTCTGAGCACTCGGGTATCGCTCTGAGCATCCCGAGGAATTTTCGCAAAGCATCCCGGTCCTCGAGAGGCCAACCGATGATCGCCGCAGTTGGTGGGGTTCGGCCGGCGATTTTCAGAGCCTCGTCGACGGTACCCACAGGACGAAGATGCACCAGAACTTCGTCGAAGGCGGAGCGAAGGTAGGCGATCATTGCAGGATCGTCTTCGAGGACGAGAATAGTAGGGACGAAGTCACGGGGAACCGCTCGGTGCAAGAAGAAGGACGCAGCAGGCGTCACCGAAGGGGGCGCCGCTGCAACGGGCTTGAGGGACTCAGCTGGCTGACCCACCGCTGCCGCAGCATGCGTGCGCACCTCGTCGATCGACTCGAACATCGCAGACCAGTCCAGTCGTCCAGACCTCTGTAACTCGCGGAGCTCATTCTCGATTCGGGCGGCGGCCACTGAGATCTCGGTGAATCCGTGAGTCTCGGCGGCGCCCTGAAGGTCGTGCGCCTGTCGAAGGGCCTCGGCCACGACGCTGGTACGCGCAGTCTCCGCATGCACACGCCGGATTGCGCCGGTCAGATTGTCGGCCGCGACCGGCAGGAGGGTAGAATACGCGTTTACGTCTCGGACGCGCTGCGGCTCTGAAGGCTCGTCAGGAAAAATCACAGCGTCCGGCGGGCGCTCCTGGGCTATGGGGCGGCGATCGGCGGGCGTGAGACTGATGGGCGCGGAGATCGCATTGGCGACCTCACGCGCAAATCGTTCGACGGTGACGGGTTTGTGAAACACCCTCAGCACATCGAGCTCGTGGGTGAGGTGCTTGAATGTGGTCAGGTCGCGATAAAAAGCTGAAACGAAGATGACCGGCGTCTGATAACCGGAACGGCGCAACTCCTCGATCCAGACGATGCCGTTGATGTCGGGAAGAAGCCCATCGACTACCAGTACCGAGGGCTCGGCCTCCTCGATCAGCGCCCGGGCGATGCTCCCCTTGCTCGCGTGGATGACACGCAGCCCGAACGCCTCGAGCGCTGGGGTGACGCTCGAACGGAACTGGGCATCATCGTCGAGAAGGAGGACCGTTTGGGGCACGTCGGCCTAATATTGCACCCTTTGAAGGGCTCACAAACCGGTTCGCGCCAATGGTTTCAGGAGGCCTGCCAGTATTCCGGCTCGGCGTGCTCGAGGTAGGCTTTTGCGACCGGATGATCGGCACACCGGTCGACAACGTCGCGTAAGTGCTGGAGTCCTTGCCTGCGGTCTCCCGTTTCGATCTCGATTACGCCGAGCAGCGCCTGAGCGTCGTGGTGACCGGGTTCTAGCTGCAAGACCAACGTGAGCTGCTCGCGGGCGCCGTGGGCGTTTCCGCGAAGCCTAAGAAGCCGGGCCAGCTCAAGCCGAATGTCGTGAAAGCGCGGACATAGCCGAAGCGCGCGGCCAAACTCGTGGATCGCGTCTTCGGGACGTTCCAGCTCGATGTAGGCCTGAGCCAAAGCCCGGTGAAGATTGGCAACCTTGCCGCGGCGATATGCATCGTTCGAGGAGTCGACGCAACTCTGGGCGCGCTCGAGAGAACGAACACCAGAGCCATACTCGCCAAGCTCGTTGCACGTGACCGTGAGGTTGAGGGCAGCCTCGAGATAGCCCGAGTTCACCTCCAAGGCTTGCTCGAAACACCATCGCGCTTCGGGGAGGCGCGCGTTCAGATGGTAGATGACGCCAAGCCGGTTGAGAACGTCCGGGTAGCGGAGGCCCTGCTGAACGAGCTTCTCGTAGTACGGTTGCGCAAGTGGATACTCTGCACGGGCGTAGTGGTCGTTTGCCGCGTCCAAGATCTGTTGGGCCCAAGGAGGCATGGGCCGAAGGTAGCGATCGGTCGAAACGGAGGCCAGAAATCAGCCGAGATCAGCCTTGGGCCAGCTTGCCGAGGATGCCCTGGGCCCGTTTGGCTTCACCGGTGTCGGGAAAACGCGCGACGAGCTCGTTCAGCGCCTGGCGCGCGGCTTCGACTTCATCGAGCTTCAAGTAGATCTCGCCGAGCAAGAGTAGCGCCTCGGGCTCCACGCCGCTCCCGGGATAACTCGCGAGCAAGCCCCTCAGCCGCGACACGACGCCACGGTACGCATCTCGCTTCAGATAGAAACGAGCCACATAGAACTCGTGCTCCGCGAGCAGGCCCATACACTTTTCCATGAGCTCGTTCGCTTCGGGTACCCGCTGGTCGTCGGGGTAGTCCACGACGAACCGGCGTAACTGGATGAGCGCATCTCTGGCGGCGCTTTGGTCGCGTTCATGGCGTGGCGGTGTCATGAACCAGCCGCCGGGGATCTGATTGTAGTAGGCCTCCGCGATTCGAAACCGCGCGTACGGGATCTCTTTGTGGGAGGGGCGTATGCGAACGAACTGACGGTAGGTCTGGATCGCCTCGGGGTAGGCTTCATTCTTGAATTGGCAATCGCCGATCCGAAGCTCGGCGAGCGCGGCGAACCGGCTGTAGGGAAACTCCCTTCGGATGTCGCGAAAAATTGGCTCCGCACCGAGGCAGTCGCCTCGGCGGAAGTCGAGCAAGGCCCTTTCATAGGCGCCCCTCGCGTCCTCGCCGCGCTCGATCATGCTGCCTTTGCTCTTGGTCTTGCCGCTCCCGCTGCCACCACATGCAAAAGCGACGGCCAGGAACGCGAACAGGAGGGGCCTAAAGAAACCTACCCTCATCGCCACGGACCTAGCCTCTGTGCCCTGGTCGAACAAGGCGACGACGGTGCAAGTGCCTGGCTCAGGCGCTAGCCATGTGGGTGTCGATCACCCTTGCAGGGTCGATCCCGAGGCTTGCCAGGGCAGCTTCCCACCGCGCTTCTACCGGGGTTCCGAAAACGAGGTTGTAGTCGAGGTCGACCGGGATCCACGAACCCTCTTTCATTTCGCTCTCGAGCTGCCCGGCGCCCCAGCCGGCATAGCCGAGCATCATCGCGCAAGTGTCGGGACCGTCACCGCGCGCAATCCGCTGAAGAAGCTCTAGTGACGCGCTGCACGCAATGCGTTCCCCAACCGCGATCGTGCGTCCGGAGCTCGGCTGCGGGACACCCTCGGCGTCGTAGAGGATCCAACCCGTCTCCGGAGAGACCGGCCCACCGAGAAGAACGGGGGCGTCGACCTGCGTGGCGGCTCCCCCATCGACACCGACCTCCTGAAACACGTCATCCATGTCCAAGTCGGTCAACCGATTGACGACGAACCCAAAAGAGCCCTCGTCACCGTGATCGATGAGCAACACGAGCGTATGATTGAAGAAAGGACACCTCATCGACGGCGATGCAACGAGAAATCCTGGCGCCAATGACCCAGCCACGAATCGAGACTGCCACCAAACTACCAAGGTCGCGAGCCCAAATTTGGGGGATTCGGAAATGAGCACAGTTCGTGCAGCGTACCGATCGGGCGCTTTCGTCTCGCTTTCGGCAGGGATTTTGGCCGCCTACGAAATGAACCGTCTTTTCGTCCCCAAAGAGCTACATGAGCCACTAGCTGACACATACCGCACCTACTTGGTGAACCGGCTCCTCGAGGTGTTTGGCGCGCAGATTGCGATCAACGGTGAGTTTGCTCACAAGTCCGGAGCCCTCATCGTCGCAAACCACCAGAGTGCGCTGGACATTGCGGTCATGCTCTCGGTGTTTCGCGGCGTGATGGTCAGCCGGCACGACGTCGCCGACTGGCCACTCCTCGGACGGATGGCCAAGCACGGCGCTACGATCTTCGTCGATCGACAGGACGGTCACAGCGGTGCCGTCGCGGTGCGAGCGATGCGAAGGCGGCTGCGTGAAGGGCGAACGGTGGTAGCATTTCCAGAAGGGGGCACGTTTCCAGAAGACACGGTGCACGACTTTCAACCGGGTGCGTTTGCGGCGGTTCGCTCCCTGAACGTGCCCATCGTGCCCGTCGGGCTCACGTACTCGCCGGCGGTACCCTACGGGCATGAATCGTTCGCTAGGCATCTCGGAAGGATTGCCGCGCGGCCACGCACTAGAGTTTCCGTCCGGGTCGGCGAGCCAATGCTTGCGAGCCTCGACCCCCGTGCAGCAGCGGCCGCGGCGCGCGCGCGCGTGCAAGAGCTCGTAATCGATGGTCGTGAGGAGCTCGATGCCGGCTGAGCTTTCGTTTCCATCTCGGTACGAGCGGCGATGGCAGGCCTGTCATTTCTTCGGGGACGATGCCGATCGGTATGCTGGCTTTTACACGCAGTCCGACCCGCTTGCGGATCGACTCGCAGACTGGCTTCGGGGGAACGGAAAGGCCGGACAGGCACTTTTCGAGCAAGCGCTTCGCCAAGGCATCGCAAGCGTGGATGAACCATCGTCTGAGCTCCGGGACTTTTTTCAGGAGGTTGAGGCGATTCCGCCATGGGTCGACCGGGCGCAAATCAACCGTGGAGCTCTCGCATATCAACGTTTCGGGTTGGTTGGGATGATCATCCTTAGCGCTTGGTCGTTGCTAAACGGCTACCACTCCAGCGCCGCAGTGAAGCCTCTCGCAATGACTGGGCAGTTGCGAAACAACCCGCAACGGCGACTTGCGGAAACTGCACGGTTCGTGAGCGAGGCCACGCAGGTGAATGGTCTGCGCCGTGGGCACCGCGGTCATGAGATCACGGTGCGGGTGCGCTTGATCCATGCCTACGTGCGCCGAGAGTGCCTGGCGTCCGAACGTTGGAGGACCGGGGAGTGGGGGCTCCCGATCAATCAGGCGGACATGTTCGGCACCCTTCTCGAATTTTCGCTACTGATGATGGATGGGGCGCGCCGACTCGGGTTCGAGCTCAACGACTCGGAAGCCGACGCGATCCTTGCGCTGTGGCGCTACTGCGGACATCTAAGTGGGGTCGATCCTTGGTTGCTGTCACAGCTTCAAACCGAGGCCAAAACGAGGCGTATCGCGGACTTGATTCATCTCGTGCAGCCGGGTCCCGACGAAGATTCGGTGGCGCTCGCCGAGGCATTGCTCGGGGTTCCTGGTCAAAATGCACCAGGGAAGGCCCCCAATTTGATCGCGCGGTTCGTAATGCGGTTTCATCACGGGTTGGCAAGGGCGCTCAACGGACCCGAGGTCGCGGACAACCTCGGTCTGCCCGACGATCTCTGGCAGTACGCGGAATACCCGGCTCGAGCGATTATCAAGCCTCTCGAACGGCTGAGACGGTGGGTGCCCGGCGGAAACAGAGTGGCTGCGCACATTGGCAATGGCGCCGTTCGCCGGGACCTGTCCCGCCTGCTTCGTGGGGTCGAGCCGCGCTTCGGCGCCGAGTCCTGAGTCTGCGAGCTTTTGGGAGCGATGGCGCCTCTTCGCTACGATTCGGAGGGAGCTCGGCCGGGGCCCGAGTCGAGCAAGTCGATGGTTCGCCTTTTACGTCAGTCCAAGGACACGACCACGCAGCATGACGACGACGTGTGGACGCTGCTCCCAAGTGCGGTCTGGGATCTCGATTTTGCAGAGGTGCTCTCGTGGATCGACGCACAAGGATGCCACGATGCCGACGAGTTCAAGCAAATCGTGAGAAACGACCCGGGTGCTCTGACGGAGTGCCTGAGACGCACCCAGGTCCGAAGAGTGAGCTCGGGCGCCATTGTGCTCGTCGGCGCGTCTAGCGAGGAAGAATGCATCCGTCGCACACCCGAGTTGCTCACCGCCGAGTCGAAGGCTGACTTTCTTCGTGTGCTTCTGGCGGCATTTCGAAACGAAACGGATGTGCATCTCGAGACAGCGATAACGACATGCGCACTAGAACCACGGGATATTCGCGTGCATTGGCGTTTCATACCCAACCAGGCGGGCAAATTCGTTCGGGCGATCGTGTCCGTCGTCGACATGACTGGCGAGCGCGAGCTCCAACAACGACTCGCGCTGTCGGAGCGAATGTCGGCCATCGGAACGCTGACCGCGAGCATCATTCACGAGATCAGAAACCCTCTGACTTTCGTGTGGAGCCACCTTCGCTCACTCCGCAACGGGAGCACGGACCTCCGCGACGAGACGGCCAAGTTGGTCGGCGAGGCGTACGAAGGCGCGGACAGGATTCGCGTAATTGCTAAGGAAATCACGGAGTTGTCGCATGGTGGGGATCCCACCGAAACCGGGGTGATCGACCTGAAGGAGGTCCTCGAGAGCGCGATTCGAATGGCGCAGCCGGAGGTCAAGCATCGAGCATCGATCATCCGCGAGTACGAAGAGGGAACGCTCTACACGCGGGGGTCGAAGACGCGCATCGGCCAAGTGTTCCTGAACCTGATCGTGAACGCCGCGCAGGCGATCGAGCCTGGCGATCTCTCGCGGAATACGATCACCGTCCGCGCGCGTAGTATCGAAAATGACCGCATTTGCATCGACGTGCAGGACACGGGCCCTGGGATCCCTGCACAGCTCTTGCGGCGCGTATTCGATCCGTTCGTGACCACCAAGCTCGCAGGCCGCGGCACGGGTCTCGGGCTTTCGATTTGCCGGCGGATCGTCGATTCGCTCGAAGGCACGATCGAGATTCAGAGCCATCCAGGTCAGGGCACGGTCGTGCGTGTGGTATTGAAACGGGCGGTGCGGTCACCCGCCCCGCTCTCGGCGCCGCCGCCATCGACCACCGCCGTTCGACTCGCTTCGGGTCGGAGCTTGAGCGTGTTGGTCGTCGATGACGAGCCGGTGATCGCGAGACTGATCCAAAAGGCACTCGTCGGACATCAAGTCACGATCGCGCACGATGGGCGGCAGGCGGTCGCCCTGATGGGGGAGCACCCTTATGACGTGATCCTGTGCGACCTGATCATGCCGGAGATGACCGGAATGGATGTCTATCGGGCAGCCCTCCAGCGTGCGACCCCGATGCATGAGCGCATCGTGTTCATGACCGGAGGCGCCTTCACCCAGCGCGCCCGAGACTTCCTTCAAAGTGTCCCAAACCTCCGAATTGAAAAGCCTTTCGACCTCGCCCACCTCGAGCGCACCATCCACGAGGCCGCGGACGCGACCGGAGCCCCTTCGAGCCGCAAGTCCGTACACCCATAAAAAAAGGGGACTGTCCCCTTTTTGTGGGGGTTAATTCGGTGGTGATGGGCAAACCACGGATGATCGTCGTTGGGCTCGACTGTGCGGCGCCGACGTTGGTTTTCGACCGCTATCGAGACTCGATGCCGAACCTCGGGTCGTTGATCGAAGGCGGTACCTGGGGTCCGCTCCGGAGCTCGGAGCCTCCAATAACGGTCCCGGCGTGGACGTGCATGGTGTCCGGAAGAGACCCGGGGGAGCTCGGACTCTACGGCTTCCGCAATCGGATCGCTGGCAAGACCGGTTTGCGGATCGCCAACGCTCAAGACGTGCGCGTGAAACGCGTCTGGGACTGGCTTGGCGACCACGGTTTTCGGGTGGCCTCTCTGTTCGTTCCGCTGACGTCGCCCCCAAGTCCGGTTCGCGGCGACATGATCTCGGGTTTCTTGTTGCAGAGTGGTGACGCCCCTTGGTGCTTTCCGCGCTCTTTGGCTCCAGAAATCGAGGAGCGTTTTGGTCCGTACATTCCCGATGTCGAGAACTTCCGAGCGGACGATCTCGAGCGCATCGACGAAGAGATCCGCACGATGACACGCCAGCACTTCGACATCGCCGAGCACATCTGGCTTGAAAAGAAACCCGACTTCATGATGATGGTCGAGATCGGCCTCGACCGCTTCCATCACGCCTTTTGGCGGCACATCGATCCGCATCATCCCAAGCATGAGCCAGGCAACCGATGGTTCGATTCGGGGCGCGAGTACTACGCGCTGCTCGATGCGGAGATCGGTAGGCTACGAGAACTTGCGGACGGCGACACGACGTTCTTGGTGGTGAGCGATCATGGCGCGCGCGCGATGCGGGGAGGCTTCTGCATCAACGACTGGCTGATCAGGCGCGGTTACCTCGTCCTGAAGGACCCCCCGGGCACCGTGTCCCCACTGGACCACGACCGCGTCGATTGGTCACAGACGATCGCCTGGGCGGAAGGCGGCTACTACGCACGGATCTTCTTGAACGTCGCAGGCCGCGAGCCGCATGGACTGGTGCCGACGCACGAGGCGACCGCCCTCACGAACCGATTGCGGCGCGAGCTCGGCGCCTTGCAAGACGACGATGGCTGCGCGATCTCGACGATGGTACGCGATCCGAAAGAGCACTACCGGGAGGTGCGTGGCTTTCCGCCCGATCTCATGGTCTATTTCGACGACCTCGCGCTTCGAGCGATCGGGTCCGTCGGACACGGTCGATCGATCATCCCCGAAAACGACACTGGACCCGATACCTGCAATCACGACTGGAACGGGATTTTCGTCGTGAGCGGCGGGCGCGTGCCGGCCCGTGGTCGCGTCGAGGGCGCGGAGATCTACGACGTGACGCCCACCACTCTGAGCGTGTTCGGCGTGGAAAGACCTCCCGGAATCCTGGGCAGAGACTGGACGGCGTGAGGACGGCTGGCACTGGCACTGCCGCTGGCACTGCCACTGGCACTGTTTTCGAGGAGTAGGTGACTTGGGCCGCGGCGCGGGATGGGCAGCACAGCGATGGGGAGGAGCCCGCGTCAAGATCCATACTTATCCGAAAAGGGCGACCGGGGCCCCATTGCGAGCACGCCCGTCCCGTGCCGCGGCCCGAGTCACCGGTTGACGCAGAGACGGCTCACCGACCGGGCGGGTCCAACGGAGGTTGGCCGTGCCGGGCTCGCAACCAGTTCACCGCTGACAAGACGTGGGGACGCTGGATGAGCCAGCGCTCTAGAGCGAACTTGCCCGGATAGTTCATGATCATCAGGCCCACCAATAACGTGATCAGCCCCTGGCCGGGAACGAACAGCATCAGCAGCCCCGCCAACACGAGGGTCGCGCCGAGCAGATTCTTTGCGCCTGCTAACGCAAACTCAATCGCGGGGTACCGCGACGAGGCCAGGCGATGTCGCTGTGAGTGGGAAAAATAGTCGGCGGGAATACGCTTGATGAGAGCGGGCACCAGCAACACGGCCGCGACTAGGCTCGCAATGGAGACGCCGATGAACCAGCCCGCATAGTCAGACAGAAGTTCGATTCCCGATGAAATGATTGCGTCCATGGTCGTGTTGGAGCTTTGCCCGGCTGCTTGCACCACCGTTAGGGCAGCTTTCCGAGCCAGCCACGCCGTTCACACCACTTGGCCAGCTCCAGGACAGGCGAAATGGTCAGGGCCGCGCAGATGGCGATCAACCAATCGTTCTTTGACAACGCGTACGTGCCAAACGGTTCGTGCAGCGGTGGAAACGACACGATGAAGAGCAACAGCACCAGCTCCCAAGAGATGGCGAGGTTCAGCCACTTGTTGGAGAACGGCCGATGCAAAATGGACCGTCGGTCGGAGCGGAAGTTGTACGCCTTGAAGAACTGGATCAACACCAGGGACACAAAGGTCATCGTCATGGCATGAGCAACGCTGCCGCCCGACTTCAGGGCCCATGTGAAGATGGCGAGATTCACGGCTGTGGACCATAGGCCTCCGAGAGCCATCAGGATCACGACAGGGCGAGTGAACACTCCCGTGCGAGCGTCGCGCGGAGCCCGCTCCATCAGGTCGTCCTCGGGGGGATCGACCGCCAGTGCAAGCGCAGGCAAGCCATCGGTGGCGAGGTTGACGTAGAGGATCTGCACCGCGGTCAAGGGCAGTGGCAAGTCTGCGATCGTCGCGCCGGCCATGAGACCGATCTCGCCGATGTTCGAGGAGAGCAAATACATCAGATACTTCTTGATGTTCTCGAAGATCCCGCGGCCTTCTTCCACCGCCGCCACAATCGATGCGAAGTTGTCGTCGGTGAGGGTCATCGCCGCGGCTTCTTTGCTGACGTCGGTGCCGGTGATACCCATGGCGATGCCGATGTCCGCTTTCTTGAGGGCCGGTGCGTCGTTCACGCCGTCGCCTGTCATAGCCGCAACGTGACCGCGCTTTTGCAGGGCCGTGACTATCCGAAGCTTGTCAGCGGGGGACACGCGGGAATAGAGCTCGACGTTTTCGACATCGCGCTCGAGCTCCTCGTCGCTCATGTCTTCGAGCTCTGCGCCGGTCACTGCGCGCCCCGCTCTGAGCAAACCGAGCTCACGAGCCACGGCCTGTGCGGTGAGCGGGTGGTCGCCCGTGATCATCACGACTCTGATGCCAGCTTCCTGGCAGCGTTCGACGGCGGCCTTGGCCTCGGGGCGTGGCGGATCGATCATGCCCACCAAACCGAGGAAGGTCATCTCGCGCTCCGCGTCTCCAAGTGTGGCGTCTGCTTTGCTGGCCACAGCCAGCACGCGAAGGGCCTCGCTAGCCATTTGTTGGATCGCTTCGAGAATCGCCTCTCGGTCAGCATCCCCCAGCGCGACTTGGCCTCGCCCCGTCAATTGCAGAGAGCACGAATTGAGGATGGTCTCCGGCGCGCCCTTGGCGTAGGCGACCTGATTGTTGGCAATGGAATGCAAGGTTGTCATTCGCTTGGTTTCGGAGGTGAAGGGGATTTCTCCAATGCGGGGGAACTGGAGGTCGAGGTCGCCCTTTTGCAGTCCGGCCTTTGCTGCCGCCACGATCATTGCGCCTTCGGTGGGGTCTCCCTTGATGTGCCAACCGCCGTGCGCGTCGTCGCGGACGAGGTGTGCATCGGAAACTAGCGCGGCCGCCCGTAGCAACTCCGTCTCCTGCGTAGAGAGCTCGACAGCCGAGTCGTCCAGTGAGAACTCGCCTTCGGGCTCGTAGCCGCCACCGGAGATGGTGAGCGTTCTTTCGGGCGTGTACAGCTTGCGGGCTGTCATCTCGTCCCTGGTCAGAGTGCCGGTCTTGTCCGAGCAGATGACCGATGTGCTTCCCAAGGTTTCGACGGCCGGCAGGCGGCGCACGAGGGCGTTTCGTTTCGCCATGCGTTGCACGCCGATCGCCAACGAAATGGTGACGACCGCCGGCAGGGCCTCCGGTACGACCGCAACTGCCAGGGCAATCCCAAAGATGAACATCTCCAGCAACGGCTGGCCGCGGAGCATGCCCATGGCGACGATCGCGGTCACTACCACAAGTGCTGCTAGGCCCAGAACACGACCCACCTTGTCGAGATTCTTCTGTAGAGGCGTCTTGCCGGATTCGACGGATTGCAACATCTGGGCAATCCGACCGAACTGGGTATTCATGCCGGTGCCGACGACGACAGCACGGCCCCGACCATAGGTGGCAATGGTTCCAGCAAAAACCATGTTGCTGCGGTCGCCGAGGGCCAGGTCCTCGCCACCGAGTGGCTCGGTGTTCTTCTCCACAGGCACGGATTCGCCAGTGAGCGCCGCTTCATCCACCTGCAGATTGACCGACTTGATCAGCCGCGCGTCGGCCGCCACCTTATCGCCAGCATGCAAGAGAATGAGGTCGCCTGGCACGAGCTGGCGCGCCGGGATCTCGATCTCCCGACCGTCGCGGATCACCGTTACGGTAGGTGCGGCCATTCGCCTGAGCGCTTCGATCGCGCGTTCCGCTCGGTACTCCTGTACGAAGCCCAGCACCACAGCGAACAGCACGATCACGGCGATGGCGATGGCCTCCACGCCGTGTCCGACAAAGGCGGAGATCGCGGTCGCGATCAGCAGGATGATGATCAGGACATTCTTGAATTGTCCCAACAGAACGGTCCAAGGCGAGACACGATCAACGGCATCCAGCTCGTTTGGGCCGTAGAGAGAGAGGCGATGCTCAACCTCGACCTCCCCGAGGCCGTGAGGGCCCGAGGACAGATGCGACAAGACACTGTGAAAGGGTAGCGTATGCCATCCGGGCGAACTCGCATTTGGCAAGGCGTCGGTCACTGCCTCATCTCAATGCGCGCTTGGAAGACTTTCGATAGTCGGTCTTGTGGCATTACTGTGTCTCCGACCAAGGCCTCGGGACCAAAATGCCCTGTCCATGCGTGACATGTACACTCATTCAAGTCCGTCGGCGAGCCAGCATTGGCACTGGCACCGGCACTGACGCTGGCACCGGCACTGACGCTGCCACTGGCGCTGACGCTGGCACTGGCACTGGCACTGACGCTGGCACTGACGCTGGCACTGACGCTGACGCTGGCACTGGCACTGACGCTGACGCTGGCACTGGCACTGACGCTGGCACTCGCACTGACGCTGACGCTGGCACTGGCACTGGCACTCCTTGTTTTGGGTTTGGGCTCTGTTGACCACAGCGGGTGAGGCCAACAGGGCCCAAACCCAAAACAAGGAGTTGAAGATGCAATCAGAGAACGTGTACATCAGGGCCCGCAAGGTCGTGCAGGAGGTCGCTCCGCTCCTCCAGGTGGTTCGAGCACAAGATCGGGCGTTGGCGGACCAGCTCAAGAGAGCGGCGCAGAGTGTGGTGCTGAATGGGGAGCAGCCCGCGTCAGGATCCATGATTAGCCGCAAGGGCGACCGGGGCCCCAGCGCGAGCACGCCCGTCCCGCGCCGTGGCCCGAGTCACCGGTTGAGACTGACGCTCACGCTAAGGCTGCTAGGCTCTGCTCGTGTCTGCGCGGGCGCTGGTGATTGGCCTCGATGGGCTCGACCTCGGCGTGGTCGAGCAGTTCGGCGCTGAGTGTCTCCCGAACCTCTACAGTGTGATGAATCATGGTGCCTATGCGGCACTCGAGTCGGTGCAGCCTCCGGCCACCCTGCCCAACTGGACAACCTTTCTAACCGGTCTCGATCCTGCTCGGCATGGAGTGTTCGACTTCACGACCCGACGCGGATATCGAGTGCGGTTCACCGCGGGCACGGCCCGAGAAGCGCCGACCATCTTTCAACGCCTCGACCGGCTCGGGTTTCGCTGCGCTTGCTTGAGCTTCCCAGCAACCTGGCCTCCCGAGGAGCTCGCGCGGGGAGTCTTTGTCAGCGGCTGGGACGCCCCGGTCGCCTTCGAGGCGGATCGATCCTTCATGTGGCCCCCGTCCCTCTACGACGAAACCGTTGCCCGGTTCGGCACGCCCACCTTCGACGACGTCGACGAGTTTCACGCGGACGCACCGGGTTGGATCGACCGTCTGCCCGACGCGTTGGTGCGACGCGTGGTGAGAAAGCAGGAATGGGCCCGATGGTTGCTGGAACGCCAAGAGTGGGACCTGTTTGCCGTCTATTTCGGCGAAAGCGACACGGCCTCGCACTACCTTTGGGCGCACCACGACCCCCGGTCGCCGAGAAAACCAAGAAGCGTCTCGAGCGACCAGCGGGCTGGCCTTCTGCGTGTTTACCAGGCACTCGACGAGACGGTGGGTCGCTTGATCGACGCCGCGGGCAGCCAAACCGAAATAACCTTGCTCAGCGATCATGGCTCTGGGGGGTCCTCCGACAAGGTCCTGTACCTGAACCGCCTATTGGCCGAGCACGGGCTGCTGTCATTCAAAGCCCGAAACCAGCATGCCGGAGCGCGGTTCAAAGAGCTCGCCTTGAGACGCTTTCCGCCGCGCCTTCGCGAGCGCGTGTTTCGCATCGGCAACGCCTGGCTTCCGAGTCGACTCGAATCGCACGTGCGTTTTGGCGCGATCGACATGAAACGGACCACCGCGTTCAGCGATGAGCTCAACTACTTCCCCGGCATCTATCTCAACATGGCCGGCCGTGAGCCCAAGGGGACGGTTCGCCGGGACGAGAAGCACGAAACGATTCTGCGCATCCGTACCGCCTTGCTTGCAGTGCGCGATCCTTGGGCGGGTCGCCCGGTCTTTCGCGACGTGGTGCGACGAGAGGAGCTCTTCGATGGCCCTTACCTCGAGCGCGCGCCGGATCTGCTTCTCGATTTTCATCTCGACGGCGAGTACTCGTACAACTTGATGCCGAGCGCGAGCGCCCCCACGGAGCACGGCGCGTGGCGTCTGCTCACCGACCGGGAGAAGCTCGGGAAGAAAGGCCGCAGCCTTCCGGGCAGTCATCGCTCGCATGGCTTCTTGGCGATCGACGGCCCGCAAGTCGTTTCGGTAGGGCACATCGACGCACACATCGCGGACGTGACCGCAACACTTCTCGCGCGGCTCGGCGTCGAGGTACCATCTTCGTTCCGAGGGCGCGTGCTATGGAATGCTCTCGAGGCTTCGGATGCGGCCGAAGCGCTTCCCTCAGGCGATCGGCAGAGGTCTGGCGTCCATCGCAACGAAGCAGCGGTTGAGGCTCGTCTACGAGCGCTGGGGTATGTCGAATGACCGTTCTGCACGTCGCCTGCTTGCCGTTTCCAACGTACCAGGGCACACAGGCCGCTCTTGGTTCGATGCTTCGAGCGTCCTCGGAGCTCGGTAGGCCGGTTCATCTGCTCACTTATGCCCGCGGGGCATACGAGCTCGAGGCGTCCTATCCCATCGATCGCGTTCCGGACTTCCCGAGGGTGCATTCGCTGCGCTCCGGACCATCGTTGGGTAAGCTTGCGCTCGATGCACGGTGTATCGGCGAGATCCGTCGCCTATCGGCGCGGCTGAAACCCGAGGCGGTCGTCGCACATCACATCGAAGCAGCACTCGTCGCCCTCGCCACAAACGTGGGCCCTGTTTACTACGTCGCGCACACATCGCTCGAACGAGAGCTGCCGATGTACTTTCCCCGACTCCTCGAGTCACCGATGGCCGCCACCGCACGTCAGGTCGAGGCTCGAGTGTGTCGACTGGCCGCCGGTGTTGCTGCCGTGTCTCCTTCGCTATCAATGCTTCTCGGCAAGACGGCGACGTACTTGCCCGTCCCATGGCGTCGATCGATCGGCGCCGTGATGACCGCACGCGACGCGAGAAAAACGCTCGGGCTCCCGACGACAGGTCCTCTTTGCCTCTACGCCGGGAACCTCGATCCCTACCAAGGCTGGGAAGATCTGATCGACGCCCTCGTCATCTTGCGAGATCGGCACCCGAGCGCTCGGCTCTTGATCGCCACCGAATCCGACCCCGTTCCGGCCCGCCTCCGAGCAGTCCGCACCGGGTTAGGTACCGTCGTCGATTTTCGCCGATTGGCCGGTGAGCGGGCCCGTCGGCTGGCGCATGCGGCAGCGGATTTCACATGGGTCCCGCGTCGCGCCGTCGGTGGTCTGCCGATCAAGATGCTGGATGCGTTTTCCCGCGGGCTTCCGGTCGTGGCGACGGAGCGGGCGACAGCAGGCCTCCCGATCGACGCCGCGTGTCTGTGCGTACGGAACGACGACCCGCGCGCGCTTGCCAAAGCGGCTCACCGGGTGTTGATCAACCAGGCCCTCACCGATCAGCTCCGGTCTGCCGGCCTCGTCTATCTCGATCAACATCACCGCGCTGCCGGCTTCGACGCGGCGATGCAGCGGCTTCTCGGCAGGCCTTCTAAACGACTTTCCGCGCGCGATGCGCCGCCTCGATCAATCGGGCTGGCACACCCAGCTCGGTGAGCTCCTCGAGCGAGCACCATCGATACGCATCGTGCTCCAGCGACAAGACAACCTCCCCGCCTTCGTGCTCTGCCCGAAACACGATCACCGTCATCGGCTCGCCACGTCGACGCGCCGCGTACGTGTCGACGGGACGAGGGCGCACTCGCACGCGGAGCCCACTCTCTTCAACCACTTCGCGTTTCGCGGCAGCAAGTGGGTCTTCATCAGCTTCGACCCGCCCCGAGATCCCCTCCCAAATACCGGCCCCCGCAGCCTCGGCCGAAGCGCGTTGCATCGCTAGAACGCGATCACCACGGAACACCAAGACAGTCACCGCGACCCACTGTTTCGCTTCTTCAGTCACCACAGAAACCCTGCTGTCAACATATAGGGAAAGGACGCCTTTTTTTGGATCCGTGTCGAACGACCCAAGTACCATTTTCTCTCCAGCTCGCGTTGGAAAACCAACATGGTCGCGCCATTGGACAAATCGGTCTCACACGCACAAGAACGCACGAACTCAGGGGTTCCGCGCCTCCTGCTCGGAGGGGAGCTCGACGTCGAAGTTCCTGCGCTCGCGGAGCTCACTGCAGCCACATCAGCGCTGGCGATCGGCGCAAAGCGCAAAGTCCTATTGCCGCTCGCGACTTCTGCGATCGAGTACGCCTTGGTGCGGCGCGGAGACTCGGTGTTGGTCAGTTGTTATGGGACGGCCAGCGCCCCGGTGGTGCATCAGCTCGACCGCTCCGTCCCACTCAGACTACTCCTGCACACTTGTGCACAGGCCATGCTCGAAAGCGCGAGGCAGGAGCTCGACCCGACGGCCAGGCAGATCGCCATTCGAGTCGCCGAACGGGCACTTGCCACCAAACTTGCGCCGGACCCGTTAGGACCGATCGCCGCCGTCAATCAACGAGGCGGTGAGCTCGATGCCCCGCCCTCAGAGGTACCTCTCGCATTTGGATACGAGGCGGCGATCTACCCGTCGTCCTCTTCGTCACAGAGCCGTTCTGCTCGGGCCGATGTTCATGCTCTTCTCTTCGAGGGCCATCTGTGGGCGTTCGTTCGCGGACGTAGACTGTCGCTCGTACAAGGCCCAGTCATGCTGGCCGCGCATCGGATGGTGGTCGCGGTGCGAACCCTGGTCGATTCCTGGGACAGCGCCCAACCGACACACGTGCGTCTACGGGCTGGTGGCTTTCAGATCGCGATGCGGAAGTCGTCTCACCAACTCGTCAGTGTCGAGCTCCATTCCGAAGGCAGAGGCGATCTCACTGCGACTTCGCTGAGCATCGCAGAAGCCGCTCTCCCTATTCTCAAGCTGGCGAGCGACCTCCTTCGGAGTCTGGTCGCCTCGGACCGGGGGCAAAGCCGCAACCTACGCGTGCGTGCGCTCCGACAAGAGGTGCGGGTGTTGCGGCGGGAGATACGGGCCCGACGAAACGCTGACAGCTTCGTGAACCTCGACCCCGACCGGCTTCGTATGCACAACGAGGTTGACGCTGGGCCAACCACGAGGGCCGAAAATTTGCCGTCCCTCCAGTTCGAGGAGCGATGGCGGATCTGTCTCGAAGGGCTCGACGCGAACTCGGTATTCATGTGCGGCGATAGGCTGGTCATCGCGACCCAAAACCACGTAGTCGCGATCTCGCGCGACGATGGTCAGGTGCTCTGGGCCCGTCCGGGCCAGGCCTCCACCACCCTGATGGCTGGCTCGGTGCTGATCCGGCTCTCGCCTGACGGTGAGGTCGAGCTCTGCAACGTCGAAGACGGCGCGGCCTATGGCTCGACGCACATCACGCCACGCATTGGCGGTCCGCCGAGCGGACTGATGGCCGGCGGCGGCAGCATTCCCCCCGTCGCGGTCATCACCGAAGGCAGCGATCGATTGGTTGCGCTCGACGTCCGCACCGGGGAGCCGCGTTGGCGCTTCGCATCTCGAACCGGCGGCGAGTTCCGAATGACGAAGATAGGCCGCGTGCTGCTCGTGACCTGCGGCGAAGAGGCGATTCATGCCATCGACCTCGCCACCGGGGAAGATGTCTGGAGATTCGCCGAACGAGGGTGCTTTCAATTCAAACCCTTGGTCCGAGACGAAACGGTGGTAGCCGCCGCGGTTCGCGGCCGCCGCGAGGGCGCGCTCTACGCGATCGACCTCTACAGCGGGCGCCCACGATGGCAGCGGGAGCTTCAAGGCCCTCCCACATCGGACCCGACGAGCGCCGCCAGCGTCGTCCTCGTGTCGACGGCGGGAGAGGAGGCGACGTTGTCCGCGCATTCGCTCGACCACGGTGAACCGCTTTGGGGCGTGAAGGACCCGGGTCTCGGAATTGGCGGAGCCGGCATGGCGATCGACAGCACCTGGATCGTGAACGCGCCCTTTGGGCAGCTCAGTGCCTTCGATGTGCATACCGGCCACGTGAAGTGGTCGACCCATCTCGCGGATGCGTTGGCCGACGAGATCCCGAGAAGGCTCGAGCCGGTCCTTCGAGGGGGCGCGCTATTCGTGCCTGCATCGTCGGTGCACGTCGTGCGGCCCGCCGATGGAAGCCGCCTATCGGCGAGTCTCCCTTGCGACCTCGTTCCCGACCTCATGCGGGTCGACGAGCGCGGCTGGGTCTACGTCGCCGAAGAAAGCGGTTACCTCGCCGGCTACGCACCGAAGCCGATGCTGACGTTGGTGCGCGGCGGCTAGTCAAACGGAACGCAATGGAACTCCATCGACCATCCTTGGAAGACCGGTGTGCTCAACGCGTCGCTCGAGGCGTTGAGCTTGGCCCGCACCCGGAGGTAGGGCAAGAAGTTTGTCTCGCCGCCGGCGAGAAGCTCGTCACCGATATCGTACGTTTGCAAGGTGGTGTCGGTCGGATAGACGATCGACACCGGAATCACGGTATCGAGCTCGGCAAGGGTATTCGCGGTGAAGAACTCGAACTCGACCGTGCTGTCCGAGGGTGTCGAGCCGATCCAGGTGAGCGTGCCCCAGTCCGGTCGCTCAGGTGGCATCTCGCAAACGATATCGGAGTCGTAGGTGTTCTGGTAGAAGCCCGTGCCGAAGTCGGATCCCGACGGGGGCACCATGATTCGAACCGGATATCGGGCGATCTCGGTCGTGCCATCGACCATCACACGCATATCGAAGTCGAAGACCTGCGGAGTGGCCGTTGGGGGCACGAAGTCGTTCCCGACGCGGAACTCGAACTCAATGTTCGCTCCCGCGAGGCACCCTAGACACGTGGGAGTCCCGGAGCCGCCAATGCATTTTTGGGGGAAGCCATTGTCTGGGCAGTCCTTGGCCACGATCGCGCTCACGAATTGGGTCTCGTCGACGGTTGGTGTTGCGGGGTTGTCTTCGGGAACGAGGGTGACATCGCGTCGCGTGTCGCCGACCAGAGCTTGCATGGCCTCGAGGACCGCGGTCCCGAGACCCGACCCGTCGCCTGCGATCTGCTCGAGATACGGATCGCCGAATATGTCGACCGATCCGGTGACGATGCCGAGCTCGGTGAGGTCCGGCAGCGCGATGTAGCCTCCCGAGTTGGGGCTCATCACGCTGACGACCTTGACATCGTTGGCCAAGAGCTCGGTTTCGACCGTCGTCCATTGCACGGGAAGATCGGTGGTCTGCCAGCTCGGGTAGCCGCCGGGGTCGGCGGTCAGGTTGTGAAACCGAAGTTGAAAGTTCCCCCTGCGAGTGGAGACCGACGTGCTTGGTTCGACAGAAGCATCGGAGACCGCGTACCAGTCACCGGCGCCCAGAGTTTGGGTCAGCCGTCCCCAGTAGTCGCCGCCGCCGGGCCCGGGATTGCAATCGACGAATGCAAGCGCTGAATCAAGGAGCGCAGCGTTGGTCGTGTGGTAAGCCGTGCCCTCGCCGCTCACAAACATGTCGATCAGACCGCTGAGGGAGAACTTGACGAATGCGTCACGCCCGTCGGCCCAGCATCCAGACCCGCCACACTGCAGGCACAGCCCCTTGTCCCAGGTCACCGCGTCGTTTCCGAGGTTGGTGTTGCTTCCCATCAACGTCAACGACTTGTTGGTCAGGTCCCCGAGATCCCAGGCCGTGAACGGGTCGCTCGAGTAAAGGACGTTCGGAGACTGCTCTACCGGCGGCAACCGGGTCCCGATGCCGAGGGTCCCGTCAAAGGGTGGATTGCCATAGGTGTGGCCGTTGGCGACCGGGCCGTTCCACATATCGGCGTCGCTGAAGAGCAAGATGATCGGAAGCACACTGTCGCGGAAGCAGGGGTAGCCCCAGCGCCCTGCCGGCGTCGAGGGACATGCGCCGCGATTCGGCACCAGGTCTCCAAGGCCCTGCCCCGTCACGACAGAGTAAAGCGCCTGGCTCAGGGCCTCTGGGTAGTCCTTGTTGTTGTCGGCCCGGAACATGGACACCGCGTCAAGCACGTGTTGGATGTTGTTGGTCGTGTCGAGGTAGTGGTGATAGGGCGCCATGTCATAGCGGTTATTGTGCGGTAGATACGAAACCTCTTTGAAGTCCCCAACGCCCATCCAAACGTCGGGGATTACGCACTGAATGGCTCCGACGATGCCTGTGTCCGCGCCTCCTGGGCACTCCCCCGCGTCGACAAAGGTTCCGCTCGTCAAGTCCGTGACGAGCTGGTTCTGCTCGCCCCCCATGGAGCCGGTGGCATCCATGAGAATATAGACGTCGGCGCTCCGGATATCGGACCGGATCTCGATGCTGGCGGACACAGTGTTGTCGCCGCCGGCGTCGAAGTAAGCGGTCTGGTAGGCGCCGTCGTCGTCCTTGTTACCATCGCAGGGAAGTTTCCAACCAAGCCCCGCACAATCGTCGGCCGGGTCGGGCACCCCGTCGCCATCTGTATCGACGAGGGCTGCACTACCGCTGCCGCCGACGAGGTTGAGGGCGCCGTCGGCGCTCGAGAAGACGATGTTGCTCGAGTTGCCGACGCTGAGATCGACCTGCTCGGGGTAGTCGATGGCGGTGTTGCAGGTGGGGTCGCCGTTGCCACAAGATGCCGGCGCGGTGACGACCGCTTGGTAGGCGGCCTCCACCGAAGGATCGCCGCTCTGACACGCGGGCAGCGCGACTGCGAACGAGAAGAGAATCAAAGGGGTCAGGGCTTGGGGTTTCACGTTTTCCTCCTTAAGGAACAGTTCCGGCTTGGCAGCTCGGCGCGCCGCCATTGCGAGGGGCTGCACAGACCTGCTGGGGGTCGCAGTCCGTTACTTGGTCACACGTACCGCCGGCTCGAACACATTCTTTGCGACCGTCTTGCCAAAGGCCGACGCATTCAAAGCCAGCCGCTTCATCGCAGTCGCTATTGGAGCGGCACAATCCGTAGTCGCCACACGCAACGTCGGTGGCGACGGCACCGACCTCGCAAACCGGGACCGTGGACGGACAGCTTGCGTTGAGGCATGGGCTGCCCGCGCCGCCGGCACACTCTTTGGTGCCGTTGTTGTCGATGTCGGCACAGAACTCGCCGAGCCCCGCGCAATCTTCATCGAGATGGCAGGTTTGGAAGGTGCGAACGCAGAAGTCCGCCGTTGGGGTCACCTTGCAGACGTGGCTCTTCGGGCAGTCGAGGTAGCTGTCACATGGCACGCGACGATCGACACAGGCGCCTGCCTCGCAGGAAAAGCCGAGCGGACAATCGTAGCTCTCAGTAGACGGGCTGCAGCCCGGTGTGACCCTCACGCAGTGCGTAGGCCCAACCCCGATCGGAGCGCATGCGTAGTCCGTGGAGTTAGGACATTCAGTCACGGAAGCGCACGAGCCACCGTGCAATGGCTGGCACTGCTTGATCGGTTCGCCTTGATTGGTATCGCAGCCCGAGTCGACGCAGACATATCCGCTAAACGCGCAGTCGTCGTCGGTGTCGCAAGGAAGCTGCGTCGGGCAGGTGTGGCAAAGCGCATTGGTCATGCAGGGGCCAGTCGCACCGCCGGTGCCACCCGTGCCGCTGGTGCCGCCCGTGCCGCCTGTCCCGACCATGCCACCCATGCCGCCGGTCCCAACAATGCCGGCCATGCCGCCGCTACCGCCCATGCCAGTACCACCCGTGGCGCCAACACCTCCGGAGGCTCCGGTTCCACCGGTCCCTCCGGTTCCCCAGGGGACAGACGGGCCGCTATCACCGCAGCCGACCAAGAGCGCGAGCGACACCGCGCCAACCGACCACAAGCCGTGGCGGGCGATGCTCATTCTCGATATGGGTTCGGTTCGGTTCATCTTGATTAGTTCAGGAATCCAGCTTGGCAGCTCGGCGTCCCGCCCTCGCGAGGAGAGGCACAAACCTGTCGTACCGGACAGTCGCTCACGTTCGAGCAGCTCCCGCCGCTCGGTACGCATTCCATGCGCCCATCGGGCCAAAGGCCAACGCAGTCGAAGCCAGTCGCGCAGTCTGCGCCGTCGCGGCAAAGCCCGTACTGCCCGCACACAGTCGTGCTTCCTGCGCCTGCGGTTTCGCAGACCGGTGCCGACACATCGGCGCAATCCGAGTTTAAGCAAGCGACCGGCATCGACTGATTTGCATCGAACACACCAGCGCACTCCGCGTTGCCGTCGCCGTCGATGTCTTCACAGCGAGGCGCGAGATCGATACAGTCGAACTCCGCGACGCACTCGACTTGGACGCGCGCGCAGAAGCTCCCGTTTGTGCCTGCTACGCAGACGTGGTTCTTCGGGCAGTGTTCGTCGAGGTCGCAGGGAAGCCTACGGTCTACACAGCTGCCGTTTTCGCAGGAGAAGCCAGGCACGCAGTCAAACCTCGTGTCGCAGCCGGGCGTCGTCTTGACGCAGCGCATGCCTTCACCGGGAACGTCGATGCACTCGCGTCCTGGAAAGGGAAGACAGTTGTCGTTGGTGGCGCAGGCCCCGCCGCCGCCAAAGACACACTGTTTGATCGGCGCACCCTCGAGGCTGTCGCACCCGGATTCGATGCAGACGAATCCCGGAGAGCAGTCGTCACTGGTGTCGCAAAGATCTTCGCTCGGACAGGCACGACACAGCGAGTTGGTCATGCACATCGGGCCCGATCCACCGTCTCCGCCTGTGCCCCCAGTGGCACCCCCCGTGCCGCCTTCTCCGCCCGTTCCGCGCGGGCCTCCTCCGTCTCCGGTCCCGCAACCAACCATGCACGCGGCCGAAAGCAGCAATATTCCAAGCCATCTATAAGCCATGAGGGCCTCCTCTTAGACAGAATCACGGAAATTTTATGCTCAAGCAAGTAAAGGAAGGCCCTCTAGGAGGCAAAAATGCGATCGTGTAAGGGACCGCACAGTCCTGCTCGCAGCGGCAGGTCGGCAGCTCGAGTTCCTGAACATGGGCGACTGAACACGGCCTCAGCCCTAAATATGGAAGACAAGGCGCTACATCGGCACACATCCAATCGCTGGCTATGATAAATACACTAATGATTCCGGGTACTTGAAGTCGGCAAGAATTGTCACGAAACCGTGCGATTTATTTGCATGACGCCCCTTCCAATTGTAAAACATTGTCATGGCGTGTCGCTCATCGTCGCGTAGGAGAAGAAACACATGAAACATTGGATTATTGGGGTGTCACTGGTTCTCGGTGTCTTTTTCATCGCGCCAAATCCGGTTGCTCACGCGTGGAGTCGGGGCGCGTTCTTCGGCAAGAGCTCGCAGAACCAAGGCAAGGATCACCAGAGCGGGGATAAGATCACAAAGCAATGGAACTACGGGAAATCCGCCACGCGGAGCAACTCGGCCGTTCCTGAGCTCGATCCCGGCGCCGCCGGAAGCGCAGTCGTGCTGTTGCTTGGAGGCGTCGCCTACGTATTGTCGCGTAGGCGTGACGAAGAAGACGTCGTTTAATCAACCGACCGGGGTCTGCGTTGCCTGATTCCTCGCGGGCAAAGCAGCCCCTACCGGTGCGATGGTTCTTCCGGCCAATCGCCGCTGTGGTCTTACTTCTCGGCGAGTACCTGGCGATCAGCTTCTCGTTCGACGCCTACGTCCTTCTCGAGAGAGCTGGAGATTGGGGCGCTATCGGCTTCATCGGAATGCTCGGTCCGATCGCGATCGCGTTTGCCACTGCGCTGTGGTTGCTCGGGGGAGCGGAGGTACGCGACGTCGTGCACCGCTCAGCGCAGGTCGAGGAGGCTCCTTGGTTTCCTCTCCTACTGGTCCAGCTCGTTTGTTTCTCTGCCTTCTTTGGATTGAGTGCCCATCTCTTCGGAGGTAATGCACTTTCGCCCGAACCGCTTGGTCTTTGGGTGCTTTTGTGGGTCTTGGGCGGTGCGGCGACATTTCTCGCGTGGCTGCCCCTCGCCGTCGGTCGCCTTCGGCTCAGCGCCCTTCTCAAAGAGCTCGCGGTTCCGCTCTCGCTTGCTGCACTCTTGGGACTGGTGGCATGGGGCGCGGGGATCATCACGCTCGAGCTATGGCAACCCCTGGGCGACGTCACGCTCGATGCAGTCGCCGCCGTGCTCGAGGTTTTCGTACAACCCATCGTCTTCGACCCGAACGAAGCAGCGGTGGGCACCGAAGCATTCGGAGTCACGGTTGCGCCCGTGTGCTCGGGCTACGAGGGAATCGGCCTGGTCGCTGCTTTCTTGATGGCCTACCTGATCGTCTTCCGCGAGCAGTTCCGATTCCCCCATGTCCTGGTCTTGTTGCCCCTCGGCATCCTCGCCGTGTGGGCTCTCAACGTGGTCCGAATCGTCGCGCTCATCCTGGTCGGGCACCTATGGTCTCCGGAGATCGCGATCGGGGGGTTCCATTCGAAGGCGGGTTGGGTGTTCTTTTGCGCCGTAGCGCTCGGTGCCGTCTGGGTCAGCCAACGGGTTCCGTGGCTCGCGAGCGATCCGAGCGGGCCGCGTGCGCGCGTCACCAATCCGAGCGCCCCATTTCTCTTGCCGCTGCTCGCGGTCGTCGCGACGGCACTCATCACGGGGCTCTTCGTGTCGGAGTTCGACTACTTTTACCCGCTTCGCGTCGGTGTCGCCCTGACCGTGCTGGCATGGTTCAGGAAAGACTACGTGGAGGGTTTGCGTCGCCACCTGCGGGGCCGGAGCATCTGGTCGTGGCAGGCGCCGATGATCGGCGTGGTCGCTTACCTGGTGTGGATCGCATTGTGGGGCATCGATCCCTCGGTGGGGAACGAACCTCCGGCCGCCCTCGCCGAGCTCTCGGCTCCGGCGGCGATGATCTGGATCGCGGCACGCGTATTCGGCTCCACCGTGACGGTTCCGATCGTCGAAGAATTGGCCTTTCGTGGGTTCTTGTTACGCCGGCTGATCTCCAAAGACTTCACGGAAGTTCCCTACGAGACGTTTCGATGGCCGGCCGTCCTGATCTCGTCATTGGCGTTCGCGGCAGTGCACCAGCAATGGATCGCGGGCTTTGTAGCCGGCCTGTTCTATGCCTATGCTCAGTCGCGCCGCGGCTTGCTGACCGATGCCATCATCGCTCATGCCGTGACGAACGCCCTCATCGCGGCTCAAGTTTTGCTCGCCGCGCACTGGTCCTTGTGGTGAGCGGCCTCCGTTTTCCCAACAGATCATGGGCGCGCTTGCTTGTCACCCCTGGTCCGCGGTATGGGTTATCAATCGTTAGATAGCCCGATGACACAGACTTCCGCCAACGACAAAAAGGCCGCCGCCAATCGTGTCGCCTGGGATGGAGATCCGCCTCAGCGCACGGCTGCGCGCGAACGTCTCCTGGAGGTCGCCGCGCAGTGTGTCGCCCGAGATGGAATCGCCGGCACCGGGATCGCCCACGTCGCGCTCGAAGCTGGCGTCAGTCGACCGACTGTCTATCGGTACTTCAAAGACCGCGACGAGTTGATTCGCTCCGTGCTTCTACAAGCGGGCCTTCGCCTCGCGAACGAAGTGCGCACCCACATGAAAGGCTTCGACGATCCAAAGGAGGGCGCGGTCGAGGCCATGGTCTTCACGCTTCAGGGGATTCGAGAGAACCCGGTCCTCAAGCAGGTCTGGAGCCCACCGGTCTTCGACGCTGCCGTGTTACGCGGGTTTACGCAGCCGGCCTCGATCGCATTCACCAGAGTCGCGTTCAGCGACTTCATCGAGGCGGCTGGCTGGAGTGAAGACCAGGCTACCGAAGTCATGGAGTACATGCTGCGCCTCATCATGTCGTTCCTCGCCTCCCCGGATCCGCAACGAGGCGACCAGGAGTTGCGCGATTTCCTGAGGCGTCGATTCGTGCCCGCTCTCGGCCTCTAGGCGATAGCGTGGGGGCGGTGGGGCAGGACCAACCGAGGCCGCAGGCCGTCTAGCAAAATGAATGACGGCTGGGCTGGGCCCGTCCAAAGGCGAGCCGGTTGGTAGCTCCAACCAGCCTGTAGTAAAGGGGTCACGATGGTTCGCTGGAGATTGTTCTGGTTCGCGGCGCTGGCGGCGGCTTTGGTCGTTCCGGGTAACGGGCGTGTCTCGAATGCTGGCGCCGAGGCGGCCAGCACGATTCGGATCGCCTCGCTTGCCCCCCCAGGCTCGTCGTTCGTCAAGGTGCTCAAGGCATGGAGCCGGACGCTCGCAAAGGAGACCGAAGGGCGCGTGGAGCTGCGCGTTTTCTCAGGGGGTAGCGAGGGAGACGATCGCGACCTGATTCGAAAGATCAAGGCAGGCAAGCTCGATGCGGCAGGCGTCGCGACGACCGGGTTGAGCCTGATCGCGCCAGAGGTGCAGGTGCTGACAGCCCCCGGACTGCTGACCACCGACGCCGCGCTAGACCGAGCGAGAGCAACGCTCGACGCTCGTTTTCAGAAGATGATCGAGGACAGTGGATTCAAGCTTCTCACCTGGGGTGACGGCGGAAAGAACCGCGTCTTTTCCTCGAGGCCTTTTTCGAGCCCTGCCGATCTTGCCAAGCAGCCCGCTTGGGCCGGCAAAGACAACCCGGTCGTCGAGGAATTCGTGAAAGCGATCGGGGCAAACCCGGTGCGTGTCGGGTCGTCGGGCGTGTTCCCAGCTCTCGGGAACAAGAAGCTTCAGGTCGTCCCCGCGTCCGCGATGGCTGCGGTCGCCTTCCAATGGTACACGCGGCTCAAAGCGATGACGTCGAGCAACTTCAACATCATCGTGGGGGGCTCGGTCATCAGTAAGAAGAAATTCGACGAGCTCACGCCTGCCGACCAAAAGACGCTGCTCGGCACTGCAAAACGGGCCGCCAAGAAGCTCGACCAGATCGTCCAGCGCGACGACGAGCGAGCCTATGAAACCCTCGTCTCTCGTGGCATCGGGGTCGTCGACACGGCTACCAACCAAGCCGCATGGGATGCGGCGGCCAAGAAGGCGCGCGAACGTTTGGCGGAGCGGGGCGTGTACAGCAGGTCGCTCCTTCGCACCGTCGAGACCGCGGCCGAATAGAGAGAAGAACCGATGTCGAAGGCCCATCCCGCCGTCACCGCCAGCGAGAGCTCCGCGAAGTTCGCCATGGCAAAGGACAAAGAATCATGGCTCGGGCTGTTCGCCGAAGACGCATTCCTGGCCGACCCCGTCGGCAAGTCGATGCTCGATCCCGAAGGCAAGGGGCATCGCGGAAAAGAAGCGATCGAGCGATTTTGGGACAACGCGATCGCCAAGGCAAACCTGACCCTCGACGCTTCGCAGCGCATCGCTTGTGACAATACCTGCGTCGCGGTGCTTCGAGCCACGAACGACCTCGGGGGCGGCATCGTGACGGTCGTCGACATGGTGGGCCTCTACGAGGTAAACGAAGACGGCAAGCTCAGCTCACTCAAAGTGTACTGGGACTTCGACAAGCTCTTGGCACAGCTCAAGGAGCAAGGCATCGGCTGATGGACTTCGTCGCGCTCTACCAAACCACCGACCCGCTCATCACCGCGTTTTGGGCTTCTCTCGGGTTCGCGGCGCTGTGTTGGGTGCTTTCGATCCTCACGCGCGAATACTCGTGGGTCGACCGTATTTGGTCGATCACTCCCGTGATCTATGCCGTGCATTTCGCCGGGCATGTCGGCTTCACCGATGTACGGCTCAACTTGATGGCCGCTCTCGTCACCGTGTGGGGCGTGCGTCTCACCTTTAACTATGCGCGCAAGGGGGGATACGCACCGGGGGGCGAAGACTATCGTTGGGAGGAGATTCAACGAAGGATCGGCGCAAAGTGGTTTCAGGTGTTGAATGCGACCTTCCTCGCCCCTTTTCAGAACGTGCTGCTGTTGCTGATCGTCGTGCCGTCATACGCGGCCTACCAACATTTGGGGGAGCCCCTCAACACCCTCGACTACGCTGCGGCTTTGGCATTTACAGCATTCTTCTTGGGTGAGACGATCGCCGACGAGCAGCAGTGGCGATTCCAGACCGCCAAGCACACCGCGAAAGCGCGCGGCGAAACCCCGGACGCGGACTTCCTCACCACGGGCCTCTTTCGCTACTCACGCCACCCGAACTTCTTCTGCGAGCAGGCGATGTGGTGGACTTATTATGTGTTTTCGATCGCTGCGGGCGCGGGGTGGCTCAACTGGACGATCGCGGGCGCAGTACTGTTGACCTTGCTCTTTCAAGGGTCGACCGGGCTCACCGAACAGATTTCGCTTCGCAAGTACCCCGCCTACGCCGACTATCAGCGTGCGACCAGCCGGTTGGTACCCTGGTTTCCGAAATCCGCCCGGCAGTCGATTCCCTAACCAAACGCGCGTTCAGCCGAAAAACCGTGGGATTACAGGGAGTGTCGTGAGCCGACGGCCCGTTGATAGGCCAGACGCGACCCCTCTTGCGTCAAACAAGCCGTTCCCTCGAATTGCGTCTCGCACCGGATCTAGTAAGAGCGGGTCTCAATTCGTTGCATAGCCAACAAACACCGGGTACACGTTGTCGCGCGCGCTGGGCTGGCCCCAGATTGTGTGCAAAGCTGTTGCGCGCCGGGAGCTTACGAAGAGGAGAACAAGGGATGACCAAATTGATGAAATTAAGTGTGATTGCACTGCTTACCGGCACGCTTGCCTTGGTGGGTTGTGGCGACGACGCCACCGAGACCGGTGGCACGGGCGGCGCAGGCGCGACTGGCGGCACAGGCGGCACAGGCGGCACGGGCGGCACGGGCGGCACGGGCGGCATGATCGACCCGCTAGCAGACGCCTGCATGGATGCCATCGGCACGCCTGTCACGGGCGTGCAGTACGTAACCTGCGCGATCGACGATCCGTTGACTCTCACCCCCTCGTTGCCGGTTCAAATCAAACTCGTTCCGGCGACCGACATCATTGCTGGCGCGGCAGGGTCGGTATGTTACGCATCCGCTGTAGACCTCAATGTGGGGATCCCGATCACATCGGAGATAGTCGGGGGTATGTCAGTCGTTGCCCTTACAGGTGTAATGGGCTTGCCTTCGATTACCGTTGATATTCCCACGGGAACCTTCGACCTACCGCAGGTGCTCCTGTTCCCGGAGGCAACGATCGCGGGAACGGTTGATGAGAACGTAACCGAAATCACGGTCGATATCAGCGAGGTCAGCACTGCCGTGGTGGTGGCCGGACTAGAGGTGGCCGTTCCCTGTGCTCCGGGCTGGTGCGGAGGTGAAGAGTGCCTGCGAGACGCCACGTCAAACTTGCCCATAATCACTATGCAGAACACACCGCTCTCTATTCCGGTCTCTCCGGCGATGTGATCTAGGGCTACACCACATACACACGACGAAGGGCGGATGCCAAAAAGGCATTCGCCCTTTGTTTATCGAGGGAGTCGGCGGTGGGAGAGGCTCGGCAAAGAGCGTCGGACCTGCTCGACCCTGCGGGGCTCGATTGGGGCGACAGCAACCCCCTCCCCTTCACCGCACTCGGCGATGACGGTGCCCCATGGGTCCGCGATCAACGCATGACCATACGAGCGCCGCGTTCCGTAGTGGTGGCCGGTCTGTGCCGCCGCAAGGACATAACACTGTTGTTCGATCGCCCGTGCTCGAAGGAGGACGTGCCAGTGATCTTTTCCGGTGGTCAGCGTGAACGCAGAAGGAACAGCCAGCGCGATCGCGCCTTCGTCGACCAAGCGCCGGTAAAGCTCCGGAAACCTGAGGTCGTAGCAGACGCTCAAGCCGAGCATCCCAAATGGCGCTTCGGCAACGACGATCGCCGCGCCGGGATCGACCGTCTCGGATTCGAAGACCTTCGTGCCATCGGGGAGGTCGACATCGAACAGGTGAATCTTCCGGTACACCGCCGTGATCGAGCCATCTCCGCGCATGTAGACACAGGCGTTGTGCACCTTGCCCGCGACATCGCTCTTTTCCCAAAAGCCACCATAGACGACGTCAACGCCCGCGTCCTTGGCAGCACCTCGACACGCCTCGAGGATCGGACCGCCTTCATCGAGCGATTCGGCGACCTCGAGCTTGCCGGCCTCGGGGCCTAGGTAGGCAAAACACTCTGGAACGACGACCAGCTCTGCACCACGCACGGCGGCCTCCCGAACGAGCTCCCGCACTGTGCTCAGGTTGGCATCGACATCGGCGGTGGAGGTCATTTGAATGACGCCGGCCAGGCTTGGCTTCGACTGACTCAATGTGAAAACCTCCGCATCGATACATTCATCAACAACCCGAGACCGAGCATCGTCGAGAGCAGGCTCGACCCGCCATAGGAAAACAGCGGAAGGGTCATCCCGACTACCGGAAGTAGCCCGGACACCATCCCAAGATTGACCACGGTTTGCCAGAAGATCATGGCGCCGACGCCCACGGCAACAACTGCACCAAAGCGATCTTTGGCCTGCGAGGCGATTCGAAGGGCCCAGAGAATCAAGAACACATACAAACTGATCAGCAAGACCGCCCCGATGAAACCATGTTCCTCCGCCCACACGGGGAACGGGAAATCGGTGTGCTGGTCGGGGAGGAATCGAAAGCGGGTTTGGGTGCCCTGGGTAAAGCCCTTTCCGGCCAAACCGCCACTGCCGATCGCAACGAGCGACTGGTGAGCATGCCAGCCAGAGTCCAGAAGGTCGGCTTGGGTGCCTCCGAGACGGCTCCAGAACGCGGTGATCCGCTCCTTTTGATAATCCTTGAGCAGGTAGAACCAGGTAACCGGGGCGGCGACCACGAAGGTCGCGACGAGGGTGACGACCGACCGAGCCTTGAGCTCCGTCAGCATCATCACGCTGACGAAGATGAAGGCGAGCACCATCGCCGTCCCGAGATCGGGCTGAAGAAGAACGAGGGCCGTTGGAAGCGCGAGGATCAGTCCGGGGATGATCAGATCCCCGAGCGTGCGTCCGCCGGTCTTGGTGTCGTGGTGGAGGTATTTGGCGAGCGCGATGATGAGCCCGATCTTCATCAGCTCACTCGGCTGGAGCGAAAAGCCACCGAGCGCGATCCATCGAGTAGACCCTCGAACGCTCTTTCCGAGTACGAGCACCAACACCAGGGCAAGAATGCAAGCACCGTAAACGACCCAGCCGTACCGCTCGAAGTATCGATAGTCGATCGCGACCGTGACGCCGGCCGCCCCGAACCCGAGAATGAGCCAATAAAGCTGCTGCACGTACGCATCGGAGGTGGTTCCCCCGTCGGTCGCGCTGTACAAGTTGAGAACCCCGAAAAGAGCGATTGTCGAGACCGCAATGAAGAGTGGCCAATCGAATTCGTCACGGATGGTTCTGCCGATCGCCATCTCTACTGGGCCTCCTCGCCGTCGGGCTGGCTCAAGTACTCCTGCATCACGATCGCGGCAATCGGCGCCGCGCTCGTGCTTCCCGATCCACCGTGCTCCACCAATATGGCGAACGCCACCTGCGGGTCGTCGGCAGGTGCGTAGCCGGCAAACCATCCATGAGAGCGGTCGAGGTACCAGGCGCTCGACGACTCTCCCGACCGACTCTTGCGGCTCACGACCTGCGCGGTGCCCGTCTTGCCCGCGATCCGCGGCCCCTCGGGCGACCGCGCACGGTATGCGGTTCCCGGTTCTTCGTTGACGACGCCGGTGAGCGCACGCCGAAGCAGCTCCAGATGCTCGGGCAAGACCTGGATTTCGCGCCGCACGCGAGGCTGGAACGTTTCGGAGAGCGAACCATCGGGCGCCTTCACGTTCTGGACGACCTGTGGAACGTACAAAGTACCGCCGTTGGCGATCGCTGCGTACGCCATCGCCAACTGCAACACGGTGACCCGTGTGTTGCCTTGCCCGATCGCGGTGTTGAGGGTGTAGCCCGGGCGAAACGCTCCGTAGTGCTCTTTGTACCACTCGCGGGTCGCCAAGAAGCCTTTTGCCTCGCTGTTAACGCCGATTCCCGTTCGTTCGGCGAATCCAAAGGCCTCCGCGTAACGATTGATGCGCTCGAGGCCGACCTTCTCGGCGAGCTCCCAGAAGTACACGTTACACGACTGAACGATCGCATCGTAGAGGTCGACCCAATCGTGCCGGCGATTGCAGCGAAACTTTTGCCTCCCGATCTTGATCGACCCCAGGCATTCGACGCGCTGCATCGGGTCGACGACGGAGTCCTCGAGGGCCGCCAGGGCAGTGATGACCTTGAAGGTAGAGCCGGGGAAATAAGTCTCGTAGATCGTCTTGTCGATCAGGGGACGAAACGGGTCGGACGTGAGCTCTTGGTAGCGTTTGGTGCTTAGGCCACTGCTCATTTCGTTCGGGTCGTAGACCGGCTTCGAGTAGAGGGCGCGAACTGCGCCAGTGTGGATGTCGACGACCACGGCGGCGCCCGAGGGATGCTGGCGAAAGGCTCGATCGAGAGCCTCCATCAGCTGCATGTCGATCGTGAGTTGGAGCTCGTGGCCGGGGACGGGTTTCTTGAGCATCTCGACTTCGAGGGATTGAGGGCGCGTGCCTTCGAGGGCTCTTCCACGCGCGTCGACGACGACACGACGAAAGCCTCGCGCCCCCCGGAGGAGCTCCTCGTACCGACGCTCGAGCCCGCTTCGGCCTATGCGGTCACCGGCTCGATAAGTGCCGGGGTCACGCACATTGCGAAGGTCGGTCTCGTTCACCTCGTTCAAATAGCCGATGAGGTGCGCGCCGAGGGTCGCATAGGGGTAGTCGCGAAGCGGAACGGTCACGATGTCGAGAGCAGGAAGCTCCGCTAGGTGGGTTTCGAGGGCCGCTAGCTGCTCGCGGGAGATGTCGCTGTAGAGCTCGAGCTGGTGGGTGCGGCGGCTCTCGGGCAGTGCGGCGAGCCGTGCCGTGAGCTCGGCGGTCTCCTCTTCAGAGAGCCCCATCAAGTTGGCGATCCGCTCGAGGTCCTCAGGGATGAGAAGAAGACGCGGGGTGGCATGGACGTCGTACGAAGGCCTGTTCGAGGCGACGACTCGATCTGCGACGTCGCGAATGACGCCGCGGGTTGCCGGGAGCTCGAGGGTCTTGGTGATGTTCTGTTGGGCAATACCGGACCAACGATTGCGCTGGAAGAGCTGCACTTGGGCGACGCGTGCGATGAGGGTTCCGAATACGAGCATCACGAAAAGGGCCATCCACCGGTATCGCTTGCGGAACTCGCCGACCTCCCGGCGCTGCGAGAGAGTGATCATGTCGGAGCCCGCGCCGATTCAGGGTCGACCCAACGCACCAATGCGAAGAGCAGTGGCGACACGAGCGAAGTGGCCAACGAGGATGCCAAGAGCGCGAGGGCGAGCGCTCCGCCACCCCAGGCCATGCCACCTGGCGAAAAAGAGCGAATGACTTCGATCAGCCCGCCGATCCAGATCGTCAAACCAAAGGTGAGCGCCATCTCGAACAAGACCCCGCGAAACGACATGAGGTACCCGACCAGCCACGACGCCAAATAGCCGATGACGAACACCAGGGTGTGAACACCGAGGGGGTTGCCGGTGAAGAGGTCGAAGAGATAGCCGAGGGCAAAGGACGTCGCGGCGCCGCGAACGAGCCGCACGCCGGGAGCAGTGCCGAGCGCGAACACCAACGGCAGCCCAAGATAAGGCGAGAACGGATACGGAGACAAAACCCTCGTGAAGGACGATTGCGCCAACAGCATCACGAATGCGATCAGGACGATGAGGATACTGCTTCTGAGCCCTTGCATCCGTCCCCCCTAGAATCCGTCCGAGCCCTTGGGACCAGACGTCAGGACCAACACCTCTTCGAGCCGGGTAAAATCGACCGACGGTGTCACTTCCCCTTCCTGGTGGAGCCCGAACTCCTGGTCATTGATCTTGCTCACGTATCCTATGAGGATCGAGGCAGGGAATTTCTTCCCGAGACCCGACGTGTAGACCTCATCGCCAACCGCAACCTCGTCATCGACTCGGTCGAACTGAATGCGACCCCTGTAGCGGCTCCGCTCGCCGAGGCCCTCCAACCGGCCACGTGCTCTCTGATCGCCGACGACGACATCCACGCGGCTCTGCGGATCGATCGTCAGGAGCACATCGGCGAACCGGCCGGAGACTCGGCGGACCTGCCCGACCAACCCCTCATTCGACACCACCGGCATCCCGGGCTGGACACCTGAGCGGTCACCTCGATCGATCGCGAGCCTCACTACCCGAAAAGACGGCGAGATGTCCTTGGCGACGACTCGCGCGGACACGGTCTCCGTAGAGAGACGCTCACTCAACCCGAGCAGCGCTTCGAGCTTGTGAATGCGTTGCGTATCCGCTCGAAGCGCGCGCATCTCTCTTCGCAGGCGGTCGTTTTCTGCGCGCAAATGATCGTTGTCGCGATTCACATCGACGAGATAGACGTAGTCTTCGATGATGCCCGTCGCCCCGTCTGCGGCCCACTCGGCGGTGTATTGTATAGGGCCGCTCACCTGTAGTATCGCATTGTCCAGCCAAGAGAGGTTGGAAGGGTCTTTGAGGTGAGCGCGAAGAAAGAGAAGCGGGACGATCAGAAGAGCGATCACGATCGCAGCGTCCCGGAATGTCTGAAAATAGTTCATCACCGCGTTCTCGCGCTACGCGATCGTCACCTCGCGCAGCAGGTCCAAATGGTCGAGCGCCTTGCCCGAGCCGAGAACGACCGCGGACACCGGATCGTCGGCAACCATCACGGGAAGCCCTGTCTCTTCGCGCAGTAAAACGTCGAGATTCTTCAACAAAGCGCCGCCTCCTGTGAGCACAATCCCCTTGTCCACGATGTCGGCTGACAGTTCAGGAGGGGTGCGTTCGAGCGCCATCATCACTGCCTCGGTGATCGCATTGATTGGCTCGGTGAGCGCGTCGCGAATCTCGTCGGAGTTGACGACCACGGTTTTCGGCACGCCCGCAACCATGTCGCGGCCCTTCACCTCGAGCGTCGCCGCTTCACCGTCTGGGTAGGCATTGCCGATGCTGCACTTCACGCGTTCCGCGGTTTGCTCGCCAACCAAGAGGTTGTACTTGCGTTTGAGGTACGCGATGATCGCCTCGTCCATTTTGTCACCACCCACGCGTACGGACTGAGAGTAAACGATGCCCGCGAGCGAGATGACCGCGACCTCTGTAGTGCCTCCGCCGATATCGACGACCATGTTACCGCTTGGCTCAGTGATCGGAAGGCCGGCTCCAATCGCAGCTGCCATTGGTTCCTCGATCAAGAACACCTCGCGGGCACCCGCCCCCTCCGCGCTTTCTTTCACGGCACGCTTTTCGACTTCGGTGATTCCGAAGGGGACACAGATGATGATCCGCGGCTTGACCAGTGTACGACGGTCGTGATGGGCGCGTGCCATGAAGTAACGGAGCATCGCTTCGGTGATGTCGAAGTCGGCAATCACGCCGTCGCGAAGCGGTCGCACCGCGCGAATCGAGCCCGGAGTGCGGCCGAGCATCTCTTTGGCCTCCTTACCGACCGCCAGTACGCGCTTACCGCCACGAGGGTCAGCTTGTACCGCGACCACCGACGGCTCGCAGGACACGATTCCGCGCCCCTTCACGTAGATCAGGGTAGTCGCGGTACCCAGGTCGATGGCGAGGTCATTCGAGAAGAAGCCGTAGAACCAGTCGGAAATCATCGGTGTCGAATGGACTCGAGAAGAGAATTCCCCACCATTTCCAAGGGCTTCCGGTCCAGGCGGGTAGGATGTATCAGCTCCTTTTGGGCGTTTCAAGCGCGGTCCTGAAGGCTGTGGGGCGGAGTGCACACAGTGCCCCACAGGGCATCGGTCCTCTTCGATTTGGGCATGGGCCAGGAATGTGAGTAACCTTTAGGGGTCCTGAACAGACGGGGGCCTTTTGCGACAAAAGAGATGCGTTTCAGAAGCTCAGCGGCGCGGTGCTGAAGCCGCGGAGCTGGTCGACCGAGCCAAGCGCGGCGACACGGCAGCCTTTGACGAGCTGGTACGAAAGTACCGCGATCGGGTGTACGCGCTGGCGCTGACCCTGACCGGTCAGGCGAGCGATGCGGACGACATCACGCAGGATGCTTTTCTCAAGGCGTACCACAAGCTTCCGGAGTTCGAGGGCCGCAGCGAATTCTTCACCTGGATCTATCGGATCACCCTTCACCGTGCGCTCAATGCGAAGCGCGATCGAAAACGCCGGCGGACGGTGCCCCTCGATGACCCGCGCCTCCTCGCTGCCGTAGCGGTCGACTCGCAAGGCGACCCAGAGCGCGCGGTCCAGCTGCGCCAACGTTACCGGGCTCTGCTCGAAGCCTTCGATCAGCTTACACCGCTCCTTCAGACGACGGTCGTGCTCACGACCCTCCAGGGGCTGAGTTACAAGGAAGCGGCGGTCGTCCTCGGGACCACCGAGGGCACCATCGCGTGGCGAATTCACGAGGCCCGACGCAAGATGCAAAGCTACCTCGACAGCCTCGAGCCAGGCGCCAGCCCGATCCGAGTCAGGCGTCGTCCAATGTCGGACAGCGCAGTCTTACGCTTGGAGCGGGCTCTCTTCCAGCTCGTCCCGAGCGCCCCGGCCGCCGCTACCGCTCGGTGATGGCAACGTAGTGTCTCTCCCCTTCTCCGAGGTACACCTGCCGCGGACGCGCGATCTTTTGCTCGGGGTCGGTGAGCATCTCTTCCCATTGCGCGAGCCAGCCCGGCGTTCTGCCGATCGCGAACAGCACCGGAAACAGATCCACCGGTAAACCCATGGACTCGTAGATCAAGCCGGAATAAAAGTCGACGTTCGGGTAGAGCTTGCGCTCGACGAAGTACGGATCTTCGAGCGCAATCCGCTCGAGCTCGACGGCGATGTCGATTAAGGGATTCTTGCCCATCTCTTCGAAGACCTCGTACGCGAGCTTCTTGATGACCTTGGCCCGTGGGTCGTAGTTCTTGTAGACGCGGTGGCCGAAGCCCATCAATCGCTCCGTGCCACCCTTTGCGCGCTCGACGAACCCCGGAATGGCGGAGACCGAGCCGATTTCGGTGAGCATCCGGACCACGGCCTCGTTAGCGCCACCATGAAGCGGCCCATAGAGCGCGGCACAGGCTGCTGAAAGCGCACTATAAGGATCGACGTGCGACGAGCCGACCGCCCGCATCGCGCTCGCGGAGCAATTTTGCTCATGATCGGCATGAAGGATGAGCAGCACGTCGAGGGCGTGCTCGATGACGGGATTCGGCGTGTACTTCCGCTCAGTCATCTTGAAGAGCATGTTCAAGAAGTTCCCGGCGTAACTGAGATCGTTGTCCGGATAGATATAGGGAAGCCCACGACGATGTCGGTAGGCATACGCTGCAATCGTAGGCATTTTCGCGATGATGCGATGCATCTGTAGGCGACGTAACTCAGGGTTCGAGAGGTCCTTCGCGTCTGGGTAGAACGTCGAAAGAGCGGCGACCGTGCTGCACAGGGTACCCATTGGGTGTGCGTCGTATCGAAACGCGTCGACAAACTCACGGATGTTCTCGTGCACCATCGTGTGATGAGTGATCTGGTGCTCGAAGAGATCGAGCGCAGGCGCGGTAGGGAGCTCGCCGGTCAACAAGAGATAAGCGACCTCGAGAAAGGTGGCGTGCTCTGCAAGCTCTTCGATCGGGTACCCGCGATAGCGAAGGATGCCTTTATCCCCGTCGATGAAAGTGATGCGGCTCGTCGTCGACGCGGTGTTTTTGTAGGCCGGATCGTACGACATCATGCCGAAATCGTCCTCCGACGTTTTGATCTGTCGGAGGTCCATGGCGCGGATCGTGCCGTGGGTGATCGGGAGCTCATAGGACTCCCCAGTTCGGTTATCCTTGATGGTCAGGCTGTCCTTGGGCATCTGTGGTAAGGGAGGTTTCGTGCTCGCTCACAGTATTGTCAAGCTGGAAACGAGTCGGCCGTCCCACTACATGATCTTTCTGCACGGGATCCTCGGGACACGCGCCAATTGGCGGGGCATCGCGCGAAGCTTCGTCAAGGCACGGCCAGACTGGGGAGGAATCTTGGTCGACCTTCGTGAACATGGCGATTCGCTTCGGCAGCCGCCTCCACACACGCTAAAAACGACGGCGGCCGGTGTGCGCGAGCTCGAGCAGGCCCTGTCGCTACCCGTGCGGGGTGCGGTCGGCCACAGCTTCGGAGGGAAGGTGGCGTTGGAGTGGCTTGCGATGCGGGACGACGCAGCCGAAATCTGGCTCATCGATTCGTCTCCAGGCCCGAAAGCGACCGATGAGGGCTCGAGTGTGACCGCCTCGGTGCTCATGACCCTCGAACGTCTAAACAGAAACTGGCCTTCTCGAGAAGCGTTCGTGCAGTCGATCGTCGAGGCCGGACAACCGGAGCCCATCGCCCAATGGCTTGCGATGAATCTGAACCGCAACGACGATGGAAGTCACTCGTTTGGGCCGGACCTTTCTGCGATTCGATCCCTGATCGAGGACTACGCCAAAACCGATCTGTGGCCCACGGTCGAGTCGCCTCCAGTCGGCTCAACGATCCATTTGGTCATCGGCGGGCGTTCGTCCGTGTTTTCGAGGCTGGATCGGGCTCGCGCGGAAGCGGTAGCAGCGCGTGATCCGCGAGTGTTCGTCCACATCTTCGAAGCCGCGGGCCACTGGGTACACATCGATTCCACCGAGGAGCTCGTAGCTCTCTTGACATCGGCAGCGGGCGAACGACGATAAGCTCTGATGGCAATCTTCATGACGGGCGCAACGGGGTTCATTGGTTCGTACGCGACCGACTGGTTGCTTCGAAACACCGATCACGACCTTGCGCTCCTGGTTCGAGCTGCGGACTATGACGGGGGCGTCGAACGCCTATGGAGATCCCTTCAGCTTCACATGCAGGCGGACCAGTTCTATCGGTCCCTCGATCGGATCTGTTTCATCACCGGCGACCTCAGCGAGCCAAATCTCGGAATCTCCAACGCCGACTACGATTGGCTCATTTCGAACGCGGAGTCGGTCCTGCACAACGCAGCGGCGTTGAACTTTCGCTCGGAGCGCGCCTGTACGAACCACAATCTTCGGGGAACGCTTTCGGTCATCAAACTGGCCCGAGCGATTCAAGACGACCATCCGCTCCGTCGCTTCACGGTCGTGTCGACAGCAGCCGTAGCGGGCGATCGTCCTGGCGACACTGTCTTCGAAAGCGAGCCGCTCGATTGGGGTCTGCGCGACTTCAACCCCTACACCCGAACCAAGAAGTTCTGTGAGCACATGGTTCGTGAGTTGCTACCCGACGTGCCACGCCTCTATCTCCGCCCGAGCAGCGTCATCGGAGACTCGAGATTTCCGGAAACGACTCAGTTCGACATGGTCCGAGCGTTCTGTGTGTTGACCGATCTCCCCGTCCTTCCGTTCTCGAAGGAGACTCGGGTCGACATCGTCAATGCAGACTGGGTTGGTCCGAGCATCGCCGAGCTCCATCTTCGCGAAGACCTTTCGCACGACACCTATCACCTGAGCGCCGGCTCCGAATCGCGTTCCATGGGCGAGATTGCCGAAGCCTTTTCCGAGACCCTCGGAAAACGAATGCCGCGCTTCGTGGGACGGTTGAAAGGGCCCTTCGAGCAGGTGATGACCTTGCTCGCAAACCTCGATCGTGGAGGTAGTGCGCAACGCATCGGCGCACTATTGAGTGTTTTCGTCCCCTACATGGCGGCCGACATCGTGTACGACAACACGCGTTCCGTCACCGACCTGCACAGTGCACCGGTTCCGTTCACTCGGTACGGCGCCGGTCTCTACCACTACGCGAAATCCGTAGACTTTGAGTTTCCCTATAGCTCGTTGCCCGAAGGCCTGGATCTTTCGGACGTTCCGCCGAACCCCGTGCGGCCAATGGCGTGAGCTTCGAAGTTCAGCTCCGGCAAGGGGTTTCCATGTCTGCAAGGCGGTGGTAATTGAGCCCGGAATGGGTTTGAAAAGCACCATTGAGTGGGTCCGAACCGAGTGGGGGATCTTCCGCAAGGGCGGCGAGATGGACCTTGGCGAGCGCGCGCGGTGGGTGCGGCAGTGGGTGCCGTTTGGGGCACGCACGATCGGCTGGGCAATCGTGTCGTTGACGGGCGGCCCTTTTTCGAAAGGGCGCGCATCGACCTGGGCAGCCACTCGATGGAGCCGGTCTAGCGCCAGGGGGCTCAACATCGCGATCGAGGCGGACGGTCTCGAGAACGTTCCCGAGGGCCGCTTAGTCTATGCGAGCAATCACGAGAGCCTGGTCGACATCTTGATCCTCGGCGCGGTGCTTCCTGGGGACTTCAAGTGGGCCGCGAAACGCTCGGTGATGAACATCCCGTTCCTCGGTTGGCATCTGCGACTGGCCGGTCACGTTCCGGTAGACCGTAGCCAGGGAAGGGACGCAGCAATGGCTGCGATCGAGGCGTTCACGAAAGTGCTCGACGACAACAAGCCATTGCTCGTGTTCCCCGAAGGCACGCGAACCCGAGACGGCAAGCTCAGGCCGTTCAAGAACGGCGCCTTTCAAGCGGCCGTCGACACCGACTCGCCAGTCGTCCCGGTCGCCATCAAGGGGACGTTCTCACTGATGTCGCGGGACGCGGTCGACACCGGGAGCTCGAGAGACCCCCACATGGATCGTCTCGTCACCGTTCGCGTCGGCGAGCCGCTCTACCCCCTTGCCGAGCTCAGCAAAGAAGACCGGGTGGCCGACCTCCGCGACCGAACGCGCGAGGCGATCATCGCCCTCAAGGAAAGCGCTACTCGGACTGGGGCCGTCGCCGAATCAGCGCAGCCGCTTTGAAGCTGATCACGGTCTCGTCGTCTTGATTCTTGAGACTCATCAGGCTCCTGATGACCCCGAGGGAAGGATTCCCTTCAGACACCCGCGCCTCGATGATCTCACCGCGAAGACGAAGGCGGTCGCCGGCGCAAGCGGGAGCATGGAAGCGCACTTCATCCCAACCGAGCCCAATCGCGGTCGCGACCGGCTCGGTTTGAAGCTGGTGGCCGAGGCGAATGGCGATCGCCACGGTGTGAATCGCCGAGGTAAACAGTTTTCCGACGGGGGTCTGCTCGGCCGCGCGCTCGTCGGTGTGAAAGGGAAGCGGGTCCCACTTCTCACAGAAATCGACGATCTCCTGGGCTTTCAACTCGTAGGAGTCCGTAGATTCCTTCACATTCCCCACCACAATATCCTCAAAATACTGCATCCCGCCTCTTAAAGGGGACTGTCCCCTTTTACGTGTACCTATCGACGATGCGGCCGAGGCCGGGGACGGCGCTCTCGACGTTCTTGCGAGCAGAGCCGCGTAGCTTGCTGTAGGCGCGTTTGACGGCGCCGTGTTGCGAGCTGGACGCGCGCCCGTCCGTCACGGCCAACAAAGCCTCGGCAACCTCCTCGGAGTGCGTGTCGAAGTAGTCGCTCACCGACTTGCCCTGAGCCACCGCCTTTTTGCGGATCGGCTCGAGCGCCGCTGCAAACTCGGGAAGCAGCGATTGCACGACATTTCTGACGAAACCCGGCCGCACGCTTTGGACGACCTTGTATCCCGCCTTCACCGCAACACCGCTCAGGCCGCGCTGCTTGGTAACCTCGTCTTCGACCAGTTGGCAGACCTCTTCGACGATCGAAGTCCGTGTCGCATCATCGTTCAGCACGTCGTTCAGGTTCATGGCCCTTCCTTTTGCCCTTTGAGCGCAGAGACGCAAGCGCCGCCTCCTCAATGCTGGCTTCGATCGCCTCACAAACGACTGCTACGGACGCCTGCCGAGCGCTGACCACGAAAAGATACTCTTTGTTTCGAAGATGGCTTACTCGGCCGACCTTTTCCCCGTTGGGGCTGTAGATCCCGATCTGAGCGCCGACGTAGCGCTTGAAGTCGACCGCCACGACGCCGACCTGGCCTCTTCGCTCGAGCAGACCCACCATTTCGTCTCTCTCGAGGTGACCCTCGTTGTTGAACGAGACAACCAGATGAGGACACCGGACCGCATCGAGCACGGCTTCGAGCCCCTGACGAATGCGACGCTTCGAATTGAAGTCGCTTTTGTATTCGCGACACTGCACACGTTTGTTGGCGATGCCGTAAGTCGCAGGCTTGTCCCAACGCACGAGGCTCTCCCACACGTGATAGTTCCCCATGTAGCTGTGCTGGTTGTAGGGGGGGTCGATATACGCGACGTCCGCCTCTACCTGCGACGCCGCCTCGACGGCATCGAGGCATAGCGATTCACCCGGACCCGGCAAAATGGCAGGCATTCGGAGCTCGAGGTCGTTGAACGCCCGGGGCGCCCACTGTTTCAGGTACGCCATCTGTACGCCAGTCGTCGAATCGACTCTGTCGGCAGCCTCCATCAATGAAACGAGAGCGATCGCTTCGAGCTCGGGTGGCAGCAAGAGGGTTGCAATCTTCTCGCGTATCGCATCGACACGCGCCCCGTTGTGAGGCTGAAAGTAGCGCGCGTCCTCGCAGAAGGCTTTGGTGAAGTATCCGGGCGCGGGCTCGACCTCCGCGAGCTCTGCGATCAAACTGGCCGCCTGTGCCCGCCAGCGCTCCGCATCCGCTTGCACGTAGCACCGCGCCAAAGTCGCCGCGTAAGCCAGGTGATCGTTGGCGATCACGTATCTCCCCGACTCCTTGAGCCCTCGCGCGACACGCGATGTCCCGGAGAACAGATCGAGAATTCGCCCTGATTCGGGAAACGCAGACACCGCACGCACGATGTGCGGCACCAACACTCGTTTCGAGCCTATGTACTTGATCATGAAGTTTGGGACGTCATCGCCTGCACGATGGCGTCCCGGAGCGTAGCAGCTTCGTAGGGCTTTTGGACAAAACCAAGCGCTCCCATGCTGCGAAGCTCACGCTCGAGCGCTCCATCCCAGTAGCCCGACACGAAGACCACCGGTGCCTGAGGATCCATGGCCTTCAGCTCCTTGAAGGCTTGGTCCCCGGTCATCCCGGGCATATTGAGATCCATCAAGACCAAGTCCGGCCGTGGCTGTGTCTCACCATAGATCCGAAGCGCCTCTTGCCCGCTTCGCGCAAAGATCACGCGATGGCCACTCTGTCGAACGACCCGGCCCGCGCTTCGGCGAACGACGTCTTCGTCGTCGACGAGCATGATCAGCAGCTGCGTCTGCGGGACTGGAATCGCGGGCATGCTCGGCTTGGTCGGCGGTATCGACTGCTCGCTCGCGAGCGGAAAGACCACTTGGAAGGTGCTTCCACGATTGGGCATGCTGTGCACGGTGATGTGGCCGTTGTGACCCTTGGCGATCTCGTACACGGCGGCGAGCCCTAGCCCGGCTCCGACTTGGTCGGCCTTGGTCGTGAAAAAGGGGTCGAAGGCCCGCTCTCGGGTTTCGTCATCCATCCCGATACCGGTGTCCTTCACCGTGATGAGCGCATGCGCGACCAAGGGATTGAGCGGCGCTTTTTCGAGATCGCGCCGATCGGCTTTCTTTGCCCTGATCGTGAGCTTGCCGCCTTTTGGCATCGCATCTCGCGCGTTGATCAAGAGGTTCATCAAGAGCTGGTGAAGCTGCCCCCGATCGCCCACCACCGTGAGGCCACGATCGATCTTGGCGTTGATGCGAATGCTCCGGTGAAAGGTGTGTCGAGCCAGCTGCACGACGTGATGGCAAAGCTCGGACAAATCGACCTCGGAGTGGCTGCGATGCACCTCGCGCGCAAAGCCGAGAAGCCGGCTTGTCATCTCTGTTGCGGCGCTCGCGGCAGCCCGGATGTCGTTGAAGGCTTCCCGGACATTGGGGTCGCTCAGTTTGGTCTCAGGCGGCAATCCGTTGAGAAAATCGATGCTCGAGCGCACCGCACCGAGAAGATTGTTGAAGTCGTGGGCCACGCCGGTACCAAGCCGGCCGATCGCTTCGAGCTTGCGACGATGGGCAACCTGCTCTTCCATCGGGTCGTGGTGTGCAAACAGAAGCAAGCAGCTCCCGATCTGAATGCGATCGCCGTACGTCAACACCTGCCGCGTGATCGCCATCCCGTTGACCTGCGTTCCGTTGCGGCTATCGAGGTCTTCGACGACGTAGGCTCCGTTCTCGTGCTGGAAGATCCGCGCGTGCATTCGCGAGGCCAGGTTGTCGTCGATCTTGACGTCCGCTTCGGCGCCTCGCCCGAAGGTCAGCTCCTCGTCGATGGCGTACTTGTCTCCCGCCAGCTTGCCGGCGAGGACGACGATGCGAGCCTCCTCCTGCTTTGCGGAGAGCCCTTGCAGCGCAAAAACGTGGCGCCGTGTTACCTCGGTGGTTTCTTCCCTCGACATCCGCTGCGCTCCCCGGAGCCATTAGATCCTAGCGTGCTGCCAGGCCAGAAGGTGTAGCCCGAGAGGGTGACCAAGCGCCAGCTGCCGAGAGCGGCCGGTTGATGGCTGACGGAAACCCTGCATACTCAGTCGCTGGCGATGTCCTGTGCGCGACCAATGGCACCTAGATCCCTCGTGATTCGGAGGGCTTGGGCAACGCTCGGCGTTCTCGCGCTCCTTCTTCAAGGCTCGAGCGGGGGCCACATGCTCCTGGTCGAGCACACGAAGTGCGCCGAGCATGGTGAGCTGGTTCACGACGCGCACGGGCATCCGGTCGACCTCACGGCCGACGTTGATCGATCGCTGCGCGGCACGTCCGATCCGGAGCGTGAAGCCTCACACGACCACTGCTCGCTCGCAACGGAGCGTCGCGACGCGGTGACGCCGATCGATGGTGCAACGATTGCAGGTGTGCTCACGATAGTGCCCCCCGATCGCCTAGAGATCGAGGTCGCCCCGTCAGAGATTGCGCCCCGTTACCAACTCGCCCCAAAGAACTCGCCGCCTGCCTGACGTTCACCTTTGAGATGAACGAACGACCGCGTGGCGCACGCGGCGGCAGAGTGGTGAATGACACGAATCAGAAACAACAACACGAGGATCGTGGTGGTCTGGGCTGTGGCCCTGTTGGCAAGCGCATCGGTCCAAGCGCAGGACGTTCCGGACGCTGGCACTGACACTGGCGCAGACACTGACGCTGGCGCAGACACTGACGCTGGCACTGACGCTGACACTGACGCTGACACTGGCACTGGCACTGACACTGGCACTGAGCTGCACCCGCCGCACCTGATCGAGGCGCCGCCCCCCCACTACCCGCCCGGCCGAGAGGGCGAAGGGGTCCACCCGACCGTCGTTCTGCGGATCACGGTCACCGCGGAGGCGAGCGTGACGGACATCGTGGTCGAGCACTCGGCCGGCGGCGATTTCGACCAAGCAGCGATCGAGGCGGTGAGAACCTGGACCTTCGAGCCTGCGCGTCGCGGGGACACCCCCGTATCGAGCCGGATTCGGGTTGCGGTGCATTTCGAGCCTCCTGCGGCTGGCGTTCCCCACGAAGGCGAGACCCACGAACCGCAGGCCGCGCCGCACGTTGCAGCAACCCCAATACCAGGCAACGTCCCCGCGCAAGCCGGCCCCGCAGAGATCGCCGAGGTGAAGACGAAGGTGCCTGAGCCTGATGTCTACCGAACCGACGCGGAGGTCGATGCGGAGCGCCTGCGATCGGGTGGAAGAGGAGCTGCAGACTTCAACATCGATCGACAGATCCTCGATGCCGTCCCGGTCCTCACCGCAAGCGATCTCCTCAAACGCGTGCCCGGTCTCTACGTCGCGCGCCCAGAAGGTGGTGCAGTGGGCGAGCGCATCTTCTTGAGAGGCTTCGATTCCGAGCACGGACAGGACATCGAGCTCAAAGTCGGGGGCGTTCCAGTCAATCAGCCGTCGCACATCCACGGCCAGGGTTATGCATATCTCAACTTCGTCATCCCGGAGACCGTGCGTGACCTGCGCGTGGTCGAGGGTGTCTACGATCCGCGACAAGGTGACTTCGCGATCGCTGGCAGCGTCGACTACGATCTCGGCGTCCTCGAGCGCGGGGTCTACGCCAAGACCGAGCTCGGCTCCTTCCGCACGTTTCGACAGATCGCGATTTTCGCGCCCGAAAGAGGCGCCACGGACACTTTCGGGGCGTTCCAACTGCAACGAACCGACGGGTTCGGCGAAAATCGAGGCGGGATCGATGGATCGGTGATGTTTCAATACGGCTTCGGTCGCGACAAGTGGCGCTTTCGCGTCCACGCCGGTTTCGGCGGCACCCGGTATGACCTCGCAGGGGTCGTGCGCCTCGACGACGTCCAAGCAGGAGAGATCGATTGGTTGGGTGTCTATCCATTCGAGACGGCGCGAGCTCAAAATGGCTTCAACATGGCGGGCACGCTCGGGGTGTCCGGCGAACGCCGCGACGAGAACCTTCGAAACTCGAGCTTCGGTCTGTGGGTTCAGTTTCACGACTTTCGATTGAAGCAGAACTTCACCGGGTTTCTGCAGACCGACGAGAACGGGGATACCCCCGGCGACCTCATTGAGCAGCTCGATCGTCGTTTCGTCCTAGGCGGCAACGCCCGGCATCGAACCAGGCAGTTCACCCCCGCAGACTGGGCGAAGGGCACCGTAGAGCTTGGCATCGCGGGTCGTGTCGACATCATCGGGCAGGAGCTGAATCTGATCGAAGCCCCGTCGAATCGCATCTACCAGGAGCGAATCGACGCCGACATCACGCAAGGCGACATCGGTATGTGGCTCGACCTCGATTGGGACTTCACTCGGTTCCTGAACATCAAAGGCGGCGTCCGAACCGACGTGCTCTTCTTCGATGTCAACGACCTGGAGGAAAGCGTGCGGCCGGATCCGCTACCGCCCGACTCGACCCCAGGTTACAGGCGCACGGCGGCAGGCGTCGCTGTCGGGCCCCGTGCCGTAGTCACCGTCAAACCGATCGAGGAGCTCGACATCGTACTGGCCTACGGTCGCGGCTTTCGTTCTCCGCAAGCTCGTTCCTTAGTCGAGAACGAAGGCGTTCCGTTTACCCGAGTACACTCGGCGGACGTGGGTTTGCGATCTCGGATCGGTCAGAACGAGCAACTAAAGCTCGCTTTGACAGGCTTCCTTGCGAAGCTCGACAACGATTTGATCTTCGAAGCACACGAGGCTCGCTTTGAAGAGCTCGGTCCAACGACGCGCATCGGCGCAACTTTCTATTCGCAGTTTCGTCCGCTCCCATGGCTGTTTGGCGCGGTATCGGTGACCTACGCGCACGCAACCCTGGACGAAACTCCGGAGCCCGAGCCCGGCGAGCCAAGTGCCGGCCTCCAAGCAGGCGACCCCGTACCGTTCGTACCCCCGTGGCTTCTTCGGCTCGACCTCGGCGCAGCAGGACAGCTCGTCATGCTTGGAAGATATCCGCTTCGCGGAAATGTGGGCCTTGCGTACACCTTCCTCGGCGAACGACCTCTTCGGTTTGCCGAGCGCTCCCCGCGAGTCAACCTCCTCGACCTCTCAGCAGGGCTCTCTTGGCGGTTTTTCGAGCTGGGCTTACAGATCTACAACGTCGTGAACGTGCAATATGCGGCCCAGGAGTTCATCTTCGAATCGAATTGGAACCCGGGAGCCACGCCCTCGGGGACACCCGCCCGACACGTCGCGGCCGGAGCACCTCGGAGCTTCATCTTTCAAATAGGATTCCGCCTCTAAGCGACTGGCGCTGGCACTGACACTGGCGCTGGCACTGACGCTGACACTGGCACTGGCGCTGGCACTGACACTGACACTGACCCGGGTACTGGCGCGGAGGCGATCACCGGAATAATCTGTGCCTACTTGCCGGACCAAGAGGACTTTCCGATCGCGATCATTGGTGCTGGGTTTTCCGGTATTGGCGCCGCGATTCGGTTGAAACAGGAGGGCATCGAGTCGTTCACGATGTTCGAGCGCGCAAGCGAGGTCGGCGGGACCTGGCGCGACAACACGTATCCGGGTTGCGCCTGCGACGTGCAGTCGCACGTGTACTCGCTGTCTTTCGAGCAAAACCCGAACTGGAGTAGGCGCTATTCGACCTGGCAAGAGATTCAAGAGTACCTGATCGGCCTCGTCGACAAGTGGGGTCTCGAAAAGCACCTCCGGCGCAATACCGAGATCGTAAGCGCCGAGTTCGACGAAGAGAAAGGCACTTGGGCATTGAAGACCAACGAGGGCGACACCTTCACAGCGAGGGTCGTGCTCTCGGGCGTCGGGGGCTTGGTCGACCCTTCCTATCCGACGATCGACGGGATCGATGAGTTTTCGGGCGACATGTTCCATACGGCGCGCTGGAATCACGAAGTCGACCTCACCGACAAGCGGGTCGCTGTCATCGGCACGGGCGCAAGCGCCATCCAAGTCGTGCCTTCGATCGCACCGCTGGTCGCGAAGCTCAGCGTGTTCCAGCGCACCGCCGCCTGGGTCGTGCCGAAGTTCGACCTCGAGTATTCGCCGCGCGTGAAACGGCTTGCCGCCCGTTTTCCGTTTCTCCTGCGCATCGCGCGTTTCTTCAAGTACTGGCTCAGCGAGCTTTTGGGCCCCATCGTTTTTCTCGATTCGAAGCTCCTGTCGCGCATCGGTCGATCGATTTCGATGTGGAACTTGCGCCGCCAGGTCCAAGACCCCGAGCTCCAAAAGCGGCTGACCCCCGACTTTCAGTTCGGCTGCAAGCGTGTCCTCGTCTCCGACGACTATTGGGCAGCCTTCGAGCGCGCCAACGTCGAACTAATCACCGAGCCGATCGAAGCCATTCGGCGCGAAGGGATCGAGACCACGGATGGCAAGCTACACGTGTTCGACGTGATCGTCCTCGCAACCGGTTTCCTGCTGGGTCTAGCCGCGGCTCCGTTTCAGATCCGAGGCCGGGGCGGTCGAACCCTCGACGAGGCCTGGCGCGATGGCGCCATGGCCTACAAAGGCATGACGGTCTCTGGCTTCCCGAACTGGTTCACGATGATGGGCCCGAACACCGGCCCCGGGCACACGTCCGTACTGGTCTATACCGAAGCGCAAATCGCGCATGCCCTTCAAGCGATCAAAAAGATGATGGCCGAGGACATCAAGTATTGCGACGTCCGCCAAGACGTACAGGACCGCTACAACGAAGGCATTCAACGCCGCATGAAGCACATGGTCTGGGGGTCCGGATGCCACAGTTGGTATCTGTCGAGTGATGGCCGTAATCGCTCGCTCTACCCAGGGTTCGCCTGGGAGTACATCTTGCGCACACGTCGCCTGAATTCGGCGGACTACGAGGTTGCCTTCTTCGAGAGTGAACGTCAGCTCGAGGAATCGGACGAGGTCGAACAGGGCCTCGCGGCCGCTCCGTAAGGGCTACGGCTACGCCTCGGGCGTCTTAGTTCCGCCCCGGAAGACCGAAGGGAGAGCCGCACGGCAGGTCGTACAGCAATACGCCGTCCTCGGTTTCGCCGGTGGGCTGCGGGTCCTCAACCAAACCGCCTTCGAACGCGGCGATCTTGGTGTCACCATCGATGTAGGCAAGGAACTGGCACATTTCCTCCTGCCCATTGTTGCCCCAGTGAAGCACCCGGTCGGTCGTGTTGTTGTACCCGCAGACGTAGTTGAGACGCCCCGCGCCTTCAGAATTGAGCGGAGGATCGATCGTGACGCCGAGCGTATCGCCTGGGTTGTTCGTGAAGTCCACGATCGAGCGTTGGTTCCCGTCGTCGTCGACGAAGCTCATTTGGAAAGAGTTCCCCCACTGATGATAGTGGCCGAGCACGTAGTAAATGTTGTAAGATTCGCCGACAAAGTCGCCGATGTCACACGTCTGTGACCAGCGCGACCGTCGCTGCGCAGGAATTGCGATGTCGGACATGAGGAAGCTGACTTCGCGCAGCTTGACCTCGACTGCTTCTTCCTCGATCGCCTGAAGGCCCATCGTCAGCGAGGTGTTGATCGGGGCCGCTCCAGCATTGAAGAGATGGACGGTTCCAACGATCTTGCTGCGCGGTGGCACGACGATGACCGCACCTTCGGGGAACGCTTGCACCTCTTCGAAGGATTGGGTCGACTGAGCGAAGATCACACCGCCGGCTAGAGCGGCCTCCACCTGGTTCCAATTACGGTCGCGGCACTTCCACGTCCCATCCTCCCCGTACATTTCTTCGGGAACAAAGGACCAGTTCGAGTGGTGCCAAGCGCCGTCGTTGACCTGCCGCACTCTGTTGACGTAGAGGGTTTCGTCGTTGTCCAACGTCCAACTCTGACACCAGTATTCTTCAGCCGAGGAGTCCACCAGGATGGGATCGAAGGTGTGCTCCAAAGTCGCAACAAACGCCGACCCATCGTCACCGCCGCTCCCACAACCCACCGCGAAGATGGCTGCCGCCACCAATAAAATTATTACGGGCATAGTCCGCGAAGAGTTTATCAAGCGCCGACCCAGCGCAAGCCGACGGCGCCCAAGCTCCTAGATCCTAGGGAATTTCAGGGGCAGGGCCAGTGTCAGTGGCAGTGTCGGCGTCAGCGCCTGTGCCGGCACTCGCCACTGTGGTAGGGGCCTCTGGTGTTCCGAAGGCCAACTTTTTTGGCGCTCGCACTTCTCGCTCTGTGTCTGGTCACCTCGGTCGCTGCAGAGCCCGCGATCGGTTCGCTCGGGCCGGCACCGCGTGACTCGGACGGTCGCTTCTTGAACTTCACAGGCGATCTGCCGCACGGCAGCCTCTCGGTCCGCTTTCCGTTCTTCTTGAGGCGTATCGCCGGCTCCTTTCTTGACCGGCCCGGTGCACCCGACGAAATCGCCAACGACGGTGCCTACCTCCGCGAGAACGCCGAGCACAGCACACCTACCGTGACCTGGGTCGGCCACTCGACGATGCTCGTGCAAATGGATCACGTCACCTTTCTGACCGATCCGATCTGGTCGGAGACTCCGAGCCCGGTGTCGTTCGCCGGCCCGCGGCGCTTCGTGCCTCCTGGTGTCGCGATGCAGGATCTACCTCCGATCGATTTCGTCGTGGTCTCGCACAATCACTACGACCATCTCGACCTGCCCACCCTGGTCGCCCTCGCCAAACGAAATCCCGACACGCGTTTCTTCGTCCCTCTCGAGAACGGCGAGCTCCTACGCGAAAACGGGATCGACAACGTGGAAGAGCTCGACTGGGGTGACTCGATCGAATACGAAGGCGTCCGCGTACACTGTCTACCGGCCCAACACTGGAGCAAACGAGGCCTCGACGACGATCGGGAAGCGCTTTGGTCTTCATGGGCGGTAGTCGGAACGAAGCGGCGCTTCTACTTCGCGGGTGACACCGGGTACTTCGACGGTTTTGCAAAGATCGCCGAGGCGCTCGGGCCCTTCGACCTCGCGGCCGTTCCGATCGGCGCCTACGAGCCGGTCGCGATGATGAAGGCGTCGCACCTGAACCCCGAGGAAGCCGTCCAAGCAGCGATCGATCTGAAGGCCCGAGCCGCCGTGGCCATGCACTACGGCACCTTCGATCTCTCCGACGAGCCACTCCACGAACCCCCAGAACGTTTTCGCAAAGCAGCAGCCGCAAGCCCTCTTGGCGAGCAACGCGGCTGGCTCCTCCACATCGGCGAAACCCGCAAGTTCTAAGGCGCTGACACTGGCACCGCCACTGACACTGGCACTGACACTGTTCTCGAGGAGTAGGTGACCCGGGGCGCGCGAGCAGGCATGTCCTCGAACGCGAGTTCCGCAGGCGCCAACCCATCTTGCTCGCGCTTGCGACTCGGAGGGATTCAACACCGCCCCCAAACATCCCCGCCGAGGATGTCTGAGCGGGCGAGGGCGTGCCTGTCGCGCGCCCCGGGTCACCGGTTGACGCAGAGCCGCTGCTACGACAGCCCGATCCCCGACTGAAGGAGCTGGGTCGCAGCGAGGGCGAGCTTTCTCGCGTCTTCCGAGGAGAGCGATGCCAGGCGCGGGTGGCCGTCGACGACCATTCTGGCCAGGCCGTGGGTGAGGGCCTCGCTGGTCAATGCGATGAGCTCTGGGTCGGCTTCGGGGATGAGGCCGGCGTTCTGGCCCTCGTAGATGAGCGCGATCAACTTCAGACGGCGCTCATCGTTGAGGTCGCCTGGAAATCGGCCCGGGGTCGATCCAGCGCTGTGGATCAGGTCAAAAAGCGTCGGATGCTCAGCCGCGAATCGAACGTAAGCGACGGTCATCGCGCGGAACTGCGTGAGCGCATCGGCACATTGGGCGGTGGCCTCATCGAGGGTGCGGTCGAGCTCGGCCCGAGCGCGTTCGGCGACCGCATCGAGTAGGACCCGCTTGTCGGAGAAATGCCGAAAAGGCGCGGCGGACGACACGCCTGCGTCTCGTGCCAGCGCCCGCATGCTGAACGCCTCGGGCCCTTGGGAATCGACCAGACGAAAAGCGGCCTCGAGAAGCGCCTCGCGAAGGTTTCCGTGGTGGTAAGGCTGGTGATCGGAGCTCATGCGCCTCAGCCTACCAGAGCATGTTACCAATGCTTACTTTCCGAGGACCGCTAATGTTAGCACCGCTCACACCTAAATGTAAGCGCTGGTAACATATGGCTGCCAAGAGATGTTATCGACGCTAACATCACGAGACGGCTCAACAACCTCCACTCGCACCGATCGCCAAATCCAGGCTAGCGACAGACATTGCGCGCGAGGTCGCACTTGTAGTCGTAGGGGCAGTCCTTCTTCGTCTTGCAGGGCAGCATCTCGCAGACCCCGCTCTCTTCGTTGCAGAAATAGGGTGGTGAGCAGCTGTGGAGACGGCAGGCAATCGTCCCAGCACGTCGCGGGCGCTCGGTCCCTTCGGCGCCAGGCGGCGCGGTCGTCGTGCTCGTGTCCTGCGCGCTCTTGGAGCCTCCGCACCCTGCGATGAGCAACGCGAGACAAAGCCCAGCCGTCACCATCAATCGACCTGCCTGAATGCCGTACATGGGCGAAAGATGATAGGTTTCTCGCGTGGCGGCAAAGCACATTCTCGTCGGCGTGGACTTCTCCGAGCACTCGCGACGCACGATCGAAGCGGTCTGCGAGTACGCCAAAGCGAATCAGAGCAAGATCACGCTGATCTACGTGACCGATCCGCGAGCGTTCGTGCCACCGCAAGCGGTCCTCCTGCCCGAGCGGGCAGCCCCCACCAAAGAGACACACAAAGCCGAGCTCGACGAGCTTCGCGACGAACTACTAGCCGGGCTCGACGCTCACACCGTCGTCCTCGAGGACCACGCCCCCGCTCGGGCGATCTGCAACTACGCAAAGGACAACGATGTCGACCTGATCGCGATCGGCTCGCATGGACACGGCCGTGTCGAGCTGTGGCTGATCGGAAGCGTGGCCGAGCGGGTCGTACGCCACGCCCGTTGCAACGTATTCGTATTTCGACGGTGACTTCAAAGGGCGGCGCGACCCTGTTACGCTCGCCGCATGGGGGGTACGCGGGCCTGGTCGATCCTCGGAAACTCACAACGCCTCGATGGCGGCGCGATGTTTGGCAACGTTCCGCGCGCTATGTGGGCACAATGGGTCGAGCCCGACGACCGAAATCGAATACCGTTGGCCTGCCGCGCAATGCTCATACAAGAACGAGACAGACTCATCTTGTTCGAGGCGGGCATCGGCGCCTTCTTTCCTCCGCAGTTGCGCGATCGCTATGGAGTGCAGGAAGAGCGCCACGTCTTGCTGGAAAGCCTCGCGGCTGCTGGTTTTTCGCACGACGACGTCGATATCGTCGTCCTTTCCCATCTTCACTTCGATCACGCGGGCGGGCTCCTCAGCCGGTACGAGCCCGACGCGCCGATGGAGCTTCTGTTTCCAAAAGCCACTTACGTGGTGAGCTGGGACGCGTGGCAGCGCGCTCGACGACCGCACCCCCGCGATCGCCGCTCGTTCATCGCAGAGCTCCCCGCTCTGCTGGAACAAAGCGGACGACTCGAAGTGGTGAAGGGCCACAGGTCCGACGCGTTAGGCAGCGCATACAAGCTCTGGCTTTCGAATGGTCATACGCCGGGGTTGATGTTGACCGAGGTCGCGGGCGATGACGGCCCAGTGGTCTACGCAGCCGACCTGATCCCCGGGCGCGCGTGGATGCACCTCCCGATCACCATGGGATACGACCGCAGCCCGGAGCAACTGGTCGACGAAAAAGCCGAGCTCCTCGGCCGGCTCGTGGAGCAGCGGGGGCGAATCTTCTTCACCCATGACCACCAAGTCGCGCTCGGACGCGTCGCGAAGGACGCAAAGGGCCGTTTTTTCGTGAACGAGACCTGGCCGGAGCTGGTGGGCGCGCGCCTTTGAGTCGCGTGGTAAGCTAAATGCTCGAGGAGGCGGTCATGCCGCGCGGAAATGGCGATTCCCCAGCGCGAATTGAAAGCGGGGAAGACTACATCAACAGCCTGCGGGGCAGGAACCTGAGAGTTTTTCTGTTCGGTGAGCTGGTCGACGAACCGGTGGACCATCCACTGATCCGTCCATCGATCAACGCCGTCGCCGAGACCTACGACTTGGCGCTGCGAGAACCCGAGGTCGCCACGGCCGAGTCCGATCTCACCGGCGGTCGCGTCAATCGCTTCCTGCACATCGCGCAAAGCCCACAAGACCTGGTCGCCCAAAACATGATGCAACGCAAGCTCGGGCAGAACACGGGTACTTGCTTTCAACGGTGTGTCGGAATGGACGCCTTCAACTCGCTTCACTCGGTTACCTATGAGATCGACGAGAAGCACGGCACCCCCTACCACGAGCGTCTCAAGGCCTTCCTCACGACGATGCAGCAGCACAACTACGTCGTTGGCGGGGCGATGACGGACGTCAAAGGAGACCGAAGCAAGGCGCCTCACGAGCAAGACGACCCTGACTTGTTCGTTCACATCACGAAGCGAAACGACGACGGCATCTGGTTGCGTGGTGCCAAGGCCCACCAAACCGGTTGTATCAACTCGCATTGGATCATCGCGATGCCGACCATGCGCCTCGGTCCCAAGGACGAAGCCTACGCCGTCGTCGCTGCGTTCCCGGTCGACGCGCCCGGCATTACCTACGTCTATGGAAGACAGTCTTGCGACACGCGCAGCATGGAAGGCGGCTCGATCGACGTGGGCAACGCATCTTTTTCGGGCCAGGAGGCGATGGTGATCCTCGATGACGTGTTCGTTCCCTGGAGCCATGTCTTCATGGACGGCGAGTACGAGTTCGCATCGATGCTCGTCGAGCGCTTCACCTGTTATCACCGTCGAAGCTACGTTTGCAAAACCGGCGTGGGTGACGTGTTGATCGGAGCCGCGGCTCAAGCCGCCGAGTACAACGGGGTCGAGAAGGCCTCGCACATCAAAGACAAGCTCGTGCAGATGACGCACCTCAACGAAACGATGTACGCGGCCGGCATCGCCTCGTCGCATCAGGCAAAGGCCATGAGGTCCGGCGTCTACTTGAACGACGACATGCTCGCCAACGTGTGCAAGCACCACGTGACGAAGATGCCGTTCGAGATCGGGAGGCTGGCCCAAGACCTCGCCGGCGGCCTCGTGAGCACCGCCCCCTCCGAAAAAGAGCTCGAGCACCCCGAGCTCAAGGCGTTACTCGAAAAGTACCTCAAAGGCCGCGCCGATGTCCCTACCGAAGCGCGGATTCGGGTGCTTCGATTGATCGAGAACATGACGATGGGTCGCAACGCGGTTGGGTATCTGACCGAGTCGATGCATGGCGCCGGGTCTCCCCAGGCGCAGCGCATTCAAATCGGACGTCAGATGAACCTCGGCTTCAAGAAGGCGCTCGCTCGCAAGCTGGCAGGCGTCGAAAGTGGCGACAAAGACAAAGAGTAGCCCGCTCCGCTGAAATCCCCTACGGTGGTGTCGATGCTTTTGAGGGGTCGCATCGTGTGTCTCGTCGTCTGGACGTGTCTGGCGGGGTACGGCTGCGGACGCGATGCCACCGCGGAGGGCCTGGGGGGCACGCCCAACCGCTCCTCTGCAACGAGCAGCGCGGCCGATCCCGTCGCCGGAGACGAAAAGCCAGCCGAGGTTTACTTCGAGGAAGGTCTCGTGATCGGAGAGTACCGGCTTGCGCCGCGCGCGGTCATCGATGGAGACACAATCCGTGTAGAGAATCTCGAGGGCTCCGTTCGACTGCTCTCGATCGACACCGAAGAGGTGGTACGCAGCAAACGGGACCAAGCCGCGATCAAAGCCGACTTCGACCAGTATTTGAAACGGAAGCAGGGAAACGCGGTGCGTCCGAGAAAAGCGGGCACGCCGATGGGCAATCGAGCCGTGGAGTTTGCCGAGACGTTCTTCGATGGGGCCGACATCGTACGGCTCGAACGGGACGAACCGAAGGCACTTCGTGGGCGCTACGGCCGACTTCTCGCGTACGCTTTCGTGCAGAAAGACGGCAAATGGACGAGCTACAATGTCGAAGCCGTTCGCGCCGGGATGAGCCCTTATTTCACGAAGTACGGATACTCTCATCGTTTTCACAATCAGTTCGCGCGGGCGGAGGCCGAGGCTCGGCGTGCCCAACGCGGCATCTGGGATCCAAACGCCGAGGGGTATGGCGACTACGCCGTGCGAAAAGACTGGTGGGATGCGCGTGCTGACTTCATCCAGGCTTTCGAGCATCAAGCGGCCGGGCGGGACGATTTCATCGTGCTGACCCATTGGGACGCCAAGGCACGGCTCGAGAAAAGGCTTGGCGAGGAAGTGACCGTGCTCGGGACCGTCGACAAGGTGGAGCATTTCCGGGGACTCGTGCGGGTCGTGCTAGGCGGCGAGCAGGCCAACGACCTTCCGATCATCTTTCGAGACAAAGAGGTATTCGAACGTTGTGATCTCACACGTCACCAGGGCGAGCCGGTGAGGGTGCGAGGACCGGTCGAACGCTACGAACGAGGCAACTACCGGACGCTTCAGATCGTGGTCGGGCGCGTGAAGCAGATCGACCTTCCTTCGCTCCCATGGCCTGGCGAAACCGCTCTAGCGGCCGAGTAGCACGAAACCAAGCGCACCTTCGACCGATAACCCACCAACCGAGAGAGGCGGGAGGTCGACATGGTGGGATTACGCGGTTGGGCGCACGGATGCGTGTGCCTGGCGTTGGTGTTCTGCGGTTGCGGGAGGGAACCACTCGCGACTGAAACAGGGTGTGAAGAAGTCGCGCCCGGCGACGTCGTCATTACGGAGATTCATGCGAACCCGGACGGAAGTGACGGAGACGGTGAGTACATCGAGCTCTTCAATGCAAGTGGAGGTGTCCTCGAGCTCGAGGGCTTGACCCTCGTTTCGAGCCGTAACGATGGAACCGGCGCGTCGCAGCATCGACTTGGCGATGGCCAGGTTGCAGCGGAGGGCTACTTCGTGTTGGGAAGCGGACTCGAGAGCCTTCGCAACTCCGAGGCTGCGTTGGCGGTCCGATGTGGCGAGGTCATCATCGACTGGGTTGGGTACGCGAGCACGCGAGACGGTCGCGCCCTGGAGCTCGACGGCCGGCTCGTCCCGAACGACGGCTCGAACGACGACGCGACTCATTGGTGCTTTGCCCCTGAGACCGCCTCCGAGTTCTCCCCAGGAAACTTCGGCACGCCCGGTGCGCCCAACAGCGTATGCGAAGAGGCGCCGCAAGAAGGCACCTGTCGTGAAGGCGAGACGCGGCGCGCCATCGATCTGCTTGTCCCGGGCAAAGTAGAGATCACCGAATGGATGGCAAACCCCAACGGCCCGGACGGCGAGCTCGAGTGGGTCGAAGTGTCGTTCACCGAGTCGGCTGACCTCTATGGCGTGCGACTGGGTCCGCAGCGCGGCTCACTTGGCAAACCCATCGTCGCCGATGCCTGTTTTCCGGTCGACGCGGGCACACGGGTCGTCTTCGGAGCGAGTCCGGCGGCGGCTCCCCGCGTCGACGCGGAGCTCGATTTCAGCCTCGGCAATAGCAATGAGCGCAGCATCGTGGTCGCAGTGGAGGAAACCGTCCTCGACAGTGTCGACTATGTGGGCTCCGAAGAAGGCAGGGCTTGGCAAATCGATCCGGACGGTGTGTTGTGCCTGGTCGACGCCCAGCCCGACCACGAGTACCGCGAGGCCAACTTCGGCACTCCGGGTGCATCGAACCCGTCGTGCGCTCCGGTTCTCGAGGAGGGAATGTGCTTCGACGGGGATACCGCGCGACCGATTCGGAGCCCGTCTGCAGCGGAGGTCGAGATTGTCGAGTGGATGGCCAACCCGTCGATGGCAGGCAACCGAGATGGTGAATGGGTCGAGGTCCTTTTCAAAGCGGCCGCCGACCTCAACGGCCTGGTGTGGTCCGACCTCGCGGGAGCAGCCACCATGCTCGAACGGGAAGAGTGCCTATCGGTACCATCTGGGGCGTACGTGGTATTCGCACGAAACTCCGACGGCGCCGAGAATGGAGGCATCCCGTTCGTAGACGCCGAGCTCGGTGTTTCGCTCAACAACGCCGACGAAACGGTGTCCCTCAGCATAAACGACGAGATGTTGGATTCGGTTTCGTATGAGCGGTCGCGGCCGGGGGTTGCAACGCAGGTCGACCAATGGGGTTTGGTCTGTGACGCGATCGCGCCCTACGGCGAGGGAGACCTGGGCACACCCGGTGCGCCAAACCGACCGTGTCTCTGAGGCGTGTGCATGGCATCCTCTTCGTATCTGCGTGGCTCGTCGCATGGTTTCCGAGGGCCGCGAGAGCCGTTCAATACGAGGTTTTCGTCCACGTCGAGGCCGAGGAAGACCTATACGACTTGCTCGTGTCTGGGCAGCTCTCCAAACGTTCATTCAATGCGCTCTTGCTTCTCTATCAGAGCAAGGTCGACCTTAACCGGGCCGATCGGGAGCGGCTCTACGCTTTGCCAAACCTCGACTTCGCGCACGTGGATCGGATCCTCCGCTATCGGGCCGAGGCGGGAGGCATTCGCTCGGTCGAAGATCTCAAGGCGGCCGGGGCGCTCGATCGGGAGCTGCTCGACGCGATTCGTGCATTCGTCATCGTGCGTTCTCGCAAGGCGCCGAAACCCCAAACCGATGGGTTCACGCGGGTGCACACGCGGTGGAGTGGGCTCTACGATCGACTTCCACCCGCTGCGGCGGCTCAGGCGCGGGTCAAGACGCTCCGCAATCTCGACATCGGTGCTGTAGTCGTGCTCACTCGCAACGATGTTCATCGGGTGCGATGGGATCAAAACCGCCAAGGACTGAGCGCAGAGCCCGAACGGGTCCGGTTCGTGCTTCCGAAACTCTACACGGAGTGGGACGACGACGAGTGGGAGGTGGTCGTCGGGACTTATCGCATCGGGTTCGGTCAACGGTTGACCTTCGACGTGACCGATCAGGTCAGCCCGAATGGGTTCTTCGGTGACTACGAGCTGAGGAGAGGAAACGACCTCGCCCTACGATGCCGGCGCAGGGCGGGAGAGCTGCTCGAATCGCCGTGCCCGACCGATCGGGTGGCGCGGGTCACGCCCGACTACCAATGGACGAACCGCCTCGCGGGTGCCGCGGTCGGCGTGCGGAGAGTGGCTGTAGGGCCTGGCTGGTTACAGGCGTACGGATGGGGTTCCTATCAAGTTCACCGAGTCCCGCAGGCGGAGGTGGCGAATGCGAGCGCATGCCAAGACCCCCGTCTCGATGAAGACCCCGCTTGCAAGGCGCCCCCGGTATACGTGCGCGACGCTGACGCGACGAAGCCGGCGAGCCAGCTCAGCTTCGGGATGTTGCCTATCTCGATGGCCGAAGGTCTTGGCGGAGCGAATGTTGCTTACTTCTGGAACGCCCGAGCCCACATCGGCATCACGGGTTACGGGTCCGCGCCGAAATGGCTCGTCGATGGCGTCGAGCTCGACTTCCAAGAATTCGCGACGAGGCCTTTTGGCGGCCCCTTTGGTGCGCTCGGGGTAGACGCAGCATACGGATTTGGTGTGCAAGACTTCTTTGTCGAGGTCTCGCGGAGCTTCGACGCACAGCCGAACGGCGGGGGCGGCTATGGCGCGGTCCTCCGAAGCGTCACCGTGCTCCAAACGACCGAGCTCGACATCTCGGTTCGCTACTACGGTGAGAGCTACGCGAACCCCTACGCGCGACCCGTGTCCGCTCCCGACGAGCTCGACGGGCTTCGAGCGCGTGATGAAACCGGGGGCCGCCTGAGGACGACGAGCAACTTCGGCCGAAAGTTGGGTCTCCGAAGCGTCGTCGATGTCTGGCACAGACTCTCCGGAGGCGGGGTAAACGCGGTCCTCTTCGCTCGCGTGGACGTAGATCTCCACGGGCCGTGGCGCTGGGCGTTCTGGACGTCCTATCGAAGCAGCAATGATCAAGGTTTGGTGACCGCCACACGCCTTGCCTGCGAGCTCGGTCGGCGTCTGACGATCGCGGCGCAATACCAGCACGAATGGGTTGGGCTCGTTGCAACCGGTGGACCCCGACAGGATATCGCGGCACTGCTTCAGATCATTGCGCGGCCAATCGACCGGCTCCGCTTACGGGCTCGCGCGCGGTACGACTTCGATGACATCGCCAACAATTACCAGCTCGCCCAGGTGTTGTGGAGCTACCTAGAGGTCGCGGTGACGCTGCGCAAGCGGGACGCCCTGCGATTGCGATACGACGTGCGCGTCTTCCTCGATCGTCGTGAATCCACCCTTGCGCGCGTTCCGAACCCCGAACACTGGCTTTCGTTCGAGTACTCGTTTCGGTTCTAGCCTTTGAGAGGTCGCACGGCGCCTGATAAGCTCGCAAGTCCATGGACGACGCTCTGGACATCGTCGACGAAGCGGGCGTCGAGTCATTCCCGTCGAGCGACCCGCCAAGCTGGACGCTGGGCCGACAGCCCCCTGGCCCTTTGCTCGTCAGGCATTTCGAGTGGGAGCCGATGACGGCGTACGTCGCGAACATGTCGTACTTCAGCGGCAAGATGGAGGCCTATCTTCGGTACAAAGAGATCCCGTACGAGCGCCGCGTCGTCGACATGAAAGTGATGCGCGATGAGGTGCTGCCCGCCAGCGGCCTGATGAAGGTCCCAGTCATCCGCATGGCAAACGGTCAATGGCTCAAGGACACGACGCCGATGATCGAATGGCTGGAATTCCAGTATCCGGAGCCGACGGTCATTCCAAGGGACCCGGTGCTGCGGTTCTTGTCGAAGCTGGTCGAGGACTACGCCGATGAATGGTGTTGGCGCGCGGCGCTCTATTGGCGCTGGCGACCCGCCGAAACGCGGAAGCTCTTGATGTCACGGATCGGAAACGAAGTGCTTGGCGACTTCCCGGCACCCAATCGATTGGCGGGTTGGTACTACGGGCGGCGTCAGATCGCGACGTACCTCAAGGGCGATGGAATGACGGCCGAAACCGAGCCCCACATCAAGCAACACTACCTCGACCTGCTCGACAATATGAGCGCGATTCTGGAAGAACAACCGTACCTGCTCGGCCGCCACCCTTCCCTGGTCGATATCGGTCTGTTCGGACCGATGTTCCGCCATTACGCCCAAGACCCGACGCCGAGCCGTGTCATGGAGGAGCGGGCACCCGCCGTATACGCGTGGGTCGGACGGGTTTGGAATTCACGCGCAAGCAGGTTGCCCGGCGAACCGGTGTTCTCCGACTTTTCACACCGGGGCTGGCGCTACTTTCTGAAAGACATCGTGCAAACCTATTGGCCGTTTCTCGTCCGCTCTGCACGGGCGTGGCAAGCGGGCAAGAAGCGGGTCGACCACCGTGCGCACGGCGTCACCTATCCGAAGCTCAGAGTGACGCACTACCGTGTGTATTGCCTTCAGGTGCTTCAGAACGAGTACGAACGGCTTTCGAACGCCGATCGTGAGGCGGTCGATCAAACGCTAGCGCCGTACGGCAAGCTCGAGCTGCTGCCTGGCCTTCGTTCGGGGCTCATGAAGGAGCACGAGCTTCCCCTCAGACCGACGCGTCGGCAGCCATCAAAGCTTCGACGGCTCATCCTCGGATTGATGGGAACACCTTGGGACATGCCGGTGACGCCGCAGGAATAGCCGCCAAGCCTGTCGCGGACACTGGCGCTGCCGCTGACACTGGCACTGTCGCTGGCACTGGCACTGGCACTGTCGCTGGCACTGACACTGTCGCTGACACTGGCACTGGCGCTGCCACTCACACTGTCGCTGTCGCTGGCACTGGCACTGTCGCTGACACCGTCGCTGGCACTGGCACTGACACTGTCGCTGGCACTGACACTGGCACTGTCACTGGCACTGGCACTGTCGCTGACAGTGACACTGACACTGGCACTGGCACTGGCAACTGTCGCTGACGCTGTTCTCGAGGAGTAGGTGACTCGGGCCGCGGCGCGGGATGGGCAGCACAGCGATGGGGAGGAGCCCGCGTCAGGATCCGTACTTATCGCAAAGGGCGACCGGGGCCCCATTGCGAGCACGCCCGTCCCGTGCCGTGGCCCGGGTCACCGGTTGACGCCCCTACTCGTACAACTTCACCACGCGCACCCCCTTGGGGGAGGCCTGCATGCACAGGTCGCAGAGGGTGCATTCGTCGACGTTGTCTTCGACGATTTCGACCGAGCTCGGCTTGGAGCCAACTTTGAAGATGTTGACGGGGCACACTTCGACGAGCTTATCGGCCAGCCCGGGAGTCTTTTCGATGACGCTTTTGTCGACATCCACGCGTATGAACATAGCCATGATGATCCTCTGCCGCTCAGTTTCCGATGCGCTCTCGGACGAGGTTTGGAATGTCGCCGATCTCTTCGGCGACGGAAATGCCAGCCTCTCGCATTCGGCGCATCTTGTCGGCCGGCGAATCGACCTTCTTGTTTACGACCGTGCCTGCATGGCCGAAGCTCATCCCGGGCATCTCATCCATGAAGCGACCTGCCACGAAGGCCACGATCGGGAGCCGGCTTTTGTGTTCTTGGGTCCAGCGCGCGAGCTCGGCTTCGGCTGTGCCCCCAGGCTCGGAGTACACCACCACTGCCTTGGTGTCTTTGTCCGCCTCGAACAGCGGAATCAGGTCGGCGTAGGTCGACCCGATCACGGGGTCACCGCCGATCGAGATCGCGGTGCTCACGCCAAGCCCAGAGAGGGTCAGGGCGTTGCAGATCTCGGTGGTCATCCCGCCTGAACGGGACATCACGCCAACGACTCCCGGCTTGAAAGCTTTGCGGCAGTCGACCGCGGGCCCACCAAGGCTTCCAAAGCGGCAGACGTCGGGCACGATGATGCCCAGGCAGTTGGGGCCGATCACCCGCGCCCCGTGGAGCGCGGCATACTCAACCACCGCCGAAGCGTCTTTGCGGGGAATGCCCTCGGTGATGATGATGATCTCCTTGATCCCAGCGTCGATCGCCTCGTATGCGGCGTCTGGCGCAAACGCGAGTGGCACCGTGATGACGGTCCCATCGACTCTTTGTGTATCGGTGATCTCGCGAACGGTGTCGTAGACCGGAACACCGTACACCTCACGGCCCCCTTTGCCTGGAGTGACGCCGCCGATGATTTTCGAGCCGTACTCGAGGCACTCACGGGTGAAGTTCAACGCCTCGCGCCCAGTGATGCCTTGGACGATGAACTGAAAATCTTCGTGGACGATGACGGCCATTGCGGATCCTTCTAACTAACTTTCTCGACGGCACGTCGCGCCGCTTCGCTGATCGAAACCGTTCGATCGCAGTACTCGACGCCGTACTTCTGGAGGATCTTGGCGGCGTCAGCCTCCCAAGCTCCTGGGACGCGGAAGATCAAGATCTTGTCTTTGGGCTCGAAACCGAGCTCGGTAATGCCTTTGATGACGCCACGTGCAACGAGATCAGCCCGCGTGTTGGAAACCACGTTCGACATGACGGCGATCTTGTCGACGCCCGGCTTGCTCAAGACGAGCTTGGTGAGCCTGCGAGCCTTGTCGACGCTTGGGTTACCGCCTATCGCCGCGTAATTGGCTGGTCGACCACCGTGCTTCCGGACTGCGTCTGTCAAGGTCAGCGAGCCTCCGCCGGCGCCGATGACCAGGCCGATGTTGCCGTCGAACTCGGCGATCGGGCTAATGATGCCGCGAGGATCCTCGGCGTCGATCCGCGCTCCCTCGAGCTCGAACTTGGTCGGTTCGCGCACCTGCCGAAGGTCGTCCTTGGCAAAACCGAGGTCGTCGAGCATTGGCCGTTGTCGGTGGCGCGCCTCGATCTCGAGATCGGCCTCGACGTCGAGCACCGCGAACCTGCCTTCACCTAGCTTGACCATGGACGTGATGTCGAGGTCGGCCAAGTCGTACTTCAGAAAGAGCCGCGCGAGCCCGGACACGATCCGGGTCATGCGCTTGAGGTCGTTCCCCCCGAGCACAAGTGACTTGGCGAGCTCTTTGGCGATGTAGTCCGAGAACGGATAAAGCGCCGAGAAATGCCGGCGGACGATACGCTCGGGATGCGTATCGCCGAGGTCGTCGATCTTGCCGGCCATGTTGGCGGCTGCGATGACAGGAAGCTTGGTGGTTCCATCATAGGTGAAGCTCAGGCTGTACACCGCTTCGCCAGTAGGTCGCGCCTCGACGAGGATGCCGTTGGGCTTGCGACCACCATCGTCGAGCCCGAGCAGCGTGGCAGCAGCAGCTTTTGCACCGGCAGGGTCGGCCACCTCTTGGACCGACGCAGTCGTGAGGCCGGGGGCGATGACCTGGGCCTTCAAAATGACGGGACCGCCGATCTTCGAGGCTGCCGTTTTGGCCTCGTCGGCGGTCTTGACGAGCTCGCTCTGAACCAGCGGAATCCCGTGCTTTTCGAGGAGTTGCTTCGCTTCGAATTCGTAAAAGCGCATAGTGGAACGGGGAGACTAGCCCCTCTTCTCCGCGTTAGGCAAGGGGCCTGATCGCGTTGGCCAGGGCGACTACACGCTTGGCGTGATCGACGTGCAATTTTTCGATCAACTTGCCGTCCACCACCACCACACCCCTTCCTTGTGCTTCCGCCTCGGCATAAGCTTCGATGATCTCTTGGGAGAGCCTAATCTCCTCGTCGGAGGGTGCGAACACCTCGTTCGCCGCCGCGAGCTGTTTCGGATGGATCAGGGTCTTGCCATCGAAGCCGAGCTCGGCCCCCTGGCGACAGGATTCGACGAAACCCTCCTGGTCATTGAGATCCAGAAAGACCCCATCGAGGATCGCGATCCGAGCTGCACGTGCAGCGAGCATGCACAGGCCCAACGACGTGATGAGCGGGAGCCGCATCGCCGTATGCTGCGCCTGGAGATCCTTGGCGAGGTCCGACGTACCCATCACCAAGCCTCCGAGGCGTGGGCTCGCATCCGCGATTTCCTCGGCATGCAGCATCGCGCGCGGGGTTTCCATCATGCACCAAATGGCCAGCTCGGTCGCCGCACCATGGGTTACCAAAACCGACTCGGCCTGGCGCACCATTTCCGCGCTTTCGACTTTCGGAAGCAGGATTGCGTCCGCGCCGATCGCCGCAACCGCTGCCAAGTCATCGTAGCCCCAGGGCGTGTTCAACCCGTTGGTGCGGATCAGGATCTCGCGTTTCCCGTAGCCGCCAGCCTCGACGGTTTGGACGACCTGGATGCGTGCGGTCACCTTGGCGTCAGGGGCGACGGCGTCTTCGAGATCGAAGATCAAGGCGTCCGCCGGTAGCGTTCGGCTCTTGTCGAGGGCCCGGGCGTTCGAGCCAGGCATGTACAATACACTTCGACGAGGTCGATGCGTCGTAATCATCGGAGCTCCTAGAACTGGTATGCTTGCTTGAGCTCGTCGTCTTTCTCGGCGAGCTTCCGCGCAAGCTCGACCATCACGTTGCATTGCTTGTAGGTTGCGTCGTCCTGCATTTTGCCGTCGATCATGACGGCACCGGTACCGTCACCCATTTCTTCGATGACGCGCTTGGCCCAAAGCACCTCGTCGACGGGCGGGCTGAAGACCTTTTTGGCGATGTCGATCTGCACCGGATGAAGCGACCATGCGCCGACGCAACCGAGCAGAAAAGCGTTCCGAAACTGATCTTCACAAGCGACGGTATCCCGGATGTCTCCAAACGGGCCGTAGTACGCGAAGATGCCATTGGCGACACACGCATCGACCATCCGCGCGATCGTGTAATGCCAAAGGTCTTGCTGGGCGGTTTCGCGTGGCGCGTCGAGATCGTCAGGGTCCGGATCGGTCCGCACCAAGTAGCCAGGGTGACCGCCGCCGACACGAGTGGTCTTCATGCGACGCGATGCCGCCAGATCCGCGGGACCCAAGCTCAGCCCCTGCATGCGCGGGCTCGCTCCAGCTATCTCTTCGACGTTGGCCACGCCGAGGGCCGTTTCGAGAATCGCGTGCACCAATATTGGACGCTGGAGCTCGGCACGCGCCTCGAGCTGCGCGAGGAGACGATCGACATAATGGATATCCCAAGGGCCTTCGACTTTGGGCACCATGATCACGTCGACCTTGTCCCCCACCTCTTGCACGATTCGTGTCATGTCATCGAGGAACCAGGGGCTGTCGAGGCTGTTGACGCGCGTCCAAAGCTGGCAGTCGCCAAAGTCGTTCTCCTTGGCGATTTTCACGAACCCTTCGCGGGCATCGACTTTGTTGTCGGCTTGAATTGCGTCTTCGAGGTTGCCGAGAAGCACATCGCACTTGGCGGCGATGCTCGGCGCTTTGGCAGCCATCTTGGGGTTACTCGGGTCGAAGAAATGGATCATCCGCGATGGCCGAAACGGGATTTCGCGAACGGGCGCCGGAGCCCCGATGGCCATGGGTTTGAAGAAGTCCTTCGCGTTGCGCATGGTGTACCCTAGCATATGGAAATCGGCATCAACCTCCCGGTCATGGCGCCGGGGCTCGACAGAGAAACCTTTTTGAAGTGGTGCGAGCGGATCGACTCGGGCCCGTTCGCCAGCATCGCCGCGGGCGAGCGCATCTCTTTTTACAATCCCGACATGACGGCCGCTTTGTCGGCGGCGGCGGTGCTCACCAAGCGCGTCAAAGTCGTCAGCGACGTGTTCGTACCGATGCTGCACAACCCCGTGATGCTCGCCAAACAGCTTGCGACGATCGACGTGCTTTCCAGCGGCCGTTTCGTGGCAGGGTTGGGGGTCGGCGGTCGCGAACAAGATTACCAATCAGTCGAAGCGCCCCTCGGGAGGCGCCTGACCCGTCTCGCGAAAAGCGTCGAAACGATGCGGAGCGTGTGGCGGGGCGAGCCGGTGGTCGAAGGCGCCCTCCCCGTCGGGCCCGCTCCAGTGCAGGAGGGCGGGCCGAAGTTGTTGGCGGGGTCGCTCATGGTCGAGTCGATCGAAGTCGCATCGAAATGGGCTGATGGCCTCTGCGGTTTCAGCTTCGGGCCGGCACGCGCAGAGATGGAACTGCAATTCGAGGCGGCGCGGCGGTCATGGAAGGCACGGGGCAGGCCGGAACCATGGCTTGGCACGGGATTTTGGTATGCGCTGGGACCCCACGCGCGTGCGCAACTCGACGCGTACCTCGACCGGTATTTGAACTTCATGGCGCCGGTGGCGCGGGAGAGCGTCAAACAGATCTGCGTCGCGACGACACGCGAGGCGTTGAAGGATGCGCTCCGGCACGCCGAAGATGCTGGCGCCGACGACGTGCTCTTGGTGCCGACGACTTCGGACCCCGACGATGTTCACCGCGTCGCTGACATCCTCGGCTAGGTGACCTAGGGGTCGTCGCCGGCCCCGAGACGACGAAATAACGTTGAAGGTGAAGACCGAAATACCGTTGCTGCCACGATATCTCGGTCCCATAGTCATCGAATGGCGGAGCTTCGGGACTATACGCGCGATCTCCACGCTCTGGCCGAGCTTGCAAGCCAGCCAAACCAGCTCGAAACCGTGCTTCACCATGCGCTCGCGGCCCTCCGCGACGTCGTTCCGTACGACCTCGCCGCGGTTCTGGCGCTCGAGGGCGAGGAGCTGATCGTCGAGGTCGCGGACGGCCCACTGGCCAACGAGCGAGTTCGGCGACACCGCCTTCGGTTGAACGATTTTCCGACCATCGTCCGCGCACTCGAGACCCGAAAGCCGATCGCGCTCGAGCAGCACAACCACGCCGGCGACGAGGGCGACCCCTATGACGGCGTCCTCGACTTGGAGCACGGTCACTCGTGCATGGTCGTTCCCTTGTACGCAGCAGACCGCTCGCTCGGGATCATCACGCTCGATCGGATGGTCTGCGAGACCTATCGGCCCGAGGCCGTGGAGCTTGCCGGCGTGTACGGACAACTCGTATCCTATGCGATGTTGTTTGCCGAGCAATCGCGGCTGCTCGATCGCTACCGGCTTGCGCTCAAGGAGCAGAATCGACTCCTAGTCGAGGAGTCCGGCGGATCCCAAGCCTGCCGCGCCATCGAGTCTAGTCGCTCGCCGCAGTTGCGGCGGCTGGCCGAGCTCGCGAAACAGGGTGCCGCGTCGGACATGCCGATCCTGATCCGTGGAGAGACCGGCGTCGGTAAAGAGGTACTGGCCCAGGCCGTTCATGCGTGGAGCGGCCGCGTCGAGGAACCGTTCGTGAAGCTCAACTGTGCGGCAATCCCGGAGAACCTGGTCGAAAGCGAGCTTTTTGGCCACGTCAAAGGTGCTTTCTCGGGAGCGCATCGGCGCCGGCCGGGGCGGTTTCTGACGGCGAATGGCGGGACGCTCTTGCTCGACGAAATCGGCGATATGCCGCTTTCCGCTCAGAGCAAGTTGCTGCGCGTGCTGCAGGAAGGGACTTTCGAGCCCGTCGGTTCGGACGAGATGATTCGGGTCGACGTTCGAGTCATCGCCGCCTCGCACGCCGACCTCGAAAAGGCGATCACAGATGGCAGGTTTCGCTCTGATTTATACTACCGCCTTGCTGCGTTCCCGCTCGAGCTGCCCGCACTGCGCGACCGCCTCGAAGACATTCCAGTGATCGCCGAACAATTCCTCGAGCAGCTAGCGAAACGCACGGGTCGTGGGCCATGGACACTGAGTGACGCTGCGCTCGACGCATTGATGAATCAAAGCTGGCCCGGCAACGTGCGCGAGTTGGTGAACACGCTCGAGCGCGCCACGATCCTGCAACCAGGTGGCGTGATCGACGCGACGCATCTCGCATTGGGTGGTAATGCGACTGCGGGCCCAGCGTCGGCGGCGGACGACAATCTCGCGAAGATGCTGCCCTTACACGAGCACGAACGACGCTACCTCGCACTGGCGCTGCGACGAACCAATGGCAAGATCTACGGCACCGACGGTGCGGCCCAACTCCTCGGGCTCAAGCCCACGACTCTGCAGAGCAAGCTCAAAAAACACCGGCTCAAGAACTAGACCGCGTGTTATAAGCTCCGATCTCAGGAGGTAAGGTCATGAGAGCCATCATCGTCGCCGTATTTGTGTTAGGTGCGTTCGTCGCCGGTTTGTTTACCACGCAGATCAACCCCGTTGCCGCCGACACTCCCGCCAAGAGAAATCAGTGGCAGTATCAGTGCTTCGAGGCGTCTGGCGTCGCCCAAGTGACGGCGCGGTCTAACAAGATGGGTGAACAGGGCTGGGAGCTCGTGACCTCCGCCGGCAGCGCCACCTCGACCCTGTGGTGCTTCAAACGCCCGCTTTGGAAGAAGTAAGAAGGAGTCGACCATGAGCCAATCCGGTGGTCGCGGGTGGCTGCAGGTGGCTTCAGCGGGGCACCGATGTCGTTTTTCGATGACAAACAAGTTCGGCTGAATATCGACCGGCTTCCGATCGCGTTCGACGACTACGGCTTCGATCGATTCGGCCTTTCGAAAAAGGCATTGGTCCGCGCCTATTCGCCGATGGCCTACCTCTACCGTCACTATCTGAAGGTCACGGCATTCGGGATGGAGTTCATTCCACGGCAGGGGCGCGCGCTCGTCGTCGCAAATCACTCGGGAGGCATCGGCGCGGACGCGGCCATGATTTTCACGTCGCTCGTCCTCAACGACGAAGCGCCCCGCCTCGGTCAAGGGATGGCGGAGTATTTCCTCACGCGGTCCCCATTTGCGTCCGTCGCACTGAGTCGGCTCGGGCATCTCACCGGCCTCCCCGAGCACGGCGCGTACCTCCTCGAGGACGAGCGACTCGTCGTGGTGTTTCCCGAGGGGGCGGCCGGGGCCGGGAAGCTCTACAAAGACCGTTACAAGCTCGTCCGGTTCGGGACCGGCTTCATGCGCCTCGCGCTCAAGACCGGCACGCCCGTGATCCCATGCGCCTTCATCGGCGGCGAGGAGGCGTTCCCGCAGCTCTTTCACATCAAGTGGCTTGCTAGGCTCGTCAACGGGCCGTTCGTGCCGGTCGCACCTCAACTCGTTTTTTTTCCACTGCCGGTCGCGTGTCAAGTGTACTACGGCCTACCCATGCACTTCGAGGGAGACGGGTCGGAGCCTGACCACGTCATTCAAGAGTACGTCGACCAAGTCCGTGCCTCGATGGAAGGACTGATCAGCACGGGGCTCGACGCGCGACCCCAAGCCTTCATGTTTGAGAAGATGCCGGACCCAAAGGAAGACACCTCACGATGAAGATCTTGATCACCGGAATCAGTGGAACCTTGGCGCGAGGTGTGGCGTACCGACTCGTGCGACGCGGGCATGAGGTCATCGGCATCGATCGACGTCCATGGCCCGACGTGCCTGAAGGCGTCGAGATGCACCAAGCCGACATCCGCAAGCGCCCGGCCGAAGATGTGTTTCGAACAGCGAGGCCGGATGCGCTGGTTCACATGGCGACCGTCACCCATTTCACGACCGGCACCGAGGAGCGCTATCGAATCAACTTGGGCGGCACCCGCAAGCTCTTCGAATACTGCCACGAATATGGCGTGGGCCAGTCGGTGTTCGTCGGTCGACACACCGTGTACGGCGCGAGTCCAGACTCGCCGCTTTACCATACCGAGGACGAGCCTCCTTTGGCCGGTGCGGCGTTCAAGGAGCTCGCCGATCTGGTGGCGGCCGATCTGTATGCCGGAAGCGCGCTTTGGCGATGGCCGGAGATCGACACGGCCGTCCTCCGCCTCTGCTACTTCCTCGGTCCAAGTCGAGGCGGTACGCTCGCAAGCTTTCTATCGAAGAGCCGCGTGCCGATGGTCATGGGCTTCGATCCTCTCTACCAACTCATGCACGAATGGGATGCGGAAGAGGCGATCACCTTGGCTGTCGAGAAGCGACTGAGGGGCGTCTTCAATGTCGCAGGCCCTCCTCCAGTCCCGCTGTCGACCGTCGTGGCAGCCACCGGCAAACGCGGCATCCCGATCCCCGAGCCTTTGTACTCGAGCGTCCTTGGTCGCTTCGGTTTCCCCTACTTGCCCGACGACGCGATCGCGCACGTGAAGTACCCGATCGTCATCGATAACAAAGCCTTCGTCGAAGCCACCGGCTTCGAGCCACGCTACTCCGCGAAGCAAACCATGGAAGGCTTCCGCTGGAATTAAAGGGGGACAGTCCCCTTTTTCCCGAGGTTGAGTCGAGCCCAAATTCGCGTTTTATGAAAGGAATCGAGCTGTAATTTTGTTCGTTCTGGATCGCTGAGATGATAGGTCTGCGGAGGATGGATCCCTCGGACCAGGACGATCCCCAAGAACCTGTGCCTCCGGCGCACCTGCCCCCTCCTCAGGCCCCCCCTCTCGAGCCCGATACGGCCTTCGCGCTCACGCGACAAAGCGTGACCATTGGCGATCTGGTTTCGAAAGCGTCCGCCGCTTGGCAGCGGGACGTGGGCACCTGGGTGCTCGGGACTGTGCTCATGCTGCTGATCGGGTTCGGCATCCCCTTCGCGCTCGGCTTGGTAGTCGGCGTTTTCGGGGCGCTTCTTTCCGGAGGCGATCCAAACCCTGCGGCCCAAGCCCTCATGACCGGTCTTCAGGTCGGGGTTCAGATCCTGCAAACAGTCATCCAAGGCGTGCTGGGGATGGGTTTTACCGCGATGGCGATCCACGCGCTTCACGGAAAGCCCACGCCCATTGGAGCGCTATTCAGCCAGATCAACAAGGCGGTGAAATACATCCTCCAAGTACTTGCGATCTGGGTCCCGCTCGTGGCCGTATTCGCCGCGATCGGCGCGGTGGTATTCTTCCTCTCCGTCGGATCGATCGACCTCGACATGCCACTCGAAGACGCATTCGAGGTCGCCAAACCTGCCTTCTTGGTTTTCTTCGTCGTCAGCATTCCGATCTACGTTTACATCTTTCTCGGGATCGTCTTCGCCCAGTTCGAGCTCGCCTATAACGACAGCGCGGGTCCGATTGAAGCGGTCGTGTATTCGTGGCGCATCGCTCGTGGCCACCGCTGGTTGCTGCTCGGCGTCACAATCATTTCTGGGCTCATCGCCTTTGGTTCGATGTTGCTCTGCGGAATCGGTTTTCTGTTTGGTGGACCGTTGGCCACCCTCATCTTGGTGGCACTCTATTTGGCGCTTCGAAACGGCGCGGACGTCCCCGCAGCCAATACCGATTCGACCCTCGGCCGAGCCTACTAGAGGCCGCACACTAGCGGGGTGAAGCGGCGATGTTTCCACCATCGACGGTGATGACGCATCCCGTCGTGCTCGGCGCGAGGGCCAAGTTGAGAAATGCTTCGGCTACGTCCTTCGCCGTGACCTCGCGGTGCAGTAGATTCGACCTGTAGTACGCATCTGGGTCGAGACCACGGGCTGCCGCGCGGCGCTCGAGGTCCTCCGAGTCGAGCAAGCCGGTCCGAATGCGGTCGGCGTTCACGGCGTTGCTGCGAACCCCGATGCTGCCCCCCTCGATCGCGTATTGCTTCATCAAAGCAACGACTGCCGCCTTGGGGATCGCGTAAGGGCCAAAGCCCTTCCCAGGATTGAACGCCGCTTTGGATGCATTGAAGAGAAGAAAGCCGCCCATCCCTTGTATGCGCATCACCTGTAGCGCCGATGAAGCGAGGTACTGATGCGAAAAGAAGTTCACCTCGAAGCTGTGCTTCAAATCGTCGGTGCTGATCTCACCGATTGCGCCTTGCGGAGCAATACCAGCGTTCGACACGACGCCATCGAGCCCACCGAATGCGCGAATACAGCCTTCTACGCTCCTTCGGACGGCAGACTCGTTCGCCATGTCGACGACTTCGTAGTGCGCGCCAAGCGCTGTCGCGACTCCAACCAGTGCCTCTTCGTCCCGGTCTGTGAGGTAAAGTGAAGCACCGGCATCCGCAAAAGCCCGAGCACAAGCGGCGCCGATGCCCCGGCCTGCCCCGGAGACGTACACCACACGACCCTGCAAGGACTTGGGCTGTGATCGCCCAAGCTTCGCCTGCTCCAGCGACCAGTATTCCATATCGAAGAGATCAGCCGTTGAAAGCGCTTCGTATCGGCCTATCGCCTCCGCGGTTTCGATCACGCCGATGGTGTGCTCGTAGACGTCACCCGCGATTGCCGCCGCCTTCTCCGTCGAGCCGAAGGAAATCATGCCGACACCTGGAACTAAGGCGACTCGCGGATCGGGATCGAGTTGTGCCACCTCGCGTCCCTTGGCGCTCGACTCGCGCTTGACATAGGCGCGATACGCCTCGCGATAAGCCTGAAGTTTCTCGTCGATGTGTGATGCGATCCCCGATGGGTCCATCTTGGAAGACAGATCTAGGAGCAGGGGCACGCGCTTGGTTCGAATCACGTGGTCGGGCGTGGCTGGCCCACGCTGGGTAATCGTGGCGAGATCCGCGCGGCCGAGGAACCGTTTGATCGTGTCGTTGGCGCGGAGGCTCAACAGGTAGCGCCTCTCACCTTCTCCGAGCTTTCCCCGCAAGATCGGCGCGATCGTCGCATAACTGATCTCGTCCCTGGGAACCCGAGTCGACTCCGCCTTCGCCACGGCAGTCCGCCCGAAACGCTCGGCTTTGTCCACCGCGGCGATGTGCCTCTCGTAGCTTTCCCTTGCAGTTTGGCCAAACGTGAACAGCCCGTGTCGAAGCAACAGAAGACCTTCGGCATCGGGATTTCGCTCGTAGGTTTCAGCCGCGAGCTTGGCCAGCGCGTGCCCTGGCATGATGTAAGGGACGATCGCCAAGGTGTCTCCAAAGACAGCCCGGCACACCTCGTCGGCGTTAGGCTGGTCGACGAGCGCGAGGATCGCATCTGCGTGCGAGTGGTCGATGAACTTGTGGGGAAGGAAAGCATGGAGAAGCGTTTCGACCGAAGGATTCGGTGAGCTGGCGTCGATCAGCCGGGTCCGCTGTGCGTTCACCATCTCTTCGTCCGAAAGAGCGTCACGATCACGCAGGGCTCCGAGACTCTCGAGGCGAACCGCAGGGAGCCCCGGAGGCTCGATGCCACCGAGGTCCCAACCGCTCCCTTTGACACATAGGACCATGACATCGCGCCCCGTGTCGTCGCGCATCGTGGTCTTGACCGATGTGTTGCCACCACCGTGCAAGACGAGCGCTGGATCCTTTCCGATCAGGCCCGACGTGTATACGCGCAGAGCGATGTCTTCGTTGACGGCGGGGTCTCCCCGATATCGTTCGATCGTCGCCCGGGCCTCTGCGTCTGACCAGCGGCTTTCCACGTTGCTTGCCTCCCTTGCGCGACCGGAGCCTATCACGCACAGACGTCCCTAAAAAGGGACAGCCCCCGCGGTCTTCCGGCTGCGGGGGCCTCGCTTCCGAGCGGTGCCCAGACCTGGAATCGAACCAGGGACACGAGGATTTTCAGTCCACTGCTCTACCAACTGAGCTATCTGGGCCCGAAAAGCAGGCGCGGAGCCTAGCCGCCGTCCGTGGCGTGTCAAGCGCGAGAGAAAACTTGCATTCCGATACTCCTTCAGGATTACAATGGAAGATGGACGGTGTAGGAGCTGGATGGCGAGCCCTGTGGATGATCGCGGTGTCGAAACATTCCTTCGACTCTTGAGAAGAGGCGCGAGTAGCGCTCGTGCCAAGGCCGAGGCGCTCGAGGGCATGGTGGCACGCGACGTTTGGCTCGCGACTTGGGAGCCGCGCGCGGAAGGCTTCCGAACGCTGATCAACGGTGATGGTGAAGAAGCGCTGGCCGTATTCAGCTCGGAGAGGGAACTGATGGCGGCGGCTCGCCAGTTCGGCTGGCTCGACCCAGATGGCAATCTCGCCACGCACGAGAGTGCAGGCGAGGACATCTTGAGGCACGCCTGGACTCGCGAGTACGCGTTCGTCGTCGTCGACATCGCCAACGCGCATTCGCTCGAGTACAACCGCGAAGAGATCCGAGTGGTGCTCCGCGAGATGGACGCTACCGGGCCGTTCCGAACCTCGCGGCCACCCGCGCCGAATTCCGAGGTGCCCGCAACGACGAGCTCCTTTCCGCCCCCGGTCGAGAAGCCTCCCAGCCAGATCTCGACGATGTACAGCATGGCACCCTCGCACGCCGAAAAGCTCCTCGGCTTGAGCGATCATCCGACCAAGCCGCACGAGGTTCAACACGAGAGCGAGCCACCCACCAAACCGCACCGCAGACCGGCCGGGCGGTCGCGGAATCGAATCACTGGCGATCGACGGGGCTCGCGCCCGGACGCCAAGCCGGATAGCACCCCACCGCCGAAGATCGAGGAAGTCGGACCAGAATCCTCAAGGATGGAGGTCGCAGGAACATACGGTGCTGCCAGCATCGTTCCACCGACCGCCGCGAAGTCCAAAGCGCCAGCCGTCGGCGCCACATCGCGCGCAAAGCTCAACTCCGATGCGCCAACGGCACCGGCGGCACGTGCGTCCGACTTGCTACCGCCGGGCAAACTTCCGCTTCCTCCCGTCAAACCGATACAGAAGGACCCTGTCGACTCTCCCCCGGCTGAAGAGTCGCCGTCAGACAAAGACGCACCGCGACCGTCACGCCTCGCGGCATCTGCGATCGGTGAGGCGATCGAGCTCGTACAGCTGCTGTACCCGCCTGACGAGGAGCTGATGGAAACCTTCCGAGTCGTGCTTCGCCGCTACCCCGAGGTGGAGTGGGCGTCGTACTGCAAGGTGGCACGCCCTGGAGGGGACCCGAGCCCAGCGATCGGCCTCCGCATCATGGACACGTATCGCGACAACGTCACGGCCATCATCAAAGAGCTCTCGGATGTGGGCCGGGGTCGCAATCTCGAGATTGACGTCTTGTTGATCGATGGCCACGAGCTGCTCCGCAAGGCCCGTGAGCGTGCTTTCGTCTTCTTCCCCTGGAAGCCCAAGCCCTTTGGCAGTTGACGGCGGCACCGGCTGAGCGCTAGCCCGTTCTGGTGACCCTCGGTGATGCGCCGCCTGCAGTCCGCAACCCCATCCCAGCCAACGCCGGCCAAGCATGGGTGGAGCGGTTGGCTGCGAGCGAATGCCCAGCGCTGACGACTCGTCGAAAGCGAAGAGCGGAGCTCACAGGGGCGAATCACGATCCGATCGTTTGGGTCGAGGCCCAAGGAAGCAATGTGGTCGACGCCGATGGCAACAGGTATGTCGACCTCACTTCGGGCTTCGGAGTCGCTTTCATCGGGCACCGACATCCGATTGTCGTCGAGGCCGTCAAGGAGCAGGCCGATGTGCTACTGCACGCGCTCGGCGACCTCTACCCGTCATCGGTGAAGATCGAGCTTCTCGAAAGGCTGTGTGCGCTGTCGCCTTGGCCACAAGCGCGCGCGATGCTCTCGCTCAGCGGCGGGGACGCCGTGACGGCGGCATTGAAGACCGCGGTGATGGCGACCGGGCGACCAGGAGTAGTGGCTTTCGAAGGCGGTTACCATGGCTTGTCGTATGGGCCGTTGGCGGTATCGGGTTTCGCGGAGCGCTTCCGCGCACCGTTCGCTCGACAACTGAATTCACACGTCTGCTTCGCGCAGTGGCCACATGCCGACGACGTCGATCGGGCGCTCCGCAGCCTGCCAGACGATTGGAGCGAGATCGGCGCTCTGATCGTCGAACCCGTGCAAGGGAGGGCCGGAGTGCGCGTGCCACCGCCAGGGTTTCTGCAAGAGCTCGGCAAGAGGTGTAAGCAACACGGCGCTTTGCTGATCGCAGACGAGATCTTCACAGGGCTCGGTCGTTGCGGAGCATGGTGGCGGTCGGTCGAGGACGAGCTGAACCCCGATGTCATTTGTGTCGGAAAAGCCCTCGGAGGGGGGCTGCCGGTGAGCGCATGCATCGCCGGTGAAGAGGTGATGCGTGCTTGGGGCGATCCCGACCGTGAAGCCATCCATACCGCAACTTTTTATGGCGATCCGCTCGGCGCGGCGGCCGCTCTTGCGACGCTCGACGTGATCGAGAAAGAGGGCTTGGTCGCGCTATCCGACGAGCGAGGCGCTGCGTTCGCGCGATCACTCGAGCGGGCGTCCCTTCGGGGGGTCTCCGAGATTCGGCATGCCGGCATGATGCTCGGCCTTCGCCTCGAGGCGGAGCTCGGAGCCCTCTGGGTGACACGAGCACTTCTCGAGCGGGGATATCTGGTGCTTCCGGCGGGAGAGCACGGCGACGTCGTTCAGCTCGTGCCCCCGGTGACCCTGAGCCAGCCGCGATTCGATGATTTCGTCAGCGTGCTTGAGCGAGTGCTGGAGACGACCTCGTGAGCGTTCGGAGCCAGCTCGAGCGGCGCGTCCGAGCGCTCATCGCCAACCCTGGCACACGCAAGGATGCGGTGCGGGATCGACTGATCGCGGACATCGCGGTATGGCAGGCGGCACACATTCCCGAGTATGGTCGTTTACACCGAGATGGCGCCTGGCCCCCTGCCCTGCCAACCGACGTGTTTCGCGTTCGGAGAATCGCCTGGCATCCGCCCGAAGAGGACGCCCGCGTCTTTCGAAGCTCGGGCACGACATCGTCGGACCGAAGCACTCGCGTCTTCAGGGATCTCAGCCTCTACGATGCCGCGGCGAGGGCAGCCGCCAAGCACATGCTGTTCCCGGACGTCGAGCGGATGCGCCTAGTGTTGGTGGTGCCTCACGAAGAGGAGGCCCCGGACTCTTCACTGAGCTACATGCTGACGCGATTCACCGAGTGGTTCGGGACCGAGCACACCTGGGTCTGGCACGACGACGCACTCGACATCGATCGCCTCGAAACCACGCTGGCCCAGGCGGTTGCCGACGGTCAGGCGATCGCATTGTTGGGCACTTCGTTCGCTTTTGTGCACGCCGAAGATGAGCTCGGCGACCTGCGCATCGCGCTCCCGGCGGGGAGCCGCATCATGCAGACTGGGGGCTACAAGGGCCGTTCGCGTGAAGTGGATCCAGCGGCGCTCAGGCGCACGATGAGCCAGCGCTACGGAGTCCCAGAGCCCTGGATCGTCGCCGAGTACGGCATGACCGAGCTCAGCTCCCAGATGTACGAAACCACCCTGCGTGACGACCTGACCGGTATTTCGTCAGCGAGGCGCCTTTGGGTCCCACCGTGGGTGCGTGCAACACCGGTCGATCCGGACACCTTGGAGCCGGTCCAGGGCGCTCTGTCTGGTGTCCTCCGGATCGATGACTGCGCGAGCTTGGATTCGGTGTGCTGCGTTCAGACCTCCGATCTCGCGACGCGGATCGAGGACGGGATCGTCGTCAAGGGCCGTGCGCCGGGCGCCCCTCCGCGCGGTTGCTCACTGGCGGCCGACGAGGCCCTAGGGGTGAGCTGAACATGACGGACGATCCTTCGGTCATCCGTGAGCGTGCCAGAGCGGTTCTCGAAGCCGGCGAGATCCTCCGAGGGCGCTCGGTCGAAGAGCGGGCACGGTGGCTCGAGGCGACCGCGAAGGCCCTCGGTGAGGACACCCCCCTTGGGCGCGAAGCCAGGAAGATGCTTCCACAAGAGACCGGATTGAGTCATGCAATGGTGGCCTGGGCCCTCCGCACTACGCTCGGGACAGTGAGCAGAGGCGCGCTGCTCCGGGTTGCCGAGGACGCGACGGAGGTAATTGGCCCGAGGCCTGAGCCGATCTCTTTCTTGTCGGTCTTGCTGGCGGGCAATGTCTTTACCGCTTCGGTCCGCGGGATCGTCGTGCCGCTCCTGTTCGGTGTGCCCGTTCTGGTCAAAGCTTCGTCGAGCGAAACGCGGTTTCCGAGCTTGATCCGGGAGGCGCTGCGATGCGCAGACTCGGAGCTCGGCACGGCAATGGACTTAGTGGTGTTCCCCGGAGGCGATGTCGACCGAGAAGCCGCCTTGGTTGAGCTCGCCGAAGCGGTAGCTGTCTATGGAACCGACGAAACGGTAGGCGCGATAAACCAGCGAATCGGTGACCACATTTCGGTCATTTCGCATGGACACGGAGTCAGCGTGGCTTACTGCAGCGCTCGATCACTCACACCCGACTCGATCGACGACATCACGGCACGTCTGGCGCTCGACCTCGCCGCTTACGATCAGCGCGGCTGCTTGTCTCCACAGGTGATCTACGTCGAGGACACCCCTGGCACGCCGTTGGACGACTTCGCCACTAGGCTTTCGGGAGCGCTCGAGGCCCTCGCTGAGACGTTGCCCCGAGGTCCGCTTCCCGAAGCCATTGGCGCAGCACAAACACAGTGGCGTGGCCTGGCCGAGGTAGAAGGGACGCTACTTCGCGGTCGTGAGCATGCACTCGCGATCAACTGCACCGGCGAGATCCGCTGGAGCCCCGGCTATCGAAACGCCACGATCGCGCCGGTTGGAACCCTCGATGACGCCCTCACGTCGATGAAGGCCTTCGCGGCACATCTCAAGTGCGTGGGAACCGACCGGTGGACATTGCGAGAGCTCACGGCCCTATTCGTCGAAAGTGCATCATGGAAAGCGTATGCGACCGACATCGGCACGATGCAGACCCCGCCGCTCGAAGCCCCTGCTGACGGCCGCCCGGTCTGGCACGGCCTGCTCCGCGCTAGACGCCGATGAAAAGTCGCTGACCGAAGTTTCGCTCGAGGCGCGCTTCGAAGATCTTCGAAGCTGCGCCCTCGATGTCGTACTCGATGCGCTTGAATAAGAACGTCTTGGTGTCGCTATCGTAGATCGTATAGCTTGCGCGATTGTCGTAATCGCGGGGTTGACCCACCGAACCGACGCTGACGATGTACTTCGTGCCCTCTTGCAGGGCGAAGTCCTCGGGCGGGAGCTCCTCCACCTCCCCGGGACGAAGGGCGAACACCTTGCACAAGTGCGAGTGACCGATGAGCGTAATGTGCCCGAGATCGTTCCAAATCGGGAGGCACTCGGCTGCTTGGTCTGGAGCGAAAATATACTCGAACTCCTCGAGGCGAACAGGGGATCCGTGACACAAGTCGACCCCGATGGCTTCGAGACGATGCTTGTACGGCAGCTCCTTGAGCCACTGCATGTTCTCGCCGGTGAGCTCCGAAGCGTGCCAATCGAGCGCCTCGCGCGCAGCCTCGTAGTAGTACGAATAGTCCATCCGGCCGGCGACCGCCGCGTCGTGATTCCCGAGGATCGTGACTTCGGCGATATCCCTCACCAAATCCGAGCACTCGTTGGGGCTGCCTCCGTAACCCACCACGTCGCCTAGGCAATAATAGACGTCGATCTCCTCGCGCGCGTAGGCCTCCATGACGGCTGACATCGCCTCGAGATTCGCATGTACATCGCTGAATATGCCGATCCGCATGATTGGCTGGTCAATTCGCCCGGAGTCTGTATGTTACACGAAACCAAACGCCCGGTCGAAGTACCGTCCGGTCGATAAACAGCCGAAAAGCTAGTCAGTTCCGGCGAATATCTCCTCAGCTTGCCGATGTGCGGACGAGTCAGACACCATTTCTATCCATATGGAATCGCGCGATCCTGGCGGTGAGATGGAGACCGACACCGCCATCCAAGACCTTACCGTGGCATGCGTGACCTCGGTGAAGAACGCGACTGGCCTCGAGCTCGATCTGACCCAGGACACCCTCTCGATCCTCGATCACTATGCGGAGCTGGTGGACTCGCCGCGCGACGAAGTGGTCTCCTTGCTCGCACCGATGTGCGGCGCCTACTTCGGAGAGGTCTTGCGACGGCACCTCCGGGACGGCAAGTGGGATTGCGCCTCGGACACGCCTGAGGACTGGCGGCTCCAGTTCGAGCGGTGCTCTCTCGAGCTCAACCCGATTGGAGTCGCCCTCGAGGTGCTAACCCGTCGTGAGGCTGGGGGCTGGGGTTCGCATCTACAGGTGGCGCCGGTCGATCGCGCGAAGGTCGACCGTGCGCTCTCGGTCTTCGGCGACGTGCGCGAGGACGACTTCTACAAGTTCGGTGTGCGCTTCGAAGGCATCGAGCAGGCGTATCTGGCTTTGCTCAATAATCCCGAGGGGATGGCCCCAGACCCTTGACACCCGGCACCCGGCCTCCATATTTGCACAAGCTCCTGGAAACACACATGTTTTCGGAATCTGCTCCGTGACCGATTCATCTACATCAACCGTCGAAGCCGGGTGCGGCGAGCTGCTCACCACGGGCGACATGGCCCGCCTGAGCAGGAGCACGCTTCGGACCGTGCGGTTCTATCAGCAAGAAGGGTTGATCCAGCCCGAGCGACGAAGCGAGTGCGGTCATCGCCTCTTTTCAGGCCGTGAGCTCATGAAGCTCCAGTTGGCCCTGGATCTTCGCGAGGCAGGGCTCTCGCTTCAGGGCATCAAAGACCTCTTCTGCCTCAAGTCGGGCTGCGCGTGCCCCGAGGAAGCAAGCGATCGAATGTCGAACGTCTTGAACGAGCAGATCGAGACGATGCAGCACAAGATCGCCAAGCTCAGGAAGCTCCGCGAAGAGTTGACGGCGATGGTCTCGGTGCTGACCGAGTGCCAGTCCTGCGAAAAGGGAAACTTCCCTCTGTCGTGCGAGAAGTGCGACGTACTGAGCAACCCAGAGCTGCCTCGCGCGCTGCGTGTACTTTGGCACGACTGCGGGTAGAATCGCCAAATGGATTGGCTCCCGAGCAGTCCCCTTACCGCGGAAGAGCTTTCACGCTTGCCGTTGTTTCCGCTTCCGCGGGTCGTGTTCTTTCCAGGCACCGCACTGCCCCTTCACCTGTTCGAGCCTCGCTACCGGCGCCTGGCAGCAGACTGCATCGACAGCGGTCCGAAGGCGATGGCCGTCACACTGCTCGCCTCAGGCTGGGAGGAAGACTACGAAGGAAAGCCGCCGATTCACGAGATCGCGGGGGCAGGACGGATCGTGGGCCACCAGCTTCGAGAAGACGGAACCTACGACATCATCTTGCACGGGCTTCATCGCGTCCGCCTCGAGGAGCTTCCGAGCGACGATCTGCCTTACAGGCTGGCGCGAGCGGTGCCTATCGCAGACATCGGTACGGCCTCCTCGGCGGACGTGATGGCCATGATGGCCGTCTCCATGAGCGTTGCGTCGCGTGTTCGCGAACGGCAGCCCGATTTTTCGTTACAGGTATCCGCGGAGCTTCCGGCCGGGCGTGCGGCGGACGTCGTGGCAGACCAGCTCGTGGTGAGCCCCGAAGATCGACAGCGGATCTTGCAGGCGATCGACGTCAACGAGCGAGTCGGGCTCGTGACATCGGCGGTGGCCTCGCTCCTGGCCCAACTGTCTGAAGCGCATGCTCCTTCTTGACACAAAGACGAGGGTACGCAGACTCCCCCTTCAGTCGTCGCCGTTTTGGCCTAAGTGACCGAGCCGAGCCTGCTTGGTCTTCAGGTAATCACGATTGTGCTCGTGAGCTTCGACTTCGTGCGGCTCACGGCGCGAAACCCGGATACCGTCCCCCTCCAAACCCGCGACCTTTCGAGGGTTGTTCGTCATGAGCGCGACCGACTTCACGCCGAGATCGCGGAGCATGTCGGCAGCCACCAGATAACCACGCTGGTCGTCTTCGAATCCTAGGGCCAGGTTTGCATCGACCGTATCGAGCCCCTCGTCTTGCATGGCGTACGCACGAATCTTATTTCCGAGGCCGATCCCACGACCCTCTTGCCGAAGGTATAGTACCGCCCCCCTTTCGACCTGCTGAATGCGCTCGAGAGCCAGGTCGAGCTGGCCTCGACAGTCGCACTTCAATGAATGTAGTACCTCGCCCGTGAGGCACTCGCTGTGCACGCGAACTAGAACGTCTTCGGCGCCTTTCAACTGGCCGACGATCACCGCAATGTGTTCCTTGTCGCCGTCGAGCTCCTTGTACACGACGACCCGAAATGGCCCGAAACGCGTGGCAAGATCGGCCTCTGAATATCGTTCCACGGTCGGCGGATGATTACTGCTGTTGCCCATTGTCCCAGTGCGCGGTACCACAGCCGACGTGCTTGTTCCATCCGCCGAGGCCCAATCGCTCCGCAAGGATCTCGGTGAGCTGGTCAGCGGAGGTCGCGCTTCTACGGACCCCGCAGACCGAGCCGCATACGCGCGAGACCTGTGGCCGCGGCAGCAAATCAGGACTCGGGCAGGGGAGGCGGCGATCGCTCCACCCGCGGTCATCGTGTGGCCTGCAGATGTGCAAGAGGTAGCTGAGGTTCTGCGATTCGCGGCCGAGCGTGGAATCCCGGCTGTGCCCTACGGCGCCGGGAGCGGGGTGTGCGGTGGAATCTCGCCCGACGACCGCACGATTCTGATCGACGTCAAACGAATGGACGGCATCGATCACGTCGATCCGGACACTCTGACCTGCTCCGCGGGCGCCGGCATCATCGGTCAAATTCTCGAAAACCAACTCAACGCAAAAGGTTACACGTTCGGACACTTTCCCTCGTCGATCTATTGCTCGACGTTGGGTGGCTGGATCGCTTGTCGTGCCGCTGGGCAGACCTCAGGACGTTACGGAAAGATCGAAGATCGGGTCCTCGGGCTGACGTTCGTCGACGGGACGGGGAAGATTTGGCGCGCGGATCAGGATGGCGACAACGCGGCGCTGTTGCCTTTGTTCATTGGAAGCGAGGGGATTTACGGCGTCGTTACGGAAGCAAAGCTGCAGCTCGATCCGGCGCCAACCGAACGCCGGTTTTCGTCGTGGTTGTTTCGCCACACCGAAGACGGGCTCGAAGCGATTCGGCAGATCTATCAAGCCGGCCTGCGCCCCGCGGTCGCGCGTCTATATGATCCGTTTGACTCGATGATCTCCCGCAGCTTCAAGAGCAAAGACAAAGGGGAAACACGCGACCCGTCCGATACGAGCACGGGGCCAGGAGTCGGATTGCGGTCACTGGTTCGACTGATCCGCCGCCCGAGCGCGATCAACCGCCTGATCGATATCGCGGATCCCGCCATGGGAGGCGCGAAGCTCGTACTGGTATGGGAAGACGACCCCGAGATCGGACGCGCGGAGCACGCCGAAGCCCAACGCATCTGCAGTGGCTTTCGCGCTCACGACACGGGCGAGGATCCGGCGCGCCATTGGCTCGCGCACCGGCACTCGATTAGCTACCGGCAGTCGGCCTTCTTCGCCGCTGGCGCATTCATAGACACCATGGAAGTGGCCGCGACCTGGTCTCGAATGTGGCCGATGTACGAAGCCGTTCGCAAGGCGCTTGCTCCGCACGTATTCGTGATGGCGCATTTCAGTCACGCGTATCCAGAAGGCGCGTCGATCTACTTCACGTTTGCCGGAGCGGCGTCTGATGATTCAGCGGCGCTTGAACGCTATGACGAAACTTGGCGTTCAGCGCTCCGCGCGGCGGTCGATGTCGGTGGAACGCTGAGCCACCACCACGGGGTCGGACGGTCGAAGGCACCGATGATGCGGCGGGAGCAAGGAGTCGCCGTCGAGGTAGTGAGAAGCATCAAGCGCTCACTCGACCCTCAGGGTATTTTGAATCCAGGGTCGTTGATCCCGATCCGAGGAGGGGACGGTGTTTAATTTTCTCGAAGAGGTGCAGCTCAGCCTTCCGGGCACCCTCGACAAGAGCGGTATGCAGCCGACGATCAGCCCGGCTTCGACGCGCGCCGTCATCCACTTGTTGCAGCTGGCCAACGAGATCGGCACCTCCCTGCAAGTCCCCGGCGGGGAGGAGCATCCCGACCGGCCGGCGCTCATCATGAATCGACTCGATGCGATCATCTCCGTCGACGACGTGTCGAGGATCATCCATGTCCAAGCGGGCATCACGCTCGGCACGGTCGAGGAGAAGGCGAACGGTAACGGTTGGACGTTGGGCGTGCCCACAGAGCTTCACGGTGAACAGGTTGGAGCCTGGCTCGCGCGTGGCGGCCTTGGCCGAGCCGATAAGGCGAACGATCCTGTCGTGCAAAGCGTCGCTGGCCTCGAGATGGTACTCCCCTCGGGAGCTGAGCTGTCGATTCGACCGGCGCCTCGCCGGGCGGTAGGGCCGGACTTGATCCACGCGGTCATCGGTGCACGCGGGCGCCTCGGCATCATCGTAGGAGCGCATCTCGTTGCCCAAGCCAAGCTCGCCGAATCGCTGTTTGCATTCTCATTCCCCGACTCCCGAGCTGCCAGCCGGGCGCTCACGTGGATACGCGGACACGGGGTGCGCCCGCTTCGGACAGCCACCCGTGGAAACGAGCTTCAGCTCGTCCTCCAAGTCGAGGGCCCACGCTACCAAGCCGCTACGAAGGTGATGAGGCGCGTCGTCGCGGAAAACGGGGGGACGGAGATCACGAATCACCGGGAGATCGGCGTCTCTCAGACGCCATTGCCGGCGAGCGAGAACGTTTTCGACCGGCTTGCCATGGAGCTAGATCCCAACGGCATCCTCCAACCGTGAGCGGTGTCAGTGCGAGTGTCAGCGTCAGCGCCAGCGCCGGCGCCAGCGCCAGCGCCAGTGCCAGTGCCAGTGTCAGTGCCAGCGTCAGTGCCGGCGCGAGTGCCCTCCCCTCCCCTTCACTTCACGGTGCGAGCCGCCAAAAACTCTCCAAGTCATCCACCGCTTCGCGCTTGTCACCATCGTACTGGATCATTCGACGCGCCTCGAGAGTGTCGACCAGTTGCTCGCTCTCGAGTTCCGAACACTGAAGGATTTGGACGAGCGCTGCTCGCAGCTCGGTCTTTCCACGGACATAGCCTGCGGGCGGCACTTCGCCGAAATGCTGTTGAAGCTGGCGCCGCAACTCATTCAGGTCTATTTCTTCCGGGACAAGCGTAGACACAGGGTGATTATACCTTTGGAACCAGTTTCGCGAAACCGCTTTGGCTGAGCTCACGTGGACCACGGCATCGTCAATGGGATCGTCACTCTCGTCGCCCTCGGCGCAGTCGCGCAATGGGTCGCTTGGCGTTGGCGGATTCCCTCCATTCTCGTTCTCCTGACTCTCGGCTTCCTAGCCGGACCCGTCACGGGCCTTTTTAGGCCGGAAGAGGTACTCGGTGATCTGACTTTCCCGTTTGTCTCGCTGGCAGCTGCGGTGGTCCTCTTCGAAGGCGGCCTGTCGGCGAGCCTGGATGAAATCAGAGGCGTCGCCAAGCCCGTGCGGCGCCTCATCATCATTGGGATACCCGTGACCTGGTCAGCACTTTCGGCCGCGGCGTTCTACTTGTTGAACCTCAAGATCGAGGTCGCGCTTCTGCTCGGTGCGATTCTCGTCGTCACGGGACCGACCGTCATCGGACCACTGCTTCGTCACGCACGGCCAAAAGCCCGCGTAGCGTCGATTCTCAAGCTCGAAGGCATCCTCAACGACCCGATCGGAGCCATCCTTGCCGTTCTCGTTTTCCAAGGAATCAAGGCAGAAGAGGTCGACCGAGCCTTCTCTGTAGTGTCTTTAGGCATTTTCAAGGCAGCCGTTCTCAGCGTGGCAGTGGGCCTATTGGCGGCGTTTCTGTTCGTCAAGCTACGAGAACGAGACCTCCTCCCCGAGTTTCTTCACAATGCCGTGGTTCTGCCGGCTGCCCTTGCTGCGTACGCGGTCGCCAACCAAATTCAGGCCGAGTCTGGCCTCCTGGCGGTGACGGTCATGGGCGTCGCGCTCGCTTCCCAGAAGCGCGTGAGCATCGAACAAAGCGTGGAATTCACAGAACACGCGCGAGTTCTCCTCATTTCCGCGCTCTTCATCCTGCTCACTGCGAGAATGGAGCTGAGTGACTTCACGGGCTTATCTTCGGGAGCACTTTTGTTCGTTGCATTCGCAATCCTCATCGCGCGGCCGTTGTCCGTCTGGCTTTCGACCATCCGATCTGGTTTGCCACTCAAGGATCGCATCCTGGTCAGTGCCGTTGCTCCTCGAGGCGTCGTGGCCGCTGCCGTATCCTCGGTTTTTGCGCTCGAGTTGGTAGAGTCAGGGTATGAAGAAGCGACGGCGATCATGCCCGTCACGTTTCTGGTGATCGCGGTCACGGTTCTCGTCTACGGGCTCGGCGCGTCCCCGCTCGTCCGGCGTCTTGGGCTCGGTCAAGACAGCGTGCAGGGAATCTTGATACTGGGCGCCGATCGGTTCGCCCGCCTTCTTGGCCAGGCCCTGACACAAAAAGGGTTCCGGACGATCGTGGTGGATTCCGACAGGGCCAAGGTAGAGAGCGCCCGTGCGATGGGTATCGAGGCTGAACGAGGTAGCATCTTGCATCGCCCGCTGCTCAGACGACTCGACCTCGACGGAGTGGGTCGCTTCTTGGCGCTGACGCCGAATGACGAGTTGAACACGCTCGCGGCTCGCCACTTCGCAAAGATGTTTGGTGAATCCAACGTCTATCAGCTCGAGCCGAGCCCTGAACCCGGACGCTCGCCAGAAGAATACCCGACGGAGCTTCTCTCAAACACGTTCGCTCTCGGAGCGAGTCACGACACCTTAGCCAGTCTGACGAAGTCCGGTGCAGCGATCACAACGATTGCGATCGAGGAGAGCCTTTCCCTCGAGGAGTTCCACGAGCGGCTTGGGGTCGACGCGATTCCGCTCGTCGAGATCGACGAGAACGGGAATATGTCTTTTGCCCGCGAGGATCAGCCCATTCGAGGTCCTGGTGAGCTGCTTTGTCTCCCACCTTGAGATTGCCGGCGGTTAGCTTTCGCCCTGCTGCTTCATCAGCTCGGCCTGATGGTGGCTGCGCAAGGCGGTCAGCATATCTCCGATGTCGCCCTCCATCATCCGGTCGAGGTTGTGAAGGGTCAGCTGAATGCGATGGTCGGTCACGCGGTTCTGCGGGAAGTTGTAGGTGCGGATCTTTTCCGAGCGTTCGCCCGTTCCGACCATGCTTCTCCGCTCCGAGCTGATCGCGCTGGCTTGGGCCTCGCGTTCGAGGTCGAGGAGCTTGGCCGATAGGATCTGCATTGCCTTGGCCTTGTTCTGATGTTGCGAACGCTGCTGCTCTGAACGGACCATGATGCCAGACGGCAAGTGTTTGATCTGGACGGCGGACATCGTCCGGTTGACGTGCTGACCTCCAGGACCGCCGGCCGCTGTCGTAGAGATTTCGAGATCGTTCGGGTCGATCTTGACTTCGTCGATGTCGTCGACTTCCGGCATGACCGCCACTGTCGCGGTCGACGTGTGAATACGACCCTGAGATTCGGTAGTCGGAATCCGCTGGACACGGTGAACCCCGCCTTCGAAACGAAGCTTCGAATAAACATTGTCGCCAGAGACCTCGGCGATGATCTCCTTGATGCCTCCTGCCGACGCCTCGCTAGTCGAAGACACCTCGACTTTCCAGCCTTGGGTTTCTGCGTAGCGCGAGTACATGCGAAAGAGATCCGCGGCAAAGAGCGCTGCCTCTTCCCCCCCCGTGCCGCTTCGAATCTCGAGGATCGTGTTGCGCTCGTCGTTTGGGTCCTTCGGAAGCAGCAACACGTTGATTCTCGCCTCGAGCTCTTCGCGTTCTCTTTCGAGGCCCGGGATCTCGTCTTCGGCGAGCTCGCGAAGATCGGAATCGGACAGCGCCTCCTTGTGTCCCGCAATATCCGCGCCGACCTGACAGTAGCGCGTCCACACCTCGACTACTTCTTGCAGGTCCGCACGCTCCTTGTTGAGCTGCGTATATCTCCTCGCATCGGAGACGACATTCGGCTGGCAAAGGAGCTCTTCGATCTCGCGATAGCGAGCCGTCAGCGACTCGAGCTTGTCTTCGGGGAGCATCGTTTAGGCCGCGCGGGACGCACTGAGCGAGCCGTCCCCGCTCAATACTTCCCTGAAGCGGTCGAAACTCGCAAAAACAATGGGGTCGTTTCCGCTTGGCGCCGCGTCTTGGATGCGATCTCGCCATGCGGCCGCCTCCATCGCGGCGATCGCGATTTCGACTTGATCGTCCTCCGGCTCGCGGGTCGTGATCTTCTGAAACAAGAAGCCCGGAAAGAGAAACACGCGCCTCCAGCCCGCAGTGCAGAAGCGTGCGCTCAATCGTTGAAGCTCGTAGGAAATCGCCGCAATGAGCGGAAGAAGGGCGATGCGTATCGCTAGGAGCGCCACCTGACCGAGCCACCCCTCCACATCTGGCATCAAGAGAGGAGCTGCAAGCGAACCGAGGATGATCGAAACGACGATCACCACGACCAGGAAGGTAGTGCCGCACCGTGGGTGAAGCGTGCTCTGCATCTGCACGTTCTGTACGGTGAGCGGAAGTTTCTTCTCGTACGCGTGAATGGTTTTGTGCTCGGCGCCATGGTACTGAAAAAGCCTTCGCACATCGGGGATTTGGCTGATCGCGAAGAGATAGCCCACGAAGACCAAGAGCTTGAAGCCGCCGATCAAGACGTGGAAACCGGTGTCGGTGAGGCCGAGATCCCATCCTGCGCCCTTGGCGGTCCAGCTCGCCAGGGCCTGTGGAAGCGCAATGAACAGCCCAAGCGCGAGCAGCGTCGAAATCGCCACCGCCATTTTCCCCGAGTCCCCCTCTTCGGCGAGCTCTTGTTCGGTCATCTGCTGCTCAGCGGAGAACTGAAGCGCCGAAAAACCCATGGTCAACGACTCGACCAGCATCGCAACGCCCCGAAATCCGGGAAGTTTCCAAAGCTTCTTCGACCACTTGGAACGATACGGGCCTTCGCGAACTGCAATCGCGCCATCGGGTCGGCGCACCGCGACGGTCAGGCATGCCGGCGCGCGCATCATCACGCCTTCGATGACTGCCTGTCCACCGATGTAGGGCTGGGCCATGGTGGCCATTATGAAGCCCTTGTGGGGCACGGCCGCCTAGTTGTCAGCGGAGGCGTCCGGCGTCGCCTCGGCCTTCTTGCCCTTGCCGGCCTTTCCGTACTTCCTGCGGAAACGCTCGACTCGACCCGCCGTGTCCACCAGCTTCTGCTTGCCCGTGTAGAACGGGTGGCAAGCCGAGCAGATATCCACCTGTTCGATGTGCTTCGTCGAGCGGGTCTCGAACGAGTTCCCGCAGGCGCAGTGCACCGTGATGACGTTGTATTCAGGATGAATGTCCGGTTTCATGCTCTTGTGCTCCCTCGCCGAGAGAGGCCGCGGTATGTAGCCTAGGAGGCCAGAATGAGCAAATCATCGGGCCAGCGCGCATTAAGCGCAACCGTCGCATCAGAATTACCTCCTAATATCAACTAGATCGCGACTGCACTCGGCTCGGGTTGACCGATGTTTGCCAGCACCGACCAGGTTCGTATCGACTCAACGATCCGAGACGCCGCGCAAGACACGGGAACTTAGCGGGAAGCGGCACGCCAAGTTAGGTTTCGCTCGATGCCTAGAATCTTCATTACGTTACTGACGGCAGCTTCGCTCGGCCTTGTTGGATGCTCCCCCAGAACCCCACAGGCGCAGCCAACGGTCGAACTCGAATCCCCCCCGGTCGCTCCCCCCGCAAAGGCCGACGTGGCACCGAAGCTCGTCGTGCTGATCATCGTGGATCAACTCGCCAGTTGGGTGTTGGACGCATATCTGCCAATCCTTCCGTCGAATAGCACGCTGCGTCGTGCTTATGAAAACGGCGCATACCACTCAACCTCCTTCCCCTTCGCCACGACACAGACGGCACCGGGCCACGCCTCGCTTACGACAGGCGTCACGCCCGCGGTGCACGGTATCATCGGGAACGCGATCTTCGACCCAGAGCATGGAACGCTGATGACAGTCGACGATCGCAAGCACGCGGTGATCGGAAATCCCCGGCGGTTCGTCAGTCCTACCAGCTTGCAAGCGCCGACAGTCGCCGACGTCCTCCATCAACACAGCGGTGGAGAGGCGCGGATCGTGGGTATTTCGATGAAGGGCCGTTCGGCGGTTCTCGCTGTCGGCCAAAGACCCGATGCAGCGGTGTTCTACGACTCGAAAGCACGAGCCATGACTACATCGACGTTCTACGCGCCAAACGGCCGACTGCCGGCCTGGTTGCGGGCTTTCGTCGAAGCCAATCCGGTCGAGCCCCTGCTTCAAGTCTGGGAGCCCGAGAACCCGACTTGGCTCGAAGCGAACTTTGGGCCCGACGCATGGCTCGGTGAACTGTACCCAAGCTTTCCCCATGACCCGTGGACGACAACCGATCCTTGGTCTGCGTTCACATTCATACCCGAGTCGACCGAATACCTCATGGCCGCAGCTTTCGCCGCCGTTAAGGCCGAAGACATGGGCATGGACGACGTGCCCGATCTTCTCGTGCTCAGCATCTCGGCAACCGACGTCGTTGGGCATATTTGGGGACCCAGGTCCTGGGAGTACGCAGACAATCTACTTCGAACTGATCGAGCGATGGGGCGACTCGTGAGGATATTGGAAGCGCGAGGTCCGGTGGCATTCGTCATGACCGCGGATCACGGAATCGCCCCCATGCCCGAGCGCGTGCTCGCCGATGGAGGCAAGGCGGGGCGGATCAGGAATCCGGAGGTGACGGGGCATGCGGAACGCGCCGCCGATTCGGCGCTTGGTGAAGGAGATTGGATCGCTGCCTACGTTCCTCCTTTGATCACGTACACCCAGGCAGGTAAACAACGCCACAAAGAGCTCGACAAGGCTCTCATCAAAGCGATGCCGATGCTCGAGGGCGTCAAAGCGGTCTACAATGCGCATGCCGGCGCAAAGCTACGGGCGAGCAACCGCGCCATGGAACGACTCGTGGGCGCATCGATTCCAAAGAACCCCTCAGGAGACCTGTATTTGGTTACGAGAGAGGGCTGGTTCGATGCCCTCGCCGAGAATGGGGGAACCAATCACGGCTCGCCGTGGCCGTACGACCGCCAGATTCCGGTCCTGATGTGGGGCGCAGGAATCGAGCGCCGAACGAGCAAGAAGATGCGCAGCGTGCTCCACGTCGCCGCGACCCTCAGCCGCTTGCTCGACATTCCTCCGCCGGCGCTAGCGCCCCCGGAACCACTTCCAGGTGTCATGCGCCTCCACGATTGAGTATGCTCCCCGGATGAAACTCGTCGTTGCGCTTGGGAAAGTGATCGCCCTGACCGGTTGGGCTTGGGGATTCCTGTCGTTGCTGACCCCTACGATGGTGCCCGCACCTGAGATCGGTCGCATGCTCCTTCTTGGTCTGGTCGCGGTTCACGTTGCTGAAACCATTGCATTCGCCAAGAGCGTCGCTGCGCAAAGCGGTGAGTCGGTTGCGTGGCACGCTCGGCAGATCATGATTTTCGGCTACTTTCACGTCATGGGCGTACGCTACAATCGCTGAACCATGGGTCAGAAACGAATCCACCTGGTAGTCCGGGGCCGCGTGCAGGGTGTGTACTTCCGTGCAACTGCACAGCGTGAGGCACGGCAACACGGGCTGAGCGGCTGGGTGAAAAATCGCTCCGACGGCTCGGTGGAGATCGTCGCCGAAGGGGAAGAGGATGACGTAAAAGACTTCCTCGCGTGGTCGCAGAAGGGCCCATCGACAGCGCGTGTCGATGACGTCAATGTGCGCTGGCGGAGCTACACCGGCGAGTACACCGACTTTCGGATCACTCGCTAAGGACTAGTCGTCGTGGTGGCTCACTTTGGCCCGCGACCTCTTCCTCTGGCTCCTTTGTCGCTTGTCTTCGAGGCGGCGCCGTTTCGCCGCGCGCGTGGGCTTGGTGGCAACCCGGCGCTTGGGGGTCGGGAGCGCCTTGACGATCAAGCGTCTGAGCCCGTCGCGAGCCCGCGCAAGATTCTGCCGCTGCGAACGCTCTGCTTGAGCGGTCACGAGCACTCCGCCCTCCGCGTCCAAGCGTCGGCCAGCAAGCCTTCGCAATCGGCTCTTCTGGGATCTGCTCAGGGCATCCGTTCCGCGAAGATCGAAACGGAGGGTCACTTTGGTTGCAACCTTGTTGACGTTCTGTCCGCCCGGCCCCGAGGAACGGCTCGCACTCCAGGATAAGTCGGACCCAGGAATCGTCACGCGCTCATCGATGACGAGGTCCTTGTTGTCTCGCGCAGTGGCCATGAGACGAGGGTAACGTCAACCGTTCGGCCTAAACAACACACCCCTCAGGCGCTGGTGCTGCTAGGACAAGAATTCGATCAGTGACATCGGGGCGTTGTCGCCACGACGGTGGTTGACCTTGATGACGCGGGTGTAGCCGCCCCCCTTGTCGTTCTTTGCGCGGTCGAGGTAGCGCGGGGCGATGTCGGTAAAAAGCTTGTGGATCAAGTCCACTTCCTCGACCGTGCCGTCCGGATTGGTCTTCGCGAGCTGCTTTGGAAGGAAGCGGGCGACCTGCCTGCGAGCGTGGAGGCGTCGAGCGAGGATGCGCTGACGCTCGTCCTCGTCTTTGAGCTTCGCCACGTCGACCGTGAGGTCATCCCCGAGCCGAACGGCCTTCGTCACCAGCCGGTCAGCGATGCGCCGGAGCTCTTTCGCCTTTGCATCGGTCGTCTTGATCTGTCCGTGCAAGACGAGATTGCCCGCCATGTTCCGAAACATGGCACGCCGATGGCTCGTGTTGCGTCCGAACTTTCTGCCTGCCTTCTGATGCCTCATGACGACCTATCCGCGACCATCGCTACTGGCTGGCCTGCTGGGTTCTCCAGCGCTCGAGCATCTGCGACCAGTTGTCGATCTGCATACCGAGCGAGAGCCCCATATCAGCCAAGATTTCCTTGATTTCCTTGAGCGACTTGCGCCCGAAGTTTTTCGTCTTGAGCATTTCGCCTTCGCTCTTCTGCACGAGCTCGCCGATCAGCTTGATGTTGGCGTTCTGCAAGCAGTTCGCAGAGCGAACCGAGAGCTCCAGCTCGTCCACCGAGCGGAACAGGTTCTCGTTGAGCGGCTCCTCGCTGCTCTCCTCTTCGACCGGCTCGTCGTGCTCTTCGAAGTTGATGAAGATCGTGAGTTGGTCCTTTAGGATTTTCGCGGCGTATGCGACTGCGTCGGCCGGCTTCACCGCTCCGTTGGTCCAGACCTCGAGGGTGAGCTTGTCGTAGTCGGTGATCTGACCGACACGAGCATTGGTCACGGCGTAGTTGACCTTGCGAATCGGTGAGAAAAGCGAATCGATTGCGATCGTGCCGATCGGAATTCCGGCCGTCTTGTTGCGATCCGCGGGCACGTAGCCGTGGCCCACGTTCATGGTGAGCTCGGCGGCAAAGCGGCCACCCTTGGATAAGGTGCAGATCTTGTGGTCCGGATTGAGAATCTCGATCTGATCGCTGACCTGGATGTCGCCGGCGGTCACCATACCGGGCCCTTCCTTCTCGATCCGTAAGCTCTGGGTCCGCGCTGTGTGGGATCGGACGACGACTTCCTTGAAGTTCAGAACCATCTCCGTGACGTCCTCGACAACGTCGGGAACCGACGTGAACTCGTGAAGCGCACCGTCGATCTTCACGGCTGTAATCGCGGCACCCTGAAGCGAGGACAGAAGCACCCGGCGAAGCGAGTTACCGAGCGTGATGCCGAAGCCGCGCTCGAGCGGCTCGACTACGAACTTACCATAAGTATCACTCAAGCTTTCGTGGTCGACCGGGACATTCCTCGGCCGGATGAGTTCTCGCCAGTTACGTGCAACCAGATTTGGGCTCGTCATTCGTTGCCTCCGCAGCTCTTAAACGCGCCGCCGCTTGGGAGGGCGGCAGCCATTGTGTGGGATCGGGGTCACGTCGCGCAGCAGGGTGACCCGCATGCCGACGTTCTGAAATGCGCGCAGTGCCGATTCACGGCCTGAGCCAGGACCTCTGACGAAGATCGCAACGGTCTTCATACCCGCGTCTTGCGCCTTGCGAGCTGCGTCCTCGGCCGCGAGCTGAGCGGCGAAGGGCGTGCTCTTCCGCGAGCCTTTGAAGCCCCGCGCACCGGCGGACGACCACGAGACCACCTCACCTTGAAGGTCCGTGATGGTCACGATCGTGTTGTTGAAGGTGGACTGGATGTGCGCAATACCGCTAGTCACGACCTTCTTCGTCTTACGCTTCTTACCTTTGGTGGTTTTCGCTTTCGCCATTCTAAGTTCGCTTCCTGGCCATGGCGCCGCGCTTCGGACCTTTACGGGTGCGGGCATTCGTGTGGGTGCGCTGGCCGCGGCACGGTAGGCCACGCCGATGACGGAGGCCACGGTAGCAACCAAGGTCCATCAGCCGCTTGATGTGCATGTTGACCTCGCGACGAAGGTCGCCTTCGACCTTGTAGTTCTGGTCGATGCATTCGCGGATCGCCTTGATGTCGTTCTCGTCGAGGTCGTCCGCGCGCTTGCTCTCCGAAATCCCAGTCTTTTCGCAAATCTGCTTCGCGTGATGCGGGCCGATCCCGTAGATGTACTGCAGCGCAATCACCGTGTGTTTTCGACCTGGAAGGTCGACGCCTGCGATACGTGCCATGCTCGTTATCCTTGCCGTTGCTTGTGACGGGGGTTTTCACACAAGACGCGCACGACGCCCTTTCGGCGCACGATCTTGCATTTCTCGCAAATCTTTCTGACGCTTGGTCGAACCTTCATGTCAGCCTCTCTTTGATTCGTCCTCTCGTCGGGTCATAAGGGGATAACTCGATCAACACGCCGTCTCCGGGTATCAGCTTCACCGTGACCTGTCTGGCTTTTGAGGCTAGCGATGCGGTGATTTCCACACCGTCCTCGAGCCTCACTCGGTAGAGCGCCCTAGGTAGCACCGCTTCGATGACACCTCGGGTCATGTTGGCTCCAGTCATTCCTTCAGCTACTCAACCCCAATCGCTTCCTTAATACGTTCTGTGATTTCTTCTAAAGAACCGACACCTCGAACAGCCTTCACGACGCCCTTGGCTTCGTAATGGGCCAGCACCGGCTCGGTCTTGGCTTTGTATTCCTCGTAGCGCTTCCGCACGACCTCCTCGGTGTCGTCCGATCGCTGCACAATTTTGGTCCCACCACAGGAGATGCACTCCCCGTTTTCGGGCGGCGGAGTATAGCGGACGTGGTAAGTCTGTCCACACTCGAGGCAGACCCGTCGGCCGGTGACACGCCCGACGATGGCCTCGAGGGGAACCTCGAGTGAAACCACTCGGTCGATCCGTCGGCCGAGCTTCGCGAGGAGCTGATCGAGGGCTTCTGCCTGAGCGACCGTACGCGGGTAACCGTCGAAGATCGCACCGTTTTTCGCATCTTCCTGCGTTAGACGCTTCTCGATGAGATCAAGGACGAGGCCGTCAGGCACCAACTTTCCAGCGGACATGTACTCGTCGAACTTCCGGCCGAGCTCCGAGCCCGACTTGCGCTCGGCCCGCATCATGTCGCCGGTCGAGATCTGCGGGATGCCGAGAAGCTCGATCAAGAACTTGGCCTGGGTGCCCTTACCTGCGCCGGGCGGTCCAAAGAGGAGCAGATCCGTCATGCGTTCCTCGCTCGAATGCGGGAGCCTTTGGTCCCGGTGAGGCCCTCGTAGTGGCGCGTGATCAAATGGCTCTCGACCTGCTGAGCGAAGTCGAGGGCCACGCCGACCACGATCATCAACGAAGTACCCCCGAGATAAAAAGGCACGTTCCATCGCGCCTGAAGGAGTGTCGGCACGGTGACGACCGCGGCTACGTAGAGGGCACCGCCGACCGTGATTCTGGTGAGAACCGCATCGATGTATTCCGCAGTGGCCTTACCTGGGCGAACACCCGGGATGAAGGCACTTTGCTTCTTGAGGTTTTCGGCGACGTCGACGGGTTGAAAAGTAATCGCCGTATAGAAGAAGCAGAAGAAGATCGTCATCACTGCAAAGACGACGATGTAGACCCAACCGCCAGGAACCAGGTTGTTACTGATCCAACGCATCGCATCCGAAAGGAACGGGATGTTGGTGCCGGCCAGAGTGACCGGGAACATCATCAACGACGACGTGAAAATCGGCGGAATGACGCCGGCCATGTTGACGCGAAGAGGCAAGTGGGATTGCTGGCCGCCATACATCTTTCGCCCGATCATCCGTTTCGCGTAAGTGATCGGCAGCCGCCGCTGAGCACGCTCGAAAAAGACGATGAACGCGGTGGTTCCAAGAGCGATCACGATGAGTAACATCAGGTCGATCGGCTGAAGCTCGCCGAGCTTGAATTGCTCTAGGGTCATGAAGAGCGCATCAGGAAGATTCGCGACGATACCTGCGAATATGATCAACGAGATACCGTTGCCGAGGCCACGCTCGGTGATCTGCTCACCGAGCCACATCAAGAACGATGTGCCGGTCGTCAGCGCCAACACCGTCATGAAACGGAAGCTCCAACCGGGATTGGCGACGATATCGCCGGCAGTCGAGCTCTCGTTCCAGCCCTCCCACAACATGGCTAGACCGAAGCTTTGAAAGATGCTCAGACCCACTGTGCCATAGCGCGTGTATTGATTGATCTTCCGCTGCCCGGCTTCGCCCTCCTTTCGGAGCTCCATGAGCGTAGGCACGACAACCGTCATCAACGACAAGATGATGCTCGCCGAGACGTACGGCATGATGTTGAGCGCGAAAATTGACGCCTGCTCGAGCGCACCACCCGAGAACAAGTTGAACAAGCTCAAGAACCCGCCCGATTGACCGGCCACGTACTTACGCATGGCCGCACGGTCGACGCCCGGGGTCGTGACGAAAATCCCGATCCGGTAGACAGCCAGCATGCCCAACGTGAAGAGGATTCGGCGACGGAGCTCGGGGATACGGAAGATGTTTGCGATGGTGCTCATGGATCCGTTACAGGGTTAGGAGCCGCCCTTTTGAACTAGCTCGACGGAGCCGCCGGCCTTTTCGATTTTTGCAGCCGCACTTGCGCTGGCCGCATGGACTTTGACGGTCAGCGCTTTGTCCAGCTCTCCATCGCCTAGAACCTTGATGGCGTACACTTTGCGCTTGATGAGGCCTGCCTTTCGAAGCGCCGCTTCGTCCACCGTCGCACCGCTGTCGAAACGCGCGAGGTCCTTCACGTTGATGGTCCCCACCTTCTTGGTGAAAGGATTGGTGAACCCACGCTTGGGGATGCGTCGGTAGAGTGGAATCTGGCCGCCCTCGAAGCCAAGCTTGCTGAAGTTGCCGGGATGCCTAGCTTTTTGGCCCTTCTGCCCGTGCCCTGCGGTCTTGCCTAGACCGGAGCCTGGCCCGCGGCCTTTGCGCCTCTTGCCGCGAACCGAACCTTCGGCCGGCCGGAGCCGCGAGAGAATGGGCGTTTCGTCTTGGTCACTCATTGACTTCCTCAACTTTGACGAGGTGCAGCACCTTCTTGATCATCCCGCGAAACGAGGGCGTGTTGTCGACCACGACCTCGCTGTGCGGTCCGCGGAGACCGAGGCCTTTCAAGACTCGCCGATGCCGGTCGATCCGACCGATGCCGCTTCGAACTTGGGTGACTTTGAGTTTGGTCGCGGTCATGACTCTTTCTCCTACGACGCGCTGGCCTCCGTAGAAGCTTCAGGCTCAGCTGGCCGCTCAGACTTGGGGCCGTGCTTGAACTGCTGGATGTCGCCTGCACGTCGGCCGCGCCTCCGAGACACGTCCGCAGGGGACTCGAGCTCTCGAAGCGCAGCGACCGTTGCGTTCACGACGTTGTGTGGGTTCGTGGTGCCGAGGATTTTGGCGAGGACGTCCTTGACGCCAGCCGCCTCGAGAACGGGGCGCATCGCACCGCCCGCAATGACACCCGTACCTTCGGAGGCAGGGCGCAAGATGATACGTCCGGCGCCTGCATGGCCTACGACCCGATGGGGGATCGTACGACCGGTTAGGGGCACTCGGAATAGATTCTTCTTTGCACTGTCGGTGCCCTTGCGGATCGCTTCAGGAACCTCATTCGCCTTGCCCATGCCAACGCCGACATGGCCGTTACTATCACCTACGACAACCAGGGCGCTGAAGCTGAACCGCCGGCCACCCTTCACAACCTTTGCGACACGGTTGATGAAGATAACCCGATCGGTCAAATCGTCGAGCGACGCTGGATCAATGATTTCGTCTTTGTATGCCATTTGATCCTCAGAACTTTAGGCCTGCTTCGCGTGCCGACTCGGCCAACGCACGAACACGCCCGTGATATTGATACCCGCTGCGGTCGAAGACGACCTGTCCGACCCCTTTGTCGATGCACGCCTTGGCAACGAGGGCGCCCACTGATTTCGCGGAAGCGACTTTGCTTTCGCCCGTGCTCCCTGAGACGCTGGACGCGGACGCGATGGTGCGACCGCCCACGTCATCGATGACCTGGGCATAGATGTGTTTCGCGCTTCGAAACACAGTTAGACGCGGACGCTCGGAAGTGCCTTGCACCTTCTTGCGAATCCGTAGTTTGCGCCGTGCGCGTCCTATGACTTTTCGCCGCATGATCAGACTCCGGCCTTTCCGGCCTTTCCGGCCTTCTCTTTGATGTGTTCACCGGTGTAACGAACCCCCTTGCCGTTGTACGGTTCGGGCGGCCGAACCTGCCGAATGCGGGCTGCAATTCGGCCTACGAGCTGCTTGTCAGGCGACTCGAGATGAACGCGGGGGAACTTGGTGCCGGCTTCGTCGATCGTCTCGATCTTTACGGTAACCGCTTTCGGAATGTCGAGCAGTGGCTGGTGCGAGAGACCGACGGTCATCTTGAGTTGGCCGTTCTTGAACTCGGCACGGTAACCGACGCCTCGGAAGTCGAGGGATCGCTGGTAGCCGGTCGCAACTCCTTCGACCATGTTGTTGAGAATGGCACGCGTGAGACCCTGGTATTGAAGGCCCAGCTTGCCAGCTGCAGGAGCGGGACGCACCGTGACCTTCCCTTCTTGCTGCTCGACCACCACCTCGGCGGGAACGGTATGCTTGAGCTCGCCTTTTGGCCCCTTCGCGGTTACCTCCCTGCCACTGATCGTGACTTCGACGCCCTCCGTGAGCTGGACGGGCTTCTTTCCGTTTCGGGACTGCTTTCCTGTATGCGTTTCGGTCATCACCAAACCTCGCACAACACCTCGCCGCCCACCCGCTTATCGCGCGCGTCGCGGTCCGTCATGATCCCTGCTGATGTCGACAAAATCGCAACGCCCATACCGTTCTGAACTCGCGGGATGTCCTTGTGGCCGACGTAAAAACGCCGGCCTGGACGACTCGCCCGGCGCATGCCAACGAAAGCACTCTGGCGATCCCGGCCGTACTTGAGAACGATCGTGAGGCTCTTGTGCGCGCTGTTGTCGACGCTGTAATCGTCAATGAAGCCTTCCTGCTTCAAAATCTCCGCCAGCTGCTGCTTGAGATTCGAAGAGGGAATGCTCGTTTGCTGGTGTTGCGCCTGAGCGGCATTTCGGATGCGCGTAAGCATGTCAGCGATTGGATCGGTCATCATGACTGCACCTCCTACCAGCTCGACTTCGTGACTCCAGGGATATCCCCAGAGAGCGCGTATTTACGGAGACAGATGCGGCACATCTCGAACTTGCGGTAGTAACCCCGCGGTCGCCCGCAGACTTTGCAACGGTTCCGTTGTCGCACCGAGAACTTCGGTGTCTTTTCCATTTTGGCAAATGCTCGCCTGCTAGCCATCTGCTTCCTCAGTTCCTAAACGGCATGCCGAGCGATCGAAGCAAGGCACGTCCCTGGTCGTCGTTTTTCGCCGTGGTCACAAAGGTCACGTTCATGCCTTTGATACGGTCGATTTTGTCGTAGTTGATCTCTGGAAAGATGATCTGTTCTTTGATGCCGAGCGTGTAGTTGCCACGGCCATCGAACGCTTTGGGGCTAGTTCCCTTGAAGTCGCGCGTGCGCGGAAGCGCGAGCGACACCAGACGATCCAAGAAGTCGTACATCTGGTCGCCGCGTAGGGTTACCATGACGCCGATCGGCATCCCCTCGCGCAATTTGAAAGTAGCAATCGACTTCTTGGCACGCGTCACGATCGGCTTTCGACCTGTGATCGCGGTCAGCTCTTCGGTGGCCGACTCGATAACTTTCGCATTTTGCACCGCTTCGCCGAGGCCCATGTTGACGACGATTCGATCGAGCTTTGGAACCTGCATCACATTTTTGAAACCGAAATCCTTCATCAGCTGAGGGACGACCTCGTCCTTGTATTTGGTCTTGAGTCTGGCTGCGTATTCACTCATGACAATACTCCAAGCCTCAATCCAGGACCGAGCCGCTCTTGACGGCTACGCGGACGCGCTTGTCCGCGTCTTTCTTGTCGGCTTCGATGCGAATGCGGGTGGGTTCATCGGTTTTTGGGTCGACGAGCATGACGTTGGACGCGTGAATCGGCATTTCTTTTTCGACGATACCCGCCTCGCGGAACTTCCTGGGGCTTTGGTGCCGCTTCACGCGGTTGACGCCCTCGACGAGCAGCAAGTCGGCGCGCACCACCTGAAGAACACGGCCCTTCTCGCCTTTGTCCTTGCCCGCAATGACCTGTACCAGATCGCCTTTCTTTATGCGCGCAGTCATCACACAACCTCCGGGGCAAGCGAGACGATCTTCATGAAGCGCTTCGCTCGCAGCTCACGAGCGACGGGGCCGAAAATGCGGGTACCGATTGGCTCGTTCTCTTTGGTGATGAGCACAGCGCTGTTCGTGTCGAACTTGATGTAGGTGCCGTCCGGTCGTTGGTAACCACGCTTGGTGCGCACGACGACCGCACGAGCCACCTCGCCCTTCTTAACGCGAGCGGTCGGCAGAGCTTCCTTGATGGATACGACGATCACATCGCCCAGTCCGGCGTATCGACGGCGCGAACCACCGAGCACCTTGATGCAAGCCACTCGCTTCGCGCCGCTGTTGTCGGCCACATCCAACTGTGTTTCACTCTGAATCATGGCTATACCTCCGGCGGCCGCTCGACTAGGCGGACGACCTCCCAACGCTTCGTCTTTGAACGCGGCCTACAAGCGCGGATCTCGACGACGTCGTTCTTGCGGTACTCGTTGTTCTCGTCGTGCGCGTGGAACTTCTTCTTGTGCTTGACGTACTTCGTGTAGAAGGGGTCGCGCGCACGACGGATGACCTCTACCACGATTGTTTTTTGGGCGCGCCCGTCGGTTTGCGTTTCGTTGACGACGCGTCCGACGAGACGACGACGACGCCCACGCTCTTTGACGATTTTCGGCGTAGGTGTCCGTGCGGTAGTAGTTGGTTGGGACCTGTCACTGGCCTCTGGCGTCGATGTGGTCATGGCCCCTACTCCTTGCTCTCGGCCCCGGCCTCGGAGGCTCGGCGCTCGGTAAGAATCGTTTTCACGCGGGCGAGATCCCGGCGAAGCTTCTGAATAGAGCTCGTGTCGTCGAGTTGACTCGAATGGTTGTCGAACCTCGCCTTCCAAAGCTGGCGGCGAAGGTCTCCTTCCATGATCGAGAGCTCCTCGGTGGTGCTTTCACGGATGTCGGCGGGCTTCATAGCTCGGCCTCCCTCGACCGGAACGCCGTCTTGAGCGGCAGCTTGTGCGCGGCCAGTTTGAAGGCCTCCCGCGCGAGCTCCTCGGAAACGCCTTGGATCTCATACAACATTCGCCCCGGCTTGATCACGGCGACCCAGCCCTCGACGCCGCCCTTGCCCTTCCCCATCCGAGTTTCGAGCGGCTTCTTGGTGATCGGTTTGTCCGGGAAGATGCGAATGAAGAGCTTGCCCTGACGCTTCACCTTTCGCTGAATCGTCATGCGAGCCGCCTCGATCTGACGTTGGTCAATCCGACCGGGCTCGACGGCCTGGAGGCCGAAGTCACCGAACGAAACCTTGCTGCCACGATACGCCTTTCCGCGCATGCGGCCTTTCATCATCTTGCGGAACTTGGTTTTCTTTGGTTGCAGCATGACTGGTCCTCAGACCCGCACTCCGGGAATTACCGCACCAGGGCGTTGCGCGAGTTGCTCGCCCTTGAAGATCCAGCACTTGATCCCCACGGTCCCGGCTTTCGTATGTGCGGTGACCTCGCCGTAATCGATGTCCGCACGGAGCGTGTGGAGAGGCACACGCCCCTCGCGGTACCACTCCGTACGCGCGATCTCGGCACCACCGAGACGACCCGATGCGGTCACTCGAATTCCCTTCACACCGAATTTCATTGCAGTCGACACGGCCTTTTTCATGGCGCGACGGAAAGCGACACGGCGCTCGAGCTGAGTCGCAATGTTCTCGGCGACCAGCTGCGCGTTGGTCTCGGCCTTGCGCACTTCTTGAATGTCGAGGAATAGCTCATTGTCGGTCAGCTTCTGAAGATCGGCCTTGAGCTGCTCGACCCCTGCGCCGCGCTTTCCAATGATGATGCCGGGCCGCGAAGTGTAAATGACCACCTTGGCCTTGTTCGCCGCGCGCTCCATTTCTATCTCGGCAATGCCAGCGTGGGCGAACTTCTTTCTGATGGTGCGCTTGAGCTTCAGGTCTTCGTGAAGCCACTTCGCGTAGTTCTTGTCCTCGTACCATTTTGACTTCCACGTCTTCACGACGCCGAGGCGGAAACCATAAGGATGTACTTTTTGGCCCACGTCTAACTCTCTTCCCCGTCGCTCAGCACGACAGTGATGTGACTCATTCCTTTTAGAATGCGCGTCGCGCGGCCCTGTGCTCGAGGCCGCCACCGACGCATGTGCTGGTTCGGTGCCATGTCGACGAAAGCGGTCTTGACGAAGAGATCGTCCAAATTGATCTCCTCGTCTTTTTGCCTTGCGTTCGCGATCGCACTGCCGATGACCTTGGCCACGATCGGCGCCGCGGACTTGGTCGTGAACCGAAGCTCATTGAGCGCTTCGGCGACGTTCTTGCCGCGCACCATGTTGAGCACGACGCGTGCCTTGCGAGGCGAAATCCTTTGAAACCGTGCTTTTGCGAGCGCTTCCATGATCACTTCTTACCCGTCTGCGGGTTGATCTTGCGGCCGCCCTTCTTGTCAGAAGCGTGACCACCAAACGTTCTCGTCGGTGCGAACTCGCCGAGCTTGTGGCCGACCATGTTTTCGGTGACGAAGACGGTCACGAACTTGCGCCCGTTGTGTACGGCAAAGGTCTGCCCCACGAAGTCGGGTGTGACGGTCGAGCGGCGCGACCAAGTACGAATCATCTTCTTGTCGCCTGATTTACTCGCAGCCTCGACTTTCGCCTCGAGGTGCGGATCGATGAACGGCCCCTTTTTCACTGAACGTGCCATTACTTCTTCTTTCGCCGGCGAATGATGTATTTGTTGGTCGCCTTGTTCTTTCTGGTCTTCAAGCCCTTGGCGAGTTGGCCCCAGGGCGAGCATGGGTGACGTCCACCAGCACTGCGACCCTCGCCGCCACCCATCGGGTGGTCGACTGGATTCATGGTCGTGCCCCTATTGTGCGGACGGCGGCCAAGCCAACGCTTGCGTCCAGCCTTCCCGAGCGTGATTCGCGCGTGAAGCGAATTGCTGACCTGCCCCACGGTGGCGCGGCAGTTGAGGTGTACCATCCGGACTTCGCCAGAGGGCAAACGAATTTGGGCGTAGTCTCCATCCTTAGCCATCAGCTGGGCCGCAGTGCCTGCCGAGCGAACGAGCTGAGCGCCCTTTCCGATCTTCAGCTCAATGTTGTGAATCATCGTGCCAAGCGGCATGTGACGAAGCTGCATGGCATTGCCCGGCTTCACGTCGGCGTAGCGCGAGGAGAGGACCTGCTGGCCAACCTCGAGCCCGTCTGGCGCGAGAATGTAAGCCTTCTCGCCATCGGCGTACCAGATCAGCGCGATGCGGGCAGAGCGGTTTGGATCGTACTCGATCGCCTTCACGGTAGCGGGCACGCCAATCTTGCTTCGCTTGAAGTCGATTCGGCGGTACCGTTGCTTGTGGCCGCCACCTCGGAAGCGTGAGGTGATGCGACCTTGGTTGTTTCGGCCCGCCGTTTGCTTCTTCGGGTCGAGAAGCTTCTTCTCTGGCTTGTTGCCTCGCGTAATCATGTCGAAGTCGGGCGCTTCGTAGAAGCGGCGCGATGGCGAGGTAGGTTTGAACTTACGAATAGCCATGATCAGGCTCCCTCGAAGAAGTCGATCGTTTCGCCTTCACGGAGCGTCACGACCGCTTTTTTCCAGTTGCGGGTTTTGGCAAAGCCTCGGCCCATGCGCCGCATGTGACCGCGCATGATGAGCGTGTGCACGTCATCAACCGTCACCTTGAACAGGGTCTCGACTGCAGTCTTGATTTGCAGCTTGTTGGCGTCGAGATCGACCTCGAACGTGTACTTGTTTTCCTCCTCGCGAAGCTTGGCGCCTTTTTCGGTGAGGTAGAGGGGTCGCTTGATTACGTCTTCGACGTGCATCACTGACACCTCGCTTCCAGAGCTTCGACCGCGGTCCTGGTGAGCACGAGGTGCTCGTGACGAAGTAGATCGTAGAGATTCACGCCCTCGGGCGGCAGAACCGAGTGGTTCTGCAGATTGCGCGCACTCAGCCGGAGCTTTTCGTTTTCTTTGCCGTCGACGATGAGCGCACCACCGTCGACCTTGAGCTTGGCCAAAACGTCAGCGAGCTTCTTGGTCTTGATCTCTTTGAGCTCGAAATCTTTGACGACCAGGAGTCGGCCCTCGCGAAGCTTCAGGCTCAACGCACCCTTGAGTGCGCCAAGTCGCATCTTTCGAGGGGGCCGATACCCGAAATCACGTGGTTTGGGGCCGTGAACCGTACCGCCACCGACGAAGATCGGCGCTCGCCGGGAGCCGTGACGCGCATTGCCGGTACCCTTCTGCTTGTACATCTTGCGCTTAGTCGCCGTAACCTCGGCTCGAGTCTGAGCTGAAGCAGCGCCCTTGCGCTGGGTCGCAAGCTGCGCTTTCAGAACATCGTAGAAGAGGCTTTCATTGACCTTGGCATCAAAGACGTCGTCGGAGAGATCGATCTCCCCAACACCCTTCTTGCTCAAGTTGTAAACCTTTACCTTTGGCATGAGCTTACCGCCTTACGACTTGATCTCCACGTCGACGCCCGCCGAAAGATCGAGCTTCATGAGGGCGTCGAGCGTCTGCTGAGTAGGATCCAGGATGTCCAACAACCGCTTGTGAGTCCGAATCTCGAACTGCTCGCGCGCCTTTTTGTCGACGTGGGGCCCGCGGAGCACGGTGTACTTGTTGATGCGTGTAGGCAGCGGAATCGGACCCGCGACCCGCGCACCGGTGCGCTTCGCCGTGTCGACGATTTCTGTCGCCGATTGGTCCAACAACCGGTGATCGTAAGCCTTGAGTCGAATCCGAATCTTGTTCGCTGCCATTGTCTTACTCGATGATCTTGGAAATGACGCCGGCGCCGATGGTGCGGCCACCTTCACGAATCGCGAAGCGCTGCTTTTCTTCCATCGCCGCAGGGGTGATGAGGTTGACCTTCATCTTCACGTTGTCGCCGG
>JAOTYL010000022.1:0-20000 GCA_029861865.1 Myxococcales bacterium | reverse complement strand
CACGTTCGCGTTCACGTTCGCGTTCACGTTCGCGTTCACGTTCGCGTTCACGTTCGCGTTCGCGATCACGTTCGCGATCACGTACGCGATCACGGTCACGTACGCGCTCACGTTCGCGATCACGTACGGTCGATCAGCGAGACCGCGCCTTTCAAGCGGTCGATCGATCGGCGGCAGACCGGGTGGCATCGATCGTGCCTTGACGTGCGATGTCGGCTGCGATCGCGTTGAGACCCTGTACCAGCCAGCGGTTGACGAGAGAAAGGATCGGCAAGGCCGCCGGATAGGCGAGCGGCGATCGGAGGTCGAAGACGTAGCTCCACTCGATGCGGGTGCCGTCTTCGACTTCCGTGAAATCCCAGCACCCCGTCCCGCTCCGCACCAGCCACGAGAACGGTGGTTTGAGGCCGCCTACCCATCGGTATTGATGGCGCACTGGCCGCGTGTAATCGAGGATTACCTCTTCGAGCACCACGCCGTCTGTCATCGTGATTGTACGGTGGGCACCGGTCCTCAGAACCTCACCCGCGTGCATCTCGGACTTCGCCACGCCGGCGATCGGCCCTAGCGGACGTAGAAAGCGCTCACGGGTGTCATCTTTCGTGCAAAGGTCGAACACCTCTTCGCGCGGCCGCGCAATGACGATAGACGTCGACGTAGAAACTTTCATGACTCCGATCCTATCACGGGACTGGCGTCAATACGACGACCGGCAGCTCTCGTTTGGTTCGGGCCTGATACTTCTCCCACATCGGGTTTACCGTCTTGCCGATCTCCCACAGGCGCTCGCGTTCGGGCCCGGTCGCTAGAGTGGCTTTCATCGGGAACTTCTTCCGGCCCACGCGGATTTCGCCCGAAGGGTCGACTTGGAGGTTCTTCCACCATTGGGGATCGCGCTTTGCGGCGCCATCGGAGCCGACTACCACGTAACTGTCACGGTCCTGGAAGTAGACGAGTGGCGTCGACCGTTTCTTGCCCGACTTACGGCCGGTGACCGACAGCAGCAACATGGGCACGTCTCCTGCCGAGGCACCGATCCGGCCGTCGCTGGCCTCGTAGATCATCGTATGGGCTTTGAACAACGCCTTGAGGGCGCGGGCGCGCAGGCGTTTGTAGCGGGAGGCCATGAGGCTTTCTTAGCGCAAAAATATCTTCATGCACCGCCGCTTTTGGCATGATGCGCCGTGGCCGGCCAACTCGCTGTTCCTCGCATCCTCTGGGTTGCGCTGTTTATTTCGACGTTGCTCTACCTTGTAGTCATCGAGCTCACGATCCTCGAGGGCGAGCCGAGCTGGCAGGGGCTCTTCCTTCCGCTAGCCCTGGCGGGCGTGGTGACGGCGGGCGCCAGCTTGGTCGCGCCACGGATCTTGCTGCGGCAGCGAACTACAAAGTCGACCGAGGAATACTCTTCGACTCAGGTGGCGGGCGCGTATCTGATTTCCCTGATCCTCGCGATGGCGCTTGCCGAGGCGGTCGCGATCCTCGGCCTCATCCTAGGCATCCTCGGCGCGCCGGTGACCGTCGTCATGCCCTTCTTCGTGGTCACCTGGATTCTCATGCTGCTCCGGTTCCCCACCCAAGAGAAGCTCGACGAGTTTCGCGCATAGGAGGGTCAACCGAAGCGTTCGATGCGAGGCGGTAGAAGGTATGGGTATGGTTTCCGCAAGATGTTCCGATAGACCCACCGATCAGCACGGCGTGCGGCCTGGATGAATGCATAGGTTTGCGCGTCGCTTCTGTAGTGTGCGCGCACTTCCTTCTCGTTGACTTCGGGTTCTAAAGCGAGCTCGCGATTCGCGACTGGAATCAACGGTGGCAAGATCTCCCCAAGTCCTTCCTTGATCAGATTTCCGAGAAAATCCAAGGCCTGCCCTCGGATCGAAAAGTAGTTGTCGAGAATGCCCTCGATCAGAAATCGATCGACGATGGCACGTACCGGTGCTGGGAGCGCGCGTGTCTGCTGGCTGAAGTCGAACAGGTCGTTGCCCTGCTCATCCCGCAAGAAAGGCGTCCCGACATCCAGATAGCGCAAGCGGTCTCCTTCGAAGGCCCAATTGGAAAGCTGCCCGTCCGGTGCGAGCGAAGGGGTTACGGACGTACGGATGTGACCAAAAATGCGCGACACGTGAGGGGCAGCTTGCTCCGCGGTTTTGCCACGAAGAAAGTCCGGGCCGAGTGTGCCAGGCTCGAGTAGCGGTTGAATGCAGTAGAGAACGTGGCCACTGGGGCGCGCCAAGATCGGCGTCTCAGTCGTGACGACATCGATCCCACAGCGCTGCAACTGCTCCACGTAGGAGGCAATGAGCCGCGCGGCGTCCTCTGCGGCCTCGCCGGAAGAGAACGGTACGAGCCGCTTGCAGGCGAAGTCGCCATGCGGGGTCGAGAGCTTCACGCCGATGGTGACCTCCCCGTATCCGATGATGTCGAGATCTTCAGCATGGCCGGTCCGTACGGCTTCTTCGAAGCGCTCCTCGAACGCTTCGATTTCTGGCGTGCTCGCCAAGCGCATCAGGCGAAAGCTTTCGTCATTCGATCGATGAGGTCAGCGGCTTCGTCATCGGAGATGATCAACGGCGGCAGAAACTGGAGCACGCGTCGGTCGTTGCCTGCCGGAAAGCAGAACACGCCCTGTTGCATGATGCGCAGAAGCGCACCCAACGCCTCGATATCACTCGAAAATCGCAGCCCCATGAAGAGTCCGCGGCGGCGGAGCTCGAACGGGAGCGACTCGAACGCCTCAGCGAAACGCTCCGATAAGGACCCAACGCGCTCGAGAAAACCAGGCTGGCCCACGATGTCGAGCACCGTTTGCGCGGCCACGCAGCCGAGCTCGGCACCCCCATACGTCGAGATGTGGATGAACGGGTTTGCTTCGCTATCGAGAACCGTGTGCATCTCGCGCGTGAGCAGTGTCGCGGTGATTGGGTAGATCCCGCCCGACAGGCCTTTGCCGGTGATGATGGCGTCCGGAATCACATCTTCGTGTTGAATCCCCCACCATCGTCCGGTCCGACCGAGCCCCGTCTGCACTTCATCGATGAGTAAGCGTGCCCCGCGGTCGCTGCACAGCTGACGAATCGCGGCGAAGTATCCCGGATCTGGAATCGGCATGCCCAAGGTGGCTGGGATCGCCTCGAGAATTACTGCGGCGGTCTGGTCGTCGATCACCGCTTCCATCGCGCCAAGGTCGTTGAAAGGCACCTGAACGAAGCCCGGAAGATTCGGACCGAACGGTTCGCGGAAGGATGCATCCCCGGCAGCAAGCGAAAGACCCGTGTGACCATGGTACCCGCCCTCGACGGATACGATCTTGGTGCGATTCGTGGAACCGCGCGCGGCTTTGATCGCCACGTCGACCGCCTCGCCTCCGGAAACGCCAAATACGACCCTTGGTAGGGCGTCGTCGAACGTCGAGGACAATCGCGATGCGAGCTGCGCGCGCTGGCCCGACGGAAAGTGGTGGTTTCCGATATCGAGCTCGCCGAGTGCGTCGGCTACGGCCCTAGTCACGCGCGGGTTGCAGTGTCCTAGGCTAAACACACCGCCGTTGCAGTGGCAGTTGATGAAACGAAGCCTCGTGTACGCGTCCTCGAACCAGATTCCCTCACGCTCTCCCATGACCATTTGGAGGCCCATGCGCTGGTAGTAGGCGAGCTTGTTGGGTGCGACGTGCTCACGGAACACATCGGCGAGCTCGTCGAACGTGTCAAAGGGTTGCGTTTGGGGACCACCGGACATCTCGCGAGTCTACCCGACGGTGATGGCGATGCGAAGCTCGCCTACGGCACGACGACCTCAAAACCCATCGCGCCGCTAATGTAGGTTCGCCTGTCCGACCCATATACACGGTCGTCGAAGTAGGCGCCGGTGAAGCGCATACCGAGGATCAGCCCAGACCCGAGGGCGTGGCGCTCGATGGTGGAGGTCACGATTCGCAGGCCGACGCCGGTGGTCCAGCCATGCGTGAAAGTCGGTGGGCCGAGGAGGGTCTCTGTGGTGCTGACACTATTTGGTGAGATCGGATGACTCGTGTAGTAACCGACATCGACGAACGGAACGGCGTGCGGGTTTTCGTACCCTGCGATCAGCTTGAGCTCCGGGCTGATGAACCCCCCACCTTCCCAGCCGCCCCCGGTCACGTCTACTGAGAACGCAAAGTGCGGATTGAAGGCGTACTTGATCCCGGTGCCTGCGCTGAAGATCCACTCGGTTCCGACCAGCGGCTCTTCGGGGTTGAGCTTGAGGGCGGAGAGCTCAAGCCGGCCGTCAAGTTTTTTCGCGAATCCGTGGCGAACCCGTGCCGCGATTCCACCGAACCCAAGGTCGAGCTCGCCGCCACCGCCGCCTACGACCTGGATGCCGGTCTCGCCTTTCGCGAGCGTCTGTGCCGTGTCTAGCGCGATCGGTCTTCCTGGCGGTGAATGAATGAAGGGTGAGCAGCCGCTCGCCCACAGCAGGACCACGCCGATGGTCACACGAGCAGAAACCTCGATGGATTGCTTCGTCATGAACTCGTTGAGACGCAAGACTCGCGCCAAGCCGATCTTCCCAAAATCGCTACTGATTTTGGCTGATTGATCTTGCAGTGACCGTGGTCTTCCAGTCACACGTCGCGCAAACCGGATACACTCCCTCCACCAGTTGGTGCCCGAGGCGTCAGCCCGGATTCGACAGCCACTAATCTAGCCCGATCGCCTCGAATTCGATTCCGACGAGGAGTGGGAAGGGCGCGGGTGTTCCGTTCTTTCGGCGAGGCGTGACTCGCCGGCGGGTGCCGAAGGGGATGCCATCGACCTCCTCGTGCGTGAGAACGCGATGTGCCCCCTTGGCCCAGTTGCCGAACACGCTCGCGGTATAGTCGTGCTGAGTCAATAGGGCCGTTTGCGGGTCGACGTGAAACTCCTGGACCTGGCTGTGCGTCGGAAAGCCAGGGGGAAAACGCCCCCGGAGCGTTGAATCACCGGAGGCTTGCCAATCGATGTCGTCCCGCGTGAGCAGCGCCGGGAAAGTGACGTAGTTCCAAAGGGCGTAACCGGCGAAGTAGATCTGATCCAGACGGTCCCACCATAGGAGACGCCTGCCACCCGGGAAGAATCGCTGCGGGTTCGAGCGTGCCTCGACGACACTGCCGTCAGGACGTTCCAACCGAACCTCGTCGCCGGCGAAAACTTCGATCAGCCCGTCTCGCTTCTCCGGAAAGAAGCGCACGAGCGGCTGGTGTGCGTCGATTTGGGCGGGCACCCGAATCATCGGTGCTCGCCACTTCATTCGAAACGCGAGCCCATTCGCCGAAACCCGGAGAGCGATCTGCCGGATCACGCTCCATCGCGCCGCGCCGCCATACGCCTCGACGACGCGGTGGAGCAGCTCATTCCGCTCGGTCATTCCTCAGCGGCCGGGCGGCCGGTAGTCGATCGATCGCTTGCAAGCCTTATCGATCTCCTCTGGCGTGAGGAGCGAGGTCGTCTCCACGATGGCTTTCCGGCTGGTGCCTCCCTCTTTGAGCAACCCCTTGGTTCCTTCCGCGGTATAGGAAGATTTCACTAGATACTTGGCCATGAGCAGCCTCCTTTCCGGATCGAAGATGCTGCCTGAGCGCGAACTAATTGGAAAGCGAAGTGAGCTTGCTCACAGATCTGTAAGACACCCTCCGACGATCCCCTACAGAAACGGCCCTGTCGTGGTTCCTTAACCCTGGAAGGCGACCGTGGATCGGCGTAGATCTCGCTGAAGAGAAGTTCAGGATGATCAGACGCATACTCTTAGTTGTCTTGACGGCGTCGCTTGGCGTCGTCGGTTGTGGAAGCTCCGACACTGGTGGCACCGGTGGAGCAGGCGATGAGGGCGTTACCCGTGGAACGGGCGTCGGCGGAGCTGGCGGGGAAAGCGGCATGGGGGGTGAAGGAGGCGCCGGCGGCGAGGTGGTCCCCGCTTTTACGTCGGTGATGGACCGGATCGACGCGGGGCTCGTCTATCGACTCGCGGGTTGTCAATGCCAAAGTCCCGGCGAGGCCATCTCGGAAAGCGCATGCCTAGCCCTCGTCAACTTTACCGAGCTTCCCGCCTCCGATCGGCAAAACACGTGCTTCGATGAGGTGATCCTCGGGGAAGAGGAAATGACCCTCGAAAATCGACTCGCCTGTTTGATCGAAGTCGATCTCGCGGCAGCGGACTGCCTGGCCGAGGTCAGCGGGTGTGCAGAGAGCGGGATCGCCGATTGCGTCGATGCGAGAATTATGGCCGCGGGAGCCTGCCCGACGCCCCAGGACTCGGCTCTCCAAAGCTTTTTCGAGTGCCAGGCGACGGTCGTCGAGGATGGCGTCGACGCATTCTTGGATTCCCGCTCCGCGCAATGTGATTGCCTCACCAACTGCACCAGTGCCGACCCGGATCCGCAGGTTTTCGAATGCATGCTGAATACGCTGCAGGCGGAGGTCGACATGCTTGGTGCCCAGGGGCCAACGGAGCTCAAGTGCATTTCCGAGTTCTGGCGCCGCAAGGCGGTCTGCTTTGGGAACGAGATGACCTGTGATGGCGCAGTCACCGCATGCGCGGACCTCCCGCCAATGCTCTGCGCGATCAGTGGTGCGCTCCTGGACGACTGTCTCGCGCTCTAGAGCGTCACTGCGGCGGCAGGTTGTCGCGCTTCGAGATCGGCACGCGCAACTGCCGGAGGTTCTTCGTCGTGGCGAGGGTCGTCTTCCATCCTTGTGCGGGAACGGCGAGCATCGAATCGACCAACTCCGGAGTGAACAGGATCGGCTCAGCGTCCGCGTTGTAACCGAGTTGAAGTAGCGCCTCTCGTTCGAAGAGACGGCACTGCTTTTCACAACAGTGAAACGGCTCGACGACCCTGTAGAAGCCCTCCGGGGGGAGCGGCTCGAGGAACCTCACCAGGTCGAGGTCTTCGATGACCTGCCCGTTGCCCTGAAACTCGGCGTGGTTGTAACGCCACTCCTTGGGGAGATAGATGCCCGGGCCGGGATTGCCGTGGTTGTGGAAATAGACGAGCCGACCCGCGGGGATCGACCCAAAGCTCGCGGTGGTCCGGTACAAGCCGCATGGCGGAAGCTCCATGATCCCAGGCGTATCCCAAGCAGAACGAGCCGGCAACGGCGCCGCGGTCCCGCGGGCGAGGGATGGACGACCGTTTCCGACGATCGACCTGGATCTTTTCGGACTGTCGTCCCCTATCTCACCCTGTGTGAGCATGCTCACAGAACGCGGAAGAAAACGCGTTGCTGCGCGCCAGACTCCACATGATCTGATTGATCGAAGTCGAGAGTTCGAGGTACCTTCGACGCTCTTCCCGTTTAGAACGTGGGCCTTGCCCGGCTCCGTGTTGGTGATGCTGAGAAAACCCCTCATCGGATTGGTTGCGCTGTCGTGTATCGCCTTGGCGGGTGCCTGTTCTGAAGGGTCGTCAGGCGTTGCGGGAAACACCGAAATCAACCTGCTGATTTCGGATCCGGCATCCGAGCCCGATGAGCTCGCGTTCGAAGCGCACAGCGTGAACTACGCGATCAGTTGTTATGGTCTCGTCGCGATCTGTCATTTCCCGCCGAGCAATCCCGCCGACTTTTTCACCATCTGGGTCAACGAGGACGCGCTCCCGACGCACCTGGCTCATGGAGACACTGTTGGCTTCTGCGATGAACCCGGCGGCGGCCCGCCCGATGGCGGCCCACCCACCCCCGACCCTCTCAATATCTACGGTTCGTTCGAGATCGATGAGAACCGCGATCCACCCGTTTGGCAAGCCGTGATGGATCTCCCGCCAGGCACGTGCACGATCACGCTTTTCGTCAAGGACCCAGATGGTGAGGTTGTCTGCACCGGGATCGAGTCGCTACCGGTCTTCGAAGATGGCGATCCTTCGACGACCAACAAGTTCGACATCGTCCTGGTCTGCAGTCTGAGCACCAACCCCCCGACGGGTGACCTAGAAGCCGGCGGCACGTTCGCCTTCGTCATCGGCAATCGCTGCCCTCTGCTCGTTTGGATGAACTCGATTCCGGAAGTCGTCGACGTTGCGAGTTCCCCGCAGACCAGCGCGGCACAATATCGCGCGTGGGATCCGGACAGCACGTGCGGGAACAACTGTGACCCGCAGACCTGTGATTTCAGCACTAATCCCCCGGTCTGCTCTGAGTCTCCCTACAACCCAAACGATGCGCGCTGCAATCCTCTGGTCGGCGGTGACCCGAACAACCCCGAGTGTCTCGACGGTACCGCGTCGGGCCTGGTCTGCACGCTGACCGCGACGCCGAGCACCTCTGGCATACCCGGCGGCAACTTCCTCGATCCAAACGATGGGGTGACCCAGCTAGGCCCGATCATGCCCTTCAATCTGGAGGACTCTTTGGGCGATGGTAGCGGTGTCGTCGTTCCAGGGCTCGATATCGACTATCTGTGCGATCCCACCGTCCCGGGCGTGGTGACATTGACCGTCACCTGCAGCGATGGCGACGAGCAATGCGACAAGATCAAGACGTTCGACGTCACCTGCCCGGGGATCAACTACTGCGAGGCGGAGCCGCCTGGCGTGTGCGATGGGTCGAATGATTGTCTGAGCGATGGCGTCTGCACGGCCACCTGCGACCCACTTTGCGATCCGAGCATCAATCCCGGGATTCCGGCCTGCCCCACGGGATCGAGCCCCGCGGACGAGTGCAGCCAGTGCACGGGTAACGACATCCCGCTCGCGATCGACACGGCTTGTACCTCTGGAGGTGGGAGCTTCTGCGATGGCGGCGGCAGTTGCGTCGAATGCAACTCCGACCTGCAGTGTGACTCTTCGCCAATCGACTGCCGAGAGCCTTCGGTGTGCTCGGGCAACGCGTGCCAGGCGCGCGCGTTTTCACCCTCTGGCACCCCCTGCAGCATCGGCGCTTGCGATGTAGCGGGGGTTTGCCAGTTCGTCGTGGTGGACCCGCCAGCAACGACCCAGGCGATCACCCTTGGATGCACCAACAACCTGACGACCGATGTTTCGATCGTTCCCTTCGATCTGACCGTCGACCCGGACAGCGTCGTAAGCAGCTCACCGGTCACGGCGACCCTCGACGGTGTTGCAGAGCTGCCTGAGGCCGTACTGGATCTCGCGCAGACCGCGATGGGTGGTGTCCAAGAGGTGAACATCATCGACCTTGCCGCCACGGTGCAGCTCCGTTCCGGCGGGGCCGGGGCAGCGGTAACTTTGGGGTTGGACGCGGTTCCTTACGTGTGCAGGGCCGACCTCGTGACGTCGTGTAATCCGGCGAACGACCTGCCGGGCACGCCTGGGAACCGAGGCAACACCGACTGCGTCCCGGTAGGTCAGTGTACCGGTGGCTCGAATGATGGCGAAGCCTGCGTTGACCTGACAGACTGTCCGGGCGGCACATGCGACACCGTCTGCGGTCGCTTCTTGAGTGTCCCAACGAGCTTCAACTGCCTCGAAGGAGGGACGTGCGACATGGCAGGCAAGATGGCGCAGTGTGCTGACAATGGATTCTGCGTTTCGGGGCCGTTGCCCCTGCCGCTCGCGGCTGTAGGCGGCGCGAGCTACACCGCCGACCCAGCCGGAACCATGCTCTTTGGTTGGGACGACATCACGACCGGGGCGACCGTCAACCCGGATGGCACCTATGCGCTACCGCCTGCCGTCTTCCTCGACCCGCTCGGAGCAAACGGCCTCCGGGTGAACTTGGGCGGCATGTCCGTGGCAGTCGAGTGCACCATGGCGGTCGATGCAAACGACCCCGTCCACGGTGTCGGCGTACCGGGTGAGGCGAGCCCGAGCCCCGACGCGGTCCTGCTCGGATTCCCGATCCAGGTCCCGCCGCCATAGGGCGCGTTGGTTACCAGGTGCGGTAGGGGTTCTCGACGAGGTTGGCGTTGAAATAGCGCGGGTCGTCGGTGACCTCCCGACCGAGCCAGTCCGGCCGTTCGAACACTTCGTCCTCTCGTTGGAGCTCGATTTCGGCGACCATGAGGCCTGCATTTTCGCCCTCGAAGACGTCTACTTCCCAGGTGTGGGCACCTTCGCGGACCAGGTAGCGCACCTTCTCGATCAAAGGACGGAGGCACAGCGTATCAAGCAATTGCTCGGCTTGCTCACGTGGAATGTCGTACTCGAACTCGTCGCGCGTCGCGCCCACGGTTTTGCCTTTGATGGTCAGGGTACCCCGCTCGCCCGCTATCCTGACGCGCACGGTCCGGGCGGGCTCGGTCGAGAGGAAGCCTTGGCGATAGTAGGTACCCTTCGCCTTTCGCCGCCAAGTATCGCTCGTCACGAGGAACTTTCGCTCGATCTCCTGTACCATGCACCAACTCTAGTCCTCTCCGAAGAGGGGCTTGGTGTGCACCGTGGCGCCCACCGTCACGAACCAGGTTTCGCCCACATTGAAGGTGTCGCGCCCTGGCGGCCCGTTGGCGGTCATGAGCGGCATCCATCCGAACTGGGCGAAGAGGTCGACGAGGTCCTTTCGTTTGAGGGTATAGCCTCCGCCGAGGAAGAACGGAAGCTCGACGACGTTGTTGGCACCCGCTGCGCCGTTGATGTTCACGACACCGACGCCGCCGCCGATTTCGAGAAAGCCATGGTCGGTCACGTTGATGACGGATGCGCCCGAGAAGGTGAAGTCCATCGTATTGGCAGACGGGTTCGACACGGCGAACTTGTCCCCGTTGCGGTAGCGAAAGTTCAAGTTCATGTCCATCGTGAAGATGCCGAACACTTCGAGCACCCGCATGGGAAGCCCTGCGGTAAGAGTGAAGTCGGTGTTGGTCGGCAGCACCAGCACCAGATCGACGCCGACGAGAAATCCCTTTTCTCCCTCGTAGAACTGGTAGCGGCCGTACACTGGGATGTCGCCGTAGCTCGCATCCGGTGAAAAGATGACGGAGATGAGGCCAATGCCGCCTGGTGCTGGAATGGCGCCGGTCAGCTCGGTGCTCAGGCCGAGCTCGAGGTTTTCGACCGGGCTGATCGCGCCCCCGAGGTCGAGCGATGAAAACGTCCCGGAGCCGAACACGCCACCGACAGTCAGCCGGCTATCGGCGCGAACCATTCCGGTATCCAAGACCAAAGGGCGCCGTGCAAAGCGCACAGGGTACCCATGGAACGCCGCAGCCTTCTCGTCCTCCATGACTGCGGCCGCGCCGGACTCGACGATCGCGTCCTGCTCGATGTCTCGCGCTTCTTGCGCGATTTCTTCGTCCACCGCCTTTTCGTCGTCCGCATATGCGAAGCCGATCGGAGCCAGTGAACAAATCACTCCACAGATCAGAGCAGAACGCAGCATACCCCTCCTCGGTTTGAGTTGCGCGGAGTCTAGCCGTTGCTGAGCGATCCCCGTGAGCGTTTTCTGCTCCGAGCCTCGACTTGGCTCGATTTACTGGGCTCGTACGGCTTGAATTGCGAGCTCTCCGTCTTCGGTTCGAGCGACGTGCAACGCCCACGGCCGGCAACACACATCACAGTCCTGGACGAGCTCCCCTCGCGTTTCGGGGTCTACGTAGATCTCGACGACCTCGAAGCAATAGGGGCAAATGACCTCGAAGGTATCATCCACGGCGTCGCTTCCCCGGAGGTGTGAGTGATGCCACGTCGGTCAGGGTGTACTCCCACTTGCAGGCGATGTCGTTCGAGTCGACGCGTGGCGGGAGCTTGAGCGGCTTGCACGTGATCTTCTTGTTGAGCATCTCGCCCGAGAGAGGCATCCCGGCGAGGCAGATGCTGCAACAGTGCTTGAGCCGCACGTCGTCGAAATGCTCGAATCGGTCGAGAGCCGGGCACGTATGATGGGTCATGACCCCATGGTTTTCGTCTTTGAGCTCGAACTCGACGTTGATGATGCCGACTTCGCCCGGGGAGAACTGAAACCCCCGAAGGAGCGCTTCGACGTTGGTTCCCTGCACGCCGAGGGCGTCGATGCCGATCTGAAGATCGTGCTCGGCGGCGCCGCGATCGAGCCACACGTCCTTTTCGAGCCGCTGCGCCTCCTCGTCGCCATACCGCTTCTTCATCTGTGTGTACCAGCGATCGGTCCCGAGCATGTAGGCAAGAGCCGCATAGTTCCACAGGAGCGCGAGCGTCTTCTGATCGAAGTCGTTCACCACCTTGTGTTCGAACGCTTCGATGTCGATCGGGAGCGGCTTCTTTCCTTGCGATGATTGCCAGGCTTTCAGCAGAACGGTGAAACCGACTTGAATCCCCTGGCCACGGAGCGGACCTGCAATACGGCCCGGAGAGCCGACCCACTTGGGTTTTGCGCTCTTGCGAGGGCTCTTCCTACGGGCTCGCGGGAGGGACGTCAGAAGCCCAAACCAAGATCGACCGGTCGAAAGCTCAGGCGGGGTTTCGGCTTGATCGCGTTTGGCGACGGTGAGCATCTCGGGTTGAAGCTCGGTCGCCGCCACGATGAACCGAAGATCGTCATAGAACAGCTCCTTCGGAGGTGCCCCGATCGCCTTTCGCGGCCAACCCGCGAGCGCGGCCTCTTCGGCAACCGCGGCGCCGTACCTGTCGGAGATCGCTGCGTGCCACGTGATGCTCAGCTTCTCGTGCGCGTCGACCGTGCGTCGCCATAGCTCGACCAGCGTTTGTCGTGGGAGCTCATGGGCCTTCAGTCGTGGATCGAAGACTCCGCCCATTACATGAAAGAGTTTCCCACCATCGGGGAACGTCGGCTAGCGAATCGAGGGACGCTCGGAAAGGCTTCGTTTTCTAGGGGAATTCACGCTACAACTCCTCGTCGCTCGGAGGAGGAGCCTCATGACGTTGTCGCTGCAGGAGATTTCGGACCGACTCGAGATTCAGGACCTGATCTACAACTACTCCGCGGTCGTCGATCAGAAACGTTTCGATGATCTTCAACAGGTCTTCACGGAAGACGCGCACATCGACTACAGCGCGGTCGGGGCGCCAGTCGGAGGGCGCGACGAGATCATCGCCTTCCTGCACAAGGTCATGGTGATGTTCCCGAACCACCAACACTTCAACGCCAACGCACAGATTACCGTGGACGGCGATACCGCGACCGGCCGCGTCATGTGCTTCAACCCTCAGGAGATGGCGATGCCCGAGGACAAGACGCACATTTTCATGGTTGGGCTCTGGTACATCGACGAGTACCGCAGGACCGACGCCGGTTGGCGCATCAGCCGGCGCGTCGCAGAAAAAAGCTACGTCTTCAACATGCCCTAAAGGGGACAGTCCCCTTTTTCTAACCTCGGTCGTTGACGGGTACGTAGTCGCGTTTGGTCGCGCCGGTGTAGATCTGGCGAGGGCGGCCGATGCGAACGTCGGGGTCCTCCATCATCTCTCTCCAGTGCGCGATCCAACCCGGGATGCGGCCGAGAGCGAACATCACGGTGAACATCTTCGTCGGAATGCCCATCACTCGATAGAGTATTCCACTGTAGAAGTCGACGTTTGGGTAGAGGTTTCTCTCGATAAAGAACGGGTCGGAGAGCGCGACCTCCTCGAGCTCTTGGGCAATGTCGAAGAGCGGGTCTTCGATCGCCAGATGTTTGAGGAGCCGGTCAGCATACGTCTTGAGAATCGTCGCGCGGGGGTCGAAATTCTTGTAAACGCGGTGGCCGAAACCCATCAGGCGACGTTGGCGGTCTTTGACTTGCCGGATGAAGGTGCTGCAATCGCCACCTTCGTCCCGAATTTCCTCGAGCATCTCGATGACGGCTTGGTTCGCTCCGCCATGGAGCGGCCCCCACAAGGCACAGATACCCGCGCTGATGGCGGCGTACAGGCTTGCTTGGCTCGACCCGACGAGGCGCACCGTCGAAGTCGAGCAATTCTGCTCGTGGTCCGCGTGGAGGATCAGTAACGTGTTCAGCGCTCTTACGAGCTCGGGATCGGGCTCGTAAGTCGGCTCGGCAGGGTGCGAGAACATCATGTGTAGGAAGTTCGCGCAGTACTTCAACTCGTTGCGCGGATACACGACCGGGCGTCCCTGCATCTTCTGATAGCTGAAGGCTGCAATCGTACGCAGCTTCGACATGAGGCGCGCGATGTGCTCGTGGTTGTGAATGTCGGGTTCGAGACTGTCAGGGTAATAGGCCGACAGTGAGCACACCATCGACGACAAGATCGCCATGGGATGGGCTTGCCAAGGGTACCCGTCGAAGAAGTGGCGCATGTCTTCGTGGAGCATGCTGTGATACGTCAGTGACCTCGAAAAAGCCGCGAGCTCTGTCTCCGTTGGCAAGTCTCCGTAGATCAGCAGATACGCTGTCTCGACGAATGTCGAGTGTTCGGCGAGCTGTTCGATGGGATAGCCTCGGTAGAGCAAGATGCCTTCTTCGCCATTGATGAAGGTGATGTCGCTGGTCGTGGCACCGGTGTTCATGAAGCCCGAGTCGAGGGTGATCAGCCCGGTGTCTTTGCGAAGGCTCCGAATGTCGACGCCGCGCTCCTCATAAGAGCCTTGGACGATAGGCATCTCGTAACTGGTATCGCCGTACTTCAGGGTCGCTTTCTTATCCATATTGCCATGGTTCTAGCCCGTGCTGGGCGGCAAAGCCAGCACCGACGGGCCTTGGTACGTGTCGCCCCCAAAGGCGAGGATCGGCGCGAAGATGAAACCGAGAAACGCGAGGCCGATGCCGTACAAGGCTCCGTGGCCGAAGGACTTCGAGAGGTCTATCGCCACGATGATCGAGATGATGAAGCTCACGATCGGGATGAAGAACAGGATGACCCACCAGATCGGCCGACCGACGATCTCGAGCAGCACGATCACGTTGTAGATGGGGATGATCGCCGCCCACCCCGGTTTGCCCGCCTTCTCGAAGATCGTCCACAGGACGTAAAGGTAAAAGGCCGCTACCGCGAGCCCAACCAACAAGCCGAGCACACTGCCATCGTCGTTGCTCATGTCCCCTCCTAACCGCGACGCGCTAGAGTCGCCGAAGCGAGTCTAGCGCAGCTTAAACACTTGGACCGCGTTTTCTTGTAGGAACGCGCGGCGGCCCTCGTCAGACAGGCCGAGTTCGCCAAGTTGGGCGATGCACTTGCCTGGCGGAATCATCGGCCAGTTGCTTCCGAAGAGAACTTTGCGTCGACCCGGGCCTTTCATGAACCGGATGAGCGCTTCTGGATAGCGCTCGGGAGTGTAGGCCGAGGTGTCGATGTAGACGTTTTCGTATTTGGTTGCGAGCGCGATCATTTCTTCGGTCCACGGGTAGCCGATGTGCCCACCGACGATACGGAGCTCGGGGAAGTCGCATGCTACCTCGTCGAGGTACGGAATGGGGCGCCCCGGGTCGCTCGGGCGGAGTGGCCCCGCGTGTCCTACTTGGAGACAAAACGGAACGTCTAGCTCCACGCATTCAGCGTAGACGGGATAGTAGCGGCGGTCATTGGGTGGTAAGCCCCAGAGCCACGGCAAGAGTCGTACGCCGACGAAGCCGAGCTCCTTGACGCATCGGCGTAGCTCGCGGACTGCCTGCATCGGCCGATACAGGTCGACAGAGCCGATACCCACGAGTCGATCGGGGTGGCTCTTAACCGTTGCGGCGACGTAGTCGTTCGTCAGAAGCGGGCCTGTTGGGCTCCACCATGCTGAAACCAATGCACGAGTCACGCCGGCCTCGTCGAGCGCGGACATCGTGAACTCGATCGGGATCTCTTCCGGAACGACGTCGAGCCTCATCCAGCGCCGCAACGAGGCAAACATGTCGTGGCCGAGAAACTGCCCGGTCGGATGTTGAATCCATGCGTCGACGATCGGCTCTGCCATAGCTCGATACTCCGGCCCCTGGCGCTTTTCGGCAAGCCCTTGCGTGCCGCTCAACTAGTCGAATTCATCGCAGTCCCTCGGCTCCCAGGGCCGTTTGTGCCGATTGCAGGATCGTCGTAATCTGCGCTGGCGATGGCCGCCAACGCGTCGAATTTGTGGCTGATTCTGTGCGGCGCCCTCGGTATCGCCGTGGCGGGTTGCGGAAACGCAAACAGTGAAGGCACGGCGGGGGCCGGGGGTGGCGCTGGCGGCACCGGTGGCAGCGTCGACGCGCCATTGGTCACGTCGGGCTATGTGGCTTCGGCGTTTGGGTTTTTCTATCCAGACAGCCTCGAAGCCGAGGTTCCGGGCTTTGATCTCGACCAGCGCGTGTCGAGCGTCGAGTCTCCCACCCAAAACGAGTGTACGCATGACGACTTCGCTGGGCCTGGCGGCGAGCAGGGCATCGACTACAACTTCCTTCGCATCATTTTCGACGAGGAGCAGAAAGCAGACGGCGAGTACGTGTTCGGCGGCTTTCGCCAGGGCCAAATCGTCGACGGGGTGATCAACGGTGCGGTCAAAAACGGCTCGATGACGGTTCTTCTCGACGTTCGAGGGCTCGATGATCCGCAGAACGACGACGAGGTGACCGTTCAGGTTTTCGGGAGTGAGGACTCGCCGATGAAAGGCACCAATGACGAGGTGCTCCCCTTTGCAACCCTCGGCGTGCACCCGAACCCGAGGTTCCACACCGAGGCAGTTAGGGGATCGATCGTCGATGGAGTGCTCACCGCCGGGCCTTTCGACCTGATTTTTCCGATCAACATTCAGATCGTCAACGACGAGTTCATCGTCCACGACAGTTGGCTTCGGATTGAGCTCGGCGACGACACCTTCCAAGGGCTCGTCGCGGGCTTTTGGGACGTGAGCAACATCCGCGACATCATCGGCAAGCCGACCACCGACAACGGAAACGCGGCCAACTTCACCATCGAGCAGTTCGAGACCGCGATGGCGCTACACGCGGACGGCGACTACGACCAAAATGCAGGCCTTTGCACATCCTTCACCACGATGTTCACGTTTAGTGGCGTTCAGGCATTCATCGTGCGGGGCGGCGGCGGAGGCGGTGCAGGCGGTGCGGGCGGTTCCGGCGGTTCGGGGACCATCGGCCTGCCCGTACCGAGCGACCAGTGCACGAATGAAGCCGATCTCGCTGCGCTCGATGCGATCGCCACCGAGGCCCAAACGGGCCTCGAAGTAGTTGGCCAGTTGACCGAGGCGTGCACGCTCGAGTCTTGTATAGCCACGGTGCTCCCGCTCATTGGGGGGGACGCCTCGGATGCAGCGCTCCGTGCCGCAACCGATTGCGTGGGGCTCTGCATCTCCGATGCCACTGGGATTTCTGCAGGGTGCGCGAGCTGCTACGGATTGACCGTGGCTTGTGGTGCGGGGGTTTGTTACGACCAATGTGCTCCGCCCAATCAGGGGTCGCCGGAATGCGCTGAGTGTTCCCTCGCCTGCATCGATTTGGGTGCTTGCACCGGCCTGTAAGGAGGTCCGCCATGTCTCTTCTGTCTCTCTTCAAAGGAAAAGGTCCGAGCGGCTTCGGCTACGGCAGCACCGCCGAGGAGGTGACCGAGGGGATCGACCTGAGCGGTCGGACCATGTTGCTCACTGGCTGCAACTCGGGGATCGGTCTCGAGACCCTTCGGGTGTTGACCAAACGGGGCGCCCACGTAATTGCCGCCGCGCGCACGGTGGACAAGGCTCGCGCTGCGGGCGATCAGGTAGGTGGAGAGACCACGGCCGTCGCCTGCGACTTGTCCGAGCCGGCAACGGTCCTCGGCTGCATCGAGCAAGTGAAAGCCACCGGGCGCCCGCTCGATGCGATCATCTGTAATGCCGGTATCATGGCGCTGCCCAAGCTGAATCAGAAATACGGTTACGAGCTCCAGTTATTCACGAATCACATCGGCCACTTCATGTTGGTGACGTCGCTGGTCGATAACCTCGCGGACAAAGGTCGTGTCGTGATCGTGAGCAGCGAGGCACACCATCAGGCGCCAGCGGAAGGCATTCAGTTCGATAACCTTTCAGGCGAGCGTGGCTACACGCCACTTGGCAATTACGGTCAGTCGAAGCTGGCGAACATTCTCTTTGCGAATCAGCTCGCTAAACGACTTGCTGGGACGGGCAAGACCGCCAACAGCTTGCACCCTGGTGTGATTCACACGAACCTCACCCGAAACATGAATCCAGTCGTCGATGTGGTGATGAGTATCGGTGCTCCGCTCGTCCTGAAGAGCATTCCGCAGGGCGCTGCTACTCAGTGTTATGCGGCGACCCATCCGAGCTTGGAAGACGTCTCCGGCAAGTACTTCTCGGACTGCAACGAATCGCGTCCCGGCCGTCACGGGCGCGACCCCGCAATGGCAGAAAAGCTGTGGGAAGTGTCGGAGCGTATCGTCGCTGAAGTCACGGCTTGACAATGCAAAGCGTGGCCAACCATGCTTTTGCGGCTAACGGCGGAATGCCGTCCGCCTAAGGAAGGTATCCCCATGTCCCAGCCCACCGCCCAAGTCATTCGAGAAGCGCCCACCAATGGCTCTTCGCAGCCCTCAACGCGTCTAGCAGCCACCGCCGACACGAGCGCCGCAGAGATCGAGCGCATCTTCAATCTTCAGCAAGCGCATCAGTTCACGGTCGCAAAGACCAACGCGAGGGAGCGGAAAGAAAAGCTCAAGAAGCTTCACAAGGCCGTGCTGGCTCGCAGGCAGGACATCCGCGATGCGATGTATGCGGACTTTCGTAAGCACCCTTCCGAGGTGGACCTCACCGAAATCTATTACGTGACGAGCGAGATCAAGCATGCGGTTCGCCATCTTTCGAAGTGGCTGCGACCTCATCGCGTGAAGACCCCGATCGCGCTTCTCGGTTCGAGCTCGCACATCCACTATGAGCCGAAGGGCGTCGTGCTGATCATTTCACCTTGGAACTTCCCCGTGAACCTCACTTTCGGCCCGCTGGTCGCTGCGATCGCGGCTGGCAACTGCGTGATGATCAAGCCCTCCGAGAACACCCCACACACCTCGGCGGTGATGAAGAGCATCATCGACGGCCTCTTTGACGAGAGCGAAGTGGCGGTGGTCGAGGGCGGTATCGCGACGTCTCAAGCCGTTCTTGCGCTGCCGTTCAACCACATCTTCTTTACCGGCTCTCCCGGGATTGGCAAAGTCGTCATGGAAGCCGCCGCGAAGCACTTGGCCTCGGTGACCCTCGAGCTCGGGGGTAAGTCGCCGACCATCGTCGACGAGACCGCCAACGTGAACGCAGCCGCGAAGCGCATCGCCTGGGCGAAGTTCACCAACAACGGGCAAATTTGCATCGCGCCTGACTATCTGTTCGTGCACGAGAGCAAGAAGGACGAGTTCCTCAACAAGTTTCGGGACAACATCGAGGCGTTCTATGGGGAAGAGGCACAACAGTCCGACTCGTACGCGCGCATCGTCAACAACCGACACTTCCAGCGGCTTTCGGGCTACCTAGACGACGCCAAGGCGAGAGGTGCAACGGTGGTTTATGGTGGCCGTACCGAAGGCAGCGAGGACTACATCGCGCCGACCGTCCTGACCGATGTCGATCCCAACTCCGACATCATGACCGAGGAGATCTTCGGTCCCGTCCTTCCGGTGAGCACCTTCAAATCGCTCGATGAGCCGATCGCGATGATCAACTCGAAGGAAAAGCCGCTCGCCCTCTACATCTACAGCAAAAGCAAGCAGAACATCGGACGCATCATCGAGAACACCCGAGCTGGCGGCACGTCGATCAATCACAGCGCGGTGCATTACTTCAACCACAACTTGCCATTTGGCGGGTCGAACAACAGCGGCATCGGCAAGGGTCATGGTTTCTTCGGCTTCGAGGCATTTTCGAACGCGCGTGGCGTCTTCAAGCAGGTCTCGCCCTTCAGCGCGATCGACTTGATGAGCGCGCCCTACAACAAGCTCAAGCAGACCCTCATCGACCTCAGCATCAAGTTCTTCTGAGGCAGATGGCCTACGACGAGAAGCTTGCCGGCCGTGTCCGCGAGGTTCTCGCGCGGCGACGTGGGGTCACCGAAAAGAAGATGTTTGGTGGTCTTTCCTTTCTGGTGAACGGCCACATGTGCTGCGGCATCGTAGGAGATGACTTGATGGTGCGTGTAGGCCCGGACGCGTACGAGGGCGCGCTCAAAAAGAAGGGCGCACGCCCGATGGATTTCACCGG
>JAOTYL010000021.1 GCA_029861865.1 Myxococcales bacterium | reverse complement strand
GGCACTCCTTTTTGTTGGGTGTGGGCCCCTGTTGACCACAGCGGGTGAGGCCACCAGGGGCCCAAACCCAAAAACAAGGAGTCGCACATGCAATCAGAGAACGTTTACGTCAGGGCCCGCAGGGTCGTGCGGGAGGTTGCTCCGCTCCTCCGGGTGGTGCGGAGGCAGGATCGGGCGCTTGCGGATCAACTCAAGAGAGCGGCGCGCCTGAAGTGCCTTTTGCTGAACGATGAGTCCCATGAGTGATTTCCTTTCCGAGTGGCTCGGCCCCTCGCAGAAGGGCGAAGCACGGGGGCCGAGCCACTCGGAAAGGAAATCACGATGACCCAAGTTAGATCACACTGGCACTGACGCTGAGACTGACACTGTCGCTGACACTGGCACTGGCACTGGCACTGGCGCTGGCACTGGCACTGGCACTGACGCTGCTTATGTGTCGCGGAAGTCGGCTGCGTTTGCGGCCGACGCGCCGTAGTACTCGCGCTCGGCAAGGTCATCGAACCGGGTGAACTCGTTGAAGAAACGAACTCGACAGGTGCCGGTCGGGCCGGCGCGTTGTTTGCCGATGATGATCTCTGCAATGCCGCGATCGTCACTGTCTCGGTTGTATACTTCATCGCGATAGATGAACCAGATCGTGTCGGCGTCCTGCTCGATGGCGCCTGACTCACGCAAATCCGACAACTGTGGACGTTTGTCTTTGACACCGCGCGATTCGACACCTCGGTTGAGCTGTGAAAGGGCCATGATCGGAATCTCGAGCTCTTTCGCGAGCGCTTTCAAGCTTCGGCTGATCTCGCTGATCTCTTGCTCTCGGGAATCGTTGCGGGAACCCGACCGCATCAATTGGAGGTAGTCGACGACGAGGAGACTGAGGCCGACCTCCGAGCGAAGCCGGCGAGCCTTGGCGCGAAGCTCGAGCAATGTGATCGCCGGCGTGTCATCGATCCAAATCGGAAGCTCGCTCAAGGTGCCTGCGGCATCGGCGAGCTTCGGCCAATCGTCCTTATGAAGCTGCCCGGTGCGGATGCGATTACCGTCGACCCGCGCCTCGGCCCCGAGGAACCTTCGAACCAATTGCCCCTTCGGCATTTCGAGGGAAAAGATCGCCACCGGTGCTTTGGTCGCCTGGCAGGCGTTGTGAGCCACGTTCAGGGCAAGAGAGGTCTTTCCCATGCCGGGACGCCCCGCCACGACGATCAACTCGCCCCCATGCATCCCGGCGGTGAGCTTGTCGAGCTTCGCAAAGCCAGTCGGAAGACCCGTGATCGCCTCGCCGCGGTTGGCCGTTTCGTGGATCTCCTGAAACGTCCGCATCACGACTTCTTTGACGTGCTCGTAGGGATGGCGTGCGCGCTCCCTTGCGACTGCGAAGATCGACGACTCCGCTTGGTCTAAGAACTCCTCGACGGCTCCATAGTCGCCATAGCCACGCGCAGAAACCTCGTGACAAACCTGAATCAAACTCCGTACGACCGACTTCTCGCGGACGATCCGAGCGTGCGTCTTGATGTTCGAGACGGTTGGAATCGTGTTGGTCAGCGACAGAAGGTACTCGTCGCCCCCAACACCCGCGAGCCTGCCGCCGTGAAGGAGCGCCTCGCGGAGGGTCACCTGGTCGACCGGCTGGTTGCGGCGAAACAGCTCGCTCATCGCTTCGAAGATCTTGGCGTTGGCCTCGCTGTAAAAGTCGTCGAGAGACAGCACCTCGAGCACGACATTCATCGCGTCGTTCTCGAGCAGGATCCCGCCGAGCACGGCCCGTTCCGCCTCTAGAGAGTTCGGTGGCACGTACCCGCTTCGTTCCGCTGAAGAAATGGCCCCCTACCTCCCGAGGCTTTGTTCTAGCCAAAATCGACCGACACGCCAATGGGTTTGGAACGTCAGGCGCGGGTTTTGACTTCAAGCTTGATCGTGGCGGTCAGGCCGTACGGCAACTTCACGCCCACCTCGTAACTGCCGACCTCCTTGATGGGCTGATCCGGCATCACGAGCTTCTTCTTGTCGATTTCGATCTGCAAGCCCTTGGCCTTGAGATGCTCCAGCACCTCGCTCGAGGTCACGGAGCCAAAAAGCTTGCCGTCCTCGCCGGCCTCCTTGGCAACCATGACAGTGATTTCTGCGAGCTCGGCGACGATCGCCTCCTGGTCCGTCCGGAGCTTGGCCACCCGTTGCGCCTGAATGGCCTTTTCATGCTCGATTTGGCGCATGTTCCCCCGGCTCGCAACGACGGCGAGGCCACGCGGCAGCAGGTAGTTGCGTGCGTATCCCCGTCGGACCCGCACCACGTCGCCGATCGAGCCCAGGTGCTCGAGACTTTCTTTGAGAACGACTTCTACGGTAGATGACATGGCTACCTCACTTCGTCGCCGTGTAGGGAAGAAGCGCGATATTGCGGGCTCGCTTGATCGCACGGGTGAGATTGCGCTGCTGCTTGGCGCTCAGACCGCTGATGCGCCGGGGCACGATCTTTCCGCGGTCGGTGATGAAGTGCCGCAACTGCTGGGGATCTTTGTAATCAAACCTGAAATCCGGATCGAGCGCGAACCCTGGAGCTCGCTTGCGTCCCGTTCGCCGGCGCGCGCCAGCCTCCACGTCGAAATCCTGCCGAAGCTCGTCACCTCGGCCTCTGTCTCTGTCTCTGTCTCTGTCTCGGTCATCCGCCATCACGCACCCCCTTCGGGCTTGGCGTCGTCATCGTCAGAAGCCTCCGCCGCTGCATCGGCCGCTGCCTCCGCATCTGGCACTGCCGCTGGCACCGACTCTGGCGCTGACTCTGACTCTGGCACTGGCACCGACGCTGGCACTGGCTCTGCCACTGACTCTGCCGCTGCCGCTGGCGCTGCCGCTGCCGCTGTCCCTGACTCTGCCGCTGGCTCTGTCCCTGCCCCCGCCGCTGCCGCTACCCCTGGCGCTGCCTCCGCCGCCGGCGCTCGCGCCGACTCCGCCGGTCGCTCCGGCCGCGGTGTCCTCGGGATCATGCCGAGGCTCCGTGCGCGCTCGGTCTCGGCGTCCTCGGGCTCATCTTCGTCCTCGACGTGGAGGTATTGCACTTCTTCGGGGTCGACCTCGACAGTGGCCGGGTCGATATCCTCGCGAAGAAGCACCGTTTGGAAGCGCACCACCTCGTCGAGAAGACGCAAATTGCGTTCGAGCTCTGCCACGAGGTCGCCAAACCCGACATACTTCAGGTAGACGAAGATCCCGCGTCTGTTCTTCTCGATCGGGTAAGCGAGTCGACGCTTGCCCCAGTTGTCGATCTTGGTCAGCGTGCCACCGAGTCGCTTCACGACATTCCGTGCACGCCCGACCACCTTCTCCGCCGTTTCGTTATCGACATTCGGTCGAAGGATGTAGATCGTTTCGTATTCGCGCGCCCATTGCGTTTTGGGCGCTGCTGCTGCAGTTGCCATCGATCCTCCTGGTCTGACGGCCCCAGCTCAAGGCTGGAGCGAGGGAGGACGGGTGATAGCCGATCTGCGTATGTACGCCAGTCGAACGATCAGGCGCATCCGTGGTGACGGTTCATCGCGGCCCGGGTGCCCTCCCGAATGGCGGTTTCGACCATGTCCGCAGCCAGCTCGAGCACGTCGCCGAGCTCTGCTTTCTCGAAGTTGCTGAAATCACTCAAGACGTAACTTTCGGGCCGGCCGCGCTCGGGTCGTCCAATACCCACCCGACAGCGATCGAAGTCGGGCCCACCGCAGTGCTCCACCATCGACCGAAGACCATTGTGACCCGCGGTGCCGCCACCCACCTTGAGCCGAACTACTCCAAAGGAGAGGTCCAGCTCGTCGTGGACCGTCATCACGTGATCCAATGGAATCCTGAAGAACCGCATGGCGGCCTGCACGGACTCGCCGCTCAGGTTCATGTAGGTCATGGGCTTGAGAAGAATCACGTCCTTCCCACCGAGATCGATTTTGGTGAACTCGCCTTTGAACTTGTCGCGAAGCTCCGGCGCACCCCAACGGCGAACCAGTACGTCGACCACCATGAATCCGACATTGTGGCGATTGCTTGCGTACTTCGGTCCGGGATTTCCGAGGCCCGCGATGAGATGCGTGCTCACGGCCTTTCAGGCTTTCAGCTTCCTGGCTTGTCGCCACCCGCCTCGGGCTCGGATGGCGCCGCACCTTCGGTAGCCGCCTCACCTTCGGGCGCCACGGCACCTTCAACAGCTGCCGCGGCCTCTTCTGCTGCAGCGGCTTCTTCATCTGCGGTCGGCATCCGAGGCTCGAGGACGATCACGAGGGTAAGCTTGGGATTCAGTGGGCACTCGACGCCCTCGGGAAACTCCACATCCTCGACGGCGAGGCTGTCCCGCATGTCGAGGTGGGTCACGTCGACATCGATCGAGACCGGGATCTTGGCTGGGGTCGCACGAACGGGGAGGTGCCTTCGGGTCAGGTTCAAGATACCGCCCTGAACGACACCGACTGCTCTGCCGACGGCGTGGAACGGCACCTCGATCTCGAGCTCCTTGTCTTCGAACACCCGATAGAGGTCCACGTGAAGCAACTGCTGCGTGACAGGGTCGGTCGTGACGTCGCGCACCATCGCCAGCTCGTCCTTACCGTCGACGGTCAGCTTGAAGACCGCATTCCTGCCCCTCTTCCCGCGAAGCGCTTTTTCTAATTCTTTGGGGGATAGGGTCAGCGGCGTCGGCTCGAGACCTGGGCCGTAAAAAACGCCCGGGAGCTTTCCTTGAGCACGCAGCCGACGCACTGGCCCCTTTCCGCGATCAGCGCGGACCTCAGCCTGTAACGTCGTCGTTTCCATCGTCTATTGCTCCATTCATACGAACAGCGAGCTCACCGAGTCGCTGTGGTGAATCCGTTTGATCGCCTCTCCTAGCAAACTTGCGACCGAAAGCACGCGGAAGCGCCCCGACGCTACCACCTCGTCCCGTAGGGGGATCGTATCGGTTACAATCACCTCCTCTAGGGGTGATTTGACAATCCTTTCGAGGGCCGGACCGGAAAGCACCGGGTGAGTCGCGGCGGCCAGAACCCGCTTTGCGCCCTTGTCCTCGAGCGCCCTGGCCGCGTTGGTAATCGTGCCGGCGGTGTCGATCATGTCGTCCAAGATTACGCACTCGCGCCCGTCGACGTCGCCGATGATGTTCATGACCGCGCTGACATTCTTCTCTTCTCGGCGCTTGTCGATGATGGCGAGATCTGCGCCGAGCCGTTTGGCGTACGCGCGTGTTCGCTCCACGCCACCCGCGTCGGGAGACACGAAAACCGGTGGAGTTGCGAATCGCGGCCGCAGATGCTCCAGAAAAACCGGCAAAGCGTAAAGATGGTCGAACGGAACGTTGAAAAAGCCTTGAATCTGCCCAGCGTGGAGGTCCATGGAAACGACCCGGTCAATTCCGGACCCGCTCAACAGGTCGGCGACGAGCTTGGCCGTGATCGGTGTTCGCGGTGCAGCCTTCCTGTCCTGACGCGCGTATCCGTAATAAGGGATGACTGCGGCGATCGAGCCGGCCGAGGCGCGTTTGAGGGCGTCGACCATCACGAGCAACTCCATCAAGTTGTCGTTGACGGGCGCGCAGGTCGACTGGATGACGTACACGTCGACGCCGCGGACGTTCTCTTGGATCTCGGCGAAGACCTCGCCGTCCGAAAACCGCGACACTCGGGCGCGAGCGAGCGGCAATTCCAAGTACTTAGCTATCTTCTCGGATAGCGCAGGATTCGAGTTGCCGGAAAATACGCAGGTCGACTTGAACATCGGCGGTTCCCTCGACTCAGTAGAGAAGTGCGACCCAGGTGAAGGGCGCTGCTGGGTAGCAAAGCGGTAGCCGAGTGTCAACCGCGAGCGCTGCTTGCAAACCCCTTGCCAACTGTAAAGAGTGTACTTTCCTGTCTTCCATGGTTGAGCTTCCGTTCCGAGAAGTGTACACCCATCGCTCCCGAAGACGGAGGGGCGATGACCGTGAGCGTAACACTGTTGACCGAACGCGAACACGTCGCGCAACGATGGGAAAAAGCGTTGGCGAACAACGACATCCAATCGCGGGTTGTCGCGCCAAGCGAGCTCGCAAATGCCGTCAACGGTCAGACGGCGGTGGTCGTCGATATCGACGAAGCGCTCCTACCCGACGACTTGCTTTCGACGCTGGGTTACGTTCGCGCCTTGGGCGCTCTTCCCATCGCACACGTCGAACAGGACCGGGGTTCCCTCGAGGACATCGTCAGCGAGCTCTGCAACGGTCTCGTCACCACGACAGAAGAGGACGTCGCCCGCGTCGCCGCGGCGTTGACGCGTCGGGCGGATTCGAAACGTCACCTTCGTTTCGAGTTCGTAACAGTCTCGCCCTGCGGAGATGACGTGCTCGCGGTGCTAGGCAACGGTGATGCCGCGGTGCACAGGCGTCCCATCGACCGCGCAGACGACGGCTCCGAAATTACGAACATAAGCATCGATCCGAGCGCAACGACCGCAACGCTACAGTTGAAGAGCGGCGTCACCTGCCGACTCGGCGTCGGGGCGGTCCAATTCGGGAGCGGTCTGGCGGAAGGAGAGGCAGACATCGCAATCGATGGGGAGAAGCTCGGTGCGCGTCTTCGCGAGTTGCGTCTCGCTGCAGGCCTCACGCAGGCAGAGCTCGCCCGGCGCACCGGGATCCACCGCCCCAACATTGCGCGCGTAGAAGCCGGGCGGCACACGCCGTCACTCGAGACGTTGGCCCGGATCGCGAGCGCCATCGGCGTGTCGACCACGCATGTGCTGGTTTCCCGCGAGTCATGACCAAGAGCCCCGCTGGCGCGCTGGAAAAACCGATCAAAGACGCGTCGACCGTGATCATCCTCCGCGAAAAGGGGGGTGGCTTGGAGACGTTCATGTTGTGCCGGCACAGCCAGAGCGGATTCATGGGCGGCGCGCACGTCTTTCCGGGAGGTAAGGTCGATGTCGACGATGCGGGAAGCGCTTGGAAAGAGAGAGTCGATCGGTCCAGCGGAGAGATGGCCGATCTGCTCGGCGAGGCGGACCTAGACGACCCGCTTGGCCTCTGGATCGCCGGAGTACGAGAGACTTTCGAAGAAGCCGGTGTGCTGGTCGCCAACACCGAGAGCAGGGTGGATCTCGCGGCGGAGCGACGGCGCCTCGACGCTGGGGTTCCGTTCTCGCAGATCGCCGCCGACATCGGCATGACCATCGAAGCGATGGCCCTGACGCCCTATGCACGGTGGATCACGCCGAAGATGGAGACGAAGCGATTCGACACGCGGTTCTTCGTCGCTGTGCTCCCCGAGGGCCAGCGCGCAACGCACGACGGGACCGAAACGACGTCCGCGACTTGGCTCAAGCCGTCCGATGCGCTCGACCAAATGCATGCGGGCCGGATCAAGCTCGCTCCCCCGACCGTACGCACGCTCGATTGGCTCGCCGCATTCGACACCGCGGCCTCGGCGATCCGAGATGCCTCGTCTCGCAAACCACCCTTGGTGCGCCCGCGGATCGTGACTGGGGACGCCGGCTGGTTTCTCGCGCTCCCGGGGGACCCCGACCACCCAGAAGACAACCCTGTTCTGCCAGGCTCGACCCGGATGGTGCTCGAAGGCGGGGCCTGGGTGGATGCCGCGATCCCTGTTGGCTAAGGCACAGTTTTTCCAGATTTTGCGGCTTTTAGCTTGTGGCCGCGCGAGCCGGCGCGTTACCCAAAAGGGTAGTGCCCACCCCCTCCCGTAAGCCCAAAGAGTTCCTGACGGCATCGCAGATCGCGCGGTTCTGCCAGGTCGATCTCAAGACGATCCATAACTGGGCCGACCGGGGCCGGATCTCCCATTTTCGGACTCCCGGGCGCCATCTTCGCTTCCGGCGTCCCCACGTGCTCGACTTTCTCAGGAAGTACGGATACCCGATCCTTGGGGAGCTCAGCGGAGAGCGTCCTCGAATCGCCGTGCTGGTCGAAGACGCTGGGTCGAGAGACGCTGTCCTCGACGCTCTCAAGAGCACTTTCGAAGTGGTGGACTACTCCGACGCGGCCGACGGCTTGCTCCAGATCGGTGAGCAACCCCCCGACGCCGTCGTGCTCGGCGCGAAGGTCGGTCGATTCTCAGGCGCCGAGATCATCGTGGCTCTGAAACGAGGCGACAGCACACAGCACATACGAGCCGTCCTTTTTTCGAGCACCGACTCGGACAAGGAAGAAGCCCTAGAAGCCGGCGCGTCAGCGCACGTCCGAGTATCGGACGTGCGAGGCCTGCGAGACACGCTGGAGGCCCTCATGGGCGTGGACCGATAGGCAGCCCCAGACACTGGCACCGGCGCTGGCGCTGACACCGGCGCTGACACTGACACGGCCGCTGACACTGACACGGCCGCTGGCACTGACACCGGCTGCTGGCACTGTCACTGTTGCGCGAACTAGGTGACTCGGGCAGCGGCGCGGGATGGGCAGCACAGCGATGGGGAGGAGCCCGCGTCAAGGTCCATACTTATCGCCAAGGGCGACCGGGGCCCCGTCGCGAGCACGCCCGTCCCGCGCCGCGGCCCGAGTCACCGGTTGACCCCTTTACCAAGCGCCTACCCTGGCGTACTCCTCCCGCATGGGCCTCAACGCTCTCAACTACGATGACCAGGGGCTGGTCTCGGTGGTCGCGCGGGAGGCCCAGACCGGCGAGGTGCGCATGGTGGCATATGCCGACCGAACGGCGATCGAGCGCACTTTGAAAACGAGTCAGGCACACTTCTTTAGCCGCACACGTCAGAAGCTCTGGAAGAAGGGCGAGAGCAGCGGCAATACGATGACCGTGCGCGAGGTTTGGATCGATTGCGATGGCGACACCCTGATCTACCTCGTCGATCCCAAAGGTCCCTCCTGCCACACGGGCGCGAACACCTGCTTCTTCCGGGAGCTCGACAGCGCGGGCCGGCTGGTCGAAGGGTCGAGCGTCGGCGCGGCACCGACCCTCCTCCGGCTCGAACGCATTCTCCGGGAACGCCAGGCTTCCACCGCCGAGCGGAGCTATACCAAGTCGCTCCTCGATGGGGGCCCGACTAAGGTCGACGCGAAAGTTCGCGAGGAAGCCGAGGAGCTCGGCCAGGCTCTGATTGGCGAGTCCGACGATCGGGTGGTCTCCGAAGCCGGGGATGTTCTCTATCACCTGCTGGTGGGACTCGCCCTGCGCAACATCTCGCTCCGAGACCTTCTCGCGGTCCTTTCAAAGCGCTTCTCCAAATCCGGCCACCAAGAAAAGGCGTCGCGCTGAAAAAGGGGACAGTCCCCTTTTTCTAGTTCAGGATCTTATCTATGTCGCGCTCGATGGTCTCCTCCCGCACGCGGCGGGCGAGGGCCATCTCGGTGATCAGGAGCTTGCGCGCTTGCTCCATGAGCTTCTTTTCGCCGTAGCTAAGCTCGCCTTTGTCGGAGCGCACCTTGGAGAGGTCACGAAGGACCTTGGCAACCTCGATCGGAGAGCCGCTCTTCAGCATTTCGGTGTACTCGCGATAGCGTCGGTTCCACGGCTGTGAGGTCACGGCCATTTCATCCTTGCTGAGCTCTTCGAGGACGGTCTTGGCGGCCCTGCGGGACATCACTTGGCGGAGCCCCACCCGATCCACCGCGTCCATCGCGACCTTGATCGTGCCTGCTTTTCCGTTCACGAGCTTCAGGATGTAGAAATCGATCTTGTTGGCACCGATCAAGCTTTCCTCGATCTTGGTAATCTCGCCGACGCCGTGGGCGGGATGCACTGCCTTGTCGCCAATGCTGAAGCTCATGAAATCACCTTCCTTTAAGGGGTCCAAACGACAAAACCCGCGCCTTCCGCGCGGGTCGCAAACGGGCTGTCGCTTGGTGTGCAACAAACTGCATGCACGTAATTTATATAGCAAAACCCGGCGGAAAAGTCAACACCTGTTTCGCGGCATACTCAAGTAATTCCAACAACTTAGCCCCCAATTGGGGAAAGTGCTGAAGAGATGTTCCCGGCGACTCGTCAGTTGGGGCGCGGACGCTTGGCCGCGCTCGCTTTGGTGGGCGCGACAGGGCTCGCTTTGTCGCTCGCCCCTGAGGCAGCCTGGCCCTCGGCTTCGGTGTCGGTGTCTTCTTTGAGGAGACCGTGCTTTTGGAGGAGCTTCCGCTCGATCTGAGCCAGCATGTCGGGATGCTCCTCGAGGAAGGTCCGCGCGTTGTCACGTCCCTGCCCGATGCGCTCGTCACCATAGCTATACCAGGCACCCGATTTGTTGATGATGTTGGCTTCGACCCCCAAATCGAGCACGTCGCCGGTGCGGCTGATGCCTCTGCCGAACAGAATGTCGAACTCACAAAGCCGGAAAGGCGGCGCCATCTTGTTCTTCACGACCTTGACCCTGCAGCGGTTTCCAACGGCGGCATCGCCTACCTTGATCGTGCCGATGCGGCGGATGTCGAGGCGCTGTGACGCGTAGAATTTGAGCGCGTTCCCACCGCTCGTAGTCTCTGGGCTCCCGAACATCACGCCGATCTTCATGCGGATCTGATTGATGAAGAAGAGGGTGGTCTGGCTCTTTTGCACGGTGCCGGTGAGCTTGCGGAGTGCCTGGCTCATCAGGCGAGCCTGGAGGCCCACGTGGCTGTCGCCCATCTCGCCCTCGATTTCGGCACGAGGGACGAGCGCCGCCACCGAGTCGATGACGATGACGTCCACCGCCCCGGAGCGAACCAGGGTATCGGCGATCTCGAGGGCCTGCTCGCCGTGGTCGGGCTGGCTCACCAGGAGCTCGTCGACCTTGACCCCCAGCTTCCGGGCATAGTTCGGATCCAACGCGTGCTCGGCGTCGATGAAGGCCGCGACGCCCCCATTTTTCTGGCACTCGGCGATCGCGTGGAGGGTCAGGGTCGTCTTACCGCTCGACTCGGGGCCATAGATCTCGACGATCCGCCCTCGAGGATAACCCCCGATCCCGAGCGCGAGGTCGAGCGAGATCGCGCCGGTCGAGATGACCGGGACCTCGACCTTGGCGCCGGCGTCTCCGAGGCGCATGATCGAGCCTTTTCCATAAGCTTTCTCGATAGTTCCAAGAGCGAGATCAAGGGCTTTTTCGCGGTTCGAGTCGGCCATGGCGTCGGTTCCTCCTGCTGGATCGTGCTACTGAACAACCGTTTAGTCGGCTTCGTCACAGACGTCAAGTTCGCGCGAAGCCTCCCCGAGAGACATCTAGCACGAAGGGGCGTCACCGCTCGCCGAGGTCGAGATTCCGACCGAGGGTCGCACGACGGACCAGCTCGAGAGCTACATAGGCGGAGAGCGTTTGGACCCGGTCGCGCCCCCACGGCAGCTTCCGGTGCCGGGTGATCGTCGGTTCGCCACGTTGCGCCAAGCCAAACCACACGGTGCCGACCGGCTTGTCGTCGGTGCCGCCTCCGGGTCCGGCGATGCCGGTGATCGAGACAGCAATGTCCGCCCCGGCAACCCGCAGCACGCCTTCGGCCATGGCCGCCGCGGTCTCCGAGCTGACCGCCCCATGCGCGCGCAGCATGTCCGGGCTCACACCCAGCACTTTCTCTTTCGCACCGTTCGAATAAACGACAGCGTCCAACAGCAGGTACTCCGAGCTCCCTGGCACGCGAGTCAGCATCTCGCCGACCCGTCCGCCGGTACAGGATTCTGCAACGGCGAGCATTTTTCCTTTGTCGCGAAGCGCCTTGCCGACGACTGCGGCAAAGGAATCGTCTCTTCCCCCAAATACGGCATGGCCGAGCAGGTTTCGAACCTTCTCTGCGATCGCCTGCGCCTCACGTTCGGCTTCGGCGGCCGACTGCGATCTCACGTGCACCTTGACCTCGATCTCGGGAAAGTGGGCACGGAAGCCGAGGGTCAGCCCCGGATGCGCCTCCTCGAGACCTTTCAACGCCTGGGCCACCCCCGATTCGGTCATCCCGAACGTCCGGATGTGAATCTGGTGCGTTCGCCGTTCGGCAAGCCCTGCGATCGCCGGTCGAATCGACTCGACGAAGATGTGCTTCATTTCACGTGGGACGCCTGGGACGAAGAACAGGCGCGCTTGGCCTAGGCCTATCGCGAAACCCGGCGCCGTCCCGACGGGATTTGGGAGCACATCTGCGCCCGCGGGAAAATCACCCTGCTTGGCGTTCGATTCGGGCATCACCCGGCCAAATGCCTCGAACTTGCGACGAATCCCTTCGACGACGCTTTCGTCGCGAACGAGACCCACGCCCGCGGCCTGAGCCGCCGCCGTCGTCGTGAGATCGTCACTGGTCGGGCCGAGACCTCCTGTGACCACGATCACTTGGTGAGTCTCCGAAAAGCGACGAATGAGCGTCACGATTCGCTCGAGGTCATCGTCGACGGTCGCGTGCTCGACGACCTCGAATCCGAGCTGGGTGAGCTCTTCCGAGAGCCACGTAGCATTGGTGTTGACCAACTCTCCACGTGTGAGCTCGGTACCGATCGAAAGAACAGCAGCCGTCATGGGGGCGTGGAGTCTCCGCAAAACACGACGACTCGTCAACCGCTTTGCCCTGAGGGGTGAATGTGGTAGCGACTCCCGAAAGTTATTCTGGTCTTGGCGTGTTGATGGGAGAAACATGAAGCGATCTTTGATGAGCCGGGCGCCCGTAGCGTTCTTCCTTGCCTCGGTGTTCGTGATTCAGCTCGGCTCGTTGCCAGACCATGCAGGTGCCGAGCTCGCGGCGTCTTCTCTTCCGAACCTGAAGGTCAGCCGAGCCACGCTCGACAACGGCTTGCGGGTCGTGATGAGCGAGGACCACACCGTCCCGACGGTCGCGGTGGCGGTCTACTACGACGTCGGGTCCCGCAACGAAACCAAGGGCCGGTCAGGCTTTGCCCACCTCTTCGAGCACATGATGTTCCAAGGCTCGGCCAACATCGACAAGGGCGAGCACTTCAGCTTGATCATCAATCGCGGCGGCGACGCCAACGGCACCACGAGCAACGATCGCACCAACTACTTCGAGACGCTTCCCTCGAACGAGCTCGCACTTGGGCTTTGGCTCGAGGCAGACCGCATGCGCTCGCTAGCGATCACCCAAGAGAACTTCGAGAACCAACGACAGACCGTGATGGAGGAGCGACGACAGCGGATCGACAATCAGCCGTACATCCCCAGCATGCTCCGCATCAACGAGCTCGCCTATGGCGACTACTGGCCCTACGCGCACTCGACGATCGGCGATATGCAAGACCTCCTGGATGCGCCGCTCGAAGCCGTCCAAGAGTTCTTCGACATGTACTACGCCCCCAACAACGCCGTGCTGAGCATCAGCGGAGATTTCGATCCCAATGAAGCCATGCCGTTGGTCGAAAAGTACTTCGGTTCCATCCCCTCGCGCGAGCGCACACCATTCGTCGAACCAGAGCCGCCAAAGCAGACCGCGGAACGCACCGAGACGATGTATGACCCCAACGCTACCCTTCCCGCGTTTCACTTGGCGTATCACATCCCTGCAAGCCGCACGCCCGATCACTATCCCCTCGAAATGCTCAGCCTGATTCTCGGTGACGGCGAGTCGAGCCGCCTCTACCAGACACTCATCAAGGACAAGGAGATCTGCCAAGAAGTATCCGTGGGCACCGACGACAGGCGTGGCCCGGACCTGTTTTCGGTTTGGGCGGTCATGTCGACTGGGCATCCGCCCAAAAAGGCTCAGGGAGTGATCTACTCCGAGCTCTCACGGATCGCGAAAAAGGGCGTGACCAAGCGCGAGCTCGAAAAAGCGAAGAACCGTATCAGCGCTGCGTTCGTGTTCGGGCTTCAATCGAACATGGCGCGAGCCATGAACCTCGCCGAGTTCGAGCTCTATTGGGGCGACGCAAATCTCCTGATGCTGGAGCTCGACCACTACTTGGCGGTGTCGCGTGAGGACATTCGGCGTGTCGCCAAGCAGTACTTCGGCGCCGATAACCGCACGGTGCTCGACGTCTTACCTGGCTCGCGGCCCGCCTCGGAGGAAAAGTGATGTTGCGGCTTCGATCTGCTTTCGTCCCCTTGAGCCTTTATGCGTTCGTCTTCGTCACTGCTTGCGGCCCCAGGGGCGCTGCCCCGCTCGAAACCGAAACGGCGCAGGTCGTCAAGAGCGCAGAGCCATCGACGCGCGAGCCTCCACCGGCTCCAGGTGAGGCGAAGGATGTCTCGCTTCCTCCCGTCGACGTCACCGAGCTCGATAACGGCCTACAGGTCAACACGATCGTCGCGAACGAGCTGCCGGTGGTCTACGCGACGCTGGTCGTCAGCAGTGGAGCCGAGTCTGATCCCGGCACGCTCCCGGGTCTAGCCGGGCTCGTCGCCTCGATGTTGAAAGAGGGCACGACGAAACGAACGAGCGCTCGGCTCGCAGAGGACGTTGAGTTCCTCGGTGCTGATCTGTGGGCCAGCTCGGACGAGGAGAACACCTACGTCGGCATCCGCGCTCTAGCAGGCCAGTTCGATGTCGCGATGTCGATTCTCGCCGAGGTCGCGAGCGAGCCCGCATTCAAGGCCGGAGAGCTCGCCAAGCTGAAGAAGCGCGAGCTCGATCGTCTCGCCCTCGCAGAACGAGAGCCAGGGTACATCGCGCGACGCACCTTTTACCGGAGGCTCTACGGCGATCATGCGTACGCCGCGGTCGACACGACACCAGCCGCCGTGAAGAGGGTCACTCGCCAGGATATGGTGCGATGGCACCGCAATTACTTCGTAGGGAAAAATGCCTTCCTGGTCGTCGCTGGAGATGTCACCCCCGAGCAGGTGGCCACCGCAGCAAAGAAGGACTTCGCGAAATGGAGGCCGGGCAGACGCGTCATCCCGAGTTACGGGAGCATGCCGACACGCAAAGGTCGGGAGATCGTCGTCGTCGATCGACCGGGCTCGGTCCAATCGGTGATCTACATTGGAAACCTCGCGCTCCCGCGGGCGAATCGCGTTTGGATCCCCCTGATGGTGGCCAATCAAGTGCTTGGCGGCTCGGCAGCCTCGCGACTCTTCATGGACCTTCGCGAGAAGAGGAGCCTCACCTATGGTGCGTACAGCGCGATCGTAGAACGGGTGCAGACTGGGCCGTTCATCGCGTACGCGTCGGTTCGGACCGACGTAACCAACGAAGCGGTCGGCGCCTTCTTCGAGCACCTCGAGGTCATCGTCAAAGAGCAACCCTCGTCGGACGAGCTCGCAAACGCCAAGCGCTACTTGAGTGATTCCTTTCCACTGCGGGTCGATACGCCCGGGAAGCTCGCCGACCTCGTCGTGGAGCTTCGCACATTCGAGTTGCCCGACGACTACTGGGACCGGTATCGCAGAGCCATCCGCGCGACGAGTGGCTCAGAAGCGCTCTACGCAGCCCGTGAATACATCAAACCAGACAAGGCGCTCGTGGTCATCGTCGGCCAAGCGGCAGACTTCGCGGAGTCGCTCAGGCAGTTCGGTCCCGTGACCGTCGTCTCGCCAGAAGGCGAGGTCAAAGCCGAGTTTGGTCCGCAGCCACGTTCCAAGAGTTCAGAGCCTCGCGCCAAAGATGCGCCGGCGGCTCCGATCCACTAGATTCGCTCTATGTGCGGGATCGTCGGGTACGTAGGGAACGAGCAAGCCGCGCCGATCCTGCTCGATGGGCTTCGGCGCCTCGAGTACCGCGGATACGATTCGGCTGGGATTGCGGTCCACGATGATGGTCGGATCGAGCTGGTCCGAGCGGTCGGTAAGCTCCGAAACCTCGAAAAGGCCCTGACGGAGAATCCGCTCGCTGGGACGATCGGAATCGGACACACGCGTTGGGCAACCCACGGTGGCCCCTCGGAAATCAATGCTCATCCACACGTCGCGGGCCCGATCGCCGTGGTGCACAACGGCATCATCGAGAACCACCTCGATCTTCGCCAAGAGCTCGAGGCGGCCGGGTTCGGTATGAGCAGCGACACGGACACCGAGATCGTCGCGCACCTCATTCATCGAGAGGTCAAAGCTGGCCACGATCTCTTGGACGCGGTTCGGCGAGCCCTGGCACAGGTAGAGGGCACGTACGCCATCGCTGTCCTATCCACCGAGCAAGTCGATCGTGTCATCGTCGCGAAGAACGCTTCGCCACTCGTCTTGGGCGTGTCGAAGGGTGCGATGTACTGCGCCAGTGACATCCCCGCGCTGCTTTCATACACCGACGAGATGCTCTTCCTCGAAGACGACGAGATCGCCGTTCTCGAAGCGACCCGTTTCTCGTTGTCGACGATCGAAGGAATGCCGGTCGAGCGCGACACACACCGCATTTCGTGGTCTCCGGTGATGGCCGAAAAGGCCGGGTACAAGCACTTCATGTTGAAGGAGATCTTCGAGCAACCCCGGGCACTCGAAGATACGCTGCGTGGACGCCTCGATCGCGAGAGCGCCGACGTGAACGCGCTCGAGATTGGACTGGCCGAGGAAGACGCCAAAGCGATCGAGCGCGTGGTCCTCCTGGCGTGTGGCACGAGTCACCACGCGACGATCGCAGGCCGGTATTGGATCGAGGAGCTCACTGGCGTGCCGGCGGTCGCCGAGCTTGCAAGCGAGTTTCGAGGACGGGACGCCGTCATCGGTGAGGGGGATCTGGTCGTCGCGGTGAGTCAGTCTGGCGAAACGATCGATACCTTGATGGCCGCCCGGGAAGCCAAGCAAAAAGGGGCCAAGGTGCTGGCGATCGCGAATGTCATCGGAAGTGCGATCCCACGGATGGCCGATGCGAGCTTCTACATGCACGCGGGGCCCGAGATCGGCGTTGCGTCGACCAAGTGCTTCATGGCTCAGCTCGCCAACCTGTTGATGTTCAGTATTTGGCTCGGTCGTCGCCGAGGGGTCGTCGATGACGCACAGGCCACCGAGATCGTCGAAGGCTTGGCTCGGGTGCCGCAGTTGATCGAAGAACGACTCCAGCCCACACACGATGCGATCGACGACTTGGTGCGCACCTTCGCGGATGCGACTGACGTGTTGTTTCTCGGTCGTGGCCTGAGCTTTCCGATGGCTCTCGAGGGTGCGCTCAAACTCAAGGAGGTTTCGTACGTGCACGCCGAGGGGTACGCGGCGGGGGAGATGAAGCACGGCCCGATCGCTTTGCTCGACGCGCATGTCCCGGTGATCGTCCTGTTGCCACATGATCGTCATTACGATCGCGTCCTCAGTAACCTACAAGAAGCCCGCGCGCGCGAAGCCAAGATCATCGGGATCACCGTCGAGGGTGATTCCCAGGCGCAGTCCTTGTGCGATGCGTTCGTCGAAATCCCGCCAACCCACGAAGCTCTGACGCCGTTCGTCTCGGTGGTTCCGCTCCAGCTTTATGCCTATTGCGTCGCCGACCACAAAGGCACCGACGTGGATCAGCCTCGCAACCTCGCCAAGACCGTCACCGTAGAGTGAGCGATCGTGCTCCGTGGCAAGATGAAGATCGGAATACTGACGACGAGCTTTCCGCGCTACGAGGGCGATTGTAGCGGTGCGTTCGTGCTCGCCATGGCGCGTGCGTGGGCGGCGGATGGTCATGGGATCCGCGTCCTGGCCCCCGAGCCATCCAGCCGACGTGCGGCACCCCGATGGCCGGGTATCGAGGTTCGATGGGTGCCTTATGCCCGTCCGCGTGGTCTACAACGGACATTCTATGGAAGTGGAGCGCCCGATACGCTGCGAACCCACCCCACCGCGTGGCTGGGCGCTCTGAGCTTCACTGCCGCGCAGTCGGTCGCCGTACGGCTCGTCGATGATTGCGACGCGCTCGTGAGTCATTGGTGTCTGCCATGCGGTTGGGTTGCATCTGCGAATGCGAAGGGCCGCCCACACCTCAGCATCTGTCATGCCACCGACGTGCGGTGGCTTGCTCGACTGCCGGGAGCTCGCACGATCGCTCAACGGATTGCGCAGGGCGCCACTTCGATGTGGTTTCTCACCACGACACTGCGAGATCGGTTTTTTTCGATAGCACGACTCGACCCAGGCTCGAAGACCACGCACATCGGGCCGATGCCGATCGAGCCGCCGCCAATTCTCGTGGACGACCGGGAAGGGTGGCGCCGCGAGCTCGGCATCGAAGACACCACCCTCCTTTTTTTGGGTCGCTTGGTGCCGGTCAAAGGAGTCGATCGCTTGATACGGGCGGTGGCCCGCGTTTCCGAGGATGTCAGCCTTCGAATTGCGGGCGATGGTCCCGAACGATGCCGTCTCGAGGCGCTTGCACGGGACCTCGGCGTGAAGGCTCATTTCGAGGGCTGGGTTCACGGTGCGCGAAAAGAAAAACTGCTCCGAAGCTGTGACGCCCTGATCGTGCCTTCACGCCCAAAAGACGGTGTGCCGACGGTGATCTTCGAGGCGAGCGCAAGGGGCCTGCCCGTCGTCGCGACCCACCTCGATGGCCTCACCCAACACTTCCCGAAAGACGCCCTAGTACCGCAAGACGACCCAGCCGCCCTCACCAGTGCCCTCCGAGAGCTCATGTCCGGACAGTGTCAGTGACAGCGTCAGTGACAGCGACAGCGTCAGTGCCAGCGTCAGTGCCAGTGTCAGTGCCAGCGTCAGTGCCAGTGCCAGCGCCAGCGCCGGTGGGACGATTGCCTACGGGTTGACCTTGTGGGTGCCCTTAGGAGCGCGAAACGTGAAGCGTTTGTCGGAGATGTCTCGGTTGAACTTGATCTTCGAAAAATCGAAGCGGTTGCGATTGCCAGCCGAGTCGATGATCAAAACCCGTTGTACGATGCCGGCGCTCTTTTCACCGGCAGCGACCGCGCGCACGTAGAAGACGAGCTGCTCGTAGCTCGCGCTCGGCTTCCGTGGAATGAGCTGCAGCACGTAGCCGTCTCGAAACTTCTCGTTGTCATGTTCGAGCAATCGCACGTCGAAGTCTCGTTCGAGGTTGCCACCCCCAGTCAGAAATGAGAATGCAGCAGGCAGCTGATCCTCGCCGAGGGCACGCTCGATCAACTGGCCGCCTTTTTCGCCCTCTTCGGGAGGCTGATAGATGAGGAGCTTGTCGCCCTGGGTCACGAATACCTGCCCATTTGGCTGGTCGTAGTCCCAACGCATCTTGCCGGGCTTTTTGAAGACCACCTTGCCTCTCGCACGATCGTAACGGTCGTAGAGCCTCGTGTATCGGGTCTGCTTGAAGTCTGCCTGAAGGGTTTGGGTTTGGTCGTAGAAGCTCTGCACGAGGCGCACGACTGCCGCAGCGTTGAGGGGTTCGGGCGCCCCCGCAGCGGCGCCCCCACCTAGCGCAAGCACAAGCAAAACCAGACCTATCGCCCCAACCCTAGAGGTCATCTGATGTGTTGAACGCTCCTCGGGGGCTAGTATTCATCCTCGCGGCCTCCGCACAAGTCGCCGATAAAACGCCAAAAAACCCCCAAAGTGGGATTGATCATTGCACCACGGATCCGTAGGATGTCTTGGGCGGTCGCTCCGCGGCCCACAGAGCTTGGGTTAGCTTGTGAACTCTAGCAGCACCCCGGAGGTGACATGCCGAAGCACGATGCTCAACCCATCCCGTCAGAGCGCGACGTGACGCGCCTGGAAGAAAAGCATGCAGAGTTGGCGGCGCGCGTCGCAGAGCTCGACAGCCGCCTTAGTCTGACCCCGAACGAAGCGATGGAGCTACAGCGCCTCAAGAAAGAAAAGCTCTGGACGAAGGACGCCATCCAACACGCCATTCAGTAGTCTCAGACCTCCCCCTGCTCTCGAATCGCCCCGCATAGACGGCCCGCCCGACACGGCGGGTCGTTTTTTCACAAATTGGGGCCCTTAAAACAAATGGGCCACCATTCGGTGACCCATTCCCAACGCAAGAATCGATGCTACAGTGAAAAAGCTAGGGCAAGTAAGACAAGCTTCGGATTAAAGTGCGACCCATCGCCGCGCGGATGCCGGGCAAGCTGGAAAGTGCACGGCGTGGGTCTTAAGCAAGCGGTGGAGTACACTGCAATCGCAGTGCCAACCTGTCAGGTGCCGAAAACCCTGCATTTCTTTGAGGGGCCGCGCCTAGCGGTAGGACATTTCTGTCATGGCATCCGCGAGATTGTTGCTTTGCGGTGACAGGTGAGATGTCTGTCTTGCACACATCTCCCTACCGCGCCGGTTGAAGTGGGCGCGCCGTCATGCCTATGATCTCAGCACCGGGTTGGCTGGAACGCGATGCCTAAGTGCCAAAGCTGTGATGGTAAAGTGCTTCGAACCGACGCCTTTTGCGGCATCTGTGGAGAGCCTGTCCCTGGGGGAACGCCCGTCGTGCCAATCGTGCGGGAGGCGAAGACCGACAGTACGCAAAGCACGCCCGAGCCTCCAAGCGGGAAATTCGAGCGCCCCGCGGCCGTTGCAGCCCAAGCGGTCGCAGTCGTGGGGCTCTCCGATCCGGTTCCGAGCGAGATGAGCGAAACCGCGGTGTCCCGCACCGCGATCCGTGAGCGCGAGCACAGTGAGCCGGCGCCCGTCTTGCCGCTTCACCGCAAGAAGAGCGGCCGCACCGAGCACACCGAGCGCCAGTCGTTCGAGGAGCCTGAAGCCAGATCGGCCAGCACTTCGATGACCGAGCCGGGTGAAAGCCTGCCCAGAATCCCTGTACCGCCGGGGCCGCCGATTCTCGCCTCCGACCTTTTGCGGGAGCGGATGCGCCCACGCGCTCCAGGCGCACAGGCGCTTCGTCGCATCACCGCAGCCTTGAGCGCAGCCGGGATCGTGGGCGCCCTGGCAACGGGCGGGGCGCATCCCCTCACGTTCGTCTCCGTTGCTCTGCTGATCAGCATGCTCACGGCCGCGTTCACGCCGATGTCTTACAGAGGGCGCGCGGTGTCGCTTTTCTTGGTGGGCGCCGTGGCCACAGGCGTGGCCCTGTGGCAACAGACTCTCCAAAGCATCGCTCCGGACGGCATCATCCTCGCCATGGCCACAATCTTGCTCAGCGGGAGCCTGCTCTTTCGAGCGTACTACCGTGGCGCACCCCTAGCTCGCGTCGCCGTGACCGCGGGGGCTCTTGCTCTCGGATCCTGGTTCTTTCTGTCGGGTGGCCATGAGAGCCTCGTCAGGCTCGAGGGGTATTGGCAGTCGTGGGGGCCCGCGTCGACCCAGATGGCTTTCGGCCTCTTGGCGTTGCTGTCGCTGATGGCCTTCATGGACAGCAGCACGCGAGCCGGAGCGCACTGGTGGGCCTATTCCTTGCTGGCGCTCTACGCCGTCCACATCGGACTGCTAGTCGCGAGCCAGCTGTGGCCGATTCCCGGCGCCCGCTCAGCCATCGAAGGCCCGACGGTTGCCGCCATCATCACGGGCATGGTCGGCACGGTGGTCGCAGGAGTCGCCCTCGCTCAGGTTCTGGTCGTCGCGAATAACTCCACGACGAACACCAGCAGCGGGCCAGCAGACTGAGCTCAGGGCACCTTGCGAGGCCAGGACGCCAGCAGGACCACCGCACACGTTCGGCCCTTTTCGTCTTTGGCCTTCCCATAGCCGGCGTCGGTGAAGCGTGGATCGGTCACGGTCAGCCTGTGACTCGGGCTGTCTTCAATCGCATGGAGCGCGTCGCGCAGAGTTTGGGCTCGGGCTACCGCCTCCCCAACGACTCGGGCTTCGATGCCCCTTTGGAGAAGGCGCGCCTCTGGATCGCCCCACGGGTCGAGCTCGTGACCGAGCTTTCCAGACTCGCACACGGCCTGTGCATGGCTGGTGGCCTCTCGAGTCAACAGTCGGTTCGGGCGCAGCGACCGAGCCCCCGCTGCACGCCGGAGCTGCATCAACCAGGCTTCTGGTGACTCTGAGCCCCGCCGCGTCGGTTCGTCTTGCGGGATCTTCCCGACCCACCGCTCCGCGACGGGGCGCGGACCGTTCGGACCGGTCGCCACGAGCTGCACGAAAAGCGGACGGCTCCACTCGGGGGGCAGCGTCACGGTGGCGCCAAAGCCTTCACCCTCCACCGAGATCCGCCGAGACATCCCTCTGGAATCACGGACGA
>JAOTYL010000016.1 GCA_029861865.1 Myxococcales bacterium | reverse complement strand
GGTGCTGGCGGCATGGGCATGGGCGGTGCTGGCGGCATGGGCATGGGCGGTGCTGGCGGCATGGGCATGGGCGGTGCTGGCGGTACGATGCCTCCTCCTCCTCCTCCTCCACCGCTGCCGGAGATCGAACCCGAGATCGACCCCGACGTCGACCCCGCTCTCGAGCGTGCATACGACGTGCAGCAAGAGATTCTGCGCACCATCCAACAGCGCTTCGTCGAGAGCAATTACAACTTCAAGCTGCTCGTCCGCGAGATCGTCTTGAGCCCGTACTTCCGTGCGGCAAATGCGAGTCCGCTGACGGCGGAGATGGAGGTCGAGCTGTCGACCTTCGGAACGGCGCGACTTCTCACGCCGGAGCATCTGAACCGAAAGATCGAGGCCACGACGGGAATCCGTTGGCGGCAACGACCCGATCGGGCGGACTATCTACGGGACCAGTACCGCATCTTCTATGGCGGTATCGATTCGGATCTCGTGACGCAGCGTGTCACCGAGCCGAATGGAGTCATGGCGAGCCTTGCGCAGCGCATGGCCTACGAGGTCGCGTGCTCCGCCGTTCCGTATGACTTCTCGAAGTCCCCGAACCAGCGGCTCTTGTTTCCCGGCATCGACCGCAACGTTGCAATCGATGGTGGCGCGGACCAAGTGCGCGCTGCAGTTCAGCACCTCCACGCGCAGCTTCTAGGAGAGAGCTTGGCGGCGAACGACGCAGAGATCGATGCGACGATGGTCGTGCTGACGGAGGCATACAACCTCGGCCGGAATGGCTTGGCGACTGGCGCGGTCTCGGAAGAGCTCGCAGATCCCTGCCGCCTCAACGACGACCGAATGACGGGAGATTCACTCCCGAATGATCGGCGTATCAACCAGGACCCTGACTACACCGTGCGCGCCTGGATGGCGGCGGTGAGTTATCTCCTTTCCGATTACCGATACCTTTACGAGTGAGGGAGGACTAGCTGTGGATCGTCGAGACTTCTTACGCATCGCTAGCTGGGCCGGGTTGACTTGTGTGATGCCCGCAGTGGTCGACCCGCTGCGCGCTACGGCCCAAACGAGCGCCACCGGATATTCCGGCACGTACTGGATCTTCATGCACGCCGGCGGCGGATGGGACCCGACTCACCTGTGCGACCCCAAGGGACGGACAAACGAGAACGAGAACGATCCGATGGGGCGCTTCCTGAAGAGCGACATTCGAACGGCGGGCAACATCAACTACGCGCCCCTTGGCGGCGATATGACGGCGCTCGACGCGTTCTTCCAGAACCACTATCAACGCCTGCTGGTCATCAACGGGATGGACACCGGCACCAACGGTCACGACCAGGGGACTCGCGGAACCTGGAGCGGACGAACCGCCGAAGGCCATCCGCCGATCGGTGCCTTGATCGCGGCCACCCACGGACCAAATCTGCCGATGCCGCTGATCGGTTACGGTGGGTATCTCGATACCCAGGGCGTGACCAACGCGGTGCCGCTTGGCGATGGTGGTCTGCTGCACAACCTCGCCCACCCGTCGCGCCCCGATCCCACCGGGTCGGAAGACAACTACTTCGGTCATCCCGACATCCCGGCGGTGGTACAACGGGAGCAGCAGCTCAGGCTGCTCCGAATTCAGGGCCAGCAACGCTTGCCGCGCATCTGGGCAGGCCAAAATGAGCTTATGCTTGCGCGTTTGGGTCAGGACGACCTCAAGCGTGTATCCGATTCGCTCCCCGATGAGTTCGCCGACGGCCAGCTTCAGCGGCAGATCCAAGTTGCGCTCGCCGCGTACTCGGCAGGCCTGTCGGTCAGCGTCAGCGTCAGCCGGGGTGGCTTCGATACCCACGGCAACCACGACCAGAACCACCTGCCAAACCTCATCGACTTCGTCAACGCGGCCGAGTTTGCAATGCAAGAAGCGGAGAGGATGGGGATCGCTGACAAGGTCGCCGTCGTGATGGGCTCGGACTTTGGCCGCACACCTGGCTACAACGGTGGCAACGGCAAGGACCATTGGCCGATCAGCAGCATGATGATGATGGGCCCGGGAATCCCCGGAAACCGTGTCATCGGCGGAACTGACGACCGACATGGACCGCTGCTCATCGATCCCACGACGCTCGCGGTGCAGGGGCCGCCGGACACTTCCCAAGGCACCCGCCTCGGCATCGAGCACGTACATCGTGCGCTGCGAGACTTGGCAGGCGTACCGGACAGCTTCAAGGCTGCGTACCCGCTCGCGGGCGAGGACCTGCCCATCTTCGTCTAGAACGCCGCGCCACCACCGAAGAGCAGGCCCCACACCTGATCTTTGTCAAACGCGAAGCCCCCCGGGTTGTCGAGGTTGATGACTACACCGAGGGAGCCAAAGGCGTCGTCTGAGCCGAATCGAAGGTAAGGCTCGACGGCGAGCTGCGTCCGTTGCTCTGGGATTTTCGGAAGGATCACTAGAGTGAAACGCGCGCCGACGCGCAGCCACTTCACGGCCTGGTAGCCCATCATCGCACCCATCTGAATCACGGCGTCGTGGCGCTGGTTCGGGTTCCGATCACTGATCTTGAGCATGACGCCGGCCGCAAGGTCGGCACCCCAAAGAAAGCCGCTCGGCTTCCGGCGTTCGAAGGCCATTGGGAAGATCACGCTGACCGAGTGCGGATCCCACAGCCAATACATGGTGTTTCCGCGCACGCGCGCCGCAAGCGCATACGCTGTGGCTGCTGTCAGCTGGGCCTGCGTGACGCCCTCGTCGGGTAAACGCGCGACGGGTATCGTCACGCCTAGGCCAAAGCGGTACGAGAATTGTCCCTTGACGCCCTGGTAGTAGAACGCGACCCAGGGATTGCCCGCACGAAACGAATTGTCGGCGTCGTCCTGGCCGTCGAGGTTCACGTAGGAAAGGCCCCACGCCGCATCGAGCAGCCAATGCTTCGCCAGTTGAAGGCGGAGCTCGAACAGCGGGCTCAGAAGACGCGCCTTGGCGTCGCCCTCAATACCCCCGGCAAAGAACGCGAGCTCGCCGAGAAGCTGGAAGCGCTTGCTGTGTGCGTTGGCGCCTTCATCCAAGCTGTTGGGCTCATTGGGAAACGCGCGCGCCTCAGCTGGCGACAACCATGCCGCAGCCGCCAACAACACAGCCACAGCTCCCCAACCCCGAAGAAAAGCCATCTTTCAACCCCCAATGAAAAAGGGGACTGTCCCCTTATTCTGGTTTCAATATAAGCAGGCGAGGTTGGGCGAGCCCACTGTTCCGTCGAGAGTGGAACGGCAGATCGTGGTTGTGATCGCGCGTTCAGGCGCCCCACCCAGGCCGAAGACGAGTACTATGTCGGCGAGGAGGTCAGCACACCTCGCAGTTTGGCTGAACGCTGGCGCAGAATGATGGAACCCAGCTCCAAGGCGACACCTGACGAAATTCGGAAGCGCATCCGCAGTGAGCACTACCGGATCGCAGAACAGCTCGCTCGCGTCGAGGCCCTCACCGATGAAGCGAGTCGAGGCGATCCGGCGACGATCATCGCGTTGCGTCAACAGCTTCAGACGTTGGGGACGACCTTGCACGATCACCTCCACTACGAAGAGTACAGCCTTCCGTCTCTGACTCAACACGGCAAAGCCGCAGACGAAGCTGCGGAGATGATGCGCCGCGAGCATCAGGCACAGAGGGAATTGCTCGACGGCGTCATTCACGATCTCGACGAGACCGCGGTGGGGGAGAAGCTTGTCGTCGGTGTGCGCGAGTTGGCGCGGGCGATTCGTGACGACATGGAGCACGAGGAACGGGAGCTGCTGAGCAAACCGCAACCTGCCGAGGAACCGCGCAAATGAAGATCATGTACAACGAATCGACCTGCAACCGCTACGGCGTCTGCGTCGAAGAAGCTCCGGAAGTCTTCTCCTTTGCCGAAGACGGAAGCCTCGTGATCGCCACTTACCAACCTCCCGAAGAGATCCAGGACAAAGTGCGCGATGCGTGCATGATGTGCCCCACCCAATCCCTCCAAGTAGAAGAAGAATAATTCTACGGAAGCCGGGTGAGTAGCTTGGTCGTGAGCATACGTGACGTTGCGATGATGGGGGTCATCGTGTGACTCGATGCACTGGTTGGAAAAACCGAGGAATCGAAGACATAGATGCCTCGAGTGCCATAGACCTTGCCGTCGAGGTCAGCTCCACCATCTCGTTCCGATGGAGCCATTCGTACAGTGCCTTGTTGGTGTGCGCTGATCAGCGGAGCTGACGCCGGGGCAAACGTGATATCGCGTGCCTCCTTCGCCTCGCCGGTGGAGCGGATGACGAGTGGACGCGCGGTCGGGACGACGACGCGGGTCGCGCCTGCCTCGAGATAGATGCGTGCCGTGTTGTAAACCGCCTCGCGGAGTCGCTCTTGGTGGTCCGGGCGCTGTGCGTACTGAATGATCAGTCTTCCATCTTGCCCTACCTCCACTTGCCCAGACGGCTGATCGGGGGCCAGGAGGAGCGATGCTGCCATGCGGTTGTACTGCGCCATGTCCTGCATGCCGTCGGCCCCCGAAAGCGGAAGCAAGGTCGAGACGATCCCCGGGGTGCCCATGATCCCCTCGATCCGATAGCCCCACAAACCAAGGTCCTCGTTGTCTTCCTGCTCGAACTCGGTCACCGCGTACGACTGGGGCACGAGCTCGAACGCGTCGATTTCCTCTTCGAAGAAACCGATGACGGGCAACTGGGGCTGAAGCATGAGATTTCGGCCCACGTGCTCGTTGCCGATCCCCGACCTTAAGAAAAGCTGTGCCGATGCGATCGCATTGGCCGCCACGATCACGACTTTCGCCCGAACGGTGAGCTCCCCCTGCTCGTGATAGCCGAGCGGATCGAGGGTGCGCACGCAAAGCTCTTTGAGCTCTTTGCCCGAGTGGCGGATCTCGACGGCCCGAGCGCGTGTGAACACCTGCGCCCCTGCGGCGATCGCCTTCGGCAGCGCCACCATCCTCGGGTTGCGTTTGGCATGCACGGGACAACCGATGAGACAAGTGCCGAGCCCCTGACAGCCAACCCGATTGTGCATCATGACGTCACCGCGATAGCCGAGGGCCTCGGCACCGATTCGCAGCTTGTTGTTGGCGCTATTGACGAGGCTCTCGGGGATGCGGCTCGCAGAGAGATCGTCGAGGGCATCTTCTTGAAACGAACCAAAATGGCTCGGCGCGAAATCCTCGAGCCCGTACTTGTCGGCCCAGTGCGCCATTACGGGCTCGGGAGTCGGCACGACGTCGCAGGCGTTGATCACACCGCCGCCGCCGAGCACCCGCCCCTGGAGCACGCTGACGGAGAGATCGGAGGTCGCTCGGCCTCCGCGGTCCATGTAGAGTTGATCGTACATGTCGCGGTCGCGTTGGTTGCGCTCTACCCCCACCAAGTCCCGGCCCTCTTCGAGCACGACGACTTCATGACCTGCCTCGGCCAATAGACGGGCCGCGGTGGCTCCGCCGCAACCCGATCCGACGATGCAGATCTCAGTAGTGACGGCATCCGGGATCAAGTCCTTCGACAGATCGGTGATGGCCACGCTCATTGCCTCACGCTCCGACCGCGGAGCAGGGATGGCCCCGGATACCCGATGAAAGGCCAGACCGCTTCGTGATCGAAGAAGACCAGGTTGAAGAACTTTCGCATGGCCACGCTGACCTGGCGCCTGAGAAGGCTATCGCTGGTGGCCCAGGCGTTCCAATGCGCCAGGCGCGATTCGCGATCGAGTCGCGAAAAGGTGGAAACTCGCCGATCGAAGACGAGGGGACCGAACTCGATCAACACCAACGCTTTCTTGAGATCCTTCACGTTGTGTTCGGGCTCACCGGTCAAGAACTCGTCGAAGGCGCGCGGAAGGTCCATCGACTCGGCGTCGATCGGGATGGCATCGGTACGGGGGAACATGATCTCGACGAGACTCTTGAGGGTCTGGTATTCGTGGGCGTCGAGAAACTGCAGACCCCCCACCTTGGGCGCGCGCCCTCTCAAGAGGAGCAGGCCTCCGCCGCCGGCCCCTAGCAATGCGCCACCTGCAAGCAAGCTGGCCTTCAGGAACCTTCGCCGTGAGAGAAAACCGAAGAGCCCTTCGCGCGCACTCTGTTCGCCCTCGGGGACGGCCATGTTTAGTCTTCTTGCACACTCCCATGCTATAGAAAACCCATGGGCGGTAGCAGCGACGAAATGGCCGCATTTCGACGACTGCAAACCCAGCTCGCCGCACGCTGGGAGCTGATCAACAGCAAAGGTCCCGAAGCTCGCGACATCGTCGTCGTTCCATCCCTGTCGCTCGACGGGATCGAGTCGGTCTCGATCGACGGCGTGCTGCATTACGAGGAGCGGATGCTGTTCGTATTGAATCTCTTGCGGCGGCCGCGCGCAAGGGTGGTCTATGTGAGCTCGGCACCGATCCACCCGGCCGCCGTCGACTACATGCTGTCACTGATCAGTGGGATCCCCAACGAGCACATGCGCCGGCGTTTGACGATGATCTCACTCTACGACAACTCTTTAGTTCCGTTGTCCCAGAAGATCCTCCAACGACCTCGTCTTCTCGAGCGCATTCGGCAGTGCATTCGGCCGGAACAGGCGATGATGACCTGCTTTACCGTGTCGGAAGCGGAACGCAGCCTCGCGACGGCGTTGGACGTTCCACTCTATGGCGTCGATCCAGCCCTTCTGTGGCTTGGGACAAAGAGCGGTTCGCGCAAGGTCTTTCGCGAAGCTGGGGTTCCCTTACTGCCGGGGGCCGAGGATCTCCAAAGCGAGCGAGAGGTCGTCGATGCCGTGGATGAGCTCTGGTCCGAAGATCCCGCGCTCGAGCGGGTCGTGGTGAAGCACAACACCGGGTTCAGCGGCCAAGGCAACGCTGTCCTGGACCTCCATGACCTCGCGCAGGTGTCTCCACGGAGCGACACGAGTCGCGAAGGACGAGAGCAGGCATTGGCAGATGCGCTACCCCACATGCGCTTCGTCGATACCGGTCAAACCTGGAAGACGTTTGTGGAGAAACTCGAACGCGAAGGCGGCGTGGTCGAAGCATTCGTGGACGCTCCAGACAAGCGAGCTCCGAGCTGCCAGTTGCGAATCTCACCCTCAGGCGGTGTCGACCTCCTTTCCACACATGACCAACTCGTCGAAGGCCAAGACGGCCAAGTATACGCCGGGTGCCGGTTCCCATCTGACGCTGCCTATCGAATGGTGATCCAGCAAGATGCTCAACGGGTCGCCGCAGTTCTTCAAGCCAAGGGGGCGGTTGCGCGCCTTGCGGTCGACTTTCTGTGTGTGCAAGGAGACGACGGCACCTGGCAGCACTACGCCATCGAAACCAACCTGCGAATGGGTGGCACAACGCACCCCATGATGCTCTTGCGAATGATGACCGATGGGAGATATGACCCCGATACCGGGCTCTATCTCACCCCGCGAAACGAGCCCCAGTTCTACGTGGCAACCGACTCGATGCGCTCAGACCGGTATCGGGGCCTTCTCGTCGAAGATCTCCTCGACATTGCCGCGGTCAATGGCTTGCACTATCAGGCGTGGTCCGAGTCAGGCGTGTTGTTTCATTTCACCGGGGCGCTGAGCGAATTCGGAAAGTTCGGCATTACGGCCGTCGGCAAGAGTCCGGCCGAAGCAGATCGTTGGTTCAACGAGACCAGACAGGTGCTAGACCGCGAGACGGAGAAACGAAGTTGTTCATAGAAGAGCTCAAGGACGGCGTGGTGAAAGTCTCGGCAACCGAGGATTGCCCGAGACCATATATCGGGGTCTGCGGCTCGATGCATGGAAACGAGCCCTGCGGTGGCAACGCCATCGAGCGCATCACCCAAGAGCTCAAGGACGGTGCGCTTCGACCTGGCGACGGGACCCTGTTCTTGATTCTCGGCAACCCCGAGGCGATAACACAGGGCTGCCGACACACGCCGGAAGGAGACGATCTCAATCGCCTATGGGACTTCTCGTTCACCGAGTCACTGCGCCAAGAAGCATGGGGGTATGAGCATCACCGAGTGCTCGACCTTAAAGAAGTGCTCGGTGAATTGGATGTCTTCCTCGACCTTCATTCGGCCGCGACTTCGACCCCGCCTTTCGCCGTGAGCAATGGCGTGACGGTGGTCGACGACGTCGCCAAGCGAATCGGTGTTTCTTTTTTGGTGCAGAGCTGGTACGGGCTCGCGGACAAAGTGATCATCGGCTTCCTCCGGCTTGCAGGCGTGCCCGCGCTTTCAGTCGAATGCGGGGCGCACGACGACCCTGAGATATCCGACAAGGCTTACCGGATCGCGATCAGCTTCTTGCAGGTCACCGGCGCGCTGAGCGACCGAACCGAGCGGGAGGGGAACAATGTGCGTACCGTGCACGTCGTCGAAACGATCACCAAGCCGAGCGCCGAGTTCCGCTTCGGCTCACCGTGGACTGGGTTCCAAGAGCTCGAGCCGGGCGTTCTCGTCGGACGCGACCGAGTCACGGAAATTCGCGCCACTCGACGATGCTACGCCGTCTTACCGAACGAAAGCGTCGAAGTAGGCGATGACGTAATCTATCTCGCGGTGGATGCCTAGTCTTGGTTGAGCATTCCGCATCCCACACGATCGGAAGGCGCGCGTGGATCGTCGGCCGGGGGGGATAGGTCTGGAAGCGCAGCACCGGAGCGAAGCACCTCCATCGCCCGGTGAGTGGACATGAAGATGCGACCTTCGGCTGCGAGCTTCTCGAGAAGACCGGTCCGGTGAAGAACGTCGCGGACAGGGCCTTTGACGCGCGTCAGCACGAGCTTAATTCCGACTGATGCGAGCTCATCGTTGAGCTCGGCCAGGGTTGCTGCGGCAGCGGAGTCGAGCTGATTGACGCCTGCCGCCTCGAGAACGATGTAGCGTACGGGCGATTCAGCATCTGCGATCACGCCGCGCACCGTCTCCTTCAAAAAGCTCACATTGCCGAAGTAGAATTGCGCGTCGATGCGAACGAGCACGATGCCAGGCGCTTGTTTGGCGTGGGGATGGCGGGCAATGTTCAGATAGGTCTGCGACTCCGGAATTCGGCCGAGGACCGCGAAGTGAGGGCGGGTCGTGCGTACTAGAAACAACAGCACCGACGCCCCGATGCCGACCAGGATCCCGTACTGGATCCCGAGAGACAAGGTCGCGACGAACGTGAGAACGAGAAGGGCGAAGTCCTCCCGTTTGACCCGGAAGATCTCCATGGCCCCACGAATGTCTATCAAGCCCAGCACCGCCGCGATGATCACCGCGCTCAGGGCAGCGTTCGGCAGGTAATAGAATGCCCCGGTGAAAACCAGGAGGGTGACGATGACGACCCCTGCGGTCACGATCGCAGCCAGCTGGGTGCGGGCGCCAGCTCGTACGTTGACCGCGGTCCTCGAGAACCCGCCCGCAATCGGATAACCACCAGTGAAGCCGCCCGCGACGTTCGCGAACCCGAGTGCGATGAGCTCGCGGTTGGGCAGGATGTCATAACGATGGACGGTGGCGAATACACGGCCGACCGAAATCGCTTCCATGAACGACACCAAGGCGATCGTGGCCGCCAACGGCAGCAAGTCGGCAAGCAGCACCGGATCGATCTTGGGGACCTGCATGCCAGGAAGCCCCGCGGGCACGGCGCCCACAATCGCAACACCGGCTTCTCCCAGCCCAAGCCCCCAAACCGCAAGAGTGGCAACGGCTACAACGAACAGGGCCCCCGGGAAGCGAGGCCATTTCGCTCTGAGGATCAGCAGCGCCGCAACGGACGTAACCCCGACTGCAATGGTCGGCCAGGACCACGTGGCGAGTTGTTCGAGGCTTTTCCAGACGACCAAGTGCACGTGATGGGTTCGTGGAAGCTCGACGCCCAAGAGGTGCCCAAGCTGACTCCCTGCAATGATGAGCGCAGCGGCGGAGGTGAAGCCACTCACGACCGGGCGGGAGAGAAAGTTGACCAAGAAACCTGCCCGCAAGAACCCGAGCCCAGCCTGCACCACACCCACCATCACCCCGAGGGCAGCTGCGATCACGACGTAAGTTTCGGTGCCGACGGTCGCAATGGCACCAACGCCCGCAGCCACCAAGATCGAATCCATCGCGACCGGACCCACCGCCAAGTGTCGTGACGTGCCGAGCGCGGCGTAGACCAGCAGCGGAGCCAACGCCGCATACAGACCATGGATCGGCGGAAGCCCCGCGAGCATCGCGTAGCCCATCGCTTGCGGGATGAGCATCACCGCCGTCGTCAGCCCCGCGATGGTGTCCGCCCCTAGATCACTCCGCTGATAGGCTGGGAGCCAACGGAGAATGGGCACGGCTGGCACCGACTGCGTCATCCGTCGATCACGGGGCTCGTCTCACGGGCCGCGGCTTCCTCGATCCGTGCCTCTCTAAGCCTCGTGAAGATCTGGTAGGCGCCCACTCCAACCAGCATGGCCGCGCCGAAAATCAGCGCCTCCTGAGACCGCGCGCCGACTGAGGTGAACGCCGGGCCCGGACAATATCCACCAAGCCCCCAACCGACTCCGAACAACGCCGAGCCCGAAACCAGACGCCAATCGATGTCCTTTCGAGTCGGCAAAGAGAACGACGAAGCCCAAATCGGGCGATGCCACCGCTTGACGACCGCGCGATAGATCGGGGTGTACACCAACAGCGCGCCTGCCATCACGAAGCCGAGGCTCGGGTCCCAGTTACCGGCGAAATCGAAGAACCCGACGATCTTGGCGGGCTGAGTCATTCCGGAGATGGCAAGTCCGATGCCAAACGACAGGCCTCCGAGAAACGCTCCGACCTTGATTTTCATACGGCACCCCCGAGGATCTCGTTGACGATAAACACGGTGATGGCGGCGGTCGCCATGAACGACAGCGTGGCGACGCTGGATCGTTTCGAAAACCGCCCGATCCCGCAGACGCCATGCCCGCTCGTGCAACCGCTTCCGAGCTGGGTGCCGATGCCGACGGCCAAGCCAGCAGCGACCAACGCGAGGCTGGTACGATCGATCTCGACTCGGTATGCTTCGGGATAGAACCAACTCCCGAGCACGCCGGCCGTGAAGAGGCCCGCGAGGAACATGATGCGCCACGTGACATCACCGGGTTGCCTGCGGAAGATGCCTCCAGCGATTCCGCTGATTCCGGCGATGCGCCCGTGGAACATGAGTAGACCGGCAGCGGCTGCGCCGATCAGTAGGCCCCCAAGCGTCGATGCGACTGGTGTGAATGAATCCATGGCTCAACTACAAAGCACCAGGCGTGCCAAAGGTACAGCAGGTGCTTCGCCCGACATTGCGGGCTTTTTGGCCTCTGGACTGTTTCAAGGATGGTTGCACCGCGAGTCAGACTGTTTCATTCGATGTTTCAACATGTTTCAACAAGAGCTTAGAAAGCCGTTAAATCATATGGTTAGCATTGGTACGCACGTTGCAGTAGATATGGGCTGAGGGGCTACCGCCGCAGCGTACCCCACGCTATCCCCTAGGAGGTATCCGATGCTGCTTCGCCAACTCTTCGATCACGAAACCTGGACCTACACCTATCTCATTGGCGACGAGGAGTCGGGTAAGGCCGTGCTGATCGACCCGGTCGTCGATCAAATCGAACGCGACATCCAACTCCTCGATGAGCTCGGGCTCGAGCTCGTCTACACGATGGACACACACGCCCACGCCGATCACATCACGGCATCGGGGCTTTTGCGGGAGCGGCTCGGCAGTAAGGCCGTGGTAGGCGCAAACGCGGGTGCGGTCTGCGCAGACGTGCTCGTCGAAGACGGTAGCACATTAGAGGCAGGCGGTCTGAAGTTCGAAGTCCGTTCAACCCCGGGACACACCGATGGGTGCGTCACGTACGTCACGTCGGATCACAAGAACGCTTTCACCGGCGACGCGATCTTCATCCGTGGGACGGGTCGCACTGACTTTCAGCAGGGTGATCCACAGAGGCTCTACCGATCGATCCACGACAAGATCTTCACCCTCCCCGATGACACGATCATCTGGCCCGGCCACGACTATCGAGGGCGGACATTCACGACCGTCGGCGAAGAAAAGAAGTTCAACCCAAGGGTCGGCGACGGCAAGAGCGAGGCCGAGTTCGTGGAGATCATGAACAGCCTCCACCTGCCGACTCCGAAGAAGCTTCACGAAGCGGTGCCCGCAAACCTCCATTGCGGCCTGGTCCCCGCGGCATCGATGTCCGGCGATCCGCTTCCGGAGCGAGGCTGGGCCGCCATCGAGCGAACTCCAGAAGGGGTCCCCGAGGTCACGACAGCATGGGTCGCACAAAACCGAGGGGGGATTCGAATGGTCGACGTCCGCGAGTTCGATGAAGCCGAGACCGATGGAGCGATCGAAGGCGTCGAGATCATCCCGATGGGCACGGTAGACGAGGCGTCCAAGGGTTGGGATCGCGAGGAGCCGGTTATCACCATCTGCCGGTCAGGCCGGAGATCCGGCCGCGTCGCCCTCGAGCTCGAGAAGCTCGGATTTAAGCGGATCGCCTCGATGCGGGGTGGAATGGTCGCCTGGAACAATCAGTAGGGCGCGCGCTTCAGTCGAGTAGGCCGTGCTGCTTCATCTTTCGCCAAAGCGTCGCACGGCTCATCCCGAGACTTTGGGCGGCCCGACCTCGGTGGCCGGCAGCGCGTTCCAACGCGACTGCAATGCGTTCGGCCTCGGGCGAGCCTGCACTCCCGCCTCGCGACCGCGGGAGATTCGCAAGACGCGGCCCCGGCTCTTCGCCGAGGAGCTCTGGGGGAAGATCGGACTCGGTGAGAATCGGTCCTTCTCCCATGGCGAAGGCGTACTCGATCACGTTTTGGAGCTCGCGTACGTTTCCCGGCCAGTCATAGCCCTCGAGGACCAATCTCCCGCCTGGCGATACACCCCGAATTTCACGCTCGCCTCGACTGCTCTGCGTCTCGATGAACTTGTCGACGAGCAGCATGATGTCGGAGCGACGCTCGCGCAGTGGCGGCAAGAACAGCGGTACGACCCTAATGCGGTACATCAGGTCCGCCCGAAACTCGCCGGCCTCGACCGCCTCGCGCAACGATCGATGGGTCGCCGATACGATCCGCACATCGACCGGCACCGGAGCCCTACCCCCAACGGGAATCACCGACTTCTCTTGCAGCACGCGTAGGAGCTTCGCCTGCAGATCGAGCGAAAGCTCCCCGATCTCGTCGAGGAAGATCGTCCCCGCGTCGGCAACCCGAAACTGCCCAGGGGAATCCTTGACGGCCCCGGTAAACGCGCCACGCACGTGACCGAACAGCTCGCTTTCGAGAAGCTGAGGCGGCAGCGCCGCGCAGTTGATCGCGACGAACGGTCCGTGACTGCGAGGCGACTCGAGGTGAATCGCTCTAGCCACCAGTTCCTTGCCAGTCCCTGTCTCACCTCGAACGAGAACCGTCACGTCGCGCCGAGCGACCCGCCCCACATCACGCAAGAGCGTCTTCATGGAAGGGTCACGCGTCCAGATTCCATGAACCTCCACCGCGTCGCTGTGCTGATCGCTGGCCCAAGAGTCCGCGCTCAGAGAAAGAAGCCACCCGATGCGGTCCTCGCCATCGAGCAGAGGCACCGCCCGCACTTGGATGTTGACCATTGCGCCATCTCGGCCAGGCCGCGGAACGTCGGCCGACACCGGCCGCCCCTCTGTCATCGCCTCCGCGATGGGTCGATGATCACTGGTGCCACAGAGGATCTTTGGAGCCGCTACTCCGATCGGTACGTTGGAACCGAGAAGCCCGGCTACATCGCCAGTGGCTGCAACGATCCGCAAATCGTGATCGAGCACGAGGGCGGGGCCGATCGCCTGTTCAAGCGCGAGCCCGAGCAGCGTTGCCGCGTCCGCTTTTGCCACGCCCTACTGTGCGAGATCCAACGCCGGATGTAAATCACTCCCGCGCGGCTTGGCTGATGCTAGCCTCCGCTGGTGCTCGACCTGATCACCGTGATCACGCTGGTGCTCGCGTGCTTCGCGACCGCGACGATCTCGGCGATCCTCGGGATGGCTGGAGGCGTGACGCTGCTGGGCGTCATGACCGCATTGCTGCCAGCGCGCGTGGTCGTCCCGGTTCATGGCGTCGTCCAGTTAGCATCCAACTGGACGCGCACCTGGGCGTTTCGCCGACACGTTCGCTGGTCGATCTTCTTCACATTCATGGTCCCAGCGGTGGTCGGTATCGCGATCGGAAGCCTGCTTTGGTCCGAGGCGAAGCTCACCTGGTTCCGCGCCTGGATCGGCGCGTTCATTCTCTTCTTCCTGCTATGGCGTCGATACAAGCCGACCCTCCGAAATCCTCCGGTCTGGTCCTACGGTGTTCTCGGGTTGGCGGCGGGCCTCCTGACCATCTTCGTCGGGGCGACCGGACCGTTTCTCGCGCCGTTCTTTCTGCGGGACGACTTCGACAACGAGCAGGTAATCGCCACCAAAGCGGTTTGCCAAACATGGCTCCATTTGCTGAAGATCCCCGCGTTCTTGGCGTTGGGGTTCGACTATGCTCCTTACGCGCCTCTCTTGCTCGCCCTGATCGCCGCAGTCATCGGGGGCACCTATTTCGGCAAGCACCTATTGAGCATGGTCTCGAAAGAGCGCTTCGTGCTTTGGTTCCAAGTGGTCCTGGCCATCTTGGCGGTGTACCTAATCATCTCGGCTGTGCGGAGCTGATGGTCTCATCGCGATCGTTTGCGCATGGCGGAGGCCCGAACCGCATCCCAGGCCGCGGGATCGATCGTAGAGACCGGGTCATCGCCGGCCAGGTGGCTCTCGAAGTACCGCAGGCTGTCGGTACCCCAGAATAGCTCGTCGCCGATGAGCATCGTCGGAACTCCAAACACCCCGAGCTCGATCGCTTCGGTCGTGACGTCCCTGAGACGCTGCTTGATGACCGGATCCTGAACACGCTCGAGCGCATTGGGTACCCCTACTTCGTTGCAGATGGCTCCGACGACCTCAGGAGAGCTGACGTCTCGCGCCTCAGCCCACGTCGCTGCAAAAAGCCGCGTTATCAATTTCAGGCGTCGTTCTTCGCCCATATCGAGCATCGTCACGCGCAACGCTGGAAGCGGATTGAAGGGATGGGAGAACGGTGGCTCGAAGGGCACGCCGAGGGTCGCGGCTCTCCGAACGCAATCCTTGAACACATAGGCTCTCTTTGGTGCAATCTCGCCGGGGCCTTTGTGACCGTGGTGATCGAGGAGCGCAGCCAGGAGCACGGGCGTGGGCTTGAGCTGAAGGGCGTGCCGCCGCGCGACCAAAGGAATTTCCTGCCATGCGAGGTAGCTGTACGGTGAGAGATAGTCGAAATAGAAGCGAAGCGTCTTACTCGACATGACCACGTGGCGCATAGCCACGATGGGACTACAACACAAGCAGACGCATGGGTCATGGGATTTGCTGACGAGGAGAGGGATCTCGACGAGACCGCGCGCAAGCTAGTCGCTTGGCTTGCCCCGAAGCTGTCGCTCCCAAGAGACAGCGTTCGCATCGAGAATTTGGAAGCGCCCCTAAGCACCGGGTTCTCGAGCGACACCCTCCTCTTCGACTTGACCTGCGCGAAGGACGGCAAGACACATGAGGAAGGCTTGGTCGCGCGGCTCGAGCCAGAGGAATACGTCATGTTTCCGACGTACGACATCGCGCTTCAAGCACGCGTGTTGCAAGGCCTCGAGAAAACCCCTGTACCGGTCCCCAAAGTGCGCTGGTTCGAACCGGACGTGTCGGTTCTCGGGGTCCCGTTCTACATCATGGAGCGCGTCGAAGGCCGCATCCCAAGCGACCACCCGCCGATGCATGATGAAGGCTGGATTGCCGAAGAGCTCTCCGAGAGCGAGCGCGAGAGGCTTTGGTGGAACGGCTTCGATGCCATGTGCGAAGTTCATGGTATTTCATGGCAGGGCCACTTCGACTTCCTTCTCGAGCCCGAGCGCGGCGAGACCCCACTCGAGCAGCAGCTCGACTACTACCAGGGCTACTTCCGTTGGGGCATGGCGGCATCGCGACATCCCGACATCGTGAAGGCCCTCGAATACCTGGAAGCCAACAAGCCGAAGAAGCAACCTCTCGCGTTGTGCTGGGGTGACTCGCGTCTCGCGAACCAAGTCTTCGACGGCCTCGAATGCGTCGCGCTCCTCGATTGGGAGATGGTGCGCCTTGGCGATCCGGTGCAAGACCTCGCCTGGTGGCTCGCGTCCGACCGATGCTTCACCGAAGGCCTCGAGCTCGAACGGCTTGCAGGCTTCCCTTCCGCCGCTGAAACGATCGCGCGCTGGACGGAGATCACGGGCTTCGACGTATCGAGCTTTGACTACTACACGGTACTCGCGCTAACACGCTTTTCGATGCAGATGGCGCGAGTTGGGCAGTACATGAAGAAGATCGAGATCATCGACGAAGAGAACGAGTTCGACGCCGAGAACCTGGCCTCGGTCACCCTGCGTCGTGCGCTCGCGGAGGTGCGGTGATGGGTCCGCTCGAGGGACTTCGTATCATCGAGATCGACGGCATCGGTCCTTGCCCGTTCGCCGGGATGATGCTCGCCGATCTGGGCGCGGAGGTGATCCGTGTTGGGCGTCCCGAGCCATCGCACCTGCAGGCTGCCTTCGACTTGCTCAGCCGCGGCAAGAAGAGCGTCGTCCTTGATTTGAAAAGCCCAGAAGGGACAAACGCCCTGCTCGAGATCGTGAAAACCGCGGACGCTCTGATCGAAGGCTTTCGACCCGGCGTCATGGAACGGCTTGGCGCCGGCCCCGAGGTTTGTCTCGAGGCGAACCCTCGCTTGGTGTACGGACGGATGACCGGTTGGGGACAGAGTGGCCCGCTCGCGAAGAGCGCCGGCCACGACATCAACTACATCGCGCTGGCTGGAGCCTTGCACGCCATCGGGCGCAAAGGGGAGCGCCCCACCATACCGATCAACTTGGTGGGGGACTTCGGGGGCGGTGGGCTCCTTCTCGCTTATGGGGTCCTTGCAGCGCTTCTCGAAACGGGCAAGTCGGGGAAAGGGCAAGTCGTCGATGCCGCGATGGTCGACGGTGTCGCCGCGCTGATGGCAAGCGTGTATGCCGGCATGCAGCAAGGGTTTTGGTCGGATAGGCGAGGCGAAAACCTGCTCGACTCCGGCGCAGCCTACTACGATGTGTACGAGACGAGCGATGGAAAATACATCTCGGTCGGCGCCCTCGAACCGCAGTTTTATCGAGTCCTGGTTGAAAAGCTCGGCCTCGAAAACGCGCCCGCGCCGATGGAGCACCTGAGGCCTGACAAATGGCAGGAGCTCCGCCCCGAGTTCGAAGAGCTATTTCGACAACGAACTCGTGACGAGTGGTGCGAGCTCCTTGAAGGAACCGATGCGTGTTTCGCACCCGTTCTCGCGACTGCCGAAGTATTCGAGCATCCGCACCACGTGGCCCGCCGCTCCTTCGTCGACATCGGGGGCGTGAAGCAGGCCGTTGCCGCGCCGCGCTTCTCGAGAACGATTCCGGACGACCCCAAGCCCGCGCGGCAACGGGGCGCTGACACCGAAGACATTCTGCGTGAGTGCGGCATCACGTTGACCAAGTCTGGAGAATGACGTGATCACCGACTTCGATGACTATCTGATCCACCAGGCGCCCTTCCCGGTCAACCAACCAGGCCTTTCAAACCGCAACTTTTACGATCGTTACTGGTTCAGCGGCTTCGATAAAGCGGGGAAGTTTCTGTTCGAAATCGGATTCGGTCGCTATCCACACCGCTTCGTGCAGGACGGCCATTTCAGCGTCACGGTCGAAGGGGTTCAGCATTCATTCCACGCCTCGCGAAGGGTGGCCGACAACCCGATGGATTCCACTGCGGGGCCGCTACGCGTCGAAGTGGCCCAGCCCATGCGGATCGTTCGCGTAGTGATCGAGCCCAACGACACCGAAGTCGAATGCGATCTCTCATTCCACGCGAAAGCGCCACCGATCCAAGAGCCGAAGAACGTCATGTACGATGGCGCTCGGCTCATCATGGACACACAACGATTCACCCAGTATGGGGCTTGGGAGGGTTTCTTTTCGATCAAGGGCCGCCGCTTCGAGGTCACGCGCAATCAAGTCATTGGGAACCGAGACAAGTCGTGGGGGATGCGCCCCGTCGGCGAATATGAGGACGGCGCCCCCAGCAAGCTGACGACCGACCCTGGGGTCTATTGGGTTTGGTCTCCGCTTCACTTCGATCGATTCTGCACGCACTTCCTGACCCGCGAGATGCCGAACGGCCATCCCCAGGAGCTTTCAGCGTCGATCGTCAAGACGTACAGCGACGACGAAGAAGTACCGAAACACGTCACCGAGGCCGACGAAGAGGTGATGGCGACCGCGCGACACCAGATCCGATGGCGCAGCGGGACCAGGTGGCCCGAGGCCGCGACCCTCGATCTCATCGCACGGGACGGCACGGAGCGACACATCGAGTTGGAACCGATGCTTCGCTTTCAAATGATGGGGATCGGTTACCAGCATCCCGAGTGGGGTCACGCGATGTGGCGTGACGAGCTCGATACGGGGTACGAGAGTTGGAAGCTAGACGAGGTCGAGCCCGACGAATACTGCACGATTCACGTGCACAACGTGGTTCGCGCGAAGATGGGCGACCAAACCGGCATCGGCATCCTAGAAACCCTCGTCTTCGGCAGGCATGCACCGAGCGGATTTAAGGATCTGTTCGACGGCGCGCCGTGAGTCAGTGCCAGCGTCAGTGCCAGCGAGTGCCTTCGCGGAGTAGGTGCTCCCTACGCGAAGGTCAAAAGGCGTAGCCCCCGCCGACAGAAATGATCGGGTAGTGATTCGGGTAGAACGGGTTTGTGAAAACGTTCACTTTCAACGAGACGCCAACAAACGCACCCTTTCCGACACCCTGGAGGAAACCGCCCCCGAGCAGCAGGTTGCCGTAGTTGTTTCGACCGGATGTGAAGCCTCCCTGACGGAAGCCGGTGTTGATGAGCTCACCCTCGATCAAGAAGAACAACGCTGGTATCGGATACAGGCGAGTGAAAATGGATGCACCGAAGGTGTGCCAGGAGATGTCTTCGATCTGGGACCGGTCCTTGGTGAACTGATAGCTGACCGAGACACCGGGCTCGACGATGCGCTTGATGATGTACGAGACCTGCGGCGCGATCCCGAACGACGTCACGTTTGAGCCAAAGCCGAAGCCGATCCCTCCACCTACACGGAGATGGCCGATCGGCTCTTTGGGTTTTTCGGGTGGCTGCTCCGACGGTATCTCGATCGGAAGTGGCTCTTCTTCGACGGGCGGGAGCTCTACCGCTGGGGGTTCCAGCGGTTCGGCAGGTGGTGGCGGCTCGGTGATGACTTCGACGCCCTCATCCTCGATGACTTCGACGCCAGCATCGTCCTGCGCGTATGCGGTGCAGACGCAACAGATGAACACCCCTGTCGCGACAACGCCCCTAAGGTAAGCTGAACTCGTCACCATTCTCTTATAGCAGAAACACATCCTCGAGATCGTCGAAGGCAGAAGCGCGCCAACGCGCTAGAGGGCTCTGCCCTTCCAAGAGCTGCTTCGTTGCAGCGAGAACGGCGGGCAGGTCGACGAGATAGCAATAGGGATCGTCTTTGGAGCGCGTACCGACGCCGTCGGGAAGATCCATCGGAGGAAGCCACGACACCATCTTTCGATGTTCTCCCGCCAACAACGCGCGCACGGCAACGTTGCCAAAACGGCTTCCGAGGAGGCGGTCGAAAGCCGTCGGGCGTCCACCGCGCACGACATGCCCGAGCACCGTGACTCGCGTTTCGATCTCGTCGGCTGATTGCCCAGTGATTTCTTGGAGGCGCTACGAGTGACCGCTTTATCTCACCGACCGGGACGCTCGCCAAGCCCCAAGAAGAAGGAGCGCCCCAGCGAAAGCCGGGACGCTCGGATCCCCTCTCGCAGGAGAGGACTAACGGAAGGCGTATGGCCGCCTCGGATGTCTCTCGTGCGCTTCGGCGAGATAGACTTGTCGTTCTGAGAGCTCCACCAGGTGGTCGAGGATCTGCGCCTTCCTCGCGTAGTCATGACGTCGAGCACGCCCGGTCGCGAAACGCCGATTCAACGCTTCGATCTCTCGACTCAGCTCCCGAACCTGTCGCGCGTAGCGGTGGTCGTAACGATCGCGCCGAGCCTCGTAAAGCTCTCGCTCGATCCACACCGTGAGACGCCGATCGATCATCGCCTGCCTGTAGTAATCACCGATGATCGTGGCACGCCGCCACGCGCGTGAGATGCCGACGATCTGTTGCAGGTCGCGACGCGCGTCATGCAAGCGGTATCGATAGTCACCCTTGTAGTGACCGTAAGCTCGCCCTGGCGGCGCTCGATAGACACCCTTCTTGGCCTTATGCTTGCCGTAATGCTTAGAGTGATGCTTAGAGTAATGCTTAGAGTCGTCGTACTTGGGGTGCCCGTGGCCGGCGACAACCACGGTGACCTCTCGGTCGGCACGCCTATTCGGCTGAGCTTCAGCTGAAGTGACGACGCCTAGTGCCCCCAAAAACAATCCCAAGTGAAATAGATATCGCATGGCTTCCCTTCCTTCGAGTGTGAGCAACGGGCTTTTCCGCGCTCTTGTTCACTCCGACGAAGCCAAACCTTAAAAAAATCTTAAGCCCTGGGAGAATACGGAAATGTGAGGCTATTCACTGAGCAAAGCGCTGGCTTTGTTTGCCTTTTCCAGCACTGTTGCCACTCGCACATCTTGCTCGAGCGCATCCCACAGAGCTTTCGCGCGTTTGCGGTAAGCCTGCTCGTCGAGGCGCCCACGCAGCAGCTCCGCTCGAAGGAATACGAAAGTCGTTTGGACGACGTCGTGCAGGCAGTAGTTGCGAATCTCGGCGTGACGTCCGTGCTCGTACATGCTTTGCACTTTCGAGCCATCGACCTGCATCTTGCCGGGCATCCCAACGAGTTGAGCTAGTGCGTCGAGACTCGGCATCCTGCTCGCGCCGTAGTCGGTCAGCAAATCTGCCAAGTCGATGTGGCCGTCATCGCTATAGCGATAGCGATAGTCTCGGTTCGCGTAATAGGCGGGAAACGGGACACCGTGTTTGAGCATGCGGTTCGCGAGCACGGGCAAATCGAAGCGGCGACCGTTGAAAGTCACCATTGTGGGGTGTCGTTTCCCCACGAAGTCCGAGAATTCCCGAAGCACCGTCGCTTCGTCCGGAGTCGCATCCGATTCACCCCCAAAGGCACCGAGCTTCTGGAACCCGTAGTCGCCATCGAGCCAGAGCACCCCAAGCGCCACGACTTGATGGAACGGAGCCGGTGGGAATCCATCCACCGCGGCGTCCCAAACCAGCTCGGGGTCGGCGATGGTTTCGATGTCGAGAACGAGAAAGGAGCGCGCCACGCGGGGAACCTACCCGAAAAGCGCCCTCAATTCACCCGGATGCACCGTCTCTGCTCGGGCGATGCACAAATCCGGGACCGCGTTAAGAATCGCTTAAGGTCCGCAGTGTCTACTTCATGAGGAGGCAAGACCTCCCAGAAAGGAACACTCATGAAGTCGTATAACAAGGGAACGGTCATCGGAGCACTGATAGGAGGCGCGTTTGGCCTCGCTTTGACCATCGGCGCGGTCGCGTTTGCAAGCCCACATGGGCCTCATGCCAAGGGCCACCATTGGACGCCCGAAAAAATGGAGGAGCATCTCACCGAGATGACCGAGCGGCTGAGTCTCAGCACCGCCCAGGAAGCCCAGATCCGCACGATCATGGAGCAGGCACGCTCACGCGCTCAGGAGATCAAAGAAATGCCGAGGGGACCTGAGAAATTCACCGCCTTCCGGGATCTTCGTTTCGCGACGGAGGATCAAATCTATGCGAACCTGAGCTGTGACCAACGCGAGCAGCTTCGATTGCTGAAGCGCGAGCACAAGGCGGAGCGAATGCAACAGCATCGGGAACGCCGTCAGGCTGACGACACGAAGTAACCGGAGAACCCGTGCCGAATCGAATCCTGCTCGTGGAAGACGACGTAGCGCTTGGTCAACAAGTGGTGCAGACCCTTTCGCAGGCAGGGTTCGATCCGCATTGGGTTCAAGATGGTGACTCGGCACGCGAGATCGATCCTGACAGCTATCGCCTGATCATCTTGGACCTGATGCTGCCGGGAACCTATGGCATGGACTTGCTCAAACGGTACCGTCTGAGGTCCGAAGTTCCAGTGTTGATTCTCAGCGCGCGTGACGACACTTCGGACAAAATCCGCGGGTTGAAGCTCGGCGCCGACGACTACGTTACGAAGCCCTTCTTCCCGGAAGAGCTCATCGCGCGCATCCAGGCCTGCTTGCGGCGACCCAATCTCCTCGAGACGCAACGGCTCGCCGTTGGCTCGATTCAGATCGATCTCGAACGCCGAGAGGCGCGGACCAAGACGGGTGCGATTTCCCTCACGCGAGTTGAGTTCGAGATCCTCGCTTTGCTGGCCCGCCGGAAAGGCTCAGCCGTGAGCCGAGACGCGATCGTAGACGCTGCCCTCGACCGTGCACACCATGGGAGCAGACGCACGCTCGACGTCCACATCTCTAGACTCCGGAGCAAGCTGGGAGACGCAGCGGCTCAACTCGAAACCGTCTGGGGCATCGGGTACCGCCTCACGGACACACCATGAAGCTCCGTACTCGACTCGCGGTAACCTTGGGCCTTGCGACCATTTCAATGCTGGTATTGCTCGGGTGGGCGCAGTCGAAATTCCGTTCGCAAGTGCGCATCGAGGCCCTTGCCGAGGGCGCTGTGCACCGGATGGAGTCGGGGGGGCGCGAGCGGTGCGAGGCTGATCCGGGAGGTTGGCCCGGAAACCATCCGCGGCGCCGCGGCAGGGGAACGCACCGGCCCGGCCATCCGTTCGCCGAGCCCCGTGTGTTTGCTTACGACGCAAATCTCACGAGCCTCAACCCGAACAGCCCACCCTTTCCGAAAGCGCTCGCCAAGCAACTCGAGGCTGGCAACCGGGTGGCCACCACTCGGTCGTTTGATCGACGGCGGACCCAAGTCGCGGTCCGCATGCCCTGGGACGAGGGGCCCTGCTCGATCGTTCTCTTACGCGCCAAGGGACCGCCCTCATGGTTCTCGGGTGCGGTCCTGATGCCAGCGTTCTTGATCTCGATCATGGTGATCATCGTCTCGTTGCTGGCGGCCGGCCCGATCGTTCGCCGTGTACGTCAGCTGACGGAAGCGGTCGCAAGGATCGACAAAGGAATCGATCAGCCGATTCAAGTCGCTGGCAACGACGAAATCGCCGACCTCGGCCGGGCCTTCGAACAGAGCAGGCAGACGATCCAGACGCACCTCGAGACGCTTCGGGAACGTGAAGCCGCGCTACGGAACTACATCGCGAACACGACCCACGACGTCATGTTGCCGCTCAGCGTCCTGCAAGGCCATCTCGTTTCTCTCCAGCAGCGGATCGAAGCCGGTGAGGCGTTGGACGCCAAGGCGATCGTCCCGAGCATCGAGGAGTCCCAGTATCTCGGCTCCCTGCTCCACAACCTCAATGCCGCAGCGCGTCTCGAAGCCGATACGGGCCTCGGGCATCGCGACCCCATCGACCTCAACCGCCTGGTGGAGCGCGTAGTGGAGCGACACCGTCCAATCGCCAAACGCAAACAGGTCGCCCTCGAGCTCGCCGTGCCAGAACACCCGGTCCATTTTCCCGGGGATTTGACGTTGCTGGAGCAGGCGCTCGGCAATGTCGTGCAAAACGCCGTGCGATACAACCACGCGGGCGGGCACGTGGCGGTCGTCCTAGACCGAAGCAACGAAACTTGGTCGCTCCGGATCGTGGACGACGGACCGGGCATTCCTGAAGTCGACAGGGCACGTGTTCTGACGCCCTCGTTTCGGGGTGGCGACGCGCGTACACGCCACCCGCATGGCATGGGGCTCGGGTTACACATCGCAAGCGACGTCGCCAAGCGTCACGGCCTGACTTTGACTCTCTCCGAGACCGAAGGCGGCGGGCTGACAGTATCGTTTGATCACGCGGCCGGGGCCCGGCGCGATACTTGACCCGGGGCCGTGTCCATGCGGTGATTACGAAGCGGAGGCGTGATGTTCAGAGAAATTCTGCAAGACCTTGTCGAGAGAACGGACGGCGGAGTAGCGGGGCTGCTGATGGCTTCGGACGGGATCGCAATCGATCAGTACACGAAAGGCGACAGTCCGTTCGACATCGAGTCGGTGGGTATGGAGTACACGGTCGTGCTCAAGGGCTTGCAGCGCGCCGCTGAAATGCTCGACACGGGCATGACGAACGAAGTGTCGCTCAAGACAGAACGCCTCACGACCGTCGTCCGCCTGCTCTCGGACGAGTATTTCGTCGCGCTGACTCTCGAACCGGGCGGCAACGTCGGCAAGGCTCGGTATCTTCTGCGCGTCAAAGCACCCGAATTGATCGACAATCTCTAGGCGTCATGGCGAGCTCGACGAAACGAGTATTGGTGCTCAATGGCCCCAACCTCAACTTGTTGGGTACGCGGGAGCCGGATGTCTACGGGTCGACCACGCTGCAAGACATCGAGCAAACCCTTCGGACGCTCGCCAAACAACTCGGCGCCACCGTCGACTGCCGACAATCCAATCAAGAGGGTCAGCTCATCGACTGGCTTCACGACGCGCGCGACTCGTTCGATGGCGTCATCATCAACCCCGGGGGCCTGACGCACACGTCGGTTTCGCTCCGAGATGGGATCGCTGCGTGCGGGCTTCCGACAGTGGAGGTTCATATTTCGAACACGGCGGCTCGCGAGCCATTTCGTCACGAGTCACTCACCGCCGCCGTCTGTATCGGCTCGGTCATCGGCTTTGGAAAGACCAGCTACGCGCTTGGACTTCGCGCGCTGATCGACTATCTGAACCCTGCTGCCTGATTCATCGCGGCGGGGAGCTCGGAATGAAGCTGAATTGGGATCAACTGCGAGAGCTCATCCAGCTGCTGGACGAAGCAAACCTCACCGAGATCGAAGTCAAGCAAGACGACCAGCGCATTAGGCTACGGCGAGAGCCGGCAGCGGCCCAGGCGCCCTCGGTCGCTACAGATCCCGCGGAACCGGCCGCCACCGCAGAGCCGCAGACAAAGGGCATCTTTGTCACGTCCCCTTTCGTGGGCACGTTCTATCGCGCAGCATCGCCCGACGACGACGCCTTCGTCGAAGTTGGAGATCGAATCGCTCCAGGTGCGGTGCTCTGCATCGTAGAGGCCATGAAGCTCATGAACGAGATCGAGGCGGAGATCGAAGGCGAGATCGCCGAAATCCTCGTCGAGAACGGCAAACCCGTCGAGTACGGCGACCGCCTCTTTCGAATCGAGATTGCCTGAGCCGTGTTCGAGAAAGTCCTCATCGCAAATCGAGGTGAGATCGCACTTCGCGTGCTTCGCTCTTGCCATGAACGCGGGGTGCGCACGGTCGCAGTTCACAGCGAGATCGACACCGAAGCCCTGCACACTCGGCTTGCGGATGAAGCCATCTGCATCGGTCCCGACGATCCCCGAAGGAGCTATCTGAACATTCCGGCGATCATCGCTGCCGCCGAAATCACCGGCGCCGACGCAATACACCCGGGATACGGCTTCCTTGCAGAGAACCCGGAGTTCGCCGAAACCTGTGCGCAATGTGGTTTGAAGTTCATCGGGCCGACGCCCGGGCAGATTCGACAGTGGGGCGACAAGGTGAAATCTCGCGCGCTGGCGAGATCGCTCGGGCTCCCGGTTCTCGAAGGGACCGAGCTCGCGACTAACATGGACGATGCTGTCGACAAAGCCACAGCTCTCGGATTTCCGGTCGTCCTCAAGGCCTCGGGCGGCGGCGGCGGCCGCGGCATGCACGTCATCCAAACCGAGGAACAGCTCCGTGCGGTGTTTCAAGCGGCGAGATCAGAGGCGCGGGCCGCGTTTGGCAATGAGGAGCTCTACTTCGAGAAACTCATCGAACGACCACGACACGTCGAGTTTCAAATTCTGGGAGACGAGCACGGAAACATCCACGTGTTGGGGGAACGAGACTGCTCGATTCAACGGCGCCATCAAAAGATCATCGAGGAAGCCCCGAGCATCGCGCTGTCCGACGAGCTGCGGAGCGACATGGCGTCCACGATCCGTCGCGCCATGAAAGAAACGGGCTACGTTTCAGCCGGCACCCTCGAGTTTCTCATGGACGAAACGGGGAGCCTCACTTTTCTCGAGATGAATCCGCGCATTCAAGTCGAGCACCCAGTCACCGAGCTAGTGATGGGAATCGACCTCGTAGCAGAACAGATCCGAATCGCCGAAGGGCTACCGATCGAGCTCCCCGCACCGAACCTCGCGCCGCGCGGACATGCCATCGAGTGCCGCATCAACGCCGAGGATCCAGACACCTTCGCGCCTTCGCCAGGGACGATCACCGAGTTCCACATGGCGGGCGGTACGGGCGTCCGGGTCGACAGCGGCGTCTATGGCGGCTGGCGCGTACCCCCTCATTACGACCCGTTGGTCGCCAAGCTCATCGTACATGGCCCGACACGCGCCCACGCGATTGCGAAGATGAGGCGATCTCTGGCGGAGACCATCATCGGGGGGATTCGGACCAACATCCCCTTGCATCGGCGGATTCTCGAGCACCCTGCGTTCGAAGAGGGCCGCATTTCGACGCGTTTCTTGGACGAGTTCTCACCCTAGCCGTATTGACCCCGTGGGTGCGGCATTAGTAGACTTGTGTGGGTGTACTGAACGCATGGGGGCTGAGCGAGGGCGTTGAGCATCAATCGGAATAAGGTTCTGGACGCGGCCCGGAAGTACCAGGCCCGCGGTCAATACGACAAGGCGATCGCGCAGTACCAGAAGCTGGTTGCGGCCGACAAGCGTGACGTTCGTTCGCTGTTGAAAGTCGGTGACCTCTACGTGCGCAAGGGTGATCGCGGCAAAGCGATCGAGACCTACGAACGGGTTGCCAACCACTACGCCCAACAAGGCTTTTTCCTGAAGGCGATCGCGGTCTACAAGCAGATCTTGAAGCTCGACCCCGCGCGGCTCGACGCGCAGGTGCAGCTCGGTGAGATGTACGAGCAGCTTCAGTTGATCAGCGACGCGATGAGCGTGTTCGAGGACGTCGCCAATGGCTTCATGCGCGCGGGCGACACCGACATGGCGCTCGAGATGCTCAAGAAGATGGTCGATCTCGATCCGGAGCACATTCCTGTACGGATCAAGTATGCCGAGGCGCTCTCGCGAGCGGGACGAACGCAGCCCGCAGCCGACGAGTTCGAACAAGGGGCATTGCTGTTGCGGGATCAAGGCCGCCTCGATGACTACATCAAGGTCGCCGAGCGATTGCTTTACCACCGCGGCAACGACGTTCGTGTCGCGAAAGAGCTGGCTGAAACATATATCACCAGGCGGGACCCCAAGCGTGCTCTCGCAAAACTGCAGATCTGCTTCAAGGCGGACCCTCGCGACGTGTCGACGCTCTCGCTCCTCGCCGAAGCTTTCTTGATGCTTTCTCAAACCGACAAGGCGACCAGCGTCTATCGGGAAATCGCGCGAATCCACCGGGAAGCACACCGCCCGCAGGAGCGGATGAGCGCGCTCCGCCGCATTCTCGAGATCAATCCGAACGACAAGGAAGCGCAAAGAGCCTTGCAGAAGACCGCCTCGGCTTCAGGCCAGCACTTCGTGCCGCCAGCGGCCCCGGCTCACCAGCCGCCCGCGCCGACCGGCTCGGTATCGGTTTCGATGTCTGGGCTCGGTGCGACCTCCGGGATGAGCCCTTCGTCACAACTCAGCAGCGGGTCGGGCCTGAGCGGCGCCTCGGGAATCATGTATCTCGAGGAAGAGCTCGAGGATGAAAGCTCTCTCGGAATGTTGCCGTCAGTGTCCCAGCCTTCGATGGACACGCGCGCCACGGCGCCTCCAACACCAGCGTCCTCAGGCGGCCGCGTGATCCCTCTGCCGGCGCTCGAGCCCATGACCTTCGCGCAGTTCCAAGCATTGCCACTCGTTAGCAAGGCAGTAACTCCGATGTCAGCCGCGGTCGCGCCCAGCTTGATGGAACGCACGCTCGAGTTGGCCGATGCATACCTCGTAGAAGGGCTATTCGATCAGGCTCGCGCAGTCATTAGCGAGCTTCAACTCACGCTCCCGGACCATGCGCTCGTGATCGGGAAGGCCCGCGAGATCGAAGAGCTTGCGAACGCGTCATCGGGTGTGTCCGCGGTCGCCCAACCGATTCTGTCGTCTGTCCCGGTCGCGGCACCGGTCGAAGCATTCGATGACGGACCGGACTACGAGCTCGAATACGAGGAGCTCGAGCCTGGTGACGAGGGCTTCGACTTCGCCGAGAAGCTCGCCGAAGAGCTTGCCGAGGTCGCCGAAATCGCGCCGGTCGACGAAGGCGCCGAGATGATCGACGTCGAGACCGTATTCGAGCAATTCAAACGCGGTGTGGCCGAGCAGGTTGCCGAAGACGACAGCGACACACATTTCGATCTGGGCATCGCCTACAAAGAGATGGGCCTGTTCCCGGATGCTCGACGCGAGTTCCAAGTGGCGATGGTTGACCCGCGAAGGCGCTGCCTGTGCTGGACGATGATCGGCCTCATCTACATGGAGGAAGGTCAGCCGCACGATGCGATAGAGGCCTTCCAGTCTGGTCTGGAAAGTCCGGAAAAGACCAAGACCGAGGCGGTCGGGCTCCACTACGAGCTGGCCCTCGCCTGCGAGGTGGGCGGGCTGCCCGATCAAGCTCGACTCCACTACGATTTCGTTTTCCAGCGGGAGCCTGGCTTTCGCGAGGTCGGCCAGCGGCTTCAGCGGCTCGGCGGGCCCTCTGGGGAGTCCGAGGATCTGCTTCTCGAATCGATGGACGACGTGAATCGTGCCTTCGACGAGTTGATCCACGAGGACTGAGCCCTATACAGTCTGTCAACTTGGTCCAGAAAAGGAGGGCAATGCCCTCGTCGAGACGTGAATGACCGAAACGAAGCACACCTTCTGCCGAATCTGTGAGGCCCTCTGCGGGCTCGAGGTCACAGTCGATGGCGATCAGATCATCGACATCAAGCCCGATTCAAAGCACGTGGCGACGCAAGGCTACGGATGCCTCAAGGGACTCAAGCAACACCGGATGTACGACACCCCCGACCGCTTGCTCTACCCCATGCAGCGAATCGGAGGCGAGCTCCAGCGCGTCAGCTGGGACGACGCCTTGGGCAGCATCGGCAGCAAAGTGCGCGAGCTCATCGACAATCATGGCCGCGACAGCATCGCGATGTACGTCGGGACCGCAGCGGGATTCGGCGTCCTTCATCCCGTATTTGCTCAGGGGTTCATGCAAGGTGTCGGCTCGGCCAGCATGTTCTCGTCCGCCACCCAGGATTGCGCCAACAAGTTTGCCGTCGCGCATCAGGTCTACGGATTTCCGTTTACACAGCCTTTCCCCGATCTCGACAACTTGGAGTGTCTGATCATCGTTGGCGCAAACCCGGCGATTTCCAAATGGAGCTTCCTACAGGTCTCTAACCCAATTCGACGACTAAAAGAGATCGAAGCGCGCGGTGCGAAGATCTTCATCGTCGATCCCCGACGGACGGAGACGGCCAAAGTCGCTGGCGAGCATGTCTTCATACGCCCCAATACGGACGTGTTCTTCTACTTGTCCTTCCTTCACGAGCTGCTCGCGACCGCAACGATCGATCGCACACGCATCGACGAGCACATGACGGGGTTCGACGAAATCTGCCGTGTCGCCGAAGGATGGCCGCCCGAGCGCACCGCGGAGGTCACACGGATCCCCGCAGACACCTTGCGCACGATGGTGCGCGCTTATCACCAGGCGAAGGGTGCTGCACTCTACTGCTCGACCGGCGTCAACATGGGCACCAACGGGTCGCTCGCGTTCTGGCTTCAGGAGTGCATCAATGCGATTTCCGGAAACCTCGATCGTCCCGGGGGGACCTTGGTGAGCACGGGCGTCATCGATTTCGCGGCTTTCGGCAAGAAGACCGGCACACTCCTGCATCAGAACGACAGCCGTATCGGAGACTTCAAGTCGGTAAACGATGCGATGCCGGGGGGCATTCTCGCTGACGAGATCCTCACGCCTGGGGATCGACAGATCAAGGCGTTGTTCGTAACCGGAGGAAATCCCCTCATCACGATGGCGAACTCCGAACGACTGCGAGACGCATTCAAGGAGCTCGAGCTGCTGGTCGTTCTCGACATCCAACCAAGTGAAACTGCGTCGGTCGCGACGCACGTTCTTCCGTGCACTTCTTCTTTTCAGCGCCCGGACCTTCCTTTCGTGTTTCCGTTGATGCTGGGGCTGCAAAGCAAACCTTATCTCCAGGCGACGCGGGCCATTGTGCCACCGCAAGGAGAGCAGCGCGATGAGGCCACGATCTACCTCGACATCGCCAAAGCCAGTGGCATCAACCTTTGGGGCTCGGCCGTCGCACAGCGCACGCTGGAGATCGGCAAGGCATTGCATTCGTTCCGCCGCCGCGGCGAACAACCCTCCATTCCACAGGAATTCTTGCTCTCGAGCCTGCTTCGAGTGACCAAGCAAGGAAGCTTCAAGAAGCTTCTCGAAGAGAAGCATGGACGACTGAGGCCACAGCACAATCCCGGTAGCTTTCTCGGAAAACGCGTCATTCACGAAGACAAGAAAGTGCACCTGGCGCCCCCAGTGCTCATAGAGCAAGCCAAGAAGCTCGAAGCTGACTTTCAACTTGAGCTCGACACCCGCGACAAGCTCAAGCTGATCACCAAACGTGCGATCACCACCCACAACTCGTGGACGCACAACATAGAAGAATTCGTGACCGGCGACCGGACGACCAACCACCTCTATGTGCACCCAGACGACGCGGGGCGAATCGGCGTGGTTGAAGGCGGACTTGCAGACGTGTCCACCGAAACGGCGACCGTGCGCATACCCGTGAAGATTCACGCTGAGCTGATGCCCGGCACCGTAGCGCTCCCGCATGGCTGGGGGCACCAAGACAGCGCCCTCGGCGTCGCTCGCAAGACCACCGGCGTCAACGTCAACCTGCTGGCCGCCGATGGCCCCGATCGCCTCGAGAAGGTCTCCGGCATGGCGCATCTCACCGGGTTCTTGGTCGATGTGCAGCCGGCCACCGGCCCGCTCAACCCGCATCACTGGTCCGGCATCGGACGAGAAGCGACAGATCGCAAGGCCGCGACGGAGACCACGCTAGCCGAAGACTAGCTCACCGCTCAAAAGGTGGTCCGGAACGACAGGTTGGGAAACCAGATCGCGGTCGTGAAGACCAAGGGGCAGGGCTCGGCAGGGACACCGCTGCGGCTCCGACACGCCTCCTCGGTCGACTGCTCGGAAAGCTCCTGGGCATCCCGAGCCTGCGTGATGTTCACCCACTCGAGAGCGATCCGCATGCGTCGACCCGGTTTCGCCCACTCGTAGGCAATTGAAGCGTCAAGCCGCGTAAACCAAGGGACCCGCTGGATATACTGCTGAACGACACCGTTGTCGTCGAGCCACACCCAGCCTTCGGTGCGGCCCGATCGTGTCGACATGCGCGCGCTGATGATGAGCCCAAACTTCGCCTGCCACGCCAGCACGGCATTCAAGACATGTCTCACGTCGTACGACGGCGTGTAGTCGAAGTCCTGAATCACCGTGATTCCGTCCAACGCGAGTGCAGTCGCGGTCAGATCGCTGAAGCCAAGCGTGTAGGCAAAGAACGTCGAAAAGCCGATCTGGAAAGGTCGCTGAAGCAACAGAGTCGCTCCATAGCTTTTGCCGTCAGCAGCGTCGTCGATGAAACCCTCGAGGATCCCACCCTGCGAGTTGATTTCGGGGTTGGTGAATATGTCGACGAAGCGAATATCGCGGTACAAATTGATATAGCCGCGTGCTTCGAGCGTGAGCTCATAGGGAAGAAAGAAGCGCACCCCGGCCTCGGTTTGATTCGCGCGCTGAAGGCCGGGCTCGAGCGGCACATCGCCGAGTCCCGGAAGCGGAATTGAATAGACTGCAGGCAGGATTCCAAACCCCCAACCCACAAACACGTCGGCAATGTCCAAAGCATGAAACGTCGCGCGAGCGCGGGGACTCACCCCCGCATCACGCTCGCCGGCGGTGTTCCATACGTCACCGCGGACCCCGACTGAAAGATCCAGCCACTTGATGGGCGCGACGTTGGCGTCGACATAGACGCCGCCAATGACCCTCCGTGTTTGGGCCGCGAAATCAGGATCGCATGGGGTCGGGATGTCCGCGATGGGATCTTCATTGCAGCGAATCGGGCCAAACAAGCCGGCGACATCGCCCCCGAGACGCACTTGGAACTTCGGTGCCGTGTAAGTCGCCCAGAGCCTCGGTCCAAAGCGATGGATGTTTGCGCTGGCGTTCGAAAGATTCTGGGCGGAGCTGTCCTCGACGTTCGAAAAATCGTAGCCGTAGAGCATCGTTCCGACGACTTCCCACTTGTCTAGCTGGCCTACGAACCGTGTCTCGACGCGATGAAACTGAAGGCCCAGCGCGAGCCGCTCACTCGGCTGGCTTTCGTCGACGACCGAGTTGTCGCGCCCACCAAAGGCCACCAACTGGAAGCGCGACCGCGCGCTCATCGCAACATCGGCCCTGTATTGATAGTCCCAGTAGTCCACGGTGGCATCGACGTTGAGAGCTCCCAGCAAGAGGTTAGGAAACCCATAGGCGCCTGAGAACGTCATCGATCCCTCTTTCGGAAGCGGAACGTTGAGCATCCCGGACACGTCGATCGTGCGAAGCTCGGCCTCGCCATGGACCCGATCATTCGGAATCGTGCGGGGGTCTCCAGACATGACACCCCCCGTGAAACGACCGTACCGGGCCGTCGGTGCAGACGGGTACAGATTGACCTCTCGAATGATCGCAGGATGGATGGTTGCAGCCCCGACCGCAGAATGAAAAAGCAGGGGGATTCGGAGGTCGTCGTAGAGGTAAGCGGTGCCAGATGGGGGGGCTCCGCACACGTAACCGTAAGGCTGACCGTTCGCGATCGGAACGACGCACGGCATGAGCAAGAGCGTTCGATAGGGATCGCCCAACGTTCCGGGGATGTTCCGGATGCCCTCGAGCTCAAGCTCGATCGCTTGGCGGGTGCGTGCATCTACTTCGGCGGTTTCGGAGAACACCAACGCATCGGCGGTATCGCGCTCGGTCTCGGGAGGCGAGTCTGACGCGTCTTCCGCGGCAGGCGCGATGGTGAGGCGAATGTCGACCTGAACGCGAGATGAAACGGGATTCCCGTCGCGGGTTGCGGGCACGAACTCCGAATCGGCAATCGCCTGGTCGATGACGTCGCATAGAGCCCTTTCCGCATCGCACCGTTCGACCACTGCAGAACCCTCGGGCTCGATCCGCACCAGCAATCGTACAGTCGCGCTTTCGGGCACCTCGAGCCCGGGAGGCACCTCGACGACGGGCAGGCTCTTGACCCTGGGCGGCACGAGGTCTTGTGCGGAGGCCAAGCCAGCCCACACACACAAGCTCAAAGCTAAGCAAGGCGCCGAGCGCCCAAGCCACCGCATGATCTCGATAGTAGATGGGATCGAGCTCTGCCTGTGGAAAAAGGCGCCGATTGACGGGAAGTCGCACCACGCGTAACCCCTCTGCGAGCCTCGAATGTCCGCCACCCGCCTACATGTTGCGCTCGTGCTCGCGGTCGTCGTTGCTGGAGCGCTGGCCCTCTTTACCGGCACTGCCTCGCTCGGTGACGAGAGTCTACGCGCGACGCTCTTGCAACTCCGAGGTGCGCGTCTGCTTGCGGCATTCCTCGCCGGCGCTGCGTTGTCCGTCGGAGGGGTCGCGGTTCAGGGGCTCTTTCGAAATCCGCTCGCGAGCCCTTCGATTCTAGGCACGACCGCCGGCGCCAACCTGGGCGGTCAAATTGCGCTCCTCACGGCAAGCGCATTCTCCGGGGCCACCGCTGCCCTCACGATCGAAATGGTGCTGCCCATTGGCAGCCTGCTCGGGGCACTCGTGGCGCTCGGGATCTTGGTGATGTTTCTCCGCGCAGGCGCCGACCTGCTTACCTTACTTCTCACCGGCTTCATCTTGTCATCACTGTTTCTCAGCATCGGAAGCTTCCTGACGAGCATGGCGCAAGATTCCTGGGAGCTCGGGCGCACGATGGTAGCCTGGTCGCTCGGAAGCGTCAGCGGAGCGGGTGTGCGGCACGTTCTGTTTGCGCTCCCGTTGATCATCGCGGGCACGGTCGCGATTTGGGGTTGGGGGCATGCGCTCGACGTGATGCTTTCCGGGGAGGAAGAGGCGGCAAGCCTCGGTGTCGACGTCAAAGCAACTCGGAGATGGGTCGTGGTCTGGGTGGCAGTTCTCACCGGCGCCGCAGTGTCGGTTGGCGGCGGGGTCGCGTTCGTTGGGCTGATCGTGCCACACGCGCTTCGACCGATCGTCGGGGCGGAGCACCGCCGCCTTGTGCCGAGCGCTGCCCTGCTTGGTGGGGCGTTTCTGATCGCATGCGATGCGCTCGGCCGCGCGATGCCGGGCCGCTCTGAAATCCCTCTCGGCATCGTGACCGGTCTGATCGGGGCGCCTTTGTTTCTCTGGCTACTCCTCCGGATGCAACGGGAGGCCTACGATGGGTGAGTCCGCGGTACGAACCGAGCACGTTCAAGTGACACTCGGCGCGCGACAAGTGCTACGCGATATTTCGTTCCAGGCGCAGTACGGCATGATCACTGCGGTGCTGGGTCCGAATGGCGCCGGCAAGACGACATTGCTCAAGGCGGTCGCAGGACTTCTTCCGCATGCGGGCCGAATCGAGGTGGCAAGCCGGGATCTCCGCAAGCTGCACCGATCCGATCGGGTGCGACTCATCGCGTACGTGCCCCAGGTATCGTTGCTCGCTAGCCCATTCAGGGTCGAGCACGTCGTGCAGCAAGCCCGGTATAGCCTCCACACGGACCGGCACACTCACCATGCAGCAGTCGAGCACGCCATGGAAGTGGTTGACATCGCGCACCTGCGAAAACGGTCGTTCACCCAGCTTTCCGGGGGCGAACGACGTCGCGTCTTGCTCGCTCGCGCGCTGGCCACGGAAGCCAGGCTGATCCTGCTCGACGAACCCACCGCATCGCTCGACATCCGTCACGCGCTTTCGTTCTATGAATTGCTGCGAGAGCTCGCAGCAAACGGATACTGCATCGTCGCCGTGCTCCACCGGCTCGACGACGCAGCCCGATTCACCGATCGAGCGATCTTGCTCAAAGACGGCCGCCTGACCCATCAAGGCGTGACGGCAGACGTGATCTCGGCCGAACCGATCCGCGACGTGTACGGAGTCGAAATGGACGAAGAGACCGTTTTGAGTTTTCGGCTGCCCGGCTAGACGGCCTGCAGCCTCAGTTGGTCCCGCCCCACCGCCCCCGCGCTATCACCTAGACGGCCTGCGGCCTCAGTTGGTCCCGCCCCACCGCCCCCGCGCTATCACCTAGGCTCGTCTCGCACGATTTGGAGTGCTTTCTTTTCCAGCTTCTCGGTCAATAGCTCCCATTGCTCACGCTCTTGATCATCCGCGTCCCACATCGTGAAGTGGCAGGTCTCCGCACCGGCAGGGATGGTGGAATCGAACCGAACCTGGAATCCAAATCGGTCGGCATGGTCTTGGGCCGCATCGATCATGCCTTGCACGAAATACCGTTGTACTCGGCAGTCAAACGCCTCGTAATGATCCTGATGTGGGCACCAAAGGATGTGAAAGCTTGCTTGGCCTTCGCGGTCGATCTTCGGGTCCTCGAGCGATGCGTACGCGATGCGGTTGATCACGGTTGCGTAGAACGACGTGAACTCCGTGTCGGTCATGTCCTCGGGAATGGTCGTGCCGTCGAGGATCTGCCGCCCTACGTCGTAGCCCGTCTTGCGAAGAGCTCGATACGCCGCCTTCTGGCCAGCCTCGCCAAACGTACGCTCGTTCTCTTTGAGCATCTCGATGAGCGCCATCGCCTGCATAGTCCCCCACTGCCACAGGGTCGCCGGGTCGAAGTCGGTCTTGGCGAGCACCTCTTCCTTGAGTCGCTTGAGGCCCTTCGCATAAGGCTGATTGAACTCGAAGTTCTTCCACTTCGCTTCGTCTCGATGCTTCCAATGCGCCATGTGACCTCCGGGGGGCACATTCTATCACTGGCAGAGGTGGCTGGGCGCCGCCTTGATCCCGCCGTCCCGTGCGATATCGCAGGATAGTGCGGACGGCCTTGATCAACCTCGGCGCGCTGATCGGCGCGCTTGCCCTCGCGATCGGGATCGTGCCCTGGGGGGAGGCGTCCACGACCATCGAGGAAACGGAGGATTCGGCCAGGCCTTCGGTTCGAGATGCTTCCGGGGTCGTTTTCAGACCCCAAGACTACCGAAGAATCGCCTCGGCGAGCCCCGTCGCAGACGAGCTTCTTCTCGAGCTTTGCGAGCCCGATCGCATCGTCGCCTTCACGGGCTACAGCCAGCGCGAAGGCGTCCGAAGCTACCGGTATCATGGCAAAGGCACGATCGAGCTAGTCACCGACATCGAGCAGATCTTGACCCTCGATCCTGACCTCGTGCTCGCCCACAACCTCACCGATCCGCGACACGTCGAGCGACTCCGAGAGGCCGGCATCCACGTGTTCGACTTTGGCTCGATCGACGGGCTCAGCAGCCTCTTCGACGACATCGAGACTCTCGCGACCTTGGTGGGCCACCCCGCACGTGGCACTGCGCTCGCCTTGCAACTCGAAGAGGACCTCGATGTGATCGCCAGCGATATCCCTCCCACGGAACGAAAGCACGGAATCTATGCGACCGTAGTCGGCAACCGCATCTATGGCGGCACGATGGGCTCGAGCTACCACGACGTCTTGACGTACGCCGGTATCATAGACATCGCGGCCGACGAGTACGACCGATGGCCCAACTACAGTTTCGAGCAACTGCTGAAGCTCAACCCTCCGCTCATCGTGACAGGAACTGGGACAGGAGAGCAGCTCTGCGCCATGTCTGCGCTGAATCAATTGAGCGCATGCGCGCAGGGGCGGGAGGGGATCATCGAGATCGACGGCAAGCTGCTGAGCAGTGGAGGTCTAGGGATCGTCGAAGCCGCCAGAGCAGTCCGGACCAAAGTCTACGGCCAGAGACCCACCGCCGAGTAACACTGGCACTGGCGCTGACACCCTATGCGTGCGGAGCCAGCGGTAGCCTCAGCACAAAAGCCCCCATCGGTGGCAAACCGGCCTGGCTCACCGGTTGACGTGGCGCTTCGCCCAGCTTCGGTCAAACCTTCGTCGATGCGCAGAGTTACCGCCCCCATGCAGAGTGTAGTCGTTCGGTTCGCTGTTTCTGAGGGGGAAGTCGTGAAAAAGGGTCAGTCGTTGGTGATCCTCGAAGCGATGAAGATGGAACACGTGGTCGCTGCTGACCGCGCGGGAGTCGTTTCGTCGATTTCCACCGAGGAAGGGGCGACCGTGGCCAAAGGAGAGGTGTTGCTCCAATTGGAGGAACGCGAAGCAATCGACGAGGCGGATACGGCGGATATCCAGATCGACCTCGACGAGATTCGAGAAGACCTCGCCGCGGTTAGGGCACGTCATGACATCGGGCTCGACGCAAACCGTCCTGAAGCCGTCGCGCGGCGACGCAAGACCGGCCAGCGCACGGCGCGCGAAAACGTGACGGACTTGGTCGACGCGGGCACATTCGTCGAGTACGGGGCGCTGGTCATCGCTGCACAACGTCAGCGTCGGTCGGTTCAAGATCTCATCGCTCGAACCCCGGCGGACGGGCTCGTTGCAGGCCTCGGTGCTGTCAACGGCAACCTATTCGGAGACGCCGAGACCCGCTGCGTCGTGATGTCGTATGACTACACCGTGTTGGCGGGTACGCAGGGCGTGATGAACCACTACAAGAAAGATCGAATGTTCGAGCTCGCAGAGACGCTTCGACTGCCGGTCGTGCTCTTTTCCGAAGGTGGTGGTGGCAGGCCGGGAGACACGGATAGCACTCAGGTTGCCGGTCTAGACTGCCGGGCTTTTCAGTATTTCGCGGAGCTCTCGGGTTTGGTACCACTGGTGGGCATCAACTCGGGCCGGTGCTTTGCCGGAAACGCCGCCCTGCTCGGCTGCTGCGATGTCGTGATCGCAACGAAAGACTCCAACATCGGGATGGGCGGACCCGCAATGATCGAAGGCGGCGGTCTTGGCGTATTCGAGCCCGAGGAGATTGGACCCTCCGACGTCCAATTCGAAAACGGAGTCATCGACATCCTCGCCGAAGACGAGGCCGAAGCGGTCGCCACCGCAAAGAAGTACCTCTCGTATTTTCAAGGCCCACTCGAAAGTTGGGAGCACGCGGACCAACGTCGTTTGCGCACGCTCATCCCCGAGAATCGGCTGCGCGTCTACGACATCCGCACCGTGATCGACACCCTTGCCGACACCGGGTCGGTTCTGGAGCTTCGCTCAGGCTCTGGCCTTGCAATGGTCGTTGCGCTCACGCGGGTCGAGGGCCGGCCTCTCGGGATCATCGCCAACGACCCGACCCATCTTGGCGGTGCGATCGACGGAGACGCGGCCGACAAAGCAAGCCGCTTCATGCAGCTCTGCGACGCGTTCGACATTCCTCTTTTGTTTCTATGCGACACCCCGGGTTTCATGGTCGGCCCCGAGGTCGAGGCCACCGCGATGGTTCGCCGCGCGGCCCGTATGTTCGTCGTCGGGGCGAGCCTCGATGTCCCGTTCTTCACAATCGTCGTACGGAAAGGCTATGGCCTAGGCGCTCAATCGATGGCCGGCGGCAGCTTCAAGGCGCCGCGTTTCACCGTCGCTTGGCCCACGGGCGAATTCGGTGGAATGGGGCTCGAGGGGGCCGTGAAGCTCGGCTATCGAAAGGAGCTCGAAGCGATCGAAGACCCCAAGCAACGCGAGCAGGCCTACCAAAACATGGTCGCGATGGCCTACGACATGGGCAAGGCCATCAACATGGCCGCACAGTTTGAAATCGACGCAGTGATCGACCCCGTCGACTCGAGGAAGTGGATCATGAGCGCCCTTCAAGCAGCGCCAAGGCCAGAGCGACGCAAAGGCAAAAAGCGACCCTGCATAGATCCCTGGTGACTCACTGCCGCTGACACCGACGCTGTCACTGACACTGGCGCTGTCACTGGCACTGGCACTGGCACTGGCACTGGCGCTGACACTGGCACTGGCACTGACGCTGGCACTGTCACTGTCACTGTTCTCGAGCGCCCGTCCCGTGCCGCGCCGCGCCCCGAGCCACCGGTTGACGTTTCTACTTGATCGTTCGGTGGAGCTTCTCCATGCGCGCGATGCGATCCTTCAGCATGCTCTTGAGCGCTGCTCGCAGATGAGGCTCGATGTCTGCGTCGGTGCTACCTGTGTTTGAAACGATCTCCCGGTAGAGGTCGGCGGTCTCCGAAGAGACAGCAAGGGTGATCTTCGACTCGCTCAGATGATCGTCGATCAGGCTTCGAACCAGGCCGCTCATATTGACGCCCAGCTCTGCGAGCTGCTCGTGCTGGTCTTCGCGAATCATCAAGCTGATTCGCCGAAAAGCCTCGGTCATCGCCCCTCCTCTCGGGTTAGTGTGCGAGTATATACAAAAGTATATGAATATGGCGAATTATTATTGACGACATATGAGTATATACTTATATATAAACATCACACGAATACCATAAAGGAGGCCATCATGCGCGGCCCAATCATCGCCCTTTTTACCCTGGTTTTGATCTCAACCGGCTTAGGAGTAGCCGGCTGCACCAATCCCCACGCCCCAGCCGGACACGAAGGCTATGTCTTCGAAGACCCCCGGATGATCGGTGAAGGTGGGTTTCGTGGCGCAGTCAAAGGACCCGGCAACTACGGCATCAGCGCTTTTCGAAACCGCATCATCAACATCGACACACGACCGACGACCTACACCGAGGAGTTCAGCATCCTCGTTAAAGACGATCTCAACGTGGCCTTCCGAGTCCACGCCGTCCTTCTGGTCGAGCAAGGCCAGGTCCAAGCTGTCGTCGAGCAGTTTGGCGCCGGAAATTGGTACCTGCGTTTCTTGAAAGAGCCGTTTCGAACGATCGTTCGCGAATCCGTTCAGGAGTATGCGAGCCGAGAGCTCAAGGCGGAGCGTGAAACCATCGCTAAGAAGATAGAGACTGCGCTCAATACGTACCTCGAGAAGACCCCCTTCGAGGTGGTCCGGTTGGCCGTTGGAAACATCGATTATCCGCCGGTCGTTTCGCAGGCAGTCGAAAAGAAGCTCGCGGCAAAGCAGTTGCTCGAGGAGAAGGCAACCCAAAAAGAGATCGCCCAGCGCGATGCAGAGATTCGAATCGAGGAGGCCAAAGGAATCGCATCGGCGCAGAAGATCATCAACGAAACGCTGACCGCGAACTACCTGCAACACGAAGCGATCGAGGCGCAGCGGACGATGGCAAACTCTCCGAACCACACGACGGTGTACATTCCTGTGGGCCCGAACGGCTTGCCGCTCGTCCACACACGCTAGGGGGCAGAGTCAGGGACAGTGTCAGCGTCAGTGTCAGCGTCAGTGTCAGTGTCAGTGCCAGCGTCAGCGTCAGCGTCAGTGTCAGTGTCAGTGTCAGTGCCAGCGGCGCTGGCACGGCCTCGCTTGACGGGTGGACCCGGCAAAGCTACCTCTTGCTTCCACTTGCGGGTGTAACTCAGTGGTAGAGTGCGACCTTCCCAAGGTCGAGGCCGAGGGTTCGAATCCCTTCACCCGCTCCACTACCAGGTTTCTTTGAAGGGCCGAACGTCCACCTCGAAGGACCATGCCGACTTGGGCTGCGTTGCCAAGTGGTACACGGTTTCGGCGATATCGCTTGGTCGCAGGTGAGTGCCTTCGTCGCCGGTCTGCTCGTCGGTGCCAATGCCGCCATCGACGATCACCAACGCGACGTGGATCCCTTCGGGCCCTAGCTGGCGGGCAAACGATTGAGCCAAGCTGCGTTGGGCGGCTTTGGCCGATGCGAAGGCTGCGGTAAACGGTTTTCCGCGAAGGGACGCGGTGGCGCCAGTGACGATGATGGTGCCTTTTCCCCGCTCTCGCATCGACCCGACGACCTCGCGGGTGCTCTGCAGGAGCCCGCGCACATTGATCTGCCAACCTTTTTCGAATTCTTCATCCGGAACGTTTTCGAACGTGCCAAACTGCCCGGAGCCCGCGTTGTAGAGCAGCACATCGACATCGCCGAGGTCGTTGCGCACTTGGGCGAAGGCGTTCTTGATCGCTGCTGGGTCGGTGACGTCGCACGCGTAGGCCTTGCCGCCAAGCTCCTTGGCGAGACCGCTCGAGTAATCGGTCGAACGGGAGAAAAGCGCGACCGCGTACCCCTCTTTGGCAAACCGAGAAGCAAACGCCTGTCCATTCTTCGGCCCGATTCCAATGACCACACAAACCGGCTTCGCCATAACGCCTTACTCCCTCACTGGCACTGACACTGACACCGACGCTGACACTGACACTGTCGCTGACACTGTCGCTGACACTGTCGCTGACACTGGCACTGTCGCTGTCACTGACACTGACACTGTCGCTGACACCGTCGCTGTCACTGTCCCTACGCCCTCGCCTGCTGCTGCACAGTTCCCCCCGCGTAAAACGAGGCGATTTCCTTTGCGTACTTCTCGTTCACGACATTGCGCTTGACCTTCAGCGTGGGGGTGAGCTCGCCGCCGTCGACGCTGAAGACCGTGGGCAAGATGTGAATCTTCTTGATGGTCTGATACCGGGCTACCTTGGCGTTGCAAGCCTTTTGCATGTGTTCCTCGATGAAGCTCTTGACCTCGGAGCTTTTCGCAGCGATCGCGACGTCGGCGAGGCCCGAAATGCCCGATGCCTCTTCGAGCGCTGGCAATGCCTCAGGGTCGAGCACGATGAGCGCTGAGAGAAATGGCTGCCGGTCACCCACGACCACCGCCTGGCCAATACCGGGAATCGCCTGCAGGTACCCTTCCATCTCGGCTGGGGCGACATTCTTTCCCCCCGCCGTGATGATCAGATCCTTCTTTCGACCCGTGATCGAAATGAAGCCCTGATCGTCGATGCGGCCGAGATCCCCGGTCTGCAGCCAACCGTCTTGCGTGTAAAGCTCCGCGGTCTTGTCGGGAAGCCGGAAGTAGCCCTTCACCATGTTCTCACCCCTGAGCAGGATTTCACCATCATCCGCGATCTTCACCTCGACGCCCGGGAGGGGCCTGCCGATCGTGCCAAACCTGGGTTCGAGGTACGGCTGCACCGAGGCGAACGCCGTCGTCTCCGTCATGCCGTATCCCTCGTGAATCGGAATGCCGATCGACGCAAAGAACTCGAGCGTCGACGTCGAAATCGGCGCCGCGCCACTCACCGCGATGTCCAAGGCGTCCAGTCCAAGCGCCTCTTTGATCTTGGAAATGACGAGCTTGTTGGCGAGCCGACGCGAAAAGGTCGAAACCGGACGTCCCGTGGCCGACTCTCGCTTGAACGCGGCCAGCTCGGTTTCCCTGGCCCAGCTGGCCAGCTTCGCTTTGATGCCGGTGGCCTCTGCCATCTTCCCGCGAAGCGCAGCTTCGAACTTCTCCCACACCCGCGGCACGGCGAGGAACATCGTGGGGTGTACCTTGACCAGGTAGTCCTTGATCTGCGTGAGGTCGCGGCAGAAATAGGCCTCACAACCGATTGTAAGCCCGGAAAAATTGAGCATCCCTTGCTCGGCGGCATGGCACAACGGGAGATAGCTCACGTAGCGCGTTTCGCGCTCGACGAGTGTCGGAAACACGGCCTTGACCGCGTTGCCGATGAGCTCGATCCCGCGATGGGTCAGCATGGCCCCTTTGGGAAGCCCAGTGGTTCCAGAGGTATAGATGAGCAATGCGACGTCGTCTTGGTCGACCGCAGCAAGCCGTGTGTCGAGCGCCGAATCGTCCACGGCATCCCCGAGCTTCATCAACTCCGCTAGCGTATGGACACGCGGATCGTTTGATCCGAGGTCGTCCATCGTGATGATGTGCTCGATCGTGCTGTCGCGATTTGCGATGGTCAGGTACTTGTCGAGCTGGTCTTGCTCGTCGCAGATGACGATTTTTGCTTGCGCGTTGTCGATGATGTAGGCCATTTGATCGGGGAGGAGCGTGGTATAGAGCGGTGCTGGGATCCCTTGGGCCGCATTGATGCCGTGTTGGCAGATCACCCAGTCAGGTCGGTTCTTGCCGACGATCGCGACGCAGCCCCCGGGCTCGAAGCCGAGAGAAATCAGTCCCTTGCCGACTCGCCGAACGTCCGCCCAAACCTCTGCCCACGTCGTGCTCTTCCACGTGCCGTCGGCGTTCAGGTCGTAAAGCGCATTCGCGTTACCTTTAGTCTTCGCCCAGCGCTCGATGTTCGAGAGCATCGTTCCTTGAAGGGTCATACGTGCCTCCGGTTGATCTCAGAGCCTACCTGATCGACCGACCCTTCAGGAAGCCCGATCCCGTCGCTCACGATCTTGAGGCCCTAACCCTTTGGGCGGCACACGACTCGCCAGGGTGAATACCCGAACTCAATCTCGCCAGCGCGTCCTGGAGCCCGCACCGACCAGCCCGAGGTCGAGGAGCACGGCAACGACGACGATCACGAGGTACATCCCATCGACCGAGCCGTGGCTATTCATCGCAAACGCGTACCCCAGCGTCGTCAGGGGCATGAAGAAAAAGCCGAGGAGCGGCCACAAAGTCGTTTCGTAGGCGCGCCCGAGGTAATCACTCAAGAGAAAGACCAACACGATCGCAAACCGTGGGGTTACGAGCGCAAGACACCCTACCAGCATCGGCATGCGCCGAGACTACCATGGGACTACTGATCGTTGCCGAGGTTCCGGACGACGGCGACGAGGGCGGCCACCACTTCTGGCTTGTCGGTGAGATCAGGATTTGGAGGCATCAGCGCGCTCAGACCCACCGCAGTCCCACCGCCGATGATGATCTTCTCGATGTGCTCGTCGGTGACGGATTTCTGCCACTCGGCAGATGTGTAGTCGCGCGGCTTCGGGTTGAGGGCTGCGGAGCCGGGTCCATCTCCTTTGCCTTTCTCTCCGTGACAGGTGACGCAGCGCGCTTTGAAGATTTCTTCGGCTTCGACCGCAGGATCTTTGGCAGCAACCGGCTCGGAGGGGGCTGCCTCCGGCGTGGGTGTAGGCTCTGCGGCGGGTTCGGGTTCGGCGGGAGCCGCCTCCTTGGAGGTGCACCCAAAGGTTGCCAGGCACACGACCAGCGCGGCGACGCAAATTCCTTCTTCACGCATAGGCTCTCCTTTGAGAATCCTATAGATCCGATTGAGAGGTCCGGAAAGCTCTCATCCCTCGTAGAGGTAGTCGAGCACGTCGTCCCGAGACAGGATTCCGACGATTCTCGTCCCGTCCAGCACAGGCAGCCTTCCGATATTGTGAGCCTTCATTTGCTCGAGCGCATCGCTCAGCGGGCTGTCCGGGCCTACGGTATGGACGGGATGCGCCATGCAGCTCGCAACCGTCAGTGAATCACGGCCGTCGCGTTTCGCCCGTTCGACGTCGCGTCGAGAGACCATACCGACGAGCTTTCCGGCTTCGATGACTGGCGCGCCGGCGTGGCCCCATTCGTGAAGGGAGTGGGCGAGCTCGCGTAAAGGCATTTTCGGGGTCACGGTCCGGACGGGACTCGACATGAGATCGCGAACGATTTCGGGACGGCGGCAGGTCTTCTCGATCGCAGAGTGAAGGCGAGATACCACGTCTGCGAGCGAACCCTCCCGAACGATCGCCGATCCAGCGCCTGGATGGCCGCCCCCACCGAGCTCGCCGAGGACGTCACCGATCATGACAGCATCGGATTGCGAACGCCCAATGATGTGCGTTTTGCCGTTTCGAAGTCGGTAGACGCAAAAGAGGGCGTCATGAGGGACCATGCGAAACGCTTCGGTGGTCACGCGCGCAAGCCCAGCCGGCGCCTCGTCGATCTCGTGTGCAGAAACCCCGATCCGAGTGCCGAACGTGGGAACTTCCTCCATTCGGTCGAGGATCGAAATGAGCAGCGAACGTTCTATGGCGTCGAGCGGGGGTCTGAGAAATCGCTGTAGCAGTCCCGGCCGGGCCCCGTGACCGAGGAGCCACGCGAGCGCCTTGGCGTCTCGTGAGTTGGTTCTAGAGTACGCGAGGGAGCCGGTGTCTTCGTGAATGCCGAGCGAGAAGAGCGTCGCCTCTTCCCGGTCGATGTCTGCACCTCGCGCAACGAGCTCCTCGACGACGAGTGTGGTCACAGCGCCCACGGGCTGGACGTGCTCCTCGTCCGATATCAAGTCATCAGGCGCGCTCGGATGGTGGTCCCAGACGACGATGCGGACACTGCTCGGCTTCCGGATCGCACGCTCGAGCACTTGTTCGACGTGACGGAGCCTGCTTCTTCGTCGGACGTCGGTCACGACCAACAGATCCACGTCGGAAAGAGTGACATCCTGGCACCGTTGGGTGAGGAAGCGGTTGCCGTGCAGGGTCAAGTACTGGTGCACGTTGGGCGCGAACCCACCGCCAACGCCAATCTCCGCACCTAGATGAAGCTTTTGAAGAGCCACACAAGATGCCAGGGCGTCGAAATCGGCGGTCTCGTGTGTGGTGATCAGCTTCACGCAGGTTCCAACGTCTCCTGGAGCACGCGCAACAGATCGACGTAGCTCACGATGCCGAGTAAATCGCCGGTGTCGACATCCGCCACGGGAATGGCGCCCACGCGATGCAACAACATGAGCTCCACGAGTTCGCGGGCGGAGGTTTCGGGACTGGCTTTGATGGGGCTCGTGTTCATGAAGCTGCTTACGGTCGCGGTGCGCGCGTTTTCCACGCTGTCGATCTCTCCTTCTTCGTCTGTACCAGAGAAGCTTCGGAGATCTCGATCGCTGATGATCCCGACCAGCTCGCTACCGCGAACGACAGGCAGGTGCCGAACATCGAGCTCGTAGAGTAGCGTAAGCGCTTCGGCAACCGACATGAGCTCGGTCGCGGTCACAGGGTTTTCGGTCATGATGTCTTTTGCGAGCACGAAACTCTCCTCTCTTGAACGTCGCCAAGCTAAAACATGGGAAATGGTAGGGTCGATTTTACTGCCTGGAAATCCTGAACCAGCTTCAGGGCGGCTACGACCGCCACCAGGGTGCAGACATTGGCGAGCACGAGCCCCCACCCGATCGATCGTAGACTCCGTGCGGTGGGACGAGCTATCGCGATAATCGCGACGACGAATGCAACGGGGACCGCCGCGGTCAGGATCCACAACGGACCGCGCGGCGTGAGAGGCGCTGCGGCCCCGACCCCGATCACGGCGATGCATGCGAGGATGACCAGTGCCCTAGCGGCGCGAACGCGGCGAAACTCTTCGTCGGTTTTGGCCCGAGTCCGCGCGACGGTAAGCCGTACCACGGACGTTCCCAAGAGCGAGGCCACCAGCCAAATCCCCACAACGGCCGACGAAGCAAGCACGCCCAACCCTGACGCGAGCCCAAGCGGCAGTGCCACCGAAGACAGGGCCGCGGCAGCCATCGTCTCGCCCATCCCGCTGCGCTCGAGCCCTTCAATGGCCATCATCATGACGCCGACCCCGAGCAGTAACGGTAGGACAACCGCGTATTGAGCGTGCTGCGGAGCGAGCCACAGCCCCGAGATGCCCGCACCGATCGCGACCAACATCGAGAGGACCAGTGCGCGCCGTGCTCGACCACCCTGTTCACGCTGCATGCGCGCGCCCCGCTGGCCGAACAGCACGAGAAGCGGCTCGTTCATGATGAAGCAGGCGATCGCGGCGATGGCTAGCAACAACGAAGAGGTGGTCGGTGAGCCCCCCAAGAAGACAGCCGTCATCGGAAACAACAGCTCTGCATAAGCGCCGTGCTCTCGCGGAATCATCTTTCGAGCTCGATTTCGCGGCGCGACCGGTCGCATCGACGGCCCGACGGAATCCGAAAGCGCGTCGGTGTGTTCCAGAGACATATGCGCTCGGGAGGACGAGCAAGGAGCGTACCAGCGATCAGGAGCATATCCTGCCTCGTTCTACACGAATCCCTGCATTTTGTGCGTTTACCGAAGCGTGTCGCGCAAGCACTGCGTATTTGGTCATAAACGGGCTTGTGACGCTTGGGTAGCGCCTAAGGCACCGACATGACGATTGCCCCGCTTCGGTGGACCAGCTCGTGAGAAACGCTCCCTAAGAGAGTGCGCGCGACAGCTCCTTTGCCGGTGGTCCCGCACACGATCAGTGGCGCGTCGATCTCTCGAGCCCTGGCCACGATCGCCTCGGCAGGGTCGCCGGCCAAAGCATGACACTCGATTCGGAGGTCATCGCTCTTGACGGCACCACAGGTCTGCATTTCGAGAAGTTTTCTGAGATCCTCGAGCTCTCGCTTGGTTTTCGACGCGTCTTTCTCGTCGCCGGAGTCGAGCACGGTGATCACGTGGACCTCCGCATCGAGCTGTCGACCCATGAACACACCGAGCTCGAAGGCACGCCGTGCGGGATCCGAAAAATCGTAAGCAACGACTAATCGCGGAATGAGCGCCATCGGTTATCCACCACCCTTCTTTTCTTTTCGCCGTTCGCGCACGACTAACACAGGGCATGGGGCGTGACGCACGACCTTTTCGGCAACACTTCCCAGAAAAGCGCGGGATAACCCGCTTCGACCGTGAGATCCCAAGATGAGAAGATCCGCGCCTTCGTCCTCCGCGATTTCGCACAGAGCGCGACCGGCCGAAGGATGCTGACACACGCTCAGCTCCACCTCGGGGACGTCCTTGAGGAGCGACGCGGTCTTTCCGCTGAGTGTTTCTCGAATCGCCTGTTCGATCTCGACTCTGATGCTGCGTTCTAGAAGGTCGGGCCGAGACCAAACGACGGGCGGCACGTTCGGAGTCGGATCGAACACATGAGCCACCAATACTCGCGAGCCAAACGTCTTGGCAAAAAGTGCCGCCGTACGAAGCGCTTCGTCGGAGATGTCCGAGAAGTCCGTGCCGACGAGAATCGTCTTGGGCTGATCCATGAGCTCACCCTTTCTATATCAAGCTCCGTGCCAATCAGGGCAGCGGAATCAAGCCGAAAGCGTATCCAAGAACACGCATGTTCTGCGAAAGATTCCGAGGCCACGCAGAAGTTGCGTGCCGGGTCGGGGCAAATCCTGCTAAAGGCTTCTGGCTCAGTCTTTGCACGACTTCGATCGGTCAAAAGGGAGGATGACATGAGCGACGATCCGTTGATGCCTTCCGAAGTTCGTCAGAAGGTTTTGACCCAGCACCGGGAGATCGAAAAGATGCTAGCGGAGCTGGAGGTTGGCGCGCGACAACTCCGAGAGGGAGAAGAAGAGGAGGATCGGGTTAAGCGCGCCGCATATGCCCTACGAGGAATCCTCGAGCTTCACATGACCTTCGAGGAAACCCACATGGTGCCGGCGATAAGCGAAGCGGACGGCTTTGGACCCGAACGCGCACGCCACCTCCACGCCGAACACGCCGAGCAACGAGCGCACCTCGACCGTTTGTTGCACGCCATCCTCGACGCGAAGTCTCCTGCCGAAATCGAAAAGGGGATCGCCGACCTTGCGGAGATGCTGCGCAAGGACATCGAGGAAGAAGAGAAACACTATGTCAATGAGAAACTTCTCCGCGATAGCCTCATGCCAACGGACACTTTTGGCGGCTGAAGGGTAAGCTCCAGAGTATCTAACCGAAGGCCCGAGATGCAGATCAATCAAATCCTCGTCCCCACCGATTTCTCCCAGAATGCATACCTCGCGCTCGATTACGCAATCGCGCTCGCGAAACAATGCTCTGCGAAGCTCCATCTGTTGCACACGCCGGTCATCCCCAACTATCTGCTGATGGATCTCTCGTACAGCCCGGGCCCGGAGGCCGTCACCCGCATCCTCAACGACGCGCAAGAGGCTCTCGATCAGCAGTCTCAAACGATCGACACAGCAGGGTTGGAGCACTTCACGGTGATCCGCGAAGGCACGGTCCACGAGGTCATTCGTGACTATGCCAAAGAGCACGATGTCGACTTGGTGGTCGTAGGGACGCATGGTCGGAGCGGCGTTTCGAAGTTCATGTACGGGAGCATTACCGAGCGGGTTCTCAAGACCGTGCACACACCGATCATCGTCGTTCCCCCAAAGGGCGATGGAGTCCCGAGCTCGATAGTCATCGCCTACGACTTTTCTGCGCCGGCCAAACACGCGGCCGAGGTTGCGCGAGCTATTCATGGCGTCTGCCACGGGTCTCTTCACCTCGTGCACAGCTACCTCGACGTTTGGGGCGAATACACGGATCGAGGAGCCGTCGTCGGTGAGGCCGCCGAAAAGCGTCGCCAGGCCCTGCACCGGGGGCTCGAAGGGATGCTGAAAGACGATGCCAACGAGCTTTTTTCGATCGACGCGCAAGCCATTCAGACGCACTTGGTGACGGGGGATCCCACTGCGGGGATCCTCAAAGTGGCCAACGACGTAGGGGCAAACCTGATATGCGCGGGCACCACCGGAAAGAGCGGCATCGAGCGCCTCCTGATCGGCAGCGTTGCCAGGCGGCTCCTCCACGACAGCGAGATTCCGCTACTGCTGACCCACCAGGAGGGCTGAAAGACCCAACTTGAATATGCGTCCCTAGAGGGCATCATACGCGCATCATGGTCGGGCGAATCGTCTTACTGAGTCTCTGGCTTGCGGCGCTCAGCGGTTGCGAATGCGGCTCGAAGGACGAGACCGAGGTCGAAGACCTTTCCGCGACGAAGCTCCCAGCAAATTTCGATCAAGTCATGGCCGATCACGCAGGACTTTCGATTGTGGCGAGGAATGCACTGATTCGAGGCGACCTCGCGATGGCCCGGCAATCGATGCGAAAGCTCGCATTCTTCATGGAACACGTGCCGTTCCCCGATCAGGGCAAGGAATACGCACGCATCACGAAAGAACTCGCCGAACAGGTGCGCGAGGGTAGCGATCTCGAGGAGGCTTGCATGGCATTTGCCCGATTGTCGTATGCATGCGGGCAGTGCCATCACGCCCTCGACCGTGGACCCCCGATCAAGCTCGACCCTGCTCCGGGTGGACACGACCTCACGATGCACATGAGACGGCACTACTGGGCGGTCGAGAGAATGTGGGAGGCATTATTGAGCGACTCTCCGAAGACCTTTCAAAGGGCCGCGCGTGTGTTGGCCGAGGCACCTCTTCATGGGCCGGAAAAACCGGACGCCGAAAGTCCTCCGGGAGCGACTCGTCTTGCCTACGAGGTCCATGATCTCGCCTTCTCGGCCGCAATCGAGGGAAGTACCGCGGAAGACGATTATGTCCCGGGCCCTGGGGAGCCTCGCGAGGCGAAGCCAACGACTCGCGGTCAGGCTGAAATTTTCGGGCAGCTCCTATCGGCGTGCAGCCAGTGCCACACATTGGTCGATGTCACACCGGCGCTGACGAGCAAAGGCCCCCGGGAGCCGTCACCGTGAGGCGATCCGCACAAGTTGCGCCAGAAAATGCTACGAGCCGCATGCAATGCGCGTCGACAGTGATATTGTTGGCGAGTTGTGACGGAATGACGCGATGGTTCGCGTCAGGCTTTGGCATACCTTCTGCTTAGGCGGTGTGCCTGGTCCGGGCCATTCATTGGGCCCAGGGTTCTAACGTGATTCTCCCGAGTTGGTTTCCAAGTCGATCTGACAGCCCGGCAGGGCTCCGTCTTCTCACGCGCGCATCGAGCGACGCCGCGGATGAGATGCCGGTTTTGCAGGCTGGGCCCGACGCAGAGTGGTTGTGCACGAACGCCGGCGGCTCCTTCGCGATGGGTACAATCGATCGACGCCCACGCCGCAAGTACCACAGCCTTCTCACGGTGCGCGAGCCCGGCATTGGTGGGCCACTCAACATCGCCGCGGAGCTCGAGGAATGGTTTGAAGTGGGTGGCGAGACGTTCGCGCTTCACAGCTACGACTGGGGAAACGCCGTGGAGCCCAACGGGGTTCAGTACTTGGTCGAGTTCGATCCCCAACCGCGATGGACCTACCGGTTCGCCGGCCTCGATGTGATCCGCGAGCTTTGGCTGGAGGACGGCACCGACGCGGTCTGGCTTCGCTACTCGATCGAAGGCCTCACCGAACCCGTCCAGCTCAGGTTGCGGCCCTTGATCCGATGCCGCCCAATCCACAAACTCACGTTCGCGAATCCTTTCCTGAACGGAGAGGTCGACGTCGACGACAGGAGCTTCCTACAGGCTACGCTGCGACCCTACAAAGACGTTCCTCCACTCGTGGTCAGTCTTCACGGTGCCCAGGGCACATTCGGGAGGGACGGCCATTGGTACGAAGGCGTCCACTACGAATGGGAGAACACCCGCGGCTACGACGACGCCGAGGACCTCTTCACGCCCGGAGAGTTTTGCATCACGTTGGACGGTGACACTTCGTTGAGCATGCGCCTCGGGACGACACCCACGGAGAGCCCCGAACCGCAGGTACTGGTCTCTCTTTCGCGCGAAGGCCGTTCGTTCCTCGAGGAGCTCGACGATGCTGCCGACGCTTATCTGGTGAAGCTCCACGGAAATCGGACCGGCGTGATCGCCGGGTTTCCGTGGTTTGGCGAGTGGTCTCGTGATTCGCTCATTTCACTTCCAGGACTGTGCCTCGCCCGGGACAAGGTCGACGACGCCTTGGCGATACTCGAATCGCTGGCTGAGCGCCTGGAAGGCGGGTTGATTCCAAACATTCCAAAGAGCGGCGACGTGCCCGCAAACAAGAACGCGATCGACGCCTCGCTCTTGTTCATCCGGGCGACCGCACTCACCTCCAGACGGACCCGGAGCCGGCGAGTGGTGGCTCTTCAAGAAGCGTGCCTCGACCTGATCGAGTGCATCATCGCCGGGGCGGATGCCCGAGTGCATCTGGACCGCCAGGGGTTTCTATTTGTCGACCAAGGACCCTGGGCGCTCACCTGGATGGACGCCATCGTCGATCAGCGCCCAGTCACGCCACGGTGGGGCTATGCCGTCGACCTCAATGCGCTTTGGCTGTCCAGCCTGATCACCGCGGGCCGGTGGGCCAAAAAGCTCCGCCCCAAGCTCGGCAAGACACTCGAAGAAACCGCGAAGAAACTCTCGGATCACTTCGAGGAAAAATTCTGGCTTCAAGATCTGGGCTTCTTGACCGACACACACGACGGCCGAAACCCCGATCGCAAGCTGCGACCCAATCAGCTTTGGGCACTCGTCTTGCCTGGAGTCCCGCTCGACAAATCGTACAAGCGCCGAGCATTGCACGCCGTGCGTACCAAGCTGCTCACGCCAGTTGGCCTTCGCACCCTGTCTCCCGATGACCCCGACTATCGACCGGTCTACGAGGGGGGACAAGCCGATCGAGACCTGGCGTACCACCAGGGGACCGTATGGCCATGGTTGCTAGGCCTCTATGCCGATGCGGTTCGCGCGATCGACGGGCCAAAGTCGGTGAACGCCGAGCTTCTGCCGGTCCTCGCGAGCCTCTGCGCCCACTTCCGCACAGAAGGCTGTATCGGTCAGATCGGCGAGGTGTTCGATGGCGACCCTCCGCACCGCCCGGGCGGCGCCCCCGCACAGGCGTGGAGCGTCGCCGAGGTGCTTCGAATCGCCAAGACGGCCGTCCCATGAAGGTGCTGATGTTGGGATGGGAGTACCCACCGCACATCAGCGGCGGGCTCGGGACCGCATGCCAAGGGCTGACGACGGCGCTCGCGAGTCGAGGCATCGAAATCGACTTCCTGCTACCGCGCCTCTACGGTGAAGAGGACGCGCCACACATGCACCTCCTCGGGGCTTCTGGATCCGAAGCGATCGAACGAGTCCCCGTCAAGACCTGGCAGAGCCAGGAGAGTCCGCTGCAAGAGGCGATCGCGAATGAGCCGTCTCTTTCGACGGACCCGATTCTGACGGCGGCAGCCCAGGCAAGCGAAGGAGCCGCCTCCGCGAGGATACGCACGATCCAGGTGCCAGCAATGTTGAAGCCGTATCTCGATCCATCCGCGTATCTCGAGCTGCTCGCAGCCGGCGGGTTCGACGAAGCCGCCGTAGCGCGGCTAGCACATGAGCTACCAGGCCCCCCCCACCGGCAGCCCGAGCACGCACACCTTCTGGGAGACGATCTCTGGGAATGGAGCACTGAGCCAACGACCGAGGCTCACTACGGTCACGACTTGTTTGCGGAAGTCGCACGCTATGCTGCCGCGGCCACCCGGAGGGTGCGGGGACGTAAGTATGACATCGTCCATGCCCACGACTGGATGACGTTTCCGGCAAGCATCGAGATCGCTGCCCGCGCCAATGCTCCCCTGATCACCCACGTCCACAGCCTCGAGTACGATCGAGCTGCTGAGGGCGCAGATCGCGAAATCGTGGCGGTCGAACGCCAGGGGCTCGAGCGCGCGAAGCGAGTCATCGCGGTCAGCTACTACACCCGAAGCCTCATCAACCGAGTCCATGGCACCTCCCTCGACAAGATTTCGGTAGTGCACAACGGGGTGTACACGCGCGCAACGGTCGAGGCATACACACAGCAGCGCAAATCGACGGGGCCCGTGGTCCTTTTCCTTGGCCGAGTCACTTTTCAAAAAGGGCCGGAGTATTTCGTCCAGGCGGCCGCCCGAGTGCTACAGCACGTCCCCAACGCGAAGTTCGTCATGGCCGGGTCTGGAGACATGCTGCCTCGCATGAAGGCGATGGTGGAGAGTCTCGGCATCGAGGACGCGTTTCGGTTCCCCGGATTCGTTCGAGGCGCCGATCTCGAGCGAACCTTCTCCACCGCCGACGTATACGTCATGCCCTCGGTATCCGAACCGTTCGGGATCGCTCCGCTCGAGGCGATGAGCTACGACCGGCCCGTCATCGTCTCGAAGCAGTCGGGTGTCTCCGAGGTCCTTAGGAACGCCTTGAAGGTCGACTTCTGGGATGTCGACAAGATGGCCAGTCAGATCGTGGCCTTGCTCGAGCTGCCCGAGCTTCGGCGCGTCATCGTCGACCTCGCGCGAGAAGAAATTCGTCATATCCATTGGGATGCTGCTGCAGAAAAACTCATTCCGATCTATCAATCGGTGAGCGCTGCCTAGGAGAAACCATGCCGTCTGTTTGTTTCTATTTCGAGGTGCACCAGCCTTACCGTTTGAAGCCGTACGGGGCGCTTCAAGTCGGCCAAGACCACGAGTACTTCGACTCCAAGCTAAACGGACAAGTGTTCCGCAAGGTGGCGGACAAATGTTACTTGCCGGCGAATGAATCGATGCTGCGGCTGATCGAACGCACCGACGGTCGCTTTCGGATTTCGTATGCCGTCACCGGTGTAGCGATCGAACAGATGAAGCAGTACGCGCCGGAGGTCATGAACAGCTTCGTGAGGCTCGCCAAGACGGGTGCCGTCGAGTTCATTGCCGAGACCTACTATCACAGCCTTGCCGCGCTCTACGACAAGGATGAATACAAGGCGCAGATCGATCTCGAGGTCGACCTCATTCGGTCCGAGTTTGGACAGACGCCGCGCGTGTTCCGCAATACCGAGCTCATCTACGACGACGAGATCGGTCAGTTTATTTCGGATCTCGGCTTCGATGCGATTCTGATCGAAGGCGCCGATGACATTCTCGACTGGCGAAGCCCGAACTTCGTTTATCGCGTTCCCGGAAGAGAAACGCGCCTATTGACGAAGAACTACCGTCTCTCCGACGACATCGCATTCAGGTTTTCGAATCGAGCATGGGCCGAGTTCCCGCTCACGGCAGACAAGTTTGCCAAATGGGTCCATCAACACAGCGGTGCCGGTGACGTGATCAACCTCTTCATGGACTACGAGACCTTTGGCGAGCACCAATGGAGGGAAACCGGCATCTTCGACTTCCTCGAGCACCTTCCCGACCTGCTATTCACCCACCCGCACTGGGACATTCTCACGCCAGGCCAGGTCATCGAACGCTACCCCGCGCTTGGTGACCTTTCGTTTCACAGAACCGTCTCGTGGGCAGACGAAGCCCGCGATATCAGCGCGTGGCGCGGGAACGCGATGCAGCAGCGTGCCCTTGCCGAAATCTACGCCCTCGGCACGGACGTGAAGCGCCGAAACAATTCGCACTTGTTGGCGCTTTGGCGGCGCTTACAGACGTCAGACCATTTCTATTACATGGCGACCAAGTCCGCCTCCGACGCTGAGGTGCACGACTACTTCAGTCCATACGAGGGGCCCTACGACGCGTTCATCCACTACATGAACGTGCTGAAGGATTTGAATCTCTCGGTGCTGGGCCCACTGGAGAAGCGGATACCAGCATGAGCAAGCCCGCGTTCTTCGAGATCTCGTGGGAGGTCTGCAACATGGTCGGCGGGATTCACACCGTCTTGGCCAGCCGGGTTCGCGAGGTTCAGGAGAGACACGGCGAAGACGGATATATCACTTTTGGTCCGGACATTCCGAGAGCCGAAGGGGTTGTTCCAGAGTTCCGCGCGGACGTGTGGGACCCCGAGCTACTCGACTCTCTCAAAGACCATGAGGTCGGAGTCGTGATGGGGCGTTGGCTGGTACCAGGCGAGCCTCGCTGCCTTCTGATCAACCAGTCGCGTCTCTACCAGCGCAAAGACGAAATCCTCGGCCGCTACTGGGAAGAGTTCGGGCTCGATTCGCTCTTTGGCGCCTGGGACTACTACGACCCGGTGTTGTTCGCACACGGTACGGGGATGGTGATCGAGCACATTCGTGATCGATTTCTTCTTCCAGCTCGCCAAGCAGCGATCGTCCAAGCTCACGAGTGGATGTCTGCCGCTGCCATCCTTCACCTGAAGACCGCAGCGCCCGAGATCGGCACTGTGTTCACCACGCACGCCACAATGCTCGGACGCTCCCTCGCGGGGCGAAAGGCCGACCCAAACTTCTACCAGTCTCTGCCGAGCGTAGACGTGGAAGCCGCGGCCAAGGAGCTCCAGGTTTCGTCGAAGCACTCGATGGAAAAGGTTGCCGCACATGCGGCAGACGTGTTCACGACGGTGAGTGAGATCACTGCCCTCGAATGCGACCATCTTCTCAAGCGCAAACCGGATGTGATCTTGCCCAATGGTTTTGGCGCTCGTCCGGTTATGCCCGAGCAGCGTACACGGGCGCGAGACGAGCTTTTCAAGCTCGCGGAGTTGACCACCGGGGACACCTACGATCGAGACGGGACGCTGATCTTCGCGCTGGCCGGACGCTACGAATACATCAACAAGGGCGTGGACGTTTATCTGAATGCGTCTGCAAAGTTACGGACCGAGCTCGAGTCCCGAGATGGGAAGCGCATCATCCTGTACGCGATGCTGCCTGCCGGACATGCCGAGCCAAAGCGACAACTCTGGGACAGGGCCCATGGCGGTTCTGCGGGGCCGCCGCTTCGATGCACACACGACCTCGTCGATGAGGCCAACGACCCGATCACCAATAAGTTGAACGCGCTCAGCTTCGACAATAATCCGGGCGCCCGCGTACACGTCGTTCACGTGCCGATCTACCTCGACGGCACCGACCCGCTGATCCGCCAGAGGTACTGGGACCTCCTGCCCGGTGCAGACCTCGGTGTCTTTCCCTCGTTCTACGAGCCCTGGGGATACACCCCGCTTGAGGCTGTAGCCTTTGGCGTCCCAGCCATCACGACGGATCGCGCGGGTTTTGGTCGGTGGGTCGCCCGCCAGGGAGACGGTGATCGAACCGGGGTTCGTGTGCTCAAACGAGAGGGGGTTCCCTTCGATGAAGTGAGCGACACCCTGACTGCGGCTCTGGTCGAATTCATCGATCTCTCTCCAGAGGATCGGGAGTCCCTGCGGCGGGCATCCCTCGCGACGGCTGCGTTGACCGCGTGGTCCAACTTCATGGACCACTACGAAGACGCGCATCACCGGGCATTAGCGGCAGGCGCGGCCAGGCGAAAAGAGCTCCCCATGGAGCGACTCAGCGTGCCGTCGATGCCGGCCGCGACTGACACCTCGGGCGTTTTCGGCCTGGTCGAACGATTACCCCGCGCCGAAGGAGAGGAGGCACCGCCGTACACTCGGACTTTCAACGTCGCCAACGCCCTCCCGGACGAGCTGCAACCTCTAGAAGACATCGCGGCGAACCTATGGTGGCGCTGGCATCCCGAGGCGGCCGCGCTCTTCAAGCGTCTCGACCCGACCCTCTGGTTCGAGCTCGAGGAGAACCCGCACGCGCTTCTCGACCAGGTAAAGCCAGACAGGCTCATGAACCTCGCGATGGACGCGGAGTACGTGCGCAGTGTCGAAGAAGTTCATCAGCGCTTGCCGAGCTCGACCGAGATGCCGGAGCCTCGCATCGCCTACTTCTGCATGGAGTTTGGGATTGCAGGCTTTCTCAAGCTGTACTCCGGTGGCCTCGGGATCCTCGCAGGCGACCATCTGAAGGCCGCCAGCGATTTGAACCTGCCATTGTGTGCTGTTGGGCTTGCCTACCACGAGGGCTACTTCCACCAGTTCATCGATCGTGACGGTCAACAGGAAGCTTGGGGAGACAACAACGACTTTCAGAACCCACCTTTCGAGCAAGTCATGGCAGGCGCCTATGCGCCCCTCAAGGTGACCGTCCCCCTGCCGACAGGCCCCGTGCACGCGCAAGCCTGGCAGCTCAAGGTCGGGCGGATCCCGCTCTTCTTGCTCGATACGGACATCTCGGACAACAAGCCAGAGGACCGCGCGATCACCAATCGACTCTACGGCGGTGACCCGGAACATCGGCTGCGGCAGGAGATGATCCTCGGCCTCGGAGGTTACCAGCTCCTCACCGAACTCGACATCGATCCGGACGTGTTTCACATGAATGAGGGACACAGCGCCTTTCTGCTCATCGCGCGTGCCGCGCACCTGATTCAACGGCACGGCCTGCGCTCGCAGGAAGCGTTCGAGTACATTCGCAACACGACCGTGTTCACGACCCATACACCCGTGCCGGCCGGGCACGACCATTTCCCCGAGGAGATGGTGCGGCCTTTTTTGTCACGTTTCGAGCACGTCCTGCGACTAGACTGGCCCCGCCTCATGGCGATGGGCCACACCCCCCAAGGGAAGCCCAACGAGTTCGGCACCACTGCGTTGGCGGTCAGGAGCTCCGGGCGCATCAACGGAGTAAGTGCGAAGCATGGCGAGGTCGCCCGCCAGATGTTTCTCCAGTTCTACCCCGATATGGACAGCGCCGACGACGTCCCGTCCACCAGCATCACAAACGGTGTCCACGTCCCAAGCTGGCTTGCTCCTCGATGGCAGCGATTGGCCGAGCGGGAGATGGGCCCAAACTGGCGCGATTCGATCGAAGACGCCGACCGGTGGGAGTGGCTGCGTCACCATGACCCCGCCGAGGTATGGAGCGTGCATCAGGAGCTTCGGCAGGACTTCGTCGGCTGGCTCAAGGACCACCTCACCAAGACGTGGACTCGTCGTCGCGAAAACCTTTCGGTGCTTCAGGACATTCTCGCCCAACTCGACGAGGATCGACTCTTCATCGGCTTCGCGCGCAGGTTTGCACCCTACAAACGTGCAGACCTTCTGCTCAGCGAGCCCGAACGGCTGGCCAAGCTCGTCGATGGAAACCCCGGGGCCACGCTGATCTACGCCGGCAAGGCACATCCCGCCGACGGGCAAGGGAGGGCGCTACTGCAGAGGGTCTATCAAGCCACCAAACACCCCGATTTGGTCGGAAAAGTCATCTTCATCGAGAACTATTCGATCGACGAAGCCCGCCGAATGGTCGCCGGGTGCGACGTTTGGCTCAACACTCCAACCCGCCCGCTCGAAGCAAGCGGTACTTCGGGCATGAAGGCCGCGATGAACGGCTGCTTGAACCTCAGCGTCGACGACGGCTGGTGGATCGAGGGGTACGAGGGTGACAATGGCTGGGTCATCGACTTGCCGGCAACGACCATCCACGACCCGAGCGCATACGATCGCGCCGTCACGATGGCCTTACTTGAGTCGGAAATTCTTCCCACCTACAAGCGGCGCAACGATGCCGGCATACCGCTCGAATGGGTCGAGCGAATGAAGGCCAGTATGGCAAGTATCATTCCTCGCTTTTCATCTCGCCGAATGGTGACCGACTATGCCGATATGTTCTACGAACCGGCCATGAAAGACGCGGTGGCGCTCCGCGAATCGAACTACCGGCCACTCTTTGCGCTGGCCGATCTCGCCGAGAGGCTGCGCGCGCATTGGGGCGAGATCGCAATGGAAAGCGTGCGGTTCGGAGGCCTCGGCGCAGACGAGCTCATCGTCGGCACCACGGTTTCAGCCGAGCTCTCCCTCCACCACCCGGGCCTCGACGCGCGGGAACTCGACGTGGAAGCGGTGGTTGCTTTCGGAGCACGGACGCACGACAGGCCATCGCGAATCCTGGTGCCGTTCGAGGCTAAGGGGAAAGAAGACCGAAGCACCTGGCGTGGAGCCTTCACGGTCGAAGCGAGCGGTGGACACGAGCTGAGGTTCCGAGTGCGACCCAGACAACGAACGAAGATGCGCGCAGGAACACTAGGCATGCACATCCAAAAGTGGCTATGAGCCACTGACCTGGCACGAGCACTGGCACTGACACTGGCACTGTCGCTGTCGCTGGCACTGGCACTGGCACTGGCACTGTCGCTGGCACTGGTACTGGCACTGGCGCTGGCACTGTCACTGTCACTGTCACTGTCACTGTCACTGTCGCTGTCGCTGTCACTGTCGCTGTCGCTGTCACTGTCACTGTCGCTGTCACTGGCACTGTCCTAGGGACTCCTTGTTTTTGGGTTTGCGCCCTGTTGACCACAGCGGGGTGAGGCCAACAGGGCCCAAACCCAACACAAGGAGTTCAATCATGGGATCAGAGAACGTTTACATTCGAGCCCGCAAGGTGGTGCAGGAAGTCGCTCCGCTCCTCCGGGTGGTGCGGAGGCAGGACAAGGCGCTGGCGGATCAGCTCAAGAGAGCCGCGCAGAGTGTGGTGCTCAATATTGCGGAGGCTCGGGGGAGTGATGCGGGGAATGCGCGGGCCCGGTTTTCCACCGCTTGCGGGTCGGCCAAAGAGGTCCGCGCCGCGCTTCATATCGCGAGTGACTGGGGGTACATCGGGTCTGAGACGGCGACCCACCTCGACCGGAGGCTCGACGAGGTGTGTGCCATCACGTGGTGTTTGGCCAAACGCTAACGCCCGGAGAGTCTCCACGACATCGCGCAGACCTCATCGAGCGCGATGTCGAGCTCTGCGCATTGGTTCGGGCCGACGTAGCCGTAGGCCGCTGCGAGCTGGAGCCCCGCACGCACCTCTTTCGCCGACCCACACGCGCTCGCGAATCGAGCCCTCGCCGTTCCCGGGTCATTCCCCTCGGCCTCGGCGATGTTGAGCACCACGCTATTCATAGCCCGTCGCACCTGGTCGAACAGATCCCTATCGGCCTTTCTGATGACCGGAAGAAGAGGCTGAAGCCCCGCCGCGGCCTCGAGTGCCTTTTGCTGAACGATGAGTCCCATGAGTGATTTCCTTTCCGAGGGCCTTGGGCCCTCGCAGAAGGGCGAAGCCCGGGGTCCAAGGCCCTCGGAAAGGAAATCACGATGATCCAAGATAGATCACACTGGCACTGGTGCTGACAGCATCACGGACACTGGCGCTGGCACTGCCGCTGACACTGGCACTGTCGCTGACACTGTCGCTGGCACTGTCACTGGCACTGACACTGTTCCGAGGGGCCCCATTGCGAGCACGCCCGTCCCGCGCCGGGGTCCGAGTTACCGGTCGACGCAGAGCCAGCTACGTCATGACTCTTGCGAAGTCTAATCCACCTACGATCCCAGTCACTCCCCGTTGGTTTTCGATCAGGATTCGGCGCACGTTCATCCCAAGGGCCTGCGCCGCGGCTCGACCCATTCCGATGCCGGCAGGTAGAATTAGAATGCGGACGTTCATGGCGTGCTCGACGGCGGTCTGTGGGGGCAGGCGGCGCGACTCCAACGCGCACACCTGATCGAAAATACCCACCGGGAAGTCGCCCTCAACCACCACGAGGCCGTGCTTGTTCGATAGATCGAGGCGGTCGACGGCCAGTGCAATCGGGTCCTCGGCCTTCACTTTGACCACGGAGCTTGACGCGATCTCGGCGATCGGTGTCTTGATGCGCTTCTCACGAACCGCACGCATCAGGTCACGAGTCGACACCACGCCCTCCAGCTTCCCCGAGCGCGTGACGAACACTCTATGGACACGATGTTTGAGCATTGCCTTGGCGGCGGCCGAGAGCGGATCGTCGGGAGTCAGCTGGATCGCCGGCGATTGCATGATTTCCTCGACGGGCCGGTCTGGCACTCGGAACGTCTGTCCCTCGGTGAAAACGGCTGCATGCAAGATGTCGGTTCGCGAAACGACACCCTTGAGCTTCCCTTCATCGTTGACGACGCCGAGGGCGGATACCCCTTGTTTCGAGAACGACTCATTGGCTGCGATCAAGCTTTCGCCGATGCGAATTGTCTCCACGGGGCTGCTCATGTACTCGGTTACGGGCATTTCGAAGTTGGCCATCTCTTTACCTCACCTATGTCATTTGTTCGCAGACGATTGAAAATCAGACCGCGAGCACCTCACCAAGCTGCCTGGTGAGCTCTTCTTCGTCGCTCGCAGCGAGATCCTTGTCGAGCGTTCCGACGACGCACCGCTCAGTCGGCGCATCGAGTGAAGACCGCAGCAGCCCCAGGAACTTTGGAGGAGCGACGAGCACCAGACGGTCGTACTGACCCGTGGTGCGAGCCTGCCGCAACCTGCTGGCCAATTCCCGCGCAAAATCGGAAACCGCGCGCTCGTGAGGCCCCTCGGAACGGCTCATGGCGGCCCGCCGAGCGTCCCCCGCATCCCGCCGAAACGATCGCCCAGGCCGATCTGCGTCGAAATCACCGTCCTGGAGGCGCCCTTCTGGGTGGTCGATCCCCTCCAACAGCCGTAACCCCTTCCCGGGCCCCAAATTCTCAAACACACGAGCACCTGCCCCGTGTGCAACCAATACCCATGTCGTTGCCATGTCGAACCCTTCGATCCTACCTAAGCAAAGGCCGTGCCCATTGAAGTCGGCCTTCGCGCCACAGGAACCCGTCCTTGGAGGTCGCGGGGATGATCGTAGCGCAAGCGCTGCGTCGACAGTACGAGCTGCGCGAGAAATGCGTCGCGTCGACGTGATTTGCGTTCGACTGGTATGGTGTCGTCCAGCATACGGACGCCATGGAAAAGCTGAAAGCCGACCTCGAAGCCACCGGCCTCGAGTTGATCGAAACTCACATTTCGTGGGTGTTCTTGGGCGATACTGAGGTCTTCAAGATCAAGCGCCCCGTGAACCTCGGCTTTCTCGACTTCACGACGATCGAAAAGCGACGCCATGCGTGTCACGCGGAAGTTCAACTCAACGCGAGACTGGCGACCGATGTCTATCTGGGCGTCGTACCGGTTACGCGAAGTGCATCCGGGGTCCACCGCTTGTCCGGAGACGGCGAAATAGTCGATTGGGCCGTTCACATGAGACGACTCCCTGACGACCAGCGGGCCGATGTATTGCTTCAAGCGGGTGAGCTCCAGCCAAAAGACGTGGACCGGCTCGCTTCGCATATCGTCACTTTCCATGCAGGCGCTCGCTGTGACGCAGAGACTTCGCGGTACGGACAGGTAGAGGTGATCCGTCGCAACGTTCGTGAAAATTTCGAACAGACGCGCGGAGTGATTCACGAATACCTCAGTGCGGACGAGGCCCGTGAAGTGGAGGCTTGGCAGCTCGCCACCCTGGAGGACGAAGCCCGCTTTGCAGCGCGCGTGGCCGCAGGCCGTGTTCGGGACGGGCACGGCGACCTGCGGCTCGAACACGTGTACTTCGGAGGTGACGACTCTATTGCGATCATCGACTGCATCGAGTTCAACGAACGCTTTCGTTACGCCGATGTCTGCGCAGACATCGCGTTTCTTTCGATGGACTTCGCCTGGCACGGGCACGTCGACCTCGCGGAAAGGCTTCTTGCCGGTTACGCGCGGCAGTCCGATGACTACGATCTTTACTCGGTGGTCAATTTCTATGAGAGCTATCGAGCCTTCGTCCGTGGAAAGGTCTCGGCGATCTTTGCCGCGGACGCAGAAGCCTCTCTAAAGGCGCGAGACCGCGCAGGGCGGGAGGCCCGGCGCTACTTCGTGTTGTCGCTAGCCTTCGAAAGACCTCCGCTCGTGAGCCCGCGAGTAGTCGCCGTCGGCGGGATGATCGCGAGCGGCAAGAGCACCGCGGCGGACGCGATCGGAGAGCTTTTGGCGGCGCCGGTCATCAGCTCCGATCGAACGCGAAAGCGCCTGAGGGGCACGAGCCCTACCGAAACGATGAAGAGCGACGTCTGGTCGGGGCCTTATTCGGAAAAGTCCACCCACGAAGTGTATGATGAGCTCCTACGCCGGGCTGGAGTCGTCGTCGACTCGGGGCGTCCCGTCGTCGTCGACGCGTCGTTTCGAACGCGCGCCATGCGGCAGTCGATTCACGAACTCGCGTCACAGCGTGGTGTTCCATTCACGTTCGTGGAGTGCGTTTCCCCGCGCCAAGTTTGCCTCGCCCGCTTGAAGCAACGCGAACGTGGTGGACCGCACGAAAGCGATGCGCGCTCTGCCCTATTCGATGAGTTCGCGAAGAAATACGAGCCTGTAGTCGAGCTCCCCGGAGCCGAGCACGAGCGTCTCGACACGTCTCGAACCCCCCTCGAAACTCAGAGGCGTATCGAGCAGCTCTTTTCCTGAGATCGGGTTACGGCCGGACTGCCAGCACTGGGACGGGAGAATAGCGGAGACAGTATTGAGGCGTGCTGCCCAACATCATACCCCGGAGCCTTCCCTGACCACGCGACCCCACGAACAACAGATCCGCCTGGTGATCGGCGGCTGCATTGCACACCTTCTTTCCGATCGACCCATCGAGCACCTGCACCTTGGTGTCGGGGTGCAAGCCTTCGCTCACGATAAGCTGCTCGAGTCGCGACCGCGCAGCCGAAGCAAGCCCCTCGAGAACGCTTGGCCACTCGCGCGGTAGGACGCTTTCCATGATCGGATGCGGAACCACGTGAAGAAGCACCACCTCGCCCTCGACAGCTGCCGCAACATCTCGGGCCCAACGAACCGCTTCGATGCCGTGTACCGAGAAATCCACACCGACGGCGATTCGCGCGCCCTGGTAGCTCTTTTGAACGCGGCCGCATGCGACGACGACCGAGCACGGCGCCTGTCGGACGACCCGCTCAGCGGTAGTGCCGAGAAGCCGCTCAGGCAGACCCACGGCGCCGGCGGGGTCACCCACTGCGATCAGATCGGCGTTCACCGCCACCGCAGTACGAAGGATCGTTTCCCACGGCTGCCCTTCCTCGCACGAGGTGTGACAAGCAACGCCTGCTTCCTCACAGCGACGACGCTCGTCCTCTAACATCTGCATGCAGTTTTCGAACCGACCTTTGAAACGCTCTCGAAGCGCGTGGGCGGCGGACCTCGCGCCGAAAGGAAGATCCGGCCACGCATGGTCCAAACCGATTTCGTTGGCGTGCACCAGCCAAAGCGTTGCCTCGGTGGCTAATGCCGTCGGAACCGCCAGTTGTAGGGCGCGTCGGCCTGACTCGCCGAGGTCGGTGCCCACCACAATCGTCTTAATCGCCGTTCTGATCGCCATGGCTCAAATTCGCAGCAAACCCCGTGCCAGACCCCGGATCTGCATCGCTTAGGCGCCAGGGTCCGAAAGCGACTGGATCGCGTACTCGACGAAATCCGCCTCGGTGACCATCCCGACCAGGACCCCACGCTCGACTACCGGAACACAGCCATACCCGTGGGAACGCATAGTCAATGCCGCTTCGAGGGCCGATGTATCGGGATTGACTGTCCGGACTTCCTTTGTCATCAGCCAGCGAGCCTCGATCCACCGGTTCATGTGGGACTGCTCGACGGTTGGCGCGCCCGACAACGAGCCTTCCTGACTTCGCAGCACATCTCGATGTGACACGATCCCGAGCAGTCGGTGATTTTCGTCGACGACCGGGACGTGCCGGATGTGGCCCTCTTCCATCAACCGAATCACTTCCCGAAGCGGGCGCGTCGGCCCCACTGTCTTCACCGGCTCGCTCATCAAATCCCGGACCAAGAGCTGGGTCATGGGTTGCTCACCTCCTCTACTCTACGCCTATGAGACAAGGCACGTTCCATGCCAGGGTTTTCCAGCGATTATGCATTCTCTTCGTTAACCCCGCGACTTGACGCATATTGTGCGCCAGCGGGCTTGGGGCAAACCGGACAATACTGCCATCGGGGCGGGCGCGCATCTTGCTACGAAAACCATGCGTGACAGCCAAGCGAACGCCATTTTTTGAGCGCTTGAGTGCGCTCGACGCTACCTTTCTCGATATCGAGAGTAGAGCCGCGCCCATGCACGTGGGGGCTGCCCTTCTGTTCGATGCCAAGCCGCTGCAGCTCGAGCATGGCGGACTCGATTTCGAGCGCCTGACCCTATACACCGAGGCCGCCCTCGACAGCATTCCGCGCTACCGGCAGCGCCTGGAATGGGTCCCGGGGCTCGAGCACCCGGTTTGGATCGACGACGACCGCTTCAACATGCGGTTTCACTTGCGCCACACTCGCCTGCCGCTCCCAGGAGATGAGCGCACCCTCAAGCGATTGGTCGGGCGCCTCTTTTCCCAACATCTGGACCGAAGCCGGCCACTTTGGGAGTTCTGGGCTGTCGAGGGCGTCGAAAACGAAATGTTCGCCCTCATCGTGAAGACACACCATTGCATGGTGGACGGCGTCGCGGGGGTGCAGCTGCTCCAAGCGCTCCTCCAGCCCACTCCCGATGCCACCGTTCGCGAGCCCGCAGGTTGGCAGGCGCGCCCGGCTCCAAGCCGAGTTGCGCTCCTGCGCGACGAGGTGAGGCACCGCATCGATGGTATGCGCAAGCTCGCGGGTTACGCGCCGCGCGTTCGGGAGAATCTGAGAGGCCTCGAAAGCGTGCTTCGTTCCGGGCTCAAGCCCACCCCGCGCACCCCTTTTACCGAGCAGGACATCAGCCCCTACCGGCGCTTTGACTGGACGAGCTTCGATCTCGCCGACGTCAAATCGATCAAGAAAGCACTAGGCGGCACCATCAACGACGTGGTGGTCACCGCTACGACCGGCGCGGTGCGTCGGTTTCTTCAGCGGCGAAAGACGGATGTCGACGGCATCGAGCGCTTCCGAAGCGTGCTTCCGGTCAACATTCGAAAAGCGGGGGGCCTGTCGGGCGGAAACCATGTTGCGATGCTCCTCGCCGATCTGCCCGTGTCCGAGCCCGATCCACTTCGTCGGCTCGAGAAAGTGGTCCGTGTCACCACCGCGCTGAAGCACGAATCGAATCAAACGGGAGGGGCGGAGCTCATCGAAGAGGTCGCCGACCTCACGACCAAGCGAATCGTATCGGAGTTGTTCAAAACGGCGATGCGGATCCGTACTTACAATTTGATCATCACGAATGTGCCGGGGCCACCTTTTCCGCTGTATATGCTCGGAGCGCCACTCAAAGCGATCTACCCCATGGTCCCATTGATGCAGAACCAAAACCTGGGGATCGCGCTGTTCAGCTACTGCGGTGGGCTTTACTGGGGGTTCAACGCGGACTGGGAGTCTTTCCCTGATGTCCACGAGTTCGTCGAGGATCTGGAGGCCTCGTTCGATGAGCTCAAGACGCTCGCCAAGGCGCGGACCCTAGAAGCTCGGAGCGCCGCCGATGGCCAAGAGCCCTCGGCGCGCACCTGATGCGCATCTTTTTCATGTCCGCGCCGCGCACCAGGTCTGAAAGCTAAGAAAAACTGGGGCGACCGCCGAATCCCTTGGCACGTAGCCTGCATGGTAGGAGAAGCATGACAAGCGCAAACATCGCATCCGAGTTGCCCACGGGCCAGCGTCTGCCAGACCATAGACTGACTGTGGCAGATTCGACTGGGCGCATATTGGTGATCGACGACGAGGCGAACGCCCGAACCGCTCTCGCGGAGTTGCTCGAAGACGCCGGCTACATGGTGAGCACGGCAGCGGACGGCCGGACTGGGCTCGTTCAGCTCGAACAGTTCGATCCCGATGTCGTGCTGACCGATCTGAAGATGCCAGGCATGGACGGTCTTGCGCTGATCGAGCACGGTCGCCCGCTCGCGCCCCACGCGACATTCATTGTGATGACCGCCTTTGCCACCATCGATACCGCGGTCAAGGCGATCAAGCTCGGCGCGGACAGCTATCTGACCAAGCCTCTCGAGCTCAGTGCGGTCACGGCGATCGTCGGGCGCGGTCTCGAGAGGGCGCGTCTCTCCCGCGAGGCGGCGCAGCTTCGAGAGAGAGTCGACGAGCTATTCCAGTTCGACAGCATTCTAGGCGAGCATCCATCGATGCAGCGGCTCATGAAGAATGTCGCTCAGGTAGCGCGCAGCCGAGCAACGGTCCTCATCCATGGTGAAACCGGCACCGGCAAGGAGCTCATTGCCTCCGCGATCCACCAAAACTCGCAACGTAAGGACAAGCCTTTCGTCCGTTTGAACTGCGCATCGTTGAGTGAGACCCTTCTCGAATCCGAGCTGTTCGGTCACGAGCGTGGCTCGTTCACCGGTGCGGTAGGCCGCCGCGACGGACGGTTCACCCAAGCCGATGGCGGCACCCTCTTTCTCGACGAAGTCAGCGAGATTCCCGCAGGTGTGCAAATCAAGCTGCTTCGATTTCTCCAAGAACGAGAGTTCGAGCGAGTTGGAGGCAACGAGACCCTCAAGGTAGACGTTCGGGTCGTCGCAGCGACCAACCGCGATCTCAAGCAAGGCGTCGAAGAGGGCCGTTTCCGGGAGGACCTCTACTACCGGTTGAAGGTCGTCCAATTGGACGTGCCGCCGCTACGCGTTCGACGAAGCGACATTCCCCTACTCGCCCAAACATTCGTTCGGAAGTACGCGCGAGAAAACGAACGTGAGGTGAACGGGTTCACGCAGCGTGCGCTTCAACACCTCATGATCTATCCATGGCCGGGAAATGTGCGAGAGCTCGAAAACGCGATCGAGCGCGCCGTCGTGATGTGCGAGGGAGAACTGATCGACATCGACGACCTACCGACTTCGGCACACGCGACGTTGGACAACGGCTCGGTGCTGGCCTTGATTCCCGGTATCACGATGTCGGAGCTCGAGCGGATGGCGATCCTCCGGACCTTGGATGCGGTCGATGGCTCGACATCTCGCGCGGCCGAAATTCTCGGGATCAGTCAGCGTAAGATCCAATACCGCGTCAAGGAGTGGGGCTATCAACCACCGACTCGAGCCGATGGCGACTAACGCGACCGCCGCCGCAACGGAATCCAGAAGGAAGCTTGGGTGCCGCCTCCGGACGCTCGCGTGAGCTGGGAAGCGCCCCCGTGGAGCTCGACGATGCGCTTCACGATCGCGAGGCCCAAGCCGGTGCCCGCCTCTTTGGTGGTCACAAACGATTCGAAGGCGCTATCGGCGATCTCTAACGCGACGCCAGGGCCGTTGTCGATGACTGCAACCTCCCAACGGTCGCGATCCAACCGACGGCTCGTCACACGAATCGTGGGTGACTCGCAATCGATCACGGCTTCGACCGCGTTGGTGATCAAGTTGTTCACGACCTGTTTGAGCCGGTCAGGCTCCGCGAAGAGGAGGCCCGGACTCCGGTCGATATCCGAAGTAATGTCGATGCCCTGGGATTGGATCTCCGGACCGCGAAGCTCGATCACTTCTTTCACGAGCTCGCTCGCATCACAGTGGACCGGCTCAAAACGCCGCGCTCTCGCTAGATTGAGGAAGTCATCGAGCAGCATGGACAGACGCTTGAGCTCGTCTTGGACGATGTTGGTACGTCGCTCGATTCTGCGTCGAGTCGTAGCATCACCGACACTCTTGGCGTTGCGTTCAAGTACATTGAGTTGAAGCATTGCGGCATTGAGTGGGTTGCGAATTTCGTGAGCCAAACCCGCAGTCAACCTGCCCATGACCGCCAACGACTCGACCTCGGCGGTCTTCTTGAGGATGTAGTCTTCGCGATACGTCTCGAGCATGATCGCGAGCTCGATATCGCAGATCTGATCGATGGCTTGGTGCCGTTCGAAGAAGGCTCGAGTACCCCCGGACGTTTCGGAGACAGCCCGATGCAACCCGGTCCGAATCAAGTTCATCGCCGCCAGCATGTAACGCTGGTCGAGGCCGACCTTGACATGCATCCGGCCGATCCGCGCCCGTTTTTCAAAGTACGCCTCGTCGTAGGGTCCGGTCACCAACCGATCGAGCCAATCGTGCAAAGACACCCGCAGCCGGGCGACCTGAGCTTCGTCCCGCAAAACGGCTTTTGCCCCAGGGTCGGCGAGGACGGCATCGTAGAACTCTTGAACAATCCGTGCGAAATGAGGACGGAGCATTGGGCCCAAGCTCTGGAGCGTTTGAGCAGACTCGGCATCGAAGCCTACATAGCCGCGTAGGTGCCAAAGTATGGAGACATCCGTCACTGGGTTTGGGCTAGAAAACTACGCCCTTCGTGTCAAGCGCCCGCAGTGACGGCAAAGGTGCCCGTTGAGAAGGGCGTCCGCTGGGGTAGGCGAACCAGGCTCACCGGACAGGGGGCGTCTTGGGTGAGAATCCGGATCTCGCCGGGCGGTATCTCAGTGGTCTCGGTGAGCAGCGGGACCCCAACCATGATCAGATCCGCGCGACAACGCTCTGCGCTCTGAACCACGAATTCTGGCCAAAGCCCATCTTCGTAGAGCTCGGCACGGCACAGAACACCCTGGTCCGCACACCACTGGCGTTGACGCTCGAGGAGCTGTCCCTCGCGACGTAGCCGAGCTTCGACGTGCCGCTTCCATCCACCCCCGCTCGGGCGATCGGAGGGAGGCTGTGTCCGCCGACCCCCTCCCCCTCCATAGGTCGAGACCAAAATTACCTCACCGTCGGGAGCCCCGGCCACGAGAGCGGCGAATCCCACCAATTTGTAACTCGCGGTTGTGAGGTCAGTTACGGTGAGGATGGTCGACATCACTTGTTTCATCAAGACTTGAACCAATCGCAGCAAGGGTTGTGCCATCGACGAAACCCGCCCAACAACGCATGGATGGGTCATGGTTGCGGAAATGGTTGCGAGGCGAAGGCGGATTGCGCAGGTTTTGCGTGACCACTGGGACACGACCAAGCTAGGCGGGTGCCGGACACTCGACGCCATCGCGGTCCCCACCCGCAAGACGCAGCCCTGTTCTCTGAGGAAATGCACGCGACACTTCGGCACGCCGTTCGTGACTTGAGCTGGCTCCGAACCCATGGCTATGCCGAGCCATCCGCTCTAAAGCTCGTAGGGGACCGTTATCAACTGCGCGCGAGGCAGAGGGTTGCCGTTGGCAGGTGCGCCTGTGCAGATCAGGCGATGGCTCAGCGCGAGTCGCGCCGAACGAAACCGCAGGCACTCGAAGGCATGGTGCTCGAGCTCGATGGCTTGAACGTACTGACGACTGTAGAAGTAGCTTTGGCGGGTGGCGTCCTGCTGCTGGGCCGTGACGGGTGCATGCGGGACATGGCTAGCTTTCACGGCAACTATCGCCTGGTCCGCGAGACCGAGCGCGCGGTAGAGATCGTGCTCGGTGTCCTCGATTGGATGCGTCCGAGCGAAGCACGGATCTACATCGACCGGCCGGTCTCCAACTCGGGTCGCTTGGCGAACACGATACGAACAGCCGCAACGAAACGCTCCACGAATGTCGAAGCCGTCGTGTCCAACCGCGTAGACGAGCTACTCAAGACGTCGTCGGGAGTGGTCGCGACGGCCGACAGTGCGATCCTAGATGCCTGCGGCCCATGGGTGAATCTCGCACGCGTCGCCGTCGAGCGGCATCGGCCCGAGCTCGATCGCTTCTGGCTGCTCGATTTGGCCTAGCGCATCTCGACGCTAAGACTCGGCGATTTTCATTGCATCTTCGAGTTGTCCGCGTTCGCCGATCAGCCTTCGGAGCTTGATGATCTTGGGGGGGTGATTGAAGGTCACCGCACCGGCGAGACGGCCCGCCCGGCCGTAGAGAGCGACCAGGTTGTCTCCCTCGGCCGCACCACCCCTAATCATGACCTCGTCGGTCGGACGCGGGTGACCGACTCCTTGAATCTTGAGGTCGAATTGGTCGGACCAGAACATCGGGACCGACTCGAAAGGCTTGACCTCGCCCGGTGGGGCCAGAAGCGAAGCGGCGACGTGACGCGCCTGCTCTACCGCATTGGTCCAGTGCTCGACGCGCATCCGTTCTTCGAAAAGGGGGTTGTACCAGTTCGCGACATCACCGGCCGCAAAGATGCGAGGAACGTTCGACATGCAGGTCGCATCGCAGCGAACCCCGTCACTGAGCGCGATCCCGCTGCCTTGCAGCCACGACACCGCGGGCTCTACCCCGATGCCAACCACCACCAAGTCACATGCAACGTCGGTCCCATCGTCGATTGCTAGACCTTCTACGCGATCTTCTCCGATGAATGCCGCGACGCGCCGGCCGCAGTGCACCTTGACGCCGCGACGCTCATGGGCTTGCTGAAGGATGTGACCGAGCCGCGGCCCGAGGCTCTGCGCCAGGGGTGCATCGAGGGCTTCGATCATGGTGACTTCGAGCCCCAGCTGGCGCGCAGAAGCTGCCACTTCGGCCCCGATGAAGCCGGCGCCGATCACCGCCACGCGCGAAGCCCTCTTTAGCGCGTCGCGAATCGCCAGCGCGTCGTCCAGGGTTCGGAGGGTGAAAAGCCCCGAGAGGTCGGGTTGATCTGGTAGCCTCCGGACCTGTCCGCCCGTTGCGACCACGAGACCGTCGAAGGCCACCGACTCGCCACCGGCGAGATGAACTTCACGTGCGTCGATATCGAGCCCGATCGCGCGTCGGCCGAGCTCGAGATCGATCGCTAGCTCGTCGTAGCTCTTGCGTCGGAGCGCCAACCGCTCGGGCTCCCACTCACCGCGCAGCAGTTCTTTGGAGAGCGGGGGACGGTCGTAAGGCAGGTGCTCCTCGTCACCGATCAAAACGAGCCTACCCTCGAAGCCTCCACGCCTGAGAAACTCGGCCGTGCGAAGCCCCGCGAGGGAGGCCCCCACGATGGCGATCACACGCAGCTCGCTCATCGATCGAAGCGGTCGCGCCTCTGATTGCTCAGTGCGATCGCTTGCAAGATCAGCTTGCGGAGATCTCCAGCGGCCGTCTTCACGACCCTGAGAAACCCGGCCAAGACTTCCGCGTGATCACGGGGCATGTCGTCGAGATAGGACTCGGGGTGCCGAGGTCGAGAGCCCGGGCTCCCTGGTCGGTGGGCGGTCCCCGGAACCACATCGGGAGTCGGTGCTGGGCGTGGTGCGACCGCTCCCGAGCTCGGTATCGCCCCAATCTTCGACGATCGCGTGGTCCGCTTTGTTCCTGACTTGCGGGGCGCTTTGCTCGGCCGCTTCCGGGTCGGCTTCGCCTTTCGTCCCGCGCCATTGGTCGGGGCGCCATTGGTTGCGGCTTTCGCAGCTTTGGGCGGACTCTTGCTCGGTCGCTTTGATGCGCCGGCCTTATGAGATTTAGCGCTCCGCTTCGGCGGAGCCTTACTCGGCCGCTTCGACGATCGCTTCTTGGTTGTCTTCCTGGCTGCCCGCGTCTTGGTGGTGCTTCGCTTCGTCGTCATGACGCCTCCGGAGCGAAGCACCTTATCCGAAACCAAGGGGAGGGCAAGTACGCCTGGCTCAGTGATCGACGACGTACACGAACTCGAGGCGCTCGGGCTGCGCTGGCGCCTTGGCTGCCCGGGGAATCACCCCGACTTCCTGATAGCCCACCGCCTCGAGAACGCTCACCATGAGCGTGTCTCGCGCGGGCACTTGGGTGAAAAGATACTGAAGCGGCGTTCGAACCGCGTGGCGAATCGCGTGGGTCGCCAAGGTGCGCCCGAGCGGACCGCTTTGCTTGCCGAGGCAGGTGGTCGCCTCCCCGGTGAGCCGCCGTTGAGCCGGGTCGGCGCTACGGGCGGCGAGCATTTCCCAGCCGAGTACTAAGCCATGCCCGTCCTCGGCGATCCAAAACTGAAACACTTCGTCCTGCGACGAAAGCGCGCGTCTGAAGTAGTCGCTCAGCCGCATCTCACTCGGCAGCCGGCCGTCCCAGTACTCCGAATGCTTCTCGCAAACCCGCAGCACACCTTCGAGGTCGGTGACTCCACCCTGCCGGATGAGGATCCTATTCGCGGGCGCTATCGAAGTGCGCATCATCGGATCGATATCTATATCGCCGAATCTGAGCAGTGGGCAGTCCCCTCATTGGGGACCACCCAAAAGGCGGTTGGTCTCTACTCGACCGTCGCGCACGAGATCGGGTTGGAGGTGGCCTCGTTGTTGTCTTCGTCGCACTCGTTGTACTGCTGCCCGCTCAGGCCGTCGTCGTCGATCGTGGCCACGACCCGAATCTGGGTCACCGCAGACCCCTCAGGAATCGCAAACACGACCTCCAACAGCTCGGACTGACCTGGCAAGAGCCAGTCGGTCGTCGGGAACGTGCCCAGGTCAAACTGCTCGGCGCCGTCGATGGTCTCGACCGCCACATGAGTGAGAATCCCCGGCGGAACGCTGAGCGAGCCATCGTTCCCTACGACGACTGCCAACGTGTACTGGGTGTCGTCGCAGTCGGTCCGGAAGATCTGCCGCACCACGAAGTCTGGGGCATCGAACAGGCCGCCAGGCTGCACGTTCTGGCGGAAGTTGTTGAGCCGAGAGAGCGTCCAGTTCGGCTCGGGCTGCCGTGGAATCTGCCCGTCTTCGGTCACGTTGGTGACGCTGTAGCCGTGCTGGTTCCAAATTCGACGGGTGCGTACCCAGTTGTTTTCGGCATCTTCCCAGATCTCGATTCCGCCGAGATTGGGGTCGGTGTTGGGCTCGGGAATCACCACCTCGGACTTTCCGTCGTTGTCGACATCGACGACGATGGGCATCTCGATGCGTGTATTGCTGCTGTGCGAGGTGTCTTCGTAGAGGATTTGCCCGTCGCTTCCGCTAAAAATGCGGAATCTTGTCTCGTCCGCGTAGACCACCTCCGCCGAGCCGTCGCCTTCGAAGTCGAACACGCTCGACCCCGTGGCACGGCTTGAACAGTCGTCGTTCTCGACCATCCAGCGAACCCACTCACGCTCGCATTCCGGCGGCAGTGGATCACCCGTGCACTGGAAATCGAAGACCACATACGCGGTCGAGCTCGCGGTGCCGATCTCGGCGAACCCGTCGCCGTCGAAGTCGGCCACGGTCGGCGGACCACTTTCGTTCGCTCCCGCCGTGCTCACCACGACTTGTTCGCCCGCGCTCAGAATGGGATTCCCGTCGGCATCGTAGGCAGCCAGTTGAAGCGCGCCTCCGCACAGGATGCGCTCGGGCGGAAGCAGATCCCCGTCTTCATCGTAGAGAGGCTCGGTGGGAACATAGGCGGCCGGTGTGTAGGTAGGCGCCGCGACGTCCCCTGGCGCCCCGGGAATCCGAATCGGAAGTGGAATCCCCTCGACCGATGTTCCGTCGTCATCGAGGAGGAAAAGCTCGCCGAGCCGAATGATTACGACCTCGCCGTCATCGTCCATATCGAAGTTGCCGACGGCGTTGTAACCGTCGCAGTCGAGCGAGCCACCGCAGCTCGAGTTCGTGGTGGTGTACGCGTAGGTCCACCTCTCGGTACCATCGTAGTTGTAGACCGTGTTTCCCGCGATGACCTCTTGGAAGCCGTCCCTGTCGAGATCCGCGACTGTCGAGGCGGGACCGAGAAACGCGTTGTTTCCGATCCCCAAGTTTGCGCCGGGCAGCGTCGCTTCGAGATCTCGACCGTCCCAGGCAAGCGCTTCGATCGGCAGATCGACGTCACCGGGACCCTTCCCGGTCACACCATCGAGAACGACATTCCCGACGATCACCTCAGGCCTGCCATTGCCGTCGAGATCCGCGATCGATGGTTGCGCACCACCTCGCGTGTGTTGACTGTTGGGAAGCCCGTCGTTTTGCCACATGACCTCCCAAGTTGAGCCGTCGTCGGAGGTGCGGCGCCAAGCGACCGTGCCACCGTTCTTGAAGGTCGCTACGATCTCGGGAACGCGTTCGCTCGGAACGTCATCGGGATGAAGGTTGCCAAGCGCAACGCCGGTCGAATTCCCGATCCAATCGTCGGTGGCCAGCCCTTTGAGCGTCGCCAACGTGTTCATCGTGCCGTCTTCGTTACATCCGCCCGACACCACACGGAGCACGCCGCGGCCTGTACAACAGCCATCGACCTGACGGTTGAAGCTCACGAATGCGATATCGGGCGTGTCGAATACGTCGGTGAGCCCGTCAGCGTTGTCATCGGTGAGATTGGCGACCGAGGGCGTCATGACGACTTCGCTCATGGCGGCGATCTCGATCTCTTCCACGCTGGCGCCGACGGGCGCGGGTGGCGGGGTCCAGCGACACCCGATGGTCGGTTCGAACTCACCGATCGGGGGACGGAATTCGCATACCTCCACTGCATCCCTCGGGATGCAACGACCGAGGCTTGGTTCGCAGAGCTCGTCGAGGTCGCAGTCTTCGCCAAAGGTACAACTCCCCCCAAGCGGCACGCAGCCTCCGCCGATGCAAGCCTCGGCAGTGTCACAGCAGAGCTCGTTGTCCTCGCCACAGAGACGGGATGGATCTGAACACTCGGTCACGCAGGCTCCCTCGAAGCACATCTCGAAGCCGCCGCAGCAAAGGCCATCGCATTCTACCCGGCCGCCACAATCGGTTACGCAGCTGCCATCCAAGCAGACGCGATCGGCGCCGCAACATTGCGCCGTCCCTCCGAACACGCAGGCGGGGACTTCGCCACAGATCGAAACACAAAGGCCATCGTCCGAACATTCTTCTCCGAAGGCGCAGTCGCACCCGCCCGTGCCCCCAGTCCCCACACGAGGACCGGCGGACCCGGAGTCGCCACATCCGGCGAGCAAGACCAAGACCACCATCAGACGGAGCGAATCACGCATGTCTTATAATATAAGTGTAAAATTATACTATAGCTAGCTCCGGCAGGCTGCTTGCGCTCTGCGCTTGGGAAAGTAGAACTTGTTTCACCACCCCGAAGCGGCCCGGTGAAGATAGGAGCAAGACCATGGCCATCGTCGAACCACTCGCTGAGACGTCCGATGGGCGGCGCCGGCTCGGGATTCGAAGCCCCGCGACGCGCGAGCCGGTGGGAGAGATCGTCGTCAGCCGTCGCGAAGACGTAGAGGCCGCGATCGCCAAGGCGCGCGACGCGCAACGCGAATGGTCACACGTTCCAATCGCCGAACGAGCACGGATCGTCCGAAGCACCATCGACATCCTGGTCGAAAGGCGCGATGAAGTCGTCGAGACCATCATCGACGAGACCGGGAAGACGCGGCTCGAAGCCCTGATGATGGAGATCGTCCCGGGCTGTGACTACCTCAACTTCTGGTCGGGACGAGCCGTCGAGGAGCTCTCCGACGAGAGGCGTAAGCTGCATGGCTACTTGCGACCCGTGAAGAAGCTGATCATGCACTATCGACCCTTGGGTGTGATCGGTGTGATCACGCCGTGGAACGGACCCTTTTCCCTTGCGATCAACCCAACTATTCAAGCGGTCCTCGCAGGAAATGCAGTGATCCTCAAGCCCTCCGAAGTCGCACCCTACTCGGGTAACTGGGCGATCGAGTTACTGCGCGAGGCTGGGGTGCCTGAGGGTGTCGTGCAGACCGTGCACGGGGACGGCGAGACGGGTGCTGCGCTGGTCAATGGCGGCGTTCAGAAGATCTCGTTCACCGGAAGCGTGAGCACCGGCAAGAAGATCGCGGCTGCATGTGCAGAGCAACTGATTCCCTACTCGCTCGAGCTCGGGGGAAAGGACGCCATGATCGTCTGTGCCGACGCCGACCTCGAACGCGCAGCTGGTGGAGCGGTCTTCAATTCGATGTTGAATTCCGGCCACGTCTGCATGGGGGTAGAGCGGGTTTACGTGGTAAAAAGCGTGGCGGACGAGTTCGAAGAACGCGTTGCCAACATCGTTAAAGAGCTCCGCTACGGCACTGGAGATGACGTCGATGTCGGAGCGGTATTCTGGGATCGTCAACTTCCGATCATCGAGCGCCACATCGAAGATGCCAAAACCAAGGGCGCCGAGATCGTGGTCGGCGGCGAGGCGGACACCACCAGCGGACTGTTTTACAAACCGACTTTCGTTCGCAATGTCGACCACAGCATGGAGCTCATGCGGGAGGAGACGTTTGGGCCGATCGTTTCCGTCATGCGGGTAGAGGACGAAGAGGAGGCGATCCGCCTTGCAAACGATTCACATTACGGTCTGAGTGGAAGTGTGTGGACTCGCGACATTCAGAAAGGGATCGAGATCGCGAAACGAATGGAGACCGGTTCGGTGATCATCAATGATGCGTCCATGGCGTACGGGGCGCCCGAGGCGCCTTTTGGTGGAATGAAGGACAGCGGCGTAGGCCACGTCAACGGATTGGGAGCGCTTCGCAGCTACACCCATCAGCAGCCGATCTTGATCCACCGGTGGGCGCAAAAGCGGGAGCGTGTATGGTACCCGCACACGCCGAAAACGATCGAAGAGATCGATGGTCTGATTCGGATCATTTACGGTACCGCGTTGAAAAAGCTTGGCTTCTTTTCCTAGCGTGGTTGTATACTTTGCTCCCGATGGCGCACCCTCGTGACTCCGTGTTGCCGGTAGTGCATCGCGGGGTTGATCAGGTCCTTCATCGGGCATCAAATGTCGGCTACGGGGTTCTCCCGTGGCTGATCAAGAGTTGGCGGCGGGTCGAGGTCGAGCACAACGTGCCGTATCTCCCCACCAGAAAGCGCGCTCACCTTCTCGACATCTATCGAAGCCGTGATGCGACCGGCGCGCAGCCGGCCGTCCTCTATATCCATGGCGGGGCGTTCTCCATGATGTCTAAGGACACCCATCGTCTCATGGCTTACGTTTTAGCTGCACAAGGCTATCAGGTCTTCAACATCAACTACCGGCTCGGTCCAGTGAATCCCTACCCCAAGCCGCTCAAAGACGTCATGGCCGCTCTCGAGTGGATCCTCGACAACGGCGCAAGATACGGCGCCGATGCGAGCCGACTTGCAATTGTCGGCGAGTCGGCGGGCGCCAATCTAACCGCGGCGCTCACCTATTGCGCAACCCACCCGCGGCTCGAGCCCTTCGCCCGGCCCATCTTCGAACGTGCGCCCGAGATCGGTTGCGTCGCACCCTTGTACGGCGTGCTCGATCTGCACGATGTGGAGCGCTTTTGGCGTGACCCGAGCAAGAGTCGCCGACTAGCGAGTTGGATCAAAGCAGAGATTCGGGGAACCGCACATTCTTATCTCGGTCCGCGCGTACGGCGTGCGCTCGAATTCCCGCTCGCAAGTCCGCTTCGGCTATTCGAACGCCCCGCGCCTCCAGGAAGCCGGCCGTTGCCCCCATTCTTCGCCACCGTGGGCACCGCGGACCCGTTGCTCCCAGACACCATTCGGCTCCGCGAAGCGCTCGAGGCATCGGGAGCGAACTGCGAGCTCCACGTGTATCGAGGTGAGATCCATGGATTCAACGTGCTCCTTTGGCGAGAAGCCGCTCGCACGCAGTGGGGCGCGCTCTTCAGTTTCTTGAATAAGCACATTGGCGACACCGAGGTAGAGGCTCTTGAGGAAGCCCCCCACCCCTATGTTTCGCTGGTGGAAGCGTTTGCGGAGTAGCTCGGAGTTTCTACTGTCACGGCGTACGGAAGGGGTTCGATGGCGCGACCGCGACGCTCAGCCCACGCGCGGGTGAACACCGCGCCGAGGAGGAAGATCTGGGCCGTGTAGTAGATCCACAGAAGCAGCACGATCAGCGAGCCGGCAGCGCCGTACCAGGACGCGGGGCTCGCGTATCCCAGGTAGAGCCCGATCACGAAAGAGCCCCCAACGAGGAATAGAGCCGTCGACGCGGAACCAACCCATACGTCTTTCCAGGCGATGGTCGCGTCCGGCAGCCATCGATAGACCAGAGAGATCAAGAGCCAAAGGACGACAAAAGCGCTTCCGAACTGGCCCAAGGTGAACAAATAGTCGGCATCTCCGAGGAAGCGTGCTGCCGCCGTGGCGATGGCGTGGAGCAGGACGAGTATGACCAGCGACCCGCCGAAGACGAAAAGCAGGGCAAAGGCCAGCATTCGTCTTTCGAAGAGATGGAGCCAATCGGGCCGGGCATGCACCAAGAGCTTCGGACGAATGCCCCACATGTGATTGAGAGCTCGGCGAAGCATCGAGAAAAGGCGAGCCGACATGTACAACATGATCACCGCTCCGATGGCCGGGGCGGCCCAGCTCTGCGCCTCGGACCGCATGTCGACCATCGCGTTGAACAGGAAGGCGGCCAGGTCCGGGCCAAGGAACATCTCCAGCTGTCCCGCCAATTCCAGCCGAGCTTCGCTAGCTGGTAGAACCAAAGACGCGATCAAGATCATCAGCACGCCAAGCGGCGCGAGTGCCAATGACGCGTAGAAGGCGATCGCCCCGGAGAGCAGTCGCCCATCATGAGAATGGAAGTAGCGCCAAGTCTCGGTCAGCAGCGAGACCATATCCCCTCAGTACCGATAGTAACTAGGCTTGAACGGGCCCTCGGGAGAAATTCCGAGGTAGTCGGCTTGTGCCTTGGTGAGCGTCGTGAGCTTCACCCCAAGCTGGCCAAGATGGAGCCGGGCGACCTTCTCGTCGAGCTCCTTCGATAGAACATATACCTTGCCCGTCTCGTAACGGTCGCGTTCGGTCCAGAGCGAGAGCTGCGCCAGCACCTGATTTGTAAACGAGTTGCTCATCACGAAGCTCGGATGGCCTGTGGCGCATCCAAGATTCACGAGCCGGCCTCGGGCAAGCACGATGATTCGCTTGCCGTCTGGGAAAATGAAGTGGTCCACCTGCGGCTTGATCTCTTCTTCGACGACTTTGTTGGCGGGATCGGTGAGCCACGCCATTTGAATCTCTGAATCGAAGTGACCGATGTTGCAGACAATCGCTTCGTTCTTCATCTGCTTCATGTGCTCGCCGGTCACGACATCGCAGCATCCGGTGGCCGTGACGAAGATGTCCGCGATCGGCGCCGCCTCTTCCATGGTGACGACTTGATGGCCCTCCATCGATGCCTGAAGCGCGCAGATGGGATCCACCTCGGTGATCAACACACGCGCACCCGCACGTGCCATCGCTTGGACGCAGCCCTTGCCAACATCGCCATAGCCAGCGATGACGACCACTTTGCCTGCGATCATCACGTCGGTCGCCCGCTTGATGCCGTCGACCAATGACTCACGGCAACCGTAGAGATTGTCGAACTTCGACTTCGTCACCGAGTCGTTCACATTGATCGCCGCGCACTTGAGGGTACCCTCGCGCTCCATATCGTAAAGTCGATGAACCCCGGTTGTCGTCTCTTCGGAAAGGCCGACGATCCGATCGGGCCCCGTGAAAAGCTCGGGATACTGCTGATGTGCAATGGCGGTTAGGTCTCCGCCGTCGTCGAGCAACAAGTTCGGCGCTTTGCCACCCTCAAATGCGCGAAGCTGTTGGTGGATGCACCAGTCGTATTCCTCCTCGGTCTCACCTTTCCACGCGAACACCGGCACCCCGGAGACAGCGATGGCTGCGGCCGCGTGATCTTGAGTCGAAAAGATGTTGCAGCTGGTCCACGTCACCTCGGCGCCGAGCTCGGTCAGCGTCTCGATCAATACAGCGGTTTGAATGGTCATGTGAAGGCAGCCTGCGATGCGCGCGCCCTTCAAAGGTTTCTGCGGGCCGTATTCACGTCGAAGTGCCATCAACCCGGGCATCTCGTGCTCGGCGATGGCGATTTCTTTGCGCCCCCACTCCGCCAACGCGAGGTCGGCAACTTTGTGCTTCAGATCTGGATTCGGGCTCATGATGGTCTTGTCTCCTCGTTCGAATCGCGTTGCGCAGCGAGCACCTGCCACTGCAAGTGAGAGTCGGGGCCTGGCCCATACCTTGCTGCGGGAATTACAAAAACTTTGGGATCGATCAACCCGGCCGTCGTGGCGAACCCGATGAGCTCTTCGGGCTCGAAGCCGAGCCATAGGTCGGCCTGGCGATGACGCATGCCTTCGTCTTCATGGGTGCGATAATCGACCACCAACACGTGCCCGCCGGGCCGCGCGAGAGAGCTGAGGAGGGAGATCACTTGCTGGGGGCGAGGCGCATGATGCAGCAGCCGTACAGCCAGAACCGCGTCGGCACCGCCGAGCTCCTGCACCCGAGAAAGCACACATGGATCTTCATAATCTGCCCGAAGCAGCTCCACGTGTTCGTATCGCCGGTCCGAAAGCCTCCGGGCCGCGGTCTTGAGTTGCTCTTCAGAACGATCCACGGCGATGACACGGTCGAATATCGGCGCCAGCAACTCGACGAGCGCACCATCCCCGGTGCCCATGTCCACGGCAAGACTGCGCCGCGGAATCAAGGTGCGCAATGCCGTGAGGTAGGCGGACCATTCCGCCAGCGGGGGCGTGGCGTCTTCATCGGCAGGCTGCGAAAAGAACGCCCGGGTTTGTTCGTCGCGCGCTCGAATGACCTGCGCGACCCGCACAAGACTTCCATCCTCGATGCAGAGCTTGCGCCCTGCTTGCACGGCATCGGTCAATAGCGGGTCGCCGTTCAAATCGGGGGTCAACTGCGCGAGGGCACGGGTTCCCTGACGGCGAACGATTACCAGCCCCGCTTCGCGCAACTGTTTGAGATGTTTCGACACATTCGGTTGGGCCTCACCGGTCAGCTCTGCGAGCTCTCCGATCGAGAGCTCGTCTTCGGAGGTGAGTCCGATCAAACGCAGTCGGCTCGGCTCGCCGAGCAACCGATAGAGCTGCCACCTCGGAGATTCGGCTAATGCAGACCGCATGGAAGATCTATATTCCAATATTCGCATAGATGCAAAAAGAGGTGTTTCTCGGCCATATGGCACAAATTCAAGCGTTTTCTTGGTCATGGGCCGGCTGAGGCGCAGGCAACGAAGCGAGCTTTCTTGCGGCATCGAACGCGTGGGCGGTCAGCGCGAGCTGCTGAAGGGCGTCGACAGCCTTGGCCGAAAGCCGCGGCGCGCCAGGCCGGGAAAGAAACTGCGCGGCCCGCGAGAATGCCCCAAGATCCCGGACCGCCGTGACGTAATAGCCCTCCGCAAACGTCCCGCCCCTTTCACACGCCTCCTCGAGAAGCGGGATCGCGTCGTCCGGCCGGCCAAGCTCGACGAGCACTGCGCCTTCGAGCGCGGGGTCGGCGGTACGCTCGCCCGACATCGAGCGAAGCGCCGCATCGGCTTCTCGAGGCTCGCCCGCGAGAAGCCGCCCCCACGCGAGAAGATGAAAGGCTTCATCGAGCTCCTCGGTGGAACCACCCTCGGCAACGAGTCGTGAGGCCGCCTCCACCAACCCCGGGCCATCGCCACGTTCGAGGGCCATGAACGCCTGTTCGACGAGCCCGCGCGGAGGGATCGTGGACCGCTGTCGCTCCATGCGAAAGACCTGGTAGGTGCTGAATCCGAGCAGCAAGAGAAGAATCGTCGCTGGGTACATGCGAGTCGCTACGGTCACGACGAAAAGCATGCCGATGACGGCGAACGACACATACGATGCAAAGAGACGACCACGCGACGGAACCGCGAAATCGAAGAGCGCAGCCACGATATTGCCACCGTCGAGCGGCATGATCGGCAACAAGTTCAAGAGCCCCCATCCGAGGTTGACCCAAACCAGCGACCGAAATAGGTAACGTCCAAGCGACGGGTCTGGAATCCGAAGCACATCCATCATCACGAGTGAAAGCGAACCTACGAAGATACCGACCGCCGGCCCCGCTGCGCTTACGACAAGGTTCCGCCATGGGCTCATCGGCTCTCGTTGCTCCCACCAAGTAATCCCGCCGAGGGCGACCAGCTCGATCCGAGGAGAGCGGCCGAACGCCCGCCCCGCGAGCGCGTGGCCGAGCTCGTGCATGAGAATCCCCTGAAGCACAACGGCCACCCAAACGAGAAGCCCCGCCCAGCCTTCGGCCATATTGAGCGTCCACAACCAAAGGGCCATCAGCCAGAACCACAAATGGATCCGGATCGGGATTCCCAGAAGGCGAAACTCGATGCTCATGATGCGCAATATGGGTCGCCCGGGGCGATCGACCAGTCCGTCTCCTCAGCGACCTCGCGATTCTTCGACAATTCGCTTCCTCGTAGCCGCCCAACTGCAGATCCTGCAACTGCTCAGATCGTGACTTCGGGCCGGACAATGCTCCCTGCCGAAATAGATGATCTGAAGGTGGCGTCGGATCCACGTGTCCTCGGGAAACACCTTTTTTAGATCGGCCTCGGTCTTCGCGACGTTCTTGCCATCGGAGAGGCCCCAGCGTGCAGCAAGCCGATGGATGTGGGTGTCGACGGGAAACGCTGGTTGGTGAAAAGCCTGGCACATGACCACGGAGGCTGTCTTGTGCCCAACACCGGGAAGAGCCTCGAGGGCGTCGATGTCGGCGGGAACTTCGCCGCCGTGCCGCTCCAAGAGGAGCACGGCCATGGCTTGAAGGTTCTTTGCCTTCGTCGGAGCAAGACCCACGGTCCGGATCAGGCTCAGAATCTCGTCGACTGAAAGCTCCGCCATCATTTGGGGATTTGGCGCCTTGGCGAAGAGCGCTGGAGTCACCTCATTGACTTTCTTGTCGGTTGTCTGCGCGCTCAGCATGACCGACACGAGGAGCGTGAAGGGGTCCTGGTGGTCGAGAGGGATCGGTGGCTGCGGATAGAGCTCGTCGAGAATTCTCCCGATGCGGTCCGCTTTGTCCTGGCGGTTCATCAGCGGAGCTTTAGAGCTCTCGGGCGTCCGGATTGATCTTGTACTTACAGACGATGCTCGCATCGGCGAGGACGTGCCCATCGATGGCGGCCAATACGTCTTGGCTGGTGAACTTCCCGTCGACCGGAACCGTACCGATGTCGAGCGCGTACACCGTGAAGCGATAACGATGCACGATGCTGTCGTTGAACGGAGGACACGGCCCATCGTAACCGTAGTAGTCGCCTTTCATGTCGGGATCGCCAGCAAACCAGCCGGTGTAGTCGTTGATCCCCTGGCGCGTGTCCTCGGGCCCCGTGGGCCCATCTTTGCCACGCGCGGTCACGCCATCGCTGAACGCGCCCTCTTCGATCGCGCGGTCCGGGGCTAGGTCGACTAAGACCCAATGGGCGAAATCGGCGCGGGGCAAATCCGCCGGAACGACCCTGCCCTCCTTATTGACGTCATCGGGTTTGGTCGGCGCGTCTACGTCGATGCACACGATGGCGATCGATTTGGTCCCCTCTGGGACGTGCGACCACTCGAGGTGCGGATTCTTGTTCGCCGCGAAGTCGATCTTACCATCAGCGCTGGTCTTGCCTAGTGCGTATCGCGAGCGAATGAAATCGCCGTCGTTGAAACTATCACTCCGTACCTTCATGGCAAGGGATGTCAGCACCGAGCGGGAGGGCTGTCAAACGGGAGGGGCAGGGCCAGTGTCAGCGCCAGTGCCAGTGCCAGCGTCAGTGCCAGTGTCAGCGCCAGTGGCAGTGCCAGTGTCCGTGGCAGTGTCCGTGCCAATGCCTGCGTCGGTGGCAGCGTCTGGGACAGCGATGTGGGGGGTGACTGCGTCCTACGGGCTGGCGCCTGCTGCGTCTCTGACGTACGTAGGCCTTCGATGCGCCTACTGTTCGTTTCCCACTCCTTCCCTCCGCCTGACGCTCCGATGAGCAACGTGGGGGGGATGCAGCGGGTGGCGACGGAGCTTCACGCTGCGCTCGAGACGCGTGACGATGTCCCGATGGGCACGCTCGTGCTTCGATCGAGCTGGAAGTGGGTGCACTTGAAGGCCGGGCTATTTCTGGCTTCGCTGGCGGTCCGGTTGGGGCGCGAGGCGAGCAAGCACGAGGCCGATACGATCTTGTTCACCAGCATGACGACGTCGCTTCCGCTCTTGTTGGCAGCACCGCGACTCAAATCTCGAGGTATTCGTCTTGCCGCGATCGCGCACGGGCTCGATGTGACCGACCCCAACCCCGCGTACCAAATGGCAGTCCGAAAACTCTGCCGAGTGCTGGATGTGGTCATGCCGGTCAGCCGCGCGACGGGGAAAGAGCTCATCGCTCGCGGATTGCCGCGCGCGCGAATGCACGTAGTCCCAAACGCAGTCGACATCGATCGATTCACACAGGTTGTGTCCGACGGCTTGGGAGGAGCGCCGACACACATTCAAAGCGCTCCTGCGTTACCCGACGACGCGTTCCTCCTCGTCGCGGTGGGGCGCCAGGTGCCCCGCAAGGGATTCGCATGGTTCATCGCAAACGTCATGCCCAAGCTTCCCGACCGCGTCGTATTGTGGCTGGCAGGTGACGGACCAGAACATCAAGCCATCGAAGATGCGATCGAGCGTAACGCGCTCGAGCGACGCGTTCGTTGCCTGGGCAAAATCAGTGAGGAGGAGCTGATCGCGCTCTACCGAATGGGCCACCTCTTGGTGATGCCCAACATCAACGTCCCCGGCGATATGGAAGGCTTTGGAATCGTGATGCTCGAAGCTGGAGTCTGCGGCCTTCCGACCCTGGCGGCCGATCTGGAAGGCATCCGCGACGTCATCGAAGAAGGCGTAAACGGATGGTTCGCGCCAAGTGGCAACGCCAATGCCTTCGTCGACCGAATCGAAAGTTTACTCGACGCGCCAGAGGACCTACGAAGGACGAGCAAGCGAACAGCCGAATACGTATCGTCGACGTTCAGGTGGAACACCACCACACAGCGCTACGTGGACATCCTCAAACGCCCCCAGCCATTCCCCAGACACTGACACAGACACTGACACTGACACTGACACTGACACTGACACTGACACTGGCACTGGCACTGGCACTGGCACTGGCACTGGCACTGGCACTGGCACTGGCACTGGCACTGGCACTGGCACTGGCACTGGCACTGGCACTGGCACTGGCACTCGCAATGGC
>JAOTYL010000005.1 GCA_029861865.1 Myxococcales bacterium | reverse complement strand
CAACCGGCCCCTCGACCACCCGCGCTCCGTTGCCTTGGTTCACTTTCCAAGCCTCGAAGAGCGCGACACCGATGATGATCAACCACATCAACGAAGCCGCGAAGTCGTCGAACATCACGAGGACCGGCGAGATGATCGCCAGTGGAATAGCGACTGCATAGAGGAGGACGCGTGGAGGCTCCGTGTCGGGAGTGACGGGATCGGCGACGGCTGTGGGTGGCGGGACTCCGCCGGCTTCCTCTGCGGCGTCGACCTCGCCGGACGCGGCGCCTTCTTCCACGATGCCCTCACCGAGTGCTTCGGCCAAGGTGGGGACATAGGTGCTCACGATCGCAAGGTAGGTGAGCGTCACGGCCATGCCTTGATACACCCAACCGCCTCGCTCTTTTGAGCCAAGGCGCACGGCGACTCCAACCACGAGACCTACGATGAGCGCGATCAACCCGAGCTCGTATCCCGTAATCGTCATCACAGCATACCAAAGCGCCGCGCAGAGCGCTGCGGCGACCGTGCCAAAGATCAGCGCGCGCGAGAAGCGTCCGAGGCGAGTGCTCTCATCGACGGGCACTTGGCTTGCGCACGTTTCGCACGTCCGCTGGCCGTTGACGAGATAATGCATGCCCGGCGTGATCGTTCCGCAGGTCATGCATGCAAGCGACTCGCCCGTGAGCTCCGGGGCCTCCACCGGCATGCCCTCGAGATCGTGTATCACTTCCGCCAACGGCGGCACCGACTCAGCACTCATTCCAACCCCCTCTTCATCTTAGAGAGTCGGGGCGCCAGATGCCCACCGCACGCGAGATCGGCGTGCTTCGAGAAACTTTTGATCTCCAACTCCCCGGTATCTACATTGAGAAAAGCGGTGAAACCCAACCGCGCTAGCTGGGGGGAGCAGACATGGGAGACATTTTTTGGGGTGCCGCGATCATCGGAATCGGGCTGTTGATGGGAGGCTCGGTCTTTCTTGGCGACTTCAGCCTCTGGAACATCCTCTTCGACGGCCTCGGCGCCTTCTTCATCGGCAAGGGCGTACTCGGACTGATGAGACAGCGCTCCGTCTCCTGACACGACGGTGCTACGCTCCAAGCGAGGGGTTTACCGGCCGACCCCTAGTTGGTTTTCTCTGCACGGGAGCTGCTGGTGGATGTCGTGTTCGATAGCTCGGTGGAGGCGTTTCTGTCGCATGCCGGCGCGACCCTCATGCGCGACGAGGCTGCCAACAGTTTGATCTTCGGTTTGTGCGACGACCTGCGACGCGGTCGATACGCGAAGCATGCCCCGGTGCTCGCCCGGGTGAACGATTCTCGAGGTCGGCTGCTGACCGTGGCGTTTCAAACGCCCCCGCACAACCTGGTGGTGAGCTTTTGTGAAGATTCCAGCGCATGGCCGGCGTTGGCCACTGCTCTTGCGAACGCCAAGGTAACGGCGCCCGGCGCGCTGGGTCCTGCCCGCGAGGTCGTGGAGTTCGCCGATGCTTGGAAGAACGAGACCGGAACTCAGCTCCGGATGGGCCTCGCAAGTCGCATTCATCAGCTCAGTAAGGTGTTGTGGCCGGCGCAGCCGGGAGGCGAAATGCGAAACGCGACGACGACGGACCTTGAGCTCGTTCGAGACTGGACGGTTCGGTTCATGCAAGAGTCGGTTCCGGACGAGGTGGTTCCTATCGAGGAGATCGTGCGAACAGCCGAGCAACGGGTCGCCGAGGGCAAGTTGTTTCTATGGATCGACGGCGACTCGCCGGTGTGCATGGCGCAGCTGACGGGGCAGACTCCGAACGGAATTCGAATTAGCGGTGTGTACACGCCGCCTGATCGGCGCCGGAAGGGTTTCGCAAGCGCGCTGGTCGCCCACTTGAGCCAACGACAGCTCGATGAGGGGCGACGTTTCTGTTTTCTCTACACAGATGCGGAGAACCCCGTATCGAACAGGATCTATCAAAGGATCGGTTATCGGGAGGTCTGCGAGTGTCGGCATGTTCTGTTTGATGGCTGACGCTCGTTCTCGCGGTGCCCTGAACACGCTTGCATCCCCGTCAGAGTCCTCGGCACGGAAAGGTGTAAAAGAATGTCGCGTCCCTTGACGCCTTACCGTCGGGTTGCCAAAGTGCGACCTCACCGTAAGGCAGGGAGCATGGGTTCCCGCCGATTTCCGGTCGGCGGCGGCGCACTTGGACTGGGCGTGATGAAGCTCGTGACCTTGCTCTCGCGGGGGGCCGAAGCCCGCAGGCTACGAACGAAGCAACGCCGGGCCGCCTGACCACATCGCCATTGACAGCGCCAGTGCCGGGGTTACCGCCCGTGCCAGCGCTAGCTTCTCAAACCGGTCGTTGTAGAGTCTCCGGCGTGTATAAGAAGATCCTGGTTCCCTTGGACGGCTCGGAACGGGCAGAGACGATCTTGCCGTACGTGGAAGATCTGGCGACTCGATACGAGTCTACAGTGCTGTTTCTACAAATTATGGAGCCTGGCGTCGTCGATACCAGCCCGTTCGACGCTTCTCCAGAAGCGAGTGCCAACAAAGCCGTTCGACGCTCGGCGCAGGTCACTGACTATCTGACGCAATGGGAGCAGAAATTTCAGACCAAGGGAATCGACGCGCGACATCGAGTCGAACACGGGCCGGTTGTCCGGATCATCGCTGAAGTTGCCACAAGTGAAGATGTTGACCTCATCGCCATGGCCAGTCACGGGCGGACGGGCCTACCGCGAGTATTTTATGGCAGCGCGGCCGCCGGCGTATTAAACCGCGTCGATCGGCCCTTGTTTCTGGTTCGCGCCAATGGATACTGACTAAAGAAAAAAAAGCGCCCGAAGCCTTGGACGACGCAAAGCGTCGGCTCTTCGGGGTGCCAGCGTCGGTGTTCGTGTGGACAACCTGTCCGGAGTACGTTCGATACGGTGGCATGAGCTCGACCCTCGCACTACGGTGCCCTTCATCGATGATCGACGTTGACTTGGCTTTGCGCGAGCGGTTTGGGCTCGACGCGTTTTATCCATGGCAACGCGAGGCGATCGACGCGCTTCTCGAGGGGCGGCGGAAGGTGGTGGTGATCGCCCCGACCGGTGGGGGCAAGTCGCTTTGCTATCAGCTTCCGGCGGCCGTGCTCGAAGGGACGTCCATCGTCGTCTCTCCTTTGATCGCGCTCATGGAGGATCAGGTGCGCGCGCTATCGCAGCGCGGGATCCCTGCGACCTATCTCGCATCGACGCTCGATCCCCAAGAACGGCACCGGCGCGAGCAGGATATTTTTCGGGGGCACTACCGGTTGGTGTATGTCGCGCCCGAGCGCTTGGCTTCCGATAGTCTCGTCGAGATGTTTGCCGGCCTTCGGCCGCCGCTGGTCGCGGTCGATGAGGCGCATTGCATCTCGCAGTGGGGGCACGATTTTCGCCCGTCGTATTTGCGCCTAGGCGAGGTGATCGCGCGTTTGAAGCCGTCTCGTGTCCTGGCGTGCACCGCGACCGCAACACCGATCGTCCGGCGTGAGATTCAAGAGCGCCTGGGCCTTCCCCCGGAAGACACGGCGGTGTTTCTTCGTGGGTTTTCGCGGCCGAACCTTCATTTGGCGGTCGCTGAAAACGACAACTCCGCGCATCGGCGCAAGCTCATGCTCGCCGCGCTCGGCAATGCGCTTGGGTCTCCTTCGAGCCCGATGGGGGGCGCCATTGTGTACGCGGCGACCCGCAGGAATACCGAGAAGCTTGCCGATGTCATCGCCGACGCGGGCTGGCGGACGGCTGCTTATCATGCGGGGCTTCCCGCGCAGCTTCGGGAAGAGGTCAATCGCCGCTTTGCCGATCGCTCCCTCGACGTAGTCGTTGCCACCAATGCGTTCGGGATGGGGATCGATCGGGCGGACATCCGCACCGTGGTGCACGTCCAGGCGCCTGGCTCGGTCGAGGCGTACTATCAAGAAGTCGGGCGCGCGGGGCGTGACGGTCAGCCCGCCCACGGGCTCTTGCTCACGAGCTCGGGCGACTTCGGGTTGCGGCGACGGCTGATCGGGTACGGCGGGGGGGCGGGCTCCGAGACGGCCACCGACCCCGAGCACATCCAACAACAATGGCGGTTGTTCTTGGACTTGATGCGCTACGTCGAGGCGGGGAGCTGTCGACACGACTTCATCCTCCGGTACTTCGGCGACGAGCAAGAGACCCTTGGCGGCTGCGGGCATTGCGATGTCTGCGAGAAGCTGGAGCATGAGGGCGAGAACCCCGAGGCGATGCGGGTCCCCGAAGACGATGCGCTCGTGGTGCTCAAAGCGCTTGCGGGCGTCGCGCGCAATCAGCGGCGGGCGGGTCTCGGTGCGGTCGCCGAGATGTTGCACGGCACCGACAACGAGCGCATTCGCCGTCTGGGGCTCACGGAGCTCAGCACTCACGGGCTTCTGGCAGCTCACCCGAAGCCGTGGCTCGTCGTCTTGCTCCGAAGACTGTTGACGGCGGGGTTGGTCGATTTGACCGGCAACGAGTTTCCGGTTCCGTTCCTGACCGAGCGCGGCGTCGCAACGATGAAGGGCGACGAGCCGGTGCGGGTGCTCCTGCCAGCGCCGGAAGTGGGTCGGACGCGTTCGACGAAGAAGGAGCGCCGCGTTGACCCCGTCACGCGCATCAGGCTGTCTGGGGTCGACGAGGCGCTCTTCGAGCGGCTGCGCGAAAAGAGGCTCGATCTTGCACGGGCCAAAGGGGTGCCGGCGTACTTGGTATGTCACGACCGCACGCTTCTCGAGATCGCAGCGCACCGCCCCTCCACGCCAGAAGCGCTTTCCGATATCTACGGCATGGGGCCCGCCCGCATTGAGAGCTACGGAGAGCCGTTCTTGGAGACGGTGAGGGCGAGCGGGTAGGTCACTGGCGCTGACGCTGGCGCTGACACTGACACTGACACTGGCGCTGGCACGGGCACTGACGCTGGCACTGGCGCTGACGTCATGCTGCCGAGATTCGTTCTTGTGGGGCTGTGAGAACTTTGCCCAGGAAGTCCAACACTGCGCGTATTCGGGCGCTGTCTCGGAGGTCTTTGTGCACCGCCTGCCAGATCTGCCGGGGCTCGGGGCCGCCTTCGACCGGAATGCGTACGAGCTGTCGGTCATGATCCGCAACCAGGCACGGAAGTAGGGCGATGCCGGTTCCGGCCGTGGTGGCCGCGTACATCGCCGAGACGCTGTCGGAGCGGAGGGCGACGTGCGCGCCGTCCATGCGTGCTTCGACCCAATCGTTCTCGCGCCGAAACGGGCGCCTGCTTGCGAAGAGGATCATTTGGTGGCCCGCGAGGGAATCCTTCGGCAGGCCGAAGCGGTCGACGTAGTCGCGCGACGCGTAGAGCCCGAGATGGATGAACGAGAGCCGCTTGATGATCAGGTCTTCTTGGGTGGGGCGTGCGAGTCGCAAGGCGATGTCGGCTTCCCGTCGCGCGAGGTTCACGTCCAAGTTGGTGCAGTTGAGGTCGAGCTGGACTTGCGGGTAGCGCTCACGGAACCGGCGGAGGTGTGGCGCGATGAAACGGGTGGTGAGCATTTCCGTCGCGGTGAGCTTGACGACCCCTTCGAGCTTTTGGTCCTCCCCGGCGACGTCTCGTTCGACACCAAGGGCCTCCCGCTCGATCCGTTCGGCGCGCGGTAAGAGCCGATGGCCGGCTTCGGTAAGGACGTAGCCGGCGGGGGTGCGATCGAACAGACGCGCGCCGAGCTCTTCCTCGAGCTTCACGAGGCGCCGTCCGACGGTGGTGGGGTCCAGCTTTAGCGCAGCGCCGGCTGCAGCCAGCGTGGCTTGGCGCTGGAGGGTCAAAAAGTAACGAACATCGTCCCAGTTGAACATGCCTGCACCATCGCAGGTATAGCTGACAGTTTCAACTGCACAATTGCTCTATCGTTTGGAAAGTAAAGGAGCGACCCATGCAAACCAAAACACCCACACGGCGAACCCGTTCTCGACGAGGTCGGACCTATCTCGACCCGCATTTCTTCAGCGGAGCCACGCGGAAGCGCGCGGAAGCCCCTGGAAACTCGGTCAAAGTGCGGCCTTCTTGGGTGAGCTATCACATCACAACGGACGAGGTGCTCGAGGACCTGAGCTACGGTCGCGACTGAGCACCCCTCGACCATCCAAACCCCGGCAAATCACGGGAAAGGCAACAGCTATCACGTAAAAATCTGTTATTATAGGAATTCGGGCAAGGGACCGAATGGACCGACCTAGACTGACTTGGATTGCGGTGGCTACCGCTGCGTGGATGGCGCTTGCCGGGTGCGGCGGGGGCACGACGCCGAACGGGAAGGCTCCTCGGATCACGTCGACCCCGCCGACCACCGCAACGGTGGGTGTCCCGTTCAACTACACGGTGACGGCCGATGGTCTGACGCCGATGCTGTACGCACTGTCGGCCGGCCCCGAGGAAATGAGCCTCGACTCCGCGACAGGCGTCGTAACCTGGACCCCGCAGAACGAGGGTACCGAGTCTGCCACGATCGTCGTTTCCAACATTGCCGGCAGTGACGCCCAGTCGTTCGACGTCGTGGTTGAGGTCCGGCGTGGGCCGGTGTTCATCTCGACGCCGCCCATGGAGGCGACCGTTGCTGCCGAGTATTCGTACGACCCGGAGGTGATCGCAGAGGGAGCGGTGACGTGGACCGCGCCAGTCGCCCCCGATGGGTTGACCCTCGATGCCGAGACGGGAGCGGTGCGTTGGACTCCCAGCACCGCGCAGGCGGGAATGAACAGCATCACCATTCGAGTCACCGAAACCGAGAGCGGCGCCTTTGCCGAGCAGAGCTTCACGGTGACGGTCACGGACACCGGGGGGCCAGCCGTGATCACATCGATGCCTCCAGATCGTCTCTATCAGGGCGAAACTCTGTCGTACGATGCGACCGCTTCAGGCGCCCCCACAATCGTGTGGACGGTGACGACCCCGTCCATGGGAATGCCGGCCATGGGGGTCACGATCGCCTCCGACCCTCCTGAGGGCACCGCGGTAACGGTCGAATGGGACACCGTCGGCACTGCGCCAGGCGACTACACCATCGCGCTCGAAGTGAGCAACGGTCTCGGGTCTCCGAACGTCCAGGAATTCACGGTGACAGTCGACCCACGGCCTCCGGTGCCCGTCATCGACCTCGTCACCCTGCCGCCACCTGCGATCATGTTTGTCGGAGACCCTTATGACTACGACGTGAATCTGACTCCGGAGAGCGATAGCTCGGGTATCGTTTGGAGCATCGTCGAAGGCTCGACGGTGCCTACGGATTTGGCGATCACAATCGACCCGGATACAGGCGAAGTGGCGTTCACCGCCTCCACGAGCAACGGTGAAATGCGATACGCCTACGGCGTACGCGCCACCAACGTGCTCGGCGAGGCAGATGAAGCAACGATCACGGTCGACGCAGTGTTCCCGCCGGCCACTCCAATTCTCACGGTGACTCCCGGCACGACGTTCACGCTCCAAGTGGGCCAGAGCTTTCCCGGCGCTTCGGCCACCGCCACAGGAAGCCCGGATCCAGTCCTCGCGATTTCGGGCTTCCTTCCCGACTTCCTCGAGTTCGATCCGCTCACCGGGTTACTCTCTGCGTCGTCCACCAAGCCCGCTCCCGAAGTCGGGGACATCGGAGGCTATTCCTTCGACATCGTTGCCAGCAACAGCGAAGGCACGGACAGCGCGACGATCGACGTCACCGTAATCGCTGCGCCTCCAGAGGTGGATTCGATCACCCCAGCTGCGGGTCGGCGGCAGTCCGACGTGCCGGTCGTCGTTCGCGGGAGCGGATTCGTGGGCCTTGCTAGTCCGACGATCGTTTTGCAGCTCGGCGGTTATGTCGAAGCGTTGACGACCACTTTCGTCGACGATACGACCTTGACGGCAACGGTCCCGACCGATCTTGCGCGCCCATCTGGAGTGTATGACGTGGTCGTCGACCAAGGCTCCACGGAGGCGCTCACCAAGCGGTTCACCGTCACCGAGGGGGATGGCTCGACGCTCAGCGGTACTGTGTCCACCGACATCACGCTCACGGCGATCGACAGCCCGCATCACGTCACCGGAGACGTTCAAATCGAAAGTGGCGCGACGATCACGATCGAGCCGGGCGCGGTGGTGATGTTCGAGGGAGGCACCAACCGGAGGATCGATGTCGGTGTCAACAGCGCGGGGGCGATCGCCGCGGACGGCGGTGAGCCCGGAGTCGGTGACCAAATCGTGCTCACCCGCTTCCAAGGTGCCGGTGGCCCTGCGCCGAGCGGGCACTACCGTGGGCTTCGATTTGGGGCGAATGTGATTTCGGCCACGAATTCCCTTGGAAACGTCGTCATCGAGTTTGCCGGACGTCGCAATGCGGCGACCGACCAGGGCGCGATCGAGGTGCTCAGTGGATCGGCGCCCCGAACCCATGACTCGCTTATCCGCGAGAGCCTGAACTACGGCATTTACGTCCGCGGCGGCGGCGGCTCCGATACCGTGGACTGGTTCGCGGACAATCAGCTCACCGCCAATGCGCGCTCCCCGATCAGCATCGGGGGTAACGATGTGTCGACGCTGGGCGCGAATCTCGATCTCACCGGGAACGGAGAAGATCGGGTGTTCGTTCGCACCTCGACCGTCTCGCGCCCGAGCGCATCATGGGACGACTATGGCGTTCCGTTCTTCTTGAATCAGGGCGTCGTCGTGCGGAACGGCAGCGTGATGACGCTTCGACCCGGCACGGAGCTCCGATTCGGCTCGGGTCGTCGGCTTCAGGTGTCGACTGCCACGGAAGACGGCACCTTGATCGCGTCTGGCACCGCCGAGGCCCCGATTCAACTGGTCCCCGATTCGGGTGTCGTCGGGGACTGGGACGGTATTCATCTCGATGACAACATCGGCGCCGGAACGGTCTTCCGAAACGTGCGGATCGAAGAGTTCAGCGGCAGTCAAAGCGGTGGCCTCCGCCTCGACAACCCAGACATTCCGGGCGCGCGTCGCGCCATCGTCGAGAACTGCCTCATCCAAAGCAGCGATCCTGGGTCAGTCGGGGCGCACCTCGCAGCGAACGCGCGTATGAGCTCATTCGAGAACAATGTGCTCGACGTGGTGTCTCTGTCGGTCGATGCGGTTCTGGTGGGCTTCAACGATCTGCTCCGCGCGTCAAACACCTATGAAGCACCCCTTCAGGTCCGGGCGAGCACCGCGACCGGTGTCGACCTGGTTTGGGTGGAGCCCGTGGCGAGCGACACGTCGACGCAGCCGATCCGGCCGACCGGCAATCTTACGGTTAGTGCCGGCTCGCTCACGGTGGGACCGGGTGCGCAGGTCCAGATGCCGTTGAACGGACAGCTACAGATGCTCGACAGTCAGCTCGTGGTCGATGGCGATGTCACGGATCCGGTCGTGTTTGCACCGGCTCCTGGTGCAGCGTACTGGAATCGCATTCGGCTCCGGGGCACCGGAGGGACTGGCGTCTCGCGGATCAGCCATGCCGTGCTCGACACCGCCGGCTCAGACCCAACCCTCGGCGCCAACCAAGCGCGGGCTGCGCTCGTGGTCGAGACAAACGGCGGCGTGCCTGCGACCCCGATGGTCTCGAACACCACGGTCACCAACAGCAATGGCTACGGCATGGTCTTCTACGATCAAACGCACTGTGCAGGCGGCTGTGATGACAACACGGTCAGCGGCTCGCGCTTTGCCGGGCTCCGGATGTTTGCGAACTTCATCGGCCGCTTTGGTACGGGCAACGCGCTGGCGGGCAACAACACCTCGTCCATGGAGGGGCATGAAGGTGTATGGGTCGTAGGCGATACTGTCGACGTCGGCGCCTCGTGGCCTGCGAACGACGTGCCTTACGTGGTCCAAGGCAACATCGAGGTCCGCCAGGCCACCCCGTTCGATCCAGTGCCTACGATGACGATCGAACCCGGGGCCGAGCTTCGGTTCGCCGAAGACCGACGTCTTCGAATCGGGGAGGGCGGCGACGGTCTTCTCGAGGCGCAAGGCACGGTGGCCGACCCGATCAGGTTCACCACCATCGACTCGGCGATGCCGGTGTATTGGCGCGGGATCGAATTCGGCCAAGGCTCCGATGGGTCGTTGATCGACAGGGCGGAGGTCTCTTACGGCGGTCGCAACGTCGACACGGGCAATCTAAACTTCCTGTCGGGATCCTTGGTGACGGTGGGTTCGGTCGTGTTTACGCATGGCAACAACTACGCCGGTGTCGCCTACGCGGGATCCGGTCCTGTGTTCGTCGGTCCACCGACTGACCGCGTGTACACGTTCAACGGCTTCGATTGCATTCGCGACGTCGCCGCTGGTAGCTGCGATCCGCTGTAACTAGGCGGCAGCGTGGGAATGGTAGGCGCGGGCTCCGTGGGTTGCGCCGCTAGATCGGCTCTCCTACGCTCGCGTCCATGTCGGACAAAGACGACATTTCTCAAAAGACGCTGGCGGTTCACGGCGGCGAGCCGCGGACGTACCCATATGACGCCCTGGCGGCGCCGATCACGCAGACCGCCACCTATTCGTTTGCGGACACGGCCGAGCTGATCGCCTATTTCGAAGGTCGCAAGGATCGCGAAGAGTACGGGCGCTACGGCAACCCTTCGGTACGCCTGGTCGAAGAAAAGGTAGCGGCTCTCGAGGGCACCGAGGATGCAGTGGCGTTCGCAAGCGGCATGGCTGCGGTGACGTCGACCATTTTGGCCCTCGTGAAGTCGGGCTCGCATGTGATCTTGTTTGCGGACTGTTACCGGCGGACAAGGCAATTCGTGACCACGTTCCTCGGTCGCTTCGATGTTTCACACACCCTGATCCCGCCAGCCGATGTCGGTGCGCTCAAAAAGGCCATTGTCCCAGAGACCCGTCTGGTGATCGCCGAAGCGCCCACTAACCCCTATCAAACGATTCCGGACCTCGAGGAGCTCGTCGCGATCTGTAAGAAGAAGAAGATCAAGACGCTGATCGACAGCACGTTTGCGACGCCAGTCAATTGCAACCCCGCGCGCTACGGTATCGACCTGGTGATCCACAGCGCAACCAAGTACCTCGCGGGCCACAACGATGTGCTTGGGGGCGTCTTGGCCGGTAGCGCGGGCATGGTATCGCTCGTGCGCGACCTGCGCAGCCTGCTCGGCGCGACTCTCGATCCGCATGCCGCATACCTCATCCACCGTGGCATCAAGACGCTCGCGCTTCGCATCGAGCAACAGAACGCGACCGCTCAGGCGATGGCGGAACGGCTCGAGCAGCATCCGCGCGTGCGACAGGTGTGGTATCCAGGCTTGGCATCTCACCCGAACCACGACACTGCGCGCCGTCTGATGAGCGGTTTTGGTGGGGTAGTGACCTTTGAGCTGGATGCCGATCTCGAAGGCACGAGCCGTTTTGTCGACGCTTGCCGCATCCCACGGATCGCGCCGAGCCTCGGCGGTGTCGAGTCGCTGATCGAGCAACCCGCCCTGATGAGTTACTTCGAGCTGAGCACTGAAGAACGCGAAGCGATCGGCATCAAAAACAACCTCGTGCGTCTTGCCGTCGGCATCGAAGACACCGATGAGCTTATTGCGGATGTATTGGCGGCTCTCGGCGCGACCCGCTGAGCATCGCCTCTGACAGTGAAATTCGGCTCACAAAGCGGAACTGGAACTCTTGGCTCTCACTGCGAATGGGGCTGGCCACCGCCCGATGGGCCGAGGTGCAAGTATGCGTAATCGCTATTGACTCGCCGGGGGCCAAAGATATACTCAGCGGCCAATGGGGAAAGAATCGATGACGAAGTCGGAGCTCATCGACGCTGTGGCCCAGCGGACGAAGATCACCAAGAGTCGAGCTGAACAGGTCGTCAATTGCGTGTTCAACTCCATGACGGCAGCGCTCGAAAACGGGGAGGGGATCGAGATTCGCGGCTTCGGCAGCTTCACGGTTCGTCACTACAAATCGTACCACGGCCGCAATCCTCGGACTGGGAAGCCCGTTCCCGTTCCTGAAAAACGCCTTCCGTTCTTCAAGGTCGGAAAAGAGCTCAAAGAGCTCGTCAATGGCGGCGTTTCCGAGCCCGGCGAGTAGGGACGATCGATGAAACCCGAAGCGCAGCTCGCCGAGCTCAAGCGCGGCGTCGTGGACCTGCACGTCGAGGCTGACCTGCTCGAGCGGCTGAACGAGGGGAGGCCGCTCAAGATTAAGGCTGGTTTTGATCCGACACGACCGGATCTACACCTGGGTCACACGGTGCTCCTCAACAAGATGCGTCAGTTCCAAGATTTGGGCCACGATGTCGTGTTCATCGTCGGCGATTTCACGGCGCAGATTGGCGACCCGTCGGGGCGAAGCAGCACGCGTCAAGTGCCCACCCGCGAGGAGATCGAAGAAGGCGCGAGGACGTACGCCGAGCAGGCCTTCAAGATCCTCGACAAAGAGCGCACGCAGATCGTCTACAACGGTGAGTGGCTCGGTAAGCTGGCGTTCGATGATGTCATCCGCCTCGCCGGCAAATACACCCTAGCGCGGATGATGGAGCGCGACGACTTCAAGCGTCGTTGGGCGGAGCACGTGAGCATTTCGCTTCATGAGCTCTTGTACCCGCTTGCCCAAGCGTACGATTCAGTGGTCCTCGAATGCGACGTAGAGCTAGGCGGCACCGACCAGCTCTTCAATCTTCTCGTGGGTCGGGAGATCATGCGGGAGATGGGGCAGCGCCCGCAGATCGTCATTACGACGCCGATCCTCGAGGGGATCAACGCACGCGTCGAGAACGGCAAGATCGTGGGCGCGAAGATGAGCAAGTCGCTCGACAACTACGTCGCGATTGACGAGGCGCCGAAAGAGCAGCTCGGCAAGCTGATGAGCCTCTCGGATGATCTGATGTGGCGTTACTACGAGCTTCTTTCGACCGAGCCCGAGGCCGAGGTCCAACGCCGAAAACGGGCTTGTGCAGCGGGGGACCTAAACCCGCGAGACGTGAAGATGATGCTCGCCAAAGAAATCGTCGCTCGGTACCACGGGGCAAGAGAGGCAGATGGCGCCGAGGCTTCGTGGCTGGCGCAATTCTCCCAGCGACAGGTGCCAGACGACATGCCGGAGCGCGAGGTCGTCCTAGAGAACGAAGAAGTGTGGATCCCCAAGCTTCTCAGCGACTTGGGCCTCGTGAAAAGCTCGAGCGAAGGCCGTCGCCGAATCCAGCAAGGCGGCGTCGAGATCGATGGTAACCGCATCAGCGACCCCCAAGCCAAGCTTCCAAAAGGGGGTCCCTACATCATCAAGGCTGGAAAGCGTGCCTGGGCGGCCGTCACCCTCAAATAACCGCTCAAAACAATCCTTGACAATGTAAATTTTACGCTGTAAGGACACTTCATGCCCCGGGCGAGCCTCACAGAAGAGCAGGTGGAGGCGTTCCGGACACGAGCCGTCGAGGCGGCGATCGGCCTATTTGCAGGGCTCGGATACCAAGGCGTGACCCTGAGGGCGCTCGCGGCGGAGCTCGGGGTCAGCCCGATGACGCCGTATCGGTATTTCGAGAACAAAGAAGAGCTCTTCGCGAGGGTGCGCACCGAAGCGTTCCGCCGGTTTGCCGATGCACAACGGGACGCTTCGAACGGACTGGAAGACCCGGCTGACGCGCTTCATGCCCTCGGCAACGCCTATGTCACGTTCGCCCTGAACGAACCGGACGCGTACCACATCATGTTCGAGCTTCGGCAGGCGCCTGCAGGGACCTACCCAGAGCTCGAAACGGAACAGGCGCGCGCGTTCTCTTACCTCCTCGCGGCAGTCGAAGGGGTCATCGATGCAGGCCACATGGAGGGGAAGCCAGTCCATCAGGCGCACTTACTCTGGGCCCAAGTGCACGGTCTCGTTTCGCTTCACCTCGCGGGCAAGTTGGCGATGGGGTGTTCATTGGAGGACCTTTTGCCCGAGGTTTTCGAAAAGCTACAGGCGGCCGAATAGGTCCGCATAGGAGAGCCACATGCGTATTGGAACCTCGTACAAACAGCACCGCGATCTCGCCGATCGGTGGGATGCGATCGTCATCGGCTCAGGCATCGGCGGTCTTGCCGCCGCCGCAGCGCTTTCGAAGCTCGCCGGCAAACGTGTGCTGGTGTTGGAGCGTCACTACACGGCTGGCGGCTTTACGCACACGTTTCGGCGCCCGGGCTACGAATGGGATGTCGGTGTCCATTACATCGGCGAAGTCTCCAACCCGCGCTCGGCGATGAGGCGCGTCTTCGATTTCGTGACCGACGGCGGGCTCGAGTGGGCCGACATGGGGGATGTCTACGATCGCATCATCATCGACGACCGGACGTACGACTTCGTCAAGGGACGTGAGCGCTTTCGGGAGAAGCTCCACGGCTACTTCCCGAAGGAAACCCGCGCCATCGACGAGTACCTCGAAAAGATCCGCGCCACCTCGAAGAAGGGCCAGCTCTTTTTCGCAGAAAAAGCGATGCCGGGCCTGGTCTCTTCCGTGTTTGGGGGCTTGATGCGAAGGCCAGTTCTCAAAGAGGCCCGGGTCACCACGCGGCAGGTGCTCGAAAGCCTCACCCAAGACCAAGAGTTGATCGGCGTCTTGACGGGGCAATGGGGCGACTACGGATTGGTCCCGGCCGAGAGCAGCTTCTTCATCCACGCGTTGGTCGCGACGCACTATCTCAAAGGCGCTGCATACCCCATTGGCGGTGCCTCGCGGATCGCCGCGACGATCCTTCCAGTCATCGAGGCTGCTGGAGGTGAGGTCGTCACCAATGCCAACGTTCAAAGGGTTTTGATCGAAGAAGGACGGGCGGTTGGCGTCGTGCTCGAAGACGGTCGCGAGCTTCGCGCTCCCTTGGTCGTCAGCGATGCGGGAGTCGCCAATACCTACGGCCGCCTTCTGCCGAACGATATCGCGGAGGGCCACGGCCTTCGCCCCAAGCTCGAGGTGATCGAGCCCTCGGTCGCGCACCTGTCGGCCTACATCGGTCTCCGGGGTACGACCGAGGAGCTCGGGCTCGAAAAAACCAATCTGTGGGTGTATCCGACGCCGCACCACGAGGAGAACGTCCGGCGATTCATCGCCGACAAGAACGCTCCGCCACCGGTCGTCTATCTGTCGTTTCCTTCCGCGAAAGATCCGGACTTCCAGCGACGCTACCCCGGCCGCTCGACGATCGAAGCGATCACCCTCGCGCCCTACGCGTGGTTCGAGTCCTGGGAGAACACCGCGTGGAAGAAGAGAGGCGCCGATTACGACGCATTCAAGGGCGAGCTCGAGGCGCGCCTGCTCGAGACGCTCTACGAACAGGCTCCCGCAACGCGAGGCAAAGTCGAGGTCTGCGAGCTCTCGACGCCGCTCACCACCCGAAACTTCGCGAATCATCCGCGCGGCGAGATCTATGGGTTGGCGCATACTCCGGCACGCTTCGAGCAGCGGTGGCTCAGGCCGCGCACCCCGATCAAAGGCCTTTTCCTCACGGGCGCCGACATTTGCTCGGCGGGGGTCGGTGGCGCACTGATGGGGGGGATGCTTTGCAGCTCTGCTGTGCTCGGACGCAACGTTCTCGGAACGGTTTTGCAGCGAAAGGCGCAAAGCCTGCGCGACACCGCGGCCTCACACGAAGCATCGGCGCACGCTTGAGCCAACACCTGGTCGTTTCGCGCGGCGTGCCCGATTGAGTATGCTACGCGGACTATGACTCCCCTCGATCTTTCGCATTCGGTTTGGGAACAGGTCTACATGGTGGCTCCGCTCACCATCATCGGGACGCGCGAGCCCGATGGCACATACGACCTTGCCCCAAAGCACATGGCCATGCCGCTCAGTTGGAAGGACCACTACGGCTTCGTTTGCACGCCTTCGCATGCGACCTACGCGAACGCGCGGCGCGAAGGTTGCTTCACGGTCAGCTTTCCGAAGCCGGACCAGATCCTACTGACCAGCCTTGCCGCTGGGCCCCGTTGTGACGACGACCAGAAACCCGCGCTGGCGGCGGTGCCTACCGTTCCGGCGACCAAGATCGATGGCGTGCTTCTCAGCGACGCGCACCTCCATCTCGAATGCAAGCTCGAGAAGATCATCGATGGCTTCGACGTGAACAGCCTCATCATCGGCCGAGTCGTGGCGGCTGCCGTGTCCGACGACAGTGCCCGATACGCTGACGTCGACGCCCAGGAAATGATCGCCCACTCCCCGATGCTGGCCTATCTGCACCCGGGGCGCTTTGCGAAGATCGTCCAAACCCAGGCCTTCCCCTACCACGTGGGCTTTCGACGCTGACCGATCCCGATGTCTGAGGACCAGCCGAAACGAATCGTCGAGCATCTCGAAAAGAGACGCCCACAGATGCTCGAGCTGCTGGAGCTCCTGGTTCGCGCAGAATCCCCATCCGACGAGCCAAGCACCCAAGCACGGATGCTCGGCTTGCTTTCAGACGCGTTCGTCGAGCGTGGGTTTCGGCCTCGGATCATTGCCGGAAAACGGAGTGGCGGCATGTTGCTCGCGATGCCGATGAACCGTGCACGACGACGCCCTCATCAGCTCGTCCTTGGCCACTGCGACACCGTGTGGCCGGTGGGGACCCTCGAGTCGATGCCGATCAGGATCGAGAAAGGGACCTTCTGGGGACCCGGTTCTTTCGACATGAAAGCCGGGTTGGTGCAGGGCCTCTTTGCTCTCGACGCCCTTCGTGCAGTCGGTGCTGACACGTTTTCGGTCACCCCGGTATTCTTCATCAATTCAGACGAAGAGATCGGAAGCCACGATTCGACGCGAGTCATCAAACGCCTCGCGCGCTGCGCCGACCGATGTTTCGTTCTCGAGCCATCGCTCGGCCCGGAAGGGAATCTGAAGACAGCTCGCAAAGGGGTTGGGCGGTTCACGATCCGCGTGCTGGGCAAGGCGGCTCATGCGGGGCTCGATCCTGGCAAAGGAGCGAGTGCGATTCTCGAGCTTTCTCTGGTGATTCAGAAATTGTTTGCTCTGAACGACGCCGAAAAGGGAATCACCGTCAACGTCGGAACCATCGATGGTGGGCTCAGCCCAAATGTCGTCGCGCCCGTGAGTCAAGCGACGGTCGATGTCCGAGTTCCGACCAGCGCGGACGCGGTGTACATCGAGCGCGCGATCCATGCACTGCGGGCCGAGACCCCAGGAACCACGCTCGAAGTGCAAGGCTCGATCGGGCGCCCGCCGATGGAGCGCACCCCCGGCAACCAGAAGCTTTGGCTGTTGGCACGACGGGGCGCCGAGGACCTCGGCATTCACATCGAGCAAGTGATGGCCGGTGGCGGCTCGGACGGCAACACGACCAGCCAGTATGCGCCGACTATCGATGGTCTCGGTGCGGTGGGCGCAGGGGCCCACGCGGTGAACGAGCACTTGGTCTTGGAAAGGATGGTCGAGCGTTCGGCTCTGCTGGCGAGGCTGCTCTCGTTCCCTCCTCTCGAGGAGATCGGGCTATGACCGGAAAGATCTTTCACGGCTCGCTCACGCGGATCACGGATTTCGACCGAGTTGGCTTCGATTGCCAGTCATTGCCACGCGAGCAGTGGGAGGCTGGGGACTACGTGGTGGGCCAGGCGAGCATTCTGAGGGGTGGGCTCTCGGCCATCGAGCTCAGGAGTGGCCGACTGATCCACGCCGTCGACGGAGACTCGGTCCTCGGAGCGTTGGGGGTGCGCCATGCCACCCTCGAGATCGTAGGTTCGTGGAAAGAAGTGGCCGCCGACGGACACATGCACCTGCTGACCGCCGCCGGACTCCTCGGCCGGGCCACCTCCGTATCCGGGATGCTTGGATCGCCGATGCGGATCGACTACCAAGGTCATGCGATGCGCAACGGCACCAAGCTGCGCATGTCGGACTTCGCCAGGGAGCCCTCAAAGACACACGACTACGGCGTTCCGACGATCTTGGTTATCGGCACATCGATGTCGGCAGGCAAGACGACATCAGCGAAGATCATCGTCCGCCAACTCAAGCGCGCGGGGCACCGCGTCGTCGGTGCAAAGCTCACCGGCGCGGGTCGGTATCGCGACATTCTGGCGATGCGGGATGCCGGAGCGGACGGCATCTTCGACTTCGTCGACGTGGGGTTGCCTTCGTCCGTGCTTGATCCTGAAGACTTTCGACCGTGCCTGCGCGATCTACTCGGTCTCATTGTCGAAGCGGAGCCCGACTTGGTCGTCGCGGAGGCTGGTGCATCGCCACTCGAGCCGTACAACGGCGACACCGCGCTCGAAGAAATTAAGGACTCCATCGCGATGACCGTTCTCTGCGCGTCAGACCCGTACGCGGTGGTCGGTATCATGCGCGGCTACCAGATGATGCGACCCGATTTGGTGGCTGGGGTCGCAACCAGCACGAGCGCCGGCGTCGAGGTCATCGAAAAGCTCAGTGGCGCAAAAGCGCTCAATATGTTGAATCCTGCGAGTGTTCCCGAGCTCCGCCGGTTGCTCGCCAATGCTGTTGGCTGAAAGCGACGCTACAACTCGGTCAGGGCGATGATGTCGGAACGGGCCGGGACGTCGTCCGGAATTTCCTCGAGCAACAGATCTGCTGGGCACTTGGCCCGTGCCAAAAGGGCCCTGAGCGGTTCAAGCAGAACCGATTCGTCTTCTCCTGCATCGTTGCGGTCGCCGATCCGCCCCAAGCCTGCCTCAGCGAGCTCGAGGATCTCCCCAGCCCAGTCGACGACTTCGCGTCCCAAGAAGCGGCTGCGGACCCCATGCCGAGCGAATGATTCGCGATGCCGGTCGACGTCACGGTGCGACCATCCGTCGACCAGGGCCTCTAGCCGCCCAAAGCTCCGATCGTCGTAGAGGAGGCCCTTCCACAACGCGGGAAGCGCGAATGACATCTCATTGCGCTGCGAATCGGCCCCTCGGTACTCGAGCGTGCCCTTCAGACGAACCTCCGGAAACAAGGTTCGCAAGTGAACCACCCAATCGTCGTAGGTGGCCTTCACTCCCTGGAACCCATCGTTCATGAACGAACGAAAAGTCTGGCCGGTATTGTAGTAGACTTTGCTGCCGCGCTTCACGAGGAACATGGGCACATCGATCGCCCACTCGACGTAGTCGAGATACCTCGGGTGGTCTTTCCAGGCGAACGGGAGCAGCCCCGATCGATCGGGATCCATGTGCAACCAAATCAGAGCGCGGTACGAGCGAAAGCCAGAGCGCCGGCCTTCCTGCCACGGGCTGTTGGCGAACATCGCGGTGACGAGCGGCTGCACACGCAGCCCCATCCGAAGCTTGCGCATCGCATCTTCCTCGGATGCGTAGTCTAGGTTGGCCTGCACCGTGGTGGTCTTCGTCATCATCCCGGCGGCCATCGATCCGCGCGTCGGCAGGTACTCGCGCATGACCTCGTATCGAAGCTTCGGTACCCAACCGAGCTCTTCGACGCGGGCGAAAGGCTGGCATCCGAGACCAAGCCAGGTGAGCTCGAGCTCCTCGAGGATGGGCGAGAGCTCTTGCCAATGAGCATCGGACTCTGCCTTTCCTTGATGCACGGTTCGGTAGGGCGCCCCTGAAAGCTCGATCTGCGAGCCGGGCTCGAGGGTGACAAACGCATCCCCACGCTGAAGCGAGACGATGGGGCCCGCCTCGAGCTCCCGTACCGGCTCCCATCCCCATTCGCGGATCAAATAGTCGAAGATGGCCAGCACGCTGACCGGGCCGTCGTACGGCAATGGCGATCCGTCTGCCCGGCCGACCGCACACCGCTCGGCCTCGGTTCCGACCAACCAGCGTTCTCGGGGCTTCTCAGCCTCGTGAAAGAGCACGAGCAGGTCATCCAACTTGCGAACAGGGGCATCGGGTTTGGGCAAGTGTCCTCGGGTTGGCCTGTTGGGCGCCGGACCCTACCACGAAGGCTGTAAACGCGCCGCTCGAACGTCTCGGCGGGGCCGTATCTGCCCCCTTCCTTTTGATCGAATAACTCGTTAGAAAGGTTCGGATGAACAAAATTTTCTACTTCGCTGCTGTCGCGTTGGTAGTGAGTCTCGCGGTCGCGGGGCCGTTGCCGGCACAAGACTCAGAGTTCCTAATGGAGGTCGGGACTGTCGCGCCTCCTGGAAGCCCCTGGGCCGACCAACTGAAACGATTCAAGAAGGATGTTCAAGCACGCACCAACGGCCGAGTGAAAGTGAAGCTTCGGCTCGGACGCGGCAACGAACGCTCGTTGGCCCGACGCGTGCAGATGGGAAGCATGCAGTCGTTTGCAGGCTCCGTCGGTGGGATGAGCTCGATCGTGCGGGAGGTCAACGTCATCGAGTCGCCCTACCTGTTCGCGGACTTCGCCTCGGCCGACAAAGCCCTCGACGACCCGGCAGTCACAGAGCAGATGAAAAAAATCTTGGCCAAGCGCGGCTTGATCTTCGGAATCTGGTCCGAGAACGGATATCGTTCGTATTTCAGTCGGCGCCCGATCCGCAAGCCAAGTGATATGAAGGGGATTCGGTTCCGATCGCAGGAGTCGATGGTGCACGTCGAGACCTATCAGGCGTACCAAGCGAGTCCAGTCCCGATCGACGTTGCAAACACCCTGATGAGCTTGCAAACGGGAGTCGTCGACGGGTTCGACAACACAGCACTCTTCGCGATGGCCGGAACCTGGTACCAGGGGCTCAAGGAGGGTGAGCGGAATTTGTTCCTAAGCCGCCACTGTTATCAGCCCGCGTTGCTCGTGTATTCGAAGAAGTGGTTCAATAGCCTTCCGAAAGACATTCAAGAGGTTCTGACGAGCGTGCCCTACGAGCTCACGGTCTGGGGCCGAGGCCAGGTCCGAAAGATCGAGCCCGTGCTTCTCAAGAATCTGGCCCGCTACGGCTACGAAATCTACGAACCCACCGCCGATGAATTGGCCCCGTTCAAAGCGGCTCAACAAAAGGTCCCTGATCTCGTTGCCAAGGAAATGGGGCCGGCCGGTCAGGCGTTGCTGAAAGAGCTCCGCAGGGCCATGTAACCGCGCTCGGCTCACTCCTCCTTGGGGGGGGCGGGTGGCGGCGACGGGATGAGCGAGTTTCGGCGGGTCGCAGCGCGAATGCCGCCCCGGGTGTAACGGCCGATCAATGAGCGCCATTCCATGACGACGCGGCCCCCACTCTCGTCGTGCCGTAGTTGAAAGGCAGCGATGAGATCGAGACAGGCATGGTCCACGAAATCGAGCTCGTCGAAATGCATATGAAGCTCGCTGCCAGGTGGGATCTCCTCGAGCGCGGCGGCCAGTTTGGGCAGCGCTAGAAAGGTGGCCGCACCATGAAGATGCAGCTCGATTCGTTCGTCTTGATCGACGCGTTCGATGTCGAGATGTGCCAACGAGTAGACCAGCCTAATCGTCGAAAGCACCAAGCCGACGACGATGCCTGTCAGCAGGTCGATCGACACGATACCGATCACGGTGGCCAAGTAGATCCCGACCACCGGCCATCCGTATTCGAAGAGCTTTCTCGGAGTGGAAACCTGGATGAGCCGGATGCCGACGTGAATCAGGATCGCAGCCAGCGCCGACTCCGGGACGAACTCGAGCAGCTCGGGAGCCAATACCACGAATAGGAAGATCCACGTCGCGTGCATGATCGCTGACCATTTGGAGTGCGCGCCCGCTTCGACGTTGGCCGTGCTGCGGCTGATGACTCCCGCGATGGGGAGCGATCCCAAAGTGCCGCAAACGAGGTTCCCGAGTCCTTGAGCCGCGAGCTCTCGGTCGTAATTGGTGCGGCCACGGTCGTGCATCTGGGAGACGGCGGTCGAGCAAAGCAAGGTCTCGGCGCTGGCAACGAAGGACAGAGCTACCCCCGAGACCCAGATTCGGGTCTCCGTAAGCTTTGAAAGCGAGCCAGCGCTCGGCAAGGTGATGTACTCGAAAAGTGAGTCCTTCACGATCACGTAGTCGATCGGAAGCCGGAGCGTAGCCGCCGCGATCGACGCTACGAGGACGCCCATCAGCGCCCCGGGCAGGAAATGCAGCCTCGCAGGGCGAAAGCGATCCCAAAGCACGATTGTGAGCAACGTTGCCACTCCGATCAGAGCTGCGATGTAGTGCGTGCGCTCATCTCCCGTCGCTACCGCTTTCACCACGCCGGAGGGGATTTGAGAGATGCTGTAGAGGACGCCGCCGTCGACATCGTTGTCGATCATCACGTGGAACTGCTTGGCGACGATGATGGTCCCGATCCCAGCCACCATCCCTCGGATCACCGCTGGGGAGACCGCGCGGAAATAGATGCCGAATTTCAATAACCCCGCGGCGGCCTGAATGGCTCCGGCGATCATGACGATGACCGCTAGGCTCACGAGGCCGTATGGGTCTTCCTCGGTGCGATATGTGAGGACCCACTCGAGCATGAGCACGCTCAGGCCCGCCGAAGGTCCTGCGATTTGAAGTGGCGCGCCACCTAGAAAGCCGACGAGCACACCGCCCACCACCGCGGTGATCAGCCCAAGCATCGCCGGCACGCCCGACGCCCGCGCGATCCCCATCGATAGCGGGAGAGCGATGAGAAACATCACCACGGAGGGCGGCACGTCTTTGACGATCGCCCTCAGCCTCTCGTCTAGTGCAGAGATCCCCGGCTCCTTCGATCTGCAATCGGCCTCAAAGACAAGCCTTATACCACGGTCGGCCCCCGATCGATCGCTGAGATTCCCCGCCGGCGCGGGGAGCCGTAGCGAAGGGAGGCAGGAGGGCGCTGGCCTGCAATTCGTGGTTGCACCGATGCGCCGGACGTGGTGCAACTGGCCCGTGGATCAGCTTCTCGAGCTTCTCCGGGAACGGGGTTTTCGCCGTGGTCGCTTCGTCTTGAGCTCGGGAAAAGAGAGCGACTTCTTCATCGATTGCAAGCCCGTGGTGCTGCTTGCGCGCGGCCATGTCTTGGTTGGAGAGGCGTTGCTCGCGCGAATTCGAGATCTCCCGGGTCCCCTTTCTGCGGTTGCCGGTGTCGAGCTCGGCGGATGTCCACTCGCCTCGGCGGTCGCCTACGCCTCCACATCAAGCGACGACCCGCTCGACGCGGTGTACATTCGTAAGGAGGCCAAACCGCACGGCACTCGTAAGACACTCGAGGGTGCGGACGGACTCACCTCGGGTTCACGTCTCGCCATCGTCGAAGATACGGTGACTACTGGCCGCTCGACACTCCGCGCGATCGACGCGGTCCGAGAGGCGGGCTTCGACGTTGCGGGGGTCGTCGCCGTGGTAGACCGACTCGAAGGCGGCGCAGAAGTGATTGCCGACGCTGGCGTAAGCTTCAGCGCGCTCTACGATCGAACCGACTTCATGGGGCAGACATGATTCGAAGGTGCGCATGCTCGTTGGTCGTTGCCGTGCTGCTCGTCTCGGGTTGCAAACAGCACGCGTTGGTGATGGAGCCGGGTCCCCGCGTGTTCACACCTGAGTCCTATCCTTATGTTTGGGAAGCCTGGACGCGGGACGAAGAGTCGTTCTCTTGGAAGGAGCTGACGCACGAGCTTCACGTGACTGCAACCTTCGAGTCGTGGGAGTTTCGCTGGGCTTACATCGTGCGCTATGCGCGCGACTACAGTCTCCTGCCAAGCGCCCGAGACGAGATGCTGCAAGCCAGCCTCGCCAGCTCCCGCCAAGAGCACCGTTTTTTCGTCACGTTGTCCGGATTCGATTTCAGGGAGTCCAATCTGGTCGGCAAGCAATCCGCTTGGCGCGTCCTCTTGCTGGACCCACAGGGCAATCAGAGTGTCCCGATCTCGATGGAGCGCGTGCGCCGGCCGAGCGCGGTTGACCGCGTGTACTTCCCCCAGGTCGATCCGCTCAGGGAGACATTTCGCGTGATCTTTCCCGCAGTTGGGCGAGATGGTCGAGAGACGATTCCAGACGGCGCCCCCTTCGTCGTGCTTCGATTCACCGGTGCACGGGGGCGGGTCGAACTTCGCTGGGATCTACGCCCTTCTGAGGGCAGCTGACGAAGGTTTGACAGTCGCGATCCTCGCTCGCTATCATGCTGTGGTCGCGTAAGCCTTGGTAACGAATGGGGAAACGGGGCCAAGCGGGGAGGTTCAGCATGAAAATGCGCCACAAGGGGTGGGCGGTTGCAGTTGTCATTGCAGCCCTAGGTTTTGGTTGTCACGCAGCGGACGATGATCCGGAAGGCCAAGCCGGGGAGCTTGCCGATCCCGTCAGGCGGGAGAATGCGATCTTCAATCTCAAGGGGATCTATACCCAAACGCTTGCCGCGAACGGCGGCGATCGGAACAGTCCGGAGGTCGAGGCCGTCGCCGATGTGATCGTCAAGCCATTGACGGACACATACCTTGCGTTTCCCGAGGACCGGATCAACGGGATGGCCATTTTGGACCTGCTTCACGAGATGCAGGACCCGCGGAGCCTGCCAGCGCTTCTCGACGCCCTCAACTGGCGCACCGAAGTGTCCGAGGACCATGCGATTCGGGCAGCCCAGACGATTCAAATGATCGAAGTGCCCGAAGGGGAGCTGCAAAGCGTGGTCCAGGCGCTCGCGCGGTCGCTCGAGCGAATCACGGGGTCGCGATCCGAAGACAACAAGATGCGAATTGCCATGATCCGTGCGCTTGGCTCTCTCGAAAACCGTGGGGCAACCGAGATTTTGACGGTCATCGCTACCCGGCAAGACGAAAACCAGAACTTCCTGATCAACCGCCTGGCGGCCCAGCAACTCGGTGAGCTGCGCGATCCGGCCGCGATTCCCGCGTTGATTCGATGCCTCTTCCTTTTCGCGCCCAACCGCCCAGACCTACGCATGAACGACGTCGCGGCCGAAGCGTTGATCCTGATCGGGCGTCCATCGCTCAAGCCGCTCCTCGACATGCTGCAAGGCAGAGACGCCACGGCGAACGCAATCGCCAAGAGCTACATCGACTCGATCAAAGCGCGTCGCCCGGACCTCGCAACCAAGATGACCGTTCGGCAGGTGACCGGCGCTGAGGCGTCCTTTGCCCTTGGAGCGCTCGGATTTTCCGAGGCGTTGGAGCCGCTTCTACAGGAAGCCGGCTCGTCCGATACTGCTCGCAAGCTCAACGCTGCGATCGCACTGGTGAGGCTCAAAGTGCCTGGCGCTCAGCGTGAGCGCGTGCGTTCTATGCTCAAACAGGTGTACGGCAGCTTACCCAAGGGCTACGACGGCGTGCGCATGCAGGGGCAGTTGCTCGCAGCGATGGCCCACACCTATGACGCCGAACTGATGCCGTTCATCCTCGAGCAGCTCAATAACAAGAAGGCCAATCCGGAGGTCCGCTTGATCGCTGCCCAGAACTACGCGCTCCTCGCAAACAAAGCGGACGCGGCGAAGCTCGCGGCTGCGATCGCGAACGAGCAGCCTTCAGAGGCTGGCGGCTACCGCGAGAAGTTCGCCGAGCACAAACCGCTCATGACGCTTGCCGAAGAGTGCGACACCGCGGTGGCATGCTGGGTGGGCAAGATCGGTAGCGCCGATCCGAACGTTGCGCGCAAGGCCGCCTACATGCTGGGTCGCTACGGTTTGGGAAGCAGCGAAGCGATCGCCGCCTTGGTTGGTCAGCTCGGGAGCGAAGATCTCGGCGTTCGTTTGGGATCTCTCATGGCGCTCGACAAGATTGCCGAAGACGGTGCTCCCGATGCGGTCTTGAAGATCGATGAGCTTCGCAGCCGCGAGGAGGGGCAATCGGTGTGGACGATGTTCCGCGTCGAAGCGCTGCCCATTCAAGCAAGGCTTCGCAGCCGGCAGGAAAAGAGCTGAGCCGGCGGCCGGTGCGCGATGCGCCGAGACCTCATCGTCACCTGGGCTTGTTTGCTATGGGGCTCCGCCGTCGGTTGTGAAGGCCCGACGAAGGATGCTCTTTCGGCACGGGTTCAGACCGCCGCCGTCGCCGAAGTCGTAGCGATTGTCGGGGGACGCGCCATCGGCGCTGAGGACGTGCGAGAGCGGATGATGCTCGACGGAGTCGGTGCGACGGACGCGCTCGACGCCCTCGTCGAAGAGGAGCTACTGTTACAGGAGGGGCAGAGGGCCGGCCTCTCGGAAGATCCCGAGGCAATGCGTAGCGTGGACCGAACGATGGTGCGAGCGTTGCTGCACGACCTCGAACGGAAGAACACGCCCGAGGGGATCTCGAAGCAGGAGGTCCGGGCGGACTTCGAACGAAACCGAGAGCAGTTTCAGGTCCTCGAGCGCCGCGGGTCCTGGCATGTCTTGGTGAAAGCGGACACGTTGGAGGCGCGCGAGATCGCGGCTGCGATTCTCACCGAAGTGCGACAGGCCGAGGATTCGAGGGCAGTATTCGAACGTTACGCCAAAGGGGCTGCAAATGATATCGAGCTACCGGTCGTCGTCGAAGAGCTCCCGCCCATCACCATCAAGGCTGACATCGAAAAACCTTATAAAGACGAGCTGTTTGCAGCAAAAACTCCAGGACCTTTAAGAGAACCGGTCCGCACTTCCTACGGATGGCACGCCATCGTGCTCACCGAGATCCAGCCGGGCGAGGTCCGAACGCTGGCAGATGTCGAAGATGAGATCCGGGACCGCCTCAGCCAAAGGCGCCGCTTTGAAAAGCTGGTCGAGCTGGTCAAGCGACTCGAGACTGAAGGACGCGTCGTCTATGACCAGGCGGTCGTCGATCGGCTCGTGAGCGCGCGGGAGTTACCCAAGCGTGCAGAGTGAACCCCCGAGAAGAGGGCAGCGCCTTGGCGCGTACATCGTCGAAGCACCGGTCGGAGAGGGTGCCATGGCACGCGTGTATCAGGCGCGTCATGCAGCCACCGGCCGCGAGGTGGCGGTCAAGGTTCTCCACGCCAGGGTTGCGAGGGACGAGGTGGCGGTCGAGAGATTCCGCAGGGAATACGAAACCGCAAGCTCGCTGAATCACGATCGCATCGTCGAGGTGCTGGACTTCGGTCAGACCGTCGATGGCGCGTACTTCATGACCATGGAGTACCTCGAGGGTGAGGAGCTCAGCCTGATGCTCGAGAAGAAGGGGGCGCTCGAGCCAGCCAGAGTGGTCCGAATCGTCTGCCAGCTCGCACTCGGCTTGCACCATGCGCATGCCGACGGAGTCGTTCACCGCGACCTCAAGCCGGAGAATATCTTCGTGTCCGCTGGGGAGGGCGGCGTCGAGGTGAGCATTCTCGATTTCGGGTCTGTGAAGCTTCAGGTCGTTTCGGGTCGGAAGCTCACCGCGCTCGGGACGACGCTGGGCTCGCCCCGTTACATGTCCCCCGAACAGGCGATGGGGAAGCTCGATGTAGACCAGCGAACGGACGTGTTCGCGCTGGCCGCCATCGTGCATGAGCTCGCCACCGGACAGGTGGCATTTGGGGGCGACGAGGTAGCGGAGATCCTGATGAAGATTCTCGCTGAGGACCCCCCGCCAGTGAGCACACTGAACCGCGCTTACTCGTGGGCGTTCGATGACGTCGTCAAGAAGGGGCTTCACAAAGACAAAGCAAGACGGTTCGGAAGCACAGTGGAGCTTGCCGAGGCGGTGCTCCGCGCGCTCGGGCTCGACGCCGATGTCGAGAAATGGGCGCGTAGGTCGGAAGACACGATCCGCGAAGCCCTCGAGAGCAACCCGGATGCGACGGATGTCCCGTCAGTGCCGCCCATGGTCTATCCGACGAGCATCCCCGCCCCTTTGCCTCGCCGCTCGAGCTTGGGGGTTTCCGTTCTGACCGGCGCCTTGATGTTCCTCGCCGTAGTCGCCATCGTTTGGGCGATGCTCTCCTGAGATCACTCCCGAAGCTCGAGAACGAGTCCGCGCACCTCGTAAAGTCGGGGCGCATGTGCTGGACTCCGATCGGGGGAAAACGCACTCGTCGAGGTCACGGCGTTCACTCCGGTGCCGGCCCGAAGCGCTTCCAACAGCGCCTCCCGGGTTTGGTATCCCTGACGAAGCGTCGCCGAGATCATTCGATACGCGTCATAGCCGTAGGCCGCAAAAGTGCCTGGCGGCCGTCCGTAACGCTCCTCGAAGGCTTCTCGAAAATGAACGTTCGTTGGAGCTTCCGATCCGTCGTAGAAGGGCACGACGACGAGTGCCCCTTGAAGGTAGCGGGATGCCCGCTCCAACAACTTCGACGACCAACTCGGGCTCGGTAGGAGGAAGCGCACCTCGCGAGCGCTCCAGGCGCCCTCCGCCGCAAAGGTCGGGGCGATCGAGGCGACTTGATCAGCGACATCTGCGAGCAGCACCACGTTACAACCTCCATCGAGCAGCACTCTCACGTAATCGACGAACGACCGCGTGCCTGGCGGATAAGCAACACCTTCGCAAGAGCGACCGCCGGCGGCTGCCACTTCTTCGTCGAAGAGCCGCCGAAGCGTTCGACCGTAGCCGTGGTCCGGATAGAGAATCACGTATCGAGACGCACCGCGCTCGCGCGATTCTCGAACGAGTGCGCGAACCTCGTCTCTGGGGCTGTAAAGAAAGCGGAAAACCTGGTCGCCTTCTTCGGTCGAGCCCTCGGCGACTGAGAAAGTCAGCAGCGGCACCCCGGCGCGCTCCGTCGACTCGGCAGCCGCAGAGATAGTCCGGGTTTCTACTGGGCCCAGAACGGCTACCACCCTTTGATCTCCGATCAGCGACTCCACGGCGGTGGTGGTTCTTGACGGATCACCAGCGGTGTCCTCGACGATCAGCTCGGGGCCGCCCTCATGGAGCGCGGCGAGTTGCATTCCCTGCAGCAATTGGCGACCGACCTCACTGCCGCGTCCGCTGAGTGGCAACAGGGCGCCGACCACGTAGGGATTGCCGTGCAGGAACTCATCGCCTCGAGCCACTAGCATTCGCACCTCGGGGTCCTCCATCGCGGCGCTTCGACGAAGCACGTCGCTCGACCTCGCGATGAGATCCGCATCCTGTGTTTCGAGCCCGTGCTCGAGCATCCGACGCGAAACCGCGAGTTGCGGGGCCGCGCCGGGATGGAGCTCGCCGAACAAGGTCGCGGCCTGTTCGATGGTTAGCTTCATCGCGAGGATTTCGAGCACCGAGCTCGCGCGTTCGGGGTCAGGCGGCATGCCCCCCTTTTCGAGCAACTCGTCCATCACCCGCAGCGCGAGTGGGGCATCGAGGGTCTGTTCGGAGGCTCCGAGCGCGGTTTTCCAGAGCAACTCCTGCTCGGCATCGGCGAACCGTTCGCCTGCGATCGGGTCCAGGGTTTGGAGCGCCTGATCTGGCTCCTTCGAATCAAGTTGGCACGCCGCGTATCGAAGGGACGCGCGCACTGCTATCGCTCGATCTTCGCTGTCCTGGGCCTGCTGAAAGTGTGGCGTTGCGCGCGTGCAACCGGAGCTGGCCGCCTCGAGGATTCCGAGCTCGAGTCGAGCGAGGTCGGCTTCGACAGTTCCGGGATGAGAGATGATGAAGGTCTCGTAGGCGTTCCGCGCGCCCGCCGCGTCTCCGGCAGAAACGAGCGTACGCGCGCGTTCGATCTCGGCTGGGGGTGTCTTCTCAACCGGACTCTGCAGGCCCTTCGGGGCGCAACTGACCAGAACGATCAGCGCCGCGCAGGCGCCGGCATCGCGAAGCATCAACGATCCTCCCTGCAGCTTTCCTCGAGTAGCGCCGCGAACGACATAACCGGGTCGTTGCCGTTTTCGCTGAGTTGCTTTGCCGAGCCGGGGCACGCGGTGACGATGTTTCCGCCCCCAACCCAGGCGTGCCGCGCGAGGCGGTCCTTTGCGATCGCGGCGGCCGTTTGTGGATCGGTTCGCGGTAGCTGACCGCCTCCGCCGCTGCAAATACTGTCGTGACGAGATTGATTGAATTCTTCGACCTCGTTTCCGAGAATCTTTGCGAGGACTCGTCGTGGTGCCTCGTAAACGCCCAACCCCCGGCCGAGTCGGCACGGGTCGTGATACCGTGCGGTCGTCGGTTTCGCGAGGGGCTTGATTCGGTCGATGTGCCGTGCCGCGAGCTCGCTCAGATGGATCATGCGGTTAGCTGTGGGAGTGAGGCCGTGACGGACGCTCTCCACTTCCATCGCATGCAGACATCCCGGATCGAGGAACACCACCAGGGTCGCCCCGGAGATTGCCGAAAGAACCTCGGCCGCGGCACGCCGGAAGCGTTCGGGGTCGCCGGCTTCGAGCAGCGGAAGGCCGCAACATCGGTCAGCGACCACGTGCACCGGAGCGTCAGCCAAGGCTCGTGTCGCGCGCCAACCCGCGACGGCATCGCCGGCGCGCAACACGTTGGCCGTGCAGCCCGGGAAGTATATGACATCGGCCTTTGCTTCGGTTGCGGGCGACGCATAGAGACGGGAACCCGCCAGGGACGCGTTTCTTTCCCGGCGCTCGTGCTCTTCCAAGACAGCGAAAGCTCGCGTTGGTGCGCGGCCATCCTGTATCGCCTCTGCTCGAGCCGCATGGAGGGTGGCCGCCACTTCGTTTCGGTGCGTGCAGTGCGTACGGCAACGGAGGCATCCAGTGCACCCATACCAACTCGCGGCCACGCTCTCGCTCATGTCCAGGTTGCCGTCGTTGACGTGATGGGCCGAGGTCATCTTCGCCCAAGGTGTCGTAGTCTCGCTCGATTGCGCCACCGAGACGGGGCACGAGAACCGGCACATCTTGGGGCAATAGGTGCAATAGGTATGCTGTTTCGTGAAAGGCTCGAGTAACGGCAGGTTGTCGGCCATGCGGTCCGCACGATACATGGCCTTCCCATACACCGCCAAGCCGGCCGGTCAGCCAGCGGAGGTCCAATGCTCGGCGAGGCGCGCGAACTCTACAATCGAGAGGGTCTCTCCGCGCCGCGCAGGGTCGATTTCGGCGAATTGAAGGGCACGCGCTGCTCGATCAGGGTCGCCGAGATTCCGTAGCGCATTGCGGAGGGTCTTTCTGCGCGTCTGGAACGCGGCTCGAACCACGGCCCGAAACGCATCATTCTCCTCGGCGAGTGGCGCCTCTCGCGGCATCAGGCGGACGACCGTGCTGTCGACTTTGGGAGCAGGATAAAACGAGCCCGCTCGGAGACGGCACACGGTTTCGACCTCGAACACCGCTTGCACGAAGACCGTCAACGCCCCGTATTCCTTGTGACCAGGCTCGGCGACCAAGCGGTCGCGCACCTCCTTTTGCACCATCAATACGGCGCCGACGACCGCATCCCAATCGTCGACGACCCGACGCACGATCGCGCCGGTGGCTTGGTAGGGGAGGTTCCCCGTGACGACCAATTTCGAACCTCGGATTTTGGCATGTTTGCGCAAATCAAACTCTGCTGCGTCGAGCTCGACGACCTGCAGGCGATCCTCGCCTGCGTACTCGCGGCGCAAGACATGAACCATGTCACGGTCGAGCTCCACGGCCGTGACGCGGCAACCACGGGCGAGAAGCGCATGCGTGAGCGCTCCAAGCCCCGGACCGAGCTCGACGACCTCTTGCCCGAGCTCTGTGACCACATCGGCGATCCGTTGGATGGCGCTCGATTGAATCAAGAAGTTCTGCGAAAAGGCGCGCTTCGGTTGCAGCTCATACTTTCGCAGAAGATCCCTAGCGTCCGGGGGCGCGCCGTCGGAGCCGCTCATCGGGTCAACTCGCCAAGATCATGAGGGTTTTGACACGACAAACACACTTCAGCATCCGTTGTCCCACACCCGTTGTCATCGGAGAAGGCGTTATTATATTGGTTGAGTGCTTCGATTGACCTAACGTTAAAGGTAAGAGGATTCCCATGCTTCCCGGTTTCATCATCGATCAGATCCGACAGCGTGAAGAAGAGGAACAGGCCAAGCAATGGATTCCTCAGCTAGAGCTTCCCGTGCCGGCCCGCGAGGGGGCGCCTGCGCCTGATCCCGATGAGGAATCGGAGCGGGGCGTCCTGATCATCGACCTCGTCACAGACTGACAATCCGCTACTATGCGAGTGTGTCAGATCGTGCCGAAAAGGGCCTGACTGAGCTTGTCGGGACGCTGCTCGAAGCCGTAGAGCAGGTTGAAGAACCCGAGCGAGCCGCGGCCGAGGCCGCGCTTGTCTGGTGCCGGGTCGAGCAGGGAGCTCTCGGAGCCGCCTTTCGAATGATGTGGGAGCAGGACGAGGTCGCCGGTCTCGCGGACAAACATCGACTGGCGCGCGCCGAGCTCCAAGCCTTCTGTGGAAACGAGGAAGCAGCGCTGAGCCTGCTGGCCGGAGCGGCAAAGGGCCCTGTGGTGTCGCTGGTGCGCGCCCGGGTTGCCGCATCGCGTGGGGACTGGGAGGCGGTCGTGCGCTGGGCCCTGGAGGCTCGCACTGAGGACCCGTTGCGCCCGCGCGCGACGCTTCTCGCAGCTCGCGCCCAAATCGAGTTGGATCGACCTAAAGAGGCCCTCGCTCTGCTCGATTCGATCACCGACGAGACGGGCGTCATTGGCTTGGAACGTGACTTGTTTCGGGCTCGACTGTCGGACGATCCGCTCACGGAAGCTTCGTTGGTCGCCGCTCGCGCGCGAACGTTGGGCGCGGTGCGCCTATTGGCCGATGCTTTCGCCGAGATCAGCATGCTTCACGGATCGCTCGGCAACGAAGAGGAGGCACGTACCTCCGCCGTCCGTGCCGTCGAGCTCTGGGACGACATGGCGACCTCGGTACCGCCGCCGCTTCGAGCAGGCTTTTGGTGCGATGTCAGGCGGAAGTCGATCCGTACTGCCTCGAAACGAACGAGGCCCGAAGCCGTGACTTCATCTGCGTCGGGTCTTTCTCCGCTGCTTGCGAACCTGCGCCAACTGGCGAGCGAGCGAGACCTCGCGAAGCTATTGGCGCTCATCACCGACGGAGCGGTGGCGCTGACTCAAGCGGAGCGTGGGTTCGTATTGCTCACCGATGACCATGGTGCGCTCGACGCCGTTGCGGTTCGAAGCGCCGAAGAGCAGTTGGGTCCGCAGACGGCCGCATTCAGCCGTTCGATCGCCGAGACGGTGCTGATCGATGGTGATCCGGTCGTTACGGTGGACGCGTCCCGCGACTCCCGCGTGCAAGATTATCTGTCAGTGCACCAACTCATGTTGAAGTCGGTCGCATGCCTGCCGATTCGGTCTCGTGGCCGCGTCTGGGGCGTGCTTTATCTCGAGCACCGAAGCATGAGCGGCCGCTTCTCGGGCGCCGACCTTTCGCTCCTGCGGGCCTACGCAGATCAGGCAGCAATCGCGATCGAGACATCACGGCTTTTCGAGCGAGTAGAGCGGCACAAACGGGATCTCGAGCGGACCAACGAGGCGCTTCGCCAGGCCAACGAGCATCTGGAACAGCGCCTCCAAGGTCAGGCAGAGGCTCTCCAAGAGACGCGGAGGGAGGTGGCTCGCCTTCAAGCGTCGAAGTCGATGGGCAAGCGTTGGGGCCTGGTCGGCGCGAGTGAGGGCATGCGTCGGGTATACGAGGTGCTCGATCGTGTTGCGACGAGCGATGTGCCCGTGGTGATCACCGGGGAGAGTGGGACGGGCAAGGAGCTAGTCGCGCGGGCGATCCACGAGAGCAGCGCGCGTGCCGAACGGCCGTATGTCTCGATCAACTGCGGCGCGATCCCCGATGATCTCTTGGAAAGCGAGCTTTTCGGGCACGTCGCTGGCGCGTTCACGGGAGCCACGCGCACGCGTGACGGCGTGTTCGTACAGGCGCACGGCGGGACTCTGTTCATGGATGAGATCGCCGACATGCCGCCTCGAATGCAACTCGATCTCCTTCGCGTCCTGCAAGAACAACGCGTTCGACCAGTAGGCGCTTCCGAGGAAAGGTCGATCGACGTCAGGCTGGTGACCGCGAGCAAGAGGCCGCTTTTCGAGCTGATCACGGAAGGCAAGATGCGCGAAGACCTCTACTACCGGCTCGCGGTCGTCGAGCTCCGCTTGCCTCCGCTTCGTGATCGTCGACAAGACATCCCCTTGCTTTGCGAGCACTTTCTAGGTCGCATCGCCGATGAGCGCGGGCAACCCAAGAAGATCCTCAGCCGGGCGGCTTTGCAACGGCTATGTGCGCACGATTTCCCTGGAAACGTGCGGGAGCTCGAACATCTGCTGGTGAACGCCACGGTGTTCGCGGTCGACGATACGATCGAAGTCGAGGAGCTCGCGATCGAGCCGGGGCACGGGGTCATCGAGCAAGAACCCGTGTTGGACAATTATCGCGACTTCAAGGAGGCCGAGCGGGACCGAATTCTCACCACGCTGAATGCACATGGGTGGAATCGAGCAAAGGCAGCGCGAGCCCTCGGCATGGCGCGGCGCACTTTTTACCGACGGCTGAAGGAGCACAACATCGAGCTCCCCAAAGGGGGCGCCTAGTAGGCGTTGGGGCCGGGAGCGGCCACACGATCCGCTAATTGGCGGGCGAGACGGCAGTGGGGGCCCCAGCGTCGTATTGCTCCGGGGTTTCCCCGGGGGGCAGATACAATGGCGGTTCTCCCGGCCGCGACCAGTCCACCCAGTAGGTTGCCTGAGGACGCACATCGAGATGGATGAAGCTGCTCCGAGGATAGTAGCCGACTCCCACCCTGGTCATGGTGAGGCAATAGTCGCGCAGCACCTCGTTCGGCACGCCCTCCACGCGCACATCGATGGCTTCACCCGTCGAATGCCTGCTCGACCTGGCGCCCTCCTCAGGAGGTGCGCGGTAGGCGCTCATGACGACGATGGTGCGTCCATTGAAGTGATCCGCCAAGTCGGCGAGAACCCGCATGAGGCGGACGCTTGGGCGTCTCACCGCGTCCTTCTCCCGATCTCGAAGAAAACGCGCAAGGCGTGAGCGAGCTTTGGGGTCGGGCTTGCCGTTCTTGTCGAAGAGACGGGCGCGGAGGCTTTCCTTGCTGGCGGGACGCTCCAAGCTAACGAGCCCATTGAGCTTCGTGTTTCGAGCTTTGGCTTCCTTGGCTGAGACGCTGTACCCCGGCAGCTCCAGTCGCTGCCCGACCCGCAGGGTTGAATCGGGTTTGAGACCGTTCTCCCTCGCCAGGGCCTTCACGCTCACTTTGTTCAGCTTCGCGATGCCGATCAAAGTTTGCCCCGGGTAGACGAAGACGACGCCTTTGGGCGGGACCCGAAGAACCTGTCCGACCCGAAGATTCGAAGTTTTCTTGAGGCGATTCGCAGCGGCGAGGTTGGTGACCGAAACCCGATAACGCTTGGCGATGACTCCCAGCGTCTGGCCCTGCTGCACGGTGTGCTTTCGCTGCGCCTGGGCCGATCCGCTAAGTAAGAAGACCAGAAACACCACAGCGACGGCGCGCCACACCCCAAACGAGCTCCTCACGACCCGGCGAGTATTGATGAGTGGCAAGGCAAGGGCCAGTTGCCGGGCCGCAAGCCAAACCGCGACGAGGTCAGATCGTCTCTCACCCTCATATTTTTTGCCATCGACCCCCAGCATTGACACCATGAATTTCGACGTCTTCGTTCGTTGACAACCGGTAGGTTCGCGCGTCGAGCACAAGCAGTGTGAGACGATCGCGGATGTCTGCGTTCCGCTGCCAAGGTTCGTATAATTTATGTATAATTAACACCTAATTTAATACTAAATTTTTCAAAGTTGCTTGACCCTAGGGTGGTTCGGCCATAACGTTGGGACAGACTGGCAAGGTGCCTTTCCGACCTCTTACGAGCCGAGGCATGACTCACGACCCCGAGGCACACGAAGCGATGCCGAAACCGGAAACGGGTGAGGCTGTCTCTTCGCAGCGCGATGACGATAGGGCGATCAAGCCCAAGACGAGCAAGAAAAGTGGCAACAAGCCCAACAATGTTCGAAAGATTCGCATCGAGCGCATGATGTCCAAGGCAGAGTTGGCTCGACGCGCGAACCTATCGGTGTTGACGATTGATCGCGTCGAGAAGGGTTTTGGATGTCGAATGGACACAAAGCGAAAGATTCTCGAAGCTTTAGGTCTGAGGCTCGCCGACCGGGTACGCGTGTTCGGTGAGGAGGAGTAATGCGCCCAAATGTCGTCGGAGGGGAAGAACTTAATCGGGGTCGACATCGGTTCGAGCTCAATTAAAGTCTGCGAAATCAAAGAGGGGCGTAAGGGAGCAAGGACCATCACTCGGTTCGGTTTCCACCCATTGCCTGCCGAGACCATCGTCGACGGGCATATCATCAACTCCGGCGCGGTCGTCGAGGGGCTCGAGAAGCTTTTCGCCCGGTCAAAGCGCCGCAATGTGGCGCTGCGCGCCAGTGGACACAGCGTGATCATCAAGAAGATCACCATGCCGCTGATGACGTCCGGTGAGCTCCAAGAGCAGATCAATTGGGAAGCCGAGCAGCACATTCCCTTTGATCTCGATGAGGTCCACGTCGATTACGAGGTGCTCCACGAGCGCACCGACCAGGGTCAAATGGACGTGCTTCTAGTCGCCGCCAAGAAGGAAGAGATCACCGATCTCACGAACCTAGCGATGGAAGCTCGACTGCGTCCGATGGTTGTCGACCTCGACGCATTCACCGTGCAAAACGTCTATGAGATGGGGCACGGCGTTGCGAAGCCCGACGAGACCATCGTCCTCGTCCACGTGGGTGCCGCAACGACCACGGTCAACATCCTCGCCGATGGGACCACCGCTTTCACGCGTGATATCGCGAATGGCGGCAACGCGATCACCGAAGAAATCCAGCGGCAGCTCGGTATCGGTAGGGACGAGGCCGAGTCCTACAAGTGCGGAGGCGAAGGCCGCGGCATCGTACCGCGCGAGGTTCCGGAGATCGTCAACCAGGCCGTCGAGCAACTTGCCGGCGAGATTCAGCGCTCGCTCGACTTCTATCTCGCCACCAGTGGGGACCGCGACCTGACGCGCGTCTGCGTGTCGGGGGGTACCGCGAACATCCAAGCGCTGCTGGACATCATCGAGTCGCGCTCGCAGGTGCCCGTCGAGGTGCTCGATCCAACGCGTGTGGCTGACATCGATGAGCGTGCGGTTGCGGAGCTGCAAGGCCGAGCCTCGCAGGCGGTAGTCTGTATCGGGTTGGCATTGCGAAAAGAGCGGGAGCGACACTGATGATTCGCATCAATCTACTGCCGACCGACAAGAAAAGGCGTGCCAGACGCCTAGCGCCGTCGCCGCTGCCAACCTCCGATCTGAGCCTCGGGACCTGGGGTATCGTCTACGGCGGCGCCATCGCCGTTTGGATCGCAATTCTCGGCGTCCTGTACTTCGTACAAAGCGCGGACCTCGAGACGATAGCCGAGGAGAACAAGACACTCCAGGCCCGTCGCGACGAGCTCCAGAGCAAAACCAGTGGCTTGGCCGAGGTGGAGGCGCGCCTCGAAAAAAGTCGTCGGTTGGAGCAGGTGATCCAGGAGCTCGAACGGGCTCGACGCGGCCCAACTCGCGCCGTGATGGAGCTTTCGAAGGTGCTGAGCAACCCGGGCGGGCCGACGATCGATCCGGAGGAGCTCGAGCGCATGCGACAGGACAATCCCCTCGCGGGCTATAACGAATCCTGGGACGTCCGGCGCTTGTGGCTCACGCGCTTCGAAGAGATCGAGCGAGAATGCACGATGCAGGGCGTGGGACGCAGTAACGAAGACGTGGCCGAGTTCCTGAAGCGCCTGACCCTCAGCGAAATCTACGACGACGTGACGTTGCAGCGAACGCGCTCGGCCGTCGACCCGCAAACTGGCCTTCAGATGGTGGGCTTCGATATTACCTGCAGGGTGAAGTACTAATGGCGAGTCTCGAAGACACATTCGTTGGAATGCCCGGCTGGGCGAAGGCGCTGACCCTCGTCGGTGTACTGGCGCTTCTCGGTGCCGGGTATTACGCGCTGGTTTACGGCAGCATTTCGGGCGAGCTCGAGGCCTCCCAGCAGCAGAAGCAACAGCTTCAAGATCAGATTCGGGATGCCGAGCGGAGGGAGAAGCAATACCTCGAGCTCACGCAAGAGCTTGCGAACCGGGAGGCATCGGATCGGCAGAACCGGCGTATCCTACCTGAGGACTCCGAGATTGCGGGTTTCCTTCAGGACCTCAACCGGGTCGCGGAGTTGAGCGGTCTGACGATTCGACTCGTCGAGCCACGTCCCGAGCAGCGCCAGGAGCTGTACTCCAAGATCCCGGTCGTGCTCGCGCTGACCGGTCGGTACCATCAGCTCGGCAAGTTCTTCTACAACGTGAGCAAGCTCGATCGCGCGATCAGCATGGAGAACATCCGCATGACACAACCGCGGCAGTTGCCATCGGGGGAGGTGGTCATCAACGTCGACGTACGCGCGACGACGTATCGGCGGCCACCGAGCTAAGGGGAGTGACGTTGAAGATTTCGTTCATCAGGTTTTGGTCTTTGGCTCTGTTGGTCGCGACGGTGGGGGTTGCGGGTTGCGGTGGCGAAGGCGAGGAAGATTCGTTTGAGGGCTTCCTCGGCGGTGCAGCGACCGAAAAGCAACCGCCCTCCGAGGCTGAGGTTGCTGCGAAGAAGGCGGCGGCAATTGCGGAGGCCCAGGCGCACGTATTCGGCGACGAAGACTTCTCCGAGCTCGACATCCAGAATCGCGATCCTTTTCGCTCGTACGCTCAGGCGTTCAAGGCTCAAGCCGCCGCGCCCGCACAGCGTCGCGTGTTGATGCCGAGCACGAGTCTCGACGAAATGAACTTGATCGCGATCGTGACAGGCATTGCGACACCCCGTGCAATGCTCACAGACACCGCTGCGGTGGGACATGTGGTGCGGCGTGGGGACTACATCGGTCGTCCTGAAGTCGTTCAGACCGGTGGTGCAGAGGGAATGCCAGTCACACTGAACTGGCGTGTGGATAGGATCCGCCCTGGTTCCGTCGTTCTGACCCGTGAAGACCCCACTTCGCCCGACAAGCCACCACTCACTCGCGTCATGCCTCTGCACGAGGGCGGCGAGCCGGTGCCGATCGCGACGCCTTAAAGAATCCAGCCGATTTCTTGCCCCAGTCCTCGCCGCCGTTCGATGATTAACGGTAGCTGGCAGAGGAGTCAGGAATGCGTATTCATTGGGGTCTCGCTTTGGCCGTAGGGGCAACTTTCGCATGGGGGAATCTCGCCCATGCGGTCGGACCCAAAATCGACCGAGTTCAAATCAACGGCGAACGCGACGAAGCCCAGGTTTCGATCGAGGGTGCCTTCAGTGATCCGCGCTACGCGGTTCGCGCGGAGGAGGGTGGTCGCCTCGTCGTCATCGACATCGACGAAGCTTCGTTGCCCTCCGGGGGTATCGAGACGAGCGGCAGCAATTCGCTAGTTGCGCAAACAGTCGCCAGCACGACAGCGCGTGGCGCGCGCATCGTGCTGAGCTTGACCGGCAAGGCGACATATCATGCACGCGCGAGCGACAATCGAATTACGATCAAGCTTCGACGGGGCGCGGGCAAGGCGGCTGCCAGTCACAAGAGCCGGCCCGCCAAGTCCTCGAAAGCCAGGATCGAATCCGTGCAACTCGAAGAGAAGGGCGGCCGTGACCGAGTGGTCATCCAGGTTCGGGGCGACGTGGACTTCCGTGTATCGACGCGCGACGGGTCGGCACCTCGTCTCGAAGTGATCGGTGCGCGAATCGGACCCGACGCGAAGCGGCGTCTCGAGGCACCGCGCAGTGCGAGCTTCCGATCGGTCGAGCTCAAGCAGAAGGGCGACCGGGCCGTGGTCGAAGTGTTTGGATCCGAAGGTGCTGCCGGCACCGCAATCCGTTCCGGCAACCGCATCGTTTGGATGTTCTCGCCGACCACCACCGAAACGCGCCCGGCGACCCGGACGATCGCCCGAGAGAAGGATTACGCGGCCGAAGTGGACGGGCCAGAAGTGGCTGGTTTCTTGAGCAAGCTTCCGATGCAGGTCGGGGGGAAGGGCGGCAGGCGCTATTCGGGTCGCCGAATCGATCTCGACTTCAAGGATGCCGACATCCACAACATTCTTCGGCTCCTGTCGGAGGTGGGTGGCGTGAATGTCGTGACGGCTGACAACGTCGGCGGCACCGTCACGATCCGGATGCGCGATGTTCCATGGGACCAGGCGCTCGACGTCGTGTTGCAGGCCAAGGCGCTCGGGATGGTGCGGCAGGGCAACTTGATTCGAGTGGCGCCCCTGGCGCAACTCGAGCAGGAGCGAGAGGCGGCCATCGCGCGACAGAAGCAGCAAGAGCAGCTCTCGCCGCTCGAGACAAGGCTCGTTCCGGTGAGCTACGCAAACGCACAGCAGCTACAGCCGCGCGTAAGTGAGCTCTTGACCGAGCGCGGCTCGGTTTCGGTCGACGATCGAACCAACATGCTCATCGTGCGTGACATCGTCGGACAGCTCGACAACGTCGAAGACCTGGTTCGAAGCCTCGATACGCAGACGCCGCAGGTGTTGATCGAGTCGCGCATCGTCGAAGCGAGCAGCAGTTACTCGCGAGACATCGGCATTCAGTGGGGCGGCTCCGCCGTGATGAGCGGCGCCACGGGTAACCCGACCGGGCTGCGATTCCCGTCGGACCTCGGCATTTCCGGTGGTGTGCCCGTCGACGGTGCCCCAACGAACGGCATCTCGCCCTTCAACCCGAACGTCGGCAACCCGAACTTCGCCGTCAACCTTCCAGCGGTGACCGGTAGCGGCTCCGGTGGTGCCCTCGGCTTGACGATGGGCAGCTTGAGCGGGGCGGTGAACCTAAACGTGCGATTGAGCGCCGCGGAGGCCGCTGGCTCTGTACGGATTATCAGCTCACCTCGGGTGCTCACCTTGGACAATGAGGAGGCTTCGATCTCGCAGGGTACGTTGATTCCCTTCTCACAGGTCAGCGCGCAGGGCGTCAACACCGCCTTCCAGGAGGCGAAGCTCGAGCTCAATGTCACGCCGCATGTGACCGCCGACGGTTCGGTCGCCATGAATGTGAAGATCACGCGAAACGAGCCTGACTTCGGTCGTACGGGCGCAAACGGCGATCCGACCATCCTCGAGCGCGAAGCCACCACGCAGCTTCTCGTCGACGATGGCGACACGGCCGTGATAGGCGGCATCTACACGCGGAACACCGGCCGTAACGTCGACCAGGTGCCGTTCTTCGGCGACATCCCGGTCCTCGGCGTGTTCTTCAAGCGTCGTCGTTTCCGAGAGGACCGAAACGAGCTCCTGATCTTCCTCACGCCGAGGATCGTCAACCGCGCGCTCGCGCTGCCGGAATAACCCCACCCGCGCTCACACTCAACTCGCACTCGTACTCGTAGTCGTGCGCGTTCCCGTACTCGTTCGCGCCCCCGTACCCCGACTCGTACCCGAACACGTGCACAGTGGCACGCTGACGCTGACACGGGCGCTGACACTGGCGCCGACACGGTCGCCGACACGGTCGCTGACGCTGGCACGGACGCTGACACTGGCACGGGCGCTGACACTGATCCTGACGCTGCCGCTGGCACTGCCACCGAGACCCCGTATGCTGCCAATGGTGCGTGTCTTTCTCTCAGGCCCCATGGGGGCTGGCAAATCCACCGTGGCTGGAGCGCTCGCGGACCGGCTGGGGACCACCTCGATCGACCTCGACGAGCGGGTCGAAGCACTTGCTGACAAGACAATTCCACAAATCTTCGCCGAGCAGGGGGAGCGCGGGTTTCGAGCCCTCGAGAAGCGGGCTCTCGCGGAGCTGCCGGCGGACATAGGAGTGGTAGCGCTAGGGGGCGGGACGGTCGTCGACGACGACACGCGGCAGTCGCTTCTGCGCACCGGCATCCTCGTCACGTTGACCGCGAGCCCAGCGACGCTTGCAACGCGCGTCGGAGCTGGCACCCGTCGCCCGCTACTAGGAGCCGATCCAAAGACCGACCTCGAGCAGATCATCGAGGCGAGGGCGTCCGCCTACGCCGAGGCGCATGCCGTGATCGACACGGAGGCTTTCGACCTCGACCGGATTGCCGACGAGGTCGTGGCCGTGCGGGATCGGGCGCCGATCGTCGTTCCCCTCGGGCTCCGCACCTATCGGGTCGAAGTCGGCCGTGGCGTCCGCCACCGGGTCGGGGCGCGCGCGGCAGAGCACGCTTCGGGGGATGCGATTTTGGTTTTCGACGGCGACGAAGATCGCCCGTGGCCCGAGGAAGCCATCGGGGACCTCACCGCCGCCGGGAAGCCCCCGATCGAGGTGTGCCTTCCAGGCGACGAGGCCAGCAAAAACATCGCGAGCATCGAGAAGATCTGGGACACCGCGCTAGATGCGGAGGTCGATCGTCGCTCGATCGTCATCGGAGTCGGCGGAGGCGTGATCGGGGATCTCGCGGCCTTCGCGGCCTCGACCCTCCTTCGCGGCGTGGCCCTTGGGCAAGTGCCGACGACGCTCTTGTCGATGGTGGACAGCTCGGTGGGAGGCAAGACGGGCTTCAACCGCCCGCGCGGCAAGAACCTGGTCGGGACGTTCTACCAACCAAAGTTCGTGCTCTGCGACGTCGAGACCCTGTCGACCCTCCCCACCGAAGAACGGATATCAGGGCTGGCCGAGGTGGTGAAGAGCGCCTGGCTCGATTCGGAGGAGTCGGTTGCAATGCTCGAGCGGGACGCAGACGCGTTGCTCGAAGGTGACCTGGACGCAACGATTCGCGCGGTTCGGATGTCGGTGATGCTCAAGTCGCGGATCGTACACGAAGACGAGCTCGAAGCAGGCCGACGCATGTTGCTCAATCTCGGCCACACGGTGTGCCACGGGCTCGAAGCTGCGAGCGACTATCAGGGGCTTCGTCATGGCGAGGGGGTGGCGTTGGGGATGATCGCGGCGATGCGGGTCGCCGGCAAGCTCAGGGGAGGGCGTCCCGAAGAGACCGAACGGCTATCGGAGCTGCTTCGGCGACTCGGCCTTCCGATCGACCTCGATCGGAGGCTCGATGAGCGTGCGCTCGGGTTCATCGGGTCCGATAAGAAGCGTCGAGGGACCCAAATTTACTTCGTAATTCCTCGCCTTCCCGGCCAAACCGAGATCGCGCTCCTAGGCCTTGAAGAGGTCCGACACGCGCTTCGCCAAGGCTAAAATACGGAAATTTGGCGGCTTGCCCGCGGTCTCGATACCATGAAAGCACCCTCTGGAGGGGCTCTATGCATCGATTCATCATCGTGGCTTTGGCGGTTCTGGCAGTTACAAGCTGTGACCGATTCCCGCATAACGGACTGCAAATTGGCGGCATGCTGCCCCTCGAGGAAAACTGTTCGCTCGATCCGTCCACCGACGAGAGACAGACGCGGGGGCTTTGGGACGTTGCAGCGCCGTTTGGGGACTTGCCACGAACCCCGCGCTTCGTGGTGTCGCCGCTTTTCGAGAGTTACATCATCAGCCGAGCGACCGATATCCAGGCCGAACAAAACAATCTTCAGGTCACCAATCTCGAGGTCACGCTCCAGACTCCAGATGGCGCCACTCTGGTTCTTCCAGAAACATTGCCCAATCCCTATCGTGTCACCGCGAGTGCAAACCTAGAGGTCGCACTCGACGGATCGTTTAGCAGCAGCGCGACGTTCTCGATCGCGATTCCATCGTCGTATCGACAGGCCGTGGCGGACGCCGTATTCGGGGCTGGCTTCAACGAGATGATCGTCATCATCCGGGCAATTGGGACGACGATGGGGGGCTTCACACAGAAGTCCGCGCCGTTCTTGTGGCCGGTCGACCTGTGCATCGGGTGTATGGACCTGTGCCCGACACAAGCAGATGCCGATGACCTAAGCGACTTGGGCCTCGAAGGCCTGTTGAGCTCGTGCCTGCCGGGTCAAGACGGGTACCTGTATTGTCAGTACGAGATACGGCCGCCCCCGGACCCGATGGCGACTCCCTAGCGGAGCGAAAAGAAGAACGGCGGCACGAGCGCGACGTGCTCCTGGCCGAGGACGACGAGGGCGTCTCGCCAGGTTTCCAAGGGCAGCCACGGCTCGAGGCGCGTGTGCTTTCGAAGCCAGAGCTCGGTCAGTAAGCCCACCTCATCGTCGCCGTTCTCGCCGAAAATCTCGTTGATCGCGTCGAGGATCCCCTTCGACGAGGGCCAAACTTCGACCTTGGAATCGGGACCGAGGCCGCCGCCGGCGCGCGCCTTGGCGAGCGCACCGCTCAGACCTGCCATCTCGTCGACCAGCCCGAGCGCTTGAGCGTCCTGTGCGGTCAGGACTCGCCCCTCAGCCGCGGCGAGCACCTTATCGCGCTCCATCTTACGACCTTCGGCAACGCGTGCGATGAAGCGGTCGTAGGTGTCCCGAAGGAGCGTTTCGAAGGCCTGGCGCTCGGTGGGAGTGAGCCCGCGAACCGGGGTCGACCATGCGGCACGTTTGCCGCGCTGAAGCACGAAAGTGTTGACGCCGAGCTCGGTAGCCAAGCCCTCGAAGTTGAACTTGCCTCCGACCACCCCGATCGAGCCGACCAGGCTATCGGGGTGCGCCAGGATCTCGTCTGCTGCCGACGCGATGTAGTACCCGCCGCTTGCAGCCATGTCGCCCACGCTCGCGATCAGCGGTTTGGCCTCGGCGACCTGACGCGCGGCTTCCCACATGCGGTCGCTCGCGAGCGCAGAGCCGCCTGGTGAGTTGATCCGCAGCACCACTGCTTTGACGTTGTCGTCGTCAGCGAGGCGCTCCATCTCGCGGATGAACGGCCCCGACGCCGCGTCACTCATCGTCTTGCGTTCCGCATCGACGATGCTGCCGGTGACGAAAACCAGCGCGACGCGCTCTCCGCCGGTGGAAGGTTCGTCGTGATGACCGCTCAGCAAGTCGAGGAACTGTCCCACCGTCAGCTTGTCTTGCCGCGGGACCATACGCATGCGTCGCACCGTATCGACCTTCGCAGCCTTCTTGATCTCGTCGCGAGCGGTGGCGAGGAACTCGACGGAATCGACCAGTCCCGCCTCGGCTGCGGCCGAAGAGACATATGGGCCAGCGTCAATCAAGCCCTTCGCCTTGTTCTTGTTGCCGTCGACGCGCTTTGACGTCGCATCGACCAACGAGCCGTAAAGGTCGTCGAGGATCGCGTCCATCGATTCTTTGGCTTCGGGCGGCATATCGTCCCGGATGAACATATCGCCCGCGCCCTTATAGCGACCCATGTGAAGGATCTCGGCTTGCACGCCGATCTTTTCGAGAAACGAACGCGCATAGATCATCACGGCCGCAGGTCCGATCAGATCGAGGACACCCGCAGGCGACATGCTGATGCGATCGCAAGCCGACGCGAGAAGTAGATACGCGACGTTGTCCGCCGTCTCGAAATGGCAGTGAACCGGCCGGGCCTCGCCGCGGAAGCGACCCAGCCCCTCTGTGAGGTCGCCGACGCTTCCCCATGCTCCACCGAGTGGCCCGACCCGCACGAGAAGCCCGCGCACGTTTTCGTCGTCGGATGCTCGCCAGACTTGCTGGAGGATGTCGTGCAGAGTGGGTTGCGGCCTTGCAAACGGGTCGTGCTCTGCACCGTCGACGTAGGGTTGGAGGATCCGAAGCTCGCGGACCTCGGCTTTGTCGGTGTCCTTTTCGGAGCGATCGCAGGAGGTCGCGCTCAGCACGACTAGGGCGAGCGAAAAACAGAGGGCGAGCTGATGCGAGATCCAATTCATGGTGGTGTTGCTTCCGACTTCTGCCCGGGCACGCCCGGGCTTTGAGGCTCCTGCTGCGATTCGGCATCCGAATCGGGTTTGGGCTCCGGCTCCGGCTCCGCGCTCGGTTCGGGCTCGGTCTCGCTATCGGGCAGCTTCACGCGGGGGTCCAGTTTCTTGATCGCGGCACGCGCGGCCGCGACATGAGTGCCGGACGGACGCCTCTTCAAGTAAGTGTAGTAGGCGGAAACCGCCTCATCGGTCTTTGCGAGCCGCTCGTAGCCGCGGCCGAGATTGTAGTACCCGTCAGGGTGGCCGCGCTGTGCGGCGCTCCTGAAGTAACGCAGCGAAAGCTCGTAGTCGCCGGAGGCGAACGCCACGCGCCCAAGCGCATCGGTCGCATCGCCAGAGCCCGGGCGAGCTTCGAGAGCGCTCTCAAAAAGGGCGCGCGCTTTGAGATAATCACCGCCGGCAAGCGAAGCCTCGCCCTCGCGCATGTACCAACCGAAATCCCGAAGCGGCGGCCGCCCGTCGATGAATGCATCGGACCCTGCGGCTTCGGCAAGACGATCGTACTCGTCGTACTCGGGTCGCGTGCGAGATCGAGCCGCCCGCGTCCCACCCTCGGGAACCCGCGTCGCACCCGCAGCCTTCGCGCCAGCCCCCGCCCGAGTCTCTTCGTCGACCGCTCTCTCCGTTCCAGCCCCCGCCTCCGTCCGTACCGCTGCCTCTCTCCCTGCCACTGCCTCTGAATCTGCCGCTGCCCCTGAATCTGCCGCTGCCTCTGCCTCTGTCGCCGCCGCTGCCCCTGCGTCTGCCATCGGCCCACCGTCCGCCCCCGCCTCAACCCCGGCGTCCACCACCACCACCACCGCCTTTTCCAGCTCGCCGAGCAGCGCGATGGCAGCCGGGTGGCTCGGGTTGATCGCGAGAACTGCGTCGACCTCCGCGCGCGCGCGGCCGGTCGCCCCAGATGCAAGCTCGGCTCTGGCCCGCAGCAATCTGTAACGAATCCCGTCGGGTGCTCGCTCGGCGGCCTGTGTGGCGCTCACGAGCCCCGCGTCGAGCTTGCCGTCGTGCTCCGCTGCCTGAAGGAGGGAAGCGATCCGAGAAAACTCCGCCGTGCGGCTGAACGGCATGAGCCAAGCCTTCTCGAGCGACTCGCGGGCGCGCTCGGTGTCACCACTCAGGCGCAACGCGTCGGCCTCTGCGAGCCTCGCGTCCAGTGCTTCGGCGTCGATGATCAGCGCTTGCTCGGCGTGGTTGAGTGCCGCCTTTGCGTGAGCTGCGCGGGAGGCCCCGTCGTCGCCCGCTGGGGCGCCGTCGTCGATCGCCTGGGCGGCCAGTGCGTGCGCCCTCGCTAGGACGATCAGCAGCTGAGCGTCTTCGTCGCCGCGGGCTTCGAGGGCGCGTTCGTAGGCTGCGATCGCGCTTTGGTAGGCTTCGAAATGGTCGCCTGCAAGGGCCAAATCGCCTTCTTCGATCGCTGCCACTGCTTCTTCAGCCGAAGAGCCAAAACCGACAATGTCCGCGACCTGCCGCCACCGAGTCGCGATCAGCGCAAGGCCTCCAACGAGCACGAGGACCACGAGCCACTGCGCGGGCAACCATCCGCGTCCTGGAAGCTTAGGGATGTCTTCGTCGTCCTCGTAATATCCAGGGGGCGGGGTGCTCCGACGCCGGGAGCTGGTGGGCTCTTCGAACACCGCATCTTCGATGTCGCCCTTCGATGAAGGCGCGGAACTCTCGGGAAGGGTGAACGAGCCGCTTGCCCAGGGCGGCATCGACTCGTCGCCGGCATCGGGAAGCCGCAGGGAGTCTGAGGCACCTGCGGGCGCGGTCACGCTTCTGCTCTCGGTCTCGGGAAGCCGCACCGAGTCCGTGATGTCAGGGGTGCGGCTCACAGGCTCGGGGACCTCGACAGGGGCGGTGACGTATTTATTGCCCTTCTCGAAGCCCGCGTTGCTCTTACCCCCAGATGCGGGGGTGGCCGGGACGACTGGCTTGGGGACGGGCACGACGCCGAGCAGGGTCGGCTGCCTCATCCGTCTGCCAGGCGGCAGGCTCGAGTCGGAAGTCGAATCGCTCGGAGCGGGGGGCACAGGAGAGGGGATGTCCGTCGGTCCTCCCGCGCCTGCGGCTTGAAAGAAGGTCTCGAGCTCAGGGATCGAGCCGAGCGGCTTGAAATCCTCGTCGCCTCGGGAGATCTGATCGTCGAGGGTCAGCTCACCCGAAGCGATCCGCCGTTGCAGCTCCCTCAAGGAGTCGATCGTATCCACCATCCCATCCGATCGGAGCAATCTCCAAGTGCTCGCCGATCGGTCAGCCTCTTCTTGCGCCTGCGGATAGACCTTGAAAACGTGACCGCAGTTGGTGCACTTCACGCTCGTTCCGCGTCCCGAAAGAAGCGTTTCGTCGAACTCGTACTCAGTGGCGCAGCGCTCGCAAGTAACGTCCATCAGCTATGAAACAGTCGCCGGAGTCTAGCCGAGGGTTTCGAGAATGTCGAAAGGCCCCGTAGATCCGTCGCTGCGATTGGTCCTCGTCCAGGATTGTTGCTAGTAGAGCGCGGTTCATGCGTCGCGATTTGGCCGCGTTGATCGATCACACCTTGCTCCGCCCGGATGCAGTCCCCCCGGATTTCGAACGGCTTTGTGCGGAGGCTGCTCATTACAACCTCAGTGCCATATGTGTCAACTCGACCCATGTCCGCCGCTGCGCTGCGCTTCTGGGCCGATCGGCCGTCAAAGTCGTCGCAACCGCTGGCTTTCCACTAGGCGCCGCCAGCGCGATCGCCAAGACCGCGGAGGCAAGCCAGGCGGTACGGGACGGGGCCTCGGAGATCGACATGGTTTGCCAGATCGGCGACCTCAAATCGGGCCGAAAGCAGGCGTTCATCGAAGACATACGAAAGGTCGTCGATGCAGCCGATGGTCGGGTAGTGAAAGTGATCCTCGAAACCTGTCTCTTAACCAACGATGAGAAACGGCAGGGAGCCGTTTGGGTTCGGCAGGCGGGCGCGGCGTTCGTGAAAACGTCGACCGGGTTCTCGGTTGGGGGGGCTACCGAGGAAGACGTGCGCTTGCTCCGAAGCGAGGTTGGTCCAAATTTCGGGGTGAAGGCCGCGGGAGGAATCCGCGACGCGGAGGCGGCCGATAGAATGGTTGCAGCCGGGGCGAACCGGCTCGGAACGAGCGCTGGGGTCGCGATCGTGACACAATATGAGGAGGGCGACACAGGGTACTGAAATGACAGTTCACTCGGTTACAGATGCAACGTTCGAAGCAGAAGTCATCCGCTCGGAGCTCCCGGTTCTGGTGGACCTCTATGCAGATTGGTGCCAGCCGTGCAAGCAGCTTTCACCCATCGTCGCGCAGGTCGCCGAGGAGCTCGCCGGCAAGATCAAAGCCGTCAAGGTCGACGTCGATAGCAATCCGATGGTCGCACAGACCTTCCGCGCACAGTCGATTCCGATGTTGCTGGTGCTGCATCAGGGCAGGGTGGTCCAGCATCACGTAGGTGTCCTCGACAAGCCCGGGCTGCTCCGTTTGCTCGAGCCCGTGATGCCGCGGTCGGCAGCCGAAGTGCGTGCCGAAGAGTTGGCTGCATGGCTCGGGCAAGACAAGGCGCTGCCCGTGGACATACGTGATGATGCATCGTACCGACGCTACCGAATTCCGACCGCCATCAACATCCCCGCCAACGAGCTCGCTGGCCGGGCCGAGGAGCTTCAGCCCTTCGACGGGCGCATTCGCGTGCTCTACGGACGAAGCGAAGAGGCCAAAGAGTGGAGCGAGAAGCTTCAAGCGGATGGAGTGCAAGTCGGCTTTCTTTCGGGTGGGTTTCTCCATTGGGAAGCCGACGGGCTCGACGTGGAGCGCGGTTGAGGCGTTCGCTCGAGGTTTTGGGCGCGTCCGACGGAGACCAAGCGCCGCCGCCGCAAGCCCTTCGCGCAGCCGATACGACATTGATCATTGTTGACGAAGGCGACGGCAGCGCGTCCAGCCAGCTGGTTTCGTGCATGGAGGAAGCGGGCGCTACGCAACTCGGCGCCGAGCCCGAAGCCAAGGCGAATCCCGGGGCGATCCGAATCGTGATTCGTGCACGAGGGTCGACGATCGAAGCGCGTAAGCGCTCCGCGCTGCTGGAAGCCGCCGCGGATGTCGTCCTCGGCTCGGCCCGTCCGGCTTTCGCCAGGAGGCTGGTCGAGGTGCTCCTTGGCGAACGATGAGGCCGGCCGTATAGGCCCGCTATGGCCAATCGACTCGCGAACGAGCTGTCGCCTTACTTGAGGCAGCACGCCCACAACCCAGTCGATTGGTACCCCTGGGGTGACGAAGCGCTCGACCGAGCGAAGAGCGAGAGTAAGCCCATCTTGTTGTCGGTCGGGTACAGCGCCTGTCATTGGTGTCACGTGATGGAGCGCGAGTCGTTCGACGATCCCGACATCGCTCGCCTGATGAACGAGTCCTTCATCAGCATCAAGGTCGATCGGGAGGAGCGTCCAGATCTCGACAAGATCTACCAGACAGCGGTGCAGCTGATGACGAGGAGAAGCGGCGGTTGGCCCCTCACCGTGTTTCTCACGCCGGACTTGAAACCGTTTTACGGAGGCACGTATTTTCCGCCAGAGGACCGGCATGGGATGCCCGGATTCCCGAAGGTTCTCCAGTCTGTCGCGCGCACATACGAAGAGCAGGCCGATCAGGTCGTCTCGATGGCGGCGGAGGTCGTCGAAGCGCTCAAGTCACTCGAAGAAAAGAGCGGTGGCGGCGACGTCGATCGCGACGCAGCCCTCGAGGCTGCGCGAAAGCTCGGCACGCGGTTCGACGATCGCTACGGGGGCTTTGGAGACGCGCCGAAGTTTCCCAACACGATGAGCCTCGACGTCATGTTGCGGGCCTTTCGTCGAAGTGGTGACCAGCTTTGGCTGTCGCGGGTCAAACAGTCGATCGACGCCATGATCGACGGCGGGATCCACGACCACCTCGGCGGCGGATTTCACCGCTATGCGACCGACGCACGGTGGCGCATCCCTCACTTCGAGAAGATGTTGTACGACAACGCCCTGATCGGACGGCTCTTGGTCGACATTTGGAGGGTGAGCCGGGAGCCCCGCTACCGGGACACGTGCCTCAGGCTCCTTCAATACGTCGAACGTGAGATGAGCGCCGACGACGGCGGGTTCTATGCGACACAGGACGCCGACAGCGAGGGACGAGAGGGCGCCTTTTTCGTCTGGACACCCGCCCAGCTCGTCGAGGTCCTAGGGCCCGAGGACGCGTCCCTCGCGGCGCGCTACTACGGCGTCGACGAAGCCGGCAATTTCGAAGAAGGGACGACCGTGCTTCATCTGACGCGGTCGGTGAAGGCCCTTGCCAATCAGGTCGGCGAGGCCGAGCGCACCCTAGCCATCCGCCTCGAGGGCATTCGCAAAAAACTCTTTGATGCCCGAGAGCTGCGCCCCAAACCGTTTCGAGACGAGAAGATTATCGCCTCATGGACCGGGATGATGGCGGGCACTTTCGCCGAGGCGGGCGCTGCCTTTGGCGAGCCCCGATTCGTGGCGCGGGCGGCCGAGGCCTTGGCGTTCATTCGAAAGGTGCTTTGGAGCCCGCCGTCGCTCTATCGGATCGCGAAGGATGGCTCGCGCCAGGGTCGCGCCTTCCTGGTCGACTATGCCGAGGTCTCGAATGCCGCCCTCGATCTCTATGAAGCGACCTTCGAGGGAGAGTGGGCCGAGTGGGCGCGAGAGCTTACCGATGCAGCGCTCGGCAAGTTCTGGGACGGGACAGACGGGCTCCTCTACTTCGCCGAACAAAGCGACGACCTGGTGCTCCGGAGCGAGGACAACATCGATAGCGAAACGCCCTCTGGAAGCTCGAGCATGCTGCGCGCGCTGATGCGTCTCGACGCCCTCTTTCAGACGGGGCCCTACCGCGCAGTCGCGGAGCGGGTTCTCGTCCGACGCGCCGCCTCGGCAGTCGCGAATCCATTCGGCTATGGGCATCTGCTCGGAGTGGTCGATCAATGGGTTCACGGCCCCTGTCAGGTCCTGTTCGTCGGCGAGGAAGACGACGACATGGAGCTGCGCGCTTTGGCCGACGCCGCCCGCGCGACCTTCGTGTTGGATCGCATGCTGACCACGGCCAAGAAGGGTGCCGAAGGCGCAGAACGTGTCCTCGGACAGACACCCACGACGACGGGCGCCTATGTGTGCCGGAATCAAACTTGCTCGCCACCGATCGACGACCCTGGCGCGCTTCGCAAGGCACTCGAGGACGCCTGAGGCTCGACTTGCGCCGCTTGGGCTAACAGCTAGGTTGCCGCCGACATCCTGGTCTCAAGGTTGAGTTCATGGCGGAAATGCCCGAGTACATCCCAGGGCTTGCCGGCGTTCCGGCGGCACGAACGAGTATCTGCCTCATCGATGGCATCGAGGGCAAGCTCCAGTATCGGGGCTATCCGATCGAAGTTCTCGCGGAGCGGGGCACCTTCGAAGAGGTCACCTATTTGCTCCTCTTCGGGAAGCTCCCGACCGCTCCGCAGCTCGACGAGTTCCGGGGTCAATTGATCGCGGAGCGCGGGTTGAAGTTCCGCATCATCGACCTGCTCAAGACCCTGCCCGAGAGCGGTCACCCGATGGATGCGCTCACGGCCGCGGTTGCAGCCATGGGCATGTTCTACAAAGGCGACCACATCGAGGACCTCGAGTTTCGCCGGCTGAGCGTGGTTCGTTTGGTCGCGAAGCTGCCGACCATCGTCGCGGCTTGGCATCGTATTCGGCGAGGCGACGACCCGATCAAGCCGAGCACCGAGCTCAGCCACGCGGCGAACTTTCTCTACATGCTCGAGGGCGAAGTACCCACGCGGCTCGCGGAGCGGGTATTCGACGTTGCGCTCATCCTCCACGCGGAGCACTCGATGAACGCTTCCACCTTCACAGCGCGAGTGACTGGATCGACCTTGACCGACCCTTATGCTGTCGTCGCCTCGGCGATCGGAAGCTTGGCCGGGCCCCTCCACGGCGGGGCCAACGAGCAGGTTCTCGCTACGCTTGAAAGCATCGAGGACCGCTCGCCTCAAGCCATCCGCCGGTGGGCCGAAGACAGGCTCGCGCGCAAAGAAAAGATCATGGGCTTCGGTCACCGTGTCTACAAAATCAAAGATCCGCGGGCCACCATTCTCCAGGGTCTCGCGACGCAGCTGTTCCAAAAGTTTGGTGCGACGCCGGACTACGATATGGCGGTCGAGCTCGAAGGGCAGATGACCGACTTGGTCGGAGGCAAAGGGATATACCCGAACGTGGACTTCTACAGCGGCATCGTCTACCAGAAGTTGGGGATCCCCATCGACCTGTTCACACCGATTTTCGCGGTTTCGAGGGTCTCAGGCTGGCTGGCCCACCTGCTCGAACAACTCGAAAACAATCGCATCTTTCGGCCGAGCCAAATCTGGATCGGCGAAGCCGATCGTACTTTCGTGCCGATCGAAGAGCGGGGCTGAGACCGCGCGGCCCACCGCCCCCACACTATCGCCTATTACAGCCGGGTAGGCGTCCGTCGGCGAGCTTTACGTTGAGGCGGATTCGTTTCTTTGCTTTCGGCGTCATGTAGACTTTGCAATCCGCGCCAACGATGACCGCCTCGGCGGGGTATGCGATGCGCCTGAACATCTTCAATGCTTTCTCCGGGCCGAGGACGAAAGCTGCGGTGCTCAGGGCATCCGCGTAGATGCCTTCCGCTGTCATCACCGTGACCGACAGCGACTTGGTCGCGGGCCGGCCTGTCTGGGGATCGATGATGTGGTGCCAGCGTTGCCCGGCCCCATCGAACACTGCGTGCTCGTAGTCACCAGACGTGGAGAACGATGCGCCTGTCGACTCCAGAGCGGCGAAATACTCGTCGGGATTGCGAGGATGCTGAATGCCGACACGCCAGGGGCGCCCGTCTCGGACGCCGTGCACCTGAACCTGGCCACCGCCGAAGATCATGTAATTCTCGACTCCACCGCCACGTAGAATCGCACCCGCTTGATCGAGAGCGTACCCCTTCGCGATCCCCCCGGTTCCAATTGCCATCCCGCGCTTGCGCAGATAGACGGTGTGGTGCCGCTTGCTGACCCTGATCTTCTTGTAGTCGATCAGTGCTAGCCGTGGCTTGATCTCCGCCTCGCTCGGGATCTTTACGCTCTCCGGCCGAAAGTCATAAAGGCCCCAAAGCGCAGCCCACGAAAGGTCGAATGCGCCCCGCGACCACATCGACACATCGACACCAGCGTCGACCACACGCAGGGTGTCGTCGCCAACGCGCACCGGGCGCTTTCCTGCGGACGCGTTGATCTTCGAGATGTCACTATCGTCGCGCCATTCCGAAAGCGCGTTCTCTAGACGCTCGATTTCCTCGAACGCGCGTCGAATGAATGTCTCAGCGTTCGGGGGTGGTGCGTCGACCTGAATCCGAAACACCGTGCTCATCATGGGTCGGGTCCGCGAGAGAAGAGGCGGCAGCTGCTCTTCCTTGGCCATTTTGGCTGCGGGATCTCCCCGGCTCTTTTCGCCCGCGTTTTCGCAGCCCGTGGCTAGTGCGATGATGGCGATCGCCACGGTTGCTCGAAGTGACCCCTTCGACACGGCGCAACTGTCGTCGTGAACTCGTTACCCGTCAACCCGGCTTGCGCTTTCATGCATGATTGGTACTGCTCACCATGATCTTGGGGTCTGGGGTGCGTTCTACTTGCTTCGTTTTGGCACTGGCCTGCCTTTCAGTAGCTCCGGTCAAGAGGGCCTCTGCGTTTGGCGAGGCGACCGAGCTAGAGATCGTGTCATTGGACGTCGGTAGAGGTGACGATGGCAGCCAGTCGGCCACCGAACGCCTGGCCTGGGAGGTCCGCAAGAGAAGCAGCGTCGAGCCGATGCTCGAGCCTGGGCGCGCACGTCTAGGCGACGACTCGCTCTTCCGCAGCCCTTTCATCTATTGGCGCGGCAGTGATGAGTTCGCGCCCCTCAGCGAGCAGTCGATCGATGCGCTTCGCCGCTACGTTCACCGGGGCGGGTTCGTTCTCGTCGATGACGCTTCTGCAGGCGGTGAGGGATTCGACCGTGCGGTCCGTCGGGAGTTGCTACGAGCGTTTCCAGCAAACCCGCTCAAGGCAATCCCCGACAACCACACGATCTATCGGTCGTTCTACTTGTTGAGCCGACCGGTGGGGCGGCTCGAGGGTCCCGAGTTTCTCGAGGGGATCAGCTACGGCGATCGCATCGCGATCGTGTACAGCCGGCACGACCTCGGAGGAGCCCTACAGCGCGACAAGCTCGGCGCATGGAGTCAAGCCGTGGTTCCAGGCGGAGAACGGCAGCGAGAGAGTGCCATACGCTTGGCGATCAACATCGTTCTTTATGCTCTGTGCACGGACTACAAAGACGACCAAGTCCATGCCCCCTTCATCATGCGGCGACGAGGCTCGGGCCCCTGAGGTTTGTCCGTGGAAGATTGGCACTGGCAGCTTGGCATTGCGGGCGGCGCGACCACGGCGTGGGTGGTCGGACTTGCGCTTCTCATCCTTTGGCTTCTCGAGCTTCGCTCGATCCGTGGTGAGAGCAGCACCGTGCGGCGACTCACGCTCGGCGCTCTCGGTGGCCTGAGCCTTCTGGCGGTTTACGCGCTCGCGCTTCAGTTCACGCTCGTCCGCGAGGCTTTCGAAGAGATCGCTGGGGGAACGGTACTGCTGATCGACAACTCGCGAAGCATGACGCTCCAAGGTTCGAGCGGTGAGCGGAGCGACGCAGTCCGCGCGCTGATTCAAAAATGGCAGGACGACGACCGCGTGGAGCCGCTCGTCTATCGCTTCGGATCGGAGACACGCGGCGTGATATGGAACGACATCGCCGACACGTACGAGCCCACCGACGATGAAACCAATATCCGAGAGGGGCTCAGCACCGTCCTGGAGAGGGGCATCGAACAGGATCTCGGCTCGGTGGTCGTGATCACGGACGGAGCGGACCCGAGCTTTCGAGCCGAGTCCCTATCGCTAGATGCATCCGCTCCCGCCATACACTCGGTCTTGATCGGTGGGGATGATCGACTCGACGACCAGGCCATCGCGTCACTTCGTGCCGATTCGACCGCCTATGTCGGCGTTCCCGCCGTGATCCGCGCGGAGGTGCGGGCTGTGGGGAAGCTTCGCGAGAAAGACCTGAGCGTCCAGCTGTGGCATGAGAAGCGATTGATTCAGGAGCAGTGGGTTGTGCTCGATGCCGAGGGAAAAGGGGACGCGGCTTTCGAGGTCACGCCGAAACGTCCCGGCCGGGCTCTGTACCGCCTCGTCGTACCGGCACATGCAGACGACGAAGTGCCCCAAAACAACGGGCGCGCCGCATTGCTGAGGGCAGGGCGTGACAGAGTTCGCGTGTTGCTCGTAGCGGGTCGTCCGAGCTGGGACGTGCGCTTCTTACGCGATTTCATGAAGCGCGACGGCTCGATCGACCTGATTTCGTTTTTCATCCTTCGTGCGCCGAGCGATCTGACCGCCGCACCGACAAACGAGTTGGCCCTGATCCCCTTTCCCACCGATGAGCTGTTTCGTGAGCATCTGGGCAGTTTCGATGTGGTGATATTTCAGAACTTCGACTTTGCGCCCTATGAGATGGAAGCATACCTCCCCCGCATCCGAGACTATGTGAAACGCGGGGGGTCGTTCTTGATGATCGGGGGCGATCATTCGTTCTCACTTGGAGGGTACGGCGGGACCCCCATCGAGCAAGTGTTGCCCGTCAAACTGCCAGCGGGAGGAGGTGTCGTCACTGGAAGCTACCGGGTTCAGCCGAACCGGCAGCTGATACGACATCCGATCGTCGCTCTCGGGCCTGATCCAAGTCTGACTCGGCGAACGTGGAAGGCCCTGCCGCCGCTTCATGGAGCGAACGCCATCGCTGGCGTCACGGAGGGCGCGCAAGTCCTGCTCCAACATCCACGCGCGCGTCTTTCGGGTGGCGCGCGCCTTCCAATTCTGGTCGTTGGAGAGTCGGATCGCGGTCGGGTCGCTGCCATGACCGGCGATGCATCTTGGAGGTGGAGGTTCGCAAGCGATGACGCGACCGTGGGATCGGACGAGTACGAGCTGTTCTGGGATCGCCTGGTTCGCTGGCTGACACGCGACCCCCTGCTCGAGCCAGCGCGGATCTCGACCGACCGCGAGCGCTACGGGATCGGCGCGCCGGTGATCGTGTCAGGGCTGCTGCGAGACGAGCGGTATCGGCCGATCGCGAATAGGCGTGTCTCGCTTCGGATCGAGCCCGCTGAAAACGAAGGCGAAGACACGGTGGATGCGCAAACCGACGTAGATGGCCAAGTGCGCGCCACGCTCCAGGGACCGACCGCAGCGGGTGCCTACGAGATAAAGGCAAAGGCTGATGGTAAAGACATCGCCGCCGAGGTGTTCTTGGTCGAAGAAAGTGGCGACGAGCTGGCTAATCTCGAGGTCAGCTCGAGCGAGCTCGAAGCAGTAGCGAAGCGCACGGGCGGCCGGGTCTTTCTTTCGGTCAACGATGTCCCCCCACTGGCGGAGCTCGCGGCCACCACGCGCAAGACCGCCGGGTTGATTTCCAAGCAGCCGTTGCTGCATCCGCTCTTCTTGTTCTTCACAGTGGTCGTTCTTGCGCTGACCTGGGTGCTTCGTCGCCGTTGGGGTAGGAGATAGCGTGGGGGCGGTGGGGCGGGACCAATTGACGGGCCGCAGGCCCGACCGGGATAAAGTGCGCGGGGAGTTGTCGGTAACGCGGGAGTTTTCAGCCTTCTCACGTGAGATGATGGAACGGGCTGGACATCGCCTGACGTCATCCTAGAACCAGTCGGCCCGCCCATGCAGCGCACCAAGTTACGCGGCGCCCGTACGCACAATCTTCGCTCCATCGACCTCGATATCGACCCAGGCACCTTTTTGGCGATCGTCGGGCCTTCGGGGGCGGGGAAGTCTTCACTTGCGTTCCGCACGCTCTACGCGGAGGGGCAGCGGCGGTACGTCGAGAGCTTCAGCGCCTATGCGAGGCAGTTTCTCGAGCGCCTTTCGCGTCCCCCCGTCGACGAGCTCGACCCCGTGCCCGTGGGGATCGCCGTCGACCGTCAAGCTCCGGTCCGAACCAGTCGCTCCACCGTCGGCACGATGACCGAGATCGCGGACTACGCGAAGCATCTTTGGGCTCACGCGGCGGAGCTGCATTGTCCGACCTGCGATGCAATCGTCCATCGTGACGCCCCGACGCGCGCCGCCCAAACGGTCATGAAGGAGCTGGCGGGGGAAAAGCTCCTGGTGACCTACCCAGTCGCAGTGGCCGACAAAGAGCACTTCCTCGGGGTTCGAGAAGCCCTGCTGCGAGACGGGTACCGCCGCGTCCGCGTGAAAGGGAAAGTGAGCGACCTCGATGAGGTGAGGCCGAGCGACGTCACCAATGGACGGAGCAGCACCCTCCACGTCGTCGCGGACCGTACCGTGGCTCGCGAGCGAGATCAGAGCCGGCTCGTCGAGGCGATCGAGATGGCTATGAAGCGGGGGACCGGCCACGCGAGCGTATGGACGACCAGCGGCGAGGAGCACGGCTTTTCGGAAGGGCTCCATTGCCCCACCTGCGACCGCTTCTTTCGGCGGGCAACCCCTGGGCTGTTCAGCTTTAATAGCCCCATCGGAGCCTGCGAAACCTGTCGCGGGTTTGGTCGCACGATCGAGATCGACCTCGACCGCGTGATCCCTGACTACGACCTATCGGTGGAGGACGGTGCAATTCGAGCCTGGCAGGGCAAGGCCACCACCTGGGAACGCAAAGAGCTTCGCAAGCACGCGAAGAAGGCGGGCGTACCCCTCGATGTTCCCCTGCGTGACTGGAGCCCAACACAGGTCGCGTGGTTGCTCGACGGCGATGAGCTCGGATACCCGAAGGGCTGGTGGGGAATTCGCAGTTGGTTCCGGTGGATGGAGTCGCGCGCGTACAAGATGCACGTCCGTGTGTTTTTGTCTCGATATCGAAAGTACGAGACCTGCAACGATTGCGATGGCACTCGGTTGAAGCCCGAGGCACTGGCCTGGCGGATCGACGACCTGAGCTTGCCCGAGCTCTACGCTCTTCCTGCATCCGACGCGCTGGCGTTTCTAGAGCGCCAGGATGATCGATTCGAGGGAGATGCCGGGGCGGCTCTCTTGTGGCGCGAAGCGATCGGGCGGCTAGGCGCGCTGCACGACGTCGGCCTCGGGTACCTTTCTCTCGATCGCACGTCGAGAACACTCTCGGGGGGCGAAACGCAACGGGTTGCGCTGACGAGCGCTCTTGGCGCGACCCTCAACGGCGCAATGTTCGTGTTGGACGAGCCTACCGTGGGGCTCCATCCACGGGACGTCGAAAGGCTGCTGGGTGTGGTGCGTGCGCTCGCAAAAGACGAAAACGTCGCTGTCGTGGTCGAGCACGACCCCGAAATGATCCTCGGCGCCGATCGTGTGGTCGAGCTCGGTCCGGGCGCAGGAGAGAATGGAGGCGAGATCGTGTTCGACGGAACGCCCGCCGCGCTCCGACGCGCCAAGACCGCAACCGGAGCGGCTCTCAAGCTCGATGGATCGATTGCGAGGGAGCGCCGCGAGCCCAGGGGTTGGCTCGAGCTGAAGGACGCCGCGGGGCACAACCTGCGCGGTGTCGACGTTTCGTTTCCGCTCGGGGTCATGACGTGCGTCACCGGCGTGAGCGGGTCGGGCAAGAGCAGCCTCGTCCTCGAGACTCTGCTCCCGGCGCTTCAAAGGCGGCTTGGCGTCAAGTCCGAGCAGGCACCGCTCGACCATTCGAAGCTGATCGGCTTCGAATCGCTGAAGGGCGTCGTCGGCGTGGATCAGGCGCCGCTTGGACGGACCTCACGGGGCAACGCCGCAACCTATCTCAAGATTTGGGATCTCTTTCGGAAGCGTTTTGCCGCGCAACCCATCGCCAAGCAGAGGGACTACAAGCCCGGGTTCTTTTCATTCAACGTCGAAGGCGGGCGCTGCGAGGCATGTCGGGGCGATGGCGCCGAAACCGTCGAAATGCAGTTCCTTGCGGACGTGGTGTTCTCCTGCCCCGAATGTGGCGGGAAGCGGTTCAGCGGGCCGGTTCTCGACGTCGAATACATGGGCCTCAATGTCGCGCGGGTGCTCCAGCTCACCGCACACGAAGCGTCGGAACGCTACGCTGACGATGTGTTGATCCAGCGTGCTCTGGCGCCGCTTCTCGATGTCGGTCTAGGGTACCTTCGACTCGGGCAGCCGTTGAACACGCTGTCTGGGGGCGAGGCGCAACGCCTCAAGCTCGCCGAAGCGCTGCTCCGCGCATCACCGGGCTCCCTTCTGGTTTTCGACGAGCCCACCGCCGGGCTTCATGCGAACGACGTTCGGCCCCTGCTTCGGGTGCTCGATGGCCTGATCGAGCGAGGGGACACGGTGATCGTCGTAGAACACGACATGCAAGTCGCGGCGCACGCGGACTACGTCATCGATCTCGGGCCGGGCGCGGGGGCTGAGGGAGGGCGCATCGTGGCGCACGGCGTCCCCGAAAGGGTCGCGAAGCGCAAGCGCTCGCAGACCGCCCCGTACCTCGCGCGCGCGATCGACGGCAAGTCGTCGGCGAAGTCGAGGCAGCGTCGCAAGAAGGTGAGTCTCGCGCGCGGCCAAGACCAGAAGATAAAGATCGCTGGCGCCCGGGAGCACAATCTCAAGAACGTGACAGTGCAGATCCCGCGCGACCAACTCGTAGTGCTCACGGGACCGAGTGGAAGTGGCAAGAGCACCTTGGCGTTCGACGTCTTGTTTGCGGAGGGTCAGCGGCGCTACCTCGAAACGCTTTCACCTTACGCTCGGCAGTACATGCCGCAGCTTCCGCGCCCGGCGGTCGACCAAGTCGTCGGCGTTCCACCGAGTGTATCGCTCGAGCAGCGCCTGACCCGTGCGGGTGCCAACTCGACCGTGGCCACGGTGACCGAGGTTTCGCACTATCTGCGGCTCATCTGGGCCCGCATCGGCGTGCTTCACTGCGTCGACTGCAGGGTGCCGATCGCGGCGCGTCCGGTGCCGGAGCTCGTCCGCGATATCCGCAAGGCATTCGCCGGCAAGACTGTCACGATCCTGGCGCCCGTCGTACGAGGTCGAAAGGGAATTCATCGTGAGCTCCTCGCCAAGGCGCAGCGGGACGGATTCAAAGAGGCGCGGATAGACGGTCAGCTCAGGACCCTGGAGCCGGGCATGAAAGTCGACCGCTACATCGAGCATGACATCGAGCTGGTGGTCGGCAGGGCTTCCGTGAAGAGCACCAAGCTGCTCGAGCTTCTCGAGAGAGCACTGCTGGTCGGAGGCGGCGCCGCCTGGGTCGTCGCCGGGAGCCAACAGATGCAGCTCTCCAGCAAGCAGGCCTGCCCGACCTGCGGACGCGGCTACCCAGAGCTCGATCCGCGTTTCTTCTCGTTCAACACCCGCCAAGGGCAGTGCCCCGAGTGCGAAGGACGCGGCGAGATCGTGAAGAAGAAATGGCGCGGCCGACGCCGCAAGCGCGCCGAAGAGCGTCGCTTGTGCGACGCTTGCGATCAGACGCGTCTTTCCCCCCTGGCGCGGGGCGTCACGGTCGATGAGATGCCGATCACGGCGCTCTTCGACCAGAGCGTGTCCGAGGCCATGCAGACGCTTCGAGCCATGCGCCTCGAGGGACGCGAGGCCACCATCGCTCAGACGCCACTACAGGAAGCTCTCCGGCGGCTGGCTTTTCTCGAGGAAGTCGGCCTCGGTTATCTCGGGCTCGGGCGTGCAGCCAATACCTTGAGCGGCGGTGAAATGCAGCGCGTTCGTCTGGCCGCACAGCTCGGAAGCGGGCTGACCGGCGTGTTGTACGTATTGGACGAACCGACGATCGGGCTTCATCCCCGCGACACCGGACAGCTTCTCGAGGCATTGCGGGGGCTCGTAGAACGAGGGAATTCGGTTCTGGTGGTCGAGCACGATGCTGACACGATCCGCGCTGCCGACCACCTGATCGACATCGGGCCAGGAGGGGGCAAGCATGGTGGGCGCGTGCTCTCCCAGGGGTCGCTCCTGCAGATGCACGACTCGGTTACCGCGGCAGCGCTTGCACGGCCGCCGAGGGTTCCAGATTCGCGGCGGACCACGAGGGAGACGTCGTGGTTGGCCCTCTCCGGGGTGACCCATCACAACTTGAAGAACCTCGACGTCCGCTTTCCGCTCGAGCGTTTCGTGGCCGTGACCGGCGTCAGCGGATCGGGGAAAAGCTCTCTGATCCGGGAAGTGCTCCTTCGAGCGACGCGTGACGCGGTGGGCCTCGTCAACGACGTGCCGGCTGGCCCATTTGAAGGCATCGACGGCTTCGAGCGACTCGAGCGCGCAATCGAGGTCGACCAGAGCCCGATCGGACGTACACCGCGCTCGGTGCCGGCCACCTACATCGGGATCTGGAACCTGGTGCGCAAGCTCCTCGCGGGCACCCCCGAAGCTCGCGCCCGGGGATACGGACCGAGCCGATTTTCGTTCAACGTGGAAGAGGGTCGATGCCCCGACTGCAAGGGGCAGGGGTCCATTCGCGTCGAGATGGCCTTTCTGCCCGACGTCGACGTTGCCTGCGAAACCTGCAACGGCTTTCGGTTCACCCCAGAGACCCTGGAAGTGCGATGGCAGGGGTTGAACGCGGGGGAGCTTCTCGATCTCGAGGTTGCTGAAGCCGTCGAAGTGTTCTCGCCCGTGAAAGCCATCCGCGAGCCACTCAACTTGCTCGTCGACCTCGGGCTCGGCTACCTGCATCTCGGCCAAGCGTCGAACACCCTGAGCGGAGGGGAAGCGCAGCGCACCAAGCTCGTGTCCGAGCTCGCGACGGGACTGAACACCGGACCGACCCTCTACGTCATGGACGAACCCACGACGGGTCTTCACCGTGACGATGTCGACCGATTGCTCGGCGTCCTGCAGCGCCTCGTGAACCGAGGCGACACCGTCATCGTCATCGAGCACCATCCCGACGTCATGCTCGCTGCCGACTGGGTCATCGACCTCGGCCCCGAAGGCGGCGCAGGCGGCGGCCGCGTCGTCGCCCAGGGCACCCCCGAGACAATCGCCAAGCGAAAGCGCAGCCACACGGGAACGGTCCTACGACGCGAGCTCCAGCAAAAAACCGGCGTCAAGAATTAACCCCCGGGAAAAGGGGACAGTCCCCTTTTAGCGCGTTCCCAGCTCTTTCAGATCCGGGCCCGCCCAAAGCGGCGTATCCAGCTTCTGTTGTAGGTCGGCAGCGGTGAGCCCCTGTTGGATCTCCCGAACGATCAAACCATTGGGACCGAAGTCGAAGACTGCAAACGGGCAGATCAGTCTGCGGATCGTGGTTCCGGGTTCTCCCTGTGCCCGGACCAGAGCATCGAGCCCGTCGTATTCCGCAGCGCTGAGGCCGATGATCGGACCGCGGAGCGAAGGAGTTGTCGACGCCGTCTTCGCGACCCCGCTCGGCGACACGGACACCACCTCGATGAACGCAAGCTCTGCCGATTCGGGTTCTTCCAGACGGCGCCCGATCGAGCCCCCGAGCCGCTGAGGGAGCCCTGGGCCGAGCCAGATCCTTCGCCTCGAGGCACATTCTTGTTTCGCGCGCCTGAGCACGCGAGCTACGTCAGCTTCGTTGGCGGGCGATGACATCGGTGAAGCGCCGAAAGAGATACCGCGAGTCATGAGGGCCAGCGGCAGCCTCGGGGTGATACTGAACGCTGAAGGCACCGGTTTCGACGTGCGCGATGCCCTCACAGGTGTCGTCGTTGAGGTGGAGATGGGTTACGGTGCACTTGCCCTTGAGTGAGTCGACGTCGACGCAGAAGCCATGGTTTTGAGTGGTGATTTCCACGCGCCCCGTCGCGAGATCCTTGACCGGTTGGTTGAGCCCTCGATGCCCGAACTTGAGCTTGTAGGTTTCGCCTCCGAGGGCGAGGCTCATGAGCTGATGCCCCAAGCAGATCCCGAATATCGGGCGCCTGCCGAGCAGGTCGCGCACCGTTTCGACGCCCTGGGTCACCGCCGCCGGGTCGCCTGGTCCGTTCGATAGAAAAACACCGTCAGGGTCGTGAGCGAGAATCTCGTCCGCGGTCGTGGTCGCTGGCACGACAGTCACCTTGCACCCTTCGTCGACGAGGCAGCGCAAGATGTTGAGCTTCACGCCGAAGTCGACCGCGACGACATGCCACCGCTGGGCGCTGTCGCGGGGCTCGGCCCAGACACCGCTGCCCTCAGACCACTCGAAGGTTTCCGTCGTGGTGACCTCGCCGGTCAGATCTTGGCCGGTCATCGGTGGCGCGGCTTTGGCCCGGTCGTGCAATGTCGCCGGATCCTCGGCCCCTACCGCTGCCATCTGCGCCCCGACGTCGCGGATGTGACGGGTCAACGTTCGGGTGTCGACCCCCGACAGCCCTATGATGCCCTCCTTCTTGAGGTAGGCGTCGAGAGATTGGACCGCGCGCCAGTTGCTGGTGAGCTCCGAGACCTCACGGACGATGAACGCCCGGAGGGCGGGTCGCCTGGCCTCTGCATCTTCGAGGTTGATGCCCGTATTGCCGATCTGCGGCGCGGTCATCGTGAGAATTTGTCCGCAGTACGACGGGTCGGTCAAGACCTCTTCGTAGCCCGTCATTCCCGTCGTGAAGACGGCTTCGCCGACGGCGGTTCCCGACGCTCCGAACGCAAGGCCACTGAAGCGTGTTCCGTCTGCGAGTACCAGATGTCCTTGTTTCATGATCGTTCGAGCTCGTACGCGACAGCTCCTCCGACGACCGTCATCGAGGGACGGCCCGTCAGCTCGCGGCCGAGCAAGGGTGTGTTGTGTGATTTGGAGCGTAGCGCCTCTTCGGTGAGAATCCATCGAAGGTCGGGATCGATGACGGTGACATCCGCGCGTCTTCCCTCCCGAAGCGATCCTCCCTCAAAATCCGGAATCAGACGGCCCGGCGCAGCGGAAAGCGCTTCGACGAACCGCAGGGGCTTGATGACTTCGTCACGCACCAGCTGAAGGAGTGACGCGATCGCGGTCTCGAGGCCATTGATGCCGACCGCCGCGGTCTCGAATTCACAGTCCTTTTCGAGATCGCTATGGGGCGCATGGTCTGTGGCGATGCAGTCGATCGTGCCGTCCGCCAGTGCTTCAAGCAGCGCCTCTCGGTCCTCCGCTTCGCGAAGCGGAGGATTGACCTTGCAGTACGTGTCGTAGTTGAGAAGCGCTTCGTCGGTGAAGAGCAGGTGGTGTGGGGTTACCTCCGCCGAAACACGCAAGCCTCTCGACTTAGCCTCTCGAATCAACCGGACCGCGCCAAGGCTCGAGATGTGTGCGACGTGATAGCGAGCGCCCGTGAGCTCCGCCAGAATCAAGTCCCGCGCTACGATGATGTCCTCGGCGGCCCGCGGCCAACCACGAAGCCCGAGGCGCGTGGACCGCGCACCTTCGTGCATCTGCGCGCCTTTGGTCAGATGGTGGTCTTCGCAGTGTTGGCTCACGAGCAAATCGAAGGTTCGGGCATATTCCATCGCGTGTCGCATCACAGCTGCGTTCATCACGCAAAGCCCATCGTCGCTGACTCCGATGGCGCCGGCCTCCCGCAAGTCGGCCATTTCGGTCAGCTCGGCACCTTTCTGCCCTTTGGTGACCGCTCCGAAAGGCAGCAGCCGCGTGCCGCCGAGCTCCTGTGCGCGCGTCACGATCATTTCGGTGATCGCTCGATTGTCGTTGATCGGATGGGTGTTTGGCATCGGACAAACGGCGACGAAACCACCGGCAGCGGCAGCGGACAGCCCAGACGCGATGTCTTCTTTGTACTCTTCGCCGGGCTCGCGCAGATGCACGTGTAGGTCGACGAAGCCGGGGCACACCCACGACCCCTGGACATCGACGACGCGCACGTTTTCGTTGCTCGAAAATGCGGCGCCGGCATCGCGTCCGACCGCCCTGATACGCCCTGCCTCGATCACGACGTCGGCGGTTTCGTCGAGCCCCGAGGATGGATCGAGAACCCGCCCACCCCTGAGGATCAGAGGTATCGACGGGGTCGGCTGCGTCAACATACCGGTCCGCGCTTACGTGACGGACCGAAACCAGTCAACCCGTTAGCCAGCCTTGCGGTGCATCTCGTCGTCGTCCGCCGCGGCGACGGTGCCGACCGAAGAGGAAATCTTGGCCTGAGCCTTCTTCTCCTCGACACGCTTCTTCATCGTCATGACTTTCCGGTAGACCGATGCGAAGTCCTTATTGCGCGTCGCCATGCTCGGAGTGCCGCCGCGCAAGAGGGTTTGGAGGATGAATTCGAGAACTTGAATCTCGCCTTCGGAGAAACTGTTACTGATGCGCATGATTCCGATCTACCACCCGTGTCGATGCATGACAATCAGTGACGAGCAATGTAGGGCCATAGCCTGTCATGCACAGGTGAACTTTGTTCTCTAACTATCTGTGATTCCGGAACTTCTGAGGTCACCAATCCAACTATCAACGATCGCCGAATCCCTCGGGTTGTCGAATCGATGGTTGACAACGGTTCGTGGAGACGGCCCGTTCGCGGCCTGCCAGCAAAGGAGCGAGCGCGGCTGGGCTAGCCGTCTGCAGCGGTACGCGGACGACCTCGTCGATGGTCGTGACGCCCTGGATGACCTTCTGAAGGCCCGCCATGCGGAGTGTGCTCACGCCTTCGCGGATCATTTCGTCCTTCACCTCGGCCGTGGAGCCGCCCTGAAGCACGATTTCACGGAGACGCTCGGTGAAGGGCATGACCTCGTAGAGCGCGATTCGCCCCTTGTAGCCCGTATCATTGCAGACCTTGCAGCCCGAGCCTCGATAGGCGACGACGTTTGGGATTTCGGCTTCCGGGTAGCCGACATCGAGAAGCACTTGCTCGTCGGTTGGCACTTGTACCTTGCACTCCTCACAAATCTTGCGTGCAAGGCGTTGGGCGAGGACGAGGTTTACCGATGCGGTGACCAGGAAGGGCTCGACGCCCATGTTCAACAGGCGTGTGACGGTGCTCGGCGCGTCGTTCGTATGCAATGTCGATAGCACCAAGTGGCCGGTCAACGCGGCTTTGACGGCGATTTCCGCGGTCTCGAAGTCTCGAATCTCACCGACCATGATGATGTCGGGATCCTGACGCAAGAACGAGCGAAGCGACGCCGCGAAGTTCAGACCGATGTCTTCGTGCATTTGCACCTGGTTGATACCCATCAAGTTGAACTCGATCGGATCCTCAGCCGTGCTGACGTTGGTTTCGACGTCGTTGAGGTCCGACATCGCAGAGTAGAGCGTCGTCGTCTTGCCTGAACCGGTGGGTCCGGTGACCAAAACCATGCCATACGGCTGATGAATCGCATCGCGAAAGTCCGACAACGGCTTCTGTTCGAAACCGAGTTTCGTCATGTCGAGCTGGAGGTTCGACTTGTCGAGGAGACGGAGGACGATCTTCTCGCCCCAGAGGGTGGGTACCGAGGAAACACGATAGTCCATCTCGCGGCCCTTACCGAGCTTGAGCTTGATGCGGCCGTCTTGGGGAAGCCTGCGCTCCGCAATGTCGAGCGAGGACATGATCTTCAGGCGAGAAGCAATGGCGTTTTTCAGCTTGATCGGAGGGGTCATTTCCTCGTGAAGGACACCGTCCACGCGATACCGAACGCGGAGTATCCGTTCGTAAGGTTCGACATGAATGTCCGAGGCACCCTGTTTGATCGCATTGAGAAGAATGGCGTTGCAGAGCCGAATGACCGGCGCATCTTCGCTGGCCCTCTCGAGGTCGAGAAGATCCGCATCGTCTTCGTCGATCGCGACCTCGATCTCCGACTCGTCGAAGCCCTCCATGATGTCTTCGTAGGAGATCTCCGGCTGCGCATAGGCTTTCTCGAGGGCCGCCAAAATTGCGCTTTCCGACGAAACGACCGGCTCGACGTTGTAGCCAGTAAGGAACTTCACGTCGTCGATCGCGTTCAAGTTCGACGGATCGGCCATCGCCACGATCAAAGAGCTGCCAGCACGAGACACCGGGATGATCTTGTGGCGTTCGCAAACCTGCGGGCTGATCAGCTTGAGAATGTCTCGGTCGATCTCGTACTCGGAGAGATCGATCGCCTGGACGCGATACTGCTCACTCAGAAAGTCGGTGATCTCCTGATCGGAAATCGCACCGAGCCGCGCAAGCGCATAGCCCAAGCTGATGTTGTCGTCCTTCTGCTGCTTCTGCGCCTCGCGCAACTGCTCGAGGCTGATCCGCTTTTCGCGAACGAGAAGCTCACCCAGTCGATTTCTACTCATGCCAGTTACTTCCCCAGCCAGAATACAGCATTAGTATATTTATTCACAGAAATGGGTCAGACTCAAGTTGTAGGTGGGAAGGAGCCCGTGGAGGCAACCGATTTAGGGACACTCACCATTATGCGAGCTGCCTCACCTTGGGGAAAGCTTCTTTTGCTACAAACCAAGGTTTTGTGGCGGTTTCGGTTGGATCCCGGTCCTCTTGAGCAAGCCCGATCCGCTTGCCGGAGTCGGAGACACGGAGTAGCCCGCCGAGGTGGCGAAGCCAAGAAAACAAATCACCGCGGCCCCTCGAGACGCCGGAGAGGCCCTTGGGCAGCTCGAACAGCCCACGATGAACTGGAAGATCATCGGGCTCTTCGGCCTGGCGTTGGTGGTTGTCTGGGTCATCGGCGGCATCCTCATGCCAACGATAGGCTACGTCGGGCTGATCGTGGCGGGGGTGCTCACCGCGATCGCGTTGGGGTTTCTGATTTGGATATGGAGGCTTACGCGGAAGTCGGCCGATATCGCCGCCATTCTCAAGAGCGCCACCGACAAGGAAGGCCGCGCGGCAGCGCTCGAGCAACTCCGCGCCAAGCAAGCACCTGGCGGCAAAGACGCTCTCAACGCGATCGCGCAGGCACAGCTAGTAGCTCAGGAGAGCCCTGCCGATGCGATCAAAATTCTGGAGGGCATCGACCTCAAGAAGGCGCCGGCGCTAGTCCACGACGACGTTCGTGCCAACCTCGCGATGTTCTACCTCATGACGGGTCGAGCTCGTGACGCCCGGGAGCTCGCGGACGAGATTCGGCTCGACCGACAGCCGCAGGCGAAGGCCAAGGCCATGTACGCCGCGGTCGTCGCCGAAGCTTTCGCGCGAACGGGAAAAGCCGAGGACGCACGAAAGCTCCTCGAAACCTACGACCCTGACGACAAAGAGTTTGGGCAGGTCGCGGGGATGCTCTTACGCGCGCAGGTCTACACATACATGGCGACCAAGAAGCGCGGGCGCGTGAAACAGGCGATGGAACGGCTTCTCGAAGTCGATCCAAACATGGTCGCCGCGTTCGTCCAACGCGGCACACGACCCGAGCTGAGCCGACTCGCCAAGCAAGTCTTGGCAGGTGCGGGCGCACTTCCCAAGCAAAAGATGCGCGTGCGATCGCGCTAGCAGCTCTCGTGACCTCACGCACTTGGACAATCCATGAAGTCCTCGAATGGACGACCAGCGACTTTGCCTCCCGGCAAATTGCGACACCCCGCTTGGATGCAGAGCTCTTGGTCGCAGAAGCCCTCGGCATCGACCGGGTGGGCCTCTACCTGGATCTCAATCGCCCTTTGGTGGACGACGAGCGCGCCTCGATCCGGGCGCTCGTCAGCCGGCGTCGGGATCGGGAGCCCGTCGCCTACATCCTTGGCTATCGGGATTTTTATGGGCGCCGATTCACAGTCGACTCATCGGTGTTGATCCCGAGGCCGGATACCGAAACGCTGATCGGGCATGCGCTCGAGTGCATTCCCAAAGACACCCCGTTCCGGGTGCTCGATGTGGGAACGGGAAGCGGAGTGATCGCGCTGACCTTGGCCGCCGAACGGCCCCTCGCTACGGTGATCGGGACCGACGTCTCGGAGGAGGCCTTGTGCGTCGCCTCGAGGAATGCCGCCGAGCTCGGCCTGGGGGATCGGGTCCGCTTCGTGCAAGCGCATCTGGTCGACGAGGGCTCTGAGCACGATCTCGTGGTCTCGAACCCACCCTACGTCACCCATGCGCAGATGGCGGAGCTCGAACCCGAAGTGCGGGATTACGAACCGAGCCTGGCGCTCGAGGCAGGCAAAGATGGCCTCGACGTCGTGCGGATGCTCCTCGTTGCCGCGGCCCCGGTCACGCGTGCCGGCGCACAGATGTTGATCGAGGTCGGGCAAGACCAAGCCGGGTCAGTGCTCGCCTTGGCCGAACGGAGCGACGCCTGGGCGCCGGTTGGCACGCATCTCGACCTCAACCGGATCGAGCGAGTCGTTCATCTGCGGCGCACCTGACGGAGCCACACCTCGGCGAAGAGCAGGGCGACGGCGAGGGTGAGAAGCCACGGTGTGAGCGGCTCTTCGAGGCCCCGTAGGCTGATTCCGTTGGGGTTTTCGAATCCGGTAACCACGTCTGGCACCTCTTCGGGAGCGAGGGCGCTCTCGCCGCTTGGAGCGTTGACTACGAACGCAAAGCGGGGGCCCTGAACGCCGTTGACCAGCACGCGGTAGGCGCCGATTTCGGTCGTCTCTCGAAACGCTACCCGGTCGGCCTCCGGCAGGTCCAAAGTTCGGCCCGATGGGGTGATCACTTGAATGCGCTGGGTCCTAGTCGATCCCGGGAGCGATACGCCTTGGAACGGCTCCACGGAGTGCTCGGTGCGACCGGCGAGCCAGGCTAAGGTTTGCAAAACGAAGGGGACGAACGCGGGCTGGTAGGGGAGGTCCGTCCAGGCGTCGTCGAGCGTCGTCGCGAGCATCGCTACGCGCCCGTTTCGATACCGATGTTCCACCATCGCCGGCGAACCATCGCTGAAGCGCGCCGTCACTACTGCATCGAGCGAAGTCTCGTCGATGGGGGCGCGGCCGTTCACGGTCACCTGGGCGAGCTCGGGAAGATCTTCCGAGCGTAGTGACAGAGGCCCATCATCGGTCCGGGTTGCGGTGTATCGGCCGGGCAGCAGATCCCGTAGAACGTTGCCGTACGCGCGGGGGTTGATCTTGTCGCCTGCGGTAACCCAGAGACTACCTCCGCCGGACACGAAACGCTGTAGGAGCGGGAGCCACTTCGAGTCCAGCGTGGCGTTGGCCAACACCACCACGTCTGACCGAATGATGGCGCTTTCCGAAAGGTCCTGCGAATCGAGGGTTTCGACGGCAAACGAGCGGCCCGCCTGAGGCGCGACCTCCAAGGCTTGGCCGATGAACGCGGTTTCTCGCTTTCGCGGATCGGGATGCGGATCCCCGTCGACCAGGAGCACGTGGATCGTATCCGAGCCAAGCAGGACGCCTTTCACGTTGTCGGCTGGGAGCACGTCGTCCGGATCGAGTTGTAGCTCTACCACGGCATCCACCGATCCGGCTGGCAGCCTCAAGACCGCGACGCCTTCTTCGCCGGACCACTCGACCGGGCTCGTCTGCGCATCTTGGCCCTTGCGGCGCAGTCGAATGCTCTGCGGCTTGTTGGTGTTGCTGCCCGACACTTTGGCTTCGAGCTGAATTCCCTCTTCGGAGTCCCTGCTGCCCGTGACCTCCACCGCTCGAATCCAACGGTTGTCGGGATTGGGTGTGGCGACCTGCTCGAGTCCGATACTCACGCCCCGAGTGGGCCACTCGCATTCATCGGCGCGTGCGCCCTTCGTAAAATCCGAAAACACCAACAGCCGCCGCTCCCCGAGGTCGCTCTCCAAGAGTAACTCCACTGCCAGTCGAATGGCGTCGCACAGCGCATTCGCTCGAATCGACCGTTCTTCGATCTCCCCAAAGGCATCTCGTGCCATGTCGATCTCGGAGCTCCGCCGCAGCCAAACGCGGGGCGGCTTTCCGGCCAGAACCACGGAAACCTCAGAACCCCGCGGGAGCCTGCTCAGCTGTCGTTTCGCGAGAGAGGCGGCGCGTTCGATGAGGGTCGACCCCTCATGGATCGCCGACATCGAGAGAGAGTCGTCAAAAACGATCGCGAGCGCGTGCTGGCGGTCCGTGACACTCGACTGCACCACTCGATAGGGCCGAGCTGCAACCAACACCAAGACGAGGACCAGCAACACCCGAAGCACCAACAGTAGCAAGTCGACGACCCGCAATCGCGCCGCCCGGGTCGCATGAATCCGATGGAGGAAGGCGATGGTAGGGAGCGTCTGGCGAGGAAGCTTTTGCCTTCTCAAGAGGTGGGCGAGGATCGGCGCCCCCACGGCGATCAGCCCCACGAGCATCCATGGCAACCCGAATCCCATGGTTCAGCTCGCCCGCAGGAGTCGCAAGAGGGTGTGCTCAGGAGGCGTATCGGTCCGGGCCAGTTGATAACGACCCCCTGCCGCGACCACCCGACGTCGACACGACTCGATGAACGCGTCGATCGCCTCCCGATAGGGTCGCCGGATGCCCTTGGGGTCGACCTCGACCGGGGGTTCACCCTCGAGTCCCTCGAAACGAAAGGGCTGCTCGTAGGGGAGCTCGATCTCGGCTGGGTCGAGGACGTGCAAGACGACGGTTTGATGGCCGCGTGCCTGAATCCGGGCGACCGGGTCCAAGGCATCGGCCCGGAGGTCGAGTAGATCGCTCGCGATCACTACGAGCCCCATGCGTCCCGCATGCTCGATCAGCTTGTCGAGTGAGGCATGAAGGCCAGTTTTGGTCTGCGAGGTCGTCGGCGCGGCGAGGGTACGCATCAGGTAATCCAAATGGGCGGGTCCCGAACGGGGTGGAAGCCGATCGCGAATGGTCTCGTCGAAGGTGATGAGCGAAACCGCGTCACCTTGTCTTGTCAACACGTAAGCCAGAGCCGCAAGCAGGGTAGTCGCGTGGTCGAGCTTGGTCGTGTCGCTGCTGCCCCACCGCATCGACGGCGAGATGTCGAGTGCCAGCGTCCCGCGCATTTGTGTTTCGTGCTCGAAATGCTTGATCGCGTAGCGGTCGGACCTCGCATAGGCACGCCAGTCGATCAATCGCGGATCGTCACCGGGCCGGTACTCGCGGTGCTCCTTGAAAATCGCGCTAGCGCCCCGGTGAGGGCTGCGGTGCATTCCGGCCAGAAGCCCATCCACAGTCCGCCTGGCCCTCAACGTCAGCCCAGCAAGCCTGGTTGCCAGCTCGGGTTCGAGCACACGGCTCACGGCTCGATGCTTCGCATGATGCCCTCGATGACGTGTATCGCCGCGACTCCTTCTGCTTCGGCGCGGAAGTTCATGACGAGGCGATGCATCAAGATCGGCTCTACGAGCGCCCGAACGTCGTCGAGCTCGGCCGCGTAACGACCGTGAAGGATGGCTCGCGCCTTCGCGCCGAGAATCAGCCCCTGGCTCGCGCGCGGGCCTGCACCAAAGGCCACGTTCTGCTTGACGAGATCGATCGCTTTGACGTCCTCTGGCCGCGATGTGCGGACGATTTCCACGGCGTGCTGCACCACGTGGTCCGCCACTGGAACCCGCGGAACGAGGTCCTGAAAGCTCACGATCTCCTCTGAGGATAGAACGGGGGTGATCGTCGTCGGCATGGGTGCCGTCGTACGCTTGACGATCTCTACCTCTTCGTGGGCGCTCGGGTATCGCACGTCGATCTGAAAGAGAAAGCGGTCGAGTTGCGCCTCTGGTAACGGGTAAGTCCCCTCTTGCTCAATGGGGTTCTGAGTGGCGAACACCAGGTATGGCCGCTCGAGGGCATACGTATTGCCACTGGCGGTGACTCTCCCCTCTGCCATGGATTGCAGTAGGGCTGCCTGCGTCTTCGGTGGTGCTCGGTTGATCTCGTCGGCCAACAGGATGTTCGTAAACACCGGTCCGGGAATGAACCGGAAATGTCTCTTCCCAGTGGTGTTGTCCTCCTCGAGCACGTCGGTGCCTGTGACATCGCTCGGCATCAAGTCGGGCGTGAACTGAATACGATTGGCGTGAAGCGACAGCGCGTCGGCTAGCGTCGTGATGAGAAGGGTCTTCGCGAGGCCCGGCACGCCGACGAACAAACCGTGCCCTCGGGAAAAGAGCGCGATCAGCAAGAGCTCGATGACCTCTTCTTGCCCGACGATACGTTGCTTGAGACGGGAGACGATTTCGTCGCGGGCGTGGGCCAGCTGCTGCACCCGAGCTACATCGGATGCGGCGGCGATTGGCGTCGAAGACGGACTACTGCGGACAGGTTCGTTCACGGGGACCTCTTAGCGCCTGGCAGAGGGAAGTGCCAGATTACTCCCGAATCCCCCCAAGACGTGTGCATAGCTCGCGCTCATGCGCGTCGCTTCGGCCATCGAGCTCCGCGAGCACGCAATGAGGCTGGGGGTCGAAAGGGTTGAGGGCGATCGCCCGTAACGCCGCATGCGTCGCTCCGTTTTTGTCTCCACTGCGGAACCGCGCAGTCGCGAGGCTCGATTGTGCGGGGGCGTGGGTGGGATACAAAGACAACGTGTAGACCAAAGGCTTGATCGCATCTCGTGGACGGCCGCCCGCGATCGCCGAACGAGCGTAGCGTGAGGCGACCACCGGGTCGGAGGGTGCAACTCGGTGCGCCTTTCCGTATTCTACCGATGCGGCAGCCGGACGTGAACGCGTCCACAAAAGGTCGCCGAGACGCACGTGCTTGCGCGCCTTTTCCCGTTCGACCTCGGCCAGCTCGTCGTTCTCGGTCGCCTCGCCGCTGAGGTGGCGTCGCAGGAGTCGGGCAGGCGGTGGCTTCGGTTTTTTCGCTAGCTCATTCTTCCAGTGTGCCTCTAGCTCCTTCCAGGAGGCGCCGGCCACTGCGGCCAAGGCGGTGCGGGCATCGGCAGCGTCCGCGACGTGTTGGAGCCCGAGCCGCACTCCGTCTCGCCCATGTTCGTTGTAGAACATCTCCATGAACGACGACACCTGGGCAAACGCCAAAACTGCATCTTTCTGACTGGGTAAGAGGGCGATCGACGGGTGCAGCTGATCGAAATCCAGGAGCTGATTGGCTTCGGCGGCACCGAGCAGTAACCGATTCGAAGCTGGATCGAGGGGCAGTTGGGTCGTTGGCAACCTCCAACGCGTTTCGAGCAGCTTGGCCAGACCCTCCTGCAGCCAAACCGGTGCGCGGTCGAGGGTGGTCTTCGTAATCAAAAGGTGCACGTACTCGTGCGCGATCGTGTCGAGCCAGGGATACCCGCGCATGAGCGCCCGCGGAGAAGCGATCATCAGCCGGCCCCACTTGCAGAGCGCGATCGTTCCGGTGTTTCGAATCGCCTCGACGGAAAGCGTCGACACACGTGCGAGCGAGTCTGCATCGGGGTAGATCTCGAGTCGGATCGGGCTGACCATCTTTACGCCCAGCTCGACCTCCATCGCTTCGGCAGCGGCCTTGAGGGTATCGATGGCGTAAGGGACCAAAATTTCATCCGGCCCAGGCGCGTAGCGTACTTCGAAGTTTTCGTACGTGACGGTTTCATACTCTTTCGTAGTTTCGTAGGTGTCGACGATGAGGTCGGCCATCGTGCCGAGGCTGTCGTAGGTGCCAGAGCCCGCACGTAGCTCTGTCACCGTCGCGGCGGCGGATTCGTAATCACCCGCGTAAAAAGCAATGAGCGCTTCCAACTCGCGGATGCGAGGCGTCCGCGGGTGATCGAGGAGGTACTGCTCGAGTAGCACTTGGGCTGGCACGCCTTCTCCCGCGCTGAGGGAGGCCTCCAACAATCCGAGTACCTCGTCCTGACGTGCGGGCTCAGCGGGTGCCGACGCGGCGGTCGAAGCCATCGTCACGCACAAGACGAATAACAGCATGCGATTCATCGCAGAAGCCTTTCATAGTAATCTTGGACGGCAGGCTGGTAGCCTTCGGGAGCGTCTCCCTTTCGAGCATCGAGCACGCGACGACGCCAAGCCTGCTCGGCCGCTTTCGAGCGGGCCTTTGGAATCTCGACGCGCTCGTTGTTGCGACGTCCTTCGCCACGGTCATCGCCGCCTCTGCCGCTCCTGCTCCGCTGTTGGGACTCGAGTTGCTGTCGTAGCCGTCTGAGTTGGTCCGCCGCCGCCTCTTGTTGCTTGTTGGCTTCGAGAGGGTCCTCCGCATCCAACGATTGTGCGGCTCGTCCCATCGGCTGCTCGATCGACTCGAGCTCTTCGGCCGCCTGATCCGAAATGGGCACGCCGCCGACCTCCTCGCGAAGGCGACGAGCGAGCTGGTGCGTCGCTTCGCGGGCGGCCTCTTGTCGAGCTGCTTGCTTTTGCAGCTGCTCACGCTCGCGATCGGAAAGCGCCCCTCGCACATCGGGAATCGCGTTGGCGGTCGCATCCCGCAAATCGAGCGCCTCGGCCGCGGCCTCTCGCGCTTCTGCCGCCGCTTCGGCGGTCTTTCCCACTCGACCGCGAAACATCATCGCCGAGAGCTCCAGGTCCTTTGCGAGGCCCTGAGCCGCTTGCGCCGCCTTCTCGGCCATCGACAGCGCCTCACCCAGATCACCGCTCTCGAGCGCCCGCTCGAAGTCACTCAGTCGCTCTTGGGCTCGGTCGCGAAGATTTCGCTCGTAGGGGCCGAGCGCTTCTTCCGCGAGCGCCTCGATCTGCTCGACTAACTCTTTGGCTTTTTCTTGGAGAGATTTCTTGGCATCGGACCCGAGCTCGTCCGCTTCATCGGCTGCACGACGGGTCGCGTCGTTTCCGATTCGGCGCGCTTGATTCGCCATCCGCTGTTGTTCGACCTCGATGTCACGGATCGAGTCCAACGCTTCCATCAGCGCGCGCTCTCGCGGGCCGAACCGGGTTTCGGCCAGCGAGTCTTCGCTTTGGGAGAGCGCCTGCGTCATCGCATCGATGGTTTGATCCAACCTGGCCAGTGCCTCTTCTGCGGCATCGAGATCGCCTTCGTCGAGCGCCTCACGAAGGTCTTTGAGAGCATCGGATGACTGCCGCGCCTGCATGTTCTGCTGGTTGACGAACTCCCCGGGTACGTACTGCATCGCGCCGAGAAGCTGTTGTTTGAGCGCCTGCATCCTGCGCTCGGCTCGGTCTAGTGCGGCCATGAGGGCCCGTTCGAGCTCCGGTGTTTGGCCTCTGCGTAGCTCCGAGATCAGCGATGCGATCTCACGTTGCAGCTCCCGCATCTCATGAGCGATTGCCGCGGCATCGTTGAGGCGCGCTTGGCTGATGAGGTCGGCCGCCAAAATGCTGTCGTTCTCGAGCTCGGCGACGAAGGACCTGTCGAGGCGCGCTCTCTGGGAGTGATGCGAGCCGTTTTGGTGGGCCGCGGTCTCTCGCTTCTGGAGTCGCTCCAGACGCTTCCGCATGTCGAGGAGCAAGGGCACGGTTCGCGGCCCGGGATGTTCACCCACGTCGAACAACAAAGTCAGCGTGTGTTTCAATGGGGTCGATACGTTCGCGAATCGCCGGTTCGCGGCTTTCCGCTCCTTTTCGACAGGCTGTTCGAGACGTACCGCGAGCGCCATCAGCAGCGAATCCAAGATCTTTTCGAGCTCGATGATTCGGTCGCGGCGACGGGTAATCTCCGAAGCAAGTGTGAGTGTCCGATCCTCGGAGCGACTCACTCCCGGCCCGTCGATCCGATTGCCGTCTTTGGCCTCTAGCCAAACGGTGATCGCGTCGGCAGGGGCAAGCGAGAACTCCTCGAGATAGATTGTCGTGTCTCCTTGGACGTGCTGCTGGGCATCGTCCGGAGGGCCAAACAGCGTACGGCGCTGATGCTCGCCGTTGGGGAGCTTGATGATTAGAGTGAGCTCTTGCACCCCGTACTCGTCGGACGCCACGTGTCGTAGTGCGACGGGGTCCCGAGCCTCGACGACGAGGTCGTTGGCGGGCTCAGCGAGGCGCACGACAGGCGGCGCGTCCGCCTCGACCTCGATCGACCGGGCTTGGTAGTCGACCCGTCTCTCGCCCCCCGAGGATTCGACGTAGATTTCGATCGGTCCTTCGATGTCGGCCACGAACGAAGCGACGAACAGCTCCCCGAGTCGATCGGTCTGCACGTGCCGACCTGGAAGCTCTACGACCACGCGGGCGGCATCGCCGATCGGAGTAATACTGTATTCGACAGCGGTTCCACGAGGCACCACGAGGTGATCCGCCTCGTCGACGTGCTCGCTCTGGCGCCCCATGTACTCGGGAAACACGAGGACGGCATCCGTTCGGGCCACCACGTGACTGACCAGCACACCGTCCGCAGGGCTCCCCTCCGCGTGCAGGAGCGCATACCGTCCACCCGACGCACGATCGAGGCCGAGCGACCCCCATGCGATGACTCCGACGAGGATCGCCGCGGCGAACGCCGGTTGGACGACCCATTGCCACGGGATGAATTTGCGCGCGGGCGAACGCTCGAGCGAGCGAAGGAGCTGGAGGCGTTGCGCCACGATGAGCTCGCGCGAAAATGCGGTTTCCGTCTGCAGCTCGTACGCGCTTTGAAGCGGTGAGAGCAGGGTGGGCTCCTGGGTAGCGACCAGCCCCAGGGCTCCGTGACCACGTAGCTTTCGCATCGGCTGCAACGACCAGGCGACCGCGGCGGCGATCGTCCCAAACACCACTGCCCAACCGATGCAGAGCCAAACGACCGGGGTCATCGGCCCGAGGACCCAGGCGACCAGCACAAAAGCGGCCAGCCCCGCCACGCACGACCCGACCACGACCCGAACGGCAAGAACCGTCGCCGCGGCCATCCGAAGCCGCCCGCGATACCGAGTCAATCTGCCAGCAGTCGAGCTCACCCAGCAATCCTAGCAGCCGAATTAAAGGGGACAGTCCCCTTTTTTCGTACGGTGACTGGGCAGCGCTTAACCCTCTTGAAAAGGGGACTGTCCCCTTTTGTCGCGACCGCGCGGTGATGAGAAAAGCCGGGCCAGCTGTGCTGGTCCGGCCTAACTCACGTTGGGGCTGGCTGTGCTTAGAAGCCCATCCCGCCCATGCCGCCGCCGTGCTCGTGACCGCCGCCGCCCATCGGGGGCTCTTCCTTCGGGAGCTCCGCAACAAGAGCCTCGGTGGTGAGCATAAGCGCCGCAACCGAAGCCGCGTTTTGAAGGGCACTACGCACGACCTTGGTCGGGTCGATGACGCCGGCCTTGACCAGATCCGTGTACTCCTCGGTCTGGGCATCAAAGCCGAAGGCGCCCTTGCCGCTGCGAACCTCGTTCACGACGATGGAGCCTTCGAGCCCGGCGTTCTGCGCGATCTGACGAAGTGGCTCTTCGATGGCGCGAATAAGAATGCCGATGCCGACCCTCTGCTCGTCGTTCACTTGGAGCCCTTCGAGGCCTTTCTGTGCACGAATCAGCGCCACGCCGCCGCCCGGCACGATGCCCTCTTCGACAGCCGCGCGCGTGGCGTGGAGCGCATCTTCGACGCGCGCCTTCTTTTCCTTCATTTCGACTTCGGTGGCCGCGCCGACCTTGATCACCGCGACGCCCCCGACGAGCTTCGCGAGGCGCTCCTGCAGCTTCTCACGATCGTAATCGCTGCTGGTCTCCTCGATCTGCCTGCGGATGGTCTCGATTCGGCCCGTGATGTCTTTCTTCTTGCCTGCGCCATCGACGATGGTTGTGTTCTCCTTGTCGATGGTGACTCGCTTTGCGCGACCCAGATCGTTGAGGGTCACGTTCTCGAGCTTGATGCCGAGATCTTCGCTCACGACGGTGCCCCCGGTAAGGACGGCGATGTCCTGAAGCATGGCCTTGCGGCGGTCACCGAACCCGGGCGCCTTGACCGCAGCGGTCTGCAGCGTGCCACGAAGTTTGTTGACGACGAGCGTGGCAAGGGCCTCACCCTCGACGTCCTCGGCGATGATGATGAGCGGCTTCTGCTGACGGGCGATCGCCTCGAGAACCGGGAGAAGGTCCTTCATGTTCGAGATCTTCTTCTCGACGATGAGGATGTAGGGGTCCTCGATCTCGGCAACCATGCGCTCCGGATCGGTCACGAAGTAGGGCGATAGGTAACCGCGGTCGAACTGCATACCCTCGACGACGTCAAGCTCGGTCTCGAGACCCTTGGCCTCCTCGACGGTGATGACGCCTTCCTTGCCGACCTTCTCCATCGCCCCGGCGATGATCTCACCAATGGTGCGGTCGCCGTTGGCGCTGATCGTGCCGACCTGCGCGATCTCCTTCGGATCCTTGGTGGCTTTCGAGAGCGATTGCAGCTCTTCGACGATTCTTATGACACCCGCATCGATGCCACGCTTGATCTCCATCGGGTTGTGACCCGCAGCGACCATCTTGGTGCCCTCCTGGATGATCGCCTGTGCGAGCACAGTCGCGGTGGTGGTGCCGTCGCCCGCGACGTCGGAGGTCTTCGATGCGACTTCCCGCACCATCTGGGCGCCCATGTTCTCGAACTTGTCGGCCAGCTCGATTTCCTTCGCGACCGTGACGCCATCCTTGGTGACGGTCGGCGCGCCAAAGCTCTTCTCGATCACGACATTGCGGCCCTTCGGACCGAGCGTGACCTTCACCGCATTTGCCAGCGCGTTGACGCCTCTCAAAATGCGATCGCGAGCAGCAGTATCGTAGATGATTTCTTTCGCAGCCATGTTTCTCAGTCTCCTATTCGATGATTCCGAGGATGTCGTCTTCGCGGAGGATCAGGTGGTCATCGCCGTCGATTTTGACCTCCGTCCCGCCGTACTTGCCGAACAGGACGAGGTCGCCCTTCTTCACGGCAAGCGCCCGGACCTCTCCGCTATCGAGGATGCGCCCGGTACCCACCGCGACCACCTTGGCCTCGATCGGCTTTTCCTTGGCGGTATCCGGAATGATGATCCCGCCTTTGGTTACTTCTTCTTCCTTCAGTCGCTTGACCAGGATGCGGTCATGCAATGGACGAATGGCCATTTATCCCTCCGTTTTCGGGCAGTTGCGCTACCCGGCAGCCTTGTTAGCACTCGATGGATAGGAGTGCTGATTGGCCGGCAAGGTAATCCCGATGGCGAGGGAGTCAAGCGATGTTGCTGGGTTTTTTGAGTCCCCGCCGCAGACGCTTTGCCCAGCTCGTAGGCCCCTGCTAGCTTCTCGCGCCTATGGCACGTGTCACCGTCGAAGATTGCTTGGAACACCAGGAAAACCGGTTCGCGCTCGTCGTGTTGGCAGCGCGTCGAACCCGTCAGCTGATCAAGGGCGCACCTCCCCTGGTGTCGAGCAAGAACCGGCCCATCGTGACGGCGCTCCGCGAGATTGCCGACCAAAAGGTGTTTTTCGCTCGCCCGGTGAGGTCTGCGGTCGAAGAGCACATCGTCGAGACCAAAGCCAACGAAGCTGGCTAGCCCTTCTTTGCGGGAGGTACAGGCCGAAGCTAGCCTGATGCTGCGGCGATGGCTCGTATAAGCATCATGGGGCCGAGTGGGCGGCAAGTGCGTCAGCTCTTCCGACACAACTCACTGGGGCGGCACCCGCGGAACACCCATCAGGTGTTGGATCGTGTCGTGTCGAAGGAGCACTGCCACATCGAGCTGGTCGACGACGCCTATGTCCTGAAGGACCTGGGCTCGCTGAACGGCACCTTCGTCAACGGGGAGCGTGTTCACGAACACAGCCTCAAGCCTGGCGACGAAATCACGATCGGGTCGACCCGAATCGTCTTTGAGCCACCGGACCGAGTCGGCCGGCTCACGTTCGATGGTCTGCTCAGCGAGGACGCGCGGGAGGCCACCAATCGGTTCAAGATCGGGGACACCGGCACGGGCCCGCTGATCCAGGCCAAGCTCGCAGTCCTCGGCGAAAAGACGTTCTTCGCCGAGGAGCTCATTCAAGATGAAGCATCGCTTCGCAGGGACTATGAGAAGTTGCGGGCGAGCTACGAGGTCACGCAAGCGATCGAGGTAGGCACGAGTATCTCTGCCCTTTGCGACAAGATTCTCGAAGTCGCGTTCCGGTTGGTTCCTGCGGACCGGGGCGTGATCCTCCTGCACAATGATCAGGGCCATTTGGAACCGGTCGCGGTGCGTACGGGGGAGGACGTAGACCCCACCCAAGAGGTGATCGTTTCGAAGACCGTTCTCGACACCGCCGTTAGCGAAAAAGAGGCCGTTTTGTCCCACGACGCATCTGCCGACGCCCGCTTCGAGAGTGCGCAGTCGGTGATCATGCAGGGGATTAGGTCCACGATGTGCGTTCCGTTGCTTCACAACGAAAACGTGTTGGGCGTCATCATGCTCGATTCGAAGCTAGCCGCGCACGCTTTTACGGAGCGCGACCTCGCGCTGTTTGAAACGGTCGCAAGTCAGGCCGCCGTTGCCGTCCAAAACACGCTCTTCGCGAGGAAGCTCGAGCACGAGGCAATAACCCGCGAGCGCTTCCGTCGCTTGCTTTCACCGGCCATCGCCGAGCAGGTGCTCTCCGGTCAGGTCGAGGTCAGAAAAGGTGGGGAGCTTCGAGAGACGACTGTCCTCTTCGCCGACATCCGCGGGTTCACCAGAATCAGCGAATCATCGGAACCGCAAACCGTCGTCGCGGCCCTCAATGAATACTTCGAGCGAATGGTGGAAATCGTCTTCCGCTACGAGGGCACGCTCGACAAGTTCATCGGTGACGAGATGATGGTGCTGTTCGGCGCGCCGGTGGCCCATCATGATGATCCGATCCGAGCAGTGCGAACGGCGATCGAAATGCAAAAAGCCATGGCGGGGCTGAACGAACAACACGTGGCACACGGGCTTCCACCGTTTCAAATCGGAATCGGGATCAATACAGGGGAGGTCGTGGCGGGCTACGTCGGTAGCAGCCAGGCGATGGAGTACACGGTGATCGGCGACCCGGTGAATACCGGCTCACGACTCTGCTCGATGGCCAAGGCCTCGCAAATCCTCATCAGCGAGGGGACGTTCGAAAAGATCGGAGACCAATTCGAGGTCAATGAGCTTCCGGAGGCGCTGGTGAAGGGCAAGGCCCTGCCGATCCGAGCGTTCGAAGTCCTCGGGCCGCGCAAACGCGACTAGTCCAGAGCGCCGCGGCTTGCCCCCCCGCACAGACGTATGCCAAGCGTGTTGCCATGGCTCATCTCGAGTTCGAGGCTCCGCTGGTGGAGCTCGAGGAACGGATCGCCGCCCTAGAGGCGCTGACGGAGCGAGGTGCCCCTGAGGCCGAAGCGATCGACTCCGAAATCCAGAACCTCAAGGCCCAAGCGGAAGACCTGCAGCGCGAGCTCTACGAAGAGCTCGATGTATGGAAGAAGGTGCAGCTGAGCCGGCATCCGGACCGCCCATATCTGCTCGACTATGCGCCGCTTCTCTTCGAGGACTTGGTGGAGCTCCACGGGGACCGACGCTTCGGCGACGATCCTGCGATTGTCTCTGGGTTTGGACGATTTCAGGGCGAGATTATTGCGTTTGTCGGTCATCAGAAGGGACGGGCCGCGAAGGACAAGGCCCATCGCAACTTCGGGATGGCGCACCCCGAGGGCTACCGAAAGGCCATCCGGGTCATGAAGCTCGCTGAACGCGCGGGGAGGGCCGTCTTGACGTTCGTCGATACGCCCGGTGCCTATCCAGGCCTCGGTGCCGAGGAGCGAGGTCAGGCTGAAGCGATCGGAAGCGCGATATCGACCATGGCCGAGCTCCGTGTGCCAGTGGTTTGCACGATTCTCGGGGAAGGGGGGTCCGGCGGAGCGCTCGCGATCGGAGTCGCGAATCGGGTGCTCATGTTCGAGTACGCGACCTACAGCGTGATCACGCCCGAGGGGTGTGCCTCTATCCTCTGGCGTGACGGCACCAAGAGCGCCGAAGCGGCCGAGCAACTCAAGCTCCTCGCACGCGATGCGAAGCGGTTCGGCGTGATCGACGAGGTGGTTCCCGAGCCACCCCTCGGGGCCCACCGACGGCCGGACGTCGCCGCGGCGTCGCTTGGCGAGCGCCTCAAGCACCACCTCGACGCGCTCCGAGCACTATCTCCTGAGGCCCTGATCGAGCAACGATACGAGCGATTTCGAGCACTTGGCACTTGGTGCTAGCCAACGGCTTTTTTGACGCAAGTCCATCACGTTCCCTACGATTTGGATGCGGGGTTATGCCGTGAAGAGGCTCGTCACAGTGGTCGGATGCTCGACGCTGATCGGGTGCAGCTCGGTGGGGGTGCATTCGAGGTCGACGGATGCGTCCAGCGCGGGCTCTCCAGAGGCCGAGCTCACAGCGCTTCGGGCCGAGCTCGAGGAGCAGTCCGACGAGCTCAGAACCCTTCGCGGACAGCTGGCCTTGGCGCGCGCCGAGGTACAGGAGCTGCGCGCCGAAGCCCGCCAAGAAGACGACCGAGGCGCACGCCAGAGCCTCGGAACGAAGAAGGGGCAGAAGCTCCCGTGGCTCGAGACGCCAGTAACCGTGCGCACGGAAGACGGTGAGCGCGAGGTGCTAGAGCTCCTCGGCGAGGAGAGGCTATCGACCACCGGGGATGTTCCTGATCTGCCCGCCTTCATCGAAGAGGAGACTCTCGGCACTCCCACGTTGACCGACTCCGGCGTGGAGGACTATCGACGGGGGCTGAGCTTGGTCCGCGAACGCGAGTTTGACGAGGCGCTCGTCGCACTCACCGCGTTTCTCGATGCCTACCCGGACCATCCTTACGCGGACAACGCCCTTTTTTGGCGCGGCGAGGTCTACTTCCTGCGCCGCGAATACGGGCGCGCTTTGAAGGAATTCCAGGCCGTCGAGAAGCAACACCCCTGGGGCAACAAGCTTCCCGATGCGCTCTATCGAATTGGTCAGATTCATCTGAAGCGTGGGGATAGGGCTCGTGCTCGGGCTTATTTCGACAAGGTTAGGGAGCAGTTCCCGGATACCGCGGCGGCGCGTTTGGCGTTGCGGGAGGACGCATCATGAAGATGGTTGGATCAATCATGGCGGTTGTGTTGATCGCGCACACGGCACTTGCACAAGACGTCGTGATGACCCCGGAAGACCGGGAGGCCGAGGCGAAAATGGGGGTGGGACCCGGGGACGCACAAGAAAAAGTGTCGGTCCCCGCCGGTACTCCTGAGGTCTACACGGTGCGTGAAGGCGACACGCTTTGGGACATCACTGAGCAGTTCTACGGCGACCCCTACCGGTGGCCACAGGTCTGGTCGTACAACCCAGACATCACGAACCCGCATTGGATCTACCCCGGCGCGAAGGTCCGATTGCGTCCGACCGGCGGCATCATCGAAACCGCCCCTCGCGGCTTCTCGTTCGCTCAGTCGCGTCTGAAGGGCGACAGTCCGGTGTACATGTCCGAGTACGGCTTTCTCGACTCCGATGCGCTCCAAGAAGCCGGCTACATCATCGCCGCCAACGAAGAGCACATGATGATGGCGGACACCGACCAGGTCTACGTGCGTCTGAAAGAAGGCGCGACCCCGAGGATCGGCGGTACCTATACGGTGTACCGCAAGATGGAGGAATACGAACGGGCCGAAGGCGAGAAGGGCACCCTGGTTCGCATCACGGGCGAGCTCATGCTCACCGACTATGACGAAAAGCGCCAGGTGGGACGCGCGACCGTCGTCAACACGCTCGACGCAATCGAGCGAGGGTTCAAGATCGCCCCGCTCGAGCGCAAATTCTACTGGGTGGGTTTTGTTCCGGCAGATCAATCGCTCCGCGCAAGGGTCGTGGCGAGCCTCTACCCGCGCAAGCTGCCCTCCACCGACCAGATCGTCTTCGTCGACGTGGGCGTCGAGAACGGCGTTGAGCTCGGCAATCGATTCTACATCGTGCGGCAGGGCGACGAATGGCGACGAAGCGCTGAGGGCAAGATCGGCCGCGAGATCGAGACCACCGTGCCGCTGCCCGACCCGCCTGAGCACTACCCGTGGGAGGTCGTGGCCATTGGGAGGGCTGTCAGCGTGCAACCTACCACGACCGCGATCCTCCTCGAGCAAGCCACGCGGGCGGTTCGCATGGGCGATTTCGCCGAGCTGCGCCAAGGGGAATAGACTCGCCGTCTAGGCCGTTGCGTTTTTGCCCCTGTTCGGGGGACACTCGACGACGATGGCATCCGACGGCGACCGAGACAGCCAGGAGGCCTTGCGGCTACAGAACGTCGTAGACCGCGAGAGGGCCAAGCTGCGGGCGCTCCAGGACATCAGTGCCGCATTGGGCTCGACGCTCGACCTCGGAGAGCTGCTCGAGATGATTTTGGACCGAATTTCAGAGGTGATGGAAGCAGATCGCTCGGCGCTCTACCTCCTCGACGAGGACACCAACGAGCTCTGGTCGAAGGTCATCCAGGGCGAAGACTTGCTCGAAATTCGCCTGAAGCCGGGGGAGGGCCTCGCGGGCGCGGTGGCCAAGACCGGCAAGCCTCTCAACATCAAGGATGCCTACCAAGACGTCAGGTTTGATGCGGAATGGGATCGCCGGACCGGGTATCGTACGCGGTCCACCCTCTGCGTCCCGATGAAGAACCAGCACGGGCGAACGATCGGTGTCGTGCAGGTCCTCAACAAGCAGCACGGGCACTTCACGGTGGCTGACGAGGCGCTGCTCGCGGCCCTCGCGAGCCACGCAGCCGTCTCGATCGAGAACTCCAAGTTGTTCCTCTCGGTCGTCGGGAAGAACATCGAGCTACTGGACACCAAAGAACAGCTCGAGAAGAAGATTCGCGAGCTCGACGTCTTGTTCGAGATCACCCAAGTCGCAGCGAGCGCGATGGAGCTCGATGATCTGCTGGCCGGTGTTCTCGCTCGCACGATGCGCGCCACCGATGCCGAGGCGGCGTCGATCCTGCTCGCCGACGAGGATACTGGTGACCTCACGTTTCGAGCAGCCGTCGGAGGTGAGCCGGACCGCGTCAAACGGATGAAGATCAAAGCCGGCCAGGGTATCTCCGGCTGGGTCGCCGAGCATGGACGCCCGCAGATCGTGAATGAGGTCGAAAGCGACGCGCGGCACTCCACGCACATCTCGGATGAGGTTGGCTATCATCCGAAGTCGGTCTTGTGTGTGCCGCTTCGATGGGACGACGGACGGGGCGCGCTGCAGCTGCTGAACAAGGCCGGCGGTCGGGCACCCTTCATCGACGACGACCTCAAAATGGCGACCGTGATTGCGGGTCACCTGTCGACGGCCATCTCGCAGGCACAGTCACGTGCACAACGCACCCGCCGAGAGCGCTTGAGCACGCTCGGGCGATTCCTGTCGAGCATGCTTCATGACCTGAAGACTCCTCTGACGGTCATCTCCGGTTACACGGGGCTTCTGGTGCAGGAGGATGACGAGGAGAAGCGACGAGAGCTCGCTGCCTCGGTCAAGCGCCAGGTTCAGTTGCTGACGACGATGATGGGCGAGACCCTTGCCTTCGCCAAGGGTGAACGCCGAATCTTGATCCGCCGCGTGTACCTGCACAAATTCTTCGAGGAGCTCGCTGATCAGTTGAAAATCGAGCTCGCGCAGCGAGACATCCGCCTCGAGCTCGTTTTGCGAGATCGCGGCGTCGCCCACTTCGATGAAGAAAAAATGCAGCGGGTCTTCCACAACCTCGCGCGGAACGCAGCGGAGGCCATTGGCGAAAAGGGTGGCGTCTGCCGACTCGAGGTCGACCGCTCCGACGACGGCAACCTCGTTCTCACTTTCTCCGACGATGGCCCTGGCGTTTCAGAGGAGATCCATGGGCGTCTCTTCGAGTCGTTCACCACTTACGGGAAGCAGAGCGGGACCGGTCTTGGACTCGCCATCGTGCAAAGCATCGTCGACGATCACGGCGGCAGCATATCGGTGGACAGCAAACCCGGCCACACCTCCTTCGTGATCGTGCTCCCGCAACCCCAACAGGGGACCAAGCCCCGGGACGCCGCCGCCGAGTGAAAAGGGGACAGTCCCCTTTAAATTCCCAGATTGGCGAGGCTCTCCGAGACGTTGCGCAGCAAGTCGGCAACCTTCGGATGCGAGCTCTCGAGGTCTTCAATGAGTGAGTAGACCCGTCGGCTCAATGCGCCCTCGGAGCTCGGAGGCGCGGTCCTGCTGACCGAGAGCGCTTTCTGGATGTCTTTGATCGCCTCGACGAGGGCCTCGCGGTCCTCTGCGCCGAGCTCTTCGGTCGACTCGAGCTGTTGATGAAGGGCGTCGAGCGCCTCCTGCAAGCGTTTCCTCGGCATCCCTTTGATCCTGCCGTGCTCCTCGGCTCGGTGGAAGGGGAAAATTGGGGCGACGAATTCGCTTGGGTCCGATGGTTTTGAACTATATAGTTCAAAACATGGCCCGGCCGCGTGAGTTCGACGAGGGGGAGGTCCTCGCGCGGGCGATGGAAGCCTTTTGGTCACATGGCTACGACGGCGTTTCGATCGACGACCTGACCGAGTCGACAGGCCTCAATCGCTCGAGCCTCTACAACGCGTTCGGCGGAAAGCTCGGGCTCTTTTGTGCCGTCCTCGAGCGGTATCGCGCCGGGCCCGCCAATGAGGTCATCGGGCCCCTCCTCACCGAACGCGGCGCGACGGCACTCCGGCGATTTCTGACGCACCTCATGAAGTTCGTGGAGTCGCCCGCAGCATACCGAGGCTGTTTGCTGGTCAATACGGCGATGGAACCGGAGCATGGCTCACAAGTCCGGCAACGCGTCCAGGAGCACTTCGAGCTGCTTCATCGATGCATCGAGCGGAGCTACGGTGAAGCGATTCGCGATGGCGAAGTCTCCTCAGGGAGCAGCCCAGACACTGTCGCGCACTGGCTCGTCGCGTTCGTGCGCGGGGTCCTGGTGAGCGCCGCAAGCGGGGTCGGAATCGATGAGATGAAGAACAGCGTTCGAATGACGCGCCGGCAACTCGGCCTTGCGTAGTCCTTTCCCAGCCCTTTCTACAAACACCGGAGAAAGATCATGAGCGTCTCATACGTCGAGCCAGAACAAGCCGACCAGGAAACCAAAGCCTTCTACGACCGCGCGGAGGGCACATTCGAGATGGTGTTGAACATTTTTAAAGTGTTCGGCCATGCGCCCCCTCTCGGAACAGTCTTCACCGACACCGTGATGGCAATTCTCAAGGATGGCGAGCTCCCTTGGACCACCAAAGAGCTATTGATCCTCAAAGCGACACACCGAAACGCCTGCCAATACTGCGTGGTCCAGCACGAGGCGGTCTCCAAACGTTTGGGAATCTCCGAAGAGAAGATCAACGACATCGGGGACGAAGCGTACAAAACCAGCCCGCATTTCACCGACGGCGAAAAGGCCTTGCTCGATCTGACGGTGCAGATCGGAATCGATGCGAATCGGGTGCCGAAGGAGCTCTGGGATCGGTTGCACAAACACTATACCGAGCCGCAAATCGTCGAGGCGGTATTCACGATCACCCAGTACATCGCGATCAGTAAATTCGGTGACGCCCTAGGCGTGGAGCTAGAGCCGGTCTTCCAGGGGCTCGACCCGATTCTGCACGTCGATCGCACCGCTGGCGCGTAGGCGGGCCGCCCGCGGCTTCACGCGAAGTCGCGTTCCATTCGCTCCTCATCCTCTTTGCAGCGGATGCAGAGCTCGGTTTCTGGGCGGGCTTCGAGGCGCTTAATGCTGATCGGTTCTTCGCAGTCTTCGCAGATGCCGAAGACATCCTCATCGAGCTTCTTGAGGGCCTTTTCGATCTTCTGCAGGAACACGCGCTCACGACCGCGGAGTCGGAAGGTGAAAGACTGCATGTACTCGCTCGAGGCTAAATCCATCTCGTCTGGAAGCTCGGATGCGTCCAGCGTCATGTCCTGGGCCATGGTCTCCCGCGCCCGCCGCACCACGGCGTCCCGCTTTTCTTCGAGGATGGCGCGAAACCGCTTGAGCTCGCTCTTCTTCATCGTGGTTGCCCCCTGTAAGGGAGCCGGAGCATAATGATCGCGCCTCAGTAGTCAATAAGCCAACATGGAAGAATCCGAAATTACTCTGAAAATGGGCTAGCTCACCGCGTCGAAAAACGACTGCGACCCGCGCAAGCCGGACCCCCAGAGGATCGCATCGACCTCCGCCCCGGCTTCCAAGTCGGCCCGATCGCTCGGTAAGATGACCAGCGCATTGACCCCGACGAATGAAGGCAACGACCCCGAGCCTTGGTGCTCGTGGAGCGACACCTCGATTTCGCCCCCACGCCGGGTCGCCACCCCGCGTGCGATTTCGACCCGTCCGGGCCGTCGGTGATAGGCGTGCTGGAGGCGCGCTATGACGGGCTGCGGGTGCGGTTCTCGGTCGCCGAGCATTTGCCGCAGACAGGGCGCGACCAGGATCTCGAACGTCACCATGGCGCTGATCGGGTTTCCTGGAAGACCGATGACGGGTTTGCCCTGATGTTGGCCGAAGGTCAGAGGCTTTCCGGGTTTGATTCGCACTTTCCAGAACTCAAGGTCGATCCCCACGCGCCGAAACGCTTCTTGAACGAGGTCGTATGCACCAACCGACACCCCGCCCATCGTGATCACGACATCGGCTTCGAGCGCCTTCCGAAGAGCGGCCTCGATCGACGACAGGTCGTCGCTTGAAGCTGGAAGCGGCTGGGGAATCGCGCCGAGAAGGCTCAACATCTCGGAGAGCACGTAAACGTTCGAGTTGACGATCGTCCCCGGCGCAAGCTCGTCCCCGAGGGCCTTGAGCTCGTCGCCAGTCGAGAGCAGGGCGACCCGGGGCTGACGGTAGACACACACCCGAGCCACGTTTTGGCTCGCCAGCAACCCAATCTCGCCGGGCCACAAGCGATCGCCCCGACGGAGAATCGTCTCTCCGGTTCTCAGATCGCTGCCCCGAGCCCGGACGTGTCGACCCCCAGTCGACGGCTCGAAAATGTGCACCGTCTCATGGTCTTGTTTGGTGTCTTCTTGGATGACCACCGCGTCGGCGCCCGGAGGCATTGGGGCGCCCGTGAAGATCCGGCAGACGGTCCCGGGCTCGAGCTCCGTTGGCATGTCTCCGCCTGCGCGCGATTCACCTCTGACCCGCAGCCGTACGGGGTTTTTGGCCGAAGCCGCTGCCACTTCGGCGGCACGCACGGCGTACCCGTCCATGGCGCTATTGTCGAATGGCGGCGAATCTGCGACCGCGACGAAGTCGGAGGCGAGGTAGCGGCCGGCGGCTCGAGTCAGCGGGATCTCCTCGTCGCCCAATGTCTCGAAGGCGGGGAGCATCGACCGGACGGCCTCGGCGATCGTGCGCATCGACCCGGAGCGTAGCATGGCCCACAGGGTCCGAGTCAGCTGGGGTAAACCCGGTTTCGCCCCGACCGCTTCGCCTCGTAGAGGTTCCGGTCGGCATCCTTCAAGAAGTCGTAGCACCGCCACTCGGCGGCGAGCTCGGACACGCCGCAGGACACCGTCACCTGAATCTCTTCATCCTCGAACGCGAACACTTCGTCCGCGATCATCTTGCGAAGCTGATCGGCGATCAAAATCCCGCCGTCGAGCTTGGTCTCCGGGAGGACGAGGGCAAACTCCTCGCCTCCGTATCGGGCGATGACGTCGTCCGGCCGGAGGCGGCTCTTGGCGAGCTGCGCGACTTCCTTGAGCACCTGGTCTCCAGCCAAATGCCCGAAGATGTCATTGACCTCTTTGAAGTGGTCGATGTCGAGCATCACCATCGTCAGCGGACGACGATGCCGGGTCGCCCGCGAATGCTCGCGTTCGAGCTGCTCCATGAGATAGCGCTTGTTGTGAACGCTCGTGAGCCCGTCCATGATGGTCATCCGATAGATGGTCTCGTGGTATTGGGACTCGAGGTCACTTCCGCTCAGAAACTTCAAGATCGTATCGCCGATCTTGATCTGGTCCCCACGGCGAAGGGCGTGGTCATGCACGATCTCGTCGTTGACGTAGGTCCCGTTGGTCGAGTTCAGGTCGACCAGGAAGTACTTGCTGTTCCGGGCTTCTACGAGCGCATGCCTGCGAGAGACGGCGTCGTTGTCGAGGATGATCGTGTTGTCGGCTCCGCGCCCGAGGTTCACCGGCCCGTTCGCCAGCGAAAAGCGCTTGCCGAGCTCCCTCGAGTTCACCGTGTAAATGATCACCAGGCAGTCTTGACCGATTCCGGTCTTGATGCGGACGTCTGGGTAGGGGGTTACCCGGGTTTTAATGTCACTGCGCACGGGAATCGGCAGACCGCGGTTTGGGGCGTTGCGGCCTATCACCCAGGGTAGAAAGGGGTCCTTTCGCCGTCAATAGCGCTGGATGAAGCGCATGTTGCGCTGGTTGATCCAGACATGGGCGAGCACCGCACCCCAAAGCACACCCGTGAGCTCGAATATCGCGCCGAGAAGGAGGCCCATCACGAAGGCCCAGAGCGACCAAGCCAAGAACACGCGCTTGGGACCTACATGTACCGCCCCGAAGATTAGAGAGGTAAACCACAAGCCGAGCACGGGCTGCATGGCACCACGAAAGAAGAGCTCTTCCGAAAAGCCGGACAAGAGGGCGAGCCAGGTGAGCTCTCGCGGTGAGAGATCGCCGACGATGGCGCCAAGCTCGCGTTGCAGGTCGCGCGCCCAATGCATGTGAGCGACGAGCAACCGTGTGCTCGCTACCACCGCGAGGCCGAGCAGCAAGCCGAGCGCGAGCGAGACGAGGAGTCGGGTCGGGTAAGGCTGGGTCATCCAGGCCGCGCCGCGCTCCCACGCAAGCCGGCCGTACCCCAGCCACGCCCAAACCACGGCGATCGCGCTCAGTGGAAGATAAACGAGCGCGGCGAGAGTGGTGATTCGAACCGATGATGGCAAGGCCGAGCGGGATGTATCAAAGTGACAATCGGGCGGCAATGGGAACCGGTCACGCAATTGACATGCCTGTGAGGGGCAGAGTACTAGCCAGGGTCATACGCCGATGAGTGGTCAGCATGGCGAAGACGTCGCGAAGATCCTCGTCGTGGACGATGAGGTCGTGATCCGTGAGATCCTCGCGGATTTCCTGACCATGGAAGGGTTCTACGTGCGAACCGCGGAGGATGGCGGTGGAGCGCTGGTAGAGTTGTCGCGCGACCGTTTCGATCTCGTTTTGAGTGACCTGAAGATGCCCAACATGGGCGGACTCGAGCTTCTTGGCGCAATCCGCAAACACACACCTCACGTGGTGACGATCATCATGACGGGTTTCGGCACGGTCGAGACCGCCATCGAAGCGATGAAGCAAGGCGCCTACGACTACGTCCTCAAGCCCTTCAAGGTCGAAGAGGTGGTGCATACGATCCGTCGCGGCCTCGAAAAACAGAGGCTCCAAGCCGAGAACTTCCGCCTGAAAGAGGCGCTTTCGCTCTACAAGGTAAGCGAGGCAATTTCCGCGAGTCTGTCTCTGGAACAAGTCGTGCACACGCTCAGCCGCGCCGCGATCGACGAGGTCGATTCCGACATGGTGTTCGTGCTTTTGAGCGACGGCGGTCGGAGCTTCTATCGGCGCACGACCGAGCTTGGCCCAAACTTCCGGCTGCGGCGCGAATCCGACGCCCTTAGTATTCCAGCTCTCACGGAGCACTTCCGACATGCGCCAGCCCTTCTCGAGCACGGCGAGCGCGCTTGGCGCTTCTTCGAGAGAGTTGGCGATGAGCCGAAGCCCCAGTCTCTGGCGGTTGCGCGGCTCACGGCTCGAGGCGACACGGTCGGCTTCCTCTGCGCCGTCAGCTACACCGCCGGGAAGCGATTCGACGAGGGGCAACGGAAGCTCCTCCACACCACCGCGGACCGGGCCTCTGCTGCGATCGAGAACGCACGGCTCTTCGAAGACCTGCAGTCCACCTTCAAACAGACCATCCGAGGCCTCGCCAGCGCGATCGACAAAATGGACCGCTATACGGCAGGACACTCGGCGAGGGTTGCCGCTTACTCGCAGATCCTGGCGATCAAGCTCGGTCTAAGCGACGAGGAGATCGAAATCGTGCGCCAGTCGGCGCTGATGCACGATATCGGCAAAATCGGCTGCGTGATGAACCTGAACAAGCCCGGGAAGCTTTCACAACAAGAGTACGAAATCTTCAAAGAACATCCAGAGCATGGCCGCGATATCTTGCAGCCAATCGAGTTTTTGCACCCCTTGATTCCCGGGGTGCATCTGCATCACGAGCGATGGGATGGGCTTGGCTATCCGCTTGGGCTCAAGGGCAACGACGTGCCTCTGATCGCTCGGATCATCTCCGTCGCCGACACCTATGACGCGATGACCAGCGACCGCGCATACCGTAAGGCGCTCTCCCACGACATTGCGATCTCCGAAATCAACCGCTGCGGGGGCACGCAGTTCGATCCCGAGATCGCGCAAGGCTTTCTCGATTCGATCGATGAGTTCCGCGACGACGGGCGCTCGCTCGAGGAGTTCCCCGACGTCACCGAGACCCAGTCGGGGCTCATGGCGCCACGGACGTGATCGCGGTCGATGGGGGTGCCGGCAGCGCGAACGCCGCCACCCACTGCCTAGGGCCTCCTGGGGCGTTCCAGCGGCGCGCAATGGATCTTTGGCCAGGGATCTCGAAATACGTCATCAACGTCATCGGGCCCGGTCTGAGGGGCCTGAGGCGCCGCGGGGCGACCATGACGAAGGTGAGGGTCTGATCGGGACCGATCGATGGGTCCGAATAGTCGAGCTCGCCGAGCCCATCCGAGACGAGGCGCTGGATGGTCTTCGGGTTGCGAAACGAACGCGTGGTCGTGACGAGCTCGTGGTGGCTGCTCTTCCAAAGCGTGGGCCCCGTGGTCAGCTGCTCGGGATTTCCGAGCTGGTCACAACCGAGGACGAGCGAGAATACCGCGCCGAGCTCCAAGAGCTGTCTAAGTCGACTCACGGCTCCGCTCCCGCGCCACGTCTCGCTCTGTCGCGACTCCCGGCACGGGAAGCTGAGCCTGTCCCTCCTGCTCCTTGTCTTGCCAGGGGTACTTGATGCGGTTGTGATAGGCGTTGCACAGGGTATCCGTCAGCGTGGTCTGCAAGACGCGGAGGTCTTCCATCGTGAGCCCGCATTCGTCGAGCTGACCCTGTCGCAGCTTCACATTCATCACCCGCTGGACTATTGCCTCGAACTTCTCGCGCGTCGGCTCGTCGACCGTGCGTGCGGCGGCTTCGATGGCGTCGATGAGCATCAAGATTGCGGTCTCTTTGGTGCGCGGTCGCATCCCCGGGTAACGAAACGCGGCATCCGAGAGACCCTTTGGATTCCCCTGCTCGAGGCACTCGTGCCAGAAGTACTCGATGACGCTGGTCCCATGATGGGTGTAGGCGAATTCGACCACCGGCTCGGGAATGCCGCCTTCCCTCAAGATGCGCGCTCCTTCGACGACGTGCGCCATGATTGCATCAGCGCTGACGTCTGGCTCGAGGTCGTTGTGAGGCGTCGGTTCGCCGGGTGACAGGTTCTCGACGAAATACTTGGGCTGAATCGTCTTGCCGAGGTCGTGGTAATAAGCGCCAACGCGGGTCAGCAATGCGTCGGCACCGATGGCCGCTGCGGCGCCTTCGGCGAGGTTGGCCATGGCTCGCGCATGCTGCCAGGAGCCGGGCGCCTCACGCGACATTTTGCGGAGAAGCGGGTGGTCGACGTCGGTAAGCTCTTGCAACCGTCCACGCGTCACGACTCCGAGGGCGGCAGTGGCGATCCGCTGGAAGAGCACTCCAAGCACGCCCGCAAGCATGCCGCCAGCGACGGTGGACAGCAGGGTCGATTCGTCCAGCTTTGACACATCGCCGACGACGTCGATCTCGTTACCGACCGACAGCGCCACGCTGATCAGCACCAAGGCGGCAAAAAGACCCGCCGCCGTCCCGGCAACCAACATGTGCATCGCATGCTTTCGATCGCGAAAGAAGATCACCACGCCAAGGGTGGTCGCCAGGTACACGACCACGACAGGCATGGCAAAGTGCACGAACGAGGCGGCGACCAGCGTGATCACCAACCCGGAGGCGATGGCCGTCGCCCGATCGAAATAGAGGGCGGCCCACAGGGGCACGGTTGCCAGCGGCAGCAACAATGGGGACAGCGTTGTGAACAAGAGTAGTAACTTGGCGCCGATACACGTCGCGCAGACCAGGAGCAGCAGGCCGGCCTGGGTGCGAAGCAGTGTGCCGCGCCCTCCGGTAAACATCCTCAGAAATGCGAGAAAGATGTACGCGACGAGGAAGTAGCTGACCCATGCGCCGAACAAGGTAGAGCGCTCCGGCGGTCGCCGCTCTCGCTCGAATGCGCGCACGATGCGCTGCTCGTTGGGGTCGTCGACGACTTGCCCGCGCGGCACGACCAGAGGCTGCGGAAAGCCGCGATAGCGACGAGCCTTGGTGTTTGACGGGTAGCTCGACGGAATCCGAAGCGTGACCGGGGCGGGCCGCAGCGGCTCGACGCGCAGCGGCTCGAGCACCGTCTCGACCTGGCTCGCCAGCGTGATGATCGACGCGAACACCGCGCTGATGATCAAGCCCGAGGTGCGACCAGCGATGAGGCGTGTGCGAAGCATCATGAGCGAAAGGGCCCACCTAGGCGCACCCTAGTGAGCGGTCTCCTCGGATTCAAGCCTCTGCAAGCCTTCATCGACTTGGGCGGCGCGCGGCTCACCGGGACGTCGCCGGTTCATCGCGCGCCTCCTGATCGATCGATTCTTCACGCCTGGATCCCACGCGTCTTTTCGGCTTTCTAGATGAATGGCTCGATTCGAAGGCATTTGGACGGGCTCGCTTTGCCCCACCATCTCGTCCGGGGGGCCTTCGAAGGTCAGGATACCGAATCGACCCGGCACATGGAAATCGCCAATTCCGAGTGGTGACCAGGATGCAGCCTGTTGGCGATCGCGTGTGAGGTCCATCACGTAGAGGTTCGCGCGCCAGGTGTTGCCGATCGTCGGCGGCGACGCTGGGCGGTTCTTCGGACTGAACGCCTGCCACGGGATCGCCATCTCCACGGTATATCCGGCGTCTGGTTCGAGATCGTCGAGCTTGCCACGAGGCGAGACCGCAGCACGCACCCCGCTGTCCCAATCGACGTGCCCAAATGGCTTGGGGATGCGGGGCGCGTCGTACCTAGTGTCGAATACGACGCCTCTCGGCGAAACCTGAATCTCGAAATAGCTCAGGCCATCGCCCTGTGGGTCGAACATCAGCTCGATGCAGTCCTGTTCCCACAGATGATCGTCATGGTCGCGATCACTTGCGCGAAGCAACGCGTCGCTGATATCGACACCCACATAGAGATACCGTTTGTCCCAGAGAAGTTTCGCCGAAGCGGTCAGGGGAGCGACTCCGCCACTACGTGTCTCGACGAAAGGCGCGCTCGTACGAGCAGCGCGCCAGACTGGGTCGTTCAGCGATCCGTCGAGCCTCGGCGGGCGACGGGTCTGCACGACTGCGAGCCTCGGAACACGCGACGGAGTCTCGTGCGGCCCGACGACGGGGGTCTTCACGGTGGGCCCACGCGCCCGGTTGTCTCCGTCTGACGGCCCCGTTGTGATCGATAGGCGCTCGCCTTCGTGCGAAAGCCCCACGTAGAGGGTTACCTCATCCGCCTTCCAGTCCTCGGGCAGGTGCAGCTCCTGAGTGTCTTGCACGAACTGCCCGGCCTGCCATCGATCGGGGCCGTAGAGCCATCGGACCACGCCGCTGACGTCTTGGTCGATTGTAATTGGAGGGTCGTCGCTCACGAGATGCGTGAACAACTTCCAGTGCGCGCCTGGCGCGACGAGCGTTTGCCAGTACCAACTGACTCGAAGGATGTCGCCGGGACGCCACTCGGTCGCGTCGAGATCATAGCCCAGCAGCCGGACCTTGTTCGCGAACTCCACCTCGAGCTCGTACTCTGGCGAGGGGGCCTTCTTGGAGACGTAAGCAGCAACGGCTTCGCGTTGCGCAGAGCTCAAGGGGGCGACGTCAGCGGTGCATCCCATCACCGAAGCGAGCACGAGGACCGAAAGACGATGGGGAGCTCGCATGACGAACACTAACGCCGCGATTTGCGACGCGACTTCCTTTGCATCTTTCGCTTGGACTTCTTTTTGTTCTTGTTGACCGCTCGCCGCTCGTTGGGGTTCGGCCCGGTGCTGCCTTGCTCGGCGACAGCCGCCTGCAAGAGTGAATCCGCGAGGTTCGCCATCATCGGGTTGCCCTCGAGGCCCCCGGTCTGAATCGCGTCTCGCAGCCGATTTGCAGCCGCCAGCTGCTTCATCCCGGGGATCTTCGACAGCATCCCCGCCTGGGCGCCGATGCTGCCCATCATCTGGCGCATGAACGCAAAGCGCTGAAGGATTTCGGCAACCTGCTTTTCGCTCGTGCCCGATCCCTTGGCGACACGAACCAGCCGCGTCGGCTGCTTTTCGAAGAGCTCGGCCTGGGCTCGCTCCTGCCGCGTCATCGAGCTCACGATGGCCTTGATCTGGCCGATCTCTCGCTCATCGACTTGGAACCCGTCGGGGACGCTATCGGCGAAAAACGGGACCTTGTCGAGCATCTCTTGAAGCGGGCCCATGTTCTGCAGCATCTGAAGCTGCTCGAGGAAGTCGTCGAGGGTGAACTGCCCGCGGAGCATGCGCTTGGCGTCTTTCTCGGCCTTGGTTTCGTCGACGACCTCTTCGAAGTCTTTCATCAGGCCAACGACATCGCCCATGCCGAGGATGCGGCTGGCCATCCCCTCTGCTCGAAACTCCTCCAGGCGGTCGATCGCTTCGCCGGTGCCGACGAATTTTACTGCGGTACCGGTGACGTTCTTGATCGAGATCGCCGCTCCGCCGCGGGCGTCACCGTCGAGCTTTGTCAGGATCACGCCGCTCAAGCCAAGCTGGTCATGAAACGCCTTCGCGGTCTTGACCGAGTCTTGGCCGATCATCGCGTCGACCACCAAAAAGACGTTCTGCGGCGCTACCGACGACCGAATCTCGGAAAGCTCCTCCATGAGTGGCTTGTCGATCGCGAGACGGCCCGCGGTGTCGTAGATGACCGTGTCGCACTTCAGTCGCTTAGCCTCGGCTAGACCTCGTTTACAGATCGCCAGTGGCAGCCCACCCGGAATCGAGAACACCGGAGCACCGATCTGGTCGCCAAGTACCTGCAGCTGCTCGATGGCGCCCGGTCGAGCGATGTCAGCAGCCACCAGCAGGGGCTTGCGACCGTTGCTTGCCTCGAGAAAGCGCGCGAGCTTGGCCGCCGTGGTCGTCTTACCCGAGCCCTGGAGGCCTACCATCATGATGCCGGTCGGTTTGGGCTTCTTGGCGAACTCGACGGGGTCCCCCTCGAACGCCATCATCGACTCGAGCTCGTCCTGGCATATCTTCACGAACTGCTCGGCCGGGCCCACTTTGATCTTGCGCCCCTTCCCCTTGGTCGCGGTCTGGACCACCTGGCCGACTGCTTTCTCCTTCACGTTCGCGAGAAACGCCTTGGTCACCCCGAGCTCGACGTCGGCCTCGAGCAGCGACAAGCGTACGTCGCGAAGTGCTTGGTCGATGTTCTCTTCGCTCAGCTCGGTCACCCCGGCCAAACGGTTGCGGGCGTTTCGAAAGCCCTTTGTCAACGTCTCAAACATGAGGGAAGCAGCTTGGGCGCGTAGCATGCGCCGAAGCGGCTGCACAACCTCTTAGCACCTTGACCGCAGGTGGCGACCGTTGGATGGTCCGCGCGCATGCCCGATGTGCTGCCCAAAAAGGGGGATCCGGAGGCGATCTACGTGATCGACATCAGCTCGTATGTCTTTCGTGCCTATCACGCGCTGCCGCCGCTCTCGAACAGCAAAGGGGAGCCGACGCACGCGGTGGCGGGGGTTTCGGGGATGCTTGCCAAACTCCTTCGTGAGCGAGACCCGAAGGGTATCGTGGTCGCCATGGACTCGAGAGAGGGATCCTTCCGCAAAGACCTCTACGAGCCTTACAAGGCCAACCGTCCGCCTGCGCCGCCTGATCTCGAGCAGCAGATGCTCCGCGTTCGGCAGATCGTCGAAGCGTGGGGCATGTCGCCGATCGAAGCCCCCGGATACGAAGCCGATGACATCATCGCAACCCTCGTGGCGCAAGCACGGGAAAAGGGGCTTCGGGTCGTGATCGTCAGCGCTGACAAAGACCTGCTCCAGCTCGTCGGGCCGGACGTCGTGATGTACGACACGATGCGGGACAAAGTCTTCGGCCCCGAGGAAACGCAAGAAAAATTTGGCGTCACGCCCGATCAGGTGCGCGACCTGCTCGCCTTGATGGGCGATAGCTCGGACAATGTGCCTGGTGTGCCGTCCGTCGGTCAGAAGACCGCTGCGAAGCTCTTGCAGGAGTGGGGCACGCTCGAGGGGATCTACGAGCACCTCGACGAGATCACGCGCAAGGCCTTGAAAGAGAAACTGGCCACGCACCGCGAAGCCGCCGAGACCTCCCGAGAGCTCGTCACGCTCCGCGATGATGTCGCGATCGATCCCGGGGTGATGTCCCACAAGTACGACGGCGGGAACGCGGCTGAGCTACGGAGCCTGTTCAGCGAGCTCGAGTTCACCCGGCTCTTGGCGCAGCTCGACCCCGCACCGGTCGTCGAGGGGCACTACGAGACCGTTACCACCATGGACGGGCTTCGCCGCATCGCGAGCGCGATCCGTGATTCGGGGACGATGGCCTTTTACACAGTCATGGACATCGAGGATCCGATTCGCGCCGAGCTCGTGGGGGTGGCTGTGAGCTGGCTTGAAAGCGTGAGCGCATACATCCCGCTCGGCCATCGGTACATCGGGGCGCCCGACCATCTCGGTTGGGACGAAGCCAGCTCTGTGTTGAAACCCCTTTTCGAGAACTCGCTCATCCCAAAGCTCACCCTCGCCAAGCGCGAGACGGTGTTTTGGAAGGGACGAGGCGTGAAGGTTCGGGGGGTTCGATTCGATCCGGCGCTTGCAAGTTATCTCTTGGATCCCGCACGGCATGCGCATCGGCTCGAAGACGTCGCGCGCCTGGAGCTCGACGGAGAGCTTGCCACCGAGGAGGCAGTGCGCGGGAAGGGCAAGAAGGCGCTCACCTGGGATAAGGTGGAAGTCGAAGCGGTGGCGGGGTATGCAAACGAGCGGGCGGACTTCACCTATCGCTTGAGCGAGCTTCTGACCCCGAGGATGCACGAAGGGGAGTTCGAGCGACTCTTCTACGACATCGAGCTGCCCCTGGCGCAGGTGTTGGCGACGATGGAGCTCGATGGGATCGGCGTGGACACCAAGCTCCTCGAAAGGCTTTCGGAGGAGGCCAACGCAGAGCTCGAGCGGCTTCACGCCCGCTGCACCGAGCTCGCCGGTCAGGAGTTCAACGTTTCCTCGCCTCGCCAGCTCGAAACCATCCTCTTCGATGAGCTCGAGCTCCCGGTGATCAAGAAGACCAAAACCGCGCGGTCGACCGACCAAACCGTCCTCGAAGAGCTTTCGGTCATGCACCCGCTGCCGGCAGCGATCCTCGAATACCGTTCCGTTTCGAAGCTCAAGAGCACGTACTTAGACGCTTTACCAAGAGAGGTGAACCCGAAAACAAGGCGGATTCACACACGGTATAACCAGCTGGTGGCCGCCACCGGACGCCTGTCGTCGAGCGACCCCAACCTTCAGAACATCCCGATCCGCACCGAGATGGGGCGGCAGGTGCGAGACGCCTTCATCCCAGAGACGGGGTGGTCGATCCTCTCGGCGGACTACTCCCAAATCGAGCTCCGGGTCCTCGCCCATCTCAGCCGGGACCCGGCCCTGGTCGAAGCGTTTTCGAGGGATGACGACGTGCACGTCCAAACCGCCTGTGCCCTCTTTGGTGTCAAGCCCAAAGAGGTCACGCCGGACATGCGGGGTCAGGCGAAGACCGTGAACTACGCCGTCATCTACGGACAGACTCAGTTCGCGCTCGCACGAAATCTCAAGATCGAGCGCACTGAGGCCAAACGCTACATCGAAGCCTTCTTCGACCAATACGCCGGGGTGCAGACCTTTCTGGACGGGGTCGTCGAGGAGGCGCGCGCGAACGGCTTTGTCACGACTCTCCTCGGTCGGCGCCGGACACTCCCCGACATCCGAAGCCGCAATCACAATCTGCGCGCAGGGGCCGAGCGCATCGCACGAAACACCCCGATTCAAGGAACCGCCGCCGACATCATGAAGGTCGCGATGGTTGAGATTCAGCGGGATATCGAGACGCAACGCATGAAGAGCCGCATGGTTCTCACGGTCCATGACGAGCTGGTATTCGAGTCGCCTCCCGACGAGCACGAGGATCTCGAAGCGCTGGCACGCGAGCACATGCAAACCGCCGTGCCACTGTCGGTCCCGCTCCCAGTGGAGGCGGGGTGGGGGGATAGCTGGGGGGCCGCGCACTAGCAGCGACAGTGTCAGCGCCAGTGTCAGTGGCAGTGCCAGCGACAGCGTCCGTGCCAGCGACCGCGACGCTGCTATTGTCCCCCCGTGCTCAGAACATTCTCTTTACTTCTCCTCGCCGCGCTCTCCCTACCGGCGTGTAAGTCGATGGCTTCGACGGGGTCCCGACCGGCAGAAGCGGATCTCGGATTGTCTCAGTCGCTGCGCCGCGGACCCACAATCTCCTCCCGACACGGCCTATGAGCTTGCGCCCAGCGAGAAGACAGACGCACGCTCTCCGTGCGAGAAGCAGTGCTACGCGATCCCGTAATCGCGCCCAAGCACACTGGCACGGACACTGTCGCTGACGCTGGCACCGACGCTGACACTGATGCTGGCACGGCCGCTGCCACTGACTCGTGGCGGATGGTGCGCGTAGCGTTCATCATCGGGCGATGGAGCCGATCTTCCTTCGTCTTGCTGTGGCCCTCGGGCTCGGGCTGCTCGTGGGTGTTCAGCGCGAGCGAGCCGAGAACCCTTTGGCGGGGGTTCGCACCTTTCCCCTGATCACGCTCCTCGGTGGGCTGACTGCGGAGCTTTCGGTTCGGCTCGACGCCTCCTGGATCTTCGCGGTGGGCTTTGTGACGCTCGCCGCGCTCCTCGTGACTGGCTACGCGATAACCGTGCGCTCCGGCGCCGACAAACCCGGCCTGACCACGGAGGTTGCCGCTCTCTACATGCACGTCGTCGGCGCGTTGGTCGCGATCGGGGCCGTCACCTTGGGCGTGGTGATGGGCGGCCTCTGCGCATTGCTCTTGCACTTGAAGGAGCCGATGGAGGGCTTCGCCGACCGCCTGACCCACGGCGACGTGAGATCGATCATGCAGTTCGCGACCATTGGCCTCGTCGTGCTGCCGGTGCTCCCAAACCGTGCGTACGGTCCGTACGGGGTGCTCAATCCTTTTGAGATCTGGCTGATGGTAGTGCTGATCGTGGGGATCAGCCTCGCCGGCTACGTGTTGTACAAGTTGCTGGGCGCGCGCGCGGGGACGCTCCTCGGCGGCGTGCTCGGCGGGCTGATCTCGAGCACCGCAACTACCGCGAGCTATGCGCGCCGTGCAAAAGGCAACGAAGCGCTCGCGCCTCAGGTCGCGCTGGTTGTGATGATCGCTTCTACGGTGGTGTATGGGCGCATCTTCTTCGAGGTGGCGGTGGCGGCACCGACCGTGCTGCGATCCATGGCGGCCCCGCTGCTCATCATCGCGGCGGCAAACGTTGCGATCTGTGGTGTGGCGCTGCTCTTCGTGCGAAACCACAAGGGCGAGCTTCCCGCCCAGGACAACCCGACGGAGCTCCGTGCGGCGCTCATCTTCGGTGCGCTCTACGGCGTGATCATCTTCGCGGTGGCGGCCGCGGGCGACGCCTATGGAGATGCCGGCCTCTACGTGGTCGCCTTCATTTCGGGTCTCACCGACGTCGATGCGATCACACTCTCGACCGCCAACTTGGTCGAAGCAGGCCGTCTCGATGCCGGGCCAGGCTGGCGCGCCATCGTGCTGGCCAGCCTCTCCAACCTGGCGTTCAAGGGCGGGCTCGCAGGCGTGCTCGGGGGCACCGCGCTGCTGCGACCTCTGGCACCCCTCTTTGGATGTTCCATGGCTGCGGGCGTCGCGGTCCTGCTGCTTTGGCCGTGAAAGCTACGCTAACGCCTACGGGCACCCCTCCAAACAGACTCGGTACTCGCTCTTGCACGCCGTCTTGCAGTGCTTGTCCTTCATCTCGCAGTGACTCGTGCATGCGTGCCACCGGTCGTTGCAAAGCGGGTTGCAGCCGGAGGTGTGATACTCGCCAGGCGGGGCAGGTGGGTATTCGTGCTCGAGCTTCGGGACCGGCTTCGCCGCCGCACCGGGGAGCGGACGGGCCGAGCCATCTGTCTCGAGCTCGTGTAGGCGTCGCTCGGCGAAAGTGATACGTTCCGGGGGCTGGGCCTTCGAGTGGGTCTTGAGCCAGTGGCTCCAGCACTCTCGACGGGTGTCGGGGCTCACCGATGGGTCGTGGTCAGCGGCGTAACAACGCTCGTAGCGCTCGGTGTTTTCGTAGGCGTGTTTTAGGCTAGGTCCGCATGCAAACGACGCCAACAGACAACAAAGGACAAGCAGTCGAACCATGACGGCGGAAGGTACCACCCCCCACCAACCCGACCAAGCGCCCGTCGCGGGGTGGAGCACCTTCGAGGCGCCGGGGCTCGGGACCCTCTGGCTCGTCTGGACCGACGTCGGATTGCTGCAGCTTTCTTTTCATCGTCCTGACGACGTGGACGCTCTAGAGGTCGAGGTCCCGGAGAGTTTTACCAAACCGCTCACGCGGTATTTCAACGGCGAGCCCGAGGGCTTCGAGGAGGTCGCGCTGGATCTGCGCGGCACCGACTTTCAGACCCGCGTCTGGCAGGCCCTACGACGAATTCCATGGGGCCACGTTCGCACGTACGGCGGCATTGCGCAGGACATCGGCTCGCCGCGCGCCATGCGTGCTGTCGGACAAGCCAACCACGTCAACGCGATCCCGATCGTCGTCCCATGTCACCGTGTCGTCGAAGCAGGCCACCACCTCGGCGGCTATGGAGGCGGGCGCGAGCGCAAGCAGTTCCTTCTCGAGCTCGAGGGAGTCCGCTTCCACGAGGGCATTGTCCAACCCGGCCAACTGGAGCTCTTTTAGCCTGTCAGAACCGCGCTGCTAGCAGGCACCCGAGCACCAGTACGCCTGAAAAGAGGCTCACCTTGTCGCGCACCGCGAACAAGACCGGATCGTCGTGCATCTCCGCCCGGGCCGCTAGAAACCAAATCCGGGTGATCCAGTACATCAGGATCAGACAGATCCCCCAGAGCGCCTCCGGCGTCGCATAGTACTTCTGAATCGACGGGTTGTTGATGTAGAGCGCAAACACGAGAACCGCCAACAGCCCGGAGGCTGGCCCGAGTGAAGTCACGACCGGAACGTCGGCCAATACGTAGTCCCGGCCTCGGAGGGTATTCTCGTTGTTGTGTTGCAGTTGAATGAGCTCGGAATACCGCTTCACGAATGCAAGGCTGGTGAAGAAGAAGATCGAAAACGCCAGCAACCAAAACGAGAGCTCGACCTCCACGGCGACGCTGCCTGCCAGCACCCGATAGGTAAACAACACTGCAAGCGCGAGCACGTCTACGATGAGCTGCTGCTTCAAGTAAAACGTGTAGAAAGTCGTGAGCGCGATATAGCCGAAAAGGACCCACACGAATCCGGGATTTACGAAGTTCGTCGCCAGAAGGAACGACGACGCGAAGCTCGCCACCATCAATAACAGGGCCTCGGGAATGGCGAGCGCGCCCGAGGCCAACGGACGGCTGCGCTTGGTACGATGCCGACGATCGGCCGGCAAATCTATCAAATCGTTGAGAACGTAGATCGACGACGCGCAGAAGCTGAAGGAGAAGAACGCCATCACCGCGCTGAACAGCAGCGCCAAGTCATCGTACGCGTGCGCAAAATACAGAGGAACGAAAAGCAGGAGGTTCTTGGCCCACTGGTGCGGCCGGAGCTCTTTGATCGCTGCCGACCACTTGTTCGGGCGCTCCGATACGACCGTCACGTCGGAGACCGCTTGCTCCGCGCGTCGTCTCGTGCGTGAGCTGGCTGCTACGATGAGCGCGTCACCGGCAGCCTTCCAGACCGGTAGATCCGCGGCCGCGTCGCCGACATACTGAAAGCCGCCGCGGCCGAAGCGAGACGCGAGAAAGTCGGCTTTGCGTTGGGCCTTGAGGTTGTGTCGACCATCACTGCCGAACGCTTCGTCGAAAACGTCGACATGCGCTGCGATCGCTCCCGCCGTGGCCTGATCCGACGCCGTAACCAAAAGGACGGGGCGGCCGGCCCGCCGTGCATCCCTGGTCAGCTCGAGGACCTCTTCCCGGTACGGAAGCGTGCGAGGGTCGACCGGCGCATGGGTGGAGAGGTAACGCTTGAGCGTGGGGCGCCCCCCACGCAGCGCGAAGAGCAGAGCGAGGAGCCGGTGGGGTGCGGTCTTCAGCAGGATCAGAAACGACTCCCAAATCGTATCGGTCGCCACCAGCGTGCCGTCCAAGTCCACGCACAAGGCCCGTGTCGACTCGGCATGTTGCAAGGTTGGCTGGTTCACTTGATTTCCACGGTGCCATCAGAGGCGGCTCAGCGCCACTTCGAGTTGCTCTCGCTTGAGGCGAAGCTCGGAGGCGTCGCGCTTGGACTTTGCAACCACCTCGGCGGGCGCGCGTTCGACGAAACTCGGATTTCCGAGCTTCTTTTCGACGGCGCCGAGCTCTTTGTCGATCTTCTTCAGGTCTCTTCGAAGGCGCTCGCGCTCCTTCGCGGTGTCGATCACCTCCGGCACTGCCGCCCGGACACCAGGATTCACGAAAACCGCGGCGTTTTTGAAGTGAGCGTCGACCTCGTCGAGCCTGCTGGCATCGGGCTCGAAGTACATCACACACCCCGCCAGGGATTCGATTGTTCTGCGCTCCTCTTGAAGCACCGCCCGCTTCGTGTCGTCGGCGGTGTGCCAGTGCACCTCGACCTGCTGGCTCCTCGGAATATCATGCTCGGCGCGAATCGTCCGCGCGCTGCCGACGAAAGCCTGCACGGTCTCGAAGTCACGCTCGGCTTCCCTATCCGCCCGCGCATCGACCAAGGCCGTCGGGTACCGCGAGATCATGATGCTCGCGAGCGCACCGTCCCACTTGGGGACGCGCTGCCAAATTTCCTCCGTAATGTGCGGCATCATCGGATGCAAGGCCCGGAGGATGGACTCGAGGGTGTGCGCGAGAGTGACTTCCGTTTCACGCACCAGCTTCCTGTCGCCGCTGTCGAGCGCCGCTTTGCTCACTTCGAGGTACCAATCGCAAAACTCGTCCCACAAGAAGTGATAGAGCGCACCCGAAGCATCATCGAGACGATAGCCATCGAGTCCCGTCGAAGCAGCGTCGAGCGCGTGGTAGAGGCGCGAGAGAATCCAGCGATTGGCGAGCGCACGTGGCCGCGGGCAAACCTGAGAAGCCACCGCTTTCGAGTCGCCGAGGCGCATCAGCGCGTAGCGCGAGGCGTTCCAGAGCTTGTTGGCGAAGTTTCGGTAACCTTCGATCCGCTTGATCGACAGCGCGATGCGCCGCGATTGTGGGGAGTAGCTGAGTAACGTCATTCGAAGCGCGTCTGCCCCGTACGCCGCAAAGCCCTCAGGGTAGGTCTTCTCGAGGTACTTCATGCCCGTTGGCGATGCGCCCGACTGTTGTGCTTTTTCGAGAAGCTCATCGAGGGTGGCTCCCTGGATCACGTCGAGAGGGTCGATGACGTTGCCCTTCACCTTGCTCATCTTTTCGCCGCGCTCGTCGGTTACCAGACCCGCCAAAAGAACCCGGGTGAACGGCACCTCGCCCATGAAATGGAGCCCCATCATGACCATTCGGGCAACCCAAAAGAAAATGATGTCGTAGCCGGTCTCCATGTCCTGCGTCGGGTAGAAGCGCCGGAGCGAAGGGGTGTCGTCGGGCCAACCAAGCGTCGAAAACGGCCAGAGCGCAGAGCTGAACCACGTGTCGAGGACGTCTTCGTCTTGTCGAAGCGACGCGTGACCGCACGCGCTACACGACGACGGCTCTTCGCGTGACACGGTCACCTCGTGGCACGACTCGCAGTACCAAGCCGGGATCGGATGCCCCCACCAAAGCTGCCGCGAGATACACCAGTCCTGGATGTTCCGTAGCCAGTGAAAGTAGGTCTTGGTCCATTCGGCGGGTAGGATCTGAATCGTCCCGTCCTCGACCACTTGGATCGCTGGCTCAGCGAGCGGTTTCATCTTCACGAACCACTGTGTCGAGATGATCGGTTCCACGATCGTGCCCGAGCGATGGGAGCGCGGGAGCGTCATTTGGTGTTTCTTGCTGCCGCGGGCGAGGCCGAGCTTGCCTAGCTCTTCCTTCACCGCCTTGCGGGCCGCGAACCGTTCGAGCCCCTGGAAGGGCCCGGCGTTCTCGTTGAGCGTTCCATCGAGGTTGAGGATGTTGATCTCCTCGAGCCCATGGCGTTTCCCGGTGGCGAAGTCGTTCGGATCGTGGGCGGGCGTCACCTTCACGACGCCGGTACCGAATTCGGGGTCGACCAGCTTCTCGTCTAGAATCACCGGGATCAGCCGATCGACGAACGGGTGTCGGATGTACTTGCCGTGCAGATGCCGGTATCGGTCGTCTTCTGGGTGAACGGCCACCGCGGTGTCCCCAAGCATGGTCTCGGGTCGCGTCGTCGACACCACGACCTCAGAGTCCCCGTCCGCAAGTGGGTAGGCGAAGTCGAACATCTCACCTTCGACGCCCTCTTCTTGGTCGACCTCGAGGTCCGACAAGACGGTCCGTGATTCGACATCCCAGTTCACGAGGCGCGTGTCCCGGTAGATCAAGCCCTCTTCGTAGAGCCGCACGAATGATTCCTGGACCGCGCGCACCATATCCGAGTCCATGGTGAACTTCGTCCGCGGCCAATCGCACGAGGCACCCATCTTGCGCAACTGCTGAAGAATCCGACCGCCAGACTGCTCTTTCCACTCCCACACGCGCTCGATGAAGGCTTTGCGGCCGAGGTCGTGACGGGTCAGACCCTCCTTCTTGAGCTGTCGTTCGACAACGACCTGGGTTGCAATGCCCGCGTGATCGATGCCGGGCACCCACAGCGTGTTGTAGCCTTGCATTCGTTTGTGCCGACAGAGCACGTCCTCGAACGTCGTGCGGCACGCGTGGCCCATGTGCAGTGAGCCGGTTACGTTCGGGGGCGGAATCGCCAGCGTATAGGTTTCCCGATGGTCGTCAGGGTCTTCCGAAGCCGAAAAGTAACCCGAGCTTTCCCAGAATTCGTACCAGCGCGTCTCGGCCTCAGTGGGCGAGTACGTCTTGGGTATCTCGTCCGACTTGTCGCTCATCCGACCGACCCTGTGCGGTGAAATCGCGAGGCAGTCAAGCCTCAGTCGCCGACGAGACGGTGCAATTCCTCGCGGATCATCGCTTCGGCGAGCTCGGGAACGACTTCCCAAACCACCCGTTCGACGACTTCGGCGGAAAGCTTCAGGACACCTTCGACTTGATCCGAGGTGAGGCCGAGCGCCTCGAGTCTTTGCACGACGGAATGCGATAACGCTTCAGACGGAGTGACCGACTGCGTCGGGGCGGCGCGATGAGATTTCAACTTCGCGACCGGAGCCGAGGAGGGCGAAGAAGCGGGCCTCGGTATGGCCGATACCTGCGCTCCAGAGACCGGCATGCGCGAGAGCGGGCCAGTCGGCTTGATGGAAGGACCATTGCTTGGAAGTGGCGGAGGGGTGGGACGATACGCAGGGGTCGAGATCGGCGTCGGTTGGAGCGTCGCAGGACGCGCCACGGGAATGGATGGAGCTTCGGCAAACTCATCGGCGCGCCCAGCCAACCCGGTGGCTTTGGCGATCGCCTCTTGCGTATCGAATGGCTTGAGGATGTGCTCGTCGGCCCCGACCTCGGCGGCGCGCGCTTCGTCGAGAGGGCGATGTTGACTCGCCATCAAGATGACCGCAGTGCCCCCGAGCTGTGGGTCCGCCTTCATGGCACGGGTCACCTCGTACCCGTCGATGCCGGGGAGCGACGCATCGATGAATGCGACGTCCGGCGCGAAGTCTCGGCCTCGTTGAAGCGCGATCTCACCGCTCTCGACGGCAAGCAACTCTGCGTCTTCCCCAGCGAAGGTCATCTCCATGACCTTCCGCATCGTCACGCTGTCCTCGACGACCAAAATCCTCACATCAACCCCAAGCCCCGTTCACCTGTTCGTATCGGTGACATACGCGATCGTCACCTAGCCGGTCAAGAAGCGGCGTCACCGAGTTGACCTTCCGAACGGGCGCCGGTAGTGAGCCCAGGTGTCGGATTCGCCCCTACGCCGACTGTACGTCGAGCACGCTCCGAGGGCCCCCGAAGGGCGGTTTTCGCTCGACGCCCTAGCCGGGGGGAAGGGCCCTCTCGAGCTAGATATCGGCTTCGGCCGGGGACAGTCCCTCCTCGAGCGCGCAGAGGCGGCGCCAGGCAGCCGAATCATCGGAATCGAGGTCAGGACCAAGTGGGCCTATCGAGTCCAGCAACGATTAACGGCGAATGGGGTATCGAACGTTCAGGTATTGTGCGGCGACGCACGCGAGATCCTGAAGCGGGCCGGGCCCGAAGGCATCGTCGAGAAAGTCTCGCTCCATTTTCCAGACCCTTGGTGGAAGAAGCGGCACCACAAACGCCGGGTCGTCGGCGAGCCCTTGCTGGTCGAGCTCCGACGGCTCATGAGGCCCGGGGGCGAGCTCTTGATCCAAACCGATGTCGAAGACCGTGCTGACCTCTACTTGGCAGAGCTTCGTGCCATCGAGGGGTTCACGCTCGCCGGCGATGGCGGCTTCGTCGACGAGAACCCATTTTCGGCGCGATCGAACCGCGAGCGCCGCGCGCTAGAGGATGGGCTTCCCGTCTGGCGGATCTTGGCGATCCGCAACGCGGGTTAGCGGAGCGCGAGGGCCGCGCAGTCTCGTCGGGTTCGAGCCTCGAGCTCGGCCTGGCGTTCATCGAGAGAGGTGGGCTCATGTCCCGGGATGAAGTAACCGACGTCGTCCACGATATCATAGAGCTCTTCATTCCGCTCTAGGAGGTCACAGTTGCGTCTCTTCAGGGCGTCGACCAGGCGCGGGACCGCGTCGAGGCTGTGGGGCTGGGTGTCGTGGAGCAGAACGATCCCGCCGCGATCCCCGGTTTCGCGCTCACGACGCTTGAGCACTCGAAAAAAGGTTCGCACCACGTCATCGGCGGTATCGACCTCCAGATCGCCCGTGTAAACGCTCCAAAGCACGCTGGTGTAGCCACGCGCGGCGAGCAGCTCTCGCACCCGTGTAGAAAGCGCCCCTCCCGGGGGTCGAATCAGCCGGGGCCGCAGGCCGATCGCGTTTTCGATCTTGGCCTCGCTGACCGCGAGCTCGGCGTCGATCTCGGCGTTGTTCAAGAGCGGAAGCTGGCGGTGGGTTTCGGTGTGATTGCCGATCATGTGACCGCGACTTGCGATCTCTCGAACGATGTCGCTGTGCTCACGTTCCCAAGGATTGCCTCGTCCAAAGCTCTCGGTCTTGACGAAGAACACCGCTCGGATGTCGAGCTGGTCGAGGAGGTCGAGAAGCTCGGGCGTGGTGCGTCGCGAGGGGCCATCGTCGAAGCTGAAGAGGATCGTCCGACGTTTCGTGGACCCGTCGAGCGTGAGACCCCTGGGATAGTGTTCGCCGGTCACGTCGCGAGGTGGCGGGCCAGGCTCGACCCCATGCATGACTTCGAGCGCAAGCGATTGGTCGATTGGCGAGGGCTTTTCGAGCGCCCGGGAGCCGTGGGCCACGACTGAAACCGGCTCGACGGCGGGGGCGGGCCTCGGCCTCGCGGCCCCCGCAAGGGAGCCGCCAGCGACCAACACCAAAACGAAGCAGCTCAGCCGCACCCTCCATGGAACCATCGGCATCACGATGCGATCGTAAGGAAGCGCGGCAGGCATATGCGAGAAAGCCGCAATACCTGTACATGCCTGCAGTTGCTTCGACCGATCCTATCGACTACCCCGGTCCGCCAACGAGCGCTCCATTGATCGAAGTCGACGCCCTAAGCAAACGTTACGGAACCCAACTCGCGGTGAACGAGGTGTCTTTCCGCGTGGAACGAGGTGAGATCGTTGGGTTCTTGGGCCCGAATGGCGCAGGGAAGACCACCACACTCCGGATGCTCACCGGTTACCTCGCCCCGACCGCAGGAAAGATCCGGATCGAAGGCATCGATGCGGTGCGAAGCTCGCTCCGAGCGCGCACGCGACTCGGCTACATGCCCGAAGGGGTGCCGCTCTATCGCGAGATGCGCGTGCACGAATACCTGCATCACCGCGCCGCCCTCAAGAAAGTCTCCGAGGCACGCGCTGCCGTCGATCGCGCTCTCGTGCTCGCCGGAGTAACCGACGTCAAGAATCGAATCGTCGGTCAATTGTCCAAGGGGTACCGACAACGAGTGGGTCTCGCCGAAGCCCTGATCGCGGATCCCCCGCTTCTCATTCTCGACGAGCCGACGTCGGGTCTCGACCCAAACCAAGTACGTCAGTTCCGAGAGCTCGTACGCGGATTCGGTGGAAGCAAAACGGTGTTCCTGTCGACCCACATCCTCTCTGAAGTTCAAGCCGTGTGTGATCGCGTGATCATCATTCGTGAGGGCCGAAAGGTCGCCGACATTACACTCGATCAAACCACGAAGCTCGAAGACATGTTTGCGGAGCTCACCACCAGCGGCATCGCGGAGGAAAGCCCATGAGGAGCGCCTGGGTCGTCATGAAGCGCGAGCTCGGGTCCTTTTTCGTCTCGCCGCTGGCCTACGTCGTTCTCACGTCGTGGCTGATCTTCACGGGGATCACATTCTGGATTCTCAGCGAGTTCTATGCGCGAAACGCAGTCGCTTCAGGCTCCGACACCCCGTTGTCTGGATTCTTTGGCGGCAGTGCGCTGTTCTTCATCCCGCTCCTGGTATTCGTCCCCGTGCTCACGATGCGCTTGATCGCGGCCGAGCGGCAGTCTGGGACGCTCGAAGTCCTGATGACCGCGCCCGTATCCGAGACTTCGATCATTTGGGGCAAGTACGGCGCCGCCTTGGTGATGTGGGCCACGCTTTGGATCCCGACGATCATCTACGCGTGGATCACGAGTCAACACGGCAGCGTCGATTGGGGGGCGGTCGGCTCCAGTTACTTCGGAGTGTTTTGCCTCGGCATTTATTTCATGGCTGTCGGCCTGTTGATGAGCACGATCGCCCCGACCCAGATCATCGCCGCGGTGCTCTCCTTCGTGGCTCTCGGGGCGCTATTTGCGGTGGGCGTCGGCGAGTTCGTGCTCGATGGGACGCTTCGCGAGGTGTGCGCCTACTTGAGCATGTGGGGTCACATGCACAGCTTCTCGAAGGGCGTGGTCGATTCGCGCTATTTGGTCTTCGATTTTTCGGTGGCGCTCTTGGCAGTGGGATTGAGCATCGCCGTTCTCAAGGCGCGGAGGCACGGGTGAGCGACGCGTCGCGAACGCGCTTCAACTTGATTGCCACCACCATTTTGGGTCTCATGGTGGTCGCGCTCCTGAACTACGTCTCTTCTCAAAACTATAAGCGTTGGGACTGGACGACGGAGAAGCTCTTCACGCTGTCGGATCGAAGCCAACAAGTCCTCAGAGAGCTCGACCAAGACATCCAGATCTACGTGTTCCTAGCGAGGGGGGAAGAGGACTTCGCCGATGTCGAAACGCTGCTCGAAGAGTACAAAGCCGTCACGACACGGCTCGAGATCGAGTGGATCGATCCGGATCGAGACCGTGCCCGGTATCAAGTTCTAGCGGACAAGTTCGGAATCGATAGTTGGCTCGCAGGTGAAATGACCCTTTCGCAGGTGCCGGTCGTGGTGACGAGCGGCGACCGTAAGTGGAAGGTCGAGCGGCATCAGCTGATCGTCGAAGACTTCGACAGCTTCGAGGACGCCGACGGCCATAAGCTCGACCTGCAGTCCGAACGCGCCCTGACCGGTGCCATTTTGGAGGTGACGACCGGTCAGCCGACGAAGATCTGCCTCGCGCAGGGCCACGGGGAGTGGGAGCTCGGAGCAACGGGAGACCGGAGCTTCGACGCCGTGGCCCGCGAGCTCGAATGGGAGAAGATCGACATCCAACCCTTCGATCTCCGAGAGGGTGAAGATGTCCCAGCTTCGTGCAATGCGCTCTTCATCGTCAGCCCGCAGCGTCTGTACTCTCCGGAGGAGGTCGCCACGGTCGACCGCTTCATTGCTTCGGGTGGCAACGTGCTGCTGGGCCTCGATCCGCTGCTCAGGAAGGAAGCGCTTCAGCCAACCGGTTTCGAGGCAAGCCTCGGGAATCGGGGCATCGTCGTCGGCAATGACCTGGTGGTCGAACACGATGAAAGCCGCAAGCTACCAGGGAATCCTGGTGACCTCTTCCTCTCGATCGACCTCGGTAGCCACCGGGTGACCCAGACCATCCGACAGCGGGGAGGCGGGATCCTCTTGGCCGTCGCTCGCTCGGTCGATGCGGCAGACGGCAGCGATGCCGAGGTCCTCATGCGCACCAGTCCGAATGCCATCGCCGAATTCGACCTCAAGCGTGCGCTTGCGACAGACCCCAAAGCCGCGGGTATCCCGCCAAGAGTCGTGCCGATCGCCGTGGCATGGGAGCACGTGCCGCCACTCGGAGATGACCTCAAACCGGTCAAGAGCGATGGCCCCGAGCCTGGGCGACTGTTGGTGATCGGCGACAGTGATTGGATGAGCGGAGAGCTCCTCGACAACCCCCAGCTTTCGAACATCGATCTTCTGTCTTCGACGGCAGGTTGGCTGACGCAGCGCGAAGCCCTGATCAACATTGCGCCGCGAAAGACGAAAGCGCGCGCGGTGATCATGAGTGACGCCGACCTCGAAAACCTCTTGTTCCGGGTCGTTTTTCTGTTGCCCCTTGCCGCGTTGATCGCGGGGTTCGGCGTGTGGTGGTCGAGGCGCTCATGACGGCGCGCACGCCGATCATTCTCGCAATCGTCGTCGTGTTGTTGGCAGGCTATGTCTTCTTTTTCGAGCGCGACCAACCTGGGCGCTCGGAGATCGAGGCTCGGGCCGGCTTCTTGATCGAGTCCTTGGTGCGAGATCGGCTATCTAGGATTGAGGTCTCCTCCGGCGACGCGCACATGGCGATGTCCCGTGAAGGGGAGGGCTTCGACGAGACATGGACGCTCGAGCAACCCGTCCAAGCGGCAGCCGATCCCGAGCGGGTCGAAGATTACGTTCGAAACTGGGAATTCGCCATCGCCACGCGCACCCTCGAAGACCCGAACGCACAGGATGTTCGGAGCTTCGGCCTCGACGCGCCTAAAGCGTCGGTGCGCTTCGAGATGGGACGCGCCGGAGTCACCGTGAGGCTCGGGTCCGGGACGCCGGTGGATGGCGGCGGCTATGTCCGAATCGATGATCGCGACCAAGTGATGGTCGTCCCCAAGTCCGTGGTCGAGCTCTTCGACCTCGGCGCCGAACACTTTCGAATCAAAAACGACGCGGGTGCACCGGACCTCGCAGACCTGCTCGATGCAGAGATTGAGGACGCAGCGGCCCGCTGATCACTTCTGAGCGAGGGCCTTCTCGATGGTCTCGTGAGACGCGTATTCGAGCAAGCCGTTGCTCGTGTTGAAGCCACCCGACGAGATCAACCTGAACTGACCCTTCGCGACGATCTTGTTGCCGACTTTGAGGTTGGTGGGAACGACGACCGAGCCGTCGATGGTCGTGGTCTTTCGTCCGCGTCGCGCACGCGCGAGCTGCTCCTGATTGTCGGCATAGCCCACGATGATCAACTGGTCCGCGCGGTCGGTCTTGTCCAACGCATCGGCGATGAACATGTGCGGCGCGTCGACGCGTGGGCAATCTTCCTTCTTGCGCTCCTTGCACGGCGGCGGTTCGTAGATCTCCATGATGTAGCCGGTGACGGCCAAGTCCGTGTCGAGCGTTTGACGCAGCTTTTGGCGCAGGCCGTAGACGCTGTACGACTCGTCGTCGTAGGTGGTCGGAAACGGCGGTGGCGGTAGTGTTGGAACCTCCGGAACGTTCGGCACGATCTTCGGAAGCTCCTCGACCGGGGCCTCCGCAGAGGAAAATTGATCACAGCCGACGCTCAACAGCGCGGCAGCCAAAATCAGGCCAATAAGACGAGTTCCCATGCTTCCCCCAAACATCCCAGACAAAGTAGCATGGCCGATTCCAGGGCGACAATCTAAGGCGCTAGGGGGACGCATCTCCGACGCCTCGGAAGAGGCTCTTCTAGCGCCATTTTCAGGGTGGGCGACGCTCCCGCCGACCCGCGAAGCTGCCCGAGGGCGGCCTCCGCCTGGGCGGTGTCGAGGACCCTGAGCGCGACGATGGCTCGGGCGGCATTGTTGATGTCGTCGGTCAGTGCGCTCGCAGACGCTGCCCGAAGAGCAACCCCGCGGAGCGCGTCGACTGCCTCGATGCGGCAATGCGCCTCGACATACTCGATCGCGGCCGCGGTGACTGAGGGCCACTCGTTTCGGTTTTGGAGATGCGCGTAAATCCTATCCCAACCCTGGTCGTGCGTGGCGCCCGAGAGCGCCTCGATTGCGGCCGCACGCACCTCCGACATCGCATCGTCGACCGCGGCCACGATGATCGGTGTCGCCACTGGCTCACTTCGCAGGCTCATCACCGCCTCCGCGCGCACCATGGGCCACGGATCCTTTCGCGCCAACGTCGCGCGCAAGGTCATCGAATCGGGGTCATTCGAAAGAACCCGGACGGCATGTGTGCGCACCCGCGGATACGGATCCTCCAGGGCGATCCTCGCATCGCTCCGCCGACCGCGCGCGGCGATGGCATCGACCGCCGCCTGTCGCAGCATCCACTCTTTCGGCGACCGTAGATGGCTCTGGATCCAGCGATCGACGAACTCGCTCGGTCCAGCCGCCGCCGCGCTTCGAAGCAGGCGCCAGGTCGTTGGGAAGCCGTCGGAGCGCGGCGCTGCGTACTCGATGAACGACGCCACGACAGACGCATACTCTTCGATCGAAGCGAGCGCGAGCGCGGCGTTTGCCACGGCAGACACGGGGGGGTTCGTGTCGAGCCAAGCACGAAGTGTCGGCTCGGAGCTCTCCTCAGCGCGTTGCACTGCGGTGGCAAGCGCACTTCGGAGCACGGGCCGTCGATCACCGCCTTCCTCCGTGAGCGCGTCCAACAACACGCCGACCGCCGCATCGGGTTCGGTGCGCGCCAACAACACGGCAGAACGGTCACCCACGTCGGGATCGGTCAGCAATGCGACCAGCCCATCCCAGCCAGGTGGCCCGGCTCGTTGCAGTGCGACAAACGCGCCTTCACTGATCTGCTCATCGGGCGAATGTGCCGCCTCGAAGAGACACTGGACCGCCGATCGATGGTCACGTGCGAGGGCTGCCAGCGCAACCAGCACTCGACGTTGAGCTTTGCGCGAAAGAGTAGGCCACACCTCGCGAATGGCCACAGCGGCAGGCTCCCCGCCAGCCTTCAGCTCCCGCACTGCGGCAACCGAGAGATCATGGTCGTCATCGAGCTCCTGCACGGCGCCCGCGAAGGCCGCGGGCTCGCGGGCCGCAGGCTCGCGGGCCGCAGGCTCGTGGGCTAGAGCGGTCATCGACGACGAAGCGGAGAGCGCGACGAGGCCGATCAGTGCAGCATTCGATTTGTGGCTCGTTCGTCCCACTCGACCACCGTGGCGTTTCGTAGCTTTAGCACGCGGTCTGCATGACGCAGAAAATCATCACGATGGGTGGCGACGATCACGATGCACCCGAGGTTCGCGTGCTCTTGGCAGACCCTCAACACGTTGGCTTCTTGCACCCCGTCGAGCGCCGAAGTGGGCTCATCCAGTAGCAAAATCGGCGCTTGTCGGTAGAGGGCTCGGGCCAAGGTGACGCGCTGCCGCTCCCCAGCGGAGAGATCGCTGCCGCCTTCGAGGAGGAGGCCGTCATAACCGTTCGGGCGCGCCATCACGAACGAATCCAAACCGGCGCGCTTGGCCGCCTCGAGGGCGCGGTCGCGGCTGGGGTGCGGATCTCCGAGCGTGATGTTCGCGACGACGGTGTCGTGAAATAGAGTGGGGGTCTGGGGCATCCAGGCGGTCATCTTGGTCCTCGAGTCGGTCGTGACCGGTGCGCCGTCGATCGTGACAGTGCCTTCGGTGGGGCCGAGAATGCCTGCGAGAACCGCAAGCAGAGTCGACTTCCCCGCGCCGCTCGGTCCGGTGACCACGACCAGCTCGCCGGCTGCAAACCGTACGTCGGCCGCCTTCAACACCGGTCGATCCGCATAGCCGAACGACAACCCCTGGAGCGCCAGGGTTCGAACCTTCGTCTCATGCACGGAACCCTCGGGCGCTTCGCGGGCCGGGAGGCGGAGGAGCTCGTCTAGGCGGTCGAGCGAGGCAAGACCGGACGACCAGCCGAAGATCGATTGGGCCAAGCCGTGGAGCGGCCGATACATGAGAATGAGCGCCACGAGAACGGTCCCCGACGACGCGAGGTCGAGGTTAGACCGCGTTGCCCAGGCCAATGCGAATACCGCTGCGATCCCGAGGGCGGCGGCTAACTCGACCAATGGGGAGGCTACTGTGCCCCACGTTTCGGTCCTGACCCCTCGTCTCTCGGACTCGGCAGCCGCCCGATCGATCTGTGCGGCACGCGCGGCTGTCGCATCGTAGGCGCGAAGCACGGCGGCCCCGTCGATCGCCTCCGCAGAATCGGCCACGACCCTCGACTCTGCCCCGAGAAGCTCGCGCTGGAGCTTGCGCGCAGGCCTGGCCCCCACGGCGATGACGGCCACGGCCAGGGGGAGAACGATCAAACCTGGGATGGCTAGCGCAGTGTCCACCCGTAGGGCGACTATGGCTAGAGCAGTAGCCAGTAGTATGCTCCGAATGCCCTGGGCGAACCCGAGGTGGAGCAAGGTCCGCACCCCATGAACCTCCACCTGGACCCGTGAGGCAATCTCCCCCTGCGGCCATTGGAGGAGTGTGAGCGGTTCGAGGCGGAGCACGTGTCCGAGGACTTTCCCTCTGATTTCGCGCACAACGCTGAGTTGGAGCCGAGAAGAAAGGTGCGCGCGGGCCGTTTCGGAGAGGGCTCGAAAAAGTCCCAGGAAAATGAGCGCTGCGACGATCTGGGTCCACGAGAGGCTAGGGAAAATCTTGGTTTGCTCGATAGCCGTCTGAGATGCCACAGAAAGCCGACTACCCTCGAGGCTCCCGAGCAGGGGGCCTGCGAGCCACGCATAGCCCGCCGTGGCCGCCGCGGAGGCAGCCATAAAGGTGAGAGAACCCACGATTAGGGGCAGTCGCTTGCTGGTAGATTCCAGCAGCTCGCGACGAGCAGGACTATCACTGGAATTATGGTAACGAAACACGAAGAATTGCCCTTCTCAAGCTCGTCGAAGGACCCATATACTCAAAGTTGCCCTTACTAGGAAGCGACACGCTAGAGGGCGAATTCTGCGTTCCGTGCGATTTCCGGCACGGAGCGTGCATCTCGCTCTAGCCGAGATGGTGATCTCGAGTCCGAGGAACATCCGGACGTGTTCTGGTGTTCAGCCAACACACGGGGTGCCACTGCTCACGAGGGGCGCCACCGGAGGCAAAAAGGAAAATGGCACGACAGGCAGCGACAAGACAGTCCACCAGCAAGACCACTCGAAAGAGTAGGGTCCAGGCCAAGGCATCCAAAGCGACGGAGCCCAAGGTTGCGGGGAAGGAGCGCGCAGTGGTCAAAGCTGAGACCGCGGCACCTCAGTCCGCCGAGCCTTCGAAAGAACAGCTGGAAAAGGCCCGACTCGAGAGCGAGAAGGCCCTCAAGGAATTCGAGCGCCAAGGCGCCGGGGATTCGACCCTCACGCGCTACTTCCGCGAGATGATCGGTCATCGGGTCCTCACACCCCAGGAGGAGATCGAGGCGGCCAAGCGGGTTGAACGGCTCGAGATCGCCTACTGGGAGGCTCTCTTCAGCTATCCGCCGTGTTTCGAGACGGTCGCAACCGTGATCGAGATGCGTGTCGAGGAGCAGCCGCTTTCGGAGATCGCCGCGCTTCGCAAGCTCTGCCGAAGCGCGAAGGCCGACAAGCTCGGTAAGCGCCAAGAGGCGCGCTGGGGCGACGTGTGCCTGCAGCTTGCCACAAAGATGCGAGAGCTCGATAGCGATCGCCTCTTCGTTCAGGAGTCCGACCGTGCCGTTCATCGGCTTGCGGGCAAGTTCGCCGACGAGCGCGACATCGTGGGAGACCACGTTCGCATGACGCCCGCGTTCAAGAAGTACCTGCGCGCGGTGCGCACGGCGCAGAAGTCTCAGCAGCGTGCGAAGAATCGCTTCGTAGCGGCCAATCTGCGTCTGGTCGTTTCGATCGCACGTCGGTACAACCGCGGTCGCCTTCCGCTCATCGACCTCATTCAAGAGGGCAACATCGGTCTGATGAAGGCCGTCGAGCGCTTCGACCACAATCGCGGCTACCGTTTCAGCACTTATGCCTCGTGGTGGATTCGCCACGCGATCAGCCGTGCTCTCGCCGACAAGGGCCGAGCGGTACGCATTCCGGTCCACATGCTGGACACGTACAACCGCGTCGCCCGCGCAACGCAGGCTATCGCCACCCGCACCGGCAAGCAGCCGACGCCCGAAGAGCTCGAAAAAGAGACGGGCATCGCCGCCGAGAAGCTCGAAAAGATCAAGGGCTATTGGGCCGAGACCCCGTTCTCCCTCGATCGTCCAGTCAACGACGAAGACGGACGAAAGTTCATCGATTTCCTCGAAGAGGAAAACGTGCCGACCCCATACGAGCAGCTCGTCTCTCGCAAGTGGAGCGACGAGGTGCGAAGGCTTCTCGATACGCTGACGCCGATGGAGGCACGCATTCTCCGATGGCGTTTCGGCCTCGACGATGAAGACGAGCTCACCCTCAAAGAGATCGGCGACAAGTACAACCTGTCGCGTGAGCGCATCCGTCAGCTTCAAGAGCAAGCGCTCGGAAAGATCCGACGGCAGATCAAAGAGTAGCGGGCAGCCCGTTGCCCACGACTCGAGCGCCGGCTAGGCCCCCCCTACGCCGGCGCAGCTAATTTAATTCACACTCGTCCTCGCGGCCGCGGACGACACGCTTCCCAGCGAGAGGGCCCCGATACTCGGTGACGACAGTGCATTGGCCCTCGTCACCGTCTCGCTCGAAATAGATCACCACCCAATCACGCGTGCGGCCGAGCTCGTGCGCGCGGTCGGTGTTGGAGAACAGGGCGGTCAAGTGCCAGCCATCCTCGTACGTGTGTAGGATGGGAAGCCAGGCCGCCCCGTCGGGATTGTTTCGTCGCGGCGCGATGCGTGGAAGCGAGTCTGCCTCGGCCTGCTCCCGATATTGCTGGTCGACCTTCAAGAGAAGACCGACATCCGGTCGCACATGTGCACCGGTGGGCGCGCTCACCTGGGCCCCTGCCTTCTCGAGCTCGTCGAACCGCCGGGCGCGACCGCGGGCAGACCGGGTAAGCATGGTAGCCAAAATGTCGCGAACCGCTTCGAGGCGGCGCGGACCAAAGCCTGCAACGGCGTCGAGCCGTCCATCGTGCGCGGCGACTTCCAATGCCTCGAGGGTATCGATGTCGAGCTCTCGATGGATCCGTTCTGCGAGCTCCTCACCGATCCCCGGGACCCTCTTGAACAGCTCGACGGGCGAAAGCCGGCCATGCAGTCGATCGAGCAAACGCAGACGCCCCGAGTATGCGATCTCTTCGATCGAGCCCGACAGGCTAGACCCAATCTGCGGAAGGGCATCGAGAGCTTCGCGCCCCCCCGTCAGGGCCAACTCCTGAATGCTGCTCTCGTGCCCCCGCACTACCGCCGCTCCTGCGCGGTACGCATCGATTCGATAGATGTTGGCATGTTGAGCTTCGAGCTGGTCGGCCACCTGCTCGAGGATGCTGGCGATCTGGTCGTTCGTGACGATGGGGGGAGTGGAGGTCATGGCCCCTCGTGCATGCCATGCACGGTCTAGGGCCAAGGCGCAATCCTTTCGGTCGCTCGCGGCGCTCGCTCGGACGAGGACGTGGTACACCCCGCCGTAGCGAGCGGAGCGCACGGAAGCGCACGGAAGCGCAGATGACTCTAAACGGACTAGGCGAGTTGATGACCGCCGTGGGCCTGGCCGGCCTGCTCTGGGGCGCGTGGAAGAAGCGCCCCAGGATCCGAGCGATCTTCAAACCCTTGGCTTCAGCCGGGTTCATCGTCGCAGCGATCGGCTTTGGGGCCCTCGAGTCGCGCTACGGGAATATCGTTTTGGTGGGGCTGATTCTCGGGGCCGTCGGCGATGTCTGTCTGCTAGGCAACGGAAAAACGGCTTTCATCGCTGGGCTGGTTTCGTTCTTGTTGGGCCATGTCGCCTATGTGATCGCGTTTGGCTCTCTACCGATGAGCGGCCCGCAGGCGTTCATCGCTGCAGTTGCGATGGCCGCCCTCATGGCCTTCATCGCGCGCTGGGTCTTTCCGCACGCCCCTGACATGCGCATCCCGATCGGGATCTACATGTTCGTCATCGCCGCGATGTGCGTAGTCGCGGTCAGCGCAGGAGCGGCGGGCGCTCCGTGGATGGTCCCGGTCGGCGCTGTGATGTTCACCGTCTCGGACATCGCCGTGGTGCGCGACCGATTCGTGTCGCCTGGCTTCGTGAACCGCCTCTGGGGCCTCCCCATCTACTATGCAGCCCAACTGATCATCGCCTGGAGCATCAAGGCGATCGCCGGCTGAACGTAGCTTCGAGAATGAAAGCATAGTCGAAGGCGGTTTCCTCGAGGTAGTCGTACCGCCCTGAGGCCCCGCCGTGGCCTGCTTCCATGTTGATGCGGAAGAGCAATGGGTTTTGGTCGGTCTTGTGGGCCCGGAGCTTGGCGACGTACTTGGCGGGTTCCCAGTACATGACTTGGCTGTCGTTCAGCGAGGTGCGCACAAGCATCGTCGGGTAGTCGTGTGCACCGATGTTCGTATAAGGGCAATATTCCTTGATTCGGAAATAGGCCTCCCTCTCCCTGGGGTTGCCCCATTCCTCGTACTCTCCAACCGTGAGTGGCAAGGAGTCGTCGAGCATGGTGTTGAGCACGTCCACGAACGGAACCAACGACACCACGATGCCGAAAAGGTCCGGACGCCTGTTGACCACGGCTCCCATCAGCAGGCCCCCCGCGCTGCCGCCCATGATCGCGAGCCGCTCGCTCGAGGTATAGCCTTTGGCAATCAAGTGTTCCGCGACGGCGATGAAATCCGCAAACGTGTTTTCTTTGTGCTCCATCCTCCCTTGGTCGTGCCAGGACTTCCCGAGCTCGCCCCCACCGCGAACGTGAGCAATCGCGTACACAAAGCCTCGGTCGAGCAGGCTTACGCGAGCGTGCGAGAACACGGTCGGATATGGGAACCCATACGAGCCGTATCCGGCCAACACCATCGGGGCTGAGCCGTCCAGCGGGGTGCCTTTCTTGTAAACCACCGAGATGGGCACCCTGGTTCCATCGCCGGCCGTGGCCCAGAGGCGCTCCGATCGATAGCTGGTGGGCTCATATCCACCGAGCACCTCGATCTGTTTGATCAGCCTGCGCTTGCGTGCGGCTACGTCGTAGTCGAAGACCGAGTCGGGCGCGGTGAGCGACTCGTACCCGAATCGAAGGGTAGTGGTCGAGAACTCTTCATTTGCTCCCGGGTAGAGCGAGTAGACCGGCTCGTCCATGCTGACGCGATGGAATTCACCGTCCCCGAAACCAGCGACGCGAATGTAGGGGAGCCCCATTTCGCGCTCGGACAGCACGTAGAAGTCTTCGAAGACATCGAGACCCTCCACCATGACGTCGTCACGATGAGCGACGACCTCTTTCCATGAAGGCGGTTGAGGTGCGGCGACCGGCGCGCGCACGATGCGGAAGTTCCGGCCCTGGTCGTTGGTCCTGATCAGAAACTCATCGCCCCGATGAGCGACCGCGTATTCGTGATCCTGTTTTCGCTCTGCCACGAGTCGCCAGGTTCCGCTCGGGTCTTCTGCCTCGAGAAATCCGATCTCGGTGGTCGTGTGACTGAACGCGCCGCGAAACAGGTACTGCCCGCTTCGCGAGCGCCATACCGCCATTCGAAAGCGTTCGTCGTCTTCCTGGTACAGGATCGGATCGTCGTTGGAATCGCCCAAACGGTGCCGCAAGACCCGGTAGGAGCGCTTGGTCTCATCGTCCATCGTGTAGAGGAAGGTTTGGCTGTCGCTGGCCCATGCCAACGACTTCACCTTCTCGATGCGTTCGGGCAGCACGTCGCCGGAACGGAGATCCTTGACCTGAAGCGTGTAGTCACGGAATCCAGTCTCATCGAGCGAGAATGCGAGGTAGCGGCCATCTGGCGAAACTTCGTAAACTCCCAAGCCTAGAAAGGGCAGATTCTCCGCGCGCGCATTCATATCGAGCAATACCGCTTCGGTTGCTGGCTTACCGGGCTCTCGCCGACAGTAGATCCGGTACTGCTTGCCTTGCTCGGTGCGGTGGTAGTACTCGAAATCGCCCTTCCGATAGGGCGCGCTTTGGTCTGTCTCCTGAATCCGACCGACGATCTCTTCGTAAAGGGCTTTCTGAAGGACTTCGGTCGGCTTCATCAACGCGGCGGTGTAGGCGTTCTCGGCTTCGAGATGGGCAATGACTCCCTCGGCGCCTTTGTCGCGAAGCCATTGATAATTGTCGACGCGCGTGTCGTCGTGCAGCGTGATCGAGCGAGGCTGAATGGGGGCAACGGGTGGCGTCATGATTGGGGTTGGATACTCGGACGAGGTCTTGGGGGCCCCTGCGCACCTTGGCAAGACGAGGATCAACAGCAACAAGATGACGCGTCGTGACATGTCAGCGGCGCGACGGCTCTGGCAGACTCGCGTACCCGGCCAGCAGCGTGACGATTTGGTCTGCGAGATCTCTTGCTTCGGCTTGTTTCCCTGCAATTCCGTTCGCCAAGAAGCTGAATGCGACCGATTTGTCGGGTTCGCCGAGAACGTAGCCCGACAGCGCGATCACATCCCGCAGGGTTCCCGTCTTCGCCCGCACCATCCTCGCTCGCGGCAGATTCTTGAGACGGGACTGGAGCGTCCCGTCCGTCCCTCCCACGGCAAACTGCGAAACATACTCAGGGCGGATGGCAGGGTCACGATAGGCGGCAACCAACGTCTGGGTGATGTGATGCGGCGACACCTGGTTGCCGTCGAAAAGGCCCGAGCCATTGATCATGATCAGCCCCTCGACGTCAACCCCGCGAGACGCCAACTCCTCGCGGACGACCTCGACGCCCCGCGCGGAGGTGCCGGGGGTTTGTGACTCCGCGCCCATGATCTTGAGCAGCATCTCGGCCGTGAAGTTGTCGCTCCACTTGCCGACCGAATAGAGGAGGGCGCTCAACTCTCCCGACGGCATGTCGGCGAGAACCGGCAGCCGTTCAGTGACTTGGGCATAGTCGACGTCGAGAGCACCCCGCATTCCGACCTGACGAAGCGCGCGTACCCAGAGGCTAGCCGCGTGAGCACGGGGATCGGGAACGCGCCGACGATAGTACAGCGTCCGCGTGGTTACCGGGACTTGGCCACTGACTTTGACCTCAAGGCGACCGTCTTTCTTGGTCTTGTGGTCGATTTGAATCTTTGGCGGTCCGCTCGCCTTCGTGACGGTTTGATTCTCGACCGCGATGTAACCGTCGGCGAGAACTCGTGCCCGCCCTTGGGCGCCCACCTTGGACCCAGGTCCGACGTGAACGACGTAGCTATTGTGGTCTACCGAAAACGCGGCAATGGCCGCGCGAAAAGCTGCAGTCTCAGCGGGCTGCTGGTCGAAAGCCGGAGGAAGCATCTCGCGATCGAAGTAACTATCGTCGATGATGATCTGTTCCACCCGGTCGACACCGCGCAGCCGCAGCGCTTGGGCCAGCGCAAACAAGGTGCGGTACCCGAGGCTTGGGTCCCCCGCGGCCCGAAGGATCAGTCGCTTTACTTTCCCGTTCTCGAGGATGCCTTCGACCCTGGTGGACGCTCGAAAGGTAGGGCCGAGCCGCCAAAGGGCGGCTGCCGCCGTGAGTATCTTCTGGTTGGACGCCGGATTCAGGGGGCGCTTGGCATGTTTTTGGTAGAGTTGGGCTCCGTCGTGCAATCGAACGATCTCGATCCCGATCCGATCCCCGAGCCGAGCCTTGCTGACCAGGTGGGAGATCGTTTGGGCGAGGGGCTCGGGGCCCTTGGCGAGGGCGCCAGGGCTCACGACCAGAAGGCCAAACAGACTCAGGCAAAGAAGCGCGCGGTGCGCCATCGGGTGCAGACTAGCAGCGTGCTCGCCCTGCTCCTAGTGATCGGCGCAGGGTGCTCCGACAAACCCGAGCGCGATCCCGAGGTGCTCGTAGTCGTCCTCCCGCGAGACGCGGAGCAGCTCGACCCGCGGTTCGTCGGCGATCCCTACGGCCTTCGGGTCTCGCGGCTTCTCTTTGCCTCCCTGGTCACCATCGACCCGAGAACGCTCGAGGTGGTCCCAGACCTCGCCGAGTCGGTCGTGGCTCTGAGCCCCATCGAGTACGAAGTGCGTCTGAAGAAGGGGCTTCGCTTCAGTGACGGTAGCCCGCTCGACGCCCAAGATGTCGCGGCAACCTTTCGAGGGATCGTCGATCCCGAGCTCAAGAGCAGGTACGCGCACACGTATCGCCGGATCCAAAGCATCGAGATCCTCGATCCACAAAGCCTTCGGTTCGTACTTCGCGAGCCGCACGCGACTTTCGTTACGGACCTCGAGCTGCCGATCGTGCGGCGCCTCGATGCGCGCCGTCGGATCGCCACGGAGGAAGACCCATTTCCAGTGGGCGCAGGACCCTATCGTTTGGTGAAGCGTTCGCCAGGCGTCCTCGAGCTTCGTGCCAATCCACATTGGTACCGAGGAACGCCAAAGGTTCCGAGCCTCCGACTGGTGGTGATCCGCGACGACAACACGCGGGCGCTGCGAATGCTTGCCGGGCAGGGTGACCTCGCGATCGGCTCGATTCCACCGCTCTTGCTTCCGTTGTTCCAGAATGATCCACGGTTTGAAACCCGGAGCGCGCCCGGAGTCTCTACCATGTACCTCGGCTTCCTCACCACTTCGCCCAAGCTCCAAGACGTCCGTGTGCGTCAGGCAATTGGTGCTGCCATCGATCGACAGCTGCTGGTCAAAGCCAAATACGATGGCCTCGCTCGGATCACCGACAGCTGGATTCCATTCGATCACTGGGCGCATCTCGACTCACTCACGACGCAACCGTTCGATCCAAGCCGGGCGCGGGAGCTCCTCGACGAGGCCGGGTTCGTCGACCCTTCAGGGCCGGAGCCGAGAATGCGGTTGGTCCTTCGGACGACCTCCGATCGATTTCGGCAGTCGGTCGCGAGGGCGATCGCGGCGATGCTCAGCGAGGTCGGAATCGAGGTGGACATGCGCCCGTCCGAGGCCGCTACCTTGATCGCCGACCTAAACAAGGGCCGCTTCGAGCTTACTCTCTTGCAGGTTCCCGAAGTGTTCGAACCGCACGTGCTGAGCTGGTTTTTCGACTCGTCCAGGATCCCAGGCCCCGATAGCGAGGGTGCTAATCGTTGGCGGTACGAGAATGCAGAGCTCGACAGGCTATTCGAACGCGGAAGGACCCAGATCGACCGGGCCGAGCGTCGCGCGGCATACGCGCGGGCGCAGCAGATCCTTGCGCGCGACATCCCCGTATTCCCACTCTGGCAACCCGATACCGTCGCCGTGGTACGCCGAGGAACCGACTTCGACGTCCCCCGCGACGGTCGGTTCGGAACGCTGGCGTTCTGAACCTCTGGTGGTAGCGTCTAGGGTGATCCTCAGGGACCCGGTCCACGGTTTGATCGCCTTCGAAGGCACGGCGGAACGGGTGATTCGATCAATTCTCGACACGCGCGAGGTGCAGCGCCTTCGACGCGTGAGGCAGCTCGGGCTTGCATCGCTGGTCTTTCCTGGGGCTGAGCACACACGCTTTTCCCACGCGATTGGCGCAGCACACGTCATGCAGGCTTTGTTGCAACGCATCGACGCATGCAGTCACGAGCTCCCGCAGGAGCAACGCCTCGACGAAGAGGCAAGAGCCGAGGCCCTGGCGGCTGCCTTGCTCCACGACGCGGGTCATGGCCCGTTCTCGCACCTGTTTGAAGAGGTGCTTCCTCATGCGAAACATCACGAGCTTTGGACACAAGACATCCTTCTCGACCCATCGACTGAGGTGCACCAGACGCTCGAAGGCATCTCGCGGGGCATGGCTGAGCGCGTCGCCGGGCTCTTGAATGGCAACTATCGCCTCGACTATCTTTGCCAGAGCGTTGCTGGGACGATCGACGTCGACCGAGCCGACTACCTCCTGCGCGATAGCCACATGACCGGTGTTCGGTATGGGCTTTACGACCTCGACTGGCTTCTTCAGGCGCTGACGTTCGCGTGCGTCGACGGTCGCTGGGTCCTGGCAGTGCAGGGGCGCAAGGGGTTGCCGCCGGCCGAAAGCTTCTTCCTCGGAAGGCACTTCATGTACCAGCAAGTGTATCACCACAAAGCCACCCGTGCGGCCGAAGCCCTGGTGCGCGCGATCTTCTCGCGCGTGAGCGAGCTGATCTTCGACGGTAGTCCACCCGACCCTTTGCTTCCAGCGTTTCGTGCAGCGGCGCTCGGCGAGTCGCTTTCGCTCGGGGAGTACCTCCGAATGGACGACGCCGAATTGCTGACGTGCCTCGCCGCGTGGGAGCACGGACCCGACTCGACCCTGGCCAGCCTCAGCCGACGGCTGCGCTCACGCGCGCTTCCAAAGACCGTTCCTCTTCCGGAGAACCGGCCCGCGCAGTGGCAAGCCGCGCTCGACATGACGAAGCGAATCGTCGAGGCCCGAGGCCATCGCTCGGACCTGTCCGTTTGGCTCGACATCGCCGAAGACGTCCCGTACCAGGAACCGACGGACGGGAGCTCCGATGGGCTGTGGGTCACGCTTCGACATCAGCCGCTGCAGCGCCTCGGCGACGCTTCGTTCTTGCTCGGCCAGCTCCGCAACAAGCGCATCCAGCGGCCGCGCCTGATTTTCCCTTCGGAGTTTCGCGAGGACGTGCTCGCGGCAATGCATCGGGTGCTGGAGTGAAGGCCGGGCGTTAACCCCTCGTTTGAGGTAAGGTTCCGCAGGTGCGGGGTGGTTTCATGGGGGGCCCGTGGACCGCGAGCCCGCGGAGTGATGGCCAGGATTCTAATCGTCGATGACCAGGACAGCGCGCGCAGCATGCTCGCCGAGATGCTGCGTGGGGAGGGGTACGACGTAGACCAGGCGCAAAGCGGCGAGTCTGCCTGCTCGATGGTCGTGGAGAACGGCTACGACTTGGTGATCACCGACCTGCGCATGGGCGACATCGGCGGCTTGGAGGTCTTGAGGCACACGCGAGAGGCCTCGCCGGTGACTGAGGTCATCGTCATGACTGCCTTCGGTACGATCGAAGATGCAGTCGAGGCGATGCGGTTCGGCGCACGCGATTTCGTGCAAAAGCCGTTTGTCGAAGAGGAGCTGCTGCTCAAAGTGTCGCGTGCTGCGCGACTGCGCGAAATGGCAGGCGAGCTTCGCGCCATGACTCACGACTTTCGTGAGAAGTACAACTTCGGCAATATCATCGGGCAGTCGTCAGAAATCCGGGACGTTCTCGGCCGCATCGTCCGGATCGCACCAACCGACGCCACCGTCTTGATCACCGGGGAGAGCGGGACGGGCAAGGAGCTGGTCGCCCGGGCGATTCACGCCAACTCGCTTCGTGCCGAGCGGCCGTTCGTGTCGATCAACTGCGCCGCATTGACCGAGACGCTGCTCGAAAGCGAGCTGTTTGGTCACATGCGAGGCGCGTTCACAGGTGCTGTGCAAACCCGCAAAGGCCTGTTCGAAGAAGCGAACGGCGGCACGTTTTTCTTCGATGAAATCGCGGAGACGCCGCCGTCGCTCCAAGCCAAGTTGCTAAGGGCGATCCAGGAAGGCGAGATACGCCGGCTCGGCGACAACAAGCCCATCAACGTCGATGCGAGAATCATTGCGGCAACCAACCAGAACCTCCGGCGGCTCATCGAGGAGAAGCGTTTTCGCGAAGACCTCTACTACCGGCTGAATGTGGCGCGCTTCGAGCTCCCGCCACTTCGCGACCGCAAGGAAGACATCGCGCCGATCGTGGAGAGTTTCCTCGAGAAGTATGGCCAGAAGATGGGACGCAAAGCTTCGGTTGGCCCGGGGGTCCTCGAGTACCTCGTGAGCTACGACTTCCCCGGCAACATCCGAGAGCTGGAAAACCTGATTGAACAGGGAGTGGCGCTCGCACCGGACGGGCAAGTGCAGCTCCAGGACATCGTTCCGCGCTCGACCAATGGCGGCTCGCACTTGGGGTTGCGGTCACTCGCCGACATCGTGCAAGAGGCGGAGCGCGATGCGATCGTTCGCGCCTTGCGCGCCTCCGAGGGAAACAAGGAACGTGCCGCCGCGATCTTGGGGCTCAGCCCAACGACCCTGTGGCGCAAAATGAAACGGCTCCATCTGGAATGGCCATAGGTGATAGTGTGGGGGCGCTGGGGAACAAACCACGCGACCGAAGTCAGCGAGACTCTTCGTCGCGGGCAGCTTCGATGCGGTGCTCACGCCGATACGCGTGACCGGTGACTCCCTGAAGCTGGTCGGCGACCTTTTCGGGAACCCGCGAAGCGCCGGCATCGACCTCGGGCGGTTGCGTCACGTCGTAGACTTGTTCGCCAATGTGCTTGCTCAGCTTCTTCGTGGCAACGCCCACCTCGTGACCGAGCTCCTGAGCTTCGTCAGTGCTGATGACGCGCACCAAGTGCTGGAACGGGGTTCGATCTCCGAGGCGGGCGAAGAACAAGGCATAGGTCAAGAAGCCAATGACGGCCCCCCTCCACAACAGCCTGATCGTTCGACGGATCATCCCTCTGCTCTACGGATACCATAGGTCCGCATTTTCTTGTGAAGATTGGTGCGTTCGACTCCCAAGATGGTGGCAGCTCGGGAGATGTTCCAGCCAACCTCGTCGAGGGTTTGAAGGATGTATTCCTTTTCGGCGCGGCTCCGGTATTCCCGAAGGGTCAGGCGCCCGCCCGACTCGTCGAGCGTGGGGGGGAGGTCGCTTGGCGGCGTTGAACCGCGGCGACCCTCGCTCAGCACGCCTTCCTCCGGGAGATCGTCCATGGTGATGCGATCGCCGCTCAAGATCGCCATGCGTTCGACTACGTTACGAAGCTCACGGACATTGCCCGGCCAGGGCCGATCGCTCAGTTCTTCGAGAACCTCGTCGTCGATCGGCTTTTCGCGAAGGCCATTTTCGAGCGAGAACTCCCGGAGGAAGCCCTTGGCAAGAAGCGGAATGTCGATCTTCCGATCGCGGAGGGGCGGGGTCAAGATCGGGACGACGTTGAGTCGGAAGTAGAGATCTTCTCGGAAGCGACCTTCCTGGACCTCAGCCTCTAGGTCTTTGTTGGTGGCGGCCAGCACGCGCACGTCCACTGCGATCGCCTTCTCGCTACCTACGCGAGAGATCTCGCCACTCTGCAGTGCTCGAAGGACTTTCGCTTGCGCGCTGGCGCTCATGTCCCCGATCTCGTCTAGAAAAAGCGTGCCCTCGTTCGCCAGCTCGAACATCCCCTTCTTGCGACCTTGCGCTCCGGTGAACGCGCCTCGCTCGTAGCCAAAAAGCTCACTCTCGATCAGCTCGGCAGGAATTGCCGCGCAGTTGACCTTGATGAAGGGACCGTCCGCCCGCGGGCTCAGTCGGTGGATCGCCCGCGCGATCAGCTCTTTACCCGTACCGCTCTCGCCCGTGATGAGAACGCGCCCGCTGGTGGGCGCGACTTTCTCGAGTTGCGCGAAGAGCTCCCGTATCGCCGAGCTCTCCCCGATCATTTCGTAGCGGTGTTCGACGTCTGCGCGAAGCTGTTCGACCTCGCGCTGAAGCTGCCAGGTCTTGAGCGCGTTGCGGACGGTCACGAGAACGCGGTCACGGTCGAGGGGCTTTTCGAAGAAGTCGGTTGCGCCGAGCTGCACAGCTTGTACGGCTTCCTCAAGGGACGCATGACCCGAGACCATGAGCACGGGCAATCGTCGGGTCTCGGGTTGACTACGAATCTTGGAAAGCGCTTCGATGCCGCTCATCTTCGGCAACCTTACGTCGAGAATCACGAGGTCGACTTCGTGGTTGTCGAGCGCCTCCAAGCCTGCCTCGGCCGACTCAGCTTCCAGGGTGCTGAACCCCGAACCTTCGAGAACCATGCGAAGCGTGCGACGGATGTTCTTTTCGTCATCGACGACGAGGATCGTGGCGCCCATACGAAACGCTTATATCACGCGGCGAATGACGGCCTCAAAGAGTGATAAGGTAGGCAGAGCGTGATCGATGGGGACAAAATGGCGGAGGCGCGATTGCGTGCGCTGCTCGAGGACGCGAGGCCGCCAACCGGCGGGGTACCACTCGATGACATCGCCAAGGAGACCGCTCCCCTGCTCCCGCTCTTGATCGAGCTTTCACAAGAGGAGCGCGCTGCCGGCGACTACGAGTCGTTCCAGTTTCGCGAGTGTCTGACCGTGCTGACTCTGCTCGGCCGACGACTGGCGCTCCTCGATCTCACGCCCACTACCGCAGTGCAAGTCGTGCAGCTGGCGCTGCGCGCCGCCGACGAAAGCGAGGCCCTTCCGGCAAGACGGTTTGCCGAGCGCGCCGTGGCAGCAGTGATTGAGGGTTTCGTCTTAGGCCGCGAGGAACGAGTCCTGCAGCAGCATGAATCGCGGGCGGCCAAACACCTCGGTCCTATTCGGATCGACGACAAGATCTTCGCATTGATCATGTCAGGAGTTCACGAACCCTCGACACTTGGCGAGCAAGTCGATGCGCTCGGACGCGCGATGCTCGACGCAGATGCCGAAATCGCCATCGTCGACTTGTCGCAACTCGGAGAGGCCAACCGCGACAGGGCCGCGGCGATGTTTGCTGCGGATGAAGTCGTACGCATGTTGGGAGGTTCGTGTTTTTTTTCCGGTGTCGACGCGCGATGGAAAGCCGCCATCGATGACGCGCGGATCGCGCTCGACCCCATGCAGATCACCAGAAGCTTCGCTGAAGCCCTGGCAGCCGCTCGCGAAGTCGCTGACGAAGCCGCGCCAGCACGCACTGCGTGGCGCGGCCTCCTAGATCTCCTCCGGCGCTAGGAAAAGGGGACTGTCCCCTTTAATTGGGGGTTAATTTCTTGAGGGCGATTTGGGCACGGATCTTGGTTTTGGGGTGAGCGGCTGCGCGTTCTAGCCATGTCCGGGCGCGTTTGGTGTCGCCGAGCTTGGCGTAGCAGCGCCCCAAGGCGAGCTCTAGCTCGGCATCGGGTTTGAAGCCGGTGTCGCGCCGGCGACGCTTCTCGAAATCCGCGACGGTCTTCCGGCACGTGGCGTCATCGTCGTCTTCCTTGAGCTCCTTGTTGGCCTCCCGATCCGCCGACTCGTCCGCCAACACCACGGTGCTTGCGGCGCCAGCAGCGCGTCCATTGGCGGCTGGCGCCTCGGCCATGTCCGCCATCCCTGCCACTGCGCCGACGTCGATGCCTTCTTCGGGCGCAGCTTCGACCGCCTCGACTTGCCTTGCGGGGGCAGGAGCGCTCTTACGCTTGGTCCGTGCGCGCTGCTGTCGCGCGACCGAAGGCTTCGCGGCGGTCTTCGCCAGGGGCGCAGTTTGGGTTTCCTGGTTGAGTCGTAACGCCTGCTCGGCTTTCTCGCCCACCGCCTCTTCGAGCTCTGCTGGCGCACTCGCTGGACTCGGTGCCGCCGCGATAGCTTCGTCGGATTCAGCGACCGGGGTGCCGAGCGCGTCTTCGGTTGCGAGCTCCGTGTCACGCGGAATCGCCCACACGCCAACGCCCACGGCTAGAAGCGCAATGGCTGCCATTGCCCATGGCGGCGCTTGAAAGCGCCGCCTGCCGACACGCGTCACGTTCGTACGTCGCATCAGGGCGGCGCGTAGTATGTCTGCATCCACACGCGCCGGTGGCTCCTCGAGCGGGAGTTGATCTACGGCGACGAGCGCCGCCTTCATCTCGTCGAACAACGCTCGGCACTCCGGACAGCGGTCGAGGATCTCTTTCACTCCGGCGGGATCGGCCACCTCGCGTTCGATCAGTTCGAAGACCGCCTCTTTGCATTGCTCACAGTTCATGTTTCTGCGGCTCCGTTTCGCCTACGTGCTCCTCGAGGTCGCCTAAGCCATTTTGCAAGCGCTCGAGCGCGTAGCGCATGCGGCTCTTGACCGTATTGGCCGACACCCCAACGACCTCGGCGATCTCTTTGAAGGCGAGGCCTTGCACCTGACGCATCAAAAACACCTCCCGTTGGTCCTCGGGAAGCTCCTCGACGGCTTCGGCGATCCGGGTTTGGAGGGTCCTCCGCATCGCTAGGCGGTCGGTTGAAGGCCCGGGGTTGGGAACCCGCTCGCCCAGGCTCTGGGCCGAGCCCGGAACGGGTGCGTCGAGGGACGCATGTCGCCGAAAGACCATCTTTCGCTGGTGATCGACGCAACGGTTCCGGGCGATGGTGTACAGCCATGTCGAGAACTTGGCGTCCCCTCGGAACTCGTCGCACCGCTCGATGACGCGCATCCAGACATCCTGGTAGAGCTCTTCCGCTCTTCCGCGATCGCGCACCGAACGCAATAGGAAGTTGAAGAGGGGTCGCCTGTATCGAACGAGCAACATCTCGAAGGCCTGCGTTTCGCCGCTTTGATACGCGCAAAGCAGCTCTTCGTCCCCGGGATCGCTCACGAAGCGCCCTCGCATTCCATAGCCAGCAGATGCATGGTCGAGTCACACATGGATCGACGGTTGACGGTGTCCGAGGATCTACCCGATCGCACCCCTGCAAGTGAAGGACAATTCAACGATTCTCGTCGATCGCGGTTCGTCGTGATGCCCTCGACCTTCATTGACCCACGTGCTGGCGCTTTGGTATAAGCGCGAGGACCACGAAGGGGCAATTTCGCCTCAGATGGTGGTCACTTAGAGGGGAATCGCGATGCGCGGGAAAGTTGCGCTTTCAGTCGTAGTGGCGTGCCTTTGGGCGGGCGGTGCTGTAGCGGTCGCCCAAACCGAAGAAGCGCCCCCATCGGACACGTCGACCGCCCCGCCGAGCGAAGCTCTGCCGACTCCGGCAGCATCTGCCACGGCCGCGCCGATCGATGCCGGCACCTATGCGGTTCGACTCCGAGATCTGGAACAGCGGATCAACGAGCTCAAAGAGCAGATCTTCCGTTCGAAGGCGCGCCTTTCACTGCTCGCCGAAACAGTGCTCGAGGGGGTCGTTGGAGGCGGCCAGGCGGTCATCGTCCACGAGAATCGAATGTCGGAGGGCTTCAAGCTCGTGCGCGTGGTGTACGCGCTCGACGGCGCTCCGATCTTCACCAAGGCCGATGAAGAGGGAGCCATCGGCGACCAAGAAGAGTTCGAGGTTTACAACGGCAGCATCGTACCTGGCGAGCACACTTTGACGGTGAACCTCGAGTATCGTGGACATGGCTATGGGGTCTTCTCTTACTTGAAGGGGTACCGCTTCAAAGTTCGATCCACGTACACGTTCTCGGTCCCCGAAGGGCGCGTCGCGACCCTGGTCGTGGTCGGCTATGAGAAAGGTGGCCCCACGACTCCGCTCGAAGAACGCCCTGCGGTGCGCTTCATCGAGCGGATCGAGCGTCAAGCGCGACCCGACGCAGAGGGTGAGGGCGTTCGGTAATGCGACGCCGTGGGGCGACTCCATCGCCGCCCTCACCAAAACTTGGCAGAGGGCGAGCGTGGCAAGGCCGGCTGGGGGTAGCTCTGGCAGGGAGCCTTCTTGCGTCTGTTTCCACCGTTGCCGCTCAGGACCTCAACCAACTGAACCGCGACCTGGCAGATATCGAGTCCGACACACAGCGCCTCATGAGCAGGCCGGTCCCTGTGAACACTCGCAAGACCGACACGTTCGTGGAGGAGCGCCTCGCGGACGGGGAGCTCTACCTTCGCCTCGAAGACTACCTTCGTGCAGCGATCTTGTTCACCGACATCGTCGAGCACTATCAGACGCATCGGGCCTACCCGGAGGCGCTCTTCCTTCTCGGAGAGTCGCTGTTTCTCGCTGGCGACACCCTCGGTGCAAGACGTCGTTATGAAGAGATCATCGATCGGGGTAGTGAATCAGCGTTTTCCGTCTATCTCGAACGGTCACTCAGTCGGCTCATCGAAATCGCGATCGAGACCCAGGATTTTAGGGGCGTCGACGTCTATTTTGCTCGGTTGGAAGCGCTGCCGTCCTCGACGTTGTCGGTGACGACCGCGTACTTCCGTGCGAAGTACCTCTACAACCGCGCCGTTCCGGTCGATCAAGTGCTCAACGCGCCAGCCGATCGAGCGATTCGCGGCATCGACCAAGCCCGCCTCGAGCAGGCCCGTCAAGCTTTTCTCGCCATTCCAAGCGGCAATGCCTACTCGCTTCGGTCGAAATACTTCGCAGGAACCATCCACATTCTTCGCGCTGAGTACGTCGATGCCATTGCAGCGTTCCGGTCGGTCCTCGGCCACGAGCCTGCCAACGAAGCTGAAGCCGAAGTCGTAGAGCTCACCTATCTCGCACTGGCGCGGCTTTATTACGAGACCGGCCAACACGAACAGGCTGTCGATGCTTATCGCGCCGTGCCTCAAACCTCAGACCGGTTCGACGCCGCGCAGTACGAGCTCGCCTGGACATACATCGCGATGGGCGACGCGGTCCAGGCGGAGCGGGCGCTCGAGGTGCTCTCGATCGCAGCCCCGGAGAGCCCGCTCAACGCAGACGGCAAAGTGCTACGAGGAGAGCTGCTTGCACGCGCCGCCCGCTACAACGAGGCCGAGGCGGTCTTCGAGGAGGTTCGGGAGCAGTTCGCGCCGATCACCGCGGAGCTCGATCGGACACGCACCGAGCACCCCGATTTAGTGCAATATTTCAAAGGGCTTGTCCGGCAAAACGTAGCCAACTTCGACATTGATGCCTTTCTGCCCGAGAGCGCGCGCCAGTGGGCGCCGGTCGAGGGCAGCTACGAGCGGGCGCTCAGCCTGCTGGAGGACCTGAGCGAGGCGACGCAGCTCGTGGAGGAAACCGACGAGCTCGCAGCTCGAATCACTGCGGCCCTCGCTGCGCCCAACCGGTTGGCGGTGTTCTCGGACCTTCGGCGGCAACGCGAGAGGACGACCGGCCTTCGGAATCGACTCGCCCAGCTGCGCGGAACCTACGTCGAAGGCGAGGATCGAGCCCGCGGCAGTCGGAGCGCCCAGGGCGGTCAAATCCGAGCAAGGCGCAAAGAGCTCCAGGCCGAAGTCGCAAAGATGCCCGTCGACACCGAAGACTTCGTCGATCGAGATCTCGACAAGCTCGACGAGTACAGAGCGCTCGAGCGCGAGCTACAGGGGCTTCGCGTCGAGATACTGGGCCTCGAAGCGCGCATCGTCGCCTCGAAGATCGGGATGGCATCGGTCGATCCCGAGAAAGTCGACAGGGCCGCGCTCGAGGCGCAGCTCACCGACCACAAGGCCGAAATCGCAGACTACGAGGAGCGGCTGATTTGGATCCGGCGGCGGCTCGAGGTTGGGCGATTGCACGTAGGCGTGGGCGACAAACGATACCAATCCGATACTCTGCAGCGGTCGAAGTTCAACGACCTGGTCAAGCGAGAGCGGGAGATTCTCGGCTCGGGTGGGGCGGCGTTCGACGGTGCTCATCAGCGTATTGCAGCGACGGAGCGACTCCTCGATCGACGTGACGCCGAGGTTGACGCGGTGGTTGAGAAGCGGGTCTCGCAGATGATGACCGTCGTCGACGAAGAGACCCGAAATCTCTCGCGCTACCGTAGGGCGCTGAAGTCGCTCGAAGGCGAGACGGAGGATGTGGTCGGTGCGATCGCGTATCTGAATTTCGAACGCATTCGACGCCGTTTCTACGACCTGGTCATGCGGGCTGATGTGGGCAAGATCGACGTCGCCTGGGCCAAACGCGAGGACCACCGGCTCCGAATCGACGGCCTTACCCGAGAACGAGCGCGCGAAATCCAGGCGCTAGACGACGAGTTTCGTGACGTGATGGACCAGACCAATGGCTTTGAGGGTGGTCGATGACCCGAGCACGGCTCATGGCGCTCGCCCTGTGGGCGGCCTTGCTCCCGCTGCCATCCTCGGTAGGGGCACAGGACGTGGAGCTCGAGCCGCAGCCCGAGTCGGACCAGCCGGACCGGGACTCGCCACGAACTGAAGACGTCAAAGCAACCCCGTGGGAGGGCACGACCGATACTACCTTGCCGCCATTCTTGCAGGATACCGAAAAGCGGGTGGTGGACGAGCGGCCGCGGCCCACGGAGCAACAGCTCGAGGGTTTGCGGCAACTCGAAGGGGAAGTCGAACGTTTCCTCGAGAGCGGGGGTGCCTATCGGGACACTGTGACGTCGCTGGTACGTCGCGAGTACTTACAACAACGACGCGCACGCGATCGTTGGTACGGCACACAGATCGAGGCAGAGGACCGAGCCTTCAACGAGGCCCGGAAAGACGCGATCCAAATTTTCGAGGAGTTCATCCGTCGCTATCCCGATCACCCGAGGTACAGCCCCGACGCGATGTTTCGACTGGGCGAGCTCTACTTCGAGCAGAGCGCCATCGAGTTTCAGCAGCTATACGACCGCGCCCAGGCGGCTCGCGAGGCGGGAGACACGACGGCGGAGGACACTCTTCCAGCCGCGCCCGACTTCACCCCGACTATCGACCTCTATAAAGAGCTGGCTCGCCGATTCCCGAAGTACGAGCGCTCCGACGGTGTGTACTATTTGATCGGATATACCCTGAACGAGACGGGCCGACCCGAAGAAGCCGTCGCCGCGTGGCTCGCCTTGGTGTGTGCCAACAGGTACACCTACGACCCTAATTGGCGTCCGCCACCTCCGGATGCCTCGACGGCTGCGCAGGCCAAGTACCCGGCACTGACCCTCGATGGTCGCCGCCTCGACGCCTCGGTCGGCGGGAGGTTTGTCGATCCCTACGAAAAGTGTGAGGCGATTGCGCCGGATGCACGGTTCGTGAGCGAAACCTGGTTTCGAATCGGTGAGTACCACTTCGACGATTTCGGCGGCGAGAACGCTCTAGACCTCTCCATCGCTGCGTACGACCGAATCCTCGAACAACCGGATGACCGCAACTACAACCTGGCCCTCTACAAAGTCGCCTGGGCCTATTATCGGGCGAGCCGCTACCCCGAGGCGATTCAGAATTTCGCCAAGCTCGTGCAGTGGTCCGACGACGCGGAGCGCGAAACCGGACGGGCGGGATCCGAGCTGCGACCGGAAGCCGTGGAATACCTCGGGATCGCGTTCGCCTACGACGATTGGAACGAAAACCAGATCCCAGATCGCGTCGAGGGAAAGCGCACCGGCATCCAGCGGATCCAAGACCAGTCTTTGTTGCCCCAAGACCGCGCCTGGACACCGGAGGTCTACTTTCAGCTCGGCCAGGTGTACTTCGACGAAGCCAAGTATCCGGAGGCCATCGCTGCTTGGCGGCTCGCGCTTTCGAGGTGGCCCAATCACTACCGCACACCGGAGATCCTGAACGACATCGCAGTCGCACATCAGATGCACAACGAGTTCGAGGAGGCGATCGTCGTGCGCACCGAGCTTGCCGGATACGTGCAGGGGAGCACGTGGTGGAACGCGAACATGGACCGCCCCGCGGAGCAGAGAAACGCCGAGCAATTGGCCGAAAACGCCCTGATCGTGACCGCCGTTCACCATCATTCGCGAGCACAGCGCATACGCCAACAGTGCGTGGAGGAGCGGGACGTACGGCTTTGTCGGGACGCGCAACGCGAGTATGCGTTGGCAGCGGCCGCATACCGGGGATACCTCGAGCACTATCCCAACAACCCCCAGGGCTACGAGCTCCACTACAACCTGGCCGACGCGCTCTATTGGTCGGAGAGCTACGAGCAGGCGGCCACCGAGTATGCGGAGGTTCGCGACTCGAACGTGGACGACAGCTATCTGGCCGAGTCTGCTCGTCGAGTGGTCGAGTCTTTGAAGCGGATTTCGGACCGGGACATCGAAGAAGGGCGTCTGGCCGTGCGAAGTCAAGCGCCAGCCGTCGTCGGGGAGCCACCGACCGTGCAGCCCGTGGCGATGCCGGAAACCGTCCAGCGTCTCGCACGCGCGCGCGAGATCTACCTGGCGCGAGTGAGCCCGCAGCGTGACACCGAGGGTGTCCGCGCCGCCTACGACTACAACAACGCGTTGCTCCTTTACTGGTACGGGTACTGGCCGCAGGCCAAAGCACGCTTCAACCGAATCTACGAAGAACGCTGCGTAGGATCCGAAGCCGATGCCACCGGGCAGGTGGCGTGGGAGAATCTACGCGCCATGGCGGTGGCTGAACGGGATTCTGAGGAGATTCGGCGCCTCGCGACAAACATTCAAGAACGAGGCTGCACCTTCACGGCGGGCGCGGGGGCGATCGACTGCGACAAGCCAGCCAATCGCGACAAGCCGATCTGTCGCGCCGGCTCCGATCTCAACGCGCTCGTCTACCAAGATGCGCTCGAGGTTTACAAGAGCGCAGGCAAGGCGACAGGGGCTGAACGACAGCGTCTCTACGAACAATCAGCCACGATGTTGCTCGGTGCGGTCAACTCCAATCCAAACGACAAACAGGCACCGATCGCGCTCGAGTACGCCGCGTTGGCGCTCGAAGCAACCAACCGCTACGAATCGGCCGGCACGTTGTATCAGCGAATCATCGACGAGGTGGGCCCGCGTCGGGCTGAAGACGCAGAAGAGCAGAAGAGCCTGGACGCGATCTTGGCCAACGCGCATTTCAAGCTCGCCTATAACGCGGCGCGGTACTTCGACTTCGACCGTGCCGTCGAAAACTACCGCGTGCTCGCCGATTCGCAGCGATTCGCAAGCTCGGCCGACCCAGCGGTCCAGCAGCAACGTACCAATGCCTTGGTGAATTCGGCAATCATGCTCGAACAGCTTCAGCAATACAAAGAGGCGACACGGTACTATCGGCGCGTCTACAGTACGGTGGACGACCGGGAAGTGAAGCAGACCGCCCTCTATCGAATCGCGGAAATGGCGTATCGGCAAAAGCGCTACCCCGAAGCGATCCGAGGAATGCGCGAGTTCATCAAGGCCTACGGCAATGACGGCCAGGCCGGTGACCTCGTCGTGCAGGCCCACTGGCGGATCGCCGAATCGGAGAAGGCCCGAAGACGCTCCCGCGAGTATCGTACAGCGCTGCTCGACGTGACCAAGGCGTATGAGCGGACCGGACAACCGCCAGGATCGCTGGCGGCGGGCTACGCGGCGGAGGCCCGCTTCATTCTCGCCGACGGCAGGATCGAAGATTTCGAGCAGTTTCAGATCAAAGTCAGCAAACCGAGGACGATCGAAGCGTACACCACCACCTTGGCCAAGCAGATCGAAAAAGGCAGCGCTGAGGCCCAGTCGATCGTGAAGGGGTATGAGCCAGTGCTCGAGTATCGCCGTCCTCGCTGGACCATCGCATCGTTCGTCCGCCAGGGCCGAACCTACGAACTGCTGGCTCGTTCTATCTTGAACGCACCGTTCGTCATGCCGCTCGACATGCAGAAGCAACTCCGCAAGGTCGACCAATACGACCGCGAAGACATCCGACTCGAGGTCGAAGATCGGGTCCGTCAGCTGCTCGATGAAAAGGTGCGTCCGGTCGAATGCTTTGCAGTTGCGCGCTACGCCCTGGCCGCGCGGGCTGCGCGTGCGGGAAGCTTCGACGACGAATACACACGCATCGCAATCGATCGTTTGCAGGCCTATGGCGACGAGCGCATCGCGGAGTGCATCGCGGAGGCGCAGGCGCGAGACGCTACCTTCCAGGGCTACGCACCGGGCGAGTTTGCTCGCGCGCCGCGTGGCAGGCCGATGGAGATTCGACCAGGCGTAGCACCCCCTGCTATCACGAAGGAGGAACGGTGATGCGTCTCCGGGTACACGCGACGATGGCTTTCGTGGTGATGATTTTCGCTACGCAGGGCTGCAAGGGTGGAGAGCCGTCCACGCCTCCGGACGCCGAGGTCACGAGTGGCGGCGAGCTCCCTATGCAAGACGACAGTGTCGAGAAGGGTGGGCAATCGCCGGCCATCGCGTCCACCGACGCAGCAACGAGCCCATGGGGGGCTACGCGCGCAGAACAGTGTAGTCGCCCAGAGCGCACACCGATGTCGTCCAAAGCGAATAGGGCATTCAAGCGCGGCCTAGACGCAGCGCAGGCTAACGATATTGCCTCGGCTCAACAGCATTTCCAAGACACCCTCAAGAAAGACGCGCGGGCTTACCCGGCACTCTACAACCTCGGTGTGCTCGCCGACCGATCCGGTGACGAGCGCAAGGCCCTCGACTACTACCAACGGTCTTTGGGCGTCCTTCCGGACTACGAACCGGCGGCGCGCGGAATCACAACGATCGAGATCCGCCGAGGAGATGTCCAAGACGCCGTCGCATCCGTAGAGCCGATTGCCCGGGACCATCGCACCAATTTGGAGATCCAAGCACTGTACGCGGAAGTGTTAGTCGAGGCGCGACGTTACGACGAGGCATGGATGGCCGCCAGGCGTGCTCTAAAGTGCGACGAGCGATTCGTCCCCGCTCTGATCGCGCTAATCAAGGCAAGCCGTGCGCAGGGTCGTGACGAGCTCGAGGACTCGATCCTAGACCAGGCAATGGCCATCGACGCAAACGTGGCGGAGCTTCATTTCCTAAACGGCGAAAGGCTCAAAGACGAGCCGGGCAGACTGCGCGATGCGCTCGAGGCCTACCTACGGGCGGTGCAGCTCCGCCCCGACTACGCCGAAGCACGGATGGCGCTCGGGATCCAGCTCTTAGCGGGCGGCAACTATGCCGATGCTCTTTCCCACTTCCAGGTGGCCGAGAAGCTCGTGCCGACCCTGCCTGCGGTCCACGTCAACCTCGGAGACGCGTATCGGGCCTCTCAACGGTGGACCGATGCCCAGCAAGCCTACCGCCGTGCCATCGAGCTCGAAACCAAGCTCCCAGAGGCTCATTTCGGCCTTGGGCTGCTGTACCTATCGGCAGGCGGTGATTTTCCGGGGCTCGACGAGGTCAGCGCGCTCGAGAAATCGGTCGGCGAGTTCAAGATCTACAGGAGCCAGATGGGCCCACGCCTTGGGCGTGACGACCAATCCGAAGAGTACTTGCGCGACCTCGACCGAATGATCCAACGTGCAAAGCGGCGAATCGAGCGTGACAAGGAGCGCTCTGCGCGAGAAACCGAGCGGGGCGCACGAGAGGAGGCAGGGGCCGAATGAAACGCTACATGTCCATGACTTGGCTCGCCATCCTGCTGAGCGCCATCTTCGCGACGACCGCTCTCGGCCAAGGCAAGAAGAAGCGACAGCCGCGCGTGATTCAGCTCGAAGAGATCGTCATCGAAGGACGTGTGCAGAAACCGAACGCGTTCTACATCCTCAATCGCTCCAATTTGGGCTATGAGGTGCTCGAGCTCCGCACCAGCTTCCTTCGTGAGGTCGCCAGAAGCGTGCAGGAGGAACCGTTCTGATGATCCGCACGCGCACCAGATCCTTGGAATCGGCCAAACGTCTCCTCGAGATGCGGAGTACTGCCCGATGACGCAACCAGACAGTCCGAGGACGGGAAGGCGACCTGGCGCCATGACGATGGCGATGCAGGCCGTCCCGATGAGAAGGGGTGGCCCGAGGGTCCTTCGCATCGGTCTCTTCAAAGACAAGAAGATCGTCGAAGAGCGGATTATTCGTCGACGAGAGACCGTCTCGATTGGGACTGCGGCGCGGAACCATCTGATCATCAAGTCCGGCACGTTGCCGGCGAAGCTGGAGTCGCGCTTCGAGCTCTTTCAACTCGTAGGCGACGACTACATTCTCAACTTCACCGGGGACATGAACGGCAAGGTGGCACTGCCCGGCGGCGTCCAAAAGCTCGAGCACTTGCGGGAAACCGGCGCCGCCCGCAACGCTGGGACGCACTATCAGATCAAGCTGGCAGACAGCTCCCGCGGTACCATTCGCATGGGGGATTTCACGGTCTTTTTCGAGTTCGTGACCGCTCCGCCGATCACGCCGAAACCACAGCTGCCAGCGGCCGTTCAGCGTGGCTTCGTCAAGAACATCGACTGGACGTTCACCACGTGGGTGATCTTCTCGTACATGTTGTTCTTCGGGTTCATCATCTACATGGAGAACGCGGACTGGGAGATCGAGACCGGCACCCAAGAGATGCCCGAGAATCTGGCTCGGCTGATCTTCGAAGCGCCCGTCGAACCCCCCGAGGTCGAGGAAGAAGTGCCCGGCGACGAGGCCGAAGAAGAAGCCGAAGAGAAAGAAGCAAAGGCGGAGCGACCAGACAAGAAACCCGACGCACGCGGAGCTCAGGAGGCCGCAGGCAGCGCCGACGACCCGGCCGTCAGCGCGGAGGCCCGCGCACGGATCGCCCAAGAGGCAGCAGCCCAGGCCGAAGCGATGTTGCTCGGCGCGCTGGGTGGCGACGGCGGGGCGCTCGGTGACGTGCTCGCCGGGGGCGCCGTGACGGGCAACGCCGCCGATGTGTTGGCGCAGGCCTCCGGCGTCGGGGTCGCAACCAAGAGCGAGACCGGAACGCTCCGCACGCGTACCGGAGGTGGTAGCGGACAAAGCGCAGGCCTCGGCTCACTCAAGGCTTCGAAGGGCGCTGGCAAAGCCGCTAAGGAGGGCGCTGCGGTCAAGGAGCGCCAGGTCCGTGGAGACGTAGGGGTCCGCACGGGTGGTGACATCGGCGGCAGCGGCGAGTTCGATGCAGCGCTCGTCCAGCGACAGATCAAACAGCGTATCAAGTCGATCACTCGGTGCTACGAGTCCGAGCTTCGAAAGAACCCGGGCCTTGCCGGCAAGGTCACGGTAACCTTCACGATCCAAGAACGTGGCAACGTGACCGGCGCCAAGGCGACAGAGAATACGACCGGTAGCCCTGCCGTCGCAAACTGTGTGACGCGGACGATCAGCCGCTTTCGATTCAATCCCGGACCGGATGGCGGCAGTGTCACCTTCCGCTATCCCTTCGTTTTCCAGCCCCAGAACTGAGTTTTCTTGGAGTTGCGCCGCGTTTGCGGCTTAGACTGAACTGCGAATCCATTGACTTGAGTAGTGCGCCGCGTATAATTCTCTGCAAGTTTAGGAGATCGTTGATGTTTACACGGATGGGGCCGTCGGTAGGGGTGTGCCTCGGTTTGTTGCTGGCCGGAAGCGAGTTTGGTTACGCCGTTGCTCAGCGCGGCGAGGCGACCGTCGATGTCGTCAAAGTCGAATCCGTCAACGCGAGAGCCGAGCCGACGACTCTGTCTCCCAAACAGCAGGCGCAAGCAGCAGATGCAGCCGTTGAGGAGGCCACCGCGAGCTGTGCAGCCCAAGCTCAAGCCCTTCAAAGCGCCAAGAGTGAAAAGGACATCATCCGCGCGACCTGCGTCGATGACAAGCTCGCACAGTGTAACGCAAACCTTCAAAATCTGAAGCGCCGCCAAGCCGCGCTGAAAGAGTCCATTGAAGCCAACGACGCTGGGAGTCGCAATCACGAATTTGCAGTCATCGGTGTGCTGTCGCAGAAGTTCAAAATGCTTCAACAAGCAGCCAATCAGTGCGTAGGGCAAGATCTCTTCGACACTGGAGACACGAAAGTCACGCAAGAGGTCGATCTATTCGCGCCCGACGCGGACCCAGCGGTCGTAGCGCCGGTTCCAGAACCACCCATCCCCTACATTCCCCCACCGGTCAGTGGTGTCAGCTAACTAGCGGAGCGTGATGCTATGCGCAGGGGGGGGACTAGTTCATGCGCTGCTGCCTAAGGTTAGGGCTCTCTCTGGCTGCATGCGTCCTGTTGCTTCCAGACCTGGCGGAGGGCCAGACCCTTTTCCCGGACCGTGCTGCGAACGAAGGCCCCGGGTTCAAGACCGGCCGCTTCGTCCTTCATCCGGGCATCGCAGTCGAAAGCGGGTACGACTCAAATGTCTTCCTCCAAAGCTTGAACCGAGAAGACTCGTTCATCCTGCGTCTGACCGGCTACTTGGACTTCGCCACGCTGAGCCCGCAGCGCCAGGCTGAGGGCGAGAGCAACAAGGTCGAGCCGCAAAAGATCACATTTAGAGGCGGAGTCGGAGCACGTTATTACCACTACTTCAATAACCGTGTGCAAGACAACGTGGGCGCCGAAGCCCACATAGACTTCGCCTACAACCCGTCGCGTGTGTTTTCGCTGCAGGTGCGGGACAGATTTCTCCGGACCATCCGGCCCTTTGCGGATCCGAACACCCTCACCGGGGAAACGACGAGCTACGGACGCAACATCAACAACGCGGCGGTCGATTTCGTCGGGCGAAGCAAGAGCGAGGTGCTGGAAGGACGCGTCGGCTACACGAACGTCATCCAGTTCTTCGACTCGAACGACTACGAGTACGCCGACAACCTAACCCATCGAGTCCCAGCGCAATTCACTTGGAGCTTCTTCCCGAGCTCCGCGATCGTTTACGACTTCGAGTTCGCCCACCAGCAATATCTCAACCCGGAACTCGTCGCGCTCTCCCCGACTGTCCTCTCGGACAACAACCGCGTGCGAAGTCAGATCGGGTACAACGGCGCTCTCACGAACACACTGTCGTTCACGGCCTTCATCGGTTACGCAGTGGGGTTCTACGAGTTGCTCCAGGATTTCGATGACGTCACGGCAAGAGTCGAAGCACGGTGGACGCCACGCCCCACGATCTCCCTCGATGGCGGCTACAACCGCAATATCCTTCCGTCGTTCATCGGCAATTTCACGGTGATGAACCGCCTCTATATCAACGCGACGTTCACTGGCGCAGGCGCCCTATTGGTTGGGCTCAAGGCATGGGTCTCGTTCGACAAGTCGGGTCTCGCCCTAAATCCAGACGGCTCGTTCTTGGGCACGGAACCCGAGCGAAAAGACATACGCACCAGGATCGCGCTCTGGGGCGAATACCGCTTCAAAGCGTGGCTTTCGGTGTTCGCCGAGGTCGCTTATTTGGCAGACTTCACCGACTTCCAGTACGTGGGGTTCGCTCCGTTACCGGATCCCTCGGGTGAATACCAGAAAGTCGAAGCATGGATCGGCCTTCGCGTCTTCTACTGATCGGCATCTTTCTCATCCTCGGAGTCGCTGCGGCTGCATGCAGCAAGCGTGGTGTTCAAGCGACCGAGGTGCCCCCGCCCGCAACCGATGACACGACGCTCGGGCCCGGGGACTCGTTCTCGGTCCGAGTCTTCGGCGAAGAGGCGTTGTCGGGCGATCACCAGGTGGCTCCCAATGGCACGATCAACTTCCCGCTCCTCGGCGCGGTGGAGGTGAAGGGCCTCGAGCCCACTGCGGTCGCGGCCAAGCTCGAAAACGAGCTCCGGGACCGGGATCTGCTCCGCAATCCGCATGTCTCGGTCTATGTTCGGGAGTACGCGTCGAAACGGATCAGCGTCGTCGGGGCGGTCGCAAATCCGGGCGCCTTCCCCCTCGAGCCAGGGATGACGGTCGTTCAAGCGATCAGCATGGCGGGAGGGTTTTCGTCGTTGGCTGACCGGGACGGCACGGTGGTCACGCGACGCATCGGCGACGAGACCGTGCGCTATCGCGTTCCCGTAGAGCGGGTGACGCGGGGTCAGGCCGAAGACATCGAGGTAGCGGCCGGAGATATCATTTTCGTCCCGGAACGGCTGTTCTAGGCGATCCGGGCCCTTACAGGCTCCAGTATTTCAAGTCGCTTCTCAAGCTACTCGGGTCCACCAGAGACTTCACATCGACGAACACACCGCCGTTTCGCACACAGTCGACGATGTGATCGAGGCGCTCGAGGTAGTGCTTGTGGGGCACCACTAGCACTACGCCATCGAGGTCGGTCAGCGCGTCCCAGGGGCGGAGCTCGATCCCATACGTGCGGCTGGCTTCATCGCCCGATGCCAAGGGGTCGTGCACCAGGGGCTCGATCCCGTAGTCACGAAGCTCGTCGATCATGTCCGGGACCCGGCTATTGCGGAGGTCCGGAACGTTTTCCTTGAAGGTCAGCCCGAGAACGCCGATCCGGCAGTCCTTGATGGGGTGACCTTGTTGCCGTAGGAGCTTCACGACTCGCTTGGCCACGTACCGCCCCATGTCGTCGTTGATCCGGCGGCCGGCGAGGATCACCTCTGGATGATAGCCCGCTGCCTCGGCCTTCGAGGTCAGGTAGTAGGGGTCGACCCCGATGCAGTGCCCTCCAACCAACCCAGGCGAAAAACGGAGAAAATTCCACTTCGTTCCAGCCGCGTCGAGCACGTCCTGGGTACGAATGTCGAGCCTGTCGAAGATCAACGCAAGCTCGTTCATGAGTGCGATGTTGAGGTCTCGCTGCGTATTCTCGATCACCTTGGCGGCCTCGGCGACTTTGATCGACGGAGCGCGGTGAACACCGGCCTCCACGACCTGTTCGTAAGCGTTAGCGACTCGTTTGAGGGTTTCGGGATCTTCGCCGGAAACTACCTTGATGATCTTCTCGAAGGTGTGCTCCTTGTCGCCTGGGTTGATCCGCTCCGGCGAGTATCCGAGCTTGAAGTCTTTAGACTGCGTCAGCCCCGAAGCTTCGGACAAGACGGGCCCGCACCGCTCTTCGGTCACCCCTGGGTAGACGGTCGATTCGTAGACGACGACACCGCCCGGCGCTAGAGCGCTGCCGACGATCTTCGTTGCCGACATGAGGGGACCGAGATTCGGACGACGATCGTCGTCGATTGGGGTCGGGACCGCAACGATGAAGAAGGTGCACCCGCGGAGATCGGCAGGGTCGTTGGTCAGCTGGAGGGTCGTCTCCGCAAGCTCCGATTCGCTCACTTCTCGCGTGCGATCCTGGTTGACACGCAACGCCTCGATGCGTTCGCTCGACACGTCGAAGCCCACGGTGTTTTCGAACTCACGGGCGAAGGCTAACGCTACGGGAAGCCCTACGTACCCGAGGCCTATCACAGCGACCCGTTCGCTCATGAAGACTCCGATTCGAGGCGAAACCACTCGGTGGTCGTCTCCAAGCCTTCGGCTAGCGGGGTTGGATCTCCGAGGATCGACGTCATGACGGTGGGATCGAGCACCGAGCGCCCGAGATCGCCAGCTCTATGCTCGCCGTCGCGAACGATGGCAGGATGGCTCACCAGGCTAGCGAGATTCTCGGCCAGCATTCGCGTCGACGTCCCGATCCCCGTCGCGATGTTGATCGTGCGCCGGTCGAGCGCCCCTTCGAACGCCGCGAGATTAGCCCGAACCGCATCCCGAACGAAGACGTAGTCACGGACGCAGCCGTCATCCCCGAGGCGATCTCGCGCATTGACCTGGATCGGCTCACGTCGGAGAAGTCTTCGGAGAAAGATCGCGACCACCCCAGCTTCTCCGTGAGGGTCTTGTCGGGGCCCGTACACGTTTGCGTATCTCAGGATCGTATAGTTCAGGTCCGAGGTCTCCCCGAAGGCTTTGAGATAGAGCTCGAAGCTCGCCTTGCTGCATGCATACGGGCTCAAGGGTCGTGCCGGAGACTCCTCTCCGGCCGCAACGCCATCGGCAACCTCTCCGTAGAGGGCGCCTCCCGTGCTTGCGAAGATCAAGCGGCTGCCGGTCTCACGGGCCACCTCGGCTACGTTGAGCGAGCCAAGCACGTTTACCTCGGCGTCGTAGCCCGGCTCCCGAACGCTAATGGCGACGCTGGCCTGTGCGGCGTGGTGACTGATGGCGTCGGGTCGGAAGTGGAGCGCCAGCTCGCGGAATACGTCTCGATGGCGAATGTCGACGGGATGGAAATCCGCACCCGTCGGGAGGTTTTCCGTGCGACCGGTGCTCAGATCGTCTACCACGAGCACGTCGTGACCCGCTTCGATGGCCGCTTCGGCCACGTGACTTGCGATGAAGCCCGCACCCCCGGTGACCAGCACTCTCACAGCGTCCCCAGCGGTTTCGAGTCCTGAAGAGGTGGCGGGCCTGCGGCGGCAGCAGACGGCTCGCTGTCCGCAGCCTTGACCTGGAGCTCGGGAACGAGACGCTCCAACGCTCTTCGGAGCGAAGCCGGATCGGAATTGCGAAGACCCCCCACGGCGTCGAGCTTCTCGCGGAGGTCCTGGAGGCTCGGGCAATCGTAGGTTCCAACGAAGATCTTTGGATGCGCCGTTCGTTGGATCCCCTCGCTTGCGGTTGAAAGCTCTTCGAAGAGCTTCTCTCCGGGCCGAATCCCCGTGAACCGGACCTCGATGTCCTTGTCGGGCTCGAAGCCGCTCAATCGGATCAGGTCATGCGCTAGATCTACGATGCGCACCGGCTGCCCCATGTCGAGGATGAAGATCTCGCCGCCTTTGCTCAACGCGGCCGCCTGGGTCACCAACTGGACCGCCTCGGGGATCGTCATGAAGTATCGGGTCATGTCCGGATGGGTCACCGTGATCGGCCCGCCATCTCGAATCTGCTTTCGAAAGATGGGGATCACGCTTCCAGCTGAGCCTAGAACGTTGCCAAATCGAACTGTCGCGAAGTGGGTTGCGCTGTTGCTCGAGAGGGCCTGGATGTAGCGCTCGGCGGCTCGCTTGGTCGCGCCCATGATCGACGTCGGATTCACGGCCTTGTCGGTGGAGATCATGACGAACTTCTCGACAGCGAGACTGTCCGCGAGGTCTGCGACGATCCTCGTGCCGAGCAAGTTGTTCTTCACGGCCTCGGCGGGGTTCCACTCCATCATGGGAACGTGCTTGTGGGCAGCGGCATGAAAGACGATCAACGGCCGATGGTCGCGAAAGACCTGCGTGATCCGCGGAATATCGGTGATGTCCGCGATGACCGGGGTGAGCTCGAGGCTGGGGAACCGCGTGTGCAGCTCGGAGTGGATCTCGAAGAGATTGTTCTCACATCGCTCGACCAAGATCAGATGGGACGGCCGATACACCGCCACCTGACGGCACAGCTCGGCGCCGATGCTCCCCCCGGCCCCAGTCACCATCACCGGTTGAGATCGAATGACATCGGCCACCGATTCGGTGTCGAGTCGGACTTGCTCGCGTCGGAGCAAGTCCTCGATCGCCACGTCCCGGATTCGAGAGAGATTCACTCGGCCGCCCACGATCTGATACGTGCCGGGCACGATCTTCACCGCAAGCCCCGCATCTTTGCATTTCTCCGTGATGCCCCGAATCGCCGTGCCCGGCGCATTGGAAATCGTGATGAGCGCCTGTTTCACCTCGTGCTTCCGTGAAAGCCGACCGAGGTCGTCGGTCTTGCCCATCACCTTGATTCCGTGAATCAGCGCTCCCTGCTTCACCGGATCGTCATCGACGAAGCCGACAGGCTTGATGCCGAGGTCGGGCCGTCTTGCGATCTCTTGCGCGACCAGCACCCCGCCCTGACCGGCGCCTACCAAAAAGGTTGGCAGGCGAGTCTCCTGACTCTGCGTATGTTTCTGTGACGCGATTCGCTCGCCTAGCATTCGGCGAAGCGCCCGCACACCGGTGAGGCCGATGAACGCCAAAACGAAGTCACCGAGCAACACTCCAAGCGGCACGATGCCATACCGCGCCGCGGGGAAGTCTTGGGCAAGGCTCGGGCTCAAGAGACGCAGAAGTACGAGGAGTGCCGAAGCCGAGGCAATCGCGACGAAAATGCGCACGGCGTCCCGGAGGCTGATGTACCGCCAAGAGAAACGCGTGATGCCAAACGCAGACAGAAAGGTGTACTGCAACAACACGACGTAGGGCATCACGATGAGCAACGGGCGGAGCGCCGTCCACGGGACGTTCCAGTCGAACCGCACCATCGTCGCCAACAAGAAGGCGAGCATCAAAACGCCGACGTCGATCACGAACTGGGATGTGCGCCAGAGGAACCAACTCATGAGGTCACCCCTTGTAGGACGGCATGCCGGTACCAATGAAAGAACTTCCGCACACCGTCGGCAACCCCGGTTTTGGGGTCGTAGCCGAGCAGCTCCCTGGCTTTGGTGATGTCAGCGTAGGTGTATTCGATGTCGGCCGGCGGCATCGGAGTGTCGATCAGGCTTGCAGATCGGCCAGCCTGCGCTTCGATCAATCGTACGAAGTCGGCGAGCAGGGTGGGTTCGCCACGCCCGAGATTGATGATTTCGTACCCCAGCGGTCGGTCTGCCGCTGCGACGATTCCCTGGACGATGTCATCCACGTAAGTCCAATCGCGATGCATCTTTCCGCTGTTGTACAGAGGGACCTCGCTCCCGCGAAAAATGTTGTCGAGGACCTTGTAAGCCATCATGTCGGGACGACCACGGGGCCCGTACACGGTGAAAAAACGAAGGGCGGTGAAGTCCTGTCCAAACAAATGAAAATACGAGTAACCGAGGAGCTCCGCGGCCCGCTTGCTGGCGGGATAGGGCGCCAGAGGACGGTCGGCATGGTCGGTCTCGACGAAAGGGATCACCTCGGTCGCTCCATAGGCCGAGGACGTCGATGCGAAGATGAACAGGGGCTGCCCGTGGCGTCGGCTGCTTTGTAGGAGGTTCAACGTTCCCCCTAGATTCACATCCAGGTAGAGCTTCGGGTCCTCGATCGAGGCGCGCACCCCTGCCATCGCGGCGAGATGAACCACGGCGTCGAAGCGATGCTTGGCGTAGAGGGCGTCGATCCCCTCTGCGTCTCGGATGTCGAGCTCATGGAAGATCAGCGCGTCGGGGTCCGGAGCATCGGCGCGAACCTCGCGCAAGTTCGCGCGTTTGCGCGCGGGATCATAGTAATCGTTGAGATTATCGACCCCGACCACGACGTCGCCGCGCTTGAGAAGGGCCGCAGCCGTGTTGCTTCCAATAAACCCAGCAGCCCCGGTCAACAGGATGGTCTTCATGTCCCCACTCGTGTGGATGTAGTATCAGACTTCACAGCCCCACAATGCTTGGTGCGAATCTCCGCGGAGTTTAGGATGCCGTAGTGCAGGCCATGCTTCTAGCAGCTGGGCTTGGAACGCGCCTCAAGCCTCTGACCGACCTTCTCCCCAAACCGGTGGTTCCGGTGGCAAATCGTCCACTTGGGGCGTTTGCCATGGACCACCTCGCACGGGCGGGAGTCCGGTCGATCGTCGCCAATACGCATCCCCGTCCGGAGCTCGTCGAGCGAATCCTCGAGAGCCACTGCCCGGCTGGGCTCAACCTCGTGTTCTCGCGAGAGACGACCCTCTTGGGGACCGGAGGGGGGCTCCGAAACGCCCGTCCACGCTTCGAGGACCCCGCCGCACCGGTGATCGTGATCAATGGCGACATGCTCTTCGCCCCAGACCTCTCCGAAGCCTATCGACTCCATCTAGAAAAGGGGGCTGTTGCAACGATGATACTTCGCCGGACACCCGATCCCTCACAGTTCGGGGCGATCGGAATCGACAGCGACGGCTGGGTGAGGACGCTTCTTGGAGCCCCGAGCCGCGAGGATGTGACGGAGGAGCTGATGTTTACGGGAGCTCACATTCTGGCTCCAGAGGCGTTCGATGCCATGCCCGAAACCGGATGCGTGATTCGGTCGGCCTACCGAGGTTGGGTGGACTCCGGCGCGCCCGTATTAGGGCTCATCGACGAGTCCCCCTGGGCGGATCTCGGAACCGTGTCGGACTATCACCGTGTAAACCTAGAGCTGGCTTCAGGTTTGCGTCGCTGGCCGGGCGTGCTCCCGGTCGCCGGAAGCTTGCTCGCACCAGACCAAGTCGGCGCCTCCCACCGCGCCTCGATCCGGAATTCGGTCGTGGGAAGTGGAGTACGGTTCGCAGACAGCGCCTCGATCGACCAGTGCGTCGTCTGGCCCGACTCGGTCATCACACGTTCCGCGAGCCAGGCGGTCATCACACCGAAACATCGAATCGAGCTCAGCTGACCCGCCCTGCAGTTCATTCACGAGCGACTTGCGGCACCGAAACCCGAACCCGGACAAGCGGCTTGATGCGAATCAGACCGAACAGAGCGCGGAAAGGCTTGATCCCGTAGTCCCTTTGATCGATCAAGACCTCCGTGGTCCATCGCCCGCCGTCAGAACGAATGTCCGCGCCGATTGCCCCGACCTGTCCGTGCAAGTTCAACGAGCCCTGAACGCGAAATCCGCCATCGACCTCTTCCACCTCGGACGAAGCAAAGCTCACTTCGGGAAACTGTTGCGCATGAAGAACATCTTCCGCGATATGGTTGTGAATTTTCTCTATGTCACGCTCTGACAGTTCTTCTGGCTGGCCATCGAGCTTCGCACTGATAACACGTGGGCTGTTCGCCCTGAATGTCGCCTCGATCTGATGAGACGTATCGTCCACCCGGATTTCAAACTGCTCGACGCGGATCTCGAGATCATGGGCCGCCCGAGATAGCAGTCCCTCCCGAAACGCAAATACGAGGCATTCCCCCGTCGACGCGTCATACCTGACCATGATCGGCTTCTAGTCCAGGATAGCGATCGCGGCCAGCATTGCCGCCGTATCGCGATGCGTGGAAAGTATCAAAAACACGGAAGCCGCGAGGCTAGGAACCGACGAGCTTCATGAGCTCGCCCACGGAGTGGTCTTTCTCGATGGGATGGCGCATCGGCAGGCGCTCGTTGACCGCGTAGTGGGTCCGGCGCCCCTTTCGGGTGCGAGAAATCGCGCCGGCTTCCTCGAGCTCACCCTTGGGCTAGTCCGACGACGCTCGGCCTGGTATCGATGCGATATGGAGCTCTTTCACCTCGTAGTACTCGTGGCGGCGGGGCTGTGCGCCTTAGTCGCAGGCTTCTTGTTCGCGTTTGCTGTCGTTGCGATGCCCGGGTTGGAAAACCTCAGCGACCGCGAGTTCATCCGTGCCTTTCAGGTCATGGATCGCGTGATTCAGGACCGGCAACCCTTGTTCATGCTGGTTTGGCTTGGTTCCGTCGTTGCACTCCTCTTGGCGCTCGCGATGGGTTTCCAGCAGCAAGATGGCCTCACACGTGGGCTGCTCGTCGCAGCCGCCGCAGTCTACCTTTTCGGTGTGCAGCTGACGACGGCACGAGTCAACATCCCGCTCAATAACGAGATCCAAAGCATAGAGGTAGCTGCCACCGGCGCGGTCGAGCAAAAGCAAGCTCGAGAGCACTTTGAGGCGCGCTGGAATCGCTCGAACCGAATCCGAACGGCATTTGCGGTTGTGACGATGCTTTTGCTGCTGGTCGTGTTGATGAGACTTCCGGCCACGTGAGCCCGAATCCCGACCCCGCATAGACTTGGCCCCGGGGGGCTGCCCCCGAGTGACCACGTGCCCGCCATGCGCGGCACGCGTGCGGCGTTCACTCCCCGAGGATGGTGATCGCTATGGTCCGTCGTCGACGCGGGCCGTCAAACTCGCAGAAGAAGACGTTCTGCCACGTCGAGAGATCGAGCTGGCCTTCGCGAATCGGGATCGTTTCGCTCGGCCCGACGATACCCGCTTGAATATGTGAGGCTCCGTTGCCATCGATCCGATCGTGAAGCCAGACCCCTTTGGGAACGAGTTTGTCGAGGCAGTTGACGACATCGCGGCCGATGTTGGGGTCTGCGTTCTCCTGGACCATCAGCGCTGCCGTCGCGCCGTGGGCGTACATCGCGCAGACCCCCTCGCGAACGCCGGATAGCTGCACGAGCTGCTGCGCCTCGACCGTCACGTCGACGAGCTCACGCTCGCGGCGCGTCGAAAGCGTAATCGTGTCACTGAAGAGCTTCATCGTTCGATGTTCTAGCCTCGCAGAGACTAGTGCCAATTCGGCTGGCCGGTGGTCGCGAGCACGGCGTTCCAGATGTCGCTATCGAGTCGGAGGCGCCTCTTCTTCTTAATGGCGGTGGAGATGGGTACGTGAACGATTTCTTGGTTCCAGTACCCCATCATCGTATTGGTCTTTCCGGCCATGGCTGCGTGGACTGCCCCGCGCGCCATGCGGTCGGTCAGGACCCGATCCCATGCGTTGGCTGGGACACTGCGGATCGCGTAGCTCGGATCGATGTACTTGAGGTTCAGTTCCAGGTTGCGTTCCTTGAAGTGAGCCGCAATGCGCTCCTTGAGGAAGATACCAATATCCTCGAAGCGGCGGTTTCCGGAAGCGTCCAGTCGAACCTCGGTCGGCGCGAAAAGATGTTGGCCGGCACCTTCCGCGACGACCACCAACGCATGTTTTCTTGCCAAGATTCGTTGCTCGAGCGCATCGAGAAATCCGCCCTCGCCGTCGAGCGGAAACGGGACCTCGGGCACGAGGACGAAGTTGGACTCCTGGCTTGCGAGTGCGGCGCCCACGGCGATGAAGCCTGCCTCGCGGCCCATGAGTTTGACTAGGCCCACGCCGTTGCGGGCGCCGACGGCCTCCACGTGCGCGCCACGCAAGACCTCGCTCGCCTCCTCGAGAGCGGTGAGGAAACCGAAGCTGAGGTCCACGAACCGAACATCGTTGTCGATCGTCTTTGGAATGCCAATGATCGACCTCGGATGGCCTCGCTTTGCGAGCTCGTCGGCGATCGCGTGCGCGCCGCGCTGCGTGCCATCCCCACCAATGCAGAACAGGATGTCGATTCCTTGCGACTCCATGAAGTCGACCATGCGTGCGGGCTCTTGCGCACCTCGAGAGCTTCCAAGCACCGTGCCGCCAAGGTAGTTGATGTTGCGGACGAAGTCCGGGGTGATGGGCTCTGGGGGAAGGTCTGACTCTGGATTGAGTCCGGAATAGCCGTTGCGTATCCCCAACACACGCTCGACCCCATAGTTGTGCTTGAGCTCGAGGAACCCCGAGCGGATCACATTGTTGAGTCCCGGGGAAAGCCCGCCGCAAGTGACAAACGCCGCTGTTGTTCGTGGCGGATCGAAAAAGAGCCGGCGACGCGCGCCCGCGCATTCGAGTGAGAGCTCACTCGCCTTCGATGGTTGGGCGGTGGTGTGACGCAAAAGGCGGACGCGAGTCGATTCATCCTCAAAGCGCCGCCCCTTCACGTGCAGCGGTGATTCGAAACGGCAGGGGCCGAGGGTAGGAACTTCCAATTCGCGCGCGGTCGGCATCGACCCGCGAATGATAGGGGATCCGGGCGTGTTTGGTAAGACTACGAAGTTGGTTGCAAGCCGATGGAGATGCCTCCGGATCATCCAACACATGCCGAGCAAGCCACCCGATGTGGGGTGGGATCACTCATCCCGTGAGCGCGAAAAACGGAACATTTCCGCGCGCTACGGCACAGTCGTAGGAATCATGAAACCGCGGAAAACCCAAGGTAAAGTGGGTGGATTGGTCTCCGGAGGCAGAAGTCGTGGAGGCACCGAGATCTCCTGATTTGTCAATTCAGCTGAGCCCCATCACCTTGGCCAGCACGACCGTGATGTTGTCGGGCCCACCGTTGTTGTTCGCTTCTTCGATCAATCGGTTTGCGGCTGTTTGCAGATCCGGTTGCGAATGGACGATCCGGTGGATGTCCTCGTCGGTGACCGGGCCACACAGACCATCGCTGCAGAGCACGTAGATGTCGCCGATTTCGGGGCGGTCGAGCACAGTGTCGACCTTGACGGTGGACTTCATCCCGAGGGCTCGAACAATGACGTTCTTGAGCGGAAAGCTCTCGATCTCCTCTTCGGAGAGGCGCTTCATCTTGATGTAGTCGTTGAGTAACGAATGGTCGCTCGTGAGCTGCTCCAGCTTCCCTTCGCGGATACGATAGACGCGGCTGTCGCCCACGTGCGCGATGAGCACGCCGTCCTCGACGACCAGAATGCCGGCGACGGTGGTCCCCATACTATGCATCTGGGGATCCTTCTGGGCGGCTTCGTAGATGCGCAAATTGGCGAGCTTGATGCCGGTGATGAGGCGATTCTCTTCATACCCTCGTGCCTTATCCATCTTGTAGGGCCAAGTCGCTTCAGGGTCTGCGCTGGTCGCGCGGAAGAACTCGCGTAGGGTCTCGATCGCCATGCGACTTGCAACCTCACCAGAGGCATGGCCACCCATGCCGTCGGCCACGACGTAGAGATTGTCCTCATCGGCGAGCATGAAGCTGTCCTCGTTGTGAGTTCGCTTCATCCCGATGTGCGTGTCCCCAATGGCGAGAACTCGTGCCCGTGACATACCCCAAAAACCCTCGTGCGATCCGAGTTTAACGACCCCACCGCGGCCAAGTCAACGAAACCGGCCTATACTCGCCCCAACGTGGCTAACGGACCCGACGAAGAGCTCGCATCGCTGGTAGCCAGCGCGCAGGAGCTCTTGCGCTGGGAAGACGCGCTTGGGGGCAGTGGATTCCCCGCCGTCGAGCTTCGCCGAGCTACGTCAGCGTTGGAGCCCGAGGCAGATACTGGAGCCCCGGCCATCGTGCCGGATTCCCACACACGGCTACAAACCCTCGCCTCAGAGGCGGCTGAGTGCACTCGTTGTGAGCTTCATCGAAGTCGGACCAAGAGCGTGTTCGCGCGCGGCACACCCGACACCAATCTGGTGTTCGTAGGAGAGGGCCCAGGCTTTCACGAGGATCAGCAGGGCTTGCCCTTCGTCGGCCGCGCAGGACAGCTTCTCGATCGAATGATCGCCGCGATGGGATACGACCGAGAAGGCGTCTACATCTGCAACGTCGTCAAGTGCCGTCCTCCCGAGAACCGAACTCCGCTCCCAACGGAGGCCGTCGCATGCGCTCACTTCCTGGTGCCGCAGCTGGAGGCCGTATCGCCGAAAGTGATCGTCGCGCTTGGTCGGTGCGCCGCCGAAAACCTTCGGTGCGTCCCGCCGTCTGGGAAATGGAGGGGAATCTGGGGCGAATGGCGCGGCATCCCGGTGATGCCGACGTACCACCCGGCTTTTCTGTTGCGGAGCCCGCAGTTCAAAAAGCCTGTCTGGGAAGACCTTCAAGAAGTCCTTCGAAAGCTCAACCGGCAAGTTTGAGGGACCGTTTCTTTTATTTGCGGCGGCAGCTCCCGAACGGCTCGAACTCTTGCTGTTCCGAGTCGCCCGTGGTCTGCGCTTCCTCGCTCATGTCGGGGCCGACCGTCAGCATCACGGGAGGCCGGGGGTTGACGTCCGTCCAGACCGTGCACTGAAGCCAGTACTCACAGTTGTTCTTGACGATGACGATATGCGCCCAGCCGCTCCCGAGGTTTCGGGACTTGCCCGAGATCTCGTAGCAACCGCCCGCGCTCACCTCGTTCGGACCGATTTCCGATAGGGGGGAGAACAACGCCAGACCGATCGCAAGCGCGCATAGCACCGCACTGATTGCCTTCATCGTCGGCACACCGTACCAGGAGACGTGACCACGCGACAAGAGGCTTGGTCTTTCGGAGACTCAGGCACCAGCTTGACGGATGGCCAAATGGCACTAGGATAATGCCAAATGGCAGCAGCAGGCACCGCAGATCTATATCACGAAACGTATCGGCTTCTCGGCGGCATGAAGACGCTCAAGACCCGGCGGCGCACGCCAGACGCCTGGGTGTCGCTGATCCGCAGGGGCTTTCAGCCGAGCACACTCACCGCGATCGCCGACAACACCGGGGTTCCGCTGAAATCCTTGCTGGAGCTCATCTCGCTCCCCGAGCGTACGTGGGCCCGAAAGGCCAGAAAGGACGAAGCGCTATCGCTCCCTCAGTCCGACCGGCTCTATCGCATCGCGCGGGCGGTAGCGCGAGCGACGGAAGTGTTCGAGAGCCGTGAGACCGCGGTGGACTGGTTGCGCACACCGAATCGCGCGCTTTCCGGCGCTGCGCCATTCGCGATCTTGGACACCGAGGTCGGCGAAGAGCAGGTGCGCACTTTGCTCGGGCGAATCGAGTACGGGGTGTACACCTAGTGCGGGTCTACCGACTGTCTGCACCAAAGCACGTCAAGTCGTCGTTGAATGGGGAAGGCGCCCGCCTGTTTGGTGGGCGGTGGAATCCTCCAGGCCTGGCCGTGGTCTACACCTCGGAGCACCTTTCGCTGGCAGTGCTCGAGAACCTCGTCCACCTCGAACCTGCACAACTACGGCCCGATCGACTGGCGCTCACCATTGACGTGCCGGATCGCGACGTCGAAATCCTTCCCCCCTCCGAGCTCCCCAAGAACTGGCGTGCCGCCCGCTCCCAACGGTTGCTCCAAGACCTGGGAAAGGCATGGATCCTTGAGGGACGTTCGCTGGCGATGAAGGTGCCGTCGGCGGTGATTCCGCAGGAGCACAACATTCTGCTCAACCCCAACCATCCCAAGCACGAGAGGCTCTCGATCGAGTCGAGGGAGCCGTTTTCCTTCGACCCACGGTTGTTCCGGTTCCCGACCTGACGGTTTCGGGCGAAAACCGCGCGCGAGGTTTATCCTTGAAGAAGCCCGTGAACCGCAAAACCACGCCGAACTGGACCGCCCTCGAGCACTTCCTCCGCGAAGGCATCGCCAGCACGGAGTGCGGAGACCCTCGAGAAGAGCTCGGGTGCGCGGCGGATGCAGACGACCGCGAGGTGGCGCGCGAGCTGGTGCGCGCCACCGCCACGAACGACATCGAGGAGATCGGGACTGAAAGCCTCCACCCCGAGGCGGCGCGACACCCATCGGTCCGGCCGCCGCCTGAAGGCGCCGCCGATCCGTCCTTTCTCGGGCGGCTGTCGGCAACCGGTACGGGAGATATCTCGGTCGATCAGATCGACGACGTCCCCACGATTCTGGCGGTGCTTCGCGCGGGCTCCCGCAAACAGCGGCGCGCGGCTCTCAAACGACTGGGTGAGCGTCTCCGCGACCGACGTGGCGTACCGAATGATGCTCTTCGAGCGGCGACTCAAACGATCACCGAGCTTCGGGACGTGGAAATCGGGTACGAGCTGGCTCGATTGCGCACCGAGCTTCCAGGTGCACCCGGTCGCAAAGCACGCAGCGAACACGAGCGTTGGAAGCGACTCGCCGCCGAGATCAAGGAAGCGGTTCGAAGCTTCTGGGATGGGCTGTTGGATGTCGAGCCCATTCACGTGCTCCCAGGGGACGATCGAGCGCTCCTGTTGATGCGCACGCCCGAGCTACCTGCAATGGTGATGCATCACATCAACGCGATCATCGAAGGAAACGACGGATGCGTTCCTCGAGAGTCTCGGGTCGGGCTCTTGGCGTCGTTCCGTAATGCGACCGATCGACGCCTGGTTCCTACTCTCGTAGCCGTGATCGAGTCCGCGCGGGGCGAGCTCCTGGCCGAGGCGGCCCGCGTCCTCGGCGGCATCGACGATCCACGGGCGCACCCTGCGCTCGTCGAGCGGTTCGAACGAAGCATCGTCAGTGAAGAGCGGGTAGCCCTAGCAGGCGCCCTCGGGATGCATGGAGACTGTCGCGGTCTTCCAGAAGTACGGAGCCTTCTTCAAGAGGACCAACCCGCTTCGATCCTACACGCCCTCGAAGCCATGGAGAGCTTGGGGTCGTCCGAGAACAGCGAGCTGGTCGTTCGATTTCTCGATCATTCGGATATCGGGATCGCCGTTCAAGCCGCCCGCACGTTGACTCGCATCAGTGACGGGCGCGTGCTCGATGAGCTCGGCGAACGCTACAACACCACCTCGGTGCCTGCGCTGCGGGCCGCGATCGAAGACGCGCTCTCTGCGATCGCGGCACGTATGGAGCTTCGCGGTGAGGAAGTGGCGGAGATCGATTGGTCGGAAGTCGGTAACAAGCCAGCACCCCGCCAGGGCTCCCGCGACAGTTTGCCCACGATCGTGCTCGGCTGGCGCGACTATTTCATGGGGCGCCTGTGGCTTCTGCTCGGACGCATCAACTGGGCCGTCGCGCGGTTCGAATCCGCAGCGAGACGGCGTGCGGGATGGGTGGTCCCGCTGATCGGAATCGGAATGGCTTTTGCGCGCGGAAAACAGTACGCGCTGGCCTTGCCGGCTTTCCGCCGCGCGATCGAGCTCGATCGGCCGCGCATCGAGCGCAATCCCATTCTCGTGCGAGCGATGGCGAAGTCCTTCCTTCACCGAGCCGAGCAGGTGGAGCGAGAAGGCCGGGACGATATCGCGAGAGGCCTCGTCGGCGAGGTGCTGACCCTCGATCTTCGACGGGCGCCTGGCACGGTTCGCTTCGAGCTCAAACGCAAGCACGATGTCCTGGGCAAAGAGGAGCATGACGATGTCCACTCGGCTGCGTGAAGCCGCGATTCGTCATCTTCGGGCGCACGGTGCGGTCTCGCCGGAAGGATTGGTGCGCCGTCTGACGATGGACGTCGAGGTGGACACCCAGATCGAGATGGTGACCCTGAGCCTTCGCAACGGCGAGCTCCAGTGCGTGTCGAGCGACGGACAGAACGATGGTCGCCATGTTATCGCTGCGCTCGAGTTCGTCGCCGGGTTCGAACAGCGCGACGACTCCCTTCTACCGGGGGTCGAGACAGTCACCGGTCGACGGTCGCTCGAGCCTCCCCAACAAAGCGAGCTCGCGGACGCCTTAGACGAGCTCCTCATCGCAGTGACCAGGATCGGGATCGACAAAGCCCGTTATGCGCCCTCGGTCGATGCCGCATTGGAGCGCGTCATCGAGGTGGCCCCGGAACCAACACCCCCGGGCCTCGGACGGTTCATCGGACGACTTCGGCAAGAGGTGCTTTCAGGCAAACCCCGCCGTGCTGCCCGAATTCTAGAGGGAGCTGCAAGGCTTGCGGACGCCCTCAAGGTCGAGTCTCGAACCGAGGCATCGGAGGAGCGCATCCGCGCGTGGCTTGGCCCGCGACCCGGATCCGTGCCCGAGCTCGAGCTCCTCTACGACCGAACGATGGTCGAAGTTGCACGCGAGTGGCTTGCCGGCACCACGCGGGCGAGTGTCGAACGACGATACCTAGTCGACTTGACGGCGGGCGCGATCTATCGGGAGGATCGACCCAGCCAGGCCACGGCTTCGCTTGGGCCGTGTCCGCGGCAGATACACGTCGGGTTGGCCGAAGTCGAGCCCGGTCCGGCGCCGCAGCGCATCCGTGTTCTGCAGTACGAAGTTCGCCCAGAGGTTCCCGCGGAAAGCTGGGAGCGGCTCCACCAAATCGCGAGGCGAAGCTTCGCGCAACTCATGGAAACCTACCGCCGCGCCGTGCAGGTCTACCCCACGCTTGCCGAACCGTTCGCCCTGATCGCCCCGTATCGCATCGAGCACGACGACGGCTTCATCGCGCTCGACTCGGAAGGCCACCGGCTCGCGTTGGAACGCACCGAGCGGAGGGGTAGTGTGCTCGCGTTCTACGATCTGCTGAACGAGGGCATCGAACCTGCTTGGTTTGCCGGCCGTCTAACCGACGTTGGGAGCACGCTCTGCATTTCCCCGTTCGCCTTCGCGACCCGGAATCACGATTACACGCGTTTGTAGTGTCCAAGTCAGGCTAACGGAGCCCCAGCGCTTGCATAGGGGGGTCACGGAGCCAAGATCCGACGATGTCATCCGGCGCTGCATTCAAGACCACTCGGCTCGGCTCCCTCAGGTCGCGTCACCTGCCGCTCGCGTCGTCGGAGTATCAGCTTGCCGAGCTCAACCGGCTGCCGATCACCAGGACTTTCCGCGAGGCACTCACCCCCGAAGGCCTTTGGCCGCTGCGGCCCGCGTCGATCGAGATCCTTCAGATCAACGTCGGCAAGCTCTGCAACCAGACGTGCCGGCATTGCCACGTCGACGCGGGCCCCGATCGCACCGAAGTGATGTCGCGCGAGACTGCCGAGCAATGTGTCGCTGCGCTTCGGCGTTTCGCCATTCCGGTGGTCGACATCACAGGTGGCGCCCCCGAGCTCAACCCCAGCTTTCGATGGCTCGTCGAACAATGCGCCTCCCTCGGCCGGCACGTCATGGACCGGTGCAACCTCACTATTCTAGAAACCGGCGCCCATCGAGACTTGCCAGAGTTCTTCGCTGAGCACGGGGTCGAGCTAATCTGCTCCCTCCCGCACTATCAACCGAACTGCACCGACACCCAGCGAGGCGACGGCGTCTTCGAAAAGAGCATCCGAGCTCTACGTCGTTTGAACGCTCTAGGCTACGGGGTCGGTCGGTCGGGGCTTCGTCTGGTGCTGGTTACGAATCCCGTGGGTGCAGTCCTCCCGCCAGCGCAGCCATGCCTCGAGGTCGAGTGGAAGCGGGAGCTCAAGGAGCGCTACGACATCTCGTTCGATGCCCTCTACACCATCACTAACATGCCGATCAGCCGCCACCTCGAGTGGCTACTAAAGACCGGCAATCTCGAGGGTTACATGCGAAAACTCGTCGAATCGTTCAATCCGCAGGCGGCGCACGGGGTCATGTGTAGGAGCACGATCTCGGTCGGCTGGGACGGCCGCCTTTTCGACTGCGACTTCAATCAAATGCTCGACGTACCGGTCGCCGACGGAGCACCGCGCCATATCCGCGACTTCGACCTGGAGGCCCTCGAGGCCCGTACGATCGTGACCGACCGCCACTGCTTTGGCTGCACGGCAGGCGCCGGTTCGAGCTGCGGCGGCACAACTGCGAGCTAGGCGGCGTTACTCCGACGGCGGCTCGGGAAACCCGATCGGAAAGCAGATCTGATCTGCAGGCAGATTGGGGTCGACGAAATCGTCTTCTGGCAGATCAGGGGTGCCGTTGTCGTTGACGGTGCCGCCCTCGCACTCGATCGCGAGGACGTCCGGGTCGACGGCGAATCGGATGCCGGTCCTGATCGGCAACCCGATATCAGGGTCGGAGGCGTCGCCCGCCATATCGAAGCAGACTTGACCTGACTGGAAGGCCGCATAGATCGCCCCCTGGATCGTCTCGAAGCCCAAGACCAGTTCGCCCGTAACGACGTCGGGGCAGATCACCGGCACGCATCCAGCCCGGCATGCACACTCGCACTGACCGGCCGGGCTACATGCCTGCCCGAACGCCGATAGCGGACAGTCGTCGCTGGTTTCGCAAATCTGACCACCCGAATCGCCGACGTTTGGGGCCTGCGGAATCTGTACTGTCTGCGGGAGCGGGAACAAGGTCGTATTCTTGAGCCTGCCCGAGGCCACGCGCGTGGCGGCGATCTCCGCGCGCGCAGCGGTCACCTCGATGCTGGGCAACGGGGTTGGGAAGCTCGCGATCACCGCGCTTTGCAGAAGGGCCTGGGGGATCATGAGCGAGGAGTCGAGGGTCGCGCTGAATTGCTCGGCCGGCATGATGTCGGTCGGGTCAACGGTCAGATCCGTCGACGAGTCGAACAGTTTCGAAGAAAGCGAGCTGCCGCACGCCATCGGAATGGCTTTCCGGATCGGAGCCCACGGGCTCGAGCAAACGCCTGATCGGCATACGCCGGTGCTACATGGAGTGCCGTCGAGGAGAGGGTCCGGAGGCTGACAGGCGTTGTCGATACAGCGTGGCGCCTCGAGGCACTCTCCGGGAAAGAAATCGTTGCACTGCTCGTCGGCGTTGCAACCTCTGCAGAAACCCTGCCCATCGCAGACGAAGCTCCCGTTTGGACCGCAGGGGGTGTTCTCAGGCGCTGCAGCCGCCCCGACGCACTCACCCGACAGGGGCTCGCACATCCCGTCCGTCATGCATTCGTTGTCGTCCCGACAGCCGGACTCGACGCAGCTCACCCCTGCGTCGGGCGTCCCCCCCATGCCCGCCATCCCTGCGCTTCCACCGGAACCTGCGTTGTTTCCAGCGCTGTCGGCACAGCTGGCGAGCACGAAGATCCCAACCAGAAAAGCGAGAACGAGCCTCCAAAGACGCGTGACCATCGCGGGAGAATAGCCCAGAATGCGCGTGACGAAATGATCGATTCCAGGAGCTCCACCGCCTTCGTCGACTCGGAGCACCCCCGCGTCCAAACATTCGCTGCGAAGAGCGCCAAGGGCGCCGACAGCGACCGAGACCGCGCCATCAAGCTCTACTACGCCGTACGAGACGGGATCCGGTACGACCCGTACAACCTCGACTTGACCCAACGGGGTCTATCCGCGAGCCGAACCCTAGAGCTCGGTCGTGCGTGGTGCGTCCCAAAGGCGGTGCTGTTGGCAGCGTGCTGTCGCGCGCTCGGGATCCCTGCCAAGGTCGGGTTTGCCGACGTGAAGAACCACTTGTCGACGAAACGGCTCCGCGAGCGGATGGGGACCGACGTCTTTTATTGGCACGGCTACTCAGCGATCCAACTCGACGGAGCCTGGGTCAAGGCGACTCCTGCGTTCAACATCGAGCTCTGCGACCGCTTTCGCATCAAGCCACTCGAGTTCGACGGCCTCACGGATTCGATCTACCACCCGTGCGATCTCGAAGGTCGAAAACACATGGAGTACTTGAAATTCCGAGGCGAGTTCGACGACGTCCCACTCGAGGCGATGCTTGCGACCTACACCGCGAGGTATCGGCGAGCCACATACGATTCCACGGGCGCGGACTTCGATCGAGACGTCGAGCTCGAGACTGAGGGCCACTAGCTACGCATCACCGAGATCGACCTCGACCGGCAAGTGGTGGTCTCCGAGGTGGATGACCGCGTCTGCCCTGCCGGGCATCTCCTCCCAGATGAAGCGTGTCAGCCGCTCAAAGTGCATGACGAAGCGCCGCACAGCGGTGGGCGTCATCACCTCGGGGCCTCCCGCAGCTCGAAGCCGAGCTTCCTGCTCTTCACGCCATGCATACACGCGGTCAAAGTCGCGCGGCCTCAACAAGATCAGCAAGTCGAGCTCGGCGAAGAGTGTCTGGTAGGCGCCTGCAAGCTGCCGGTTCACGTACCACCGCCAATTGCCGTTTGAATCCTCGAGCCGTTCGAGACCGTTGACCGGCGCTTCTAGCTCATCGCCGCGCTGGGGTCGCGCGCCCACGCACCAACCCTCGAACAGAACGACGTCACACGGACCGTTCCAGATCGGCCATTTGAACTTGGGGTAGGGCTCGTCCGTGGCCTTATCGAAACGTGGTAAGGCGATGGTTTCGCCCGCCCGAAGGCTTCTTAGGACCTGAAGACCGAGCTCGACATCGTGCGTACCGGGAACACCGCGCGTCAGGAGCAGGGGATGGAAGGTTTCGGCGCGGTGCTGGCGTGCGGCCTTGCTGAGATAGAGGTCGTCGAGCGACAGGATCGCGACACGAAGCCCAAAGATCTGCTCGAGGAGCACTTTCGTGAGCCGAGCGAGTGCGGACTTGCCGGTCCCTTGCGCGCCGCTCAGCCCGACGACCACCGTCCGGTCGACGACGTGCTCGGCGATCCATCGGGCCATCGGTACGTAGAAGTCCGCCACCATGACGTCGGACGGCCGCGCGATCCCCTCGGCTTCGCACCACGCCTCGACCTGAGGACGAACATCGGGCACCTCGGCATGCACACTGCGAACGGAGGACAACGGCCAAAGCACGAGAGATCGGAACCACAAACCCCAAGAACCCGCAACCCGATTGACGCTGTACATTCAGAATGGCGCTGTCGCTGCCACTGGCACTGACACTGTGGCTGCACTACACCTCTTGCCGTGGCCGCCCCCAAGATCCGTATCCTCGTCGCCAAGCCCGGGCTCGATGGGCACGATCGCGGAGCGAAAGTCGTGGCCCGAGCGCTCCGTGATGCGGGCTTCGAGGTCGTCTACACGGGGCTTCATCAGACGCCCGAGATGATCGCGGTTGCCGCGGTGCAAGAAGACGTCGATGCCGTCGGCCTCTCGATCATGTCCGGCGCCCACAATACCCTCTTTCCGGCGGTTCTCGACGCGCTCGCGGAACGGGGTGGTGACGACATCATCTTGTTTGGCGGGGGGATCGTGCCCGAGGAAGACGCCGACGCGCTACGAGCGCGAGGGGTGGGAGCCATCTTCACCCCCGGCGCGCCACTCGAAGAGATCATCGAATGGGTGCGTGCGAACGTGACCCCCAGGTCTCTCGGGGCATGAAGCCGCTCCTACTCGGGCTCGCCACCATGGCGCTGATCGCCTGCACACGGGGTGGGCAGCCAGAGACACTGCACGAAGCCATGTCCCGCTTCCAGGTTCTCGGGAGCGAGTTCGGGGTCAGCATGGCAAAGGTGCACCTCGGCCCTTCGCAGACCTTCCGGTTCGAGGCGAGCCCCTGCCAGGAGGTCTTGGTATTCGTCGAGAAGGGCACCGCGCGCATGGGCCTCACGCGGCTCGAAACGGGGAGGGCGGCCCGCTTTCACGCTCCAACGCTGCTCCAAGGGATGTCCGATGGTGTTACCGTGATCTTCGCGGTGGCAGCGCTCTCGAAAGAGGCTCCGAACGATCAGGTCGACTGGGGAGCCGCACCGAAGGATCCGTCGTGCCCGGCGCGATCCCAACAGGCGATCCTTTCCGATCCCGAGCGAAGCGGACCTTTCGCCCATGCCGGGGGGCGCCTTTCGGTGATGATCTATCTCGACGGCGTTCGGAACGGACCGTCCGTTGCAAGCCTTGGAACGCTCACCGCCGATCCGACGCTTGGGGTGCCAGAACACATTCACGAAAGCTCGGCCGAAGTGCTTTGGATTCAAGACGGCTCGGGCACGATGCGGGTCGGCGACCAGACGCGCGCGATCCGCCCGGGCACATTCGTTCACGTGCCGCCACAAACCGTCCACGGCTTCATCCCAGACGGCACCCGCCCGCTTTTCGCATACCAGGTCTACGCGCCCTCAGGACCCGAGCAGCGTTTTCGCTAGCTCCAGCTGCCGCTCATGGTTGGGCGGGTGGAAGCCCGTGGCCAGGTACGATCAGCGTCTTCCTGTACGTGTCATAGTCGAACTGATCGCTGTGCTCTTCGTTGTGACAGGGCAGGCAGGTCGACTCGGGCGCGTCCGCAACCATGCCGATCTCGGGATTCTCAGTATGCGCGGCGCCGGGGCCGTGGCAGCTCTCGCAGCCTACATTGACCAACGCGCCATCCAAGTTGTGCGTCACGGTGGAGCCACCTGGCTGGTCATAGCCAGTCACGTGACAGCCAACGCAGTCGAGGTTGAACTCTTTGTTGCGAGTTTGCAGCGTGAGGTACGCGTGGCCGTGCGGATGCGACTGCCACCAGACGTAGGCGGGGTTATGGCATGTGCCGCAGGCCGCGCTTCCGACGTAGGCGATGTCGTCGGGACCGAGCGCGCGAGGAGCCAAGTCAGCGAATGCTTCACGATTGGCTTGATTGACCGCCTTATCGTGCTCCCTCATCAACCTGGTCACCTCTTCGTCCGTCGGGGCTTCCTTTGGCAGCTCTACCCACTTCGCGTCGAAGGCATTGCCCTGCGTTGACGGCGGAGGCCCGTTTAGCGCTTCGCGCTGGGTCTTGAGCTCTGCGAGCCGATCGGATTGCGCACGCAGGTCTGCCGGATCGACCTCCGATCTTTCCCACTCCGATATTTTTCCCGACAAGTCCGTGATCTGTGCATCGAGCTGACGAATTCGTTCCTTTCGCGACCAGTCACTCAGGTCCGTGAATGCTTCGTCGGTCTTGCGGTACACGTCGATGACGGTGAGCCCTTGGCCCTGCCGCCCGGCATGCAAGACCCACGCATCGCCCGCTCGGTGGGGCGGGACGGGCGCGTCTTGATCGAGCCCACCGTGCACGACGAAGTCGACACCGTCGATCGCTCCGATCCGATTGGCATCCCGCCGCGAGCCGTAGACCAGCGCAATCGTCAAGTCGGTCTTGGCCTGCGCAGTGCCAACCGCTGCCATCACGACGTCTCGCTCAGCACCCGGGCGCGCACCCACAACAGCAACGCGAAGCCCACCAGCCTTGATCCGCACGACTTCGGTATCGCCCTTCTTCATGGCCAGCCACGGAAACTCCGACGCGGTCTGCAAGCGGGCGATCTGTTCTCGTGGCTGCGCTCGGTCGCGCCGGCCGGGTAGCGCTACGTCGACCTCCAATCGATCGAGGATCTCGAGGAGCGTGCTGGCGTTCCGGTTCGCCTGGTCTACCCGCGTCGGCTCGAGGGCATCGGTATCGAAGAACAGGTCGCCGGCCATCAACACCACCAGCGGCACGGAGCTGCCGCGGAGGGCCCGGATCTGGGCGGCAAGCCGGTCGATGCCGCCGAGCGGGCGGCTCGTACAGCCACAAGGCTCGAGATAACCTTTGAGGTCCGTCACGACGGCCAGGCGCAGCGTGGGGCTAGGTTTCCCATCCGGAGCTTCCCTCGATTGGCCGCGACTGCAGCCGGCAGCCAAGCCGAGTGCCAGAACGACGAGCAAGCATCGCATTCTTGAGGTTCTAGCAACCGTGTGGCCAACCGCAAAAACAGGAGCGGCGCTCGCGGCTTGACGCAGGGGCATACGCTGACTAGCTTCCGGTCGCTTTTGGCGGGGCTTCCCGCCTTTTTACGAGGAGTCCATGGTCAAGGTTCGACTGAGACGTGCCGGCGCGAAGAAGCGTCCCTATTATCACATCGTGGTTACCGATAAAGAGAGCTCTCGAGACGGGCGGTTCATCGAGCAGATCGGCACTTACGACCCCAGCCGTCCGATCGCGGAGGCCAAGGTTGACTACCCGCGTCTCGACTATTGGGTCGGAGTTGGCGCGCAGGTGAGCGACCGTGTGCGCGACGTCGTCAAAGAGCACAAGAAGGCCGCACCGAGCGGCGAGGTTTCTTGAGCGAGGGTACCGTGGCAGGAGACCGACTGCAGGACCTGATCGCTTACATCGCCAGCTCACTGGTGGACGATCCGGACGCCGTCGAGGTGAACGTCGTCGAAGAAGACCGAGCCGTCGTGCTGGAGCTCACCGTGGCGCCGGACGACCTCGGCAAGGTGATCGGGAAAGAGGGTCGCACGGCGCGTGCCATGCGAACCTTGCTCGCGGCCACCTCAGCTCGCCTCCACAAGCGCGCCATTCTCGACATCCTCGAGTAATTGCCGAGCCGCAGGGTCCGAGAGGTGCACCGTGTTCGCGTGCCACCCGGGCGCGCGCGCAATTTGCGCACGGCCTGATTTCGTCGGCGTCTAGGAATTCCCGGGGTAGCGTGGCGCCTATGTGGTCGCGTATCTTGGCCCGCTCGATGCATGTACGGTGAAAGCATGGCGGCGAGCAAGAGCGATTTCGGATTCATTCGAGCTTTTTCGACGTTGGGACGCGCCGACACGCCCGTGGCCGGAGGCAAGGGGGCGAATCTCGGCGAGCTGATGGCCGCTGGTTTGCCCGTACCGCCGGGGTTCGTCGTGACCGGTCAGGCCTACTTGCACGCACTCGACCTGGCGGGTTGTCGCCAGCGAGTCCTCGACATCGTGGGCAGCGCCGAGCTCGACGACTCGGCCGCGCTCAAGCTGGTATCCCAAGAGCTTCGGGCCATCGTCCAAAAGGCGGGCATCCCCGAAGACGTTCAGTCTCAAGTGCGAGAGGCGTTCGAGGCGCTCGGCCCTGGTGTTCGCGTCGCAGTGAGGTCATCGGCGACTGCGGAGGATACCGCAGAGGCATCTTTCGCCGGGATGAATGAATCTTTCACGAACGTCGACGGGGCCAAGTTGATCGACCGCATCGTCGATTGCTGGGCGTCGCTTTGGAGTCCCCGGGTGGTTGCGTATCGGCACAGCCTTGGGTTGACCGATGAGCCCACGATCGCGGTCGTGATACAGAAGATGGTCGACTCGGATGCAGCCGGGGTGATGTTCACGGTCGATCCCATTTCGCGGGACACGGGACGCATGCTGGTCGAGGCCGCCTATGGTCTCGGCGAAGTCGTGGTTGGAGGACAGGTCGAGCCCGACACCTATGTCGTGTCGCGATCACCCGATCTTTCGAATTTCGACGTCCAACTCCTGAGCGCACGCATCGGAAGCAAGTCGCACAAGATCGTGTGGGGGCCGGACGGAGCTCAGAGCCGAGTCGACGTGCCGACCGACGAGCGAGAGCTCCGCGTGCTCGACGATGCTCGGGTGCTCGAGATCGCCACGCTCGGGCTTCGGATCGAGCAGCACTACGGGAGCCCCCAAGACATCGAATGGGCTATCGAGAACGGCTCGCTTTACATCGTCCAGTCGCGTCCCATCACGACGCTCGAGGCGGAGCCTGGTACCCGATTGGTCCGGGGCCTCGGAGCATCGCCTGGGCGCGCGTCCGGAAGGGTCCGCGTCATGAAAAAGCTCCAGCCGGAAGCGCAAATCGCGAAAGACGAGATCCTCGTGGCAGAGATGACGAGCCCGGATTGGGTGCCGGTGATGCGTCACGCTGGGGCTCTGGTTACGGACGAAGGGGGTGTGACGTGCCACGCGGCAATCGTCAGTCGCGAGCTGCGCATTCCGTGTGTGGTCGGCACCGGCAACGCGACGCGGCTTCTTCGGAGCTCACAGGCGGTTACCGTCGACGGGAGCCTAGGCGAGGTGCTGGCGGGCGCAGAGACGAGCCTTTCGTCCGCACCGACCGACGTCAGGCCCATGGCGACCGCGGCGCCGGAAATGACGCTCGAGCCACTGGCGACGCGACTGTACGTGAACCTCGCGATTGCCGATGCCGCCCAAGAGGCGGCTGCGTTGCCGGTGGATGGCGTCGGTCTGCTGCGCGCGGAGTTCATGATTACCGATGCGCTCAACGGCGTTCATCCGAAGGCCCTGATCGCCGAGGGCGGCTCTGAAGAGTTCGTCGCCAAGATGACCGAGTCGGTCCTCCAGATCGCGAGGCCCTTCTTCCCCAGGCCCGTGATCTATCGAACCTATGACTTTCGAACAAACGAGTTCAGCGCACTCCGCGGCGCGGAGCAATACGAGCCCCACGAAGAGAACCCGATGATCGGGTATCGCGGCTGCTATCGCTATGTGAAGGACCCCGAGCTCTTCGATCTGGAGCTGGAAATCTTGGCGCGCGTGCGCGAGGCCTCGCCCAACGTGAACGTCATGATTCCTTTCGTCCGAACCACGTGGGAGCTCGAAGCCTGCCTCGAACGGATCGACAAGCATCGTCTCGGGCACGACTACGGGCTCCTTCGTTGGGTCATGGCGGAGGTGCCCTCGATCGTCTATCGGATCCCGGACTACGCGAAACTGGGCATTCACGGGGTTTCGATCGGATCGAACGACCTGACTCAGCTGATGCTCGGAGTCGACCGCGATTCCTCGATCTGCGCCGAGCTCTTCGATGAGGCCGATGAAGCCGTTTTGTGGGCGATCCAACGGATTGTCCGGACCGCCGAGGAATGCGGCCTGACTTCGTCGCTCTGCGGACAGGCTCCATCCAATCGTCCCGACTTTGCCGAGAAGCTGGTCCGTTTTGGTATCACATCGATTTCGGTGAATCCCGACGCGGTCCCCCGTACGAGACAGGTCATCGCTTCGGCCGAGCGACGAATGCTTCTCGATGCAGCACGCCACGGAGAGCACTGATGAACGAAGACCAACTCAAGTCGATATACGCCTCATTTTCACGAATCTACGCGGACGGCACGCCGGTTCGACGACCGATCGAGCTCGTGGCTGCCATTCGCGCCGCTGGCCTCGAACCCGAAGACGTCACGACGGAGTGGCTGAAAGCCCTCAACGAGGACTGGGTTTACGGCAAGTCCATTCTTCCTTTTCAGGATGCGGTCACCAATCGCTTGTATCAACAGATCCTCCGAGGACGGTGAGCATGACTACGCGTATCGAGAAGCGCGCAGCCGCCGTTGACGGGCCTCCGAACCTCGTCGACTATGAACAGGCGCGAGCGTCTTTTTCGTGGGAAGCGTCAAGACATGAGCTCGATGGCTTGCCTGACGGCGGGCTCAACATCGCTTACGAGGCGGTCGACCGCCACGTTCGAAGCGGGCATGGCAGTCAGACCGCAGTGATCTGGCGCGGCAAGGCGGGAGCGCGCAAGGAGATCACGTATGCCGATCTCGAACGGCTCACAAATCAGCTGGCCAACGTCCTCGCGAGCCTCGGCGTCGAGGCTGGAGAACGAGTCTACTCCCTCGCGGGACGCATCCCGGAGCTTTACGTCTGTGCCCTCGGCGCGTTGAAGCACCGCGCGATCTTCTGCCCGCTCTTTTCTGCATTCGGGCCTGAGCCCATCGCTGAGCGGTTACAGCTCGGCGAGGCCAAGGTGCTCTTCACCACCGAGCGCCTTTATCGACGCCGCGTGGCACAGATTCGCGACCGCGTACCGACGCTCGAGCACGTGATCATCCTTCCCGACCCGAAGCCGAAGGCCCCCAAGGGCACGATCGACTGGAACGACGCCATGGGTAATGCCTCGGCCGAGTATCGAATCGCCCCGACAGATCCCGAGATGCCCGCACTCTTGCACTTCACGAGCGGCACCACCGGAACACCGAAGGGCGCCTTACACGTGCACGAAGCGGTGCTCACTCACTACGTGACCGGCAAGCTGGCGCTCGACCTCCGTCCCGGAGACATCTATTGGTGCACCGCCGACCCAGGATGGGTCACCGGAACCTCGTACGGGATCACCGCGCCGCTCGTGAATCGCGTGACGATGGTTGTCGACGAGGCCGAGTTCGATCCCCAGCGCTGGTACGGAATCCTCGAAGAGGAGCGGGTACAGGTCTGGTACACGGCCCCGACAGCGATTCGCATGCTCATGCGGTCGGGTCCTGAGCTTCCACGAAGCAGAGACCTCTCCAACCTTCGCTTCATGGCAAGCGTTGGTGAGCCTCTGAATCCTCAGGCGGTGGTTTGGGGTTACGAGGTGTTTGGAAAACCGTTTCACGACAACTGGTGGCAGACCGAAACCGGCGGGATCATGATCTCCAACTACGCCTCGATGGACGTGAAGCCCGGCTCGATGGGAAAGCCCATGCCCGGCATCACCGCGGCGATCGTCCGCGAGGGCGACGACGGTCGACTTCACGCGGTGGACGACCCGAAAAAGGACGGCGAGCTCGCCCTTCGCCCCGACTGGCCGTCGCTATTTCGAGGCTATTGGAACAACCAGGACCGATACGATGCCTGCTTTCGAGATGGCTGGTACCTAACGGGCGACCTCGCGCGCCGCGACGAGGAAGGGTACTACTGGTTTGTCGGGCGTGCCGACGATGTGATCAAATCGGCTGGGCACCTGATCGGACCGTTCGAAGTCGAAAGCGTGATCATGCGGCATCCTGCCGTCGCCGAGGTCGGGGTGATCGGCAAGCCCGACCCCGTGGCCGGCACGATCATCAAGGCCTTCGTCAGCTTGCAGCCCGGTCGACAATGGAGCGCGGAGCTACAAAAGGAGCTTCTAGGGTTTGGTCGAAAGAACTTGGGAACTGCGGCGCCACGCGAGATCGACTTCACCGAAAGCCTTCCCAAGACGCGAAGCGGAAAGATCATGCGACGCTTGCTGAAAGCTCGCGAGCTCGGCTTGCCCGAGGGAGATACGTCGACACTTGAAGGAGGAAGCAGTTGAGCATCGATATCTCGCGTGATGATGCCCTCGATCTCTTGTCCCAGATGCTTCGCATCCGGCGGCTAGAGGAGGAGAGCGCCGAGCTCTACTCACAGCAGAAAATCCGAGGCTTCTTACATCTGTACATCGGCGAGGAAGCGGTTGGGGTAGGTGCGATGCGTGCGCTCCGCGATGACGACAACGTAGTGGCGACCTATCGCGAACACGGTCACGCGCTGGTTCGGGGCATTCCCGCCGGTGAGATCATGGCCGAGATGTATGGAAAGGCGAACGGCTGTTCTGGAGGTCGCGGCGGTTCTATGCATCTATTCTCGCTCGAACGCAGATTCTACGGAGGTCATGCGATCGTTGGTGGTGGGCTGCCGATTGCAGTCGGGTTGGCGCTTGCTGACAAGATGAAGGGTGAATCGCGTGTGACCGCTTGCTTCTTCGGTGATGGCGCTACCGACGAGGGGGAGTTCCACGAGGCACTCAACCTCGCCGCTCTTTGGAAGCTGCCGGTCTTGTTCCTCTGTGAAAACAACAGGTATGCCATGGGTACCGCTTTCGACCGTCATGTCTCCGATGACGACATCGTCAACAATCCGCCCGCCTATGGGGTTCACTCGGAGACGGTCGACGGGATGGATGTCGTCGCGGTCGAACGCGTCGTGCACAACGCCGCCGAATCGGTCCGTGAAACCGGCGAGCCGCGTTTCGTCGAGCTTCGCACCTATCGGTTTCGTGCGCATTCCATGTACGACGCGGAGCTCTACCGGTCGAAGGCGGAAGTCGAGGAGTGGAAGAAACTCGACCCGATCGAGCAGCTCAAGGAGCGGGCGCTCGGGGCGACTTTGATCACCGGTGCGGACATCGAAACGATCGAGCAGGAAGTCGCGAGGGAAATCGAAGAAGCCGTACAGTTTGCTGAGGAAGGCGAATGGGAGTCGATCGACGACCTCGCCCGCCACACGTATGCGAGGGATCTGTCGTGACCACGTACCGAGAAGCGATTCGCACGGCCCTACGCCGGCTTCTCCTCGAGGATTCGAGGGTGTTCTTGATGGGCGAGGACGTCGGCAGGTACGGCGGTGCGTACGCAGTGAGCAAAGGGCTTCTCGAGGAGTTCGGCGAGGACCGGATTCGTGACACCCCACTTTGTGAGTCCACGTTCGTCGGCGCCGGCATCGGCGCGGCGCTAGGCGGGATGCGGCCCATCGTGGAAGTGATGACCGTGAACTTCAGCATGCTCGCCCTCGACCAGGTGGTGAACAACGCTGCGGTCATGCGTCACATGTCGGGCGGGCAGTTCGAGGTGCCGATCGCGGTGCGAATGGCGACCGGCGCCGGCAAGCAGATCGCAGCGCAGCACTCCCACAGCCTGGAGAACTGGTATGCGTACATTCCGGGCATCAAGGTGCTCGCGCCGGCGACTGTGCAAGACGCGCACGACATGCTCCTCGCGGCGGTCGAGGACCCGGACCCGGTGTTCATCTTCGAACATCAGATGCTGTACGGGATCGAAGGACCGTTCGACCCCAAGGCGACGCCGTCTTCGCCCTGGCAGGCAGCGGTGAGGCACCCCGGCAGCGACGTGAGCTTGATCGCCTATGGCGGCTCGGTCCACAAGGCCATGACAGCGGCCGAGGAGCTCGAAAAGGAGCGGATCAGCGCGGAGGTCATCGATCTGCGCAGCCTCCGGCCGCTCGACCGACCTGCGATCATCTCGAGCGTCTCGCGCACTCATCGTGCGGTCGTCATCGACGAGGCGTGGAAGACCGGAAGCCTCGCGTCGGAGATCAGCGCAACCTTGGCCGAGGAAGCCTTCTACGAGCTCGATGCACCGATCGCCCGCGTCTGCACGCGCGAAGTACCGATTCCGTATGCGAAGCACCTCGAGGATGCAGCGCTACCCCAGGTGCCAGCGATTATCGAAGCGGCAAAGCGGAGCCTGGGCAATGGCTGAATTCGTCATGCCTTCGCTCGGGGCAGACATGGCCGCGGGCACCCTCGGGAAATGGCTCGTGGCCGTCGGGGACCGGGTCGCGCATGGAGACATCATCGCCGAGGTCGAAACAGACAAGGGCACGATCGAGGTAGAGGTGTTCAACAGTGGCGTCGTCGAAGCGCTGTTGGTGGAGGAAGGCGAGAAGGTCCCGGTGGGAACACCGCTAGCGGAGATCGGGCAGGCGGGGACAGCGGCAGAGTCAGTGCCAGTCTCAGTGCCCGCGGCAGAGTCAGCGTCAGTGCCAGTGTCAGTGTCGGTGCCAGCGTCGGTGTCCGCGGGGATCATGACTTTGGGGGGCGGTGCAGACTTGGATGGACCGATGGCGACTCCGGCCGTTCGGCGTCGGGCGCATGAGCTCGATGTGCCGTTGCAGGGCCTGTCGGGAACCGGAGAGCATGGACGGATCACCCGGGAAGATGTCGAACAAGCGGCGGTCGCTGAGGTACAACCACCCTCCGGGGACCGAGTGCGGATCTCGCCTTACGCCAGGCAGCTCGCCCGTCAACGCCAGATCGACTTCACCGACGTTCGGGGAACGGGTCCTGAAGGAGCGATCACCGCACGTGACCTCGAAGGGGCGCCCGCCAAAGCCTCGGCCGAGTCACCGAAAGAGCGAATGCAACGGGCGATCGCGGCCGCCATGACGCGGGCCAATGACGAGATCCCACACTACTACGTAGAGCACGCGATCGACATGGGCACGGCGCTCGAATGGCTTCGCGAAAAGAACCAGACTTTGAGCGTGAACGAGCGTCTCGTGTCAGGCGTCTTGCTTGTGCGATCCGTCGCGCGCGCGTTGTGCAAACATCCTCAGCTCAACGCCACTTGGCAGGGCCAAGAGGTGATTCGGGGTGATGGGTTTCACGTGGGTCTCGCGGTGTCGCTTCGAGGGGGTGGATTGGTTGCGCCGGCGCTTCGCGATACCGACCAGGGGAGCCTCTCCGAATTGATGGCGCGGATGACCGATCTCGTAACCCGTGCGCGCGCCGGTGCTCTGCGGAGCTCAGAGATGACCTCGGCAACGATCACCCTGACTTCGCTCGGCGAGCGAGGGGTCGAAAGCGTGACGCCCATCATCTTTCCCCCTCAGGTCGCTATCGTCGGGTTCGGCGCGATCCTGACACGACCTTGGGTCGTCGACGACCAAATCGTCGCACGTCCCGTCGTTCGAGTGACGCTAGGAGCCGATCACCGGGTGAGCAATGGCCATCAGGGAGCGCGGTTCCTGGGTACACTCGATCGCCTCTTACAGGAGCCAGGCAAGCTATGAAACGAGACGAAATACGGGAGACTCTCATCGCGTGCTTGTCCGATGTCGCTCCTGAGATCGCCGAAGAAGAGGTTGAGGACGATGTAGACATCCGCGACGAGCTCGACCTCGACTCGATGGATATCCTGCGGTGGGTTCAGGGGATCCACAAAGCGCTCGGCGTCGAGATCCCCGAAGAGGATTATGGGAAGATGACCAGCCTCGGGGATGCCATCGATTATGTCGCGGGCCGAATCTGACACGACGCCATGGGCGACAGAGCAGGAGCAGATCCTCGGCGACCTCGACGTCCGCGTGGACCAGGGACTCACCGTACAGGAGGCCCAAGCTCGTCTCGAGCGCTTTGGGCCCAATGTTCTCACCGATTTCCGAGCGACATCATGGCTGACGATCTTATGGAGGCAGCTTCGTAGTTTCATCATGTTCCTGCTGGCGGCCGGGGCTGCCCTTTCTTTTGCGCTCGGCGACCACCTTGAAGGCGTCGCAATCGTCGCCGTGATCGTGCTCAATGCCATGATCGGCTTCGTCACCGAGCTTCGGGCAGTTCGTTCCACCGAGGCGCTACGCGAGCTCGGAAGCACCGAGACTACGGTTCGGCGGAGCGGCGTCGTCCGACGTCTGCCAGCGGAAGAGCTCGTGCCAGGAGACGTCGTCCTCTTCGAAGGCGGCGATGTCATAACGGCCGATGTTCGAATTTTAACGGCCTCTAGGGTCGAGATCGACGAATCGATGCTGACCGGAGAGTCCATCGCGATCGAAAAGAAGACGGACGCGCTTCCGACGGACACCGCCGTCGCCGAGCGGAACAACATGCTGCTCAAAGGAACCTCGGTCGCCAAAGGAAGCGCCGAGGGGGTCGTGGTCTCTACCGGGATGGACACCGAGCTCGGGCGGATCACCGCGTTGGTACAAACCGCGACCGACCGGCGAACACCACTCGAGGAGCGCATCGACGCGCTCGGTCGCGTCATGGGGTGGCTCTGTATTGGACTGGTCACGATCGTGGGCATTCTCGGTGCGATCGGCGGCAAGGACACGACTGAAGTCGTCAAGACCGCCATTGCGCTTGCCGTTGCGACCGTACCCGAGGGGCTGCCAATCGTGGCAACGCTTGCGCTGGCGCGTGGCGTTCTTAGGATGGCGCGACGAAACGCGCTCGTCGAGCAACTCTCTGCGGTGGAGACCCTCGGATCGACCAGCGTCATCCTCACAGACAAGACCGGGACCCTGACCGAGAACCGGATGAGCGTGACCGACGTGGTAGTCGCGGGTGACGATATGCGCCCAACGACCATCGCGATCCCAACCTCGATGGAAGTCGCCGACCTCGGCGAGCGTGTCAGCGCGCTCTTGACGGCAGCGGCTCTGTGTAGTGACGCTTCAGTCAGTCGCGACGAAAACGGACGCGAGGTGCGTGTGGGCGATCCGATGGAGGTGGCGCTGCTGGTAGCGCTCGACCGTATCGGCCTCGACCGTGAGCAGGTTCTTGTCAACGAGCCACGAATTGCCGAAGAGGCCTTCGATCCCGACATCAAGATGATGGCGACCTTCCATCGACACGCAGACGAGTTCAGGGTGATCGTCAAAGGTGCTCCCGGAGCGGTGTTCCCCGTGAGCCGTTTCGTTCGGGCTGGGTCGGGGACCGTGGCCTTCGACGGGCGTCAACTCGAGTCCTGGCGTGCCGAGAACCGTCGGCTGGCCGCTGAGGGCCTTCGAATCTTGGCGGTCGCGGAGCGCGCCGCCCGGTCTCCGAGCGAGCCTTATCGCGACCTCACCATCCTCGGTTTGATCGCGCTGTCGGACCCTCCGCGCACCGACATCGTCGAATCGATCGAGCACTGCCAGGCCGCAGGGGTAGATGTGGTGATGGTGACCGGCGACCAAGGCCCCACGGCCGAGCACATCGCGGCGTCGGTCAAGCTCATCGAGGAAGACGACAAGGGCCAGGCGCTGACCGGCAAAGAGCTTCAGGCCCTCCTCGACGAGGGAGAGGCGGGCAAGGAGAGGCTACTTGCGACGCGCGTATTCGCCAGAACCGACCCCGAGCAAAAGCTTAAGCTCCTTTCTTTCTATCAAGCGCAGGGCGAAGTCGTCGCGATGATAGGCGATGGCGTGAACGATGCGCCCGCGCTCAGGCAGTCGGATATCGGCGTGGCAATGGGGAAGCGCGGTACTCAGGTCGCGCGCGAGGCGGCCGACATGATCCTGCTGGACGACCGGTTCTCGACCATCGTCGTCGCGATTGAGCAAGGACGGATCATCTTTCGCAACATCCGAAGCTTCGTCTTCTATCTCTTGTCCTGCAACGTGAGCGAGATCATCACCGTCGGTCTGGCGGCCGCCGCAAGCGCACCGCTCCCGATCCTACCGATGCAGATCCTGTTTTTGAACTTGGTCACCGACGTGTTTCCGGCACTCGCTCTGGGCGTCGGCGACAGCGGTCGAGGTATCATGGAGCATCCGCCTCGACCGAAAACCGAGAGGCTCCTGACGGGGCGACACTGGGCAGGGCTCATGGGCTATGGGCTCGTCATGAGCGCCGCCGTCCTCGCAGGGCTCGGTATTGCGCTCCTGGTGTTCGAAATGGAGGTGAAGCGAGCGGTGACGGTGTCGTTCTTGATTCTCGCGGGCGCCCAGCTCGGTCACGTGTTCAACATGGCCTCCGCGACGTCGGGGCTATTGGTCAACGAGGTGACGCGCAACCCGTGGATCTGGGCCGCGATCATTCTATGCATCGGCTTGCTCGCCGCCGCCGTGTACATCCCAGTCCTGTCAGAGGTCCTCGGCACGGAGGAACCGGGGAAGGAGGGATGGCTGCTCGTGTTGACCTTGAGTCTCGTGCCAACCCTCGTCGGCCAGAGTATGCGTGCAGTGCGGCAGGTCGCCAGACGACTGGGGCGGCCACGATGAGCATCTGGCAGGCCAGCCTGGTTTTCATCGTCTCAGCCGGCATTCTGGTACAGGCGGGTGCCGCGCTGGCCGCATACGGAGACCAGATCGCCGAACGTATGCGACTCAGTCGACTCTTCGTGGGGACGCTGCTCTTGGCTTTCGCGACGTCCTTGCCGGAGTTGGTGACCGATATCACCGCGGCGCGAGCAGGAGCACCGGACCTCGCGGTCGGCGACCTCTTTGGCTCATCGATGGCCAACATGGCAGTTCTCGCGATCATCGATCTTCTCCATCGAGGGAGGGTGTGGCCCACGGTCGAGCTTGGTCACGCGAGAGTTGCGGCCGTCGCCATCGCGTTCACAGCGCTGGCCGCGCTGAGCATCCATATGCCTCCCGCTGCGAAGCTAGGATGGGTTGGCGTCACGCCGATTCTGATCTTCGTATTCTACATCGCCGCCGCGGCATGGTTCCGCCGCACGCCACTCATGCAGCGGCGCTTGATCGAGCCGAAGGGCATTCCCATACAAGCACCAACCGGCTGGAGTCGCGACGCCGCTCGGGTGTCAACGCGCGGTCTCTGGATTCGTTTCGGAGCGGCAGCCGGCGCGGTACTGCTCACCGCGCCGTTCATGACCCTTAGTGTGAAGGCCATTGCGGACGCCACGGGTATCGCACAGACTTTCCTGGGGGCGGCCCTGCTCGCGGTCACCACTTCGCTGCCGGAGCTCATTGCATCACTCGCTGCCGTTCGCATCGGCTCCTACGATTTGGCTGTTGGTAATCTTTTCGGTAGCAATGTAGCTAACATGAGCGTGCTCTTGTTCGCAGACCTCGCATACACCGACGGGCCCATCCTCACCGCGGTCGCGCCCACCCAGATCGTCGCCGCCCTAGGTTCGATTCTGCTGATGGCGATCGCGGTCGCTGCGATCGTGGGTGACTCAGAAACGCGCGCGAGGCGGTTGGAGCCCGACGCCGTCGTGCTTCTAGTCGCCTACGTCGGCGCTCTGGTCGCGGTTGCTCTGGCCCGTTGAGGCCCTCGAGTCAGACCAACCCGAACATCGCCCGCAGCACGTCGTCCCGACCTACCATCCCGACGAGCCGGTTCTTCTCCACCACCGGATAGCTTCGGTACCTATGCTCGACGAACCGCGTCGCGACATCCATGAGGCTTTCTTCAGCGTCCACCGTCTGAACGTCTCGAGTCATGTAGTCGCCCACACTGCCTCCGGTGTCGTGGTGGTAAGTGGCCGACAGGACCGCGTTTAGGTAGTCGCGTTCCGTGAGCATGCCAACGAGATTCCCCAGCGCGTCCACCACTGGTGCGCCCGAGGCGCGTCGATCCAGAAGCATGCGGGCTGCGTCGAGCAAATCCATGTCGGGCGCGAATGCGAGCGGCTTCCGCGTCATGAAGTCTTTGGTCCTTATCGGCCCTTCTTCATTCATGGCTACTCCGTTCACTTTCCTCGCAACGGCAGAAATCGCAGTCGCTCTCTGCTCCGCCGCGACCGCCGCAACTGCCACGAATAGCTCCGCGACCTGCAAGCACCCCGAGCGCCAGCCCACCAAACGCCAGGGCAAAGACCGTGAAACTGAGCAAGTAGATCTCCATATCACGCTCCAAAATCGTCGAACATGATGTTCTCGCGTTCGACGCCTAGACCATCGAGCATCTCGAGCACCGCCGTCATCATGAGGCTCGGGCCGCAGATGTAGTATTCACAATCCTCTGGGGCAGGGTGATCCTTGAGATAGCGGTCGTGGACCACTTGGTGGATGAAGCCGCTGGGACCAGACCAATGGTCTCCCGACTCCGGTTCTGACAACGCGACGGTCCAATCGAAGTTGTCGCGTGACGCTGCGAGCTCGTCGAAGTCGTTTTGATAGAAGATCTCTCTCTTGCTGCGGGCGCCGTACCAGAAGCTAATCTTTCGGCGGGTATGGAGACGCTTGAGTTGATCGAGGATGATGGAACGCAATGGCGCCATGCCGGTGCCGCCCCCGATGAAAACCATTTCTCTGCCCGTCTCTTGCGCGAAAAACTCCCCGTATGGCCCCGTAATGGTCAGGGAGTCCCCCGGGTTGAGACCGAATAGATAAGAGGAAACCACTCCCGGGGGCACCCGCCCACCGGCCCCGGGCGGTGGCGTCGCAATCCGAATGTTGAGGATGATGACCCCCTTCTCGCCGGGGTAGTTGGCCATCGAGTACGCGCGCGTCGTCGGCTCGCCGGTGCCCGCTTCGAATCTCCAAAGCTTCCGCCGGTCCCACTCCTCTCGGTAAGGCAGGTCGATGTCGAAATCCGCGAAGCTCGTGCGATAGGGAGGGCACATGACCTGAATATACCCTCCCGCCCTGAAAGGGATCTGTTCATCCTGAGGGAGCACGAGGACGAGCTCCTTGATGTAGGTCGCGACATTGCGGTTTGATCGCACCACGCACTCCCACTGACGGACTCCGAAAACCTCGTCTGGGATCCGAATGCGTAGATCGCCTCGAACACTGACCTGGCAAGCCAGACGGACGTGCGCATCCGCCTCGCGTCGGCTGATCAGCCCCACTTCGGTCGGCAGAAGCGGGCCCCCGCCGTCGAGGACTTGCAGACGACACTGTCCGCAGGTCCCCTTGCCCCCGCAGCCGCCGGGCATGTGGAGGCCGACACCGGCTAGCGCATTGATCAGTTTGCCCCCAACGGGGACCCGCAAGCGGCGGTCGTCGTTGACGATGATCTCTACATTTCCCACCGGAACGAGCCGGGAGCGCGCAAGCAGGATGATCATCGACAGCATCAGGACGATGCCCGTGAAGAATGTCACACCGAAAATGACGTCTATCATGCCGCGCCCGCCCTAGAGTTGAATTCCTGAGAAAGCCATGAAGCCTAAGGACATCAGGCCGACGATAATAAATGCGATGCCCAACCCTTGGAGACCCGCCGGGACGTCGCTGTATTTTAGCTTTTCGCGAACGCCGGCGAGCGCGACTACAGCCAGCGCCCAGCCGGTACCACTACCTATGCCGTAGACGACGCTCTCGGCGAAAGTGTAGCTGCGTTGCGCCATGAAGAGGGTTCCGCCCAAGATTGCGCAATTCACAGTGATCAGGGGAAGGAAGATCCCAAGTGCGTTGAATAGTCGGGGGAAGTATCGATCGAGCGTCATCTCGAGAATCTGCACCATTGCGGCGATCACACCGATGTAGGCGACCAGGCCGAGGAAGCTCAGATCGACGTTCTCGAGGCCTGCCCAGCTGAGGGCTCCCGGCTCGATGACGAATCGATAAAGGAGATTGTTGGTCGGCACAGTGATCGCCTGTACGACGATCACGGCCGCCCCTAGCCCGAACGCGGTTTCGATGCGCTTGGACACCGCCAGGAAGGTGCACATCCCCAAAAAGAATGTGAGCGCGAGGTTCTCTACGAACACCGATTGGATGAAGAGCTCGACGTAGCCGGACATCAGAGGACCTCCGTTCGATGGACCTCGTGGATACGGAACTCCGGCTTCTCGACCTGCTCGACCCTCCACGATCGCACAGCCCAAATGATCAGACCGATGATGAAAAACGCGGTCGGCGGGAGCATCATCATCCCGTTCGGGTTGTACCAGCCGCCGTCAGCGGTCGTCCGGAGCACGGTCATACCCATCAACGTTCCCGCACCCAACAACTCCCGTATGCTGGCGACGATGATGAGAATCAAGCTGTAGCCCAATCCGTTGCCAATCCCATCGAGAAAGCTGAGGCCTACGGGGTTGCTCATGGCGAAGCCCTCGGTTCGTCCAAGGACGATGCAATTGGTGATGATCAACCCAACGAACACCGACAGCTCCCGACTGGTTTCGAACGCAAACGCCTTCAATGTCTGGTCGACGACGATGACCAGGGACGCAATGATGGTCATCTGGACGATGATTCGGATGCTGCTCGGCAGAAAGTGCCGAATCGCGCTAACTGCGGCACTCGAGAGCGCGGCTACCGAGATCAGCGCGAGGCACATGTAAAGCGATGGCAGAAGCGATGTCGTGACGGCCAACGCCGAGCAAACGCCGAGGATCTGCAAGGTGATCGGGTTGTTGTCCACAATCGGGTTCAGAAGAGCCCGTTTCATTTCGCTTCTCATGACCCCTCCCGCTGGCTGCGAATGTTTTGCAAATAGGGTCCGTACGCATGCTCGCCGAGCCAATACTGTAAAGTGGTGGTAACGCCCCGGCCGGTGAGAGTCGCGCCGGAGATGCCGTCGACATGATAAGGAGCCAGTGGGCTATCCGGTGGGACGCGCCCCTTGACCACCTCGATCTTGAGATTGTTGGACTGATCGAACAGCTGTTTCCCCGACCACAAGTCGCGCCACGGTCGCTTGGCGATCTGATCGCCAAGGCCGGGGGTTTCCCCGTGTTCATAGAAAGTGATCCCTACGATGGTGTTGGCATCGGGCTCGAGAGCGAGCAGGCCGTAGATCATCGACCAAAGACCCCGGCCGTGAACAGGCAGCACGATCGTCGCCAGCTGGCCCTTCTTTCGGACCAAGTAAACCAAGCCCCATTTGGCGCGACGACCAATTCCGGCAACATCCAACTCATCGGGTATGGCCAGACTGAGCGCCGGGTCGCCGGCGGCTTTCACGGGGTCGAAGCGCAACTCATCGACGTCGTCCACGTAACGCCCCGTTTGCAGGTCGATAACCCGTGCCTCGATGCCTTCAAACAGCCGCTCGATGTCCTCCCCAGACTCGAGAAGCCCGGCCACGTCGACGATGTTGCGTCGTATGTGGCGAGCTTCGTTCGCTTCTTGCCGGGGTTTGAGGAGCACCGCGGCGGACGCAACGAGCGAAGAGCACAGGAGGCTGACCAGGAACGCGACAAGTAGCGTTCTCCCGATGCTGTCTCTTTGCGGCGTGGTCTTTTGTTCCGGCTCAGGCATTTCGACGGATCCTTCGACGAACGTTGTTCCGCACGACGAGATGATCGATAGTGGGCGCAAAGATGTTTGCAAAGAGGATCGCCAACATGATTCCCTCGGGAAGCGCGATGTTCACCACCCGGATGACGACGGTCAGAAATCCGACCAGCAAGCCGAAGACCCATCGTCCGGCGTTGGTCACACAAGCAGTCACCGGATCGGTTGCCATGAACACCATGCCAAACGCGAACCCGCCCAACACCAAATGCCAGTGCCAGGGCATGGCGAACATTGGATTGGTATTTGACCCGATCGCGTTGAAGAGAAACGCCGTGGCCACCATCCCGGCGAATACGCCCGCAATGATTCGCCACGAGGCAATCCCGCTGTAGATCAGGAACGCACCCCCAAGAAGGCAGGCCAGCGCGGAGGTTTCTCCCAAAGAGCCTTGAATTGGCCCCAGGAAGGCGTCCATCCACGTGATCCCTTGATCGACGACGCCTGTGACCCCGCTCTCCGCCGCTACGGCAAGAGGGGTAGCGCCCGTGACCCCATCGACCGGCGTCCATACCGCGTCTCCGGACATTTCAACTGGATAGGCGAAGTAGAGAAACGCGCGTCCGGCGAGTGCAGGGTTCATGAAGTTCTTCCCCGTACCACCAAAGGCCTCTTTGGCGATCACGACGCCGAAGGAGATCCCCAAAGCAACCTGCCACAATGGTGTCGTCGCCGGCAGGATCAATGCATACAGGATCGACGTGACGAAAAAGCCTTCGTTGATCTCGTGGTTGCGAATGCCCGCGAACAAGACCTCCCAAAACCCGCCTGCAAGGATCGTAACGGCGTAAATCGGAACGAAGTAGAGCGCCCCAACCAGAATGTTCGCACCCACGCTGACCGGCTCCACGCTTACTTCCAGCGCACCGATCAGCCGCCCCTGCCATCCCAGAGGCTGGTCGAGGCCCAGCTGCTGCATGGAGAGTGCCGCCTGATGACCGGTGTTCCACATCGCGAACAGTGTGCACGGCACAACCGCGACCACGACCAGCCACATCACCCTCTTCAAGTCGGTGCTATCTCGGACATGCGGCGCGTGCCTCGCTACATCGGGTGGCGAATAGAACAGAGTGTCGACCATCTCGTAGAGCGCCCGGTACTTCTCGAAGCGGCCACCTTGATCGAAGTGCGGCTCGAAACGGTCCAGCAATTTTCTTAGCGGGCGCATTAGCCTTCCTTTTCGATCAGGTCCAGGTTCTTGCGCAGGGCCGGGCCGTACTCGTATTTGCTGCAACAAACGAAAGAACACAGGGCGAGGTCTTCCTCTGCGAGCTCCAAACACCCCAGAGCTCGGGCCGCCTCGGTGTCCTGAGTGAGCAGCGCCTTCAGAAGCGGCGCCGGTAAGATGTCCAGCGGCATCACGCGTTCGAAGTTCCCGATCGGCACCATCGCACGCGGGCTGCCATGCTGTGAGGTCGTCATCGAGAACTTGTGCCTGGGACGCAAGCTCGATGCGAACGCATGGATCGCCGAGTACTTATTGAAGCCAGGCGCCGCCCAGCCAAGGAACTGGCGATCCCGGTCCTCGCTCAGCACGCTGATCTGCAGGTCGTGAGGGCCGAGATAACGCGCCCAGCCCGCAGCGCGTCGCCCGCTCAAGATCGAACCCGAAACCACCCGGCACTCGGTCTGTCGGAGCTCACCGTCGAGCAAGTCGACCGTACTCGCGCCCATGCGAGTTCGAAGCAGGCGTGGACGCAGAACCGCAGGGCCACCGAGGGCGATCACGCGCTCGACTTGGATGCGACCGGTCGTGAAGAGTCCGCCGATCGCGATGACGTCTTGGTAGTTCAGGTGCCAAACGGTCTTGTTCTCTCCCACGGGGTCGAGGAAGTGGATGTGTGTTCCTGGCAAACCCGCCGGATGCGGTCCATCGAACGTCACTGTCCTAATGGAGTCGGCGTCAGGCACCGGCAGCTCTGAGCCCGGGCCCTGACACACATAGACCTTGCCATCGGTGAGGCGGCTCAAGACCGCGACCCCATCGGAGAACTCTCTCCCGCGGTCGCGGATCACGATCCGGGGATTCGCCGCGAGGGGATTGGTGTCGATCGCCGTGACGAAGATCGAGCGTGGAGAGTCGGTGGGTCGGGGAATCTTGCTGAAGGGACGCGTGCGGCACGCCGCCCACAGCCCAGAGGCCAAGAGAAGCTGGCGAACCGAACGTCGGTCGAGGTTCAGCAGCCTCTCTTGATCGTATGCGTCGAACCGCTCCTGTTCGTCGCCTTCGAGTTGGACGACGACCGACTGCGGCGACTTTCGGACGCCCCGATTGACCTCTACGACTCGGCCACAGCCCGGGGAAGTAAGCAGCAAGTCGGAGGCGTCTTTGTCGGAAACCAGCGGCTGACCCACACGGACCCGATCGCCTTCGCGGACCAAGACTGAGGCTCGGAGACCGTGATAGTCGCCGGGCACTACGGCGACCGAGCCTACCGACTTCGCTTCGTCGATCCGCTGCTCCGGCCCGCCAGTAATTGGAAGGTCCAATCCTTTCCGTATCTTGATTCGCATCGATTAAGATCCGTCGTCGGCGGTCCTCCCGGCACGCGACCTGCGAAAAACGATCGCATTGATCGCGCGCTGGCGCATCTCTTGCGCGGATTCGTGTTCAGTGCAGGACCGTCGTTGGACGTCGTACTCCTCGTGGTTCGGATCAAACTCTTTTGAGGCCCGGGTCCAGCCTGAGCCGGGGATGATGCCGGAAGGTCCTTGCATCATCGGTGCCAACCCGAAGTCCCGTCTTGACTCTCCACCGTCAGGCGCTGGCACGCCGTATGCAAGGGCTTCCGGGCAAGTGCCGGTTTGAGTGCGAGCAAGCGGAACCCGTGGAAAAGAAGGACACACCGAACTGGTACGAACCTCCGGCGCCCGAGGGTTCTTATCGTTCCATCCTCAAGCTCGGGAAGCCGGACGAGGTCAAGCATCCGAGCGAGTCGTGGCGGAGGATGGTCACCGACGAGCTTGGGCTCGACGAGGAGCACTTTCGCGAACGCAAGCACAAAGAAGGCGATGGCATCGTCGCGGTCGATCGACCCGTCGGATTGAGTCGCACGCACATCGCTGCTCTGGAATCGATCGTGGGCACCGAGAACGTCGCTGCCGATGACTATAGTCGTGTGAAATTCAGCTATGGGAAGCTGCTCGATGAAGCGATCGAGCTGCGGCGTGAAGAGGTGTCGAACATCTGCGATGTGGTCGTTCATCCCCGCGACAAGGACGATGTGAGGGCGATCGTGGCCTACTGCCATGAGCATCGAATCCCGGTTATCGCGTTTGGTGGTGGCTCGTCCGTGACGTCCGGCCTTCGTCCCGAGCGCGGTGGCATCGTGCTGGCCTTGTGCACGCACATGAACAAGGTCCTCGCGATCAACGAGAGGAACCAAACGGCGGTCGTGCAACCCGGTTTGATGACGCCGGATTACGAAGAGGCGCTCAACAATGCGCGAACGCGACACGGGACCGCGCACAACTACACCTGTGGTCACTTTCCGCAGTCGTTTCCGCTGTGTTCAGCGGGCGGTTGGGTCCCCACCTTGGCCACCGGGCAAGCCTCGACGTACTACGGTGACGCCTACGACATCGTGTTCAGTCAGGAGTACGTGACGCCTGTCGGCTCCTTCAAGACCCATGATTTCCCCGCCACAGCCACGGGACCCAAAGTCGGTGACATCATGAAGGGCAGTGAGGGTGCATTTGGCGTCCTCGTCGAAGTCACCTACAAGATATTTCGATACATGCCGGACACTCGGCAGTATTTCGGGTTTCTCTTTCCGAGTTGGGAAGACGCCATCACCGCCGGCCGCGAGGTCATGCAAGGCGAGTTTGGCCATCCCGCTGTATTTCGGATCTCGGACGGAGAAGAGACGGAAACCATCTTCAGGATGTATGGCAACGACCTCGTCAGCCGATTCGTGGAGATGCGTGGGTTCAAGAGGATGCAACGTTGCTTGGTGCTCGGAACCGCCGAAGGAGACAAGCATTTCGCAAAGCACGTCAAGAAGATGGTGAAGAAGATCGCCCGCCAGAACGGTGCCATGTACGTGTCGGGGTTCCTGACGAAGATGTGGGAGAAAGACCGCTACAGCCATCCCCTGCTGCGAGAAGACATGATGGACTTCGACATTTTGATCGACACGATCGAGACGTCGGTGAACTGGGAGAACATCGATTCGGTCTACACCGCGATGAGGGATTTCGTGAAAGGCCATCCCAACACGATGTGCCTCACCCATGCCTCCCATTTCTACCCGCAAGGCACAAATCTCTATTGCATCTTTGGGCTGCGGTACACGTCCCTAGAAAACTTCCAAGCGCTTCGTGCTGGGATTGTAGATCGCATCGTCGCGGCTGGAGGCTCTCCAAGTCATCACCACGGCATGGGAAGGCTCCTCGCACCCTGGATCGAGGCGCACCTCGGCAAGGAGCAAATGGACGTCTTGCGCGCACTCAAGCGCCACTTCGACCCCCACAACATCATGAACCCCGGCTCCTTGCTCGGACTCGAGCTTCCCGAAAACCAGAAACGAAAGCCCACGCAGAGCCTCGGCGTCGAAACGAAAGAATCGCCGACCCTCTAATCGTCATGCTGGTTGGCGGAGCGCCGTTGTCTTTGGTATGGGCTATCGATGAGCAGCAGACGCCTGCGTCTGATCGTCCTCGCAGCCATCGCGGTGAGCCTCGTTGCGTTGTTCTACATCGTTGGGGGATACGGAAATTTCGATCCGGCGACGATACGCGCATGGCTCCGAGGCACGGGGGCATGGGGAGGGCTCATTTTTGTCCTGGCCTATTCCTGTCTACAGCCACTTGGGGTGCGGGCGGTCTTGTTCTTACTCAGCGCTCCGCTGATCTGGGGCCCCATCGACGCCTTCTTCCTGAGCTGGGCGGGAGCAATCGGTACCGCGTTGGTGTCGTTCATGATCGCGCGCTTCGTGGCCCGAGACTGGGTCCAAAGGCGCATTCCAAGGGGCTTGCGTCGGTTCGACGATCGACTCTACACGGATGGGTTTCGCACGGTGTTGCTCCTCCGACTCATGTTTCACACCACGCCTGCGCTCCAGTACGCCCTAGGAGTGTCGCGGGTCGCCGCTCGCCCTTTTTTCGTCGGCACGGTGCTCGGCGTGGTCCCTTTCACCCTGGCGATGACTTTGGCAGGTCTCGAAGTGAGCACCTGGCTGGAGCATCACCCCATCGCCACCTGGCCGTGGGCGGAGCTCGGCCCGTTGATCGTCGTATCGGCCGCCGTGCTCGTCGCAGGAGGCGCACTGATCGCGCGTAGGTGGCGGCCGATGTTCGGCGCGATGTGGGGCGAGGGGGCGTATGAGGCGCGCTGATCCAGCCACGACTTCACGCCGCCGCCTGGTCCTCGTGTCCCTTCTCTTGGCATCGCTAGTGTTGGGCTGCTCGGGCCTCTTCCAAAACATCGGGGCACGATGGGTCACTCGACAGATCGGCGAAGAGCTCGATCTCGATCAAGACCAACGTGAAGCGACACGGTTGGCGGTCCACCGCGTGATGACGGCCGCGCCCCGCGTCCTCGGCCCCGGGATCGACCTTCTGGTGGCGACCGTGGACCGCGCGATCGCCAAGGGCTTCGATGAAGTGAACACGCTCGCGATCGAAAAGCAGGTCGATCGCCTCTTGGACAAGGGGGTTGGCTGGATCCTCGATGAGGCTGCGCCAATCCTCGCCACACTCCGGGATGACCAAATCGATCATGCCGAACGCAGCCTCGACGAGCGCTTGAAAGAGACGCGCGAAGAGCTTGCGAAACCGCCCGACGAGCGCTCCGCAGATCGACAGGAGAAATTCGTCGAGGCTATCGAGGAGTGGGCCGGAAGCTTGAGCGATGCCCAAGAGCAAGCGCTTCGGGAGTACGTTGCAGCCCTTCCCGATGAAGCAGCGGCACGCCTCGCTGCCGACGAGAAACGCCTTGCAGACATCGCCGACACGATTCGGCAGCATCCCGGACCTTCGGTCGTCCGTCAGGTTCTTTGGGACGCGTGGAAGAAGCGCGAGGATTGGGGCCCTAACACCCGGTCCCCAGAGGAGCGTCGGGCCGCTGGTCGTGAGACGCTGTTCTACGTGTACGGCTTACTGACTGCGAAACAGAAGGATCACATGAGCGAGCGCCTCCACGAGATCTATACACAGGTGAAGAGTTTTCTCGGGGCGGCGGCCGGCTCCTAACGAACGAGATCGAGCACGATGCCGCATTTCAAAAACCATCCCTCCCCGCGTGTCTATACCGTTCCCGAGCTCGTCCGAGACTTGAAATGGGTAGCCACGCGGCTGCGCGAGCTGTGGTCGATTTGGATCAGGCGTCGAGTTTCCCCCGCGCTTCGTGAGCAGATCATCGTTGCGGTGGCCCAAACCAATGCGTGTCGCATGTGCGAACATGCCCACGCACGTCATGCGCTTGCTGCGGGCGTGTCTGACGCCGAGCTCGCCGCTCTCGAAAACATGGACGAGGACGCCTTCGATCGATCGACCTGGTTAGCGGTAGCGCACGCGCGTTCGCGCACCAAGGTCGACTTCGCGCCCGATGAGGGTGACGCGCTGAAAGTTGATGTAGTCAAAGTACTTGGGCCGCAAACCTATCGCGACGTCGAGGATATCGCACGGGTGATGACGGTCGCCAATCGCGTGGCAAATACCCTCAACGCCCTTACCGATCGTCGACGGGGCGATCCCGTTCCGGCCAGCAGGCTCGCAGATGAGCTCGTCATCAATCTGCTTTTCCTACCGGGCGCCTGGCTAGGCACCCTGATCGCCGCGATGCGTCAACGGAAGTCGCCGTTCGTGGTATGGCGCCAAGCCCGCTCTGGCAGAACCTGATCAAACCCAACCCGTAGGAGCCGCTCATGTCACGTTTCGCACCGCTCATCGTTTCGATCTTCACCCTGGGCCTCGGTGGTTGCAGCGACGACGCTACGGGAGCTGGTGGCGCCCCGGCCGAGCCAAGTTTCTCTTTCTTCGTGACCAGCGTGGGGAGTGGCGCGATCGGCGGAAACCTCGGCGGTCTCGCCGGTGCGGATCAGATCTGTCGAAACTTGGCCGCCGCCGTCGGTGCCGGCGATCGCACCTGGCGCGCATATTTGAGCACTTCCAACGTAGATGCTCGTGACCGAATCGGCACTGGCCCCTGGTACAACGTCCGACTTCAAGAGGTCGCACCCGATGTCGCGACGCTGCACGAAGAGGAGATCCCTCGAGTGCTTTGGAACGCTGAAGATCCCGATCAGGAGGGTTTGGTCATCGACGAAAACGGAGACCTCGTACCCTTGCCCGAGCACGACATCATTACGGGCAGCGAAAAAGACGGGACGGTGTTCGAAGGAAGGACATGCCTCGACTGGGCATCGGCCAGCGAAGATGAAGTTGCGCAGGTGGGACACAGCGATATCGCACCACCTGACGTCACCATCGGAGGGCCGGACCGCCTGTCGTGGAACTCCGCCCATGAAACCGTCAGCTGTACCGAGCAGGGGCTGGCGGAGCGGTTCGGCTCCGGCCGGTTCTACTGTTTCGCGGCCGATTGAACTAGGAACACTGAGCGGTTGCGTCAGTCGGCCGGCGCCGCCAGGATGAGGAGCGACAAACATGGAACAGGCTTTGTCGCCCCACTTCGTCGTCGAAGACTACGAACCCGCGTACCTCGAAACCTGGCGGCGTGGTCTGCTTTCACAAAAGGTCCAAGTTGCGCTCGAAGAGCTCGAAGAGTGCCGCGTGTGCCCCCGCAACTGTCGCATCAACCGTCTTCGGGATGAGCAGCGTGTTTGCCATACCGGCCGTCATGCCGTGGTGAGTTCCGCCTTTCCACACTTCGGCGAAGAGGATTGCCTACGTGGCTATAACGGCAGCGGGACCATCTTCTTTGGCCTTTGCAATCTGCGCTGCGTGTTCTGCCAGAACTGGGACATCAGCCAAAGGCAGACCGGTCGCGAGATGAAGGCCGAAGAGATCGCGGACCTCGCCCTCGAGCTTCAAGCGTGCGGCTGCCACAATATCAACTTCGTTACGCCCGAGCACGTCGCCCCCCAGGTTGCCGAAGCCATCGCCATCGCGGTGCCGCGGGGGCTCCGGGTGCCGATCGTCTACAACACCAGCGCCTACGACAGCCTGGCATCGTTGAAGCTCATGGAAGGCCTGGTCGACATCTATATGCCTGACTTCAAGTTCTGGCACCGAGAAAGTGCGCGCGTCTTATGCAAGGCGAAGGACTATCCCGAAGTCGCCCGAGCAGCGATTCGCGAGATGCATCGCCAAGTGGGCGACCTGCGCTTCGGCGCCGACGGCCTTGCTCGCCGAGGGTTGCTCGTGCGCCATCTCGTCATGCCCGGCCAGGCCGACGAAACCGAAGCGATCATGCGTTGGCTCGCGGAAGAAATCTCTCCCGAGACCTACGTCAACATCATGAGCCAATACCAGCCGCAATATCAGGTCGGTGAGATCGCACGGGATGGAAAGCCTCGTTATCAAGCGATCGATCGAAGGCCAACAGACCCTGAGATGACAGCGGCATATCGAGCTGCCCAGCGCGCCGGCCTGTCACGCCTGGACACCCGAGTCTAGGAGCTAGCTTAGCGGCACCCTGATTACCGGGATTGCAGCTGTTGCAGGACAAGCCGAGCTCGTGGCCTGAACATCAAGCCGTAAAACATCTCCAAGTATCGGCGCGTCTCTTCGCGTTCAAGCGAGGTGATGTACTTCCAGAAGCCGTAGATGCGGGACAGTTTGAGCAGAGTGTTTGCGTAGAGCGGCCAGTTGTAACGCTCTTCGACCCTTTGAATCCCTGCTTTGGAAATATCCTCCCACGCATCCGGGTAATTCTCCGTCCGCCGAAAAAAGTCGAGCATCCTAGCTGTGGCTTCGTTCCCCTGTGTGGGGTCGATATGAAAACCCGAGACTCCGTCTTGAATGATCTCCAGGGGTCCGCCGAAACGCGTCGCAAAGGTGGGCAATCCCGAGCTCATCGCCTCGATCACCGTCAAGCCGAACGCCTCGAACAAAGCTGGCTGCACAAAAGCTCCTTTGTGATCCGCGACGAACCGGTACAGCTCGCCGACCCGATTCTTGTCGGTCTGCATTTCCAACCAGCGCACCTCACCCTCGAGCTTGTACTCGTCGAACAACCAATGCGTCCGCTCGATTTGCTCTCGCTCGTCGCGATCGTTGGATTGGTCGGGGTCGAGCCGTCCGCCTACGATGAGGAGGTTGGCCAGGTCACGAAGCTCGTCATCCTTTGCATACCAGTCGAGCAACCCGGCCATGTTCTTGATTCGGTCCAGGCGCGACATCGAAAAAAGCAGTGGTTTGCTTTCATCGGCTAGCCGGCCGCGGAAGGCCGATTCCGGCGTGCCAAGCACCAGTTCAACAATTTCGCTACGCAACTCCTTGGTGCGACGATCATCCTCGAAGTAAGGGAAGAAGACCCGCGGGTCGGCACCGGGCGACACGACGTTGAACTTCGGATCAAAGCAATCGATGCCCGAAACAACGCGGTAGAGGTGAGGCAGCGAGAAAGCGCTGTAGCTTTCATATTGGCCAATGCTGTCGGAAGTGCCTGCAATCTCTTGATAGGTGCTGGAGATAATGAAATCTGCTGTGTTCATGGCGATGAGATCTGCTGTGTACTGACACGCGAAGTGATGGTCCTCCTCATGGTTTTGCCAGTGCAGGTCCGACAGCAAGTACTTCGTCTTTTCGAGAGCATGAGCGATGTTGCACTGCGTCACGCCAAGACGGTGCGCCATGAGCGTCGCAACCAGATTTCCATCCGAATAGTTGCCAATGATGAAATCTGGCCTGCCTCCCAGCTCGGCAAGTAGCTCGCGTTCAGCATCGACGGCATACCGCTCGAGATAAGGCCATACGTCAAATCTCGAAATCCACTGTGGGACGACTTCACCGGTTTTATACTCGCGGAACGGTATCCGCAGGATTCGCGCGTTCTCAGTTCCGACGATTGGCTCGATGCGCTGATCGCAAGTCGTGTCGTCGGCCTCGGGGATGAGTCTCGTAAGCACGATGATCTGCGGCTCGATGTCGAGGCCTTGTTTGTGGATCGACTCACGCATGGCGCGCTCCAGCGCTCGTACCTGGTCGAGAATGTAGACGATCTGCCCGCCGGTATCGGGCTTCCCCAATACGTTCGACTGGCCGAAATACCCGTGCGGCGAGATGACCACGATCGAGAAAATCATGGGCATGCGCGCGAGAAAACGCTCGAGGTTTGCGGGCGCCGGGGCTTCGAGTATGTCGAGAAGAAGCTCCATCGACTCGGCGATGCGCTCGCTCGTGCGTCCCCAACCCGGCTCAAAACCAAGTCGTCGAAGCTCGCGCGGGAAGTCGTTTTGGCCTCTCTCCAGGGTCGGCAAAAGCTCGATCGCTTCCCCCAGTCCCTCTCTCAGCTCGTCGACGCTCTCCAAGGTCCCATTCAGCATGAGTTGCTGCCCGCGGTACTGATGGACCTGAAGGAAATCGAAAAGCTTTTTTTGACCTTGGCCGCCATCGGTGAAGAGGCGTCCAGAAAGATGGCGGTTGAGAAACTCGACGCCGCGACCGATCGACTTTGCTTCTTGCAGCTTCGGAAAACCACGTTCGAATGGGCTCAGGTCGACCTCGAGCACATAGCGCACCCCTTGCGGGATTCCGCTAGAGACGCGCTCCTTGATGTCCAGGAAGTCGGAGATGCTCAGCTCGCGACAGTGCATTTCCTCTGTGTGAATTTGAATGTAGTACCAACGTCCAACGCGCAGCCGGATTGCCAAGTTGAGAAAAGGTTCCTCTATGACAGCCTCCTGTGTCTGTCGCATGATGCGGGTCATCTTGGTTTCCCGTAAGGATGCGCCGACCTCGGTTTCGCAAAACCGCTCGTATTCGTGAACCAGGTCCGACCACAGGAGGAAGTGGCGTTCGAGCCCGGTCAGTCGTCGGAATAAGACGTACAACGACTCCCTGTGACTGCCCAGGAGCTCCTCGACGGTATTGACAATCATTCTAGGCCCTCGGTTGGCACGCTGATATCACCCAAGAAATCATACCAGTCGATTCCTTCGCAGACACCCCAAGCATGGCTGCCTTCGGCGAAGTACACACGCTCCCTCCCACGCAGACGTTCAAGCTCGGGGGTGTGGTTGCCCACGACCACGCCCAGTGTGTCGCCTGAGAGCATGTCTTCATCGTTGCCCGAATCGCCCGCAACGAGCAACCGGCGCGGGTCCAGGTTCCACTTGAAACAAAAGAATCGGATCGCAAGCCCAAGCGAAGCCCGGATCGGGACGATGTCGAGGTAGATTTCATGGTCGAGAACGGTCGTGACCCGCAGCCCTTTTTGTCGCACATGGCGCTGGATCGCTCGAAGCGTTGGCGCTTGATTCGGATCGAGCCGATAGCGCAATCGGTACTTCGTTTCGGCGTCGACGAGTCGCGTCAGTCCCGGGAGCTCTTCGACGGCGCGGCGGACCTCGTCGCGGTTCCACCGATAGCGTATCTGTCGTTCCCAGGACCGGTCCTGAGACAAACGTGCACCGTAGTGGAGCTCTGTGCCCGAGGCGGTGATCAGTACGTCGGGCACGGGGACCTCGAGCGTCTCCAATAACTCGAGCGCTTTTTCGAGTGTTCGACCCGTCGCGATTCCGAAGCCCACCGCAGCGTCAGTCTCGTCCAGGCGCCGGATCAACGTCTGGAGCGCCGCATCGTCTCCGGTGAGGGTGTCGTCGACGTCCGTGACCAGAAGGCGGTCGATTCCTGCCAGCTTGCTTTGCTGTCGGTGGACTGGCACGGGTCGAGTCCCCTCGATGATCCGCGCCACCCCTCGAACGTACCGCCGCGCATGACTCTCCCAAGTATAGTTTTCATGAACGGCAGAGAGCCCCCGTTCGGACCATCGTTTCCATCGGGCTTCGTCGGTAATCGCGTCGAGGATGCTCCGGCCCATCGCTGGCGCGTCGAGCGGATCGATGAGCAGACCGTTTTCGCAGACCGATAGTATGTCTTGTGGGCCGCCATCGTTGGTCGCGACGATCGGAAGTCCGGTTGCGGTCGCTTCCAACAAGGTGAGGCCAAATGGCTCGGTCAGGGCAGGGTTGACGAAAACCCCCTGCGAACGAGCAGCGAGTCGGTAGAGGTCTGGGACATCGCTCGAATCGTGATGTTTCGGATAGGCGACAGAGCCGTACAGATCGTAGCGGTCGACCAGCCGGAGGATACCCGTCAGGACTTTGCGCGAACCGGAAGCCATCTCAGCGATGTCGTCGCGGTTCCCAGCAATGATAACCAAGTTTGCAGTCTCCCGGAGCTGGGGCGTTTCTGCATAAGCAATGATGAGTCGGTCGAAGTTCTTCCGCTCGTCCGGCCGCGCCAGCGCCAAAACCATCGGCTTCGTTGGATCGGTCAGAAACCGGGCGAGCTCCTTTGCGATTGGCGGCGACTCCCAGGAAGCTGGAGCCGGTGAGAAACGGGCGAGGTCTACCCCCGGAGGAATGACTTCCATGCGGTCGGGCTGGTAGTGGTCATAGCTCTCGTATTGTTCGCGGACTTCTTGGCGGGTGCTGGCAATGACGAGCGCAGCCATCTCCAGTGCACGCTCCTCGGCCTCGATGCGCTGCGCGAATCGGTATTCCTGTTCGTCGGCCGCCCCCTCTAAGGCGAGCCGCGCTCTTTTCACCCGGCCGAGGGAGTGGCCGGTAAAGACGAACGGCACGCCTAAGAGCTTGGCCAACTGCGCGCCCACGTAGCCTGCGTCGGCATAGTGGCCGTGAATGACATCGGGCACCCGATCCAGGCTTCGGATGTATCGGGTGAGCTGGTCGAGCAAGCTGTCGAGGTGCGGCCAGAGTGTTTCTTTTCGCAAGTATCGCCGCGGCCCGAAAGCCATTCTCACGATGCGCGCACCCTCACAGACAGGCTCGATTGGCTGAGCATACGCCTCATCGACTCGGCGATCCTGAATCATTCGCGTGATGACGTCGACGCGCTTCACATCCGGGTGTTTCGCGAGGGCGCGGGCTTGATCCACCACATAAGAGACCTGGCCTCCGGTGTCGGGGTCGCGGCCAAGCTCGATCTCTTTGGCTCGCAACAAACCGTGAACGCTCAACGAAAGGACGAAGAGATCGGTCGGGGCCGGTGTATCCGCGCGATCCGTCGCTTGTGTTGCCCATTCTTTCGCGTGCCTCTCGTAAAGGCCGAAGTCGGTGGTTGTCGCCCCCCGGATTCGGCACAGATCGGCGGCAAACGCCGCGGCGCGATCCATCATGATTTGATGGTCCCAGCCTTGCAAAACCCCGAGGCAAACCACGGCGCTAAACGCGTCACCCGCGCCGACGGTGTCGACCAAGTCGGTGACGCGCGGTGTCTCAGTGCTAAACACGTTGTCCGCATGGATGACTAGCAGCGCACCCTCGGCGCCTCGAGTGACGATCACACCCTCGATCGCGTGCTGTCGCGCCAGGCGAAAAGCAGCGTCACGACAGCCTTCGAACGTGTCGGTCGATTTTGCTGTGAAGTTGGCGAGCTCCGCATCGTTCAGTTTGATCCAAGCCGCTGTCGAGAGGCACCAGTCGACTGTTTGTTTGGTCCACCAAGGTTCGCGGAGATTGATGTCGACGAAGCTCGGTGCATCGATAGCATCGGTGAGCTTTCGAAGAGTGGCCCAGCTTTCCTCGTTTCGGAGGGCAAGCGTACCGTGGTACAGCAACCCCGTCGGCTCCTCCATGGCAATCTGCAGAGCGGGATCGGTACGCACAAAGTCCCAGGCTTGGCCCTGCACAATCTCGAAATGGTTCTGGCCATCGATCACGCGCGCAGTCACCCGACCCGTCGGATGCGCCTCGTCGACCTGGATACCGTCGGTCATCAGGTCCCAGCTGGTCATCCGGCCGAGCACTTCCCGCCCCTCGGCGTCATTGCCCACCGCGCTGACTACGAGCGGATTCGCTCCAAAGCCCCTCAAGTGCCAGGCCACATTGAAGGGCGCTCCTCCGAGGACACGGGTTCCGTCGGGGAAGTGATCAAAAAGCACCTCACCGAAGATAAGAGGTCGAGAATGGGTGCGGTGCACGGGCCCCCGACTAGCGCCTTCCTACGTGCAGATGGATTCGGTCCTCGCTAGGCTTCACGTCGCAAGCATGAGCATACCACAGTACCTACTCGCGTCCGACCTTGATGGCACGCTGATTCCTCTTGAGCGGAGTGCTAAGCGCTTGCGGGAGTTGCGGGAGTTCGTGCACGCGGTTCGTGATGCGGAAGGACTACTCCTAGCCTACGTCACCGGGCGTCACCTGGCACTCGCGCAGCGAGGAATTGAGGAGTTCGAGCTGCCGTTACCCGATCTTCTGGTATGCGACGTCGGCACGAGCGTGTATCGCGTCACCGATGGCGTCTATGCACCGGATGAGGAATACCGAAAAGAAATGCGCACCGCCTTTGGGGGGCTGCGTGGAGAAGACGTCAAGAGTGCGCTCGACGGCATCGAGAGTCTGAAGCTTCAGGAAGATGAGAAGCAGGCCGAATTCAAAGTGAGTTACTACACGCCAAAGAATGTCGATTGGGTTCTGAACGAGGCTGCGGACCGCCTGAAATCCGCGGGCGCGAGGGTGAATCTCGTCGCGAGCTACGACTCGGTTTTGGAGCGAGGCCTATTGGATGTGCTCCCCGCCGGAGTCGCCAAGGACTATGCAGTCCGTTACTTGCATGACCATACCAAGATCGCCGCCGAGCACTTGATCTACGCCGGGGACTCTGGAAACGATCGCGCCGCCATGTTGGCCGGGTATCGCGTGATCGTCGTGGCCAATGCCGAGGAATCGCTGAAGTCAGACCTTCGAAAGGAGGCCGCCAAGCGGCGCCTCAGTGGGCATCTCTACTTCGCCCACCACCCTTTTGCGCGCGGTGTCCTCGAGGGTTGTCGGCACTTTGGCGTGCTTTGAGGTGGCGACGATCCTCACCACCACCACACCACGACCGCGAACGCTACGACGGCAAGCGCGACGGATTGCAGCCGGTAGTCTTGGTACCAGGGGAGGGCGCGAACTGCTTCGGCATCGCGAAAGTAGTCCTCGATACGCCACATGTGATCTCGAATCTTCTTCTCGGGTGGAGGAGCGGTGACGAGACTCCCGGCCACGACCAACAAGATGCCAACCACGAACATGCCCGTCGCAGCGTAGAGAAAATGAAGCGTTCCCACGTCAAGCAACTCGACCACGATCCAACCTATTGCCCCCAGCGGTACGCCGATCACGAGACCGGCCAGTGCACCGGTCGCATTAGCTCGCCTCCAGAACAGCCCGAGGACGAAGACAGCCACCACCGGCGGTGTTAGATAGGAGAGGATCGACTGAAGGTACTCCCATAGCGTTGGGAAACGCGAGATCATCGGGGTCCAAGCTACGGCGATCACCATGAAGATCAGGGTGGCGATTCGGCCCAAGGTGGTGAGTTTCTGGCTGTCGAGCTCGGGTCGCGCCACATGCACGAAATCCATCGTGAAAAGGGTGGATGCTGAATGGAGGATCGCTTCGAGGCTCGAAAGCATTGCGGCCGCAAGGACAGCGAGCATGAATCCGCGTAGCCCAACTGGCAGGAGGTCGAACGCGAGCAAGGGAAAGACCATATCCGGATTGTCGAGCCCGGGGTAAAGCACGGTCGCCAGCACGCCGGGTAAGATCAGAATGAAAAGGTTAGGAAGCTTCAACACGCCCGCGAACAATGCGCCCCACCGCCCGTCGTTCAACGTCTGGGCGCCGAGTGCCCGCTGAATGATGAACTGGTTGGTGCACCAGAAGTACATTCCAACGATGAATACCCCGAACAAACCGGGCCAAGGCACCATCTCGTGGTCCGCCGGCTGCATGAGGTGCAGGGCGCCGGGCGGGGCTGCCTCCACAACGGCGTCCCAGGAATCGACGGCCTGCCATGCGAGCACAGCGATGACGGTGCCGCCCGCCAGAATCAACACGGCTTGTAGCGCATCGTTGGCGACCACGGCACCGAGTCCGCCGAACGCGATGTAGACTCCTGCCGCCAGTGCGGCAACCGTGATCGTCACCAAAATCGGCACGCCTGGGAGCAGAATCTTCAGCACCATCGCACCCGCATAGAGCGCACCGGGCGCATCGACCAACATGCTCGTGATCAAGAGCATCGCCGAGAATGCAAAGCGCGACCCACGGCCGAACCGTTCCTCGAGGAATTGCGGAGCCGTGTACACACGCGCGCGCAGAAACGGGGGAAGGAAGAAGAAGGCGAAAACGATCATCAGAAGCGCGGGCATCCATTCGTAGTGATAGACGCTCACGCCACTGTGGTATCCCGCGCCAGGAAGCCCGATGAAGCTGCTTCCGCTCATGTTGGCGACATAGAACGAAAGGCCGATGAGTGGCCATCGCATGCGATGACCGCCAAGAAAATACCCCTCTGCACCTTCACCACGGATCCGCCGGGCGAAAAACCAACCGAACGCGATGCGCGTCAGCACCACGTAACCGATGAGAATACCGAGGTCCCACGCTGTGACCTGTAGCTCCGGCATCTCTCCTCCGTGAGGCACGCAGAATGCCAAGTCGACTCGACGGAGCGCAACTTTGCGGTGTGGGGCTTTCTACGTGATCCAAGGGCGCGCGTGAAGCCCGCCAATCTGGTATGAGAGACTCCTGTGACAGAGGCTGCGGACCTGGTTTCCTGGATCGAGCTTGGCGTGATCGCGAGGCCGCACGGGGTCGACGGCGAAGTTCGCGTGCATTTGTACAATCCCGACTCGACCCTTCTCGAAGAGCTTACCGAGGTGTTCGTGCGGGCGGAACCAGGCGAAGCACCATCGCTGGTGGACGTGATCACGAGCCGACGCGGTCCGAAGGCTTTGCTCATACGCCTTGCCGGAGTGGAGTCGCGAGAAGATGCAGAGGCGTTGCGCGGGTTCACGCTTTGCATTCCCCGCGGGGCGCTCCCTGATCTCGAGGAAGGGGAGTATTACCACGCCGACCTGATCGGGCTGCAGGCGTACGAAGGCGACCGCCCCGTGGGAGAAGTCGTCGAAGTGCTCGACTATCCGAGCGTCGAATGCCTGAAGGTCGAGACCGAGGCGGGCTTCTTGGAGGTCCCCATGCTCCCCAAGTGGCTCGACCGAGTCGATGTCGATGGCGGCAAGGTGCACCTCCAAGCGCTGGATGACATCCCTCTGCAGAAGGGACGCTGATGCGATTCGAAGTCATCACCTTGTTCCCGGAGCTCTTCGAGGTGTTGGACCTCGGTCTTCTCGGCAAGGCCAAAGACGCGGGCGCGATCGAGGTGACGACGATCACGCCGCGCCACTTCGCGCAGGACAAGCATCGCACGGTCGACGACGCACCTTATGGTGGCGGTAGCGGGATGGTCTTGATGCCCGGCCCGTTTGCTGCCGCCATCGACCACCTCGACACGGAACGCGGGGGTGCCCCAACACATCGGGTTCTGCTCACGCCGCAGGGAGCGCCTTTTTCTCAGTCCCATGCACATCGGTTCTCGAAGCTCGAGACGCTGACGCTGGTGTGCGGACGGTACGAAGGATTCGATGAGCGCATCCGATCGTTCGTCGACGAAGAGGTTTCGCTGGGTGATTTCGTGCTGCTCGGCGGAGAAACAGCCGCCCTCGCCGTGATCGAAGCGACGGCGCGATTGCTGCCTGGGGTTCTCGGAAACCAGGACTCCGCGGCTGACGAATCCCATGCCGATGGGCTCCTCGAATACCCGCAATACACCCGACCCGAGGTCTTCCGAGGTCGAGCGGTCCCCGACGTACTCCGCTCCGGAAACCACGCCGCGATCGCCCGGTGGCGACGCAAAGAATCACTTCGGCGCACGCTCGAGCGAAGACCGGAGCTGTTGGAGGGAGCGGAGCTCTCCGAGGAGGACCGCGTGCTCTTGGACGAAATCGCGAGCGAGACGTGAGCCCCGTCTACTGCGCTCTGGTGCACCATCCGGTCGTCGATCGTGGCGGCGAGGAAGTCAGCACGTCGGTCACCAACCTCGACGTGCACGACATCGCCCGAAGCGCACGGACCTATGGGCTACGAGGTTACTTCGTCGTTAGTCCCATCGAGGCGCAGTATCCTGTCGTTCAACGAATCTTGGACCATTGGCGAGAAGGCTCGGGCAAGAATCGATTCCCGGAGCGCGCTGAGGCGCTCTCGATCGTCGAAATCTCCTCATCGGTCGACGACGCGATCACGCGGGTTGAGGCCAGGGAAGGGCAGCCTCCCCGACTGGTGGCCACGTCTGCCCAATCCGGAGTCGGCCGAACGTCGTACGAACTCGAGGCTGCGAGGCTCATTCGCGAACCCCAACCGACACTGCTCCTCTTCGGCACTGGGCACGGCCTGAGCGAGAGTCTACTGCGACGCGCAGACACCGTTCTAGAGCCGATTCAGGGGCCCACCGACTACAACCACCTCTCGGTGCGCGCCGCGGCCGCGATCACGCTAGACCGCCTGCTCGGAAGAAACTCGCGGCCTAAAGACCCGATTTGACCTGATTTTGGGCCCGTGCTACCTCCCGGCTCCATTTTGGTAGAAGGCTTGGCGATGAGTGGAAGCGTTCCAGAAATCGACGCGATCGAGCAGGCGCAGATGCGCGAGCGTCCCACATTCCGAGTGGGCGACACCGTCAATGTGCACTTCCGAATTCGGGAAGGCGACAAGGAGCGCATTCAGGTCTTCAAGGGTGTCGTCATCCGCAAGACCAAAGGGGGCGCCGGCGCTACCTTCACCGTCCGAAAAGTTTCTTCGGGCGTGGGCGTTGAGCGAATCTTCCCGTTGCACTCGCCAAGGATCGAGAAGATCGAGGTCACCGCGCGCGGCCACGTCCGACGGTCTCGCCTCTACTACCTTCGAAACCTGCGCGGCAAGAAGGCCCGGCTCCGCGAACGTCAGCGGCAAACCAGCGACGAAAGCTGATCAGCCTTCTCCGATCGTCAGCGTCGACTCTTCGAACCTGTTCGTATTGGGCACGTGCACCCAAAGACGCCGCTCGGCCACCTTGCCATCGACCACGCTCACGACGATGTATGCGCACGGCCACATGAGCTCGCCCCCGTTGGCGAACGTCGCCGCATCTTCGTCTGAGAAATACGCCCCCGCGTCGCAGTGCGAATGATAGATCACTTTGACCGGGCGCCCTTCGCTCTCACCTTTTTCAAAGGTGCGCGCGGCGCGTAGCTCGTTGATCTTGAAATAGGTGTTCGAGGTGCGAGGGAAGGTGACCGGATCGAGCTCGTGGTACTTGTCGGCTTCGTTCTCCTCGCGCTGGATGCCATCGAGCCTCGCAGGCTCGTCAGCCGGACCGAACACGAAGCCGCAGCTCTCGCTTGGGTAGCACTCGAGCGCGTGTTGCTCGATCTGCGCCATCACCGACCTGGCGATCTCGAGGTCACCCGAGATCCACGGCAGTGCCTCACCACTCATAGCGCTTCTCCCACTTCATCGGCGCGAAGTACCGATCCCCGCGATCGCAGGCGATCGCCACGATACAACCCTCTTCGACACGCTTGGCGACCTCGAGCGCGCCGGCGATGTTGGCCCCGGTGGAGTGCCCGACGTGGAGGCCTTCTTCTGCGGCGAGGCGGTCCGACATGTCCCAGCCTGCGTCGGTGCCCACCGGAAGAATCTCGTCGGGAACGTCGGAGTCGAAGATCTCGGGAACGATCGAGCTACCCATGTGCTTGAGGCCCTCGAGCCCATGCAACGCTTCGGCCGGCTCGAGAGCGATGCACTCGATCTTTCGCGAGTGCTCCCGGAGCCGACGCGTCGTGCCCATGCATGTCCCGCTCGTGCCGAGGCCGGCCACGAAGTGCGTGATCTCGTCTCCGACTTGGTCGAGGATCTCTTGGCCCGTGCCGAGGTAATGCGCGCGGGGGTTCGAAGGGTTTGAATACTGATCGGAGTAGAAGTAGCGGTCCGGGTTCGCGGCAACCAGCTCCCGGGCCTTTCGGATCGCGCCATCTGAACCCTCCATGGGGTCGCTGTAGATGATCTCCGTCCCGAAAGCCTGCGTGATGTCCTTTCGAGCCTTGGAGACATTGGACGGCATCACGAGTGCGACCCGGTACCCGAGGGCGGCGCCGAATAAGCTGTATGCCACGCCAGTATTCCCGCTCGTTGCGTCGATCAGAATCTTGTCGTTGGTTAAGGTTCCGTTTTCGATGGCGTCCAGCATCATCTGAAGGGCCGGGCGGTCTTTCACAGAGCCGCCTGGGTTTGCATATTCGAGCTTCAGATAGATCTTCACTCCCGGAGTTTGTTTTTCGATCGCGCGCAGACGAACGAGTGGGGTGTTGCCCACCGCTTCGACGATCGACTCTATCTTCCGAAACCGCATCCCGCTTAACCCTTGGAAAAAGGGGACTGTCCCCTTTTGGGCGGGAGGGTGAGGTTTGAGGGGAATTCGCGCGGCTGGCCGACTCCGAGGGCTTCCTTCAGGTGCTCAACGGCCGCAAATGCACCGACCACGGCTGCCGCGGGTGCCCGAAGGGAGGCTTTCCCCGCGAAGTGCATCACCGCTTTGGTGGTGGGTACATGCACCGACGTGCCTTCGCCTTCACTCTCCTTGCAGCCTGCTCGTCGAAGATACTCCGCCGCCACAGCGTACGCGTCCGCATCGCCCTCGGCTCCTCGACAAAAGCCGGCTCCGGACAAGCGCTCCTGGCCCGCCTCGCCGATTTCGCTGAGAAGAAGCTGACGTGCGTATCGACGTCTTGCCGCGGCATCGAGGCTCAAAGCTGGGCCCCTCCCGCAATGGCAGGAACGATGCTCAACGTGTCGCCCTCTTTGAGCTCGGTCTGCAGGTTGTCGAGGAACCGGATGTCCTCATCGTTGTGATAGATGTTGACGAAGCGCCGGACGCCTTTTTCGTCGCAGAGTCGATCCTTCATGCCGGGGTGATTCGCTTCGAGGTTCTCGATGACCTCCGCCACCGTGCCGCCGTCGGCGGAGACTTCGTCTTGCCCGCCGGTCAATGTTCGAAGTGGAGTTGGAATGCGTACCGTGACAGCCATGTTCGTTCCTTTCTGAGTCTTAATGGATGCAAGCGGAAGTCATGCCGCGCAAGGCGCCGCGTATCGCTCCGTCCGGAGGTCCCGTATCTCTCCCGTGCAAAGCGGGCAGTCGCTTCGCCGTCGCACCCAAGTCTTGCGGAGCACGCCTTCGAGACCGTGATAGTGCCAAAGCTCGCCGCCCGGACGGTCACCCTCGAGCAGGCGAAACATCAAAGCCGCCTGGAGACCTCCCAGGACGCCGACCACGGGACCGACGACACCCGCCTCCGCACAGGTCTCGACCCGATCCCGCGGGATGTCCTCGAAAAGACACCGAAGACATGCGGAGTCCGGGAGGGCGCACCAAGCCCACCCGTTCCAGCGGATGGCACCCGCCTGCACGGCCGGAATCTCGGCGAGGCGGGCGGCGTCCGCGACCAAGAACTTGGTAGCGAGGTTATCGGCCCCCTCGATCACGAGCGTGTGTCCGTCGAGAAGCTCCACCGCCGTTGACGGGATGAAGCGGCCCTCGACGATGCTGACACCAAGTCTCGGGCATGCCTTCCGGAGGTGCTCCTTTGCGCACTCGGTCTTCGGACGGCCGAGATCTCTCTCGGTAAGGAAGGTCTGTCGGTGAAGGTTGCTCTCCTCGACGACGTCGTCATCGACCACCGTCACGTGCTCGACCGTGCTGTCAGCGAGGAGGCGCAGCACCGGCGAGCCAAGCCCACCGGCGCCCACCATCAATACCCGATGCCTTGAGGTCATTCGAAGTACTCCGAAAGACTGAAGTAGCGCTCCCCAGTGTCGCACAAAATCGTGACGACGTTCTGCCCCGGCTCGAGCTCGCGCGCGACCCGAATCGCAGCCCAGACGTTAGCGCCGGCGCTTATCCCGACGAGCAGCCCCTCTTGGGTCGCAAGCGCGAGCTTGGTCTCCCACGCATCGCGATCCGAAACGCCGACGATCTCGTCGACGACGGCGCTATCGTAGTTTTCCGGCACGAACCCCGCATTGAGGCCCTGAATCTTGGTCGGGCCAGGCTTGCCACCCGCCAACACGGGACTTGCGGCGGGCTCCACGGCGATCACACGCGTGCGTGAATCGTTACCCTTGAGTGCGGCCCCCACGCCGCTCACCGTGCCCCCAGTTCCGACCGCGGCGACGAAAACATCGATCGAATCTCCCTCGAACGCTTGCAAGATCTCTGGGGCCGTCGTCTCTCGGTGCACCTCGGGGTTCGCCGGGTTCGAGAACTGCTCGGGCATGAAGGCGCCACGCTCTTCGACGATGCGGCGCGCAGCCTCGATCGCGCCCTCCATCACGCGGTCCGGCTCAGTCAGGACAATCTCGACGCCGTACGCTTCCAGGAGCGCTCGGCGTTCGAGAGACATGCTCGCCGGCATCGTGAGAACAAGCTTGTAGCCCTTGCGTGCACAGACCAACGCCAGGCCGATGCCGGTATTGCCACTGGTCGGTTCGACGATGATGCTGCCGGGCCGAAGCTTGCCATCGCGCTCGGCCGCTTCGATCATCGCCAGGCAGATGCGATCTTTGACCGAGCCGCCGGGGTTCAGGTGCTCGCCCTTGCCCCACACGGTCGCTCCACCTCTGGGCGAGAGGCGGCGCAAGCGAACGACTGGAGTTTCGCCAACGAGCTCGAGGACGCTATCGACAACGGGTGCTGACATCAGATGGAATACACGTACCGTCGAGGTGGCGCCCGCCGAACGCCATGCGCGTCACCCCGATCACACAGATCCTGGATCGTGATCGCGTCGAAGCACGCCTCGACGCTGTTGGAGAGCTCCGAAAACACCTCTTCGGTGACCGCGCGGCTCATTTCGTCGCCGTTTCCGCTCGCGTCGGCGCCCCCGCCAAGCACGATCGGCCCTTCGAGGGCCCGCACGATGTCGCCGACTCGAATGCCCTCGGGGTTGATCGCGAGCGCGTAACCGCCCCGCGGCCCGCGTTTCGAAGTGACCAAACCGGCCCGCTTGAGATCCTGAAAGATCTGCTCGAGAAAGCGCGGCGGAATCGCCTGGCGACGGGAGATATCCTTGATCTGCGTGGCCTTCCCACCGCTGTGGAACGCGATATCGAAGATGGCCCGGACGCCGTATCGACCTTTGTTGGAGAGCTTCACCGCACGGGATCTATGGGTTCCCGCATCGGAATTGTCAACAATATCTATTCCGCCGGCAGAATGGGCGCCAACGAGTCGGAGCTCCCGCCACGCTCCTCCGCTGGGACGCGTGGCAACCCGTCACCGACATGCAGCGTGGCCCGCTCCAGGATCGCCTCACAGAGGTCGCCGAAGTCGTAGCCCGCACCCGCCGCAATCTTCGGGAGCAGCGACGTCGGAGTGAGCCCTGGCAGCGTGTTGACCTCGAGCACGTACTCGTTTTCATCGGACATCACCAGCAGATCGACGCGGGTCGCTCCCGTGGCACCGACGCAATGCACCGCGCGTTCCGCGAGATTCAACACACCCTGGTATCGCGTCGGCGAAAGCCGTGCGGGAAAATGGTATTGGCTTCCACCCTCTTGGTATTTCGACTTGTAGTCGTAGAAACCGCCTTTGGGCTCGATTTCGATCGCACCGAGCGCGTTTCCGTCGAGCAAGCCCACCGCGACTTCGCGTCCGACGATCAGGCGCTCCACCAAGATCCATTCGTCGAAGCGAGCCGCGTCTTGGCAACGTTCTTCGAGCTCAGCGAGATTGCGCGCGGCACCAGCCCCCACGCTCGAGCCCCCCGAACGGGGCTTCACGAAGCTCGGGAAACCAAATGAGCTATGGATCTGCTCGAGACGATCGAGGTCGTCGCGGCGCACCACGTAATACGGAGGCGTTGGCACGTTGTAGAGACGGAAGAGCTCTTTCGACTTGAGCTTGTCCATCGCCAACGCGCTGGGGAGCACGCCGGAGCCCGTGTACGGAATCCCCATTGTCTCGAGCATCCCTTGGATGCAGCCGTCTTCGCCGTAGGTGCCGTGAAGGGCGATAACCGCCACGTCGATCGTGATCTGTCGCAGCACCCGATCGATGTCGGCATCGACGAAGACCTTTTGAACCCGGTAGCCGCGTGCCTTCAGCGCCTCGTAGATCGCCTCTCCGGTCTTGATCGAGATCTCGCGCTCTGCGCTCACGCCACCGAGCAGTATGCCAATCTCTTTGTCCTTCATCCGAATCTCCTCGACGCACCCTCTTGCGAAGAACGAGCCAATCCAACTTCACCCCGAATCTCGGTCGGGTGGCTCTCGACTCGTGTCTCGCGTGCCACGACGGCGTCGCCAAACTGACACGAAAGACCGCTGCACATTCCGACTTGGCTGTAACAGCGGGGATCGGCCAGAGCCAATTATCCGCAGGCGGGCCGTATGGACCTCGGAAAGGTCAAAGTCAACTGGGACGGGTTAAGGCGTGGCAACACACAGCGGAGTCGGAATCTGGGTCGCCTATCGAGCCGTTTGATTGCCTCGGCGCGGTCGTGATGGTAACCGATTAAGCAGGAGGGGGTCTTCGGACCCTAAGACTCAATCATCAACCGCTTTTGTCCGGTCGGAGTGCGAACGAGCATGGCTGACAGCCTGCACGGGTGGAGCGATTCTTCGCTCCCCGTCGCAGCGCTCGCAGGGCCATCCGTCATCGCCCATCGGAGTGACAGGAACGACAACGAACATGACATTCACGGAAGCAGCCGTGGAGGTGCTCCGGCTTACCGGAAAGCCCCTCCATTACAAGAAAATCACCGAAATCGCGATCGAGCGAAATCTCTTATCGCACGTCGGTAAAACCCCCGAAACCACCATGAGCTCGAGGCTCGCCACCATGGTCAAGAAAGACCGCGGCGATGCTCCGATCATCAAGGTGAAGCCTGGCGTTTTTGCCCTGCGGGAACAGGACGACGACGCGGCCGAAGAGCTGGCGGATGCCGAGCCCTCCGGGGAGGAATTGAAGGGTCTTCCCGAGTCCGCCGAAGCGGACGAGGAGGCGATCGAGGCCGAGTCGGAGGAGCCGGCGGACGAGCCAACCGAAGGCGAACCGAGCTTCGTCTCGCAAGAGCACCCGGGCGCTGACGTTTTTCCGGTGGAAGAGGATGACGACGAGCTGATTCTCGCCAACCTCGACGATGAATCTCGTGGCGGCGCAAAACGGCCCCGTAAGCGCCGGCCCAGACGCCGCCGAGAACGGGATGAGCCACGCCAAGGCGCAGCCAGCGAGGGCCGGAGCTCGCGGGACCGACAACGGCGGGAGCCTGAGCCGAGGGCGACCCGCACGGCCGAGCCTGGAGAAGCGGTCGGTCGCGACCTGGCGGATGCCATCGAGCAAGCCCTGCGGGGACGTGACCGTCAACCGAGAAGCTTGTTTCAGGTGGCAGAGGCCTTGATCGCGGCTGGAAGGCTGTCTGGGGGGCCGGCGGACCTGGCTCCGACCCTGGCTGCGGCCATCCGTGGCGACAACGCCCGTCGTAGGGCCTCCGCCGCGCGCCCGAGGTTCCGCGAGTCCAATGGCTCGGTTTCGCTCCTCGAGTGGGACCATCCGAGCGATGCGGTCAAATCCGAAGAAGCTGCGGTCCGGGCCGCCAGACGCCAGCAGGAGGAGGTTCGCCGAGCCCTGATCAAGCGGCTCCGCGACTTCCCAGATGGGGCGCTGCTCGAGTTGATCGCCACTTGGTTGAACGCCGTGGGCGTTCATTCGCTTCGCGGAGTACGGGCCGAGACCGGAGACTTCAGCTTGGCAGGCACTTTGCGGCGTGGCCCCGAAGAGACGCCATTGGCCATCACCATCCACCGCGGCAAGCAGCCGCTCACCAATGACTCCATCATCGCGCTGCGGGGTGCGCTGCACCAGTTCGATCACGCACGTATCGGATGGGTGATCACCCTCGGCCAAGTTCGAGAGGGGATCCATCTAGAGGCGCATGCCGACGGCGCGGCCCCTTGCGCAGTATTCGATGGGGACGCCCTGGCAAGGTCGATGGAAGAGGTCGGTGTCGGCATTCAGCGTGTCTCAGTGCCCTTGGCGGTGCTCGACGTAGAGCTGCTCGACTCGCTCGGCGGGCCGGCCCGTGCATCTTCATCGGACGACGCGACCGAATCGAACGGCTCGAAGCGCCGCCGCAGCCGTCGACGGGTGCGACGACGCTCCCCACGGGACCAAGGAGGCGAGGAGCCCACCACCGAAGACGATTCCCTCGCGGCGAGGAAAGCTGCCGAGGAGCCGTCCGAAGCGCCAGAGAGCGACGCGCCACAGCCTGTCGAAGCCTCTGAAGCCACTGAAGACAAAGATAAATTGGCTGCTGAGGGACCCTCGGATCCCAGCCTCGAGGCCGAGCAGCTGTAACTCGTTTGATACGGTGTTTTCGCACCCGGGTGGCGCAAGGTGCGCTCATGGCCTACCGTCGGGGCCTCCTGATGGATTTCGGGGGTAATCGGCATGCGGATCGCACTCTTATGTCTCGGCGTTGTGCTCATCAGCGCGTGGAACTCGCACACGGTGGCGGGTCCCTCGTGGACCGCGCCCGTGCCGGCATCCGAGGAAGTCGCCGAGGGGATCGACTATCGGTCCGCCGTCGGTGATCACCCCACGGCGATCGCGCTCGCGCGTGCGATCGACGCCCGCCTGATCGTGCGTGAGAGCCGACGTGGTGAGCCGATTCACGTGCAGCACTGCCGTTTGACGGAGGGTGGCTGCCGCGCGCGCATCGCAACGCTTTCTAGATTGATCACCGAGGCGAGTAACCGCGCCGGCATCGACCCCTTCCTCACCGCCGCCATCGCAATGAGGGAGTCGGGCCTCAACCCGCTGGCTGTCAGCCCGGTCGGGGCGCGCGGAGTGGTACAGCTCAACCCCAAGTATCGAGGCAAGACGGTGCCCTTCATCTACAACGAGCGCTACCGAGAGGCCTGCAGCCTCCGCCCGGGTGCATGTCAGCGTGAGGTGATCGAGGCGGGCCTAGGCCTTCTGAAGTGGGCCACGACGCGATGTGGCGATGACGTCGGGCAGGGGTTGTCTTGGTACAATTCGGGCCGATGTTCAAAGAACGCGTACAGCTCCGGAGTCCTTCGTGAGCGACGGCGGCTCCTGCGGCTGGCCAAGATGGCCGACCCGGCGGCCGAAGCGGTTTTTGTAGACTAGACGTCGGATTTTTGGGTCACGATCACGCGCTGAAAGGCCCGCCCCATGGCCTCGGCCACCGCCTCGATCGGTGTCGAGTCTGAACCTGGGTCGGTCGCGCAAAGCAAGCCGCCGATGCGGTTCCCGATCAGCACAGGGGCGATGACGATTTCCCGACCGCTCCCAAGCGCCGCGCGTAGCAGGTGGTCGGCAGCCGTCTGGCCGAAGGGACCGCGGAATACCTCGCCGCTGTGGATCACGTCATTGAGAACTGAAGGGTTGGTCGCAGGAACCCACAGGCTTCGAATGCTCGCGCTCGTGATGTCGCCACCCGCGCCGTCCCAGCCTCGAAAGACGCCCTTGCGGAGCGCCAGGAAGGCCGCCGCCCGCGCCGCAGCCAAGCAAGCTTCGCAACCGGCGCGTACCACATCGTCGCGCGTGGTGACGCGCCCGAGCTCGGTGAGGTCTGGGTTTACAACCTCAGGGGCCGCCAACGATGAGGGTACGGGGGCGCTTTCCCGGCCGCCGGTCGATCGATCCCACGCCCGATCCCAAACCGGGCTGGCTGTCGCCGCCAGCAGCGCCGGGTCAAAGGATTGAAGCGTTTGGCCGGTATCGCCCGTCGAGGTTTTCTGCCCGGTCGGTTTTCCGTGGACCGAAGGCACGACACCGCTTGGGTAGCGCTGACGCGCCAGTGCAAAAGGGTCGCTCACCAAAGTCGGACGATCGGCGGGATACGCACGCTCGAGAGCGGCCATCAAGTCGGAGAGCTTTGCGACGGTTGGCAAGATCGCGCCTCCGAGCGCCTCGGACAATGCGCGAACGGCCTCTTGGTCGGTGGGATCGGCCATTGCCACGATAGCCCCTGCCGGGCTTGGTCGGAGCGGCATCGCACATAGCTCGTGGGCCTCGGAGCCGGGCAAACGACGAACCAGATCGAGATCGGCTCGGGCGAGCTCTTGGGCCTGAAGCATCGGTCCGAAACCAAGCGAGACGAAAAAGCCGGCGAGGATGCGCTCGTCGAGACCTTGCCCGATCAGATTGCGAACGAGTTGGGGCGATGGAAGCTCAGCACCACGTGCCTGACTCGCGCGCACCTGCGCCTCGGTCACGAGCCCGACCTCGAGCAGCTGTGCAATCCATCCCTTTTCCATATCTCATCCCTAGCCAGCGTCCCCGCGTGCGGCAAGCAAGAGAGGCTGATAGCATTCATCCTTGAATGGCTCGGGTCCTGCAGATCGAGGACGACCCCAACAATCGCCGCCTCGTCCAGAAGCTGCTTGGAGCCGCGGGGCACGAAGTGATCGAGGCAGAAGGCGGGGTCGAGGGCATCCGCCTGGCCCGTGAGATGCTGCCGGACTTGGTTCTCGTGGACATCAACATTCCGGACCTGGACGGCTACGAGGTGACGCTGAGGCTGCGAGGTATGCCCGCCCTTAAAGACGTCCCTATCGTCGCGATCACCGCCGAAGCGGACCGCGATTCGACCCTCGCCGTGGGATGCGACGGGTTTATCGCCAAACCGATCGACGCGGCGCATTTCGCGGAAACGATCAACCAGTTTCTCGAGGGCCATCGCGAGTGGACGGACGATGAGAGCGAATTCCTACTTCGTGAACGCACCCAGAAGATCGTCGAGCACCTTGAGAAAAAGATCGTCGAGCTTTCCGAAACCAACACGCGCCTCGAAGATGTCGCGCGCCTTCGGCGGGAGTTTCTCCAGAATGTGAGCCATGAGCTCGCAACGCCGATGACCCCGGTCGTCGGCTATCTCAGGCTACTGCTCAACGAAGAGCTGGGCCCGCTCACCGATCTTCAGCGCAAGTGCTTGGGGTCGATCGAAACTTCGACGCAGCGCCTCCGATCGGTGGTCGACACCCTGCTGGATGTGAGCTCGTTGGAAACCGGCCGGATGCACTACTACACGCGCGAGTACGACTTTGGTGAGGTCGCAGCGAATGCGCTCGCGCAGATGCGCCCGACGTTCGAAGAACGTGACGTGACCCTGGTCGAACGGATCCCTGACACGCCACTTCCCGCCCAAGGCGACCCCGACAAGCTCTTGAGAGCGATGATTCACGTGCTCGACAACGCGTCCAAGTTCACGCCGATCGGAGGGCAAGTCGCTGTCGAGGTGCGGCCCGAAGGCGACGCGCATCTCTTGTTCGGCGTCGCCGACAGTGGCCCTGGCGTGCGGCCCGAGCACATCGCGCGAATCATGGAGCCTTTCTATCAGGTCGACGGGTCCGTGACCCGCGAGCAGGGCGGCGTCGGCCTTGGGCTTGCTTTCGCAAGAAGGGTCACCGAAGCCCTCGGCGGGGGTGTCGAGATTTCGAGCCCGCCGGCGGGGGAGGTCGCGGAACGACAGCTCTCGGGCACTCTCGTGGAGCTTCGCGTCGGACGCACACCGGATCGACCCGAGATAGCCTCCCCATGATCTATCTCGACCACCACGCCGCCGCGCCAACCTCGGAGTTGGTCCGGCAAGCAATGGCCGACGCTTCGGCGATCGCCTGGGCCAACCCTTCGAGCACGCACCGCGCCGGACAAGCTTCCCGCCAACTGCTCGAGAAGGCGCGCGCGCTCGTCGGCCAGTCGATTGGAGCAGCGCCAGCCGATGTCGTGCTCACCGGCGGCGGCACCGAAGCATGCAATCTCGGCGTCCGAGGTTTGGCCAAAGGGCGCCGAAAAATCATCACTACCGCAGTCGAGCATCCCGCGGTGGCTGAGAGCGTCCGCCACCTGGGCCGCGACGGACGTGAGGTCTTGGCAATGCCCGTTCTGGCTGGCAGGCCTCCCGCGCCCGGCGAGCTAGCCCCCCTCTTGAGCGACGACGCCTTGGTGGCGCTCCACTGGGTCAACCACGAAACGGGCACCCTCTTCCCCGTGCATGACTATGCGCAACTTTGCCGAGCGCACGGCGCTCGGTTGTTCGTCGACGCGACCCAAGCGCTTGGCAAAGTGCCGATCGACGTCGCTTCGCTCGAAGCCGACGCGGTCGCCTTCGCTGCGCAAAAAATCGGCGGGCCCGCGGGAGCTGGAGCCTGTTGGGTTCGCCGCGGGATCGAGCTCGACACCGTTCTGGCGGGAGGCTCACAAGAGCGCGGCCGGCGGCCGGGCACTCTCGACACCTTGAGCATGGTCGGCTTTGGCGCGGCGGCGTCTTCGATCGGGCGACGTCTCGACCAGCAGACGACCATCGCAGCCCTCCGCGACCGACTGGAATCGGGTCTCCTTGCGCTCGGAGCGGTGCCCAATGCCGTAGAGCCGAGGACCACAACGGTCTGCAATGTGAGCTTCCCGGGATGGGAGGGCGCGATCCTCGTCGCGGCCCTCGACCTCGAGGGCGTCTGTGTCTCCACGGGGGCAGCCTGCTCGTCCGGTTTGCAGCAGCCCTCCGTCGTAATCCGCGCGATGTATCCGGATGAGCAGTGGCGGGCTGGCTCAGCCGTTCGAATCAGTCTAGGTATCGAGACCACGGACCAGGATATCGAGTTAGCAACATTGGCCTTTCAGCGCGTCCTCTCCCGGAGCCAAGGACAAAAGCTCAACCAGATTTGAGGTCCAACGAAGAAAGTTTCTAGTTGATTATAGACTTACTGCATAAATATATGATTTTATTATGTAAGTACTCAACGGCTTTTGCCCGATACACGTTTCCTTTAAGTGTAACAGATCACGGTTGTTTTGTTCAGTAGTCGTACGATGACCGAACCGAAACGCATCTTGGTGGCCATGAGCGGTGGGGTGGACTCCTCGGTGGCAGCTGCCTTGCTACACGAAGCGGGCTACGACCTGATCGGGGTGACGCTGCACCTGTGGGATGCCGAAGGAGCGCAGCAGGTGGGCCGTTGCTGCGCCCCCGAGGACCGCGACGATGCACGACGCACCTGTGAGCATCTCGGGGTCCCGCACTACGTCCTCGACCAGCGAGACGCGTTTCGCAAGCATGTTGTCGACCCCTTCGTCACCGACTATCTCGCGGGGCGCACGCCGATTCCCTGTGTGAGCTGTAACCGCACGGTGAAGCTCACGCACTTGGCAGATCTCGCCGAGCGTTTCGGGGCAAGCCACATCGCGACCGGCCACTACGCACGTCTCGATCGCTCCTTCGATGGGCGACTACGACTCCTGCGTGGCTTCGATGCCGACAAAGATCAAAGCTACTTCCTATTCGGGCTACCCCAATCGACCCTCGAGAGGGTTGTTTTTCCACTCGGCGAGCTGACGAAACCCGAGGTTCGCAAAGCCGGCCGTCGACTCGGTGTGCCCAACGCCGACAAACCCGATTCCCAAGAGCTCTGCTTCGTGCCGGACGGGCGAGTCGGGGATTTCGTCGGTCGGCAGGGGCGTGAAAGCAAGCCCGGGCGGATCCTCGACTCGGACGGCACCGTCCTCGGGCACCACCAAGGGGTCGCCAACTTCACTCGCGGGCAGCGGCGGGGACTCGGCCTTGGTGGCGGAGGCGCCCGCTACGTGCTTCGCATCGTCCCGAGGACGGACGACGTGGTCGTTGGTCAAGAGAAAGACCTGTACGATCGAGAGCTCGTCGCCAAAGATGCCCATTGGGTTGCCGACCGGCCCGCCGAACCTTTCGAGGGGGAGATCCGGATTCGCTACCGTCATCGAGGCGCCGTCGGCGATATCACTCCGACCCGAGATGGTTTCGAGGTTCGTTTCGCCGAGCCCCAGCGCGCGATTACGCCCGGGCAGGCCGCGGTGGTATACCGTGGTGACGAGGTGATCGGTGGCGGTTTCATCGCGTGAGCTCGGTGCCTGGATTTCGAGCATGTTGGTTGTGCTGCTCCTTGGAAGCTGCGCCACCGGCCCTGGCGAGGGCAGCGCGGTCGGGCAGGTGTGGGCTCCGGACTGCGGCCTCGACGGCCAACCGTTCTCGCTCGATCCAGACTTCTTTGGCATGGAGCCGAGCAGGTCGGTAGAGATCATCGACATGAGAATGCAGCGGGGTGGCGACCTCCAGAACTTGAGCGATGGCGTTTCGTTTTTCATCGCCGAGCCCGAGTTGCTGAAGAACGAAATGCTCGGGGTCGACATCGAGTTCGAGCTCCTCGGCTCGCCGGTCCAGATGACGCTCTACCTCAACGAAACCTGTCCGGGACTTTCGCGAATCCCGGTCGTGTACCGGGCGGTCTCCGGGATCATTCGCTTCGATGAGTTGTATGTCCCTTGGGTCGACAACGAAAACCGGATGACCACGGCAGAGTTCACCGATGTAGAGCTGGTCGACACCGCCGATCCCGAGATCCGGCGCGCCGTCTTGAGCGGGGATATCAGCTTCTTGGTACAACGGGGTAAGCCGCCTCAGAACTTCGCGGATTGATGCCTCGAACCCACCAAGTCGCGGGCAGGGTCCGCGCGGTCGGACGTGGCGGTGATGCCGTGATCGAGACGGGCGAGGGCATCGTGCTGGCGCCAGGGGGCCTGCCCGGTGAACAGGTCGAGCTCGAGCTCACGCGGGCCAGGCGCGGCGCCGCTCGGGGTAGAATCATTCGACTGCCCGAAAGAGCTCAGGAGAGACGGGAGCCGCCGTGCGCCGTCGCGGATCGCTGCGGCGGGTGCCCGCTGATGATCGCCGAGATGTCGCTCCAGCGGCGGATCAAAGAAAGCTTCCTTCGTGAAGCCTGCGAGGGGCTCCCCGGGGCGAGCGATTCGGAGCTCGTCTGGGTCGCGGCTCCGGAAGAGCTCGGCTACCGACGGCGAGCCCGACTCGCGTGGTTCGGGCAGACGTTCGGGTACCGTCAGCGACACTCCGCGCGAGTCGTCGACATCGCGCGATGCATCGTCTTGGCCCAACCGCTTCAACGCGCATGGGACGCCACTCGCGAACACCTGCGCACGTCGATCGGTGGTCAGGGAGAGATTCAGCTCTCGCTCTCCGATGCCGTGGTCGTGGTCGAGCTTCGGACCTCGGACGAACAGAGACCCGAGCTGTTCGACGCATGCAGCCAGCTTTCACAAACGCTAGGGATCGGGGGAGTCAGCCTTCGCAGCAGCGACACTGGAAAACCAGCCGTGTGGGGGGAGGCAATGGTGGGGGCCCGGGCACACGACGGAAGTTCATTGTGGGGCCCTGCCGGCTCGTTTTCGCAAGCCAATGATCGAATCAACCAGATGCTCGTAGAGCACGTGGTGGCGCTCGCGGAGCCCGCGGGCATGCGTGTTCTCGAGCTCCATTGCGGCATTGGGAACTTCACCGTTGCGTTGGCAGAGACCGCAGGAATGTTGGTCGCAGTCGAGCAAGACGCCAGCGCAGTCGACGCTTGCAGAGCGAACTTGGCTGCACGCCGACTCCAGGCGCGCGTCGTCGAAGGCAACGCCAACCGACCGCCCAAAGGGCGCTACGACGTGGTCGTGCTCGACCCGCCGCGGCAAGGCGCCAAAGATTTCTTCGAAGAGGCCGACCATTGGCGCGGCACTCGTCGAATCGTCTACGTCTCGTGCGACACCGCGACCCTGGGTCGCGATCTGCGTCTAGCCCGTGACCGCGGCTATCGCATCGATCGGATGATCGCGTTCGACATGTTCCCACAAACGGCTCATCTCGAAAGCTTGGTCCGGCTCGTGCCCCGTTGAGCGTTGCTCCAACCGTGCGGTAGCGCTAGCGTTTCGCTGAGTATGCGCTGCCCTTATTGCGGAACCTTGGAAAACCGCGTGATCGACTCGCGTCTCTCGCAGGCGGGAGAGGTGACTCGTCGACGTCGCGAATGCGAGAGCTGCGGGCGTCGCTACACGACCTACGAGCGCGTGGAACAGATGACTCCCTTGATCATCAAGAACGACGGTAGACGCCAGCCCTACGATCGAAACAAGCTTCTCGCTGGGCTTCGCCGTGCGTGTGTCAAGCGGCCGGTTTCCGCCGAGGCGCTCGAGCGCCTGCTTGGTCAGGTGGAGCGATGGATGGCCGACACGGGCGAACAAGAAATCTCGTCGGCCGACCTCGGGGAACGCGTGCTCTTGGACCTTCGCGAGCTGGACGAAGTCGCCTACGTTCGTTTTGCGAGCGTGTATCGCGATTTCCAGAACGCGGGCGAGTTCCTCGACGAGCTCACCCAGCTGAAAGAGTGAGATGACGTCGGACGACGAACGTGGCTTCATGCAGCTAGCGCTCGAAGAAGCGAGGCGAGGCCGAACGAGCCCGAATCCGCGGGTCGGTGCGGTTCTCGTCGAAGGAGGCGAGGTCATCGCGAGCGCCTATCATGTCGCGGCGGGAGAGGCGCATGCCGAGGTTGCCGCGATTCGAAACGCCGGCCGCCCTGTCGCGGGTGCCACCCTTTATGTCACCCTCGAACCTTGTAATCACCAAGGTCGAACCGGACCTTGCACCGAAGCGATCATCGAGGCAGGCATCGCCCGCGTCGTGATCGGCTGCCGAGATCCCGCAGCCCACGGCCCCGGTGGGATCGAGCGACTCGAACGCGCGGGCATCGAAATCGAGCTCGGCCTGCTCGAAGACGAAGCGACGGCGCTCGTGGCGGACTTCGCCAAATACGTCGAGACTGGGCTGCCATTTGTGACGTTGAAGGCGGCGATGACGCTCGATGGCAAGATCGCCAGTCGAACGGGCGAGTCGAAGTGGATCACAGGGGAACCCGCGCGCGCCGAAACCCATCGCATGCGCGCCGACTCCGACGCGATCCTCGTAGGCGTCGGGACGGTACTCGCAGATGATCCCCGTCTCACCGTCCGGCACGTCGCAGGGATCGACCCGGTTCGGGTCGTGTTGGACGCCGACCTGCGCACGCCCCCTGACGCCGCAATCCTCGACCCCAAGGGAGAATCCGACGCCCCCGCCTGGATCTTTCACGCCGAGGATGCAGATCCTTCCCGCAGAGACGCCCTCGCGCGTCCCGAGGTGGAGCTCATCGCCGTTCCAAGACACGCGCGTGGGGTGGACCTCGGAGTCGTTCTGAAATCGCTCGGCGAGCGGGGCATCGTGCGCTTGATGGTAGAAGGGGGCGCTGACGTCCACGGTTCGTTCCTACAGGCGGGGCTTGCCGATCGGGCGGCGATTTTCATCGCGCCGCGGATCATGGGGGACGCAGAAGCAATTCCCTTTGCAGCTGGGAGTGTGGTCGACTCGGTCGACGGATGCTCGCGTTTGGTGCACACCGAGATCCGCACGTTGGGGACCGACTGGTTGGTCTCGGGCGACTTCGAGAGGACAGCGTAGATGTTCACCGGCCTAGTGGAGCAAATCGGGACGATCGATCATCTCGAGCGCAAAGACGACGGGCTGGCACTGCGGATCGCATGCGCCTTGCAGCACTTCGAACTGGGAGAGTCGATTGCCGTCGATGGCGCTTGTTTGACTGTCAAAGCTTTCGAGGAGGGGCTCTTCGAGGCAGATGCCTCGCTCGAAACGCTGGACAAGACCAACCTTGGTGACCGCGAAGAAGGGGACCGAGTGCATCTCGAGCGCGCGCTGTCGCTCGGAGATCGATTGGGAGGACATCTGGTGACCGGGCACGTGGATGGGGTAGGCAAGCTGGTCGAAAAAGCGCCCTCGGGGGACTACGTCCGCGCGACGTTCAGAGTCCCTCCGCGGCTCGCGCCATTCCTCGCGCCCAAGGGGTCGATTACGGTGAACGGTGTGAGTCTGACGGTGAACACCGTTACAGTCGATCGGTTCGACGTCATGTTGGTGCCGTACACGCTCGAAGAGACGACCTTCGGCGAAATGCCTCACGGGACGCGCGTCAACCTCGAGGTCGACGTTCTCGCCAAGTACGTCGCAAGCCTCATGGGCAAACCGGGGGTGGACGGCGGATCGGCCGCTGGGCGCTGATGACTTGGAGCAGTCCGCTGGAATCAACGGCGATTTCGCGTCATGGTCCCGGCCAGATGACGAGCGCGATCGAGCGGGTAGTCGCGGCTCTCGATGACATCCGAGAAGGAAAAATGGTCATCGTGGTCGACGACGAAGACCGCGAAAACGAGGGCGATGTGTGCATGGCTGCCGAAAAGGCGGACGCCGACACGATCAACTTCATGGCCCGCCACGCGCGCGGCTTGATCTGCCTCAGCCTCACCGAAGATCGGATTCGCCAGCTCGACCTCCCGATGATGGTGGACAACAATCGCTCGTCACGCGCTACCGCATTCACCGTCTCGGTCGAAGCTCGCCGTGGGGTGACCACCGGGATCAGCGCCGCCGACCGAGCCCACACGATCCTCACCGCCGTGGCCGACGATGCGGGGCCTGCCGATCTCGTGAGCCCCGGCCACGTTTTTCCCCTGAAGGCCGTACCCGGGGGCGTTTTGCAGCGCACCGGTCACACCGAGGGCTCCGTCGACCTCGCGCGCCTTGCGGGCTTGAAACCCGCGGGCGTCATTTGCGAGATCATGAAAGACGACGGCACGATGGCTCGCTATGAAGACCTGGTCGAATTCGCGAACGAGCATGACCTGCGGCTGATCACCATCGCCGACCTGATTCAGTACCGACTGGCGCGTGAGCGCCTGGTGACTCGACTTCGACAGACACCGGTGAAAATGCCAACCGGCCAAACGTGGACCGCATCCGTGTACCAGGTGCAGGTCGGCCGGGACGAGCAATTCATGGCGCTGAGCTACGGCGACATCACCTCGAAGCCGACGCTCGTTCGAGTCCACCGTGGGAGTGTGCTTGGCGATGCATTTCAGGTTCGCATGCGCGAGCGCGTTCACATCTCCGATGTCGTGGCGGCAGTCGAGCGCGAAGGCAATGGCGTAATTCTGTTCTTGCCGGGCCATCCGGACCCCGATACGGACTTGGCGTTCTATCTCGACGAACCGATTCAGCGACCGCCCGAAGAACCAGGCGTGGTCCTCCGCGAGTACGGCTTTGGCGCCCAGGTGCTGGCCGACCTCGGGCTCGAAAAGCTGCGCGTTCTCACCAATAGACCTCGTCGAATTCCAAGTCTCGATGCCTTTGGGCTGGAGGTGGTCGAGCAACTCAGGGTGTCTGCGGGTGGAGAGCTCGCGCCGGCGGGACCAGTCCCGCAGAGAACGCCATGAGTAGCGATCCGAACAGGCCGCCCAAGCCGATCGATGCACCGGCCGACGCGCGCTTTGCCATCGTATGGTCCCGCTTCAATCGCCCGGTCGTCAGCAAGCTGCTCGACGGCGCGAGGAACTGCCTCGCGGAGCGCGGTGTGTCGGACGAGGCCGTGTACGTCGCAGAAGTGCCTGGCTCATGGGAGCTTTCCTATGCCGCTCGGCAGTTGGCTCTGAGTGGTCGGTTCGACGCGATCATCGCACTGGGTGCGGTAATCCGTGGTGGCACCCCTCACTTCGACTACGTGTGCGATGGCGCCATGCAGGGCCTACTTCGCGTCATGTTGGACACCGGTCTCCCTATCGTGTTCGGCGTTCTCACGACCGACGACGAGCAGCAAGCGCTCGACCGGGCAGGGGGATCGCACGGCAACAAAGGGCGTGACGCCGCGCTCACCGCGATCGAAATGGTCCTCTTCGACCGAAAGCTCGAGAACGATGGGATCCCGACGCAAAGGACGTGAGGCGGCCCTCCGCATGCTCTACTCCATGGATGTCGCGGGCGTGAGTGGCGCCCACGCGATCAAGGCCTACTGGGGTCACCTGGCCGATCCGGGCTTGGCGGGCGAGGAGGGCGAGTTCGCGAACGAGATCGTCCGGAGCTACGCGGAGCACGAAAAGGCGATCAACGAGATCATTCGCGCTTCGAGTCACCATTGGCGGCTCGAACGGATGCCGATCGTGGATCGCAACGTCCTTCGAGTCGCCATCGTCGAGCTCCGCGACATGAAAGACATCCCGAAGCGAGTGACCCTCAACGAAGCGGTCGAGCTCGCAAAGCGATTCGGCTCGGAGGGCAGCGGTTCTTTCGTGAACGGGGTCCTCGATCGGATCGCAACGGAGTTGGGGAAGTCGTGATCGTGTACGACTTCATCCCTCCTGAGCAATCTAGCATGGACGAGCTTCAAACCGAGTTGATCCTCTTGCCGTTCTTCGAAGACGAGCGGCCACTGCGGGGCGCTGCGGGACTGATCGATTGGAGGCTTTGCGGGGCGCTTTCGCGACGGCTGGCCGGTGGCGATCTTCGAGGCAGCTTCGGCGAGAAGGGTTGGACGATCACGCTTCCGAAGCTCAAGGCCGAACGCTTGTTGTTGTTTGGGCTAGGCCGAAGCGAAGCTTTCGATGGACGGGTTGCTAGAGAAGCATCTGCGCTGATCGCCAAGGCGCTCACCGGCGCCAAGCTCGCGACCGCCGCACTGGCACTGCCTGGTCGGAGCATGGATCGCCTGTCGGCGGAGGACGCCATGCAGCACTGGCTCGATGCGAGTCGACGCGACCTCGCGCTCCTGGAGCTCACCATCATCGAGCGTCGCGCGGACCACAAGGCACTTGAGTCGGTGATCGACGGGCTTCGCCGCCAGGCCGAGTCGCCGCTCGGCTAGCGCCGACGCTTGGGCTTGTGGGCGGAGCGCGCCTTGGTCCGCCGCTTCGCTTTCTTCGCGGGGCGGCGTTTCCTGGTCGGCGCGGTCTTCTTCTTCGCGCTCTTGCGCTTTTTTGGCGTCGGCTTGCGCTTGGCCTTTTTGGCGGGCGCACGTCGTTTCGCCGGTTTTCGCCTGGTGGTCTTTTTGGCAGCACGCCGCTTCTTTTGGGGGGAGCGCTTGTGGGTCGCACGCTTCTTGGTGGCGGTACGCCGCTTTGCCGGCCTCCTCTTCTTCGATGCAGCCCTCTTCTTGGCGGCCGCCTTCTTTTTGGCCGCGGCCTTCTTGCGCTTGAGCGCATCGGTCTTCTTCTTTTGAGCAGCCTTCTTGCGTTTGAGCGCATCCGCTTTCTTCTTTTGGGCGGCCTTCTTTTTGGCGAGCTCCGCTTTCTTCTTTTGGGCAGCCCGTTTCTTTTCGAGAGCGGCCTGCCTCTTTTCGGCAGCCTTGCGTTCGGCTTCGGCGCGCTTCTGTCTCGCTAGCTCGGACTTGCGCCTAGCTTCGGCTTTCTTGCTAGCCACCTCTGCCGCCCTACGAACCGCTTCGGCTTTCCGCTTGGCCTCGGCCTTTCTTCTTTGGGCTTCCTTTCGTGCCGTCGCCTGGGCACGTGCGAGCTCGCGTAGATCGATCGTCTTGGATTCGACGCGAGGCCTCGTCTTCTTCGGCTTTTGCTCCTCTTCGACCTCCTCGTCCTCGGCGGAAGGCTGAGGCGCAGGGACGAGCGGGCGACGCGGGGCGGGGCGACTGGCCTTGATGCCGGAGAGCGGAAGGTGCCCCGCCTTCTTCGCCGCGGTGTATGCCGCGCGCATGGCGCCAGGCTTGGCGAAATACTTCTTCATCGGGTCGAGGTAGTGAGTCCGCCAGATCTGCCGGCAGGCCGCCCCGAGACCTTCGGGAATCCCCGTATGGGTGACCTCGACCTTGGTCCCGCCTGCGATCGGCTCAAACGTGATATCGACCCGTGAGTCGCTGGAGCCCTGCGGAAAATCCCGTGTTCGCCAGGTCATCGCGATGCGGCTTCCGGTCACCAGATAGACGTGCGTGGCGTCCACGAAACCATCGTGCGCTACGACTCGCCCGCCTACCCAAGGGTCCACCGTGGCCCGCGCGCCCGTGAACGCGCTATGGTGGCGCTCGTCCATCCACGCAGAATAAATACGGTTTGGACTTGCGGGTATCACGGACGAAACAGTGAATTCTTCCGTGGCCATCGCCCTGCTACGTTCCTTGACTCGGTCGGTTGTATAAGTCCATGAAAGTCATTTGAAAACCAAAAAATACGGGGCTCCCGGCGCGATAAGTACTCGATTTTCGTCATTCTGTAACCTCTTAGGGTAGCTTTGAGCCCGGAGCCCGCCGATCGCGAGGGGTTTCTTGACCACATCCCCCTCCGTGCTTCGATGGATCGTCCGATGGCCCACCGCGCTCCCCGGCATCAGTTCTGGATCGACCGCGGCGGAACCTTCACCGACTGCATCCACCGCGACCCAAAGTCAGGAGCGCTTCGGGTGGCGAAGGTCCTTTCGTCGGACGAGGCCCCCCTGATCGGCATCCGCCAGCTTCTCGCTCTCGGACCCAACGACCCGATGCCAGCAGCGGCCGAGATCCGAATGGGGACGACCTTGGCGACCAACGCCCTTCTAGAGCGAAAGGGTTGTCCGTGTGTGCTCGTCGCGGATCGGGGGCTTGGAGACCTCACGCGGATCGGCGATCAAACGCGTCCCGATCTGTTTGCTCTCGACATCGAGAAGCCCGCGGTCCTTCCCAATTGGGTGATCGAGGTCGACGCCCGTATGACCGCAGATGGGCAGGTCTTGCATGTACTCGACGAGGAAGCCCTTAGACGCGCGCTCGAACACGCGCGGGCGGAAGGTGCGCGGTCGGTCGCGATCGCACTGATGCACGCGTACCGCGACGGAAGGCTGGAGGAGCGAGTCGCCAGGATCACTTCTGCCGTCGGGTTCGACCACGTGTCGGCGTCGCATCGAATTTCGAACGAGCTCGGGCTCCTCGGTCGAACCGACACGACGACCGCCAACGCCTACCTCACGCCCCTTCTCACGCATTACATGGACAAACTCGAGCAGCACCTCGGTTCGGGCCGTTTAAGAATGATGCAGAGCAACGGAGGCCTGGTGGATGCATCACACTTCATCGGCCGCAACGCGGTCCTCTCGGGACCAGCCGCCGGGGCGGTAGCGACGGGTGCGGTCGCCGACGAGCTCGACCTCGGCGAAGTGATCGGTTTCGACATGGGGGGCACATCGACCGACGTGTCTCGTTACGGCGGGGAAGTTACCCGGGTGTTCGAAAGCCAAATCGCGGGGATAAGGATTCGCGCGCCGATGATCGAGCTCCATACCGTTGCCGCGGGCGGCGGGTCGATTTGTGCCCTCGCGGGCCAACGAATGATCGTTGGACCCGCGAGCGCTGGCGCAAACCCGGGCCCCCTGTGTTACGGCCACCCAGAGGCGGAGGAGCTGACGCTCACCGATGTATCGTTGTGCCTCGGTCGAATTGCGACGGATCGATTCCCCTTTACGCTCGAGGACGCGCGCGCGCGAAACAAGCTGCACGAAATCGCCGGAGCGTTGGTTGCATGGGGAATGGCGAAGACCCCGGACGAAGTCGCACGAGGATTCCTGCGAATTGCCGTCGAGAACATGGCGGCCGCCATTCAGCGGGTTTCCGTCGGCCGCGGCCACGACGTCCGCACGCACGCTATGGTCGTCTTCGGCGGAGCGGGCGGACAATACGCATGCTCGGTGGCACGGCGTTTGGGGATTCGGAAGCTCGTGTTCCATCCGTACGCGGGCGCGCTCTCCGCCTTTGGGATGGGGGTCGCCAACTTCGAATGGCATGGGGAGCGCGACGCGGGACGCGTCGATCTCGGAGCAGTCGCCGTCTCCGGTTGGGAAGACTCGTTTCAAGATCTCGAAACCGCAGGTCGAGCTGCTCTTGCGCGGGATGCCCGCGCCGACTCCCAATGGAGATTCGACCGATGGGTGGCGCTTCGATATCGAGGCACGGAGACCGCGCTGACCGTCGAGCTCGCCGAACCGCTCGACATGCGGATGGCCTTCGAGGCGAAGCATCGGCTGGAGTTCGGATACACGCGACCGGAGCGTTCGATCGAAGCCACGACCCTGCGCGTGCGGGTCGAGCTCTCGGGTCAAAAGCCCTCTCTGCCAACGGTCGAGCCGGGTAGCGGCAAGCCCGAACGCACCGCGACACTGTGGTCCGGTGACGCCATGGTCGAGGCGCCGGTCTACAAGCGGGAGCACGTTCCCATCGACACGGAGATCTCGGGGCCCGCCCTAGTACTCGGGGAGACCGGTACAGTTGTGATCGACGAGGGCTTCGTGGGAGTTCGGGACTCTCGCGACTATCTGGTCTTGCGAGACATGGATACCGAAGGGCACGACGAAGCGGCCCACACGCATGTCGATCCCGTCCTCCTCGAAGTATTCAACAACCAGTTCAAATCGATTGCCGAGCAGATGGGCGTGGTGCTCCAGCGTACTGCGATCAGCACGAACATCCGAGACCGGCTGGATTTCTCATGCGCGGTCTTCGACGCGGACGGCGGCCTAGTCGCGAACGCGCCGCATATCCCAGTTCATCTCGGTGCGATGGGCGAGTCGGTACGAGCTGTGCTCTCGGCCCATCCCAACACGAGCCCGGGGGATGTCTACGTCACGAACGACCCAGCCGCGGGGGGTTCTCATCTACCGGACATCACGGTGGTGACGCCTGCACATGACGAGCTCGGTCGTCTTCGATTCGTAGTGGCCTCCCGAGGTCATCACGCTGATGTCGGAGGTTTGACTCCGGGGTCGATGCCGCCTTTCTCGACGCGTCTCGACGAGGAGGGAGTGGTCTTTCGGAGCCTCAGAATCGTCGAGGACGGCAAGCTCGATGAGGAACTGCTCGCGCGGGTGTTGACGACCGGCGCGCATCCCGCCCGCAGGCCCAACGAGAACCTGGCGGACCTGCAGGCCCAAATCGCCGCCAATGAGAAAGGCGTACAGCTCCTCGCGGATCTTCTCGATCGATATGGCCTGAACGTGGTTGCCGCCTACATGCAGCACATCCAAGACAACGCTGCCGATCTCACCGCGAGCGCAATCGAAGACCTCGACGACGGAGTCCATGCCTTCGAAGATCGCCTCGATGATGGCACGCGCGTCGCGGTACGCGTGACAGTCCGCGGTCGTACGATGGAAATCGACTTCGAAGGGACCGACCCGGCAGTCGACGGCAATCTCAATACGCCCAAAGCCGTGACGGTCGCCGCGGTGCTCTACGTGTTGCGCGTCCTGGTCGGCAAGCCGATTCCACTCAACAGCGGTTGCTTGCGCCCGGTCACGATCCGGATTCCCGAAGGCTCGCTTCTCGCACCTGAGCCTTGGCGCGCGGTCGCGGCCGGCAATGTGGAAACATCGCAACGCATCGTGGATGTGCTTTTCGGGGCACTCGGTCTCGCCGCCGCAAGCCAAGGTACGATGAACAACATCACTTTCGGCGATGACCAGCTCGCGTACTACGAGACCTTGGGCGGCGGAGCGGGAGCCAGCGCCAATCGTGCCGGCGCCTCGGGAGTGCATACCCACATGACCAACTCCAAGTGCACCGATCCGGAGGTCCTCGAAACCCGCTTTCCGGTCCGAATTCGGCGCTTCGAGCTTCGCGTGGGCTCGGGTGGGGAAGGGTTGCATCCGGGCGGCGAGGGGCTGGTCCGCGAGCTGGAGTTCCTGTCTCCGATGCGGGTTTCGGTCCTTTCCGAGCGGCGCCTCACCCGGCCCTATGGTATGCGCGGCGGCGGCCCAGGGGCCGCAGGTATGAATCTGTTGAACGGCGCAAAGCTCCCGCATCGGGTCTCGGTCGAGGTTTCCCCAGGGGACCTCCTGCGAATCGAAACCCCGGGCGGTGGTGGCTGGGGTGAAGCCGAATGAATGCAGCCGAGCTTTGGCGACGCCTCCAGCAGCTCGTCTTTCACAACATCTTGCACCTCGATGACACCCCGCATCGCATTGCATGGGGCGTTTTCATCGGCACGATGATCGCGTACACGCCGACCTTGGGGCTTCAGATCATCTTTTACCTGCTCGTCGCGACCCTGCTGAGAGCGAACAGAGTGTCTGGGATTCCGATCCTCTTCATCAGCAATCCGTTCACGGCGGTACCGCTCTACTACACGACTTGGAGCGTAGGTGAGATGATCTTGCATCCGAAAGACAGCGCGAGCTTGGTGACGCAAGACACCATCAAGGCATGGCTCGGAAAGACGGGCCACGCCTTCAAGGAGACGGGGCTCGAACCACTTCTCCAGCGGGATTTCTGGATGGACACGGCCCGGGTCCTGCTCAGCACCGGCGACGAGCTTTGGGTCGGAGGCTTCGTCCTCGGGATGGTGACCGGTATTCCGCTGTACTTTGCAACGCGATGGGGCATCAACGCCTTTCGGCATCTGCGCGAAGGGCGGCGGCTCGCGCACGGGGCCGCCAAGTCTTCCAGAGAATGACGGGCGACAGGCCGAATTTGACCAGCTAGATCTGACTGTTAGAGTCGGGCGCCGTGCCCCGCGCCCCTCGTTCTCGCAAGGCTTTCTTGCTATGCCTAATCGCGACCGCGGTCCTCGCCGGCGTCGATCTGGGTACCAAGCACTGGGCCCTCTCACGCCTCTCCCAGCAGTCGCCACACGGCTCGGACCCGGCCTGCGAGCCGGACGAATATGGTCACATTCGCCAGCAGCGCACCCAACGTCCACCCGTCGTGCTGGTCGATGGCTATCTCGAATTTCGGTACGTCGAAAATTGCGGCGCCGCCTTTGGCTTCATGCGCGAGATGCCGTCCCTGGTTCGCAAAGGGGTTTTCTACTTCGCCGCGGCAGGCGCAGTCATCTTGCTTCTTTGGATGTTTGCGACCGGTCGGGGCGGAGCACTCTTCGCGTGGAGTGTGCCTTTGATCGTCGGGGGAGCGATCGGCAACTTCGTCGACCGAGTACGATTCGGATACGTCGTCGACTTCATCCGGTTCCATCTCGACGATCGGTGGGCGTACCCGACATTCAACGTTGCAGACGCCTGGATTACAATCGGTGTCGCCTTGATTCTGATCGACGGCTTCATCGACGGGAGGCGCGAACGTGAACGTGCCGCACAACCAGCCGAGTAGATGCTCGTGCTAGGCTCGCATTGAATGTTTCCGACTCTCGCGGAGATCTTTGGAGAGCCCATTCCGGCATACTTCACGATGCTCCTGGTCGGCTTTGCGCTTGCAACATGGCTTTGCGCGCGCCTAGCCAAGCAAGAGGGGATCGACCCGAACACCTTCATCGACCTTGGTCTCTTCTCCGTGATCTTCGGAGTGCTCGGCGCTCGTGCGCTTCACGTCTTCGCAGACGGTTACTTCTGGGACTACGTGCATCTATGTACTGATCCGACTCGCGTAGCTTGGGAGATTACCCCGGCACAGTGTCGCGAAGCCGAGGGGATCTGGGACTCGGTTCGACGGATTTGCCAACCCGCCGAGCGCGACTGCTTTGCCTGGGCGGCGTTTTGGCGTGGAGGGCTTGCTTATTACGGGGGCCTGATCGCCGCGTCGGTCTTTGGTGTTTGGTTCGTGAGGCGGGAGCAGGTCCCCCTACGGCAGGGGGTAGATATCGCCGGCATCGGCATCTGTGTCGGTTTGATTTTCGGCCGCATCGGCTGCTTCCTCGGCGGCTGCTGCTTTGGCACGCATACCGACGGAGCCCTTGGTCTGCGCTTCCCTGCCTTCTCGCCCGCAAGCGAATCGCAATGGCGCGCCGGGTTGCTGCCACAGCCAGGTGTCGAATCGCTTCCGGTCCACCCGACCCAACTCTACGAGGCGATCGGATGCGCTTTGATCGCGGCGTATCTGCTCTGGCTACGCCCGAAAAAAAAGTTCCAAGGCCAAGTGATGCTCGTCTTCCTCGGCTTGTACGCGATCCTGCGGTTCGTGCTGGAGTTCTGGCGGGCGGACGAACGCGGCGAGATTCTAGGCCTTAGCACGTCGCAGGCTCTCGGAATCGCCGCGCTCACGCTGGTCGCCGTCCTTTGGACCCGCTGGAAAAGGGGACAGTCCCCTTTTTTGATGGGTTAACCCCTGAGAAAAGGGGACTGTCCCCTTTTCGACGTTGTCACTCGCCGATTGGGGTGCCGTCGATCAGGAGATCGACGAGCGTGGGGGTTCCGTTGCGGTTGATTCGGACGAGGATTTGCGCGGCATCGCGCGCGGCGGCGTCTTGTAGGGTTTTCTCTAGCTCTCGCGCCCTTGCCTCGGGAATGTAGAATCGGTCGAGCTTTTCGAGCTCGGCGCGGACGACGAAGCTGTCGCAGCCGGCGCGGGCGAACGAACACGAGGCCGGGCGGAGAATCGGTGCCGCGTCGCCGGGGGTTCGCTCGAGGCAGGCGCAGTCCGCTTCCTCGGCGGTTTCGTCATGGCGCTCTCCCCACTGCAGCTCGACCCGAAAGAGCAGGTAGCGCCCGCGCAGAAGGTCTCGCGGATCGTAGCCGCCGATATCGAAGCGCCACGCCTCGCCCGTCCGAATCGCGTGCTCGCCGCGCACGATGCCTACGCCCAGCACCAAGAGCGGGAGCACCAGGGCAAACCAACGCCAGGCCTTATTGGGCATGGGACTTCTCCTCCTCAAACGTGTCTTTCAGTCTCGAGGACGTGCGGGCCCAGAGCCAAGCAACTAGCAGGGTGAGCACACCACCCGTAACCATGCCAACCCCGGTGCTCATCAGCGAGCCGAACACCTCGAAGTAGATGGTCACCATTCGGATGCCTATCGCGGCCGTTAGAAGGCTGAACGCCGCGCGGTGACCGATCGAGTACGCCGCAAACGCGAAGAACCCGAGAACTGCGAGGCTGACGAGACCGCCGACGAGCTCGAGACTTCCGTGGGTCACGACGAGCGGGGCCGCGATTGTCATCACGAATACGATGAGGCTCGCCGTGGCCAAGCCCGCGTGTTTTCCGAAGAGCGCGCCTCGAAGCAGGATCGGCATTGCGACGAAAGCGATGGCGACCCCCGCACCCCACGTGACGAGATGCTCCGATTTGATGTGCGCATACCAGGCGAAGCTGCCAGCGAAGGCGCCGACGGCTAGGGTTACCCAGGCAACCTCTTGAAACGTTCGAGAAACCTTATCGCTCGATCGACGCAGCATCCAGCTCAACGAGAGGATCAGGACCGGTAGCGCTACGCCGAGCGACACCGATAGATCGGGGCGGTCCGCGTCCTTGGCAAGCTCGATCCATTCGTACGCATTGGCCACGTAGGTCGTGATCAGGCCCGCCGCCCAAAGCCCACCGGCGAAACGACTTCGCGCAAGAAACAACAGTGGCAAGGTCGCGAGCGACCAGACGCCGAGGGCAACGCGGAGGGGCGAGCCGAGTTGGTAGACCTGTCCGATGAGCCCGATCGAAGCGAGGACGAAGAGGTAGTAGACCATGACGAGCGCCTCGGCGCCCCAGCCGCCGTCGCGTCGGAGCAAGCGTTCGATGCCGAACGCCAATACCGCACCGATGAGCAGGTCGACACCGAGCTTGACCGCCGATGGGATGGCATCCCAGTTGGCGGCAACGATCGCGACGAACCCGATCCCGATCGCAAGCGCCCCCAGGCCGACCAGGGCATAGAGGGCAGTCGGGCGCTTGTGGGCCTCTTCGAACGCTCGGATCCGGTCCGAGGTGCTCTCGTCGATGATTCCCGCACGAATCCACGCCTCCAGCCGACGGTTCAATCTCACGATCCCCTCATTCGAGACATCGGCCGAGGACGCGCATGAACGCAGCCTATCACGCAAGAACAAACCGGTCATTGCCCTGCGAGCCTCCAACCTCTTCGCCTAGAACGCGAACCAGTAACGGACGGGCGCGCGCTCAGCGTCCCCGGCAGTGTCAGCGTCAGTGTCAGTGCCAGCGTCAGTGTCAGGCTGGAGCCTTGGTGATCCCGAGCCGCAGCGGCGTGCCCTCGATCTCGGTTTCTTCCACGGTGGCGCCCTCGGCGTCGCCTGCCTCGAAGCGCGTGGCTAAGGTTTCGCCGGCGATGCGCTCGGCGTGCTCCTCGATCGCTTTTGCGACTTCGCCGTCGGCGTTCCAAGAGACTTCAATGCGGGCTTCGTAGGGAAGGTCCATGGCCTTTCGCGCGCGTTGGATGCGGTTGATCACCTCGCGCGCCATGCCCTCGCGGCGGAGGTCGTCGTCGATTCGGGTGTCGAGCACTACCACTTGGCCAGCGCCCGAGGCTGCAGCGAAGTCTTCGCGGGCGCTGAGCCGAACCTCGACTTCGTCCAGGGTGAGCTCGATCGGGCCATCAGGAAGCTCGACCCGTATTTTTTGATTGGCCTCCATTTCGGCATAGAGAGCCGACCCGTCGGACTCTGCGAGTGCCTTCTTGCATGCTGGAACTTGCTTGCCGAGCTTTGGGCCGAGCACGCGGAAGTTCGGCAAAAGCTCGAACTCGACATAGATTTCTGGTTCTTGGGTGAAGCCGAGGGATCGAACATTGAGCTCCTCACGAATCGCGTCCGAAAAGCCGTCGATCGCGGCGCGCTCGCCATCGTCGGCCACCACGACGATCGCTTCAGCCAAGGGCTGGCGAACCTTGAGCTTGTTCTCGTTTCGCACCCGCTGGCCGAGGTTGACCACATTGCGAACCTGCTCGACCGTGCGGCGAAGCGCGTCGTCCACCCGCGCCTCATCGGGCTCGGGGAACGAGGCCAGGTGTACCGATTCGGGCGCGGAAGGATCATTCTTACGGACCAAATTCTGAAAGAGCGTCTCGGTCATGAAGGGGGTGAACGGCGCGGTGAGCTTGGTCAGATCGACGAGCGTCTCGTAGAGGGTGCTGAACGCCGCACGCTTGTCCGCGGTGTCGTCAGTGGCCCAGAACCGCGCCCGACTTCGCCGCACATACCAATTCGACAAACCGTCGACGAAAGAAAGCAAGTGTCGAACCGCCATGTGGCTCTTGTAGTCATCGAGCTCGCGCCGGACCGCCCGCACGGTGGCGTCGAGCTCTGCGAGCAGCCAGCGATCCATGTCCGAACGCTCGGAGAGTGGAGGCCGGTCGGCGGTCGGCGTCCAGGCGTCGATATTCGCGTAGGTGACAAAGAAGCTATAGACATTCCAAATCTTGAGCAGGAACTCGCGGACCGCGTCGGTCGCCGCGGCGTCGAAGAAGCGGGTGTTCTGCCCCGGTACGGTTCCTGCGTAGAGCGCCCAGCGCACGGCATCGGCGCCAACCCGATCCATGAGCACCAGGGGGTCGGTGTAGTTCTTGTCGCGCTTGCTGAGCTTCTTTCCTTTTTCGTCGGTGATGATCCCCATCACCACACAGTTCTTGAATGGGTGGGGCACCTCTTGCGCTGGAAACATCAGGGTGCTGATCGTCATCAGCGAGTAGAACCAGCCGCGCGTCTGGTCCACGGCCTCGGTGATGAAGTCCGCCGGGAAGGAGCGTTGAAACTCGTCCTGGCCCTGGTGCGGGTATCCCCACTGCGCAAAGGGCATGCACCCCGAATCGAACCAACAATCGATGACCTCGGGCACCCGTCGGTAGACCCCAGGCTCGCCCCTCTTGACCCAGGTGACCTCATCGACCCACGGCTTGTGCACCATCAGATGTTCTTGAAGGGACGGGTCCTTGGCCTTGGCGTTTTCGAAATGCTCAAACGCCTTCGGATTGCGCTCGAGGATCTCAGCCACCGAGCCCACCGATTCGGCGGCCCCCGTTTCGTCGTTGACCCAAATCGGAAGCGGCGTCCCCCAGAATCGCTCACGTGACAGCGCCCAATCGACGTTACCTTCGAGGAACTGCCCCATGCGCCCGGTCTTGATGTGTTCGGGTTCCCAGTGGATGGCCCGGTTGTTCTCCTTGACGCGCTCGATCTCTTGCGTGGTGCGGATGAACCATGAGCGTCGCGCATACTGAATGAGCGGGTCGTCCATCGCGCGCCAACAAAACGGGTAGTCGTGTCGGTAAACCTCTTCCTTGAAAAGCAATCCACGCGATCGAAGGTTCCGAATGATGTCTCGGTCGGCATCCTTACAGAACCGCCCCGCAAAATCGGTCACGGTTGCTGGAAACGTGCCGTCTGGGTTCATTAGTTGCAAAAAGCCCATCCCTTTGTCCTTGCAGACGCGGAAGTCGTCCTCGCCAAAGGCGGGGGCCAAATGGACAAGGCCAGTGCCGCTGTCGAGCGACACGAAGTCCGCATCGACCACCTCCCACGCGGGGCCTCCCTCGGGCTCGGCGTATCGGAACGGCGGCTCGTACCGCATCCCAACGAGCTCGGAGCCTTTACGCCTCGAGACGACGGTGCCGTCTTCGCCTAGGACTTTTTCGACGAGGGCTTCAGCCACGATGAGACGCTCGCCTTCGACCTCGACCGTCGCGTACACGGTCCCGGGGTCCACCGCGAGGGCGACGTTGGACGGAAGAGTCCAGGGGGTCGTCGTCCAGGCGAGGAAAGAAGTCTCGTCCTCACCGACAACCGGAAAACGGATCATCACCGACGGGTCGTCGATGGTCTTGTAGCCCTGGCCGACCTCGCCGGCGGAAAGCGCCGTGCCACCCTGCGGCCACCACCAGATGACCTTGTAGCCCTGGTAGAGAAGCCCCTTCTTGAACATCTCGGAGAGCGCCCACCAAACGCTCTCGACGTAAGACTTGTGAAAGGTCACGTAGGCCGCGTCGAAGTCGAGCCAAAACCCGATGCGACGCGTCATCTCCTGCCACTCGTCGATGTACTTGAACACCGAGTCGATGCATTGCCTGCTGAACGCCTCGACCCCGTAGGCTTGAATCGCGTCCCGACCGCTGATCCCGAGAGCCTTCTCGACCTCCACCTCGACCGGCAACCCGTGGGTGTCCCAGCCTGCGCGGCGCGGCACGTAGTGGCCGCCCATCGTGCGGTACCGAAGAAACACGTCCTTCATCACCCGGGTCATGACGTGACCGGGGTGGGGCATGCCATTCGCCGTCGGAGGCCCCTCGTAGAAGATGAACGGCGGCTTGTCGGCCTCTCGTTCGAGCGTCTTTTCAAAAATGCGCGCGTCTTCCCAAAACGCGAGATGGGTCGCGTCGAGCTCGGGGAACGAAACCTGGGGAGATACGGGCTCGAACATGGCCCCGCGGCATACCACGCCAAGCCGCGATTTCCACCGGCACCGGTGGTTTGAGCGCGCAAGGGGCAGCTGTTACACCCCGGCCATGGCTGAGCTGATCGACGGCAAGGCGCTCGCCAAAGAGGTGCGGGCGGAGGTCAAGACCCGAGCGGAGGCGTTCGCCGCCAAGCACGGAAGGGCTCCGGGGCTGCACGTGGTGCTGGTGGGCGAAGACCCCGCCTCCCAGGTCTATGTCCGAAACAAACAACGGGCCGCGGGCAAAGCCGGGATCGCCGGTGAGGTCCATCGGCTCCCTGCCGAGACCACCGAGGCAGACCTCTTGGCGCTCATCGCCGAGCTCAACGCCGCTCCCGGCATCGATGGCATCCTGGTGCAGCTTCCCTTGCCGGACCATCTGGACGACCAGACGATCGTCGACGCCATCGACCCCGAGAAAGACGTCGATGGCTTGCATCCGTTCAACGCGGGGCTGCTGTTCGTCGGTCGACACGGCCTTCGACCGTGCACCCCGAGCGGCTGCATGCGGATGCTCGAACACGTGGGCTGCAACCCCAAGGGCAAGCGCGCTCTGGTGCTCGGGCGAAGCACGCTCGTCGGCAAACCGATCGCGCTGATGCTGCTCGAGAAGCACGCGACGGTCACGATCGCCCACTCGCGGACCGAAGACTTGGCCGAACGCGTTGGCGAAGCGGACATCGTGGTCGCCGCCGTCGGCCGCGCGGAGCTCGTGCAAGGGGATTGGATCAAGAAAGGCGCGGTTGTCATCGACGTCGGAATCAACCGCCTGGAAGACGGGTCGCTCACCGGCGATGTGGACTTCGGAGGAGCGTCGAAGCACGCCTCGTACATCACGCCCGTGCCAGGCGGCGTGGGCCCGATGACGATCGCCATGTTGCTCAGCAACACCGTCGATGCAGCCGAGGCGCGCACGCGATAGCGCAACCTCGAACGCTACTTCGCGACGGGGAACCACTTGACGATGCGCGAAAAGCCGCCCCACTTGTCGGCAAAGTGCGCCCGACCGTTCGGAACCGCTTGGGCCTCGGCGTGCCAACATCGGGAGAGCACTTCGTGGACCCGCTGGCGCGGATACGCTTGGTCAGCGCGAGCGCGCAGGTCTTTCGGTAGCTGCCAGGCGCGGAGCCCAGCGAGGTCTGCCATAGCCCCGGCTTGCAAGTAGAATCCGAGCGCGCTGTCGTCGTACCGGAGCCCAGGCGTGATGTGCATCGCGATACCATTCATCATCTCGAGCGACCCGGCTCGATCGAGGCCAGACCGTTCCGCGACAGCCTCTGCCGACTCTCCGCTTCGACGAGTGAAACACCGCCCGGGTTCGGTATGCTCGAGCCCCAGGTCGTGAAGCAGAGATGCCGCGTGAAAGAGCTCAGGGTCGAACATCGCCTCGTCGAGCTTGGCGAGCGCCGCACCGAAGACCCACGTGCGGTAGCCATGGTTCACCACCGCGGGGGATTGAAGGTCGCGGGCCTCTTGCTCGGCGTGGCGACACAGTTGTGAGTCTGGCGGTGCTGGCCACAGGTCTTCGGCGGCGAGCCCATGCCGGGGGCGAGCACGGACCGCCAGCCGTAGCCTATCCAAAGAAAACCGCCCAAACGTCCCAGCAAGGGAGGGAACCAGCGCAAGCCGCTCTTTGGCCGTCAGCACGCCGCCCGTCTCGGTCAGCCAATCCCAGCTACCAACAGGCGGCTTCGCTGGTGAAACTGCGCCATCCATCACCCGGCTCCTAGGTGAGTTTCGCGATGATTCGGTCGAGCTCGTCGAAGCTCGCGTAGTGGATGCGGATCTGGCCGCGCTCTTTGCCGCTTTCGTGGATCGTGGTCGTCGAGCCGAGGGCCAGGGAAAGCCGATGTTCGAGGTCGCGAACGTTCGCGCTCTTGCCGGCCTTCGCCTTGGCTGCGCCGTCGCCATTCCCTCGGGCCACCTTACGGGCGTGCCGCTCGGCCTCGCGCACACTCCAGCCCTTCGAGACCGCGTTCCGTGCCAGCCGTTTCATGGTGCTCACGTTGGGGGCCGAGAGCAGGGCGCGGGCGTGGCCCTCGCTGAGCTGACCATCCTCGACCATGTCCATGATGTCTTTGGGGAGCTTCAGAAGGCGCAGGGCGTTGGCGACCGTCGACCGTTCTTTGCCGACCCTGGTCGCGATCGCTTCTTGGGTGTAGCCGTAGTCGTCGACCAACCGCTGAAATGCACGCGCGGTTTCCATCGGGTTGAGGTCTTCGCGCTGGAGGTTCTCGACGAGAGCCGCTTCGAAGGCCGCCTCGTCATTGAGGTCGTGCACGAAGATTGGCAGCTCTTTGAGGCCGGCCTGCTGCGCGGCGCGCCACCGCCGCTCCCCCGCGATGATCTCGAAGCCGCCGGCAGATCGCTTGCGCACCAGGACCGGCTCCAACACCCCGTGCTCGCGGATCGAAGCCGCAAGCTCCGCCAAGGCTTCAGCGTCCATACGCGTGCGGGGCTGCATTTGTCCCGGGTGCAAATCTTCGATCGCTGCAGTGTTTTTTGGGGCGCGTTCCGAGGCCGGCGGCGCTGCCGGAAGCAAGCCATCCAACCCACGCCCCAGCCGTCTTCGCGCCACTACGCTGCTACCTCCAGATCATCGAGCAGCTCTCGCGCGAGGTTCAAGTACGTATAGGAACCCCGCGAGGACGCATCATACAGGATGACTGGCTTTCCGTGGGAGGGAGCTTCTGCGAGCCTCACATTTCGGGGAATAATCGTGTCGTAGACGCGGAAGTGACGGCGCACCTCTTCGGCCACTTCGTTGGCCAGGTTGTTCCGCGAATCGAACATGGTGAGCAGCACGCCGTGGATCTCGAGGTCTTCGTTGACCGAGGCACGCACCCGTTCGATCGTGCCAACCAGCTGCGACAGGCCCTCGAGCGCGTAGTACTCGCACTGAAGCGGCACGATGACCAAGTCGGCCGCCGTCAGGGCGTTGATCGTGAGCATGCCGAGCGAGGGCGGGCAGTCGACCACGATGAAGTCGTAGTCGTCGCGCACCGTGCCGAGGGCGTCGCGGAGCCGAGTGGCGGCGTCGTCCGAATGAAGCAGGTCGCGTTCGACCCCGACCAAATCCTGCGTCGCCGCGATGATGTGCAAGTAGGGCATCTCGGTCTCGTAGATGGCGTCGGCGGTCTCGATCTCGCGGAGGAGGAGCTCGTAGGAGCCCTCCATCTCTTCATTGCCTGGGTCACAGCCGACACCGGTCGAGGCGTTGCCCTGCGGGTCGAGGTCGACGAGAAGGACGCGCTGCTCGGCCACCGCGAGGCTGGCTCCGAGGTTCACCGCCGTCGTCGTCTTGCCGACGCCGCCCTTTTGATTGGCGATCGCAACCACCCGACTCATGGATTGCGTCTACCAGCGCGGCCGGTTGGTTTCAATCTCGCCCCTTTTTTTTGCCATCTCGATCGCCGCGAGTAGGGTGTGCTGCAGTGTAGGATAAAGTAGTCATTTGCCATACCAGACTCGGTTGGCAGGCTGCTGAAAAGGGGGAGACATGCGGCCGAAAGGACCGAAGAACTATTTCTCACTGGCCGAGTTCGAGCGCGAAGAGCTCCGACGCCATCACAAGGCCGGCTGGTCCCTCGACGATCTCTATTCCGAAGCCACCTTCGAACCCGGTGAAGACGACTCGCTCAGGAGTGAAGAGCCCGAAGAGCTCGATTTCGACTTCGACTGAACACGACTTTCCGCCCCGACTCAGTCGAGGGGGCCGCCGCCCGGTTGGAGCATGTGGATTTCGTGGCCCCAGTCGGCCTCGTGCTGGGTCGGGCCGATGATGCCTTCCGCCATCGCCCAAAGCAGGCCAAAGCAGAGGCCGAGCGTCACAAAGCCGAGCACGACGAGCTTTGGCCCGCTCCAGAAGGTGTCTTCCTTGACGGTACGCTCAGCCATGCCTTCACTCATCGGGACGTTGTTGTACGTATCTGGCATCGAGCGGCGAGATAGTGCCAAGGGGGCGACGGGTCAAACCCGCTCCGCCCGGCCCGTCCAAGAACGACCTGAAGGAGCTCGATCATTGGTGGCAGATGACCACGCGCCAATTGTCGACGCCGGTGTTGCGAGTCACCATCTCGACGCCCGTGGTGTGGCTTGCGCCGGTGGCAAAGCCCACCGTGATTTGCCCGCCGGAAAGATCCAGCTCTACGCTGTGGCCGGCAGGGATCAGGCTTGCATCATCCCATCGCTTGGTCACCCAACCGTTCTCGTTGATCAGCTGAAAGGTGGTGAAGTCCGTCCAGAACCAGCGGCCGTCCTGCTTGGCCAGAGGCCGGATCGACGCCTGCCGGCTTCCTTCGAGCGCCCTGCCATCGAACAAATAATGGATGGACTCGATGGCGCCTGCGCTGCTGGGATCATAGTTGGCGGTGGGCTTTTCGTGTGCCACCCAAATGCCGGAGCTCTCGCCTACGGTGTGGGAGACGAAGCGATAGGGAGCGGGGTTGCCGTCATCGGGCGCGGTGCTTCCTGGCACGCCGCCCTGGTCCACCTCATGCATGCCAAATCCCGGATCTGGTGTTACTGACACCACTTCGTCTAGCCAGTCATTCTCTTCGAAAGCTCCATCGAAAAACTCGACGCAATCGAGCTGCCCGCAGGCGGTTTCGCAGCTCAGAGTGGTGGTCGGCACGCAGCTGAAGAGGAGCACAATGCCCCCGGAACCGAACTCTTCGGAACCGGTCTCTTCACATGACGTGCCTGCGGAACAGGACTCGCGGTCGCAGGTCCCACCACACGGGGTTTCACCGCCTGGGATTTCGCAACGGCCAGAAAGGCCCGACGTGAACAAGTCACACTCACAATCGGGCGGACAATCGTTGCGGGTCAGGCACTCAAACCCCCCCGAGCCTTTGCCGCTGCTACATCCAGTGCTCGCGACCGCTACCGCCAACAACAACGTGCCAAAGTCAATCCTCAGCATTGCCACCTCCCGCTTCATCATCGAGCGGAGGGTAGCTCAAAAACCTGTTCTGGCAGTCGCGATTTGTCGAGACGGGAAATCGCTGCTCTACTTGGATTTTCTCGACAATCCAGAGCCCGCGTCCTAGACGTGAATGAGGCGCCCAAGGTTCACGTTGTCTGCAATCGAGCTCATGACCCCCCGCATGCTCCTAGATATGCGGCGTTCCTGTCAGCTGGCAGCGGACTGCCTCACGGCGGTCGGGGACATGATCGAGCCTGGCGTCTCCACCGAGGCGATCGACGGTTTCGTGCATGACTACATCGTCTCGCGCGATGCCTATCCGTCTCCGCTCGACTACAAAGGCTTCCCGAAAAGCGTCTGCACGAGCGTCAACGAGTGCGTCTGTCACGGGATCCCGGGGCCTTATGTCCTCAAGGATGGCGACATCGTCAATGTCGACGTCACGACGTACCTCCCGACCGAGCACGGCTACCACGGGGACACCAGCGTCACCTTCTACATCGGCCAACCGAGTGACCAGGCGATCCACGTCGTTGAAACCGCGCGCCGTTGCCTCGAGCTCGGAATTGCCGAGGTGAAGCACGGCAAGCGCATCGGCGATATCGGCGCCGCGATTCAGGAGTACGCCGAGGGGAAAGGGTGCTCGGTGGTGCGCGACTATGTCGGACACGGGGTCGGTCGCGAGTTCCACATGCCACCGCAGATCCCGCACTTCGGCAAGCGCGGCAAAGACAAGCGGATGAAGGCGGGCATGGTATTCACCATCGAGCCGATGATCAATGCTGGTGGCTATCAAACCGAGCTGATGGACGACGAGTGGACGGTGCTCACACTCGACCGCTCCCTCTCGGCGCAGTTCGAGCACACGGTGTTGGTCACGCGCGACGGCGCCGATGTGCTCACCGCCCGCCGGCAAGTCGTCCGACACAGCGAAGACAAGCCCTGGGCCGATGTCGGCCCCCTGTCATCCCCCGCCGCCTGGAACGCCAAGCAAGAAAAAGCCGGCTGACGCAGCGGACCCGGAATCAAGGCGAGTTTGACACGTAGAGATCGCCATCGCGCTCGCGGCAATACAAACGCTGAAGCGCGAGGCCTTCGCAAGGGCCTTCAACGCAGTACCCATCGATCAACCGATAGGTGGCGCCGTGGGTCCCGCAGATGAGATGGGCTCCGTCTTTGCTCAGCAACTCGCCCGTTCCACCATCGAGCGGAACCGGGAGATGCCTGCAGAGGTTTCGATACGCCCGCACCGCCCCGGTTTCGTCGCGCAGAACGAGGGCCATGATCGGCAACCCGCTGTCGTCGTGGCCGAGATGTGCGGACCGGATGACCCCGGTGGTCAGCTCGTCCGCTGCGCATACGAAGACCTCCGCCACCCTAGCTCTCCCCCGGCTGGGCCCAGGTCGCGCGCGCAGGCACCGAGACGAGATCGCGGCCGGGAAGCCAGAGCCCGGTCAGCCAGCCCCCGTAGACACATCCGGTGTCGAGGCCGAATGCATGAGGGTAACGCTGAAGGCCGCGTATGGCGTCGTGCCCAAACAGCACGAGCCGCGGCCCGGGCCAAAGCGACGCCCATGGCTCCCCTTCATCGTAGTCGCTGGATGCAGTGCCGTCGTCCAGGATACTGCGCATGTTCATCAAGTCGTCGGGGTCTTGGTCTTCGAGAGGCAGGTCTGGGAGCAGCCCGGCATGGACCACCAGCGCGTCGTGCTCGGGAAGCTCGAGCCACACGGGGTGGGCCGCGAGCCAGATCCAATCCTCCTCCTCGAGCTGGTCCGCGACCACCTGGTGGGCATCGCGAAGCTCGGGGAGCGGCCCTCCAAGTTGCTTGGCATCCCACCATCGGAGGCAATGCTGATCGTGGTTCCCCCGCACGGCCCGGGCTTCGAGCTTACGGGATAGCCGGACAACCCCGCGTGAATCCGGACCCTTGGCGACCAAATCTCCGACGAAGACCAGCTGATCTCCCTCCTCCCAGCCCGACTCGCGCAAGAGGTCCTCGAGCTCCTCTCTGCAACCGTGAACGTCGCCCACGATCAGAGTCCGGGTGGTCATGGCTCGATCTTGGTGCCCGGTCGCTCAGAAACCAAGTTCCTCGGGCTTCTCGGACGTTGACACCGCACGCAAACCCGCAATACAGGGCTCTCCATGATCCGAGAAGGCCGTAAGGCGCCCGCGTTCAGTCTCGAGTCCTCCGATGGCGGCAAGGTCGCTCTCAAAGACTTGGCTGGTAAGTACGCAATCATCTACTTCTACCCCCGAGACAACACGCCTGGGTGCACCACCGAGGCCAACGACTTCAACAAAGCGCTACGAAAAATCAAGGCTCGAGACGCCGTGGTGATCGGGGTCAGCAAAGATTCGATCGCGTCGCATTGTAAGTTCGCCGACAAATACAAGCTCAAGTTCCCGCTCTTGAGCGACCCTGACGGCGAGATGCTCGAGAAGTATGACGCGTGGGGTGAAAAGAACATGTACGGCAAGAAGTCGATGGGGATCATTCGCTCGACGGTGCTGATCGGGCCCGATGGGAAGGTGATCAAGCACTTCCCGAAGGTGAAGGTAAACGGGCACGTCGACGAGGTTCTTGAAGCCCTCGACGACGCCCGTAGCAATTGACACCTGGGAGCCTTGGAGCGCATGGTTCGACTGCGATGACCGAGCCCAGTCCCATGCCGGCCCAAGATGCCCAAACCGTGCCGGAGGCTCTGGACCCCAACTTCCGGATCGCGCTGCCCAACTTCGAAGGGCCGCTCGATCTGCTGCTGCATCTGATCCGCAAGCACGAGCTCGATGTCCTCGATCTGCCGATCGCCTTCATCACCGATAAGTACCTGGAATACCTCGGGTTGATGAAAGAGTTGAACCTCGACATCGCCTCGGAATACCTCGTGATGGCGGCCACGTTGGCGCACATCAAGAGCAAGATGCTCCTGCCCAGGCTGCCCGAGGACCAGGACGACGAAGACATCGAGGAGGGCGATCCCAGGGCCGAGCTGATCCGGCGTCTGCTCGAGTATCAAAAGTACAAGCGGGTCGCGGAAGATCTGGGTGCCCGTGCGATCGCGGGCCGTGACGTGTTTTCACGTCGTTCCCCGACTCCGACTTCGGACGCCGCGCCGTCCCTTGCGAAGTTCAGCGTCTTCAAGCTCATCGACGCGCTCAAAGAGGTCGCCAAACGCATCAATGCGGGGATCGCCCTCGAGGTGGATGCCGAACGGATGACAATCCAGGAGCGCATCGGCGAGCTGGTCGAATTGCTGCGCGAGCGGCGTCGCTGTCGCTTCGATGAGCTCTTCGAGGGGGTCAGCACGTCCTACGAGCTCGTGGTCACCTTCCTCGCCCTCCTCGAGATGGCCAGAATACGCCTCGCCAGCATCTACCAAACCGACCATGAAGAGCCGATCTACCTCGAGTACACTCTGCTCGACGAAGACGGCGAGCCCCTGGTGCCCGAAGACGTGGCGCGAACGCTCTCGGGGTATGAAGCCCCGGACATGAACGAACCGCAAGGAGAGCGACGTGCGTCTGTCATCGTGCCGGCCGGCTCGTCTGCAGACCACGGATGGATCGAGGACGAGCTGAAGTCATGAACCAACCCCACCGACCAACCGAAACCGCCAATGACGAAAATGGCGCCCCCCTTCCGCTGTCGCACACCTCTTCCGTGTTGAAGAACGTGCTCGAGAGCCTGATTTTCGTCTCCGAGAGGCCCGTCTCGGCCAAGCGCCTCGCCCGGAGCGCACATGCGAGCATCGCGGAGGTGCAGCCCCTTTTGGATGAGTTGGTCGCGGACTACCAGGACCGAGGCGTCCGTCTTTACTTCATCGCCGGGGGGTACCAGTTCCGTTCAGCGGCCGACAGCGCCGAGTTCGTGAAGACCTTCGTTGCGCCGAAGCCCCTACGTTTGACGCGTGCTCAGCTCGAAACCTTGGCCATCGTCGCCTACCGACAGCCGATCACGCGTCCCGAAGTGGACAACGTTCGAGGGGTCGATTCCGGCTCGGCCCTTCGCATGCTCGCCGAGCGGAGCTTGATCAAGATTCTCGGTCGAAAAGACGAGCCTGGTCGACCACTGGTGTATGGGACCACGGCCCGGTTCTTGGAGTTCTTCGGGCTGAGCACCCTTCAAGACCTGCCTACACTTCAGGAGTTCAGCGACTTGACCGAAGAGCACAAGGCGCTCTTCGAGCTCAAGACCGGCGAGTCGATCGACCTGGCAGCAGCGGAGATCGCCGCGACCGAAGCCCTCCAAACCGCCGAACGCGAGCTTCGCGAACAAGAAGATGCGGCCCGGCTCGCGGAAGAGAAAGAAGAGAACGAGGACGATGCGGACGAGGAAGGCGACTTAGAGGACTACGGGTGACGTTTCAGGAGCTCATTCTGGCGCTCGAGCGATTCTGGGCGGAGCACGGCTGCCTGATCGTCCAGCCCTACAATTCCGAAGTCGGTGCCGGGACGTTCAACCCGCACACGTTTCTTCGTGCCATCGGGCCTGAGCCTTGGAACGTGGCTTACGTAGAACCGAGCCGCCGCCCGACCGATGGACGCTACGGCGAGAATCCAAACCGGCTTCAGCAGTTCCATCAGTACCAAGTGATCCTCAAGCCTTCACCGATCGAGATTCAAGACCTTTACCTCGAGTCCCTTCGCGCGCTCGGGACCGATCCCAAACGCCACGACATTAGGTTCATCGAGGACGATTGGGAGTCACCGACGCTTGGCGCGTGGGGTCTCGGCTGGCAGGTCTGGCTCGACGGGCTCGAGATCAGCCAGTTCACTTATTTTCAGCAATGCGGCGGCATTGACTGCAAGCCGGTCAGCGGCGAGCTCACCTACGGCCTCGAACGCATCGCCATGTATCTTCAAGATGTCGACGACGTGTACGAGCTCGAGTGGGCGACCGGGATTCGATACGGCGAGCTCTATAAACGCGCTGAGTGGGAGTGGAGCACCTACAACTTCGAGCAGGCCAACGTCGACCTCCAAGACCGACTGTTCGTAGAGTACGAGACGCAAGTGAGCGCATTGCTCGGACTGAGCGACAAAAAGGGGAAGGGGGGGGGGCTGCGATTCGATCGTGAGCCGCTCGAGCGACTCGTGCTGCCTGCCTACGATGCCGTCATCAAGTGCAGCCACTACTTCAACGTGCTCGATGCTCGCGGCGCCATCAGTGTGACCGAGCGCCAGCGATATATCGGCCGGGTCCGGTTCATCGCCCGCGCGGTGGCCGAGTCTTGGTACGCCCAGAGAGAAGCTCTCGGCTTTCCGCTGCTCCGACCAGCGGCCGCTGCCCAATAGACGTGCCCGATTGCGCGCGTGGATCCGGTCTGGTAGCAACGCCACTCCATGTCCGCCGAGTTTTTGCTGGAGATTGGCACCGAAGAGCTGCCCTCGTCGTTCGTGACGCACGGCCTGCGTTCGATGGAACAGGCTGGGAACGACCTCATTCGGCAAGCTCGCCTCGGCTCGAGTAGCCTGGACGTCACCACGATGGGCACGCCACGGCGGCTGGCTCTTCGCGTGCGCGGTTTGTTTGCGACGCAATCGGACCGCCAAGAAACGGTGGTTGGCCCACCGTGGAACGCCGCCTTCGACCAGGACGGAACACCGAGGAAAGCGGCGGTCGGCTTTGCAAAGAAGCACGGCGTGGAGGTCGATGCCCTCCGCAAGCGGACCACCGAAAAGGGAGACTACGTCAGCGTCGAGATCCATGAGCCCGGAAGGCCAACCGACGAAGTGCTCCGCGAAATCCTCCCTCGGCTTTGCGCGCAAATCACGTTCCCGAAAACGATGCGTTGGGGAAGTGGAGACATCGCCTTTGGCCGACCGATTCATTGGATCGTATCGCTGCTCGGAAGCGCGGTCGTCGACTTCGAGTATGCGGGGGTGAGATCGGGACGGACCACTCGGGGCCACCGATTCCTCGCACCACAGACCTTCGAGCTCCGGGACGCCACGAGCTATGTCGACGCGCTCGCGGCTGCACACGTGGTGGTCGAGCTCGACGTCCGTCGGCAACACATGCTCGACGCGCTCGTGCGGTCGGCCAAGTCGCTCGGAGGCATCCTCGAGCCGGACGCGTTTCTGGCCGACGAATGTGTATCTTTGGTCGAAGAGCCCTTCGTGGTGCCCGGCAGCTACGACGACGCCTTCCTCGCGCTCCCAGACCAAGTCGTCATCGCGGTCATGCGCGACCATCAACGTTACTTCGCGGTCCGCGCCAGCGAAGGTGGCGAGCTGATGGCAGCCTATCTCAACGTCGTCAACACTGCGGAGGACCCGCAAACCATCACAACCGGCAACGATCGCGTGCTTCGTGCCCGGTTGGCCGACGCACGCTTCTTCGTCGAGGAGGATCAAAAAGCCCCTCTGTTGGACAGGCTGCGAAAGCTCGAGTCGGTCGTTTTTCAATCGAAGCTCGGTACGATGGGAGCTAAGGTTCGCCGGATCGAAGGCAACGCACGGGCTCTCGCCGATCGGGTGGGAGCCGACGCGAACGCCGCAGGAGAGGCCGCTCGGCTCTGCAAAGCCGATCTCGAGACGCTCATCGTATACGAGTTTCCAGAGCTCCAGGGTGAGATGGGCCGCTGGTACGCGCTTCGAGAGGGGATCGACCCCGCGGTCGCCGACGCCATTCGGGATCACTATCGGCCTCAAGGCGCCGACGACGACGTGCCCGATCAGCTCATTGGTGCGATCGTCGCAGTGGCCGATCGAATCGACACGCTCGTCGGCTGTTTCGGAATCGGCCTCGTGCCGAGCGGCTCCGCCGACCCGTTTGCCCTTCGTCGCGCCGCGCTCGGCATCGTTCGAATCGCGCTCGAAGGCCCCATCGACGTCGACCTGCGGATGATCATCGACCAGGCCCATGCTCAATACGCGGGCGATGCGGACCTGGCACCAGCCGACCAGACCCGCACAACGCTCGACGAGTTTTTTCGGGGACGTATCCGGGTGCTCGCCAGGGATCACTATGAAGGCGACGTGGTCGACGCGTGTATTGGCGCCTGGCAGGGTGGCTCGATGCGAGACCTTCGCACTCGAATGGACGCGGTTGCCGAGGTTCGCGCCGCACCGGAATTCGAGGCGCTCGCGATCGCGTTCAAGCGCGCCTTCAACATCACCAAAGAGAGCGCCCGCGGCGTGGTCGACCCAAGCCTGTTGGAACCAGGCCCGGAGAGTGAGCTAGCGAACCGGTTCATCACCGTTCGCGACCAGATTCGAGAGGCGACCACGAAACGGCACTACGCGGAGGCCCTCAAGCTGGTCGCCAAGGAGCTCGGCGCACCGATCGACCGCTTCTTCGACGAGGTTTTCGTGATGGTGGACGACGCCGAGGTCCGTGAAAACCGCCTCCGTTTGCTCGGGGAAATCGCGGATACGGTCAACGGGATTGCGCACTTCCACCAGCTTGCGACAAAGTTGGAGCGTCGTGACCCTGCTGTACCCGCTTGACGCCTCGCTCGAGCCCGAGGCCCGGCTGCAGCTTCTGGGCACCAAGGCGTCTGGACTCCACGAGATGACGGCGCTTGGAATTCCGGTGCCGCCAGGGTTCACGCTCACGACCGAGGTCGGTGCGGCCTACCGCCGTGACGATGCGTGGCCCGACGGCTTGCAGGCGGCGGTCGATGCGGCCGTTGGTGCGATCGAAGAGCAACTGCAACGTGGTTTCGGCGACGCTGACCAGCCTCTCCTCGTGTCGGTCCGTTCCGGAGCCCCAGTCTCGATGCCAGGCATGATGGATACCTTGCTCAATGTCGGCCTCAACGACGAAACGCTCGAGGGTCTGGCCAGAGCCCACGGCGACGAGCGATTTGCCCTCGATGCCTATCGCCGGTTGCTCCAGATGTATGGAACGGTCGTTCGTGGCATTGGCGCCGATCGGTTTCAAACCCTGCTCGGCGACCTCAAGACCGATCTCGGCCACCCTCGGATGCTCGATTCGGAGCTTCCTGTCAGCGCGTTACAAGAACTGATCGGCTCCTACCTCTCGGTCATCGAGAAAGGTGCTGACCCTTTCCCGCAAGACGTGAAGAGGCAGCTCTGGGACGCAGCGGCGGCCGTTTTCGATTCGTGGGACAATGCCAGGGCCGTTCGCTACCGTCGCATGCAAAGGATCGACGATGCCCCCGGTACCGCATGCACGGTTCAGGCAATGGTGTTCGGCAACACGGGGTCTCGTAGTGGCTCGGGGGTAGCGTTCACCCGCAATCCGTCGAACGGCGACAAAGAGCTCTACGGCGAGTTTCTGCCGAACGCTCAGGGCGAGGACGTCGTTGCAGGTATCCGGACGCCGGTTGCGCTCACCGCGAAGGCTTCTGCACCGGGCAGGGAGGGCGACAGCCTAGAGCGATCTGTACCCGAGGCATTCGAGGCAATCTCCGACTATTGCGCCGCGCTCGAGAGACATTTCGGCGACATGCAGGACATCGAGTTCACCGTCGAAGACGGCAGCCCGTATCTGTTGCAGACACGAACCGCGAAGCGTACCGCACGGGCTGCCGTCCGTGTGGCCGTCGACATGGTGCGCGAGGGCGTCCTCACCAAGCGGGACGCATTGCTCCGAGTCGATGCAAGATCGCTGGAACAGCTTCTCCAAGCGAGGCTCCCCCGAACCGCGGAGCTCTCGGCGCAGGGGATTGAACCGCTTGCCGTTGGGCTGCCCGCAAGCCCCGGTGCTGCATCCGGTCGCATCGTCTTCGACGCCGATGACGCCGTCCGATGGGTCGCCGAAGGCCAAGACGTCATCTTGGTGCGCCAGGAGACCAGCGCGGACGACATACACGGAATGAGGGTCGCCAAGGGGGTCGTGACCGCCACGGGTGGAATGACGTCGCACGCTGCAGTGGTGGCCCGTGGTTTGGGAAAGTGCTGTGTCGTCGGATGCGGAGGGCTCGACATCAACCTCCGCGAGCGCACCGTTCGCATCGATGATGCCAATGCGATGGCCCAGCCGCTTCGCGAGGGCGACTTGCTGACTCTCGACGGGTCGACGGGCAATGTCTACACCGGGGCGCTCGATGTCATGGCTTCGACGACGGTCGACGAGCTCGAGGAGCTGATGACCTGGGCCGATCGAGCACGGCGGATGCGCGTCTACGCAGAAGCGGACACACCCCACGCCGCGCGCGCTGCGCTGAGCTACGGGGCCGAAGGCGTCGGCCTGTGCCGAACGGAGCACATGTTCTTCGCGCAGGACCGTTTGTTCGCGATGCGATGTGCGTTGCTGGCGCTCGATAGCGAGCAGCGGGCGCGGTGGCTCGCTGAGCTCGAACGTGTCCAACGCGACGACTTTGTCGAGTTCTTCGAAGCGATGGACGGGAGGCCCGTGACCATCCGCCTTCTCGACCGAACACTCGAGGAGTTCATGCCACGCGAGGAAAGCGCGATCGAAGCTCTCGCCGAGGAGCTCGGCCTCGAACCGCACGAGATACGCAAGTCCGCGGTCCGCAATGGCGAATCTAATCCCGCGTTCGGTCACCGTGGTGTTCGTTCGGGCCTGACCGTGCCTGGCCTCTATGACATGCAGCTTCGGGCAATGCTGTTTGCCGCACGCGACTGTGTCGAGCGAGGCTTGGCGGTCGAGCTCGAAGTGCTCGTTCCAATGGTTGCTTTCGCAACGGAGGTCGAAGCGGTCTGTCAGATCTTGCACGCGGTCGAAAAGCAGGTCTTCAGCGAGCCGCAGCACCTCTTCACCTGCCGCGTCGGCACCATGATCGAGCTTCCCCGCGCATGTCTAGCGGCCGAAGAGATCGCGCGATTGACGGAGGTTTTTTCGTTTGGCGGCAATGACCTCACCCAAGCGGCGCTCGGCATCAGCCGGGAGGACGCGAGCCGGTTTCTTCCCAAGTATCTCGACGAGCTCGGTCTGCTAGGCCACGACCCTTTCACGCACCTCGACGACCGAGTCGCAGAGCTCATCCGAATCGCTCTCGAACGTGCCAAGGCGGTGCGCCCAACCCTCGTGGCCGGCCTGTGCGGCGACCAGGGCGGCCACCCCGGGTCGATCGAGATCTGCGAGGAGCTCGGCCTCGATTTCGTCTCTTGTCCACTCCCACAGCTGCCGGGGGCCCGGCTGGCAGCCGCGCAAGCTCGGCTTCGTCGACTGGACAACCCAACCCAGCCTTTTTCCCCTTGCTGACGACGCGGCACCGTGTTCCAATGTCTGTTGGAAGATTGCGGTGACACTGTATGCCCGGTAGTGTGAGACGGATCGACGGCGATCCGGAGGACGGCGGTCGACACTCCGGTGTCTCGCGAGCAGCGGATGCGCTGATCGGCACTATCATCGACCGTCGCTATCGTGTCGAGGCGCTGCTCGGTGAGGGCGGCATGGGCTTGGTCTATCGAGTGATTCATACCGAGCTCGACAAGACGCTTGCTATGAAGGTGCTCCGGAGCCCGAACACCCGCGACGAGGAAGTGCTGGCCCGCTTCCGGAGAGAAGCGCAAAGCGCGTCGAACATCGGCAACGAGCACATCGTCGACATCATCGATTTCGGTACGCTCCCCGACGGCTCGACCTATTTCGTGATGGAGTGCCTCGAGGGCCTCGATCTCATCGATACCATCGACTCCGTGCAGCGCCTCCCCGAGGGCCGCGCGATCCACATCGCACGCCAGATCTGCCTTGCTCTCGGCGCCGCCCATGACGCGGGCATCGTCCATCGCGATCTCAAGCCGGAGAACGTGTTCCTCGTTCAGCGAGGGGCTGACCAAGACTTCGTCAAAGTGCTCGACTTCGGAATCGCCAAGGTCGCCAATGGCGCGCACCGGCTCACGAAGGACGGCGAGGTTCTCGGCACGCCTCATTACATGTCGCCCGAGCAGTGCGCAGGAGACGGCATCGACCACAGAACCGACATCTATGCGCTCGGGGTGCTCCTTTACGAGATGGTGACCGGGCACGTGCCCCACGATGCGGACACGATGATGGGCATTCTCACCAAGCACATGTACGATGACCCGGTCTCCCCGACCGTGCGGGTTTCGAGGCTGTCGAGAGAGCTCGAGCGCATCATTATGCGATCCCTCGAAAAAAGGCCGTCGCAGCGCTACCAAACGATGAAGGAGATGGAAGCCGAATTGGGTCAGCTGCAAGCCGCGAGGGAGCCTTTTGGCTCCGATGTGATTACGCTCAAGCTAGAAGCCGGGCCAACACGCAGGCGAGCGTACAAGACCGCGATCTTCTTGGGGATCTCGGCTCTCGTCGCCGCGGCAATTATCGGTCTGGCCGCGGTCGGGGGCCTCTTCGATGCACCGGTGTCCGAGCCGGCGAAAAGCGAGCACCTGCCTCAACCGCCCGAGGTCGCCGAAACCGACGAAGCCGATGCCGTCACTGAAGTAGTCGCTTCCCCGCAGCCAAAGCAGGAGCGTGCAAAGCGCAAGCCGCGCCTCAGGCCGAAGCCTTCGGAGTCGAGCGGGCACGACGACGGACCCATCCTCGATCCCTGGAAATAACGGGCTCGTTGCGAGTTGCTCGGCATAGGCCGAACGGCTAGGGTGGCGCCTCATGGGGTCGCAATTCGGCCCACAGGGCCGCGCAAGCCGCTTGTCCCTGGGGTTCTTGCTTATTTCCGGGCTGATGGCGGCCGGCTGCATCAACAAAGAGGGGGAGCGGCTTCCGCAGGGCCTCATGACGTTTCCCATCGCCATCGAGCTGTCGCTGCCGCCCGCTGACGACGCGCCGCCGGAGTACGTCTTCGTCGCTAACTCGAACTTCGCGCTCCAGTTCAATACGGGAAGCCTTCAGTCCTATGACCTGCAGGTGCTGAACGACGCGATCGACAGCACGGGGGCATTCGTCGGGGAGGGATGCAACGGCGCTGGTTTTCTCAACGTCTGCCTTCAGCGCGACGCGACCACCGGGGTTCAAAACGCATGCATCGCGCCTGGCACGCAGACGATCGACTGCAATTGCGACCCTGACGTCGACGAGGACTGCACGGCGTGCGACTGTGACCCGGACAGCTCGGAGCTTCGTTGCGACCCCGTGCCCCCAGATCGGTGCTCGGTGATCCCTGAACAGCTCCGGCTTCGAGACCGGGGCGCCCTCCTCAAGACGGTCGTCGCGCCAGGGCTCTTGCTGAGCGAGGCAGAGATCGGCTCGTTTGCGGACGGTCTCGCTATCTCGACCACCGGTAGACGCCTCTACATCCCCGTTCGCAGCGACGCGAACGTGACCTTCATTGACGTCGATTCCGAGGGCCTGCTCGACTGCGGCAGTGGGTTCGTTCCACAGCAGTCGTGCACCGAATTCTATCGCACGAGCAGCGCCGAGCAGGTCAACCCGAGCGCCCCAGTCGAGATGCCCCCAGACCCGGTCGATGTGTTCGCGGGGAGTCTCGCAGCCGATTTCGATCCTGCGTTCGAGGGCGAATACATCTTGGTGGCGCACCGCGAAGGCGAGGCGAGCTTGCTCTTCGACCAGGAGCGCAACGGCGTCGTGCGCCCCCGGATCGCCGCCAGCCTGGATGAGCTCGCCCCCGAGCAGGTGACGATCACGTACCAGCCCGCCGCGAAGAAGGCTTGGATTTCGAGCGCGGTGACCAACCAAGTGATCCGGGTCGGCGTTGCGATCGACGGCGATCTGACGCAGAGCAGCCTCTTCAACGCCGGGACCCTGTTCGTTACCGGCCTCGACGTGGGCAACGTCATGCGCGACATCCTGTTCGACCCGAGGCCGGGCCGTGACCTAGCCTACATGGTCTCCCGCTCTCCGGAGTCGCTAGTGGTGGCGCGCTCCGATTCGGCGGGAGAGCAACTCAACGTCGTCGGCCAGATCTCGGCCTGTCGTGGTCCATCGCGTTTGAAGCTCGTGGAGCTTCCCGCACGTGGCGGTATGGTGCTCACGGCCTTCATCAGCTGTTTCGACCAACGCATGGTGCAGATCATCGACGCCGAGCTCTTTCAGGGGATCACGATCCTCACGAATATCAGCGGTTCGTTCGAGTTCGTGGTCGACGTCCCGAGGGAGCGCATCTACATCGCCGACTTCAGCACGTCGGTCTTGCGGATCGCCGACCTCGGCCCCGTTCTCGATTGTCTCGAGGTGCCGGCCACGGGCGCGGGTGGCGCCGGCGGCGTGGGTGGCATGGGCGGTGCCGGCGGCATGGCCGGTGCCGGTGGCATGGGCGGTGCCGGTGGCATGGGCGGTGCCGGCGGTAGCGCCGGGACAGGCGGGACCGGGGGGACCGTCGCCGAGGCTTCTTCGCCGGAGTGCTCGCCAGTCTTGATCGGCCTCGTCGGCTTGCCTCAACCGGTATCGGAGCGACCGCGATGATCCGTTGGGCCACCTGTTGCCTTTGCGCTTGCCTGATCGCCGCGTGCAGTCGCGGCGGGACGCAGGTGGTGCTCCCCGCGCTCGACCGCTCTGCCAAGATTCAACTCTTTTGTGCAGACCTCGAGGAGATCAGCGCGGTTGATTTCGAGGTCCGCGCGCTCCTTCCCCTCGACGTGTGCGGGCTCGAAACGACCGAGTTCGCGGCAGACTTTACGCCCTTTCGGCTAGGCGCGGTCACGCAGATTCAATCGGGCGAGGTGGCAGCGATCAACTTCTCCGCCCGCGCGGTTTTCGACACGAACGAGGCGGTTCCGGGTTTCACTGCGTTTCAGGTCGGGGAACAGCCGACCGGCATTCAGATCTCCCCGTTTGATCCGACGTTCACCTATGTGAGCAGCTTCAGCTCAAGGACGGTCCAGTCGTACCCCACCCAGAGGATCCTGACCAGCGACGATGATCCCAATTTACCCGCAAACGATGAAGTAGACCTCCAAGCCGGTCCCACCGATCTCGCCCTGTATGAGCTCGTCGGTGACGCGACGATCGGAAGTGATGACGGAGGCCTAGTTAATGGCGTCATCCTGGGCGCGATCAGCTACCGCTGGCTCTACGCCCCGATTCCGGATCTTGGGGTGGTTGCGCAGATCGAAGTACTGGACTTCGAAACCGGCGAGCTGGGCGAGCCGACGTTCCTCGAGCTCGAAACCGCAACCTGCGACACGACCAATCCCGTGCCCCCGCCTGCATCGACATCGGCGGACTACCACCGCATCTGCCCGGAGGAAGAGCGCTTCATCAAGTCGGTCCAAACGACGACTCCCTGCGTCGACGATCCTGAGGAGGGACCGAGACCCGTAGCGGTGAGCGTCGACTACGGCGACTCGAATCCCCTAGTGGGCGACGATGTCCTTCTCGTGAGCGATGCCAACCAGCCGATCATCCATCGGTTCCGGCTCGAAAACGAAAACGGAGCCACCACGACGCTCGACCCGATCGTGACGGACACCCCGACGACCGCCCTCGCCATTACGCCGCCCGTACCGGCGTCCTTCAATAACGAAACCGCGACGCAGCGCTACCTCTACGCGATCAGCGCCACCGATGGCAGCGTGCTGGTGGTTGACTATACCACGGACTCGCCCGACTTCGGGGCGGTATTGCCTGTGATCGCCGGCATCTCGGCACGCGCGAACCAGGAGAATGTCGAGTCTCGCAACCGCGTGCGCTCACTCTTCGCCAATGCACGCGCGATCGAGGTCATCACGCCCGACTACCAACTGACGGACGGCGAGCCCCCGGCGGTCCCGCTCGACGACTTGTGTGAGCCCCTCGACAGCAACGAGGTCGCGCAGGCGCGGAATCCGTCGAACATGCGCGGGGTTTTCCTCGCGGTCAGCTTGGCTTCCGGCCAGATCTTTTTCCTCGACATTTACGACCTCAACGCCCCTTGTCGGGGAGGCTCTTGCGATACCTTCACCGAGCCTGACGCACTCGCGAGCATTCGTCGCCACCGGCGACGGTTCCAAGTCACGCCCACGTCGTTCATCGAAATCCAAGGCGCGCCGGCGTTGGTGTTCAACGCGGCGCAGGGCACCCTCGACAACGAGACCGGGGCGCCTCGCAACTCCGACGGGCCTGGCCTCGATTTCATCCCCTGCCCGGAGTCGATGTTCGGCGTGTTTGGCATCGACCCCGCTGGCGGTACTGAAGCGCTGATCTGCACCTCGTCGCAGGTCTGGAGCAACGCGCCTTCGCAGAGATGGGACGCGGAGTGGGAAGGCCTCATCCCCGCGTCCGAGGGCGGCCTCGGATCGTTTTCGAACGAATCGTTCAGCGGCGAGCCCGGCAACTGGTTTCTCGCGGGGGACGTTCCGTTTTGCGAGATCGGCGTTCTCGGGCCGAGCGAGCTGCCTGGTGCCACGATGATCCCGGGCTTGATCAACACACCGTATCGCGGCGACCGAGTCCTCATCACTGGCGAGCTGCCCCCCAACCGCAGAGACGATCCCGACTGCCAGCAGTTCGAGGATGTTGCCGACGAGATCGACGACTTTCCGGTTTGGTTTCCGATCGTGCGCGCATTCAATGACGAGCTCGAGATCGGTGAGTCGCCCAACCCCAATCGCTACACCCTCGCGCAGGTCGCGTTTTGCTTCAATCAGTTCACCGAATACCAGATCCATACGCAAGACGCCTATACCGTCGTCGGTACATCGTCGGGCTTCATTCACCGCGTCACCCCGGACCCGGACACCGATGAGTGCATCCTCGACGAAAGCCGGCCGATCATGACGATCGACGGGGCTCTCGATGTTGACACCGTTCTGAGCGGCCGGGCGTTTCCCAACGTTCAATTCATCAACCCACTGGTGAGCTTCCAGATTCAGCCCTTCGCCGAGGGGGTCGTGCCCACGGACTCTACGCTCGCGGTCCTCACGTTCAACATCTCCAACGGGTTCGGTTTCTTACAGTTTGACGCGAGTGTCGGAATCAGCTCGCTGCCGGCGTCGATGTTGTTTTCGGAGCCCTTCGACCGGCTCTACTTCATCGATTTACAGCGCGGCGTCAGGGAGATCACATTCAACCCCCTTTCCACCATCCAAACTTTTCAGTAGACCTGGGCTATGGGTGTGCGGGGGAGGGCGCGAAAGAAAGACCACACCCCGGTCATGCAGCAGTTCCTGCGGGCCAAGGGGAAGCATCCCGATGCGATCGTCTTCTTTAGGCTCGGCGACTTTTACGAGATGTTCTACGACGATGCGGTCCACGCCGCGGGGATCCTCGACATTGCGCTGACCTCTCGGGGCACCGGCCCGGACGGCAGCAAGATCCCGATGGCCGGTGTGCCTCATCACGCCGCCGCGGGGTATCTGGCGATGCTCCTCCGCCATGGAGAAAAGGTCGCGATCTGCGAACAGATGGCGGACCCCTCGACCGTGAAAGGGGTCGTACCGCGTGAGGTCGTCCGGGTCGTGACCCCGGGGCTCTGCCTCGAGCCCGACGCTCTCGATGCGAGAGCGGAGAACTTCTTGGTCGCGGTCACCCGTGACGGTGGCATTGCTGCCCTCGAGGTGTCCACCGGTGCGCTTCGCGCGTGTGCCGTCGAAGTCGGTCCACAGCTCGTCGGCGAGCTGGTGAGATTGGACCCGGCCGAGGTCTTGGTGGAGAGCGGCGACTCCAAGCTAGAAACCCTCTGCCGCGACAGTCTTCCGCAAGCAGCTCTTCGCACTCTGCCAATGAACGAGACGCTCGATCCGTTGCACCAGCTCTTGCCCGAACGAGCGGCAGCCGTGCTCCTTGCCGAAGAGCACGCCGCCGAGGCCGCGTGTCTTGCCCTGGCCTACGCGCGCACGCATCAGATGAACTTGCAGATCCACCGAGCAACCCTCTATGCGCCAGGGGAGCGTCTCGTGCTGGACGACGCGGCGGTGCGCAACCTAGAACTCGTCCGCACGCTCGAAGGCGAACGCCGTGGCTCGCTCTTGGAGCTCTTGGATGAAACCAAGACCCCGATGGGCGCTCGCACCCTCCGCAATCGTGTGCTCGAGCCGCTCACCGATGTCCAACGAATTCGTCGCCGACACGATGCCGTCGAGATGTTCACCTCGGACCCACGCTTCCGAGATGAGGTGCGCGCCATCCTGAGCGGGATCGGCGACCTCGAGCGGCTTGCAGTCCGCACCGCGGTGGGATTGGCCACGCCGCGCGACCTGGGCATCATCCGAAACGCTCTGCGGGGCGCGTCGCACCTGGACACGCAACTTGCAGAGCGGCCGGAGAACCCACTGGACGACGTGCTCACCTCGCTCCGGCCCGAAGACCTCTGCGCGGACGTGCAAATGCTCCTCGATCAAGCGCTCGTGCCGGAGCCACCGGCAGTCGATCGACAGGGCGGGATCTTCATCGACGGGCACCTCCGAGAGCTCGACCGATTGAGAGAGCTCTCCACGACCGGCAAAGACGTCATTCTCGATCTCGAGCGGCGGGAGCGCGTGCGGACTGGCATCAGCTCGCTCAAGATCAAATTCACCAAAGTCTTCGGATACTACATCGAGATCACCAAATCCAAGCTCGACGCAGTGCCAGACGACTACGTGCGCAAGCAGACTGTTGCCAACGGTGAGCGTTTCATCACGGCCGAGCTCGCAGAGCTCCAAGATCGAATCCTTCACGCCGATGAGCGGGCGCGTGCGCTCGAGGCCAAGGAGTTCTTGGAGCTCCGCCGGTCGATCGGCGAGCACGCCCCACGGCTTCACGGATTGGCGCGGGCGATCGCGGCCATCGACACCCATGCTGCCCTCGGGGAGGTCGCACACGCGCGGGGTTACGTTCGACCTTCGGTGGATGGCAGCCGCATCCTTTCGCTCGAAGACAGCCGGCACCCCACCGTCGAATGTTACGCGGCCGAAGATGGATTCGTGCCCAATACGATCGAGCTCAACCCCGAAGCGACCCGTTTTATGCTGCTCACCGGACCGAACATGTCCGGCAAATCCACCGCCATGCGGCAGGCGGCCCTGGCGGTCATCATGGCCCAGGCGGGGGGGTTCGTGGCGGCCAAACGTGCCCGAGTCGGGATCGTCGATCGCGTCTACACCCGCGTTGGGGCGAGCGACCACCTCGCCCGGGGCCAAAGCACATTCATGGTCGAGATGATGGAGGCCTCGACGATTCTACGAGGCGCGACCGACCGCTCGTTCGTGATTCTAGATGAAATCGGACGTGGGACCAGCACCTATGACGGCCTTGCGATCGCCTGGGCGGTTGCCGAGCATCTACACGATGTCGTGCGGTGTCGTGCGATCTTCGCAACGCACTATCACGAGCTTTGCGAGCTTGCAGATCGCTCTTCGAACGCAGCGAACTACAACGTCGCGGCAAAAGAGCATGATGACAGTATGATCTTCCTCCATCGTGTGGTGCCCGGTGGCTCGAGCCGAAGCTATGGCCTGGCCGTTGCTAGGCTCGCTGGCGTCCCACCGGTCGTCCTAGCGCGCGCAAAAACGAAGCTTCAAGAGCTCGAGGCACTGCACCAATCCACCGACGAGACAGCTTCGTCACAGTTTGCGTTGTTCGAGGCCGGTCCGCCTGCCCGCTCGGAGCTGGAGGCGACTCTCGAAGCGCTCGACGTCGAACGGATGACTCCGGTCGACGCGCTCGTGACTCTCGCCCGCCTTCGCGACCTTGCGCAGCGCGACGACGACTGACGATTCCGCGGGTCCACGGTATACGTTCCAAGGGACGGCTGATACCATCACAGTCATGGACGAGCGGCTTCACAGGATCACGAAGGCACTCGAAGAGGCTGACCGCCAACTCGTCGAGGCTTTGAACGCGCGCGCAAGGACGATCCAACAATACAGAGCGTTGCGGAGCGAAGCAGGTGACGAGCCGCTTCGACTTCCGAAGAAGACAGCGGTCATCTCCGCAGCGCGGGCGTTGGCGAACGAATTTCCAGCCGCCAGCATCGAACCGGTGTTTCGTGAGGTGCTCTCCGCCTGTACCGAGCTCATCACGCCCGACGTGGTGGCCTACTTTGGTTCGCCCGGCGGCCCTGCACACGCCGCGGCGCGCGAGTACTTCGGGCACGCGCCGAGCTTCCGACCCACCGAGTCGGTCCGGGAGGCGCTGGATGCTGTGCTGCACGCGCACGCGACCTTCGGTGTCGTCCCACTCGAGACCTCCACCGACGGCGCGATCACCGCAACATTGACGGGCCTGGTTGCGACCGACGCGAAGCTTTGCGCCGAGCGTAGTGCTCCGTTGAGGTACCAGCTTCTGTCGCAGTCGGGGGATCCTGCCCACGTCGTGAAAGTCTACGGCGCTGCCCCAGCGATGGCGGCCTGCGAGAGGCAGCTGCGCTCTCGTTACCCAGACGCGATCTTCGTCGACGTTCAGTCCGGTGAGGCCGCCGCGCACTTTGCATTGGCCGACGACCAAGCTGCCGCAGTGGGCACTAGCCTGTTGCGCGAGCTGCACGAGCTCCGGGTCATCGACGACCGCATCGAAGACGACTCGGGCGTACGAACGCGCTTTGGCATCGTCGGAAACCGCCTCCCATCCCGCACCGGTCAGGACCGCACCGTGCTCGCGATGGCTCCAGGGGACGACCCTGGTGCGCTTCACCGGGCGCTCCGACCGCTGGCCGACCGGAAGATCAACCTCACCCGGATCGAATCGAGGCCATCGACCACCACGGAGTGGCGGCACGTGTTCTTTCTCGAGCTCGATGGGCACATCACCGACCGCGACATCCTGACCGCGGTCGAGGAGCTGCGCAGAATCGCGCGTTATACCAAGGTTATCGGCAGCTATCCAAGACCAAGCTAGGCGATAGTGTGGGGGCGGTGGGGCGGGACCAATTGCTCGCCGAAGGCGATCCGGGCGATAGTGTGGGGGCGGTGGGGCGGGACCAATTGCTCGCCGAAGGCGATCCGGGCGATAGTGCGGGGGCGCTCGGCCACAAACGAAAATCTCTCGCACACTACTTTTTCGGATCAAACACTAGCGTGGCAGGCTGACGCACCCTCATGAGCAATCTCGTCGCCCCGCACATCTTGGCGCTGACAGCCTACGAACCGGGCAAGCCCGAAGATGAGCTCAGGCGCGAGCTCGGCGTCGACGAGGTCATCAAGCTCGCCTCGAACGAGAATCCCTACGGACCATCGCCTAAAGTCGCTGAAGCGCTCGACGCTAACGTTCACCTCAATCGGTACCCAGACCCGACCGGACACGACCTTCGCGAAGCTTTGGCAGCACACCATTCGGTCCCGGCCGACCACATCACCCTTGGCAACGGCTCGAATGAGCTGATCGACTTGCTGTGTCGCGTGTGCGCGAGCCGTGATGAGCACGCAGTGTTCGGGCACCCGTCGTTTCCGTGCTACCGCATCGGCTCGATCGCCCAAGAGCTCCGGTACAGCGCCGTCTCGCTCCGCGACGACCTTCATTGGAACGTCGACGACCTGCTCGACGCGGTGACGCCGAAGACAAAGCTGCTCTTCGTGTCGAATCCCAACAATCCGACCGGAAGCTACATCGGCGGCTCAGAGCTAGAGCGGCTTTTGACATCGGCCCCCGAGCAGGTACTCGTCGTGATCGACGAAGCTTATGTCGAGTATGCCGACATCACCGACTTTCGATCCGCCACAGAGCTCCGCGGCGCGCGCGAACGACTCGCGATCCTTCGAACCTTTTCGAAGGCGTACGGCCTTGCCGGTCTCCGCGTCGGTTACGTCGTCGGCACACCCGAGCTCGTTTTCGGTCTCAATCGACTGCGCGCTCCTTTCAATGTGGGCACGATCGGGCAACACGCAGCGCGGCTCGCGCTCGGCGACCAAGCACATCTTGCCACGACGGTCGACGCCTGCCTCCGAGACCGGACCAAGCTCCGGGACGCCCTGCATGAACGGAGCCTCGAAGTCGCGCCGAGTCAGGCGAACTTTCTTCTCGTCAAGATGCCCAAGCCGGGAAGGACCATCTACGACGCGCTGCTCCACGAGGGCGTCATCGTGAGAGCGATGCGTGAGCCTATCGAGTCTTGGATTCGCGTCACGGTCGGACGACCGAACGAGAACGCGCGCTTTCTCGACGCCCTCGACCGCGTGCTAAAGGAAACGGGTGACTAACGACGGCAAGCGCTATCGCGTGCGACGCTCCGGGCCTCTGCGAGGATCCATACGCGTGCCGGGCGACAAATCGATCGGTCACCGGAGCCTGATTTTCGGAGCGCTAGGACGGGGCACCTCGCGGATCACCGGGCTTTCCGAAGGCCTCGACAACCGGGCCACCGCCGATGCGTTTGCCGCGATGGGTGTCGCGATCGAAACCGGCTCAGGAGGCACCGGAGTCCACGGCGTCGGGCTTCGCGGCCTTCGCATGCCCACCACCGTTGTCGACTGTGAGAACTCGGGCACCACCATGCGACTTCTCTCCGGCCTCTTGAGCGGGCAACGGTTTGGCAGCCGATTGGTTGGAGACGAATCGCTGACGCGCCGGCCGATGGCTCGGATCATCGAGCCGCTGCGGGCCCGCGGGGCCCACATCGCAGGCACACCGGGCGCCAAGCCCAACGAGCTCTACCCGCCTATCTCGATCGCCCCACTGGTCGAAGGGGAGTCCTTGCGCGGGATCGAGTACACCATGCCGGTCGCGAGCGCGCAGATCAAAAGCGCTTTGCTCTTGAGCGGCCTCTATGCAGACGGTGTTACCGCCCTTGAAGAGCCCGTGCTTTCGCGGGATCACACCGAACGCATGATGCTCGCGCTCGGCGTTCCGCTACGGACGGCAGGCTCATCGGTGGTCCTCGACCCTACCGCCGAATGGACGGGCGGCTGGGACCCCTTCGAGTGGCATGTGCCTGGCGACCCGTCGAGCGCAGCGTTTCCGATCGTCGCAGCTGCAATGGTCGCGGGCAGTGAGCTGAGCGTCGAAGACGTCGGGGTCAATCCTACACGCACCGGCATCTTCGACTGGCTTCGGCTCTCAGGGGCAAACGTCGGGCACCGGCCAAGCGGCCACGGCGCGGGCGACGAACCGATGGCCGAGATCACGATCGCGCATGGCTCGATGCGCGGGGCCGTCGCGGGCGGTGAACTGATCGTTCGCATGATCGACGAGATACCCGCAGTCTGCGCGCTGGCGGCGGTCGCCAAAGGTGTGACCGAGATTCGAGACGCGGCGGAGCTTCGCGTGAAAGAGAGCGACCGCCTTGCCACGATGGCGAAGGTGCTCGATGCCTTCGGCGTTCCGTGCGAAGAGCTGCCGGACGGCTTGATCATCACCGGCGGCCAGCCGCTGCGGGCCGCTCACATCGCCAGTCGCGGTGACCACCGCATCGCCATGGCCAGCGCTTTGCTGGGCTTGGTGGCTGACGGGGAATCGGTCATCGACGGTGCAGAAGCGGTCGACACGAGCTTCCCTGGATTCGTATCGCTCATGCGCTCCCTCGGCGCACCGATCGAGGAGGAGGCTTCGTGAATCGCACACGTCCCGTCATCGCCATCGACGGCCCTGCCGGCGTCGGCAAGAGCACCACCGCGCGCGTCCTCGCTCAGCGCCTGGGCTATGTCCTAGTCGACACGGGCGCTCTCTATCGTGGGGTCGCGCTCGCCGCACGGGATCGCGGGATCTCGTGGGACGATGAGGAAGCGATCGTCACACTCAGTGGTGAGGTAGCGCTCTCCCTCGAACCGGGGGCCGACGGGACCCCGCGGCTCACGATCGACGGGGTCGACCGAGCCGACGAGATTCGCAGACCCGAAATCTCTGCCGGGGCGAGCCGGGTCAGCGCATACCCCGGAGTGAGGCGTGCGCTACTCGACATCCAACGGTCGCTCGGTCGCGACGGTGGCGTCGTCCTCGAAGGCCGGGACATCGGCACGGTCGTCTTCCCCGATGCCGAGGTGAAGCTCTTTTTGACGGCATCGGCCGAGGAACGCGCCCGCCGACGGGCACGAGATCTCCAAGACCGCGGAATGACTGCGGATAAGAACCAAATCCTTTCGCAGATCCGGTCGCGTGATAAGGCGGATTCTACGCGCCCGATCGCGCCGCTCAGACCAGCCGAAGATGCTGTGATCCTCGACAGCACGAGCCTCGACCTCGACGCCGTCGTCGAGCACGTTCTCGAGCTCGTTCGGTCGTGCGATTCCTCGGGCTCTCCGGGCGGATCGACCGGTCCCACCGTTGGTTGACACCTCCAAACCCGCCTGCTACCCACGCACTCCCTGTTTTTCGGGGGTATTCGGATGTGCGGCATGATCGTGCCGGGCGCCCGCGATAGCTCCGGAATCAGCGATTCATACATGACCGAAATCACAGAAACCCAAAACCCCGATCCCGAGAGCTTCGCCGCTCTTTTTGAAGCCTCGGCCGAGCGCACAGACCAACTCAAGGAAGGCGACATCGTCGTCGGGACGATCCTCAAAGTCGGCAAAGACACCGTCGTCGTCGACATCGGATACAAATCCGAAGGCGTCATCTCGCTGCACGAGTTCATCAATGCCGAAGGCAACATCTCGGCGACCGCGGGCGACCCCGTCGATGTCCTGATCGAGTCCAAGGAGGACGAGGACGGGCTGGTCACGCTGTCGAAGGAAAAGGCCGACAAGCTCAAGGTCTGGGACGAAATCAGCGCCGCATGCGAGCGTGACGAGCTGATCGAGGGCACGATCACCCAGCGCGTCAAAGGGGGCCTCGCCGTCACGATCAAAGGCGGCGTCAAAGCCTTTCTGCCCGGCTCACAGGTTGACCTCCGGCCGGTTCGCAACCTCGACCGGCTGCTCGGCCAGACCTTCGAGTTCAAGGTCATCAAGTTCAACAAGAAGCGAGGCAATATCGTGCTCTCGCGTCGCGTACTCCTCGAGAAGGAACGCGACCGCCTCAAAGAAGCGACCCTCGAAAATCTTCAAGAAGGCCAGGTCGTCACCGGCACGATCAAAAACATCACCGAGTACGGCGCATTCGTGGATCTCGGCGGCATCGACGGTCTCCTTCACATCACAGACATGAGTTGGGGGCGGGTCAATCACCCGTCCGAGGTCTTCGAGGTAGGCGACGAGGTCACGGTCAAGGTCCTGAAGTACAACGCCGACACTGAGCGTGTATCCCTCGGACTCAAGCAGACCATGGAAGATCCATGGAACGTCGCGACCGATGTCTACGTCGCCGGCAAGAAGGTCAAGGGCAAGGTCGTCTCCCTGACCGACTACGGAGCATTCATCGAGCTCGAGCAGGGTGTCGAGGGCCTCATCCACGTCAGTGAAATGACCTGGGCCAAGCCAAAGCATCCCTCGAAGGTGCTCGAGGTCGGCCAGGAGGTTGAGTGTGTCGTCCTCGATCTCGACGCCCAGAACAAACGCATCAGCTTGGGCCTCAAGCAGCTCGAGCCCGACCCGTGGACGGTCTTCACGCAGAAATACAACCCAGGCGACATCATTCAAGGCCGCGTTCGCTCCATCACCGATTACGGCGTATTCGTCGGCATCGAGGACGGCGTCGACGGCATGGTCCACAAGTCGGACCTCAGTTGGACCCAACGCATCAACAACCCCGCCGACCTCTACCGCAAAGGCGACGAGGTCGAGGCGATCATTCTTTCGGTCAACCACGATGACCGCAAGGTGAGCCTCGGCATCAAGCAGCTCTACGAAGATCCCTGGAGCTTCGTTCCGGAGCGTTACCCCGAGGGCACCGTGATCGAGGTTCGCGCGATTGGCGCAGACGAATATGGCATCCATATCGAGCTCGAGCGTGGGGTCGAAGGCGTCATTCCCCGTGGGGAGATAAGCGCCGACCTCAGCCAGGAGCCGACCGAGATCGTCAAGATCGGCGACATCGTCAAGGCCCAGGTCATCCGTCTGGACAACGACGATCGCACCATCACACTCTCGCTTCGCGCGGCCGAAGGCCGAGAGGTGAACCAGGTCGCGCGCCCCGAGGAAGCCCAGAAACGGGTCGCCCCTCGCAAGCTCGGACCAAGCCTAGGTGGGGCGCAGGCCACCCTCGGGGATGCCCTCAAAGACAAGCTAGGCGCGATCGCGATCGCAGCGACCGACGAAGAAGGGACGCCCCCTGCCGAAGAGACCTCCGCCGAGCCCGTTCCCGCCCCCGCTGAGACACCAGCAGCAGAAGAGACCCCCGAGTAGGGCACACTGGCACTGGCGCCGACGCTGGCACTGCCCCTGACACTGTCGCGGGTACCGCCGCCGCCACTCGCGACCCAGCCCCGTGGCGACGAAGTTGCTCTACGGGGTCAGTGCACGCTGACTACGACGGCGGTGATGTTGTCGCGGCCGCCACGTGAGTTGGCGATGTGGACGAACCGTTGGGTTGCGCCCTTGGGACCCATGTCGATGATCTCCGGGATCTCGTCCTCCTGGAGGTAACCGTGCAGCCCATCCGAGCACAGCAGAAAGCAATCCGAGGGTTGCACCTCGAAGAATCCCGTATCGACTTGGACGTACTCTCGGCTGCCGACGGCCCGCGTGATCACGTTTCGGTGTGGCGAGCGGGCCGCTTCGGACTCGGTGATGATCCCTTGCTTGAGCTGCCACGCGACCAACGTGTGATCTTCGGTGAGTGAGTTTGCCTGATGACCGCGGACCAAATAGATCCGGCTGTCGCCGACCTGCGCGGTGATGCCATAGTCGCCGCACATCGCGAGCACCGAAACCGTGGTCCCCATCCCCTGCTGATCGGGATCATGCTGCGCTAAACCGAAAACCATGTAGGTCGCGGCCTGGACGGCGCTCTCGACAACGCGGATGGCTGCGCGAAGCGATGCTTCGGAGGTGTCGCCCTGCGCGACCCTGTCGAGGGCACTGTGACCCCGCCTCACCATCCCATGAACGGTGTCGACGGCTTCCTGACTCGCGATCTCGCCCGCTGCGTGCCCACCCATTCCATCGGCGACGACGTAGAGCCCTAGGACGTCATCGACCAAGAAGGCGTCCTCATTGAGCTTTCGGCGTTGGCCTACGTCGGTCAGTCCCGCACTGTGGTATTGCAACTCGTCCTCGTTCAGCAGTGACGGCCGCTGACCGGCCTCGTCCCCCCAGGTTAGCGAAAAACTTCGAAGACCAGCAAGAAGGGCGCCAAAATCATGGGTTCCGCGCGTCTCATCGCTGACAAGAGTGGACGGACTGCTAAGCTTTGCGCCCGATGGGACCCCCTCAAGCAGCGCCGCTCCCCGAGGACGAGCTCGAAGCGACCTGGCGGGTGCTCTTGGGGCGGAAGGCTCAGCTCAAGTCCGATCGAACGCTCGCCGAGCTCGCGATCGAGCTGATTCGAGCGCTCGGAAACGAGACGTCGCACCGAGACGTGCTTCGGGAGCTGGCAGAAGCGTGGTCCGAAGACTGGAAAACCACGTTGGCGATCGCTGCCCTCTTGATCGACCAGGCAGCACGCCGGGGGATGGACGAGCCGGTCGTGACCGAGGATACGCCCGCGCGGTGGGCGTCCGACACGCTTCGACGCGCTCTGGACGCGCTCTCTGATCGGGAACGGCGGGACCCGGACATCGCGGGCCATCTGCATGCGAGCCTTGGCAATGCGCTGCGTCTGTGCGGCCCCGGCTACGACGCGGATGCACAACAAGCCTTCAACCGGGCGCTCAAGCTGGACGGGGAGCGAAGTTCGTGGTGGTACGACTTGGGACTATTGCACAAATGGCGCGGTCGCTTCGAAGAGGGACTCAGGGCGAACCAGATGGCGCTCGACCACGAGGCCGCTAGACGCCCCGCTCTTTGGAATCTCGCGATCTGCGCGACCGGGGTCGGCTCTCGCGAGGTCGCATACCGGTGCTGGGAGGAGCTCGGGATGCCCGTCCAGGCGGATCCCAAGACGAACATGCCCTTGGTCGACGGGCTTCCACCCGTTTGGATCCGGGTGCTCTCGCGGCCCTCACCCGTCGACGCGACGTCGAAGCTTCCAACCGGGGTGGGGTTCGAGCTCGTGTGGGTTGCTCCGCTCAGCCCGTGTCACGGAGTCGTGCAGTCGCCGACTTTCCGCGACGCCCCGATCGACTACGGAGACCTAATCTTGTGGGACGGCGCACCGGTCGCCGAGCACCGCATCTCGGAGTCCGGTCCGGTGCCCGTATTCCCACTCTTGGAGATCCTCCGGCGCGGCGATGAGCACCGATGGCCTTTCTTGGCGCTCGAAAACGAATCGGGGGCCCTCACTGAGCTCGAGCAAACGCTGCCCCACGGAACGCGGGTCTTCATCCAACGCGAGCGAATCGAGCATCACTGCGCGGCATGTGAGGCGGGCGAGCCGCACGATCACGGGGCAGTGTCAGCGTCAGTGCCAGGGTTCGCGCGTGGGAAGATCATTGTGCCGGCTCGTGTGCATCTCGCTTCGCTTAGAGATGCCTGGGAGGCCTCGGTCAAGAGCGGCGCGCTGGCAGCCTCGCTCCCGAGCCTCTACGAAGAGCTCGGCGAAACCAAGCGGGCTGGCCAAGAGCACCAGGCGTGGCGCGGCCTCGAGCGAAAGGCGCTTCCCCGGAAGGCCAACCAGTGAAAGAGGCGGATTTGCTGCCCTCGGAGCAGCACGCGTTCGACGGTCTTCCCAAGCTCGACGCCGCAACCCTTCACGAACGCCGGCAGACCGTCTTCCTCGTTTTCTCCGGCTTCTTTCTCGGAACGCTCGCGATGCTCAACATCCTCGGCATCACTCGCTTCATCGATCTGAGCTTCCAGATCCCAGGAACCGATCTCACCATTCCCATGCCGCTCGCCGTCGGGGTGTTGCCCTATCCGATCACATTTCTGTGCACCGACTTCTTGTCCGAGCTCTATGGCCGCCATCGCGCCAACCAGGTGGTCTGGGTTGGACTGGCCCTCAATCTGTGGGTCATGTTGATTCTCTGGATCGGCGGCGAACTGCCCGGCTTCGAGCTTACTGAAGCGCCCACCGAAGGCGTCTTCTTCGAAGTCCGCCGGTTGGCCTTTGGCGCGGTCACCGCTTCGATGATCGCCTACCTGGCAGCGCAGTTCATCGATGTCCAGCTTTTCCACTTCTGGAAGCAACTCACCGACGGCCGCCATCTGTGGCTGCGGAACAATGGCTCGACGCTGATCAGTCAGCTGGTCGACACAGTAGCGGTGATCCTGATCACGCACTTCTTTGCCAGGGCGCTTCCGATCAATTCTGCGGAGTCCCTCTGGCCGCAGTTGGTCACCTTCATCGCCGCCGGTTACACCTTCAAGCTCACTGTCGCTCTGGTCGACACGCTACCCTTCTACATCGGCGTCAAACACCTAGGCCGCTACCTTCGGATCCACCCTGTGCACGGCACCCGCGGTTAGCCCCCATGTCAAAAACGGGACGCCCCGGAACGCCTGGCGCAGACTCAGCCCGTGTCGGCATTGGATCTGGTCTTCGGGAGGTATGAGATCCTCGGCCCGCTCGGGGGCAGAGGGTCGACGAGGGCCTACAAAGCAAAGTCGATCGGGGTGGAGGGGTTCGAGAAAGAGGTCGTAGTTTGGCGAATCAGGGGTGAGGCGAATTCTGGCAGCACATCGCATGAGACGATGATCGCCGAGGCCAAGCGGGCGGCGCTCCTGTCGCATGCAAACATCGCGCAGGTGCTCGACGTCGGCGTCGAGAACGGTGACTGCTTCGTGGCGACCGAATACGTCGCGGGCGCGAGTCTCGCGTCGCTTCTCACGCAGCAACCCCTACCGTGGCGGATCATCACGCACATCGCCGTCCAAGTCGCAAACGCTCTAGACTACGCCCACGCCCGGAGAGACGCGAGCCAACGTCTGCTCGGGATCGTTCATCGCGGTGTGTCGCCCCATCGGATCTTGTTGAGCACCGCCGGAGGGGTAAAGCTCACTGGTTTCGGAACGACGTGGCCGCGCCGAACAGAGCTCGCCGAGCACGAAATGCGATATTGCTCCCCGGAACAGCTTGGCGGCGAGCCCTTGGACGGCAGAAGTGATGTGTACTCGTTGGGGCTCGTCGTCCAGCAGGGTATTTCACGCGATCACCCGATCGAGATCGAACGTGCGTTGTCACACGCGCTCGAACGATACCCAGAAGATCGCCCGACTGCCGGCGAGTTCCGCGATGCGCTCCGCAACGCTTTGCACGAGCGGGGCGAGTGGGTGAGGCCGGCGGAGGTGGCGCGGTTGGTCAGTGACAGCGTCAGTGCCAGTGACAGCGCCAGTGACAGCGTCAGTGACAGCGTCAGTGACCGTGTCGGGGCGCTCGTCTCGGTGGCCGGGGCGCTCGAGGGTTATGGGGCGCTCTACGCGGCGATCGACCATCTCGAGGCGGCGATCGAGGCTCAAAACCTCGATCGGCTCGAAGATGTCGCCACAACGCTCGTACTTTACGAACGATTTGGCGAGCTATGCCTGCAGGCACACGTCGGGGATCGGGGGGCCCCGACCATGATCGCTGGTCTGGATCTCGCCGACGGAGTCGGCCGCGACGACTGCTTCAACAGGCTCTGCGCGCTTCTAGCCGCGCTCCTGGCCCAAGCCGATCGCCTCGACGAAAGCCGGGAGTGGCGCGAACGAGCACACCAGGTCGCCATCGCCGGGAACTGAGGTCTATTCCGAGTCCGGCGTCGCCTCGACCTCGGTCTTTTCGACTTCGACCTCGACCTCTTCGGAAGCCGCCTCGGTTTCGGCCACCTCGGCTTCGGGGTCCGTCGCTTCCGCTTCCTCAGCCGCCTGTTGGGCGGCGGTTTGCTCTCGAACGGCACGCTCGAGGGCTTGGTCGCCGCTCGATGACAAGAACGCAAGCCACACCGAGAGCGCCATGAACGTAAATGCGAATGCCGCGGTCAGGCGTGTCAGGAGATTGCCCGCACCCGCGCCGCCAAAGATCTGTTGGCTCGTGCCTCCGCCGAACGCGGACCCAAGGCCGCCGCCCTTACCGGACTGCAGCAGCACCACCAGGATCAAAAACAAGCACACGAACACGTAAAGGATCGACACGAAGGTATACATGACTCAACTCTCCGCCCGGCGAACGCCGGCATCGATGATCGGAATGAAGTTGTCTGCGGACAACGACGCGCCTCCGACGAGCGCACCGTCCACGTCGGGCTCGGCGAGGAGCTCGTCCGCATTGGACGGCTTCACACTGCCACCATACAAGATCCGCACGGTGTCGGCCCACGACTCACCCTTGAGCGCACCGAGGTGATCGCGAATCGCACGATGGACTTCTTGAGCATCCTCCGCCTTCGCGGTGCGTCCCGTCCCGATGGCCCAAATCGGTTCGTACGCAACGACCAGCGGCGCCAACGCGACGGCGTCTAAGCCCTCGGTCGCCGCCTCCACCTGGCCAAGCACGACATCGAGGGTCTTGCCGGCCTCCCGCTGCTCGAGGCTTTCCCCGACACACATGATGGGAACGATCTTGTGAACCAGAAGCGCAGAGGCCTTCTTTCGTACGCCCGCATCGGTTTCGCCAAAGTACTGGCGTCGTTCCGAGTGACCGATGATGCAATGGGTGCATCCCACGTCGAGCAGGAGGGCAGGGCTGAGCTCACCGGTAAACGCCCCGGAATCCTCCCAGTACACGTTTTGCGCGGCGAGGCCGACCGCAGAGCCGGCAAGCGTCTCCCGAACCGGCACGAGCGACGTCGCCACGGGCGCGACCACCACTTGGCATGGCAGACCGTCGCGCACGCGCTTTCGGACGCCACCGGCCAATGCCTGCGATTCGGCGACGGTATTGTGCAGCTTCCAGTTTCCTGCGATCAGCGGTGTCCGCGTGCTCATGGCTTGAGGGCCTCCACGCCTGGCAGAGGGCGGCCCTCTAGATACTCCAACGAAGCCCCCCCGCCAGTGGAGACGTGCTCGTACTGGTCGGCAAGGCCTGCCTGCATGACGGCAGCCACGCTATCTCCCCCGCCAACCACGCTGAACCCAGGGCAATCCGCAACCGCCCGGGCGACCGCGAGAGTCCCCTCGGCAAACGCTGGATTCTCGAAGAGCCCCATCGGGCCGTTCCAGAAGATCGCTTGGGCGCGCCGAAGCCTGTCCCGATAGAGCCGCTCGGTCGCAGGTCCGATGTCGAGAGCCATCGCATCGGAGGACACCCGCTCTACACCAACCACCTCAGGGGTACTTTCCTGTGGCGAGCTCCCCGTCCGTAAGTCGATGGGGAGCAAGAGCTCGACCCCGCTCTCGGTGGCAGCGCTCATCAAGCTCCGCGCCAGGGCAAGCTTGTCGGTCTCGCAAAGGCTCTTCCCCATGTCGAGACCGCGCGCGGCCAGGAACGTATTGGCCATCGCCCCGCCGACGAGAAGCGCGTCCACTTTGGTGAGGAGCGCCTCGATCACCCCGATCTTGTCGCTGACCTTGGCACCGCCGAGGACGGCGAGGTAGGGGTGCGGAGCGTCGTTACGGAGACGGCTGAGCACCTCGAGCTCACGTCGCATCAAAAAACCCGCCGCGCGCTCCTCGATGAGCCCAGGCAATGCGCTCACCGATGCATGGGCGCGGTGCGCCGCGCCAAAGGCATCATCGACATACGCCCCGCACGGTCCTTTCAGCTCCCGCGCGAAGTCGGCGTCGTTGGCTTCTTCGCCAGCATGGAAGCGAAGGTTCTCGAGCAAGGCGACTTGGCCATCTCGGAGGTCTTGGACGACTTTGCGAGCACCGTCACCGATGCAATCGTCGGTGAGGCGAACCTCACCGGCGTCGAGAAGCTCGGCCACACGCAGCGCGACCGGCTCGAGGGAAAGCGAAGGGACCACCTTGCCTTTCGGGCGGCCGAGATGCGACGCGAGCACGACACGCGCCCCCTGATCGATGGCGTACTTGATCGTCGGAAGCGCGGCGCGAATTCGGGTGTCGTCGGTGACGCGGCCGTCGTCGAGAGGCACGTTGAAATCCACGCGAATGAAGGTGGCGACGCTTTCGAGGGACAAGTCCTCGATCGACCGAATCTCGTCGCTCACGGGCTTACCCCGCGCTCGATGCGATCCGCACCAAGTCGACCATGCGTTGGGAGAAACCCCACTCGTTGTCGTACCAGCTCTGCACTTCGACGAGGTCGCCACCGACGACCTGGGTCTGGGCCGCATCGACGATGGACGAATGGGGATTGCCGGTAAAATCGATCGAGACCAGCGGACGCTCCTCGAACGCGAGGATTCCGCGAAGCGGGCCGTCGGCGGCTTCTTTGAGAGCCTTGTTGACCTCCTCGCGGCTGGTGCTGCGACCGACTTGGGCGGTCAGACAAGTGAGTGACACGTTGGGGGTCGGCACCCGAATCGCGGTGCCATCGAGCTTGCCCTTGAGCTCGGGCAACACGAGGCCGATCGCCTTCGCAGCGCCGGTCGACGTCGGAATGATCGACAGCGCGGCCGCACGGGCCCGCCGCATGTCCGAGTGGGGAAGGTCGAGAATGCGCTGGTCGTTGGTGTACGAGTGCACGGTCACCATGTGGCCCTTGACGATGCCAAACGTATCGTTGAGCACCTTCGCGAGAGGCGCGAGACAGTTCGTCGTGCACGACGCGCAGCTGATGATCCGATCCTTCGAAGGGTCGAACTGGTCGCTGTTGATGCCGACGCAAAAGGTGCCGTCTACGTCGCCCCTGGCCGGGGCGCTGATGATCACACGCTCGGCGCCGGCCTTGAGATGCGCGGACGCAGTCTCTTGAGAGCGGAACAGGCCGGTGCACTCGAGCACGATCTCCGCGCCGAGCTCCTTCCACTTCAACTTGGATGGATCTCGCTCCGCGCTTACCGGAACTCGGTGGTCGCCTATCCAGATCGCTTCATCTTCGGCCTTCACCGGGTGCGAAAACTGCCCGTGGACCGAGTCCCACTCGAGCAGATGGGCGAGCATCTCGGCGCTCGTCAGGTCGTTGATCCCCACGAGCTCCACGTCGCCCGGCGCACCCTCGGCGATCACGCGGGCAACGCAGCGCCCGATTCGTCCGAAGCCATTGATTCCGATTTTCGTGGCCATCTCGACTCCCTTGGCAGGCCGGCGGCGCCCGTGGTTGGGCCCGGCGAGCGCGGAACGTAGCTGTGCGCTACGTCGCCGTCAAGGAGCCAAGCGCGCGAATAGGTTGCGCTTTTTGAGCGAAGCAGAACGGGCCCGCGAGGGCTCTCACTCCGCAGCTTCTTGCGCGTCGCGAAGCTCGGTCGTCACCAGCTCCAGAACCGCGTTGGTGAACGCCACGATGTCCGAGCGGCTGTGCCCGCTGTTCCGGAGCTCGCGGTAGACCGACTTGGCAATTATCCGAATGCCGCGAGCATCGACCGCTTGCGCCTTCGGCCTCTGAGTTCTGGTCGCCCCCATCGTGCGAGCATCATGCAGAATGTGTGCCATCCGAAGAAAGTCGCAAAGCGCCGCGCTTTCGGCGCAACTCTTGCCACAGAATTTACAGGGGCGGGCTTGATTTGCCACACCTGTGCGCAGAAGCGTAACCGTCGGTCACAGTGCGCAACATGTTTCGCGCCGAGCGGTTTGGCGCGAACCTCCATTCGCAGGCAGGAGACCAGAAACGCATCCATTTCGGCCGCTCGGCCGACTTTGCTCACTCGAGGGCGGATCGGAGCTCCGCGAGAGCGCTCGTGTGAAGACGGCTCGCCCACGACTTCGAGATGCCGAGCTCGTGCGCCAGCGCATCGAGAGAGCGACCTTCGAAGTAGTGGCCGCGCACCAGGGTCCTCTGCCGATCGGAAAGTCGAGCGAGGGCTACCAGCAAGCGCGCGACGCTTTCGTTCTTGAGCAGCGTGCTCTCGGGGGATTCCTCGCCGAGGGAACCGTGGAGCGGGCCGGCCGTCGTGAGCCCCGCACTAACTCTGGCAAACACCTTGTCGAGCGGGGTTGCAGCCGCTCTTGGAAGGGCGGTGGGAGGGGTTTCGGCCGACTCTCGGAGACGCTCGTGGGCTCGACGTGGCAAGTGGGCCATCTTGCGCACACCATCGAGCATGGCGCCCCGAATCCGATGATAGGCAAACGTCTGAAACCGAACGCCGCGCGCCGGGTCGAACCGATGCTGGGCTTCCAGCAACCCGCCAAACCCGAAGGCCACCAGGTCGTCGAGATCCCCATGGAGCGACAACTCCCGCCGTAGCCGCGCGGCCAGACCATGGACCATTTTTTCGTGCTGAGCGATGAACGCGTCTGCTGCCCGCATGCCTGCTCCCCAAACGGGTTTTCTGTAGCGAGGTAGGTAAATGAAGTCAAGTGTAATCTATTTACCTACCTCATTGTGTGCTGGGCGGAACGCGGGTGGTGAGTTATGAGGGAACCTGTGAACGCCCCAAGGCCCGGTATCGCCAGCGCAGACCGCCCCCGTCGGGGCCCGTTCGCGGAGCTCGTCGAGCGAATCCTGGATGATTCGAATGCCTTAGACGGCTTTGCGTTTGCCTACGGCGAGCTCGAAACCGAGGGGCGCCGCGACTTGATTCGGGCCGTGATCCAAGACGTTCCGAATCCGGGCAAGGCCCTTGGCGCCTTGCTCGCGGTCGAACCGGATGCAGGGCTGGCGGCAGACCTCGCAGGCCTCCTGCGGCGGCACGGCCGGACCGAGAGCTACGCCACCATTGAGAGGCGATCCTGTGGCGGTGGGGAAGCATGCTTCGTACGACCCCAGCTGGGTTTTGCTGGAGAGCTGTTTCGGATCACTTGGAATCACAATCAAATCGATGCCATCGAGATCGAATCTGGAATCGAGATGAGCTCTCTTGTCACCGGTTCAGAGTCGCCGGTGCCGATGGTGGTCGAAGTGGTCGCTCCCCTTTTGTGGCGCCACATCCGTGCAGCTGGAGCCTTGCCCGAGGGCGTGGAGCGCTTCGCCGGGTTCTTCTCGGTCTCGTGAGCGCCGTGTGTCAGTGACGATGTCAGTGGCCGTTGCCGAACAGCAGGTCGTCCCGCTTCGGGGTCTCCATCAGTGCGCCGTCTTGGGCGTCACGCCGAACCGTGAAGTAATGGCGGACTTCGGAGTCGCTATCCTCCCGGGCCACGACGATGATCGTGTTGAGCCCGGGCTGCATTGGAATCTCGGCGTCGAACTCCAGCTCTTGCGGCGTCCGGCTATGCTGGTTTGACTCGTAGTAGACCTTGCGCCCGCTCGCGAAGATATAGAGGTCTCGGACCCGGTCTTGATCCGTCGCCTTGCCCCGAACCCGGAGTGTCTCGTCGCGCGTCACGAAGTCGTCCAAGCCGACGAGCTCCAGCTCGGGTGGGGCGCTCTGGGTCGCCCATGCGAGCGCCGGGGCTTTGGAGATGGGACCGTTGGCAGCGGAGAGATCGCTCTGGCGGACCCAACCCGGGCGTCCACCGCCGAGGTCGATGCGTTCGTACCCATCGGGCCCCCTGGCCACTTGCAACAGCCGAACCGACTTCTCGACGCGAGCGATGATGCGGGCGTCGCTACCCGGGGCTTCTCGGATCTCGGTCCCAGCTCCGAGCGCGACCAGACGCTTCTGGGTGAGCTTCTCGACGGGGTGGGGCTCGTCGTAGACCGGAACTGCGATCTTCTCGGTCGAGTACACGCGCAGGTCGGTGTCGACGACGCCGACCTCGAGCTTGGCCTCGTTCTCGTCGAAATCGGGAAGCACCTGGAAGGTGAAGGGCACCACCCACTCCGCGCCTGGCTCCAGGTCACTGGTCTGAAATCGACCGTTGTGCAGGAGAACCCCGGGCCCGCTGCGGTTCGAAAGATTGGCTTGGACTTCATAGGTGCGACCGGGGCCGACATTTCTGACGGTGAAGTACAAGGTGACTTGCTCGCCCCGCTGGATGCGCCCGTCGTTGTTGCCGCTGACGTTGTCGGCCACTTGAAGCCCGTACGCGAAACGCGGCTCGGGGAGGGCGCGAATGAGCGTCCGAACCTCGACGGGCGCGGGGGCATGGCCGTGAGCCTCCTCGAACTCCACGATGATGCCGTCGGCGCGGTCGGAAATGTCGCGCGGGATCCGGCAAGCCCGCTTTTCATCTTCCATGCGACAGACACCCAGAGTCGTCTTCCAGGAGCGAGTTTCGCCGGGCGCGAGCTTGCCAAACACCAGCTCGCGACCCTCAAACAGACGGTTGTCGCTGCGCGTGACCGCGCCGAGTTGATAGAGAGGCTGTTTGCCCTCGTTGGTCACTTCGACCTCGAGCTCGAAGGGATCACCTGCCTTGGCTGGCTTGCCGCCGGTGCTCGTCCTGGCGACCACCCGGACTTCGCTCGGTCCTTTGTCCGGCCCGGTGCTCCAGTCGATCCCGAGCTTCTTGAGGTCACGCGCGACTTTCTCGTCCTCTTGCTTTTGAATGCGCTCGATGATTGGCCGCGCCGAGCGAAGCATCTGAGGGCGCTTCGGCGACTTGGCATTGACCACGAGGTTTCGCGAGAAGCGAATCAAGAAGTTTTCCTGGTCTTCGTTCTCCTCTTCGTTGGGCTCCGCCTCGAGCAACCGCTGACGAAGCTCGCTGTTGAGATAGTAGCCCAACAAGACCGAAGGCCGCTGCGCATCGCTCGCGCTCTCGTGGGTGAGGTGCGAGGGAAGCTCGCTCTCGCGCATGAACAGTTGGTCGACCTTCAGGTCCATGTCCTCCTTGTCGACCGTCATCGGGCTGATCCCGATATCGGGCACGATGCCAACCCCTTGTATGGAGAGGTCCCCGGGAGTCAGGTACTGGGCGACCGTGAGTTTGAGCGCCGAGCCGTCCTGGAAGTTGTAGAGCACCTGAACCGAGCCTTTGCCGAAGCTCTGCTCTCCGATGATGAGCGCACGGTCGTGATTCTTGAGTGCCCCGGCCACGATTTCACTGGCCGACGCGCTGCCCCCGTTGATCAACACGACCATCGGGTAGTCGGGCTCGGTGCCACCGCTGCGCGCGAATTTTTCCTCACGTTGCTGAGGATCCTGCGACGAGGTGGTGACGATGGGACCACCGTCGAGAAAGGTGTCCGCCACTTGTACCGCTTGGTCGAGAAGCCCGCCCGGATTACCGCGAAGGTCCAACACGAGGCCCTTCATCTTCTTCTTGTGAAGGGTTGCAAGCGCGCGGCGCAGGTCTTTTTCAGTGTTGCCTTGGAAGTTGTTGATCTTGATGTAGCCCACGCCGTCCCGGAGCATCCGGTGCTCGACCGACTCGATGTGGATCACAGCTCGGGTGAGCTCGACCGGCCGCGACTTGCTCCAGACGCCGGCCTTGCTCTTTCGGGTGATGTAGACGGTCACCTTCGAGCCTGGGGTTCCACGCAAGCGATCGACCGCTTCTTGAAGAGGCATGTTGAGGGTCGACTCGGCGTTGATCTTCACGATGCGGTCGTTACGCTCAAGCCCCGCCTTGAAGGCCGGCGTGCCGGGCATCGGGCGGATGACGGTCAGGTGCCCATCGCGAATCGAAATGACGATCCCGAGGCCCCCAAACTCACCGCGGGTGCTGGTCTGCATCTCTGCGAAGACCTTCGGGGTGAGCAATATCGTGTGGGGGTCGAGCGTTCGGAGCATACCGTTGACCGCCGTGTACTCGACATCCCGAAGCTCGAGATCTTCTTCGTATTGGAGGTGCTCTTGCAAGAAGGCGAAGACTTCCCGAAACCGCCCCGCCAGCTCCCACGGGCTGGTCACGTCCGAGACCACGAACTCGCTCTTGTCGCCATTGACCTGAATGGTGAAGGTGTCGGCCCCGTCTTGGTAGTGGACGAGAACCGGGGCGATGCTCCGCTGAATCGCGTTGAGCCCCGCCAGCATCATCCGCTGATGGTCGACTCGGGTCGGGTCGACGTAATGCTCATTCACCTCGAGGATCGCTCGGTTCATCACCGTGAGCTTGGTGAGATCCCAGGGAGTCTGCTCACGGGCGGCACGGGCCCGAGGGGAAGTGTCGATATCGATTTGAAGGCCGTTCTCGCGCGGCCAACCGAAGGAAATGGTGAACGCCGCAAGGACGACGACCAATCCAAGTAAGGGCTTCCAGAGTCTTCTCATGGGGTTTGGGGGGCGGGGGGCTGAGAGTTGAGTGTAGCTTTGTTATCCCAACGGGCCAACGTGCCTGTTGTCAACGACGAAGAAGGCTCGGGACCGTGGTCTTCCCAACGAATATTGCACTTAGAGGTCCATAAGGTTATCGAACCAGCGTGCCAAGCCGCATTCTTCGACAGCAGATCGCGAGGCCGGTGCTCGAAATCTGCCAAGAGCTCCGTAAGGCGGGGGAGCGCGCTTGGATCGTGGGCGGCTGTGTTCGCGACACCTTGCTCGGGGAGCCGGTCAACGATTGGGACGTGGCGACCTCGGCCTTGCCCGAAAAGGTGCAGCAAACCTTCGACAAGGTGATCCCGACCGGCATCGACCATGGGACCGTGACGGTGCTTTGGAAAGGCAGGGCCTACGAGGTGACGACGCTTCGAGGGGAGGGCGCCTATAGCGACGGGCGAAGGCCCGACAGCGTCGTGTTCGTCGGCGACATCGACCAGGACCTGGCTCGGCGCGACTTCACGGTGAACGCCATCGCCTACGACCCGGTCGACGGACGGGTCGTCGATCCCTTTCATGGCCTCGTCGACATGAACGCCAAGGTGCTCCGGGCGGTCGGCGACCCCAAGGAACGCTTTCAAGAGGACGGGCTTCGGATTCTCCGGGGCGCTCGCTTCGTCGCGACGCTCGACTTCGAGCTCGAAGACGCAACCGAAGCGGCCTTTCGAGGAGCGCTCGACACGTATCGCAAAGTCAGCCCCGAGCGCGTGCGCGAGGAATGGCTCAAAGCGATGAAAGCAAGGGCGCCCTCTCGGGCGTTCGAAGTGATGCGACGCACCGGCATCCTCGAGGTGACCTACCCCGAGCTTCTCGAGCAGGTGGGGTGCGAGCAAAACCAGTGGCATGCGTATGACGTCTGGGACCACACGATGCTCGTGCTCGACGAGTCGGAGGGCGAGCCGGTCGAACGCGTGGCGGCGCTTCTTCACGACGTCGCGAAACCCCGCACGCGCGCCCGCTCCGACAAGACCGGCGACTGGACCTTTTACCATCACGAGCGGGTCGGGGCAGACATGGCCGACCGATGGCTTCGGGACTACAGGTTTTCCAATCAAGAACGTGAGCTGATCGTCGGTCTCGTTCGTCATCACCTGATCTGTTACAGCAGCGAATGGACCGACGCGGCCGTCCGCCGCTTCATCAAACGCGTGGGTTCCGATCGCGTCGAGCCCCTTCTTCGCCTGGGCGAGGCCGACGCGCTTGGAAAAGGTCGCAACGTCGACGAGGAGCTCGCGCTGTTGAAAGAGCTTCGAAGGCGAATCGACGAGCAGATCGAGCAGGGGGGCGCCCTCACGACACAGGACCTCGCCATCGATGGAACCGACGTCATCGAGCACCTCGAAGGTGGCCCGGGACCGGTGGTCGGGCAGGTTCTTCGAGAGCTGCTGGAACAGGTGATCGAGGACCCGTCGCTCAACACACGAGACAAGCTGATGCCAATCGTCGAGAAGCTGGCCCGGGAGCTAGAGAAGCAGGGGCGGTAGCGGGGGACAGCGTCAGTGTCAGCGTCAGTGTCAGCGTCAGTGTCAGCGTCAGTGTCAGCGTCAGCGTCAGCGTCAGTGTCAGTGTCAGCGTCAGCGTCAGTGTCAGCGTCAGTGTCAGTGTCAGCGTCAGTGTCAGCGTCAGTGTCAGCGTCAGTGTCAGCGCTCTTTGATCATCGTGATTTCCTTTCCGAGCGGCTCGGGTCCCCTCCCTTGGTGAGGGGACCCGATCCACTCGGAAAGGAAATCACTCATGGGACTCATCGTTCAGCAAAAGGCACTTCAGGCAGCCGAGGGACTGCAGCCTCTTCTTCCCATCATCAGAAAGGCCGATAGGGATCTGTTCGACCAAGTGCGGCGGGCTATAAATAGCGTCGTGCTCAATCTCGCGGAGGCAGACGGGAATGACGCGGGAACGGCGAGAGCTCGATTCGCCACCGCGTGCGGGTCCGCCAAAGAGGTCCGTGCAGGGCTTCAGCTCGCATCGGCCTACGGCTACATCGGCCGGAACCGATGCGCAAAGCTCGACGGGCAGTCACAGTGCCAGTGCCAGCGCCAGTGTCAGCGTCAGTGCCAGTGTCGGCGCCAGCGCCAGCGTCAGTGTGATCTCGCTTGGGTCGTCGTGATTTCCGTTCCCAGGGTCTTGGCCTTCCCTTTTTTTGGAGGGCGCGCCTTGCTTCGGTAGCGTCGCTCATGATGAGATCCTGGGCCGCCATCGTCGTCACCGCCGCGCTCTTCTTGCCAGCCGTCGGGCAGGCGAAGAAGACCGAAGACTACCGGCATAGCTATGACCAGGTGTGGCGCGCCGCCGTGCGCCTCATTCGCGTCGACCAGGGCTACCCGATTCGCGATCGCGACGAGAGCATCGGCTACCTGCTCTTCGACTACAAGAACGACGGGCGTACCTATCCGGGAAGCCTCGAGGTCATCCGCATCGAGGATCAGGGCGGCGGCCCGGTGCGCGTCGTCATCCAGATCCCGGCCATGCCGGGCTACATCGAACGCATGCTCCTCGACAAGCTACAAAAGAAGCTCGTCGACGAGTACGGCGAGCCCGCCCCGCGGAAGAAACCCGAAGAGCCCAAGCCTCCCGACGAGGGAGAGGACGAGCCCTCAGCGGCGCATCGGTCGTTGTGATGGGCAATCCCTCATAGGTCACGGCCGCCACATCTCCCACAAGGGGCCTAGGCCCATGACGCTGTAGCTCGCGACCATGATCGCACCCGACACGGCGTACACGGCCACCGAGCCTGGCGACCCGGTTGCCGCGAGCCACGGTGCGGCGACGTGAAGAGCAGTCGCGAACGAGGCGAAGCCGATCCAGACGGCCTTCGAGGCGGGTCGGGCACGCGACAACATGAACAAATGGCTGAGGATCAGCAGGTACACGGGCATCGAAAACAAATGAAAGTGCGTGACCTCGAGTAGCTTCCTGCGCGACATCGGTTCGAATGCAGCGAGCTGTTCGCCGTCTGGAGGCAACAACAGCTCGGGACCGTCTTGGTCGGTCGGATTGTCTGGATTGTCTACGGGCGCCGCCTCGCCTTGGTAATAGGTGGCCACACCACCCATATCGAGCCCCACCATGTCGTCGGTAAGCACCAGCGTCAGGATCATGGCGATCAACGTGAAGGCCAAGAAGATCGAGTAGACGACGCGCGCTCCCCAGGGGAGGGCGCGCAGCCTGCCAGATGGTCGGGTGAAGTCTTGCATCGACGCGCTAGGACGAGGTGAGCAACAAGTGGTGCAGCAAAACGGAGGCGCGTTTGACCGCCTTGGCCATCGCACGTGTGGACAGGGTCGCTCCGGAGATGACGTCGATGTCGTATCCCGGTTTCAGATCATTGGTGGGCTCCTTGCCGACGAACTGCCTGCGGAAACGTTCAGACCGGATCCCAGCACCGTACGGTTCGCGATAGGCGACGACCTCCACCCGCGTGACGCGGCCTTCGCTGTCGAAGAATGTCGCGAAGTCGATGTACTCGTGTTGGCCGATCTCCCGATCGAAGAGGGCGTAACCGTCGATGTTGTCCGCCGAGTGCGCGACGTAAAAGGTATATGTGTCTTTTTTGAGCTTGGCGCCAAGGCGGGTTTGGATTCGTCGGCGCTGCTCGTCGGAGAGCTCGACACGCTTGTAGTCGACGCGATCGGATTCCCGAAACTGCTCGGCGAGGAGACCGCGCACGCTGTAGTAGACCCGTGCGTGGCCGCTTGCCGCCGTGCTCGCCCCGACCAGGGTCAGGACGAAGAGAAGCGCAGTCTTATTGAAAACGCATTTCATCTTCGTTTTCAACGATAGGGGTAGGTCTCGCGGCCTGCAACCGAAAAAAGACGCAGAATTTGCGGCTAAAACATCCAGCCCACCCCCAGATTCCAACGGTTTTCGTTGGGTCCAAAGGAGGCGAGCAACGCCTGATAGTCGAATTTGAACACAACCTGAGGAATCGGCCGGTAGCTGAGCCCGACCGTGGGGACGAGGAATGCCGGCAGATCGAACGCGGGATCCGGTTCTTCGAAGGTCGTGTCGTACCACTCGAGCCGAATGAATGGAACGAGCTCCATCTCGGTGTCGACCGAACCGATCACGTTGTAGCCAAGCTCGCCATAGACCCCGAAGAGGTTCGACCCGACCGTGCTGACCGGAGCGGTCTCGCCCGGCAGAATGGTGCGGAGCGCATCGGTGTCGCTGACGTGGAAGTACGCCACGACGGCACGCGACTCGAAGCCTTTACGGCGAACCCGCCAGTCGGCGGCGATCCCGCTCACCTTCACATTGACATCGAGCTCCCGCGGGCCGGCGAGGCCGAAGTAGGGTGCAACGCCGAGCACCATGCCGAGGGTGGGCTCCCATTCGAGGCGACCTGTGAACGCCGGGCCGTTGAGAACCGCTTCGGTCACCTTGAGCCGTCCGCCGCGGAGACCGCTCGAGCCCGAAAACCCGTTCGCATCCAAACCACCGATCACGTAAAACTCGTAACGCAACCCTTCGATCGGCTCTCCCCAGATTCCGATGCCGCCTTCGCGCCAGGTGGTGGGGATGATCACGCGATCGACGAACGGGCGCTCGACGCCGTTAAAGATCGGGGGCTCGTGCCACTGGTTGATGATGCCCATTGGCACCAGAATCACCCCAGCACGCAGATAGAGGGCCTCGCTTTCGCCCTTGAGGATCCGCCAATCGATGAACGCCTGTTCGACTTGAAAGGAACCGGGGATCGCGACACCGCCACTCTCGGCGACGAAGGCATGCTCGAGCTCGAGCTCGGAGTAAAAGCGAAAACGGTCGTTGAAATTGTGCGCGACGAACAACACCAGACGGTGCAGATCGAGCCGTCCGAAAGCAACCTCTCCCTCGGGCTTGATCAGATTGAAGTGCAGCTCGCCGTACCCACCCACGCTCGTTTTTTCCGCGCGGTCGAAGCGGGCCTGCTGCAGCCCTCGCAGCGGGTCGATCTGAGCGCCGTACTCACCGCCCGCCGGCTCTTCCGGAGCGACTTCGCCAGGCGCCAAGAGAATCGTCGGGCCATCTTCGGGGGTGGAGGCGTCCGGTGAGGGTGGGGCTGCGCCGTCAGCATCAGCGCCCGACACCTCATCGAGGGACGGTTCTTCGGCCGGAGACAGATCCGACGGTTCTTCCGCGACGCTTTCCGGTAATTCCGTGTCGGGGGCGGTGTCCTGAGCATGAGCAGGAATCGGAGCACTAAGGGCGACTATGGCCGCCAGGTATGCAGAAAACCCAATAATTCCGGGCGAATTCTGAAAATGGACCATCGTTCACTCGACTGTTGTTGCAAATGAAAGTGACTTTCATCTTCGTTAGCACATCATCGAGCTGACGCGCAAGCCCTTCCCGACGTTGGCGTGGGCGCATCGGCGAGCCGTCACTTCGCAATCGCCGCCAAAGTCGGCCGAACTTCTTGCGGTTATCCGTGTCAGGTCGCCGTTACGGGATCGGCTCGGCCACGGACTGTTCGAAGCAGTAGATCCGGAGGTTGTCGACCGCGCAGGTGAAGTTCCTGTCTGCTGTCCAGCCGGAGAAGACGGTCCACAACGCTCCCGCGTTGGACTCCAAGGATGCGCCCGAGCCCTGGTTGCTGGTGAGGCCGAGGCAGCCGTTATTGACCTGGACGTTCCCCTCGAGCGTGGTGTTCGTCCACACATGGCAACCTGGCGGGTTCGCGCCGACGTCGCAGAAAGCGTCGGATTGTAGGGTGTTGCCGTTCTCGTCGATATAGAGGGCGCTCTCGAGATGCGCTTCGTCCGGAGGCCGATTGGTGAGGCGGTCCCAACCCGATGCGACGGTCACTCCGTCGAGCTGGCGATAGGGAAGGGTCGTCTTTTCGAATCGTTTGCGGGGAGACGTGCATAGATCCGAAGTCCACGAGAACCAGTAGCCTCCGAGGCCTGCTGTGGCGGCGAGCTCGGCGCAGGTGATGTCCGCGCCACGAGGTCCACCGAGCGCGCCGTCGGATTGTGTGCTGCTCACGAAGACAAGCGACGACGCCTCGCACATGCCGTCGACACAAACCTGCATCTCCGTGCACGAGCCAGCTCCGCAAGGCCGATTGAACACGGGGCCGGCCCATTGGGCACCGCCGTCGGGGATACATGCGGGCGCGCCGCCTGTGCCGCCCATGCCCATGCCGCCTGTGCCGCCCATGCCCATGCCGCATGTGCCGCCCATGCC